>NZ_CP174305.1:2012500-2792500 GCF_052467235.1 Microbulbifer mixtoriginis (SeqCode) | reverse complement strand
CCCAGTGAACCCAGGCGGCTTTTTTGCTATAAAGCCTCTTCAATGCCTGTTTTTTAAACACTCATTATTCCAAGCGCAGATAACAACCACAGCCGGCGCCGCCCGTTAATACCATGCAGAATCATCGCAAACCGACATCCCGTGTCCGTATAGGCGCCTTGCCCAAACATTTTCCCCGCGTACATGCACTCACGGCTAGTGCCGCGGCCTGTGTGCTGGTGTTGGCAGTTTTTATTCCAACGCCGGAAGTGGAAGCCAAGCGTATGCCGCTTCCCGTCAATTTATCTTCAACTGAAGAGACCGTGACTGATCAGCAACCCGTGCATGTTGAGAAAGTTGCTCCCGAGCAAGGTATTGCATTAGCCACAGCAGCTGTGGCTAAAGTACAGTCATTAAGCTTGACCGTACGTAATGGTGACACTCTATCCGATCTGTTTAAGCGCGCCAAAGTGAGCGCCGGGGAGATGTATCAACTACTGGGTAGTGGCAAGGAGGCGAAAAAATTAGCGCGACTCAATCCTGGCGAAGAATTGACCTTTACAGTCAATGCGGATGGAAAATTGCAGGGTTTAGCGCTGCAAAAAGACCAACTCAGTCAGGTCAGATTTACCCGCGATGCGGAAAGCAGGTTCCAACACGATTTAGTCCAGCGTGAACCCGACAGCCATCCAGCTTACCGCCAGGGACAAATTGATAGCTCATTATTTGTTGCCGGTAGTGATGCCGGTTTGAGCGATAGCCTGATCATGGAAATGGCCGATGTCTTTAGCTCGGATATCGATTTCGCACTGGATATTCGCAAAGGCGACAGTTTCAGTGTGATGTTTGAAGAAAAATTCCTCGACGGAGAGAAAATCGGCAATGGTCCTATTCTCGCCGTCAGCTTTACCAATCAGGGAAATACTTACAGCGCAGTTCGCTATGTCGATAGTAGTGGCGATGCCAATTACTTCACACCTGAAGGTAAAAGCATGCGTAAGGCGTTTATTCGCACGCCATTGGATATAGTGCGTATCAGCTCACACTTTAATCCTCGCCGTCTACATCCAGTGTTCAAGTCGCGTCGTCCTCACAACGGTACCGATTATGCTGCTCCGCGCGGCACTCCAGTTTACTCAACGGGCGACGGCCGAGTCATTGCATCCGGCTACAGTAAGCCCAATGGCAACTATGTATTTATTCAGCATGGCGAACGCTACGTTACCCGCTATTTGCACCTAACAAAGCGTAAAGTGAAGAGAGGCCAACGAGTAAAACAGCGCCAGGTTATTGGCACTGTCGGCTCTACTGGCTATGCCACCGGCCCTCACTTGCACTATGAATTCCTGGTGGACGGCAGACACCGCAACCCGGCCACGATCGTGCGTAAACTGCCCAAGGCCAAGTCTGTGCCCTCAGCGGAAATGACGCGCTTTAAAAACCAAACCCAACCGCTGCTGGCTAAGCTGGAAAATTATCAGGGCCCCGCCCTGGCAAAACTCGAAGACGACAACTAAACAAGCACTATTTTTATGTCCGATCTTTTTATCGGCCTGATGTCCGGTACCAGCGTCGATGCTATCGACGCGGTACTGGTCGACTTTGGCGGCGAAGAGAAAATCAAGCCGCGCATCCTGGCAGCTCTAAGCCACCCTATCCACCCTTCATTGCGCAGTGCCATCCTCGCTCTATGCTCTCCAGGTCCCTCAGAATTAGACCGTGCGGGACAGCTGGATCGACAGCTCGGCCAAGTATTTGCCGAGGCTACGAATACCCTATTAGCTCGTGCCGGTATAGAACCGAGCGATGTCACCGCAGTCGGCAGCCACGGACAAACTGTCAGGCACCGGCCACCCGGCACCGTTAGCTCCCCCTTTACCCTACAGTTGGGCGACCCCAACACCATTGCGGCACTGACGGGTATCAGCACTATCGCAGATTTTCGTCGACGCGATATGGCCCTGGGAGGCCAAGGGGCACCATTGATGCCCGCCTTCCACCGCGCCGCATTCAAAACCGAAGGCAACCGTGCCGTTGTCAATATTGGCGGCATGGCCAATATCACCGAGCTGAAAGCCGATGGCAGCATTTGTGGTTACGATACTGGCCCCGGCAATGCCCTACTGGATTACTGGGTAGGTCTGCACAAAAAACAACCTTTCGATCGGGACGGCGGCTGGGCAGCCAGCGGACGCGTAAGTCCCGAGTTGCTCAATCGTTTGATGTCAGCCCCCTACTTCTCCGCTGAGCCTCCCAAGAGCACTGGGCGTGAAACTTTCAATGCCAACTGGCTAGAACAGGCCCTGGCTGGGCTAGAGTTAGCTCCCGCAGATGTACAGGCAACTCTATCGGAAGTTACCGCTGCGAGTATTGCTGAAGCCGTGCATTCATTCGCTGATGGTGGAGAGTTGCTAATATGCGGTGGCGGGGCCAGGAATAAGGATTTGTTATCCAGGTTGCAGAGGCGATTGCCCACTTGGTCGATTGCCGATACCGGCACCTATGGTATTGATGCCGATTGGCTTGAGGCAGTGGGCTTTGCTTGGTTGGCACGGCAGACATTACTCGGCCTGCCCGGTAATTGCCCCGGTGTGACCGGAGCAAAAAAAGAAGCCGTGCTAGGGGCTATCTATCCCCCTTAAGCGGCTAGCTGACGAGCGGCTCAGATTGAGAAAGATGAGCCGCAGCCACAGGTCGAAGAGGCATTGGGGTTTTGCACCACAAAGCGGGAACCGGCTAGTCCCTCCTCGTAGTCCACATTGGCACCCACTAAATAGGGGTAGCTCATCGCATCAACCAGTACCTGGATACCATCCTTTTCGATAATGGCATCGTCTTCGGCAACCAGTTCATCGAAGGTAAAACCGTACTGGAATCCAGAGCAGCCGCCACCGGTTACAAAGACCCTGAGCTTTAATTCCGGGTTGCCCTCCTCTTCCAACAGGCTCTTGACCTTAGCCACCGCTTTATCGGTGACCACTAGTGGTGCAGGAGAAAAGGATACAGCTTCTGACATAAGTCTCTCTCAACTCATCGGGACGTTCGCAGCTCGTATAAAAACCATACTGAGCACAGCCTCGGGGGCGTCATCTTGCTTAAACCCAGCAAATCAGTCAAGTATTTGGCACAACAGACCCCAGCATCAGTGAGAACTGGGGCAGTAATTTACGGTTTAGTTTAAGAGGCTTCTATCACCGTCTCGTCTTCGGAATACCCAATCATAGGGGGCTCACCCGCAGAACTGAGGTCGGCATTGGAAACCAAGGCGCCATTGACCTGGGCACCTTTCATCATCTCAATCAACTTGTAGTGTACATTGCCCTCTACCATCGCCTTGGACGCCAATTCCAAATGGCGGGCAGCGAATACATCTCCACTCACATTACCATTGATGACCACCTGGGGCACACGGATTTCTCCCTCTATAACGCCACCCTCGACAATCTGTAAGCGGGCATCGCTGTCGCTATGAGCGGAAACATTGCCCTTTACTTTGCCCTCGATTACCAGGTTACCTCGAAAGTGTATATCGCCAGTGACTTCCGTCTGGCGCGCGATCAGAGTGGTATGGTTACTACCGGTGCTGGCCATAGTTACGTGCTTCTCTTTTTTTCTTAACATAATCCCTAAAACCTCATGCCTTTGGCATCAATGCTAGCTTTTCTGTACCAACCAGCCGTAGCGCTGTTCAATATTGAAACCCGTGCGCCCACTGGATTTGAGCGACAGCTCCACACCCTCTGGAATAAATCCTTCCGGTAGGCTCAACTCACCCTCAATGTTCTGAAAATATTTAAAACGCAGCGGTATAGACTCTGTATCCACCTGCTCCGATAAGTCTTTGAGGGCGTAGCGCATTGGCTCACCATCTTGACGACCCACAACTGTAAAAGTGGCAGCCCCCTTGATTACATTGCGGCGCGCTGCCGACTGCTGCACTTGCAGCTTGTACTGATAGCTGCGCGCATCAGCAGTCTGGGAGAGAATAAAACGTCCAATTGAAACCCCTTCCCCTCCTTCTGCTGGCGCCATGACCCCTCGATAAAAAGAGATTTCCTGCTTCAGCTCGGCAATCTGACTCTCTTTCTGCACCAACTCAGTTCGCACCGCTTCACTGGCCTGCTCACCGATTACCAAAGACTGCTCGGCGGTAGCTGCACGCAGGCGCAACGCTTCATTCTCGCTATTAAGCGCCACGAGTTTCTCCAGCACCCGGGTGTACTCCAGAGTCTTTTCATCGAGGTTTTTACGTAGATGGTATTGGCCCGCAAAATAAGAGCCAGCAGCGGTGACCAAAACCAACAAGGTGACTCCACCTACGGCAATCACGCCGGAGAAGGGGCGATGAGGCACCACTTTCATACGGTACTGCTTGCTGCCTTTCACTTTGAGCTCCATAAAATTCGCTGGGGCCAAACCGGAGTTGCCGGTTGTCGTAATTTTTTGATTTTAAGGCAGCAGCGCAGGGCTCTCCAAGCCCAACGTCTCAGTTAAGCCAAACATAATGTTCATATTTTGGACCGCCTGAGCCGAGGCGCCCTTGGCAAGATTGTCGATCACCGACATTACCACCAGGGTATCCCGATCCTGAGGCTGCATCACGGAAATCCTGCACATATTTGTTCCGCGCACACTACGGGTTTGAGGGTGACTTCCAGCCGGCAGTACATCCACAAAGGGCTCATCTTTGTAACGCTGCTCAAATAGCATCTGCAATTCACTTGCCGACAGGCTCGCTGAGGAGCTGGTTTTAGCAAAAAGTGTGGCGTGGATGCCCCTGACCATAGGAAGTAGGTGCGGCACAAATGTCACCTTTATCGGGTTGGCACCGAGTGGTTGTATATTCCGCAACCCCTGCTCAATCTCTGGTAAATGGCGATGGCCCGCAGCGGAGTAAGCGCGGAAGTTATCGCTATTTTCCGCCAGAATTAGATCGGTCTTGGCCTGACGCCCGGCACCACTAGCACCACTGGCCGCACTGGCAATCAGTTCTGATGGTTCCACTACCCCCGCTTCCACTAGAGGGATCCAGCCCAACTGAATCGCAGTGGGATAGCAACCGGGACAAGCCACCAGCTGCGCAGCTGCAATATCGGCGCGGTTGACTTCGGGTAACCCGTAAACCGCCTCCTTGGCCAAGGCCGGAGCTGCGTGCTGCTGACCGTACCAGGCTTCCCAGGAGGGAATGTCCTTGAGACGAAAATCAGCGGAGAGGTCGACCACCCGCACGCCGCGTTCAATCAGCGCCGGCACCTGCGCTTGTGCAACTCCATGGGGAGTCGCAAAAAATACAAGATCACAGCTAGCCAGCTGCTCAACATTCGGTTCACAAAAAGCCAGGTCATAATGACCACGCAGACTGGGAAATAATTCTGCGACAGGTGTGCCCTTCAGGGATCGTGAGGTGATTGCGGTTACCTTTACCTGAGGATGTGTCGCCAAAATCCGCAGCAGTTCCACTCCCGTGTAGCCGGTGCCTCCGACAATTGCTACCTTAATCACCTTGCAAAACTCTCCCGATAAATTCGTCAATTGAGACGATAATCATAAAATCAGCCAAGCACTCTAACACAAGCCCCGGACCTTGAAGGATGTGCGGTGTCACAGCGCCCCAGGATTTCACTTAAAAGCACCCTGAGCCGTTACTTACCAAAGACAAACGGCCTGGAACAGATCCGCCTGCAACTCTCTGCCCGGGAAGCCCTGGCACCACTGCTTGGCATGGCTTTGATTACCGGAGCACTCGCCGGTGGAGTCACAGTGTTATTCCGTTTTGCTATGGAGTGGCCGACAACTTTTTTTCTTTCAGTCCCCCAAAATTATGAGTCGTTGCCGCCACAGTGGCGGTTTGCCCTACCGATAATCGGCTCTCTACTCATCGGGGTTATTTACCTGGTGCTCAGTCCCAAGCGCTACGACGTCGGTGTAGTGCATGTGCTCGACCGTCTCTATAACCACCAGGGCAATATGCCGATATCCAACGCAATACTGCAATTTTTCGCCGGTGCCATCGCCCTAATTAGCGGGCATTCGGTCGGGCGAGAAGGCCCAGCCGTACATCTGGGTGCCGCCAGCGGTAGCTGGTTAGCCCGTACACTGCGACTACCCAATAATTCTGCGCGCAACCTGCTCGGTTGTGGTGTTGCCGCCGCGATTGCCGCTTCTTTCAACACCCCCCTGGCCGGTGTGGTATTCGCTATGGAAGTGGTAATGCTGGAATATTCCGTGGCCGGTTTTTTACCGGTTATGTTGGCGGCGGTAACTGGGAGCGCAATCACCCAGCTCACTTTTGGACGCGAACCAGACTTTAATGTGCCGGCAATCCATCTCAACTCCCTGGCCGAATTGCCAATTTTATTTTTGTGTGCACTGGCTATCGGCTTTCTGGCTGCACTTTTCATACTGGCCCACCGCAAACTCACCAAGCAGAATAATCGATCCCCACTATTGCGTTTTTTAGTGGTCGGCCTGGTGACAGGCACCATCGGAATCTGGGTCCCAGAAATTCTCGGTGGGGGCTACGACACATTGCAAATGGCCATGCTGGGAGAGTTGGGCGTAAACACTTTGGTGGTTATTGTTGCGGCCAAGCTGGTTGCCACCGCTCTGGGGTCCGGGTTGGGTATTCCCGGAGGCGTCATTGGACCCAGCCTGATCCTCGGTGCCTGTCTCGGTGGCATCGCCGGCGGCCTTGCCAATATGTGGCTGGGTGAGCACACCGCGAGCCCTGGCTTTTACGCCATGGTGGGTATGGCAGCAATGATGGCTGCCATGCTCAACGCACCCCTCGCCGCCCTACTCGCTATTCTCGAATTGACCTACAACCCCAATGTGCTGTTCCCCGGCATGATGATGATCGTGGTGGCCACCTTGATCAGTCGACAATTTTTCGGCACCCAGGGAATTTACCTGGAGACACTGCGTGCATTAGACAAGGCCGGCACCCCAACCTGGCGTCAGCAGATGCTCAGTGGTGTGGGTGTTGCAAGTCAAATGGATCGGCGTTTTATTGTTGCTCAACAGGAAATTACTGTAGAGCAGGCACAGAGTTACATCGCACAACACCCCCAATGGATATTGATCGACCTATCTAATGAAAAACCGCCTGAACTCTTACGCGCCGCTGACTTGGCTACATTCCTCCAGGGCAGTGGAGAGGAGGGAAGTGAAGAGTCTCTTGTTGAGCACGAACAAAAAATCGGGGAAAAAGCAGCAACTATTGATTTGTTAAAAATTCCCGGTGAGCGCAAACAAATGGCGGAATTAAATTGGCGGGCCACTATGTTGGAGGCCCAGCAGGAACTGAAAAAAACCGGTGCCGACGCTCTCTACATCAGCCGCCATCAGAGCGGTTCTCTGGACAATCGCATCGCGGGCATTATTCTGCCGCTACAGATCGATAACTTTTACCGGAAATAATCGTTTCCGTTTTTATTTTTGAGGGGATATTCCATGTTGTGGATCAAGGCTTTTCACATTATTGCCATGGTATGTTGGTTTGCCGCGCTGTTTTATTTACCGCGTCTTTTCGTCTACCACGTAGATGCTACCGACGCCCTTAGCCGCGATCGTTTCTGCATCATGGAACGGCGGCTGTATCGGGGGATCGCCATTCCGGCCATGCTCGCCACCGTCGGCCTGGGTATTTGGCTGTACAGCTTGAATCCCAGCTACTACACCTCAGCCGGCTGGATGCACGCGAAACTCACCTTCGTTGTATTGCTCCTGGCCTATCATCATATGTGTGGCGCCTACGTTCGTAAGTTCGCCCAGGGCACCAATACCCGCAGCGGGCGTTACTTCCGTATCTTTAATGAGGTTCCAACAGTGGCTCTATTCGCCATTGTAATTTTAGCCGTCGTGAAGCCATTTTAATTTGGCGCAAAATCATTCTTTATGTGGGGCTTACAGGAACTAAAATTAGGCGCACAGCAATTGGCAGTCATGTAGATCTTTTATGGATACACCGCAGCCCATTATTTTGACCGTCACCCACCACGACCCCAGTGGCAGCGCAGGAATAGGCGCAGATACAGAAACGGCCGTCAGTTTGGGCTGCCATGCAGCCTCCGTCGTCTCCGCCATCAGCGTTTGCAATACCGGGGAACTGCTCGGCGTAGCGCCAGTGGATGACAGCCTTTTAATTGAGCAGGCCCGCACGGTCCTTGAAGATATGCCGATAGCGGCTATCAAGGTTGGCTATCTCGGTTCGGTGGAAAATGTGCGGGCATTGCACAGCGTGCTGCGCGACTACCCGGACGTTCCAGTCATTATCGACCCAGATGCCACCCTGGCCGATAAAGAGAGTGTACTGGCCCCGCCTCTCTGGGAGGCCATGACCTCTCTGTTATTGCCATATGCCACCATGGTCTGCCCCAACCGCCGTGAGGCGCGCGCCATGGCAGTAGAGGCCGACACCCATGATGCTATGGCCCAGGAATTGTTGGAAAGCGGTTGTCGCTACCTGCTCCTCACCGGAGTACCGCATGAGCAACAACTGCAGAATCGCCTCTACGATGAACGCGGCCTGATCCGTGAATTCCACTGGGAGCGGTTGCCACCTGCAGCCTATGGGGTCTGCGGCACCCTCGCCACCGCCATCGCCTGTCATATCGCCCACGGCCTGACCATCACCGAGACAGTGAGCCGCAGCCAGCAATACGCCTGGAGCGCCATCCGCGACAGCCGTCGTCTGGGGATGGGACGGCCGATTCCCAACCGCTTATTCTGGTGTGAACGCTAGGGCACTTCCCTCCTCATTGCACAATAGGATCCGCACCGACACTAAGGTCGGTGCGACTTACCAGCCAGCCTCCCCTACTGCGCCCTGACTCTTCACGCATTGTCCTTAGAGCTTCACACCCTGATAATGGCCGCTGACTCTTGGCCTTTTTCGCAATTTCTGAATGAATTCTATGAGTAAATCCGAGCAGCTCTTTGCTGAAGCCCAGCAATTTATCCCCGGCGGCGTTAACTCACCGGTGCGCGCTTTCCGCGCTGTGGGCGGCACCCCTCTGTTTATCCGTCGCGCCGAAGGCGCCTACCTCTTCGATGCGGACGATAAGCGTTATATCGACTATGTACAGTCCTGGGGCCCGATGGTGCTGGGTCATGCACACCCGGAAGTGATTGAAGCGGTTGTGGAGCAGGCCCAGTCAGGCCTCAGCTTCGGTGCCCCCACCGAGCTGGAAACCGAGCTTGCCGAAGAGCTCTGCCGCTTGTGGCCCAATATGGACCTGGTGCGCTTCGTCAACTCCGGTACCGAAGCCACCATGAGCGCTATCCGCCTCGCTCGCGGCTTCACCGGGCGCGATAAAATTGTGAAATTTGAGGGCTGCTACCACGGTCATTCCGACTCACTACTGGTCAAAGCCGGCTCTGGAGCCCTAACCATGGGCGTGCCCTCCTCTCCCGGTGTTCCTTCCGCCCTGGCCGACCACACAATTACCCTGAGCTATAACGATGCTGACGGCGTGCGCGCCTGCTTCGATGAAATTGGCGACCAAATTGCCTGTATTATCGTGGAACCCGTTGCCGGCAATATGAACTGTATTCCTCCAGTCCCCGGTTTCCTCGAGACATTGCGCGAAGTCTGCGACCAGCACGGCGCCCTGCTGATTCTCGATGAAGTAATGACGGGCTTCCGTGTAAGCCTTACCGGAGCCCAGGGCCACTTCGGTATCGAGGCGGACCTGACCACCCTAGGTAAGGTTATCGGCGGAGGCATGCCGGTAGGCGCCTTCGGTGGAAAACGCGAAATTATGGAGCAAATCGCCCCCCTGGGACCGGTTTATCAGGCCGGCACTTTATCCGGCAATCCCGTGGCCATGGTTGCGGGCCTAGAAACTTTACGTTTAGTGGAGGAAGCCGGCTTCTATGAGCCTTTAGTAGCCAGAACAGATCGTCTGGTAGAAGGTATCTTGGCCGCAAGTAAAAAGGCCGGTATTCCTATCACCGCCAATAAAGCCGGCAGTATGTTCGGATTCTTCTTTACCGAAGAACCCCAAGTCACCAATTACCAGCAGGTAATGGCCTGTAATAACGAGCGCTTTAATCAATTCTTCCACGGAATGCTTGAGGAAGGCGTATACCTGGCACCCGCTTCCTATGAGGCCGGGTTTATGTCCGCCGCCCATAGCGACGAGGATATCGAAGAGACTATCGCTGCCGCAGAACGCGTCTTCGCCCGGCTCGACTAGCCCTTCTCTCTCAGGCATCCATCGCAGGGTGGGTGCCTGTACGCTCTCCCAGTATCACAACGGCCCCCAAGCACTGTAGATCAACGGCCCCCAAGCACTGTAGATCAACGCTTTGTCGCAGAAACGTTGTTCTTTTGTTATTAGTGATCAAAAATGTATACAAAATGAAAAAGGTATACATTTTGAGAAGCTTGCTTTCCGATACCAGCCTGTCCACGATCAGCGCTGGCTTTATCGCCGTGCTGGTCGCCGTAACCAGCTCCGCAGCCATTGTGTTTGAAGCAGCCCGTACAGCCGGCGCAGACGAGGCGATGATTGCTTCCTGGATCGGTGCTCTGGGATTGGGGATGGGGCTCTCCGGTATCTTCTTCTCCTGGTATTACCGCGCACCGATTGTTACTGCATGGTCGACTCCCGGCGCAGCATTACTAGCAACCAGCCTCAGCGGTATCCCAATTGCTGAGGCCATTGGTGCATTTTTTTTTAGCGCTATGCTGACCCTTGTAGTAGGCCTCTCCGGAGCCTTCGAACGAGTAGCCAGGCTAGTACCCGGCCCAATTGCCGGCGCCATGCTGGCGGGCATATTGCTCCAGTTCGGCCTCGCTACTTTCACCTCATTGCAATCCCAGCCTGTACTAGTGGGTGCGATGTTGTTGGCCTATTTCATCGGGCGGCGCTGGATACCCCGTTACGCCATTATTTTGGTACTCGCTTGTGGGGTGGCTGTCTGCTGGAAACTGCAATTGTTCGCACCTGACCAGATTCACTGGCAGGCTGCGAAGCCCATTTGGGTTACACCGGAATTCAAACTCTCAACCCTAATCAGCGTCGGCATCCCGTTGTTTATCGTCACAATGACTTCTCAATATCTCCCAGGGGCTGCAACCCTGGCCGCCAGTGGTTACCAACGAGTGCCAGTTTCTCCACTGATCAGCGGAACAGGATTAACCAACCTGCTTCTCACTCCTTTCGGCGGCTTCACCCTGACCCTGGCGTCGATTACCGGGGCAATTTGTACCGGACCCGAAGCACACCCCAACCCAGACAAACGCTATACGGCCGGGATTGCCGCGGGCTTCTTCTATCTTCTGGTAGGATTATCCGGCGCCACCGTAGTGGCATTATTCAGTAATTTCCCCAAGGCACTCATAGCCGGCCTGGCTGGCCTGGCGCTGCTTGGGACACTAGGCAACTGCCTAGCGAGTGCTACCGCAGATACAGAAAACCGTGAGGCGGCGCTAATCACCTTTCTTGTCAGCGCTTCAGGCATCAGCTTCTTGGGCATAGGCGCTGCTTTTTGGGGCCTGGTCGGCGGACTGGGCTGTTATTGGTTTTTCAAACAGGATAATAAATAAAGGGCCAATGAACCTTTACGAGAAAATCAAAGCCGATTTACAGCGGGGACGTTTTCCCGCAGGCCAAGCATTGAAGCAGGCTGAATTGGCCGAGTTCTACGAGGTCAGTCGTATTCCCATAAGGGACGCCTTGCAGCGGTTGAAAAATGAAGGCTGGCTATCGCCCCACGGCAAGCGGGGTGTCGCTGTACCCGAGTTCGATCCGTTGGAAGTAGAAGATCTGTACCTGATACGTATGCGTCTGGAACCTCTAATACAGACCTTTGCACAAAAAAAACTCACCGGGGAAATTATCGGTCGGGCACGAGACATTCTCGATACCATGGAGGGGAACCCCAACCTCTCAGCCGAGCAGATCGGCAGTCTTAACTGGCAATTTCACGCCACTATCTACCTCGCCGCAGAGCGCCCCACCCTTTTCGCTACTGTGGAGCATCTGCACAGACAATGTGAGCGCTATATTGGTTACCAATCTCGCAGCCTGGACTACCAAAACACCAGCCAGAAAGAGCATTACGCAATTCTCGAGGCCCTACAACAAAAGAAGGAACAGGAAGCGGCAGCCCTGCTAGCCACGCATATCGAAACCGCCGGCAAGCAATTGGTGTCCTTTCTTCACACCACGCCAAACAGCCTCTAAAGCAAGTTGAGGGAAATCACCGGTGGCGGCAATTTGATATGATGGCCGCCAATTGCGGTCGCGGGATTGCTGCGGCCTTATCGATAGCCGGAGTAATTCCCTATGAGTCAAAATCTCGGCCGCGGAGCCTACCCCAACACCCGCTTGCGCCGCCTGCGCGCGCAGGATTTTTCCCGTCGACTGGTGAGGGAGAATCAGCTCAGCTGCGACGACCTGATCCTGCCCCTGTTTGTCATCGAGGGGCGCAGCGAAACTCAGAGGGTGGCTTCGATGCCCGGCGTCGAGCGCCTCAGTGTGGACCTGTTGGCCAATAAGGCCAAGTCCCTGCAACAGCTCGGTATTCCCGCCGTCGCGCTGTTTCCTGTAGTGGACCCCTCGGTGAAATCCGACTGCGCCAGCGCTGCCCACGATGCCAATGGCCTGGCCCAACGTGCCGTGCGGGAATTGAAGAATGCCGTGCCGGAGTTAGGGGTTATTACCGATGTGGCCCTGGACCCGTTCACCAGCCACGGTCAGGATGGCTTGATGGATCACAGCGGCTATATCATCAATGATGAGACGGTTGAGGTACTGGTACAGCAGGCCCTCTCCCATGCCGCAGCCGGCGCAGATATGGTGGCGCCGTCAGACATGATGGACGGCCGTATCGGCGCTATTCGTACAGCACTTGAAGGCGCCGGGCACAGCAATACCCTGATCATGTCCTATGCTGCCAAATACGCCTCCGCCTACTACGGCCCCTTCCGCGATGCTGTCGGCTCCGCCAGTAACCTCAAGGGGGGCAGCAAAGCCAGTTACCAGATGGACCCCGCCAATTCCGATGAAGCCTTACACGAGTGCGCCCTAGACCTGCAAGAGGGTGCGGATATGGTGATGGTGAAGCCCGGTATGCCCTATTTGGATATCGTGCGCCGGGTGAAAGAAGAGCTGCGAGTACCCACTTTTGCCTACCAGGTAAGCGGCGAGTACGCCATGCATTGCGCCGCGTTTGAAAATGGCTGGCTGCAGCGCGAGGCGGTAATTCTCGAATCCCTATTGGCGTTTAAGCGCGCGGGCGCGGACGGAATCCTCACCTATTTTGCCGAGGAGGCCGCACAGCTACTGCAGGGCTGAACCCTTGTAAATTTTGCGCGGCCTGCGCCGCGCCACCGGTTCAGGGCCATTGGTCTTCCAGCGCGGGGCCCACCGGCTGGGCCTCCTCAACGGGGACACCTCGGTAGTCCACCTCTGTGGACTGTCCGCGAGGGAGCTCCAAAGGCTCCAGACTGGAATCCCCACCCAATGTCTCCGCATCATCACGGCGCAACTGCTCTCGCATTTGATGGCGGCGCTCACTTTCATATTGGCGCCGCTCTGTATCATTGCCCCAACCCGGTGTCATCTGTTCCCTTGGAGCCGCCTCGGACCGCTCATTGCCAAACAGGTTGCGGAACCAGCGCCAGCGGTCGCGCCCGCGACATTCAGGCGCAGGTTGCAAGTGGGTTTCGTAGGAGAAGGGAATCTCATAGCCGCCCCGACAGTAATCCGGGTCCATAAACTGCCCGCGCGCATTCACCTCTTTGAACTCAACACCCCGCGGTGCCTCGACAGGACCATGCTGATGGGGCAACTTGCGCATGATTTCAGTCCAGATCGGCAGAGCTCCGGTAGAACCGGTTAGACGGGTGCGTACGTTGTCATCGCGCCCAAGCCACACCACGGCGGTAACCTCAGGGGAAAACCCTGCAAACCAGCTGTCGCGGTTATTGTTGGTAGTACCCGTCTTACCGGCAAAGGGCACACTACTGGGCAGACGCTTGGCCGACCTGCGCCCAGTGCCTTCGCGCATCGCCTGCTCCAGCCCCCAGCGCAACAAGTAGGCGGGCACCGGATCGACACCACGATTAGTGCGCGGGCGGAAGTGCTGTACCCGCCCTCCCTGTGCATCGGATACAGCCATCAAGGTGCGCGGTTGCACCGTCTCGCCATTATTGGCGATGGTCTGATACATGCCAGCTACCTCAAATGGCGTCATCTCCACTGCGCCTAACAACATTGCAGGCACATGCGGCAGACTAGTATCTACACCCAGGCGTCGAATTGTCTGACGCACATTCTGCAGTCCCAGATCGAGCCCCAGATGGGCAGTAGCCAGATTGTAAGACTTGGCCAAGGCGACATAGAGAGGCACCTGACCGTGGGCGAGCTTATCGAAGTTCTGCGGCATCCATACATCGCCATCGGCTTCCTCAATTCGCACTGGCGCATCGTCGATCAAGGTAGCTAGGTTGTACTCTTCGGGACGCTCCAAGGCAGTTAAGAAGACCGCCGGTTTGATCAGAGAACCCACCTGGCGGCGCGCCTCCAGGGCTCGATTGAAGCCGGGATAATCCGGATCGCGGTCTCCCACCATGGCCAACACATTACCCGTGTTGTTATCTAGCAATACCGTAGCAGCCTGAAGAGTATTCGCCTTAATTTTGCGATCTTTCTCCAACTTCTGTACGCCTTGACTGATGGACTCTTCCGCGAGTTTCTGTACCGAAGGCGCAAGGGTTGTATAAACCCGCAAACCGGTGGTGCGCAGCTCCTCGTAGGAGTAATAAGGACGCAGCTCTGAGAGCAGGCGCTCAGTAAAGGCCGGGTAGGGATTCTGTGCGGTTACACCGCCTTTCACCACACCCAGTGGTTTGGCGGAGTAGTTCTCAAACTCTGCCTGGGTAATCAGGCCCTGCTCGCGCATCAGTTCCAGAACGGTGTTGCGACGCTTCAATGCGCGCTGGGGATGGCGCCAAGGGTTGTAGTAAGAGGCACCCTTGGCCAGCCCCACTAGCAGGGCGACCTGATGGGGCTCCAGAGTATCCAGCGGCTGTTGGAAATAGAACTCCGAGGCCAGGCCAAAGCCATAAATACCTCTGGCTCCCTGCTGGCCCAACCACACCTCATTGATGTACTCCTGCAGGATATAACCCTTGTCGTAGTGTATCTCCATCAATACCGCCATCAAGGCTTCATTGATCTTGCGCTGCAGGCTCGGCTTATGGTCGAAAAAGATATTCTTAACCAGCTGCTGAGTAATGGTTGAGCCGCCCTGCACCAGGCGCCCTGCCTTGATATTCGCCACCATAGCGCGGGCAATACCTCGCGGAGAGATGCCGAAGTGGTTGAGGAAGTCTTGGTCTTCCACCGCTATCAGGGTATTCGCCACCAACGGCGGGATATCCTTGAAACGCACCGGATTGCGATCGTCTCCGCCCCCCAGCAATGAACCGATATTAGCGGCATCCAGGCGGAACTCGGCGATACGCTGCCCATCTTCATTGCGCAGGTTGTCAATTTCATCGTTACGCAGGCGGAAAGTAACCATAGCCGCCGGCTCACGGCCATCGGCATGAATAAAGTCCCGGCGCCAGACCCGGTAATTCATCCCCTCGTGTGTCCAGGCGCCAGGTTCCGTCAGAGTCTTTTGTTTGCGGTAGTTGAGGGCGGCAAACTCGCTTTCCAGCTCATCAGGGTGCATTGCCATGCCTTCGCGCAGTACCAGAGGGCGCGCAAAAACCCGCGCCGGCAACTGGTACTGGCGGCTATCGAGACGCTCCCGCAGCTGTACGTCGAGGTATGCCATATAGCCGGCAAGGGCCATTGCCCCCACCAGGGCCAGCAGGAATAAGAACTTTAACCAGCGGTAGCGTCTTTTCGGTTTTGACGCTTTACTGCGCCGGCGTTTCGTCGAGGCCATATAAGAGTTTTCCAGCTGCCATCTCGGTACATCTCTAGACAGTGGGGATCTTCAGGAGCCTCATCACTATCACAGGCAGGACACCAGCAGGTGGCAGCTCCGCTGGTATCTTGCCGTAGACGCCTGAACCGGCGCCTTGGGGAACATCCGTGAACCGCCAGAATCCGGGCTGAGTATCCCGGTAGTCATACCACAAGCACACAAAGTACCTGTTCGAGGATTGACCGCAATTGCCTCCTATAAGTTCATATTGAGGCATATGACGCCTTTATAAACGCTGACCGCTTTAAGTCAAACCAACCACCTTGCACTTGCCATAATCACAGCCATAATGCGGCGGAAATCTATACAAATCGCCCGAAAAGGATGGATATGCAGCAATATGATCTCTACGGCATCGGCGCCGCCCTCTTGGACACGGAAATTGAGGTATCCGACAAGGATCTTGCGGAGCTCGGTGTTGAAAAGGGGATTATGACCCTAGTGGACGATGCCCGGCAGAAACAGCTGGTAGACGACCTTCGGGACCACATGATCACCGCCAAACGCGCCTGTGGTGGCTCTGGTGCCAATACAGTTATCGCCGCCAGCTATTTTGGCCTGAACACTTTCTATTCCTGCAAAGTTGCCGCCGACGATAACGGAGATTTCTATCGCAGCAACCTCAGCGCCGCTGGCGTTGACTATCCAACCACTTTGCAGCAAGCAGATGGCGGCACTACCGGTAAGTGCCTGGTAATGATTACCCCCGATGCCGAGCGCAGTATGAATACCTACCTGGGTATCAGCGAGCAACTCTCGGTAGCCGAACTGGATAGCGAAGCCCTGAAAGCCTCCAAGTGGGCCTATATCGAAGGTTATCTGGTCTCCTCCGAAACTGGGCGCCGCGCAGCTATCACTCTGCGTGAACAGGCCCAGCAGGCAGGTGTGAAAACCGCGCTGAGCCTTTCAGACCCGGCTATGGTGCAATTCTTTGGCGAGGGCTTGCGAGAAATGATTGGCGGCGGCGTAGATATGCTGTTCTGCAATCGCGATGAGGCACTGGGCTTCACCGGCACCGACTCACTGGATGCCGCGGCAGAAGCAATGAGCGATTACTGCCGCAGCTTTGCCATCACTCTGGGCGCCGATGGTGCGCTACTGTGGGATGGCAGCAAGCAGTACCGAGTTGCCAGTCCGCAGGTGCGCGCAATAGACACCAACGGTGCCGGCGATATGTTCGCAGGCGCATTTCTGTATGCGGTCAACCGGGAGATGGGCTTTGCCGAGGCCGGCGAACTCGCCTGCCGCGCCGCCGCACAGGTAGTCAGCCAATACGGTCCACGACTACAAGCAGAACAACATCCAGAACTATTGGCAGCGGTTATCTGAAGTCAGCGGTAGAGATTGAGAGCGGCCTTTACCGGCCGCTCAGCTTTAAACCTTAGGGCTCACCAATATCGGGCAATTCCGAAGCGGCAGCAATACCGAAGCCCTGGGCGTAATCCACCCCCATACGACAGAGTTTATCCATCAGTTCGGGGCTCTCGACATACTCGGCGATAGTGCTGATCCCCATACGCTTTGCCAGGTGATCAATGGTACTGACCATCGCGCTGTCGATCTCATCCTCAAGCATATTGCGCACAAAGCTCCCGTCGATTTTGAGGAAGTCCACCGGTAACTGACGCAGGTAAGCCAGCGAAGAAACTCCGCGGCCAAAGTCGTCCAGGGCAAAACTACAGCCCGCAGCGCGCAGCTTGTGGATAAAAATCAGAGCCCTTTCAAGGTTGTTGATGGCACTGGTCTCGGTAATCTCAAACTGTACCCTTGAAGGCGTTACCCCCTCCTCACTCATTGATGCAAGTACAAAGTCTGCAAACGTATCATCGCCCAGGCTGATACCGGAAATATTGATGGCATAGCTGGCCGTAGCAATACCGATCAGTTGCTCCTGGGCCATATAACGGAACACGCGCTGAATAACCCAACGATCTACCTCCTCAATTAGGCCATAGCGCTCCGCTGCGGGTAGGAACAAGCCCGGCGAGATCACCCCTCCATCCCGCCCGCGCATGCGTACCAGAATTTCATAGTGATGAATCTGGCGCTCCCCTTTTAGGGAGACCACAGGCTGCCGATAGAGGATCAAGCGATCCTCTCGCAGGGCAGCGTGAATTTCTGCAACCCAAGTGGACTCACGACGCTTTTCCAACGCCTTGCGCGAATCTCCAAACAACTTTATCCGGTTGCGCCCCTGATCCCTGGCTGAGCAGCAGGCATCATTGGCGGTTGCCAGCAGCTGGCTGGCACTGGGGGTGAATCGGTCCACACCCACCACCCCAATTGATATCGCTACACGGCTATCATTACCCTGCCAGTGGAAGCTGAATTCCTGAACAGATTCGCGCAGACGCGCAACCACGCGCCCGCCCTCTTCAAGGGTGCAATCCCGCAGCAAAATGGCGAACTCATCACTGCCCACACGTGCAAACAAATCAGCCCCAGATAAGCCCTTCTGTAGCAGTGCAACCAGTTGCACCAGCAACTGGTCACCGGCGACAAAACCCAGCGTGTCGTTGATTACTTTGAATTGATAGACATCCAAGTATAGGAGTACATGATGCTGACGCTTATCGACGCACTGTGACAGGAGCTTTTGCAATTCGCTCTCGAAATACTGTCGATTGGGTAAGCGGGTTAACGCATCGTGGCTGGTCTGCCAGCTCAGGCGAGTAGACACTCGTCGGGCAGCAGAAGTATCCCGCAAGACCAACACATAATTTTTTAATGTGCCGGCATCCCACAAAGCCATCACCTGCACAGAGACTTCCAGCGGTGGACGGTTTTCCCCGAGTCTCCAAATAAAGGCGCGAACCTCCCGCACGCTGGGTACTTCGTGAGAAGGGGAGTCTGGTATCAGCGCAGGCAACAGGGTGCCCTGACTATCGCGAAGCCGCAGGCCCTCGTTCACAGGCTGACCAGGCAGGAGTCCAACCAGGTCACCACTCATCTCACTGACCAACGGATTGGCATATTGCACAATACCGCGGGGATCGGTGACGATCACTCCATCGGCAATCTCCCCCAGCGCCGCCTCAGCGGCCTGTAGGCTGATCTGCTCACAGGGTTTGAGTTGAGCCTCCAGCTCCCCCAACAAACCGAGGTATTCGGCGGATTGAGTGTCAAATAAGGCCACAGCCACACTCCCAGTGGAAACCGAAATATCCCTGGAAAAGGGTGGCTGGCGCAGCCCTTGTAGGCATCTCACCGCAAGAAATGGCTAAAAATAGCCTTATCATCGCCCAAAATCGCCGATTGTATTCAATTATCCAGCCTCCAGCCGGCTCACTTCAGTAGATCCCTAAATTGCACATTCAAAGATTTGCGCGCAAGAATTTTTTCAGTTTCTCATCTTCGAATACCCGCTGCATAGTCGCACTCAGCAGGCCATTTACCCGGCTTTCCACCTCTTCGCGGCTGGGCTTAATCAGATTGCGGTCTTTGCCAGAGGAACTGTAAGTTCCAAAATAGGTGGCATGGCCCACTTTAACCTCCAAGTGAATCTCAGCAGAGGTATCCACCTGGGTGGTGTAAACCTGACTGGGGCTGTTATACGTTAGCTTCACCAACTTCGCCGTCACCTGCACCTCAGGTGCCGAGTCGGTGATACGGAATGACCAATTGGCAAAACCCTGGCTCAACCCTGCGGCGATAGCACTACCTGCATCGTTGGCAATACTCACCTGAGATGTGTCTGCATAGACTCCGCCGAGAGAACCGAGCCCCCCACCGGATAGTTCATTAACACCGCGAACATTGAGGCTATAGCCCGAACCAATGGATTCGGGAGCCACCTGAACCTGTGGATACAATTGGATTTGCAGTGGGCTGTGAGCACACCCAGCCACGACCAGAGACCCCACCCATAACAATAACTTCTTCATTTTTCTTACCTTTACTTCAACAGGATTTTTTTATCCAGCACCGCCATGATGATGGTGGTGATCTTTATCAAGTCCATCACGCCCCATGATCGGAACCACGACCTCCAAACTACTTCCGTCGTCAAAAAGCAGGCGTAGGGGCAGTGTATCTCCAGCCTGAAGGCGCACCCCATGAATCATCAAGTGGATACCACCTGGCATCATCTGTAGTTTCTCTCCAGCGGCAATCGACAGTTTCTCCAGTGGACGCATACGGTTGACGCCCCGCTCACGCTCAGTGGTATGCAAATCGACAGCCCCGCCCCCCCCTCCGGGCAACTCCACCGCCGTCAACTGCAGCGGTTGTTTGCCGGTGTTGTGCAGGGAGAGGTACGCCGCGCTCATAGGTGCTCCCGGCGGAGTCTCTCTGGCATAGCCCTCAATCATAAGGGACTGGGTGAGGGCCAAAGCCCCCAAGGTGTACAAAAGGCTGCTGGAAAGCAGAATCCACACAAATACATTTGGCTTTTTCACTGGACCCCTCCACTGGGTTTAATAAGAAGTAAACGTGCGGGGCTGCCAATCTTTATATCCCCCCGCACCCGATAACCGGGCACCGCTTCACGCAGCTGCTGGTAAACCCAGCGACCTTCCGCGTCATTGCCGGTGACAATTATGACGCGTAGTTGTTCTCTGCGAATACGCTGGGCCACTTGGCGCAGCTTTGTGACCAAATTTTCCGATCTCGCCCGCAGCCCAGCCGCAGGCAGGCCAATAGCCTCTCCCTGTGGTAGATCCAGCTGTGCGCGGCCGCGCTCATGGACTAGCTGTGTACGCACCTCAGCCACCAAAGGATTCCCCGGAGCCAGTATTTCTGCGCGCTGTAGTAGGCCGCCCACTTCGGTAAAAGCACGCCTGCGCAGCGCTTCTCGGGCACGCTCAACGTAGGTGACCACAATTGTTTGAATTCCGGTCTGAGCCTTACGATTTCCAGGGTCCAACTTCTGCACGTTTAAGTAGTAGTCATAGGCACTGGCGCCGGCAGGCTTGGTAAGATGGCCTTTGCGTAGCGCCTGTTCAGCACGCTTTAAGAAGTAAGCCACATTGTTACGCCGCACCTCATTAACGGATGGTTTGGCTTTCTGCGGAGGAGGACTGGGCGCCGGGGGAGGCGGTTGTTGCGAAGCACAGGCACCAAGTAACGCCGCCATCAAGAGGCAGATAGCAAAGCTGTGAAGGCGTTCAAGTGACGGCAAAGCAATTCTCCGCTGTTGTTTTTTTGTACCACTAGCATCGCTATACTGCTGACGCGACTGAACCCCCGTCCGGCGCAGCAGTCAGAACCATGCGCCCGACTATAATGAATTTTTTCATCTATGGCTGTGATGACCAAAAGTTTCAGAAATAATTTCCTCGCACTGCTGGCAATATTGCTATGCCTATCCACAACCAACGCTCTTGCGCAGGCGGAAAGTAACCCTTTTGCGTCTTCTATCGGCCAGCAGCAAAATACCTTCCTGCCAGTGGACGAAGCCTACCGGCAGGACCTGCTGCTGAGTGGCAATCAGCTCAGTGCGCTGTTTGAAATAGCTCCAGAATACTATCTCTATCGCGACAAACTTGCCCTTTACCTTGTAGAAAACGGACAAAAGACCGCAGTTCCACTGAATCTCCCCAGCGGTGAAGTTATCTGGGATGAGTATTTCGAGAAGGAAACCGAGGTCTATCGCGGCCAGCTGGAATTCCCCATTCCCCTCAACGACAACGACAGCGCCAATAACTTACAATTAGAACTGCACTATCAGGGCTGCGCCGATGCGGGGCTCTGCTACCCACCAGAGGTACGCCACTATCGCGTGGATATTGGCTCGGGAAGCATCCAGCCTATTGAGGGAGGCCCGCAAAATTCTTCTCCCCAAAGTACAGGTGGCAGCTCCTCACCTCAGGGGAGTAACGCTAGCGCCATCACGCTCCCCTTTGCACTGCTTTTCGCCTTTGCCGGCGGCCTGCTACTCAATCTAATGCCCTGTGTTTTTCCAGTGCTTTCAATCAAGCTGCTGGCAGTTAGCCAGACAGCACAGAATGCTAATCAACGTCACCATCACGGCTGGGCCTACTCCACCGGCGTTGTACTCAGCTTTGTCGCCATTGCCGCCACCATGCTGGCATTGCGCGCCGGCGGTGAGGCGATAGGTTGGGGGTTCCAGCTACAGTCTCCCTGGTTGGTAGCCGCATTGGCCTATCTGTTCTTTATCATGGGACTCAGCTTGTCCGGTGTCACAGAGATCGGCAGCAGCCTGATGGGCGTTGGTAACAATTTAAGTAACAGTCAGGGGTTGCGCGGCTCCTTTACCTCCGGCGCCCTGGCCACACTCGTGGCCAGCCCGTGCACCGCGCCCCTGATGGGCTCGGCGCTGGGCTTTGCAGTCACACAATCTCCAGCCGTGGCGCTCAGTGTTTTTGCCGCCCTTGGCGCCGGTATGGCCGCCCCCTTCCTGCTGCTCACCTATATTCCCGCTCTAGTGGACAAGCTGCCACGCCCCGGCCCCTGGATGGATCGCTTAAAGCAACTACTGGCCTTCCCCATGTACTTGACCGCAGTGTGGCTGCTGTGGGTATTGGGACGTCAGACTGGTGGCGATGGTATCGCTCTGGTTCTCAGCGGCGCTGTGGCAATCGCCTTTGCGCTATGGCTTTGGCCCAGCCCTCAGTGGCACTGGCTGCGGGGCTCGCTGGCGGTTGTGGCCCTGAGCTTTGCGCTAATGCTACTGCCACGCCTCAGTACTGCCCCCCAAGCACTTCAACAGACCAGTGACTACTGGCAGCCCTACTCCGCCGAACGGCTCGAGACAGCGCGGAGGGAGGGGCGTCCAGTGCTAACCAATATGACCGCGGCCTGGTGTATTACTTGCTTGGCCAATGAGAAAGTGGTGCTGTCGAGTGATGCTGTGAGCGACGCCATTGAGAGACTAGGGGTAGTAGCTCTTAAAGGGGACTGGACCAATCAGGACCCACATATCAGCGAGCTCCTGGCGAAATACGGCCGTACCAGCGTGCCGCTTTACTTGCTTTACCCCGCCAGTGGTGGCGAGGCCAAAATCCTGCCGCAAATCCTCTCCCGCGAGGAGCTATTGATGGAGCTGGAAGCCGCTGCCGGGAGCGAACTCAGTAGATCCTCTGCCCCTTAAAGGAAACTGCCGCCTTTGTAGCCAATCCCAAGGGTAAAAAGGCCACATTGCGGATATTTTGCGCTAATTTTTAGGCAAATATCGCCGAACTGCCGCTAACTTCGATAAACTGCCCAGCAGGCATGGACAGGGAGTCACTTTTGCGGCACACTCGCCTAAAGCACTCGGGCAAATAGGCCAAAAATTCGAGTTTGCCCGCAAGATAGCCAACTTTAGACCATTTTTTTGGGTTTTTCGGCAACTTTCCCCAGGGCATACTATGGCTAAAATTCTTCTCCTGCACGGCCCCAACCTCAACCTGCTCGGCAGTCGCGAGCCGCATATCTACGGCGCCGCCACCCTTGCGGAAATCAATCAGGCCGCCGAGCGCCAATGTGATGCTGCAGGCCACCAGCTGGAAACCCTCCAGAGCAATAGCGAGTCTGCCTTGGTGGAACGCATCCACTTAGCCGCCAATACCAGCGTGGATTTCATCGTAATCAATCCCGCCGCCTACACCCACACCAGCGTGGCTTTACGAGATGCTTTAGCGGGCGTTGCCATACCGTTTGTCGAGTTACACCTTTCCAATCCTCATGCCCGCGAGGCATTTAGGCACCATTCCTATCTATCCGATTTAGCCCGTGGTGTGGTGTGTGGCTTCGGGCCACACAGCTACACCCTGGCACTTCAGGCGGCCATACACCAACTGGGTATGGCGTCTCAAAATCAATGAATCAAACCTGCGAGTGAAAGAACTATGGATATCCGCAAAATTAAAAAACTAATTGAGCTGCTCGAAGAATCGGATATCGGCGAGCTGGAAATTAAAGAGGGCGAGGAATCGGTGCGTATCAGCCGCGGGGTCAGCGGTGCAAATCAACCGATTGCTCCAATTTACACGGCTCCAATGGCACCGGCACCGGCTCCTGTTGCACCTGCCCAAGCTGCACCAGCCCCGGCGGCGGTAGAAAAAGAATCCAAACCAACGATCAGCGGCCATGCGGTGAAATCCCCGATGGTGGGCACTTTTTACGCAGCTCCCAGCCCCGGCGCCGAGCCCTTTGTCAAAGTTGGCCAGCAGGTTAAGGTCGGCGACGTAGTGTGCATCGTTGAAGCCATGAAAATGATGAACCAGATCGAAGCCGACAAGGCCGGTACCATCGATTCCGTTCTGCTCGAAGATGGCCAGCCGGTAGAGTTCGATCAGCCGCTCGTGACCATCGTCTGAGTGGGGTAAGTCACTATGTTCGACAAAATCCTGATCGCCAACCGCGGTGAAATCGCCCTGCGGATTTTGCGCGCCTGCAAAGAAATGGGCATCGCCACAGTTGCGGTTCACTCTTTGGTGGACCGCAATCTCAAGCATGTACGCCTGGCCGATGAATCTGTCTGTATTGGTCCCAACCCCTCGCCGCAGAGCTACCTGAATATTCCTGCCCTGATTTCCGCTATGGAGATCACCGATGCAGTAGCCGTGCACCCAGGCTACGGCTTCCTCGCAGAAAACGCGGACTTCGCCGAGCAAGTACAAAAAAGCGGCTTCACTTTTATCGGCCCAGACCCGGATGTCATTCGCCTGATGGGTGACAAGGTATCCGCCATCGCCGCCATGAAAAAGGCAGGCGTCCCCACCGTACCCGGCTCCGATGGTCCCCTACCCGAAAATAGCGAGCGCTGCCTAGAAATAGGCGAAAAAGTCGGCTATCCAGTCATTATCAAGGCCGCCGCCGGTGGCGGTGGTCGCGGTATGCGTGTCGTGGAGCGCGCCGAAGACCTGATCAACGCTATCGCTGTTACCAAGTCTGAGGCTCAAGCTGCCTTCGGTGATGGCACCGTATACCTCGAGAAATTTCTGCAGAACCCACGCCACGTCGAAGTCCAGGTAATGTCCGACGGACAGGGTAATGCCATTCACCTAGGGGATCGCGACTGCTCCCTGCAGCGCCGTCACCAAAAAGTACTAGAAGAAGCTCCAGCTCCCGGAATCCCCGACGCCGTGCGTGAACAGGTACACGAATCCTGCGTGCAAGCTTGTATCGATATCGGCTACCGCGGCGCCGGCACTTTCGAGTTCCTCTATGAGAATGAACGCTTCTACTTTATCGAGATGAACACACGTATTCAGGTTGAGCACCCTGTTACTGAAATGGTGACTGGCGTAGACCTGATCAAGGAACAGATTCGTGTCTGTGCTGGAGAGAAGCTCTCTCTCAAGCAGGAGGATATTGTCGTTCGCGGGCACGCCTTCGAGTGCCGTATCAATGCGGAAGATCCCCAGACTTTCTTCCCCAGTCCCGGCAAGGTCAACAACTTTCATATGCCAGGCGGCCTGGGTGTGCGGGTCGATTCGCACCTCTACTCGGGTTATACGGTTCCCCCCAACTACGACTCGATGATCGCCAAGTTGATCACCTACGCCGAGGACCGCGAAACCGCACTGGCACGCATGCGCGTAGCCCTATCTGAGCTGGTTATTGATGGCATCAAGACCAATATCCCCCTGCAGGAGGATCTGGTACGCGATGAGGCCTTTGCCAAGGGTGGCGTCAATATTCACTACCTGGAGAAGAAGTTGGGACTCTAACCCTCGCCAGCCAGGGCAAAGTTGGAGAGAATTGCGGCCACAATACGATGATGCCGAACGCCAGGGATGGCGGCGGACATCGCAAAAGTAGGGTGGCCACTCCACCCAATAGCAGTTACTCACCACGGAATCCCTATGCCCTGGCTACAACTCCGCGTCGACACCGATCGTGCCCAAGCGGACAAAATTGAAAATGCACTGCTTTTTGCCGGTGCCGTATCCGTTACCCTGCAAGACAACGCAGACCAACCCATTCTCGAACCCGGACTCGGCGAAGTACCCCTGTGGGATCAAACACGGGTTACCGGTCTGTTCGATGCCGAGGTCGACACTGCTGTCACTGAGGCCAAAGCAGCTTCCTTCCTTTGCGAACTCCTACCCAATGCCCGCTGGGACCAACTTGAGGATAAAGACTGGGAACGCGAGTGGATGTCTCACTATAAACCCATTCAGTGCGGCGACAACTTGTGGATCTGCCCCAGCTGGTGCGAGCCACCTCAACCGGAGGCGGTCAACCTGCTACTGGACCCTGGACTCGCCTTCGGCACCGGCACCCACCCCACGACCTACCTGTGCTTGCGTTGGCTGGCACAAGAGCCCTTGCAGGATAAGAGCGCCATCGACTTTGGCTGTGGTTCCGGCATCCTTGGCATCGGCGCCTTGCTACTCGGAGCCAAATGCGCCATGGGGACCGATATCGATCCACAAGCTCTGATTGCCAGTCGCGACAACGCGGTGCGCAACGGCATAGACCCGCAGCGCTTCCCAGTCTATTTGCCAGAACAGATGCCTCAGGAAGCCGCCGATCTCATGCTAGCCAATATCCTTGCTGGCCCATTGGTAGAGCTCTCCAAGCAGCTGATTGCGCTGACCAAAATCGGCGGGCGTATCTGCCTGTCCGGTATCCTCGCCTCCCAGGCCGAACAAGTAAAAACTGCCTACTCAGACCAGATCGATTTCGATGAGGATGCGGAGCACGAGGGTTGGGTACGCCTGAGTGGTACCCGTATTCGCTAAATACGCTAGCCAGTACTACGCGGGGACCGGGCAGACTGATAAACTTGAGCGCAAAATAAACTGCGCCATAGTCGAATGTCTCAACTGGTAACCCGCTGCCCCCATTGCAGCACCTCATTTCACGTTAATGACCAGCAGCTGCGCGCTGCCCGTGGCGCTGTGCGCTGTGGTTCCTGCCTGCAAGTTTTCCGTGCAGATGAGAACATTGTCTTTAATGACAATGGCCCCGACACACGCAGTGATCTGGAAACTCTTCTGGAAGACGATGACTTCCTGATTCATGACGATATCGAGCTGGAAGACGACGATCCGGCGGATGCGGATAAGGCAGCCCCCAACAGCGCCAATGCAAAGCAGCCTCCCATCGATTTTGAAGCCGGGGAACCCGCAGAAGACACCCAGCCCGAAGCACCACCAGCGAATTCCGAGAGCCTCATTGGTGACGCATTTGGCGATAACGAGTGGCAGGAGCTACAAGAAGAAAACCACCACGAGGAAGCCCAGGAGGAAGACCTAGAGTCGGTACTCAAACCGGATTGGGACGATGTACCCGACTTCGATAACAGTACTACAGGCAATAGGGTTGACACCGATTATGACAATCGGGACACCACCCATAAAAACGATAGCCTCAATGACCTGGATCCCTGGGAACAGCCCCTGGAGGCGCAAACAACTGCCACAGAGCCCAGCGATCTAAAATCAACATCCGAGACGCCCCATAGCTCCGAAGAGATATTCCCTACATCCCAGCCTGAGGCAAGTGGTCAACGCAGGGAGCCTTACTTTGCCACAGAAGCTGAGGACACTCCTGAGCCGCAGGCCGAGCCCGCTCGTGAACAGCTGATCTCCGCCATTCAACCTGCCCCGCTGGAAATGAGCTGGGGTGCGACACCATCGAAGAAAGCGGTGAGTCCCTGGCTGTGGCGACTTCTCCTGCCAGCTTTGGTCATTTTACTGCTGCTTCAAGTGGGCTACTTTCAGTTCGACCGTCTCAGCAAGCAGCAACCATGGCGCAAAATTTACGCTGTGGCCTGCCCACTATTCGGCTGTACTCTCCCCCCATTACGCGATGCCAGAGCGATCCAGGCCTCCAACCTGATGGTGCGCAGCCATCCCCAGTTGGAGGGCGCTCTGATTGTGGATGCTGTGCTGCTAAATACAGCGCCCTACCCCCAGGCGTTTCCCAATTTGCTGTTAAATTTCAGCGACCTGAAAAATAAAGCGGTAGCGAGTCGCCGCTTTAGTCCCCAAGAGTATTTACAAGGGGAGTTGGCTGGGCGCAAGCTAATGCCCCAGGGCAGCCCTATTCACATTGCCATTGAGGTGGTCGATCCAGGGGCCGAGGCGGTGAACTACGAGATGAAAATCGCTCCTTGAGGAAGGTTTGAGCGTCAAGACATTGGTCACCCTGGCGTGCAAAGCCACTAAAATTGACCACTCTGCAAGCTAAACGCACAGGGATCGATCAACTTGCCCGCTTTTTCGCTTTGCCAACGCCGGGGCAGTCGTTATCATAGGCGGCCTTTTTGCCTGGGCCCAGAACGCCCTTCCAAAGCCCAAACGGAGCTACCGTGTCTATTGCTATAGGCCCCTACATTATCGACAACCCGGTAATCTTGGCGCCAATGGCCGGAGTTACTGATCGCCCCTTCCGTCAACTGTGTCGCCAACTCGGCGCCGGGTTGGTGGTATCGGAGATGGTGACCTCAGACACGCGTCTGTGGAATAGCCGCAAGTCACGACTGCGTCTGGACCACGGTGGTGAGGCAGCTCCCATATCGGTACAAATTGCCGGTGGTGATCCCGAGATGATGGCTCAGGCCGCTCGGGAGAACGTGCGTCGCGGCGCGCAAATCATTGATATAAATATGGGCTGCCCGGCAAAAAAAGTGTGTAAGAAAGCGGCGGGCTCCGCCCTGCTGCGGGATGAAAAGCTGGTTGCGGATATATTGCAGGCCGTGGTCCAGTCTGTCTCCGTCCCGGTGACGCTTAAGATCCGCACCGGCTGGTGTACGGATTCCCGTAATGGCGTCACCGTTGCTCAAATGGCCGAGGATGCTGGTATCGCTGCTTTGGCGGTTCACGGTCGCACTCGTGCCTGCGGCTACCACGGACAGGCTGAATTCGATACCATTGCCGATATTGTATCCAGGGTAAGAATCCCAGTTTTTGCCAACGGCGACATAACCAGTGCCGAGAGAGCCCGCGAGGTGCTCAATTACACTGGTGCTGCGGCGGTCATGATTGGCCGTGCCGCACAGGGACGACCTTGGATTTTTCGGGAGATAGCCCACTACCTCGCCACCGGCGAGCGGCTGCCCGAACCAACATTGGACGAAGTAAAAAAAATACTGCTCACCCACTTGGGTGAACTGCACCGATTCTACGGTGAGGTGATGGGGGTCCGTATCGCCCGCAAACACGTGGGCTGGTACTTGAAGACACTCGCGGACAGCGAGTCCTTCCGCAAGACCTTTTTCCAAATAGAGAGCGCAGAAGTACAACATGCCAGCGTTCACGAGTGGTTTGAACGCCGAATAACGAGAGGGGCACAAGCGGCATGAATAATGAAGTATTGATTCCGGATACTGGCAGCGAAGAAGTATCCTCCAGGGGGCAGACGCAGCTGGCACAGCCGCAACAACAGTCCCTGCGCGATGCCGTTGAGCACGCGATGGAGAACTATTTCCGCCACCTGGATGGCCAGATGGTTACCGATGTCTATGACATGGTGCTGTCGGAGATCGAAGCGCCCATGCTCGAAGTGGTGATGAAATATACTCGCCACAACCAGACCCGCGCCGCGCAATTACTGGGTCTCAACCGTGGCACTCTGCGCAAGAAGCTGAAGCGCTACGGCCTGCTGTAAGCTTCCCACCGAGAGAAATTCTGAAGGGGGATGAGGTAACTCATCCCCCTTCGCTATTTTCCCGGCAGCAATTTTATTCGTTGCCGCAGAGGACAACCCGTATAAACCCTTTAAACATCTTTTCCGAAAACCAGTTGGATCTAGTGCAATGACAGACAAGGTTTCCATCCGCCGCGCTTTAATTAGTGTCTCTGACAAGAGTGGCATCGTAGAGTTCGCCCAACAGCTCTCCTCAATGGGCGTAGAGATCCTCTCCACCGGTGGCACCCACCGCCAGCTCAAAGAAGCCGGAATTCCAGTCGTAGAAGTTTCCGACTATACCGGTTTCCCTGAAATGATGGACGGTCGCGTCAAGACCCTACACCCGAAAGTACACGGCGGCATTTTGGGGCGCCGAGGCACCGATGACGCCATCATGGGCGAGCACGGTATCACCCCCATCGATATGGTTGTGGTCAACCTCTACCCTTTCGCTCAAACCGTAGCTAAGCCTGACTGTTCCCTTGAGGACGCTATCGAGAACATCGATATCGGCGGCCCCACCATGGTTCGCGCTGCCGCCAAGAACCACAAAGATGTCACTATCGTGGTCAATGCCAGCGATTACGGCAGCATCATCGAGGAAATGAAAGCTAACGACGGTGCACTGAGCCACGCCAGCCGCTTTGACCTGGCGGTAAAAGCCTTCGAGCACACGGCGGGCTATGACGGCGCTATCGCCAACTACCTGGGTGCCATTAAAGGCGAGGAAAAGCAGCTGTTCCCGAGCACCTACAACAGCCAATTTATCAAGAAACTGGATCTGCGCTACGGTGAGAACCCACACCAAAAATCCGCTTTCTACACCGAAGCCAACCCGGCTGAGGCCAGCATTTCCACTGCCACCCAGCTGCAGGGCAAAGAGCTGTCCTACAACAATATCGCCGATACCGATGCCGCGCTGGAGTGCGTGAAGTCCTTCGAGCAACCCGCTTGCGTGATCGTAAAACACGCCAATCCCTGCGGTGTGGCGATTGCTGAAGATATTCACACGGCCTACGACCTGGCCTTCGCTACCGATAGCGAATCTGCCTTTGGCGGTATCATCGCCTTCAACCGGGAACTGGATGGCACCACTGCCCGTGCTATCGTCGAGCGACAGTTTGTTGAAGTCATCATCGCACCGTCAGTCTCCGAAGAGGCCAAACAGGCCGTTGCCGAGAAGAAGAACCTGCGCCTGCTGGTATGCGGCCAGTGGAGCAGCGAGCGCACCCCGGCACTGGACTACAAGCGCGTTAATGGCGGCCTGCTGGTTCAGGACCGTGACGACGGCCTGATCACCGCTGCCGACCTGAAAGTAGTCTCCAAGCGCCAGCCCACGGAAGAAGAAATCCGCGATCTGCTGTTTACCTGGAAAGTGGCCAAGTTCGTAAAATCCAATGCAATCGTATACGGCAAAGACGGCCGCACTGTGGGCGTAGGCGCAGGCCAGATGAGCCGCGTAAACTCCGCGCGTATCGCCGCGATCAAGGCCGAGCATGCCGGCCTCGCCGTTGCAGGGTCCGTGATGGCCTCCGACGCTTTCTTCCCCTTCCGCGATGGTATTGATAACGCCGCCGCTGTCGGCATCCAGGCGGTTATCCAGCCCGGTGGCTCCATGCGCGATGAGGAAGTGATCGCCGCAGCGGATGAGCACAATATGGCCATGGTCTTTACCGGCATGCGCCACTTCCGCCACTAAACCGGCACTCTCCACGAAGCACTCTCTCGCTTCAAGGGGATTCGTGACAGTGACGCATCCTCTGCGTCACTGTTATCGAGTAGTTCCCAGCGCCCACTATCAAAGAGGCGCCTATTGCAGGCGTGTAACACCACCTGCAACGATTCCGCGCTAAACTAGCGCACCTGATACCTGTCCAATGGACCCAAGTGGTCGACTTAGGGGGATTTAAGAATGAATGTATTAATCATCGGCTCAGGTGGCCGCGAGCACGCCTTAGCGTGGAAAGCCGCACAAAACCCCAAAGTGGGTACTGTGTTTGTAGCACCAGGCAATGCCGGTACCGCCCGCGAAGGCAAAGTGCAGAATCTGGCTATCGGTGTCGACAACTTCCCCGCACTGGCGGACTTCGCCGAGGAAAACGGCGTGGAACTCACTATCGTCGGCCCCGAAGCGCCACTAGTTGACGGCATCGTAGATTTCTTTAACGGGCGCGGCCTCGCCATCTTTGGCCCCAGCAAAGGCGCTGCACAACTGGAAGGCTCCAAAGCCTTCACCAAGGATTTCCTTGAGCGCCACAAAATCCCCACCGCCGCTTATCGCAATTTCACCGAAGTTGAACCAGCCATCGAATATATTCGTGAGCGCGGAGCACCCATCGTAGTCAAAGCCGATGGCCTCGCCGCTGGTAAAGGCGTCATCGTCGCCGAGACCGAGCAGCAGGCCGAGCTGGCTGTGCGCGATATGCTCTCCGGTAATGCCTTTGGCGACGCTGGCTGCCGAGTAGTGATCGAGGAATTCCTGCAGGGTGAGGAGGCGAGCTTTATCGTTATGGTAGATGGGGAGAATATCCTGCCCATGGCCACCAGCCAGGACCACAAACGCGTCGGTGACGGCGATACTGGCCCCAATACCGGCGGCATGGGTGCCTACTCCCCAGCACCGGTAGTGACCGACAGTGTTTATCAGCGCATTATGCAAGAAGTGATTGAACCCACAGTAACAGGCCTCGCCGCTGAGGGTACGCCATATACCGGGTTTCTCTACGCTGGCCTGATGATCGATCCGCAGGGTGCTCCCAGAGTGATCGAGTACAACTGCCGCTTCGGCGACCCCGAAACCCAGCCTATTATGATGCGTCTGAAATCCGACCTGGTAGATCTTTGCCTGGCCGCACTGGACAAAAAGCTCGATAGCGTGACGGCTGAATGGGACCCGCGCCCATCACTTGGGGTGGTACTGGCCGCACACGGCTATCCCGGCAGTTACCGCAAGGGCGATGCTATTAGTGGGCTTGAGAAAGCTGACGGCGATAATGCCAAAGTCTTCCACGCTGGTACTGCCCTGGACGGCGAACGTGTGGTCACCAATGGCGGCCGCGTACTCTGCGCCACCGCATTGGGCGACACTGTCGCCGAAGCTCAGACCAATGCCTATGAAGCTGCCCGCGCCATTTATTGGGAAGGTGTCTTTTACCGGAAAGATATCGGCTATCGCGCGGTCGAAAGAGAACAGACTAGTAGCGATAAGTAGTTTTACCCAGCATGGCGGTAGGGCTGACTACCGCCATACAGAGGAAGTCATAAACATGAGTGAACGCAATTTAAGTGGCCTCGATCACCTGCTGATTCAGGCTGACCGCGCCCTGCGCACTCTGAGTCCCGGCGAGCCCTGTCACGGGCGCCCATCTCCGGCCAAAGGCGAAGCGGAGGCCGAGCTCAGCGATACCGAGCGCAAGCACGCCGCCGGTCTGATGCGGGTCAACCACAGCGGCGAAGTCTGTGCTCAGGCCCTCTACCAAGGCCAGGCACTCACAGCAAAACTGCCCGAGGTACGCGGTGAAATGGAGCGCGCTGCGGATGAGGAGATCGACCACCTGGCTTGGTGTGAGCAGCGCCTCACAGAACTGGACAGCCGCCCAAGCCTGCTCAATCCACTCTGGTATGGATTGTCATTTGGACTGGGCGCCGCCGCCGGCAAAATCAGCGATCGCATCAGCCTGGGATTTGTCGCAGCGACAGAAGAAAGGGTCTGCGAACACCTGGAGAGTCACCTGCAGAAGCTTCCAGCCCAGGACAAACGCAGTCGCGCCGTAGTGGAGCAAATGCTGGTCGATGAGAGCGAACACGCTCATGCCGCGCTAGCCGCCGGAGGCAAACGTTTCCCAGCACCGGTGAAAGGCGCTATGTCTCTGGTAGCCAAGGTGATGACCTCAGCCAGTTACAAAATTTAAAATATTAATAACCGGTTCGTAAAAATTGACTGGCCCGCTAAAAGCAACCGCTTTTGAGCAGGCCTTTTCTTTATCTGAGTATTGCTTAGACTTCTTCTACTCGATAGCGATGCACAATCTCCACTCCCGCATTGCGCAACATAATTGAAGCAGAGCAATATTTCTCTGCAGATAGCTCCACAGCGCGGGCTACATGGGATTCTTTTATTCCCCGGCCTCGCACAACAAATTCCATTTCAATTCGCTCAAAAGGTGATGGGGTGGTATCCGGGCGAACGCCATTCAATTCGCAATGACAGGAAATAATATCCTGGCGCGCCTTCTGTAAAATGGAAACCACATCATAGGCTGCACAGCCACCAACCCCGAGGAGGATCATCTCCATCGGGCGCACACCGTTATTAGTGCGCCCCCCTTCCATCACTACCGAATTACCACTGCCGGCTTCGCCGACGAAGGTCAAATCATTAACCCAGGTTACCTTGCCCTGCATTGCCATGCTCCCGCTGAAATTCAAGCCGCGAAGCTTAGCACAGAGTACAAGATTATCCTGACAGGCAGAGTATTTCCGGTATAGTGTCCACAACACCTCCGCGCGAAATGTTCGCTACTGAAGTTTCCCCCTTCGCCAGTGAACGCAATAGCCCGCTTGCAGTCCAATCGCACCCGCGCCAGAGTGTCACAGGTCACACTGCGGAACTTTGCCGCGACCAACCTCTGTTGGGGACTGTTTTTTCGCGCGATAATTCAATAGTGCTCAGCTGCTAAAGCCGGGATAGAGCACGAGACAAAAAATGAGGAATAAATCCGTGACGGTTGCTATCGAAGACCCCATGACTATCGGCAATATTGAAGACTTTCTGGCCCACTGCCACCGGCGACGCTATCCGGCCAAGAGCACGATTATCTATGCCGGCGACCGCTGTGAGTCCCTCTATTTCATTATGCGCGGTTCAGTCACCGTCTTAATCGAAGATGACGAGGGCCGCGAAATGATCGTAGCCTATCTAAACGACGGGGACTTTTTCGGTGAAATGGGGCTATTTGATCAGGACACCCGCAGCGCCTGGGTGCGCACCAAAACCGAGTGTGAGGTTGCGGAAATCTCCTACACCAAATTCCAGGAACTGACTCGTCAGCACCCAGAATTCCTGTTCGCTCTAGCCACACAAATGGCCGGGCGCCTGCGCAATACCACTCGAAAAGTTGGCGATCTAGCCTTTCTTGATGTTACCGGTCGCGTGGCGCGAACCCTTTTAGACCTGTGTAATGAGCCCGATGCGATGACCCATCCAGAAGGCATGCAAATCAAGATCACTCGCCAGGAAATTGGCCGTATTGTTGGATGTTCCCGTGAGATGGTTGGGCGCGTGCTGAAAACCCTGGAAGAGCAGGGCTTGGTATCGGTCAAAGGTAAAACCATGGTGGTTTACGGCACCCGTTAAATACCTGTCCCAGAGTCAAATACCACAGACACAAAAAAGGGCGATGTAATCAATCGCCCTTTTTTGTGTCTGTGATTTTATCTAGCTAACTTTCTAAAACCCCACTAGCACTCAGTTAAACATCTCCATCAATTTTCGTCCCGGTTCTTCCTCGCGCATAAAAGCCTCGCCAACCAAAAATGCATCAACGCTGTGTCCGCGCATGGCCGCGACATCATCCGTGGTGTGGATACCGCTTTCTGTTACAACAATGCGGTCCTTGGGAATCAGATTGAGCAGTTTAAAAGTGTTCTCCAGCTGTACCTCAAAGGTGTGCAGATTACGATTGTTAATTCCAATTAGACGGTTGGGGAGAGCCAACGCCCTCTCCAGCTCTGCGCGATTGTGCACTTCCACCAGCACATCCAATCCCAGTTCCAGGGCCAAACCATTGAGTTCCTGCATTTGCTGATCTTCCAGGCAGGCGGCAATGAGCAGGATGCAGTCAGCTCCAATAGCGCGCGCCTCATACACCTGGTAAGGGTCCACGGTAAAGTCCTTACGCAAAACCGGTAGACGAACCGCGTTGCGCGCCTGCTGCAAATAACTGTCATCGCCCTGGAAAAAATCCCTATCGGTGAGTACCGACAAGCATGCCGCGCCACCCCTCTCATAACTGGTCGCAATTTCTGCGGGAAGAAAGTCCTCGCGAATCACCCCCTTGCTGGGGGAAGCCTTTTTGATTTCCGCAATCACTGCGGCCTCCCCCTCGGCGATTTTGTATTCCAATGCCGCGACAAATCCCCGTGCCAGTGGTTGGTCATGCGCGCTCAGACGTATTTCTTCCAGGCTGCATTGAGATTTGCGCTCCGCCACTTCCTGCCACTTGCGCTCGATAATAGTTTTTAAAATGGTCGGTGTGCTCACGATTTCACTTCCTCGGGGCGAAAGGCGCTGGTAAAGGCAGCCAGGTCATTGATTTTTTCTGCGGCCAAACCGCTATCGATGGCGTCCTGCGCCATGGCGACACCCTGCTCTGCCGTGCTCGCAGTGCCGCTGACATAAATGGCCAGGCCGGCATTCAGGGCGATAATATCTGCAGCTTTTTTCCCTGCTGCAGTTTCACGCTTACCCAATGCGTCGCGAATCAAGGATAGAGACTCTGCGGCACTCGCAACGATCAAGCCATCCAGGCTCTGGCGGGGCAGACCAAAGGCTTCGGGGCAGAGAGTAAACTCACTAATAACACCATCTTTCAATTCCACCGCAAAAGTATCCGCGGCGATACTGGCTTCGTCGAGGCCGTCATCGCTGTGCAGGACCAGCACGTGCTCAGAACCAAGTCGTTGCAGGACTTCAGCCAACAAACGACAGTAGCGTTTTTCGTAAACACCGATGACCTTGCGCTTAACTCCGGCGGGGTTGGTCATGGGGCCGAGCAGATTAAAAATAGTGCGCAGCCCCAATGCTTTGCGCGCTGGGCCTACATGACGTACGGCGCTATGGAAACTGGGTGCAAACATAAAACCGATACCGAGCGTTTCCACACAGCGCGCCATTTGCTCCGCACTTAAATCCAAGTAAACCCCAGCACGTTCGAGCAAATCGGCGGAGCCACTACTAGAAGACACCGAGCGGTTGCCGTGTTTGGCCACCCTAGCCCCAGCTGCAGCTGCAACAAAGCTACTGGCACTGGATACATTAAATAGATTTGCGCCATCTCCGCCGGTGCCGACGATGTCTACGGTATTCTCAAGGTCGAGTTCAACCTTAGTGGCCAGTGCGCGCATGGTTTCCACCGCACCGACGATCTCGTCGACAGTTTCACCGCGAATGCGCAACGCGATCAGCAAGGCCCCTATCTGCGCTTCCAGGGCTTCACCGCGCATGATTTGGCCTACAGTCTCACGCATCTCCTCACGGCTCAAATGCTCTCCATCCACCAGCTTGGCGATAGCATTTTGTATATTCATTGTGCCTCCCTTGTCCCGCTCAGTATTGATTGGTGCGAAGCGTAATTAACTGCCCCGCGTTTTGCCCTTCGCATCAGGACTCGAGAAAATTCTTCAACATATCGTGGCCATGCATGGTGAGAATGGACTCTGGATGAAACTGCACGCCCTCTATCGGTAATTCCCGGTGGCGCAGCCCCATAATTTCATCAATCTCGCCGTCAGGCGTCTCCGTCCAGGCGGTAATTTCCAGGCATTCAGGCAAGCTGCCCTTTTCCACCACCAGGGAGTGATAACGGGTGGCCTCGAAAGGGTTGGATAGGCCGTGAAACACTCCCAGGTTGTTGTGCACTATAGGCGATGTTTTACCGTGCATAACCTGGCCGGCACGTACCACGCGACCACCAAAAACCTGGCCGATACTCTGGTGACCAAGGCAAATACCCAAAATGGGGATACGCCCGGCGAAATGACGAATCGCCTCCAGGGAAATGCCTGCCTCATTGGGTGTGCAGGGCCCTGGTGAAATCACAATTTTCGCCGGGGCCAACTGCTCTATGTCCTTAAGGGTAATTTCGTCATTACGCTTGACCACAACCTCAGCGCCCAGCTCCTCAAGGTACTGCACCACATTCCACGTAAAGGAATCGTAGTTATCGATCATCAAAATCATTACTTGGCCCCCATAGCCTGTGCAGTATCGGTAGTTGCTTCCATGCGCTTTTGCAGTCGTGCGAGCGCCGCCTGGGTTGAGCGCAATTCGCGCAGAATTTCGGTTTGACTGGGCGGCAGACACATTTCATCCATTCGACGCAACTTGGCTTCCTCCAGGTTATTGAGCACCACGCCAATAAACAGGTTAATCATGACAAAGGCGCCCATAACCACGAAACTGACAAAGTAGAGCCAGGCCCAGGGCATTGCATCCATAGCGGTATACATAATGTCGGTCCAATCCTCGAAGGTCACTATACGGAACAGACTCAACAGAGCTATCGGCAGGTTGCGCCAATGGGTTGGGTCTATCTCATGAAAGAGAAAGTAGCCCGCCACACCATAGATATAAAAGATAATTCCCATCAAGATTGCGATGTGCATCATGCTCGGCAAGCTGCGCAACAGTGTATCCACCAGAGTACGCAGTTCAGGGAAAGCAGAAACCAGGCGCAACACCCGCAGGATCCGTACCAGGCGCGCGAGTGTTGCCAGGGGCCCTGTGGCGGGAATCAAACTTAAGGCGATGATGGTAAAATCGAAGCAGTTCCAGCCGCTGGCAAAATAACGCCAAGGACGCGATCCGTGCGAAGTTATTTTTATCGCTGCCTCTAAAATAAAAGCAGTCAGCACCAATTGGTTAACAACGCCCAATGCAGTACCAAAACGCTCCATCACCCATATTGAAGTCTCCAGCCCTACCGCCAGTGCATTAACCAGGATCATGCCAATGATCACCTGATTAAACATGGGAGCTTCGACTATCTGTTGACAACGGGCGGCAAGAGATACTTTTTGAGAAATACTAGCTTCGCTCATTTTGTTCGATCTTTACTTCTACTTCTTTACAACTACTCGCCAGAGCCATGCCCGCTGCACGGAACAACGCCCTAGCCTTATTCATGGTCTCATCCCACTCGGATTGGGGATCTGAATCGGCCACCAGGCCGGCACCGGCCTGGATAAATAACTGTCCGTCCTTAATAACTGCGGTGCGAATTGCGATGGCTGTATCCATATTGCCATTCCAGGCCAAGTAACCCACCGCACCACCATAGATACCACGCTTCTCAGGTTCCAATTCATCGATAATTTCCATAGCGCGGATCTTTGGTGCCCCGGATAAAGTGCCGGCCGGCAGCGCCGCGCGCAGGGCATCCATACCGGTGAGTCCCTCCCGCAACTGACCGGTGACATTGGAGGTGATATGCATCACATGGGAGTAGCGTTCCACCACCATCTGCTCAGTGACCCGCACGCTGCCAGTCGCCGCTACACGGCCCACATCATTGCGCCCCAGATCGATCAACATCAGGTGCTCGGCACACTCTTTGGGGTCTGCCAATAGCTCCTGCTCCAGGGCTTTATCTTCCTCCTCGGAAGTACCGCGACGGCGGGTGCCTGCTAGCGGACGCACAGTCATCTCACCCTCTTCCAGGCGTACCAGAATCTCTGGACTGGAGCCCACAACCTGGTGATCCCCTAGGTCGAGGAAATACATATAGGGCGAGGGGTTCAGACTGCGCAGGGCGCGATAAAAATTCAGTGGCGGGGCATCGAAAGGAGCCGACAAGCGCTGAGATGGCACCACCTGCATAACATCACCGGCGAGAACATATTCCTTTACCCTATCAACGGCCTTCTTGAAATTTTTCTCACCAAAGTGGGAGTGAAAAGCACCCTCTTCGATTCCCTTGCCATCCAGGTCCAGAGGCACTGTATCCGGTAAAGGCCGAGCCAACCTTTCCACCAGTTGATCCAGACGCTGCTGGGCCCGCTCATAGGCATCGGCCTGGGAAGGGTCCGCATGCACAATAAAGATAACTGCACCGGCGAGGTTGTCGAACACCACCAGCTCATCACTGACCATCAGCAGGATATCCGGATTACCCAGGCTATCCTGCGGCATACTGTGCGCTAAACGCGGTTCAATATAACGCACACAGTCATAGCCAAAATACCCAACCAAGCCACCATTGAAACGCGGCAAATTGGCAAGTTCCGGTACCCGATAGCGCTGCTGGAACTGCTCAACAAATGCCAGCGGATCGCGCTCGGTATAGCTTTCTATCACCGCCCCGTCACACTCCACCGTAACCTCGTTGCCACGCACCCGAAGCAGAGTTCTGGCGGGCAACCCAATAATGGAGTAGCGCCCCCATTTCTCCCCGCCCTGTACCGACTCCAGTAGGTAACTGTAGCGGCCTTCGGCAAGCTTCAGATAAGTGGACAGGGGGGTTTCAATATCCGCCAGCACACGGCGCACTAGCGGTATACGGTTATAGCCCTCAGACACAAGTTGGGCGTATTCACTAGGGGTCATAGAGACTCCGATCTATTGGGTATTTTTCTTGTTGGCGCCAAAGTATAGGCGGCGCCCACGGGAGAGGTGGCCGAACGGTATTGTTGACCAGTTGGCCTCAGCGGATCAGTGGCGCCATCGCCAACTGCTGGATGTGGGGATAGTGTGATTCACGGAAATTCCCTCTGTGCAGGCGCACAAGTTTACAAATCCCGTATGCGGCGGGCAAGAGGCTGCCCGCCAAGTTTTTCTCAGGACAGGCTTTCGCGCATAGCACCGATCACTTCAGCGTAGTCAGGGGCATTGAAGATTGCAGAGCCTGCAACAAAAGTATCCGCGCCGGCTGCGGCAATCTCCGCAATATTGTCACGGTTGACCCCGCCATCGATCTCAAGGCGAATATCGTAACCAGAAGCGTCGATCAACTGGCGCGCCTCGCGCAGTTTTTCCAGAGTGCCCGGAATAAACTTTTGCCCACCAAAGCCAGGGTTGACTGACATCAACAAAATCATATCCAGCTTGTCCATCACATACTTGGCCGCATCCAGTCCTGTGGCTGGGTTAAAGACCAAACCGGCCTTACAGCCAAGACTGCGGATCAACTGTAGGGAGCGGTCCGGGTGTCGCGAAGCCTCGGGGTGGAAAGTAATATAACTTGCGCCCGCATCGGCAAACATGCGAATCATATCGTCTACCGGCTCCACCATCAGGTGCACATCAATGGGCGCCTCGACACCATGCTTGCGCAACGCCTGGCACACCATTGGGCCGATGGTGAGGTTGGGCACATAGTGGTTGTCCATCACATCGAAGTGCACCCAGTCAGCACCAGCGGCTAACACATTGTCCACCTCTTCACCAAGGCGGGCAAAGTCGGCGGAAAGAATCGAGGGGGCAATCTTGTAATCTGACATCATTATTTCCTTCAGTAACTCAATTTTCCGCGCTCAGGCGGCAATGCAGGTTTTCCAGGCGCTCGGGGGTGCCCACATCACACCAGTCCCCAGGGTATAAGTCCGCCTGTAGTTTGTCCTCATTGAAAGTAAAGACCTCGCCAAGGCCGAAGCATTCACGCACTTTGGGGTAGCGGGTTAACACCTCGGGGCGCAGCCAACTGATACCGGCAAAGGTATAGCGGGGCTTGGCAGTTCCAGACAGTAGGCCATTATCAATTCCGAAGTCTCCCTCGGGGTTATGTGGAGGATTTGGCACCATCAAAAGTCGGCCGGGGCAGCCCTCAGGTAAGGGGCGATTCACCCACTGCGAAAGGTCAAAGTCACACCAAACATCCCCATTAACCACAAAGAATGGGCCCTCTCCCAGCAGCGGCATCGCGTTGAGAATACCCCCAGCGGTCTCAAGGGGTCGGTCTTCTTGCTCCACAGAATACTGGATATCGAGTCCCCAGCGATCACCACTCCCCAGGTAATCACGAATCTTATGGCCCAAATGGCCCAGGTTGATCACTACCCGTTGAACTCCCACAGCCTGTAGTCGCTCAAGCACATGCTCAATGAGCGGCTTGCCCGCCACAGACAACAAAGGCTTGGGGGTTTGGTCAGTAAGGGGGCGCATTCTACGCCCAAAGCCCGCAGCCAAGACCATAGCGGTTGTTGGGGCTATCTCAGTGAGCTGAGTCATTCAATTCATCTATCAGTTTTTATACAGCTTATTAGTGCTATTCACCGGCATAGCGATAATCACTGTACCAAGGCTGCTGCTCTATAAGCGGAAGTAGCTGTTGCTCAAACCACTGCGCAAACGGCTGAAGCTCCTCATAGCGCCCAGCAGTTTCCAGTACATAGCGTATCACCAGCGGCAAATCCCCCAGGTAGTTCTGCTTGCCATCGCGCAATGATAGACGTGGAAAAAGGCCCAGCACTTTAATATGACGCTGGAGCCCCATCCAGTCGAACCAAGTTAAGAACTCTTTAGGCTCGACAGGTTCCAGCACCCCAGCAGCTTCTGCAGTAGCGGCATAGGCTAAAGCCCAGCGCTCGACCCGCTGGCGTGGCCAGCGGATATAGCAGTCTCGCAACAGAGAGACCAAATCGTAGGTAATCGGTCCCCACACGGCATCCTGGAAGTCCACGATTCCAGGGCGCTCACCTCCACGGATCATTAAATTACGGCTGTGGTAGTCTCTGTGCACTAGAGTTTGCGGTTGGCCTGCAGCACTCTCCAGCAACCGCTGAAAGGTCTCTTGCAGCAGGCGGTTTTCCACTTCACTCAGAGAGTAGCCGAGTAACTTGCCTACCAGCCACTCGGGCATAATACGCATCTCTGTCAGCAATAGTTCCCGGTTGTAATCTGGAAACAAATCCTCTGTACGGGGTATCTGCTGGAGACTCAGCAGCTCACTCATTACCTCCGCATAGAGTCCCTCGACACTGTCATTACTCAGCACATCGAATAATTGGGTATCACCCAAGTCTTCCAATAGCAGGTACCCATTGGCTGTATCAGCTGCTATTACCATGGGTGTGTGCACACCATTGCGCCGCAGATAATCGGCAACTGCTACAAATCGGGCCGGGTTAGTACACTCAGGTGGAGAATCAACAGCGATTAACCTCGGCTCGGTAGAAGTGCGGAAATAGCGCCGAAAGCCCGCATCCCCGGCAAGGTTGGCCAAGTCTGCTGGAAATTCAATTTCCAAAGCCTTACCCACCCAAAGAGCCAAAGCCTCTTGTCGCAGGTCATCACTCACAGTACACCCTTCATTTATTGTTCGGCCCATCAATGATTCTTTCTATCGCGGCAGTTTCCCATTAAGCAGCTCGTATTGAAACCCTGCCCCAGGGAGCTTGAAGCGACTATAACACTCTCGCCTCTTACATCCGTACCATCTGTGCGGCTATTAACCACTTCTACATTCAAGTAGAATCGGGCGATAATTTTTTGCGCGCCCCGGCTGGATAGCTGTCGCACGCATCTGCCGATACAAGAAACACCAAAGAATAGCCGGAACCTATCGATTGATGCTTGAAGTCTCCCGGTGGCGTCGCCTCGCTCTAGCAATAGCTCAGAATCCACGAGCCCACTCTCTAGCCCTCGGTTTGTTGGCCGCGCACCCTATATGGACTCATGCGGACCAAACCGCCGTAGATCCTGAATACAACCCCTACCTGTACTTAGACTGGTTACCACGTTCTGAATTGACCCCTGAGGAAAGCGCCAGAGTACCGGCGATTTGCTCCGGAGCCTTTATCGAACCGCCTAGGGATTACCCCGATGCCAACTTGCCCCCTGAAGACGCGCCACTACGTGCCACAGCCGAGCAGTCTCGCATCCTCGATGACGGATCTGCTGAACTAATTGGCAACGTCCATATCACCCAAGGCTATCGCCAATTATTTGCCGATGAAGTGACCCTCAACCGCCAGACCAACACCGCTTTCCTAAGTGGCGCTATCGAACTGCGCGAACCCAATTTACTCGTTCGAGGGGACTCGGCAGAGGTTCACACCGATACCGAAGCGGCCTCCATTGAGGACGCAACATACGTTGTACACGACGAATTTATTCATGGTGACGCCGCCCAAGTCGCACGTCAGACCAGTGGTGAATTGACCCTTACCGATGGCACCTATACACGCTGTGAGCCGGGCCGGGCTTTCTGGCGCCTGAGTGGCGGAGAAATCAATATCGATCAAGTGGAGAGTCAGGGAACCGCAAGGGATGTACGCCTGGAGATACTGGATGTTCCCGTACTCTATTTCCCGTATTTTCGCTTCCCGGTGGGCGATGCGCGCATGTCGGGCTTCCTTTTTCCTTCTCTAAGCAACAGCGATAAGAATGGCTGGGACCTATCTGTTCCGTATTACTGGAACATCGCCCCGGAGATGGATGCGACCATCACTCCACGCTATATCCAGTATCGCGGCACTGGTCTGGAAGTAGAATTCCGCCACCTAAGCCCTGTGTTCAACACCGAAATACGCCTAGCCGACCTTCCCAATGATAAGGGCGGCAATAGTGGTCTCGCCCAGGAATTGATTGACCGGGGCTTCCCTGAGGATCTGGTTCTACCTTACAAAGGGGACGATCGCTGGTTGGTCAACCTGGAACAGCAGGGCGGTTATAGCGGCAGTATCTGGCGTACCGACATCGACTACACCAAGGTGAGCGATCCAGACTATTTTCGCGATTTGAGTACCGCCAACCTTGATATCAACGCGGAAACCCAGGTTAGTCAAAAAGCCCAGGGTAGACTCACTTTTGAAAACTGGGCGATTAGCCTTCGTGCCCAGGATTACCAAGTATTGGAAAATGATCGTTTCGATACTTTTGCCCAGCTGCCTCGGCTAGATGTGGATGGCAATTACCGCTGGGGTGACTGGCAACTAGCCTTACAAAATGAAGCCACTGTATGGCGGCACCAGGACACTCAGACGATTAGGTTTATTAGAGATATTGATGACCCCGACAGTGTCACTGAACGAACAAGAGACTTTATCACCGCAGACCGCTTGCGACTGGACTATGAGCTTTTTTGGGATAAGGAGTGGCTTTGGGGTTACTTTAAGCCGGGGTTGGCAGGCCGCTATCTGGGTTACCAAGTCAGTGATACCTTCCTACCAGAGGGCACCAACGACACCCCCAGCGCCTCTGCTGCGCAGCTCACTCTGGACACCGGCCTCTACTTCGAGCGAGATAGTTTCGCCTTTAATCATGAGTATATCCAGACTCTAGAGCCCCGCTTGTACGGGTTGCTTAGTAGCAATGCCAAACAAGAGGATTTTTTTAATATCACTGGTGCTGATATCAATAACCTAGGCCCCATTGATCCTCAAAGTAACAATCTACTCTACGATACCTCACTGTTCACCTTCAGCTACGACCAGCTATTTCGCCACAGCCGTTTTACCGGCAATGATCGTATTGACGATGCAAGTAGGGTTGCTCTGGGGCTAACCACCCGCTTTATTGAGCCTATTAGTGGCCGTGACTTGCTGTCTGCAAGTGTCGGCCAGGTTTTCTACTCCAGCGATACCCAGATTGGTCTGCGCGAGCTTATCGAAGAAACCCCTCGCTCTGAGCTTGCCGCCAGACTGGAAAGCCGCCCAATTCAATCCCTACGTATTGGCAGTGAGCTGGTCTACGATGACACAGAGCACAATGTCAACCGCGGCAACTTCAGCTTGCGCTACTTTGATGATGAAGCGCGTATTTTTAACCTCAGTTACTACTATAAGCGTGACAATGTCACATTTATCAATAAGGACGGTGTTGAGCAGGTCGGCCCTACGCGCCAGCTGAACAGCTCCACTGTACTGCCTATCAACACGCACACTTCTATAATGGCTGGCGCAGCTTACGATTTGTCATTGAACCGGGAACTGGAATACCTGGCAGGTATCGAATATGACGACTGCTGCTATCGTGCACGCCTTTTATGGCGCCGAACCCTAGACAATGACCTAGCCGGTGTTGTTAGAGCTGAAGACCTCCAATACGATGAAGGTATCTACCTCGAAATACAACTGAAGGGTCTAGCAGGATTTGGCGCAACGGTCACCCAGATGCTTAGCCAAGGAATTGCCAATTTTGACCAGAGAGAAAAGCTGAAACCGTGATGAAAATAATGCAGAAATTTATGCCGAGATTAGGCTTGTCATCCGTTCTGGCTGCTTGCGCCCTGATCGCCGGCACGGTCACAGCGCAAGTACAAACCCTGGACCGGGTAGTCGCCGTTGTTGATGAAGATGTAGTCATGGCCAGTGAACTAGCCCAGCGCATGAACACTATTGCCAGCCAGATTCAAGCACAGCAAGTCCAAGCACCGCCTGTAGATGTTTTGCGCCGCCAGGTACTGGAACAACTGATTATCGAGCGATTACAGCTACAGATGGCCTCCCGTGCGGGCATTACAGTATCTGAGTCCGAGCTCGATCAAGCCATTGCTCGCGTTCAACAAAATGCGAGTGTCAGCCCTGAAGAATTTCGTCAGCGCCTGCGTGCCGATGGCATGACTATGAAGAGCTTTCGCCAGCAGATCCGTCAGGAACTGATGATCCGCCGGGTAGAACAAGGCAGCGTCAACCGCCGAATCCAGATCACCGACCAAGACATCGACAATTTCCTTCGCTCTAAAGAGGGCGAGTTCTGGAAGTCCCCTCAGTATGAGCTGGGACATATCTTGATCCCCATCAGCTCCAGTGCACCTGCCAGCGAAGTTACCCAAGCTCGTGAGAAAGCCGAGGAGCTGGTTCAGCAGGTTCGCGATGGCACAGATTTTCGTCGCCTGGCAATCGCCAATTCAGCTGGACAGAATGCCCTCGCCGGCGGCGACCTGGGTTGGCGCAAAACAGTGGAACTCCCCACCCTATTTGCTGATGCTCTAAGCGGCCTCAAGGTAGGTGATATCTCTGAGCCCTTCCGCAGTGATGCCGGCTTCCACCTGCTCAAGATTCATGCACAAAAAGGTGCCAGCGAGCAACTAGTGGAGCAGACTAAAGTTCGTCATATCCTGCTCAAACCCTCAGCCATCCTCACAGATGATGAAGCCTACAACAAGCTGGTAGCCATGCGAGAAGAGGCGATGGCTAGCGATAACTTTACCGAGCTCGCTCGCGAGAATTCCGAAGATATTGGTTCCATGCTGTCCGGCGGTGATCTCGGCTGGTCTATGCCAGGACAATTTGTGCCTGAATTTACCCAGGCCATGAACACCACCGGCATCGGCGAAATCAGCCTGCCATTTCGCAGCCAATTCGGCTGGCATATCCTGATGGTCGAGGGGCGGCGCAAACAAGATATGACCGATCAATATATTCGCAACCAGGCTGCCAACCTCTTACGCAACCGCCGCTATGAAGAAGAACTGCAAAATTGGCGCAGGGAAATCCGCGACCAGGCTTATGTAGAAATTAAATTAAAAGATGAAAAGCAAGAAGGTCCTGAACAGGAAGCGCAATAAAAGCGCTTTTTAAGACCTCGAAGACCGGGCCAAAGCGCCCGGTTTTTTATTCGTATAAAGTGTGACTCCTCTATGATACCCAGAATCGCGCTGACCCCCGGAGAACCCGCCGGTATTGGCCCAGAGATATGTGTAAAATTGTCTCAGCATGGCAGCCCTGCACAACTGATTACCATTGCAGACCCAAGCCTGCTGGAACGGGCTGCTAAAAAGCTAAAACTTCCCCTTCAGCTTATATCTTTCTCTGAAGAAACCCCGCTGTCGGAAACAGCACCAGGTAGTCTCTATATTTTAGAAAGCCCTTTAAAGCAGCCATCCCTACCTGGAAAGCTAAACACCGCCAACGCCTTCTATGTATTGAGGACATTGGAGATAGCCGCAGATGGGTGCCAAAATGGTCAATTTGATGCGCTAGTGACGGGCCCTGTACATAAAGGGGTAATCAATGAAGCTGGATTTCCCTTCAGTGGCCATACCGAGTTTTTTGCGGAGCGAGCAGGCGTAGCACAAGTCGTCATGATGCTGGCTGCGCAGGAGCTTCGAGTAGCCCTTGTCACCACACATCTTCCACTTAAAGATGTGAGCACAGCAATAACTGGCAAACGTCTGGAGCTCATCACCGAGATTCTACACGGCGGTCTGCGTGATCAGTTCCGTATCCATTCACCTCACATTGGGGTTTGTGGATTGAACCCCCATGCTGGAGAGGGGGGCCACTTGGGCCGGGAAGAAATCGAAGTGATTCAGCCAGCACTGGAAAGGCTGCGTCAACGTGGCCTTCATCTGACCGGGCCACTACCGGCAGACACACTGTTTACCCCACCCCAGTTAGAGCATTTCGATGCAGTACTTGCTATGTATCACGATCAGGGCCTGCCAGTGTTAAAATTTCATGGCTTCGGCAAGGCGGTTAATATCACCCTGGGTTTACCTTATATTCGCACCTCGGTCGATCATGGCACCGCCCTGGACTTGGCGGGCACTGGCAAAGCCAGTTGTGGCAGTCTCGAAGCTGCCCTCACTCAGGCAATAGAACTGGCACAACTTCGGAAACAGCAGGTGATATAACATCCTGTTTGCCTAATACCACTATTTGAATTGCAGATTAATTAATGGACAATTTTTTCCAACATAAGGCACGCAAGCGTTTTGGCCAGAACTTTTTGGTCGACGGGAATATCATCGAGCGTATAGTTCGTTCAATAGCCCCTAAAGAAACCGATAAATTGGTCGAAATAGGCCCTGGCCAAGGGGCTATTACCGAATTGCTAATACAACGTTGTCCCTCACTCACAGCCGTGGAACTGGACCGGGACCTGATTCCTCTGTTGGAATTTAAATTCAGGGACTACCCTGATTTCAAGATTATTGAGCGAGACGCATTGAAATTCGATTTTGGAGAATTTGCCAGTGAGAACCCTCTGCGTATTGTTGGCAATCTCCCCTACAATATTTCCACGCCTCTTTTATTTCATTTGCTCAGCTTCAAAAGCAAAGTGCAGGACATGCACTTTATGCTGCAAAAGGAGGTAGTCGATCGCCTCGGAGCCAGCCCTGGCACCAAGTCCTATGGCCGTCTCACAGTAATGGTACAGTATTACTGCCGTGTTCAAGGGCTATTTCCAGTACCACCTCAGTCCTTCAGGCCAGCCCCTAAAGTGGAGTCTGCTATTGTCCGTCTAATACCCCATAGCAAGATCCCCTACATTGCCGAAGATGAAAAACTATTGGAAAGAATCGTCAATGTCGCTTTTCAGCAACGCCGTAAAACACTGCGCAATGCACTAAAGCCCCTGTTCCCAGATCTCGATCCAGATCAACTGCCAGTGGATGCCAGCCGTCGCCCAGAAACTCTGAGTGTGCAAGAGTTTGTACAGCTATCAAATTACTGCACAAAACTTGGACAACACTGAGCAAGTTAAGCCTCGGGAGATAAGAGTTTGGCTACCTATGCTATTGGCGACATTCAGGGTTGTTTCGAATCTTTAAAGCGCCTATTAAAGAAAATCCATTTTAGTTTTGACAGTGACAAACTATGGATCGCCGGAGATTTAGTGCACCGTGGCGAAGACAGTCTGGGTACTTTACGCTTTCTTTATGAACACCGTTATCAAGTTACCGCTGTTCTCGGCAATCACGATCTGCATCTCTTGGCCTTGGCACATGGGGCCAAGCATCTTGCAGAGAAAGAGCAAGATCTCGCAAAGATTCTAAGGGCAAAAGATTCAGATCGTCTGTTAAGCTGGCTACAGACCCTTCCCTTAATGGTACATAAAAAGGGATACACTATGGTCCACGCCGGTATCCCCCCTATCTGGAGTATTACCAAAGCCCAAAAGCTATCTCGTGAGGTAGAGCATGCTCTCTCGAATGAAGCCATGGCAAAGGCTTTTTTTTACGGCATGTATGGTAATGAACCCCACTGCTGGGATGATCACCTAATCGGAATTGAGCGGCTTCGTTCAATTACCAATTATTTCACGCGCATGCGCCTCTGCAAGGAGGATGGCACCCTCGACCTTGTTACCAAGCGTGGGCCTCAGGCATCCCATGGTGATTACAAGCCCTGGTTTAGTTTTTCTAATAGAAAGACCAAAAATGACAAAATAATTTTTGGCCACTGGGCCGCCCTTGAAGGAAGAGCCGATACCGAAAATATCTATGCTTTGGATACCGGCTGTGTATGGGGGGGATATCTAACAGCTATGCGCCTGGGAGACGAAGAGTTTTTTTGTACAGACTGCAGCCTCTGAGCCTCCACAAAACTATAAAAAATCTCAGAGGTCAATGGAGGCTACTAGAAATTTAGTTTTGTCCTTAGAGCTGTATACCTGACTTGAGGGTTTATACGCTCAACAATATCACCCCGGAGACAGCTACTAAAGGAGCTAAAATAACTCGCCCCCACTTATAAAGTGAAAGTAAAGAGAACCCCGTTATAACAAGCATATAAATCAAAAAATGTGCCGCTGACTCCAGCCCATTTATAAAGACAACTGCCATAATCCCAGGCATGGATATTAGGATACCTTTGAAGTATTCCTGAATAACAATTTCACCCTTTCCACAAGATTTCATCATCATCCAAAAATTGACTTCAGCCTCATCCTCCAAGATGGAATTTATTGCGTAGGTAAAAATTATTGAAGAGCCAACTACCAATAAAATACGCAAGGCAATCAAAATCTCATTAGCCGCAAACATATAACAGTAAATAGTAATTGCAAACGCGATTAGCAATCTGATGACTATACGCGATTTTTTTAATAAAACTGCCCTTGATTGTGAAAATAGGATTTGTCTATATTTGAGCCCTATTAAAGACAAAAAAGAAAGCAATTGGATGCTACAGAATAAGAAAAACCAAGTCAGGTACCCTAAGATACTAAATGGCTCCCCCAAGTACACCAACACTAAGAGCGGAAGCAACCATAACGCCCAAAAAAGTGGATTGTATTTAAGCTGAACTATACATAGAGATTTAATCAGATCTAGAGGGTGAAAGCAGCTCAAATACCATTTTAACTCCGCAGGTTCAGGAGACAACAGAATTCCACAAACCGCAAAAACAATATGCGCCACTAGAAGAATAGAAAGAGAAGTCCTTATATCTCCATCTTCTCCTGTCAAGAGCAAGCTTACAGGAAGATGAATCATCATCAATACAGGGGTTATTATTGAGGCCAGCCCAATTAAAATCCATTGATTTACCTCAACCCAAACTCTCAGCCTAAAGGCAACCCCTGCAAACAACAAGTTATTCAAAGGCAGGCTCACAACATTACCTCCGTTTCTTTTTCTGAAAAAGAAACGGAATTATGACTCGCGTAAATAAGCATTCCAGAATAACTTGATCAGTACTCGATCAAAGCTCTGCTAGAGTTCTCATCCAACGCATTGAAAGGCTCATCCAATAAAAGAACTCCATTTTCTTTAAATAAGGCACAAACTATAGCCACTTTTCTTCGCTGCCCTTCCGATAAGTCGGAAACTTTTGCACAAGAATGAATATCGCACAAAAACTCTTCTTTAAATTCTTTTAAATGGTCAGTTTTTTGTATATGGCAAACAGATAGGACCTCCCCAACAGATAAATAACCTGGAAGGGTGATCGCATCAGAAAACACTCCACACCTTCCTCTTCGGTTTGACCTTTTTATTTCCCCAAGTAAATTAATAGTACCTGAGGATATAGGAATTAGACCTGATATCCCAAGCAAAAGACTTGTCTTTCCCGAGCCATTCTTTCCCAATATTTTTATTATTCTGGCAGAGGCAGAGAAGGACAGATTTTCAATAACACGGTTTATTCCTCGATGAACATATAGAGCATCAACAACCAATTGATTCAAAACTTCTTCACTCCATAAAGAATAAGCTATCCTAAATAACAAAGAGTAGTGGCTCCTTGTGGAGTTAATAGTTCCAAAGTTCTTAGAGAATTGGCAGTAAGTAGTGGACTCCCTCCCACTACACAGCATTACAATCAGAGAAGATAGTTACTTAAGCTTCGTAACCATTTGGGTTTTGAGACTGCCAACGCCAGGTATCCTCTACCATCCGTTCCAGGCCATGCTCAGCCTTCCAGCCAAGCTCACTCTCCGCCAGAGTTGGATCTGCATAACATTCAGCAATATCTCCCGCTCGACGGGGTACAATTTTATAGGGTATAGACTTGCCACTAGCCGCCTCAAAAGCCCTTACTACCTCTAATACTGAGTTTCCCTTGCCTGTACCAAGATTATGGGTATAGCAACCTACGGGGGTTGAGGGTTTACTCAACATATTTAAAGCTGCAAGATGACCTCGAGCCAAGTCCACCACGTGGATATAATCTCTGACACCAGTACCATCTACCGTAGCGTAGCCATCCCCAAAAACCTGTAGGAATGGGCGCCGACCAACAGCAACCTGGGCAACATAAGGCAGTAAATTATTAGGTATACCACGAGGATCTTCACCAATTAAACCACTCTTATGTGCACCAATTGGATTAAAATACCTTAAAAGACTTACCTTCCAACCGTTACCTGGCGCTGAGCAAATATCCCTCATTATATTCTCTACCATCAGCTTACTAGCACCATATGGGTTTGTAGCGCCAGTGGGAAAGCTTTCATGTATAGGTACCGTTTCTGGATCTCCATAGACCGTAGCTGAGGAACTGAAGATAATTTGTTTAGTATCAAACTCCTCCATCACCTCCATAAGTGCCAAGGTACCAGCCACATTATTTTGGTAATAGCGCAAAGGTTGAGCCACGGATTCACCCACTGCTTTAAGGCCTGCAAAATGAATTACTGCCTTTATCTTGTGATCAGTAAATACTTGGCGAAGCCTAGGCTTATCAGCAATATCCAGATCAAAAAAAGGTATATCCTCACCTGTGATCAGATTTACCCTGTTTAAGGCCTCACGACTGCTATTGGAGAGGTTATCCACCACTACTGGCTGTAATCCAGCCAAAAGCATCTCAACACAGGTGTGACTACCAATATAACCGGCGCCGCCAGTCACTAAAATCGCCATTTCAGTTCCTTATTAACCCACTTACTTCTTCTGGGTCGTAAGTAAAGACCAAAACTGCCATTAAATTCAACCTCTCTGAATAACAATCCAGTGCCGTAGTGAACCAAAAAGCTATGCTGGAAAAGCCGGAACCGTTTCATCGAATCCGGGGAAGGACAAGGTTAGCAACGGCGATAATGAATAGCGCTTTATGCCGGGCAACACTCAAACAAGGTAATGACTGGATAACCGCCAATCAAACACTTTGCGGGAGCCACAGTAAATACAGTCTTCGAAACAACTAGTCAGTGCTCTGATTCAAAATGATAAGCAGGACGCTGGACTCTGCCCACCAGGCTACAGGGAGGTAAATTCCATGACAATTTTTAATCACTACCTGGAACGATACGAGTCAATCCAGGATGAAGAGCTCAGTATTCAAGAATACCTGGAACTCTGTAAGACAGACCGCAGTGCCTATGCGTCACCCGCTGAGAGAATGCTGATGGCCATTGGAGAGGCAGAGCTGATAGACACCTCTCGCGATCCTCGCTTATCACGTATTTTCTGCAATAAGGTTATCAAGCGCTATAAGGCTTTCGGCGAATTCTATGGTATGGAGGAGGCAATTGAGCAAATCGTCTCCTTCTTCCGACATGCCGCTCAAGGGCTGGAAGAGAAAAAACAAATACTCTATTTATTAGGGCCTGTAGGAGGCGGTAAATCCTCACTGGCAGAACGTCTTAAAGCACTCATGGAGCAAGTGCCCATTTACGCAATAAAAGGGTCTCCGGTTTTTGAATCCCCTTTGAGTTTGTTCTCTCCCAATGAAGATGGGCGCATCCTTGAAGAAGACTACGGTATTGCTAGACGCTATGTAAATACTATCATGTCCCCCTGGGCTGTTAAGCGCCTTCATGAATTCAAAGGTGATATCAGTAAGTTTCGGGTAGTTAAGATCCGCCCATCGATTCTTGATCAGGTTGCCATCTCCAAAACTGAACCTGGCGACGAAAACAATCAGGACATCTCCTCCCTGGTTGGCAAAATTGATATCAGAAAACTAGAGGATTTTCCTCAGAATGATCCAGATGCCTACAGCTTTTCAGGCAGTCTCTGTCGTGCCAACCAAGGGCTGATGGAATTTGTTGAGATGTTTAAGGCTCCGATCAAGGTGCTTCACCCTCTCCTTACCGCAACCCAAGAGGGCAACTACAATAGCACCGAAGGACTCGGGTCTATACCATTTAATGGGACTATTCTGGCACATTCAAATGAGTCTGAGTGGCAATCCTTCCGGAATAATCGCAACAACGAGGCCTTCCTTGACAGAATTTATATTGTCAAAGTGCCCTATTGTGTTCGGGTTCAGGAAGAGATTCGAATCTATCAGAAGCTACTGGAAAATAGCTCCCTTTCAAAAGCTCCATGTGCGCCTGACACCTTACGTATGTTGGCTCAATTTTCGGTGCTCTCACGGATTAAAAACCCGGAAAATTCAAGCCTCTACTCGAAAATGCGCATTTATGATGGAGAAAATCTGAAAGACACAGACCCCAAAGCCAAAACTATACAAGAGTATCGAGATAATGCCGGCGTCGATGAAGGAATGAATGGGCTGTCCACTCGCTTTGCCTTCAAAATACTCTCCAAAGTTTTTAATTTTGATGCTACAGAAGTAGCAGCCAATCCTGTGCATTTACTCTATGTCCTGGAACAACAAATAGAACAAGAACAGTTCCCTCCAGAAATACAAGAAAACTATCTTGGATTCATCAAGGAATATCTCGCTCCAAGATATGTAGAATTTATTGGCAAGGAAATTCAAACCGCATATCTCGAGTCGTATGCCGAGTATGGACAAAATTTATTTGATAGATACGTCACTTATGCGGACTTCTGGATTCAGGATCAGGAATATCGAGATCCAGAGACTGGGGAAATCCTAGACCGTGGCGCACTAAATGAAGAATTAGAGAAAACAGAAAAACCTGCTGGTATCTCTAATCCAAAAGACTTCCGCAATGAAATTGTCAACTTTGTTTTACGTGCTCGCGCCAACAATCAGGGGAAAAATCCAGATTGGCGATCCTATGAGAAATTGCGCGCTGTTATTGAGAAAAAGATGTTCTCAAACACCGAGGATCTCCTGCCAGTTATTTCCTTTAATACCAAAGCTTCTGCGGATGACAAGCGCAAGCATGCAGACTTTGTTGCCCGCATGGTAGAACGCGGCTATACAGAAAAACAGGTTCGTCTGTTATCAGAATGGTATCTCCGAGTACGTAAATCTCAGTAGCTGGATTAATTGCAATGACGGATAGAAACTTTCAAGTATCTATTCCTATTTTCCTAGAGCTGAAAAATTTCGTCTATTAGGCCCCCCATAGGGCCTAATAGACGACAAAAGCATTTCTGAATAGATTGTATGGTGGCCTTGCCAGATGGTTTTATTCAGACTAAAGGCAGAACTATGAGCTATATCATCGACCGCCGCCTAAATGGAAAAAAGAAAAGTACTGTAAATCGGCAACGCTTTTTAAGGCGCTATAAAGCCCATATAAAGAAAGCCGTGGGTGACGCTATGAACAGCCGATCCATAATGGACATGGACAAGGGCGAACGTATCAGCATTCCTACCCGAGATATCAGTGAACCCCTTTTTTCACATGGCTCAGGGGGGCATGTCGAGCGTGTTTTACCCGGCAACAAAGAATTTACCACAGGGGATCGTATTCCACGCCAGCAACCTAAAGGTGGTGATGGAAATGGCGGAGGAGCCAGTGATAGTGGCGAGGGAGTGGATGACTTTGTCTTTCAAATTTCACAGGAAGAATTTCTCGACTTTATGTTTGAAGGGCTACAGCTACCCAACATGGTTAAACAGCGGCTCGCTGGTAATGAGTCCTTTCAAGTTGTCCGCGCTGGAATCAGTAACGAAGGCACCCCTGGTCGGCTAAATGTCATTCGCTCCTTAAGAGCAGCTCACGCTCGTCGTATCGCACTCACTAGTAGTAAAAGACGAAATATCCGTGAACTGGAGAAATCCCTAGAGTTAGAGGAACAAAAAGATACTGCTCTGCGCGATCAGCGCAAGATAGAGGCTCTGAAAGGCGAAATTGCTGAGTTGCGCCGCCGTGTTGGGCGGGTGCCATTTTTGGATGATTTTGATCTGAAATACAATCTATTAATCAAACAACCAAAACCTCGTTCGCGTGCGGTTATGTTCTGCCTTATGGACGTATCCGGCTCTATGAATCAAGCCACTAAAGATATGGCTAAGCGCTTTTTCCTCCTGCTTTATCTTTTCCTGCAACGCAGTTATGAATACACAGAAGTCGTTTTTATCCGCCACCACACTAGCGCCAAGGAAGTGGATGAAGAGGAATTCTTCTACTCTCGTGAGACAGGGGGAACCATCGTATCCAGCGCTTTGAAGTTAATGAGACGGATTATGCGCGATCGATACCCGGAGAGTGAATGGAATATTTACGGCGCCCAAGCTTCAGATGGTGACAACTGGAATGATGACTCCAGCACCTGCCATCGTATCCTAATTGACGACATCATGCCCCATGTACAGTACTACTCCTACGTGGAAATAACTCCCAGAGACCACCAAGCCTTGTGGGAAGAATACGAAAGTGTGCGTACCCTATTCCCAAATCACTTCGCCATGGAGCAAATTGTGGATGTGCAGGATATTTATCCTGTGTTCCGTCAACTGTTCAGCCAGAAGGTGACCGCTCGATGCTAGATACATTTGCCAGCGGCAGCGATTCGCAAAAACCAGAATCAGCAAACCCTATCTCTACCACCTCAGAGTGGACATTTGAGCTGATCCAGGAATATGACCTCGCCATTGGCGCGTTGGCAGACGAATTTGGCCTGGATACCTACCCCAATCAAATTGAGGTTATCAGTTCAGAACAAATGATGGATGCCTACTCTTCGGTGGGTATGCCAGTGGGCTACAACCATTGGTCGTTTGGCAAGCAATTTATAAGTGTTGAGAATAATTATCAGCGCGGTTTAATGGGGCTCGCCTACGAAATTGTTATCAACTCCAACCCCTGCATCGCTTACCTCATGGAAGAAAACACCATGACAATGCAGGCCTTGGTGATCGCTCATGCCTCCTACGGGCACAATTCTTTTTTCAAGGGCAATTACCTTTTCCGCTCCTGGACGGATGCCAGTAGTATTATCGACTACCTAATCTTTGCCAAAAATTATATTTCCCGCTGTGAAGAACGCCACGGGCTTGATGAAGTCGAGGCCATTCTCGACTCCTGCCATGCCTTAATGAACTACGGCGTGGATCGCTATAAACGCCCTTACCCCATCTCCGCTATTGAAGAAGAGCGCCAGCAACAGGAGCGTGAAGAATATCGGCAACGTCAACTCAACGACCTATGGCGAACGATCCCAAAACTTGGAGAAGGCACCGAGGAAACCAATGAGAAACGTTTTCCGGAGGAACCCCAGGAGAACCTCCTTTACTTTATCGAAAAAAATGCCCCCTTACTTGAAGGTTGGCAAAGAGAATTAGTACGTATCGTGCGCAAGCTCGCACAGTATTTTTATCCACAGCGCCAAACTCAAGTCATGAACGAGGGCTGGGCCACTTTTTGGCACTACACACTGCTAACAGAACTCTACCGGCGAGGACGAGTGACTGAAGGCTTTATGATGGAGTTCCTGCAAAGTCATACGAACGTGATCTATCAGCCCAGTTTTGACAGTCCTTATTACAATGGCATCAATCCATACACCTTGGGCTTCAGTATATTTAGTGATCTCCGGCGTATCTGTGAAGAACCAACCGATGAGGATCGCCGCTGGTTCCCAGATATCGCTGGGAGCAATTGGCGAGAAACACTCCAGTTTGCCATGCGCGACTTCAAGGATGAGAGTTTTATCCTACAGTTTCTCTCACCAAAAGTGATGCGTGATATGAAACTCTTTTGTGTCAGCGACAACGATCAGGAAAATGAAATTGTTGTCAGTGCAATCCATGACGAAAGTGGTTATCGACAACTTCGGGAGAATCTCGCGGGCCAGTACAACTTGGGTAATCGAGAACCCAACATACAGGTTTACTCTGTAGATACACGGGGAGATCGTTCACTCACCTTAAATCACACCCAGCATCGCCGCCGGCCACTTGGCAAAGATACTCCGGAAGTTTTAAGGCATCTACACAGACTCTGGGGTTTTGATATACATCTAAACAGCCTCAACGGCGATGAAATTATGGCTAGCTTCCACTGCCCTGAACAGGGCCGTGATCGGCAGGAAGGAGAAGAGGAGTCAATGCTGATTCCGAAACCTATCTGAATCTTTGCACGGGAGCTTTTTGTTAAAACTCCCGTGCAAACGGGGCGAATGGCCAGGAATAAATCCAGGCAGAAAACTTGGCTTAGTGATCAGCCTCTAACAGCAACCTGGCTTTAGCAGCCAGTTCACCGCGTTCTTCACGATGTGCCAGAAGGGCATCGGCCCCCGCATCCAGCCAGCGGGCTTTATCCAGATCTTCCTCAGCAGCCACAACCAGGATACGCAGGCTGCTATACTCGCTGCGCGACCTCAAGTAATCCAGTACCTGAAAGCCCCCGTCACCAACCAATGCGGCATCGACAACCAACAGCGCCGGCTTGGCATTAGCTAATAAAACACCCGCAGAGAAACTGTCACCAGCCACTTCAATTTCACAGCCGATATTTTTCAAGGCCTGGAGGCCTGAAGAAGTCAGTTCCGGATCTGTTGTCAGCAACAGAACTTTGCGACTGGGTACCGCCAGGTCATTCGGCACTGGCATAGAGTTATCCCGCAGGAAACCCACGAAGTCCTCTACACAAATCCGATGGTCGCCACGCCCAGGAAGCTTGTAAGCCTTGAGCTGCCCCCGCTCAATCCAGCGAATCACCGTTCGGAAGTTGACCCCACAATACCGAGCCGCTTCCCCGGTGGTTAGCACATGTAGTTCGCTCATATTTATTCTCCCCAACAACTGCAATCCTTGACGAACAAGTCAATTTCAAAAGCCCCAACTCCATCCCCCGAAGCCAGGCGCGAAATTATCCTGCCCAACAGGATCGCCCCTATAAATTATGCTGTTCAATGCTGCAAAACCAGCCCGAAATTCGGTCCATGTATTTAGTTAACGAACAGAGATACAACCCCCTCAAAAAATACTAAAAGATATAGTTGACAGGTATGACAGGTCACATAGAATGACTTCAGATTTAGCGGTACCAGTGTGTCGCCAGATCCTCTCCAGCGGGTATGGCCGGTAAGTCAGCGATCCCGCTATTGGCAATTAGATGTTTGCTAAGCGAATACCCTAAGACCCTGGGCCCCCTTGTTTTTTCGGGGCCTTTTTTTTATCTTGCCAAAACCTCTGACTCTCCTTCCCTGCATTCTTATCCAGCAGCACCCCTGCGGACATTGCCGGAATAAATGGACTTATGGCAGTACAATCACCTACCGAATTAATGATATCTCCAGCTCTGGAGAACAATTTTTGAAGATCTACCTTGTTGGCGGCGCAGTGCGCGACAGACTTTTGAATCGTCCAGTCACCGAGCGTGACTGGGTAGTGGTTGGGGCAGATGTAAATAGAATGCAGGATCTCGGATACAGCCCAGTCGGCAAAGATTTTCCAGTATTCCTACACCCTGAGACCGGTGAAGAATACGCGCTCGCTCGCACCGAAAGAAAGAGCGGACACGGCTATGGCGGTTTTACCGTTAACGCCGATGCCAATATCACCCTGGAAGAGGATCTCCTGCGGCGAGATCTCACTATTAATGCCATTGCAGAAGACACCGACGGCAAGCTAATTGACCCCTACGGCGGGCAGAAAGATCTGGAGGCACGGCTTTTGCGCCATGTTTCCCCTGCTTTTGCCGAAGACCCGCTAAGAGTTCTGCGAGTGGCCCGCTTTGCCGCCCGCTACCATCACCTTGGCTTTAGCGTTGCCCCTGAAACCATGATACTCATGCGCCAGATGGTAGAAGCGGGTGAAGTGGAATATCTGGTGGCCGAGAGAGTCTGGAAAGAGGTCAGCCGGGCGCTTACCGAGCCAGACCCCGATATTTTTATTCGAGTACTGCGAGACTGCGGTGCCCTCTCGGTACTGTTACCAGAATTAGAGAATTTGTTTGGTGTTCCCCAGCCGCCCAAACACCACCCCGAAGTGGACACTGGAGAACACGTACTGCTAGCCCTGCGCGCCGCACCGGCAGAGCTCCCCTTGCGTTTTGCAGTACTGCTACACGACCTGGGCAAAGGACTGACTCCCGAGGAGATTCTCCCCAGTCACCACGGCCATGAGGCCGCCGGCGTGCCCCTGGTAAAGGCCGTCTGTGAGCGCTGGCGTACCCCAAAAGACCTGACTGCACTAGCTGTCGGGGTCTGCGAATATCACCTGCATTGCCACAGAGCCTTCGAATTGCGCCCACAGAGCATTATGAAGATGATCCGCAGTCTGGATGCCTTTCGACGTCCCGAACGATTTGAAAACTTTCTTCGCGCCTGTGAGGCAGATGCCCGAGGTCGTGAGGGGCTGGAGAATCGAGATTATCCACAGGTGGAATTTTTACGCGCCGCTCGAGATGAGGCAGCGGCAGTAACTGCCGAGGAGTTGATTAAACAGGGCTACCAGGGTGCGAAACTGGGGCAAGCATTGGACCGGGAGCGTATCAAGGCAATCGCCAAAGTAAAGGATGACTACATTGCGTAATGTGTTGATTACCGGTGCCGCCGCACGCCTGGGCCGTGCTATTGCTGAGGAGCTACATAAAGATCACAGAGTTGTTATTCACTATCGCAACTCGGCTGATGCTGCCAAGGCCCTGGCAAACGAGCTGAACCAACGTCGCCCCAACTCTGCCATAGCGTTGCACAGTGAGTTGAATAGCGCCGAAGCCTGTTCCAATCTGGCCCAACGCGCACAAGAGGCCTGGGGCAGTATTGATGTTCTGGTCAACAATGCCTCAGCATTTCACCCCACACCTGTGGGAAATGCGACCGAGGAGGACTGGGATCGGCTGGTAGGCAGCAACCTCAAAGCCCCTTTCTTTCTCACTCAGGCCCTGAAAGAAACACTCAGCCAACAACAGGGTTGCGTTGTTAATATGGCGGATATTCACGCCGAGCGCCCGATGCCCGAGCACACTATTTACTGCGCCGCCAAGGCTGGGCTAGTAATGCTGACAAAAAGCCTCGCTCTGGAGCTGTCTCCCCAGGTCCAGGTCAATGCAGTCGCCCCCGGTGCCATTCTTTGGCCAGAGCAAGAGGCAACTAACGAAGCCAAGAAAGCACAGATCACCCAGCGCATTCCTTTGGCCCGAACCGGTGACCCCAGTGATATCGCCAAAACCGTGCGCTTCCTGGTCTGTGACGCCCCCTATATCAACGGTCAGGTTATTGCCGTTGACGGCGGCCGCAACCTCAATATCTAGAGCAGTCCAACCAATAAACAGTCCAACAACGAGGCTTCACTTCAATTTCACCGGCACTCTGTCAGAATGTTTTGCAACTTCCTCTGCCAAAAGAGATTTGCCGGTGCGCTCACTGAAGATATTGTTGATTGAAGATAACCCCACTATCGCCCGCCAGCTTGCCGAATTCCTGCACGCTGAGGGCTGGCAGATAGATTATGCCCAGCGGGGCCGCCAGGGCTTACAGCTGGCCCTGGAACAAATCTTCGACCTGATTATTCTCGACCTGGGCCTGCCGGATATGGACGGCTTAGAGGTCTGCGAAAAGATCAAGGCACAAGCGCCAGTTAACATGCCAATTCTGATGTTAACTGCCCGAGATGCTCTCGCAGATAAAGAACGCGGATTTGGTATCGGTGCCGATGACTACTTATGTAAGCCCTTCGAACCAAGGGAACTGATACTGAGATGCCGTGCCCTGGCACGTAGACACCAGCTGCATACCAGTGAAGAAATTAAGGTCGGTGATTTACAGATAAACCAGCGCCAGCAAACGGCCTACCGGGATAAACAACCTCTGCCCCTGACAACTATCGGTTTTCGCATTCTCACTATGCTCGCCCAGGCGTCGCCAGCACCAGTAAGCCGCTCGGCAATAATCCACCATATTTGGGGTGATGAACCCCCAGAAACAGACGCCTTAAAATCCCACATTTATAGTCTTCGCCAAACACTGGATAAGCCTTTCCAGGCCCCTATGTTGAAAACCATCACCAATCTCGGTTATCAGTTGGAAACTCCCAATGCGCGAAACCAGTAATTTACAGAGGAAGGTCTTCGCTATTTTTGGCAGTTTTACCCTGCTGCTATGCTTGGTGTTTTTTGCCATTTGTATGATGGTGGCCTATGTAGTTGAAGACCATTTACTCGATAACTTATTGGCCGGAGAAGTCCGCTACCTCGAACAGCAGGCAAGACTGACTAATGCGACCCCAGAGCCACGCCTACCCTATTTAACGCTATACACTGAAAGCAAAATAATTCCGGCCGAACTGCGCACTGCCTTACCAAGCTATGCAGAAAAGGCTGAGTGGTTTAGTGATACTGAACATCACTTCCATTTACGCAGAGTACATTTTCCGGACAACCATTCCGCCGTTCTCGTAGCTGAAGTCAGTGAATTGCTCACTGTTACCCGACAATCTTCAAAGCTTCTCTGGCTTTTTGCCAGCGCCTGTATCTTGACCCTACTCTTAGCCCTCTATTGTGCTTTTCGTATTTCCCGTAAAACCATCGCGCCTGTAGTAACCCTCGCTAAAGCAGTTCAGCGGCAGAGAAACTGCGATTCTCAAATTTCCCTGCCCTATAACAATGAACAAGATGAAATCGGTTATCTCGCAAGTACGTTGCAAGATACTCTTAACCAGCTCAAGCTAACATTGCGCAGGGAAACTGAGTTTACCCGGGATACAAGCCATGAGTTGCGCACCGGGCTAACCATTCTGAAAAGCACGCTGGCTCTCAGTCAAAATCGGGAAATGACTTTAGCTGAGAAAAATGAGCTATTAGAAACTGTTACCGGTATGGAAAAAACCGTTAAGACACTATTAGCCCTCGCCCGCTCTGAGTCTCTACAGTCGGAAGATATCCCGTTGTGCGCTTTACTAGAGGAACGTCTTTTAGCTCAACACCAGTTAATTGTACAAAAGCATTTTAATGTTGATTTAAAGTTAGGGCACAAAGTCAGAGTCCTGGCCAATCGACACCTGGTAAGTCTGCTCTTCGACAACTTGATCAGCAATGCATTACAGCACGCTACCAGCCCTGAATTGGTTATTACCTATAAGGGGGACACACTCTTTTTTGAGAACGCCACAGACAACCAATTAGATCTAGAAACCTCCCTCTTACCCGGCCAAAAAAGGGAAGGCAGTGATGGTATTGGTCAAGGCCTTTTCCTGGCCAAGAGAATCTGTGAAGCCTTAAATTGGACCATCTCAATCCAATGTCGAAACAATACTTATCAGTGCGCTCTGTCTTTTACACAGTAGCGTTCTAAGATTCAAATTTTTACCGTATGCGCTCGATATGCACAGTGAATCGGCATCCATACCTTATACGATCTCGAGTGCAGCTTTTTCTTTCTTCCTAAATAGCAATTACAATCTCACCTGAATTTCACCTTCCATCCCTTATTCTCCTACGAACTCACTAGAAGATTTTCCGTCTACTACTGCAATTTTGGAGATTAATATGTTGAAGAAAATTGTTATTTCCCTGGCACTGACTTTGTCCGTATTTTTTGGTTTTATTATTTGGATTAAGGGCCTAATTCCACCCCAAGAGCAGGACTTTTCCACTACGACAGTAAGTGACCTGCCGTATTTACAACAATTACCCAGGGAAAGCCGAGGAAAAATCTTAGCTGTTGTCACCAGTACTGAAACGATGGGAGATAGTGGCAAGGCAACTGGTTATGAATTAACTGAACTGGCACGCCCCTATTACATCTTTTCAGCCAACGGATTTATTATCGATATTGCCAGTCCCAAAGGCGGCAAACCGCCTGCGGTGATCGATAAAGATGATCTGGGGCCTTTCGACTATGCCTTTCTCAATGACCCGGAGGCACAACAAAAGGTCAACAACAGTATTCCTATCGATCAGGTATCAGCAGAGGATTACCAGGCCGTATTTTTTGTCGGCGGTAAAGGCACTATGTTCGATTTCCCTGACAATCCCCATATCCAGTCCCTGGTGCGGGAAATCTATAACAGCGGCAAAATTATCGGAGCGGTATGCCACGGGCCAGCAGCCCTTGCCAATGTCACCCTGGATAATGGCAAGCTCTTAATCGCCGATCGGCAGATCAGTGCTTTTACTAACGAAGAGGAGCTTTTTCTTATCCCTGACGCCGAGCAACGATTTCCATTCCTGCTTGAGGATCGCTTACGTGAGCAAGGCGCGTTTTTTCAGGCTGGGCCCACTTACCTGGAACAAGTCAGCGTGGATGGCCAGCTTATTACCGGGCAAAACCCCTGGTCCACCTGGCTGGCGGCTGAGAGTATGGTAAGCGCGATGGGGTACACCCCTGTTCCACGCCAAATCACTCCGGCGGAGCAGACCGTCAAATTACTACTCACTTATGAGCAGAGTGGCTTTACCGAGGCCACAGAGAAATTACAAAAGCTTCAGAAGAAGGGGAAAATAGACCAGCGCCTACTGGCCATGCACGGCGTTATCTCTGTTATGCGTTGGGAGCCGGGCAGGGCTCTGGACATAATCAGACTGCTGTCCAAGAGCCAGGATTGATTGAGCCCCTCAAAAAGCCAACTAGCCAGCCTGCTCTAGGGGCTGGCCATTTTCATCCACAAATAATACATCGCGAATACTGAGTTTTTGTCCCTGGGCATTCTGCACAGCCACTTCGGAGATAGGCTCACCATTTTTTTTATCGACCAGATGCATCCCATCTTTATTGCCGTTCCAGCGCAGATTCCACTGGCGTAGGGCGATTACCACCGTAAACAAGTCCCGACCTTTTTCCGTTAAGCGGTACTCGTAGCGAGTGCCGTGTTCACCCGCATCAAAGCGCACCAGAACCTCGTTTTCCACCAGACGGGATAACCGATCCACAAGGATATTTTTGGCAATTCCCAGGCTTCTTTGGAAATCCACAAAACGGCGGGTACCCAGCATCGCCTGCTTAATTATCAGCAGGGACCACCAGTCCCCCACCTCATTTAGGGCGCAAGCCAGGGAGCAATCAAGATCATCAAAGCGTTTACGTGACATATAGGGAGCCTCTAAATAACTCCGTGATACCTCTGGCATGCAGAGCGGTTCACAATAAAGGCGCGGCTTCGCAAGAATGTCTAGACCTTTCAAGAAGTCGCAACGCGGAGTGTGAATCGCTCTGCAAGCCCCGAAGGGCGGGCCTTGAAGGCCACAGCTGCTGCGTTGCAGCTCTTGCAAAGGACTGAGCCATTCGCGGCGAGCTGCGCCTAACATCTGCAGCCTTCATGGCCCGCAGAGGCATTACGGAGTTATTCAGAGGCTCCCTAGCCATTATACCGACAAAAGAGTTGCAATACGAAACCAGATATTGAACTCAACCTTAAAATAAGGTCTTATAACGCAACCATTTTAATTGTGACCTAGTGGGACCAGTGAGTCCCAGTGTTGAATCGAGACATTCAGGAGAGAAATATGAGTGGTTCCCTGGACAACCTACTGCGTCCTTTCGAGCATAAATCCCTAAAGCTGCGCAACCGGGTCGCAATGGCCCCCATGACACGCACTATGTCACCGGGCTATACAGCCAATGACCAAGTGGCCGGCTATTACCGCCGTCGAGCTGAAGGTGAAGTGGGACTGATTATTACCGAAGGCACCTTCGTTAATCATAAAGCTGCCAACGGCTACGAGAATGTACCGGCAATCTACGGTGAAGCCGCTCTCGCCGGCTGGAAAAAAGTGGTAGACGAAGTACACGCTGCCGGTGGCCAGATTATCCCGCAGTTATGGCACGTAGGCTCCGTGCGCAAAGAGGGCACAGGCCCGGATAAATCAGTACCCGGCTACTCCCCCTCAGGCCTGTTCAAACCCGGCAAGCCCAATGGCCAGGCGATGAGCAAAGAGGACATTCGGGAAGTTGTACAAGCTTTTGCAGACGCGGCGAAAGCAGCCAAGGAAATTGGGTTTGACGGCGTAGAGATTCACGGCGCCCACGGCTACCTGATCGACCAGTTTTTCTGGGAAGGTACCAACCAACGCGATGACGAGTACGGTGGCTCCATCGAAAATCGCACCCGCTTTGCAGTGGAAATTATCAAAGCGGTACGTGAGGCCGTAGGCGAAGATTTCGCCATAGTGCTGCGCTACTCCCAATGGAAGCAGCAGGATTACGAAGCCAAGTTGGCGCAAAACCCGGAAGAACTGAAACGCTTCCTGACTCCGCTACTTGAAGCCGGCGTTGATATTTTCCACGCTTCTACAAGACGCTTCTGGGTGCCAGAATTTGAGGGTTCTGATCTCAACCTGGCAGGCTGGACCAAGGAGCTGACTGGAAAACCAGTAATTTCTGTCGGCAGTGTCGGCCTTGACGATGATTTTATCGGCGGCAATAACCAGGGCATGGGCGGTACTGCCAACCCTACCGATCTAGGCGAACTAACTCGTCGTATGGACAACCAGGAGTTCGACCTGATTGCCGTTGGCCGCGCACTATTACAAGACTCACACTGGTTCGCTAAGGTACGTGAAGATCGCGCGGAGGAAATCACTCCGTTTACCAAAGAGGCACTAATGAGCCTGAGTTAATTTTTACTGACAAAAAAGCAGCCTCTAAAGGCTGCTTTTTATCTACATTTTTTAAAAAATTATTGGAATCACGGCCAAATAAATTCTACCGGCCACAATTTTTGTGAAGCCTGGTCGTACTCATTCCACAACTGACGGTAAGTTTTCTGCTCGATCGGATGCAATACTTCCGGAGCAATCTCTGCCAAAGGCTGTAAAACAAAGGCATTTTTTACAATCTCACCTCGAGGCAATTTCACTCCATCGATAGTCCCCGTAAGTTGATCATAGGTAAGAATATCAATATCCAGGGTGCGCGCACTGAATTTAGGTCCAGAGCGCAGGCGGCCGTTGGCATCTTCGATACCACGCAGACACAGGGCCAGCTGTCCTACTGGCAGGTCAGTTTGTAGCCCCACCACCAGATTGTAAAAATTATCCCCTGGGAATCCTACCGCTTCGCTCTCGAAAACCTGAGACACCTTCAAGTCGCCAAACTGTCCTGCAAGGGCATCCAGCGCTGCGCGGATATATTGCGCGCGATTGATATTACTGCCGAGGCTAAGATACACCTGAGCCACGTTTACACTCCCGCAGACATCGCTGCTGCACCTTTTGCTGGCCTTTCGCCACGCTCAATAATGACACCCACATCCCTGGACCCTCGGACCGCACCCGGCTTGGACAAACGCAGTCGCAGCCAGCTTACGGAAAACTCTTCCCTGACAATTGCCGCAGCCTGTTCCGCCATAGTTTCCACCAGCAAGAACTCGCTGCTTTCAATAAAAGCGATCAAGCGCTTGGCCACCGCCTTATAGTTAAGTGTGTGCTCGATATTGTCTGTACGCGCCGCCTCGCTGATATCGAAAGCCATTTCTATATCAAGGCTGACAGTCTGGCGTACTTCCCGCTCCCACTCGTAAATACCGATAATGGTATTCACCTTTAAATCCCGTATATAAACAATATCCATTTATCGGCTCTTTTCTTTTTACTGCCAGGATGCCCCTGGGATTTCTTAAAGTTCGGTCTTGGGCAATTCTGTCATTGGCCAACGTGGACGCACATCAACTGCAAGGCTCGTCTGTTCTCCGGCTTGCAAACGCAGACTACCGGCATAGGCGATCATAGCGCCGTTATCGGTGCAAAACTCATGACGGGGGTAGTAGACGCTGGCACTATCCTTGCGCAGGCTCATTTCCAAACGTTCACGCAACAACTTATTCGCGGAAACCCCACCGGCAATTACCAGAGTTTTATAACCAGAGGCTTTAATTGCACGACGACATTTAATCACTAGAGTATCCACGACCGCCTCTTGGAAGGCTGCCGCAATATCCGCACAGGTCTGTTCATCCGGCAGGCCATCTTCGAGGGCGTGCTGACGCACAGTGGTCAGGGTGAAGGTTTTTAAGCCCGAAAAGCTGAAATCCAGCCCCGGTCGATCCGTCATAGGGCGAGGGAATGTAAAGCGCTTGGGATCACCTTTCTCAGCCAAGGCTGCCAATCGCGGACCACCGGGGTAGTCCAGATCGAGCATCTTGGCGGCCTTGTCAAAAGCTTCGCCAGCGGCATCGTCCAGGGATTCCCCCATCAGTTCGTAGTCGCCAAGACCGCGCACTTCGACTAATTGGGTATGACCACCAGAGACCAGCAAGGCCACAAAAGGAAAAGCCGGTGGATTGTCCTCCAGCATCGGAGCTAATAAATGCCCCTCCATATGATGCACCGCCACAGCGGGCACCCCCCAGCCATACGCCAGGGCGCGGCCGGCACAGGCGCCCACCATCAGGGCGCCAACCAAGCCTGGACCGGCGGTATAAGCTACACCCCCCAAATCGGAAGGCTTGGTATTGGTCTTCGCCATTACCTGCCGTACCAACGGCAACAGCTTGCGCACATGGTCGCGGCTTGCCAGTTCAGGGACTACACCGCCGTAATCGGCGTGCAGGTCAACCTGACTAAATAGAGCATGGCCGAGCAGACCGGACTCAGAATCGTAGATAGCGACGCCAGTTTCATCGCAGGAAGTTTCTATACCGAGGACGCGCACTTGATTTCATTCTCGTGACTACTTCGAGGGGCGGTTATCATACTGGAAAATGGGGTTGCGATCCCGTATAGGAGTGTTTAGAATTTGCGCCCTCGCTGTGAACCGGCCACCGGATGCAACTGCGAGAGCATTGCCGGAATGGCCGAGAGAAACGAATTTTAACAGGTATCCTAATGCCCTCTGTACGAATCAAAGACAACGAACCTTTCGATATCGCTCTGCGCCGCTTCAAGCGCTCCTGTGAAAAAGCAGGCGTACTGTCTGAAGTACGTCGTCGCGAGTTCTACGAGAAGCCCACCGCTGTTCGTAAGCGCAAAGCTGCTGCCGCTGTTAAGCGTCACGCTAAAAAGCTTCAGCGCGAAAACCGCAAGTTCCAGCGTCTCTACTAAGAGCCGCAGGCTGAATAAGCCTGTCGCAGCGAGGCGGCCGGACGGGCTTAGCCCGTAGCGGAGCTATAAAGAACGGCGTGCGAGCCCTACTCGCGCGCCGTTTTTCGTTCTGCCAACCGCATTCTCCATGCTCGGCGGACGCGCTATCCTTAGCGCTCAACCCAATAAACCACAATCAATGCCAATCCCGGAACACTCACTATGAGCACTCTCAAGGACACCCTGACTCAAGCGACCAAAGACGCAATGAAAGCACGCGACAAAGAGCGTCTTGCCACCCTGCGTTTAATCAATGCTGAGATCAAACGAGTTGAAGTGGATGAGCGCATCGATCTGGATGACGCGCGTATCCTCGCTCTGCTGGACAAGATGACCAAACAGCGTCGCGACTCCATCACCCAGTATGAAAAGGCCGGCCGCGCCGAGCTGGCTGCAGTGGAACAGGCGGAGATCGAAGTCATCCAAGAGTTCCTGCCCAAGCAGTTGACCGAAGCGGAGATTAGCGAAATTGTCGCTTCCGCCGTGCAGAGCACCGGGGCCAGCGGTATGGCCGACATGGGTAAAGTGATTGCCCAGGTGAAGCCCCAGGTTCAAGGCCGTGCAGATATGGGCGCAGTCAGCAAATTGGTTAAGGCCCGACTGGCCTAACGCCCAGCCGGATTACAGAAAAGTATGCCCAGCAAGATCCCCCAGCACTTTATCGACGACCTGCTCGCCCGCGCAGATATCGTCGAGCTGGTGGACAGTAGGGTAAAACTGCGCAAGACCGGAAAAAACTACTCCGCCTGCTGCCCCTTCCACGACGAAAAAACCCCATCCTTTACCGTGAGCCCAGACAAGCAGTTCTACTACTGCTTCGGCTGTGGCGCCAACGGCAATGCAATCGGCTTCCTGATGGAATACGATCGCCTGCCATTTCCCGAAGCCGTGGAAAAACTGGCAGCCACCCGCGGCTTGGAAGTACCCAGAGAGGCATTGGCTCCCGGGCAGGAAAAGCGCCAGAGGGAAAGCCAATCCCTCTATCTACTGGCGGAAAAAGCTGCAGAATTCTACCGTGAACAGCTACGCAACCACCCTGCAGCAGGTAACGCAGTGGCCTACTTGCGCAATCGCGGATTATCCGGGGAGATTGCCCGAGATTTCGACATCGGCTTGGCACCACCGGGCTGGGACAACCTGCTCAACGCCCTGGCCGACACTCCCGAAAAAGCCGACCAGCTTGAACTGGCAGGACTCGCCATTCGTCGCCAGGACAGTGACGGCAACAGCAAACCAGGCGGGCGTCATCACTACGACCGCTTCCGTAACCGTATCATCTTCCCCATTCGCGACCAGCGCGGCCGCACCATCGCCTTTGGCGGCCGGGTATTGGGGGACGAAAAGCCCAAGTACCTCAACTCCCCGGAAACCCCGATTTTCCACAAGAGCCGTGAACTCTACGGCCTGTGGGAGGCGCGCCAGGCCAATCGCAACTTAGAGCGCTTGATCGTGGTGGAGGGCTATATGGATGTAGTGGCCCTGGCACAGTTCGATATCCGCTACGCCGTCGCCACCCTTGGCACCGCCTGCGGCGAAGAGCACATTCAGCTGGCCTTTCGCCATACTAGTGAATTGCTATTCTGTTTTGATGGTGACCGCGCCGGCCGCGCCGCCGCCCGCCGCGCACTGGAATCTGCCCTGCCCCATATGCAGGACGGCCGCAGCCTACGCTTTTTGTTGCTGCCGGAAGGCGAAGACCCCGACACTCTGGTGCGGCAACTGGGTGGAGAACGTTTCCAGCAACTGATAGAAGAGCAGGCCCGCCCCCTGGAGGACTTTCTCTTCGACCTGCTCAGCGAAGACATCAACCTCCAGACCATGGACGGCCGCGCGCGCCTGTCCAAGCTGGCCGCCCCACTGCTGGATTTGCTGCCAGGAGGCGTATATCGCCAACTGATGTTCCAGCAGCTGGCCTCGCGTACCGGACTCGACAAAGACACTCTGCAGGAGGTGATTCACGCGGAGAAGGCTCGCAACACCCAGTTACAGCAAGCACAGGCACAGCCAACTGTCACCGGCGCACCCCTCTCTACCGAGCAGGATGAGGAACTCCAACACCGCACTCCACCGGAACCCTGGCCCCGCGAAGACGAATCTGAATATTCCCCCACACTTGGGGACAGCCCACGCCGCACCGGCCAGTATCGCCTACCTCCTGAACGTATGCTGGTAGCGCTGATCCTCCACCACCCCGAGCTGGCCACGCAGATTGAGGACTTGCAACAGTTCCTCGGCGCCGACAACCCAGACCTGCTGCTATTTGCCCAGCTGGTGGAGCTTTTCAAGAGCCGCCCACAACTTAACTTTCGCCAATTGATCGGCCACTGGCGCGCCCATCACGGCGCCGAATCCAGCGATATTCTGGCTAAGCTGGCGATATCTCCCCTAGTTTCCGGGGTTCGTCACCTAGCCCAAGGCGATAGCAACCTGGAATACGATCCCCAGGCTGAATTTAACGACTGTCTACGTCACCTAGAAAAATCCGATGCCAAGCAGCGCAATCGCGATCTCTTGGCCCAGTTAAAAGCCGGTGCCCAGCTCAGTCAGGAAGAACAACTGGCTTTATTGGCCAACTGGCGCAGAAAAGACAATTAATCTGCAATAACCCCTTGAAAACTGCGGCCTCAACACTATATTCACTCACCCCGCCGGGCGGGAACGGGAACCTCAGCACCCTAAAATTCACACCAGAGCCGTTGCTTGACAGCTAGAGTGGTTATTGCTAGTGCATATACGCTATAATCCCGCGTCTTTGTCCCGTATTTTCATCCCCAGAATTCAGGGTTGTGCATGACCGACAAAACCCAGCAACAAACCTCCCGTATCAAGGAGTTGATCGCCCGCGGTAAAGAGCAGGGCTATCTCACCTATGCCGAGGTAAATGACCACCTCCCGGAAGATATTTCCGATCCCGATCAGGTGGAAGACATTATTGGCATGATCAACGACATGGGTATCAAGGTGTTCGAAAGCGCACCAGATGCCGAAGAGTTGTTGATGGCCGAGGGTGACAGCTCCGCCGACGAAATCGCCGCAGCCGAAGCCGCCGCCGCACTGGCCGCAGTTGAGTCTGATGTAGGCCGCACCACCGATCCGGTACGCATGTATATGCGCGAAATGGGCACTGTAGAGCTGCTCACGCGCGAGGGCGAAATCGCCATTGCCAAGCGTATCGAAGAGGGCCTGCGCGAGCTGATGGCCGCCCTCGCCTACTGGCCTGGCGCAGTACAGCAAATCATCGATGAATACGCGCTCATCGAGAAAGAGGAGCGCCGTATCCCCGATGTCATCGCCGGCTGGCTCGACCCAGCAGAAGATGTGCCCCCCGGAGCCCAGGCTGGCCAAGCCGCTGTAGTAAGCGACAACAGCAGCGAGTCCTCTGAAAGCGAAGGCGAAGAGGACGATGACTCGGACGACGCCGACGATTCCTCCAGCGAGGAAGAAGAGGAAAACGCCGGCGGTCTCGACCCAGAGGAGCTGGCCGAGCGCATGAATGCGCTGATCGCTGCGCAGAAAGCCGCCGATGAGGCCATCGCCGCCCACGGTCGCGACTCCAAGGAAGCCGGTACTGCTTTGGAAGCCGTCGCCGAGGTATTCCGCTACTTCAAACTGGCACCACGCCAGTTCGATCCTCTCTACGGCGAAGTTCGCGATATTCTCGATAGTGTGCGCAGGCAAGAGCGCATCACTATGAATTTGTGCATCAAGCGTGCACGTATGCCGCGCAAGACCTTTATCAAGGAATTTCCCGGCAACGAAACCAATGAAGAGTGGATCCCCGCGATCATCAAAAAGAAGCGCGACTACTCTGACGCCCTGCGTCATGTCGTAGACGATATCGTTCGCGCGCAACGCAAGCTGGCCCAGTGCCAAGAGCGCTCCGGTCTAGACGTAGGCCAGATCAAAGAGATCAACCGCCGTATGTCCATTGGCGAGGCCCGCTCCCGCCGCGCTAAAAAGGAAATGGTTGAAGCTAACCTACGCCTGGTTATCTCTATCGCCAAGAAGTACACCAATCGCGGCCTGCAGTTCCTGGACCTGATTCAGGAGGGCAATATCGGCCTAATGAAGGCGGTGGATAAGTTCGAATACCGCCGTGGCTATAAGTTCTCCACCTACGCCACCTGGTGGATTCGCCAGGCTATTACCCGCTCTATCGCAGACCAGGCACGTACCATTCGTATCCCGGTGCATATGATTGAGACTATCAACAAGCTCAACCGTATCAGCCGCCAAATGCTACAGGAAATGGGGCGCGAACCCACGCCGGAGGAGCTGGGCGAGCGCATGGATATGCCGGAAGACAAGGTGCGCAAGGTTCTCAAAATCGCCAAGGAGCCCATTTCCATGGAAACTCCTATCGGTGACGATGAAGACTCGCACCTGGGTGACTTTATTGAGGACCAGAACCAGTCCTCCCCGGTGGACACCGCCACCCAGACCGGCCTGCACGACGCCACCCGCTCCGTGCTCTCCGGCCTAACCGCGCGTGAAGCCAAGGTACTGCGTATGCGCTTCGGTATCGACATGAACACCGACCACACCCTGGAAGAGGTGGGTAAGCAGTTCGATGTAACCCGTGAACGTATTCGCCAGATCGAGGCTAAGGCCCTGCGTAAGCTGAGGCACCCATCCCGATCAGAGCACCTGCGGAGCTTCCTCGACGAGTAAGCCCCCACGAAAAAGCCCGGTTCGACCGGGCTTTTTTATGTGACACAATCATGACCGCCCGCAAGGGTCTACGGATGGCAGGAGAGCAGCATGCAAAAAGAAGTCGCCAATAAACCGGAAGAGTCTGAAGAAGTCGCCAACAAGCCAGGCAAAAAAGGCATTGCCCGCCTGATTGCCGCCGCCAAATATTCAAGCGAAGGTCTCAGCGCCGCCTGGCGTAATGAGGAAGCCTTTCGTATTGAAGTTATCCTCGCTATCTTCTTTGTCCCTTTTGCCCTATGGGTAGGAGACACCCCGGCTGAACGCGCCGTATTGATAGCTGTTAGCCTGGTGGTATTGCCTTTGGAGCTTATCAATAGCGCTATTGAAGCCACTGTGGACCGCATAGGAGCTGAGAAGCACCCACTGGCCAAGATCGCCAAAGACACCGGCTCTGCCGCAGTAGCAGTGGCCCTGTTAATGTGGTTTATCGTCTGGGGTTGTATTGTGATTCCCAAGTTGCCGATTTAACCGCACTATTTGAAAATCGTTAGTTATAAAAAAAGGGAGGCTACGCCTCCCCTTCTATAACCTGAACAATGGTACTAACTAACACCAACAAACTGAACAGGCGTACCAACAAGCTCAAAATGGGATATCCATCCCTTACTTTCTAGGCTGGGAAGTTAAAATTTAAAGACCGCTCAAATAATAGCTACTGAGATTGACGTTGTTGTGCAAACACGACAAGAAGAAATTTCTGCCACAAAGGCATTGATTTGAAAGGAAAAATCTTGTACTTTGCCCAACCGCTTGCAACGATACCCGCAAGCAAAGTGTGGGCCCTTAGCTCAGTTGGTTAGAGCATCCGACTCATAATCGGCAGGTCCTGGGTTCGAGTCCCGGAGGGCCCACCATTTTAATCCCCAATTAATCCCTTCTCATGTGACTCACTGGGTTTCTAGGCGTCTAGGAAAAGCACCCACTTACGCACTCCCAACGTTGAAGTAGCTAGCGATATATCACACCTTTTCTAAAGCCCAGTAAATTCAAACATCAAACTATTAATCCGCCATCACCACCAAAATCTCCAAGAAACATAGAAGGTCATAAAAACTTTTACAGCGGATGATATTCACCACTGATAGAGAGCGATTAGAAGCCTGAACTATTATGAATAGATCTATATCAAGACTACTCCTAACAACTAGTCAAAGTGTTGTAATTTCAAGTAGGGTGCTCAATCCTCTCAGTAAACCATTAAAAATAGTATTCAGTTATTTGAAACAGCAGTATCTCTAAATAAATTTTGATCATTCATCCAAGGTATTTTTTCGGCGACATGACATGTCATACATGCAGAGCGGGCATTGGAAAATCCTTGCCAGGCTTTTTTTATATCCCTGGTCTCAAATGCACTAAGTACAGCTTCATATGTTGAGTTTATAAAAATTGCATCCGAATTTGCCCTCCGGGCAGGACGTTTTAGGTAACCATTCTCAATGACAGCTTTAATTTTTTTCCAATGATATATAGCTAGGTCAAAGTTCTCATTCTGAAGTGCCGAATATATGGTTTTGTAACGATCCCCTACTTCCCACATGGAAACAGAAAAACCACCAAGATAATTTTGCAGCAAAATAAAGCGACCTCTATCATTTTCTGCATTCAACAACCAATCACGCTCATCGCCCGTATCGTAACTCTCAGAATACGCAAAATTTTCTACAGATAAAGTTACAATCAGCGCTATCAATAACTTATTCCCATTAAAAGTCTTTGTCATGAGCTATACCAGTTTCCCAGAGACGTATACCAACTAAATACTTATAGCAGCAGAAAATAACGCCAGTTTCTTTCCATTCAAATAACTTTTAATTTCTAGACCTTTTAAGCACCCAAATAAATATATTGCAAGCACTTAAACCTTCAGTTAGATATAAGATTTTCTCATAGAGAATAATGAATAAAAATTTGAAGTATATAGCCCTATGACCCCTTCAACGCCATACAGAAGAGTCGTGAGCTTAAAGAATATATTGGCAACTCTGCAGAGAAAAGTGATTGACCGTCATCAACATTACCTAGACCACAATGAGTAAAATAATCTGGTTCAGAGCTTCTCTCAGGATTACCCAATAACCATTGCTCTAGGTAAATTTTATCTCAAAGCCAGCTATAACTGATGGGCGGCCACTACTCCATGCCTATTAACTCTATAAATGTCCAATTCCAGAATGGGCAGGGACCTGAATTAAGTAAAGGTACACAAAGTATATTTTAAATTCTCGATTTCCGGTTGAAGCGCGCTATGTAGGATATACTGCACCAGTTAAACAATAGTCAGCACCTGCAGCTTGATATGGATGTTCAGCACGCCTGGTTAACAATATCCTCAGATAAGAAGCACAGAATCGGTTGCCTGCCATTGAATTAGTGATAACCCAACCTAATCCTATGATTAATGGCCATCAAGATTGGCTAGAAGGCCTGAAAACAAAGGCTCTTAAGATTAAAGGAAGAACATAATGAAAGCACTGACGCTAAAAGCACCTGGCGGTCTTGAAAATATCTCTCTGAGCGAAATTAATGACCCCGGCAAGCCAGGGCCTGGGCAGATCCGTGTTGCCATTGGCGCATCCTCGCTCAACTTCCATGATTTGCTGGTTGCCGACGGCAGTATATCTACCGAAGATGGCCGTATTTTAATGTCTGATGGTGCAGGAACAGTTGAGGCCGTTGGTGAGGGTGTCACCGAATTTAAGATCGGTGATTCCGTGGTTTCCTGCTTTTTCCCCCAATGGCAGGCAGGGCCGGCATGCCACAGTGTTTGGGGCTTCGCCAATACACCCGGAGATGGCATTGATGGAATGGCAGCCCAGCATGTAGTACGTGATGCCACTGCATTTACCCTGGCACCCAAGGGCTGGAGTCATACTGAATCTGCCACTATTACCACAGCGGGCCTCACGGCCTGGAGGGCCTTGGTCAGCGATGGCAAGGTTAAACCAGGAGATATAATTTTAACCCTTGGTACTGGCGGCGTATCTATTGCCGTAATTCAAATTGCCAATATGTTGGGCGCCCAAGTAATTGTGACCTCATCCTCCGATGAGAAACTAGAACGCGCCAAGAAGCTGGGGGCAACTCACGGGATTAATTACAAAACCCATACACAGTGGTCAGAAAAAGTACTGGAGTTAACCCATGGCAAAGGGGCCGATCATATTATCGAGGTGGGTGGGCCCGCCACTTTGGGACAATCCATTCAGTCAGTTAGGGTGGGGGGGCACATTTCTCTCATTGGGGTGCTAACTGGCAGAGAGGGAGAAGTCCCAACAGCATTACTGATGGGAAAACAAGCACGCCTACAAGGGCTGGTTGTGGGAAATCGCCGTGAACAGCAGAATTATGTTGCGGCATTGGAAAGCAACACAGTGCATCCAGTTATCGATAAGACATTTCCGTTTGCCAATCTTGAGGAAGCTTTTGAGTATCAAACCAGCGGTTCGCACTTTGGTAAGATTTGTGTGGAGTGGTAATCGTTTATTTTAAAGAGCTATTCCCTAGAAAATGAGTAATGCACTGCTACCGGCATTTATTATGTATAAACTCATGGATACGCTCAATGAGTATTGATACCTAATAAAATCTCGAGTGCAGTGTATTATTTTTTTCAGTACAATGAAAGTCAATATTTACTATGACTTTACCTAACTTTCACGATCCTTTTCTTGAATATGATTTGGTAACTGTAATAGTACTCCGTCCCTACCCTGCTTATAGTCACGCCAGCTTGTCGTCATCGGAAAATCAGGGTATAGCGCATCGGTAGGAGATTGAATAAAGCGATAATAGCGCTTGGCAATACTTATCTCTCTTCGAGTTTTTAAGCTTAAAACGGTTAGTTTCAGAGGCTATATTAGGATCGGCGCCTGTCGGAGTACCCACCAAGTTGGTATTGAGAATTTGCTGATACTGGGCCGCATTACTCATCGCTGCTGATTGAGCACCTTCATCAATCATTACATATATACCATTGCGCCAATCGAATTGATCCAAATTTTGAATACAGGAAGAGAGAGCCAATCCTGCGTAAAAATTTCCGCCATGATTATCTCGAAAATCGATAACAAGATTCTGAACTCTACTATCACGTACGATATCAACAATATTCTCACACTGTTCTTGAAGATCACGTAAATCTGGATAACTATCAAAGTCCACGTAAACTGCGTCGTACTTTCTTAGTAAAGCCAGGCGGATACCAGACAAGTCGATATTAAAATAATCAGCAACCACCCGCATAGCGGGTGGTATGGTGAAAGCCCCCAGAGGGGCTAGTTACAACCCCGCTAGTTGAATCTGCTCTTGCCGGCGTTCTTCGACCTCTTGATTCTTGATGTACTCTCGAATCATCTGCTCATCAAGCCCCACTGTACTCACGCAGTAACCCCGAGCCCAAAAGTGTCTTCCTATGAAATTTCTCTGTACATGCTTGTACTTCCGAAATATCTGGATCGCAGATTTTCCTTTCAGAAACCCAACCGTATTGGAAACACTAAACTTCGGAGGAATCATTAACAGCATATGAATGTGATCCCTCATTGCGTACCCCTCGACTAACTCAATGCCCTTTTGACGACATAAGTCTCGGAATATTGCTCCAATCTCCCGCCTCAATGTCCCAAATAACGCTTTCTTTCGATACTTGGGCACAAATACCACGTGGTACCTGCAATAATGTTTCACGTGAGCTTGGCACTGCCAATCTCGCATATGGCCTCCTTCTAGAACTTGCCCGTTCATGGAGGCCATATTTTTACTCTGCACGCCGGAACGGCTGAGCCTTGTCAAGTCTCACCGCCAGAGGCGGTGGTTTACCAGTGTGTTAATTAATATCAGGAACCAAAACCGGATACTGTGTGCTCAACCCACCAAATTTTTCCATAGGCACAGAGTGCACTTTCATTGAGATAGATCTACCATCTTTTAAAAACTGGTAAGTCACCTCATCTTGTCCATCAATAATGCCAGTGCCATAAAGAAACTTTGCCAATACTACGCATTAAACGCATTATTCCCACCTCTACTTCTGCTTCATTCATATCTGGCAGAGATTTAAGTAGATTATGAATTTGCTCATAGAATTCATATTTATCAACATTAACAAGCGGATCTATATGATGTGTTTCAATTAACTTCTGTAATTACTGTATATCTTCCTTCCACAAACTAACCTTCTCAGTTTCAAGTGTGTTGGCTTTATATGAAAAAAATAACAAGTAGATAATTAAAAATAATCTTTGTTTTATGCTTGATTCCGGCTGAAATATGAGGGAGAGACCCCAAACTGAAGGTGAAAGGCCCGGCGAAAACTATCGTAACTGGAAAAGCCCACTCTTAGAGCTACTTGCTCCAAGCTCAAGGACTCGCAAGTAATCAGGTCCCGCGCCCGGTTGAGACGAATTTGATTTAAATACTGGCTAGGCGTGCTGTGTAAATGACGCTTGAACAAGCGAGTTAACTGGCGCTCACTGATAGATATTCTCTCGGCCATATCGGAGACACTGATAGGTTTTTGATAATCTTGAGCTAACCACTCCAGCAATGGGTTGAGACGCATGCTATCGCCAGATTGTACCTGTAATAAGTCTGAGTACTGCGCCTGACCACCACGGCGCTGTAAGTAGACCACCAGTTCTTTGGCAACACTCGCAGCAATAGTATTGCCGTGGTCTCTGCGGATGATCTCTAAGGCTAGGTCGACACCGGATAAAACACCGGCGGAAGACCAGATTCCTTCACTTTCAATAAACAGCGGGTCTTCTTCTACTTGATAATTAACTGCCTGTTGTGCCAATTCTCGGCAATGTCGCCAATGTGTAGTAACTCTATGACTCTGTTCAGGAAAAATCTTTGCCAGAATAAAAGCACCGGTACAGATACTCATTACCCTACGGGCACTTTCAGCTATCAGCCTCAAAGCATTGAGTTGCTTCGAGCTCAGTTCCAATTGCCGCATTCCAACACCGCCACAAATGACCAAGTAATCGACTTGTGGTAATTCAAAGATATCGCAGTCTACAGAAAGGGATTGTCCATACGCTGTTTCAACAACCCCTGAAGACAAACCTAATAAATAGCAAGAATAGGCCTCACTGATAAAACTGTTAGTCTCCATAAATGCATCCAAGGGGCCAAATAAGTCCAGGGCCTGAAAACCATCGGCAATGAAAAAACCAATCTTTTTGCTCATAGCAATTCCTCCTTGTACCTATTCTACTCCTCTAGAAATGTCACAAAAGACGCAATTACGACAAAAACAGACATGCCGATTGCAACGCAAAATACGCTGTGGGTAACAGCTTCATTTTCCATGCCATCTTATGTACTCGTGTCGCAAGCCACAGATATTCGCTATTCATAAGTACTCATTCCTTCAAATTTCTCCTTTTATAGTTTCAACAGAGAACCGTCGAAGTGGATAATCAAATGGAGATATTGCAAAGCAAAGAAATCCGTATGGGGATAGTTGAGAATTCATGAGGGAAAATAGGTTTAGCAGAGTGACCGGTATAGACCTGTCACTCTGCTGTGAGAGAGTATAGATTGACAAAACTCTGGTATAGATCACTACAGCTCTGTAGCCGACTTAGTTATACTTCCCGAGTGACAGCTTAGTGCCTCGATTACCCCGACTTCGGCCAAAGAACAAGATTTATGCTCTTTTCATCTGCCCTACTAGCCATGGTTATGGCCACCACCACACCAAATAATTGTACCGATGGTATTGCCCTGGCAAGGGGGGTAGCCGCCATTGCAAACGAATACCCTTGGTTGAGCGCAAACAAGAAAGACTACGTATTACGTAACTATCATCGTATGTACATCATTATCCCCAAAAAGTCCGATATCAATATCAAGGGTGGTGGTATGCCAACGGCTACAGTAGGTAAGGAGAACTGTGAGGTAATTAATGTTCACCTAGCTCGTTAATTTATTGTCGAACACTAATAAGATATACTTTAACCTTGCTTTTTATAAATCTGCGTATTGTTAGTTTCATCGCATTCCTCCACGATGTTTTTATAGTCTGCGGTCACTTCCAGCACCGCATCAGGATCAAATACCCAATAATTCAAGGTAAAGTTGAGGGTTATCGTCGCACTAACGGCTAAGGCTGGGATTGCTTGAACATCATTGGCCAAAGTATCGGGATCGATCAGGCGAGCAAAACTTGCGGCAGCTGCCATTTGCCCGACATTGGTGATATCTACAGCAATCAGGGATTGCCCTGAACCAGAGTCCCAGATTGGATCATGAATTTTGCTCACGATCAGGTCTGGTTTATCACATACACATAAGCACATGTAGTGATCATCTTCAATTACTCCAAAGGGTGTACCCGCATAACAATTAGCTTCGTCGTCAAATTGATTACCATATAACCAATGGGCCAATGGTTCATCATATGGCTTTTCAATAATCTCTGGATTGCGAGTGATTTTACAAACATTGGTTTGTTCAAACTCCTCTGTCATCTCCTTTGTCAGTTCAGATTCTGATGTAGCACCGACCCAAATTGCACAAGTTCTACGACAGGTAAATGGACCCTGACCTTGATAGAAGTTAGGGTACCAACCAGCATTATAGTTCTGCATACTTATATCCTGAATCGGATCTGCATAACTGATTATCGCAAAAATCAAAGTCAGTAAACTAGCTAAAAAACTGATTATCAGTCTCAACATGTTACCCTCCATAAAGTATTTTTTTTACTAACTATTTTACCCTTCAACCACATATCAAATAAAAACTACATTCTATTGGCTGGAGAGATTGTAAAGCGACCTTATGGAATATCTATATATAGCTGGAAAATATTGGCGGAATTTAATCTTAAACAGTTGCAGCTCTCTTATTTATCATGATTTTTTTAATTTTAAATTCAGTTTTATAATTAAGACACTTCAGCGCTAGAGAAATGTAAATATAACCAAGATACAAAGCATATATCCTAATCCATCCACATTAACTTATCCTCTTATAATCAAGGGTATTAAACGTGTATTTTTAATACCCTAGCACCCTAATTACTACTGAGTGAGAAAATCCGAAAATAAACAGGAAATACTAAAATTCTGCGACGCTGTATAAAACTGCCAATGTAGCTCCAATTGAAAGCATTAGCGGATACACAACAGCTAAGAAAGAATACTTAATCAAAGTCATAATCCAACCTTGCCTATATAAACGCTTTTGCATGATTAAAAGATATACAGGTATCCAAAAGACAAGGATAGATATTAAACTCCACGTGATCTGCTCAACCCATGGATAACCGCCAAACCAACCCTGAACATTAAGTAGAAGAGTCGTCAGTAATAGTGCCAAACTAATAAATGCATGGCTATGTAATGCAACAATTAAGTGTTCCATATATAACCTTCGCTTGAACAGATAAAGCACCCATAACATGAATGCAAAAATAGGCAGCATAATAAATAGTGTGGAAGGTAAAGAGCCAAGAAAAATCTTCTTGAAACGATTGGGATCAGCTTCAACTAGATCACTATTTTTTTCGATCTTTAGCAAGAATTCAGCCACGCTATCCACCAGGGATTGTGGTACACCTGAAAATCTTGGGCGTTCCGCTTTGTTATCCCAGCAAGCTCCACCAACCTTTACATTGCAATGATCATCCTCTTCACTATCAAAAATATCAACTACCAATTTGGGCTCAGCCCTCTGAAATTCATCGATTATTTCACCAACTTTTTTCTTTGGAGCCTCATTCGGCAAAAACTCAGTCTCGACATCCTGATTTGATGTGTCTGATATAGTATTTCTCCCTTCATCAAGGGGCTGCTTTATATCAGATACTTCCTCAACCACAGTCTCATCATTCTCAGATGAATAATCCTTCCAATCAGTGCTAAGCTGAATTGTAAAAAAGGTTGTTATACATAAGAAAATAAACAAACGTACTGGGCTGACATAACGTACCCGCCGTCCAGCAAAATACTCGACTGTTAGAAAACCAGGACGAAACAGCAAAGGCGCCAGAGTGCGTACTATACGCGAATCAAGCGCTAGTAATGTGTCAAAAAAATCCCCGATTATGTTAGAAAATTGGCGCACCATTCCTTTTACAGGCTGACCACAAGAATAACAGTGTGGCCCCAAAAGTTCGGTCTTGCAGTTTGCACATTCAGCAACACTTCCTTTTATATGCTCCACTGTTTCTGAACAACTCATTACCTCTATCCTTTTTTCTACTTCTAGGTATCAACCATAAAAACGTTCTACTTCTTTGCATCTTATTATGTGAAGAACGTCCAAAAAATACTAACCACTGATCAATTTGTTTTATTTCACGAATAGCTAAAAACTAGCACTAAAGCTCTGCCAAGCTCCAGAGAACAGTCAAAGCCGCACCCAAGGCCAGCAAAATCAAATAAGCCCCTCCCAGAAAAGAGTATTTACATAAGGTAATAAGCCACCCCTGCTGATATATACGCTTTTGCATCCAAAATAGATAAATGGGGACCCAAAAAATTAGCAGAAAAAACAGATTATCAAAAAGCGAAGAGATTACATTGTAATCAGAAAACTTTTCGCTTGCGCTGTAAAACAGATTGGCAGTTAAAATACTTAAACAAATAAAAGCATGACTGTGCAGTGCAACAATTAAATGCTCCATATAAAGTCGACGTTTGAAGATATAAGCTACCCACAACATCATGGCGAAAATTGGCAACATGATTATTAAAGTAGAAGGCAAGGCTCCCAGAAATGCTTTCTTAAGTCGATTTGGATCTTCAGTGACTCGTTCTACATTTTTATGGGCACTGTCTACTTTTTTATTAACCCAATCTTCCAAAGAATCAGGAAGCCAGCCAACTTGAAAAAACTCTTCATCTATTTCGGTAATAGTTTCATTTAGCCCCGAAGCAATAGCATCCTTAGTGAAATATTCGGATTGCTTTGATGCCCCTGTAACACCGTTCAGATTGACATTAACTTTATCTAGATCCGTATTCAGTTCGTCTAAACCCGCCTTAATTTCAATGCGTTCTTCAACAAGGTCAGACTCTACCTCCTTTAAATTGATGACCACCAAATTGTCTTCCGCATGTTTTTTTTGGAGGTCTTTTAAATTCTCAACAGCCTGATCAAGACCTCTTTCGGCAGACTCCGTATCCACAACTACAGATTTATTGCCACCAAAGTTAATAGCCCAGTCACTATTAATCTGAGTAACAAAAAAACTGGTGATACAAAGAAAAATAAACAACCTTACAGGACTCACATAGCGGACTCTACGACCTGAAAAATATTCAGTAGTTAAAAATCCAGGTCGAAAGAATAAAGACGGCACTGTTTTCCATGTACGCGAGTCAAATGCCAGTAGAGTGTCAAAAAAGTCTCCAATTATGGAAGAGAAATGACGCACCATCCCCTTGACCGGCTGACCACACTTGTAACAGTGAGGTCCCAAAAGTTCAGTTTCGCAGTTAGCACAACGATTTGATTTTTGAGCAGAATGATTTGCGGATGCCGTAGTACTCATTACCTATTACCCCTCGACATTTAAAATAAATTTCCGAATTACACAAAACGTATTTATGAGCCCAAGTCCCAATTAACGAGCTAAATTAAAAAAACCTCAACTAGTGAAAGTTCACTGATTAAAGCTTTCAAAAGGAATATAATTTCGTGAAAATTTACAGGCGCAGGTCAGGAAAAAATAGAAACGCGCCAATTTTAGGCGCGTTTTGCAAGGCTTTTGGCAGTAATTGCTGGGTATTAATTATCCAGTAGGAAACGAGCAATAGTTCTCAAGCCATGTCCCTTGGCACCAGCGGCCCAAAGGTCATTGGCACTTGGCTGGTAAGAGCCAGAGAGATCTATATGCACCCAGTTGCGGCCCTCCTCCGATACAAAACGAGCAAGGAAGGCCGCCGCAGTTGAAGCCCCAGGGCTACCGTCAGCGCCTATATTAGAAATATCGGCAAAGTTAGAGGGGGTCTGCTCCAGATGGAAGGGCTCCAGTGGCAAGCGCCAGGCCTTCTCATTCTCCTGTGCTGCGGCATTCAGTACCTTCTGTGCCATTTCATCTTCAAAACTGAAGACTGAATTAAAGTCGCGGCCTACAGCCATTTTGGCAGCACCCGTCAGGGTAGCGGCATCCAAAACAAAGCGAGGCTTATCTTCCCCTGCGGCGAGTAGGCCATCCGCTAATACCAGACGCCCTTCCGCATCGGTATTCAGCACTTCAACGGTGACACCATTCTTGTATTCAATAATATCGCCCAACTTAAATGCGTGGCCGGAAACCAGGTTCTCCGCACAGCAAAGGTACAGCTTCACTCTTTTTTCCAGACCACGCGCAATGGCCAGCGCGAGGCCTCCAGTCACCATAGCGGCACCGCCCATATCAGATTTCATGGTGGCCATGTTGCTTGAGGGCTTAATGCTGTAGCCACCGGAATCGAAGGTGATCCCTTTGCCCACCAGACAGATATCCACCTCAGCATCCGCATTGCCTGTAGGGTTGTAGTCGAGCTGTAACATGACCGGCTCGCGCACGCTACCACGGCCCACATTGTGGATACCAACAAAACCATCGCGCAGCAAGTCATCGCCGGCCACTATGCGATAGTTAACTGCGCTCGGGGCAAGCTTCTGTAGCATTTCCGCCGCGCTCTCCGCCAGCACCCTGGGAGAAACATCATCCGGCGTGCCATTGGTAATCTCGCGGACCCAACACGCAGCATTTTCACGTGCTGCCAGTTCTTTTAGCTCGCCAGTATCCTCGCTGCCCCAGTGGATTTTATTATTGATACGTGGATTAAAATAACCGCCCCAGAAAGCCCAGCGACTTTCGATATCCCAACCCTCACCGCTGAGTATCACCTCATTGATTCCCATGCCATCGAGGCGCCGAGCCGCGCGTTGCGCCGCCACCAGTGCAGCACCTTTGGCCGCACCAATATGGATATGAGCTTCGCTGCCATTAAAACTGAGTAACGCCGCCTCGCCCCAGGGTCCTCCTGCAGTGCCTTCCACCAAATGAACGCGCATAGCTTTTGTCATACAACACCTTTTTTGAAACTTGTGTGCCAATTTTATTGGGATTCACGCTGCATTCTAACAGTACATCAAAAATACTCGACGATTGCGCCGCCACGATGACGGCAGATAAACTGTTAGAAAGAAACACAATAAGCCTTCAGGAAGAAAAGTTTTTAGGGAAAATTCATGGCTGAATCCTGCCGCTACCATTCCAGTGCCGATGCATCCTGGCAGTGCCAACCCTGTCAGCGCAAATACTGTAGCGAATGTATCCCAGGCTCCAGTGCCAACTATCAGGGCCTTGGACCCGAGTGTCCGTTGTGTCGCGATCTAGTGGAGTATATCGGTGCCAGCAACAGTGCTAAGCCCTTTTGGCAGATGGGAATTTTTTATTTTCTCTACGCCTTAAAACCAGGTCCCCTGGCGATCATAGCACTGGCAGCTGCAGCTAGTTTACTAATCTCAGGCCTGGGTCTTTTAGCAATCGTGGCCCTGGTGGGCATCGTTGCCCTGGTGAGCCGCTACAACTTGCTGGTTATCGAGCGGCTTGCCAGTGGCCAGTTGGAAGCTCCCGGAATCGGCGATGCCCTGGACGGTAATAGTGCACCGCTGTTCTTGAAAGTCATCGCTATGACCTTGATTGCCGGTTTTGTTGGTTACAAGCTCTTCTCTTTCGGTATGGGTGCCGTGCAGCTTTATGCTTTTGCCCTCTTCCTATTTGCGCCGGCAGCGATGATTGTACTGGCCCTTGAACACAGCCTGCGTGCGGCGATCAATCCACTTAAGTTACTGCAATTCACTTTGATTATCGGCTGGCCCTACTGGCTGTTGTGGATTACCACCACTGCGGTTTCCGCCGCACCCAACCTGCTGATGGCCATTGCTATTGAAAAGCTACCCCCCTGGTCCCTGGGCCCGGTGATTGCAGCCACGACTACCTATTTCTATATCGTGACTAGCGCCATGATGGGTTACATCTGCCTGTCGCGGCAGCAAAAACTGGGTATTCAGGCCGAACTGGATGACGAAAGTACCTTTCTGGAAGAGGACGAATTCAACCGCGCACGCGCTTTGGCCGATGCACAGATTTTAATGCGCGAATCGAATCTTCCAGCCGCACGGCAGGCGCTGGTAGATGGCTTGCGCCGCTACCCCAATGATGAAGTCCTCAACGAACGCTACTACCGCTTGCTACTGGCAACCCAGGACCAAAAAGCCCTGCGGGAACTCGGCCCCCATTTACTGGATAAGTTCATACAACTCAACCGGCCACACAAAGCGGCGGAACTTTACCTGGCCACCGAGCCGGCCCCCCCTATTGTAAAACCCGAGCTTCGCCACACCCTAGCCAAGGTGCTCTACCAACAGCACAAATACCAGCTGGCGGCGCAATTATTGAACAATCTACACAAAGAAAGTTATCCACAGCTGGATGCGGCTTACCTGCTGCTGGCGCAGGTATATATGGATGGGCTGAACCGCGAAGACCTGGCCAGGAAATTACTGCAATTCATTAGACAGAAATTCCCTAACAGCACTCTACGCAATCAAATCGATACTCTGTGGAAAGTACTAAATAGTTCAGAGAACACACACCAATAAATTCATAGGGTCAACGAGTCAGTAGCCTGTACCGATAGCACGTTTCCAGGAGAGGGTTGCGTGCTTTCTCTATCCGTTTATTCCACTCGGCAGAAAATCAGAAGCAATCTCACCAGTGCTTTAAAGCCCTATTCCATAGATAGAGGCAGCGGGCAAAGCCATTATAGATTTTGTTAAGACACCATCGCAGACCCGGTGTTTTTGAAAACCTTGCTTTCCACTGCTCACTGGGAGAGTTCTCCCAAATCGCTATAAATGCTTCGTAACCCACTCGCAGGTGCCCCTGTGTATCAATCACGTGCAAGCGCTCTCGCACAAATTCCAGGTCCACATCGAGCTGCTGTGCTTTGGCATTATCAAGGTGAACATCTTCCCACTCCACACCGCAAGTGGTGTTTTTCTTCTTCTGAGCACGGATACCCACATCGCATACCGGACAGGCAGAATTGTAGAAAACACGTACTTTTGTGGCCATACAGAATCTCTGTCTGTGGAGTTAACGAGGGTGCTCGATATCTTTATGATCCACTAGTTCCCACGGCAACCCCTTATTACGGTAAATCCTCTTATTCTTATTGGGGTAGTCTGCCACATCATGATCCAGGCGCTGGCCCACTACGATACAGCGCAGAATATCGTTTCCGGTATTTTTCATCACATGGGGAAGGCCATTAGCCGGATATCCGATAAAGTCCCCTTCACCCACTATATAGTTTTCTTCGCCGATGAATACTGAAGCCTGCCCCTGCAGGATATAGACACATTCATCTTCAAATTTGTGGCAGTGATACTCTGTGGATTCGTACCCAGGCTCTATTTCAATAATGTGAAAGCCAAAGCCACTTATCCCGGTCATGTCTCCCAAGGATTTATTGCGGCGCACTGCATTCGGGTTGAGGAAGTGCACCTTGTGCTCCCCCTCCATATCCAGGATTTGTTCTTTTTTAAGAATATATTTATTCATAAGGCTCCCCTGCCAATTTGATCTTATGGATGCTTACTGGGATCTGTCTAACTGCCAATGTATTTTAATAAACAGGTTTTTATCCTCTAGGGCTGTCCAGATATTTCCATCCCCTGGGTTAACGCCTTCATTTCCCGCGCGCGCCCCTCTTCGCCCAGACGTCGGTAATAATTCACCAGAGTCATACCTAATTTGGGTATCAACGGGTGCTGTACTTTTTGCGCAATAAGCTTGTTCAAGAGTTCATCGAGCCAGGGCCAGTTTTTGGCTTCAGCAGCGCGGCGCGCCATCAGCAGGCAAGTTTTGGCGGTTAGGGCTCGAGGCTTCTGCGTAGTTTGCAGGTAACTGTAATAACCGTCGGAAATAATACGAGCATCAACTGTTGGGTTGGCCGCCTGGGTAAATAGCGCCAAATTGGCTCGGTGATACGCCTCACTATCGGGATTAATCGCGGTCAACTCGATAAAGCGCTGTATCAGCGGTAGGTGGTCGGGATACTGACGTACTGCGGAGGCCGCAGCCTCTGCGGCTTCGAGCAGCTTACCCTCTTCCTGGAATCGATCGATGCGCGCCAGCGCGCTCTTTTGCGGGGATGGTAGTTCCTCTTCTTCCTGCGGCATCGCCTTTAACGGTGGTCGCCAGTAAATCAACAGTAAGGCCAGAACAAATCCAGCCAGCAAGCCGCCGGTATGGGCCCAATAGGCGATCCCGGCATCACCATATAGGTAGCCAAACACTTCCTTACCCAGCCACAGGGGCAACACCATCAGAGCCGGTGCACTGAACTCGCCAAACATAAATCCGATGGTGTAAAAAAAGCGCAAGCGCCGCACTCCGTATATAGCAACGAACATCCCCATAATCGCCGATACAGCGCCAGAAGCACCGACCATAGGTACATAACTACCCGATTCAACCAACATATGCAGGCTAGCCGCAGCCAAGCCACCGAGAAGATAAAGGGCGATAAACCAAAGCCCCCCCAGCGCCAGCTCAACCGATAAGCCAAACAGCAGCAAAAACACCATATTGCCAATCAGGTGATCCCAGCTGCCGTGTAAAAACATATGACCTAAAAGTCCAGCCGCACTGGGTTCCGCCGGCGTCAGACCCAGGGCCATGCTGCTAATCTTGTCGCGCAGCCCGGCAAAATACTGGCGCTGCTGTAACCACTGGGTTTGCCCCTCCTGTTCCAGCCTGGGCAGTAGCCACTGGTGAAATTCCGTATTCCACAGTAGTTCCCGATAGACAAATTCCTCGCCCTCTACATCCATCTGCAGGCGCCACTCGGGATGCTCCTCATTGACATAAATCAGGAAGCGCTGCTCCTCCAGATCCGGTAAGTCACTGTCGAAGTAATATTCCTCAGCCTGCTGCCAGCGGGCATCGTCACCGCCCTGGTAGAACATAAATACCAGTAAGTTGGCGAGGATTAGCACAAAGCACATCAGAGGAGGTCGGCGCCAGTCTGGTTTATTCTGGATCGGGATTATTAGCACGGGCAGTTCCTTGTAGATATTGCACGAACGCCCAATAGCAAAACGCTGCAATAAAAATAACAGGGATGGGGCCGACATCACCGTCGGCCGCTTGGAAAATACTACGCCTGTTCACCGCAACTCAAGCCCGATGCTCTCCCTGGGCTACTACTTTCTCCCTGTGCGAGTAATCATTGCCGGTGCATCCCAACTGCGCAGGTGCAGATCCCGCTGTGGGAAAGGCACCTCGATACCCTTTTCACGAAATTCCCGCAACAGTTCTAAATTGTAAAGCGCATAGGAGTCACCCAAAGAAGTGACCATGTTACTGTTCACCCATACCACCAGCTTAAAATTCAGCGCGCTATCGCCAAATTCCATCAGCCAGACTTCAGTTTTACGCTTCCAGTCGGTATGAGTGATATTGACCCGCGAGGCGGCCTCCAGTGCAGCTTCCCGCACCAAGTCTGGATCGGAGGCATAGGAAACACCAAAGGACACATGAATACGACGCACCGGGTCATCGAGGGTATGGTTAATCACCCTTCCAGCGACAAACTCGGTATTCGGTACCAGGATATCCACATTGTCGCGGGTGGTGATACGGGTTGAACGTACATTGATATCGCGGATTCGGCCAAAAACACCGGACTCCAGCTCTACCAAGTCCCCAACCTTCAAGGGCCTTTCGAACAGCAAAATAAGCCCGGAAATGAAATTGGAAAAAATAGCCTGCAAGCCAAAACCAATACCTACAGATAGGGCTCCAGCCACCAGTGCCAGCTTGGAGGTATCCAGGCCGAGCATACTCAACACCACAATCAGGGCAACGCCGATATAGGTGTAGTGCAAAACGCGACTCAGGTTATACATGGAGGATTCGCTGGCGTGTTCCCTGCGTACCAGCCGGCGTAGGAAGGCGCGAGTCAGTACCGACAGCAACCAGGCGCAGACCAACACAAATGCCATCCTGGCAATCAGGCGCAACGTGATTGGGTTTTGCGTGATAGTAAACAGCTGGTAATCCGCCAGAGTGCGCCAGCGTTTGTATACCTGGCGGCCGGTCAGCGCCAATCGTTCACGAACCGTGGCCCACCAGCCCTGGCGCTCGCGGTAAACTTCAAGTTGGGCCTTCTCATAACGCTGGATATCCTGCTCCAAGTCGTTGGCCCGCGCCAGACCACTGCCGATCCGTTCAAAGTAAGCCCACCAACGGCTCAGATCGGCACTTTCCTCCTCATCGCGCCAAGCCACCACCTGCCGCTGTCGGATCGCCAGCTCCCGCGAAGTGCTATCGATCACCGCATTGGCATTCTCCAGCAGCTCGCGACTGACAACCAATGTCTCCTCGCCAGTTTCTGGATTCAATACGCGGTTGATGGATTGTAGTAACTCACTCTTGCGCTTACCCAGGTGTTCCTCTAAAAGGTCCACCTCCAGTTGCATCAGGGTGAGGTCCTTTTTCATATTGACGTCGGGGTCAGTGGAGGGCTCGGTAGTGCTCTGGATACTGGTGCGGGTAGCGGCGATACGCTCAATTTTCTTATCGCTGTCGGTGATGGATTTCTCCAGCTTTTCGGCATCCTTCTCACTGAACTGCAGGTCGTCGAGCATACCGCGCAGCTTGGTTTCCGACAGTTCGATTTTTTCCTGCCAGGTGCCGAGAAACTCATTCACCGTATCCAGCTGCTCAATAATATTCAGGTGATTGATCTGCGCCAATAACAGCGCTTGTGCCGCCTGGTCTTCTTCCTCACCTTTGGCATCACGCAGCACAATTACTTGCTTGCGCAACTGCGCCAAGGATTGCGATCGACTAGCGCGCAGCTGCCGCGCCTCTAGCTGCACACCACTTAGGCGGCGTTGACCGCGGCTAATGGCCGCATCGGCGCGGGCCCAGTCGAGTACACTAGGGTTTTCCGGAAACTTCACCTCCGGCATCAACTCAACTTTTAGATATTCCTGACGCTTCTTCCAGGTGACCTCCACCCCCTCCAGGCTCTGGGTAATTTTTTTTGCCCCTTTTTGCAGCGCCTCATCCTCTTCAGGTAATTCTTGCTGCCACTCTTGCCAATCCTTTTTAATCGCTTGTAGCCACTCTCGTCGCTGCTCCGGCGATGCATTGGTCCAGCCGGTCCACCAATCTGCAGAAGGGTCGGCAAACTCAGGCACCACCGCCTTGAATTCCTTGGGCTTGGAACCGGGTAACTGGGCACTAGCGGCCAGAGAGCAAAGGGCGAAAAAAATCAGGCAGAAGGCGATCGGAAAAAAGTGGGAAAGTCGTTGCCCGGTGCGAGTCTTAGGCTTATCAGTAAAGAAGTAACCACCAACACCCAGCATAAAATACACATCTGTCCGTGAAGCAGTATCAGCAAGGGGAAGACCTTGCCCCTAGGGGCTTATTTCTTGAGTGTAGCCGAGAGCGGCCAGGCTCTCGGCCCTTCAACTTAAAGGGGGCTCAGTAGCGTCTGCGCCCATAGCTGCGCATACAATTGAGGTATTGTCTGCGATAGGCGCGAGTACTAACCACAGATACCCTTCCGGGTCTATGCACACTTCTCACCAGATTGGCTGCTCTGGCCTTACAAAACACTTCCCTACGGCCGAGATTTCTGTCAGGGCGGCGGACATTTCTCGAATGACGTAGCTGGCTGACATTGCGGGAGGATTCGTATTTAGGAGGATAGGCTCGGGTAGATTCGTAATTGGGCGGATAGGCACGCGGGTAAATTCTTACTTCGGGTGCTAGGGGATTGCGATTGTAATTGCGCCAATTGGCCGGAGGGGTAACCACCACAAATTGGTTGTCTTTAGGGTCAAACTCGAAGAAAGTGCCATTCCCCGCTCGCCGGTAATCCTTGCCACCGAGGTAAAAGGATGTGCCTGTTGGTACTTCCGGCACTCTAGCCCCGAGTGGTGGCTCCACACGGGTGTAACCATCTGGTCCCTGCCGGTAGAAATATCCATCTGCATAGAAATAAATTTCATTGTTGGCTTCGATAAGGCGCGCCCCGTCCAGAAGGGGCACCACCTGCGTCTCCGCGAGAGGTGCTGAGGCAATCGTCAGTAACAGCAGCGCAAGCAGGAAACGCATAAGACACCTCGACGAGCAAGTAAATGTCGCAGAAGTGTATTGTCATGGAACTCTGTTCCCCAATTTAATTAAAAGAGACTGGTATCAATATTTCAGTCAGCCACCGCCAGAACACTGCTGTCATCTTTATCGCGCACCACCTCTGATAATATCTTCACCTCCTGCCCCGGCTGCAGGCGCTCGGCACCGCGCACGATAACCCGATCGCCATCAGCGAGTTCACCATAAACGGCTATCCACTCTCCATCACCACTGCCAACACGAACCGACAAACGCTCCGCTTTATCCTCTTTATCTACACGGTAAACAAAGGTTTCGCCATTGCGCAACACCAAGGCGTCACGCGGAACTGCCATGGTGTCGCGGGCCTCAGACAGGGGGACTGCCACCTGTACCGGCATGCCCACTACCCAGTCCCACTGCTGTGAAGCCTTGCCGGGCAGCTGCACCATCAGCTTAACTCTGCGAGAGTTTTCGCTGGCCACAGGTACATACTGGCGCACATGACCGCTGATAATCCTTGCTTTAGCGCGCTCACTCTCGGAGAGGGACAAGGCATCGCTGCGCACCGAAATACTGTCGCCGGCACCAATCAGGGGCAGAGCAGCCAACGGAATATCTGCCTCCACCTCCAGCTGGGACATATCCAGCGCGCGCAACAGCTCGGAGCCGGTGCGGACATATTCCCCCGCCTGCAACTCGCGGCTCACCACCAGGGTATCGAAGGGGGCGTCAATGTTGGTCTTACCAAGTTCATAGGCGCGCCTGTCCCGCTCAATCTGTGCGGCTAACAGATCCTGGGCCATCGCCTCGCGCTCGGCCTGCTGTTCTTCCAACGCTGCACGGGAGGTGCTGTTGGTTTCCGCCAATTTACTCAGTCGATGCAGCTGCGCGTCCAGGTAGGTGAGACGCGCCTTCAGCTGGGCAATACGACTTTCACTATTGCGCAACTGCAGGCGCCAATGGGTTCCATCCAACTGCGCCAGGCGCTCACCTTTTTTTACCAAGCTACCGGGCTCAGCAACAAACTCCAACACGCCATCCAGTTCAGAGGAAATACGAATATCGCGACGGCTCACCACCTCCCCCGCGGACCACTGGCTAGCTGCCATCTGGCGGGTCTCAGCCCGATCCACAGTGACCGCCACGGCGCCACTCTGGGCCAAAACCGGTCCCACAGAGGTGAGGGACAGGACTACTCCGGCAAGTAACTTTTTCATTGGGAACTCCTCAGGGCCAGTCTTTGACGCAAGCGGGTAAATTGCGGCACAGGCAGGCGACCGGTCTGTAACAGCGCCGGTAATAAAATCAAGGTAAACAGAGTACTGACCGCCATTCCACCGACAATCACGGAGGCCAGACCGCGGTAGATCACACTTCCTTCGCCCGGAGCTACCAACAGGGGCAACATGCCGAATACGCTGGTCAAGGTACTCATAAAGATCGGCCGCAGGCGCAGGCGCAACGCCTGCTCCACCGCCTCTACCCGACTGGCGCCCGCGCCTTCCGCTGAGCGGGTCTGGTGTACTAACAAGATGGCGTTATTCACTACCAACCCCAGAAGAATAACGAAACCAATCATGGTGAGAAGATCGAGGGGCTGGAAGCTGATCAGATTCAGCAACTGCAGTGCCAAGACCCCGCCGACAGTAGCCAGCGGTACGGTTAACAGCACCAGCCCAGCATCGCGCAGTGAGCGAAACAAAGCACTCATCAGCAGGAACAGAATCAACAGCGCCAACAGGAAGTTCTGTGAAAGAGATACCAGAGCTTTATCCAAATCACTAGCGTTCCCCCCTACCAGGATACTGCCATCCTCGGGCAAAGCCTCGCGAATTTTCGGCAGCACCTCTTCCTCAAGCTGGGCACGTACTTCCTCTAGAGAGATGTCATCCGGTGGCACAATATTCAGGGTAATAGTGCGACGACCATCCACTCTACGCAGATTGCCCGGGCCCACGGTGCGCTCCACACTCGCCAACTGGCTCAGCGATACCACCTCTCCACGGGGAGTGACCAAAGGCGTATTCTGCAACTGTTCCGGTGTACTCCAAGGCTTGGCCTTGAAAATCATATCCAGGCGTTTTTCCCCGTCGAAGTATTCGCCCACATAGAGACCATTGCCGAGGGTGCGAATCAGCCCCCCCATATCCTGGCGGTTCCAACCCTGCTCCAGCATGGCGCGGTCGTTAGGGCGCACAGTCAGCTCTGGTTCAGACAGAGACAGACCCGGGTTAGTCTGCACTGGGGTGCCCGGCATCACCTCTTCCACCACTTCAACACCGCGGGCAGCCGCGCGCATTAATCCATCAGCATCACGGGATTGCAGGTGTAGGGCGATATTGCGATCTCCACCAAAGCGGCTAAACAGGTTGCCCCTTGCGGCGAAGCCTTGAAAGTCGGGAATATCTACCAGGATTTCCTCACGCAACAGCGTCTCCATCTCCTTGGCCTGATCCATATCCTTAACACGCACGCCCATATTTCCGCCGCTGGGCCAGGTAATGATGTAGTAGTTTTTGAGAGCCGGCTCGCGCTCACCACTCATAAAGGGTGCCATGCGCCGGTCCAGTTCGTTGACGATATCCTTTTCGATAGTTTTGGTATTTGTAGCCGCGGGGAAATTCATCCATACATCCACCGCATCCCTTTTTACCGGCGGTAAATAATCGAGATTGGGTAATAGGAAATAAGTTGCGGCAATAGGCACCAGCAGAAAGCCACCGATCACCTGCCAGCGACGCGCACGGGTACCGGTCAGTGCCATAACCCGAGTGGCGATTTTCTCCCACACATGAGCCAGGCGATCCTCACTGGAAATCGAGGGCAGCCAGAGTTTTGCCGCCAGTGGCACTATGGCAATGGCCGCCAACAGGGAAAATACCACTGCCACTGCAATCGTCAGAGCCAGATCACCAAAAACCTGTCCCTCGACACTGTTGAGAAAAAATACCGGCAAGAAGATCGCTACGGTAGTGGCAGTACTCGCCAGCAATGCGCCCCAAACCTGACCGGCGCCCTGTTCCGAAGCCTCCTCCGGATTGCTGCCTTTTTCCCGTAGACGCACAATATTCTCCAACACCACAATTGCCGCATCGAGCACCATACCGGTAGCGAAAGCAAGGCCAGCAAGGGAAATCACATTGACACTGCGCCCAGCGGCAGACATGACAACGAAGGTGGATAAAAGGGAAATGGGAATAGCGGCTGCCACAATCAAAGTAGCGCGCATACGCCGCATAAACCACCAGAGCACCCCCACCGCCAGTAATATGCCCAAAATCATATTACCGCCAAGTAAATTGAGGGCGCGGTAAACGAATACCGAGGCATCGAAGGACTGCACCAGTACCAGCTGTTCGTTTTTCAGCTTGGTCTCATTCAGTTCCTCCACTTTCTGTTTTACCAGCTCCAGAGTGGCAAGCATATTGGCATCGTTTGCGCGGTTGATGCGCATAGAGACAGCCGGATTGCCATTTTGTGTGGCCACTCCGCGGGGCTCAGAGGGCCCTACACGCACCTCGGCAATATCACCGAGGCGCACCGGCTGGCCATCGCGCCACTCCAGCACCAGTTCGGATAAATCCGCCGGCTTGTACTCACCGACAAAACGCAGTGTGTAGCGGCGACGCCCGACATCGGTAAAACCACCAGAAACATCTCTTGCCGAGGCCAACTGACGGCTGATCGCCGGCAACTGAATACCTAAATCAGCCGCTTTCCAAGGGTCGAAAATAACCTGCAGTTCCTCTTGCGCGGCACGACCGGATTGGGCCTCCACACTTGCCACACCCGGCACAGACTCCAGCTCCGGCCGCAACACATCCTCAATCAGGCCGGTATAGTCGTCTAGGTGGTTGGGATTTTCAGGCAGCTTCTGCAAAAAGAAATAAGTAAGTGCATTGGTACCACCGCCCCAACCACCTAGCATTACCCGCGGCGGTTCCGCATCTCGCGGCAGAGGCGGCAAGCTGCTCATACGGCTGATCACATCGATCAGCACCTTGTCCATGTCGGTGCCCATACTGAATTCGAGATTTACCCAAGCACCGCCACGGCCAGCATTGACCTCCATGGTTTCCAGACCGGTAAGGCCCTGCAGAACCGATTCAATCGGCTCGACAATTTCTGCCTCCACCTCTTTCGGTGCGGCAGCACGCCAGCCCGCCTGGATAACAATACGCGGGCTTTCGATATCGGGGAAAAGCTGTACTGGTAAGCGGCTGGCAAGAAAAGCCCCCAGCAAGACTGCGAACACCACTACCACGCCGGCGGCAGCAGGATTTTTCAGAGCGGCTTTTGTCAGTGCCATTCCATAGGCCCTTAATTATATATTTACGGTTAGTGTGGCAGTGACCCAGACATGTCCTGATCTATTTCACTGTCTCTGACAAAATACTGGTGCAGAGATCGTAAACCTGCAGTTAGTAGGTCGGTTCGCACCCGATTTATTTTCTTGGAAAAAATACCATTTTTCTGGGAGTGATAGGCATTATTCCAGACACTCTAGCTCTGGGCCAATAACCGCACTTCCTGTGCCGTGCGATATGCCCGCGGCTGGAGAACAGCGGGCTAGGGAAAGGAAGATTAATGCAATAGGAGTTGCAAACAAGGCCGTTGCGACAAAGTGTCGGGAATATTCGATCAGGTTACTGAGTGAATTTTTATTTCTGCTAGGCGCAAAAATACCTCAAAGAAAATGCTGCACTTTACTCTTATAGCTGCGGCTCATTTTCAGGCACTCGCCACTGTCCAACACCAGGTGATATTCACCATTAATATGCGCGCGAATTTCCCGCACACGGCTTAAATTTACGATGGTGGAGCGGTGAATACGCTGGAATAATTTTGGATCCAGCTGTTGCTCCAATTCCTTCATGGTAATGCGCATCACATGGGTTTCGCCCTGGGCGTGTACACACATATAGTCCCCGGCAGCGTCAATCCAGTCGATTTCCCGTGCCGGCACTAGGGTGATCTTACCAGAGTCCTTCACAGCGATTTTATCCGGGTAGGCGCTGCCGGCAAACTGTCCGCTGACCAGTTTCTGCTCCAGTGCCTCCGGGGATTCCTTGGTCAAATCCGCAACCGCCTCCAACAGCTGCTCGCGCTGTATGGCGATATCCGCCGTGGCCATTTTTTCCCGTGCGCGAGTCAGAGCCAGTTGCAGTCGCTCCTCTTCGATGGGTTTCAATACGTAATCTACCGCGTTGACCTCGAAGGCCTCCACCGCATACTGATCATAAGCCGTTACAAACACCACCTGGGGCAGTTTTTCCAGGGGTATTTGCTGCACCAGCTGCAGACCATTGACGCCAGGCATCTGAATATCCACAAACGCCACATCCGGGTTTAGCTGCAGAATAATTTCCAGAGCCTCACGGCCGTTGCCGCACTCAGCGACTACATCGACACCGGACATATGCTCCAGGCGCAGGCGCAGGCCGCGACGTGCCAGGGGTTCATCATCGACAATTACTGCGGTCAGGTTTTCAACTGCACTCATCTCGTTATTCCTGTTCATAGGGAATGCGGATATTCACCGACAGCCCACCCTGTGGACGGTTGTGGAAACGCACTCTCTGATCATCGCCATACAGAGCGCGCAAGCGCTCACAGGTATTGCGAATACCAACACCGTAACCTTTGCCTATCAGGCGCAACTCCTCTTCCGGCATACCCGGACCATTGTCGCTCACTTCGAGCAGTAACTCCCCTGCGAACACTCGCGCCTTGATATTGATCTCGCCACCGCTCTCCAGTTGAGAGATACCGTATTTAATTGCATTTTCCACCAGAGGTTGCAGTAGTAGGCTGGGCACCAATGCCTGGGGCGAGTCGCCCTGCAGATCCAGCCGTACCCCAAGGCGATCGGCAAAGCGTACTTTCTCGATATCCAAATACAACATCAGGGCCTCCACCTCCTTGGCCAGGGTAACCTTTTGCATGGGGTCATTATCGAGGGAATGACGCAAAAACTGAGACAAGCGTGTGACCATATTGTTGGCGGTGCGCCCATCGTTATCCAGGATCAGAGTGGAGATAGCGTTTAGCGTATTGAAGAGAAAGTGGGGATTCAGCTGGTAGCGCAGCATCTTTAACTGGGCCTGATGCGCCATGGATTCCGCACGCAGAGCCTTGGCCCGCTGGGTCTGTGAAGATCGATAATACTTGATGCCGTAATACAGTGCCGCCCAGGTGGTGAGAATCAGGAAGGAATAGGAAAACCAGTACATGGCCAGCACGGCCGGATGCTCATCGCTGTCCTTACCGTACAACCACAGGGAACCGCCAAACTTGATTGCCGCCCACACAGCAGCTGCACCAATCACCAGCAGCTGTGAACCAAAGAATCGAGTCGCCGGAGGCTTGTTCCAGAGGCGCTGAAAGCCGAAGCGCATGGCTTCACTGAGAAATATCCCCGCGACAGTAGCCACAGCGATATAACCCGAGTGGATCCAGTGGTCCTTCACCCAGAAAAAGCTACCGACAAAAGTCAGCAGTGTGTAGCCGGCCCAACCACTGATTTGCAGGGCCCAGTACTGGGACCTGTGGCTCGACAGGCGCTCTGAAAGCCACTGAAATGCTTTGTTTCCCATAATCTCCCGCTAGAGGCGTAAAAAAATAACGCCGATTTGACACTTTTGTATGGCTTCATACTAAATGGCGCCGATCGCCGGCGAAACACCAACCGGCGCAGCACAGGGACAAACTGCCGCATGACACACTGGTTATTCAAATCCGAACCCGATGAGTACAGCCTGCAAGACCTCGCCGCCGAAGCCAATGGCAGCGGTCGCTGGGATGGTATTCGAAATTACCAGGCGCGCAACTTCTTGCGCGATCAGGTCGCCGTGGGCGATGGGGTGCTGTTCTATCACAGCGCCTGCAAGCTGCCGGCGGTGGTGGGCACCGCCGAGGTAGTGCGCACCGCCTATGCGGACCCGGCGCAATTCGACCCCAAGAGCAAGTACTTCGACCCCAAGGCCAGCGCCGATAGTCCTCGTTGGTTCTGTGTGGACCTGGCATGGTGCAGCGAATTCAAACGCCCAGTACCCCTGGCAGAAATCAAGAAGGATCCACAGCTGGCGGAAATGGTACTGGTCAGGCAGGGGCGTTTGTCGATACAGCCGGTGCGCCAGGAAGAGTGGGATTACATCCTGAAATTGGGCGGGTAAAACTAGAACAGGGCGGCAAGACGCCACCCCGAAGTGATTTATCCCAGCTTACGGTTGTTCGTCTCCACCGGGCTCGCCGCCCCTCTGGGTAGGGCTGTGCCCGACGTTGTACCAGTCCAGTTGACGAGTCAGTACCATAGTGCAGCCAAGCACCCCGAACACTAACAGCGAGCCCATCAACAGAGCGTAGTCCTCAGCGCTGAGCAAACCATACAAGAGTGCATATAGGGCGGCCAACAACCCCGCGAAACCCAGACCGCGCTGCCAACTGCGCAACACCGCGCTGGCATAAAAACCAATTAGGCCTACGCAGGCTGCGGCGGAAATTATGTAGGCTTTGATGAAAGCGATATGCTCCGACAGAGACAATAGAAGCAGGTAAAACAACGCCAATGCCAAGCCCACCAAGGCATACTGCACCGGATGCACTGCCAGGCGCTTGAGTATTTCAAACAGGAAGAAGGTGGCAAAGGTCAGGGTGATAAACAGCAACGCATATTTGATCGCGCGATCTGTTTTTAGGTATTGATCTACTGGGTCGAGGAAGCTCACACCAAAGCGGCTGTTAATCAAGTTATTACAATGATCACTGCCCATACAGCGCTGCAATATCTCCTCCAAGTTGGTGGCGAAAAAGCTGGTCTGCCATTCCGCAGTAAAGCCTTGATCGTTTAAATCTCTACTACTGGGCAGGAAGTTGCCAAAGAAGCTCGGATGCGGCCAATCGGCCCTCATCATGACACGACTGTCACGACCCACCGGTACCAGGCTGAAGTGCTCGGTACCCTGTAGTTTGAGATCGAAGGAAAACGCCAGGGTTTGGCCGCCTTCCGAGTCCAACATTGGCAGCATAGCGTGCACACCATCACCGAGAATCGGTGCACGACTGCCCGGGGCAAATTCCAATGTCTGGTTGTTCAAGCGCAATTTCAGATCGTTGCGGATACCTCGAATATCGTTGATACCTACCGAGAAGTAAGGCGTGCTAAAGCGGTACTGATCCAAATTCGCTCCCAAACCCAGTTTCTCCGGCACTCGGAACAAGCCACTGACCTTGCTATCGCTGTGGTACAGAAGCGCCTCATAGATACCCCGAGCACGCCGCTCAGTTGTCAGGTCGGCATCGAAGACAAAGCGCTCGGGAAGGAAATACAAGTGGCCGCGCTCTTCCCGCTGCTCCTTGTGCCTCTCACCGGTTTTTTCATTGGTTATCCACTTCCAGTATTTCTTGACGTAGGGCACCACTAAAATAGGGCCGGTAATTTGCTGGTTAAAGCTGGAACTGCGGGCAATATCCTTTAGCACATCACTCTGGTAACGCTTTCGCTCACTGATCAGGCCATCGATCATGGTCAGTGGAATAAGAAGCAACAAAATCAAAACAGCAATAGCGCCCAATTTAAAAGCCAGGGCTCGGTTCATGGTTCAGACCTCGGTATCCAATTTCGATAACCTCAGTCTGAGCTGCGAGTATGGATTGCCGATGGAGGCAATATGGAGAGTCTGGGGAGATTGTGTGGGGGCCAGTGGAAAGTAACTTTACCCATCAGGCTGCGGGCAAATTTAGACTGACCTCGACACCACCAGACACATTGCGGATCGACAGAGTACCGCCGTGTAACTCCGCCACCTCCTCAACAAAGTTGAGTCCCAGTCCAGTACTCTTACGCCCGCCCCCAGGACGCGGCAGTGAATAGAAGCGCTCAGTAAGGCGCCCTAGGGCATATTCCGGGATTGCCTCGCCCCGATTGAACAAGCACACCTTGACCCATTCTCCACAGCATTCGGCTTTGACGCGAATCAGGCCGCCATCCGGGGTAAAATCCAGCGCGTTGTCCAGTAGGTTGGCCAGGGCCTGCCGCAGCAGAAAGCGCTCACCGTACAGCTGCAGTGCCGGTGCCAGCTCTTGCTCCACATGCAGCTGGGCGGCACTGATACGAACTCGCTGAGCCTCGATTAGCTCCTCAACGAGCGGCGCCAGCGGTATCGCCACTCGCTCCTCCAGCCCCTGACGCTGCTCCACCTGGGCCAGATGCAGTAGCCGTTCGCTTAACTGCTGCAATCGCTCGGCCTCCCGCTGGATATTACCCACAAAACGCTGGTGCTGTTCGGTCGGCATATCACTATTAAGCAGTTCGGCGGCACCGCGAATGGCCGCCAATGGGCTCTTCAGTTCATGAGTCAGGGTGTGTACATAGCGCTCTACATAGTCCCTGCCCTCTAGTTCACCGCGCATCTGCTCTACCGCCACCGCCAACTGCCCCAACTCTCCACTAGGTAACTGCGGCGGTTTTACCCTGCGGCCCGTACTGGCAGCCTGGGCATAATCGGTGAGTTTCCCCAGAGCACGACTGAGCCACCAGGACAGAAGGGCGCCTACCAACAAACCGAGTACAACCAGCCCCGCCCCCTGCCATATCAGGCGACGCTGCGAACGCTCGATATAGGGCTGCAAGGTTTGATTGGGCTTGGCCACCGAAACCACACCGATAATCCGTTCGCCATCGCGGATTGGCGCCGCCACATACATGACGGAAGAATCTGGATTATTGGGGTCTTCGCGGGTAGATCGGGCACCGTAATCGCCACGCAGGGTCAGATAAACATCGTTCCAACGGGAGTAATCCCGCCCCACAGCGAGGCCACTGGAGTCAAGTAATACTGTACCGCTGGCATCGGTGACATAGATGCGGTGATTGACCTGGCTCTTGGTATACCCCCAGATACTCGCCTCCGGGCGGCGACGACCATAGGCTTTAAGCACTTCGGGTAAATGACTTTGAGCCAAGTTACCGGCGATCACCGGATCGCGCAGGATTTCCGCCAATAGATTAGCGGTATCCACCAGGGTTTCCTCAGTGGACTGGCGCACGCCGGGGCGAATTTCATCCATCACCGTGCCCAATACAAACCAACCGGCCAGCCCTACAAACAGGAAATAGACGGCAAAAATGCGTATCCCGAGCGGCATATTATTGCTCCGGGCAACAACTATATCCGAGGCCGCGATGGGTTTGGATTGGCTTGGAGTCTGGTGCTATCTCGCGAATTTTTGCCCGCAGCCCTTTGATGTGGCTGTCGACATTGCGCTCATACCCCACTTCCAAAGCCACCCCCAAAGCATCGAGCAATTGTGCACGGGAAAACACCCTTCCGGGCTGGGCCAGCAGGGTTTCCAATAGGCGGTACTCGTGGCGGGTCAGGGGCAATAACTGTTCGTGGAAGAGGATTTGGTAACTCACCGAATCGATACGGAAAGGGCCTTTAGCCTCAGATAGCTTTACTCTCTCTGGGCGTGGCGCCACCCTTTTGAGGATGGCCTTGACCCGCGCTGCCACCTCGCGCGGGCTGAAAGGTTTCACTACATAATCATCAGCGCCAATTTCAAGCCCTACAACCCTGTCTATTTCCCCGTTGCGCGCAGTGAGAAAAATCACTGGCACTTCGGAGAAGCGTCGCAATTGTTTACAGGCTTCGAAGCCACTGATATCCGGCAGTCCCACATCCAGAATCACCAAGTCGAAAGACTCACTCTTCAGTAGTGCTAATGCCTCGCCGGCAAGCGCCAGCCAGTGAGTGGTAAAACCCTCGGCCTGCAGCGCATAAATCAGGGTATCGGCTATTGCGCCTTCGTCCTCGACGATCAATATTCTTGGCATGGAACCCTAAGCTCAAATTCCACCAGTGTATCTATTTTTGCCGCGCGGAAAGCGGTAACTCAAATAAAATCAGCAATTTCATCCAGGGGTTTTCTGCCGATAGCTGGCACCTGAGCACCTTCAGCGGGCAGCCCAGCCACCAGAATCATATAGGGTTTTTCCTGCACAGGGCGGCCAAGAATTTCATTGAGAAATTTCATCGGACTGGGGGTGTGGGTCAGGGTCGCCACACCGGCATTATGCAGGGCGGCAATCAATATACCTGTGGCGATACCTACCGATTCCGCGGTGTAATAGTTTTTTAATCGCTCACCATTTTCCGCACTGGAAAACTTCTTCAGAAAAATTGCAATCAGGTAGGGCGCCGTTTCAAGAAAAGGCTTGTGCGCATCTGTGCCCAGGGGTTCCAATGCGTTAAGCCATTCCTCTGAGGCACGGCGCTGGTAAAACTCGCGCTCCTCCTCTTCCGCGGCCAGGCGAATACGGCGTTTAACCTCGGCATTTTCAACGACGACAAAATGCCACGGCTGCATATTGGCCCCGCTGGGAGCGCTACCGGCAGCTCGCACGGCGTCTTCGATAACCTCGCGGGGCACAGGTTTAACTGAGAAATCCCGCACCGAGCGACGCCGGCGCATCAAACGGAAAAAGTCCCCTGCGCGACGGCGCATCTCGTCATCGCCAAGGCAAGTAAAATCCAGTGGCTGAAAGTTTTTATCGGGCTCCATAGCAAGCCCCTCACACCACGCCTTTGGTCTGCGCGATCAACACGCTGATCAACGACAGCAGGGTCAGCACCACCAGGAGCATGACGAACAACAACCAGGGGCGGAAGGGCTTGCGCTCCACTTGGTTGACCGCGCTTTGCAGATACTGATCGACCCGGGCCTGGTCTTCCTCGGAGAGTCTCTTCTGGGAGATATTGGTCATTGGCTGTTTCGCTCTTTATTGTTTTCTCCCGAGTGTAGGAGAAAGCGAAAAGCGACTCCATAAAAAAAGCCCCGCAAGGCGAGGCTTTTTTAGAATCTACCGAGAGGGTTGTTAGAACAGTTCCTCTTCCAGATCCATCAGGGTGGCGCTACCGGCATTGACGCTGCTGGCGAGTGCCTGGGTGCGCGGCAGTAAGCGCGCAAAATAGAAGCGTGCAGTTTTCACTTGGCCCTTGTAGAAGCTGTCCGCCTCCTGCTTGTCCAGCGCAACTGCAACCACCTTGGCCCACATAAAGGCGTAAGCCACATAGCCAAACAGATGCAGGTATTCCACCGAAGCTGCACCCGGCGCGTGGGGGTCTTCCTTGGTTGCGGCGATCATTTTCTCTGTGGCTTCGCGCAGGCGCTGCAACTCAGTTGCCAGCGGCTGTACAAACTCAGCCATTGCCTCGCGATCAACCTGGCTATCGATAAAACGCTGCACATCCGCAGCAAATAGCTCGAACAGGGCGCCACCGCTGGCGACGGTCTTGCGACCCACCAAATCCAATGCCTGAATACCGTTGGTGCCCTCGTAAATCTGGGTAATACGCACATCGCGCACCAGCTGCTCCTGGCCCCATTCACGAATATAACCATGACCGCCGAAAACCTGCTGGCCGATTACGGTGCAGTCGAGGCCCATATCGGTAGTGAAGGCCTTGGCCACAGGGGTCAGCAAGGCCACCATAGCCTCGGCGTTCTTTTTCTCTTCACCCTCGCCGAACTTGGAGATGTCCAGCCATTGAGCCACGTAAGTGGACAGGGCGCGGCCACCGCCCACCAGTGCTTTCTGGGTGAGCAGCATACGGCGCACATCGGGGTGCACGATAATCGGGTCGGCAGCTTTTTCGGGCTGCTGGGCACCGGCAGGAGAGCGGCTCTGGATACGATCGCGGGCGTATTCCAGGGCGTTTTGGTAGGAGCGATCAGAGGCACCGAGGCCCTGGATACCCACACCCAGTCGCTCGTAGTTCATCATGGTAAACATAGCGGCGAGGCCCTTGTTCTCCTCACCCACCAGCCAACCCTGAGCACCGTCGAAATTCATCGCACAAGTAGCGGAGGCTTTAATGCCCATCTTGTGTTCAATGGAACCACAATTAACGTTATTGCTCTCGCCGATGCTGCCGTCTTCGCTCACCTTGTACTTCGGCACCAGGAACAGGGAAATGCCTTTAGGGCCCTTGGGTGCGTCCGGCAACTTGGCCAGTACCAGGTGAATTATATTTTCGGACAAGTCCTGGTCACCGCCGGTGATAAAGATCTTGCTGCCGCTAATGCTGTAACTGCCGTCTTCGCGGGGCTCGGCCTTGGTGCGGATAATACCCAGGTCGGTGCCGGCGTGGGGCTCGGTCAGGTCCATGGCCCCGGCCCAGGTGCCCTCGTACATCTTGGGCAGGAATTTCTGTTTCAGCGCTTCACTGGCATGAGCATCGATCGCCAGACAGGCACCGTTGGTCAGTACCGGGTAGAGAGCGAAGGAGATATTGGAGGCGTTAATCATTTCCTCGACCTGAGCGCCCAGCATCTTCGGCATACCCATGCCGCCGTACTCTGGGTTGCCCAACAGCGCGCCCCAGCCACCCTCACAGAAAGTGGCGTAGGCTTCTTTGAAGCCCGCAGGGGTGGTCACAACACCATCGTTCCAATCACAGCCCTCTTCGTCACCGCTGCGGTTAATCGGATCCAGGGTGTTGGAAGCCAACTTGGCCATCTCTTCGAGAATCGCATCTGCGGTCTCGCGATCCACAGCTCCGGCCAACCCGGGCAGTTCCGCCCAGAGTTTTTCCGCAGCAAATACTTCGTGCAGCAGGAAGTTCATCTCCCGCAGTGGCGCCTTGTAGTCGGCCATGCTCCCGGTCCTCATTCAGGTGTTTCAAACGCTTGTTTGAATCTAGGGCCGAAGGCGTACAAAGTCAACCGATTTGGGCCCTCTCGGGCCCGACTGAGAATGCTTTGATGAGGTGCTTTAGCTGGGTATCAGCGGGCGAATATCCAGGTGTTGCGCCGCTTCGCGGTAATCCCGCGTCTCGCTATGGGGCAGCACACCGAGCAACGGGGCCGGCAGCAGGGCCTCAAGGGTGGCCAGGTTTTCCTCGGCCCGCGCCATGCCCGGACGGACGAAGTTGGCCACCCAACCCGCCAGAGGCAGCCCATCGTGGCGAATCGCCTCGGCGGTCAGCAGTGCGTGGTTGATACAGCCGAGCTGCATACCCACCACCAGAATCACCGGGGTATTCAACTCCCGCGGCAGTTGCGAAAGAAAGGCTCTGGGACCCAGGGGTGTGCGCCAGCCGCCGGCCCCCTCGATTAACACCAGATCAGCGCCGGCACACATCACACCGCGGCAGACTCCAGCCATGCGCGATACGTTGAGCTGCTTACCCGCCTCTATGGCGGCGATATGGGGGGCGATTGCCGGTTCCAGTGCAAAAGGATTCACCTGCTGGTAAGGCAGATGCAAAGTCATGGCCTCCTGTAACAGCAAGGCATCCTCATTGCGCAGTCCATATTCAGTTTGCTCACAACCGGAGGCCACCGGTTTTACCGCTGCGGTTTGCAATCCCACATTCGCGGCCGCTGTGAGTAGAGCCGCACTGACAAAGGTCTTGCCCACTTCGGTATCGGTACCGGCTACAAAATAACTTCTGCCCAAGACCAAGGCCTCCCCTATTCAAAAAGTTCAAATTTTTTCTTGTGGTGACTTTTCACGCCAGCCACTTGATGATAATTTAGTCGTGTAGCGCAGATTTTGAACAAATCAAGCCAAGCACTGATAACAAAGGCACGGGGCCGCGCTCACAAAATAATTCCCTCAAAAGGGGAAACTGCTCTGCAGGGACGCGGGAAATCTCGAAATAACTGAAAACATTCAAGCAGCTTAGAGACCATGCGATACCTGACTCTTGCCCTGTTGCTGGCGATGCCTCTGTTCGCCTCAGCAAAAGTAACTCCTGTCGATCATGTTGTTGTGTACAAGTCGAAGAAGCTGATGCAGCTGATTCGCGACGGCCGGGTAGTGAAAAGCTACACCGTCTCCTTCGGCGATAATCCCAGAGGACACAAGGTCCGCGAGGGGGATGAACGCACCCCCGAAGGGCGCTACACCCTCGACTGGAAAAACCCCAACAGCCGTTTCTACCGCTCTATTCATGTGTCCTACCCAAATAAACAGGACCGTGCGCGGGCAGCCAAAATGGGGGTCAGCCCTGGCGGCGATATCATGATCCACGGCATCAAGCCCGAGTGGTCCTATATGGAGAGGCATCTGCGCCGCAATAACTGGACCGATGGCTGTATCGCAGTGGCCTCCAATCGGGAAATGGACGAGATCTGGGCGCTGGTGAAAACCCCGATCCCCATCGATATCTACCCCTGATCTGGTTCACAGGCCAGCTTCATATAGATGACCTCGTAGCTTACCGGCAGCCCTCTGGGCTGCCTGAGGCCTTCATAGGCTTCGGCCAGTTGCTGTAACCTGGCACGCCCGGTCATCCCCCGCTTGGCGGCGCGGTTAATATTGTGTGCCCCCACGCCTTTTAATTCCTTCATCAGCTGGCGCAGGCTATCGAAATACAACAGGCGCTGCTCATCGAGCACCTCGCCATTTAATTGCGATTGCACCGCCGCTTCACGCCACTTTACCAGGGGAAGGAAACGATTGACGTGTATATCGCCATCCACCTGGGCCCAGCTATTACGCAACTCTGCCAGCGTGCCCGGCCCCAGTGTCGCCACCAGGCAGAACCCCTCTGGAGAGAGTACCCGACGCAACTCGGTAAACAGCTGTGGCAAGCGATAGCACCACTGCAGCGCCATACTGGAAAACACCAGATCCACGCTGTCATCTGCTAGGGGCAACTGTTCAGCATCCGCAACAATATAATCATCAGCCTGGGGGCGTTCTGTGCGAGCGTAGCGCAACATATCTTCCGCCAGATCCAAGGCGATAATTCTCGCCTCGGGAAAATGTTGGCGCAGCAACTCACTACCAAAGCCGGTGCCGCTACCAAGGTCGACAATCGTGCGCGGTGCCCAGTGGCGATCCGCCATTTTCATCAGCTGCCGACACACCGCTCTCTGTATATGAGCGCAGTCGTCATAGCTGGCGGCAGCGCGGCCAAAGGAGCGCGCCACGGCGGATTTATCGAAAGGCTCGGAAGTACCGCTATCAGGGGGAGACAGGCTCTCGACAAAATGCCGCAATCGCCCTGCGACTTGGCGCGGCTGAGATAAATGCGGTTTATGACCACATCCCTCAATCACCTCTACCGCTGCACCACAGCCCTGGATCTCCTCTACGGCAGCTTGGGGCACCAGGGCATCCTGCTTACCAAACAGATGCAGTGTGGGGACTCCGAGTGTCTGCAGTAGTTGACGATTATCCAGGTCTGCCAGGCAGTCCAGGGCCCGCTTCCAGGCTTCGGCATTGATATTGGGGCGGCGCTCCTTAAGCTGCTTGAGCAGGTCGCGCATGGCACTGTCACCATGGGACTGCAGGGCACAAAAGCGCTCCCAGATTGCGTAGGGGTCCTGCACAAAGGCCCTGCGAAATCTCTCAAAAACACGCCGCTGCATACCCGGCCAGTTGTCCCGCTCCACAAAACAGGCATTGGCAGAAATGGTGACAACACCGAGGATTTTTTTCTGTCCCGGTCTGGCCGCCAACTGCAGGGCCAACATGCCTCCGAGAGAGTGCCCAACCAAAACACAGTTATTAGGCAGTTCGTTATACAGTCGCTGTAAAAGTGTCTCTAATTGTGGCCAGGGCACGCCACTACGCTCCCCACACCCCGGTAATTCGATACAAGTCAAAGGTTGTGCCAGTTGTTCACGCACCGCTTCGAGTAGGGGCTGCCAGGGCCCTTTATCTCCCCCCCAACCGTGCAGGAATACCAGGTTCTCTATCTCAATCACAAAGGCACCGCTATTTTTTCCTGAAGCACAGCTACGAGGGCATCTACCAAAGCATCAATTTGGCTGTGGTTATGGGAGGCACTCAGGGTGATTCTCAAGCGAGCGGTACCTCTGGGCACGGTAGGTGGGCGAATAGCGCCCACTAGAAAGCCACGCTGCTCCAACTTTTTGGACACAGTCATCACAGTTTCTTCACAGCCCAACAGGAGTGGTTGAATCGCACTGGATGAATCCGTCAGAGGTAAATTCGCTTGCGCCGCACGCCGGCGGAAGTAAGTGATATTCGCCTGCAGGCGCTGGTTCAACTCGGGCGCATTGCGCATCAGTTCAATTGCTGCAATACAACCTGCCGCCACTGCCGGCGGCATACCGGTGGTATAAATATAAGGCCGTGCAAACTGCACCAAAAAATCGATCAACATACGCGAGCCAGCCACAAAGGCACCTGCATTGCCGGCGGCCTTACCCAGCGTACCCATCAGTACCGGCACTTCATCCTGGCCGAGACCGGCGGCCGCGCAGCTGCCGGCAAGGGGCAGCTGTTCACTCCCCATCACTCCAAAGCCGTGGGCTTCATCCACCATCAGCCAGGCATCAAATTCCCAACACAGGGCAGCAATCTCCGCCAATTGAGCCCTGTCGCCGTCCATACTGTAGACCCCATCTACCGCCACCAGAGTATTGCCACCGCGTTCGGCCGCCCTTTGCAGCTGGCGGCGCAGGGCAACTGGATCGTTGTGGGCAAAACGTAAACTGTTGGCGCCACACAAGCGCGCGCCGTCTATCAGGGAGGCGTGGTTGAGCTTGTCGGAAATAACATTGTCCGCGCGGCCCAGCAACGCACAGAGTGTCCCCACATTGGCCATATAACCACTGGAAAAAACCAGTGCGGCCTCGCGTCCGGTGACTTCGGCAAGGCTCTGTTGCAATTGTTGATGGACTTGAAGGTGGCCGTTAACCAAATGGGAAGCGGTGGCACCGGCGCCCAGCTCAGCACCGGCCTGCTGGGCACGGATAACTTCTGAGTGGCTTGCCAGTCCCAGGTAATCGTTACTACTAAAGGTCAGCAGCTTTCGCCCATCCACTACAGCGATGGGGCTGGGCGCCGCTTCCAGAGTTTTAATCTGGCGATAAAGATTGTCCCGATGCCGCTCATCGAGACGCTGGCGCAGGGTTTTATCCAGGGTCATTTGGCCGCATCGTAAAAGAAAGCGTCGTTTTGCTGCTCGGTAATCTGTGCATTCAACTCCGCTTCCACTGCGCTCTCATCGGCGTATTGTTGATACTCCTCCGGCTGGATACCCAGGCGGGAGAACAATTGCATATCCTTGTTGGCCTCGGGATTGGCGGTGGTCAGCAGCTTCTCGCCATAGAAGATGGAGTTGGCACCGGCGAGGAAAGCCATAGACTGCATCTCATCACTCATCTGTTCGCGCCCGGCGGACAGGCGCACATGGGACTTGGGCATCATAATGCGCGCTACGGCGATGCAGCGGATAAATTCGAAGGGGTCTAGGTCCTTCTCCTGCTCCAGCGGCGTACCAGCTACTTTTACCAACATATTAATGGGCACCGACTCGGGGTGTTCAGGCAGGTTGGCCAGTTGCATCAGCAGGCCGGCGCGATCTTTGTCGCCCTCGCCCATGCCGACAATACCGCCGGCGCAGACTTTCATACCGGCGGCACGCACGCGCCCCAGTGTCTGCAACCTATCCTGGTAGGTGCGGGTGGTAATAATCTCGCCGTAATACTCCGGTGAGGTATCCAGATTGTGGTTGTAGTAATCGAGCCCGGCATCAGCTAATTCCTTCGCCTGGTCATCATTCAACATCCCCAAGGTCATACAGGTTTCCATACCCAGTGCCTTCACTTCGCGCACCATCTGGGTAACGTAGGGCATATCTTTTTTCTTGGGTGAGCGCCAGGCAGCTCCCATACAGAAGCGAGTGGCGCCGCCAGCCTTGGCCGCGCGAGCTTCTTCCAACACCTTCTCCACTTTCATCAATTTTTCCCGCTCCAGCCCAGTATCGTAACGGGCGCTCTGCGGGCAGTAGGCGCAATCTTCCGGGCAGGCGCCGGTCTTAATGGAACAGAGGGTGCTGACCTGGACCCGATTGGGATCGAAGTGTGTCCGGTGAACCTGCTGCGCGGTAAACATCAGATCGCTAAATGGCATAGCGAAGAGATCCAGAACCTGCTGACGGGTCCAGTCGTGGCGGATATCGGCGGCGGGCATAGTCTGGGCTGCAGTCACAAGCTTACTCTCTCTGTTACTGGAGTTGGGGTGCTGTTTTTATGTATTCGGGCGGGGTGACTGCAGAAGACAGCAGTGGCAAACTCGACCAAACAGACTGGCCAGTTTAGCCAGGCCCCACCTGCTGTCAACTCAGAAGCTCTCTTATGGTTTACAGCCTGATTTCAGCTCGACTCTCTCGCTACCTGACGCAGTGCCTGCTGTGCGGCGATAGAGCCGGTGACTTTGGTATCTGTGCCAGCTGTATCCGAGACCTGCCCTATCTGGGCCAGGCTTGTGAAAGCTGTGCGCTGCCGTTGGCCTCCAGCGCACGCCTGTGCCCCAGTTGTTTGCGCCAGCCGCCGCACTGCCAGAGGGTTCAGGCCGCCTGGCAGTATGCCTTTCCGGTGAACCAGCTAATCCAGCGCTTCAAGTACCAACGCGACCTGGCCGCCGGCCATAGCCTGGCGCAACTTGCCGCCACCTCAATAGCCCCACACAACGAGCCCCCCGACCTACTCGCCCCCATTCCTCTCCACTGGCAGCGCTACTGGCAACGTGGATACAACCAAGCGCAACTGATCGCGAGCGAGTTGGGAAAGCAATGGCATTTGCCGGTGCAAGCGCGGCTGTTGCGCAAAACTGGCGCCACCCGCACCCAGTCGCAGCTGCGCCGGCAACAACGCCTACGCAACCTACTGCAAAGTTTTGCCCTGCGTGAATCCGTTGAAGGAATGCATATCGGGCTGGTGGACGATGTCCTGACTACCGGAGCCACCCTGGAGGCGGCGGCACAGATACTCCTGAAAGCTGGTGCACACAAGGTCAGTGCGTTCGTTTTGGCCAGAACGCCATGACTCTTCGGCGCGACCGCAGATAGACCGGCAGTCACAGAGACGTCACAATAACTTGCCTTGCCGTTCTGGCAGATAAATCCCAAACAAGCCGGCACCGCTAAAGGCTAAGGTTTTAATCAGTGACTAATTGCTCGCAGGTGTTTTGCTGCGAGCCAGGGATTCAGCGATGAGTGAACACAAGTTGCCACGGGGCATTGTCATCAGCGGCACCGGCCTGTGGACCCCACCGGAAGCGATCAGCAACGAAGAGCTGGTAGACGCCTACAATAGCTACGCCAAGCAGTACAACCTGGAGCACGCTCAAGCAATTGAATCCGGCGAACTGCAGCCCAAGCCACAGTCCTCTGCGGAATTTATCGAAAAGGCCTCCGGTATCAAGAGCCGCTATGTGGTGACCCGTGAAGGAATTCTCGATCCCGCGCGCATGCGCCCCTTTATTCCCGAGCGCAACGACGACGACCTGTGTGTTCAGGCGGAGATGGGGCTAAAAGCCGCCAAACTGGCGCTTGAGAAAGCCAATAAACAGGCCTCCGATGTCGATATGGTGATTGTTGGCGCTTCCTATATGCAACGCGCCTATCCCGCCATTGCCATCGAAATTCAGGGCGCCCTCGGCATCGATGGATTCGCTTTCGATATGGAAGTCGCCTGCTCCTCGGCAACATTTTCTCTACAGCGCGCGGTAGATGCCATCTGTTCCGGCGCCGCACGCACCGTACTGGTGATCAATTCTGAATTGGCCTCACCGCAAGTGGACTTTACCGATCGCGACAGTCATTTCATCTTCGGAGATGTGGCGGTCGCCAGTGTGATCGAGCGCCGCGAGACCTGCAGCGTAGACACTGCCTGGGAAATCCTCGGCACCAAGGCCAAGACCGTCTACTCCAACAATATCCGCTCCAACTTCGGCTATGCTGCGCGCGCTGCCGATGTGGACCCTTTCGGCCCCGGCAAGTTGTTCCGCCAGAACGGCCGCAAGGTATTCAAGGAAGTCTGCCCCATGGCCGCCGCCCATATTGAGGAGCACCTAGGGGAGAGCGGCACCGATCCCCGCGAAGTGAGCCGCTACTGGCTGCACCAGGCCAACATCAACATGAATAATCTGATCGCCAAGAAACTGATGGGTGATGAGGCCAGCGCAGAACGCGCCCCGGTGGTGCTGGACCGCTACGCGAATACCGCTAGCGCCGGTTCTGTCATCGCCTTCAATCTGCACAGCGATGACCTGCAAGTAGGTGAGCGCGGAATTATCTGTTCCTTTGGCGCAGGCTACTCTATCGGCAGCCTGGTAGTGGAGAAAGTCGCTTTATAAGCTAGCACTCGACTCATTTCCGCACCATAGACACAAAAAACCGGGCATCGCCCGGTTTTTTTAACTGCTCTCTTCACATTTTTGTTCCAGTTGCTGCAGCATATTTTCCGCCCAGTTGATCCAGGTCTTCTCCGCCTCTATGCCTAACAGCAGTGTCTGGTGGGCCAGCCAATAGCGCTCCTGCAGGGCGGGGTCACTCTTAAGCACCCGCTCATTTTGTTCCCGATAATTCTCCAACAGCCCTCGGTGCCTGTGCAGCTGATCATTGAGAGCCGAACGCAACTCCTCTTGGCTCAAATGGTGGCCGGCAAACATACGCACTAAAAAGGGTTCGCGAATCTTCTGTGGTGCCGCTGGCTGAATTACCCAATCGCGCAGCTCCGCACGCCCCTTGTCGGTGAGGCTGTAGACCTTTTTGTCCGGTTTGCCCTCCTGCGGTTGCTCCTCGCAATCCAGCAATCCTTCGTCGTGCAACTTGTGCAGCTCCCGATACATCTGCTGGTGGCTGGCGCTCCAGAAATGGGAAACACTGCGCTCGAAGCGGCGCTTTAGGTCGTAGCCACTGCCGGGCTCTATATCCAGCAGGGTGAGTACGGCATAGCGCAGGGACATGGCGGCTCCGATTCGTCTTATGCAAAGAGTTGCATATTAACCTCTGCGACGCCATCGTGACCAGGAGGCGCGTTAAGCCAATAAGATAATTAGATTAATTTTCTAATAATTAGTAGGACGTTTATCTCGGCAGACCTCACCAGTCGAGATGCAAGGCTAGCATTTACGCAATTTGGAGATATAATCGCCGGCCTGCCGCCATCTTGATATGGCGGCTCGAGGTTCAAGAGGTTGTCTGCTCCATGTCCGCGCCCGCATTAACACCATCCGGCCCCGACGCCGAACCAGCCGCACCCAACTCGCGACGCTGGGATTTCCTGCTCGATATCTTCGCCATGAACAGTTTTTCCTGGGCCGTGGCGATCCCCATCGAGCTGGTGTTGGCAGGTATGAGCTGGAGTGAGCACCTGAAAGTGCGTTTGATGGCGCTGGTGTTCAATACACTGATCGCTCGCCCTTTCAGCATGTACCGCAGCTGGATTGTGAACCGCTTTGGTGGCGGCGGTTTTGTAAATGCTTACCTGGTAGACACCTTTGTCTTCCTCAGCTTCCAGTTTCCCCTATATATGGCCAATATGCGCCTAGGCGGTGCCAGCTGGGACGAAATTGCCACAGCCAGTATCACTTTTATGCTGATCGCAGGCGCCTTGGGGCGGCCTTATGGAATTTATCTCGACTGGGTGCGCCGAGTGTGGATTAATACGCTGGTTCCCCTGCTGGGCAGACGCGCCATCTAAGGGGCACCAATACTCGATTGAGCATTACGAGAGAGGAGCATGACTGTGTTGACCGATAACGCCATTGAAAAAAGTTCTATGACCATTGGCGTGGTCGCCGGCACCCCCACAGACACCCGCTTTGGCCTGGATTTCCTCGCCGCGCGTCAGCTGCGTGGCGTCGGTATGTCTCTGTCAACATCGCCCCAGGCACAGACGCAACTGCAAGCGCTAGAACGCGGCGCTCTCACCCAGCAGCTGATCGAAGCGATTGAACAGCTGCATCAGGCCGGCGCCGAAGCCGCCATGATCTACTGCAATTCCCTTTCCGGTGCGGTGGATATGGAAGCGGTCAAAGCCACCTCGCCAATTGAGGTGGTTTCTCCCCTTGAGGTATACGCCGAACTCACCCAGCGCTACCGCAACTTTGGCCTGCTCGCCGCCAACTGCCAAAGTTGCGCCAATATTGAGCGTGAAATTCTCGAGCGCAACACAACCGCCAAGGTGATCGGTATCGGCAATCTGCAGATCGTCGAAGATATTGAGGATGGCCTCGCCGCCGAGATGATCGTGCGTCAGCACGCTTTGGATGATCTGGTCGCGGCTCTGGTGAAAAGCGGCGTACAGATACTGATTCTGGGCTGCACACATTTCGATTATTTTTATCAGGAATTGCTCGCCCATTGTGATGGAATTCGCCTGTTTCTGCCTTCTGAGCGCATGTTGCAGTTATTGCAGGAGCGCCTACCTCAGGCCGCTTGAATCAACCCTGATATTTTTAATTTTTTGCGTATTTTATCGAGGAACACTGTGCCACCGATCTCGGTAAAATACGCCAACCCAGTGCAAAACCTCCCGCTATATAAGCCTGTGTAATAGCGTGCAATTCTTCAGCATCAAGCCCCCAAAAAAAACCATCCTCTGTTTTTGGCGCAATAACTCTTGGCTAATGGCGATAGCGTTCATGCCTCTGACCGGATTATCCACCCGTTAGCCCGCCAGTCCTTTAAAAATATCTCTTGTACGCCGTGCCATATTGCAGTATCAAACGCTCTGATCTTTTCGGGAGTATCGATCAAAACCTACCGCGAAAATCACACTGCGGACTGCAGGATTTAGTCCGCCCTAACACAAGTGGTTATAAGGATGATAAAAGCCATTTCTTCTGGGGGATTGCCCTCTCGTCGTGTTTTTTTTCACGCTCTACTAGCCGGAGCACTACTGTGCGGCTCAGTATTTATCTCCACCACCGCACAAGCCATTGAATTAAATGCTCTGCAGCAACAAATTCCTATTTACTGGTTGATCGCGGCGCTGATTTTTACTGTGCTAATTTGTGCTTTTACACTCAATAGACAACTGAGTCTGCGCAAATTGCGTAAAGAGAGTGCAGAGCGTGTCGATAATATCAGCGCCGAAAACAGTAATTTGTTTCAGCAGGTGCATAGCCGCAACAGTGAATTTCTCGCCCTAGAGAAGCAACTCGAAGAAACTCGTGAAAGCCTCGAATTACTGCGCCAGGAAAAATCCGATCTGCTCACAATAGTACGTCACCAGTTGCACCACCCCCTGGATACATTGATGGGCACCCTCAACCTGATTGGACGCAGCGAGGACAACAATATCAAAGCGCTGGTTGAAATCGGCAAGCGCCAGTTAAACGCCGCTCTCAAATCTCTGGACGATTTACGTCAGATCGGCAAGGTGGAAACCGTGGAGCTGAAACTTCCCAAGGAAGTGCTCGGCAATACCGGCAGCGGCCTCGCCATCCTGTTGGTGGAAAATAATAAACACGAATCCCTGCAAGCGCCGCTGGAAGCCATGGGCCACCATGTACAAAGGGAATGTAACGGTATCGACGGCAGCAGCGCCGCCCTCCAAAAAAACTTTGACTTAATCCTGACCGACACCCATCTACCACTGATGGATGGCGTGGAGGCAGTACGAGAAATTCGCCGCGAACGGGGCAACGATTTACCCATTTTCGCCCTGCTGCAATCTGCCAAAACCGGCGATAAAGAGCGCTATCAGGCCCGAGGTTTTACTGGCGTACTTACCCACCCAATTGCCGATCGCCAGCTAATGCAGCTGATGCAATGGGCTTCACGGCGCACGCAGGGGACGTCACCACAACAAAAAAACCGCCCCACCCAGCTGCTCAACACCAGTGCTCTTTTACGCCAGCAGGACACTCTCGATCACCTGACCTTCGCCGAGCTACTCAGTGACCGCAGCGCCACCCTACCCAAACGAATCACTGCGCTCACCAGCGCCCTCACCGGCCGCCACTGGTTGGATGCAGAAAAACAGGCGCAGGATGTCGCCCGGGCAGCGGCACAGGTGGGGCTCGATAGCGTAGCCAGTCGTCTGCGCAGTCTCGCCGCCAACCTCTCCATCGACAGCGAACGCGAACACTGCCGTCAGCAGCGTACAGAATTACTGCAACTGATGCGGGAATCGGTGCGACAGCTGAAGGCATGGCGCGAGCGCAATGTGCACACCGAGTGGGCACTAAAATAATATGGGACGTTACGACACCCTGGGCTCTTCACCGACTGTCGTGTAAAAATACCATTCCAACGCAGTCAAGTTGAATTGCGCATTGGGGACCACACTATATTTTTCAGAGTCCACAAGAGAATAAAGTTATGTCAGAGCAGTACCCCACACGCTCCCAGGAGGCCCGCGAACAGAGTGGTCGAGATCTGGCCATCATGGTCTACCTGATCCAGGCCATCAGCCTATTTACCGCGGTTCCGTTTTTTGTTGGCGTACTGATTAACTATTTCAAGCGCAGCGATGTACGCGGCACCCTGGCGGAGTCCCATTTCCGCTGGCAGATTCGCACTTTCTGGTTCTGGTTGCTGTGGACTGTGGTTGGTTCTTTGACCTTTTGGGTTTTCGGTCTCGGCTATGTGATTCTCGCCGTAAACTGGATTTGGGTTATTTACCGGGTTATTCGCGGCTGGCTGCGCCTAGTCGATCGCCGCCCCGCCTATGACTACTACTAAAACCCGGCCCGCGTGAAAATCTCGCGCGGGCGCTTCTGCCCTGCGCAAATAGGGGATATTTAAAAATCCCATAAATTTTACGCCTTCCTAACCAATTTACTCTTCGCTTTTTCCAATTTAATTCCCCTCCTGATGACCTCCCGCCTAAAAAAATCTGGTCGAAAGCTCTCTCTAATAGCCGATAAAATACCTGGCATGATATTTATACCTGCTGGATTATAAATTTTCTAAAAACCAACCTTTATCGTAAGACTTTTCCTTTATTTATCATTATTTAAGTAAATTTCTTACTGAAAAAATCTTTTATTTTGGCAGCACAGCCTCCTTACGAAAAAATTATGCGAAGATAAAGCCCGGTACTTTCACCGGATATCGTTAGGGAGATAAAGGCTTGTGAGTCAGGATCAAAACACCCCGTTGCGGGAGGACGTCCGCCTACTCGGCGAGGAGCTCGGTTCGGTATTGCGCGAGCAAGCCGGTGATTCGCTATTTAATACTGTGGAAACCATCCGCCAGGCCGCAGTGGAAAGCCGCAGTAGCGGAGAGATGCAGGTGGATCGCTTACACCAGCTGCTGGACCCTCTCGACGACGATACATTGTTGGAAGTGGCGCGCGCCTTTAGCCAGTTTTTGAATCTCGCCAATATCGCCGAGCAACGCCATCGCGAACGCCTGCACCGGCAGCATCAGCGTTTTTCTGGCGACCCAGATACAGACCGCGGCCTGCGCCAGGTATTGGCAGAGCTAAAGAACATCAATCGCTCAACCGACGATATACACACCGCACTCAGGGATCTCTCCGTGGAGCTGGTCCTCACCGCCCATCCCACCGAGGTCACCCGTCGCACCCTGATCCGCAAGTACGACCACGTCGCCGATCTCCTCGCCGCATTGGACCGACCAGACCTTACCCAGGAAGAGAGCCGCGAGCTGCGACGTCATCTGCACGAGCAAATACTCTCTGCCTGGAGCACCGATGAAATCCGCCGTGAGAGGCCCACGCCGGTAGACGAAGCCAAGTGGGGCTTCGCCACCATTGAACAGTCCCTATGGCAGGCAGTACCCCAGACTATGCGCGCCATCGAGGAGGAACTAACCCTAGCGGGATTACCGCCACTGCCGGATAACTGGGTACCCATACGCTTCGCCTCCTGGATGGGTGGCGACCGCGACGGCAACCCCAATGTCACCGCAGCGGTAACCCGCAAGGTATTACTGCTGGCGCGCTGGATGGCTGCCGACCTTCTCTTGCGCGATGTGGAAAACCTGCTGGCCGATCTATCCATGCACAAGGCCAGCGAAGAATTACTGGCACAAACAGGCCCAAGCCATGAGCCCTACCGGCTCATACTCCGCCGGGTGCGCTACCGCTTGCGCAATACTCGCGCGCAACTGGAGGCCCGCATTAACGAACAGCAGGAACCAGCGGGTGCAGTATTTCACAGCGGTCAACAACTGCTCACTGAGCTGAACCTGATCGACCGCTCTCTGCGCGCGGTGGGGCTCTCGGCGATCGCCGATGGCCAGCTCAAAGACACCCTGCGCCGGCTCAATTGCTTCGGTATCACCCTGTTGCGCCTGGATATTCGTCAGGAATCCACCCGCCATATGGATGCCATCGACGCTATCACACGCTATCTGGGGCTGGGGAATTACGCCACCTGGGATGAGCAGAGCAAACTGGACTTCCTCCTGGCGGAGCTGGATAACCGCCGGCCATTAATCGATGAGGATTTCTACCATACGGATTTCTGCGATGGGGATGTGCGCGAGGTATTAGAAACCTGCAAGGTGGTTGCTGAGCAGGGCCACGAGGGGTTTGGTGCCTATGTGATTTCCATGGCGAAAAAGCCCTCCGATGTGTTGGCGGTCATGTTGCTGCAGAAAATTGCCGGGGTAAACCAACCTATGCGCGTGGTGCCATTGTTTGAAACCTTGGACGACCTCAATAATGCTGCCGACACCATGAGTACCCTGCTCAATATTCCCCAGTACAAACAGCGCGTGCTGGAGGGCCAGGAGGTAATGATCGGCTACTCAGACTCGGCCAAGGATGCCGGCTTCCTCGGCGCGGCCTGGGCACAGTTCAGTACTCAGGAGGCGCTCACCCAAATTTTCCGCAATCACGGCATTCCCCTAACCCTGTTCCACGGCCGTGGCGGCTCTATTTCCCGCGGCGGCTCTCCAACGCGCATGGCACTGTTGTCGCAGCCACCAGGCTCGGTGGCTGGGCGTATCCGCGTTACCGAGCAGGGAGAGATGATCCGCTTCAAATACGGCCGCCCCTCCGTTGCCGCCTACAATTTGGAGCAGTATGTGGCCGCCACACTGGAGGCTACCCTGATGCCACCGGCCCAGCCTCGCCCCGAGTGGCGCAATCAGATGGAACGCCTCACGGAAGTCTCGGTGCAGAGTTACCGCGAAGTGGTGCGTGACGACCCGGCTCTGGTGGCCTACCTGCGCACCGTCACCCCGGAGACGGAACTCCGCCGTCTGGCTCTCGGTAGTCGACCGGCGAAGCGCAAGCCCGGTGGCGGCGTAGAAACACTACGCGCCATTCCCTGGGTGTTCGCCTGGACCCAGATGCGCCTGATGCTACCCGCCTGGCTCGGCACCGGCACCGCACTCGAACAAGCCCTAAAACAGGCAGACGAAGCCGACACCCTGGGAGAAATGAGTCGTGAGTGGCCCTTCTTCCAGGGCGTGGTGGATATGCTGGAGATGGTTTTGGCGAAATCCGATACCCGTGTCGCCTCCTGGTATGAGGAACGCCTTACAGACAACAAGGAGCTGATAGAGCTGGGGGAAAGCCTGCGCGAACGCCTGGCTCATACAGTGAGTGCTTTGCAGCAACTCACCGGTCGCGAAAGTCTGTTGGACAATAACCCAGTGATGCGTTGGTCCATCCGCGTGCGCGATCCCTATACCGATCCACTGCATTTGCTTCAGGCCGAATTAATGGCGCGTCTGCGCGAGCGGGAGAATGACGCTGTGTTGGAGAGTGCCCTAATGGTAACGATCGCCGGTATCGCCGCAGGCATGCGCAATACCGGATAACCGTTGGCGGGCAGAGTCCCCCACTCTGCTCGCCTACACCCTCGCCCCTATAAAAAGCCTGATATATGGCCAATCAAATTAAATCGAGGCACTACCAGATACCAGGGCAACTCCTACACTGCACGATACACCACGCCCCCATACAATCGATAAGTGTCCATATACTCTTCTGCTAGAACCCGTAGATCGTTATTCAGATCTCCCGAAATACAGAATAACTCCAACGGGGTATCAGCCAGCTGATGATCTATCGTCCGTGTGAATAAACCAGTTTTACCGCCAAAGCCGCCGGAACAGCATCGCCTTATTAACACCTGCGATACTGGCCATGTCCCTAGTTGTACAGCACCCATAACCATGAGCCATCCATTCGCTGATAACTACTTTAAACAGCTTGGCTTCATCGATGGTGCACTGCATAGAATCTCCTTTTCGATATAAACAGGCGCATAATGCAAGTGGTCATTTGCATTACAGGAGATGCCGATGAGCGACCCTGAAACCACGGCTAGAACCCGCAAGTCAAAAGTCATTTACGCCAGCTTTGGACCCAACGAGCGGGCCATGGTCGACAAAGTGCATCCCCTTTGGCTTCGCCGCCTGTTTATTCGTCTTTTGGGTATAAAGTTGCAACTTCAATTTACTGGTTGGCTGCAGTACCTAATGCCTGTCCCAATCACTCTGAGCCTCTTCCTGTTGGTGGGACTCATATATCTAGTAGGTTTAACTGGACTGGCCAATATATTGATCTGGCTACCCTTGATACTAACGGCCATTATTCTTTTTGATATTGTGACTTGCCGTTTTTGTATCCGTTTGCCGGAACCGCTACCCAAAGCCCGCAGCCGAGAAGATATTTTCGCGCTGATACGTGACCGTAGATCGTGCCGCGCCTATCAAACCCGTCCCTTAATCCCCATCCATGAGCAAGCACTAAAAGCTCGTATTGCAATTCACCTACAGCAACCACGTCTCGGCAATGCACCGATACGTCTGGAGTGGGTCAAAGCACCCATCACTGTTTGGCCGGTGGTCAATGCCAGATATTTCCTCGTTGCAATAGCCCCAGCGGAATACAATCGAACGGCCATTCTTGATATCGGCAGAACCCTGCAAAAGATTGTTTTAGACGCTACGCGAATGGGTTTAGGGACTTGCTGGATTGGTCCCGGAGCAGATCACCGCAGTGTCAAAACCCACCTCCGCGAGCGCTTTGATAAGAAAAAGGATTCTATTATTTGTCTCTGCGCTGTGGGTTACGAAAGCTGGTACGCACCATTGTTTATCCGTTTTTTTAACAATCAGTTTCATAAGCGTCTGCCGCTGTCCGACCTGTTTTTCGTAGATAACGCCATGAAAGAAGCATTAAAAATAGATAAATCGCCCTGGGAGGCGTTTAATCGATGTTTTGAAAGTTGCCAGTGGGCACCGTCTTCCTATAACGGTCAAACCACACGCTGTATTGCCCACAAGAAAGGCTCTCAAGTGCGCCTTGATTTTTATGCGACAACATCTTCTAGATACTATGCCGCAGTGGCTACTGGCATCTGGTGCGCTAACTGGGAGGTGGGGTGTGAAGCTTTAGGAATACAAGGAGAGTTTCTAAGGTTGCCCCCACAGGAAAGAAAAAACCTGCCGGACGATGTGCTGCCACCTCACTATGATATTAGCTGGCTCAGTACCCCTTTAATCTAACAGCAAGAGGATTTTTGCATTGTCCGGTCGATATAAATTAGGACGCAATGAGTACCCAAGATACCGTCTTGTTAAAAAATGGATTTACCGGAAAGAGAAAGGAACGATCACATCACTCCTTTCTCCAATCTAACCGTTAAGCCAATCAGATTTTAAAATTGTCCGGTCAGTGCCATTAGGAACAAATCTGGTGGCAACTGCTGGCCATTCACTTCCAGGCGCCCGCGATTCACCTCCAGGTGCATCTGCAGTTCATCGTTTTGCTCAATCAGCAAACCGTATTGTCGCAACATCATTGCCTGGCCTACCAGCGGCGACTGCAGCAACGCCGATTCTGCCGCGCTCAGGGTCATGCTGCCCACCAGAGGATTCAGCCATTGATTTAAAGCGCTGCCGTTGCGATGGCGCGGAGGTCGCTTCATTCCTTTCCAGTCAATATCCGCATCCACCAGAACCGGACCATTGCGAGATTCCACTACCAGCTGTTGTTGCAGGCGCAGGGGTGGACGCATATCACTCGCCCAATTGCGCTCCGCCACCGGCAGTAGTACACGTAAATAGTGGCCCAGATCGGCAGCCTTAATCTTAGGCAGGGTCATCTGTTGGCGCACAGAAGTAATAGGAGTGGCAGACTGCACACTGGGTAGCTGCAGATCACTCACCACTTTGAGGGTCTGCGCCGCGAGCATTTCTATATCCAGTTCCAGGCTAATATCCCGCAGTTCCGCCGGCCCCGAATCACGCTCGGCACGCAACAGTGACAGATATAGCTGTGCCTTACCGCCACGGCGGGGCTCTAACTGAAACTCTCCTTTAAGCGGTTCGGTAAATAATACTTCCACGCCATCGCGCATCTGGGTCAGGCTACCCAGATCGATTACCCCATCCAACACCGCGCCGCTATAATCTGTCGACACTGCAATCTCACCACCTGTAAATGCCAGCTGGCCAAAATCACCTGAACTTTTAAAGGGTTCCAGGCGCAGGGTATTGAGTACCCGGTTATCCGCTAAAACCAGGGTTTCCAAAACCAGGGGGCTGTTCTGCAAGCGGCCATAGATTCCCTCAAGCTGAGCGCGTAGCTGCGGGTTTAATTGCTCTAGATCTAGGCGGGTTTCGCTATAGATAACCCCCAAACGGGGCCCACCAGAAGTTAACAGCAATGGACCATGATGAATTTCAGTGTGCAGCTCAGTGGTGCCATTCTGTAGCGCCACCTCAGTATTGGTTTCAGCTCCAAACCAACCGCGTTGATAGCCGGTAGTGCTTCCCCCCTGCATCCTGCTCAGCTGCTGCTTCCAGACCTCCTCCACCTTGGGACCAATGAATCCTGGCGCCGCCAGGGCTGAAATTACCAGTAAAGCCAGTAGGATTAACAGAAGCCAACGCAAGAGTTTCATAAGAATCGATCTAACAACAGGATTTGCGCTGATGGTAGCAGATTATGAAGTTATTAGTGCGACAGCAGTAACAGGGCTGAACCTCTTTGCCTATTCCATAGCCCCAATGGGCGATTCCCTTTAGCAGGGGCCACGTTAAACAACCAGACATAACGGATTGCCAGGCTTGATATAAAATAACCCCTGAGCCTGTGAGTTAATGATAATACGGCACGAGTGTTCGCTATAAAAAATTAAAAGCTAAAAATATTCTCCCCTTTTATAAGTGCAATAACTCCCACAGATTCCAATAGCTAACTAACCCTCTATAACCCCAATATTTAGAGTACTTTGGCGCAGTCCTGCCGTATAATGGTATTCAAAGTTGTACCAATCAGAGAGATCTAATTTTGAAACCCGAGGTAACGTTACTAACCGTTAACGCTATAATCATCTGCGCCGCCTATCTCTATATCTACCCAAGGCATGCAGGCGCTGACCTTAACAAGATCATAATTAATGACCTCTTAGCAACCGGTATCGCACTACTGATCGCCGGCGCTCTCTTTTGGGATTCTGGATACAAGTTCAATATGCTGCTATTTACTGCTAACTGGTTTGGATTTTCTCTAATCAGCTTTTTACTAATTGAATTACCATTCTTTAAATGGTACTGGGATAAATACAGCGTTAGCTTGAGATAAGTTCTTTTGGCATCATAGCCAAGAAATGAGTAAATAAAGAAAAATATAGAGTACAGGGAATGAGCAACAAACAATTTTTATTAAGGGCGTTACAAATCTCTAGCATCTTTCTTTTAATCTTTTTAATGGCAATTCACTTACCCGAGGATCATCTCATTTGGAGATTGTTTCCTTTTATAACGGCTCTCATTGCCATAAATTACAACCGAAAAAAATTTCAGCAACCAATAATAGAAGATCCAGTTTCCTATGTAAGGTTTGATGGAGAGTTTATCTTCATTGGTGATCATTCAATTAAGAGATCAGAGATAAGGAAAGTTGCTGTCGACTCGGTTAAGGATCGCGGCTACTTTTCTCTCCCTTACAATCAGATATCTCCGGGAGAAATTCCAGAATTTACCTTTCCCTCCAGCAAAATAACCTCTTTTCGTGCACATCTGCAGAAAGAATTTGATACAAACGTGGAATTTATTACATAAAAAACTATGAGAAAACCGTTCCAAAATAACTGAACAATTTCATCAATTAATCGCCATTACTATCCTTACTTATCAAGAAGTAGATAATCACTATGAAAATACGTAAAGCCTCAAAGCATGATGTGCCCACCATCGCTAACATACATAGTGTCAGCTGGCAGGAAAATTATCGTAGCGTGCTTAGCAAACAGTACCTTGAAGATAGGATTCCAATGGAAAGGATGCGACTCTGGAAAGATCGCTTTGAGCACCCTAAATCCAATCAGCAGGTGTTTTTAGCTGAAGTAGAGGGCAATATCGCCGGCTTTATCTGTCTATACATGGATAATCACCCTGACTGGGGTACACACCTGGACAACTTACATGTACGCGAAGGCTACCACTCAATGGGAGTTGGCAAAGCGCTCTTTATAGAGGGCGCGCGCAGGGCTTATCAACAGGCTCCACATAGAGGCATGTGCCTTTTAGTCAACCAGGATAATATTAAAGCGCAATCCTTCTACCAAAAACTGGGCGGGAGACAAGTACAGGAAAGTATTTGGCATGCTCCCGATGGAAGTAAAGTACCAACTTATTGGTATATCTGGGAGCAACTAAACGAACTGGTCGATTTAGACCAATAAAGAATTCAATCTAGACATCATTGAATGCACATCCTCTGACCAATGCACAATAGATAGTATGGAAGAGATTTTTATCTATATTCTTTTTAGCAAAGTGAATCCACAGAGCAAGAAAAAAATAGAAGGATAATAAGGTGAAAAGGTTGATATTCTTTATTGGTATTATTTCATCCAGTAGCTATGCACAAAATATGACTTTGGCCGAAGCTGCTCTGGAGCGAACCTATCATAAGGTACGCTACGATCCTGCTTATGTGTCTATTCCCTATCCAAATGGAGATGTGCCGGCTGATACCGGTGTTTGTACCGACGTAGTGATTCGATCATATAGGAAGCTGGGGATCGATTTGCAAAAAGAAGTTCACGAGGATATATCGGGTCATTTTCAAGCCTACCCATCTAAACGCATTTGGGGACTTTCCAGGCCAGATAAAAATATTGATCACCGGCGAGTACCCAATCTACAGGCTTTTTTTACTCGCAAAGGGCAATCACTCTCAATAAGTAACAAGGCAGAGGATTATCTACCAGGGGACATCGTTACCTGGATGCTGCCCGGTAATTTACCACATATCGGTATTGTGACTGCGAAACGCTCTCTAAAGACCAACCGGTACTTGGTCGCACACAATATCGGGGCTGGACCCGTGCTGGAAGACATGCTGTTTTCCTTTAAAATTACCGGGCATTACCGATACAACGCCAGCCAAGCAACCGAAAAGATTGAGTAGCGAAAAAACTACGCTATTGCCAAGCGATTACGACCTTTCTTTGACCGGGATATGGAGAAACATTTCCGCTGTCGGGCTGGTAACCTGATATCTGGGTGGGTACAGCTCAAAGTCTGGCCTCTCAATATAGTCGTAATTGGACTTTGGCAACCAGCTTCCCCAAATATACTTCAATGTCTGTTCCAGGGTGGTAATAGATCCGCGGTGAACAAATTTTGCATATAGCTGCTCCGGTAGTTCCCGCGCCACCATTCCCTCGGGTACCTGAGTCAGGTCGGCAACCGGCGCACAGCAGACATACTTAAACTGAATTTCATCACCCGCTTCCTCATAACATTCATAGATACCAAAAGATTCATCGCTGATACGATTGGGGATTTTATCCCTGTAGGGCCGAAATGCAGACCAGAGCTTTGGCAAGCTGAGATTTTCATGGTCGTATTCCTGCGCTACCCCCACCAATTGCATCGCTGGCCGCGAAATAATTTGTGGCTCCATGGACAACTCATTTTGCAAGAGGTGCAGCATATGAGGGCTAAATTGATCCTTATACAACAACCGAAAAGGATCCTGCTGCTTTCGATACTGTGCCGGGGTTACGTTAAATAAAGCTTTAAACGCGCGAGTAAACGCTTCTTGGGAGTCAAATTGGCACTCCATGGCAAGCTCAAGAATACCAATATCTTCACTCAACAACCTCTTTGCGGCGACGGTCAATCGGCGCTTACGCAAATACTCTTTCGGTGAGTCCCCCACTAATGCCTTAAAAATACGGCTGAAGTGGTAGGTGGAGTAATGAGAGGCAGCGGCAATTTCGTGAACAGAAATTTTGTCATATAGATGCTGCTCTACGAAGTTAATACTTTTAAAAAATCGCTGCATGAGAGGCTCCTTTACTGCCAGTCTACGTTGGGGCGGTGAAATTTTCGAACAATACCTTCCCGGTTTAGTATGCCTTTAAATTAAATTCGCTCACTAGTGATAAAAAAGCGTAAATGGCTAAATGCCTTGTCCCTCAAAGGAATAATCGCCTGGTAGGCTGGATCATTAAAGAATGCATAGATCGCCTCCCGATCCGAAAAAGATACCACAACAAATGCCCTTGGTGACCGACCCCCGTCCAGGGCCTCTTCCACATCATAAGAGGCAATAGGCACCCCCCCATACTGTTGCATTAATTGCGGTGCCAGACCTATATACTGCTGAAGAGCCTGCGATTCCTGTAAGTTTGGTGAAGACTCTATATGTAAAAATACTGGTAACAAAGTAATAATCTCTTAAGTGTAAATAATTTTAGTTGCTTAACTAAGAGCTTCTAATGACTAACTTTGAGAGGCTACTCGCCTATACCAAAAAACCAGAAGTGGAACTATCGCAAGCTCAATAATCGTAGGCGGTAAGACCTGATCATCCACCAATCCAAATTCCAGAATATTGCTTAAGCGGCCCAGACCGCCAATGAAGAGGGATAAAGCCACGAAGTAAAACAATGCTTTATGTTTTTCGATATTGCTCAGGAAATACAGTAGAACCAACCCCTGGGCAAAGAAAACACCAAAGGCAAATCGATATTGATTATCCCCAAATCCTCTCAAGGGGCTATCCGGGCCAAAAATCATAGCACCACCACTCAGAGCAGCACTGCCATTCAGCCCTCCAAATGCACTGATACCACCGGGTACAAAACAGATCACCGCTAGCGCTACCACTAACAATTGGAAAATTTTTCTTTCTATAGAACTCGCCTGATTCATAGTGTCACCTTAGTTTGCCGTATTTGGAGTGATGACCTAATCATATTGGCCAGTAAGGCCCTATTTTTGATATTTCTTGCGGTCTTGGTATCCCACTAAGACAGCAAGAAATGTCAAAAGACGAGGCGCTTAACCGCTTATCTTTCTCTCCAACAGCCGGGTATATCCATATCCGGGCACCAGTTCCCAATATCCACAGAGACAGAAAGATGATTAAGAGTGTTTTGATTACCGGAGCGAATGCAGGCTTAGGCAGGGAGTGCGCCAAGCAACTGGCGGAATACCAGCAGATTAACAAGATCTATCTCGGCTGCCGCAATCTGCACAAAGCCAAGGAAGCCCAGGCCGAGCTGGTGTCGGAAACAGGCAGGAATATCTTCGAAGTATTGCTGATCGATGTCGCGGATCAACAAGCTGTGAAAGAGGCAGTTAAGAACCTGGACTCCCCAGTTGATGCGCTGGTTATGAATGCTGGCGGTACCGGGGGGAAAGAGTTTTACAACAAGACCCCTGAGGGAGTCACACAAATTTTCGCCGTCAACCTGCTTGGGCATGCTCTACTGACTAACGAGTTACTGAAAGCCAATAAATTAACGCAGGCTGCTATCTATGCCGGCTCCGAGGCCGCTCGCGGCGTAAAAGAGATGGGTATGAAGCGACCAGACCTGAAAAGCGCCTCTGTGGAGGAATTTATGCAGATCTGTGAAGGAAAGCTCTATGCCAGTACCAAAGACGCTACGGTACCCTATGGTCCGATAAAGTATATGGGCGCCCTATGGATGTCTTCCATGGCGCGGGAATTCCCCCATATCCGCTTCGTAACCATGAGTCCCGGGGCTACTATAGGCACAGAGGGCTTCAATACACTGTCGTTATTCAAGCAATATATGATGAAGGGCATGATGCAGATTATGCTGCTACTTGGCAAAGTCCACAAAGTAGAAATAGGCGCCAAGCGCTATATCGATGCCCTACTGGATACAAGATCCTTCCGCACAGGTATTTTTTACGGCAGTGAACGCGGATTGACTGGACCTCTTGGTGAACAGCGGAAGCTTTTCCCGGACCTGGACAATCCTACCTATCAAGACAATGCCAAAATGGCGATCAATCGCTTTATCTAGTGAAGGGTCGCATCAGGGAAGGGCCCTTTGCACCCTTCCCTGCCCCCAAGTTAACGCCACCGAAACCGCTTGTTTACCTATACTTGACTGTTAAATACTTACTGCTAAAAACAGCCAATGTTTCGGGTAATCTTTTCCCTGCTGTTGTTAATTCCCCTTGCCCTGACTGCTGCTGAAGATGTAGCTAAAGCAACTCCCCTGCGGCTGCTGGATCCAGCAACTGTGGATAAGTTCGTCAATGAACTGCCAATACCCGTAGAAATCCACCCTCAGGGCTCAGCCCCGCTTAAACTACCCGCCCGCCCCACTGAAGTTTGGATGGGGCTACGGGATAAGAAAGGCAAACGTTTAATGACAAAGGCCTGGGGTTTTGAATATGCAGGTCGCATCCACTCTCCTGGCCCTACTATTCGCGCCCGAGAAGGCCAACCGGTATTTGTACACTGGGCCAATGAGCTACCGGGTCCGCATCTATTTCCTGTGGATCGATCTATTCACCTCGCCGACGTAAAAGATCCAAAAGCTGTACCTATGATTATCCACCTTCACGGCGGGCATACAGAGTGGAAAAGTGACGGCAACCCCCTCGCTTGGTACACCCGCAATTATCGTGAGACGGGACCATTATTTGAGAAAAAGATTTACGAATACGACAACTCCCAGGATGCCGCCACTATCTGGTATCACGACCACACCCTGGGCATGACGCGCCTTAATGTTTACGCAGGTCTATTCGGTTTTTACCTGGTTGGCGATGACAATGAAGACCATCTGATACAGGAGAAGCTGCTCCCCGCAGAAGAGCGCACTTTTGTAGCCGCTATTACAGACAGCTTGTTTAGCTCCGATGGGCAGCTGTATTTTCCTGGCTGGAGGGACCAGCCTCCATCACCGGTTTCCCATGAGGTGGTTAAGGCCAATTGGCCCAATCCATCCCATCTCGACGAATTTTTTGGCAATTTTATTCTGGTAAACGGTATGACCTGGCCCAAAGTCAGTGTCACTCCACACGTCTATCGATTGCGATTACTCAACGCATCCAATACCCGCACACTGATACTCAGGATCGACGAAAATACACCCTTTGTACAAGTCGGCGGTGACGGCGGATTTCTCGATTACCCTGTAAAATTGAACGAGTTGATATTGGCACCTGCAGAGCGAGCAGATGTTTTAGTAGATTTCAGCGGTTATGAAGGACGTGAACTGACACTGCGGAACTTTGGGCCGGATGTCCCTTTTAAAGGATTTGTAGAGGCTAATGATCCAAAGAGTTCAATTCCACTTGTCTATAACCCGGATGGTAAACGCGTATTAAGCGATGGGCGCGGCGGCATCACACCAGCTACCGATCCAAATACTACAGGCCAGATCCTACAATTTCATATTGCTCCAACACCGATAAACGGCCCTTCTAATAAACAGAAATCAGAGATTCAAAATACCATTGGAGATTTAAAACTCAGCCTAAATACTCCCTTACGCGCCCCACTTAATAGGCTTAACCAAGCCAGCCATACACGACAACTTGCCACCTACCGGTTGGACGATCCCTACGGCCGCAATCTACTCATGTTAGGTCCAGTAAAGGAGGGCTCCCTATTTTTTGAAGACCCTACTACAGAAATAATCCAACACAACGCCGTTGAGATCTGGGAGATATACAACCCCACCGTATCGGCCCACCCTATTCATATTCACTTGGTGGAATTTCAGGTGCTGAACCGCCAGCCTTTTAAAGGAAAGCTAATCCCCAAACCACAGAAATTTATGCACACAGGTGAAGTATTTCAGGGAGCACGACTGGAGATAGAATCTCTACAGGGAAAACCTCTTCCACCACAGCCAGAAGAAAGCGGCCCCAAAGATACAGTCATCGCGCTTCCCGGCCAAGTGACCCGGGTAATTGCGCGCTTTGACCGCGAGGGACTCTATGTATGGCACTGCCATCTACTCTCCCATGAGGATTACGATATGATGAGGCCATTTAGGGTATTGGCGCCAAAACCAATAAACAACCAGTAATCCATTAACTTTTAAGCTCTAATCTAAGATGAAAAGTAAACACCTAGAAACTAATCGATAAGCCGAACAATAAATAAGACAGCAAGAATAAGAATAGAACCAAACAACATCATCAATGGTTACAATCACCCAAGAAAATCAAAAACAACTCGGAATTGAGCTTTACAAAATAAGTAATTACGATGAAAACACTAATAATATTATTATTTTTTACACTGGCATCAGGGGCAATTGCCACTGAAATACCGGAATTAACAAAGGAAAACTTGAAGAAAAAAGCTGCCCTTATCAATGAGCCACAAAACAAAATGCTGATGAAGGGATCGACAATCGAAGATATCGACAAACTATTTTCTCACTACACCGACGACTTTATCTATATCCATGAAGTTTATGGTGGCACCTATACCAAAGAGCATCCATACAACAACTCTATTAAATATTTAAAGGAGGGAGAATATCAAATAACTGACGCCAGATATAAAATTATATCAATCATCGCCGGCTACAAAGCAGTGTCACTTGAGCAGCAACAAGCCTATCAAGGCGTTACTTCTAACCACTCATCAACCTTTGAATTTGAGGGTAATTAGGTTTCAAAAATTATTGAATATTCGAAATAGCAATCACATCAACAACAAAAGATTCAGAATAAAAGCAAAGAAAGTAACACTGAACACCCTGAATATAATTTCTCGCCACTGCAATGACACTAAAACCTGCCTGGAAAGGCTTACTCCAATAAGCCCTTCCAGCAGCCTAAAACTAAAATTGAACAGTGACACCCAATTCAAACTTATCTAAGTTTCTGTCCGTATTCCAAATAGTTTTAAAGACATCACTGCCAAAGCTTGTGTACCTGAAGGTATTTTCTAAAATGGTAGTATAGGAGGCTTTTATCGCAACATTTTTATTGAGAAAGTGAGAGAAACCTACTCGATAATCACTATTTTCATCATAATCGACACCTAAAGAAGAATTTTTAGTAAAATAATAATTTGCAGCCGCTCGCCAATAATTATCCCACTCATTATCATTCAAATAATTAAATTCAAGCGACACATATTTATCACCACCAATTTTAGAAAAGTACTTTGAAGAAAAAATCTGCCAATCAAAAACAATATCAGTAGAAACATCAAACCCGACATAATCAGAATCATTCAATTGATAGTTATAACGAGCTTTTGCATATGTAGCCCCATCAGTATTGTAAATCTTCATTAAGAAATTAGATGTAAACAAATACCCCAGTGAAAATGTATTAAAGTTATCTCGCCCAAAAGTTGTCAGGTTACCACCAAACACAAATCCAGCTTTTGAAAAAAATTCTCCACCCAAGGCAAAGTCATCACTATTACCGTAACCTTTAGCACTATGGAAATAGGCCGCCGACAAACTACTAGCCTTATTAATAAACTCAAACTCGTTAAAAGGTCCCAGAGAGCTTTTTACAGAAAAATAATAAGTGGTTTCTGCAAAAAACTCATCCCTATCACCCTCATCAAAATCCAAGTCAGAGTAGCCGAAATTGGTGATCGAATTGTACTCTTCAGCGACAACGTCTAAAGCCACAAAAAATACAAACAAAAAAATAAAACCATATTTTTTCACACCAAACTCCTTTTTAAGGAAATCCATATTGAAGTCTTCAGCTGAGACCCAAGCTATTTAGAATGGTTCACAACAAATATAACTATCTCCACTGCATGCCACATTAATCAACATAATTTGATTTTTGGCACAAAAAAGTCAATTAGCATGAGGGTTTTAACCACATAAAAAACAAGAAACTTCAAAAATAGAGCCATCTCGGACCAACTCTCAAATCCGACAAAGGTTTAAGGTGACAAACTGACTGACAAAAGCTTATTAGCAAAAATTACCTCAAGGCACTTTGCGAGAACAAGCAACAAGAACTGAATTAAATTGAAATCGACAAATAAAGAATTAATTAATCATGTTTAGCCAGCTGACACACCCACTATACAAATAATATAGAGCATTCTTTTTAGGTGAGGGCCCAACCAAGGAACTCTTAGAACTATTACAATTTTATAATACACGCAAGCAAACAGCTTAATCAGAACCTATATAAACTTATCGAAGCTCGACCAAAAATTCGAAACTTTGAATGCAGACACCATCACCCCATCCCCACCACACATAAACCTAAGAGGAAAAACGAATCCGCATAAATTCCATGCATCGAAATTAATTAGCACGCTTACTTTATATCAGCACCAATAAAGAAAAATATAATTAGCAAACATTTATATTTTTAAACTTATTATTTTAGAAAAGATCAGGTAGCGACCCTGAGCATTTATTTGACAGCAGAAAAATAGCAATCTGGAAGATTTTTTAATTTAAAAAAAATTTTATTAAATGCAATTTGGCTTCAAGAAATAAGGGTTATTTATAAAAGAAAGTTCACACTAGAAGACAGTCTGATTTTCTAGTGTGAACTAATCATAGCTTTTCAGCAAGGCACGAAAGCCTTAGCCACACGGGAGTTGGTCTCGCGCCCCAGCTGTTCAGAAATAAAGTTCCCAGCCTCTGCCAACAACTGCAAATCCACACCGGTTTCAATACCCATGCCATTGAGCATATAAAGCACATCCTCACTGGCAACATTACCGGAAGCGCCGCGGGCATAGGGGCAGCCGCCCAGGCCAGCTACGGCGGAATCTACTACTGCGACACCCATTTGCAGGGCCGCGTAGATATTGGCCAACGCCTGGCCGTAGGTATCGTGGAAATGCACAGCAAGTTTTTCCACAGGTACACGGGCCATCACCTGCTCCAGCATACGCTTGGCGGCTTCCGGGGTGCCGACACCGATGGTGTCGCCGAGGGAAATTTCGTAGCAACCCATTTCCAATAGAGCGGCACTAACCTCTGCCACTTTGGCCGGGTCAATATCGCCTTCATAGGGGCAACCAAGTACGCAGGATACGTATCCGCGCACGGGTATACCGTCTTGCTTGGCTTTTTCCACCAGTGGACGGAAGCGCTCCAGACTCTCAGCAATACTGCAATTTATATTTTTCTGGGTGAAGGCTTCTGAGGCCGCGCCGAATACGGCGACCTCATCCGCTTTGGCTTCTACTGCACGCTCGTAGCCTTTTAAATTTGGCGTGAGCGCACTGTAGATAACACCGTCTTTGCGCTGAATACCCGCCAGCACTTCCTCGCTGGCGGCCATTTGCGGTACCCACTTGGGGCTGACAAAGCTGCCGGCTTCAATAACCGACAACCCGCTAGCACTGAGTTTGTCTACCAAAGCGATACGGGTCTCCACAGAGATAGGCTGCTTTTCATTTTGCAGCCCATCGCGGGGCCCCACTTCGACGATTTTGACTTGCTTGGGCAATGTCATTATTGCTCCTCCCCGGCAAAATCCACCAACAGGCTGCCGCCATCCACCAGCTCACCTTCGGCGCAGAAGAACTGCTGCACGGTGCCGGATGCTGGAGCCCGCAGGGTGTGTTCCATTTTCATGGCTTCCATGACCAGTAGTGGCTGGTCTTTTTCCACCGTAGAGCCGGGCTCAACCAGCAGCGAAATTATGGTGCCGTTCATGGGGGCATCAAGGCCGTGGGCCTGGTCATTGCTCTCACCGATATCCGGTGGCAGCAACTTAAATTCCACCTGGGTGCTATCGATAAATACAGCACCGCCATCGCGGGTATCCACGGCGGAGAAACTCATGCGGCGGCCATCCACCAGCATCAAGTCGCGTCCCGGCAGCAGGCGAATGTCACCGCTGTTTTGTTCTTCAGGCAAGGCATCGCAAGTCCAGCGCAGGCTATCGCCCTCCGCAACAAAGCGAATTTGAGCGTGCTGACCACGGTAGTCCACCGTCTGGGTGCGACTGCCAGCCAGAGCATTGCGCCAGTTATCACCGTTGTGCCAAGGGGAGAAAGGATCCCGCTGCGGTGCGCTGTTGCGCAGATCGCGTTCTTCACGCTGCTGCAAATAACCTCCAATAGCAGCGCATTTCAGCGGCGTCAGTGTCTGCTCCTGATGCAGTACTTCCGCCTCGTAGTCCTCGATAAAGTGCGTCGAAATACAACCGCTGGCAAATGCCTGATGATTGATCACTCGGCGCAGGAATTCGATATTGTGACGCACACCGGCAATCTGATAATCACGCAATGCGCGATCCAGTTTGGCCAGGGCTTCTTTGCGGGTGCGGCCGTGGCAGATCAATTTGGCGATCATCGGGTCGTAATGCACACTGATTTCATCGCCGGTCTGCACACCGGTGTCCACCCGCACGCCCTCGCCTTCCGCCGGGGGCTGGTGACGCACCAATACGCCGGTTGCCGGCAGGAAATCATTGTCCGGGTCCTCGGCGTAGATACGCACTTCCATGGCGTGGCCGTTGATCTGCAGCTCATCCTGGCTCATGGGCAGGGTATCGCCAGCGGCAACTGACAACTGCCAGGCCACCAGGTCCTGGTCGGTGATCATTTCCGTCACCGGGTGCTCTACCTGCAAACGGGTATTCATTTCCATAAAGTAGAAGGCACCGCTGGCATCCAGCAGGAACTCCACCGTGCCGGCACCCACGTAACCAATCGCGTGGGCCGCGCGCAGGGCCGCTTCACCCATGCGGGCGCGCAGCTCCGGAGTCATGCCCGGTGCGGGAGCTTCTTCCACTACTTTTTGATGGCGGCGCTGCACCGAGCAATCCCGTTCAAACAGGTAGACACCGTTGCCCTGCTGATCGCAGAACACCTGGATTTCCACATGGCGGGGACTCACCACATAGCGCTCCAGCAGCATGATGTCGTCGCCAAAGGCATTCATGGCCTCACGCTTGGCTGCAGCTAATGCTTCGTGGAATTCATCGGCGTTGTCGACACGGCGCATGCCCTTACCACCACCACCGGCAGCGGCTTTCAGCAATACCGGGTAACCGATGCGATTGGCATGGCCTTCCAGCAGCTCTTCATTTTGGTTTGTGCCGTGGTAACCAGGCACCAGGGGCACATTGGCCTCTTCCATAATACGTTTGGCGGCGGACTTGGAGCCCATCGCCTCAATCGCCCCGGTGGGCGGGCCAACAAAAATAATGCCGGCGCTATCGCAAGCGCGGCAAAACTCGGCATTTTCCGACAGGAAGCCGTAACCTGGATGTATGGCATCAGCACCAGTCTGCTTGGCAGCACCCAATACCTTGTCGATACCCAGGTAGGAATCCCTGGCCGGGGCCGGGCCCAGGTGTACCGCTTCGTCCGCCATCTGCACATGCAGGGCGTCGGCATCCGCATCGGAATAGACGGCGACAGTGGCCACCCCCAGGCGGCGGGCGGTCTTGATAATACGGCAGGCAATTTCGCCGCGATTAGCTATTAACAGTTTGCGAATCATAAAATTATCCTTCGCCGCCATTCATCCATTTGGGTGCGCGCTTCTCTAAAAACGCACTTAGCCCTTCCTGCCCTTCCGGCGACACACGCACGGCAGCGATCAACGCGCTGGTCTGGCCCTGCAATTCATCGTTGATAACCCGGTTGGACATGGACATGGCCAGTTGCTTGGCCATGGCGACCGCCTTGGGGCCATTATCGGCAATGGCATTCACTAATTTCTGCACATGCAGGTCCAGCTCGCCCTCGGCGCAGACTTCAGATATCAAACCCATCTGTTCTGCGCGCTCGGCGGAGAAGCGCTCCGCAGTGACAAAGTAACGGCGCGCGCGGCGAGTGCCGATCGCATTGATGACATAGGGGCTGATGGTAGCGGGCAGTAACCCGATTTTGACTTCCGACAAACAGAAGCTGGCGCGCTCAGAGGCCACGGCCATATCACAGCAGCTCACCAGACCCACGGCCCCGCCAAAAGCGGCGCCCTGTACTCGCGCAATGGTGGGAGCTGGGAAAGTATCGAGCTTGTACAGCATGGCAGCAAGCGCGGCCGCGTCGCGGCGGTTTTCCTCTTCTGAATAAGTCGCCATGCGCTTCATCCAGTTGAGGTCAGCTCCGGCAGAAAAGCTCTTGCCATTGGAAGCCAGTACCAACACACGAACAGCAGGATTTTGCGCCAGAGTGTCAAAGGTGGTGGCCAGCTCGTGGATCAGTTCATCATCAAAAGCGTTGTGGATTTCCGGCCGATTCAGGGTGACCGTGGCCACGCCCTCGCTATCCACTTCGCACAGCAATTTATCGCTCATTGTAATTCCTCGATTGGGGCGTTTCTCTCTAGCGGCACCGGGGTAGCCCGCGGCACCGCAACCACAGTTCCTTACATACGGAACACGCCGAACTTGGTCTCTTCCGGCTCTTTGTGGCTGGCCGCCGCCAGGCACAGGCCTAGCACGCGGCGGGTATCCGCCGGGTCGATAACGCCGTCATCCCACAAACGTGCAGAAGCGTAGTAGGGGTGCCCCTGATGTTCGTAGTTATCCACAATCGGCTGCTTAAACTGCTGCTCTTCCTCTTCGCTCCAGGATTCACCTCGCGCCGCCATCTGGTCGCGCTTCACCTGGGCCAATACGCCAGCGGCTTGTTCTCCCCCCATAACCGAGATGCGCGCATTGGGCCACATAAACAGGAAGTTGGGATCGTAGGCGCGGCCACACATCCCATAGTTACCGGCGCCGAAAGAGCCGCCGATGAGGATGGTAATTTTGGGCACCTTGGCGGTAGCGACAGCGGTCACCATCTTGGCGCCGTGTTTGGCGATGCCGCCCGCCTCGTACTGTTTGCCCACCATAAAGCCGGTGATATTTTGCAGGAAAACCAATGGAATCTTGCGCTGCGCACACAGCTCTATAAAGTGCGCGCCCTTCTGCGCACTCTCCGCAAACAGGATGCCGTTATTGGCAACAATTCCCACCGGGTAGCCCTGGATACGAGCAAAACCGGTTACCAGGGTGGTGCCGTACAACGCTTTAAATTCATCGAACTCAGATCCGTCCACAACCCGCGCGATAATCTCGCGCACGTCAAACGGCTGGCGCGAATCTTTAGGCACCACACCGTAAATATCTTCCGGTGGATAAATCGGCTCCACTGGCTTTTGGATATCCAGGCCGGGATTCTTGATACGATTCAGGCGCGCTACAGAGCGACGCGCTAACTGCAACGCATGTACGTCGTTATTGGCGTAGTGATCAGAAACCCCGGAAGTGCGACAGTGCACCTCGGCACCGCCGAGTTCCTCCGCGGAAACTTCTTCACCGGTGGCCGCTTTCACCAGGGGCGGGCCCGCCAGGAAGATGGTGGCCTGCTCTTTCACCATAATGGATTCGTCTGCCATGGCCGGCACATAGGCTCCACCGGCGGTGCAGCTCCCCATAACCACCGCAATCTGCGGAATATTCTGTGCAGACAGGTTGGCTTGGTTAAAGAAGATGCGACCGAAGTGCTCTCGATCCGGGAAAACATCGTCCTGGCGCGGCAGATTGGCACCACCGGAATCCACCAGGTAAATACACGGCAGATTATTCTGTTCGGCAATGGTCTGCGCGCGCAGATGTTTCTTTACCGTGAGCGGGTAATAGGTACCGCCTTTTACCGTGGCATCGTTGGCGACGATGACACAAGGCTGGCCAGAGACGGTGCCGATGCCGGTAATAATACCCGCAGCCGGGACATCTTCACCGTAAACCTCATGAGCGGCCAACTGGGAAAATTCCAGGAAGGGGCTACCCGGATCGAGCAGCGCATCGATACGGTCCCGTGGCAATAATTTTCCTCGCGCCAGGTGTTTTTCCCGTGCGCGCTCGCCGCCGCCCTGGGCGATGGCTTCCACTTTTTCGCGCAGGTCTGCCACCAGCGCCTGCATCTGCTCGCGGTTTTCGCCAAAGGCGGCATCGCGCGTATTTATTTTGCTCTGCAACTGATTCATAAAGTCCGATTCACTTTCCCGGAGAAAAGACCTCTACGGAGCGCGGCTTACCGCCGTAATGTCCGTGGAGACAGCTGCCGCCGACAGGCGCCGGCAGCGAGAAGAAATGCCCAGCCTTAGCGGGTCTCGTTAAACAGCTCGCGACCAATCAGCATACGACGCACTTCAGAAGTGCCCGCGCCGATTTCGTAGAGCTTGGCATCGCGCAGCAGGCGACCGGTGGCGTACTCGTTGATGTAGCCATTGCCGCCCAGTGTCTGGATAGCCTGCAAGGCCATCTGGGTTGCGCGCTCTGCAGTAAACAGGATTACTGCGGCGGCATCCTTGCGCGAGTCCTCACCGCGATCACAGGCACGCGCCACGGCGTAGAGGTAAGCACGGCTTGCATTCAGGTCGGCATACATATCGGCGATCTTACCCTGCATCAGCTGGAATTCGCCGATGGCCTTGCCGAACTGCTTGCGCTCGTGGATATAAGGAACCACCACATCCAGGCAGGCCTGCATAATACCGACAGGGCCACCGGAGAGAATGGTGCGCTCGTAGTCGAGGCCGCTCATCAAAACGCGTACGCCGCCGTTCAACTCACCGAGAATATTTTCTTCCGGCACTTCACAGTCTTCGAACACCAGCTCACAGGTGTTGGAACCGCGCATACCCAGCTTGTCGAGTTTCTGCGCCTGTGAGAAACCGGCAAAACCGCGCTCAACGATAAATGCGGTAATACCGCCGGAGCTGATACCCGGCTCGGTGCGCGCGTAGATCACATAGGTATCAGCATCGGGGCCGTTGGTGATCCACATTTTATTGCCGTTCAAAACAAAGCGATCGCCGCGCTTTTCCGCGCGCAGTTGCAGACTCACTACGTCAGAACCGGAATTCGGTTCGCTCATAGCCAAGGCGCCTACATGTTCACCGGAACACAGCTTGGGCAGGTACTTGAGCTTCTGCTCGCGAGTACCATTTTTGCGAATCTGGTTTACACAAAGGTTGGAGTGGGCACCGTAGGACAGGCCCACAGAAGCGGAGGCGCGGGAAATTTCTTCCATGGCCACAGCGTGTGCCAGGTAACCCATATTGGAACCGCCGAACTCCTCTTCCACGGTCATGCCCAGCAGACCCAGCTCACCAAACTTTTTCCACATGTCCGCGGGGAACAGGTTGTCTTCATCGATCTGCGCCGCGCGCGGGGCCAGCTCCGCCTGGCAGAACTTGTAAACCATGTCGCGGAGCATATCGATGTCTTCACCGAGACCGAAATTCAAGGTTGGGTAGGAGGTGTTCATAATGGCTCCAATAATTATTAGAAAAGTCTTTTAAACTGACGGCACCTGCAACCACTCGATACATCGGGTGACACGCTAAACTTCTGCGGGTCACAGGCTTTCGCAGGCGCCTGTCGAAATTTTTAACCGGTGAACTAGGGGCTTTCCTCGTTGCGGCTCTTTACCAAAGCCGCTTGTGCACGGGCCTCGGCTTCACCGAGTTCCCCCATCAGGCTCTCAATATCCCGCAGCTGCTGCTGCAACTGTGCCCGCTTCTGCGCTATACGCTCCAGCAGGCGCTGCAACTGCTCTACATTGCCATGAGCAGGGTCGTACATATCGATAATCTCGCGGCTCTCATCGAGGGAAAAACCCAAGCGTTTACCGCGCAAAATCAGCTTCAGCCGTACACGTTCTTCGGGGCTGTAGACACGGGTCTGACCATGCCGCTCCGGTTTGAGCAGGCCCTTGTCCTCATAGAAACGGATGGCGCGGGTGGTTATCTCAAACTCCCGCGCCAGCTCCGAAATACTGTAACTCTGGGGCTCTACGATGCTGGCTTTGGCTTTCATAAGTACTTCCTCGAGACGCAACAGAGCCTAACAAGAGTTTACGTTGACGTAAACGTAAAGCAAACGCCAAAAATAACTGCGAGGGGCTATTCAGTCATTAACCCATCGCAGTAATCGGAAGGGAGGGATCAGACGCCCAACAGCTGTTGCAACTGATTGTCGAGCAACTTTTGATAGGAGGGTGTAAGACCTGTGATTTCCAGAGCCCAGCCAGCACCGTGGTGCTCAATACGCCCAGCCAGAGAGCTATCCTCCAGCAACTCAGGATGTAAAAACAAACCACGCGATTGGTTTAGTAGCTGTTCAGCAGAAAAATCTGGCGTGCTTGGCTCACAAGGCGCTACCGCCAGGGCCAACTTCAAACCGGTAGCGCGGCTGACACTCTGCATCTCCCGCAGCAACAGGCCACAGCAGACCGCACGAAACGCCGAATCGGCGCCGGAAAACCCCAAACCAACTTGCGGCCCTGCACAACTCAATGGATGGGCACCGTAGATCCGACGTAGCAACTGCATACGCCCATCCAATTCCCGCTGAATTCCATCGAGCGCACTGCGACTCAATTGGTTGGTCAACTGAGCCCAGTTCAATGGCCGCAGGTAGAGGCCTATAGAGTCTTGCTTTTGCTCGGGAAGATCCGCAGAGGAAAGAGGCTCTTCCGCTGGCAAACTGCGCTGCGCGGAAAAACCCCCTGTCATCAGTGCCGCCACTGCACTAAATGGCAGGGCAAATACCAGCGTCAGCAATAAGCTGGCCCAGGGAAAGCTGACGTCCGCACCAGGAATCAGGGCTACGGTAACATTGCCGGCGATACTGTCATGCAGCACTACTGGCACACTGATGGTCTCGCCACTCTTCAGATCACCAACTTCCGCCAGGCTATTGGATTCCACATCCTCAACAGCAACACCGCTGATAGCAGGCAATTCCAGCAGCTGCCTGGCCAACAGCTGCATACTGATACGATCATCGGCAACAATACGCTCCAGGCTCTGCCCGGCGAGAAAACTGGCCGCAACCTGCGCAGAGGCCCGGTCTCTCTCCACCGCATCGGCATGGCGCTGCGCATAGTAATGACCGAGAGCCACACTGCAGAACAGCGCCAGTATCAGCCAGATCATCGCAGCCAGCAGACGCTGGCGGGTACGTTTAGATAAACGCGCAAACTGCTCTGGCAACCTGCGCAGAAGGGAAATCATCGATACAGACATAAATACGGCTTTAATACCTTGCCTTGTTTTTTATTACCTTGCGTTTTTGGAACTCTCCACGGCCAAGGGCCTTGGCGCAATTTTATCCTCACAAAGCGCGAATAATACGCAGTGTAATTTCCTGTGCCGTTGGTCGATCCCGCAACAAAATAGTTCCATACGGGATTTTTTAATTTGTAATAAATAAGCGGGCCCAACCTGCGGCGCTGATTTTAACGAAGATTCCCGCTAGAGCTATAATGCGTCGCTTATTGAATAAATTGGGGACCTTCGCTATGGGCGTCGAGACTAAAGCACAAGAATTTCATCTGCCCCTGGCACAAATTACCCAGTCACACTTCGACTGTTCTGTGCGCTACCTCACCTATAGCGGCGGCCATGCACTGCTGGGGTTGGAATACGACAATACAGCCCCCTTTTCGGACGCCGCCAGTTGCCAATTGAATTTACCCAGCGCGATACCATCAGACGTGCAATCGCCCTGGTGCCTGACCCTCCTAAGCCCAGCAGCCACCCTGTCACAACTGCAGCGCCTACTGGATTTTTGTGCTGAACAACACTGGCATATCGATGTCATCGACACCCTAGCCCACCGGCACGAGTGCACGGTCATCCGCTTTCAGTTCAGCGCTGAACTGGAGTTTTCCCCGGCACGTTTTGCCTGCCTACAACTGGCCGAAGCAATCGGAGCCGATCTGGTCTTGCAGGAGGGCATCAGTCAGAGGGTACCGGCACTGGCTGGCTTCGATATGGATTCCACTCTGATCGATGCAGAGGTGATCGACGAGCTAGCCAAGATTACCGGAATCGGCGACCAGGTGGCGGCCATCACTGCGGCCGCCATGCGCGGCGAATTGGATTTTCGCGATAGTTTCAAAAAACGTATGGCGTTGCTAAAAGGTTTTTCCGAACAGCGCCTGGCAGAAATTGCCAGGCAACTGCCACTAAAAGATGGGGCGCAAAACCTGTTGCACTGCCTACGCAAACTCGGCTGCAAAACGGTCATTTTGTCCGGCGGTTTTACCTACTTCGCCAATTTCCTACAAAGGGAACGCCTGGCTGTTGACCTGATATACGCCAATGAACTGGAGTTCGCCGAGGGCGCGCTCACCGGTGAAGTGATAGAGCCTATCGTGGACGGAATGCGCAAGCGGTTATTGCTGAGGGAAACTGCAAAGGAGATGGGCGTGCCGCTGGAAAAAGTGGTTGCCGTTGGGGATGGGGCAAACGATATCCCCATGTTGAACCTGGGTGCCCTGGGTATCGCCATACACCCGAAACCCAAAGTCCGCAGGGAGGCGCCGCAAGCTATCACTCTATTTGGACTAGATGCGGCGCTTTACCTGTTCGGTATCAACGACCAGCAAATTGCCGAATTGGGACAGCCTTCTTAAAGGTGTCCCAAAAAAGGTTTATATCACCGCGTGTGGGAAGGGAAATGAGCGCGGCTTAGTGTTATCCGAGCAGGCACTGGGTTCATACTCGCAGCCTGCTGCCAAAAGGCTGAGAAAAGCCAATATTAAAATCCGCCTGTACATAGGTACCTCCCTTTGCCTAAATGGATTTTTATTCGAGCAGCAGGGTACGCAATGGGTTCCGTTTTGAACAGCAGTTTAATGATTTTTATGCCAGAAAATTGACGTAAAATTCTTTCTTTTGTACCAGTTTGTTCAGCTTTGCTACACAACCGATTACACAGGCCTTTTTTAGCATTGCGCGCCAGCCAAACCCAATCCGAAACCAGCTTTAGCAGATTCATTAAGTTAATCTTGGTAAGAGGAAAAACGGGCAGATAAAGCGAGGGAAAGCTCGTAGGTGGCCAGTGTTGCGCTGGCAACAACCAGTATGGAGAGTGGCGATTCTGGTGCACAGCACCAAAATCGCACAAGAGTCGAAGGCCGAGCTAGCCTTCTTTTTTACCGTAGATTACCAGGCTGTTCACTTTTACCGTCAGCGGGTGATACCCCACCTTGGCGCGTTCAAAAATACGCGCTGCCACATCCTGTTTGCCGGTTTCAACCATATTGCGGTATAGCGGACGCAGAAACTTGTTGCGGCCGATGCTGGTAAGGAAGTTTTCCAGGCGATTGAATGCCGGCTCGTAGTCGTTGCGCACGGCAATCATCAGCCAGCTAAAGGCCACTTCGTTATTGCGGGATTGGGTCAGGCCAAAGGCGCTGTCCAGTTCCTTCAATTGCGTTTCAGTTAACTTTTCCGGCATACCGTCGAGGAAATACTTCCACTGGTGGAAGGTCCAGCCCTTGGTGTCGATATCCTTCGCTGCCAATTTGCCGTCCAACCACTGTTGACGCACTGGGTCCAACTTGCTGAAGGCATCGGACTGCGGGTGTGGCGCACCTTCAGGAATACCCGGCTCGAAAATCCACTGGTGAATGCGCTCGCGATCCAACTTATCGGCGTGCTCAACCAACAAGGTCTTGTCGAGGTACTTAACGAAATCCTCGGTGGTAATGCTCTGGAAGGAGAAGTGGTTGAAGTACTCCATCAGGAAGCGGTCGAAAGCTTCGCGGCCCACTTTCTGTTCCAATTCGTACAGGAACAGAGAGCCTTTTTCATAGGGGATATTGGAGAAGACTTCATCGGGATCACGGCCGCGCAGGTCGATCGCCATAATCTCATCGCGGGGCTCTTTATCGGCCAGATCCGCTTGCAGGTCGTCATAGCCCAGGGCCATTTCCATCTGGTAGCGCTCATCGCCGTAGACAAACTGCATAATGCGGTTGGTCAGGTAGGTAGTGAAGCCTTCATTCAGCCACAGGTCGCGCCAGCTGGCATTGGTCACCAGGTTACCGGACCAGGAGTGGGCCAATTCGTGGGCAATCAGGGCTACCAAGCTCTTATCGCCGGCGATCACCGTCGGAGTGATAAAGCTCAGGCGCGGGTTTTCCATACCGCCGAAGGGGAAGCTGGGCGGCAGAATTAGCAGATCGTAGCGGTCCCAGTGGTAGGGGCCATACGCCTTTTCGGTCACTTCCAGCATGGATTCGGTATCGGCAAACTCCGCCGCTGCAGATTCCAGCATGGAAGGCTCGGCGTAAACACCGGTGCGCTCACCCATGGGCTTAAACTGCAGGTCGCCTACTGCCAGGGCAATCAGATAAGAGGGAATGCGCTGGGGCATTTCAAATTCGTAAACGCCATCTTTGGCCGCCTGCGGATCGTTGTTCGCACTCATTACCGCGCGCAGTTCTTTCGGGGTGCGAACGGTAGCGTTGTAGGTGATACGAACTTTCGGGGAATCCTGCAGCGGGATAAAGCTGCGCGCGTGAATCGCCTGGGCCTGGGTAAACAGGAACGGATGCTTCTTGCCCGCGGTCTGCTGCGGTTCCAGCCACTGAACGCCAGAGGCCCCCGGCGCTGTGCGGTAGCGGATAGTAATGCTGTCGGCATCTTCCGGCAGCTCGATATTCAGCGGAGTGCCCAGGTGGCTGTCTTTCTCACCCATGGAGAACTTCACCGGCGCGCCATTAGCCGATACAGAAACCACTTCCAGCTCGCGGGTATCGAGCACCATCGGCAGGTTCTTATCGTTGAGGCGTTTGAAGTCCAACTTGGCTTCGCCCTCGAGAACCTTGCGGGAGAAGTCGACAGTCAGGTCCAGATCCAGGTGCTGCACCTGGTAGTCATTGCTATTGGCGAAGGAGTGATAATCCACACCGGATTGCGGCGCCTTTTCTGAAACGCTTTTCTTCTCGATCACCGCAGCCGCTTTTACCGACGTATCGGCGCTGTCAGCTTCGACCTTGGTCGGTTCATTCTTGGAACAACCTGAGGCTACGGCGAGGCCGCCGATGATCAGGCTGGTGCATAGTAAACGGGGCAACATGGGTCTACTCCCTGGGTTCAGCTTTTCAATTTGCGCCACAGGATACCCGAGAGTAAGCGCTTGCGGAACGACAGCGGGAGAGACCATTGCTGGATACCGGTCACAATGAAGGGGTACAGCGTACCGCCAGCGAAGATCGTACTCTCAGGGGCAATAAAAATAGACATATGTCTCAACTTATCGGTTGGCGGACGAATTTGCCGACTAATCCGCACCTACAACACAAAAATCCCCCCATCAATTAACAAAGCCTTCACTTTCCCTATTCAGACTGCGGGCCCTCTAAAACAAGCACATAAAGGAGAGTCCCATGTCACTATCCCGGAGGCGGTTTCTACAATTTTCCGGCGCCGGCCTGGCATCGCTGCCACTGCTGAAAGCCTATGGTGCTGGCCTGCAGCCATTCCAACACGGCGTAGCCAGCGGAGATCCCCTAGCGGATCGCGTTATTCTCTGGACCAGGATCACCCCCTCCGATGATCCCGCCTTCCAGTCCATGGTGCCCTATAGCTGGCAGATCGCACTGGACCCGGAAATGGCCATGGTGGTTAACAGCGGCAGTGGTCTCACCGGCCCAGAAGTGGATTACACCATCAAGGTGGACGCATCAGGACTACAGGCAGGCACTAGTTACTACTACCGTTTCTACTCCAACGGTATCGATTCGCCGATCGGCCGCACCCGCACCCTGCCCACCGGCCATGTAGAGCGCCTGCGCTTCGCCGTTACCAGCTGCTCCAATTACCCGATGGGCTACTTCAATGTGTATCGCGAGATCGCCCTGCGCGCCGATCTGGATGTGGTACTGCACCTGGGCGACTACATCTATGAATATGGCCCCGGTGGTTTTGGCACCGGTAGCGGCCTCGGACGCGAACCAATTCCCGCCAAGGAAATGGTGGATATTCAGGACTATCGCCAGCGCTACGCACAATATCGCTCAGACCCCGATCTACAGGAAGTCCACCGCCAGCACCCGTTTATTTGCGTATGGGACGACCACGAAACCACCAACAATGCCTGGGCCGGTGGTGCGGAGAACCACAACCCCCAAGACGGCGAAGGCGAATGGGCGGTGCGCCGCTCTGTGGCAAACCAGGCCTACTTTGAATGGATGCCAATCCGCGATAACGGCATCCTCGATTTATTTGGTGACAAGGCCATTTACCGCAGCTTCCGCTTTGGCAACCTGATGGATTTGATGATGCTGGATACGCGAATTGCCGCGCGTGACGAGCAGGCCAATTGGTTCGACCAGAAGACCGCCGATAATCCCGATCGCAGTATCCTCGGCGCACAACAGGAGCAATGGTTGCACAGCGGCCTGACGCAATCCCAAGCGGACGGTGTGCGCTGGCGGGTACTGGGGCAGCAAGTGATGATGGCGCAACTGACTTTGGCCAAAGATCTGTCGATCAATATGGACCAATGGGATGGTTACACCGCCTCCCGCGAGCGCCTCTTCGATCACATCAGCAACCACAATATCGACAATTTTGTCGTGCTCACCGGAGATATCCACAGCTCCTGGGCCTGGGACCTGGCCAGTAATCCATTCAATATTCTCGAGTACGGCCGCCTAACCGGCCGCGGTGCCCTGGGCGGCGAGTTTGTCACCCCGGGAGTGACCTCCAGCTTCCTGGACAAGTCCCATTTAACTGATGTAGCCGCCATCGCCATGGATGGACTGATTCCTCATCTGAAGTGGGTTGACGTAACCCAGCGCGGCTACCTGCTGATGGATGTATCCCACTCTCGCACCAAAGCCCACTGGTACCATGTGGATACTGTCACCAGTAAGAGTTACAACGCCAACCTGGCGCGAATCTATAAGCAAAAGGCCGGCGCCAACCACATACAAAGAGCCTGGAGTGAGAGTAATGCTCCCGCGGAAGTGCCTGCACCGGCTCCAGGCTATGCCACTCTGGCGCGCAACGCCATTGCTGCCCTGCGCAGCCGCTATCAGGTTTAAGCGGCATAAAAAAACCGCGCGGCCCATCGAGTCGCGCGGTTTTCTCTCGCCAATTAAGAGCCGGATCAATCCAGGCTAAAGTCGAAATTCATCTCATCTGCCGGAGCCTGCACATAGTAACCCTGGATATAGTCAGTGCCGGTTTGCCAAAGAGTGGGCAACATGCTGGCCTGCTCGATATGGGGCACGATCACCTTGGTATTCGCCTCACCCAGGCGCTGTACCAACCCTGCAAGGGTATCACTGCTCTCGCCCTCGTCCTGCACTTCGCGCACAAATGACGGGTCGATCTTGGCGATATCCACCTTCACATGCTCCAGCGCCTTAAACGGGTTCAGGCCGGTACCGAAGTGACAGACTGAAACGCGACAGCCGATCTGCTGTACCTGGGTAGTGAAGTCCCGCGCAGCGTGTAAATTGCTGGTGATATCCTCCTGGCGCAACTGAAATACCACCGAAGCGGGTATCAACTTGGCGGCCTTGAAGGCCACCCCCAGCCAGGCCGGCAGGCTGTTGTCGAGTAGTGAGGCGGTAGTGAGGTGCAACAATAGCGACACCTCCTTGCCCTCGGCCCTGGCGGCGGCCGCGGCCTTGATCGCGGTTAGGATCACCCAGCGATCCATCTTTGCCGACAGCCCCGCATCACCCAGCTCCTGCAGAAAAGCCAGCGGCGCCAGTTCCTCTTTTTCATCAAGCATACGTACTAAAACCTCGTACATCTGCTCGCCGGTGCCCTGCAGACTCAGGATCGGCTGGTACAGTAGCTTGAGGTTACCCGCTTCCAGCGCCTGTACCACACGGGCGCGGTGATAGGTACCGGCATCAGCGCTGTTTTCGGTATCCGGCTCATAAAGGGCAAAAGCACCGCCCTGAGCGTCTTCGCCGAGGGCCTGTTTATGGGCCGTTTGTGCCTGCTCCAGCACTTGCTGGGAGCCACTGGAAGCCTCGCTCAGTAATGAAATCCCAATCGAGGCGGTCACCTGCTGGGTCTTGCCGGCGGCATCGAAAATGGTGTCAGCAATTCGCTTGAGTATATCTTTAGCGCGCAGCTCGATACTATCCGGCGTGGTATCGGAGCTCAGCAGGCAGAAACTGTCATCACTGTAACGTGCCAGGGTGTCACCGCTGCGCTGGCAGCCCTGTAATAATTCGGCCATGGCTTTCTGCAGTGCGTCGGCACCAGCCACACCCACAACTTTTTGCACCTCCTCAGCAAAGCGATCCACCTGAATAAACATTAAGCCACCGGTGCGATGTGAATCCGCCGAAGCCTTGATGGTGGAGTCCAGTAGCTGCAAAAAATGCTGGCGGTTATATAGGCCAGTGAGAGGGTCGCGATTTTTAATATCGCTGAGCTGGGCTTCCAGCTGTTCAGTATCGCCGCGACGACTGGCAATGCGCACTTGCAAACAGCGCTCATCCTCGTAAGTCGTACTGAGTACCTCTGCACGGGTGGGCAGCGGATCGCCGCTCACAGTTCTGGCAGTAAACTGCCACTCCTTGGCCTCAACTTCATTGTTGTCGATAGCGCAGCGCTTGAGAAATTCCCGTGCGCCTTCCTGCTCATTTTCCGCCAACATATCGATCAGCGGTTGATATTCGATATCCTCACCAGTTTCATAGCCGAAACGCTCGGCAAAGGAATCGTTGGCATATACCAGTAGGCCGTCGGAGACATAGGCTATGGCATCTTTGGAGCTGTCGAGTAATTCTTTAGCCCGCTTGAGTGTGGCGTGATAGCGACGGTCGTGTAGCCGCGCCTGGCGGCGGTTTTCGAGAGCCGACATCTCGCGCTGGATCACCAACAATAGGTGTTGATCTTCATCCACCGTCACCACGTCCCTGGCGCCCAGTTTCAGCCCTTCAACCACCGGCTGAGAGCCACTGCGCTCACTCAGCAGAATCACCGGAATATCTTTTTGCAGTTTACTGATAGTGCGTAGAGTTACTGCTGGAGGAACCTGAGTACTACCTTCTGAGGCAATCACTAGATCCCAGGTTTTATCTTGCAGCAAGCGGGTAAAAACCGCTTCATTAGCGACATGCTGGGCACGATTGGGCCTGCCTGCATTATGCAACATGCTCACCAGGCGCTGTGCCTCTGAAGGCATATCGTGAATCAGAAGGAGTCGGATAGTGTCGTTGCTATTCATTATTTGCTCTATTTATTCAGGGCAGCGCACCGCAACCCCATGCGGTAGTTTAGGGGGCCCCTGTGGTGGCATACAAGAGCACATCTGGGTGGTACGCGTGATTCAAGTCACACTATTCTTCCTGCCAAAAACACGCCCGAGAGTATTTTTTTGCGAATAAGTAATCACTGAGCAGGCCGGCAGCTGCTTTTCTGGCCCGCGGGCTGTGCGGCGCAATTAATCGGCAGCCACTATATATGTAGGCTCTGCCGTGTATTTAGCACAGATCAATTTGACGCCATTTTTCTAACCTCTGCCCCTCAGGATTTTTATTAATCGACTTTAGAAGGTTTGACGCAAGCCTCTATTGGCGACTTGGAAGCGACACCCGGCACTTCTCGCACCAGCTTCGGCACCAAATAACCCGGTAAGCGCCGGCGCAATTGCTCAACAATTTCCACTGCCACGCTATCACTCACTGCGAAGTGGGCCGCACCGTTAACCCTGTCCAACTGATGTAGGTAATAGGGCAACACACTCGCATCAAACAGAGTTTCGCTGAGGGCCTCCAGGGCTTCGCAGCTATCATTGACACCGCGCAGCAGCACCGCTTGATTTAACAGAGTCACTCCCGCTTCGCGCAACCTGAGCAGGGCCCCACGCACCTCAGCATCAATTTCGTTAGCATGATTACAGTGCAAAACCAGAACTGGCTTCAGGCGCGACTGGCTGAACCAGGACAGCATCTCATCAGTAATGCGGCTCGGCGCCACAATGGGTACACGACTGTGCACGCGCAATTTATTTAGATGGGGGATCTGTGCCAGCTCACCGGCGAGCCAACCGAGTTGGCGATCATTCAATACCAGTGGATCACCACCGCTCAAAATCACCTCGCGCAACTCTGTGTGTGCGCGCACATAATCAAGCGCTGCAGACCACTGTTTGCGATTCAAATGATTATCGCCATAGGGAAATTCCCGGCGAAAGCAGTAACGACAATTTACCGCGCACTGTCCCGCTGTAATAAACAGCAGGCGACCGTGATATTTATGTACCACCCCCGGCAGTGGATTCGCCTCAGCTTCTTTTAGCGGGTCTGCACTATAACCCGCTACTACTTCCAACTCTGCAGCGCCAGGCAAAACCTGCAACAACAGCGGATCATTTGGGTCGGCAGGGCGTATACGGCGGAGAAACGGGCGCGGTACCCGCAAAGCAAACTTGTCATTGGCCCGTTGCGCCCAAGGCATCTGCGCCGGGTCGAGCTGCAGCAACCGGATCAACTCTTCGGGATCAGTGATCAGGTCTGAAAGTTCATCCTGCCAGCGGCGGGCTTCGGAGATGTCGATCATTTCGCTGTCGACGGCTGGGGATTTCACCATAGGAATACGCACGGAAGGGAGCAACACTAAAGAAGCCATTGTACCAGAAGCTGCTCCCAGCACAGACGCTCTAGGTATTCGGCCTACCAAGCCTGATAGCGGTACCCAAAAGGCGGAAAACTGTCGATCAAAGTTACCGAGCCAAAACCAATAAAACCACACAGTCACAATGGCTTTAAAGCCAATTAATATCGGGTTCAGTCAGGCCCACACCCTGACTTTCAGTAACAAGGAGTGTAAACCAAGCCTGTGCCAAATATTTTTTCTCTCACAATTATTCAACTTTGTCACATAAACAACGAAAAAAAATCGACAAAAAAATAAACGCCACACTGACCTTGAGATTAGAAAATCTCAATATCGCCCTTTCAACATAGGCGCACAGCCTGCGCTGCAAGCGAAGTAACGACTTCACTACCACCAAGGTAAAAAATCACTCCGAATCAATAAAAGTTGTTACTAACAAAAAAATAACTGCCAGCATAAAAATATTACTACTCATACAAATTTCCTTAGGAAAATCTTCACAATTCCCCCATTCACAACAGGGTTAATACGGTGTTAATTTAACCAAAGACAAAGCGATAATAACCTTGTCTTTCTTGAATTCAGTGCACTCGAATTTCAATAAAAAAATAAACCGGACATCTTCCTCGTCCAATAAAAATGGAATTACATAAAGGAATAATTCGATGGAAATGCAGCTTGAGTTACTTGAGGCAAATAAAGATTTACTGATTGAGCAAACTCGTGCTCACCCATTCCTCAAGCGCTGCCGCGATGGCTCTATAACCATGGAAGAGCTGAAAATTTTCCTGGTCCAACAGGGAATTTACAGCAGCTACTTCGTGCGTTATCTGTGTGCGATGATGGCCAACCTCCCCAGTAATCAAGAAGTACATGAGCTGGCTGAAAACCTGATGGAAGAACTGGGTTTGGAACCCGACAGCCCCAAGCCCCACGCTGAGATTTACCGCGAGACTCTCGAGCATTTTGGTCTGAGCTTGGAAAATGCAGAAATTCTGCCGGGCACCCAGCACCTGATCGACACTATGTTCCAACACTGCCGCGACCTGCGTGCCAGCTCAGGACTGGGCGCACTCTGCCTGGGCGCAGAGGCACTGGTACCGGACCTTTATAGCGATATCGTAGCCGGCTTCCGCGCCCGCGGCGTGGCAGACGAACAGTTAACTTTCTTTCTGCTGCATATCGAATGCGACGACGGCCATGCTGAAACCATCCGCGATATTATGGTCGATATCGGCAGTAAAGATGCCTCCCAGCTTGATGTCATGCTCGATGCGGGACGCCGTCTGGTACAGGCCCGCCAACAGTTCTTCGATTCTATCGAAACTGCCTACCGCACCTCGAAACAGAGTCAGCCCCAAGCGATCCCCGCCTAAGCCGTGTTTGCCCGGCCATTTATTGTGGCTGGGCACAATACAGGGATGTATTTACCACAGTGAAATCACTGTGCTTGCTGCAAAAAATTAAAAAGATTGAACGGCACTTTCCCAGAGTCCCACCGCGCACGGCAACCGGTGAACATTCTGTGCCATAAATATTGGAGTTAAAAATGGCTGAAACACTATCAATGAATAAAAGCGAGCTGATTGAGCGCGCCAGCGAATCCATGAAGCAGCATCTGGGCGTGCCCGATTGGACTCTGCGTGAAAAACTTGCGCTCACCTGCCGTATTCTTTTTGCCCACGGACACGACTCCGGTCTGGCCGGACAGATCACTGCCCGAGCAGAAACACCAGGAAATTATTACACCCAGCGCCTGGGCCTGGGTTTTGATGAAATTACCGCGTCCAATTTGCTGGAAGTGAACGAAGATCTCGAAGTCCTTTCCGGCGACGGCATGGCCAACCCTGCCAACCGCTTCCATACTTGGATTTACCGTGCACGTCCGGATGTTAAGTGCATAGTGCACAGCCATCCAATTCATATCTCTGCACTGTCCATGCTGGAGCGCCCACTGAAAATTTCCCACATGGACGCCTGCATGCTGTACGACGACATCGCCTTCCTCAAGGAGTGGCCAGGCGTGCCGGTGGGCAACAGCGAGGGCGAGTTGATTGCTGAAGCGATCGGTGACAAGCGCGCTATTCTGCTCGCCCACCACGGCCTGATCATTGCCTGCCGCTCCGTCGAGGAAGCCTGCTCCATGGCCCTCCAGTGCGAGCGCGCCGCCCAGTTGCAAATGCTGGCGGAGTCCTCTGGCACCATTCAGGATATAAAACCGGAACTCGGCCGCGAAGCCCACGACTGGATCCTGCAGGAAAAACGCAGTCAGGCTACCTTCGCTTACTATGCCAGGCGCCTGCTGCGGGAAATCGACAAAAGCAGCGATAATCCGCTTGGCTAATACACAGCCACCGCTACTTTTTTCAGTCCGCGGGCCCAACACCTGCGGGCTCACAAGCTGCTCCAGCCAAGATCTGTACAAGCGGCCATAACAACTCTTCAAATCGCCGCACGGAGTCGTTCAAGCCGCCGCCCTCCTGTATAATCTCGCCCCAACATTTCAGGGCCGCAGGTAAAGTCTCTGCGCCGCGGCCTAACGAGTCGCCTGCAGCTACCATTTTTGGCGGGAGCGCACGGGATTCCCAGGGCTGGAGCGGGCCGCGGCCGGGCTTTTGTGAGGGGAAAACTCGTTAAAAATCATAGAGATACATGACTTATAAGGGCTCTAATTGCTATGGCTAATTACTCTACCAACGAATTCAAGGGCGGCCTCAAGGTAATGCTCGACGGCGATCCCTGCTCGATTGTAGAAAACGAGTTCGTCAAACCTGGCAAGGGCCAGGCATTCAACCGCGTTAAACTGCGCAACCTGAAAACCGGCCGAGTTTGGGAGCGCACCTTCCGCTCCGGCGAAAGCTTGGAAGGCGCAGATGTTATGGACCGCGAGATGGAATACCTCTACAACGATGGAGAGTTCTTCCACTTTATGGAGCCCGAAACCTTCGAACAGCACCAGGCCAGCACCGACGCAGTGGGCGACGCATCCAAATGGCTGAAAGAGCAGGATATCTGCACTGTAACCCTGTACAACGGTTCTCCGCTGGCAGTCACTCCGCCCAACCACGTCATTCTGGAAATCACTGACACCGATCCCGGCCTGCGCGGCGATACCGCCCAGGGCGGCACCAAGCCGGCTACCCTGGCTACCGGCGCTGTGGTTAAAGTGCCGTTGTTCCTGGAAATCGGCGAGACCATCAAAGTAGATACCCGCACCGGTGAATACCTGGGCCGCGCCAAAGAAGATTAATTTCCCACCTCTCGCGGGCGGCCACCGGCCGTCCGCCGCCTGAGCCAATCCCATGACCTCTAACCTCTGGCGTCCTAGCGCCACCATTGAAGCCCTGCGCCATCGCGCCGTGTTACTGGCTGAAATTCGTCAATTTTTTACTGTCCGCAAGGTGCTGGAAACCGAAGTGCCAGTGCTTTCACGCCGCGCTACCAGCGACCCGCATATCGATTCCATTCCCACCCAATGCGGTGGTGACAACGCCTACCTGGCCACCAGTCCAGAGTTTGGGCTGAAGCGCTTGCTGGCCGCCGGTTTCGGTGACTGCTACTACCTGGGCAAGGCGTTTCGCCAAGGTGAAGCAGGCAGCCGCCACAACCCGGAATTCACCATGTTGGAATGGTATCGCTGCGGCTGGGATGATCGACGCCTGATGGACGAAGTGGCCGATCTACTGAGCGAAGTACTAGAAATCCAACAAGTGCAGTTACTCAGCTATCGGGAGTTGTTCCAGCGCGAATTACAGCTGGACCCCCATAACGCCAGCGATAGTGACTTACACCGCTGTGTCGAGAAGGAGATGGACCTGGCCTTCAGCCCCGCTGATCGCAGCGAATGTCTGGACTTGCTGATGAGCCATCGCCTGGAGCCCACCATGGGTGAGGGTATTACGCTGCTGTACGACTTCCCCGCAGACCAAGCGGCGCTTGCCAAGGTGCTTCCCGACGAAAGTGGCACCCCAGTGGCAAGGCGCTTCGAAGCCTATGTGGGCGGATTGGAGCTAGCCAACGGTTATTGGGAATTGACCGATAGTGCGGAACAGCTGCGCCGTTTCCAAGCGGACCATGCCTATCGCCAAAAGCGCGGCCTCAATCTCTATCCCTATGAGGAGCGATTAGTGGAGGCATTGCGGGCGGGGATGCCGGAGTGTGCCGGTGTGGCACTTGGTGTGGATCGTTTATTGATGTTGGCCGGTGGTTACAAAACCATCGAAGAGGTGATCGCCTTTCCTATTGAACGCGCTTGACCCTCTTTAGACTCTACAGAACAACAAACTGATCAGCCCCCTCAAGGCGTGTAAACATAGCGCGCCACTTCGCCCACAGCAAAAAAGCCGCAATCCAATGGCAACTGCTGACGTTCCGCAGGTACCAGCGCCACTAGACTGCGGTGATGACTGCTCTGAGCCTGCTCCAGCAGATAGTGAAACAGAGCCCGACCAATCCCCTGCCCTCGGTAGTCTTGCAGAGTCACCAGATCGTAGAGTCCCAGAGCATCGGCGGAGGCAAACAGGCAGCCCGCCGCCACCGGAGTATCCTGCAACCGTGCCAAAAAGAACCTGAGCCGCGCTCGGCGCTGTTCTGGAATCTCCGCCAGTGCCGTGTAAAATTTTTTTAGCTCCGCGGCTTCCAGGGCACTGCCGCACTCCGCCGCCTGTACTTCTGCATATTCGGGCAGAGCCTCTTTTTTTACCGGGCACAACACCAACCCATCCACTTTCTGTGCGGCCCCCTGCACTGCCAGGCGTTCAATCTCTGCGGCCATCGCCACCTGCGATTGCTTGCGCTGTAATCCCAGCTGCGCCAGAGCCTCGTCATCGAGCGGCTTGGAGGCGCTGTGCCACAAGGTAAATGCGCTGTGGCGCTCGGCAAAATAGTCCAGCGCGAAGCGCTGCAGTATGCGTGGCTGCATCACTGTATTGGAAACCGCCTGGTTAAGACGGCTCGATAAAAGACCAGTATCACTGCGCACAATACCGGTGATCTCTTTGGTGTGATTGGGATTGAGCAGAGCCGCACAATAACTGGCGTGAGCCTCTAGATTGCGGCAGACAAGGTTTTTGGCGCTGAGACTGTATTTCATGGGTACAAGGATAGTTCCGTTTATCCAACTCCCTAAAGAACGAAAAACCCCACACAAGGTGGGGTCGCGATCACTACTTTTCCACTTGCGAAAGCGCGCACTGATCCATAGACATTGCCGGCTGGGCACAAGTCGCCGGCCCCACCACTTTGGCCGGCACACCAGCCACCAGGGTTTTTGCCGGTACCGGTTTTAAGACCACACTGCCAGAAGCCACCTGGGCGCATTCGCCCACTTCAATATTGCCCAGTACCTTGCTGCCGGCGCCAATCAGAACCCCACAGCGAATCTTGGGATGGCGGTCGCCACTCTCCTTGCCGGTCCCCCCCAGGGTTACTGACTGCATGATAGAAACATTGTCCTCCACTATCGCAGTCTCACCAATCACAATACCGGTAGCGTGGTCCAACAGGATACCCTCCCCCACTTTTGCCGCAGGGTGAATATCCACACTGAACACCACCGAGACCCGGTGTTGTAAAAACATGGCCAGCGAACGCCGCTGCTGCCTCCACAACCAGTGCGCCACCCGGTGCACCTGCAGGGCGTGAAACCCTTTGAAGTAGAGGAAGGGCTCGTGCATGGAATTGCATGCGGAGTCCCGTAGGTAAGTGGCATTCAGATCCGCGCGCGCCGCACGACCGATTTCCGGGTCGGCCGCCAGGGCTTCATCGATCACCTCGCGGATCAGCAGTGCCGGCGCCACGGCATTGTCCAATTTGTTAGCCAGGTGAAAGCTGAGGGCCGCCTCCAAGGAGCTGTGATTGAGAATAGTGGCGTGCAGAAAACTGGCCAGGATCGGTTCGCGTTCGACCTGCTGTGCCACTTCGATGCGAATTCGCTCCCATAGTAAATCCGAGTTTGTCTCGGTGCATGAGGCATTCACAGTGGACTCTTCCATATCAAACCGCTCCCAGTGTCAGAGGTGGCTCCAGTAGTGCCGATTGCTGCTCGCGCAGTGCCAGTATATGTTCCGCCCAATAACGAGGCGTGTTAAACCAGGGAAATGCCTGGGGAAAAGCCGGATCCTGCCAGCGGCGCGCCAGCCAGGCAGCGTGGTGCATCTGGCGCAAACAGCGCAATGGTTCCACCAGCTGCAACTGCTGAGGATCAAAACTATAGAAGGTTTCATAACCTTCGAGTACCGCATCAAGGTAGGCGGTTTGCTCGGCGCGATTGCCAGAGATCAGCATCCAGATATCCTGGATGGCCGGGCCCATCAGGCAGTCATCCAGATCCACAAACCAGGGGGTCTCATCGCGCCACAGGAAGTTACCACTGTGACAGTCACCGTGCAGACGCAGTAAGCCCCAGTCACGCTCAAACAACGGGGCGACCTGTTCAATAATATGCCCGGTTACTGAGGCGTAGGCCTCACGGTTTTCCCGCGGTAAAAAATCACCATCCAGGATAAATTCGCGGCTATCAATGGCAAAGTGCTTTAGAGTCAGAGTTGGGCGATGAATAAAGGGCTTAGCGCCACCCACTGCGTGGATACGCCCGAGCATAGTGCCCACCTGCTCCAGATGATCGAAATTATCCAGCTCCAGCTGGCGCCCCCCGCGGCGGGGAAACAAGGCAAAGCGAAAGCCTGCCGACTCCAGCAGGGTATGCCCATCAAACTGCATCGGCGCCACCACCGGAATCTCCGCTTCGGCCAATTCCAGGGTGAAACGATGCTCTTCCTGAATCTGCTCATCACTCCAGCGGCCGGGGCGGTAAAATTTGGCGATCAATGGCTCCGCGCCCTCAATGCCCACTTGGTAGACCCGGTTTTCATAACTGTTTAAGGGGAAAATACGCGCATCGGAAATCAGCCCGGTGCTCTCGACACAGTCAATCACCACGTCCGGCGTAAGGGCTTCATAGGGATGGTGGCTCTGGGTCATAGCGGGTACCAACTGAATATCGGTTGGCTATGCTAACGCGCTCGCGGGGGCGGGGACAAACACAGAATAGCCCCGCAGCTTTAGCGACACCCAAAGAGGCTGCAGAAGGGGAAGTGGCGTGCAATAGCACTAACCAGAACCACTCTCTGAATTGCAGTGACTAACCGCCACTTGACCGCTGTTGCTGCAATAGCTGAACCATTTGGTCACGACCAAAGACCTCGGCAAAATCCTCTGCCGAATGGCCGGCCCTATTGACCTGTTGCGAATCACAGTCCTGCTTTAACAAGGTTCTTGCCAAGGCAAACTCACCACGAAAAATTGCCGCCATCAACGCGGTATTGCCGCGACAATCCTGTGCACAGGCGTCCGCACCTCTTTGCAACAAATAATCCACAGCTTCCCTGCGGCCGTTATAGGTGGCAATCATCAGTGCCGTATAGCCTTTTGAATTGCGGGTATTTAGGGGAAATCCGGCTTGCGAGAATTCACGCAGCACCTCGGTATCACCAATCCTGGCAGCGGCAAAAAAATACTGGGAGAGTTCGGTAAAGTCAGAGTCATTTTTTTCCGGCTCCACTGCCTGAGCCATTAGAGTTAGCCCCTGGGCGAGAAAGACGATTGCAAATAGAATTGATCTCATGAGTTCACCTAAACATTTTGGTGGGCGGCAACTGCCGCCCACCAATGGGTCAATATTACTGGGCCAGTTTTTTCACTCGGCTCAGGTTGCCACCAACCGCTTTGGTCAGGCGCTGGCCATAGTCTTTATCGGCGTGGTAGAAATAGCTCAGCATAATGTGTTTGGTGTTGTCATCGCGCACCTTACCCAGATCGCCAGCTAGGTTTTCGATCAGGTTCTGACGCTCTTTCAAACTCAAGCTGCGATAGAAAACACCGGCCTGGGCAAATGGCAGTTTCTTCTCAATCGCCTTTTGCTGGGTACTGCCAGTGAGCAGCTTATTGCTGTACAGGCCTTTGGGATCTTCGCTGCGGGCATCAATACGGCTCGGCTGATAGTTCACATCGGAAGTCTGCTGCCCGTAATTTGCGGCTCCATCTTGGTTCCAGTTATTCACTACTGCGCGGGGACGATTGATCGGCAGCTGCTGATGATTCGCTCCCAAGCGATACATTTGAGTATCGGAGTAGGAGAAAACACGGCCCTGCAGCAGACGGTCTTCAGACGGTTCAATGCCGGGCACAATATTGGCTGGCGCAAATGCGGCTTGCTCAGTTTCCTGGAAGAAATTAGTGGGCACACGGTTGAGCGTCATGGTGCCGACTTTGGTTTCCTCCACCTCCAGCCACATTTTAGTCGCGTCGAGTGGGTTGTAATTAAAGCCATCAAGCTGAGAAGGTTTCAGTACCTTGATATACAAATCCCACTGGGGGTAGTCGCCTTTCTCAATGGCCGCGTACATATCTCGCGTCGCATGACTGAAATCTTTCGACTGGATTTCCGCCGCTTCCTCCGCACTTAAGTTTTTAATACCCTGGCGGGTTTTCCAGTGGAATTTCACATAATGTACTTCGCCCTTATCATTGATAAGTTTATAGGCGTGCACACCCCAACCATCCATTTGACGCAAGTTTGCCGGGGTGCCGTAGTCAGAATAAACCCAGCTGAGCATATGGGTGGCTTCTGGTACATGGCTAAAGAAATCGAAAAAGCGATTCGGATCCTGCTGATTGGTTACCGGAGAGGGTTTCAGGGAATGCACCATATCTGGAAATTTAATCGCATCGCGAATAAAAAATACCGGCAGATTATTGCCTACGAGATCCCAGTTGCCCTCATCGGTATAAAACTTGGTGGCGAAGCCACGGGGATCGCGCAGAGTTTCCGGCGAGCCTTTGGAATGAATTACGGTTGAGAAACGCACGAAGACTGGTGTCTTGCTACCGGGCTCAAATACCACCGCTCGGGTCAGCTCACCAATATCCTTTGTAGCGACAAATTCACCGTGTACTCCTGTGCCGCGCGCATGTACAACCCGCTCTGGAATACGCTCGCGGGCAAAGCGCTGTAATTTCTGGATCAGGTGCACATCCTGCAGTAAATTTCCATTTTCTCCCGCAGTTTGTGAGTTCTGATTGTCACCTATCGGTGCGCCATTATCGCGAGTTAATGTCTCAGCATTGGCACCGCCTATCAGGCCGATAGTTAATGCAAATAAAGGAAGATATTTCATCGGCAAGTCCGTCCCTAAAATTGTTTCTATTACAGGGACAGAGCTTATAAGCGAGTATATTTAGTGGGAAATTAGACCTTATTATCGTTCTTATAGTTGGGATTAATAAGCTGCACTGACTATAAAATTCCCCCTCAAGTTTTATCACTTTTTTTAAAGTGACGCTTTGGCATCAGATACCAAAGCACAATTGCCACCAAAAAAAGCGCAGGAATATCTCCCAACAAATTCGCTCGCTCAGTGCGATCGTACAGTGCCTGAAACAGCATAATCGTAGCATGCACCAGGCTGGACCAAACGGTAAACCAAATTAAGCTGGCATTGGCTGCGGGATCTTTTGCCGCGCGAATAAGAAAAACACCCAAAGTTGCATAGATCCCCATAATCATCTGCTCATATTCCGGCTGTCGTGGGGTCCACCCCCACCCAGATGGCCAAACCCACATCATCATCGGATAAATAGCAAATATAAAGATCAGGCCTACGACTACCAGTGCAATAGGTAGGTACTTGGCGCGGACAGCATCATCCATAACAAAGTCTCTATTTTATTAGCTAAGCAACTACCTGAATTATTCCTGCAAATCGCCGGGCAAATGACAAACCACCTCGAGATTGTTGCCATCCGGGTCTAATACATAGGCTGCGAAGTAATCCGGGTGATACTCTTCATAGATATCCGGCACACCATTATCGGTACCACCCGCTGCCAATGCGGCTCGATAGAAATCACGCACTACCTCACGTTCCTCTGCACGAAAGGCAATATGAAGCTGAGAGCTGCTGACTTCCTCGCCGCGAATCCAAAATTCCGGCTTATCCGCCCAACCAAAACCAGCTGAATTATCAAACTCCATCACCAGTTCATACCCCAAACACGCCAGGGCCTGGCGATAAAATTCACGGGAGCGAGTAAAATCTTCGACCGGTATTCTGATGTGATCCAACATGGATTTACTTTCCCTTTCTTAGGCTGGCTTCACCGCCAATCTGCAAGATAGTCCAGGGAAGGGAGTTAGACCTTGCTCGGAATGGAATCGTGACGGGCTTTACTGCGTGAAAAGAACCATTACAGTGTCGAGGCTGATGACAACCCAGCAAATTCTGTCGCCAAGTTGCCATGCCAAAATTTGAGGGGTCGGGTTAAGGAGTGATATACCAGTGATACAACCCATATGCTGCCACACCAAATCCAAAGATAAGCTGGCCGACCAAAAGTACCCGATAGGCAAAGGTGTAACGCGCAATTTCCCCACGACGGATAGCGTCATTGGAAAAAATTCTGGCCTCTTCGGGATACTGCTGCTCGAGGTTTTGCAGGGCGGGTACCGCTAACCTAAGTAGCTCGCGGCTGCGTACATCCATCAACCAAAATACCGTTACCAGGATCATCACAAAACCACCGAGCAGGGCCAATATAAGCGGGTGAAAATTTTTCTCCACCGCAGTAAAAATCCCACCCTCCACAAACATGGTCAGTACAACAAAAAAATTAAAAACCTTGAGGCGCTGGTCAGCTGCAAAGCGATAGTGCTCACAAAGGTACTTTACTTGCTCCAAACTCTTTCTCCTTGAGTCAATTTACTGGCCTTGGACCAGCGCGCGATGGCACCGATAAGAGCAAAAAAACCGGGCGATGCCCGGCTTTTCTACAGTCCCCAACAGCCGCGCCGCCAGGGAATAGTACTTGCGCTAAATTCAGGTCAGCGATTTTCGCGATGTGCCAGTAGATCGTCAACTACTGCAGGGTCCGCCAGGGTGGAGGTATCTCCGAGGTTATCCAACTCATTACAGGCTATCTTACGCAGAATACGCCGCATAATTTTTCCCGAGCGGGTTTTAGGCAGGCCCGGCGCCCATTGAATAACATCCGGCTTGGCAATAGGCCCTATCTCTTTGGAGCAGAGTTCAATTAACGCCTGCCGCAAGGCTTCACTGGGTTCCCGCCCTGATTTCAGGGTAACAAACGCATAGATACCCTGCCCCTTAATATCATGCGGATAACCCACCACTGCGGCCTCTGCGGTGTCCGGGTGCAATACCAGAGCACTCTCGATCTCAGCGGTACCTAGGCGGTGGCCGGAAACATTCAACACATCGTCGATACGCCCAGTGATCCAGTAGTAACCATCCGCATCCCTGCGCGCACCATCGCCAGTAAAGTAATAACCGGGATAAGTAGAAAAGTAGGTATCGATCATACGTTGACGATCGCCATATACTCCGCGAATCATTGAGGGCCAGCTTTTTTTAATCGCCAGAGCGCCTTCTCCTGCACCTTCGATTTCTTTGCCGTCCCCATCCAACAACACCGGCTGCACACCAAAGAAAGGCTTTGTGGCGGAACCCGGTTTAAGCGCCATAGCACCGGGTAGCGGTGTGATCATATGAGCGCCGGTTTCCGTCTGCCACCAGGTATCCACAATAGGACAGCGCTCATCACCGACCACCTTGTAATACCACTCCCAGGCCTCTGGATTAATTGGCTCACCCACTGTCCCCAATAGTCGCAAGGAGCTGCGTTCTGTACTGGTGACAAACGCATCCCCCGCTCCCATTAGTGCACGGATCGCCGTGGGCGCAGTGTAAAAGCTGTTGACCTGATGTTTATCCACAACCTGCCAAAAACGTGAGGCATCCGGATAGGTGGGCACGCCTTCAAACATTAACGTGGTGGCTCCTGCAGCCAGGGGACCGTAAACGATATAGCTGTGTCCGGTAATCCAACCGACATCCGCGGTGCACCAGAAAACCTCACCCTCCCGGTAATCAAATACATATTTGAAAGTCATGGTGGCCATCAGCAAATAACCAGCGGTGGTATGTAGCACCCCTTTTGGTTTGCCGGTGGAACCGGAGGTATAGAGGATGAACAGCGGATCTTCAGCGCTGACGACTTCTGGTGCACAGTCGCCATCCATTTCTGCGATGGCATCCGCATACCAGATATCCCGTTTACTATCCCAGTCCACTGGGGCGCCGATATGCTTTACCACAATGGCCGTATGAACGCTGGGGCACTCAGACAAGGCCTGATCTACATTAGCCTTGAGGGGAATATGCTTACCCCCTCGAATCGCTTCATCGGCGGTAATCACCAAGCGACAATCAGAGTCGAGTATGCGATCCCTTAGCGAAACCGGCGAGAAACCGCCAAACACCACCGAGTGCACCGCACCAATACGGGCACAGGCGAGCATGGCATAGGCCGCCTCGGGAATCATGGGCATATAAATGCAAACCCGATCCCCTTTCTTCACTCCACGAGACTTCAACAGGTTCGCCAAGCGGCACACATTGTCATACAGAGTGCGATAGGTAATCGCCACACTATCCGCAGGGTCGTCTCCCTCCCACAAAATGGCGGTTTGCTCACTGCGGCTAGCTAAGTGTCTGTCGATGCAATTCACCGTGACATTGAGTTGACCATCGGCAAACCAAGCCGTATGCCCTCGGTGCATATCCTCCTCCAGCACCTGGGTAAAAGATTTTTCCCACTGCAGAAAATCCTTGGCCTGCTGAGCCCAGAATGCCTCTGGATCTTGCACCGATTGTCGATACATTTTTTCGTAGTCTTCAGCGCCAATCAGAGCATTGGCAGCAAACTTGGCAGGTATGGGGCGGGTATGCACATCTGACATCATCTTCTCCCTTATTATTAGCGTGGCACCTTGGCCTAGAGAATTCTGAATTTATGGGGTCTTATTCGACTCACTTTATAGCATTGCCTGGGTGAAACAATCCCCCCACCGCTGGCAGAGTTGAAAAGTAGGAAACATTCACACGGTACAAGATAATTCGTCCATTCCTCACCCACTGGGGACGGCTAAAACAACAAGGGGCCAGAGGGTTGACTAACAACAGAAAATTATCGATTAAGCCCTGGGCAATTTACCGGATATTAAATCCAGATATTATTATCCGCGGTCAGTTCAACTCCGGCATCACCAGTATTCACAACACCTCTGGGCTCAACCAGTAAAATCTCGCACTCCTGTTCAGCCCTTGGCTTGTGCTCCACGCCTTTGGGCACCACAGTCATCTCCCCAGGGCCTAAACAGATCGTATTATCCCGAAACTCAATTTCCATTTGTCCTGAGATAACGATAAAAACCTCATCCGTATCGGGATGATCATGCCAGGTAAACTCTCCTTGTATCTTTACCAGCTTGAACTGGTAATCATTCATCTCCGCGATGACCTTAGGGGACCAATGGTCCGAGACCTTTGCTAGCTTTTCTCTGAAATTAATGACTTCATAACTCATTACCTAATCCTTTCTCCCAAGCAAAAAAGCACTTACTAATTAAAACTATATCGAGCGTGAAATCTCAACTAAGTCTCTGAGCCTTCCAACCCTATGCTGGCTAAAAACCAACACTCCCGACTCTCTTAAACGGGCAGCCACTATTCCAATCCCTTTTTTCTTCACTCCAGAAAAACTGCCATCGTAAATAAAATTCGAGCCACAGGAGGGGCTGTTTTCTGTAAGTACCGCGAACTTGATATCCTGATCACGACACAGGCGCAGGGCTAAATCCGCTCCCAATATAAATTGATTAGTTAGATCCTCCCTGTCGCTTCCTATAACTCTGGCCGTGCCCGCTAAAACCTCAGTTCCGCTACCGCCGCAAATCTCTGCCGGCGCCCTGGGGATAGGTAAACCTGCCGACACCTCTGGACAGAGGGGAACAATCTCCTGGGTATCCACAAGCCAATCAAAATCGCTGTTATGGACCCCAACATCGCTACCGTTATAGCGCACCGCACATCCCAGAAGACAAGAGCTTACCAATATTTTTGCCATATACACCTTCACCTAAAATGGACACAATAGGATAACAAGTTCATGGATCATTGAAATTCCCAATACACAGTTTTTCGGCTTGCATTAAAAGCGAATTAAGCCAGAAAGTCGGGGTCACAGGACAGATCCCCCAGGCATACCGAGAAATCCATAAATAAACTTATTCGAGACAGAAACAATGCGACTTTCAATATTGCTTTTGATCATCTGCCTGATAATCAGCCCCGCGCTTAATGCCAAACAACTGGCCATTACTTTTGATGATGCTCCCCGCAAAGCCGATGGCTACTTTGACGGACCAACTCGAGCAAAAACACTAATTGAGAACCTGGAAAAGCACAAAATTGGACAAGTAACCTTCTTTGCCACCACGCAATCACTGAATCAGGAAGGCCTAGAGAGAATAGGCACATACAACAAGGCCGGGCATACTATTGGCAATCACACCCATAGCCATCCCAACTTTCTTGAGACAGAGCTATCCGTCTATCAGTCAGATTTTTTACAAGCCCATCATCTACTGCAACAATTTGACAATTTTAAACCCTATTTCCGCTTTCCCTACCTGCGCGAGGGAGAAACTATTGAAAAACGGGATGGCATGCGAAATCTATTACAGAAAAATAATTACCAAAATGCCTATATCACCTTAAATAATTACGACTGGTATATCGAAGAGCTTTTCCAAGCGGCAGTGAAAGTCGGGAAACCGGTTGATATGGAGAGACTCTCAAAGTTTTATGTCGACGTTCTTATGGCGAGTATTAATTACTATGACGATATGGCAAGCAAATATCTTGGGCGTTCACCCAAGCACGTCCTACTGTTACACGAAATGGACATTACGGCGTTGTTTATTGGCGATTTAGCTCGTCGCCTGCAGCGGGAAGGCTGGGAAATAATTTCTTTGCAGGAGGCTTATCAAGATCCCATCGCCAAATACCAACTCGACCAACCGATTAAATACAATCCTGGCAGAATCGGCGAAATCGCCCTTGCTAAAGGGCAAAAGAAAAATCTCTGGCATTACACCCTGGATGAGTCCTACCTGGAAAAGAGATTCAATCAGGAAGTGTTATTGATGTCTAATCACTAAATGGCAGGGGTGCTACAGGGCACAAAGCCCTGTAACGGAGAGAATCAGGCTTCAGCGAGCTGAACCGGAATGGTATTAGTGCTGCGCTCTACCTTGTTGCTTTCATCCAGGTAGACCAGCTTGGGCTTATGGCTATCGGCCTCTGCCTCTGTCATCTGGGCATAGGAAGCGATAATAATACGATCGCCAACTTGTACACGGCGGGCAGCGGCACCATTCATGGAGATAATACCCGAGCCGCGCTCGGCCAGAATCACATAGGTGTGAAAGCGCTCACCGTTGCTCACGTTGTAAATATCGATTTTTTCGAATTCGCGCAGACCGGCCAGCTCTACCAGATCTTCATCAATTGCGCAGGAGCCGTCATACCAGAGTTCGGCCTGGGTCACCGCGGCCATATGCAGTTTGCACTTCAACATTTCAATTTGCATGGTTGGATGCCCCTCAGAGTTCCAGGGATACGTTGTCGATCAGGCGCGCGGCACTGGTGTACATCGCCCCCAGAATCGTAATTTGTTTATCGTCATCAGCTGCCGGCTGTAAGTCCTTGCTGTAACAGATGGAGAAATAGTCGACGCGGAAGCCAGTGTCTTCGATACGCTGGCGCGCCTCTTTTTCCAGGTCGGCAAAGTCCCGGCGCCCACCCACGATTTCATCTTTAACCCAATTCAGCGACTGGTTGAGCACCGCCACTTTGGGGCGCTCATCGGCAGTGATATAGCCATTGCGCGAGCTCAGGGCCAGACCGTCGCTCTCGCGGTGTACCGGCGCAGCAATGATTTCCACCGGAATACACAGGTCCTCGGCCATACGGCGAATCACCGCCAATTGCTGGAAGTCCTTGATGCCAAATACGGCCTTGTCCGGCTGCACAATATTAAACAGCTTGGAGACTACCGTCGTCACCCCTTCGAAGTGACCGGGGCGACTCGCGCCACAAAGCACATCGGTCATGGCCGGGCAAACTACGCGGGTCTGCTGGTCCATACCGTTGGGATAAATCTCGTTCTCATCCGGGTGGAACAGGAAATCGCACTCGGCTTCGCGCAACCGGGCCATATCCCGCTCCATAGTGCGCGGATATTTGTCCCAATCCTCATTCAGGCCAAACTGCAGGCGGTTGACGAAGATCGATACCACTACTAGGTCGCAGTGCTGCTGGGCCAACTTGACCAGCTCGATATGGGCGTCGTGCAGATTGCCCATGGTGGGCACGAAGCCCACGGTCTTGCCGTCTGCTCGGGCTTTGGCCAGCGCCTCGCGCAGGCTGGCTACGTGGTGGAAGACTTGCATCTCTCTACCGCTCACTATGTATCAGCGCGGCATCATACTCGCTGAGACGAGGCGTCTCAACTTAGCAAAAGTGCCGCTATCCCCAGGTTTTTTCCACGACATCTCTGATAGCTTACAGACCACGTCTAGGTCATATCAGCCGGATTCCAAGTCACTTACAAATTATCCCACCACACCTCTCCCCCACCTCAGGTTATCGCACAGAGTTCAGGAAGTGTTCATACCCGCCAGGGCAAACTGCCCGCCAAGATCCACAAACGACTTTAAACGACATCAAAGAGCCATCTGTGCTCGGGAGCGCTGCCATGAGACACCTCACTACTGCCATCGCCGCCGCGGGCCTATTGCTCCTGGCAACCCCTGCCATATCCGAAGTACATAGGGGACACCAGCGGGCAATGGACCACGATCACCACGGACAGGGAAGAGCCCATCGCGAGCAGCGTCACATGGAACGCGACAGACATCATAATCGCAAGCACGAGAGAGAACATCGTAGAGAAGAGCGCAGACAGCGCAAGGAAGCACGCAGAGAGCGTAGAGAGGAGCGCAGACATCGCCGAGAAGTCCGCCACGCTTACAAAGATGGTTACTCCGATGGCTATAGCCGCGGCCACCGCACAGGCCACCGGCACGAGCACCGCGCGGTGCACAGACCCCATTATCGCCGTGGCCACCATGGGCATCGTCCTCGCTGGCGCCCAGCACATTACGGCTACGGCTACAGCTGGCGCCACCTACCGCAAAATTTTGTCAGTATCAGCATCGGCGCCACCGGCTTCTACTATAGCGAAGGTATTTTCTACCGCCCGGCTTCTCACGGCTATGTGGTAACCCGTCCGCCCCACGGCGCCATCGTGCATAGCCTACCGGCCTCGGCCCTGACAGTGGTTGTCGGTGGTTACAACTACTACGTAGCCTACGACACCTATTACCGCTGGGATGACCGACGACGCGGCTACCGCGTTGTGCCCAATCCCGGACTGTTTTAACCGCCCTATTCCATCCCCCCAAGCTTCAGCGGTCTTCGGACCGCTTTTTTATTTCGCGGCTAAATTTCCACAACAATTCCTCATCGTAAAGCGCGCTGAAGCCAGAAAAAAACCGAATAAATATTTAGTTTTTTACAGGGAAAAAAATCAACGTTTTTTTATCTATAGTTATTGCTTTCCAGCACTGCTGGGCCCAAGATTCGCGCCCGCCACAGATCAACGGAAAGGCGCCATGAAACAGCAACAAGTAAAAAACTGGACCTGCGACGATTCTGCCGAACTTTACGGCATCCGCAACTGGGGCGCCGGCTATTTCGATTTAAATGAAGACGGTGAAGTTTCGGTCCTGGTCGAGGGTCCCAACGGGGAATCCCAAAGTGTCTCTCTGATGGAGATCGCCCGCGGCGCCACCGAGCGCGGCCTGGGCATGCCCTTACTACTGCGCATTGAAAATCTGCTCGATGCACAGATCGCCCGCATTAATGAATCCTTTGCCCGCGCCATCGAAGATTGCGGCTACGGCAATGTTTTTCGCGGGGTCTTCCCGATCAAAGTCAACCAGCAATGCCAGGTGATTGAGGAGATCGCCAGCGCCGGCCGCCGTTTTAACCACGGCCTGGAGGCTGGCAGCAAGGCGGAGCTGATCGCTGCACTGTCCATTCTGGACAACACCGAATCTCTGATCATCTGTAACGGCTACAAGGACGAGGAATTTATCAACCTCGGCCTGCAGGCGCAGCGCCTGGGTGTACAGATTTTCTTCGTGGTAGAAACGCCCTCGGAAGTGGAAACCATCATCCGCTGCGCAGAGCGCGAGCAGGTGCGCCCCAATATCGGCGCGCGGGTGAAACTCGCCTCCAAGGTGGGCGGCTACTGGAACGCCACCAGTGGCGACCGCAGCATTTTCGGCCTGGGCAGTAACGACCTGATTGCCATGGTCGACCAGCTGCGCAGCCACAATATGCTCGACTGCCTCAAGCTGCTGCACTACCACCTGGGCTCACAGGTACCGAATATTCGCGATATTCGCACCGGAGTGTTGGAAGCTTGCCGCTACTACGCCGATCTGGTGGAAGAAGGCGCTCCCATGGGCTATCTGGACTTGGGCGGTGGCCTGGCGGTGGACTACGACGGCACCAAGACCAACTACACCCACTCCAAGAACTATTCCCTTGACGAGTATTGCGTGGATGTCGTGGAAGCCATTATGGGGACTCTCGACAGTGAAGGGGTTGCCCACCCGGTGATTATCACCGAGTCCGGCCGCGCTACCGTGGCCTACTCCTCCGTGCTTTTGTTCGATGTGCTCGACACCACCCGCTTCGAACCGGTGGAACTGGAGCACACCAAGATCAGCGATGGCGACCACCAGATGTTGCTCAATCTGCAGGATGCGGTGAGTAGTATCACCCCCAAAAACCTGCAGGAGAGCTACAACGACGCCCTTTATTATCGCGACGAAGTGCGCTCCCTGTACCTGCACGGCCAGGTGAGCCTGCGCGAGCGCGCCAATGCGGAGAACCTGTTCCTGCAGGGTGCCCAGGAGATTCGCGCACTCCTCGACGAAGCCGAAGTAATACCCGCTGACCTGCAGGCCCTGCCAGAGGTGCTGTCGGATATCTACTACGCCAATGTGAGCGTCTTCCAGTCGATCCCGGATATGTGGGCCATCGACCAGGTATTCCCGCTACTGCCGATCCATCGCCTGGATGAGGCGCCGACCCGCTCGGGTATCATCGCCGACATCACTTGCGACTGCGACGGTAAGATCGACCGCTTTATCGGTCGCGAGAAGGAGCAGAAAACCCTGCCCCTGCACGAACTGAAAGACGGCGAGGACTATATCCTCGGCACCTTCCTGGTGGGGGCCTACCAGGAAACGCTGGGCGATTTGCACAACCTGTTTGGCGATACCAACGTGGTGAGTGTACGTATCCAGGAGGACGGCAGTATCGACTTCAGCCATGAGATTCACGGCGACAGTATTTCCGACGTGCTGAGTTACGTAGAATATCAACCCAAAGAACTGTTCGAGCGTTTCCGCCGCCTGGCGGAGCGCGCTGTGAAACAGGGGTTGATCACCGCTGCCCAGCGCAAGCAGATTCTGCATACCTATACCGCCAGCATGAGCGGTTACACCTACTTCGAAAAGTAAGTTTAAAAAATAAGGCGGTAAGCCTTTAAGAAGATAGCGGCGGCCAACGTCGCAGACTAAGGAGATCTTTATGGCCAACGTACTGATCATCGGCGCCGGCGGCGTCGGCCAGGTAGTTGCGCACAAGTGCGCACAAGTTCCTGAAGTATTTGAAAACATCACTCTCGCCAGCCGCACCAAGAGCAAGTGCGACAAGATCGCGGAGATGTTGCCGCGGAAAATTGATACCGCCGAAGTCGATGCGGATAACGTACCCGAACTGGTCAAGCTGATCGAAAAAGTGAAGCCGGACATGATCATCAATGTGGCCCTGCCCTACCAGGACCTACACATCATGGATGCCTGCCTGGAAACCGGCGTGCACTACCTGGACACCGCCAACTACGAGCCGCCAGAAGAGGCCAAGTTCGAGTACAAGTGGCAGTGGGCCTACCAGGAGAAGTTCGAGAAAGCCGGCCTGATGGCCCTGCTCGGCAGCGGTTTTGACCCCGGTGTGACCAGCGTATTTACCGCCTACGCCAAGAAGCATCACTTCGATCGTATCCACACCTTGGATATTCTCGACTGCAACGCCGGCGACCACGGCCTGCCTTTCGCCACCAACTTCAACCCGGAAATCAATATCCGCGAGATTACCGCCAACGGCCGCTATTGGGAAAATGGCCAGTGGATAACCACCAAGCCGATGGAAGAGAAGCGTGTCTTCAATTTCCCCGAAGGCATCGGCGACAAAGACATCTACCTGCTGTACCACGAAGAGCTGGAATCCCTGTCCAAGCACTTCCCGGAAATCGAGCGCGCGCGCTTCTGGATGACTTTTGGTGACAGCTACCTGAAGCATCTCGAAGTACTGCAAAACGTCGGTATGACCGGCATCGAACCGGTGCAATTCCAAGGCCAGGAAATTGTGCCCATTCAGTTCCTCAAGGCGATGCTGCCAGACCCCGCCAGCCTGGGCCCGCTGACCAAAGGCAAGACCTGCATCGGCAACATTATCCGCGGCAGCAAAGACGGCGAAGAGAAGATCTACTACGTCTACAACACCTGCGATCACCAGGATTGCTACAAAGAGGTACAGTCCCAGGCCATCTCCTACACCACTGGAGTACCGGCAATGATCGGCGCCAAGATGATGCTGGAAGGTAAGTGGATGAAGCCCGGCGTGTGGAACATGGAGCAGATGGACCCGGACCCCTTTATGGACGACCTGAACAAGTACGGCCTGCCCTGGCAGGAAACCTGGCTGGATAAGCCCTTCCAGTAATTCCGCACTTTTCCATACCCCTCGGGATGGGCCCTGGCGCCCATCCCGCGTAGCAGGATAAAGAAGCTCCCTATGGATCTCACTCCCCGCCTAGACTACTTCGGACACTTTGACCCCTACCGCGTACCCTCTCCCTGTTTCGTGGTCGATGAAATCGCCTTGCGCGACAACCTGGCACTACTGGCCGATGTACAGAAACGCAGTGGCGCCAAAGTATTGGCCGCATTGAAAGCGTTCTCCATGTTCAGCACCGGTCCAATTGTTGCTGAATACCTATCGGGCACCTGTGCCAGTGGCCTGTTTGAGGCGAAACTCGGCTTTGAAGAGTACGGCGGGCGCGACCAGGGCAAGGAAGTCCATGTTTTCAGTGCCGGCTATAAAGAAGATGAACTACGCGAAATTCTGCAGTTCGCCCACCACGTGATCTTCAACTCCTTTTCCCAGTGGAAACGCTACCGGGAACTGTGCCTGGATATGCAGAAGCAGCGCCCGGAACTGCGCTTTGGCCTGCGTATTAACCCAGAGCACTCCGAAGGCCACACCGACCTCTACGACCCCTGTGCGCCCTGCTCACGGCTCGGTATCGTGCGTTCACTGTTTGACGAGGAGTCGCTGGAGGGCATTAGCGGCCTGCACTTCCACACCTTGTGCGAACAGGACTTTAAACCGCTGGAGCGCACCATCGCTGCCGTGGAAGAGAAATTTGGCGACCTGATCCCGCAGATGGAGTGGATCAATTTTGGCGGTGGCCACCATATCACCCGCCGCGATTACCAGGTCGACGAGCTGATTGCCGCCGTGTGCAATTTTTCTGAAAAATATGATGTGCAGGTCTACCTGGAGCCCGGTGAGGCCATTTCCCTGTTCGCTGGTATCCTGGTGACAGAAGTGGTGGATACCGCCTGGAATGGTCAGAACCAGGCCATACTCGACGCCTCCGCCACCTGCCATATGCCGGATGTTCTGGAAATGCCCTACCGCCCGGGAATCACCGGTGCCGCGCGCCCCGGCGAGCTGCCCCACACCTACCGCCTGGGCGGGCAGAGCTGTCTGGCCGGGGACAGCATTGGCGAATACAGCTTCCACAACCCCCTCAAGGTAGGTGAGCGCTTGGTATTCGAGGAGATGGCCTACTACACCATGGTGAAAACCAATACCTTCAATGGCATCCCCCTGCCCTCCATCGCCCTGTGGAACTCAGAGACCGACGACCTGAAAATCATCAAGAGCTTCGGTTACGACGACTTTAAAGAGCGCCTCTCCTGATAGCCCCAACAAGATAGTGATGCGGCGGGCAGTACAATCCCCCGCCGCCGGAGGACACATAGATGCAGCCAGAAAACGATTACCCCATCTTCCTGGGCTCTGAAATTGAGCAACCCAAGCCCGAGGACGCCTTCTTTCATATCATCCCCATCCCCTATGAGGAGACTGTTTCCTACGGTGGCGGCACTGGCAAGGGCCCGGCCTCCATCCTCGAGGCCTCCTGGCAGCTGGAAACTTTCGACAACTTCTCCTCACCCTGCGAGCTAGGTATCTACACCCGCCCGCCGGTTGAAATGGGTGGTGCCGCAGAACAGGTAATGGACAATATCGCCGCAGCCACCAAAGAGGTGCTGGCACTGGGTAAGATGCCCGTGGGCATCGGCGGCGAACACTCGGTGACCTGGGGCATTATCAAAGGCCTGCTGGATGCCGGTGAAACCGACTTCGGTGTGGTTCAGATCGACGCCCATGCCGACCTGCGCGACCGCTATGAAGGCCACAAGCACAGTCACGCCAGTGTGATGCGCCTGGTGGTAGAGGCCGGTGTGCCCCTGTTCCAGCTGGGGATTCGCGCCTACTGCGAAGAAGAGATGCAAGCGCGCAAGGATTACAACGTCGGCTATCTGGACGCCCATCAGCTAGTGCCCAACAACGTGCAGGAATTCCAGCTGCCGGAAAACTTCCCCAAGAAAGTCTTCTTTACTCTGGATGTGGATGGCATGGACCCTTCGGTGTTTCCCTCTACCGGCACTCCAGTACCCGGCGGTCTGGGCTGGTACCAGACCCTCAACCTGTTCGAATCCGTGGCGCGTCAACGCAAGATTATCGGTTTTGACGTACTGGAATTCGCGCCGATTGACGGCTTCCACGCCTATGATTTCGCCGCTGCCCAGCTGATGTACAAACTGATGGGGATTATTCAGCGCAACCGCTGAGGCAGCCTCGCTTTCCAGCACTTTGACAATTCTTAACCAATTAACCTGTCATTGCTGTCAGATTAAGGGTTAGTATGTCGATGTGAGTAATCACTTCGCTGGAGAGACCGTGAATAAGCTGAATATCGTTCTTGGCGCCAGTGCCTTCATTGCACTGGCGGCTTTTGCCTTTAGTCCATCTGCTGACGCCCGTGGCTACGATCGCTGGGGGGAGCACCGCCATCATCATCGCCACGGTCACTACCATGGCGGCAGCCGCATTTCCATTGGCTTTGTCGCCCCGATACTACCCACCAATCATGTACGGGTTGCCGTTGGCGGGCGTCCCTATTACTACCACGGCGGACACTTCTACCGTCATGGCCCAAGGGGTTACGTCGTCGTGAATGCGCCGCTGGGCGCTTCGGTGGTAACACTACCAAGCCGAGCCGTGCCGGTACAAGTGGGCGGCGTCACTTACTACCAGTATGCCGATGCCTATTACCAGTGGGTACCGGCTACCCGCACTTATGTGGTAGTAGCGCCTCCAGCACCGGTCGCGGTCGTTCCAGCTCCGGCACCAGTGGTTACAGTTCCGGCCCCTGTCGCTGCGGCGCCTGCACAAGCTCCAACCGCGGCACCGGCGACAGTCCCCGCAACCCCGGATCCTGGCCCAGAAGGTTTCCAGCCCGGTCAGGTCTTAGAGACGCTGCCTAAAGGCTACGCGGCTGAAGTGATCAATGGCATCCAGTACTATCGCTATGGCGGCAACTACTTTATGCCGACTCAACGCGATGGCCAGGAAGTCTATGTGGTGGTCAAGCTGTAAGCGCCGCCGCTCTTTCCAGCCCGTGAAAGCGGGCGAACTGACCCAAGGCCCGGTGAAAGCTCGCCTCCAGCGAGACGCCGGGCTTTTCCAACCAATGCAGAGTCTCGATACGCAGTGCTCCCGCATCCCGATCGGCCTTCAAGTCCACCAACCCCGCAAAACGGTCTCCGTATAAAATCGGCAAACAGAAGTAGCCATAGCGACGCTTGGCTGCAGGGACATAGCACTCCAGCTGGTAGTCAAATTCAAACAGCCGGCTCAGGCGCTTGCGCTGTAGTATCAGTGGATCGAAAGGCGATAACAGCCGCACCTTGCGCGCTGGCCGCGCCGGACTCTGCTCCAGCTGCTCTGTCAGCATCAACTCTTTGCCATGAGAAGTCAGCTCACCAGTGGTGAGCATATTTTCGATGGCCCGTTGAATCAGGGGCTTGTCTTCACGACGTAGATAGGCGACTTCCTCAGGGCGGCCAATGCCCTGGCAGCCGAGAAAAGTGCGTACCAGGTGACTGCCGTATTCCAGTTCGGTAGCAGCGCTGATCGACGTATTTGCCGGCAATACCCGCTCTGGGAGATCAAAGACCTTTTGAAAACCCACTCGGTGGCTGACCATCAGCTCACCCTCGTGAAATAGCTGCTCCAGCGCTTTCTTTTCATCGGACCACTCCCACCAACCGCTTTTGGTGCGTACGAAATCACTGGCCCGCAATGGTCCCTCAGCGCCTACCCGATCCAGCACATAGCGGCACAGTTTGGCATTCTTCTCATACCAGTGGCGCTGCCCAGCGCGGATACGATCCATACGCACCCGAGCATAGGGGTAGTGCTCCATCGACATATAGGCGGCGGCGTGGGACCAGTATTCAAAAATTTCGCGGCGCTGTTCTGCTTCGGCTAAGTCTGGCTCACGGTAACGGGGCAGACGGTTGTACAGCTGGTGGTGGTGCGCACGGGTAATGCGCTGGATGGCATCCAGTTGCAGCGCGCCGAGATGCGCTATTAAGGCGGGGAGCCCCTCCTTCCAGGGGCTGTGGATAAACTGACGCTCCAGCACCAGTGCGCGGACCTGTTGCTCTGACAGCATGGTGTCACCCTCCTTGTATTTGCTGAGCAGCAGTTACCAGTCAGGTTTCAGAGACTGGCACCTAGCGATCTACTCGCCCTGATAATATTCCGGTGCCAGGTTATCGAAGCGCGTATATTTACCGATAAATGCCGCGCGACAGGTGCCTATCTCACCGTTACGCTGTTTGCCGATAATCAGCTCTGCCAGCCCCTTGTCCGGGCTGTCCTCGTTGTAGTACTCATCGCGATAGATAAACAAAATCACGTCGGCATCCTGCTCGATCGCCCCGGATTCCCGCAGGTCCGAGTTCATCGGCCGCTTGTTGGGGCGCTGCTCCACACCGCGGTTGAGCTGCGAGAGGGCGACTACCGGGCAGTCGTACTCTTTCGCCAATGCCTTGAGAGAGCGCGAGATTTCGGAAATTTCCTGGGTGCGGCCCTCTGTAGAGCCCTTCACCTGCATCAGCTGTAAGTAGTCCACCATAATCATTGCCGGCAGGCTCTTGGCCTCGGCATCCTCACGACTCATACGCGGATTTTCGCGCATCAACTTATTGGTGTGATCGCGCACGGTGCGCTTGGTGCGCGCGCGCACCTCACTGGGGCTGAGCGCAGGCGTATCGTCGATATACAGGGCTTTGCCCTTCATTTTTTGTACGGCGCTGGAGAGTTTGGGCCAATCCTCTTCCTGCAGCTTGCCGTTGCGGATACGGCCCTGGTCGATACGACCGATTGAAGACAACATCCGCATTACCAGGCTGTCAGACGGCATTTCCATACTGAAGACCAGGGTCGGGCGCTCCTGGCTGAGCATGGCACTCTCAATAAAATTCAGTGCCAGCGCGGTCTTGCCCATGGAAGGACGCGCGGCGAGGATTACCAGCTCGCCCGGCTGCCAGCCGGAGGTGCGCTGATCCAATTCTGTCAGGCCGGTACTGAGGCCGGTGATATCGCCTTCAGTTTTAAACAGCTCATCGATGCGCTCGACGGTTTTCTTCAGCAGGCTATCCACACCGACGAAACCGCCCTCTTTGGCGCGTCCCTCGGCAATTTCCGCCACACGGCGCTCAGCCATCTGCAGCAGATCGGCGGAGGCCAGGCCACCGGGATTGAAACTGGTACGGCTGATTTCGCCGGCGGCGGCAATCAGCTGGCGCAACATGGAGCGCTCGCGCACTATCTTGGCATAGGCGACAATATTCGCCGCGGAGGGAGTGTTCTCGGCCAGTTCCGCCAGATAGGCCGGACCGCCCACCTCGCCGAGGAGGTCGCGACTGGCGAGGCCTTCGGCGAGAGTAACGATATCCAGCGGCTGCTCACCATTGCTCAGCTCACCCATTACCGCGAAGATCTTGCGGTGACTGGCGGTAAAGAAGTCCTCTTCACTCAGCTGCTCGGCAACCGCATCGATGCGGCCCGGATCCAACATCAGGCCCCCCAGCACCGATTGCTCCGCCTCTACCGAGTGTGGCAGCGGTGAACTCTCTTCACTGTGGATTTCTTCTTCGGGGGTAGCGTATTCGTCGATCATGGGACTTTACTGGATACCAGAAACAAAACAGGCGCTGACCCGGTAGGGTGCAGCGCCCGATTGTAGCGCGGCTGGCGCCTGTGGCACCAACTGCTTGTCGGCAAAACCTTACTCGGCTTCGATAACGACTTTAACTACAGCAGTCACGTCGGAGTGCAGCTGTACGTCTACTTCGTACTCGCCCACTTCGCGCAGAGCGCCTTCCGGCAGCTTCACTTCAGCCTTGGCTACTTCAACACCGCCAGCAGTAATTGCGTCTGCGATATCGCGAGTGCCGATAGAGCCGAACAGTTTGCCTTCGTCGCCAGCGTTGGCAGCGATGGTTACAGCCAGGTCGGCCAGCTTGGTAGCGCGGCTCTCAGCTTCTGCCATTTTGGCAGCTGCAGCGGCTTCCAGTTCAGCGCGCTTGGCTTCGAACTCAGCAACATTGGCTGCGGTAGCCGGAATTGCCTTACCAGTCGGCAGCAGGAAGTTGCGGCCGAAACCGGCTTTAACTTCAACGCGATCACCCACGTTGCCCAGTTTGCCTACTTTATCGAGCAGAATAACTTCCATCTCGGTTTCCTCAATTTCTGTATTGTGCAGAGCGCGCCTACTTTGCGGAGCGCCCGCGAATATCTATCCAGCTATCTACCAGAGCCAAACCACACAGGAATCCAGCCAGGGGCAAGCCACCAATCACCAGCATCACGTACATCGCCACCAGGGGACCAATCCCCCAACCGCGACTGGCGACCAGCCAGTGAATCAGGGCGATACCTGCAACCACCATGGGGAAGGCGATCACCGCGCCCCAGAAGGCGTAACCTGGGGTCACCAGGCTCACCACCCACAGCAGCATACTCAGTGCCGCCAGCCATACCGGCATACGCAACTGGTGAAACTCCTGGCGGAAACCGCCGGGGTTGTACAGCAGCGCCTGCCAGTAGCGCCCCAGAACCAAAGCCAGTGTGGCGCTCATCGCCGATATCAGGCTCAGATATCCAGTAATCTGCAACTCGCCTGAGAACACCTGCTTCAGTTCTTCCATCGGAACCGTATTGGGCTGCTCTGCCGCTCTTTCGAGCGCTTGCATAAAGCCCTGGAGCAAACCGCCGCTGAAGGCAGAAGTGAGCAAAATACCCACCGCCGAGGCCGCTGTTACAGTGAACAGTGCGGCGACCCATGAACGGCTACTGCGCAGTGCCACGGCGCCGCAGAACACTGCGGCAAAGTGGCCGGCGGAAATACCGGTCACCAGTGGTGGTACATGACCGCTCATGCCCATAACAACGATCGGCAACAGTGCCCAGGCCAAAACCATCAGGCCTTCACTGCTGCCGCGGCGCAAACTCACTAGAGCGAGGATTGCCGGGCTTATCAGCGGTATCCCCACCATAGTGAGGATCACCGCCCGCACGCGCCCGCGCATAATAAACTCAGCTACGGCGCGCATAGTTAGATAGCTTCTCTATTAATGAGTCTAAGCAAACTGCGGCTTAGGCTTCGTGGCTGTCCGTGTACGGCAGCAGGGCCAGGTAACGCGCGCGCTTGACCGCAGAGGCCAGCTGACGCTGATACTTGGCTTTGGTACCGGTGATACGGCTTGGAACAATCTTGCCAGTCTCAGAGATGTAGGCTTTCAGGGTATCGAGATCTTTGTAGTCGATACGCTTAACACCTTCGGCGGTGAAACGGCAGAACTTGCGACGACGGAAAAAACGTGCCATCTGATAATCCCCTTACTCTTCGCTTTCAGCGTTATCGGAAGAAGCTTCTGCGGCGTCAGAAGAGGACTGCTCTTCTTCAGCGCGCTCGCGACGCTCGGTGCGCTCTGCACGGGCAGCTTTGCGCTCACGGCTTTCTTTTTCCGCTTTCATGATCGGGCTCTCGTCGGTGATCGCCTCGTCTTCACGGATTACCAGATTACGGATAACCGCATCGTTGTAACGGAAGTTGGTGGTCAGCTCTTCCAGAGCTTCTTCGGTGCACTCAACATTCATCAGAATGTAGTGGGCTTTGTGGATCTTGTTGATCGGGTAAGCCAGACGGCGACGGCCCCAGTCTTCCAGACGGTGTACTTCACCGCCAGTGTCCTTGATGGCAGCGGTATAACGCTCCACCATGCCGGGTACCTGCTCGCTCTGGTCCGGGTGAACCAGGAATACAATTTCGTAATGACGCATTTTAGCTCCTTACGGGTTAATCAGCCTTCCGGACAGTCCGGTAAGGCAAGGAGTACAACGGGCACGGATAGACCGAGCCCATTGCGGGCGGCGTATTCTAGGCAGTTGCGGGATTGCTTGCAAGTTGATCAATTATTTGTGGGCTGTGTCTTCTCCAGCTCGGGGACAAGTGAACTAATTATTCCAACTGCTCACTCAGAGACCACCCGTTCAAACGTGGGCCTTAGCCCAACGAAACCCTGTCTTTGTGTAGATTCAGCCACTGAACTGCGCGTTCTGGTCATGGGTTTGTGACGGCGAGCTGGCATATAGTGCCTCCCTCTGTAGGGAGAAGTACCATGCCCCAAGAAACGCACAACCTTAGTTTTGGCGCCTTCCAGGTGCCCGTCACCACCGTTCGCAACGGCGAAGGCCCACTAGTCCTGGTGGTTCCCGCCATGGGCGTTCCCGCCAATCGCTACCATCTTTTGTTGAAGGAATTACAGCGACTCGGCTACAGCACCGCCATCACCGAACTGCCGGGAACCGGCGAAAGCCTGCCGAGACCCAACCGCAATGCCGACTACGGCTACGATGACCTGGTATTTGCCTTTATCCCGCAACTACTGGCACTGCTGGAAGAGTCCTTCCCCGCAGGCCCGGCCCTGATTCTCGGCCACAGTATCGGCGGCCAAACTAGCACTCTCGCGGCCCGTGCCGGCCTGACCGGCAATGCCAGGGTTGTCACCATCGCCTCCGGCCATGTAGACCACCGCAGCTGGAGCGGACTGCACAGGTACGCCATTTTACTTTTTGCCTCAATAGTGAGTGTCACCTCGAGTCTGCTCGGCTATTTCCCCGGCGCACGTATGGGTTTTGGCTGGCGTGAAGCGCGCAAACTGATGAAAGACTGGGCCCGCTCTATTTTCAGTGGACGCTTTGCTCCAGAAAAACGCCTTGGAAAACACAAGCCCAGCAACCAACCCACTCTTCATATCGCCCTGGCCGGCGATCCCTTTGCACCAGTAAAGGCTGCGCGCAAACTGGCTGCTATCGTAGATGGCGAGACCCGTGAGATGGCCGCCACCTATCCGAAAGGCAACCCCCACCTAAGCTGGATCAAAAATCCACGTCCGATTATCGCCGAGGTGGACAGCTGGTTGACTCAACACCAAGCAGGCTCTTACTGAGGAAATACAGGTCTTGGCGCCATCCAAAGTGTGGCGCCGAGGCAGCTGAACTCTTCAGGTATTCAACCCCCAGTTTTTCTACTCCTGCTTATTTTCCAGCACAGCAATACCCCCTCACAGTAACACCTTCCCTATTCACTTCCGTTTTTGGCCAGAAGTTAGAAAAGGCTCGAAGTAATTTTCTACCCCAGTTACTCGATCAATAAGTCGTCGCAAGGGGAAATTTAATGGCCACTAATTACTTCGAACAATTCAACGCTTTGCATGAAGGCAGCCAACTCTTAGTCCTTCCAAATATCTGGGATGCCGCTAGCGCACAGCTCTGCCAAGCAGCCGGCGCTCCCGCCTTAGCTACCAGTAGCGCCGCTGTGGCCTGGTCACTGGGTTATGCCGATGGCAGCAGCATGCCAATATCGGAACACCTGAGCGCCGTTAAGCGCATTTTGAGGGTTTCCCGCGTCCCGATATCCATTGATATTGAGGATGGCTACAGCTCTGATCCCGGGCAAGTAGCGGAGTTAGTTGCAACCTTGTGTGATCTTGGCGTAGCTGGCATCAATATCGAAGATGGCAGGGAAAGCCCACAACTGCTGCGTGAAAAAATCCTGGCTATTCGCTCCACGTTAAAGGCGCGACCCTTTTTTATTAATGCACGGACCGATATTTACCTGAACAGTACGGAGAACAGCCAGGATTCACTGAAACAGGTGATGCAAAGGTTGTCCGATTACCGGGAGGCCGGTGCCAACGGAGGATTTATTCCTGGTTTAACCTCCCTGGCGGACGCACAAAAGCTAACACAAGAAATCAGTATGCCACTCAATTTAATGCTGCTAGCCGGTATGGAAGAGCCCGCCCATTTCTGGCGAGCGGGTATTCGTAGGCTAAGCTGGGGACCTGCTTTATTTCAATCGAGTTATGCGCTTTATAGCAACATGGCCAATAAGTTATTCCAAGGAAAACATCCAAAACAAATCTTTGAACACAGTCTGGACTATAACTATCTAAATAACCTGGGCTCCAATATCCAATAAAAAAGATCAATAATCTCGAAAAGGAATAACTTAAACGTCTCAATACCCATTATAAATTTACAGATGCGCTTGGGGGAGCCATCCTTGCCCCCAAGCGATTTAATAGTTCAGCTATCAAAAACTATAACCGACCCCTAAACTATATTCACTTTTGTCGTAAGTATAGAATTCCCGATTCTCCTCATTTTCAATATATTGGTACTTCCCATTAACATGGAGATTAGGGGTAATACGAAGCTTTGCTCCTAACCAGGATCTCATTCGATCAGATTCTCTAAAATAGAGATCCACATCACCTTGGCTATCGGTAATACGATTGCTTTCGTTATAGAGGCTACTGCGATACTCCACCCCTGTGGAGATATTCCATCTTGGTGAAGGTATCCAAACCAGGGTGCCTCCAAGAGTATGACGAGCCGGTGAGTAGCTATAATAATCCCCCTCTGCTTTCTCCTGCCCTTCACGATCGTTGTAATCGAATCGATAAAACAACTTCGCCTCGGTCGAAAATAATGAACGCTGCCAACTCAAGTCAAAGTACTGGCGCCAGCCATCCAAATAAGCATAATCATCGCCACCAAAGTAGTAACCTGGACTATAGGAAAAAACAATTCTGGAGCGCCCCCAATTCCCTGAAACTTTACCCAACAGCCGTGCTTGCTGTGTGACAGGCTCCCCCCCCAAGGTCACCATTTCGACGGCAAATCCCATCTCTGCAGTCCAACCAAACAGGCGGCGATCATGGAATAATCCCGCCCTGGCGCTGGCTAGATCGAGATTGTCATACTCCTTGTATTTGCGCCCAAATCCGTAACCTTGCACCCGCCAGCCACTCCCAGCAGTTCCCTTGAGGCGGTATTGCCCCCAGGCAAACAACTCGGCGTAATTGTCATCCCCAATCGAGGCCTCTTCCAGTAGTTCATTTTGCAACGCATAGGCGTTGTCATCATTGCCCACCGTCAGGCTGACAGTGGCCAGCCAGGGTTTCTCACGTTCGCCACGGTGATCCTCTGCCAATAAGCGCAGACGGCGCGCAGCCATGCCTCGCAGCTTTTCTGTAGCCGCCCCTGCTCGCACAATACGGTAATGTTTAAGTGCGACCAATTCTCGATCACTTCGCTCTGCGGCAATGGCCAAGTTATAACGGGCCAAATCCTTCCAGCGGGCATTATTCAGGAGGCCGAGAAAATATATCGTGGCCTCCGAATAACGCTCTAGTTTCATCAAGGTAACGCCAATGTTATACCTGAGCTTTGCAGAGTTATTGCCAGACTCACGCTCAATTTCAAAGTACTTAAGCGCCCTACGGTATTTTCCCTGCTTGAAAGCCTCCGTAGCCTCACTGAAGAACTCTGCAGCTATTGATACTGGTGATATCAACACCAACAGCGTAATTAGCACTATTCCGATTCGCCCATTTCGCACTGTGGATTACCTCTAAACATTCCCTGTCATCAATTTTGCAGTGCCAATTAATTAGGCATCTGGCCCATCGGGTAAATTGTCCTGAGCCTGCTCAAACATTCCATCAAGCTCCATAGAAATCTGGTCGCGAATATCCGCCGGTAGACTAGAAAGAATATCCTGCATCACTTGCTCGATAACGCCTTGTATATCTGCACCGTTCATCGCACTCTTAACGGCCTCTTCGATACTTTCCCTGGCTACTTCAGCGGTGCGCAGAGCTTCCTCCCTGGCCGCTTCTGCTGAGAGACGCGCATTGGCAATCAACTCCTGGTGGCGTGTGAGGGCCTCACGCATCCTTGCTTCAATTTCCTCACTATGTTCAGCGCCCTGCCCAGTTGCCGCTACTGCTTCCATTACCGCCGCAATGGTTTCCTCAGCCACCTCCTGCATATCCGGCGGAAGCTCTATGTTGTTCACCACATCTTGCGCATCCTGCCCCTCCTCAACCACAGTGAGAGTGACATCCAGGTCTTCTGGTGCCTCCTGCGCCAATAAAGGGCCGCTATACATAACTGCTGCTGCGACACCCGCCGCCAATAATCCCTGTTTCCACATCGCTTGGTTACCTCTAGGTTGTGACAAAAATTGCTATCGAACCCTACATTGCGGCGGCTTCACAAGTGCGTTAATCGTTGACGCAGTCGCTTGCTCACCCCACCGTATTCCACTTCGATCAATATCTCCCCCGTGCTATTTTCACCGAGGATTTTCACCGGCAACGACAGGCGATTACTTCCTGCAGCAATATCCGTTTGCCATTGCAACACCTGACTGCTCGCATAACCATCAAGTTGCATATTTTCCGGTAAGACGACCCTGATTAGTGCCCCCGGCATCCGGCGACTGCTGTGCAGTAAAAGGTGCACTGGCCGCCTGATAGTGCCTTCGACATCTTGTTGCGTATCACCAGCCCCAACATCCATCGGGGTATCCTTTAAGAATGTCAGTATCACTCCCAATGTCACGACCACGAAGAAACCCGCAGCTACAGCCAACTGTCCCACTCGCCGGTATTCGTCAAAAAATAATTTTGATAAAGAAGGCGATTGACTGCTTTCCTGCCCAGTGAAGACAGACTTTAAGATACGCTCTTCCAAGTCATCGCCAGGGTTCTCAACCGGCAGGGCGCGGAGCTGGTGACGTAACAACATCTCACTGGAAAAATCTTCAGAGTCATATTTCAGCATTGGCTTTTCCTCTGATTACTAACACGGATGACCCTCGCTAATAGTTCCCTCACTGAGCAATTTTTTTAATTTTTTATGGGCGCGATGTAGGCGTGATTTCACCGTGCCCACACTTATGCCCAAAATATCTGCCACCTCTAGTAGGGAGTACCCCTCTACATCGTGCAGCAATACCGTATCGCGCCAATCGACCTCTAGTTTCGATAGCGCCTGCAGTAAAATGCGCTGCATTTCCACCTGAGAAGAAAGTCCCTTCTCTGGCGTGCCGCTTGCCACCGTCTCCCAATCAACCTCTTCATCAATGGGGGAGCTTCGGCGTCGGCGGTAGAGATCCACATAGCGGTGATAGAGCACCTTGATTAACCAGGGACCTAAGCGCTGAATTTTTTCCAGTGCTACAGATCGCGTCAGCAGGCTTGCCAAAACATCCTGTACCAGGTCCTCAGCCTCCTCGCGATTCCCTGTCCAGCGAAAGGCCATACGATAAAGTTGGCGAATATGTGGATGTATCAACTCAGCAAAACGAGCATTACGCGATCGTCGTCGCAGTAATTTTTGGGGCCAGGCGTACAAACCGCTACTCCCGGATATCAAAGGAAAGTTACCCGCAAATTTTTCACCCGCGGCATGAAATAGAAAGCTGCACAGTAAAATTGCTGTGTGACAGTGGAAAAAATCTAGCAGTGAATAGTGGAAATAGAGGGGAAAAAGAGGTTTGCGTGTGAAGCGTTACGCCGGGATGCTGCAAGTCCCGGCATCAGTAATCACCAGGACTTACAGATCAAAAAAAAAGAATAAATCAGGCGCTGCGCTGGCGCACCGCTTCAAATAGACAAACACCGGTGGCAACAGACACATTCAGGCTGCTGACTTCACCGGCCATCGGAATTTTAATTAAATGATCACAGTGCTCCCGGGTTAATCGGCGCAGGCCACTGCCTTCGGCACCCATCACTAAAGCCATAGGACCCGTCAACTGAGACTGGTAGACATCCTGAGTAGCCTCTCCTGCCGCACCAAAAATCCACACTCCAGCCTGCTGCAACTGCTGTAGGGTACGCGCGAGGTTGGTCACCGTAACAAAGGGTAAAACCTCAGCCGCACCACAGGCCACCTTGCGGGCTGTCGGGGTCAAACCTGCGGATTTATCCTTGGGCGCAATCACCGCATGTACCCCGGCAGCCTCCGCTGAGCGCAAGCAGGCACCCAAATTATGGGGGTCGGTCACGCCATCCAGGACCAAGAGAAATGGCGCCTCACTTTTCTGGTCCAGCTTTTCGAGCATGCCAAACAGAAATTTCTCATCCAGAACCTGAGTTTTACTCGCACAAAGAGCGATTACCCCCTGGTGATTAGCGCCCTCTTCCACCTTGTCATCCAGAGTGCGACGGTCGACAAAACGCAGTGCGATATCATTTTTTTCCGCCTGCTGAATAATTTTTTGCAGGCGCTGGTCTTTGCGCCCACGCAATAGCATCAGCTCCTGCACATTTTGTGGAGAACCCTTTAACAAAGCCTGCACCGCGTGCAGGCCATATACCAATTCTTGGCTCAACTTATGCCTCAATCACTTTTTCTTTTTACTGGTAGAAGAAGCTTTCTTCTTCTTTTTAACTTTGCCGCTACGCGTTTTGGCCTTTTCTGCTTTCTGTGCAGCCTTGCGCGCAGCTACCGCTGGGCGTTTACCGCCTTTGCGTGTGGGAGTGCGCTTGCTTCCGCGACGCTTTGCCGGCGCCTCAGTTTTTTGCTTGTCGGCATCCTCGCTTGATTTTTTCTTGCTCGTACTGGGCTTATCCTCCGTCAGCTCTGCCACAGGGACCGCTTCTTTGGAGCCGACCTTACGTTTGCGAATAGGCGCTACTTCCGCTGAGGTTTCTGCGCGCTTTCCCCAGGGGCTGGCATGTAATTTACGGCTGCTGTCTTTTTTCTGCTTGCTGCGCCGCTCCCGCTCCAATTGATGCTCTACAGCCATTTCCATCGCGCGGGCACTGACCTTAGTCGTTTCTTTCTTAGCACGGGAGGCCTTTTGACGCGGCACCAATTCCTCGAGAATAAAGTCTACTTTGCGCTCTTCAAGATCGACCCGCGCCACCTGAACGCTAACTGAGTCACCTAGATGGTAGCGTTTGCCACTGCGTTCGCCGATTAAACGCTGGTGCGCCTGCTCAAAGCGGTAATAATCTTTTGGCAGCGCGGTCACGTGGATCAACCCCTCAACAAAAAGATCATTAAGCTCGACAAATAAGCCGAACCCCGTTACCGCACTAATTACGCCGGAATAAACTTCACCCACATGATCCTGCAAATATTCGCACTTGAGCCAGCTAACCACATCGCGGGTAGCATCGTCTGCACGGCGTTCAGTCATGGAACACTGTTCGCCGAGCTGTAACATCGCCGGCATATCGTAGGGCAGTATCTGCTGTCGATCGATGGGCCTGGCACCCGGCACGCTGTATACCTTCTGCACCACTGCGGCTTCATTGGCACTACCATTGCGAATTAGCCAGCGCAGGGCACGGTGCAACAGCAAATCGGGATAGCGGCGAATGGGTGAGGTGAAATGGGCATAGGCGCGATAATCCAAGCCAAAGTGGCCGCGATTTTCCGGTTGATAGACCGCCTGATTCATGGAACGCAGTAACATCACTTGAATTATATGGGCATCCGCACGGCCCTCGACCTGCTCCAGTAACGCCTGAAAATCCGCAGGCTGTGGCTCCGAGCCACCGGGCAGTCGCAATCCCAGCTCACCGAGGTACTCGCGCAAGTTGCTGAGTTTTTCTTCTTTCGGGGCATCGTGCACACGATAGAGAGCCGGTAATTCCGACAGCTCCATTAAATCCGCCGCACAGACATTGGCCGCCAACATGCACTCTTCGATCAGTTTATGCGCATCGTTGCGCGTAACCGGCACTATGCGCTCAATCTTGCGTTCGCTGTCAAACAGAATACGGGTTTCGGTGGTTTCAAAATCTATCGCCCCACGCCGATCGCGGGCACTGCGCAACGCCAGGTACAAATCGTGCAAATTATCCAGATGTGGAACCAGTGCGGCAAACTGCTTACGCAGACCACTATCGCGATTGTCCCGTTCTTCTAATACCTGCCCTACCTGGGTATAAGTCAGACGCGCATGACTGCGCATCAAACCTTCAAAGAAACGGTAATCGGTAATTTCACCGCTGCGATCAATGTGCATCTCGCACACCATACACAAGCGGTCTACCTCCGGATTTAATGAGCAGAGCCCATTAGACAATTTCTCCGGCAGCATAGGCACGACAAAGTCGGGAAAATAAACCGAGTTGCCACGGCTATGGGCCTCCTCATCGAGCACCGAGCCGGGGCGCACATAGTGAGACACATCGGCAATGGCTACCAGCAGCTTCCAACTGTTGTCAGGCAAAAGCTCACAGTAAACTGCATCATCAAAATCGCGGGCATCCTCACCATCAATAGTGACCAGGGGTAATTGGCGCAAATCAACCCGCGCTTTTTTATCCTCTTCCAGCACTTCATTGGCAATGGCATCCACTTCCGCCTGTAAGGCCGCGGGCCAGATATGGGGGATGCCATAGTTGCGGATCGCGACATCGATCTCCATGCCCGGTGCCAAATGGTCGCCGAGCACTTCCAGCACTTCCCCCTGGGGTACGCGGTCACGCCCAGGTTGTGTGACAATTTTTACCACGACATATTGGCCGTGTTCGGCACCGGCGGCATCTTCTGCCGCTACCATCACATCGAGGTTCACGCGGGGGTTATCGGGCCGCACAAAACAGATACCATTTTCCCGGTAAAGGCGCCCAGCCAGCTGTTCGGTATTGTGCTTGATTACCCGAACCACGGCACCTTCACGCTTGCCGCGAAAGCCGCCGGGAGTCTCCCGCACCAGCACCTCATCGCCGTCAAAGACTTTGCGCATTTGTCGATGGGACAAAAATAAATCGCCGTCACCATCCGTGGGCACAACGAAACCAAAACCGTCGCGGTGGCCAATAACGCGGCCACGAACCAGGCTCATTTTGTCCAGCACACCAAAATCACCGGAGCGATTGCTGGCAATCTGGCCATCTCGGGACATGGCGATTAGGCGTCGGCGCACCCCTTCACGCCGGTCTTCATCCTCTAATTCAAGAAGGTTGGCAACAAATTCCCAGGGCACCGGTTCCGCCTGCTGCTCCAAAAGTTGCAGCAAATATTCTCGGCTGGGGATAGGCTTTTCATATTTTTCCGCCTCTCGCTGGGCATGAGGGTCAGCGTTGAGGGGGCCTGAAGTATTTTTGTGTGTCAAAACAGCATCCGTTGTTGAGATAACCGCCCATTGAGGCGGCTTCCGGAGGTTATCCGGTCAAAGGCAGGCGGCGGAGGTAGAGAGTTTTTGTTCAATGTTTCGCCGCTGTTGAACGCATTATAAGCGATTTCAGCACATTTCCAGACCTTTGGGTAAAATGTTGAAATAAGCGCTAAGAAACCGTTGACACTCCCCCTGCAGATCTCTATAGTTCGCGTCCTCAACGGAGCACACGTTGATTTGCCCAGGTGGCGGAATTGGTAGACGCGCTAGCTTCAGGTGCTAGTGACCTAACGGTCGTGGAGGTTCAAGTCCTCTCCTGGGCACCAATTCCAAAAAGGCTGACTCGAAAGAGTCGGCCTTTTTTCGTTGCGGCTTATGTAAATCTTACCCACGAAAAGTCCCCAGATATTTCCAATACAAACGCCCATAAAAAAACCGGCCACTGGGGCCGGTTCGGTATTTTAAAGTCTTCTAGGGACCATCAGCCCCCTGAATTAATGGAGGCCAAGGTCTCCTGCTCGCGGTAGTCGACAGTAACATCCTGGCTCTCTTCCAGCCTGGCATCGAATTCCGGATCTTCCTCATCGGTTCCGGAAAGTCCCGCTGCAGGTAACAACTCACCGGATCTCAAACGCATTTCCGGGGAATTCACCGCATCCACTCCACTACTGTAAGGTTTCACCGCACTGAAAATCGCCGGGTCAACCTGGGTGAAGTCCTCAACACCATTTTGGATTGCGGAGCGCAATCCCTGGGATGCCTGGGCACCAGCGATAGACTGCAGCTCGTCACCCTTACTAGTGAAGTTCGGTACCTGCCCAATAAATTCAGGCTCGTAGTAGGAGACAGAAACAATTGCCACATTGGTAAGCGCATCCATACGCAGCGGCACCAACTCGCTACCGATAATACTCCAGAGCTGAGTATCGGTACCCAGAGTGATATTGCCCGCTGTGATATGGGTATCGCCGTAGGTTTCAGCGGTGAGCATGCCAAAGCCCTCACTCGCCAGCTGAACGTTACCGCGACCCGCATTGATTTCATCAATCAGTAGGTTGTCTTTCGCCAGCACCGTAATATCGACATCCGGCCCGGAAGTAGAGATAGCAAGGACATCGACATCGGACTCAATATTGACATCGCCGCTGACCACCAAATCTGCACGCTTAGCTTTGAGGCTACCGCCAATAGTACCCGTGGCACTGCTAAGTACATTAATATCCCCTGATCCATCGTAACCGAGACGCATACCACTGCCAGCAAATCGCAAACCTACGCCGCTTTTGTTGAAGCTGCCGGAATTAACACCGCCATTTTCAAAATCAAAAGCAAAGTCTGTTTCTAACATGAGATTACTGGAAGTGTTATCAAGGAACTCAAAATCAGAGAAGCTAAAGTTGCCTACTTTGTTACCAGAGGATTTCACCTGCCAAGTATCACCAGCAAGGTTGTACTGGAAGGAATCACTTCCGCTGCCACCAGAGAGTGCTACTGTGTCAGAGCTATTCTCATTCACTTCCACGTAGTCATCCCCCTCTCCCAGGGAAATACTATCGATGGTGGTTGCAGAGAGTATGACCGTGTCATTACCTGCACCGGTATCTATTGAAGCAAGCTCACCGCCATTTAAATTAAAAGTATCCTGGCCACTACCCGCATTTATCGTTTCAATACCGCTAAACACAAGCTTTTTGTTATTGCCGCTTACGGTACTCTGCGCATCGTTGATATCCCAAACCGCATCGATATTGGCCCCCTCGATAGTATCGTTTCCACTGCCCGCACTCAGGCTCTCCAGATCCGCAAAAGTGACCCCGGCAACTGTCATGCTGTTGAGGCTATCGAAGACATAGTTACTGCCGATGTCCTGGCCAATATATGTACCCACTCCCTGGACCATCTCAAGATTATCAAACAGAACAGTAAGGCCATTCACCCTGGCTTGAGCCGCTCCGTTTTCTAGGGAGCTGCCATTACTGGAAGATGTCCAGCTAGCGCCACTACCGGCTGCATTAACAGTGTCCTCACCCTCACCAGTATCCACACTTTCAAGCCCGGTAAAGAGAATACCCGCAGCAGTAATATCACCATTGGAAGCCAGAACAAATGTATCCTTGCCAGAGGTACCTACAAGATGGTCAGTACCTCCCTCACTGCTGACTTTAGTAATGCCTGTAAATGCTATTCCCGCAGTGGCGATTCCAGACTCAGTTAGGGCTAAGACATCATCAGCATCAGTACCGTATAACTGTGCATTATTAGTTTCTACATGATCAATACCGCTAAATTGAACACCATTCACCTCAAGGGCATTTGCAGTACCAGCTAACTGCCAACTTCCCGCATCGCTCTGAATCGTATCGCTATCTTCGTTACCACTTCCCGCAGAAACGCTAGCAACAGACGAGAACTCAATACCCCGCGCTTTGAGCGATTTCCCAGTTTTGGCCAGTTCGAAAGTGTCTGCCTGATTATTTGTTGATGCGTCCAGCGACACGTTGTCTGCATCAACCTGCTCAATGCCCTCAAAGCTCACACCTGCAACAGCAAGAGCACCGCGGCCTAATCCCAATACCCAGGTTTCTCCAGCTATATCACTTGTAGCCACAATAGTGTCTGAGCCTTCGCCTGCATCCACAGAATCAAGTTCCATAAATGTCATGTTGTCGACTCGCACTATGGCATCCGCTCCGGACTTACTTAAGGTGAAAGTGTCCGTATGTTCTCCACCCGCCAGCGTGCTGGTGCCGCCGCTGATGAACTCGGCGTTCTGGATGGTGATCGCGCCGTGCTCTACTTCATTCGCATTGTCGGTCAGGGCCCAACCTTGGCCCGCCTGGCCAATCACGGTGTCATCACCACCGGCGGCGGCGACCGTGCTGAGGCCGGCGAACTGCATATTGTCCACCTTCACCAACTGACCCTGGCTGCCGCCGTCGAGGAAGGTGTAGGTGTCAGCGAAGTCTCCCCCCATCAGGGTGCTGATGCCGCCGCTGATAAACTCGGCGTTCTGGATGGTGATCGCGCCGTGCTCTACTTCATTCTCATTGTCGGTCAGGGCCCAACCTTGCCCCGCCTGGCCAATCACGGTGTCATCACCACCGGCGGCGGCGACCGTGCTGAGGCCGGCGAACTGCATATTGTCCACCTTCACCAACTGACCCTGGCTGCCGCCGTCGAGGAAGGTGTAGGTGTCAGCGAAGTCTCCCCCCATCAGGGTGCTGATGCCGCCGCTGATAAACTCGGCGTTCTGGATGGTGATCGCGCCGTGCTCTACTTCATTCTCATTGTCGGTCAGGGCCCAACCTTGGCCCGCCTGGCCAATCACGGTGTCATCACCACCGGCGGCGGCGACCGTGCTGAGGCCGGCGAACTGCATATTGTCCACCTTCACCAACTGACCCTGGCTGCCGCCGTCGAGGAAGGTGTAGGTGTCAGCGAAGTCTCCCCCCATCAGGGTGCTGATGCCGCCGCTGATAAACTCGGCGTTCTGGATGGTGATCGCGCCGTGCTCTACTTCATTCTCATTGTCGGTCAGGGCCCAACCTTGGCCCGCCTGACCGATCACGGTGTCATCACCACCGGCGGCGGCGACCGTGCTGAGGCCGGCGAACTGCATATCGTCCACCTTCACCAACTGACCCTGGCTGCCGCCGTCGAGGAAGGTGTAGGTGTCTGCGAAGTCTCCCCCCGCCAGCGTGCTGGTGCCGCCGCTGATAAACTCGGCGTTCTGGATGGTGATCGCGCCGTGCTCTACTTCATTCTCATTGTCGGTCAGGGCCCAACCTTGGCCCGCCTGGCCAATCACGGTGTCATCACCACCGGCGGCGGCGACCGTGCTGAGGCCGGCGAACTGCATATTGTCCACCTTCACCAACTGACCCTGGCTGCCGCCGTCGAGGAAGGTGTAGGTGTCAGCGAAGTCTCCCCCCATCAGGGTGCTGATGCCGCCGCTGATAAACTCGGCGTTCTGGATGGTGATCGCGCCGTGCTCTACTTCATTCTCATTGTCGGTCAGGGCCCAACCTTGGCCCGCCTGGCCAATCACGGTGTCATCACCACCGGCGGCGGCGACCGTGCTGAGGCCGGCGAACTGCATATTGTCCACCTTCACCAACTGACCCTGGCTGCCGCCGTCGAGGAAGGTGTAGGTGTCAGCGAAGTCTCCCCCCATCAGGGTGCTGATGCCGCCGCTGATAAACTCGGCGTTCTGGATGGTGATCGCGCCGTGCTCTACTTCATTCTCATTGTCGGTCAGGGCCCAACCTTGGCCCGCCTGGCCAATCACGGTGTCATCACCACCGGCGGCGGCGACCGTGCTGAGGCCGGCGAACTGCATATTGTCCACCTTCACCAACTGACCCTGGCTGCCGCCGTCGAGGAAGGTGTAGGTGTCAGCGAAGTCTCCCCCCATCAGGGTGCTGATGCCGCTGCTGATAAACTCGGCGTTCTGGATGGTGATCGCGCCGTGCTCTACTTCATTCTCATTGTCGGTCAGGGCCCAACCTTGGCCCGCCTGGCCAATCACGGTGTCATCACCACCGGCGGCGGCGACCGTGCTGAGGCCGGCGAACTGCATATTGTCCACCTTCACCAACTGACCCTGGCTGCCGCCGTCGAGGAAGGTGTAGGTGTCAGCGAAGTCTCCCCCCATCAGGGTGCTGATGCCGCCGCTGATAAACTCGGCGTTCTGGATGGTGATCGCGCCGTGCTCTACTTCATTCTCATTGTCGGTCAGGGCCCAACCTTGGCCCGCCTGGCCAATCACGGTGTCATCACCACCGGCGGCGGCGACCGTGCTGAGGCCGGCGAACTGCATATTGTCCACCTTCACCAACTGACCCTGGCTGCCGCCGTCGAGGAAGGTGTAGGTGTCAGCGAAGTCTCCCCCCATCAGGGTGCTGATGCCGCCGCTGATAAACTCGGCGTTCTGGATGGTGATCGCGCCGTGCTCTACTTCATTCTCATTGTCGGTCAGGGCCCAACCTTGGCCCGCCTGACCGATCACGGTGTCATCACCACCGGCGGCGGCGACCGTGCTGAGGCCGGCGAACTGCATATTGTCCACCTTCACCAACTGACCCTGGCTGCCGCCGTCGAGGAAGGTGTAGGTGTCAGCGAAGTCTCCCCCCATCAGGGTGCTGATGCCGCCGCTGATAAACTCGGCGTTCTGGATGGTGATCGCGCCGTGCTCTACTTCATTCTCATTGTCGGTCAGGGCCCAACCTTGGCCCGCCTGGCCAATCACGGTGTCATCACCACCGGCGGCGGCGACCGTGCTGAGGCCGGCGAACTGCATATTGTCCACCTTCACCAACTGACCCTGGCTGCCGCCGTCGAGGAAGGTGTAGGTGTCAGCGAAGTCTCCCCCCATCAGGGTGCTGATGCCGCCGCTGATAAACTCGGCGTTCTGGATGGTGATCGCGCCGTGCTCTACTTCATTCTCATTGTCGGTCAGGGCCCAACCTTGCCCCGCCTGGCCAATCACGGTGTCATCACCACCGGCGGCGGCGACCGTGCTGAGGCCGGCGAACTGCATATTGTCCACCTTCACCAACTGACCCTGGCTGCCGCCGTCGAGGAAGGTGTAGGTGTCAGCGAAGTCTCCCCCCATCAGGGTGCTGATGCCGCCGCTGATAAACTCGGCGTTCTGGATGGTGATCGCGCCGTGCTCTACTTCATTCTCATTGTCGGTCAGGGCCCAACCTTGGCCCGCCTGGCCAATCACGGTGTCATCACCACCGGCGGCGGCGACCGTGCTGAGGCCGGCGAACTGCATATTGTCCACCTTCACCAACTGACCCTGGCTGCCGCCGTCGAGGAAGGTGTAGGTGTCAGCGAAGTCTCCCCCCATCAGGGTGCTGATGCCGCCGCTGATAAACTCGGCGTTCTGGATGGTGATCGCGCCGTGCTCTACTTCATTCTCATTGTCGGTCAGGGCCCAACCTTGGCCCGCCTGACCGATCACGGTGTCATCACCACCGGCGGCGGCGACCGTGCTGAGGCCGGCGAACTGCATATCGTCCACCTTCACCAACTGACCCTGGCTGCCGCCGTCGAGGAAGGTGTAGGTGTCTGCGAAGTCTCCCCCCGCCAGCGTGCTGGTGCCGCCGCTGATAAACTCGGCGTTCTGGATGGTGATCGCGCCGTGCTCTACTTCATTCTCATTGTCGGTCAGGGCCCAACCTTGGCCCGCCTGGCCAATCACGGTGTCATCACCACCGGCGGCGGCGACCGTGCTGAGGCCGGCGAACTGCATATTGTCCACCTTCACCAACTGACCCTGGCTGCCGCCGTCGAGGAAGGTGTAGGTGTCAGCGAAGTCTCCCCCCATCAGGGTGCTGATGCCGCCGCTGATAAACTCGGCGTTCTGGATGGTGATCGCGCCGTGCTCTACTTCATTCTCATTGTCGGTCAGGGCCCAACCTTGGCCCGCCTGGCCAATCACGGTGTCATCACCACCGGCGGCGGCGACCGTGCTGAGGCCGGCGAACTGCATATTGTCCACCTTCACCAACTGACCCTGGCTGCCGCCGTCGAGGAAGGTGTAGGTGTCAGCGAAGTCTCCCCCCATCAGGGTGCTGATGCCGCCGCTGATAAACTCGGCGTTCTGGATGGTGATCGCGCCGTGCTCTACTTCATTCTCATTGTCGGTCAGGGCCCAACCTTGGCCCGCCTGGCCAATCACGGTGTCATCACCACCGGCGGCGGCGACCGTGCTGAGGCCGGCGAACTGCATATTGTCCACCTTCACCAACTGACCCTGGCTGCCGCCGTCGAGGAAGGTGTAGGTGTCAGCGAAGTCTCCCCCCATCAGGGTGCTGATGCCGCTGCTGATAAACTCGGCGTTCTGGATGGTGATCGCGCCGTGCTCTACTTCATTCTCATTGTCGGTCAGGGCCCAACCTTGGCCCGCCTGGCCAATCACGGTGTCATCACCACCGGCGGCGGCGACCGTGCTGAGGCCGGCGAACTGCATATTGTCCACCTTCACCAACTGACCCTGGCTGCCGCCGTCGAGGAAGGTGTAGGTGTCAGCGAAGTCTCCCCCCATCAGGGTGCTGATGCCGCTGCTGATAAACTCGGCGTTCTGGATGGTGATCGCGCCGTGCTCTACTTCATTCTCATTGTCGGTCAGGGCCCAACCTTGGCCCGCCTGGCCAATCACGGTGTCATCACCACCGGCGGCGGCGACCGTGCTGAGGCCGGCGAACTGCATATTGTCCACCTTCACCAACTGACCCTGGCTGCCGCCGTCGAGGAAGGTGTAGGTGTCAGCGAAGTCTCCCCCCATCAGGGTGCTGATGCCGCCGCTGATAAACTCGGCGTTCTGGATGGTGATCGCGCCGTGCTCTACTTCATTCTCATTGTCGGTCAGGGCCCAACCTTGGCCCGCCTGGCCAATCACGGTGTCATCACCACCGGCGGCGGCGACCGTGCTGAGGCCGGCGAACTGCATATTGTCCACCTTCACCAACTGACCCTGGCTGCCGCCGTCGAGGAAGGTGTAGGTGTCAGCGAAGTCTCCCCCCATCAGGGTGCTGATGCCGCCGCTGATAAACTCGGCGTTCTGGATGGTGATCGCGCCGTGCTCTACTTCATTCTCATTGTCGGTCAGGGCCCAACCTTGGCCCGCCTGACCGATCACGGTGTCATCACCACCGGCGGCGGCGACCGTGCTGAGGCCGGCGAACTGCATATTGTCCACCTTCACCAACTGACCCTGGCTGCCGCCGTCGAGGAAGGTGTAGGTGTCAGCGAAGTCTCCCCCCATCAGGGTGCTGATGCCGCCGCTGATAAACTCGGCGTTCTGGATGGTGATCGCGCCGTGCTCTACTTCATTCTCATTGTCGGTCAGGGCCCAACCTTGGCCCGCCTGACCGATCACGGTGTCATCACCACCGGCGGCGGCGACCGTGCTGAGGCCGGCGAACTGCATATTGTCCACCTTCACCAACTGACCCTGGCTGCCGCCGTCGAGGAAGGTGTAGGTGTCAGCGAAGTCTCCCCCCATCAGGGTGCTGATGCCGCCGCTGATAAACTCGGCGTTCTGGATGGTGATCGCGCCGTGCTCTACTTCATTCTCATTGTCGGTCAGGGCCCAACCTTGGCCCGCCTGGCCAATCACGGTGTCATCACCACCGGCGGCGGCGACCGTGCTGAGGCCGGCGAACTGCATATTGTCCACCTTCACCAACTGACCCTGGCTGCCGCCATCTAGGAAGGTGTAGGTGTCAGCGAAGCCTTCTTTGCCCGCCAGCGTGCTACCGCCTCCACTAATTAAATTCGCATTTTTTATAATAATTCCTGCATGACTTACTTCATTATCATTAGCAGTCAAAGCCCAGCCTAAATTTGAGTACCCTTCTAAACCTGCATTCTTTGCAATTAAGTAAGAGACATCAAAAAATGTAATGCCATTATTCGTCGCAGTATTAGCGTTATTAATTATCCAGTTGTGGCCAAGTAAACCAGTTACAGTTCTTGCATAGCCATTTGTTTTAACACTTGTTACACCAGTGAAATTAAATTCATATCCAGGATTTTGCGAATCAGTATCAGATGAAACCAACCCATCCCCTAATACATAAAAATCTCCTTCTTGGGACGCCCCAATAACAATGCTACTGGAGATAATGTCACTGAGATTAACGAATTGGATCCCGTTGATTTTTCCATTTTCTAGATTTGCCTCATCGACGGATAAGGTGTCCTGCCCTCCCAATGCATCGACAATTGTCACCCCAGTAAAATCGATCGATGAGGCAACAACAAGGTTGTCATTTCCGTTTTCAATTATGCTGAAAGCATCAACATTATCGGTGCCATAGAGAGTTGTCGTGTAAGCGTCTTCAATATCCTGGAAAAGTAACCCCTGAGAGTAAAGACGTAACTCTCCAGCAATACCTGTTAGCTCCAGACCATTAGAGTAATTTTCGGCATCTACATAATCATCGCCGCCCAAAGCATTGACAGACTCAAGACCAGTAAACGTTAAGCCATTAACCTGTAGCTCAGCACTGTCATTAAAAGTAAATATTTCTTTATCATTGGTGCCTAGTAAAATATCCGATGTATTAACACCAACATGTGCTCCGGCTTCCACTCGGGTAAGCCCATTAAAGTGCATCCCATCAACTTGGATCGCCGTTGTGCTATCAGCATTTTTTACAATTTGGTAGCTATCATTGCTATTAGACGCACCCTGCAGTATTCCATTGCCGCCACTGAATATATCAGCATCGTTGATGATGACATCGGCATGCTCTACCTGATTATCACTCGCTGTGAGCGCCCAGTTTCTATTGTTAACACTACTGTTAATCGTGTCTGTAAAAGAGCTTGAGTCCCCAGCGCTTAAAATATCAATACCGGTAAAGGCCATGCCTTTAGTATCAATCTGGGTCTTTTGCTGTCCATTATCTGTGTAAGCAGAAAGCGTAAAGATTTCATCTTGGTCATTTCTGCCAACCAACTCGCCAACATTTGCCTGGATAGTTTCTACATCACTGAAGGCAATATTGTAGCCTGTGATCTCTTTATTTCCGGATCCCAAAATCCACTGGCTGCCGGTTTGCCCAGTACCGTCAATAATACTGTCTGTACCCGCACCGGTATTGAGGCTTGCAATACCGGTAAAGGCTATCTCATTGGCCTTGAAGGCCTTGTCCCCAGTAATCTCGATCGTATCGGCTAAGTCTGAGCCGACAAGGTTTTCACCACCAGTACCCGCTACCTCAATCTGTTTAAATAAGATATTGCTGGTAATCAGTTCTTTTGCGATTCCGGTGAGTGCAACCGTTTCTCCAGCCTTTGCATTCACGGTGTCGGCAATATTAGTATCGTTGCCGGCTAATACAGAGCTCACATCCGAGAACTGGATGCCTTTGCTGCGCAGCTTATTATCACCCTCTACGGTGAAGGTGTCTGCACCCGTGGTGCCGGTTAAAATTCCTGTATTAGTAACCGCATCAATGCCACTAAAGTTGATGTCATAGCTGCTACCATTAGGATCGATGGTTACACCAAAGGCATTATTACCTTGAAGAGTAACTGCACCGGTTGCATCTACCGTGTCCGTATAATTAGTATCATCCGTATTCGCATTCACATTGCGAATACCTTTAAAGATCATGGAGTCAACGGTGATATCGCCTGTCAGGGAAAGCTGATAGCTATCTCCGTTATCAGCGGCACCAACGAGGGTGTTATTACCACCCGTCAGACTACGCATTCCTGCAAAAGTAATGCCTGAGTGCTTAACTTCATTATCCGCAGAAACGAGTTCCCACTGGTCGCTGGTCTCAGAGGTAACAGCTCCACTAGAGCCAGTATCAACAATACGATCAACACCGGAGAAGGTGATCGCTTTAGCGAAAACTTTGTTGGTATCTTTTACTGTATAAGCGATATCCGCACCCAGCAGATTACTCGCCACCGCTTCATTAATACCGGATATCGTAATATCGATAATATTGCCATCGGTAAAATCTGCTTTTACGTTGTTGTCATCTAGCAAAAGAAGATTGCCACTAATAGCACTGGCATCTAGTGATGCAGTACCGTTCCCCTCAATTGTGGTAAATCCAGTAAAGCGAATAGCATCAGCATTAATACGTCCATCGCTGGTCAGGGCAAATTCGTTATCAGTATTCTTACTTTCCAGTGTGCCCTGATTATCTGAAGCGGTGACTTTTTCTATATTGGTAAAGGTAATTCCGCTGCTTGTGGCTTCTTTATCTGTATTCGAGAGACTCCATGTACTGTTGGCTACAAGCGTACTAACGGTGTCAGTGCCCTCGCCGGTATCAATCGTTTTATTGAAGCCAGTAAAGTCGATATTATTAGCCGTGAGCTTGTCACCGGTACTGGCTATGATAAAGCTGTCATCTATAGCCGATCCGACAATCTTGCCGTTCGAGTTGTTAATAAAGGCGACCTGTTCAATATCTTTGAACAGGATATTGGCATTGCGCAGCTCTTCTTGATTTCCGGTGAGATTTACATCAGTTTCTGTATTCAGTTGATCAGAAATGCCATCATTACTTGTGCCTCCAGCATTAACTTCTTCAATACCGGTGAAGCTGATACCGTAAGTATGTAATTCGCCGCTAAGGAAACCAAACGTATCGGCCCCGTCGGTACCGATCAAAATATCTGTTGTGTTAACACCAGCATGTGCTCCGGCTTCCACTCGGGTAAGCCCATTAAAGTGCATCCCATCAACTTGGATCGCCGTTGTGCTATCAGCATTTTTTACAATTTGGTAGCTATCATTGCTATTAGACGCACCCTGCAGTATTCCATTGCCGCCACTGAATATATCAGCATCGTTGATGATGACATCGGCATGCTCTACCTGATTATCACTCGCTGTGAGCGCCCAGTTTCTATTGTTAACACTACTGTTAATCGTGTCTGTAAAAGAGCTTGAGTCCCCAGCGCTTAAAATATCAATACCGGTAAAGGCCATGCCTTTAGTATCAATCTGGGTCTTTTGCTGTCCATTATCTGTGTAAGCAGAAAGCGTAAAGATTTCATCTTGGTCATTTCTGCCAACCAACTCGCCAACATTTGCCTGGATAGTTTCTACATCACTGAAGGCAATATTGTAGCCTGTGATCTCTTTATTTCCGGATCCCAAAATCCACTGGCTGCCGGTTTGCCCAGTACCGTCAATAATACTGTCTGTACCCGCACCGGTATTGAGGCTTGCAATACCGGTAAAGGCTATCTCATTGGCCTTGAAGGCCTTGTCCCCAGTAATCTCGATCGTATCGGCTAAGTCTGAGCCGACAAGGTTTTCACCACCAGTACCCGCAATCTCAATCTGTTTAAATAAGATATTGCTGGTAATCAGTTCTTTTGCGATTCCGGTGAGTGCAACCGTTTCTCCAGCCTTTGCATTCACAGTGTCGGCAATATTAGTATCGTTGCCGGCTAATACAGAGCTCACATCCGAGAACTGGATGCCTTTGCTGCGCAGCTTATTATCACCCTCTACGGTGAAGGTGTCTGCACCCGTGGTGCCGGTTAAAATTCCTGTATTAGTAACCGCATCAATGCCACTAAAGTTGATGTCATAGCTGCTACCATTAGGATCGATGGTTACACCAAAGGCATTATTACCTTGAAGAGTAACTGCACCGGTTGCATCTACCGTGTCCGTATAATTAGTATCATCCGTATTCGCATTCACATTGCGAATACCTTTAAAGATCATGGAGTCAACGGTGATATCGCCTGTCAGGGAAAGCTGATAGCTATCTCCGTTATCAGCGGCACCAACGAGGGTGTTATTACCACCCGTCAGACTACGCATTCCTGCAAAAGTAATGCCTGAGTGCTTAACTTCATTATCCGCAGAAACGAGTTCCCACTGGTCACTGGTCTCAGAGGTAACAGCTCCACTAGAGCCAGTATCAACAATACGATCAACACCGGAGAAGGTGATCGCTTTAGCGAAAACTTTGTTGGTATCTTTTACTGTATAAGCGATATCCGCACCCAGCAGATTACTCGCCACCGCTTCATTAATACCGGATATCGTAATATCGATAATATTGCCATCGGTAAAATCTGCTTTTACGTTGTTGTCATCTAGCAAAAGAAGATTGCCACTAATAGCACTGGCATCTAGTGATGCAGTACCGTTCCCCTCAATTGTGGTAAATCCAGTAAAGCGAATAGCATCAGCATTAATACGTCCATCGCTGGCCAGGGCAAATTCGTTATCAGTATTCTTACTTTCCAGTGTGCCCTGATTATCTGAAGCGGTGACTTTTTCTATATTGGTAAAGGTAATTCCGCTGCTTGTGGCTTCTTTATCTGTATTCGAGAGACTCCATGTACTGTTGGCTACAAGCGTACTAACGGTGTCAGTGCCCTCGCCGGTATCAATCGTTTTATTGAAGCCAGTAAAGTCGATATTATTAGCCGTGAGCTTGTCACCGGTACTGGCTATGATAAAGCTGTCATCTATAGCCGATCCGACAATCTTGCCGTTCGAGTTGTTAATAAAGGCGACCTGTTCAATATCTTTGAACAGGATATTGGCATTGCGCAGCTCTTCTTGATTTCCGGTGAGATTTACATCAGTTTCTGTATTCAGTTGATCAGAAATGCCATCATTACTTGTGCCTCCAGCATTAACTTCTTCAATACCGGTGAAGCTGATACCGTAAGTATGTAATTCGCCGCTAAGGAAACCAAACGTATCGGCCCCGTCGGTACCGATCAAAATATCTGTTGTGTTAACACCAGCATGTGCTCCGGCTTCCACTCGGGTAAGCCCATTAAAGTGCATCCCATCAACTTGGATCGCCGTTGTGCTATCAGCATTTTTTACAATTTGGTAGCTATCATTGCTATTGGACGCACCCTGCAGTATTCCATTGCCGCCACTGAATATATCAGCATCGTTGATGATGACATCGGCATGCTCTACCTGATTATCACTCGCTGTGAGCGCCCAGTTTCTATTGTTAACACTACTGTTAATCGTGTCTGTAAAAGAGCTTGAGTCCCCAGCGCTTAAAATATCAATACCGGTAAAGGCCATGCCTTTAGTATCAATCTGGGTCTTTTGCTGTCCATTATCTGTGTAAGCAGAAAGCGTAAAGATTTCATCTTGGTCATTTCTGCCAACCAACTCGCCAACATTTGCCTGGATAGTTTCTACATCACTGAAGGCAATATTGTAGCCTGTGATCTCTTTATTTCCGGATCCCAAAATCCACTGGCTGCCGGTTTGCCCAGTACCGTCAATAATACTGTCTGTACCCGCACCGGTATTGAGGCTTGCAATACCGGTAAAGGCTATCTCATTGGCCTTGAAGGCCTTGTCCCCAGTAATCTCGATCGTATCGGCTAAGTCTGAGCCGACAAGGTTTTCACCACCAGTACCCGCAATCTCAATCTGTTTAAATAAGATATTGCTGGTAATCAGTTCTTTTGCGATTCCGGTGAGTGCAACCGTTTCTCCAGCCTTTGCATTCACGGTGTCGGCAATATTAGTATCGTTGCCGGCTAATACAGAGCTCACATCCGAGAACTGGATGCCTTTGCTGCGCAGCTTATTATCACCCTCTACGGTGAAGGTGTCTGCACCCGTGGTGCCGGTTAAAATTCCTGTATTAGTAACCGCATCAATGCCACTAAAGTTGATGTCATAGCTGCTACCATTAGGATCGATGGTTACACCAAAGGCATTATTACCTTGAAGAGTAACTGCACCGGTTGCATCTACCGTGTCCGTATAATTAGTATCATCCGTATTCGCATTCACATTGCGAATACCTTTAAAGATCATGGAGTCAACGGTGATATCGCCTGTCAGGGAAAGCTGATAGCTATCTCCGTTATCAGCGGCACCAACGAGGGTGTTATTACCACCCGTCAGACTACGCATTCCTGCAAAAGTAATGCCTGAGTGCTTAACTTCATTATCCGCAGAAACGAGTTCCCACTGGTCGCTGGTCTCAGAGGTAACAGCTCCACTAGAGCCAGTATCAACAATACGATCAACACCGGAGAAGGTGATCGCTTTAGCGAAAACTTTGTTGGTATCTTTTACTGTATAAGCGATATCCGCACCCAGCAGATTACTCGCTACCGCTTCATTAATACCGGATATCGTAATATCGACAATATTGCCATCGGTAAAATCTGCTTTTACATTGTTGTCATCTAGCAAAAGAAGATTGCCACTAATAGCACTGGCATCTAGTGACGCAGTACCGTTACCCTCAATTGTGGTAAATCCAGTAAAGCGAATAGCATCAGCATCAATACGTCCATCACTAGTCAGGGCAAATTCATTATCATCGTTCTTACTTTCCAGTGTGCCCTGATTATCTGAAGCGGTGACTTTTTCTATATTGGTAAAGGTAATTCCGCTGCTTGTGGCTTCTTTATCTGTATTCGAGAGACTCCATGTACTGTTGGCTACAAGCGTACTAACGGTGTCAGTGCCCTCGCCGGTATCAATCGTTTTATTGAAGCCAGTAAAGTCGATATTATTAGCCGTGAGCTTGTCACCGGTACTGGCTATGATAAAGCTGTCATCTATAGCCGATCCGACAATCTTGCCGTTCGAGTTGTTAATAAAGGCGACCTGTTCAATATCTTTGAACAGGATATTGGCATTGCGCAGCTCTTCTTGATTTCCGGTGAGATTTACATCAGTTTCTGTATTCAGTTGATCAGAAATGCCATCATTACTTGTGCCTCCAGCATTAACTTCTTCAATACCGGTGAAGCTGATACCGTAAGTATGTAATTCGCCGCTAAGGAAACCAAACGTATCGGCCCCGTCGGTACCGATCAAAATATCTGTTGTGTTAACACCAGCATGTGCTCCGGCTTCCACTCGGGTAAGCCCATTAAAGTGCATCCCATCAACTTGGATCGCCGTTGTGCTATCAGCATTTTTTACAATTTGGTAGCTATCATTGCTATTGGACGCACCCTGCAGTATTCCATTGCCGCCACTGAATATATCAGCATCGTTGATGATGACATCGGCATGCTCTACCTGATTATCACTCGCTGTGAGCGCCCAGTTTCTATTGTTAACACTACTGTTAATCGTGTCTGTAAAAGAGCTTGAGTCCCCAGCGCTTAAAATATCAATACCGGTAAAGGCCATGCCTTTAGTATCAATCTGGGTCTTTTGCTGTCCATTATCTGTGTAAGCAGAAAGCGTAAAGATTTCATCTTGGTCATTTCTGCCAACCAACTCGCCAACATTTGCCTGGATAGTTTCTACATCACTGAAGGCAATATTGTAGCCTGTGATCTCTTTATTTCCGGATCCCAAAATCCACTGGCTGCCGGTTTGCCCAGTACCGTCAATAATACTGTCTGTACCCGCACCGGTATTGAGGCTTGCAATACCGGTAAAGGCTATCTCATTGGCCTTGAAGGCCTTGTCCCCAGTAATCTCGATCGTATCGGCTAAGTCTGAGCCGACAAGGTTTTCACCACCAGTACCCGCAATCTCAATCTGTTTAAATAAGATATTGCTGGTAATCAGTTCTTTTGCGATTCCGGTGAGTGCAACCGTTTCTCCAGCCTTTGCATTCACGGTGTCGGCAATATTAGTATCGTTGCCGGCTAATACAGAGCTCACATCCGAGAACTGGATGCCTTTGCTGCGCAGCTTATTATCACCCTCTACGGTGAAGGTGTCTGCACCCGTGGTGCCGGTTAAAATTCCTGTATTAGTAACCGCATCAATGCCACTAAAGTTGATGTCATAGCTGCTACCATTAGGATCGATGGTTACACCAAAGGCATTATTACCTTGAAGAGTAACTGCACCGGTTGCATCTACCGTGTCCGTATAATTAGTATCATCCGTATTCGCATTCACATTGCGAATACCTTTAAAGATCATGGAGTCAACGGTGATATCGCCTGTCAGGGAAAGCTGATAGCTATCTCCGTTATCAGCGGCACCAACGAGGGTGTTATTACCACCCGTCAGACTACGCATTCCTGCAAAAGTAATGCCTGAGTGCTTAACTTCATTATCCGCAGAAACGAGTTCCCACTGGTCGCTGGTCTCAGAGGTAACAGCTCCACTAGAGCCAGTATCAACAATACGATCAACACCGGAGAAGGTGATCGCTTTAGCGAAAACTTTGTTGGTATCTTTTACTGTATAAGCGATATCCGCACCCAGCAGATTACTCGCTACCGCTTCATTAATACCGGATATCGTAATATCGACAATATTGCCATCGGTAAAATCTGCTTTTACATTGTTGTCATCTAGCAAAAGAAGATTGCCACTAATAGCACTGGCATCTAGTGACGCAGTACCGTTACCCTCAATTGTGGTAAATCCAGTAAAGCGAATAGCATCAGCATCAATACGTCCATCACTAGTCAGGGCAAATTCATTATCATCGTTCTTACTTTCCAGTGTGCCCTGATTATCTGAAGCGGTGACTTTTTCTATATTGGTAAAGGTAATTCCGCTGCTTGTGGCTTCTTTATCTGTATTCGAGAGACTCCATGTACTGTTGGCTACAAGCGTACTAACGGTGTCAGTGCCCTCGCCGGTATCAATCGTTTTATTGAAGCCAGTAAAGTCGATATTATTAGCCGTGAGCTTGTCACCGGTACTGGCTATGATAAAGCTGTCATCTATAGCCGATCCGACAATCTTGCCGTTCGAGTTGTTAATAAAGGCGACCTGTTCAATATCTTTGAACAGGATATTGGCATTGCGCAGCTCTTCTTGATTTCCGGTGAGATTTACATCAGTTTCTGTATTCAGTTGATCAGAAATGCCATCATTACTTGTGCCTCCAGCATTAACTTCTTCAATACCGGTGAAGCTGATACCGTAAGTATGTAATTCGCCGCTAAGGAAACCAAACGTATCGGCCCCGTCGGTACCGATCAAAATATCTGTTGTGTTAACACCAGCATGTGCTCCGGCTTCCACTCGGGTAAGCCCATTAAAGTGCATCCCATCAACTTGGATCGCCGTTGTGCTATCAGCATTTTTTACAATTTGGTAGCTATCATTGCTATTGGACGCACCCTGCAGTATTCCATTGCCGCCACTGAATATATCAGCATCGTTGATGATGACATCGGCATGCTCTACCTGATTATCACTCGCTGTGAGCGCCCAGTTTCTATTGTTAACACTACTGTTAATCGTGTCTGTAAAAGAGCTTGAGTCCCCAGCGCTTAAAATATCAATACCGGTAAAGGCCATGCCTTTAGTATCAATCTGGGTCTTTTGCTGTCCATTATCTGTGTAAGCAGAAAGCGTAAAGATTTCATCTTGGTCATTTCTGCCAACCAACTCGCCAACATTTGCCTGGATAGTTTCTACATCACTGAAGGCAATATTGTAGCCTGTGATCTCTTTATTTCCGGATCCCAAAATCCACTGGCTGCCGGTTTGCCCAGTACCGTCAATAATACTGTCTGTACCCGCACCGGTATTGAGGCTTGCAATACCGGTAAAGGCTATCTCATTGGCCTTGAAGGCCTTGTCCCCAGTAATCTCGATCGTATCGGCTAAGTCTGAGCCGACAAGGTTTTCACCACCAGTACCCGCAATCTCAATCTGTTTAAATAAGATATTGCTGGTAATCAGTTCTTTTGCGATTCCGGTGAGTGCAACCGTTTCTCCAGCCTTTGCATTCACGGTGTCGGCAATATTAGTATCGTTGCCGGCTAATACAGAGCTCACATCCGAGAACTGGATGCCTTTGCTGCGCAGCTTATTATCACCCTCTACGGTGAAGGTGTCTGCACCCGTGGTGCCGGTTAAAATTCCTGTATTAGTAACCGCATCAATGCCACTAAAGTTGATGTCATAGCTGCTACCATTAGGATCGATGGTTACACCAAAGGCATTATTACCTTGAAGAGTAACTGCACCGGTTGCATCTACCGTGTCCGTATAATTAGTATCATCCGTATTCGCATTCACATTGCGAATACCTTTAAAGATCATGGAGTCAACGGTGATATCGCCTGTCAGGGAAAGCTGATAGCTATCTCCGTTATCAGCGGCACCAACGAGGGTGTTATTACCACCCGTCAGACTACGCATTCCTGCAAAAGTAATGCCTGAGTGCTTAACTTCATTATCCGCAGAAACGAGTTCCCACTGGTCGCTGGTCTCAGAGGTAACAGCTCCACTAGAGCCAGTATCAACAATACGATCAACACCGGAGAAGGTGATCGCTTTAGCGAAAACTTTGTTGGTATCTTTTACTGTATAAGCGATATCCGCACCCAGCAGATTACTCGCTACCGCTTCATTAATACCGGATATCGTAATATCGACAATATTGCCATCGGTAAAATCTGCTTTTACATTGTTGTCATCTAGCAAAAGAAGATTGCCACTAATAGCACTGGCATCTAGTGACGCAGTACCGTTACCCTCAATTGTGGTAAATCCAGTAAAGCGAATAGCATCAACATCAATACGTCCATCACTAGTCAGGGCAAATTCATTATCATCGTTCTTACTTTCCAGTGTGCCCTGATTATCTGAAGCGGTGACTTTTTCTATATTGGTAAAGGTAATTCCGCTGCTTGTGGCTTTTTTATCTGTATTCGATAGACTCCATGTGCTATTCGCCACACTCGTACTAACTATATCGGTACCCTCACCGGTATTTAGACTTGAGATACCGGTAAAGGCTATCTCATTGGCCTTGAAGGCCTTATCTCCGGTAATCTCGATCGTATCGGCTAAGTCTGAACCGACAAGGTTTTCACCACCAGTACCCGCTACCTCAATCTCTTTAAATACGATATTGCTGGTAATGAGTTCTTTTGCGATTCCGGTGAGCGCAACCGTTTCTCCAGATTTAGCATGTATGGTATCTTCACCAGTACCGGCATTAAGAGTTTCGATGCTAGAAAAGGACAATTTTAGATGATTTACATTGGTCTCATCAGGGTTTGTTGAGGTTGATACCAGATCAAATGCATTATTCCCAGTGATGAATACTTCATCTTGCCAATCACTAAGAACAAATATATCAGAACCACTGCCTCCTAAAACGTTGAAAGTAGCTTGCGATGCACCATCAAAATAAATCTTACCAAGATAATTAGTTGAGCCCTCACCTTTTTGACCAACCTTTAATTCGAAACTATCTCCTTCAAAAGCACCCTGACCATCTGAGACACCTGAAAAATTTATCTTACCGTAATTATTAAAAGAACCACCAGTAGATAAATTAATCTTATTAGCAACTATTTCTGCTACCTTATCTCCATCCAGATTATTTTCGATATCCCCTTGAGCTATAATCTGAATATTCTCGGCAGTTATGGAACCAAAATAACTATCATTCGATACGGCCGATGCGGCATTAATGAAACTACCATCTGTTGCCACAGAAAAGTTTACTAGGCCTTGAATAGTTCCGTTATTAATCACATCTGTTTTGGCAAGGATAGAGAGGCTACCAGCTCCACCAGCATCTACAGTTGCATCTTGGTGTATCATTACTCCAGCATGGGAATCTAGAGTTAATGTAGTATTACTGCTCCAACTCAAGTTATTTCGAATACGTATTCCATAAGTAAAATCACCAGAATAACTTTCATTACCACTATTCCAAGCAGCATTTGCAGTATTATCGGAAGTTGTTTTTACAGTTACACTATTATTAGTTAAAGCGTCCTGTAATGTACCCACACTCATGCAGTTACTTATGCACTCAGGAACATCCTCTGAACTATCATCTAGGATATCGAACCAACCTGGATCTAATAGCCATTCTCCTGTAATTCCTTTGCCATGGCTTAATGTAGAAACATACATGCCATCTTCACCAAGGTTAAGATAAACCTTACCTGAAGTTTCGACAAAACCACCATCACCACCTTGCTTACCTGACTCGGCTAAAATAGTTCCGGCAAAATTCGTAGTATGGTCGGCCCAAACAATAACCTCACCACCATCGCTTTCGCCTAAACCACTCGCGTCAATATGAGCATCTTCAGTGACTGTTGTTTTTTTGGCATTACGAATCCGGGAATTTTTTCCTTGATAATCTCCACCGATTAATGCTTCACCACCTGCCGTCGTGCCACGGGCATCTATGGTGCCGCTGACCAGCACTTCATCGCCGAGAACCATGGCCTGACCGCCCCGGCCAGCGCTACCACGAACATCAATCGCACCACTGTGTTCTGCAGTATCACCCTCGAGCACCACCTGACCGCCCGTGGAACCAGCGGCTTGTAACTCGCCACTATTGATGACACTGGAACCCGAACCAAATAAACGGATTTTACCTCCGCTGGTGTCGATTCCCTGTGCTTTAATCGTGCCTTCGTTATTTACTGCAGCAGTAAATAAGTCACCAGATACGCTCGCTTCCAGGAGTACCTGGGCACCATCGATATTACCTTCATTTAAAACGGCGCTATCAACACCGAGGTCGTTTTCCATCACCTCTTTAGTAACTTGTACACCGATCATGCCGTCGGCATCGAAGGTAAGGATCGCTTCATCTGCAGCGGCCATACTGACCAGCTCTGCGCTAATCAGACCTGACGAGGCGTTGGTGACTTGTTTACCTACCAATACAGCACTGGCTGCATTGATAACACCTTTATTGACAACAAAGCCCGCGGAGCCGTCCTCTCCCTTAAAGGTAAAGTCGCCATTCATAAAATCCTCTGGGCTCATATCGAGCCCAGAGGCGGTAATGGCACCAACATTAATAGTGGCACTTTCGGTAAAGAGTACCCCGCGCGGGTTTACTAGAATAACGTGGCCATTGGCTTCAATGGAGCCATGAATCTTACTAGCACTTTGATCCAAAATTCGGTTGAGTACGACTGAGGAGGTATTTGGCTGAAGAAACTTAACCAACTCTTCAGCACTTAGATTAAAAGAATCCCAATCTATCGAGAGCAGATCAGTATTTTGATCGATTGTGGTGATCGTACCATTCACATCGATTGTGCCACTACCACCAGTTACCACACCGCCTTCCGGGCCCGCATGTGCCAGAGGGCTTAGTAAGCCTGCAAACATGCCAGCATACGCTAAGCGAGATACCTTGATTGCAGAAGTCAGTTTTTTCAGTTCAAGAGTATTTTTTTTGGCTTTCATACCGGTACCTTGCATAGAGCGGTCAGGTCAGCTTCAGCTATCGATGATATTCTGAATTATTAGTTATAAAAAATGGAAAAATCGGCATAGACCATAGGCTGATCTATATCTTCACCAGTACCTTCGATGGAAGAGGCTTTTTCAATAGGCCAACCGACTGATACTTTGCTGGAGAAGAATTCGTTCCAGGTAAACTTGAACAGTAGGCCACCTCCGGCAAGCCTGGCCCAGTCATCCTCTTTCCCTGATTTATAGTTATTCACAATGCCGTAACCCACATCGGCAAATAACGCAATTTGCATCATATCGTTTAGGCGCTGACCAAATAAGATAGGGTTCACCACTTCGGGGAAACTGGGATACCATTCGGCAGATAAAAGTCCGGCCCTATCAGCAGAAAAGTCTCGTACATCAAAGGCTCTAACTCCATTAGCGCCCCCCAAGGACATCTGCTCAAACGCAGGCAGAGGATTATCGCTTTGCTGTATACGGCTTTTAATTATTAGGCGAGACTGATCATTAGTGAACGGCATTGGCAAAAATAGTAGTGAATTACTATTTAAAGACACCTTGCTAAAACTATCACCGCGGGGCACTTGCAAATTCTCTTTCAGCTCCCTCTGATGCTCACCATATTGTACTCTGGCACTCAAAATATTTAGCATTGAAATCGAACCACTGGATAGGTGGTCCATATAAAAACCTAGTTCGCCGCCGTATACATGATCACCGGGTTCATCGAATGCTTTAATTGCCCGTAAGTTTGACTTTTTCTCAGTGAGCCCAAATGAGCCCGTCAAATTGAAACTTCTAGAGCGACGAAATTTATGATCCACCGTTAATGCGTAACTGCTATTATCGCCATGAATATCCAGTAAATTCAGGGTGTCATCTGGGTCTTTGACGTTACGTAATACAAAGTCGTTGTAATCTGCAGAGAACTGAAGCCTAGTGCGCGGTCCAAATAGTGGAAGGCTGTACCTTAACTGGCCAAGATCGGAACCAAAATCAGAATCAAAATCGGAAACATTAGTCGATTTCAAATAGCCAATGGTAAGTGCATCTCCAATACCCAGAGGATTCAACCAGTCTATGGTCGTATAAAATCTCTGGTCACCTGTATACTCCGATCCATGGTTGTCTACCCTAAATGAGGTTTTCCAGCTAGTGGCATCCCGTACTTTCAAGTTCAGCTTAGTTTCACCAGGATTTTCACCTGCACTAAAATAGCCGGTAACATTTAAGCCTGGCAAATCATTTAGAAGGTAAAGACCCTCTTCTATATTATCGTGATTAACTAGCTTACCTTTTTGTTTCTCAAAGGGCTTAGCCAGCTGTTCCAGAGCGTATTCTTTATTATCCTCAGCAGCGACCTGCCCCAACAATCCCTCTTGAACCGTCAGAGTTACAACGCCATCCTCAACATCTTGGGCAGGAATTTGTACCTGAGCGAGAAAAAGTCCTTGGCGACGATAAAAATTAGTCAGTTCCGCAGCAATTTCTTCCAGATCAGCGTAACTCAAACCACGCTCTTTATTCTGCTTCTCAATGACACTGACGAGTTTTTTGAGTTCAGCAGGTCCCAAACCACCTGGATTAAATTGGGCTTGCATATTACCCAATAAAACTGCTAACTCCTCTAGGTTATCAACCGTATAACCACTAGCGAGGATTTTATCCTCTTTCATAAATTTGACGCGAAGCTTTTCTGCCATCTCTTCGACAATTTCGCGTTCAATACCAAACTCTGGGTATTCTTCTAACCTGTGAAATTTAAACTCTTTTACAGTAATTCTTGGGCCTTGATTACGTTGAGAGATATCTGGAATCTCAGTATTCAAATTTGGATCTTCCGCTTCATAGGTGCGCTGCAGGAAGTCCTTGGTTACGTCCGCCTCATTAACTGTTGGCGTATCCTGGTCAAAGGCCTGCTTTACACGACTGCGAAAACTGGAACCCTCGTCTTGAGCATAAACAGGCAAATTTGATAGCAGGAAGCCTGCGCCCACAAATAGCGCCAGCTTACTTTTTCCAAGCCCAAGCATAACTCCCCCAAATTACTCATATTTACATGGCCGAATCCAGCCTTCACATGGCTAGAAACGGCGAATTTTTTATTAATTCACATCTCTAACGATGCGAAAGCCTGTTAATTCATCTGCGAGTCCTGCATGCAACCTTTTGGATGTAGCGAGACAACGGCTCATGGGGTCTTGTCGATTACCGCCAAGCGCAAGTAACTCCCCATCAGTACCTTTCGCCCACTCTTGAACATTGCCCACAGCATTCACTAGGCCAAATCTGTTTGTCGATCCGTCCTGGGCTGGTATCAACTCGACCCCTTTCTCAATACCGCCATACTTTAAATGGCAGTTGCGATCTGCAACTTCTTCCTCGCCATTAGCACTGGCAGCCGCAAACCACTCTTGCTCTGATGGGAGGCGATAACGGTACCCCGTCTCATCGGATAACCAGCTGATATACGCTTCTGCGTCTTGAAGAGTTAAGTTGTTGGCTGGCAGATCGCCCGCAGCGATATCAATGGCTGCACATTGTTTGGTTGCACTACAATAGTGCTCGAGGTCTCGGTTACTTACTTCATACTTTCCAACTGCCAAGGGCCGACCACTCACACCTCGAACCACTACCATTGCAGGCCCCTTGGTACCATCCGCAAGACGGTCGCGACAGCTGTAGCGGTCTCCTCTGCCACCGCTACCTGGGATTAGGTGACCACAAAAATCCAGCTTGAATTCTTTGAGGGGCTGATAACCGGGCAGGAGCGCCCTGAACTCATCGACTAGAGCCTCTGTCCTTAGTGGGTCTTCAGCACCCAATTTGGTGGCACAGTTATTAAGCTCTTCACCAACAACCGGACGAATCTGTCTGGCTTTAACACTATCTAGCCCTGCCAGCTGAGATAACTGCGCTCCCACAGCGGCGACATTCATATCAAAGCCACAGGTTAGTGTGGATTCCATATTGGCCAGAACAGTGTCGATTTGCCTGTTTTTAATAGAGGCTAAGCGTCGGCGCTCAGCGCGTTCTTCCGCAAGACGAATGCGCTCAGCCTCACGCTCTGCCTCTAGGCGCTCAGCCTCCAAGCGAGTTCGCAGGTTCTCTCTATCCGTAGCCAGCTGGGATTTGATCGCAACAGCTTGGCTGGATACGCCATACCAGCTGGCAGCGCTTTCCAGCATGGAATCCGCTTGATCCAAATTACCCAGGTTTAACTGACCGGTAGCCGCGGCGAGAAACAGCTCCGAAATTTCACGGCGTTTATTATCGAGAAATTCTTCATCGCTGGGGTTAAGCTCAGAATACTCATGAAGCTCCAAGCGAAGGTCCTTTTCCCAGGCTGGAGTAAGGATACTCAGTGACACCAAACGATTAATTGCTTCTTTTTTATCACTGATTCGCCGCTGTAGTAGCTCTTCCTGGAGCTTCTTTTCAAGCTCAATCTTTACTCTTTCTTGCTCAGCCGTATTCTGCTGTTCCAAGTGGCTATAGCCGACCCCAGCACCTACAAGCACCATGGTGAAAGCCCCACCCAATACCCACTTCCAGGTATTGCTGACAAAAAACGCCTGAACAAATTTTTCTACGGTATCAGTACGATCTTCTCGTTTTAGCTGCAGAGCGGCTTCAAGGGCACGCCACTCCCGTCGATTTAACCCCCTAATACGTTTCGGGCGTAGCTTCTTTTCTAAGGCCTTATCAGCGGGAACCTTGTCATAAGGATGTCGGCCACAAAATAGCTCGTAGGCCACACAGCCGAGGGCATAGACATCATCAGATGGAGCGGGCTCACCCCCTTTCAGCATCTCGTAACTGGCATAGGCGGGCGTCAAAGCTCCCAGACTGCCAGCATCAAAAACCGTAGTCTCGCCAGTTTTATTGGCGATCCCCCCTTCAGATACGGCTCGAGCAATACCGAAGTCAAAAACCTTCGCACCTTTCTTACTGGTAACAAAGATATTGCCAGGCTTAAAGTCGGAATGGACGATCTTATGGGAATGGGCGTAAATGAGGGCCTGGGAAATATCAGAAAAAACAGCGCGCGCCTTTTCGGGTTCCAGCCCAACATCCGCATGCTCTCGCAGGAGTTTGTCAAGCGGTGCACCCTCGAGAAACTCCATGGTCATAAAGACCCGATCACCATCGCGGTCAAAATCGTAAACCGTTACGATGTTGGGGTGAGCCAGCGTTTGTGACTTACGCGCTTCCCGTTGTAAGGAAATAAAGGCATCAGGATGTTTCTGGAAATCATCATTTAACAGCTTGATTGCTACATAAGGCTCGCTGTCATTCGCTTCCAGCTTACGGCGATCAAGTGCCTTATAAACAGCTCCCATACCGCCAACCCCAAGGAGCTTATCTAGCTCAAATCGCCCCTTGATCACTGTTTTGGTTACAGCGCCAGATGGCAACGGCTCAAAAGAGTCAGAAGTATCAATAGGGTTTGCAGAAATTCCACCAGAAAGTTGGCCCGGCTCTTTCTTTTGGCCGGTATTCTTTCGAGGTGCAGGGCTAAAAACTGTTGCATCTGGATTAAACCCAGATGCAGCAGAGGGCAGTATTGCCTGCGCACCCCGCACCGGAGGGTGATCATTTTTCCCAGTGGAGTCCTGATTAACAACGACGGTTACGTCGCCATCATCTGTCAGTCCCTTTTTAGATTGATCCGGTCCGGGCAGATTGCCGTTCGGCCGAACAACACGTGTCTTATCGTTCAATTCCGCCTCCATGGGAAAGCTTTTCGACACATCCAAAGACCGTAACAAAATATTGCTACGGGCAGGTTGTCAAGCTAAATAAGGGGCAAAGTATATCGAACAGCCTTTTAGGCAACAATGAACAGGTAAGCAAATATATTTGACTATATACCGTTTTGAAAAAACTACTCGACAATTACAGACTCAGAAGAGAAACTGATACTGAAGACAAATAATTACACCTTCTTACAAGCTCACCTGACAAAAGAAAATCCCTAACTTAAAATATTTTATTAACGTGATTCCGTTAACAATTCTTAATATTTTTTCCTCAAATACTCATTTTTTTGACATCAAGCTTTTCTGTTCAATAGAAAATTAATTAGTGTCAGAGTCGAATAAGCGCAGACGGCATACCTCCAGCAATCAATATACTCCCCTGGATAATTAGTGCCAGAGTCGATTTTATAAGCTGAAATTTCGGTTTTTTTTTGTATTTCACTCTGTTTAAATCACCTCAGTTGTCATTGCGACACCATCTGAGTTACCGCACTAATTCGGTAGCAAGGAACTAACCACCAATATCTCAAGCCAACAAAGAGGGATTTCCCATGGCTATTTACATGAACTTCAACAGCCTCGCCACTAAGGGTAACGTTACTGCCAAGGGCTACGAAGACTGGATCGAAGTTGACAGCTTCAACTTTGGTGTTGGTCGCGGTATCACTATGGAAGCCGGCGCTACCTCCAACCGTGAAGCTTCTCGTCCGAGCCTGAGCGAAGTTACCTTCACCAAGCGTATTGACGCTGCATCTGGTGGCCTGTTTAAGGCTTCCGTAACTGGTGACGAAGGCGTACCTGTTGAGATCCACGTTGTACAAACTGGCGCTAACTCTGTAGAAAAGTACGCTGTGTATAAGCTAGAAAACGTACTGATCTCCTCTTACAGCATCGGTGCTTCTGCTGGCGGCGCACCTCAGGAATCCATCTCCCTTAGCTTTGCCAAGATTGAGGCTGACCTCAATCACGCTGACAAATCCAACAAGAACCCCAAAAACATGCGTGTTGGATACGACCTCACTACCGCTACTCCGCTGTAATAGGTCTATACCCTTTTGGGATAAGATGGCCTGCAGAATCTCTGCGGGCTGTCTACAGGTCTTTAGCTGAATGCTCATTGAGTATTCAGCTAAAGATCTGCAAATCTGCTAGTTTCTCATTTCTTTCAGGCACCGTAGGGATAGTTGGGGCTGCCCATGGCTACACTCAATCAAGATAAAAGAATGATTACGGTCGATAGCCCGGTTGGCACAGATGCGCTAATTGCTACGACCCTGCAAGGCGAAGAGCATATATCTAAGCTTTTCCGCTATGAAGTGCAATTGCTTTCTGATGACCATGCTATTGAACAAAAGGATATTGTTGGCAAACCGGTAACAGTTTCCATTCACCACTCTGAAACACCTCGCCATATCAATGGTTACGTTACCCAGTTCTCTCTACATGATGTTAATGCTGAGGGTGTACGTAGTTATAGCGCCATTTTGCAACCGGGTCTGTGGTTTACCAGTTTGGCCGGCAGCAACCGAGTCTTTGAAAACAAATCTGCCAAGCAGATTCTAGAAGAGGTTCTGGGAGAATATAGCCGGGTAATAAAACTCACGTTAAAGTTAAATGCTGAGTACATTACCCGTGAATATTGTGTTCAGTTTGACGAGAGCGACTTTGATTTTATCAATCGCCTGATGGCTGAAGAAGGCATATCCTACTATTTCAAGCATTCCACAGGACAGCACGAACTCGTTCTTTGCGATGATTCTCAAGACTTTTATGATTGTGAAAGCGCTGACATTGAGTATGACGGTGGAGGCAGCCATCCAACCAAAAATACCGTAAGTAGCTGGAGAAGAAACTTCAACTATCACGGTGGTGGGTTTGAGCTTAAAGATTATAGCGAGTACACAGCAACTAAAGACAACAAGCAGCAGGTAAAAACGACCAGCCAGCTTAATGATGTTGCGAATTATATGCGCGGCCTCTATGGCTTAAACCATTTCCAGGTTGATGGTGAGCACAAGCACAAATTTACAGACAGCTATCACAAAGCACTTGCCGAACGAGCAATGGAAGCGCAAGAAGCACTTTTTGATGTAAGCCACGGTCGCAGTGATTGCCCTTCCTTTACTGCAGGCGGTCGTTTCAATTTCGATCACTCATTATCTTCTGAAAAGGGCAAATATCTTATTACCTCAGTGCATACTTCTGCAGCAGATGGAAATGGTATTGATACCCACTTCCACAACACCTTTAGCTGTATACCTTCTACGGTAATGCCACGCCCACAGCCCAATGTATGTGCGAAAAAAATCCATTCACCACAGGTAGCACGAGTTTTAGAGGTCAAGGCCACAGCTTCAGACAGCTCACAGGATCCCTATACACAGCTCAAAGTTAAATTCCCCTGGAATTCTCAACAGAACAGCTGTTGGGTAAGGGTAATGCAGTCCTTTGCCGGTAAGAACTGGGGCGCGAATTTTGTTCCAAGAGTTAACCAAGAAGTCGTTGTTACCTATATCAATGGCGATCCGGATCGGCCATTGATTACCGGGGCGGTTTATAACGGTGACAACCCTGGGCCCAACTACACAGCGACCCAAAGTGGCTGGAAAACCGAGTATGAAGGTAGCACTTTCAATGAGCTTAGGTTTGATGACAAGGGTGGCAATGAAGAAATTTATATGGAAGCTGGCAAGGATCATAACTTTGTGATCCATAACGATCAAACCGGCAAAATTGAAAACCAGCAAACACTAGAAATCAAACAGGATCGTAGTGTTACCGTCACGGATGGTAGCGAAGTTATCACCATTGCCAAAGGGGACCAAAAACTCAATGTCAATAAGGGCAACCAGGTTGTCACTATCGGTTCAGGCAACCATACCCTTAAGGTGAGTAAAGGCACCCAAACAACCGATGCTATGGGGGCAATCAAGATATCCTCCAAGGCTTCAATTGAGTTAAAGGTTGGTGGCAGCAGTATCAAGCTAACGCCGGCAGGTATTACCATCAAAGGAACAATGCTCTCCTGCAAAGGAGACGCGACGGCTGAAGTTAAGGGCGGTGGTATGCTTACCTTAAAAGGTGGCGTTACCATGATCAATTGATGGGATTAAACAGCAGATGACCGACCTGATCAAAGTACAAGCGTTAACTGCAGCTGAGCTCCTTAAGAATTTTGAGGTTAGCGAGGAGGCGGAAGAGCATCTGGTGCCAGATACCGCACCTGAAGTTAGCATTAATCAACTGATAGAAGCTGGCCTCTATCCGGATGCAATAAAACTACTAGCCCACGGACTGCCAAAACGAGAAGCGGTATGGTGGGCCTGCCTTGCGGCACGCGATATACAAAGTCCTGAGACTGACGAAGACAACGTTAGTGCATTGATCGCAGCAGAAACCTGGGCTAAAAAACCCAATGAGGAGTCGCGATTAAATTGTAAAACACTGGGTGATAAAACCAAACACAAGACGCCCGCAAGCTGGGCAGCAACCGCTGCAAGCTGGTGTCACGGCAGCCTCGCAGCCGAAGGCGAGCCTGTGGTTGAACCGCCAGAACACCTCTATGCGCACGCAGTGGCTGGCAGTATTACATTAGCAGCAGTCTTATCTGACCCAGTAGACCCCGCCAAACGCTTTGACCGCTATATGAAACAGGGTCTGGATCTGGCCCGCGGCGGCAATGGAAGAGTGAAGGATTAAATTATGGGCAAGCCAGCTTCACGTATCACCGATATGCATGTATGCCCCATGGTTACTGGTACGGTACCTCATGTAGGCGGCCCTATTCTCAGCCCAGGTGCTCCAACAGTAATCATCGGCGGCATGCCATCCGCAACTGTTGGCAGCACTTGTACTTGTGTGGGACCACCAGATACTGTTGCTATGGGTAGCACTACCGTAATGCTACAAAAAAAACCAGCTGCCCGTATGGGGGATACAACTGGACATGGAGGGAAGATTGTTATTGGGTGTCCAACAGTATTAATTGGTGGTTAACCACTCACAGTGGCCTTTGCTTAACTTAAATAAGAGCAAAAAAAGAATTTAAGGGACAATAAATTTACTTAATAACCCTTATAAGACAAACTCTGTTTGTCATGACGCACCAATTAGCAGTATAAATTAAAAAAATTAGAAAAGACCATAAAAGCCAAAAATATAATACAACTCAACTAAGAATAAGGTCTTTTATGTCTAACTTGCTCCAAAAATATCTCGATTAGTTTTTCGCATTTTATTATCTTTTACTTCGAGAAGAACTGCTTAGTCAACTACAAATACATACCTTCATGCCCAAAAATGAAAATCTACTGGCTGCCAACAAACTTTCCTATTGAAGTAAATAAGAGCCATAGCTTTATGACAATCAACAACCATAAAAGGAGGATTTTATGGGACTTTGTATTGATTCAACCAATGTTGCATTTATTAATCAAGTTAGAAACGCTTTAACTGTTCTTCTTGGGCAAGCCAATGCCCTAGCATATTCTGCAGAAAAATATCACTTCGGTGCTCGTACGGTTACCCGAATTACACGGGGTGTTGGTATGACCAATGCACTCTTACAGCTACCTCAAAGTGCAACCCTTGTTTCTCGGATTATTGCCAGCCCACATGATACAAGAATAACTGAAAGTGCGGGATTAGCGGCAGTTCCAGATAAGTGGTTAAAAGATAGGGTATGGAGTAACTTTAAGTATTACGTCCCACTGGTTAAACACGATCAAGGTTTCATGGGAAAAGTAATGAGCGCAGGAGCCAGTGCATGTGTCCACTGGAATAACACAGTTCAGACTACCACAAACCTCAATCAAAATGGCACTGTGACTGATGGCGGTGCTTGCCCTATTTTTATCACGTTGGCACATGAGCTCGGCCACGCTGATCGAATAAATCGTGGAGTTTATTTAAGTGGCGCAACTGAAATTACTTGCTTAGTAGATGAGCGTCAAAACATGCTACATAATGTTCAAGTAACTCAACCATCACGATTCTTTAGGGCTCGCGTAAATACTGGCGGGGCAAGCATTAGAATTCCAGATCTCAATAGAACCGTCAACAACCCAAATAATGTTATTACTACGAGAACCCAAGGCTGGATTTGGGTAACAACTGAAAGAATTTTACTTGAAGAGCTAGCTAATGTAGGGGGCCTAAGCGATGACAACAATGTTCTCCCTAATGACCCACTGACAATTTCAGAAAATACTATTCGTGTTGAACATGGTATAGCTAGACGAAGAAAATATGGCAGCATTGGACAGGTGAATTAATCTATCGCACAAAGTAAAAAACCTTAGGCACCCCTTCAAACATAGAAAAATGCACTAAATTCCCCAGCAAGAAAATTATTTGAATAACCCATATAGCTTATGAAGCTTCACTTGTATATTTTTCAGGAATTATATCCAAACACAACGCCAAAATAGATAAAAGCCAATATAAATTAAATTAATTCACTTAGTGTTTTTTAATTAAGGTATTGGATACATCATGAATAGCCCAGGAGTTTAGCACTACTGGGCTAATTTCCAGATTATTCTACTTTATAGGCGAAATCACCCTCTTCAGTCGCAGACACTTTAATTGCCTTAACCTCTTCACCTTTCGCCATTTTATCCAAACATTCACTGGCCAATTCTGGTAATAAAGTTTTATTTAGAATTACCTCAATGTTGCGGGCTCCAGTATCTGCTTCATGGCAACGCGCCACAATATTGATAAGTACATCCTCATCATATGAGAAAGAAGCGCCATAGTGTTCACGAACACGCTTCTCAATCTTACGCATATTGATTTTACAAATTTCAACCAGATTCTCGTCATCCAGTGGATAGTAGGCAACAACATTAGCACGGCCAAGAAACGCTGGTTTGAACTTCTGTAGTAATTGGGGACGTATATTATCTAGCAGTACATCTGGTTCTGGCTTTTTCTCTACCTGGCTGAATATAGCCCTAATAGCATCCTCACCAGCGTTAGAGGTCATAATGATAACGGTATTTTTAAAGTCGATATCACGACCTTCACCATCTTTGATGGTACCTTTATCGAACAGGTTGTAGAAAATATCCTGTACGCCGGGATGGGCCTTCTCCATCTCATCCAGTAGGATTACGGAGTAAGGTTTACGCCTAGCAGCTTCGGTTAGAACTCCTCCTTCCCCATACCCTACATATCCGGGAGGAGACCCTAGCAGCATAGATACTTTGTGTTCCTCTTTAAATTCGGCCATGTTTATCGTAGTGATGTTTTGCTCACCACCAAACAACTCATCGGCTAAAGCCAATGCAGTCTCAGTTTTACCTACGCCACTAGTGCCGCAAAACATAAATACACCAACTGGCTTGCGTGGATCAGTCAATCCTGCCCGTGAAGTACGAATTGCCTGAGCAACAGCCTCAATCGCATGGGGTTGACCAATCACACGCTTGTTCAGGCGCCCAGCCAGAGTTTTCACAGCTACGATTTCATCACTGACCATTTTCCCAACAGGAATACCTGTCCAGTTGGCAACCACCGCAGCGATAGCCTGCTCATCAACAGATGGCTGCATCAAAGGTGTATCACCTTGTATTACCTCAAGCTCTGCAGACAGGCTTTTCAATTGTTGCTGATAGTCAGCTAAAAGCGCTGAATCGGGCTCCAGATTTTCACTCTTTCCTTTCATAAATTCGGAGTCAATTTGATCTCGAATTTTTTGTATCTGTTCAATCAGCTCATTTTCTTGAACAAGCTGTTGTTTTAATGAGGATAATCTCTGCTCTTCAGTCAGCTTGAATTCTTTCAGTTCTGTCAGCTGTTCTTCGTGCTCACCCATCGCTGCATTTTCACGTTCCAACTTGGCAAGCGTTGTGTTAGTCCGCTCAATATTAATTTGAGCATCTTCAATAGCGCCAGGAGTAGCTGATTGGCTCAGGGCCACGCGGGCACAGGCGGTGTCCAGCAAGCTTACAGATTTATCAGGTAGTTGACGCCCAGGGATATAGCGGTGGGATAACTTAACCGAAGCAATAACTGCCTCGTCAAGTATGCGTACTTTATGGTGTGCTTCAAGAGTAGTGGCAATTCCACGCATCATATCAATGGCATTTGCTTCACTGGGCTCTTCAACTTTTACAACCTGAAAACGCCGAGTCAGAGCAGGGTCCCGCTCAAAGTATTTCTTATATTCAGCCCAGGTCGTGGCTGCCAATGTTCTCAGCTCACCTCGTGCTAAAGCGGGTTTAAGTAAGTTGGCCGCATCTCCCTGCCCCTCCTTGCCTCCTGCACCAATCATGGTGTGAGCTTCATCAATAAACAAAATAATAGGCGTTGGGGAGGATTTGACCTCTTGAATCACAGATTTAAGACGATTCTCAAACTCGCCCTTTACGCTAGCACCGGCCTGAAGTAAGCCCAGGTCCAGCGTCCGAACTGCTACACCACGTAGAGGCTCAGGTACATCTCCACTGGCAATTCGTAAAGCAAAGCCTTCAACTACGGCTGTTTTACCAACACCTGCCTCACCAGTGAGAATCGGGTTGTTTTGTCGACGACGAGTGAGGATATCAATACACTGCCGAATCTCTTCATCTCTGCCTAGAACTGGGTCAATCTCCCCCTTCTTCGCTCTTTCAGTCAGGTTGACGGTATACTTATCGAGAGCTGGCGCTTTACTAGCGGCGGCCGCTACGGCAGCAGCGCCATCATCAGTTGCGCAGGCAGCACCAATATGACTCGACTCACCACTTTGCCCAAACATCGCCCGGGCAGTTTCACGAATAGACTCAGGCGCTATATTTTTAAGCTCTGGACAAGATTCTTGAATTTGTCGACGTGAAGTCTCTTCCAACAGCAGAGCTGCGAGGAAGTGTCCAGAACTGATTGCACGGTGCCCATAGTCGATAGACGCCAGCATCCAGGCATTCTTTGCCGCTTCGACAATTGTCGGAGATAGTGCAGGAGGTCGGCTACTTCCCGAGCGGAATCCAGCTATAGAGGAGGCAAGCTGTTTAGCAAAATTTGCCGGATTACAGTCATGTTTTTCCAGTAGGTGATAAAGGTCTGTATCTGATTGATCTAATAATTTAAGCAGCCAGTGCTCAAGTTCAACATTGTATTGATTTTGAGATAAACAAAGGCCGGCTGCGCCTTCAAGAGAATCACGCATATGCGGTGTCATGGTATCAACAAGCCGCTTCAAATCGATATTTATCACAGTAAAAAGATCCTTTTAAAAATTATTGTTAATGAACAATTATGCTGCTGGCAAGGCTTCATCAGGCGACATATTTTCAGCACTTAAGGTAATCTGTATGAGTTCTGCTGATTCCTGTTCACTGGCCATATGTGTATTCCACCCTAAAAGAGGTTCATGATCAGATTTTTTGTTTAACTGAACAGGCGAAACTTGTTGCGCAGGTAAAGATACTGATAGCTCGAAGTCCAACTCAATCCCAGCACTTAGTTTGATAAAGGCTTTAAGGGATTCCAGTTTCTGAGTTCCCGGGGCAATAGTCATAAATTGTTCATAAGCCATTGGTTCGATGACTATTCGAAATTTATTTTGAGCTTGGAAACAGTGCGTACCCAGAATTGTGTTTACCCCTAGACAGTTATTTACTCCACTGGGAGCTTCATCACAAGGCAGGCGACAGAGAATGTCTTTCGGTAATTCATCCCACTGCCCCTGAAATTGCTCTATAGCGACATCCAAACCAAAGAAATGCTTAATCATGCTGGTCAGCGCAGCTGCAGAGCAACGTCCCTGCCCCAAATGGCCTGCCATGCCCAAAAGAGCTTCATCGGGAATTGGCAATCGATAGCGCATCTCGCTAGTACCCAGGCCCGCCAAAGAGGCAATCGCCTGTGTAAAAATATCTGGAACCCTTTCATTGCGTAAACGCTGGCGTTCATAGTTCACAGGCAATTGGTATTTATGCCATGCTTTATAAAGTAGCGAAGTATGACGGTGATTAAACATATCGAGAAAATCCCGAAGAGCGGTATTATTTTCTCTGAGCTCTTTTTGAACTATTTCCGTCAGGTAGTAGGGCATTACACCCTGACTCCCTATAAGACCAGTAAAGCCAACCTCCATATGCCATTGACTAACTTCTTTATCTTGTATTTCTACATTATTACTGGTCTTTTTTTCCAGACGTAAAACGTCTGAGCCAATAAAAGATAAACCGGTCTGGGCGCTGAAGCGAACCATTTCCTTCGCTGGTGGAGCCGCACTGGCAATAGGTTCATCACAAAATCCGCCATCCGCCAAAGACACAGCACGCTCCAGGATACGCACCGCCTGATAGAATTCGAAATGATAGGGCTCTCGACGCAGCCGCTCTATTACAGTAAAGCTTTTTCGCCGGCGCGAGGTGGCCATCTTTTAAGTTCTCCATCTCTGCCACTCATGGTAGCAATCAATTTAGTAAATGAATTAATAGAACAATATAAGCCAAGAAAACGTTCAATGATGCTGGCAAATAATAAAGGGCTAGTGCCAGTAAGCATCATCGAGTCGAGTTCAATTTCTACCTCAGTTCCCCGACAAAGAACGACGCTTTGATCAATCTGGATAGGAGCAGTAATGGGTTTTGTATTCAGCTTTAATAAAGATTCAATCAAATTACGAGTACTGGCTGAATCCCTAAAATCATACAGTCTGAAAATTTCTTTGAGGGCATCACATCCCTGACTTCCAGATAAGGAGAGATGATTCAAGTTCAGATGTGATATCAGCTTCCAGTAGCCTCGCTCTCTTCTCGGAGGCCTCAATGTCGCTGTTGGTGCCACAACACAGCTAATTCGTTTCGCTGGGACATCACCATCAACTACTTCAAGATAAGGTTGAGAATTGCCACTGGGTAACTTCTTAGGCAGATTCCGATTACAGCAAGTTAATTTAATATCGAGTGTTTGATCATTAATCCTGTGCGGATTGAAATCTAAATCAACGAGACTCAAATCAACTTCGGAAGCCTGCTCATTGCGATGCTCCCCTTCTATAACTTCACGACGCCGACTGAACCAAAATGCTGACTGTTCCGCGTGGTGTTGGCTATGCTTAATCCCGTAGAAAGGCCTATATTTAGTGGTTTCGCCATCACCGTCTGTGGCAGCCACCTCATCAATAGAATATATTTCCAGTCCATCGCTACGACGAGCATCTGCTATAACATGATATTCATACTGAGTATGGGTGAGCGGTATAGGATCTGCACTCTGCTTGAATAAATTAATAACAGGCGTACAGCCGAGTGCAAACATACTTGGAACCAATTGTTTTTCCAGTTCCTCATGCGTCTCTGAAAGATAAAAATACAGGTTCAATGTATCTGCATAACTATCATTCAAAGCCCCCTGTAAATTTTCAATATCCAAGAAGAGAAATTTTTCGGGGAAAGCAAAATATTCAGTAAGCAACCTGTAACCGATGAATGCTGTATCTGGATAGGGTAATAAACCTTCTTCTGCATTCATCCCGACCTGGCAAATATCCTCTGGGGATAGAAAAGTCGGTTTTGGATCACTCTCTCCATTTGCCACAACCAGCTTTACACATTTGGTTAAAAGCAGATCATAGAGGCTATACACATGTGTCGCTTGACCACGCAAGAAGAATCTTATTTTTTCGGGATTCATCTCCGCAAAGCTCAGATCAGGACTCAAAGCTTTAAGGGAGAGCTTAAGAACGGCGTTTGCTCCCTGAATCTCATTACAACCAGGAGCAATAAACGGGCGTGGCATTAAGCTTGCGCTGACCGGTTGAAACGGATTAATTTCCACCGGATAACAAGTTGTAAACCTGCAGGTTTGTCCCTGAAAGCTGTCACTTTCTAACAACGTTTTTGCATCAACCTGCGTTATTGCATCAAGGTCTGAATCCGGCTCAAATTGAACGATCGCACATGATGGAATGGGTCGTAAATAATGTGGATACAATGTTTCCAGCATTGCATCTGTAAGTTCAGGGAAATCATCACTTAGTTTTTGTTGAACCCTGGCATTCATATATGCAAAACCAGACAACAAACGCCCCACAAGCGGATCATCTACGGTATCTGCATCTAACTGCAGACGTGATGCAGCCGCAGGGTGCATACGGGCAAACTCAGCGGATGTTTGCTGAATAAATGCGAGCTCACGCTCATAGAGATCTATTAATTTTTCACTCATTACATAATCTCAGACACGTCTACCATTTGTGTTACCGGGTTTAAGGCAGAGTCAAATACGATAACCTCAGATGCAGGATTAACATGCAATACTGCTTCTACACGAAAACGTATGCTGGGATCTTCCACATCTACCTTATCTTGAGTGGTAACTTTTACAGAGCGAATTCTTGGTTCAAAATGTAAAATTGTCTTCTCAATATCCCGGCAGAATTGTTTTCGACTGTCTAATGAGGATAAATTGACAGTAGACAGATCTGGCAGACCATAATTGATATTTGACTCGTCCAAGTGCCGCAGTTCAGATGGTGGTGAAATACAGCGATAACGTGTATTAAATAAATATTCGAGGTCGCGCCTAACCCCCTCACGTAGCTGGCGTAAAATCTGATGGGATTGGTGAACATTTACTTTACTAGATGATTCAAGTAGTCGATCTAGCACTGGAGCTAACAGTCTTTTTTCTCTTGCCATAATTCTATGAACCCCCAACACCTATCGTTGCCAGAGCCGTAGTGAGCTTGAGCTCAGAGACCAAATGATCGACCGTATAGTGGCTTTTAAGATGAATTACGCTTTGATAACTACCTACTTTGCCAGGCTCATCCGCCACACGAACTCGAGCTTCACGCAGGGGGTAACGTGCCAACATTTCCCAAGATAAATCATCTCGCCCAGTAGTATACTGGTCCAACCAATGCTGAAGCTGGCGCTCACAATCAGCAGCATTCATATAGGCACCCACCTTATCCCTAATCATCACCTTGATATAGTGAGCAAAGCGTGAGGCGCAAAGAATTTGTTGCAGCATAGAACTAATACGCGCATTCGCCGTAGCTGCTTTCGATGTATATTGTTTAGCTTTCTGAAGAGAGGGCACACTATTAAAAGCACTATATGGCGTGTCATAACAGTGGCTCAAGCATGCAAAACCCAATTCTGATAGGTCCCTTTCTACAAAATCTGTAACCAGAATCGAAGTGGTCATCTTAACCATACCGGGGCGGCTGTCCGGCTTATAGGCCAGGGTGGGCAGCTGAGTCACCAATCCACCGCCAAGATGATCCCGTGCAACACCGCGAATATGGGAAAACCAACCAACTTCACTGAATTCGCGTAACAGTACTGCCCCCATAGCAAAGCAGGAATTCCCCCAAAGATATCGCCGGTTGTGAGATCCGCTAACCTGTTCCTCAAATCTCAACCCACGATATTCTGAAAACTCTAGGCTATAGGGCTCGCGCATAAGCACTTGAGGTAAAGTAATGGCTATAAAGCGACTATCCTCTAAATCTCTCAGGCTATTCCAGCGTATATATTCTTTTTGACGAAAAACCTCAGAGAAGCGAATTGGCTTGGCCAAATCATCAAAATGATCGACGCCAAAAAGTTGAGGTGTTGCAGCACAGATAAATGGCGCGAAAGCGGCGGCGGCCGTATGGGCTATGCCCTGCAGAGTAAAAATATCATCGTAAGGGTGATCTGCCATCGGCCGATGCGAGATATAATAATCTCCCATTAACAAACCAAAGGGCTCTCCACCTGGAGTACCAAATTCTTCGTTATAAACTAAATGAAAAAGTCCAGACTGATCGAAATCTGGAGCCCTCTCCATATCTTTGCTCAAGTCTTTCCAGCTGGCATCTAGCAGTTTTATCTTAATATTGTCTGAATGTGGTGTATCAAATACCAGCATTGATAGACCACGCCAACTTGCCTCTAGACGCTGAAAACGAGAGTTATGAAGAATCCGATTAACTTGATCGCATATAAGCTCATCAAGCTCAACAATAATACGACTCAAATATTGGCGAACAGAAAAATTCTCCTTTTTTGGACAAGGACATATTTCTGTTAACCAGTATTCAAAAGAGAATAGCTCGTCTGGTTCGCGTAAAAAACGCTGTAATTGACCCTGATCTCCACTCGCTAAATTTTCCGGCAAAATATCTAAATAATCTTCCGTAAATTCTTTTTTTGTTGCGCAGGGCACCGGAAAACTCCCATTAGCATTTCTGACAGCTTCAAGTAATTTAAAGCTTTGATGAAGACTTTTCAAAAAATTGCCCGCCCCTTATTCCGAGGCGGGCACAGGTTTTTATCCTGCAGATGGGATATTGGCAACCATACGCATGGAGGTGGTCAACTCCTCCATTTGTAACCAGGGCTTCAAGTAGGCAACAGCACTGTAGCACCCAGGTTGACCTGGAATTTCCTTCACTTCAACTCGAGCTTCTGAAAGCGGATACTTTGCCTTCATCTCTGGGCTTGCGTCCGGATTTGAGTTGGTGTATTGAGTAATCCACTTATTCAACCAACGTTCACAATCACTAGCCTCCATAAAGGAGCCTACTTTGTCACGCGCCATTACTTTCAGGTAATGGGCAATTCTAGAAGTAGCCATCAGATAGGGAAGACGTGCAGAAATCGCTGCATTCGCGGTAGCATCCGGGTCGTCATAGGCTTTTGGTTTTTGCGCACTTTGAGCACCAAAAAATACAGAGTAATCGGTATTCTTGTAGTGACATAACGGCAAGAATCCTTGAGCGCTCAATTCGGCTTCACGGCGATCAGTAATACCGATCTCTGTTGGACATTTCTGGTCCATATCGCCGTCATCACTCTTGAATATATGTGAGGGCAGACCTTCCACTTTACCACCACCCTCGGCACCACGAATGGCTGTACACCAGGAATTCTCAGCAAAGGCCTTGGTCATGGTGGTGCCCATTACATAAGAGGCATTCATCCAGCAGTACTGGTCGTGGTCCGCAGGGCGTGAAACTCCAGATTCATCAACTTCAAACTCTTCAAAGTCAAAAGCTTCGATTGGCTTGGTATTTGCGCCATAGGGAGTTCTGGCCAGAGTCCGTGGCATAACCAGAGTAACGAAACGAGAATCTTCACTATCTCGGAAACTACGCCACTTAATATATTCAGCTGACTCAAAGATTCCACCGAGGTCACGGGGTTTCGACAGTTCGGTAAAGTTATCAAATCCAAACATACCGGAACCGGCTGCAGCAATAAACGGACAGAAACCCGCTGCCGCAACATTGGACATTTTACTCAGAAGCTCGATATCTTCAGGGTGACTGGTGAATTCGAAATCACCTATCATGCATCCGTATGGCTCACCACCTGCAATACCAAATTCTTCTTCATAAATCTTTTTGAAGGTCTGGCTCTGATCAAATTCAACGGCTTTATCCAGGTCTCGGAACAATTCGCGTTTGCTCAAATTGAGCATGCGAATCTTCATGGTTGCACCTGTTTCAGAATTCATCACCAGGTGATTCAGTCCGCGCCAGGAACCTTCAAGCTTCTGGAATTTTTCATCGTGCAGAATAGCGGCCATTTGCTTAGACATAGCCTGGTCAATTGCACTGACTGCTTTTTTGATTGTCTGGGTAAGGTTACGGTCCCAGGTTACGGTTCCTTTTAAAACCTGCTCTGTCAGGTTTGCGATCAGATCCTGGGCTTCCTGCGGTTCTGTTTGTTTGGTCGCGGCAATAGCCTGCTCCAGTAGGTTGACCGATTGTTCCTCAGCTTCACCTTCCGCAACATTTTCTACTTCTGTGCTCATTCTGAGTCCTCTCCTTTATCCTTGTTCAACCCCAACTGCTCGGAAATAGCACCGACATTTTCCGTACTTTTCAGGATGTCTTCTAAAACTTTTTCTAGTTCCTCAGAGCGGTCTGCCTTACTGAGAAGGTCACGTAATTTACTGCGTGCTTCCAAGAGTTGTTTCAGCGGCTCAACCTGATCGACGATTTTCTCTGGAGAAAAGTCATCCATATGATTGAAATCGAGATCAATACCAATTTTGCTGCCATCACCAGATAAGGTATTTTCCACCTGAAGATTCAGTTTTGGATTAACCTTGGTCATTACATCGTTAAAATTATCGCGATCAATTTGAACAAACTTACGATCTTTCAATGCTTTGCGATTTTCGGTGTTATCCCCTGAGTAGTCGCCCATTACACCAGCAACAAAGGGAAGTTCCTTTTTAACTTCCGCACCATTGGTTTCAACATCATAAGTTATATGTACACGTGGTTTGCGCACACGCTTAAGTTTATTGTGGATACTCTCAGACATCTCAGGTCTCCTTCCTAGATTTAGGGACTGCTGTTCTTAATTAATTACCAACCCGAGCTGGCTTCTTCTTGTGCTTGCCCACCCCAGCTATCCTCAGCTGCAGATGCAGCTTCAGTGGCTGTTGATGCTGGCTCAGATGCAGCTGGAATTGGTGATGGGGTATTACTCGTTACCGGCGGAGCTACATAACGTTGGGTATCCGTTCCATCGAGACGAACACCTGTCAACTGGGAATATAGGGCTCGGGACTGCTCATCTGGTAGTAACTCAGTCATCAATTCAGAGACTGTCATGCGACCCCAGCCTATTAATCGCTCCAACCCTGGAGCCAAAGGAGTATGTGGCTCGTAGGTACGGAAATATTTCGCGGCCTGTTCTAGTAATTTAAGAGCATCCTCTCGGGAGCTAACCGGTCCGGTGGGTGCTGCAATAGCATTCGCAACTATTGTTGATGCCACATTGGGAACAGCTTCCTCAATGGGGGAGTCACTCTGTGTGTCTTCAGTTACTTCCGGTGCCTCATTCTGTGCTAGCGCATCAAGCTGACTCTTATAAATGAATCTCGCTGTACGCAATACTTCATCCAGTAGAGAGGAAATATTAGTTGATGGCGGTGCATCATGACCGCAACTAGAGCGCAAAGCATCATTGATATTTTTATAGCTGCTAATAGTAGCTTCTATAGTTTCTATCAGATTCTTAGCCCATTCATTAGTCGCGCTGTTCACACATTGATCTACATCTTCCAGGCTATATCCCAGAGTCTCAATGCGGGCCGCTTTAGCATCTTCATCTGCGATACGATCTGCATCCCGAGCTTGCTGATGCTGGAAAAAAGAGAAATCTCCGTAATCCCCCTCCGGGGTTACTGGTGCACTACGGATCGGCATCATTAGCGTACCGTCACCGCCATCACCATTAAGGCCCGTCAGTGGTGCAACCGTAGTTTCAATACCATCCTCATCAGGAACTGGGTATAGGCCATCCCAAAAATTGGTAACCAGCTGCTCAATTAATAGAAAGCCATCTCTGAGGCCACTAAAGCCATGGAGACGAATTAGGGCCTCTGTATACCAGCTGGCCACTTCCAGATCTTTACTTTTCTTTGTCAGAATCTTTTCTGCGGCCTTTGCCACATCACGCCAAGGGGCCAGCAGATCAGAATCTGTGTCATCAAACATGGCCGAGCGCTCTGCGGCCCTAGCACTATTTCGCGCATCTTTGATGGAGTAGTAATCAGAGGTCGGTGATCGATCCTCCCGAATATCCTCACCGACAGGGCTCTCTGAAGAAATAGGAGCCGTGAGTTCTTCGATATTTATTGTATTTGGGAATGCCATGAAAAAAGTCCCTTCTACCCAATCAATTCCTTCAAGAAGATTTCCGAGAAGAGTACACGTTGTAAAGATCTAATCAAGGCAAATGACACAATGTAATCGCAATACCTTAAAAAAAGTGCACAGCGCACAATATTAAACAAATAATTTTTATTATTTTTTTAGATTTTACAGCCGCTGACAAGACAATTACACAGCAATTACAGCTGAGGCCTTACTTTCTGCGGTAGTCTCACTTTCCGGAGAGCATTGAAAACTTGCCACTATCTGAATAAATTCTGTTTTTGCTTGTGCAAAGCTTTGCAAAGAGGTCCATAGAAAAAGGGTATAGAAACTCTCTTTGCCGCGAAAAAAAACAACCATATATTGAACCGAATCTTTGCCGACATTAGCACTCATCTCGTACAACAAACCCATTTGCCAATCGCGCTCTAGCACTTGTGGGCCACTTAGAAGGTTGCCATTAGATACTTTGCTCAAACACTGCTGCATCTGAGCCTCGGCATAGTCCGTGAGGCTTAGCTCTTCGGGAAGTTCAGTTCGCTTTTGCTCCAATACAATCAGGTACCGGTTTAATTCGGTATCACCAGCCTGAATTTCAGCGTTTGGATTCAAATTATTACAAACTACCCAATTACGCGGTGCGCACAGTTGCAGCTGCGAGCCTTCACAGTGGAGTTTTCCCATAACCACAGGTAAATGAGAAGCACCACGCTCAACGGATTCTTTAGTAGAGTGCAACAAGTCAGAGTCCAAAAATAATTTGGAGTGCCAACCGGCCACCCATAATTTCTGAACAAAACGACAGGCTTCTGCACGATCTGCAGTCTTTCTAAGCTGTGAGCGGCTGCTAGCCATAAGCGCTTTAATTTGTGTAAAACTAAATCCAAACTCGCTACCCAGGGCTGATATTGCCTTTCGCCGCTCAAAAAGTGCTCTAATCTCCCCAGTAAATACCACGATATATGACATACCTTAACCCTTGCTTCCTGCAGTTATAGATAGGTTGGCGGATATTTGGACAACCAAAGAGCCCTGTACACTGGTACCTTTTTCCTAAATAGGCTACTCAATTAATTTCACTTATGCCATGAGCTTTAATGCATCTGGAGTAAGTTGCTATTACTTCACCAAGCTCAAATGGTTTAAAAACAATAGGGTTTTTATTGTTTAGCCTTAACCCTCTAGTGAAGCAGCCTCGCTTGATACTTTTTGAATAGCCGACTTAAATTTGTTGACTGATGCAAAGACAGCATATGAGCGTATATTGGAGCTAAATAGCCACGCTCTTTTAAGCGTAAGAAGTCATTATCATCCAATGCATTCATACGCTCTGAAGTAACACAAAATACACCGGTTAATCGATGTTTGGTATTACCAGGTAAATCGACTACCACTACCTGCTCCTGAAAGAGTTCCATCTCAGTGAGGCAACGAATAAACTCTTTATTATTTGATTTCTGCTGATGAATTCCACTCAGTAAGTTTCTGGCCTGCAATAATGCATTTGTCGCTTGCCCCTCATCATCGAATAGCCTACTTCTATTTCCATCTAAGCTACCAAGTGAGAGAGAGGATGAATCCACACAAATTATTGGATTTGTTTCCAGTTGATCTTTGTAATGCAAGTAAAATGGATAAGCTCTCAATGTTGCCGGGATATAACCACCCAACCATTTATCCTGCTGAATAAAAAGATTCTGCCCCGGTTTTATACCTAATAAAGCACAACTTTCCAGGGCATTCTCTTCTTGAGACTTTAAAAATATGATCGGACATTCTCCAGCCAGAGCCGTGAACTCGGGTAGGTACACTTGACAGATATGTCGAGTTTCACTGTGTGAAATATCACCGGTTAACACACTATACCGCCGATGCTTATTACTATTTAAAGCCACTATTATTTGCTTCACACTAGATATCCTTTACCTATTTATTCACTGTCTTTGCTGACTGGCACCCAACATAGAGCAGTAAAATTCAGGGCCGGGTAAAGAGGGGCAAAGCACGCTGGTTGGGGCTAGATGCTGTGATCCTTCGCAAGACCACAGACTGTAACTGGCGAACTGCTTACGACATACCTGTCCGAGCAACCCCGCGTAGCGATTGTCGTTACCCGAGGCATCATTACTCGCGACAAAGAACTCACTCTGTGCTGCAGGAGTAGCTAGCTGCCCCAGTTCTACCGGCACCTCACTAAAGGCCTCGAACAGCTGATCTGCATGGAGCATATTTTGCAGTGCGCTGACAGCTAATTCCGTAAGTTCCCGGTACCACATATCTGCATCTGACATAAAGTTAATTATGTCCATAGAAGAGGGTAACGGTGCGGCGATAGTCAAAGGAAAATAACGCCCCACACTATCCACACTAGGCACTAGAACCCCTACCCAGGGGGTCTCATCAATGATTCCTTTACTGTGGGCAAAGCGCCAGACCGGACTGGTCAAATAATAGTCCAGCCAGTTTTCACCCATTATTTCTCGGGAGCCATGCACTGCACGCTGCAGCCACTCATCCCACACCCTGACGAAACTCGCTGGAAGCTGACGCTGGATAAAATCCCCATGCCCAGGAAGCTTGCCAAAAATACCTATGCTGCTTTGCAAGTCACTCACTCCCTACTACAGAGTCTCCGGGCACCGATAACCACGCAGTAAACTGCGATCGAAAGGATTATTTACATTCGAAGCCACTAGTTTGAATTGTGCTTTCCGCCCTTCTTCAGAGAAGGTCACCAAACGCTCCGCATTGCTTCGCCCTGTCTCAAGATCTGAGCTTGCAAGAAGTCGATACCAAGCCCAATCTCCTTCGAAATGTTTACGGTGTACGGTTTCATTGAGATCTTCAAAGATAATCCGCACCCGATTACTCTCTCCACCGCGCCATGTAAGTTTTTTACTGGTCTTGGGGCCATGCGAATAAGGAACACGCTGATCTCCCAGCTCAAGTTCAAACAGGCGCACACTGGAATCCAGCTTGGTTGGCTCTATACGGAAAGAATAAGCTGCGCTTTCTCCCGATTTAAAGAAGGTCTTACGAATCTTCTCCGCTCTACGCAGCTGGGACAGCGTTTCAATTGAAAGGCTCATACCCTGCCCTTCCACATACTTCACTTTCCAATTTCTTGTATCGACGAAAGGCTTTAAGTATTCAGTAACAAACTTTTGCTCAATCCCCCCAGGCTTGAAGTATTGATTAAATTCAATAACTGGTACTTCCTGGTCCCGGTCACTGCGCAGCGGATAGCGATTTGCCAGGCTGCTGGCGTAGCTTTGATAAACTTGCTCACGCCATACCCGGTTTAGATGCCCCTTGGCTTTCGACATAACCAGAGCCCAAGTGCTGTCAGCAATTTCGGTCAGCCATTTATCAAAAGGCGCCGGCGCATTGGCCGCTTTGACTCTTAGCTGCTTAATCGCATCGCCGCCCCCAGCAAAACGGGCTTTGGCACTGGCGAACGCCGCTTCATTGGAGTCTGGAGCACTGTCAATTTCAGTCAGATATTCCTGAATCTTATTGATAGTCTGGAGATACTCCTGAACCCGTGCGGGTCTGCCTTTCTCGCTTTGTGTAATGCGCTGTATTTCCTCAAAGCGCACATCGACAATATTAGGCTTGTAGCGGTCCTTCAACGCCCCTGCTGCGCTATCCAGTGCCGCACCACCGAGTCGGCGAGTTGTACTGGATACCGGTAATGGCACCCCCTTGGCATCCACCGACAGCTCCGGTCGCAATGTCAGGCGTGTGTTATCCGAAGTAATTTCCGTGATTGCCAGTAATGGGGAATAAATGGGGTCTGACAGGGTTGAGAGAACCTCAAGTGCCTGGGAAGTGCTGTTGAATCTGCGAATGCTGAAACCGCCAAGGAAGGATTGCCAGTGCTGAAGATACTCCCCCAGATAAATACGCTTTACATCCTCGCCGAGTTTCGCCCGGTCGGCTTCGGTAAAGTCCTCACCACTGAGTTCCCCACCGTAGATCCAGCGCTCATCCGCCATAGTGGTCATCAACTGGGAATCTGCACCAAAGTCCACGTCCTTATAACCCGCCTTGGTATATAGGAAGGGGATACTAAAGCGTGAATCGCCAGCTCTCACACCAAACACCTGCTGAGTATCACCGCCGATTTCCTGATACAAGTCGACAGAGGTCTGCCCAAGATCGCTATTTTGTAATTGCGCAAACAGCCTTTGCGGCACAGGGATGCGTCGCAGCTGTTGGCGGGCGCGAGCCACTACACGCTCATTTTGTTGAACACTTTCAGGTATTGGACGCGCCAACAATTGATCGAGGTGGTAGCGTAAATTATCTTGTTCCTGAGCTTCGCCGGGTAATTGGCGTTCCCAGCGGGCGCTGTAGTAGCCCTCAACGGTCGTGATGTCCAATTTGTCCGGGTTGAAGAACATCAGATAGGTTTTGAGGGTACTGACCAGTGCAGGGTCATCACTCCCCAAGCGGCTGAGGTTACTTTCAATATCTCGCAATAGCGCCGGTAAAAAGATCTCTTCAAGCTTTTGCCGATAGAGGTTATCCAGCGTCTGATCTATACGGGTGTCATACAAGCCCAGATTGGAGATCCAGGGGTGCTCCTCGCGGTCATACACCGAAGTCGCCTGCCGCAAGGGTTCAAGCATCTGCAAAACATTCGCCGGTGTAGGCCTCTTGTCCTTAAGCTTTTCCTCGGCTTGCTCATAGGCCGCCAGGTGGTCATTAACTTCACCCATGGACAATTTGTTGGATGCGAGACTGCCACTCCAGAGAAAGATCGAACCCACAAATGCCGCAGCTAAAGTGATATATACCCCTCTGCGCAACCACAGGTTAGCGCTCTCTACCTTGCGATTGACTCCCACCAATTCAGCTTCGGGGAATACCACATCCTTGAGCAGGCGATTCAGGAAGAAACTTTTTCCAACCCCCTGGAATTTGGGCCCAACACTGCGCTCCAGGCCAAAATCCGCTGTTACCGAAGCCATCATACGGTCTACCGGGCTGCCCTCCTGGGTACCACTGGTAAAATATATACCGCGAACCATAGGCACAGTTTCATAGCGGTTTGGCTCGAAGGTCTGCTTGATAAAGTCCGCTAAAATATCCGACAAACTTTCCATGCGGGCGGGAAATCCCTGCAGCAGTGCGCGCTTCTCAACATTGCGCTCCTGGTGCACACGCCACAACACTCTCTGATTTAAGCGCTCAATCAGCTGGTTAAACTCGGCCCTGAAGTTATCCAACGGCGCGCCGACAGTGGCATTGGCTTCACGGGGAAAGCTCATACCCCAGACCTGCTCGCGCTCGGCTTGTGAAAGGTTATCAAAGAATTCACTAAAGCCCGCTACCAAGTCACACTTGGTAAAGGTGAGGTAAATAGGGAAACGTATTCCCAGCTCCTGCTGGAGCTCATTCACTCGCGAACGAATCGTCTTGGCCTGATGTTGGCGCTGTTCATCGGTCTGTACCATCAGGTCCTGCAAACTAATGGCAACCAGGGCACCATTAATCGGCCTGCGACGACGATAGCGTTTCAATAATCCGAGGAATGCTCGCCAGGCACTGTTGTCGTAAACCCGGTGGCTGTCCTGAGTGGTATAACGGCCGGCGGTATCGATCAAAACTGCATCGTTGGTAAACCACCAATCGCAATTTCTCGTGCCGCCAACTCCCCCCAGGGCTTCTTTACCGTGGCTTTGCGCCAGGGGAAATTCCAATCCTGAATTTACCAGCGCAGTAGTTTTGCCGCAGCCGGGTGGACCAATAATGACGTACCAGGGCAGCTGGTACAGGGACACCTTGCCCTTCTCTGACTTAAAGCGGGCGTTGCGCAATACATCCATGGCCTCGCGGAAACGCCCCGATAGAGCCTCAAGCTCCTCGAGGGAATGCTCTTCATCCGGATCCTGGGTACTCTCCTGAGACTCTTCAATGCCCTTAATCAGAGCCTGGTTTTGGCGCCGTTCGACCAGCCACTGGCTCAGGTTCCACACCAACCAAATTGCGAAAATAAAAACGATGATGGTAATGCGAACTGTATGGGACAGTGTGGCGTTATCACTGCCAAACTTGATGTAGTCCGCCCCAAACCAAATCAGAACAGACAGGGCTGCGAGGCCGATAATGCCAAGCACCCATTTGTTGGTAAAAAAGTCGCGCAAGCGTTTCATGAATAGCTCCATCTCCCGGGCTCAATCGGCACCGGATCAATTCGGTCCGAGTGTCACCCTTCCCCTTGCGGGGGCTCACTGTCACTGCCTGTTAATTCCACTACTCGGTCAGCCACAGGGGTAGTCGTTTCGTAAAGCCACCAGCGATAGCCGCTGTAGGTGGCAACCAACAACCCCAGTGCGACGCTCATAATCACCCACAAAGGCATGTAGTGAATCAGGCCCGACTTGCGCTCGACACAGCCCTGCCAGTGGGGAGAGAGATCGCGGTCCATTGCTGATTTGTGCTGCTCTATGGTCCGATAAAGCTCATCGCGAATCTGCTCAATCTGCTCGTGGCCCCGCTGCACCAAGCGATACTTGCCTTGAAAACCGAGACTGAGGCAAAGATAAAAGAGCTCTAACAACTCCAGGTGGGAAGCAGGGGTTTCCAGCATACGCTGCAGAATGGAAAAACATTTCTCACCACCAAACGTCTCCTTGTGGAACAGGCTGAGCAACGAGTGCTGACTCCAACCACTCGCCGTACCCCAGGGCGTAGTCAACACCACTTCATCCACAACGGTACACAGCAGATAGCGGGCGGTAAGCACTGCCTCAGGGGCCAGGCCCAGCTGTTTGGATTCCCGCTCAAATGCCTGAATTTCCTTGGTCAGCCGCTTGTGCAGATCCGGCACATTGGAGTGATTCATGGTTGTGCGCAGCTTGATAATCACCCCCAGCAGCTTGGAGGCTGCGGAGACCAGAGGATTCAAACTATTGCGAATCTGCATATCCGCTGAACTGCCGGGATTGGCAAAGAACTGCGGCTGTGCAGATGAACCAGACTGCACCGGAGCTGCGGCACCTGGAGTGGGAATCATTACGGTCCTGTCACCTGCATTGGGCGACGGTGGAGGGCTGAAGCTGTCGTTGCTCATATCAGTTATTCCTTATGGCCCAGAGCTCCATGGTCAGCCCCGGAAATTCCGCGCCGAGATGCACCGCAAAGCCCCCAGATCTCTGCATGGCCTGCCACAGCTCACCGCTGCGCTCCATTTCGAAATAGGTAAAACCCGCGTGATAGGGAATTTGTCTCGGCGCCACTGGCAAGGGGCGCAATGACAATCCCGGCAGCTGAGCGGAAATCAACTCACGGATAGCTTCCACTGGCGCCACTTTGGCCTGCGTGGGGAAACGACTGCGCAACAGGTCGCCGGGCATATCAGCTTTAGCGGCCATCACGAAACTGGCCGTTTTCAGTAGCGAGGGATCGGAAACCGGGGCCACATAAATACCAAACTTTCTCTGCACCAACTCCATGGCAATAGCAGTCTGCTCCAGAACTGTTGAGAGCGACTGGCGCAGGGCTGAAAACAACCCAGCAAAGCTGAGTTGTAGGTTTTCGTGCGAGTAACTGGGGATTTCCGGCGGGCGCTTGGTCGATGAAGTAAATGTCGACAGCTCACCAGCCAATTGCAGTAACTCCACAAACAAACTGTGCGGGTGTAGGCGTGGCTGAGCAGTGATCTGTTTTAATAGAGGTTCAAAACGATTAATAACCTGCAGCAACAGATAATCGGCAATCTCTGCTGAGCCACTGCGGCCACTATCACTCAAGCGGTGTCCCAGCGCGGAGCCGCGGTGATCCAACAGGCCTTTAACCTCTTCGATATAGGCTTTGATTACCGCTGAAGTCTCTGCATTCAATAGCGGCGGAATATAGTCTGAATCCAACTCGACCGGTTTCTCCGGCTGGCGTTCGCGTATTCTAGCGATACCAATAGACGCGTACCCACTGAGATCATCGCTCTCAAGCTTGAGACACACTCGCAGTTTGCCCACCTGGATACGGGCAGACTCCCCGGAGGCTGCGGCACTATTGCGCGCATCGAAGTTTGCTGTCTGGTAGCGCGCCTGGGGAAAATCTTCCTGGTCACGGATGGATTCCTGGCTGCCGGGACGCTTCATCGGTACACATAGATAGACGATCTCATCACGGGTGTTAACCGGCACATCCAGGACATCCGGTAGGATTTCATTTTCCGGTGCAAGAATTGGCGTACCATCGGGAAATATCGCACGTACACGGGATAGCGATATCTTCCCCATAGAGAGCGGTTCACTATCGATCGCCAGCTCCACCACACCCCAGGTATAGGGCCCTAGCGAAGCTGTGCGAGCCTCAACTAACTGTTCGAGATAGCGGTCCTGCTGCTGGAAATGTTGAGGGCGTAAAAACATGCCCTCACTCCAGATCACCTTGTTGTTAACCGACATATGTCTTCCTTGTAAAACCCAATTCCACTTGAAGTGGGCTTAATTAAACCTGTGCTGAGCGACGCTCTATTTAGATTTTTCCGCTTCCTGAAGACGCTTCTTCATCAAGTCATAGTCTTCACTGGAAATTGTCACCGTGTCGCCCTTCTTCCCACTGGTATCGTTGCGAGATAGCGGTGAAACAATGCCTCGGCGTCGCTTGGCGATATTATCGGGTGTGCCGATACGCGTGTCGGCCAAGGCAATCTGATAACTATTCTTTTTGTGGTCGGTTATCGGCAGCACCATGAGTGCATCGGCTTTTTGATACTGCACAAATTCTGCCAATAAACCGATGTACTTCACTTCTGGAGTCAAAGGCAGCTCTTCCACACGCTGCTCACCAGGTGCGAACTCCTTCAGGATAACGGTATCTAGGAGATCCTTGCCGAGACGGGATTCCGCATTTTCATAAAGATTAAGGAAATCCTCTCGGGCAAACTGGCGGTCGTCTGCCAGCATAAACACGCGCACTACCACCGGCGATGCACGACCATCATCATCCGGATTGACGTCATTGCGGATGTTGACCGAGAGCTCGACACTGGTATCCAGATTCAGGGTGCGCCTAGTTGTTTGGCACGCTGCCAGACTAACTACCAGTATTCCGAGTAGGGTGAATTTCAGTAACTTTGTTATGGACACGACCAATTCCCTCTTCCGATCTATTAATTTTTCAGCTGTCTGGCATTCTTCAGCTCAGACAACTGGTTTTCATAAGTCACAGCAAACTCATCACCGAAAAGCTTGCGGTAACAAGCATCCGGATCGCCCACTAATTCCCGATACATCGCGCTGAAGCCCTCCCATTTCTTTGCATTCTTATTGCCGAATACACCAGAGGTATTCCCCAGGCGACGTTCAATATTGTCCGGGCTGAAATACTGCAGCATCGCACTGTAACCAGCGCGCATCCCCGCCAGCACCGCGACCTGGTGATCGGAGAGATCATCGAAACTATCCTGCACCGCCTCCTTGGGCTGTAAAAAAGCACCATTACCGGCGAACATCGCCTCCAACGCATCTCTCTCCGTGGCACTGAATTTCAGTGGGTTATTCGCCTCTGTCTGGATCATAGTGCGCTGTACACGCAGCTCATTCTTGATACTGCTGCGCGCACGTAGGAGGTCGATCAGGCGGGAAACCGTTTCGCGGACGATCTCCGCGGCCTGTTGATCGGCTATTTGTTGTTGCCCGGGATTCATATTCAGGCCCAGCGTTGCTGCCAGCACACTGGATACCGGAGGAACCGGGGCTGGCTGCACCGGCGCTACCGGTACTTCAGGCGCCGGGCTCTGCTGAACAGGAGTCGGTTGTTGCAATTGGGAAAAGCTCTGCCCCTGAGAGGCAAAACCCATAGGGCTTGCAGGAGGCGCCTGTGCAGTATCAAAGCCCGGTGCGCCCGCTACCTGTTGTCCCTGTATTGCCGCAAAAGAATCCGCAAAAGGATTATCCTGTGGAGCCTGCGGGGCTTGTGGCTGCATTTGTACCGGGGGTGGTGACACTGGCGCTGGGGCGAACTGGGGCTGCTGTTGGGCAACTGGCTGTGATGGGGGCGCAAGCGGAGGCTGAGGAGCTACCTGGGGTTGCGGAGCTGGCGCCTGGAAAGATTGCGGCTGAGGTGCTTGAGGCTGTGTGGAGGGAGGAGCCTCAAATGACTGGGCCGGAGTTTGTGGAGCAATTTGCACAGAGTGTTGATCTGCCGGCACATGGTCCTGGGCACTGCCATCTTTCCACCACTCATCATCGGACCATTGCCCTGGCGCCGCCTGCCCTTGGGGTTCGCTACCAAATGAACCGAGTCCCTGCACATCTGACGATCCGAAAGACTGAGGCTGCTCAAAAGCCGACATGGGGTCCAGTGGACCCGGATCTGCAGCCAGTAAATCATCCTGCGCGGGAGCACTCTGACTACTCTGTGGGACGTAACCCCATTCGCCAGACTGGGAAATATCGTTGCTGCCACCGGGTTCCAACCAGTTATCCAGCTGCTTTGCCTCCGCTTGGCTCTGCATCTTGGCCATAGCACTGGCATTGAAGGTGGTGCGATCGGAAGTATCGAGAAAATCGGCACTGCCCAATCCCTTTGGCAGGTCACTTTCGGCCTGAGGCTGTCGCAACGTCACCTTGAGGCGATATTCACCCACATTGATGATATCCCCCTCGCTCAGAGGGAGTTTATTGCCTTTACCCAGCGGGTTATCGCCATCGTTATGATAGGTACCGTTAGTGCTGGTATCTGTCAGGAAAAATTGCCCATCACTGAAAGAAATTTGCGCGTGCTGAGATGAGACAACACGTTCGGGATCGGGTAGCACCCAGTAATTATCAGCAGAGCGCCCCAGACTACCCCCATCTTTAGTGAACAGCTTGGTGTGCTTGAGCATATTGGCCCCTGCGGGGTCGGCCAATACTGAGAGAATTAGATCCATGTCTTCCTGACTCACACAGTTGTTGTACTTCGCTCATCCGCTGGGACACAAACTACCAAAGAGAGCGAAAATGATTCGGGCACAATGGCCTTCCACACAAGAAATTCAAACCCGGCCTACAGAGAATGCCGTGACCGGGAAATACTTTTTAACTCCAGGGCCCTTTTAATTCTCCACCGGCGAGAGATCTCAAACTGGGGAGGACAATCTGATCGCGGCCCTGTACCGAGCGCATAGTACTCAACCCCGCCTGACTAAACTCTGCTGCTGCACGATCGGTAAGCAACGCTTCAGCACAGGGGGTAATCCACTGTCCTTGAGGCAGTTTACGCAGATGCAAAGGCAGGCTTTCATAGGTTGCAGAGGTGGGAGCCTGGAATCTGCCGGTTGTGGAAAAACCCTGACAGATAGCCAAGGCGAGCAGATAGGCACTATTACCCCACTGATAGTATTGGTGGCCCTGATCGGGGGTTAGTTCTTCAAAATCAAAATGCTCAGTGGTGGAGGTCTCACGGCCAAATGGCAGCCGTAACATAAAGCGGGGGGCGGCCAGTGCAACATACTCACTGGCGGAGTAATCCCGTACCGCCTGCCAGCTTTCGGCAAAGCGCTCACTCAAAGGATAATACCAATCATCTGGATCAACCGATCCTGCCAAGCTGGGACAGCCGGCCAGTTTGGTGTCCCCTCCGAGAAGCAGAGTACTTCCAGCCGCTTCCGCAATAGTGGAGAGATCGATCAACAGATGCAGATCTCTCTCCTCGTCCGTAATAAAAAAGTCACCCAACACGAGGTTGTAGGGACGGTCACCGGCGACTGTTTCACGCTCAACCAGTAATTTAAAAACCTGAGACTTTTCAAGATCGCTCTCAGCACTGGCAAAATCGGCAAGCAGCTCTTCCTTGCTGACATCAATCAGGTGCAGCTGCAAATTTGGGTGTTCGTCTAGTCGCCTCATTAAGAAATGCAGACTGAGCCAGCTCGCCTCCAACTGGCGGAAATCACTATGATGCATCACCTTGCGCATAGTGTCAGAGGTCGCCTCGGCCAAGGCGTTTAAATACTCCCCTTGCATGGGATCCACGCTTTTTTGTACATAGGGGGCAACAATGTCCCTAATCAGTTGATCCACCTGGAAAGCACTGCCATTTTCCCTAGCCAGGCGCTCGCGACCCGCCGCGAGAATCTCATCGAGGATTGACTGCTCAGATGAATAATCCGCAGCCTCTTGCCCGGTTTCAGTCAGCTCCGGTTTCCACTGACGAATCTCCTCTGCGGCTTGCTGGAATTGGCCAGGATCACGCAGGCGTTGACCGAGCGCTATAAAATGCTTGAAAAGCGGTAGACGGCTGTAGAGGTAATCCGGGTGTAAATCATCGAAACAAGGTAATTGCAGTGGCTCATCCATCACCGGTAACTGCAGGCTCACCCTAAGATCACTGAATACTCCTTCAAAAGTATCCCGGTTCAGCACATATACCCTGCGCTGAGCAATAGTCTCAGGCTCGCACTGACGACGGCTGGAGCGACCACTAAAATCGCCCAAGATTGCGACTTTTAGAATATCACTGCCATGGTCCATGGTTTCTTCCTTTTTATTTTTATCGCCGTGGATTTGAAATCCGGCAGCTATAGTGGCTTTGCTCACAGTTAATTATCCACAGGTAAAAAAAATACGCAGCACAACGAAACCCCTTGTACTCATCATGCGTTTTTATCTATTTGGTTTCCACTACTTGTTTTTCGATTTTATTCGACTTTCTTGGTCGTCCCCTTTTCAGCGGACGAACCCTCTGATTGGCGATTTGTTCAATCTTATCTTTAAAAGCATCTCCACCCAGAACATGCCCCAACTTAATGGTTTCAGCGATGTAATCCAGTAGCCGGCTATCAAAGCTATAGCGAAAAAGCTGGCGATAAGCCTGTGCACGTTGCCCGGCATTTTCACCCAAGTCGGTATATAAACGATGATCTTTAATCAAATTATCATGCTTAGTGTTTACATGATGATTGAAACTTGACCACTGATAATTTCCCAGTGAGTCAGCAAGTCCCAAATAAAGAGGGCGCAGTTCCACATAGCGGTAGCAGGTCAGCAAGTAGGCATCGGAGTCAATCAAGCTGGATTTATAACGCCCTCGCCAAATGGTGCCGGAACGCTTGTAACGGTGATTGACAAACTGTACGTAACGACGCCCTAGAGATTGCATCATTGAAGGTATGCCATCTGGAACCCTCGGGGTGGCAATAATCTGAATCATATTGGGCAGTAGGACGTATGCGTGCACATCCACATGGTACTGATCAGCAGCATTGCGCAAACTAATCAAATAATATTGATAATCCTCCTCATCAAAGAAGCACGGCAAATTATTGTGACCAACTTGCACAATATGCTGAGGGATATCTATTAGATTGAGCCTGGGCAAACGAGGCATTTTGCCAGCAAATCCTTTTTTATAAGGCGCAATGCCTTTCTAGTGATGAATAAAGGTTTTATTATCGCAAATCAGGGAAAAAAATTTCAAACTTAGTCTACTGCCAAGTTAACATGAACTCTGGTTAGTGGTTGTAATCATGTTACGCTGCATTTTGTTGCTATTTAAATAAAGGGGAGTTGCACCAGACATGGATCAGATAAGTCTGGCGGTCAACGGACGCACTGACATTGGTCAAGTTCGCGAGGAAAACGAGGATAGTATTCGCTGGTATGCCAGCGCCGACCAACCTTTCGCCTATATCGTGATAGCGGATGGTATGGGGGGATACACAGGCGGTGCCACAGCTAGCAAAATAGCGGCAGAAACCGTTCAATTCCATTTAGAAGACCTTTTAAAACATACCTTCCTCTCCTGCACACCCGAGCAACAACAATTGATTTTACGCGCGACTTTGATCGACGCTATCAACAGTGCCAACAACGCCCTCCTAAACACAAAAAATACCAACCCGCATTTTGCAAAAATGGGAACAACAATTGTTGTCGCTGTTATGTGGCACGATTTCCTGATCGTCGCGCATATTGGTGATTCTCGCGCTTATCTATGGAATAACTTCGGCTTACAGCGCCTTACACGCGATCACAGTGTTGTTCAGGAAATGATAGACAGTGGTCAAATAAGCGAGGAGCAGGCACAGCAATCCAGTGTACGAAATCACATAACCCGCGCTTTGGGCGTTTCCAATTCTGTAGAAGCAGAAATTAATAGCTGGAAATTAACAGAGAACGCTTTGCTATTACTCTGCACTGATGGCTTAACTGAATATTTGGACGATCATGCGATTGAGCGAGTGCTTGCCACTCACCGCCCTGCTCTGGAATGTGTTTATCGCTTTATTGATGATGCCAACAGAATGGGAGGGCGCGACAATATCAGTGCGGGTATTCTTGAATACTCCTCCCAACCCGCAGCGCAGATACTCGCACAAGAGCAGAGCGCAACCCAAAGACCAAAATCACCAGATGTAACTATCAGAAAAGCGCAACGATAAAACTGTTTGCCGGAAGCTGAAGAATGACACCGGAACGTCTCACCCAGCTGGTCCCCAACCTGCTCAAAGTCTTAAGCCCCTCCACAGCCACCTTCCCCCAGGGAAATCCTGCGGCAGCCTATCGCTGGGTGGAGGCTATTGAAGAACTTCCCGAGGCCCAAATTACTGACGGCCACCACCGACCTCTGTGGCCAGAACCACCTACTGTCGAGGTCAACACCTATACAATTTCAGCTGCACCTGAAGTCGAGCTGTTACCCGGAGTCAATGAGGGCCCAGTTCAATTTATTAATACTCCCGGTACCAACCCACTAGGGACTCATGTCCCCGCTCTTAGCCGGTGCCGTCGGGTACACGAACAGGTAATCATTGCAACCGGCGAACTGAATTTCGAATGTGTGGACCTCACAATACCGGGGCCACTGCCATTTTCTTGGAAACGATACTACCGCTCTAGTATCGATGAAGACAGTGGAATTGGAGCTGGCTGGCGTCATTCGCTGAGCGAACAGTTACTGGTGCAGGATAACCAAGTAGAACTGTTTAATGCCGAAGGCCGCAAGATTCAATTCCAGTTACCCGCGATTGGGCACGGCTGTTATAACCGCTTCGAACGACTGCTGCTATTCCGGCAGAGTCTGCACAGCTATCGACTCTCCACCTTTAATGAGCCCGATAAAATTTTTCGCGCAGATGGAGTCAACAGTGCACTCCCGCTTACCGAGATTCGAGATCAGTTCGGCAATTCCCTAACCATTGATTACAGCGAAGGGTTACCCAGAAAAATTGTCAGCTCCTGGGGGCGGGTACTCGACTTCGAAAGCCGCGGCGGGCGCCTTACCAAACTGCTGAATAACCACGCTCCCGACGATCAGCGCAATCTGTGCAGCTATGAATTCCAGGGCGGTCTACTAACCGAAGTCCACAGTAATCATGATCTGGAGAGCTATCACTATCACGATTTATTGCTTGTGCAAGCGCACAGCGGTGTGAGTGGCAAGCGTCAATTTGAATACGACCTGCAAGGGCACTGCCACAGGCTGATACAAGAGGAATCGGTAACATTATTAACCTGGCAACACAACCGTGGGAATTGCCAGGTAGAAAATACTGAGCGAACTCCACAACAGCTGCACTTCAACCAGTTCGGCCAGCTCACCAAAGAGCGTCAAGGGCAGCGGCAAAAAAGCTGGCTCTACGACTGCTACGGGAATCTATGCCAGCAGATTAATGCCGATGGACAGCATTCCTTCTTCCGCTACGATGAATTTGGCCGCTTGCGGCGCATCACCGAAGGGAGCAACAGCAAGCGTTATTTATACAGTGAAGACGGCTACCCACAGGCAGTACAGTTAAGTGAACAACAATCATGGCTGTTCACTTACAGCGACAAGGGACGGCCACAGGCAATTATCGACCCGGAACAGCAAGAGTGGAAATTGCTCTATAGCGATCGCGGTATGCTCACGCAAATTACAGATCCCGAGGGCGGCTGCATTGAGTTTACCTGGGATGGCCAGGGGCAGTTACAAACGATTCGCCGAGGGGAAAAGCAGTGGGGTTTCGAATACGATCACTGGCAGCGCATGACCACGCTGGTCGTCAATGGGGAAGCTTGGCGTGAGTGGCGCTATGGCCCCACCGGCGAATTACGCGAGTCCCACATAGGCAGCTACCAATATGGAATCGATTACTGCGAGCGTGGCCAACCCCACGCCATCCATGCCAGTAACAGCCAAAGCTTGCAGTGGGACTACGATAGCTGCGGCCGTATTTGCCAGATACATTTCGCCGATGGCAACCAATGGGCTTTACACCACAATACCCAGGGCCAGTTGACCCAGCTGCAAACCCCCACCGGAGATTACTGCTGGCAATATGATGGACTCGGCCAACTGATCAGCCACCGCACCCCGGACGAGCGCCAACTCACTTGGAACTACAGCGTTGATGGCAGCCTGAGTGAATACTGTGATAACGACTGCCGTTGGTACTTCCACTATTACGACAGAGGCACCCTCGCCAGCATACGCAATAATAATGGCCAAATTAATGAGTTCCATTACGATACTGAAAAACGCCTGATTCAAGCTAACAATTTACATTCATCTGTCCGTTTTAAATACGACCGACGCAACCGGGTTATCGCCGAGAACCACGACAGCAGTGACGTGCGCGATTTCAGCCTGAGGTATCAGTACGATTCACGCGGCTGGTTGAGAAGCGCCAGCTCCGACAACCTCGACTTGGCCTACACGCTCACACCCTGTGGCGCGCTTTACGGTGTGGATGGCAATGGCGAGCCGGTGCTGCGCAGTGAGTTCAAAGAGCAAAACACTATTCATATCCAGGGAGAGGTGCGCAGTATAGTCAAACATCGGTTTGGAAGCCCTTTTAGCCTGGAAAGTGGACTCGCCCTCGCTTGGCAATTTGATAAGTGCCCCCCGCTACAGCTCACTACTCCAATACGCCAGACCGGGTTTCCCCAGGCACAAATTGACAGGGATAAGCGCGGCAACGTGGTCGCCGAGCGGCAAATTCCCGGGCGCAGAGATTATCAATACCAGTACGACGGTTGGGGGCTGATGAGCACCGCAGAATGCGGCGATTTTAAAACTCATTTCCGCTATGACCCGTTCGGGCGCCGTCTGAGTAAAACCTGCACCCATCGCAAGTCGTCACGCCAGCGCCGGGTCACCAGCAGTTGGAGTGGCCTGGGCATCTGGGCTGAAGCACACCAGATCGATGGTAAATCCCGCGGCATCGGCCATTGGATAACACACCCCTTAAACGGATCCGTACTCTGCCACTGGAGCTCCGGCCGCTGTGAGTACTATCACACTGACTCACAGGGAAAACCGCTGGCTATTTTCGACGCACAGGGCACGGTGCAATGGTCTCAGGGAAAAGATGCCGAGGACAGAAATGGCAGAGCCTTTGGACAAACCCCTGGCCCCTGGCGCGGTATCGGCTTGATCGCCGATATTGAGACTGGTCTATGGTACACCACTTCCGGATATTGGAATCCCGCCCTGCAAATGTGGCTGAACGGCTCAAGGATTTTCTCTCACACTACGTCCAATATGCCGCTAATCAGGCTCTAAAATCCTACTGGCGCCCCTCACAGGGGCCCATCCTGGCCTGCTCTATTCCCTAAACTTAGAGCTCTCAATTGCGAACATAACCATGCAAGAATCCCCGAACTTTGAAATTGGCGGTATCGCAGTGGCCAAGGGGGAATCCCGCCATATAGACCTGCCCGTAGTCAGCCTCTACACCAATACAGAAATGGCCATACCCGTTTATGTACAGCGCGGTAAACGGGAGGGTCCCACGATTTTTGTCTGTGCGGCCGTGCACGGCGATGAGCTGAACGGCATCGAAATCATCAGCCGTTTGATTCAGAGCCGCAGTCTAAAATCCCTTCGCGGTAACCTGATTGCCGTACCTATGGTCAATGTCTACGGTGTGCTCCAGCACACCCGCTACCTACCCGATCGCCGCGACCTCAATCGCAGCTTTCCCGGTTCAGCCAAAGGCTCCCTGGCTGCGCGAATGGCCCATGTGTTTCTACGTGAGATAGTGGCCAAATGCGATTACGGCATTGATCTGCATACCGGGGCCGCCCACCGCAGTAACCTTCCCCAGATACGCGCCAATCTCGACGACGATGTGACCCGTGCCATGGCCAAGGCTTTCGGTGTACCGGTATTGCTGAATGCATCGATTCGCGATGGCTCCCTACGCCAGGCGGCCGCAGATCGGGGAGTGAGAATCCTCCTGTATGAGGCAGGAGAAGCCCTGCGCTTTGATGAGTTGTGCATTCGCGCTGGTCTGAAAGGAGTGACTAACGTTCTCAGGCATCTGGGTATGCTCCCGGTAAGGCGCAGACGCAGCTTGATAGAGCCCTTTATCGCTCGTAGCAGTGGCTGGCTAAGAGCCGGCGACAGCGGCATAGCCACCCACCTTAAAGCGCTTGGTGATCAAGTGTACGCAGGTGACCTGCTCGCCACTGTTGCCGACCCCTATGGCAATGAACTAGACCAGGTACGCAGTAATGGCGAGGGAATCATAATCGGCAAGCAGAACATCCCACTGGTGCAGGAGGGAGAGGCGATGTATCACATCGCCTATTTCCACGAACCCCAGGAGGTAGTTGAAAACCTCGAGTTATTGCAGGACAGCCTACTACCGGATGAGAACTTCTAGAGGCGCCCTACTGTTTCTGAAGCAACTCCAATACCTCTTTACTGGGAAAGCCCTTCTCCTCCACACCGGCGCTCTTCTCGAAAGCCTTTATCGCTTTTCGGGTTCCCGGACCAGCTTTACCATCAATCTCACCACTGTAGAAACCCTTCTGCTTCAGCAGTTTTTGCAACTGTTCAACTTGACTGCCATCGAGGGGAGTAAATGGGCGGTTCCAGTCTTTCACCAGCGGCGCGCCGCCGCCAATACGATCCGAAAGTAAACCAATGGCTATAGCATAACGATCGGAGTTGTTATAACGCTTGAGTACAAAGAAATTCTTAAATACTAGAAAAGCCGGACCATTGCGCCCATCAGGCAGCTTCAGCTCCGCCACCGCTTTCTTACTTGGAAAGGGCTCACCATTGGCGCGCTTGACTCCGAGCTTTTCCCACTCCGCAACTGTCAATTTGCCGCCCGGCATTTTCTTGGCGGGAATGGTGACCTCATAGCCCCAGGGCTTACCTTTCTGCCAGCCATTACTGGAAAGTAAATTGGCAGCGGTAGCCAGTGCATCCGGCACCGAATTCCAGATATCACGCTTGCCGTCGCCGTCGATGTCTACAGCATAAGCTTGGTAGCTGGTGGGGATAAACTGCGTGTGCCCCATAGCTCCTGCCCAAGATCCAAGCAGGTGTTGACCTTCAACATCACCGGCCTGCAGGATTTTCAGTGCCGCCAACAACTGCTGCCGACCAAACTTCTTGCGCTGGGGATCTGCATAGGCCAGGGTCGCGAGAGAGCGGATTACACTGCGCATTACCGTCTCATTGCCAAGAATGCCTCCGAAGCTCGATTCCACCGACCAGATTGCCAGTAGGATATTGGGGTCCACACCAAAGCGCTTCTCGATTTTATCGAGCCAGGGCTGCATCTTCTCTTTTTCCCGCTTGCCCCGCTCGATAGCGCGCTTTTGCACACGGTTGTCGAAGTACTGCCACACCGGCGCCTTGAATTCCGGCTGGTAACTGGCTCTATCCAGCACCCACTGGTCAGGAGAGGTAATGCCTTTAAAGGCCTGGTCGTAAACCTGAGGGGAAATCCCATTCTTAACGGCCGTTTGGCGGAACTCCTTTACCCACTTTTCAAAAGCCGGGTCCGGCTTATCGGCAGCCTGAGCCTGTAGAGTGAATAACGTCAAACAGAGGGTAAGAACATAGAGCAGTGCGGGGAACCGTTGCAATTTGGGCATGGGAGTACCTTTGACACGACATTTCGCTCGCACAAGGTTAGAACGAGCCTCTCTCTTCCGGAAGGCGGATTTCTCCAATGGTGTCATCCGCTTGATCCGTCATTAATGGGGACAGTGGAGTCGAAAGGAAGTTCTGGTGATGGCGAGGCCCTGTGACCAGGGCCACAAAATCAGGGAATGACGTAAAAGAGTACGGCGAAGAAATGCAAAATACCGCCAGCCAGCACAAATAGGTGCCAAATAGCGTGGTGAAAACGCAGGCTGCGCCACAAATAAAAAGCAATACCGCCGGTATAACAGAGCCCCCCTAGCACCAACAGCCATAGACCACCGGTCTCAAGACTATTCGCCAGGGGCTTGATTGCAGCGATAACCACCCAGCCCATCAAGGCGCTGAGCGTAATCGACAGTGCACGGATCTTTTTCAAGGGAGTGAACTGGATAATCAGGCCCAGCAGTGCCAAGCCCCAGATAATGCCAAACAACCACCAGCCCCAGGGCCCGCGTAGGGTCACTAGAGTAAAGGGCGTATAGGTGCCGGCAATTAGCAGAAAAATTGAGGAGTGATCCAGAGTTCGCAATATCGCCTTAGCGCCTATATGGCTGACGGCGTGATAAAGAGTCGAAGCGAGGAAACAAAGAATCAGGGTAGAGGCATAGACACTGGAGCTGACGATATGCCAGGCATCCCCACGCAGTGCGGCGAAACCAGTGAGAACACCCAAACCAGCAATAGCCAGAACGGCTCCGATACCGTGGGTTACGCTATTGGCAATCTCTTCAGCAAAGCTATAGCGGCTGGCAACGGAAACGGAAGAGGTCATAAATTGGCCCGATTGAATTCTGGTAGCGAGTGGCTTCAAAACCACTCGACCGATAACTTGAATCAGGTCTAATGATCAAAGGCCTCACTAAAAATAGCAAGGCCAGGATTTGACCGTAGATTCACAAGCAGGCTTTAGAGGCTTATACGCTCGCGTTATGGATTCCCATTTCGCATAGAGCGGAAGAGGCGCGAACGATCGTCTCGTTGCGGTCGGGACCTGTAGAAACAATATCTACCGGCGCACCCACCAGCGCCTCGATACGGGCGATATAGGCCTTAGCATTGGCCGGCAGGTCCGCCTCACGACGCACCCCGAAGGTATTCTCTGTCCAGCCAGGCATGCTTTCGTATACAGGCTCTACCCCTTCCCAACCGGCGGCGTCGAAAGGTACCGGTACTTCTTCTCCGGCACTGTTGCGGTAACCGACACAGATCTTCACTTCCTCGAGACCATCGAGCACATCCAGCTTGGTCAGACACAAGCCTGAGATACTGTTGATACGAATAGCATGACGAACGGCGACCGCATCGAACCAGCCGGTGCGACGCTGGCGCCCGGTGGTGGCACCAAATTCATGCCCCTTCTCACCCAGATGACGCCCTACTTCACAGTCGAGTTCGGTGGGGAAAGGGCCACTACCAACGCGGGTGGTGTAGGCCTTGGTGATACCCAGTACGTAATCCAGGTAGAGGGGGCCAAAACCAGAACCAGTGGCGGTGCCGCCAGCAGTGGTGTTGGAGGAGGTCACAAACGGATAGGTACCGTGGTCAATATCCAGCAGGGAACCCTGAGCCCCCTCGAATAGGATGTGCTCACCCTGTTCGCGGGCTTTATGCAGCTGGTCGGCCACATCGATGATCATCGGCACCAGTTGCTCACGCCAGATCTTGGCCTGCTCGAGAGTGTCCTCGTAGCTCACCGGATCGACTTTGTAGTATTCGGTCAGAGCAAAGTTGTGGTAGTCGATCAGCTCCTTGAGCTGATTGCAGAAGTTCTCCCAGTTACACAGGTCACCGAGGCGCAGACCGCGGCGGGCAACTTTGTCTTCATAGGCGGGACCGATGCCGCGACCGGTGGTACCGATTGCTTTGGCACCGCGCGCCTTTTCACGGGCCTGATCCAGTGCCACATGCACCGGCAGAATCAGAGGACAAGCCGGGGACAGGCGCAAGCGCTTGCGCACTGGGACACCGCGCTCTTCCAACTCAGACATTTCCTTGAGTAATGCTTCCGGTGACAGCACCACACCATTGCCGATCAGGCAGGTCACGCTGGGGCGCAAGATACCGGAGGGGATCAGGTGCAGTACGGTTTTCTCACCGTCGATCACCAGGGTATGGCCGGCGTTGTGTCCGCCCTGAAAGCGCACCACCAGGGAGACCTGTTCTGTCAGCAAATCGACAATTTTACCCTTGCCTTCATCGCCCCACTGGGTACCCAGCACTACTACATTCTTGCCCATCTGTATCAATCTCTAACTCAGGTTTCGTTCTGCAGGAGGCCGAGAGGCCCCTACATCAATGAATCTTGCGGGGTTCACCGCACCAATATAGGCACATTATTGGCACATCCGCTGCGCCCGCCTTTGTTCAATCCCGGGGCTTAACCACCCAGGAGTCGCCCTCGAATACCAGCTCGCGATCACAGCGCGAATGAAGATCGCTCTCTGCACTATCGGAAAGAGTGGCAATGACCACCTCTCCCCGCTCGCGCAGCTCATCAATTGCGCGCCACAGCCCGGCGCCCTGGGGACCACTTACCTCTGGCGCGAGTATGGCACCCTCAGCGGTTATCGCGCTGGTACCCAGCGTATTGAGAGCCACTAAATCACTACTAAAGCCCGTTGCCGGGCGGTCCCGGCCAAATACTGCACCGATACCGTTATAGCGGCCACCATTGGCGAGTGCCTGCCCGTGGCCCGGTGTGTAAGCGGCGAATACCAAGCCGGTTTCATAATCGTATCCACGCACTTCACTCAAATCGAAGAACAGGGTCACCGCCGGGTAGCGCTGCCCCAGAGCCTCGGCGACCTGCTGCAGATCAGACAAAGCATCCAACAGAGCCTGCGGCGCTCCCACCAACTGAGTGGCGGCTCGTTCCAGGCAGTCGAGCCCGCCGGCAAGACTGGGGAGAGCTTGCAGCCAGCCCGATACCTGTGAATCACTAATATTCTCAGACACCCAGCTGTAAACATCGGCACTGGCCTTGTTCTGCAGCAGCGCGGAAAGTTCTTCACGCTCACTGTCACCGAGCCCGGCTGCCTCGGCGAGACTTCGGTAAATCGCTACGTGGCCGAGGTCCAAATAAATATCTTCTACCCCAGCAACCTGCAGGCTCTCCAGCATCAGGGAGATCACTTCGATATCTCCGCTGAGGCTGTCCACGCCAAACAATTCCGCACCTATCTGGATCGGCGCACGCGAGCCCATCGCGGTACGTGGCCGGGTGTGCAGGACCTGGCCCGCGTAGCACAGGCGGTTAGCTCCCGCACGAGGAAAACTATGCGCATCGATACGCGCGGTCTGCGGGGTAATATCGGCGCGAATACCGAGTGTGCGGCCGGAAATCTGGTCTGTGACCTTGAAGGTGCTCAGGTCGAGATCACGCCCCATACCAACCAGCAGGGACTCGGTGAATTCCAACATTGGCGGTATCACCAACTCGTACCCCCAGCAATGATAGAGGTCCAACAGTCGGCGGCGCAGGGTTTCAACTTGAACAGCTCCCGCGGGCAAAATCTCCGCGATGCCATCCGGCAGCATCCAACGATCGGCTTGAGTCATGGTGAAACGGACTTTTCAGAGTTAATGAGGCGCGTCGGCTTCCACAAAAAAACCGGGCGAGGCCCGGTTTGCGTGATTTTAGCACCAACTGCCGGCAGGAAGGTAGGGCTGTCGCAAGGACAGCCACGACCTCGGGCAAACAGCTGGGGGGTAGGGATAATCCGCTGCCATTTGCCCCGCAAGTTGGTTTATTGCCCTTTAGGGTCCTTCAGATAGCGGAAAAACTCACTATCCGGATCCACCAGCAACATATCGGATTTGCTGCGGAAAGATTCCCTATAAGCCTGCAGGCTGCGCGTGAAGCGGTAGAACTCGGGGTTCTTGGTATAGGCTGCGGCATAAATCGATGCCGCCTCCGCATCCCCTGCACCACGCAGTTCTTCGGCCTGGCGGTAGGCCTCGGACTCAATCACCACCTTTTGGCGATCGGCATTGGCTTTGATCCGCTCACTGGCCTCCTGCCCTTTGGCTCGGTGATCCCTTGCCTCCAGCTCACGGCCTGCACGCATACGCTGGAACACGGACTCGGAGACTTCTGGTGGCAGGTCGATGCGCTTGACGCGCACATCAATCACCTCCACACCCAAGTCGCCCTGAGCAACCTTATTCAGGTTTTTGGTGATTTCCGCCATCAGCTCATCGCGCTCACCACTGACTACCTCATGCAGGTCGCGCACACCGAACTGGTTACGCAGCTGATCGTTGATCCGCTCAGACAGTAGACGCACCGCATTGCGCTCATCGCCACGAGTAGCGATGTAGAACTTACTCACATCCGAGATACGATATTTAGCGTACGAATCCACCATCATGAACTTGTTTTCGCTGTTGAGCATACGCACCGGGCTTGAATCCACAGTTTGGATACGAGCGTCAAACTTGCGCAGCTTCTCCGCAAACGGAATCTTGAAGTAGAGACCCGGCTCGGTATAGGTGCGCACCAGCTCACCAAAGCGCAGCAACACGGCCTTTTCCGTTTCCTTCACCACGAAGGCGCTGGAGGAAACCAACAGGACGACGAGCAGCAGTGCGACAATAATTCCTAAAGACTTGTTATTCATTCCATCACCTCCTAGCGAACAGTCTGGCTGCGGCGGCTGCTGGCAGCATCCTGGCGCAGGCGCTCGACGATACGCTGGTAGACCTCTTCGATTACGATCGGGGAGGTGTCTTTACGTTGGACCGCCTGGGATGTGCTCTCCTGCGTCAGCTTATCCAGCGGTAGGTACATCATGTTGTTGCCACCCTCGACATCAACCATCACCTTGGAGGTGTTAGACATCACATCCTGCACCGCATCCAGGTATAGGCGTTCGCGGGTCACTTCCGGCGCGCGCTCGTATTCGGACAGCAGTTTCTCGAAGCGCACCGCCTCACCGCGGGCACTCTCTACAACGCGTGCCTTGTAGCCCTCGGCCTCTTCGATAATTCGCTGTGCCTGACCGCGAGCAACCGGAATCACTTGGTTGGCGTAGGCCTGGGCTTCATTTTGCAGACGCACCTCGTCCTCGCGAGCCTTGGTTACATCGTCAAAGGCATCCTGCACTTCGCGGGGCGCCTTGGCGTCAGTCAAGTTCACCACATCGATACGGATACCCGTTTGGTACAAATCCAGGTACTCCTGCAGGCGCTGTTGGGTGTCGGTGGATACCTGGGTCCGGTTTTGCGAAATCACACCGTTCAGAGTGAGAGAGCCCACTACGTGGCGCAGGGCACTGTCAGTGGCCTCCTGTAGACTCTTCACCGGCTCGCGTACACGCAGTACAAAAGACTCCGCATCACTTACCTGCCATTGCACGGTCAATACCACTTCAACGATATTGGCATCTTCGGTCAGCATCTGTCCGGTGGTGCGCTCGGTACGCACCTCAGTCATATTGACCTTGGTTACACTGTCGATCAGCGGTGGATTCCAGTGCAGGCCGGCCGATTCGGTCGAGTGGTATTTACCAAGGCGCAATACCACCGCCTGTTCGTTGGCGTTGACCTGATAAATACCAAGCCCTGCATAAATCAATACGGCAACAACAATCACCAGCATCCAGGGAAAGTTGCCCGTTCCAGTACTGGGACTGCCACCAAACAACCCACCGAGTTTCTGCTGGACTTTGCGGAACAGTTCGTCGAGATCCGGTGGGCCATCGTTATTGCGGTTACCACCGCCGCCACCCCAAGGGTCTTTGCCGTTGTTACCACCCGGTTCATTCCAGGCCATCTAAATTACTCCAACTCTGATCATTTAAGCTTTGACTCCGGCGGATTCTAGCATTCCCCGCCGGCAAAATATTGCCGCCAGACCTCTGCTGAAGGCAAGTTTGTCGCAATTGGGGCCGCATCGGCCACACGAAAATGTGCTGGCGCTAGTGTTCTTGCGCCTCATTATCATCGGGAAGAGCCTCTTTTGGCAGCCACTCCGGCTCTTCACCACCATCTGTAAATGGGGCCAGTAAACGCTGGAAATCACTGCGCGGAAGCAATAACTGCAATTCGCAATCGCCATTATCCCGATAGTGTTCGCTCTGCACCGCGTTGATCTGGTAGAGCTGTGCGCGCAGGCGGGATTGCTGTGGTTTTACCACCAGCAGCCCCTGTACCATCTGCTCTCCCAGGCGCTCTGCAATCGCCTCCACCAGCAGGTCACAACCAGCACCGGTCACCGCAGAGAGCCAAACCGCACGCGGTACCCCCTCTTCATCGCGGTCAATGCGGGGCTCACTGTCGGCAAGCAGGTCGATTTTGTTGTACACCAGCAGCTGCGGGATATCCGCAGCACCAATTTCCTCCAGTACGGTCTGAACCTCTTCCATCAGGTGCAGACGATCTTCCGCGGCGGCATCCACCACATGTAGAAGCAGCGTTGCCTGCGCAGCCTCTTCCAGGGTCGCGCGGAACGCCTCCACCAGTTTGTGTGGCAGGTGCGAAACAAAACCTACCGTATCAGCAAGGATCATGGCGCCGACATTGGGTAATTCAACCCTTCGCATAGTAGGGTCTAGGGTCGCGAACAGTTGATCGCGCACATACACGTCGGCATCAGTAAGCCTGTTAAACAGTGTCGACTTACCGGCGTTCGTGTAACCCACCAGGGAAACCGTAGCCACTTCGGCACGGGAGCGCGCACGCCGGCCCTGCTCTCGCTGACGGCGAACTTTTTCCAGGCGCTTCTCAATGGAATCGATACGCGCGCGCAATAAACGCCGATCCGTTTCCAGCTGGGTCTCGCCCGGTCCGCGCAAACCGATACCGCCTTTCTGCCGTTCCAGATGGGTCCATCCTCGCACTAGGCGGGTGGTCATATGGCGCAATTGCGCCAACTCCACCTGCAACTTACCTTCATGGGTGCGCGCACGCTGGGCGAAGATATCCAGAATCAGGCCGGTGCGATCCAGCACCCGGCACTTGAGTTCACGCTCAATATTGCGCTCTTGGCTGGGTGAGAGGGTGTGATCAAAGATCACCAGCTCAGCACCCTGCTCTTTCACTTCCTGGCGAATCTCTTCCAGCTTACCTCGACCAACAAAAGTTTTAGGGTCTGGAGTGGCACGTTGTCCAAAAATAAAACTGACCGGATCGGCTCCGGCAGAGAGGGCCAGCTCCTCAAATTCGCGAGGATCATCGGGGCTGTCTATAGCGGAGAGTTCAAGGTGTACCAGTACTGCCAGTTCACCAGATTCCGGTCGATCGAAAAACAATGGGAAATCTCTATATGAGGAAATGGGCGCCTATCTGGCTCCCTAGATTGAAATGGCAGCCGCAAGTCCAACTCCGGATTCACTCGGCTGCTTGCGCCCCGGTAACGGGGCGCGAGTCTCGTTAAGCGCAACTCAATCAGCTGAAAGATTCGCGCTCACCGCCTTCACCATTGCCCTCGCCGCCATGCTGTGCGGCTGGGTTCAACAGGGGAACGCGCACTGCGCGGGACGGTACAACAGTGGAAATAGCGTGCTTGTAAACCATTTGGCTGACGGTATTTTTCAGCAACACCACAAACTGGTCGAAAGATTCAATTTGCCCTTGGAGCTTGATGCCGTTTACCAGATAGATAGAAACCGGGATACGCTCTTTGCGCAATACGTTGAGGTAAGGGTCTTGTAAGCTGTGCCCTTTTGACATCTTTTTTCTCCTTGTCAAAAAGCTGAATGCGGTATGCAGGCCGCAATCGTATCCGCGAAGTGCGCGGATCAAAAAACGACTGAGGTCGAATACGCGTAATAAGTAGTGTAGTTGCGAGCCGGAAAAGGCCGACCCTGTGAAAACTGACTGACTGAGCTTGTCGTTTTATAGCCCAACCACGTTATGGATGCTCAAGCGAGAAATTTCAAGGCTTCGGCCAATATTTCATCATTCTCACGCACCCTGCCCTCGCTGTCCTGAGTGTACAAAATTTCCAACTCGGGCCAGCGCCGCAACCACGTCAGCTGTCGTTTGGCCAACTGGCGGGTGGCGGCAATTCCCGCAGCAACCATCTCATCATAATCGCAGTGCCCTTCCAGATACTGCCACACTTGACGATAGCCCACCGCACGAATCGCCGGTAGATCCTCATGCAGATCGCCACGATCAAATAAACCGCGCACTTCCTGCACAAACCCAGCTTCGAGCATCCGCTTAAAGCGCAGTTCGATACGCCGATGTAGCAGCGACCTGTCCCGGGGCATTATCGCCAACTGAGTCAAGTGGTAGCATTCCTGTACCCCGCCACCAGATTGTTCTCGACGCAACTGGGAAAGAGGCACACCGGTAAGCCGATAAACCTCCAGCCCCCGCTCTATACGTACCGAGTGATTAGGATGCAGTTCCGCGGCTAATTGCGGGTCGACTTGTGCGAGTTCCGCATGCAATGCCGGCCAGCCTTCACGTTCGGCACGCACTTCAATCTCAGCGCGTAGCTTCAGGTCGGCCTCTGGCAACTTTGCCATTCCTTCCAGGAGAGCACGGAAATACAACATAGTTCCGCCAACCAGTAAAGGGATCTTACCGGCTGCGCTGATTTCGTCCATAGCTTCGAGAGCATCTTTGCGAAATCGGCCGGCAGAAAAAGACTCGCTGGGATCACAGATATCGATCAAGCGATGGGGATAGCGGGCCAGCTCCTCCCCGCTGGGCTTGGCCGAGCCCACGTCGAGGCCCCGATAAACGAGAGCCGAATCCACACTAATTAATTCCACCGGCAGGCGATCGGCCAAAGCCATGGCCAAATCCGTCTTGCCCGATGCCGTGGGACCCATCAAAAAAATTGCGCGGGGTTTATCGTCCAGAGTGCGCTCGCTCAAATCACCACCTACTTCCAAAACGCGATTATTGACCGCGCATAAACCACTTATCCATATCCGCCAGTTTAACCTGGGTCCAGGTCGGACGGCCGTGATTGCACTGGCCGCTGCGCTCAGTGCGTTCCATATCCCGCAGCAGCGCGTTCATTTCCGGAATCGTCAAGCGGCGGTTGGCACGTACAGACCCGTGACAGGCCATGGTGGCGAGCACTTCGTTGATTTGCTCGCCTATACGCTCGCTGTCACCCTGCCCAAGTAAATCTGACAATACATCGCGCACCAGTTGCTCCACCTGAGCACCGTGCAACATGGTCGGCACCTGCCGTACCAGTAGAGTTTCCGGGCCTGCGCGCTGTAGCACGAAACCGAGAGCCGTAAACACTTCGCTGCGCTCCTCGAAGCAATCCGCCTCGCGCTGGCTGACCGCCAGGCTCACTGGTACCAGCAATGGCTGTGCCTGAATACCGCCCGCAGCATGAGCCACTTTCATTTGTTCATAGACAATACGCTCGTGGGCGGCATGCATGTCCACCACGATCATGCCCTGCTCGTTCTGCGCGAGGATATATATGCCATGCAGCTGAGCGATGGCAAAACCCAACGGCGGAACATCTTCTCCATTAGCACTCTCGTTAATCGTGGGTGCCTGCGCAGCCATTGGTGCAACAGGAGCGCCAGCCGGAGGCGCATCTGGAGAAGGTACCGCAGGCTCAGCAACAGCCGCCGGCTCCCGATAGGGTTGATGCAAGGCACCGTAGGCATTCATTTGCTGCTGTAAGCTCGCCGGTGAGGGGCGATTGGAGAGTGGCATTTTTTGTTGGCCGGAAAACTCTCCTGCCTGAATACCACTGATTCTTTCAGCAGCGCCATTCTCTTGCCCATCAGCCTCTTCAGCTTGCTCATCTTTCTGCCCTGGGCGCACATCCGCCAGAGCCCGATGCAAACTGCCAAACAAAAAGTCGTGTACCAAGCGACCATCGCGGAAACGCACCTCGTGCTTGGTCGGGTGTACATTTACATCTACCGATGCCGGGTCCAGCTCCAGATAGAGTACAAACGCCGGATGACGGCCGTGATAGAGCACATCCGCAAAGGCACGGCGCACCGCGTGACTCACCACCTTATCGCGGATAGCACGCCCATTGACGTAGAAGAATTGCAGATCGGCCTGGGAGCGGGAGAAAGCCGGCTCGGCCACCCAACCCCATAGGCGCAAACCACTGCGCTCCACATCGATATGCAGGGCGTTCTGCATAAAAGCCGGACCACATACCTGCGCCACACGGCGCTCCATCTCCACGCGGCCGCTGCCGGCACGCAGGTTGTGCACGCCCTTGCCGTTGTGGCGCAGAGTGATAGACACATCGAAGCGGGACAGAGCAAGGCGCTTGATGGTGTCGTCGATACGGTTAAATTCAGTCTTCTCGGTGCGCAGAAACTTACGCCTCGCCGGCGTATTGAAAAATAGATCACGCACATCCACGGTGGTGCCGCGGGGGTGGGCCGCTGGGGCCAGCTGCGCCTGCATATCACGGCCCTCGGCACTCACTTGCCAGCCCTTGCCGCTCTCATCGCGGCTACTGATCAGATTCAATCGCGCGACAGAGGAAATACTGGCCAGGGCCTCACCACGGAAACCCAGGGTGGCCACCGCTTCCAGATCTTCCAGCACATGGATTTTCGATGTGGCATGACGCGCCAACGCCATGGGCAAGTCCTCTTTCTCGATACCCTTGCCGTTATCCCGCACTTTCATGCGCTTGATACCGCCATTATCGATATCCACTTCCAGCCGCGTGGCGCCAGCATCCAAACTGTTTTCCAGCAGCTCCTTGATTACAGAGGCGGGGCGTTCGACCACCTCACCGGCAGCGATCTGGTTGGCTAGACGCGGAGATAATTGCTGGATACGTTCGTGCATAACTCTGTCTTGTTAACGCTAATTTGAAGGGCCGATAAGGCGGTAACTTTGCGGCTAACCCGAGGGGATACTCAGAGTCTGCCCCACGCGGATCACTGAGCTTTTAATACCGTTGGCTTTCTTCAGGGAGGCCACGGAAATCCGGTAACGCGCGGCAATTCCGGACAGTGTCTCGCCGCGGCTAATCACGTGGCGGCGCGACTTGGCAGGCTTGTTGGCTACCAGCCAGGTACCCGCCGGAGGGTTAGCGCGAAAGTAAGCCACTATACCCTCACTGAGCTTTTCTGCCATACGCTGCTGAAACTTGGGATCACTCAATCGCCGTGACTCGTAGGGATTAGTGATAAAGCCCGTTTCCACCAAAATTGAGGGTACATCCGGGTTGCGCAACTCCGAAAAATTCGCCTGCTCCACTTTCTTTTTGTGCAAGTGTGTAAAGCTGGCCAGTGAATTCAGTACACTGGCGCCAATATCCAGGCTGGCATTCATGGTGGCGGTCATCGACAAATCCAGTAATACCCCAGCCAGGGTGTCATCCTTGTCATCCAGGCTCAAGTCACCGGCACCGCCTATCAGATCGGATTCATTTTCCCGCTGGGCCAGGAAACGTGCAGTCTCACTAGTAGCGCCACGCGAGGAAACGGCATAGACACCGGCACCACGGGCCTCCTTGCGGGTAAAGGCATCGGCGTGAATCGAAATGTACAGATCCGCGCGCATTTTGCGCCCCTTCTTCACCCTCTGGCGCAGGGGAATAAAGTAATCACCGGTTCTGACCAATTTCGCGCTGAAACCCCGTTCGCGATCGAGTTCTTTGTGTAGTTTTCGCGCAATAGCCAGCACCACATCCTTCTCGCGCAGACCTCTGGGACCCAGTGCACCCGGGTCCTCACCGCCGTGACCAGCATTCACGGCAATAACGATGTCGCGTTCAGTACTCACCTGCTGCAGGGTCTTCTCTTGATTTTCCACTTTGTCGTAAAGATCAAGCACCAGGCGATCCGGCAGTAATTCATGACGGCGCAGGGAAAAACTGCGGGGATTGATCTGCTGCTTCAGATCGAGGACAACGCGCAGGTCTTTCTTGTTGTGGCGGGCGTGGCGTACTTGGGCGATGGGAGTACCCTTCAGATCCAGAGTATCTAACTGCGCCTTTAACTGAGTATCGGCAATATCCACCACAACACGGTGCGGCCCGCTCAAGGTGAACAACTTGTGCTCCGCCGGGCCGCTCAAGTCGAAGACCAGGCGCGTGTGGTCCGGCGCCCGCCACAGGCGCACGCCCTCCACTTCAGCCGCCATCAGCGGCAGTGCAATTACCAGCCCAGTTACCAGGGCCACCAGCGAGCGCCACATCCTACTCATTACTTCCCAACCCTTTCACTTATTGTTTTTACACATCCCTGAATCCAGGCCAATTGCTATTTATTTAGCATCTTTGCCAGAGTATCGAGTACCGCTTCTCCCTGTTTGGAATGGGTATTCAACAGCAGCTGGCGGCCGCTGTCCGGTACTTGCAGAGTCAACTCCAAGTCCGGTTCAGGTAAAACGCCAGCGCCACGTTCCGGCCATTCCACCAGGCTCAGGCTATGCGTGGCGAAGTAGTCCCGCACCCCCATAAACTCCAACTCTTCGGCATCTCCCAGGCGATATAGGTCGAAGTGATATACCCGCTGGGGTCCAAGTTCGTAGGGCTCAACCAGGGTGTAAGTGGGGCTCTTCACCGCACCCTGATGCCCAAAGGCTCTAAGCACGCCGCGACAAAAGGTGGTCTTGCCGGCACCCAATTGGCCATTCAGGTACAGAGTGAGCCCCTGCTGGAGACCACTGGCCAGGCAGGCGCGGCCCAGCGCTTCGCCGCCTGCCACCGTTGCCTCTTCGTCCGCTAAATGCAATTTCAGTTCACTCACTATCAGTCCACCAACCGTCGAATCCAGGGCAATAAATCTGTGGCCAACAAACCGCGCTGACCATCCTCCGCGGCGCGGTTACCCGCTTCGCCATGCAGCCAAACTGCCAGGCGCGCCGCATCTACCAAAGGCAGGTGCTGACCGATCAAGGCTGCCACTATTCCGGTGAGCAGGTCCCCCATGCCTCCCGAGGCCATACCCGGATTACCGCTGTTGATCAAATCGACACCGCCTTCGTGGGCAACCAGAGTGCCGGCGCCTTTTAGTATCACCACACCACTGAATTTCTGCTGAACTGCCACCGCCGCCGCGCGGGGATCTGCCAGTACCTCGGCGGTATCGCAGCCGAGCAGGCGCGCCGCCTCGCCGACATGGGGCGTCAGCACCCAATCATCGCGTTTTACACCTGCGAGTACCCGCCCGGCGGCGAGGATATTCAGTGCATCCGCATCCACCACCAGCGGCACCTGAGCGCGGCCGGCGCGGGCCAGCAGCTGTTCGCTCCAGGGAGAGCGGCCAAGACCCGGGCCCACTGCGATGACATCGGGCCCCTCTAAAAGTGGCTCAAGTTCCTGGCCAGAAATAACCGGATGGGCCATGACCTCTGGGCAGCGGGTCAAAGCGGCAGTTAAGTGTTCCGGGCGGGTTGCCAGGGAGATCAGACCGGCACCACTGCGTGCAGAGGACTGCGCCGCCATCAGCGCTGCGCCACCGAAACCGCTGTCGCCACCAACCACCAGAATATGGCCAAACATATTTTTGTAGCTGTCCGCAGCACGCGTGGGCAGGCGCCTCAGGCTGGAGCCCTCAAACCGTTGCGCCAGGGGCTCTACTGCTTGATAAACCGGTGCGGGGGCGCCGAGATCGGCAAAGATCACCTCGCCACAAAGCGCCGGGCCACGCCCACAGTAGAGGCCCAGCTTGCGACCGATAAAGGTCACGGTCATATCGGCCTGAACGGCCAGATCAGCGCTGCCACTATCGGCACTCAGGCCCGAAGGAATATCCACAGAAAAAACCGGACCGGGACTCTTGCGAATTCGCTCAATGACATGAGCAACATCCTGACGCAACTCACCGCTAAACCCTGTCCCCAGCAGTGCATCCACGATCAGGGTGTTACCATCGGCACTGTCCAGCTCGGTCAGGGAGGTCAGCACCTGAACGCCTTCGCGAACGGCGTAGGCATGGGCCTCGCGGGCATCGCCCTTCAAGAGTTCGGGGTCGCTACAGGCAAACACCGTCACCGGTATCTTCTTCTGCGCGGCCAGAGCCGCAATCACATAGCCATCACCGCCGTTGTTGCCACCGCCACAAAATACCTGGATGCGGCCGATATCCGTCCAGCGGGCGCGCAAATGGGTGAAAGCTGCGCGGGCCGCGCGCTTCATCAGCTGTATCGAAGGAATTTCCAGCGCGGCGATTGTTTGTCGGTCGAGTTCCCGTACCGATTCGGCACTGTACAAAGGTTGTGGCGTATCCATGCGGCTCCCGCAATGTGGTGAAGATGTCATCTGTGGCAAAATGGGCAATTGTATCGCTGGCACTTGCACTGACAGCAAAGTATACCGCCCCGGCCAGTCATTGTGCTTGCATGGGATATCGAGCCGCTTTATCTATGACCGAATCACTGCTCGCCGAATTAGCCGACCTTATCAAACTCTGGGGACGGGAGCTGGGCTTCCAGCAAGTTGGTATCACCGACTGCCAGCTGGAGGAGGACGGTGAGCGCCTGCGCGCTTGGATCGATAAGGGCTACCACGCGGATATGGAGTGGATGGGCGCCCACGGGGAAAAGCGCTGGCGCCCGGCACTACTGGAAGAGGGAACCGTGCGCGCCATCAGTGTGCGCCTGGACTACCTGCCACCGGATACCCAGCCGATCAAAGTGCTCAAGGATTCCAGTAAGGCCTATGTCTCCCGTTACGCCAATGGTCGCGACTACCACAAGCTGATTCGCAAGCGCCTGGCCAGCCTGGCCAAGAAGATCGATGCCTTCTGTGCCGAACAGGGTATCGATTCCAAGGGTCGCGCCTTTACCGACAGCGCACCGGTAATGGAACGCGCTCTGGCGCGCAAGGCCGGCCTCGGCTGGGTCGGCAAGAACTGTCTGCTGATCAATTCCAAAGCTGGCTCTTTTTTCTTCCTCGGCGAGATCTATACCAATCTGCCCTTGCCTGTCGATGCCGGAGATTTTGCCGACGAGTGCGGCGATTGCGTGGCCTGCCTTAAAGTCTGCCCAACCGATGCCTTTATCGGCCCGCGCACCTTAGATGCCGGGCGCTGTATCTCTTACCTAACCATCGAAAACAAGGGGCCGATTCCGGAGGAATTCCGCGAGCCAATCGGCAACCGGGTTTTCGGCTGCGACGATTGCCAGACAATCTGCCCCTGGAACAAGTTCGCCAAACCCACCGCAGAGCAGGACTTCCACCCGCGCCACGGCCTTGACAACGGCGAGCTGCTGGCGCTGTTCAACTGGAGCGAGGAGGAGTTTTTGCGCAAGACCGAGGGCTCGCCAATCCGCCGTATCGGCTATGAGCGCTGGCAGCGCAACCTGGCGGTGGCGCTCGGCAACGGCGCGGCCAGCGAGGAGGTATTCGAAAGCCTGGAACAATCGCGGCAAACGGCCACGCCTCTGGTGCTGGAGCATATCGATTGGGCCCTGGCGCGACTACGCAGTGGACGCAAACGCAAACGCAAGATCAAACGCGTAACCTGAGCCCCTTATCGAGGCGCAGAAAAGAGTCGGGACAGCAGAAAAGAGGCTCTAATCGGCCGAGTGCTCCGCTAAGTCGGAAGCTTAACTGAGGCGAAAGAAGGTCTCGCGGTAATGGCGCAACTCTTCGATAGAATCGCGAATATCGTCTAGAGCCAAATGGCTGCTATGTTTTTTCACCCCATCCAACACATCCGGACGCCAGCGCCTGGCCAGCTCTTTCACCGAACTCACATCCAGATTGCGGTAGTGGAAGTAGGATTCCAGCTGCGGCATATATTTGACCAAGAAGCGACGGTCCTGACCGATAGAGTTACCACACATGGGCGAGGCACCCTCCGGCACCCAGTGGCGCAGGAACTCCAGGGTCTCTCGCTCCGCTTCCCGCTCGGATATATTCGACTCCTTTACTTTTGCCACCAAACCAGAACCGCCGTGTTGCTCGGTATTCCAGTCATCCATGGCATCCAGCAGGGCTTTGCTCTGGTGAATCACCATCGCCGGGCCTTCGGCGAGCACATTCAGCCGCGAATCGGTCACAATGGTGGCGATTTCGATAATGCGCTCTTTTTCCGGATCGAGGCCGGTCATCTCCAGATCTATCCAGATCAGGTTGTTCTGATCCACAGCGGGTCTCCTCAAACTTTCCGCGCAAGTTACCGCAACTACCCGGCAATGGCTATAATCCGCCGCTAATCTCCAGGTGCCAGTGCATGAGTAAACGCAAATTAAACCGCCGCCAACAGTGGCGCGTCGCCAAGATCCAGCAGGAGCGCGAGGCCCGCGCGCGCAAGCGCGAAGAGTCCGCAGAACAAGCTCTGGACGACGGTCAACTGGGCCAGGAACAGACCGGTCTTGTCATCGCCAACTATGGCACCCAAATTTTGGTGGAAAGTGAGAGCGATGCTTCCCTGCGCCAGCGCTGCCACATGCGTGCCAATATCGATACCCTGGTAACCGGCGATCGCGTCGCCTGGCGTCCCGCCACTAGTGATAGTGATGGCGGCTATGGAGTTGTGGGTGCGCGGTTGCCGCGCAACACAGAGCTGCAGCGCCCTGATCGCTACGGCGACCTGAAAACCGTAGCAGCCAATATCGATCGCATTGTGATTGTTATAGCCCCCTACCCGGAGCCCTTCGCTAATGCCATCGACCGCTACCTGGTCGCCGCAGAGACCACCGGTATAGCGCCAATCCTGCTGCTGAACAAGATCGACCTGATCGACGATGGCAACCGCCAGGCACTGGATACCCTACTGGCCCCCTACCCCGACCTCGGCTACCCAGTACTGCGCCTTTCCACTAAAACCGGCGAGGGCCTGCCACACCTACTCGAGACCCTGGCCAAGGGCAGCAGCGTCTTTGTCGGGCAGTCCGGCGTGGGCAAATCTTCACTGGTCAACGCCCTGCTACCGAGTGCCGGCGCCCGTACCGGCGCCCTGTCCGAGGCAACCCTGAAGGGCACCCACACCACCACCGCAGCGGAACTGTTTCACCTGCCCAGCGGAGGCGATCTGATAGACTCTCCCGGCATCCGCGAGTTTGGCCTCTGGCATATGGAGGAGGCCGCGCTACTGGAAGGGTTTGTGGAATTCCGCCCCTTTATCGGCCACTGCCGCTTTCGCGACTGCAACCATCAGGGCGAACCCGGCTGTGCCATTCACGAGGCACTGGCCAACGGCGACATCAGTGAGCGCCGTATGAACAGTTTTTTACACCTGCGCAACAGCCTGGAATCGGAGAATAAATTTTGAACCTGATTATTGAGGCGGAAGAGCTCGCCGCCGAGCTGGAGCATGAAGAGCTATTGGTTGTCGACCTCAGCTCCCTGCAAAATTACTTGAACGGACACATCCCCGGCGCCCTGCACCTACCATTTCAGGCACTGATGGCGGGTACTGCCCCTGCGCCGGGTAAACTCCCCAGCTCCGAACAGCTGACCCGAGTTTTTCGCGCTATTGGCCTGCGCCCGGAAACCCATGTAGTGGCCTGTGATGATGAAGGCGGCGGCTGGGCCGGACGCCTCCTGTGGACCCTGGAGAGTATTGGCCACCGCAATTACAGCTACTTAAACGGTGGTATGCACGCTTGGCGCGGTGCCGGGTTACCACTGACCACTGAAGAACCACAGGTTACCCCAAGCGATATCGAAGTCTCGATCGATACCGATGCTGCCATGAGTGCCCGAGAGATCCAGGAGCATCTTGGCAACCCCGACTTCCTCGTTTGGGATGCCCGTTCCCCCCAGGAGTACAGCGGAGAAAGGGTCTTGGCTACCAAGGGCGGTCATATTCCCGGCGCAATCAACTGCGAATGGACCCAGCTGATGGACCCTCAGCGCGACCTGCGTATCCGCACCGATGCGCGTGAGCTACTCGCCAAGCTCGGCATCAATGAAGCACATAAAATCGTCACCCACTGCCAAAGTCATCACCGCTCTGGTTTTACCTGGTTGGTGGGTAAGTCCCTGGGTTTTGATATTCGCGCCTACCCAGGCTCCTGGAGTGAGTGGGGCAACCTGCCCAATACGCCCGTCGAACAGTAAGTATTACCGGAAAACGTTGTACCCGTATGAATCCAAAACTCTTTACCACCCTGCAATACCTGACTCCGCAACACGCTCTTTCCCGCGCTGCGGGCTGGCTGGCGAACACCGAAATCAAGTCGATCAAAGACCCTTTCACCCGCTGGTTTGTCGAAAAGTACGGTGTCGATATGCAGGAGGCCAAAGAGACCGATTGCACCGCCTATCGTACTTTCAACGACTTTTTTACCCGTGAACTCAAAGAGGGCGCACGCCCGATTGTCAGTAGCGAGGGTAGCCTGGCCTGTCCCGCAGATGGCGCCATCAGTCAGCTCGGTGCTATCCACAATGGCCGTGTGTTCCAGGCCAAGGGGCACGACTACAGCTTGCTGGAATTGGTGGGTGGTGATCCGGAATTGGCGGCCCAGTTTGACGATGGCCACTTCGCCACCGTGTACCTGTCACCCAAGGATTACCACCGGGTACATATGCCTATCGACGGCACCCTGCGCAGCATGACTTATGTGCCGGGCCAACTGTTCTCGGTCAACACCGTAACCGCCGAAAACGTACCGCGCCTGTTCGCCCGCAACGAGCGCCTGGTGTGTGTATTCGATACTGAAGCCGGACCCATGGCCATGATTTTGGTTGGTGCCATGATCGTTGCCGGAATCGAGACTGTTTGGGCCGGCCAGGTAGCGCCCCATACTCGCGATGTGCGCACCACCAACTATCTTGAGAATGCACCGATTCACCTGCGAAAAGGCGAGGAGATGGGGCGCTTTAAATTGGGCTCCACAGTCATCATGTTGTTTGGGGCGGATCAAGTGCGCTGGCTGGACAGCCTTGAGGCGGAAACCCCTGTGCGTATGGGTGAGTATTTCGGCAGCATGATAGCTGACGCCAGCTGACTCTTCGGGAGAGCGGTAAGTTACGCCGCTCTCAAGGCTTCCCCCGAAAATAAACTATCTCGCCAGACGCGAGAAAAAGCGGGACAGCTGCCCACCACTATTGAAAAGGTAATCGTCCCGCACCGCCGAGGTATTCACCTCCGGATAAGCCCCTGGCTCTATATCCCGCACTATGCTGACCTTTTCCTCCGGGCGCATCTTGCCACGCTCAATCAGCTTTTCTGCACGATCCTCGGCAGCCGCCAGGTCAAACAGGCGCGGTTTACTCAGCTGGCGCTTGTGTGCATCCAGCACAATCATCACCTTGGGGCGCAAACGCCGGTCATAGGTCTGCTCCACCACTACACCCACTTCGCCACTGGAGAGCTCTACCTGGGTACCGGTGGGGTAAAGTCCTATCGCCTGAATAAATTCAACGACCAGCTGTTCTTGGTAGGCGATGCCACGCAGATCATAGAGTTCGGCCACGGCCTTTGAGGGCGCTATGGGTTGGCTGGCGCCACGGGGGTTCGTGGCTTCATCATAAAAAGTAACGATGCCGCACATGCGCGCCAATACGGGAATCTTGTCACCGCGCAAACCGCCGGGATAACCACCGCCGTCGTGGCGCTCGCGATGACCGCGCACAATATCAATCACCTGGGGGTCGACCTGGGCGTCTGCCGATAGCATCTGCACGCTGTGTTGCACAAATTTACGATACTCCAGCTCGCTGCGCGGGTCGCGCTTGGGCATCTGCAGCACTTCTGCGGGAATCGATAACTTACCCACATCCTTTAACAGGGTGGCCACCCCCAGCTGCACCAACTCATGTCGCGCCAAGCCGATATGCCGGCCAAACAGCACCGCCCAAATACTGGCGCGTACCGAGTGACTGTAAGTATGTTCATCCCTGTCTCGCACTCGCGCCAACCAGGCGAAAGCATCCGGGCTGCGCAGCACACTCTCAACCAGATCCTCTACCACCCGGTTCATCTGTGGCACCGGCAGTGGTCGATTGCTCGCTACCAACCCCATAACTTCACCCATGCCGCGCAATATCTGGCCGTGCAACTTGCGCGCATTGCCTGCCTCGCGCTGGGCGGGCTGAGGGGGGGGGTAAGTCTTGTGAGAGACCGCAACGGGGCGGCAGGGAATGGTGACGCGCACGGCGGCTCGGCCATGCCCTTTAGCACTTGCACCACTAGCGCCGATCAAACGGCGCAAGGTAACACCGGCACTGCCTACGGTCTTGTGCACATCGACATAAACAAATCGGCAGTACTTCTGTAGTTGGCGAATCTCCTCCAAATCGCGGATATAAAAGCCCTGCAGGGCGAATGGAGTCTGTGTCCAGGGTTTGTCTAGCCTGGACACAAACATGCCGCGCTGGAGATCACCGACGGGAATTTTTGCCTGTTCGAGTGCCACTTGGGGAGGTACCGACCACTGTAGTAAATGCTTGGAGACCGCCCTCAGCAAGGGCCCCGTTTCTAAATCCGGGCCCCCTCGGGCAAGCGCACATTTATATCACGGACAGATATTGGCGAGCACCTATACAAAGTGAGACTGTATTCACAGACTCAGACACTAGTTGCCACAGTTAGACGTGATATTTTGCGGAAAGCTCTACCACTGCCTCGATCATGGCGCCGGCATGGGCCGGATCTACTTTCGGAGTAATACCGTGGCCAAGGTTGAAAACATGGCCACTACCCTGGCCGTAGGACTGCAGCACAGCTTCCACTTCTTGGCGGATGCGCTCTGGACTGGCGTAGAGTACGGAAGGATCCAGATTACCCTGCAGGGCAACGCGATCCCCAACACGGGCACGGGCACTGCCGATATCAGTGGTCCAATCAAGCCCGAGAGCATCAGCACCGGTATCCGCCATCGCTTCCAACCACTGCCCCCCCCCTTTGGTGAACAAAATAGCGGGCACCCGGCGGCCATCGGCTTCTTTGATCAGACCGCTGAGAATACGCTGCATATATTGCAGGGAGAACTCGCGGTAGGCGCTGTGACTCAAGGCGCCGCCCCAGGTATCAAAAATTTGTACCGCCTGGGCACCGGCGCGAATCTGTGCATTCAGGTAGTCGGTCACCGAATCGGCGAGTACGGTCAGCAGCTGGTGCATCAGCTCGGGGCGGTTGTAGAGCATTTCCTTGCTGCGGGCAAAGTCCTTACTGGAGCCGCCCTCAATCATATAGGTGGCCAGGGTCCAGGGGCTGCCGGAAAAACCGATCAACGGCACACGACCATTTAGCTCGCGGCGAATGGTGGACACAGCGTTCATCACATAGTCCAGATCCCGTTCGCTATTCACCACTTCCAATGCCTCAATATCATCGGCAGTGCGCAGCGGCTTATGGAATTTGGGGCCCTCGCCCTCGGCAAAATAGAGCCCAAGGCCCATAGCATCTGGGATGGTGAGGATATCGGAGAATAAAATCGCTGCATCGAGTGGGTAGCGTTCCAACGGCTGCAGAGTGACCTCGCACGCCAATTCGGTATTACGGCATAGATCCATAAAGCTCCCAGCCTCGGCGCGGCTGGCGCGGTACTCGGGTAGGTAGCGACCCGCCTGGCGCATCATCCACACTGGTGTTCGATCCACGGGCTGGCGCAGCAGAGCGCGGAGAAAGCGATCGTTTTTCAATTCGGACGGTTTGGTATCAGACATAGGTACACCGAGCGGGCTAAAAAAACGGCCATTGTACAGGGGGCGGGGCCACTAGATACAGCGTGGCAAAAATATCATCCAGGCAGGTTGAGGGCTGGTGCCGCTCTACAAAGATATAAAAATGGGAGGCTTAAAGCCTCCCATCCGCAACCGGGAAAATCAGATATCCAGATAATCGAGAATACCCTCACCGGCCTGGCGCCCTTCCCAAATAGCTGTTACCACCAGGTCGGAACCGCGTACCATATCGCCACCGGCAAAGACCTTCTCGTTGGAGGTCTGGAACTTGTATTTCTGTTCTTCCGGGGCAACGACACCACCCCAGTCCGCTACTTCAATGCTGTGCTCGGCAAACCATTCCGCCGGGCTTGGGCGGAAACCGAAGGCGACTAGCACGATATCTGCCGGGATGACTTCTTCGGAACCGGGCACTACCTGCGGACGGCGACGCCCGTTTTCATCGGGCTCACCCAACTCGGTAGTGACTACTTTCACTCCAGAGACCTTGCCGTCGCCGACAATTTCTACCGGCTGGCGGTTAAACAGGAACTGCACCCCTTCTTCTTTGGCATTGACCACTTCGCGGCGGGAGCCCGGCATATTTTCCTCATCGCGACGATAAGCACAGGTCACGCTCTTGGCCCCCAGTCGAATAGAGCTGCGGTTACAGTCCATGGCGGTATCACCGCCACCCAGCACCACTACACGCTTGCCTTCCACCGAGACAAATTCCGCAGGGTCCTTCTCCCACCCCATATTGCGATTGACGTTGGCCACTAAGAACGGCAAAGCATCGTGCACGCCGGGCAGGTCCTCACCAGGGAAGCCGCCCTTCATGTAGTTGTAGGTACCCATCCCCAGGAATACAGCATCATAGTCATTGAGCAACTGCTCGAAACTGATGTCCTTGCCCACCTCGGTATTGAGACAGAACTCCACCCCCATCTCAACAAACACCTCGCGGCGCTTTTCCATCACCGATTTTTCCAACTTGAATTCCGGAATACCGAAAGTGATCAGGCCGCCGATCTCCGGATGCTTGTCGAAGACCACCGGCTGTACGCCGTTGCGTATCAGGATATCAGCGCAGCCCAGTCCGGCTGGGCCCGCGCCCACAATCGCGACTTTTTTACCTGTCTTTTCCACATGGCTGAGATCCGGACGCCAACCCAGGGCAAAGGCGGTATCAGTGATGTACTTTTCAGCATTGCCGATGGTCACAGCGCCGAAACCATCGTTGAGGGTACAGGCGCCCTCGCACAGGCGGTCCTGGGGACAAACGCGCCCGCAAACTTCCGGCAGGGTGTTGGTCTCGTGGCAGAGTTCCGCCGCCTCGATCACATTCCCCTCGCTGATCAATTTCAGCCAGTTGGGAATATAGTTGTGCACCGGGCACTTCCACTCACAGTAGGGGTTGCCGCAGTCCAGGCAGCGGTGTGCCTGGCTCGCCACCTGGTTTTCACTGGATGGCTGGTAAATCTCCACAAATTCACTGGTGCGCGCGATGATATCTTTCTTCGGCGGATCTATACGGGCCACGTCGATAAACTGGAAATCATTGTTCAGTCTGTCTTTCATACTGTCTCTCCACCCCAGCCTTATTCGCCGCGCTTGCGCACGTCAGAAAGAAGATCCGCAAGGCTCGCCGCCTTGGGTTTTACCAGCCAGAATCGGCTCAGGTAATCGTCGAAGTTATCCAGCAGCTCTTCACCCCAGGCGCTGCCGGTCTCCGCGACATAGGTTTCAATCACCTCGCGCAGGTGACTCTGGTGCGGCTCGAGAATTTCACTACTGATACGGCGCAGCTCGATCAACTCATGATTGCAGCGGTCGAAGAAATCGCGCTCCAGATCCAGCACATAGGCAAAACCACCGGTCATACCGGCACCAAAGTTGTAGCCGGTGCGCCCTAGCACCGCGACCATTCCACCGGTCATGTATTCACAGCAATGATCACCGGCCCCTTCCACTACGGCGAAGGCGCCGGAATTGCGCACAGCAAAGCGCTCGCCGGCACGGCCAGCGGCAAATAACTTACCGCCAGTAGCACCGTACAGGCAGGTATTACCGACGATGCTGGTGTCTTGGGAAGCAAACTCACTACCCTCAGGCGGTCGAATAACCAGCTTACCGCCGGCCATGCCCTTACCGACATAATCGTTGGCATCCCCTTCGAGATACATCTCCAGCCCTCCGGCGTTCCATACGCCGAAAGACTGCCCGGCAACTCCATTGAGGTTGAGTTTTATTGGCGCCTCCACCATGCCCTGGTTGCCGTGGCGCTTGGCGATCTCGCCAGAAAGACGCGCCCCCAGAGAGCGATCGCAGTTGGTCACCTCGAAGCTGAACTCACCACCAGTCAGGTTCTCAATGGCGGGTAGAATTTCTTCCACCATGCGCTCGGCCAACTCGCCCTTATCCCAGGGCTCATTTGTGGCCTGCTGGCAGGTTTGCGGTTTGCTGTCGAGTAGTGCATCGGTATGCAACAGCGGCGACAGATCCAGTTTCTTCTGCTTGTCGGTTTCTCCCTCAATGATGCGAAGTAGGTCTACACGGCCGACCAGCTCTTCCATGGTGCGCACACCAATGCTCGCCATCCATTCGCGGGTTTCCTCGGCAACAAAGCGGAAGAAGTTCATCGCCATTTCTGCGGTGCCGATATAGTGCGCATCGCGCAAGTTCTTGCGCTGGGTCGCGATACCCGTGGCACAGTTATTCAGGTGACAGATACGCAGGTATTTACAGCCAATCGCCACCATTGGCGCAGTACCAAAGCCGAAGCTCTCCGCACCGAGAATCGCCGCCTTGACTACATCCAAGCCAGTTTTAAGGCCCCCATCCGTCTGCACCCGAACTTTGCCACGCAAGTCATTGGCTCTCAGGGTCTGGTGTGTTTCCGCCAGGCCCAATTCCCAAGGTGAACCAGCATAGCGAATAGAGGTGATCGGGCTCGCTGCAGTACCGCCGTCATAGCCGGAAATGGTAATTAAATCCGCATAAGCCTTGGCCACGCCGGCGGCGATAGTGCCAACTCCTGGACGGGACACCAGCTTCACGGATACCAGTGCATCCGGGTTAACCTGTTTGAGGTCGTAGATCAGCTGGGCCAGATCCTCAATGGAGTAGATATCGTGGTGCGGTGGCGGTGAAATCAGGGTGACACCGGGCACCGAGTAGCGCAGCCGTGCAATCAGGTCATTCACCTTGCCGCCGGGCAACTGACCACCCTCACCGGGCTTAGCGCCCTGAGCCACCTTGATCTGCAGCACTTCGGCATTGACCAGATAGTGCGGCGTCACGCCGAAACGGCCGGAGGCGATCTGTTTGATTTTGGAGACTTTGTCGGTGCCAAAACGGGCCGGATCTTCACCGCCCTCTCCGCTGTTGGAGCGTCCACCCAGGCGGTTCATGGCCTGAGCCAGAGATTCGTGCGCCTCGGGAGACAGAGCTCCCAGGGACATAGCTGCGGAGTCAAAGCGGCGCACAATCTGCTCGACCGGCTCCACTTCCTCCAATGGCACAGGCACGAGGTTTTCCTTGAAGGCCAGCATATCCCGCAAGGTTGCCACTGGGCGCTGGTTGACCAGTCCCGAGTAATCACGCCAAGCGGAGTAATCCCCAGTACTGGCCGCTCGGCGCAGGGCCGTCACCACATCCGGGTTAAAAGTATGGTATTCGGTGCCATGCACATATTTGTGCAGGCCTCCGGGGGACACCGGCTTACGCGCTTTCCAGGCGATATCCGCACGCGCGGCCATATCTGCCTGCAACTCGGCAAAGCCGGCGCCTTCGATACGAGTGGGTGCACCAGGGAAACACAGGTCCACCACCTCTTTGGAAAGACCGACCAACTCAAACAACAGCGCACCACGGTAAGAGGCGACGGTGGAGATACCCATTTTTGACAGGATCTTCAACAGGCCCTTGATAATACCGTTGCGGTAATTCTTCTGCGCTTCCGCCGCATCCAACAGCAGCTCACCTCTATCGATCAGGTGATTGATAATGCTGTAGGAGAAATAGGGATGTACTGCCGTCGCTCCCACACCTACCAGACAGGCTAGCTGGTGCGCATCCCGTGCACTGGCGGTATCCACCACCACATTGGAATCACAGCGCAGGCCCGCATGCACCAAATGATGGTGCACGGCACCAGTGGCGAGCAGCGCATCTATGGGCAGATGGCCCTGGCGAATATCGCGGTCGGACAGCACCACAATCACAGTGCCGGCACGAACAGAAGCCTCTACCTTGGCACACAGACGTTCAATTGCACTATGAAGATCCAGATTTGCCGGATCGTAATTCAGGTCGAAAATCTCTGCGTCGAAGCCGGGGCGATCCAGCGACAGTAACGCGGTGTATTTCATATGGGAGAGCACCGGCGAGGACAGAATCACGCGGTCGGCGTGCTCTGGCGTCTCCTCAAACACGGATTTTTCACGGCCCAAGCAGGTTTCCAGGGACATCACCACCGTTTCCCGCAGCGGGTCTATAGGCGGATTGGTCACTTGGGCAAACTGCTGGCGGAAGTAATCGTAGAGCGAGCGGTTGTAGCGGGACAGCACCGCCATCGGCGTATCGTCGCCCATGGAACCCACCGCTTCCTGGCCGGCTTCCGCCATCGGGCGCACTACCTTATCGCGCTCCTCCAGAGAGGAACTGAACAGTTTCTGGTAGACCTTAAACTGTTGGTGGGAAAAATTATTGTCAACCGGCGCGGTCACTAAGGTGGAGCGAATACGGCGCGCCTTCTCTTTCAGCCAGCGTTTATAAGGCTGGGCGCGCTTGAGCATATTGTCGATATCGGCAGTGTGGTACAGCTTGCCTTCCTGGGTATCCACAGAAAGCATCTGCCCGGGCCCGAGACGCCCTTTAGCTACTACATCTTCCGGTGCATAGTTATAAACACCGACTTCCGAAGCCACGGTAATAATATCGTCTTTGGTAATCACCCAGCGGGACGGGCGCAGGCCGTTGCGGTCGAGAGTACATACCGCATGACGGCCATCGGTCATCACCAAGCCGGCGGGGCCATCCCAGGGCTCCATATGCATGGAGATGTATTCATAGAAAGCGCGCAGGTCTGCATCCATGCCCTCAACATTTTGCCAGGCCGGCGGCACCAGCATACGCACCGCACGGTGTAGCTCCATACCACCCGCCAACAACATCTCCAACATATTATCCAAACTGGAGGAGTCGGAGCCCTCGCGGTTCACCAGCGGTACCAGCGCATTCAGCTCGGGAATCAGCTCGGTAACAAATTTGTTGGTGCGTGCCACCGACCAATTGCGGTTGCCGGTAATGGTATTAATTTCACCATTGTGCGCCAGCAGGCGGAAAGGCTGGGCCAGAGGCCAGCGCGGCATGGTATTGGTAGAGAAGCGCTGGTGGAAAACACAGATAGCGGTTTCCAAGCGCGGATCCGCCAACTCGGGGAAGAATTTCGGCAGATCCGCCGGGATCATCAGCCCTTTGTAGGAGAGCACACTAGTAGAAAGGCTGGCGATATAAACATCACCGCTCAGCTGCAACTCAGCCTTGCGCCGGGCCACATATAGCCGAGCATTAAAACGGGCTTCACCCAGTGGCTCTTCGGCATCATTGATCAGCAGTTGTTCGAAGCGAGGTTGGCAGTCCCTGGCGATGGGGCCAAGACACTCGGGGTTGGTGGGCACGGTGCGCCAACCAACAATCCGCATTCCTTGCGCCTGCAGCTCAGACTCAAAGATTTGGCGAGCGCTCTGCGCCTCTCTGTCATCCAGAGGCAACATCACCGAACCTACGGCATAGGCCTCAGTGAGTTCCAGACCGAACAACTTTAGCGCTTCCTCGCGCAGGAATTTATCGGGCTTCTGCAGCAATAAGCCACAGCCATCGCCAGTTTTACCATCGGCGGCAATACCGCCGCGGTGGGTCATACAGGTGAGGGACTCAATGGCCGTCTGTACTAACTTATGGCTCGCCACACCCTGTAAATGAGCGATCAGACCAAAACCACAGTTGTCCTTAAACTCATCCAACTGATACAGACTGCTACCCATAGAATTCCTCGTCACTATCGATTGGGGGACCACAGGCACTGCCGATAGCGGCCTGATATGGGCAAAAATGGCTTAACGCTCGCGCTACGCTCTCCTGCGGTCCCTAAGTAAAAGATCCCGAGATAAAAAAAGCCCTCTAATGGGGCTTTCTTTATTGTTCTTATTGGCGGTTATTTTGCCCCGCCATTATTTCCGGGGGGCGCGCAATATTACTTGCTTACCACTACATTTTCAATAATTCACAGTTTTTTTAACTGCCAAACAAAAATAAGGCAGATTTATTTCCTGTCAACTTGGTTTTAAGTGATCGTACTCTCTAATAAGCGCAGTTCGCGAATCCCCTGTCACCTGGCACCACAGTTCCTTAGCGCATCTATAACTTTTTCCTGAGGCGTATCATCGACAACTTTTGCGTCCCCCAAAGATCTCAGCAATACCAAACGCAACTTGCCATCCAGCACTTTCTTGTCTAACTGCATAGCTTGCAGAAAATCATCGACACTCATATCCGCGGGAGACTGCTGCGGCAACTGGGCTTTTTGCAGCAGCTGACGAACACGCTGTACCAATTCACTGTCCACGTCTCCCAGTAAATGCGAGAGCTCCAGGGCCATCACCATTCCTGCGGCCACCGCCTCACCATGCAACCAACGCCCGTAGCCCTGCACAGTCTCAATTGCATGTCCAAAGGTATGACCAAAGTTTAATATGGCACGGCGGCCTGCCTCACGCTCATCACTAGCCACAACCTCTGCCTTATCACGACAGCAACGATCCACGGCATAAGCCAAAGCCTTGGGATCTCGCGATAAGAGTGCATCGATATTGGTCTCTATCCAGTGGAAAAATGGTGCATCACAGATCAGGCCATACTTGATTACTTCAGCTATGCCTGCTGAGAATTCACGATCTGGCAGAGTCGTCAATGTATCCATATCGGCAAGTACTAGCCGGGGCTGGTAAAAAGCCCCAATCATGTTTTTACCTAGCGGGTGATTGACGCCAGTCTTACCTCCCACAGAGGAGTCCACCTGGGCAAGGAGTGTAGTGGGCACCTGAATAAAATCGACGCCGCGCTGATAACAGGCAGCGGCAAATCCACACATATCTCCCACAACACCACCCCCTAAGGCAATTAGCGTAGTCGTGCGGTTGTGACGCTGTTCCAATAGAGCGTCAAAAATTCGATTGACGGTATCCAGAGTCTTGAAGGCTTCCCCGTCGGGTAGTTCGACAACATCAACCTTATCGAAATCAGAGAGCCCATCCACTAAGCGGGACAAATATAGGGGAGCCACTGTCTCATTTGTAACCACACAGATCTGGCGCCCACGTAAATAGGGCAGTAAATATTCTGAGTCGGCTAATAACTTGGACCCAATGACAATGGGGTAACTGCGCTCCCCCAGTTCCACATTAAAACAGTGCACAATGCTCTCCTTCCCACTAGCGCCAATATGTAGCGCATTGAGTTAATGAGACGCACTTTAGCACAGAGTGAAAAAGGGGTTATTGGGAGAGGCTTTCCATAAGGCGCTCAGCAACCAGGGCTGATGCTTGCTTGGGGGTCAGGTCATCAGTGTCGCAGATAACATCCGCAACTTCGCGATAAAGAGGGGCGCGTTCTTGTAAAATTTCTTCAATACGCGCGCGTGGATTGGGCACTCGTAAAAGAGGGCGGTTACTGTTCTTGGAAGTGCGTTCCAGCAACTGCTCTACCCCGGCCTGTAAATAAATCACATGACCAAACTTTTGCAGCAACTGCCGGTTTTCCTCCAGTAGAACGATGCCACCACCGGTGCCGATAACTTGGTGGGGACCAAGACAAAGTTCTTCGAGCACTTCACTCTCGCGTCGACGAAAGCCGGCTTCGCCTTCTACATCAAATATCCAGGGGATATCTGCCCCTGTGCGCTCTTCCAGCACCTTATCGGTATCGGCAAAAGGCAGCTGCAATTGTGCCGCTAACAACCTGCCTATCGTGGATTTGCCGGCCCCCATGGGGCCGACTAAAAAGATGGAGCGGTTAATCACTTAGATAAAAAAGTCTCACTTTCGATAATACGCGGGGTGATAAACATCAATATCTCACGTTTATCATCTGTGCGTACAGTTTTCTTAAACAAGTTACCTAAGTATGGTATATCTCCAAGTAAGGGCACCTTAGTCTCACCCTCAATAACATTACTCTCAAAAATACCACCTAGGACAATGGTTTCACCGTTACGTACAAGAACCTTAGTCTGCAGAAGGTTGACGTTTATTGAAGGAATTTGATTGCTACTACTCACGCTAAAATATTCGCCGACACTATTCTGCTCAATATTTAGCGCCATAATAATATTGTTATCAGGAGTAATTTGTGGAACAACTTGAAGCTCTAACACCGCTTCACGGAAAGTTACAGCAGCTGCTCCTGAAGAAGTAGCCTCAAGATAAGGGATTTCCACACCTGACTGGATAAGCGCCTCCTGCTTGTCACCGGTAACAACTTTCGGCTGGGATACGATTTCAGCCATACCCACGTCTTCCATCGCAGAGAGCTCCAATCCTAAATAGAAGTCATCTTTTAGAATCGCATACGCAATATTACCAGCCCTTGTAGCAACCCCCAAGTCAACCATTAAAGGATTATGTAAACTAGTAGGACTTTCTAAGCTATTCCCCGTTCCTGTTACTGGTTCTCCAGACAGTCCACCTGAAACAACTCCGAGGGAGTCATCATTAATTTCACTCGTGCCTACATAATCCCAGGTCACACCAAGCTCTCGGGTAAAATCACTATTAGCAGTAACAATTCGAGCTTCAATCATTACCTGTCGAATCGGAATATCAATAACCTCTATCAGCTCACGAAACTGAGCAATTTTTTCTTCAGTATCGGTTAGGATAATCGTATTTGTGCGTTCATCAACGATAGCACTGCCTCGAGGGGACAGTATGCTCGCATTATTATTTGCCCCATCACTACCGCCTCCAGCAAAACCGCCTTGACCGGAGCCATCGCTGCCTTTTCCTGAGAACAGATTGAATAACTCCCCAGCATCAGCATAACGAACTGCAATATATTCTGTTCTAAGAGGAGCTAATTCTTGGAGTTGCTTGCGGGTTTCCAGCTCTTGTCGTTCACGCTCCGCAATTTCAGCTGCAGGGGCTACCATAATGACACTACCCTCTTGGCGCTTATCCAATCCCTTAGCCTTTAGGATTAAAGTTAATGCCTGGTCCCAGGGTACTCCATCAAGACGCAATGTAATTCGCCCTTGCACAGTATCACTAGCCACCAGATTGAGATCAGTAAAGTCGGCAATAATCTGGAGTACAGAGCGAACTTCAATATCTTGGAAGTTTAAAGAAAGTTTTTTTCCAGTGAATTGAAACTCTTTTTCTTTCTCACGAATTTCCGCTGCTGAAAGAGCCTTTACGCTTAGCACATACTGATCATCTGCTTGATACGCGAGGTAATCATAATCTGTATCTGTGGGGTCAACAGCAATTACGGTATTTCGGCCATCGGTGTCTACCGTAATCGCATTCACTGGGGTTGCAAAATCAGTTACATCAAGGCGCTGTCGAAGAGATTCTGGGAGCTCGGTGCCTAGAAAAGTCAGATAGATCTTTCCGCTGGTGCGTTCTACATCAATATTTACTGCCGGATCAGAAAGGCTAACAATAACTTTACCTTCACCTTCTTCTCCGCGACGGAAGTCAACCCCTTTCACAGCAATAGCCCCAGAGGTATTAAAATGTTTACTTCCACCGAGATTCAAGCCACTGTCATGAGTGGAAACTGAGGTAGGTATAGGTGAAGCTGTCACAGCAATATCTTCACCAATCTCTATCACAAGCTGGTTACCATGACGCTCACTAGTATACACCGGCAACTGGTCTAGATTAACAATCAAACGGGTTCGACCTTCACTGGAAACAACTACTGCGCTGCGAGCAGCACCTATTCCCAGTGAATATTTCTTCTGTGGCAACGCACTTTCAACACCGACAAAGTCCATCACAATCCGTGCCGGCTGCTCAATCGTGTATCCTGTGGGCTCTGGCGGCTCGTCTGCGAAAGTTAAGCGCAGCTGAATACGGCTACCAGGCAGCTCGGAAAACTGTATATCATTTAATTGATTAACCTGCGCTTGTAGCGCCAGAGGAACCATCAATACGGCGAGTAGCAAAAGCTGAAACGGCGCCAAATATTTAGCGAACTGCTTGTTAATCATTATCCGTTGCCCTTCTCTTCCAACATCAATGCTCGCGGCCTTTCGATCCAGCCACCAGTTCCGTCCGGAACAATTTCCAGTACATCGAGCTGTGAGGCTGTCGAACTCACAACTCGCCCGTGATTTTTCCCCAGATAATTACCCACAGTTATTCTGTGGATGCCTCCCTCTCCATCATCAATAAGGGCCCAAAGCTGGCCATCTCTCGATAGAGTTCCCACCATTGATAAGGCATCAAAGTTAAAGCGTTCCAATAATTCACGCTGCCGGTTCATATCAGGAGCTATATCAAGCCTGCGCCCGACCAGACGCTGTTCTGACTCCAAAACAGGCCTTGTAAATGGGCTTCGTATTGCTGTCGCGCTGTATACATAGGGGCTATATGGTGTGAAAGTAGGAATGGGCTCAATCTGTCCCTTTGGCCGCCTTTCAATCTCAGCCATTCTTGCATGTAGGTCACTATGATCCGTATTTAAACTACAACCTGATGTCAGCAAAAGGAAAGCTGGGAAAAGATATCTTTTCATCCCTCTTCTCCCTGATCCTTATAGCGGTAGGTCTTTGCATTAATGATCATGTTTAGCAAACCTGCGCCGTCTCGATGGTTAGAGATAGTGAAATCATGCAACGTCACAATTCTTGGCATACCAGCAATACCGCTAATAAACGACCCAAACTCATGATACCCACCTTGAACCTGAATCCTGATAGGTAACTCAACATAAAATTCACCTACCAGTTCTTTTTCCAGCTCTACTTTTTCAATCGTTAAACCACTGCCCCGCCCATATTCATCAATATCCTCAAGCAAGCCAGGAACTTCTGTATCTTTTGGCAACTGCTTTAACAGAGCACCAAAAGTTTCCTCCATTTCAACAAGTTGGGCACGATAAGCATCTAAATTTGCGGCTTCGAATTGTTTATTTTCAAACTTAGAGAATAATTCTCGCTCTTTATTACTGGCAAACTCAAGCTTGTCATACTGATCACCAACCCAAAGGTAATAACCAGACCCGATCAATATAGCCACAATTATCGCTAATAAAGTTAAACGTCCCGCCAGGGGCCAAACCCCCACACGGTTAAAATCAATATCATTAATATCCAGCTCTTGCAGCTGCGTAAGCGTATTCGCCAATGTCATTTCTATATTCCTTTAGTTGGCCACGCTCTGATCTTCATCATTCGTCTTACGCCCACTTAAGTTCACCGTGAGCTGAAATGCACTGGCCTGCTCGCCAAAAGCGGGACTCGCTGTGACATCGGTAAGGTTTGGGGATTCATACCAATCTGACTGATCCAGATTACGCATAAAGGAGGAAACCCGGTTGTTCGACTCAGCAATTCCAGACACACTCAAGCCACTTCCTTTACGCTCTAAAGCCGTCAACCAAAGCCCTTCCGGAGTAGCCTGTACCAGCTCATCAAAATAACGAACGGCCAGAGGACGGTTCCCCTGGAGCGCCTGAATCACCCGCATTCGATCAATCAATTCCTGACGGCGCTTTTTCAGGTCCTTAATCTCACTTACCTGCTTATCTAGAGCATTAATCTTGACCTGCAGTATCTGATTGCGCTCATTCTGGGAAGCGACTTGCCGATCAACCGTTTTCATCCAAAGAAAAACCGACGCCGCAGCAGCAATAATCACCAGCACTAATACTTGCTGAAATTCTTTCTGCTTTTGTGCGCGATATTCCTGGCGCCAGGGGAGTAGATTAATCTTGGCCATCTCAGTACTCCTTCTCCCGCATGGCGAGCCCTGCCGCGATCATCAGCCCCGGAGCCTCTTTGGTTAATATCTGTTGGTTTACCCGAGAAGAGGTGGTCATTTTGTAAAAGGGATTGGCAATCACTGTGGGTTTGCCCAGTTTTTCACCGACCAAATCAGACAAACCTTCCATTGCGGCAACCCCACCACTGAGCAATATGTAATCCACATCGCTGTAGGAAGTCGAAGAATAAAAGAACTGCAGCGCGCGGGTGACTTGCTGAATCACCGCATCCCGAAACGGCTCCAGAACCTCGGCATAATAGTCATCGGGCAATCCGCTGCCACCCTGGTGCTTCGCCAGAGAGGCCTCTTCGGCGGAGAGGCCGTAGCGCCGCTGAATCTCATCGGTGAGCTGCCGGCCACCGAATAGCTGCTCCCGTGTATAAACTGTCTTGCCATCAACTAGTACAGACAGTGCACTCATAGTCGCACCGATATCCACTACCGCAACAACCAACTGCTCTTGGGGAGGAAACTGATCTTCCAGTAGAGTGTAAGTGCGCTCAATAGCGTAAGCTTCCACATCCACGACACCCGCCTCCAACTCAGCCTCACCGAGGGCGGAAACCCGCTGTTCGATATTTTCGCTGCGGCAAGCTGCCAGTAACACTTCCACCTGGTCATCCCCTCTTTCGGATGGCCCCTGTACCTCAAAATCGAGACTAACTTCTTCGAGGGGATAAGGAATGTACTGATCCGCTTCCAAGGCAATACGCGCTTCCAGATCCTCATCGGAGAGATCAGCGGGCATTTCCAGGGTCTTAGTGATCACTGCGGAGCCGGATACGGCGACAGCCGCACGGCGCAGTCGGGTTTTGGAGCGGCGCACTACCTTGCGAATAGCTTCCGCCGTGGCGCCAACATCATTGATGTTCTTATCCACTACCGCATTCGGCGGTAGGGGTTCCACGGCGTAACTTTCGACCCGATATTTGTCACCATTGCGACTTAGCTCCAGCAACTTTACTGCGGTCGAGCTAATATCGAGTCCCAACATGGCCTTCGGGCCTTTATCCAGAAAAGGGAAAATCCCCATTTTTCTTATCTTTTCCGTGGGTTATGAAAGTTTGATGTTATAGCACTTTAAATTACCGCTTCAACCGGCATTTGCATAGGTAATAGCGCACAATATTCGTATAATTATTCACCGAATCACTCAAATGAAGTACACAGAAGCAGTTTCATGACAGTAAAAGCCCGAAATCGTCTACTAGCGCTGCTCTGGCTCTGTCTCGCCGGAGCAGCCGGCGCAGCCATGGTTTTCGCCAGCATTTACCTCTACCTGAAACCCGGGCTGCCCTCAGTCGAAAGCCTGCGGGATATTCGCCTACAGACCCCTCTGCGCGTCTATACACAAGACATGAAACTGATAGGCGAGTTTGGCGAGAAACGCCGTAACCCTATCACCATCGAACAAACGCCAGAACCATTTATCAAGGCAATACTGGCAGCAGAGGACGCGAGCTTCTACTCACACAGTGGGGTTTCGATTAAGGGTTTGATGCGGGCAGCCTCGCAGCTGGTGCAGACCGGCTCAATTCAGTCTGGTGGTAGTACCTTAACCATGCAGGTGGCGCGCAATTTCTTCCTGAGCCGTGAGCAGCGTTTTATCCGCAAGTTCAATGAGATTCTCTTATCACTGCAAATTGAGCGCGAACTCAGTAAAGATGAGATTCTGGAACTCTATATCAACAAAATATTCCTGGGTAACCGCGCCTATGGCTTTCAAGCTGCCGCACATGTTTACTACGGTCGCGACATCAAGGACCTGAGCATGGCGCAATGGGCAATGATGGCGGGGTTGCCCAAGGCCCCCTCCACCTTCAACCCCATCGCCAACCCCACTCGGGCCCTGGTGCGCCGCAACTGGATCTTGAAGCGCATGCTCGACCTGGGATATATCGATCAGGATGAGTACAAGCACTCCATTACCGCACCGGTGACCGCCAGCTACCACAGCCGCGATCTGGATCTGGATGCCCCCTATATCGCCGAAATGGCGCGCAAAGAAGCTGTTGAGCTTTTTGGCGACAGTGCCTACACCGATGGCTATCAGGTCATCACCACGGTCAACAGCCGCCTGCAGGACCAGGCGCGCAGGGCACTGCAACACGGCCTCGAAACCTATGATTCTCGCCACGGTTATCGTGGCCCGGAGCAGCGACTGCCACCGGAACTGCTGCATGACAGTGACCAACTGATTGATCTGCTCAATGAAATCCCTGTGCTAGGTGGGCTTGAGCCTGGGGTAGTCACTGCGGTGGAGCCAAAGCTGTTGCAAGTACAGCTGCGCGACCGCCGTGTGGTCGAGGTTCCCTGGGAGAATGGGCTCGATTCCATTCGTCCCTATATTACTGAAAGTTCACGAGGGCCACGCTTACAGTCTGCTGAGAAGATGTTTGCACCTGGTGATGTGGTGCGCCTGCGCCGCATTGAGATTAAGCACACTGAGGTTATCGGCTCCCAGGGCGAACCTACCAGCGCAGGTGGGGCAGCCCAACTTGCTAGCGCCTTTGAAGACACACCCAACCCCGATCCATTTGCAGAGCCCGAAGAAGTTTCTTCCAGCCCCCTGGAGCCACAAATTACTGAGGAATGGGAGCTAACCCAAGTGCCATCGGCCCAGGGAGCCCTAGTCTCCATTGATCCCCAAGACGGCGCCATACGCGCCTTAGTCGGTGGTTATGACTTCCGCCAGAGCCACTTCAATCGCGTCACACAGGCGGCGCGACAACCGGGCTCCAGTTTCAAGCCATTTATCTACGCTTCGGCTATCGAGCGCGGCTATACCGCCGCCAGTGTGATTAACGATGCCCCAATAATCTTCGAGGAAACCAACCTGCAGGACGTGTGGCGCCCGGAGAATGATGGTGGCACCTTCCTTGGCCCCACCCGCTTGCGTATGGCTCTGTATAAGTCACGTAACATGGTCTCCATTCGCCTGCTGCAGGCACTGGGGCTCGATTACGCCCTCGGCTTTGTCGAGGGCTTCGGCTTTGACCGCAGCAAATTGGCGCGCAACCTCACCATCGCACTGGGCAGCTCGGCCTTGACGCCCCTGGAAATGGTGCGTGGCTATGCAGCTTTCGCCAATGGTGGCTATCGAGTGGAACCCTATCTTGTTGACCGGGTTTTAGATGTAAATGGCGAAACCCTCTACCAGGCCCTACCACTCACTGTGTGCAATGACTGTCCTGAGCCTGGCAGTGAGTCCCAAGGATTCAATAATCAGGAGCCACTCGACCTAGCGGCAATTCAACCCGGTGAAGAGGGCCCGGACCAAGGCAAAGAGCCTCCCGAGCTGAAAGTACTCCCGGTTGGCCCACTGGATTCATCCAAGCCCCAGGCACGCCCCCTGGCACCGCGCGCCATGACCCCGGAGACGGCTTACATCATGGATTCCATTCTCAAGGATGTGATCAAAAAAGGCACCGGCCGACGCGCCCTCGCTATGAAGCGCGGTGATATTGCTGGCAAGACGGGAACAACCAACGGCCCGCGCGACGCATGGTTCTCAGGTTATAGCCCCTACCTAGCCACCAGTGCTTGGGTCGGTTTCGACTCTTACGGCGAACTCGGTAAAAATGAGTACGGTGGCTCTGCGGCACTGCCTATCTGGATAGATTTTATGAGTACTGCCCTGGAGGGCTTGCCCGAGCGTCACCTGCCCCAGCCAGACAGCATAACGACCGTGCGTATCAACCCCAAGAACGGCCTACGTACCTCCTATGGCGGCATGTTTGAGATCTTCCGCACCAATAGGGTACCCGGGCGCGAGGCCTACAACCCCTATCGCACCAGATACTCCGACGATGAGATGCCAGGCCGGGACCGATCGAGTGAGCCACCACCCGAAGAGCTTTTCTAAGATACGGCATCCCTGCCATAAGCCCACTTAATGAGTGGGCATACCAATAAAAGAAAAGGGGCCCATGGCCCCTTTTCTTTTATTGATTATTGTTTTCTCTCTTATCACCTGTCATACAAGAGACATCCGCGCTATTACGCCACTATTCTGACTCTCTATACCTAAGGCAGGCACGCTCTACGCTCTGCAGATCGGGAATGACGGCCTCTTCACCTAAAAGTGCCACGTGCATTAGCTCCCCTGGGCTCAGGGTTTGCTCCCGTAGCACTAGTTCTTCCTGGGTCACCCTTACTAAACGCGGTGTCCCCTGCAATATAAGAGCAAAATAGGGCAGGTCTCCATCTGGGTTTCCGCTACTCAGCACCGCGATACGAGCATTATCTGAGGTTCCGCCCAGTGCTTCGCCACGCATCACATCAAAAGACAACAGCGGCAGGCGTTGCTCACGCCAAATGAGGTCCCCCAGATACCACTCAGGCACATCGTATACTGCCATAGGTACCTGCACAGCGATCACCTCGGAAAGGCTTTCTACAGGAACCAACATCTGGCCCTGTTGTAGCGGCAACAGCAGGCTGCTCACCTCCTGGGGAACATCTAGCGGCAGCGCTTCAACTTCACTCATTGCCTACCTCTTGCATGCAATATTTCATTTCTTGGTATTCGCTCAACTGCCAACGGCCGAAGTGCCGGCATATTCTCGAATAGCCTCCAGCAATACGTCTTCCTGGTAGGGCTTACCCAGGTAGTGATTGACTCCGAGAGACATAGCGTGATCACGGTGCTTACTACCGGTACGGGAAGTAATCATCACGATGGGGATATCTCGCAAGCGACTACTGGAGCGAATATGCCGCGCCACTTCGAAGCCATCCATACGGGGCATCTCGATATCCAGAAGTATCAGATCTGGAACCTTATCTTGCAGCTGAATCACCGCATCCTGACCATCTTTGGCGGTACTGACCAGATACCCCTCGCGCTCCAGGAAGCGTGTGGTTACCTTGCGTACCGTTACGGAATCGTCCACCACCATTACAGTCTGCTGGCGTTCTTCTCGCTCGGGCTGCTCTTCTACCTGTAACTGCAGCTGTGGGATATCCGGGCGTGCTAACTGGGTTGCCTGACGCCGCAGCAGGGCATGGGCATCGAGAATCACCACCACACTGCCATCACCAGTTACCGTTGCCCCAGAAACTCCTTGTACCCCAGAAAACTGTGGACCAAGACTCTTCACAACAATCTCGCGGCTGCCGCGGATAGCATCCACTTGCAGGGCCATAGCGTGACCCTCGGAGCGCACTAACAATACTGGTAATTGCATATCATCAACACTGAGCTTCGGTTGGGCACCAGACTTCAGCAGGGTGCCAAAGTAGTTCACCTCATACAGCTCGCCTGCATATTCAAAGCGGGCATCGCTAGAGCGGTAGTAATGCTCCAGCTCAAAGGGGCTCAGGCGTACGATACCTTCAATAGTGTTGAGCGGCAGAGCAAACAGGTCTTCGCCAATCTTCACCATCAGTGCGCGGTTGACCGATACTGTAAACGGCAGGCGCACTACAAATTCCGTGCCGGCACCCGCCTCGGAATTGATATGCACGCTGCCACCGATCTGTTTGAGTTCGGCGGAAACCACGTCCATACCGACCCCACGGCCGGAAATTTGGGTAACTTTTTCCGCAGTGGTAAAACCTGCCTGGAGAATAAACTGCAATATCTCGCTATTGGAGAGCTCCGCATCCGGGCGCATCAGGCCATTTTCCACAGCCTTTTCTCGCACGCGGATCAGGTTCACCCCTGCTCCATCGTCGCGAATGGTCAGCACCACCTCACTGCCTTCTCGAGCCAGAGCCACATCGATGCGACCGCGTTCGGCCTTGCCTGCCGCGCGGCGTGCATCAGGCATTTCAATGCCGTGGTCTACCGCGTTGCGCAGCATATGCTCCAGAGGTGCCACCATACGTTCCAGCATGGACCTGTCCAGTTCCCCCTCGACGTTGGAGAACACCAGCTCCACCTGTTTTCCGAGCTCCGCACTCACCTGGCGCACAATACGACGCAGCCTGGGCACCAAGCGTGAGAAAGGTACCATGCGACTGCGCATCAACCCCTCTTGCAACTCGGTATTAACACGGGATTGCTGCAGCAACAGTGTCTCGGTATCGCGGGCTTTGTTATCCAGGGTGGAGCGCAGCTCCATCAAGTCAGAAGTGGACTCAAGCAGGGAGCGGGACAGCTGCTGAATAGATGAGTAGCGGTCCATCTCTAGCGGGTCAAAATCACCATCCTGCTCAGCCAGCTGCTCCTGGCGGAACAAGATTTGTGCCTCGGTCTCACGATCCAGACGACGCAGCTGCTCATTGAGACGCAACAGGGTTGAATCCATCTCATCGAGGGCCAGACCAAACTCGCTCATCTGCTCTTCGAGACGGCCTCGGGAGATTGCGGTTTCACCAGCGAGGTTCACCAGCTCTTCCAAAAGCTCAGCGGCAACCCGAACCATTTCCTGTGGTTGGTTCCTGGTGGGAGCCGCCACCTCATTTTCCACACCCTCGGGCTTGCGGATAAATGGCAGAACATTGCCGGCATCAGAAGATTGTACTGGCTGCGGCAATGACCCAGAGGGCTCTAGTCGCTGCTCAGATTCAGGACGCTCCTCGCTTTCTGCGGACAGTGGCTCCCGTTTATCGACAATGATGGACTCATCAGCAACAGTCACAAGCTCAGCATCAACACTTGGAGGTACTTCCTCCGTGATAGCTTGAGTGACAGGGTCAGACACATTGCCAAGCGGGTTTTGAATGTCAGCCCAATCGGTAGTGGTCAGTTGAACAAAGGCCTCCAACTGCTCACCTGCCATCCAGGCGCGAACGGTTTCTACTCCCTCGGCAATACGGTCATGTGTGAAATGCGCCTCGCTAAAGAATTGTGCGGAGGGTTTCACAATATCGCGCATGCCCTCAATCGCTGTTTCAAAGCGGTGAGCAACTTCACCAAGCCCCATAAGGCCGGCCATGCGGGCACCGCCCTTGAAGGTATGCAGCACCCGTTTGAGCGCCTCAGCCTGCTCACCACTCTCTGGTGTGTCTTCCCAAGCCTGGATCAGCTCTTCCAGCTCGTCGGTAAGATCGCCAGCCTCCTCCATAAAGACATCGACCACATCGGGATCAATATCCGCCAACAGGCGCTGTTGTTCGGCAATACTCAGCCCAGCTTGTGACTCTGATACCACTTCCACAGTAGGCGCTTGGTGAACAGGCTCCACAGCCTCAATAGCAGGCTCTACTGCACTCTGTTCAGATTCAGCTGTCTTGTCAGCGCAGATGTCTGTAGTCTCGGCCACCTCGAACAGTGCGTCATAGAGGTCATCCAAGACTGGCTCGGGTGAGACGTCCACGGATTCCACAGCGCTCTTGTCTACCATCTCCACCATTGGAGCATCGACAGTTTCAACTTCCGTTGATTGCGCGGACTCTAACTCTACCTCAGGCAAAGTCGCAGAAACGGACTCAGCGGTGGGGGCAAAAATCGACTCCAGTACGGAGGCTTGCACCTCGTCGACGGAAACTGAGTGCTCTTCAATATTTTCAGTTTCTAGATCAGAAACCTCTGCAGCCTCTCCAACTTCAGGGTCGAGAGTTTGTGCCTCGATACCCAATTCGCTCAGGTCGTAGTCATCCTCTGGTACATCTTCGCTCACTTCGCCTTCGGCCAGATAGCGCAAGGCTTCCTCTACCGCCTCACTAACCTCAGGTAAGTCCTGGGCAGCGGCGACAGCATCCACTAGATCGAGTAACTCGTTGTGCCCCTGTTCAAGGGAAGCCCACAAGGCGGGTTCTTCCTCTAGCTGATCGGCCAATACTTTGCGATAAACCTCCAGCAGTAACTGTGCCAGCTCTGCCAGGGTCGGTAGCTGAGCGCGGCTGGCGGCCTCCTGCAGGGTATTGAGCTCTTCGGCAACTTCACTCACCTGAGATTTATCGGCAGGGTTTGCACGCCACTGATTGAGCATCTGATCCGCATCCAGCAGGACACGCATACCGTCTGCCATCAACACTTCAAGAAGTTGAGGATCTACTGCTCTGGGCTCATTCGCTTCGCGCTCGCGGATCAGGTGACCTACGGAACGTTCCTGCAACTCGGCAACACGGGCAAGGAATTGCTCGGCCCTCTCAACCTCAATGGGCTCTGCAGCGCGGATCTGTGCCAAAACCTGACGCACGTAATTTGCGCCATCGCCAATCAGCTCGAAGATATCCGCATCGATGGGCACCTGGTAAATACGCAGCTCTTTGGCGAAGCGCTCCAGAGGCGCCATCATTTCGGCCACCACCTTGACCTCTGCCATATGGGCAGAGCCCTTCAGGGTATGCAGGGCTCGGTGCAGGGGGTCGCTGGGTACACCGTAAACCGGAGCCGCAGCACGCATGTCTGCAAGGTAGTCATCAACGACACCCAGATGGGTATCGGCCTCTTGGGCAAAGATCTCCCACAACTGTGCCCGCTCGTCGCTGCATTCTTCTTCCTCAACGATTGCAGTAGCTGCGGTATTGGCATCTTCGACCAGCAGTTCCGAGGGGATATGCCCCTGGCTGAGCTGCTCCGCCCAGGCTTGTAACTGCAGGGTAAGGGATTTGTCCGGATCGCTCTTGTGGAGACGGAATGCCTCGATCATCGATGGCAGCTTCTGATATACCCGCTCAATTAACAGCACATGGGCGCGCTCAGGCTTTATGCTGTCATCGATTACCCGATTAAGCATATTTTCCACGGACCAGGCCAACTCACCGATATCCAGCGCCTCGACCATACGGCCGGAGCCTTTCAGGGTATGGAAGCCACGGCGGAACTCCACCAGGGCGTCTGAGTTGGCAAAATTAGCGGCCCATTCCGGAAAATAATTGCCGATATGCGCGAGTACTTCGCTGGCTTCTTCGAGGAAAATTTCGATGATCTCATCATCGATCAAGCTCTCGCTATCATCGACTAACTCTTGCGATTCGCTCTCAACAGGCTCTGAGGTTGACCCAGTTTCTGCAAGCGGTTCCACTTCGTTAGGTGACGACTCATCTTCGCTGCCTGCTGCCACAGCTACAGAAATTTCTTCTTCTGCAGCTACCGCCGGGGCCTCGGAAAGAGTCTCAGGCTCGACAGTACTTTCAACTGTTGAGAACCAGTTGTCTTCATACTCGTTAGCTTCTTCCGCAGCAGGGGCTTCCACTTGCTGCAGATCCAGTGTTTTCTCCACTGGCTGTTCAACATTAGGTACGGATTCGGTCTCAGGCTCAGCCGGTGCAGAGACAACATTGAGAAGTTGCTCTTCACGATAATCTTTGTCGGTGTCTGCGCTATCGAAAAACTCCGGTGAAAATAACTCAAGTCCAGCGTTGTCCTCTTCACTCACCGCGCTTTCGTGGACGGACTCAGCCTCCTCCGCAGATACCTCAGCATCAGTAAAGGAAATGCCAAGGTTCGCGACACTGTCTTCCGCCAGAGCCAGCAACATCTCGGTATCATCCAGGCCTTCAACTCGGCGTTCCAGATAGTATTCGACACTGGTGATCGCGTCGGCCAGGGTATCGAGCATTCGCCATTCCGGCTGCTCTGCCCGGTCGATCAGTGCATCGCTGATAAAGCGATTACAAGCGGCAATAATTTTGCTCGCACGCTGGTAGCCCACCATTTCAAGGCCACCACATACCTCTTGCAGGCGCTGGGGTACGCGGCTTAGATAGCTGATATCCCAGTGGCTGGCCACATACTCCATGACCGCCTCTTTAACCGCCTCCAGGCCCAGGCGCGCTTCGCGCAGCACCGAATCTGTAGCATCCCCCATAATCGGCTGTTCGTTATCACCGCGCTTATTGCGGTCGACAGCAGCCGATAGGGCTGAGTCAAGCTGCACCAGCTCACCTGCGGCGCGCATCAGGTACTCTTCGACATCAGTGCCGCGCGAAGCATCGCGTAGGTACTCATAAATGCCGCGGGCACGACCTCTCGGCGCTTCGAGACCCAAAACGCCGAGGGTGTCTGCAATCCGCTTGGCGATAGCAGCAGTCTCACTGAGGGGAGGAAGTTCGGAGGCTGCGCCACTGGGTTCTAGCGCCTCACGCACCAGCTGCAACTCTTCACGCAGTGCAGTTATTGCAGTACCCAATGCTTCAGGCCCCATGGCCAAGACATCTTCTGTATCTGGGCGGGGCGTGCCCGGCACTGCCCTATCCAGGGCAAAGCGTTGGTACAGTTCCTGGCAACGGCTACCATTTGGACCGGCCAGATAAACGTAGAAGAGTAGGTTGCTCAGGAAGTCTGCATCCAGCTCGGCATCCAGTACTCTGGCACCGCGACCCTGCAGCAGGCGGAACTCTACATCGACCCGGCGCAGCAGATGGCGCAATGCTGGTTGCACATTGATACGGTGCTCTGCCAGGGCTTCCAGGATACCCAGTAATACTTCCCACAGAGACTGCCGCCGACTACCGCTGTAGAGCAGCTGCAACTTCTCGACAATTTTCACCAGGTAAGAGAGGCTCTCACCACTGTTTACATCGCGGATTAGCCCTGCTGCGGCAACGTGATACATCTTGCGCAACTTGCCCACCAGCTCCTGCAAGCGCACATTGTCTGCAGTCAAAGGTTGGCGCTTTCCGGTGATGCGATTCGATGAAGTGAGGTCCGGGGAAAAGAGTGCGCCCTCGGTAATCAGGCGCTCGCGGCGCACCGCGCGTAAATCATTGAGGAGGGGCAGCAACAGCACCGCATTATCACGGCGCTGAAAAGAAACCTTCTCTAAATAGAGAGGTAATTCCAGCAGGGCGCGCATCATAAATTCGCGCGTCTCATCGGTATTTTCAACGGTGCCACCGGCCAGTGACTGAAGCAATTGCTCCATTTCTTCAGCCAGCATCGCCGCACCATTGAGTTGCGCCATATGCAGGCTACCGTGTACCTGGTGCACCAGGGACAAGCTGTTCTGCAGCAGGGTCTCACCGGCTTGCGGATCCGTTGCGAAAGTCTCGAGGAACTGGCGTGCCTGTGCCAGAGTCTCGTTAATTTCGCCTATCAGCCAGTCCAGGGCCATGAAGTTCGGATTGTCGTGACTCACGCCAAGTCCCCAATAATTCATTCTCTATGCAGGCGCTCTACCCGAAGCGATCCAGGGTTCGCAATCTTGCGGAAATTGCTCCGTGCGCCCTCTCCGCCCGGCAGCCAACGAAGGCGCCGGGCTTTATTTTGTGGGTTAGGCCAGAGCCCGGTCTTCACGGGACTCCAAGGAGTTGCTTTCCTCACTGTCGAGCGTGAAAGTTTCCGCATCCATCTCCGGCAACTCCACGTCGTACATTTCACTATTGGTTTCCACGCTCTCCTCTTGCGGCAGTTTGAAGCCGGCAACAGATTCACGCAGGGCGCTGGCGGTCTGCGCCAGATTACCAATAGACTGAGCAGTCGCCTGTGTACCGGCAGAGGTCTGCGAAGTAATCTCCTGAATCACGTTCATGGTGTTGGAGATGTGGCCAGCAGAGGAAGCCTGCTGGCGGGCGGCGTTGGAGATGTTTTGAATCAAAGAGGCCAAGTTGCTGGATACATTCTCGATCTCTTCCAGCGCAACACCGGCGTCCTGTGCCAAACGTGCACCACGTACCACCTCTGTGGTGGTCTGCTCCATGGAGATTACCGCCTCGTTGGTGTCAGACTGAATCGCTTTTACCAGGCCTTCAATCTGTTTGGTTGCCGCGGCAGAGCGTTCCGCCAGTCGCTGAACCTCGTCCGCAACCACGGCAAAGCCTCGACCGGCGTCACCCGCCATACTCGCCTGAATGGCAGCATTCAGTGCGAGGATGTTGGTCTGGTCGGCAATGTCATTAATCAGACTTACGATATCGCCGATCTCCTGGGAAGATTCACCCAGGCGCTTGATCCGCTTGGAGGTGTCCTGAATCTGCTCCCGGATATTATCCATGCCCTTAATGGTGTTCTGTACCACTTTGGAACCATTGCTGGCGATCTGTACCGAGCGCTCGGCAACCTGAGCAGATTCGGAGGCGTTAGCAGATACTTGGTCAATGGTGACCGCCATTTCGTTCACCGCGGCAGAGGCCCCGGCAATCTCCTGAGCCTGATGCTCGGAAGCCTCGGCAAGATGCAGAGCTGTCTGCTGGGTTTCTTGAGAAAGCCCGGATACTTCCTGTGCGGTGCCGTTAATTCGAGATACCAGCACACGCAACTGGTCGATGGTGAAGTTGATAGAGTCTGCAATCGCACCGGTAAAGGCCTCGGTTACCGTTGCGGAGGTGGTTAAGTCACCATCGGCGAGATCAGCAAGCTCATCCAGCAGCTGCATAATCGCCTGCTGGTTGCGCTCATTGGTCTCGGCTTCTTCCATCAGGCTGCGGCGGGTACCGGAGAAGGCCATTCCCATCATGGCAAAAATTAACAGCACGAATGCTGCAGCCAAAATGGTAATAGTCATATTGTTTGGCTGACGTTCATCGGCCAGGTTCACAATACGGTCGTTCAGAGTACTGAGAGCCTCAAGCAGCTGTGGCGAGGATGCAATAATGCCGTTGGTTGCCTGACGTGATGCAAACAGTGCCGGGGTTGCTTCGAAGATCTCGCGAACAGACGAACTTACAAATTCAAACAGTTCGGTAATTTCATCGAGCGAGCGGCGCGCTTCCTCATCGGTAATGCGGGAGATACCCATCACTACATCACCGCTCTTCATGCCATCTACCACTTTACCGAACAAGCTAGCATCGGTATTAAACTGGTCGGCTGCGCCTTCGGCATCGTCATCACCCTGCAGCATCTTGTCGATGTTTCGACCGATTCGCTCAGCCCGCCATACCTGTAACTGAGCCTGTTCAACCTGATTAGCGGGGGCATTATTAGCTAGCAGAATTTCCACAATATTGTTGTGCTCAGCCTGCAATTCCGGCAGGGAGTCACTCAAAGTGGTGGCAACATCGTTCAGGAAGATAATCGTTTCTTTGTTACCGGTAATCGTTTCTACCTGCTCGCGCAACTTACGCCAAACGGTACCGTAAGTCGCTAGCTCAGCGTCCAGCGCCCTGCGGCTGCCTTTATCCATTCCCTGCAGCTGATTCCAGGCGTTAGCCATCTGCCCGGAAACTTTTTCCAGCTCGGCAAACGCTTCGTCGTCTCCGGAAGTGGCCGCCGGTGCATAGGAGACCAGCTGATAGGAAAGTGCTCGAAGTTCAGCAACTTGCTGTAGGTACTCTTTATCGCGATCACTGCGGGTCTGCACCAAATAGATACTGACAATCAGCCCCGCCAGTACGGCGAGTACCAGCAGACCCAAACCCAGCGCAGCAGGGTTACTGCGAAACGCGGAAAAGGAGCTCTGGGAGCCTGTTTTCATAGTTTACTCCTAGCGGGCCCAAGCATTAGGCCGGTTTAATACCACTGAATATTTAACGCTTTAATGACAATGGCCCTCAGCCAGTGCGAATATCCCTGCACCGCTTTAGGGTCCCCCCAACATCTCAAAAGCTGCGAGATGCCGAAAATTCAATCGGACCTTAACGAGTGGCAGCATCCATGAAATGAGGGTCTTTGAGCAGAGCCCGCATGTCGAACACCAGCCACCGGTCCTTTTGTAAAATAAACTGGCCATGCACCATCGGCGCAAATGGCTCAATTAAATCTGTTGGTGCTTCACGGGCATATTCAAATGCCAAATGCTGCATTCCGTGCAACCTGTCGACAATCAACCCCACGTAGGTTTTTTCCCGCTCCAACACCAGAACCCTGCGCTGTTGGCGCTGGCCCGAGAGGTGGCCGCCGTAAAAGGCTGCGAGATCAATCAGGGGTAACAGGCGGCCGCGAACATTAGAAACACCTTTTACCCAGGGCTGAACGCCGGGAATAAAGGTGTGCTGCGGCACTTCGAGCAATTCCACAACATCATCCATTGAGGCGACGAAGTTGTGGCCGAGTAAAGAGAAACCGATTCCGGTCCAATAGGGTTTGATTTCTCGGCGGCCGGGCAGGCCGGTGGCCTGCGCTTTAGCTCGCCGAGCGATATCAACAAGTGCTAGATAGGGGGTTTGTGACTGCACGCTGAGCAGCTGGCCGTCAGGCCAACACCTCCCCAATTGCACTCAACAATTTGCCCTCATCAACGGGCTTGGTGAGATAAGCTTTTGCGCCCTGGCGCATACCCCAAACCCGGTCGGTATCCTGATCTTTGGTAGTCACCATAATGATCGGTATCCCCGCGGTATTGCCATCCTTACTCAGCTGGCGTGTGGCCTGGAATCCATTTAACCCAGGCATCACAATATCCATCAAAATCAGATCTGGTCGCTGACTGCGTGCAACATCCACACCATTTTCACCATTGGGCGCGGTGATTACCGAATGGCCATGCTTTTCAAGTATTGTGGTCAGCTTGTGTGTTTCGGTAGGAGAGTCATCAACTATTAATACTCTTGCCATCATTTCCCCCATGACTTCTTCGAATTGGCAACTGCTCAATAAATGACAGTGCTTGGCGATTTGTTGTATTTATTTTGATGGCATGTGCCAAGTCTGCACTTACTGCCAATGCACTGCCAGACTACAGAACCTTCCACCACAGGCAGATGTGGTGAACGGTATGTCTGTTAATTCATCCCCCCCAAAGAGCGAAGGGGTTGGCCCAAAAAATCAGACCCTTTTTGTTAGTGATTACTTAGGCTGCGTGGTGCGGCTTTGCGTGAGCGGAAATTGCTCCCAGCAGCTCGCTTTTACTAAATGGCTTTGTCAGATATTGATCACAACCAACAACGCGGCCTTTCGCTTTGTCGAACAAACCATCTTTGCTCGACAACATCACTACTGGAGTGGAGCGGAATTCACTGTTGTTTTTAATCAGCGCACAAGTCTGATAGCCATCCAGGCGCGGCATCATGATATCGACAAAAATAACATCGGGACGGGAGTCCGCGATTTTCGCCAACGCATCAAAACCATCTGTAGCAGTGACGACCGTGCAACCTGCTTTTTGTAGCAGAGTCTCGGCAGTGCGGCGAATTGTCTTACTGTCGTCAATCACCATTACAGTCAGACTTTCCCAGTTAAGCTCCATAGTCTTTATTGAATCCCCTGTTTACTTATTTTCGGGCACGCGAAAATTTTTTATCTGCACCCTTTTTTGAGCCGCTTGCGGGGCCTGGGTGTCTCTCTTTGCCAAGATCGCACACTGGGTGGAACTTTTATCACAGAACCCCAGGTGAATCTAGCCGCGCTGAAGCACCGCAGACCTTATGGTGCAAATAATCACCACTTTTTATTGCCAATCCAGACAACTTATCTAATTAAGTTGCACCTAGACGAAGCTGCTCTTACCTTATCCACCCTACAAGTTGGCAGTGGCAACATTTCAATCAGCCACAACCACCGCGGCGCGGGATCAAAAATCCCTTCAACTACGGAAGCTAAGATGAATTACTCCCTCGGTGTGGTGATGGACCCCATCGCCCAGATCAATTTTAAGAAAGATACGACACTCGCACTGTTACAGGCCGCACAAGACAGCGGTTTCCAGCTGTTTTATTTTGAGCAAAGCGACCTGTATCTGGACAATGGCCGCGCCATTGGTAAGGGCAGACCACTGAGGGTATTTGACGATGCCGAGCGTTGGTTTAGCCTGGAAGAAGCCAGGGAGATGCCCCTTGGAGAACTCGATACCATTTTAATGCGTATCGACCCCCCCTTCGATAATGAGTACATTTACTCCACTTACATCCTTGAAGCGGCTGAACGCGAAGGTGCATTAGTCGTTAACAAACCGCAGTCTCTGCGGGACTGTAATGAAAAAATTTTTGCAACGACTTTTCCCCAGTGCTGCCCGCCTGTATTGGTCAGCAAGGATATGCAGCGCCTGCGGGAGTTTCATAAGACCCATCGGGATGTCATTTTCAAACCCCTCGATGGCATGGGTGGCGCAGGTATTTTTCACTGCAAACCGGACGGCGCTAATTTAGGCGCCATTCTGGAGATGCTCACCCAGCACGGCCACCAGCAAATCATGGCGCAGCGTTATATTCCCGAAATTAAAGATGGCGATAAGCGCATTCTGGTTGTCGATGGTGTAGCCGTACCCTACTGCCTAGCCAGAATTCCCGAGGCGGGTGAAACTCGCGGCAACTTAGCCGCCGGTGGCCGTGGTGAAGCGCGGCCACTGACTGATCGAGATCGATGGATCGTCGAACAAGTCGCCCCCACCCTGAAGGAAAAAGGGCTGTTATTCGTCGGTCTGGATGTTATCGGTGATTACCTCACGGAAATTAATGTCACCAGCCCAACCTGTGTGCGTGAGATTGATACTGCCTACGATACTTATATCGGTGCGCGACTAATGAGCGCCATCACACACCGTCTGGCACAAAAGCGCTAAACTGCGCCTTTAACTTGAATGACTCCCACCAGTGAACGGGCCGGATGGGAATGCCGAGCGTTACGCTCGGCAAGATATAAGCAGTAACCGATAATAGATAATGAATTCCACCGCCAACACGACGCCAAATTATGCAGACCAGCGCGAGCGTTTTACGTTCTCGCTGTTTCTCGCTGGCGCCATTCACGCGCTTTTGATTTTTGGTGTGGCTTTTGCCGAACCTGAAGGGCGGCAAGCCGCACCAACCCTGGAAGTTACTCTGTCACAATATAACTCGCCACAAGCACCGGAAGATGCCGACTACCTGGCCCAACACAACCAGCAGGCCAGCGGCACGGCAGATACCCCAAAGGAGCTGTCCAGCAATCGTCGCGCCGAATTTGCCGATACGCAAATTCACGATGTGAATCCTCTACCACAGCAGCAAGCCGCACGGCCTGCTGACCAGCGCCGCCAGTTGATCACCACCATCGGCGACAGCCCTCTGCAGGCCCCGGAGCTACCCGCTGAAGACAAGTTTTCCGAAGAGAAGCGCGGCGATGCACCAAATGATCTAGCCAGGACAAATCCAAAGATTGCCAGCCTGCAAGCGCGCCTGGATAAAATTCGCCAAACTATTGCCCAGCGCCCGCGAGTGCGGCGCCTGACCTCAGTGGCAACCAAGGCCTCTGCAGATGCCGCTTATCTGCACGAATGGCGCCAGAAGGTGGAAGCAATAGGTAGCGACAACTTCCCCGCGGAAGCCCTGCAGCAGAAAATCACTGGCAGCCTGCGCATGATGGTGCGCTTGCTGCCCACAGGCGCGGTGGAGGAAGTCATGATTCTGGACTCTTCGGGAGAGCGAATCCTCGACGATGCCGCCCAACAGATTGTACGCCTGGCAGCCCCCTTTGCGCCTTTCCCAGCAGAGATTCGCAAGGAGGCTGACCGCCTCGAAATTATCCGCACCTGGCGCTTCGATTTAACTGGCTTCTCCACTACCGCAGGTGAGCTGCCCGAGCGCGGCTAAACTTGCCTTGCACGCAAGCGACCTAGAATCCAACTATGCCCAATTCGAACATTGACAGCGACCTAACCCATGGCAGCTTGCGCGGCCAATTCCTACTGGCCATGCCCGGCATGGAGGACCCGCGCTTCAAGCACAGCATCGCTCTAATTGTTGAGCACAGCCAAGAGGGGGCTATGGGCATAGTGATCAACGCCCCCAGCAAAGTGCACTGGCGAGAGGTTTTTGAGCAGCTGTCGCTGAAGGACTCCAGCCAACGTGGCGATGAAACTGTCCTGCTGGGCGGGCCTATTTCTCCCGAGCAGGGCTTTGTCCTACACGGTGCCGGCGTACATTTCGACTCGACGAGCGAAATCAATATGGAAATCAGTCTTACCGCTTCCAGGGATATTCTCGAGTCACTGGCCTCAGGACATGGCCCCGACGATGTGCTGCTAGCGCTGGGCTACGCCGGCTGGGGGCCAGGACAATTGGAGCAGGAACTGGCGGAAAACGCCTGGCTGACTCTACCGGCAGAACCCGAAATCCTGTTTGCCACCCCAGTGCAAAAACGCTGGCAAAGTGCTGCCGCTCGACACGGTATCGACCTCTCAGGGCTCGGTTCACAGGCCGGACACGCCTAGCCCTTCCCGGTTATCATCCGGCCCAAGATTGATCCCTCTAATACCGGATGTTCCCCTTGATGAGTAAACCCATTACCGCCCTCGCCTTCGATTTTGGCACCCGCTCCATCGGCCTCGCCTTTGGCCAGAGCCTGACCGGCAGCGCCAAAGAGCTGCCACCACTGCCGGCAAAAGACGGCAAACCGGACTGGGACAAGGTCCAACGACTGATCGACGAGTGGAAGCCACATTATTTGCTTGTGGGTTTACCACTGAATATGGATGGCAGTGAGAGTGAATTTGGTGTTCGTGCACGTAAATTTGGCCAGCGCCTGCACGGGCGCACCGGGCTACCGGTGGAAATGATTGATGAGCGCCTCAGTACCCGCGCAGCCAAAGAGGAGGCAGCGGAACGCGGCCACCGCGGCAGCTACGCCGACAATCCAGTGGATTCCATTGCCGCGCGTATCATTCTTGAGGACTGGCTGCGCACACGCGCCTGATATCCGCTCCCAGAATCTGTGCAAGCTGAGCCATAGCTGCCGCCGCTCTGATAGAATTACCCGCCCACACAAATGAGTGATCGAGCCCAATGCCCATTTCCCGTATCCGCATCGCTACGCGCGAGAGCGCCCTGGCCCTATGGCAAGCCAATTATGTTAAGGATCGCCTGCAGCAGGAGCACCCTCAGCTGGAGGTAGAGTTGCTGCCAATGACCAGTCGTGGCGATCAGGTGCTGGATATCCCCCTAACCAAGGTGGGCGGCAAAGGGCTCTTTGTCAAAGAGCTGGAAGTGGCCATGCTGGAGGGACGCGCGGATATCGCCGTACATTCTATGAAGGATGTGCCGATGGAATTTCCTGAAGGCCTCTACCTGCCAGTTATTTGCGAGCGCGAGGACCCGCGTGATGCCTTCGTCAGCAACCGCTTTGCCAATTTGGAGGAACTGCCACAAGGCGCGATTGTGGGCACTTCGAGCCTGCGCCGCCAGTGCCAACTTCTGGCGCAGCGCCCCGATCTGGAGGTCAAGTTCCTACGCGGCAACGTAAACACTCGCCTCGCCAAACTGGATGCGGGAGAGTACGACGCTATTATTCTCGCTGCCGCCGGGCTGCTACGCCTGGAGATGCGTGAGCGCATTCGCAGCTTTCTCCCCTCCACTGTATTGCTGCCCGCCGGCGGCCAGGGCGCTGTCGGCATCGAAGCCCGCAAAGACAGCGAGCTGGAAGCCCTATTGCAACCACTGCACTGCCATGAAACCGCCGCGCGACTCAGTGCAGAACGCGCACTGGTTAAGCGCCTGAACGGCGGCTGTCAGGTTCCTATCGGCTGTTATGCCGAGCTGGAAGGCGACGCTCTGTGGCTTCGCGGCCTGGTCGGCAGCCCCGATGGCACCCGCATGATCCGCGCCGAAATCCGTGGTGCAGCCATTGATGGCGAAGCTCTGGGCGTTCAACTCGCTGAACAGTTGTTAGAGCAGGGTGCCGACAAAATTCTCGACGCGATTTAAGCCCAGGACAGATCCATATGGCCAAGCGCCTGCAAGGCAAGCGCGTACTGACCACGCGCCCCGCCCATCAAGCCGACACCTGGGGCGCGCTATTGCGCGCTACGGGCGCGGAAGTTGACACTATCCCTATGTTGGCTATTGAGCCCCTCATTGATGAGGCGGCTCAGCAGGCCATTAAAAAACGGATTCTCGATTTCGACCAGGTGGATTTTGCCATTTTCGTCTCCCAGAATGCAGTGCGCTACGCCGTCGACTGGCTGGAGGATTACTGGCCACAGTTACCCCAGGGGCCACAATACCTCGCTATTGGCGCGGCCACGGCTAAAGCATTACTGATGCGTGGTATACCCTGCGAGTACAGCGGCGAACACATGACTTCCGAGGACCTGCTCGCCCTCCCCACCCTACAAGAGGTTTCAGGACTTCGGGTACTGATCTTCCGCGGCACTGGCGGACGCACTCTTATTGGCGACACCTTGCGCGCACGGGGTGGGCGTGTGGATTACTGTGAACTCTACCGTAGGTCCCTACCTGCAGATGCCCCAGCGGATTTGGCGGGGTATTCTTTCACTCCGGATGCCATCACGGTCCACAGTGGCGAGACTCTCGCGAACCTACACAGCTGCATTGAGCGTGCAAATTGCGCGCACCTCCTCCAGGCTGCCCTTATCTGTCCCAGCGCGCGCGTCGCGGAGCAAGCCCGTTCTCTGGGTTTTATCTATACCAGCAGTGCTCAGAATGCCGGAGACAGCGCTATGCTAGAGGCACTGCTCAGGGCGCTAAACTGAATTGCTCTCGAATTTGCTGCCCTATTGGGTTAAAAATCTCAAAACGACGCCACCGGCGCTATTATGGTCGGTGCCACTCGCTATAATTCGACGACAATTACCAGCTGCGCCCCAAGCCCATGACCAACGAAAAACCCAAGGACAATCCTTCCACCCCGGCTAACGAACTCACTTCCGATGCACTGGACAAGGGGGGGAGCAAGAGCAATTTTGCCAAAGCAGCAGAAGGCAAAACTGATAAGGCCGCTAAAAATGTGATGCCTAAAAAGGGCGGTGGGCATTGGTGGTGGCTGGTCTTTATTCTGCTGCTTATCGCTTTGATCGCTTTTGCCTGGTACAGCTGGCCCCAACTGCGCAACCGCATCGCACAGCTGGACTTTTTCCCTGCCAAACAAACTGTGTCCACACAGAAAGCCGAATCACAAGGTGAAGTCACATCGCCAAATATTTCTACCGGGCCTGATACTTCCAGCCAAGCCCGCGAAGGGATAACTTCTACTGCACCCGCTGCACAATCTACTGCCGAACCTCCTTCCATAGAACCCCAGCAGGCAGAAGCGCCGAGCGTCTCCCCACAGAACCAGCAGCTTGATCAACTTCAACAGACAGATACTGAGTTGCGCAATCAAATACAATCGCAAACGCGCACTATTTTGCAGCTACAGCAACAGCTAGCGGCTCTTCAGCGCAGCCTCACCGCCCAGGGCAACCGGCTCAGTGAGCTCGGTAATGTGAGCCGGGAGGACTGGCAGCTGGCCGAGGCCGACTACCTATTGCGAATGGCCAATCAACGGCTGATGCTTGAAGATAATAGCCGCGCCGCTCTGGGCCTTGTTGAAAAGGTCGACACCATTTTGCGCCAAGTAAATCTTCCCGATCTCTACGGAGTGCGCCAACAGTTGGCACGGGATATCACCGCTTTGAAACTCGTGGAAAATATCGATCGAGAAGGCCTCTATTTACGCTTGCGCGCCCTGGAAGAGCAGTTGATCCGCGCCTCTATACAGCCGCAATTCGATATGGCCCAAACTCCAAGGGAGGTGGCAAAAGCAGAGCCCACGCAGGATAACCAATCCGCATGGGAGCGCAGCTGGAAAAATTTTACCAACTTCCTACGCGACTCTGTTCGCCCCATCGATGGCGATATCAACCCGGTAATGCTCTCCCCTCAAAGCGAGGCACGCTTTCGCCAAACCCTGCGTCTAAATATGGAGCAGGCACAACTGGCTCTATTGCGCGGCGATAGCACCGTTTACAAGGACGCTCTTGATAGCGCCCGCGAGCTGCTTCTGACTTATGGCACAGCCAATTCCCAGCGCAACACACTCGCGCAACAACTGGCAGAACTCAGCAAACAGCCCATTCAGGCGCAAATGCCAGATCTGAATGCCTCACAGGTGGCTCTCTACAATTACATTGAGCGGCTGCACAAAACGTCAGGGTATGGCACCGGCACCACCGAGGAGGTCAGCCAGTGAGAAAGGTCCTTTTTGCTGCTGTCGCCCTATTACTTCTCGGCGCCTTACTGCCGCAGATAAATCAGAATTACCCCGGGTATTTGGTAATCGGCTTCGGTGGCGAACTCAACAAAGGCTATGAGATGAATCTCTGGTTCGCCATAGTCGCGCTAGTTGCCCTTTTGCTCGCCCTGTTTCTTCTCACCTGGATAAGCCGCAGTCTCTTTCGCGCTGTGCGCGGCAGCGTCGATCGCCTGCGCTTTGGTCGCCAGCGGGTCGCCCGCAGACGTCTCACTAGTGGCCTGGTGGAGTTTATGGAGGGCAACTGGTCACGTGCCCGACGACAACTTTTAAAAAGTGCGCCGCGCTCCGAGGCGCCACTGATTAATTACCTGGCTGCCGCGCGCAGCGCTCATGAGCTTGGATTTCGCGAAGAAGCCAATGAGTTGCTGGCAAAAGCCGAAGCCTGTGGCGATGACACTGGCTTGGCAGTGGCTTTGAGCCAGGCCCGTATGCAGCTACAGGATAAACACTACGAACAGTGTATCGCCAGCCTCAAGCGAGCCAAGCAATTAGAACCTAAGCACCCGGCTCTGCTACAGATGCTCAAGCAGGCCTATTACGCTTTGGGGGACTGGAGCAACCTGAGAGAACTTCTCCCTGAATTAGAAAAACACGCCAATATGTCCGAAGAAGACCGACAAAAACTAGAGCGGGAAGTCTACGAACATCAACTCATCGAAGCCGCAAACCGAAACGACAGAGAGAAACTACATGACATCTGGCACGGCCTGAATGGCCGCTGGCAACGCAACGTAGAGCTTCGCAGTCTCTTTGCCCGTCTGCTGCACCAAAGCGGTGATGACAGTGCCGCGGAAAAACACCTGCGTTGGCTACTAAACCGAGAGTGGGCTCCCAAGCTGGCCGATCTATACGGCCGCCTTACCGGTGCCGACGCAGCGGCTCAGCTCTCTGCTGCAGAGGGCTGGCTCAAGGAATATGGTGAGAGTGCCGACCTGCTCACCTGTCTCGGGCGCCTGAGCTTACGCAACGAGCTGTGGGGAAAGGCACAACAGTATTTTGAGAAGAGCCTGTTGTTACGTCAGGACCCCGCAACCTCTGCAGAACTGGCACGACTATTTAAAGCACTCGGCGAGAAGGACAAAGCCTCGCGCTTGTTTGAGGAAGGGCTGATGCAAGCTGTTCCAAACTTACCTCCTGTATCCATGCCCAGTCAGGACAAACCCCTGCTCGGGGTACACGCCTAACCGTTTCTCCAAGGGTCCAGATAATCTGGGCCCTTTTCCTGTTATACTATTTGCCCCATAGTAGTAAGCCTCCGCATCCTTTTTGAGGCTTGCTCCATGACACCGTCACAGCAATATCTCTCATCCTTCGCTATTTTATTTTCCATTCTCTTATCACAGGTGACGCTGGCTGCTGACAACCCAATCCAGCCACAAGATAAGCTGCTGAGTGACTACGAGTACCCCTATCCGGTTAAGACTCTAGAGCTATCCAAATTAAGCCAGCCTGTGGCCATGGCCTATATGGATATTTCTGCGAACAAGCTTGTACCCTCTAAGGGAACAGTACTGCTTCTGCACGGTAAAAATTTTTCCGGCGCCTACTGGAAAGATAGTATCGCCGCGCTCACAGAACAGGGCTACCGTGTTATTGCTCCAGACCAAATTGGCTTCGGAAAGTCCAGTAAGCCATTGATGCAATACAACCTGCACGGTATGGCTACAGATACCAAATTTCTGCTCGACAAACTCAAAGTGGATCAGGTTTCTGTAGTTGGTCACTCCATGGGAGGCATGCTGGCTACACGCTTTTCTTTAATGTACCCGGGGATGGTGAGAAAGCTCGCCTTGGTAAACCCAATCGGCTTGGAGGACTGGAAGCGCGTCGTACCATACGAACCCCTGGAACAAGCCATCCTTAGAGAGCAGGCACAAACACCCGAAGGGATTAAGAGCTATATGTCCAGGGCCTATTTTGATGGGAAATGGAGGAAGTCCTACGATTCCCTACTCGATATTCAGGCCGGCTGGTCACTGGGCCCTGATTCTAAGCATATAGCCAAGATTGATGCCCTCACTTCAGAAATGGTTTTCACACAGCCGGTTATCTATGAATTCGCAGATCTCACTGTACCTATCTTACTGATTATCGGTACCCGGGATCGCACCGCGATTGGCCGCACCCGCGCTGCCGAACCCATTAAAAAGGCTCTGGGGCGTTATGACCTATTGGGTAAAAAAGCGGCTGCCATTATTCCAGATGCGAAGTTAACAGAACTTGATGGGGTCGGGCACATACCGCAGTTCGAGGCCTTCAACGATTATTTCGAATCCCTGAGCCAGTTCCTTAAGGAGGAGACTCAGCGGGATTCCGATTGATAAATTCCTTTCAACCTAAATCAGCCCCACATGACTGAAATAGCCTCAATGGAAAAATAAAAGCTTTCCAGACAGCAATAAAATTCTCTAGCTTGGGGATTTTCACTAAATCTATACCGTAAAGCAGCGAAGCTTCTGTTTACCTTTACACCAGAAAAAAAGAAAAATTTATAAAACAGCACCACTTAGAGGGAGAGATAACTTGGATCAGGAACAGAAGACATCCGTAAAAAAGCTATTTGAAAGCCACCTGACCAAGCTGAATAAGAAAAAAATTGCCCGAAGCTATTAGATATTTGCGAACATACCAGCAAAAAGAAGCATCGCTAGGAAAGTAATTATTCCCTGCAGAATCGCAATAATTATTGCTTTCAAAAATCCAGTACCCAATACCAACATATAGGCAATAGCCGCCAGTGGAATAGTCAAGAGAACCCCGGCGCTGTCACTCACACCGGGCAACATGCCGCCCACTATTCTCTGTACAATTAATGCCAACAATAAAGCAAAAAGACAGTGGAAAACTCCTGTATTTCTCGCCCCCATCATGGCAGCAGCCATTTTTAATGGCAGGACTAAGACTGCCACCATAATGATTACAAAAAGAATCAATTCCATTTATCACCCCTCCCTCATATTGTAATTATTTGCCCTAATCCCCAGGACCATCATGATGTAATTTGTTTATCGACCACTAAAAGCCAGACAAGAATGTCATCAAATGTTAAATATATTGGTCGACTGCATAATTAACATGCAATATAGCATCGAAGTATAGAAGAGATTACATCATACTACCTAAGTCACATTTGGTTGAATTAGACACACAAAAAAAGCTGGCAGAAGAATCACTACCAGCTTTATTGCAAGAAAGAGTGATATACAGAATTGATTGATTTGACAGTTTACTTACGTACTAGACGCATACTCGAAGGCTTTAGAGCTCCATTTTCCATATAGCTCTCTGTACGGATGATCCCTTCACTCTCCAACCACTCAAAGCCCAAACTATGTTGGTGATTGGCTTCTAAATCCAAAAGATTGGTAGCATCTTTGAAAGAAAATACCAGCTGTCCTCTTTCACCACTTGAACTAAGCTGCAAACGGGGCTGATTTCCTTGAGGGCAATAGTGGGTTGCCAATAAATTGCCATTATCCATATGATAGATAGTGAGCGAATGAGATTTACCCTTATACAGCCAATTCTCTACCAAAACAGAGGCTCCGGCAGTCTGGGAAAATTTAATATAAAAATCCCCCCCAGTATCGCCTTCCTTTTTCCAGTCTCCGCTAAGTGATTTTATTCGTTCGAAAGCTTCCTTACTCTTCAGGTTAGTCTCTTCTGCATTCACCATAAGTGGAAAACAACACAGGACGACAGAAAGAAATTTAATTATATCCTCTTTGGCTCTAATCATAATTGGTACTCCTTTTCCTATAGTGAGAGAGCTCAACCCAATGATACCCATTGGAACTTCCTCAATCACCGAAAAACCTATTAATGGATTTTGAGAAATTTCAGATAAAATCTTGATTATTTTATCTTATTTATGATTATTATATTTGCACTAAGCGCTTGGCAATATGCCTCATCGCCTCGGCTGACTTACTATCCATACCACGGTTCATTAGTATAATAAAGCCATCCTTACGGTCTGGGTCAAAATACATAGCAGTAAAAACCCCCAGATCTGACCCCATATGCCCCACAAGCCCATCGCGATCTCTCCAAAAAAAGCGTTGCGAATCAGAAACCGATTTGGGCAACTGCAAACGAAACATTTCTTCATACATGGTATCAGACAAGAGTTTCGCCCCTGATTTATCCCGGTTATGAAGGACTGCCAGTAGGAAATCACTAAGGTCTGCAATACTTACGCGAACACCACCATCCGGATACTGTGGATTACCATTGTGAGGATATGGATGAAATTTTTTATATTCGAAAGGTGGCTTAATAAACCTTCCCACAAAATAATTTATTTTGCTTGATTCATCATCAGTACACAGGCCGACAAATGGCACACATTGCTCTACTTTATAAGGCACAGCTATAGAATTCAGATCCATCCCATTAAGTTTCCAGCTTGCACTTTCCATTTCCAAACGGTGAAAAAGGGTATCCTTGCTATAGTCAGCGAGGGTTTGGCCTATTGCAGACTCCACTAGAAGGCCCGCCAAACCTGCAGATAAATTACTGTATTGCCGTCTTTTCCCCGGCATAGATTTCAGATAATGGTCTCCATTATTGTACAGACTACCTTCCTTAGTAAGGAGAGCACGGAGGTGTTGCTCAAGACTAATTTCTGGGTCGCGGTTTTCAGAATAAGTGGCATAGTCATAGTAATCCGCAATACCTGCAGTGTGACTTGCCAGATTTCTTAAAGTAATTTTTTCACCCCTTGTATGTGGATTATCCACCTTAAATGGTAAATAGGTATTGATATCCCGATTGAGCTCCAAATTTCCATTATCGACCAATTGCAATAACGTTACGCCCATAATAGGTTTGCTAATTGATGCGATATTAAAAGGGGTATTCTGGGTAACTGCCTCACCAGATTCCACATCCGCCATTCCGTAGACTTGCTGAAAAACAAGCTTACCGTCTTTTACTCTTGAGACGGCCATACCAGGAATAGCCGCCTCTTTCATAATTGTGGGCAGAAATTCTTCAATATTGGTAATCTCGGCGCTTCTCTCCTGCTGGCTTGGCAATATAGCCCAAAATCCGAAAACGCCAACAATCATTAAGCTGACAGCATAAAGTACTCTCATTTAAATATTCCCCACAATTAATCAAAGACGGCCATAAAGCTGATACCGAGATTTGACGTTATCAGCTTTATATATGGATGCGGGAATATGGAAATGGTTAAATGCTAAGAAATTAGCAACTAGAGCGCCTCTTGGGACGCCCTATGGAAGACCAACTAAAATAAAGTAGCACCAGTAATTATTCAAAACCTAGCTTGGACCAGATTTCATCGACTCTCTGGACCACCTGCGGATCTCTCTCGATAGGATTACCCCACTCTCTGTTGGTTTCTCCCTGCCATTTATTAGTAGCATCAAAACCAATCTTCGAACCCAAGCCAGAAACCGGCGAGGCAAAATCCAGATAATCAATCGGGGTATTTTCCACCATCACCGTATCACGCGCGGGGTCCATACGGGTTGTCATAGCCCAAATTACATCTTTCCAATCTCTTGCATTCACATCATCATCGGTAACGATAACAAACTTGGTATACATAAACTGGCGCAGGAAAGACCAGACTCCCATCATTACCCTTTTGGCATGTCCGGGATACTGCTTTTTCATAGTTACTACAGCTAGCCGATAGGAGCAGCCTTCAGGTGGCAGGTAAAAATCGACAATTTCAGGAAATTGTTTCTGCAAAATAGGCACAAATACTTCATTGAGCGCCTCGCCCAGGATCGCGGGTTCATCCGGCGGACGGCCAGTGTAAGTACTGTGATAGATGGGGTTTTTCCGGTGGGTGATTTTCTCCACCGTAAACACCGGGAAACGGTCCACCTCATTGTAATAGCCCGTATGATCCCCATAGGGGCCTTCATCGGCCATGTCATCGGGGTAGATAAAACCTTCCAACACATACTCAGCACTGGCGGGAACCTGCAGATCACTGAGCAATGCACCAGTTACTTCGGTTTTATCTCCACGCAATAGCCCGGCAAAGGCGTATTCCGACAGGCTATCCGGTACCGGGGTCACTGCTCCCAGTATTGTGGCCGGATCTGCACCAAGTGCTACAGCTACAGGATAGGGCTCCCCGGGGTGCTTCCGGCACCAATCACGGTAATCCAGCGCACCTCCCCGGTGGCTGAGCCAACGCATTATCAGTCGGTTTTTACCGATTAACTGCATGCGATAAATACCCAGGTTTTGGCGCTTCTTCTCTGGCCCACGAGTGATCACCAATGGCCAGGTTACCAATGGAGCCGCATCTCCCGGCCAGCAGGTCTGAATTGGCAATTTGGTGAGGTCTAAGTGAGCTTTATCTACTACCACCTGCTGACAGGCTGCTCCCTTGACCACTTTCGGCCCCATATTGAGCACTTGCTTGAAAACCGGCAATTTTTCCCAGGCATCGCGCAAATTCTCAGGCGGTTGAGGTTCCTTGAGAAAGGCGAGTAATTCACCCACCTCACGTAGGTCATCAATACTCTCACGCCCCATCCCAAGCGCTACTCGCTCAGTGGTGCCAAACAGATTGGCGAGCACCGGAGTATCAAAACCGATAGGATTTTCAAAAAGTAATGCAGGACCTCCCGAGCGCAGAACGCGATCAGAGATTTCTGTCATTTCCAGATTGGGGTCTACAGGGAATTTAATCCGTTTGAGCTGGCCACGCTTTTCCAACAATTGGATAAAATCACGCAGGTCTTTGTATTTCATGGGCTGCCGGTCAAGAAGAAAAATCCAGCGAGCAGTGTAAAACAGAAATTACAAAATAGGGAACAGCCCCCAGGATAGGGTGCCAATTGAGAAAAGGAAGAAACGACCCGCAAACAAAATGCTGCGGGTCGCAAAAAACTTAAGCTAGCCGTAGCTTAGAAGCGAGGGCGACGCGGACGATCTTCGCGAGGCTTAGCTTCGTTCACGCGGATGTTACGGCCAGACAGAGGCTGGTCGTTCATCTCTTCGATCGCTTTGCGCGCTTCGTCGTCGTTAGGCATTTCTACGAAACCGAAGCCCTTAGAGCGGCCAGTCTCACGGTCAGTAATAACAGTAGCCCGAGAGATTTCTCCGAATGCGCCGAAAGCTTCGTGCAGGTCGTCAGAGGTTACCGCGTAGGCCAGATTTCCAATATAGATATTCACAAAAGGTTCTCACTAGATGTGTGGGCTGTCGTGCAGTCACAAATGAATAACCAGCTCCACCAGATTATCCATTTGAGATTGGCCCTTTGCGGGGTTATCCCTGGGCCAATTCGGTCGGGCGCCAAACTATAAATTTCATACCCAGCGCCACGATGTGGAACTTTATATGCCTTATAGCTCGCCTTTTCAACATTAATTCGCGCAAATAATCACTTTGTGCAAACCAGAATATAAAAGGCGCCGATATGGGCGCCTTTTATATAAAAAAATTATTTCCGTTTCATGGACAGGAAGAATTCGTCATTTGTCTTGAAGTCTTTCAGCTTGTCCACCAGGAATTCAGTTGAGGCAACATCTTCCATATCATGTAGTAACTTGCGCAGGATCCATACCCGCTGCAGCTCGCCCTCAGGCATCAGCAGCTCTTCTCGACGTGTTCCCGAGCGTCGAACATTAATTGCCGGATAAACACGTTTTTCCGCGATCTTACGATCCAACTGCAACTCCATATTACCCGTGCCTTTAAACTCCTCGAAAATCACCTCGTCCATCTTCGAGCCAGTATCAATCAGTGCAGTAGCAATAATAGACAGACTTCCGCCTTCTTCAATATTCCGTGCAGCGCCGAAGAAACGCTTAGGTCTCTCGAGGGCGTGGGCATCCACACCACCAGTCAATACCTTACCGGAACTGGGTACCGTGGTGTTATAGGCACGCGCCAGACGGGTAATAGAGTCCAACAGGATGACCACGTCTTTCTTGTGCTCTACCAGGCGCTTGGCCTTTTCGATAACCATCTCGGCAACCTGTACGTGACGTGCCGGAGGCTCATCAAATGTAGAGGCAACCACTTCTCCGCGCACCGAGCGCTGCATTTCGGTAACTTCTTCCGGGCGCTCATCGATCAGCAGGACAATAAGGTGGCACTCCGGATTGTTGCGCGTGATAGCCTGAGCCATATTCTGCAACATAATCGTTTTACCGGCTTTTGGCGGCGCCACGATCAAACCCCTCTGGCCCTTACCAATCGGCGCAACCAGATCAATAATGCGGCCAATCAGGTCTTCGGAAGAGCCATTTCCACATTCCAGGGTTAAGCGATCGTTGGGGAAAAGCGGGGTGAGGTTTTCAAAAAGAATCTTATTGCGGGCATTTTCCGGTTTATCGAAATTAATTTCGTTAACCTTTAATAGAGCGAAATATCTCTCACCCTCTTTTGGTGGGCGAATTTTTCCGGAAATTGAGTCACCCGTGCGCAAATTAAATCGACGAATTTGGCTGGGGGAAACATAGATATCATCCGGACCCGCGAGATAGGAGGAATCAGCGGAACGCAAAAATCCAAAACCATCCTGAAGGATTTCCAGTACGCCATCACCGTAAATATCTTCACCGCTTTTGGCGTGGCGTTTGAGAATATTAAAAATAATATCCTGTTTACGCGACCGGGCCAGGTTTTCCAGGCCCATGCCTTTGGCTATTTCAATCAACTCTTCAATGGGTTTGGTTTTTAATTCGGAGAGATTCATACCAATTGCTTATTAAGGTTTCTGTTGTCATTGGCGCGGACACGCCGGAAATAATTTGAGGAGGGGTTTGAAAATCAGAGATTTGCTCGTTTATTTGCCCGGTACTCCAGGACTCCATGCCTTTCAAAAGCGTAATACTCATTGGCTTTAGCTTTCCAACACTAAACGTTATAGGGAAAGCCGTCTCAATTAAGCTCAATTCGAGGAATAAATACGCCGGGAATAGTCAGGGACCTATGGGGGGGCGTTTTCTTCAGCTGGTCGTCACTGGATTCACAGCTGACTGAACTATTACAGAATTACAGCCAGTATAACGGGTGTTTCCCATCCTGCAAAGAAATTTGCCTTCTTTGCAGGATGAATTAACCGGGATTAAAGCTGGCTATCGATAAACTCGGTCAACTGGGCTCGAGACAGGGCGCCAACCTTAGTGCCTTCCACATTGCCACCTTTAAACAGCAGCAGGGTAGGAATACCGCGTACGTTGTACTTTGCCGGGGTTTCTTTGTTGGCATCCACGTCAACTTTGACGATTTTCAATTTTTCGCCATAGTGACCAGAGAGGTCTTCCAGGACCGGAGCGATCATTTTGCACGGACCGCACCATTGCGCCCAGAAGTCCACCAGCACCGGACCTTCAGCCTTGAGAACCTCGGCTTCAAACTCAGCGTCGGTTACGTTGATGATTGCGTGCTCGCTCATAATGCTTTCCTGTTCTTTAGTTACTCGATGCGGGGACACCGCAGGCGCATCATCTCACGATGCCGGCTGTGGTAATACAGCTGTACTGCGCCGATCAGCCCAGAGTTTGGGGCATTAATTCCGTTTTCAAGCCCTGCTCAGATATCAGGCCTGCTCCAAAAACCGCTGAAGAATCTCATCAAGATAGTCAAAGCCAAAGGCACTGGCAGCAATACGGCGCTCCAGCGGCTGTACCAGATCCATAGCCATCAGCCCCGGCCAATGTCGCTGCAGAGCCTCCAATGATAGGCCGGTATAGCGCTCAAAAGTATCTACCGGTACACCCTCGACCAGGCGCAGGGCGTTCATCAAGAACTCAAGGGGCAAATCGCTGAACTCTATTGAATCAATATGGGGCTCAGCCAGTGCGCGCTGCAACAACTCCCCTCCCCGGGGTGCAATGGATAGGTAGTCTCTTGGAGTTCGCGTACGGCGACTGCGCAATATCTTCCCCTCTGCGGGCAAGCTGACCTTGCCATGGGCTCCGGCACCAATGCCCAGGTAATCGCCAAAGCCCCAATAGTTGAGGTTGTGGCGCGACTCCAGTCCCCTGCCACTGTAGGCGGACACCTCGTAGCGAAAGTATCCCTCCGAGGCAAGGAACTCGCGCCCGTGGCTCTGCATACTGGCGATCAGCTGTGACCCCGGTGTCGAGGGGGGAGCGCTGTAGAACGCTGTATTGGGTTCAATGGTTAATTGGTACCAGGAGATATGTTCAGGCGCCAGGGAGACAGCGCGCTGCAGGTCTTCCAGAGCCTCAGCCTCTGTCTGTCCAGGCAGGCCATGCATCAGATCGAGATTGATATTATCGAAGCCGGCCTTCCGCGCCATCCCTAGGGCCTCACTGGCCTCTTCACCGCTGTGGATACGGCCCAGATTGTGCAACTGGCTACTGCTAAAACTCTGCACGCCAATCGAGAGTCTATTAACCCCTGCGGCCCGATAGCCGGTGAATTTAGCTTGCTCGAAAGTACCCGGATTGGCTTCCAAAGTTATTTCAATATTCTCACTGAAGCCAACCAGCTCCTCAGCCATTATCAGGATCTGGCCGATTGCTTCGGGAGAAAACAGGCTCGGGGTACCACCACCAAAGAAAATCGAGCGCAGCTTGCGTCCCTGCACCCAAGGCAGCTGGCTGATCAAATCACGGCGCAGTTGCGCCACATAGTCCGCCTGTGGGAGAGCATACTCCGTATCCGTATGATCTCTGCTCGCCTGGTGGGAGTTGAAATCACAGTAGGGACATTTGCGCACACACCACGGGATATGTACGTAAAGGCTAAGCGGCGGTAACTGCAAACTATGGTTTCTATCCTGCAAGATCGGCACCCAGCATAGTTTCCTGCCACATCGTTTCAAATGCCACCACTGCCTGGGCGCGGTGGCTAATGCGGTTTTTCAGCTCTCTCGGCATCTGCGCAGAGGTCATCCCTTCCGCATCCACAAAGAACAGGGGGTCGTAGCCAAAGCCCTGCTCACCGGCAGGCTCATTGAGTATACGGCCGCGCCACTGGGCACTACATACTAGGGGGACCGGGTCATCAAAACTGCGTACAAAGGCTAGTGCACAATGAAAACTGGCACCACGACGCACCTCTTCGATCCCTTGCAAGGCCTCAAGCAGCTTGCTGTTATTGCGTGCATCTGTAGCACCTTCGCCGGAATATCGCGCCGAATAGATTCCCGGCGCACCACCGAGCACATCCACTGCCAACCCAGAGTCATCGGCTAGCGCCGGGAGGCCGCTAATGCGGCTGGCGTGACGTGCTTTGATCAGGGCATTTTCAATAAAGCTGAGCCCGGTCTCCTCTGCATCACTCACACCGAATTCAGACTGTGGCAGAACCTCAATGTCCCAGCTGTTGAAGAGTTGGGAAAATTCTCGCAATTTGCCGGCGTTACCGCTGGCCAAAACAATTCTTTTTAACATGCTGTATCAAATAAAAAACGGGCTCTGGGCCCGCAAAGGATTCAGTTTAATTGAGATGTCTTTCTGTGATCACACAGCTTATTGCAGCCGTATAAACAGAGAGAATCGCTCACCCAGGTCATTCACCATTGCCGCTAGAGCTTGCGACGGAAGGAAATCGTCTGTTTCTTGCCATTGGGCAGGGTCACATCCACATTGAAGGTGAGAGTTTCCTCTTTTTCAAAGCGCAAGGGTGCCAAATAGTAAACCGCGTCGCCTTCCCGAATTTCTTTAAACTTCAGCGGTCGCGACTGCTGAATCAGGTTTGTCGCATTGCCAGACATCTCCGCACTAAGGCCCTTGGTACCACCATCTTTTTTCACCACAGAGACATTCACGTAGGCGCGGTCTTTAGCCCTCACCAGTTGGTACTGTTGGGCGATGTCCGGCTGGATAAAGTCACTGTTGAACACCGAGAAAATCACCCGGTAATCTCCGAAGTCCTCGTAATTCTTAATAACACGGGCCTGTTGTGCCATGGCACTAGCGGTCAGGAAGAGCAGCGTAAGAGCGGCAGCGACATTAAAGATGCGGTTCACGGGTCACCTCCAATTGTTATGAGCGCCCTTTCAACTGAATAACCGGGCAGACCCGGCAGTTTGGCCAGAGCGATAATCACCCATATCAGCAGTTTGCCCCAGAGACCCGGAACAAAAACTTGGCGCAGATATTAGTTTAGCGAGTCAGGTGGTATATCGCGGTCTCACCGAATAAATTTGGCAAAAAGTCTTTAAAGACCACCCCTAATTTCGACTCAGATACTACCTGGCGGTGCAAAATAGTCCAATCGTTCTGCCCGCACAGCACCTCGAAGTCTCGAAAAGTACAAAAATGAATATTGGGTGTGTCATACCATTCAAATGGTAATAAATCGGAAACCGGCATACGCCCAGAAAAAGCCAGGTGCCAGCGGGCCTTCCACTGGCCAAAGTTGGGGAAGGTGATAATACAGTCGCGCCCAACTCGTAACATTTCACCCACCACCAGATGCGGGTGCCTCAAGGTTTGCAGGGCCTGGGTCATTACCACGGTATCGAAACTGGCATCGGCGAAATTGGTAAGCCCCGCATCGAGGTTTTGCTCGACGACATTGACCCCACGCTGCACACAACGGTGTATCTGCTGCGCATCTATTTCCAGTCCGTAACCAACAACGTCTTTGTTCTTCTGCAACTGTTCCAGCAGTTCACCATCACCACAGCCCAGATCGAGTACTCGGCTTGCGGGTGCTATCCATTCCTGGATTACATTGAGATCTATACGCATGCGGGCTGCCCTGCTTTGTGCTCCAGCGCTACACGCTGCATGTAGGCACGAAAGACGCCCTCGTAGCGCTTATTTGGCAACAGGAAGGCATCGTGTCCCATGGAGGACTCTATTTCTGCATAACTCACCGCCCGATTGGCGTGCATCAACGCATCGGCGATTTCCCGCGAGCGGCTGGGGGCGAAGCGCCAGTCCGAAGTGAAGGAGATCAACAGGAAGCGGCAACGCGCATGGGCAAAAGCCGCTACTGGGTCGTCGTTGTACTCCCGTGCGAGATCAAAAATATCCAGCGCTCGTGTCATAAGGATGTAGGTATTTGGATCGAAACTGCTGGAAAAGCTATCACCCTGGTAGCGCAAATAACTCTGAATCTGGAACTCCACCTCTTCGTCAACGCCCTGCTGGAAGCTGCCGGAACGCAGTTCACGACCAAATTTATGCGCCAAACCATCATCGGAAAGATAGGTAATGTGGCCAATCATGCGCGCGACGGCCAAACCTCCACGTGGCAGTTTCCCCTCCTCCTGATAGCGCCCTGCACAGAAATCCGGATCCGAGGTTATCGCCTGACGTGCGGTCTCATTGAAAGCAATATTCTGCGCCGAGAGTTTCAACGCCGAAGCAATCACCACGCAATGGCGCAAGCGTTCCGGGTACTCCAGAGACCAACGCATGGCCTGCATTCCCCCCAGACTGCCACCAATCACTGCGGCCCACTGCTCTATGCCAAGAATATCTGCCAAGCGCGCCTGGCTGTGTACCCAGTCGCGCACTCGCAAGGAGGGAAAATCCGGGCCCCAGGGTTTACCCGTGGCGGGATTGATAGAGACGGGCCCGGTAGAACCATGGCAGCCGCCCAAGTTATTGACCGCCACCACAAAAAACCTATTGGTATCAATGGGCTTGCCGGGACCGATATAGTGGTCCCACCACCCTGGGCGCTTGTCCTCGGGGCTGTGTCTGCCCGCAGCATGGTGGTGACCGGATAACGCATGGCAAATCAACACCGCGTTACTTTTATCGGCATTCATTTCGCCATAGGTTTCATAGACTAAGGTGTAGTCCTGTAAAACACGCCCGCAGGCCAGCTGCAGAGGTTCACAAAACTTATGGCTCTTTGCTGTTACAAGACCTACAGAGCCGTGATCTGCTGTACTGGGTGCCTCGAGGGAGGGGCTGGAGTTTTCCGTGGACAAAGTAATTATATCTGTCGGGTTATTTGGCGGTTGGTTATTGTCACTGCAGCAAGTGTACGGGAGTGCTGCAACTTATGACAATTAGCAACCGCCGGCGAGTGTGTTAAGTCGTCAGAGCTGGTTTCAGTGGGGTGACATTGTGCGCGCGCGGCGCTGGCGCCAAAGGCTGGGGTGCCGAAGTACTGTAGCGCAGCAAGTCCTCCAGTGCGGACAGGGCCCGATCATTGCGCAGTACCTCATCCTCTAAGGTACGCAAATCGGTGTGCCGACTTCGGGTTTTCTGCTTCAGCTCGGTCAATTTGATCAAGTGCCGATTCAAAAGATGTTTTTGGTATTGCGTATGTTGCTTGAGTGGTTCCAGCGCCTGCTCAAGCCAGTTTTCTGCCGCGGCACCCATTTCGCTATAAAGGCGTCCTACCTCACTGGCCAGAGTCGTAACAAAACGCTCGCTCAAACGGTTGCGCCGCGCCAGTAAAAGCTGTGGGGAGCGTCGCAGCTGGGCCGCCTGGCGGTGTAGGCCGCGCAGGGTGATACGGAATTGGCGAATGGTGAAGTACTGTTCAGCACTGTCCACCTTCTTCAGGCTGGAACGCTCAAAAATCGCATCCAACAGTCGATTCGCCTGATCCACTTCCCGCTCTAAGGTGGCTAACTGGCAATCGACTCCCTCCATAAAGGTATCGATGGCCTTGGCAAGTCCCATGGGTGTCCAACGCTTATGCAGCGCCTTACTGGTTTCATCAACCAACCGTTGCAGCTGCTGTATGGTAATAGGCGCGAGTAGGGCCGTACTCTGCCGCATTAGCATGCGCTGGCTGGACTTCAGGGTGAGTAACTCCTGATGGCAGAGCTTATGTTGCTCACGCACAGTCTGCTGCAACTGGCCCAACTCGGTCAGTTGCTCCTCAGTGCTGGCACTATTGCGCTGCAAATGCATCAGCGCCGCACGGCCGCTGTTGAGTCGGCGCTTGAGCAGATCGCGGGTATCCGCCATCAACGTCAGGGCCTGGTGCAGAGAGCGGTGTTCCGCCACTTTTTGGCGGTGCTCCAGCAAACGTTGAACCAACAGCTTTTCAAAATCAGTAAAACAGCTGTTGCGCAAAAGTTCGGCATCCTGCTGTTGACGCGCCAACAGGGCCATTTTTGCCGAGACTCCGGTGACACTCTCCTGTGGCAGGGACAGTAATTTTGCGACCTGAGAACGCATGCGCCGCAGCAGTTGCTGCGCATCTTCATCTGGATCATCCCAAAGAACATCCACTTTATTCAGCAACGCCATAACTGGAGTGCCGCGATGTTCACGCAGAGGGGCCAGGTGGGTCTCCCACATATTCATATCAGTGCCACTGACACCGGCATCGGCGGCCAGCAGAAATGCGACGGCCTGGGCGCCAGGCAGTGTGCTCAAAGTCAGTTCCGGCTCATTGCCCAGAGCGTTGAGTCCCGGTGTGTCAATAATCCGCAGGCCTTGATCTAACAGTGGATGAGGCAGGCAGATCAGCGCATAACGCCAAGCGGGAATTTCCACCAAATTGCCTTTGTCGTCCAGGTGGCGGCGATCGAAGCCATAACGCGCAGCCTCCTCCGGCAACACCGATTTGGTGGCGGCCACTTTGAGCAGAGCTTCGCGGGTCGCATCGGGATTATTGGCGTCGAACTCGTGCGTGACCCACTTCTGTGGAATTCGCCGGAAGCTCTCGAGGCTGGTATTGGTCGCCAGGGTCTCAATGGGCAACAGGCGCAGGCTGGCGCGCTCTCCGCCATCGCTAAAGATCTCCGTTGGGCACATGGTGGTGCGGCCGGGTTTGGAGGGTAGCAGCCGCTGACCGTAGGTCTGTGCCAAGAGGGCATTGATCAGCTCGGTTTTGCCACGGGAAAATTCTCCCACAAACACCAAGGTGAACTGATCATCGCTGAGAAGCGCACGGGCCTGCTGTACAACTTGGCAGGCGCCGGCAGAGTTGGGGAAATGCTGCTGTAACCACTGACTGAACTGGGCGAATTGTCGATCCAGATTCTTTTTCCAGCGATCGTATTCAGAGATATGTTGGCGTAGGAGTGCGTCTTCCATTTCACAGTATTCTTGTAATTTATACTCTGCGGGCTACCGATCCAAAGCACTCAAAGCTGAGTTGGTCCGGTAGCCGTTAGTATAAAAGTCTAACACTGCGCCAAATGCGATCCAGTGCGCGCGGTGGAAGAAAAGCGCACAGTAGTCAATTTAAAAACCGGGGATATGCCAGAAAAGGCTATAAACAAAGCGCGGCATATTGGCCATACTGGCAAAGCCTAATAGCAACTTATCCGCCACAGTAAGTAAAATAAACACGAAGATAGGGCTGATATCGATCACCCCCAAAGGCGGAATCAAGCGGCGTACCGGTGCGCAGAAGGGCTCTAGCAACTGGCGCAGTAGCATCAGTGCTGGGTGGCTGCTCTGCGGAGCGATCCAGCTGAACACAATGGAAATCAGCATTCCCACAAACACGACCGCAATCACGGTAGCGACACAGCCGATCAGAGACCACAGCAGTGCACTCAGGGGATTGAAAAGACCAAATCCGGCAAACGCACCGCAAACCAGTATCATCACTAGCCCCACCAGCAAAGCCAGCACTACCGAGGCCATATCCACGCCGAAGAGACCCGGCACCATCTTGCGCAGTGGCAGTAGTAGCGGATTGGTAACTTTAACGATGCCCTGAGAAATCGGGTTATAGAAGTCTGCCCGGGCCAATTGCAGCAAAAAACGCATCAATACCGCAAATAGGTAGAGGATACCCAGGGTAGCCACCAGGAAAACACCGATGTTGCTGAAGGTACTTGTCATTGAAAATCCCTAAAGAGTGATCAACTCGCGGCGCAGCCTGCACCATTTATTGTGTTGATAAGTTTATTGGTCCAGTTCGCGAGCCATCTCTGCAGCGCGCTCGGCACAATCGCGCATGGCATCGGCCACCAACTGCGGCAGGCCGCCCTGCTCAAAGCGCTGCACAGCGCGCTCGGTGGTACCACCCGGCGACATCACATTGCGCTTCAACTGGGCTACATCTACATCACTGGTCATGGCCAGTTTGGCGGCGCCCAGGGCAGTTTGCAACACAAGGCGCTCGGCATCGGCGCGGGCAAAGCCACTGGCTGCGGAGGCGTCGATCATCGCCTCCATAAACTGAAAGAAGTACGCCGGCGCCGACCCTGCCACAGCGATCACTTGGTCGATGCCCTCTTCTTTATCCACCCATAGGGAGATACCTACTGCGTTGACTATGCGCGCAGTAATGGCGCGGTGCTCCGCAGTTACCGCCTCATCTGCAAACAACCCGGTCACCCCACTCTGCACTAGAGCCGGCGTATTGGGCATAGCGCGTACAATCGGCAGATGCTCCCCCAGCCAACGCTGGTAGGCGGCCAAGGGAATACCTGCGGCCAAAGTAATAATCAGCGGCTTGCGTCCTTTCAGGTGGGGGCGCAAATCCATGCACAGATCGCGCATCACCTGGGGTTTTACCGACAAAACGATAACATCGGCCCCATCGATTGCGACGATATTGTCACTGTGCACCACGGTATTGTGGCGCTTGGCAAACGCCTCAAGTTTGAGGGGATCACGCCCGGTAGCCACAATTCTATCGGCCGGGTATCCCGCCGCCAGCAGGCCACCGATTACCGCACCGGCCATATTTCCGGCACCGCCGATAAAAACAATTTTGGGATTTGTTGCAGTCACTTGGGTTACCTCGGCGAGCATTCGCCTCATTCTCTGTGAGTTTTACTGGCTGTTATACCCCGCAGGGATTCCGATAATATGTGGTCGCTCAATTCCAATAACAAGAGAAGCGCGCCCCAGCGCGCTAGCCAAGGAGAACACGATGTTGAAATGGCGCTATTTGGTGACCGCCGCAATACTCAGCGCGGCTGCTGTTGCCCATGGAGTGGAAACCCGCACCGAGAACAATGGCCAGCTGCAGTTACAGGACATTCCCCCAATTCCAGCGAGCCTGGTGGAAGAGCTCGACCGCTACCAGAATGTGCGCTCAGCCAGTTTTCGCGGCTGGGATATGCAAGGCAGCGGTATGTATATCAGTACCCGCTTTGGCGAAGTAAACCAGCTGCACAAGGTAGATCGCGCTGGAGGAGCCCGCCGCCAGCTGACTTTTTTTGACGAACCAATTGGGGAAGTACTTACCCGCCCCCAGCACCGACAGCTGGCCTACACCATGGACGCCGGCGGCAACGAATATGCGCAGATTTTCCTATTTGACAGTGCCAACGGTAAGAGCAAGATGCTCAGCGATGGCGAATCTCGCAATGGTGCCATTCTTTGGAATAAGCAGGGCTCGGCCCTGGCTTACCAAAGTACTCGCCGCGATGGTAGGGCCAACGATATCTGGCTGACTACGATTGGCGACAAGAAAAATGAAGATCGCCTGATACTAAAATCGGAGGATGGTAGCTGGTGGGGACCCAGTGACTTCTCTCAATCCGGCAGCCAGCTACTGGTTCTGCAATATGTTTCTTCCACCCGCTCTAAAGTTCACCTGTTGGACCTGGACAGCGGCGAAATAACATTGCTCTCCGGTAATGATGAAAAAGACTCTCGCAACTTTCCCGCCGGCTTTAGCTACGACGACCGCTCCATATACCTGGTTAGCGATAAAAATGGCGAGTTCACCCAACTGATCCGCAAAGATCTCGCCAGCGGCGATGAGAAAATTATTAGCGCCGATATTCCCTGGGATATCAGCAGCTTTGTCCTTAGTGAGGACGGCCGCCGCGGTGCTTTCGTGTCCAACGAGAACGGCATGTCGGCACTGTACCTGTACGATCCGCGCAATGATCGCTACCGCAAAGTCGACACACTACCTATTGGTGTAATCGGCGATATCGAGTTCAACCCCAGCGGAGACAAGTTAGCGTTATCACTGAACACCCCCAAAACCCCCACCGATACCTTTGTTTTGGATCTGGGCCGGCGCCCCCTATCCAGTGGCGATCTGAACCGCTGGACATTTAGTGAAGTGGGCGGCCTGGATACCGAACAATTTATCGAGCCCAAGCTGGTGCACTACCCCACTTTCGATAAAGTAGACGGAGAGCCACGCAAGATTCCCGCCTTCGTCTACAAGCCGCGCGATATAAAGGCGCCTGTGCCGGTCATTATTTCCATTCACGGCGGCCCCGAAGCTCAGTACCGCCCACTGTTTTCCAGCAAGTACCAACTGTGGTTGAAGAAATTGGGGGCTGCAGTGATCGCCCCTAATGTGCGCGGCTCCGCCGGCTACGGAAAAAGTTACCTGGCCATGGACAACGGCTACAAGCGTGAAGATTCGGTGAAAGACATTGGCGCGCTATTAGACTGGATCGCCACCCAGCCGGACCTGGATGCCAAGCGGGTTGCCGTCTTCGGTGGTAGCTACGGCGGCTATATGGTACTGGCCAGCAGCGTTCACTATTCGGATCGTTTAAAAGCGGCTGTGGATATTGTCGGTATCTCCAATTTTGTCACCTTTCTCACCAATACCAAGAGTTATCGCCGGGACCTGCGCCGTGTGGAATACGGTGACGAGCGCGACCCGCAAATGCGCGAATTCCTGGAAGGTATCAGCCCTAACAACCATGTGGAGAAAATCCAGGTACCCATGTTTGTGGTGCAGGGACAAAACGACCCTCGCGTCCCCGTCACAGAAGCGGAACAGATCGTGACGGCACTGCGAGCAAGCGGTAACCAGGTTTGGTACATGAATGCGTTAAATGAGGGGCACGGCTACCGTAAAAAGGAAAACAATGATGTCTTCACCCAGGCTACCGCATTGTTTTTTGCCGAACACTTGCTCGACGAAACACAGAAGGAAAAACTGACTTTAGTTGAGTAGTGCCAAAGGCTCTTATAAATCGTAATGCTTAATAAACGGCCCAGTGGGCCGTTTAGTTTTTAAGGCCTTAAACTCAATGTTTCCACAACAGCGATCAAGTTGAGCGCTATGGCAAGTATCCATAACCAGTGCCGGCTCTCAGGCCACAGGGCCTGGGACACGGTGCGGTCTAAGAAATTGGTGATCAGTGTGACCTTAGGTAGCGCAAAGGAAAGCAGGCAAAGAAAAGCCAGCCATTCCAAGGCCATCCAGGTCACCAGCAGGGTGTGCGCCATAGACAGGGAAATCACTGCGCATAGCGTCAACCCCAGCAACATCACTTCGAGAGTCCCTGAGCGTTTCATTGGTCTCTTACACTTTCCCCACGAACTCAGCCCTAGAACTTCGGGCAAGCGTTCGGATAAAAATAGGATCTTTCATTCAGAGTAATTGCGCGCGCCAAAAATATCTGTGCCGATGCGCACAATGGTCGCACCGCAGGCAATCGCCGCCTCCATATCGGCAGACATACCCATGGAAAGTGTATCCAGCTCCTCGTTGGGAAATAACTCTTGCAGAGAATGCAGCAGGCGCGCCATCTTTAAAAAAGGTTGGTGTTGCGCCTGTACTGTCTGTCGCGCCGCGGGGATCGCCATCAAACCACGCAGGCGCAGCCCCGGCAATTGCACTACTTCCCGCGCCAGTGCCTCCAAATCCTGTGGAGCTATGCCAGACTTGCTCTGCTCATTATCGATATTGACCTGCAGACAGATATTGAGGGGAGCCAAATTAGTTGGCCGCTGGGATGACAGACGCTGGGCGATCTTTAGACGATCCACCGTATGCATCCAATCAAAGTGTTCGGCTACTGCGCGAGACTTATTCGACTGCAAGGGCCCGATAAAATGCCAGTGGATATCCAGATCTTGTAGGGCATCCTGTTTTTCCAGGGCTTCCTGCAAATAGTTTTCGCCAAAGTGACGCTGGCCGGCCACATAAGCGATGCGCAAATCCTCCGCCGGGCGGGTTTTGGAAACCGCCAACAGAGTGATTTCTGCAGGATCGCGATCGCAGTTGTTGCAGCAGGTCACAATCCGCTCACCTACTGCATTCAGGTTTTCGACGATTGTCGCTTTGCGCATATACTGAGGCCCTTACCGAAATGAGTGGCGATTTTACCTGAGCCCAAACAAGAACCATAAGGTAGCAGTATGGATATCACTGAACTCCTCGCCTTCAGCGCCAAACAAAACGCTTCGGATCTGCACCTCTCCGCAGGCCTTCCGCCGATGATCCGTGTGGATGGCGACGTGCGCCGCATCAACCTGCCGGCCATGGAACACAAGCAGGTGCACGGCCTGATCTACGAGATCATGAACGACAAGCAACGTAAGGACTACGAAGAATTTCTCGAGACCGACTTCTCTTTCGAGGTACCTGGTGTAGCCCGCTTTCGTGTGAACGCCTTTAACCACAACCGCGGTGCCGGTGCAGTATTCCGGACCATTCCCTCCAAGGTTTTAACCATGGAGGATCTGGGCATGGGCCAAGTTTTCAAACAGATCTCCGATACTCCGCGCGGCCTGGTCTTGGTCACAGGGCCCACCGGCTCCGGTAAGTCCACCACCCTCGCCGCGATGATGGACTATATCAACGACAACAAATACGAGCATATCCTCACCATTGAGGACCCCATCGAATTCGTGCACGAATCCAAAAAATGCCTGGTGAACCAGCGCGAAGTGCATAGAGATACCCACGGCTTCGCGGAAGCATTGCGCTCGGCCCTGCGTGAAGACCCGGATATCATTCTGGTGGGCGAGATGCGCGACCTGGAAACTATTCGCCTGGCATTAACCGCAGCGGAAACCGGCCACTTGGTATTCGGCACCCTGCATACCACCTCCGCCGCCAAGACTATCGACCGGGTGGTGGATGTGTTCCCGGCACAGGAAAAAGCCATGGTGCGTTCCATGCTATCGGAATCCCTGCAAGCGGTAATCTCGCAGACACTGCTGAAGAAAAACGGCGGTGGCCGTGTCGCTGCCCACGAGATCATGCGCGGCACTCCCGCAATCCGCAACTTGATCCGCGAAGACAAAATCGCGCAGATGTACTCCGCCATCCAGACTGGTGCCAGCGTTGGTATGCAGACCATGGACCAGTGCCTGGAAGACCTGGTGGCGCGACGTATCGTCAGCCGCGAAGTCGCGCGGGAAAAAGCCAAGATGCCAGAAAACTTCTAAGCATTAACGGCCCCTCTTCAGTCAAAAAATAATACGCGGTAACAATCATGGATATAGAAAGACTCCTACAGCTGGTAGTAGAGAAAGGTGCATCGGATCTGTTTATCACCGCCGGCGTACCGCCTTCCATCAAACTGCACGGCCGCGTAGTGCCTTGCAGTAGCAGTGCCCTCACCCCAGAAAAAGCCCGCGAGCTAGTAGTGGGCACCATGAATGAGAAACAGCGCCGTGAGTTCGCCGAAAAAAAGGAATTAAACTTTGCCATTGCGGTACGCAACGTGGGCCGTTTCCGGGTGTCGGCTTTCTTCCAGCGCAACTTGGTGGGTATGGTGCTGCGACGCATCGAAACAAAAATCCCCACCATTGACGGCCTCGGCCTGCCGGATGTACTCAAAGATCTGGCCATGACCAAGCGCGGGCTGATTATTTTTGTAGGCGCCACCGGTACCGGTAAGTCCACCTCCCTAGCCTCGATGATCGGCCACCGCAATGAGAACACCAAGGGTCATATCATCACCATTGAGGACCCGATCGAATTTATCCACCAGCACCGAGGCTGTATTGTGACCCAGCGCGAAGTGGGTCTGGATACCGACTCCTTCGAAATCGCCTTGAAGAACACTCTGCGTCAAGCGCCAGATGTCATCCTGATTGGTGAGGTGCGCTCTCGCGAAACGATGGAGCACGCCATTGCTTTCGCCGAAACTGGTCACCTGTGCCTGTGTACACTGCACGCCAACAATGCCAACCAAGCCCTCGATCGGATCATTCACTTCTTCCCGGCAGACCGTCACCAACAGCTGTTTATGGATCTGTCCCTGAACCTTAAGGCCATGGTTGCCCAGCAGCTGGTACCAACACCGGATGGCGATGGCCGCCGCGCCTGTCTGGAAATTATGATCAACACGCCGTTGATGTCAGACCTGGTGCGCAAAGGCCAGGTGCACAAGATGAAGGAGTTGATGAAACGCTCCGGCGAACAGGGCATGCAGACCTTCGACCAGGCGCTGTATGAACTCTACGATCGCGGCGAAATTACTTACGAGGACGCCCTCGCCCACGCCGACTCCGCCAACGACTTGCGCCTGATGATCAAGCTTAAGTCTGAATCCGATGCAGAGTATTTAAACAGCGCAGCCGGCGAGTTGAGTCTACAAAATGACTCTGAGTACGGCGATGGTGGGCCGCAACTTTACTAAGGTTGCTACTTAGCTATCCAAGAACCGTTTACAGAAAAATCAACGCCCTAACACCTGTAAACGGTTCTCATCTAAAAAAACCGCTTTTAATTTCCCGATAAGTCCACAGCAAGCTGCGCTCAATAATTTACGAGCTGCTTTATTCCAAGATACTCAGGGCCCCAACCTACTATTTGACTTGGGGAACAATATTTCCTTACCCTTCTCCTCCCCTCACCGAATTACTCACTTCATCGCGGCCATAGAAATGAAAAATAAAGTTGCCTTGATAACCGGAGGCAGCCGGGGAATCGGTGCCGCCATAGCAAAACTACTGGCTCAACGTGGATATCAGATTGCCATCAGCTATCGGGAACGAAGGAAGCAAGCGGAAGACCTAGTAAATGAACTTCAATCTTTGGGCGTTACTGCAATAGCGGCACGTGCCGATATCACTTCAGAAGATGAGGTTGTCCGTCTATTCGAAAAGGTTGACCAAAATCTCGGCCCGATTAACAGCCTGGTAAACAATGCCGCAATCATTAAACCGCAGATGCGTGTTGAATTAATGGATTCTCAGCGTATCAACGAGATTCTTCGGACCAATATCACCGGTACATTGCTCTGCTGTCGCGAGGCGATTAAAAGGATGTCAACAAAAAGCGGGGGCAGCGGAGGAACTATTGTCAATATCTCATCCGCCGCCAGCCGTTCAGGGTCACCTAACGAATATATCGATTACGCGGCTAGCAAAGGTGCTGTAGATACTCTAACCATCGGACTCAGCCAAGAAGTCGCCGGTGAGGGGATTCGAGTGAACGGTGTAAGGCCGGGTTTTATTTACACGGAAATGCATGCTGATGGCGGCGAACCAGATAGAATTGAGCGAGTAAATTCTGCAGTTCCACTCAAACGCGGCGGGCAAGCAGAAGAAGTGGCTAAGGCTGTGGCCTGGCTTCTCAGTGACGAATCAACCTTTACAACCGGCTCATTTATTGATGTCGCAGGTGGAAAATAAGATAAGAATATATGTTGGAAGCACTTTTTTCCCTTGTTGCAGCAACAGCTCTGCTACTTGGCTCCCCCGGTCCCGCACCACTCGCGCTGGCCGCTTCTGGGGCAACTTTTGGGATCAGGAAAAGTAGCCATTTTCTTATCGGTATCCTACTGGGGCTAAGCGTTGCAATTATGGGCGCAACCGCCGGGATAGCGGCCCTGCTGGCAACCTGGCCCGAGGCGCGCTTTGCCGTACAACTTTGCGGGGCTTTGTATATTGGCTATATCGCCATAAAAATTGCCACAGCCCCGGTAATGGAGAAAAACCCATCAGCGGAAACTCAAGCGCCATCACTGTTGGATGGGTTTATTTTTAATCTACTCAACCCAAAAGCTTATGCCGCCTTCTTTGCCATCTTTTCCCAATTTTTACTGCCAATTGAAGAAAGCAACCTAAGTTACATTGCTACTGGAATGGTCTGTTTGATAGTCGCGGCTGTGGTCGATTTTATCTGGCTATGTTTGGGAGGAAGTTTGCGACCGGTTTTTCATAAACCTAAACAGGCACGAATAATCAGAGTTTGCTTTGCCCTTCTGATGGTAGCAGCTGTGCTAATCGTGTTCCTGCGCGGAATGGTTTAACTACTAGCAAATCTCCGTGATCAGGTTTTTTACCGAAGACAACATACGCCGGCTTACCAATGGGGCTTGTGTTACCCCTTCCAGCTCCACCCGATAATTCGCTCCGTCTCTGCGTAAGCCTGTAATAAATGCTACTGCCACCAGTGCACTGCGGTGCACTCGAACAAAGCGCTCGGCAAATTCGCTTTCCAACTCTTTTAATGACTCGTCAAGGATCGTCTCACCGGCAGGGTGATGGGCCACCACATATTTGCTGTCAGCAACCAAACAACGAATGCTGTCCACTTCCAATAGCTCGACCCCCATACGGCTCACCGCTTTGATACGGCTGCGACCGCGATCCTTCTCGTCACCACTAACAAGTTTTTGTTGGGGTTTATTGAGGCACTGCACCTTTGCCAGCGCTTGGCGCAGCTGCTCCACGCTGACAGGCTTGAGTAGATAACCCACCGCAGCGGTGGCGAAGGCCGGCAGGGCGAACTCATCGTGGGCGGTGCAAAAAATTATCGCGGGTGGGCACTCGCGTGTGGAAAGCTGCTGGGCCAATTCCAAGCCACTGCCGCCGGGCATTTCTATGTCGAGTAAGACCAGATCTGGGTCCAGTATCTGCACCTGCATCAGCGCGGATTCAATGTCCGCCGCTTCACCGATAGGAATGCAATTTTCGACTGTAGACAACTGCCGCTGCAGCCGCGCGCGGGCCAGGGGTTCATCATCGACAATCAGGACTCGCAACTGGGTCACTCCATCACCTCAGTATCTCTACTGGAATTTATGGTCGGTTTTGTTTCACGCTGAACCACCTCCCGGGGAAACAAGGGTAGTTGTAGCTGCACTCGGTAGTGGTCCTCCACCCGACCGGCGGTAAACTTGAAGCGATCACCGTAATAGGCGGCAAGGCGCTGACGAATATTCTCCACTGCCATACCGTTGCTTTCCCTGGTGAAATGCACAGTTTCTGCCGGAAGTGGGTTTTCAATATCAATGTACAGAACACCGCCTTCGGTTTTCACTGCCACAGTAATTGTGCCGCCCTCACGCAGCTGTGCCACACCGTGTAAAACGGCATTCTCAAGCAATGGTTGCAACAACATGCTGGGTACTTGTATATCCTCCAAAGTACCCTGCTGCTGCCATTGCTGCTGCAAACGCTCGCCCAGGCGCAGAGCCTCAATCTCCAGATAACGTTGGGACAATTGTATTTCCTGCGACAGCGGCACCAGCTTTGGGTCAGCGAGGCTGGCCCGAAACAACACGCACAAATCTTCCACCAAACGCTCAGCGCGATCTGGGTCTACCGCGATCAGGCTGGCCAGGCTATTCATGCTGTTAAACAAAAAATGCGGTCGTATACGCGACTGCAACGCCTCGATACGCGCGCCCAGTTCCGCCTGCTGCTGGTTGTATAACTGCTGTTGCAAATAGGCGTAGCGCAATACCACCCCAGCGCAGATAGCCCCAAGGAGACAATCACTAGCCAGTCCCCACCAGTCGAAATCCGCCTGCAGCAATAGAGCACGCACATAGCGCTGAATCCCCATTACTAATCCAAGCACGCCCAACACCGCGATAAAGCTGATAGCGCCGGCATGTTTGTGGGGTAACTTGGCTAGATAGGGGCGCAGCCGGCAAAGCACGGCGGCACAGGGCAATATCACCCACTGAATCACCAGGGACACCAAGCCAAGACGCTGCCAACTGAAGTCGCGCAGCCCGTCCAAGGCGAGCACCAGAACCAGAGCCAGCAATTCCCCCATCAACACCAATGCGGCCAGGGCGGTGACACTGCATAAATCCGGAAGAAAAGGCACCTGCCCGCAAAGCGCAGAATCCTTGCTATCAGTGTCAGTTTTTCGAATTTTCTGCGATATAATGCCCGACGGCCTGGGAAATGACATGCAGTTGTTATTCTTGATTGTCCCTATATTCAAAGCGCACGATACCACCAAGCTCCCCGGCCTTTCACCTCACTGCAGCCAGGAAAACCATGAGCAACGACAAACCCGACTCCGCCACTAATCCCGCCGCCAAACTCTGGGGCGGCCGTTTCAGCGAAGCCACCGACGCTTTCGTAGAGCGATTCACTGCCTCTGTCACCTTCGATCAGCGCATGGCGCTGGAAGATATTCAGGGTTCCCTCGCTCATGCACAGATGCTATCCGAGGTTGGGGTATTGAGCGGTGATGAATATCACCAGATTGCCAATGGCCTGAAAGAGATCGCAGTAGAAATTGAGGCGGGTGACTTTCCCTGGTCGGTGCAGTTGGAAGATGTGCATATGAATATCGAGGCGCGCCTGACCGAACGCATCGGTGCCACCGGTAAAAAACTGCACACTGGCCGCTCCCGCAACGACCAGGTCGCCACCGATATCCGCCTGTGGCTGCGCGGCCGCATCGACCGGATCGGCGCCGAATTAACCCGACTGCAAACCGGGTTGGTAGACCTGGCCGAACGCGAAGCCGATACCATTATGCCCGGCTTTACCCACCTGCAGAGTGCGCAGCCGGTGACCTTCGGCCACCACCTGCTGGCCTGGAATGCCATGCTCAGCAGGGATTTCGAGCGCCTGATGGATTGCCGCAAAAGAGTCAATCGCTCGCCCCTGGGTGCCGCAGCACTGGCCGGCACCAGCTACCCAATCGACCGCGCGCGCACTGCCGAACTGCTGGGCTTCGATGCTCCGACCGAGAACTCCCTGGACTCGGTGAGCGACCGGGATTTCGCCATTGAATTCTGCGCCTTCACCGCCCTACTGCTCACCCATCTTTCCCGCGCCAGCGAGGAACTGGTGCTCTGGGCTTCTAGCCAGTTCGACTTTATCGACCTACCGGATCGCTTCTGTACCGGCTCATCAATTATGCCGCAAAAGAAAAACCCGGATGTGCCCGAATTGGTACGCGGTAAGACTGGCCGTGTGAACGGCCACCTGATTGCACTGCTGACCCTGATGAAAAGCCAGCCCCTGGCTTACAACAAAGACAACCAGGAAGATAAAGAGCCTTTGTTCGACGCTGCCGATACCGCACTGGACTGCCTGCGCGCCTTTGCGGATATGGTGCCCGCACTCAAGGCAAAAAAAGAAAACATGCTGGCGGCAGCCGCCAAGGGTTTCTCCACTGCCACCGACCTGGCGGATTATCTGGTGCGCAAAGGCATTGCCTTCCGCGATGCCCACGAGATCGTCGGCCAGTCGGTTTCCTTTGCCATTGAACAGCAGAAAGACCTAGCGGAGCTGAGCTTAGAGCAGCTGCAGCAATTCTCTGCTGATATCGGTGCGGATGTCTTTGAAGTGCTCACCCTGGAAGGCTCGGTAGCCGCTCGTAACCATATCGGCGGCACCGCTCCCGATCAGGTTCGCGCTGCCTGTGCACAAGCACGAGTGCAAATTGAAGGGCGTCATTAAGGCAGACCCCAGCAGGACTAGGAGCCCGTTTTTTGCATCCGGGCGCCTGGGGTACGGCCGATCAGTAAACCGGGATTACTGCGGTAATCCCAGTTCGACCGATTCACCCTGCTGCTCGCTCAGCACGCGATTGAGCAGGGTCGGTAGATTTTCCTCGGTGGTACTGCATTTCCAGCCGGGCGCGGTAAACGTGAGGTGGTAACCGCCCGACTTGGCAGCTACCCAAAGTTCCTGATTGGCAGATTGCCGGGAGAGAATAACCTGACTGCCATTATCCTCCAGGGTCAAGGTGAGCACGGCACCACTGCGCTCGTAATCGATATCCCAGTCACAATCGTCCAGGGCATCCTCAATCGCCATCAGGGTATGCTCAATGGCCGCTTCATATTCCGTTTGGCTCATCTTTTATTACTTCTGTTACCGTCTACTGTGTTCAATCTATTGGCTCGCTATACTATCAGGCTTTTGCCGAACACCGCTCTAAAGCCCGAGTGCAGGATGTCACCCATGCCAAAGAAAATGCTCTACCCCCTTTGCGCCCTGCTGAGTGCATCCGCACTCCTCAGTGGCTGCGGTCAGAAAGGACCGCTGTACCTGCCTCAGGCGCCGGCCGAACCCGCGCCAGCTATCACCACAGGCCCGCCCACTACGGTGCCCACTAGTAGCACGGCGGTGGAGCCGGATGAGCCGGTACTTGTTCCAGCCGGAGAAACTGTTGTACCGGAAGGGTACTCCGAACCAAACGACTATTCAGAACCCGGGGATTACTCTACGCCAGAAGACTACCCGGAAGAGGGCTACCCAGAGGAGCAAGCACCGCAGAAATGAGTGAGTTCAGTTATCGCCAAGGCAGCCTGTGGGCAGAACAGGTATCACTGGAAGAGGTCGCCGAGCGTTTCGGAACCCCCACCTACGTCTATAGCCGCGCCCACTTCGAGCGCCAATATCAAGCCTATGCCGAAGCACTGGGCAGCCACCCCGGCCTGATCTGCTATGCGGTGAAGGCCAACAGCAATCTGGGTATCCTGTCGCTTTTGGCCCAGCTTGGCGCTGGGTTTGATATCGTCTCCGGGGGCGAACTCGAAAGGGTATTGCTGGCGGGAGGAGATCCCTCGCGAATAGTATTTTCCGGTGTGGGTAAAACCGCAGACGAGATACGCCGTGGCCTGGAAGTGGGTGTGCACTGCTTCAATATCGAATCGGAGGCCGAAATGCGCCGCCTCGAGCAAGTAGCGGCGGAGTGCGAAGCTGTTGCCCCAATCTCACTGCGGGTCAACCCAGATGTAGACGCACAAACCCATCCCTATATTTCCACCGGCCTCAAAGAAAATAAATTCGGCGTCGCCATCAACAGCGCTTTGGATGTGTATTTATACGCAGCGCGCTCACCTCACCTGAGAGTGACCGGGGTGGATTGCCATATCGGCTCCCAGCTCACCGAAGTGGCCCCTTTCCTAGATGCCCTCGACCGGCTGTTGATGCTGGTGGACACCCTCTCCACCGAAGGTATCCAGCTGGAACACCTGGATCTCGGCGGCGGCCTCGGGGTCCGCTACCGGGGTGAAGAGCCCCCAGTAGTTGCAGACTATCTGAAAGCAGTTCTGGAGCGTATCGGCGAACGCCAGCTGGGCCTGATACTGGAACCTGGCCGTTCGATTGCCGCTAACGGCGGTGTTCTATTGACTCGGGTTGAATACCTGAAGCACACCGAAGGACACAACTTCGCCATTGTCGATGCCGCCATGAACGACAACCTACGCCCTGCCCTTTATCAGGCCTGGCAGGATATAGTGCCGGTTACTCCGGGCGACGGTGAGGACACACTCTGGGATATCGTTGGCCCCGTTTGCGAAACCGGTGACTTCCTCGGCAAGAACCGCGCCCTGGCTCTGCGCGAGGGGCAATTACTGGCCATGCTGTCCGCCGGCGCCTACGGCTTTACCATGAGTTCCAACTACAATAGCCGCCCGCGTGCAGCGGAAGTGCTGGTGGATGGCGAGAATAGCTATTTAGTGCGCACACGGGAAACTTTCGACGACCTGGTTCGGGGTGAGACCCCGGTGCCTGAAAAGGTCTAAGGCTTTGTGTCACCCTTGCCTCTTAATTACCAACCAAAAGAATTCCGGGGCGCCAGCAATGCCGGCGTCACAGGTGGCGAGCACCCCTAGGATGGCCCGCTCAATCAGTTTTACAGAGAAATGGAATGCGCGTTAAATTCAGCAAGATGCATGGGCTCGGCAATGATTTTGTAATGCTCGATGGCATCAGCCAGAGACTTAAGCTGTCACCAGATAAAATTCGCCGAATCGCCGATCGGCGCCTAGGCATCGGCTGTGATCAAGTACTACTGGCAGAGCCGCCACGGGGGCCAGAGGCAGATTTTCGCTATCGAATTTTTAATGCCGATGGCGGCGAGGTGGAAAACTGCGGCAATGGTGCACGCTGTTTCGCCCGCTTTGTACGCGAACGCCGCCTGACGGGAAAAAAACGGCTCAAGGTCGAGACTGCTGCGGGTATGCTGCACCTGCGTGTACTGGATAACGACCAGGTCAGTGTCGATATGGGCGCCCCCGTTTTAGAGCCGGAGAAGATTCCGTTCAATGCCGATCGCCGTGCGGATAGCTACCTGCTGGAAGCCAGTGACGAGACCTTTACCATCGGCGCAGTCTCCATGGGTAACCCCCACGCCATACTGTTGGTCGACGACATTCACAGCGCCCCGGTAGTGACCCTCGGCCCTTTAATCGAGGCACATCCCCGCTTCCCCCAGAAGGTGAATGTGGGTTTTCTGCAAGTCGAATCCCGCAGCCAAGCACAGTTGCGTGTATTTGAGCGCGGCGTAGGTGAAACTCACGCCTGTGGCACCGGTGCCTGCGCAGCCATGGTGTATGCCCACCTGCGCGACCTGGTGGATGAGCAGGTGGAAATCCGCCTTCCCGGCGGGTCCCTGACAATCCACTGGAGTGGGCCGAATCAGCCGGTTACTATGACCGGGCCCGCGACTACAGTTTTCCACGGGCAAATCATTGTTTAAATAATTTAGCGGGCGAGCCTCAGCTCTAATTCCGATAGAGCACAGGATTCACCACGCGCCCGCGCCAATGTGAACAGAACACGATGGAACACACAGACGCCAATCAAACTTCTGATGAGATTGTCGCCGGCAACCACAGGGAAACCCAGCGCGATGACAAGTTGCTCGCGCGCCAGGTAGCTCGCTACCTAATGCAAAACCCTGAGTTTTTTGTCGAGCGCATGGACCTGCTCGAAACCATCAAACTGCCGCGGGAAAATGGCAAGACCGTGTCGCTGATGACACATCAGACTAATCTGCTACGCGAGCGCAATATTGAGATGCGGCAACGCCTCGACCAATTACTGCACAATGCACGCGATAACGATCAGTTGTTTTTTAATAGCCGCCGTCTGATCCTCGCCCTATTGGAAGCACAAACCATTGGTGAGGCTACCACGGCTCTGTACAACAGCTTTTCCCATGACTTCAATGTGGAATTTACCAGCCTAACTCTATTTGGGCCGCTAGGCGTGTCAGCCGACAAGCTCGGTGAAGTGCGCACCAGCACACTCTCCAGCGCAGAGACGGCCATTGGCGCCATATTGCGTAATGGCCGCCCAATATGTGGAATTTTGCGTCCCGGGGAAAGAGAGTATTTATTCGGAGACCAATGGCAGGAAATTGCCTCCGCCGCAGTGGTCCCGCTCGGCAATCAGCTCGGCATGCTGGCAGTTGGATCATCCGACCCCCAATACTACCGCTCCAGCCTCGGCACTCTGTTTCTCTCCTACATTGGCGAAGTTTTGGAGCGCCTATTGCCCAGGCTACTGAATCCCTGAGGCCAACAGGCCTCGGAGGTTCCTGCAGAAAAGATTTTGCCGCCAACCTGATCTCAGGGGCGGCAACGTTGAAAAGCACTAAATAGGTCGACTACCGTATTTTGGCTGCGGTTTCCGTGGCGGGTCGGCGGTGACGTCTGGATCGACTTCATTAATCGCCCCGCCACCGGCTAGAAATTCCTCAACATCAGAACTCAGCTGGCTTCTGGCGCGTTCACGGGAGGTAATGGAGCGCTCTTCGGCAAATTCCTCTGTATCCTTGCTGCGAGCGTTCTTACCCTGATCTTCATAACTATCTTTCATAGCAAAACCCTGTAACCCTTACTCCTGTTACAGAGGGAGTACCTCTGTGCCGCCCCTTCCCGCGGCGCCAATGAAATTGAAAGCCACCGGAGTAGCAATCGCCCACCGCATCAAAAGCGGCGATTAATATATAGGCACTTACAATCTACGCTGCCAGCTGCAGGCACCGGAGCCCGTAGAGTTTTTTGTTGGGAAAAAATCGAGGAGATATTGCAGTTTGTTATGGAGATTTAAGTGACAGGTAGGGAGAAACCTTCTAGTAGGAGACGATCAGGGATCATTTTTAGGGGATAAAGAAAAGCAAAAGCCCCTTACGGGGCCTTAAACATACTGGGCATTATTAATAGAAGTACCCTGATTAATCGGCAAACATTACACCGCTTCGCTACCGGTTTCCCCAGTACGGATTCGGATCACTTCCTCCAGCGCGGTGATAAAGATTTTTCCATCACCGATTTTTCCGGTTTGCGCCGCTTTGGTGATAGCTTCTACAGCCGCATCCACCATGCTGTCATCGACGGCCAGCTCCAGTTTAACCTTGGGCAGAAAGTCCACCACATACTCCGCACCACGGTAGAGTTCGGTGTGGCCCTTCTGGCGGCCAAAGCCTTTCACCTCTGTTACCGTCATTCCCTGGACACCGACCTCGGAAAGGGCAGTACGCACATCGTCCAGCTTGAAGGGCTTCACTACGGCCGTTATTAATTTCATCTTGTGTTTTCCCCTGGTTTATCTTCTTTGCGGGAACCTCAATGCGGCGGTCACCCTAATATTAAGGCGACGCCACTACCGAGCGACTATTTGCTCATAAATTCTGGGTAAGCTTCCATTCCACACTCGGCCAAGTCAACACCCTCCATCTCTTCATCCTCACTGACACGGATACCGGTTGCCAGCTTGAGCAGGTACCAAACCGCCAGGGAGCTTACGAAGACCCACAGGAAGATCGTCAAGGCGCCAACCAACTGACCCACAAAGGTGGACTCCTCGTTGGTTATGGGGACCAGCAACAGGCCGAGCAGACCAACTACACCGTGCACGGAAATAGCACCTACCGGATCATCAATTCTGAGTTTATCCAGAGTAATGATGGAGAAGACCACCAGAACACCGGCAAACATACCGAACACAGTGGCCTGCAGAGCAGTAGGAGTAGAGGGCTCGGCAGTAATTGCCACCAAGCCCGCCAGCGCGCCATTGAGCAGCATCGTGAGATCGGCCTTGCCGAACAGCAAGCGGGCGGTAATCAGTGCGGCGATAGCACCACCGGCTGCAGCGGCATTGGTATTAACAAATACCATAGCTACAGAATGCGCACTAGCGGCATCGCCCAGTTTTAATACGGAACCACCATTGAAGCCGAACCAGCCCATCCAAAGGATAAAGGTACCGAGTGTGGCCAGCGGCAAATTGGCACCGGGAATCGCATAAACCTGGCCATTGGGTCCGTATTTACCTTTACGTGCGCCCAGCAACAGCACGCCAGCCAAAGCGGCGGCGGCGCCGGCCATATGTACGATACCGGAACCGGCAAAATCGGAGAAACCGAGGTCACCCAGGCTAAATAGACCAAAGACATCCTGGCTACCCCAGGTCCAGGAACCTTCCATAGGGTAAATAAAGCCAGTCAATACCACCGCGAAAGCAAGGAAGCTCCACAGCTTCATACGCTCGGCCACGGCACCGGACACGATGGACATAGCGGTGGCGACAAATACGACTTGGAAGAAAAAGTCAGAAGCACTCGAATAAACGGAATCGCCTTCAAATCCATTACTGGAGGAATCGGCCAGTACAGTGTCAAGGCTAAATGCCTCAATGCCAGATAGCATCCAGTTGCCATCATACATAATCGCGTATCCAGTGAGCAGATACATAATGCAGGCTATTGCAAACAGCGCAACATTTTTGGTGAGGATTTCTGTAGTGTTCTTTGAGCGCACCAGGCCGGCTTCCAGCATGGCAAAACCCGCAGCCATCCACATCACCAGGGCGCCCATTACCAGGAAATAAAAAGTATCAATTGCATACTGCAACTGAAATATCTGGTTTTCCATGTTTCTCTCCGTTCAAGTCTGTATATTTTTAAAATTATGTTTGTTGCTATTGAGTTAGATTGCGTCTCTGCCGGTTTCGCCAGTGCGTATGCGCACTACCTGCTCCAGGTTGGCAACAAATATTTTTCCATCACCGATTTTTCCGCTGTGAGCACTGGAGCCCAGTGCCTCCAAAACTTTGTCTAACTCAGAATCCTCTACGGCAATCTGCAGCATGGTTTTCGGCAAAAAATCCACGACATACTCAGCGCCCCGATACAATTCGGTATGGCCCTTTTGCCGACCAAACCCTTTTACCTCAGTAACAGTCACGCCATTAACACCCACTTCTCTGAGGGCATCGCGCACGGCATCCAACTTAAAAGGCTTGATAATTGCGGTGATTAATTTCATGAATTCCCCCCAAAAAAATGCCCGCGAAATATCGCGGGCGAATTGATTACCAAGTATAAGTAGCACCAACTACCAGGGTCGGCTCACACCAATCGGTATCCCAACATTCCTCTTTACTGACATCGGTACCAACGTAAGCCGCACTCAGGTTCAAACCACCGAAGTCTCTGCTGAGCGTTACGGAATAATCGATATAATCATCGTCCTCATAAAGGAACTCACTACGCTCCATAAAAATGTTGTAACCAACATGCAAATCCAGGCTCAGATCTGCTGGCAGTGAGAAACTGTACTCCGCAAAGGTGTAATAAAATTCGTCGCTCTGCGCCCAATATTCAGGTGAATAAGCAAGTCCGAGGGTCAAATCTTTAATGCTGAGGTTGCCGTAAATTTCCCAGTAATCTTCATCCTGATCACTACCGTGATAGGCGTAATAGATATAGCCGACGTCGTAACTAATGGAGTCATTGATATCCGAAGAGAAACCACCGTAAAAATCCTGCTCGTAATCGGTTTCATCAAACCCATAAGCAAAATCCACCTGCGAAGCCCAGGTACCCACGTAAAAGCCATTGCCAAAATCCAGATCCAGACCACCCTGAATTGCGGGATTTCTATCCTTTTGGGAAATGCCTCGGAAGCGATAATCTGAAACCATACCCAGGTTGGCGCTGAAACTGATGCCCTCTTCCTGAGAGCTGCTGGAAGAGGTATTTTCTTCAGCATTTGTTAGATTGGCAGTGCCCAACGCCAGTAAAGCGCCAGCGAAAATAGTGGCAATTTTATGCTTTTTAACTTCCACCTTATTTCTCCTAAATTTCTATAGGCTGTATTTCAAGAGCTGTAATGGCGCCGCCTGCAATCGGTCCTGCACTGTCGGGTATGACAGAGGGTCTCTTGCGTCTTGTGAACCGCTACTTTCCCAGACTCCCAGTGATCGTAAATGGCACACCTGCCTATTCACTGCAGACTTGATGCCAGGACAGCAATATCCAATAAAATCAATAAGTTAACGGGAAAGCAGACAACCGGAATAAATACGAACAATGAGCCCGCAAAGTCTCACGCACCAAGATGGAACTGTTTGTCATCGCGTGCACAGAAGTGGGGAATCTTGCAGAGGCAGTGATCAGAATAGTGCACAAAGAGTCAGCTTTTGTGGCTATAGGGTGTGGGTTACAATCTGGTGCCATTAAATAAGATTTTGACAGCAAGGAGTTGCCCGTGGCTGCGGACAAACTGCAACAACTCTTAAAAGAACTGCAACAGCAAGGCACAGTAGTTACCAATGACCTGCGCAGTGCGCTGGAGGTTTCACTGGATAAATTGCCGCTGGTCTCCCAGCGCGAGTTCGATACTCAAGTGGAGATACTGAGGCGCACCAGAGAAAAATTGGCTCGCCTGGAAGACAAGGTGGAAATACTGGAGCAGGCTCTCGCACAGAGAGAACACAAACCCGAGGATTAGTTCTTCCACAAGCCGCCGCATCAAGGATGAAAATGTGAGCCTGTCAGTTAGCTACACCCGTGCTCAGCTGGGTGTTAACGCCCCATTGGTCACCGTTGAGACCCACCTGGCCAACGGGCTCCCCGCCTTTCATATCGTCGGCCTGCCCGAAGCTGCTGTGCGCGAGAGCCGCGACCGGGTACGCAGTGCCCTAATTAACAGCCACTTTGAATTCCCCCAGCGGCGTATCACCGTTAATTTGGCCCCCGCGGACCTACCCAAAGACGGCGGGCGATACGATCTCGCCATCGCTATAGGCATACTCGCCGCCTCCGGCCAAGTGCCTAGTGAGCCCTTGGAAAGCTACGAATTTATCGGAGAGCTCGCCCTTACCGGCGGAATACGCCAGGTCAGCGGCGCACTTCCTGCAGCCATCGCCAGTGCTGCAGCTCAACGCCTATTAATAGTACCGAAAGAAAACGGCAGCGAAGCCGCCCTGGCTGGCAGCGAAATCGCTAACGCCAACTCGCTTCTTGAAGTGTGTGCAGAACTGCATGGCCGGGAAAAATTACCCCGCGCCGAGCAGCAATTAGAGCGAGTAATTACACACACTGCAGACCTCGCTGATGTTCGTGGCCAGCTCAAGGCGAGACGGGCGTTGGAAGTCGCTGCAGCAGGAGGCCACAACCTTTTGTTCTATGGTCCACCGGGTACAGGCAAGACCATGTTAGCCAGCCGTTTGCCCGGTATATTGCCGCCTCTAACCAGCCGTGAATCTATAGAAGTGGCGGCTGTGTACTCTAGCGCTGGATTACCCCACCAGAGTCACAGGCCCTTCCGCGCCCCCCACCACAGCGCCTCCCCAACCGCACTGGTGGGCGGCGGCAGCACACCGCGCCCAGGGGAGATTTCCCTGGCCCACCGCGGGGTCTTATTTCTGGATGAAATGCCAGAGTTTCCCCGCCATGCCCTAGAGATATTGCGTGAACCGCTAGAGAATGGCGAGGTGCGTATTTCCCGCGCCAGAGCGCAAGTTACCTTCCCCGCCCACTTCCAATTAGTGGCCGCGATGAATCCCTGCCCCTGTGGTTATTTGGGGGAAACTCGTTGCCGCTGTACACCGGACCAGATAGACCGCTACCGCAACAAGCTGTCCGGACCCCTGCTGGATCGTATTGATATGCAGGTGGAAGTTGGCGCAATGAGTGCAATACAGTTACAGGACTCTCCTCCCGGTGAGTCATCTGAGAGTGTGCGTGAGCGAGTCTGTAATGCCCGCCAACAGCAGTTACAGCGACAGGGAACAATCAATAGCTTATTAAAAGGGGCATCGCTGGAAAACCACTGCGCCCTAGGCGATACCGAAAAACTGCTACTGCGACAGTCAGTAGAAAAACTTGGGCTTTCCGCACGCAGCTATCATCGAGTGCTTAAAGTCGCGCGCACTCTGGCGGACCTCGCCAAACAGGAAAGAATTGGTACAGCACAAATTGCCGAAGCGTTGGCTTACCGGAATCTAGACAGACGCCAGGCAAGCGTTCATACACATTAGAAGCTCTTTACGCCCTCTAAATCTCGAATATACCGCCAGAGTAAATTCTCATTGCTACAGCGCCATCAGCTGTATATTGCACTGATATTTGACAGGTCAAAAACTATAGTTATCATGGTAACTATATTATACACTGCTGAGTTAACCTTATGAATAATCACCTATTCATTATTGCCAGAATTTCCCCCAAGGCAGAATTCTTTATGCAAGCCAAACAGGCCATCTTATCCATAGTGCCAAATACCCTCGAAGAGGAAGGCTGCCTCCAGTTCGCAGTGCACCAGGATGGGGAATGCCTATTTTTATACGAGGAGTGGCGCAGCCAGGAAGACTTAGAAAAGCATTACACCATGCCCTATATCGCTCCAATATTCGAAGCCTATCAAGAGTGGCTAAAAGAGCCGGTGGAGATCAATAAGCTCAAGAGACTGGCCTAATGTTTTTCCTCAAAGATCTTCCCTCGCAACAAATGATTGAAGGATATGCCAAACGTTTTACAGTAAAAGATCCCACAGCCGTTCAGGGCGCACTTACCATGATGCGGGATGCAAGCCTACTTTTACGAGAGCTGGAGAGCTATTTTACTGAGCACGGAACCTCCCAGCTGCGTTTCCTAGTAATGATTGTTATCGACCGGGAGCCACAAAGAGACAGTTTACTAGCTTCAGAAATTGCAGAACGAATTGATGTTTCTCGGCCGGTAATGACACGAACCTTGAAAAGTATGGTGGAAGATGAGCTTATCGCTATGGAAGCAGATTCCAGTGATGGCCGAGCAAAATGTATAACACTCACTAAGAATGGAAAAAAATTTTTACAGAAAATTTTGCCTGGGTATTTCAAGGCAATTTCTAAATTTATGGAGGAGCTGAATAGATGAAGAGACCGATACTACCCGTCCTGTGCATATGGGCATTGGTTTACCCCATTGTTACTCTATTACTTCTGGGGATACAGGCACTAGAATTGCAAATTGCAATTGGTTTAAAGGCTTTAATAATGACCGCCATTCTGGTCCCACTAATGTATTTCTATCTTGTACCAAAGGTACATCGCTTGTTAGAAACAAATTAAAAAAAAAGGGCATATTAAAATGGAGAAAACATACCCCAGCTTGGCAATCAAGCTGGGTATTTTTTAACAAATCTAGAACCCCAAAAATATTATACCTGAATAAAATTTATTACCTATCATTAATTGGAATCATTGACTAACATTTTCCCCTGCTTCACGCCAATGTAAATCTTATCGAGAAAACCTAAATCCTCTAGAGGATTGCCCTCCAACACTAAGAAGCTACCCTCAGCACCTTCGGCAAAGGTGCCTAAATTTCGCTCCGGAAACATCCACTTCGGAGTATCCATGGTCAAGGATTTAAGTAATACTTCTCTCGGTGCAATATCTAGAGAGTCCAAGTAGCGCATTTCACGAAGTACCGTACCGGAAAAATTATCACTCCCCATTAATAAAGATACGCCAGCATTACGTAAACGGGTAAGATTATCTCTCTGAATCTTCTGTATCTCACTCAATTCACCTTCTGAGTATTTGTGTCCAGTGGGCACACTAGCTGTTGCAATCAACTTTGTACCCTGCTCAGCAGCTAAAGCTATAGCAGTATCGCTCAAAACATAGTCCTGAATATCGAAGCCTTCGTTTCTGGCAATTCTATATCCGGGCAAATGACCCAAAACATCGACACCGGCTTTTATCGCTACCATAGCATCGTGGGCTGTATCTACATGGGCTACCACTGGAATTCCAGATTGGTGAGCACGCTCGACAATAACCGGCACCAATTTCGGATTTAGGCCATTAACGCCAAGATACTTCTTATCTCCGTGGCGCTCTTCGAAATTCTCACTGCCAACGAGAACAATTTTGAGAAATCTTGGCGATTTTTTTATAATTCCAGGCCAAACTCGGTCAAGATCTGACAAACTGTCAACGATTAGCAAGCTACTTCTACCATCCTGAATCTCTTTCTCAGTGGGGTTTGATCGATCCTTAAAATAAAAAGCAATCGGGTGACCATCCGAAGCAGTCATGCAATCTGACGCATACAAAACATCCATGGTATCTATACTACTGAACTGCGCCTCAATTTTCTCACCAAAGCTGCACATCTGCACGCTATAAAAAACTCCAGACTTGATCTGCAGAGGCCCAAAATTCTTGATACCCCAAGGGTTTTGTAGATTGTGATTATGTCCTTCAGCATAAGGCGGCACTACATACTTTCCACTGGCATCAAAGGTATAATCAACTTTTTGTGGTTTGGTCTTAGTCAAAGAGCCATTCTCGTCAACAAACCAAGTAGCTTCCTTAAAATCCGTCCCATCAAACCACTTACCTCCCACCACGGCATATGTAGTTTCACAAAAAGCTTTCTGAGAAAAAATAATTAAAAACACCCCATATAAAAAACGACCAATAAAATTTACTGAAACACCTTCAAATGATTTTACTTTAAACATTATTAACTGCTAACTCTATTCATATGAGAACAACTCGAATTAATTTATTTTAAATAACTCATATTATTTACAACAAAAAAATCATTACTTCTAACTATTTACGTAGTTGTTGTTCAAATTTTTCCGAAGCTGCATCGGAATATCCTTTACAGCCCACTCTTACTTTTCTGGTAATAGTATCCTGGAATACCCACCCACTTGCAGCCGGGTGAGGCGTAATGAGTAAATCACAAGGTAAATCGCGCACACGGGCGAAGCTTGTGCGGAAGTCCTCTACGATATTGGGGTAGCGGCTATTATCAATCAGTTGATAACCCGGCGCTGTAAGGCTATCCACATAAGCGATGTCTGTAGCTTTACCATCAGCTACATCTTCCCAGGTCCAGGCCATACTGCCCGGTGTATGGCCTGGGATAAAATGTACGCGTAAACGCAAATTTCCCAGAACCACTTGCTCGCCATCATGAAGAATACGATCTGCCTTTACTGGCGGATATAAAAGTTCGTCGGCGAAATGAATATCATTAGCACCACCGCGAGCCATCAGCACTGCCGACTCGGCATTGGTTACTACCTGTGCACCAGTCACGCGTTTTAGCTCGGCTAAGGAACCTACGTGGTCTGCATGGGCCTGACTGTGCAAGATTAATTTGAGATCCGTGGGGGCGACTCCCAACTTGCGCATATTCTCCAATAAATGTTCAGCCGTCTGCTCCATGCCACCGTCAATTAAAATCGATCCCTCTTTGCCTTTTAATAACAGTGAGGTAATTCCCTCTGTACCTATTTGCCACGTATTATCTGCTATTTTTAGAGGCGCTACTGGCTGGAGCCAGGATTCTGGTACTTTGTAGTTTTCCAGTTGCGGCAATACTGAGAAATTTTCTGCCATCGTGGTACTGGCGTAAACTGTCATTACTATCGCGGCTAGTTTGGTTCTTATATTCATCGATTGCTCTCTATTTTCTTTACACCGGATATACATCTGGGTGCTCCATTAAGTAAGGTATTTTCTATCCATCCAGCAACTCGTTCAAAAACCTCTCTTCGGTGATTCACACCATCGGTATCAGTCATATAGTGATCGTAACCGGGATACTCCCAATAAGTTAATTCACATCGCCCCGCGCTTGTATAAGCATCACGCGCTGCACGGCCGGAGCTGACAGGAGAGGACTTATCTTCTGTACCTTGAATCAATAAGACAGGAACATGGCTATCTAATAAGTCATTGACTGGTACCCGATCGACAACATCGGCCCACCAGCGCATAGAATTCCCCCCCCAGACTTCTACACTTTCAGGATTCGTCCGTGCGTAAGCGAGTTTGGCATCGACTTCTGTCGCTACATGAGGAGGAACCAAGGACTTAAGTACCTCTGCAAAAGATTGCCCGAGGCCACTAGAGAAAACTACAGCCGCATCTGGATTTAATTTGGGGGCCAAACGGGCAACTACATCTCCGCCCTCTGAGCCACCAAAGAGTACCAGCTTACCATTCCACCAGTCGGCTTCCTTTAACTCTTCGACTATTTGCACGATATCCCGAGCGCGCTGCTCAACGGTATGCTTCGCCATATAAGCCTGAGCGCAATCTTTAAATTGGTCATTGGGGCCATCCGCATGGGTAACCCCGTATTTCTCTACCAATAGCACGGCAAAATTTGGGGCAATCTTCTTAACTTGTTGTACTGTCTTATTCTTAATGGCAGGAAGACAACCTGAGCCCTGAGCGATCAGTAACAAGCCGTGAGACTCGCTGTGGGCAGGAAATTCTAGAGACCAATAAAGGGTTGAGGTATCCGGACGTTTACTCGTATTTTTTATGAACTCCGCATGAGCCATTGGCAAACTGATTAACAGCAGAATATATATAAGGACAACTATTATTGCCTTTAACCGAAACAGATTCATCATAAAACACCTCCATTTGCTTTTGTTTCTTATGTTTATTGAGAGTGCTGTTTATGACGCAAGTCCATTAAATAGGTTCCATTGAATAGCTTAAAGACTATCTATAATTTTAATTTAAACCGCTTAATAGGATTTTTCGCCTATCTGCTCCCACCAAGTATCAAACGAGAGCCGATACAAACAGTGAGGCCGCAGGGGGCTATTTTCCGGTACCAGTGGATGATCAAAGATTGAAGCGTCACGCCTCATACCCAGACCATGCATCATTCTTTGTGAAGGAAGGTTTTGTAATGCAGTACACCCCACTACCTCAGTAAGATTTAATTGTTCGAATGCTACTGCAAAGACAGCCTTGGCCGCTTCACTGGCATACCCCCGCCCCCAGAAATCCCTGATGAAGCGGCAACCAAGTACCACATTTGGAGAGAAAGGCAACTCAGCCGAAGCATGTTTAATACCAGCGAAACCAATGAATTGTCCATTCTCTTTCAATTCCACCGCCCAGTACCCCCACCCGTATTCATCGATATGTTCCTTAAGGGTATTTAGTAGCTTATTACTTTTAGTTCGGTTCAGAGTGCAGGGAAAGAACCGCATAACCCGAGTATCTGCATTTAAATGAGCAAAATCACCACGATCCTCTTCTCGCCATTGGCGAAGGACTAATCGCTTTGAATCAGGCTGAATCAATCTGGCCATTGTCTGGGTAGCTACGCGCTGAGAAAATTCCTGGTAACACCTATACCTTTAAGACCATTTTGAAGTAATGAAAGTCCAGTTAACTAAAAAATGATTAACTTAAATTTGGCGAACTTTTTCTCCCTTCATAAAGCATCAAATGGACTAAAAGAAATGCAAACCGTTCTATAGGTGTATGTATTCCTTTCCAGCAGAACATACACACCCTAAGAACCATCTGATTGTGGGAAAATTTACCAGGGAATCACTCAATATTCATGATGCCCCTGGCTTTCAGAATGGTTCTCGATAAGGCGCGGCTTCGCAGGGAGGACCTTGAGGCCGCAAATGAATACGAAACTAATCAGGGGCCCCTTTTTCAGCAAAAGAGCCCCCAGAGTTGACAAATTATTTGATTGAATGCCCTCTAGACCATTCATCAGCATTGATACGATATAAACAATGTTTTAACAAAGGGCTTTCGGTTGGAACCTGCGGATGTTCAAAGACAAGAGAATCCCGCCGCATGCCCAGCCGCTCCATCACCCGCTGGGAGCGAAGATTCTGAAGCGGCGTAAAAGAAACAACTTCACTCAGGCTAAGAGTATTAAAAGCTACATCCAAAGATGCTTTTGCGGCTTCACTGGCATAACCTTTTCCCCAATAAGGGAAGGCCAAGCGCCAGCCAATCTCTACCGCCGGTGCGAAAGGCAAATCTTCAGTCACATTTTTCATGCCGACAAATCCGAGAAACTCTTCGGTCTCTCTCAGCTCCAAGGCCCAAAAGCCCCAGCCGTACTTCTCAATATGCGTAATACTGCGATCCACACCGGCGTCACTCTGCTGTCGCGTCAGCAATGAGGGGAAGAACTCCATCACCCTTGGGTCGGCATTCATTTCGGCAAATATAGGCTTATCTTCATCTCGCCACTGGCGCAGCTGCAAGCGTTCGGTCATGGGTTGTATTAATTCAGGCATGGAATATTCGCTATTCAATATTTTGCTTCTGCTGAAAACCTTTAGAAGGTGCAACCATAAAATCGCACTGTTCCAGCCATTTTCGCTGCCCTGGATAAGCCGCTTCCTCAAAACCCAATTTCTGGTAGAGAGTCCGTGCCGCTAGATTAGTACGCAGGACAAATAAAGAGCACTCGATTGCATCCAGGGCTCTGGCTCCTGTTTGTGCAAGCTGTACTACCAGCGCACGCCCTAATCCGGCTCCGCGATGTTTAGGAGTGACAATTAAGCGACTTAGGTGGCAGCGGCCCAGGTGTTGGTAATACTGCCCAAAAGCCAGCACATCACCGCTGCTGTCCTGAAGTGCGTAGCTGGGTAACTCCGGCCAACGGCAATCCTCCAAGAAGGACCTCCCCTCGAACGGAAACCTGAAATCAGGACCACCCCACTGTTGGCACTGCTCCCTATCAGGTAGCCAAGACATCAATGTTGGGAGTTGCCACTCTTCCATTGGCTTCAGCCTCAAATTTTCCATGGCAATTCCCCTTAAAATTACTTGCAACTCTTTGCCAGCCATCGATCTAACTGATCGGCAAAAGCTTTGCGGTCTGCCTGACTAAGGGCCGGTGGTCCGCCGGTATGTACGCCGCTGGAGCGCAGGGTATCCATAAAGTCCCGCATATTAAGACGCGCACGGATATTGGCTTTGGTATAGCGCTCCCCACGGGGATTAAGAGCTTCAGCACCCTTGTCGATCACCTCTGCTGCCAGTGGGATATCGCTGGTGATAATCAGGTCCCCCGCCTCGCAGCGCTGCACTATCTCGTTATCCGCCACATCAAAACCGGCTGTCACTTGCACGGAGCGAATATAGAGCGACGGCGGCACCCGTACCGCTTGGTTGGCCACCAGCGTTAGTTCTGTGGCTGTGCGCTCAGCAGCGCGAAACAAGATTTCCTTGATGGCGACCGGGCAAGCGTCGGCATCGACCCAGAGTTTTGTCATGGCTATACAACCTTTTCAAGCGTATCGGGCGGTGCACCCTCATCGCATTTCTTACAATTGAGCTGGAATCCCAGCATGGACTCGCGCCCTTGTTCAGTAATCACCCAGGGCCGGTTGGTCCAGGGAGGATTGTGGCGTACATGTTGGAAGTGGCCACAGGCGAGCTCCGCCACCCAGTGATTCTCTTCATCCAGGTGGTAGCCGGCGATGGGTTGTTGCATGGGGTTACACAAGCAGGGAGTAAGGCGCAGTTATAGCCAATCCCAAGGGCAAAGTATACGTGTGGCCGGTGGTTCGCACTGGTACTGGGATGATTCGAGCCAAGACTGCTAGAATCTCCCGCTTTTCCGCGACGCGAAGATGCAGCCCCATCTATGACCCAGCTCAATCCCCGCCAATCCGAAGCCGTGAAGTATGTCGATGGCCCCTGCCTGGTGCTGGCCGGTGCCGGCTCCGGCAAAACCAGCGTAATCACCCGCAAGATCGCCTACCTGATCGAGCAGTGTGGCTACGCCGCGCGCAATATCGCCGCCCTCACCTTCACCAACAAGGCGGCACGGGAGATGAAAGAGCGGGTCAGCAAACTGCTGGCGGGCCCGGATGGCAAGCGCTCCAAGGCGAGTCACGGTCTCACCGTATCCACCTTTCACAACCTTGGGCTGAATATCCTGCGTAAGGAATACCGCGCCGCCGGCTTCAAGCCCGGCTTCTCCATCTTCGATGCGGAAGACGCCCGCGCCCTGATCAAGGAGCTGATGCTCAGGGATGGCGACCTGGATACAGACCTCTTGGATCGGGTACAGAACCAGATCTCCAATTGGAAGAACGATATGCTCACCCCGCGCAGTGCCCTAGAGCAGGCACAGAGCCCCGGTGAGCAGGCCATCGCGGTTGCCTACGATCGCTACTGTGAAGCCCTCAAGGCCTACAATGCCGTCGACTTCGACGACCTGATCCTGCTGCCGGTACAGTTGTTCGACAAAGATCCAGAGTTGCTGCAACGCTGGCGCAAGAAGATTCGCTACCTGCTGGTGGACGAATATCAGGACACCAACAACTCCCAGTACCTGCTGGTGAAGCTGCTGGTGGGCGGGCGCGGCGGCCTCACAGTGGTGGGAGACGATGACCAGTCTATCTACGCCTGGCGCGGCGCGCGCCCGGAAAATATGAGTGCGCTGAAGACCGACTTCCCCAACCTTCGCCTGATCAAACTGGAGCAGAACTACCGCTCCACCAGCCGCATACTGAAAGTGGCCAACCACCTGATCGCCCACAACCCCCACGAATTCGACAAAGCATTGTGGTCCGATCGCGGCCTGGGTGAGGAGATCCGCGTGCTCAAAGTGGCCAATGAAAATGAGGAAGCGGAGCGGGTCGCCAACGAGATATTTCTGCAGAAGAGCCGTCGCGGCTGCAAGTTTATGGATTTTGCCGTGCTCTATCGCGGCAACCACCAAGCGCGCCTGATTGAAATGAAACTGCAGGAACATCAGGTTCCCTACCAGATGTCCGGCGGTACTTCCTTCTTCGCCCGCGCTGAAATCAAGGATGTGATGGCCTACCTGCGCCTGTTGGTGAATCCGGATGATGACAACGCATTCCTGCGCATTATCAATACCCCGCGTCGCCAAATAGGCACCAGCAGCCTGGAAGCCCTGGGCAACTACGCCAAGGGCCGCGAGATCTCTATGTTCAAAGCCTGCTCGGAATTCGGCTTTAAGGAGCATATTAACGAGCAGGGCTACGAGCGCCTGAATCGCTTTGCCGTGTGGCTCGAAGGGGTGCAGCGCAACTGTCGCGATACCACCGCCAATGGTGCCCTGCGCGAGATGCTGGAGGATATCGACTACGCCGGCTGGCTCTCGCAAAACGCCAGTAGCGAGAAAGTGGCCGAAAAGCGCATGGAGAATGTGTTCTGGCTTCTGGAGAGCCTCAACAAGATTATGGAGGGCACCGACGATGAGCTGGAGCAGGATATTCGCCTGGAACAGGCCATCTCCAAATTGATCCTGCGGGATATGCTGGAGCGCCAGGAAGAAGAGGAAGCCACCGATAAGGTCAGCCTGATGACCCTGCACGCCGCCAAGGGCCTGGAATTCCCCCACGTATTTATGATCGGTATGGAAGAGAACTTACTTCCCCACCGCAACAGTATTGAAGACAACAACATCGAAGAAGAGCGCCGCCTCACCTACGTGGGCATTACCCGCGCCCAGCGCACCCTCACCATGACCCTAGCGGGCAAACGCAAACAGTTCGGCGAAACCCAGGACACCACGCCCAGCCGCTTTATCGACGAGCTGCCGGAAGAGGATGTGTTGCTGGAGGGATTTGGTAAGGCGACACCGGAGCAAAATCAGGCGAAGGGGGAGGAAACTTTGGGGTCTTTGTTGAGTATGTTTGATTGAGGTTGCACATATTGGTCAGGATATAACGGCGTATATCCTGACCTTAAGTCAATCAAATCAATACGAGATAGCGATAGCCACATTACTCTCAGGATTAATTTCCAATATTGAGTTTGTATTTAAATCCAACCCAAATAGATATCCTGAATCTGGATTAAGCGCAATACTAGCCAGATTATGAGATCTATTTAGCGGGATATGCTTTAGTGGAGCGGAAAAATCCACAGGGATAGATTTAAGCCCATCTCCAGCATAACTATGAACGAATATTAATGTTTCTTCATCCGCACTCAATATCATGTCCACACTTCCCGTTAGCTCACTTGAATGACTAAAACGGGAGGTCATGACAATAGATCCAGTCTCAACATCTACAGTATACACTTCGCGTGAAATCGGCTGACTCCAAGAAGAATATCCTAATAAGTAAAGATATTTTCCATCCTTTGTCATAGCCATAGTTTCAATATTCACCCAGCTGCCTGAACCGGTGAGTTGGCCAAGAGTATCTTTAAGATCAGTTTTCTCCCCTGTTTTCAGTGAAATAGAGGTTAACCGCCCTAAGTCTGAAAGGACCCAAGCACGCTCATTAACCTGATCAATTTCCACCTCAACAGCATCAGTTAAAACTAAAGCGTCAGAGCTGTTGTTGTCACTTACTAGAGTTCGGTTTCCCGATGGGATATCTACATGAATTAGGGAAAATTCGTCCCGATGCCCATCAAGAGCATAAAGCGACCCTGTGCTACCAAAAGCTAAATCATAAATAGAGGAAAAAGACGGACCAGTGCCTTTTTCAGGGCCAGTAATGACTGATCGCTCTCCAGACTGTGGGTCAACAGAAATAATTTTCCCCGCTGTATCTCTTTCTGCTGAAGAGGAAGTTAGGTATAGCTTTTTCTCCTCGCTACTATAAATAAGTGGTTCAAGTACAGAGTCTGCAACTAGCTGAGGCCCTACACCCCGAAATGGTTCTGTCAATTGTTCAACTTCACCAGAGGTCAGATTAACCTCAAATATCTCATCAGAACTTTCGGTTGTTAATAATAGATTAGTAGAATCTCCTTTCTCAACCACTTTCGCTTCACTCAAATTTAAATTAAAAGGCTCGAGAGAGTTAACATCAACGACCCTCGTTAAACTATTACTTAAAACTTCCCATTGATAAATTTCACCCTCTTCATATGTTGATCTAACAAAGTTAGATATACGGTAGGGCCTACCAATAAACACAAAGCTATCATCTAAGGGGCGATAAATTAAATCTTCGATAGATGCTATTGGAAAATCTACATGGCGCCCAAAACTAGTCAGTTCAACAACAGTACCATCTTGAATATTCAGAGAAAACAATGCAGCTCCAGATTCTCCACTAGAACTTTTATTAGTTGCAAACACCAACTGATCATTAGCCCACTGAAGAGCCGTCACTCGCTGAAAGCGATCACCATTCAAGAGGTCATCCTTGATAACAGAAACAGCATTTGTTGCCAGCTCCAATTTCCCTAGTGAATAATTCCCATCATCTTTTTTCAAGAAGTAAATGTTAGATTTGGAATTATCAAACACCAAGTCAAAAATTTCTTCCCCTAATTCTCCAGAATACAACTCAGACTGTTTTGACTCATCTGAAAAATTATCTAACCTATAGATAGATTCATTGATATAGCCAACAACAAAATCATTCGCCTGATCGTAGACAAAACCCTCTAAGTTCTGAATCCAGTCATCGACTTCAACTGAAGTAAATTTTTTGCTCCCAAGGTTATACCTACTCAGTGGACTACCAAATAACAATTCCCCTCCGTTGGAGGAAGAATAAGCAAACCCTTTTCTTGGCAGACGCTCATAGCCTTTATTGGTATACACTGCAACGCCAGAAACTTCCTCTCGATTCTGATAAATATCAATAGCTTCTACCTTTATCTGGGTAGGGCCATTTTCAACTAGAGGGATAGTGATATGCCATTTTTTTAATTCGCTGTCATAATCGCCCTGAACACCGTTAACTTCTATCCTCTCTATGCCGCTAGCGTCTTCTGCCATACCACTGACGGTGAGCTCAGAATCAAATAAATAAACTCCGTCTTTCACAGGAAAATCTATTCGCACAGAAGGTTTAATCAAATCCCCCTTAGTGGTGACATTGAATGTTGTCATGAAGTCACCAACATTAATATCAGACGAAACCACTCCCCCCAATTCAACATGAGACATAAGTCGAACTACAAGAGTTTGATTATTTTCTATATCACGGGATTCAGAAGAAAAGTCGCCACCATCAATAGAAAATTCGCCCTCTGACACCTCCACAAGTACCGCAGTATCAATTCCGGTGATTTTAACTGGCAATGAAGTTACCAGCGTTTCAGGGATAGCATTTTCAATATTCAAAAAGGTTATTTCATCCGGGGTGCTATCTGAGCCACCACTTTCAGAGCCGGCCCCCGCGCTACCAGAGCTAGCCACATCGCTATCTGCACGAGAATCACTACTGCCACTCCCACCACTACAAGCGGCCAATACAAACGATAGAGCAGCAAAAGAGAAGAGTTTCCCCAGCTTCATGCGTAATTTCCTTGAGTTGTTGTATACATCTAACTTACAGGCAGGCGCGGATAATACAGAGTTATTACGTTAGTAGGGATTAAATGCCTAATTACGGCTTATCACAGTTACTACTGCAGCTTATCTGACACTGAATTTTCTTATAGTCATTTAAGACAAGTTATATCATTTGGTTTATACGACATTCGATAAGCTTATTTGAAGGTCCAGGTATTAGCTGGAAATGACCGAAAGAAAAAAGCCGATTAGAGGAAGATGAGTTTTGCTTAAGAGAGAAACAAAAAAGGCCGCTTAATATGCGGCCTTATCTATAGCGAGTACACAGCTTACTTACTGTTATCCACCATATAATCAACCGCTGCCTTCACTTCGTCATCGCTACAATCCATACACAGGCCCTTGGGCGGCATGGCATTGATACCATTGATGGCATTGGTGTAAAGAGTGTCCATGCCCTTGGCAATACGCGGTGCCCAGGCAGCGGCATCACCAAACTTAGGCGCGCCCGCTATACCGGCCGCGTGACAGGTAGTACAGCTCTTGTTGTAGATATCTTCACCACTGCGGGCACCGCCACTGGCAGCTTCCGGGGCAGCCGCTACCGCCGCCGCACACTCCTCGCCCTTCATACAGGTCTCACCCGCTGGAGCGATACGCTGCTCAATGTCCTGATCAACAGACTGGGCCACTGCCGCAGCCGCACTGACGGCCAGTGCCGCCACAATACCCAAAATGCTCTTCATGCTATTCCCCCAAAGGGCCGAAGTGAGTTGGCCCGTAGACTATCGATTTACTGCCGCAAACTTCCACGCCGCGCATTATAAGCACTGTGCCGCCCCCTGCCAAAGCCTGTGTAGAAGCGCCATAAGTCCTTTCACCCGCCCCCACCCTTCTGTATAATCCGCCTCCCATTGGCACAGATAGCCAAAACCGCCCGTAGCTCAGCTGGATAGAGCGTCGCCCTCCGGAGGCGAAGGTCAGAGGTTCGAATCCTCTCGGGCGGGCCATATACAAAGAAGCCCGCTTATGCGGGCTTCTTTGTATATGGCTCACTCCCAGGTTTTGTTCGAACTCAGGTTCGACTCGGAGGCAGCAAAGCTGTCGCAGAGCAGCGAGCCCAAAGGGCGAAGCTAATCCTCCCGCACACCACCCGCTTATGCGGACTTTCTTGTATATGGCTCACTCCCAGGCTTCGTTCGAACTCAGGTTCGACTCGGAGGCAGCAAAGCTGCCGTAGAGCAGCGAGCCCAAAGGGCGAAGCTAATCCTCACGCACACCACCCGCTTATACGGGCTTTCTTGTATATGGCTCACTCCCAGGCTTTGTTCGAACTCGGGTTCGACTCGGAGGCAGCAAAGCTGCCGCAGAGCAGCGAGCCCAAAGGGCGAAGCTCATCCTCACGCACACCATCCGCTTATGCGGGCTTCTTTGTATATGGCTCACTCCCAGGTTTTGTTCGAACTCAGGTTCGACTCGGAGGCAGCAAAGCTGCCGCAGAGCAGCGAGCCCAAAGGGCGAAGAATCCTCACGCACACCACCCGCTTATGCGGGCTTTCTTGTATATGGCTCACTCCCGGGCTTCATTCGAACTCAGGTTCGACTCGGAGGCAGCATAGCTGCCGCAGAGCAGCGAGCCCAAAGGGCGAAGCTCATCCCCTCTGATTACATCAACTTCAGACAAACTTTCTTAGATAGACAAATATCGGCTCTGACCATCCACAAAAGTCTATTAGCAGCCCTACCCCAACGGCACCCCCAAAGGCTCAATCACCACTTGCTCCCCAGCTTCTACACTGCCGCTATCCCGCGCTAAAACGATAAAGCAGTTAGCAACAGCCAGACCGGAAAGAATATGGCTCCCCTGGGTACCAACCGGTTCAACTACCAATACCCCATTTTCATCAGTGCCATAAACACCCCGCTGGAAATCGGTACGGCCGGGCTTTTTCTTTAGGGGTTTTAACAGTTTTGCCTGTAAGGTCTGCGGGCCAGTCCACAGATCGCCTTTCATCACACTCAGGGCCGGCACGGCCAGCTGGTAAAAAGTAACCAAAGCGGAAACCGGATTGCCGGGTAGGCCAAAGAAGGGAGTTCCCTGTAGGAAACCAAAAGCGAAAGGTTTGCCTGGCTTCATCGCTACTTTCCAGAAGCCAATCTCTCCCAATTCTTCCAATACTTCACGGGTGTAATCCGCTTCACCTACGGAAACGCCACCGGAAGTAATAATGGCATCGGCCTCTTGGGAGGCGCGTTGCAAGGCATTGGTGATGGCCTGTTTGTTATCGGGCAAAATACCCAAATCCAAAATTTCCAGATCTAACTGATCGAGAGCAGCCAATAGGGCGATGCGGTTGCTATCGTAGATATCGCCCTTGCCCAGGGCTTCGCCGGGCTGACGCAGTTCATCGCCAGTAGAGAAAAGGGCAATGACTGGTTTGCGCACTACTGCCACTGTGCCAACACCGGCAGCGGCGAGCAGGGCGATATGGGGAACGCTGATACGCTCTCCGGCCTTAAGCAGGCTAGCTCCTTCGGCCACATCTTCACCGCAGCGGCGAATATGATCTCCAGGGCGAACTTCACCGTTTATACGTATCGACTCTTCCTGGGCATCGACATTTTCTTGCATCACCACCGTATCTGCACCGGCTGGTACTGCAGCTCCCGTCATAATGCGCACGCAAGTGCCCGGGTTCACCACACCGTCAAAAGGTGCACCGGCAAAAGATTTGCCGATCAGCTCTAACGGCAAGCCACTGGCCAAGTCTTCAAAGCGCAGGGCGTAACCGTCCATCGCAGAGTTGTCGCAGGGCGGTAGGTTTACTGTGGAGATAACATCCTCAGCCAATACCCGACCGGCGGCTTGTGCAAGGGGCAAAGTCTCAGTGCCACTGATTGGACTCAATGCTTCGAGAAGTTTTTCGCGGGCACTTTCTATGGGCATCAGACCCGGTTGGCTACAGCAGTCGATAGTGGGCATAGAGAATTTCTCTTACTTCAGTCCTTTGCGGTGAGGGCAGATTGATCAGTGGTTTCGATCCTGGAAATCAGGGCGCCTTTGATTGACCATCCACACAGCGGCTTCCACACGGGAACGCATCCCCAATTTCTTTAATAAGTGTTTAACGTGCACCTTCACTGTTGCATCACTAATATCTAATTCGCGAGCAATTAATTTGTTGCTCAGGCCATCGGCGATTAATTGCAGTATCTGGTATTCACGGCTTGTGAGAGAGGAGAGGATATCCGCTCCCGAGTTATCCGGTTTGCGCAGTGCCGAGGCGAGAATTTCTGTGAGACGCTGGCTGATTGCAAGCTTGCCATGAGTAGCCAGAATAACTTGTTCAAGAATATCCTCGGGCTCCATATCCTTGAGCAGGTAGCCATCGGCACCGGCGCGGATACAAGACACCACGTCGGCATTATTATCAGAAACGGTGAGTATCACGATACGCGAGGAAACATCTGCAGCGCGCATTGCACGCAGTGTATCCAGCCCATCCATACCGCGCATATTCAAGTCCAGCAGAATAAGGTCCGGCTCGTGTTGCTTGGCCAGCACCAGCGCTTCCTCTCCACTACTGGCCTCAGCCACCAGCTCCAGGCCGGGCTCCATTGCAAATAATTGTTTAAGGCCTTTGCGAAATAGCGGGTGGTCATCGACCATCATTACCGTAGCAGAAGAAATCATAGAGAGCCCCGCTTCAATTTGAAAATTGGTTTAAATCTGTACAGTGACTTTACCATAGCGTCCCACCTCGGCACTTACCCCCTAAGAGGTAGCTATTACTCCAGGGCAAAAGGGTTACTTCCTGTTGGTAATTGAGTAGGCTCAAACCCCGGCCCATAGTGGCTGTACGAATCATTTCGAGGAGGAGTGGCCGCCGTGTCTGACATCTACGAGTGGGCCCCGGAGGACAGCAAATTCTGGCAGTCCAAGGGCAAGAAAATCGCAAACCGGAATTTGTGGATATCCATTCCCAGTTTGCTGTGCGGCTTCGCCGTGTGGCTCTACTGGGGCATTATTACCGTTCAAATGCTCAACCTTGGCTTTCCCATTGCCAAAGCCGATCTGTTTACCCTAATGGCCATCGCCGGCCTCACCGGCGCTACCCTTCGAATACCCAGTAGTTTCTTTATTCGATTGTTCGGTGGGCGCAACACCATTGTATTTACCACAGCCCTGTTGATGATCCCCGCACTCGGCACCGGTATCGCCCTGCAGAGCAAGGAGACTCCACTGTGGGTATTCCAGTTGCTCGCGCTGTTGTCTGGCATCGGCGGTGGTAACTTCGCCTCTTCCATGTCCAATATCAGTTTCTTTTTTCCCAAGGAAAAGCAGGGGCTGGCGCTTGGCCTGAATGCAGGCCTGGGCAACTTCGGTGTTACCACTATGCAGATCCTGGTACCGCTATTTATGACCTTCGGTGCCTTCGGCGCTGCTGGCGGCGACCCCATGATTCTGGTGAGCAGCTCTGGCTCACTGATAGGCAAGATACCGGCCGGTTCTGAAGCGTGGATTCAAAATGCCGGTTTTGTATGGTTGCTGTTCCTGATTCCGCTGGCCTTTGTGGGCTGGTTCGGCATGAACAATCTGCGCACCGACGAAGTCACCCCGGATGTGGGCAGCTCGCTCGGTGCCATGATGAAGATGACCATGATGTTGGGAATCGGCCTCTTCACCGCAATCGCAGGTCTGTGGCTGCTGCTTCCCGAAGCGGCCAATGGTTCAGGCTGGGGCGTGCCCAAGGAAATCGTGCTGGTGTTGGTAATCACTGCCACCGTGTTCGGTTTGAAACTGCTGCCCGGTGAGATCAGAACTAGCCTGCAACGCCAATACCGTATCTTCAACAACAAGCACACCTGGGTAATGAGTGTGATTTACACCATGACCTTCGGCAGCTTTATCGGTTTCGCGGCAGCCTTCCCCCTGGCTATTAAAGTGATCTTCGGGTACAGCCACGTGATGGTCGACGGGGTTATGACTCACGATACCATCAACAACAATGGCCCCAGCGCCCTGATGTACGCCTGGATGGGTCCGTTTATCGGCGCCCTGATTCGCCCGGTAGGTGGTTGGATCTCCGACCGTATCGGCGGAGCCCTGGTTACCCAAATCTGTGCTGCAATCATGGTGGGTAGTGCCCTGGGTGTGGCTTACTACATGAAGGCCGCCTACGGCTCAGCCACTCCGGAAGAGTTCTTCCTGCCCTTCTTCCTGCTGTTCCTGGTGCTGTTCGCCGCTACCGGTATCGGCAATGGCTCTACCTTCCGCACCATCGCCATGGTGTTCCCGAAAGAACAGGCAGGCCCAGTATTGGGATGGACTTCAGCCGTTGCCGCCTACGGTGCCTTCTATATTCCCAAGGTCTTCGGCGAGCAGATCAAAGCCACCACCCCGGAATACGCTCTGGCAGGCATTGCTATCTTCTACGCGGTTTGCCTAGTGGTTAACTACTGGTTCTACCTGCGTAAAAACGGGGAGTTCTATAACCCTTAATTCAGTTTCACTCACGGGATACCGTTGCTTCGGGGAGGTTTTTACCTCCCCTTTTTTATGATGCATTGGTGGAGAAGCGATACCTTTTTCTACAGCCATTTCCCTCAGCCATTTTAAACCTCCATATTCCGCAGAAGTTTTAAATACAAGGTTATTCAAAGAGAAGTAAGAGGCTTACAAACCGGCAAGACTACCGGCCTTAAACTGGGCAAAGTAGGTAGTGCCTTCACGCAGTTCTAGGCGCTCGTAGGAAAGACGGGAAATATCTGCGTAGAACACCTGCTCAGCAATAGCTAACTGCAGGCGAATGCGGCCATCGGTAAGCTTCTGCTTAGCAACTAAAGTTACCGGCAGGCAATTGAGGATACTGGACAGGCCCGGCTTCTCTACACTGAGGCTGATATCTCCAGCTTCCAACAGAAAAGCTGCGGTATCGCCTTTGCGATAATGGCCTGTCACCCTATCTGCAAAGATGGAAATCCCACCTAAATCCAAAGTGAGCAAACCATCGCTTAGGGCTTCCACTCGCGCTTCAATCCGGCTGCGACAGCTATCCCCTACGCCGTAGCTATCCAGGCGCTGGGCAATTTCAGGTAAAGAAAGTGGTGCGGACAAATTGGCAGAATCCATCCACAAACAGCACTGGGCCAGCAGCTGGATTTCATCAAAGTCATGACTGGTCCAGATTACCAGTGCCGGATATCGGGCCCAGAAATCCCGTAGGGTCGGCAATAGGCGGCGCAGTACTTGGGCGCGGTCAACCGCTGAAAGCGGCTCATCAAATAATTGCAGTGGCGCGTTGTTAAAAAGCTGGCGTAATACAGCCACACGCTGGGCTTCTCCACCAGACAATAGCTCTACCGGCCGATGGAGTAGCGCTTCAATACCAAAAGCCTTTAGCAGCCGACCACACTCTTCCTCGGGCAGTGGCCTACGGCTGTAACGGCGGGCCAGTGCCAGGTTATCTGCCACCGACTGGCCGGCAAACAAGCGGCTATCTTGAAAGCCCAAAGAAAGCGTTCTTTTGTAGGTAGCCAGGGCGCGGCGTCCACGCTGCCAAACCGTATTGGCAAAAGTGATATTGCCACGGCAATGGCGTTGGCCAGCCAAAGCAGCCAGTAATGTGCTCTTGCCGCTGCCGGAAGGACCGGTAAGGCCAAAAATCCCAGAGGCTGGCAGCTCTAACTGCCAGGGAATAGCAGCGTTAAGCGAAGTCACCAGCCCTGCAACACTCAGTCCGGTGGAATCAGAAGTGGTAGACGCAGTACCGAATAGGGGTAAGGTGATTTCCATTAACCCAGCACCCCCATTACTGGTTTAACGCGCTCACTGTTTAATCCACTCGGGGCCAATCTATGTCCCAGCCAACGGGCAGCGAGTAGCAGTACCGTAGTAATCCCCATCAACATTAAAGCCAACCGGTGCGCCGCGCCGTATTCCATCGCCTCCACATGTTGGTAAAGGGCGATAGAAACCACCTGGGTCTCACCGGGAATAGCGCCACCAATCATCAGCACTACCCCGAACTCACCCAGGGTATGGGCAAACGTTAAAGCACAGGCACTCACAATAGCCGCGCGACTCGCCGGTAAAAGAACTTTTAATAATGCCGCCCAGGGCGGTATACCCAGCGCTGCGGCAGCCTGGGTCAATCGCTGGCCATTGGCATTAAACGCGGCTAACAACGGCTGCACCATAAACGGCAGGGAATAAATCACTGACGCAAACACCAGGCCGGTAAAGGAAAACACCAGGGGGCCATCAAAAATGTGTGACAGCCACTGCCCGGGGGCATAGTTAGGAGAAAATAAAAGCAGTAAATAAAAACCCAACACCGTGGGTGGCAGTACCAGCGGCAGGGTAATTAATACCTCGATACCGTGGCGCCAGCGGCTCTGCCATTGGCTCAATTTCCAGGCCAGCGGCACGCCGATAATAAACAGCAGTAAGGTAGTTAAGCCGGCCAATTTTAAAGTTAGCCACAAGGCCTGCCAGTCGGCAGTGGCGATATTCATAAGCCACTCCCTCCATCTCTACTTCGATCTTGAGTTGGCAAAACACCGTAACCCAAGTGGTATAACTGCGCCTGCACTTCCCCTGAACGCAAATAGTTAGCGAGGGATTGCGCCTCTTTAGGTCGGCGACTCTGGGTGGGAATCAGCAGCTGCTGTTCAATGGGTTTGTACAAATGCTGCGGCAGCAACCAGTAGTTATCGCGGCCGGCCGCTTGCATCTGGCTGGCGGCGACAAAGCCCAGCTGCGCATTGCCGGAATCCAGCATTAAATAGGCTTGGCCGGCATTGTGGGCTCGGGCTAATTGAGTTTGTTTTTTCTTCCACAAGTCCAGGCTCTGCAGCGCCTGCCGGGCGGCACTGCCGAAGGGTGCTACTTTCGGATCGGCTAATACAATTTTATCGGGCCAGGTTTGCAGTAGCTTTTCGATATTCGATTCCGATTTTGGGTGCCAGAGAGCCAGTAACCCCAAGGCGTAAGTCTGACGACTGTTGGCCTGTGCCCCGCCCTGCTTTTCCAACAGTTCAGGTCGCTCGCGATCCGCAGACAGGAATAAATCGAAGGGCGCGCGGTGCGCTATTTGTTGGTAGAGCACCCCGGAGCTGCCACTGCTGATTTGCACCACACAGGCATGGCGACGCTCAAATTCCGGCAGTACCTCTTCCAGTGCCGGGCGGAAGCTGGCCGCTACCGCCACCCGCAAGGTGCAGTTATCCGCATTAACCGGTAGCGCGATGGCCACCAGTAAAGCGGATAGCAGCAGGCTCAGCCGGCGGACCACTTTTCCATCTCCGCAGCATCACTGGCCCGGGCTTCGACCCAGCGCTCTGAAGGTTTACCGGACTCATCCGCTACCGCTTCGCGCTTCCAGAAAGGCGCCTCAGTTTTGAGGCGATCCATGATGTATTGGCAGGCGGCAAAGGCAGCTTGACGGTGGGGGCTGGTAACACCGACAAAAACAATTTCATCGTTGATCTGCATGGGGCCAACCCGGTGGACGATAGTCACACGACCCAGGGACCAGCGATCGCGGGCATCATTGATAATCCGTTGCAGGCTTTTTTCGGTCATGCCCGGATAGTGTTCCAGAGCCAAGCCGCAGACATCACTACCGGCATTGAAGTCCCGCACCGAACCCACAAACAGGGCGCAGGCACCATCACCACTGTTGCCTTGCAGCGCAGTATATTCAGCCGCTATGTCGAGGGGCGTTTCACAGACTTCAATACGATCAACGGCTTTCATATTGGCACCACTAGCCGCCGGTAACCGGCGGGAAAAATGCAACTTCATCCCCAGCCTTCGCCTGGTCTCCGGTTTCTGCCAGCTCCTGGTTCAGGGCCATACGAATATCATCCCTTTGCAGATGCGGGCTCCAATCCGGGTGCTGTTCACATAGGGTTTTGCGCAACTCGCTGAGACTGCCGGAAAAGTCCTCCAGGGTAGTCTCGCCCATGCCCAATTGCTGGCGCAGACGCGCGAAAAACAGAACCTTTACCATCGCTTTACACCTCTGAAATTGTTACGCCTTGTCCGCAGCATCGCCGCGCCAGTGGCCGCGCTTACCGCCGGTTTTTTGCAGCAGGCGGGTCGGGCCGATTTCCATCGCCGGGTCCACGGCTTTGCACATATCGTAAATGGTCAGCGCCGCTACCGAAGCCGCGGTTAACGCTTCCATTTCCACCCCGGTACGCCCGGCCAGGCGGCAGAAAGCGGTGATATGCACACTGTGTTTTTCCGGCTGCAATTCGAAATCCACCGCTACTTTGGTCAACGCCAGTGGATGGCACAGGGGAATTAAATCCGAGGTTTTCTTCGCGGCCTGGATGCCGGCGATACGAGCTACAGAAAGCACATCGCCTTTTTTGTGCGCCCCTTGGCTAAGCAGTGCAAAAGCCTCTGCACTCATACAAATGCTGCTCTCAGCCAGGGCGCTGCGGTCAGTGATGTCCTTCTCGGTAACATCCACCATGCTGGCTTCGCCGCGCTGGTTTAAATGGGTTAATTGGCTCACAAATTACCCCCGGCTCTCGCAGGGCGCGCTGGCAAAGCGCACATGAGGGATAAAGTTACAGGGCTTGTGCCGGGCATCCAGCTGCTCCAGCAATATGCCTTCCCAAGCCGTGCGGCAGGCTCCGGTGGAACCAGGCATACAACATATCAGTGTGCGATTCGCCAGGCCGGCGAGCGCGCGGGATTGCACGGTGGAGCTGCCGATATCCCCCAGGGAAATATGGCGGAACAGCTCGCCGAAGCCGTCGACGGTCTTGTCGAACAGCGGGCTCAGAGCTTCCGGCGTGGAGTCGCGATCGGTAAAACCGGTACCGCCGGTCACCAATACCACCTGCACTTTGGGATCGGCAATCCAGGCGGAGACCACCGCGCGCATCTGGTAAACATCGTCCGGGGTAATGCGCTTATCCGCGAGCTGATGGCCGGCAGTTTTGAGGGCTTCCACCAGGTACTGGCCAGAGGTATCAGTCTGCTCGTTGCGGGTATCGGATACGGTAAGTACCGCGATATTGAGCGGTACAAATTCTTTGCTAGCGTGTGCGGACATAATCAGTGGTCTCTCAAAAAACTGTTTTCTGGAGTTTTATCCGGCGTACTCAAGCCGAGATAATCTGCCGGCGTATTGATATTGCGATGCCAATCGCCGGCACTTTTTATGGGTATGGATTTGGCCCCCAGGTGACGCAGCAGCGCGCCGACAGAATTGCGCGCACTGCCCTCAACGGCACGGCGCAAATAATCCAGGCAGTCGCCATTTAAAGGCAGCCACAGGGGAAAAAAGAAGTTTTCAAAATAACAGGGCCGGCCACTTGCCTGCCCCTCTGTCAATAACTCTGCGAGGTGCTCCCGCCCAAGCAAGGGCATATCTACCGGGATTACCAGGGCCGCGTCAGCACCGGTTGCCAGGGCTACCGAATAAAGGCCGCCCAGTGGGCCCCGCTCTGGCACCAGGTCTTCAATCGCTCCAGGGCGGGCGCCGCTGGTGACGACTTTTGCCAGCGGAAGCTCACTCAACAATGCCTCAGCATGCTGCAAGAAATTGCCCTGTTGGGGGTGGGCCAGCAGGGCCTTGTCGCGGCCCATCCGGCTGGAGCGGCCGCCGGCCAGCACCACGCCGATTGTCGATTTACTAACAAGAGCCCTGGCCATAACCCTAGCCCCCCAGCATCGCCAGGTTGCGGGTAGCGCCGGTAAAACCTTCGTGCAGTTGGTGGCCTGCGGTTTTATCCACAATCAACTCGCGGATATGGGCCGCCAGTGCCTCGCTATCGCCAGCGGCAATGATTTCGCGCATATCAAAGCCCTGGTCGGCAAACAGGCACAGGTGTAGCTTGCCCTGGGCCGATACCCGCAGGCGGTTGCAGCTTGCGCAGAAGTCTTTGCCGTAAGGGGTAATCAGGCCGATACGGCCGGCGTAATCCGGGTGGAAATACTCCCGCGCCGGACCGGCATCGCGGGTGCGGATCACCTGCTCCCAACCTTCCCGCAGCAACAGGGTTTCTATATCGCCACCGGAGACATGGTTGCTGGCGAAGAACTCGCGGTTATCGCCGGTGCGCATCAATTCAATAAAGCGCAGGGTCACCGGAGTCTCACGAACCCAGGCGAGGAAGTTATCCAGCTCGGCCAGGTTGTACTGGCGCATCAGCACTGCGTTGACCTTGGTATCGATACCCAAGGCCAGAGCACGATCCAGGCCTGCTAAGGCTTTATCCAGGCGATTGTGGCCGGTGATATGGTGGAATTGAGCCGGGTCGAGGCTGTCGATACTGACATTCACCTGATCCAAGCCGGCGCGGTGCCAGTCGTCTATCTGACTGGGCAGGCGGTAACCGTTGGTGGTGATGGCTAAGCGGCGAATCTTATCGCTAGCGCGCACGGCTTCGAGCAGCGGCACCAGATCTTTGCGCAGGGAGGGCTCTCCGCCGGTAAGGCGTACCTTTTCCGTACCCAGGGAAGCGAAAGCGCGCACCAATGTGCCCACCTCAGCCACTGAGAGAGGATTTTCCCCTTCCAGGGAACGTCCGCAACCGATGCCCTCGGGCAGGCAGTAGTTGCAGCGGTAATTGCAGATGTCCGTCACGGACAGGCGCAGGTAGTAAAACCTACGGCCAAAATTGTCTTGTAACATTAAACGCCTTTCCAATTTCGGGAGGCCGCGCAGTTTCCCGCTAGACCCTGGTGGCCGGTACGGCCACGGTCCCGGCACCTTGCAACGTCAATAAAAAACGGCGCTGTTTAGGTAGCGGGACTCGGTGTTTAAACTGATGTCAGTGTATCAAGCTGGTTAATTTATGCTTGGGGCAAAGGTGGTACTCCTTAGGTACTCACAGTGATGCCAACCGGTAAGGGAAATAACATCACAAAATAGAAATTCAGTAGGCAGAATGGCTAAAAACCGAAAAATACCCCTAAAGAAATTCTTCGGTTTTTATAAGTAAAACCCCGGCCAGAGCCGGGGCCTCGCTATGGAGCGGCTTTATTTAATTAAAAATTGGCAGTAACCATTAACCAGAACTTGTCGGTATCCACGTTGTGATCGTCAGCCTGGTAAGAGGCGTATTTCACCAGTGCAGAAATATCCTCTGTCAGCTTGCGGCCGTAGCTGATATTCCACTCATGGCCATAATTTGCGGAACCTTCATTCGCATCAAAATTGTGATAAGCCATATTCAACTTGCCACCCACAAGTTTCATAGCACCGCTGATATACATATCTTCAATGCCTTCGCCTGGAGTCACCAAGAACTGGTCGGTGAAACCTTGGAATTTATGCAGGGTAGCCAGCGGCGTTTTGAAACCAACGCCATTATCAGAACCCAGTACTTCATAACCGAGTTTTGCGGTTACCGGGCCCAGGTCTGCGCCAACTTCCGCCAGATAGTAGTCGGCATTGTAGTCGAAGGGGTTGTCCCCGGTATCGTCCTGGCGCGCATAGCTTAGATTAGCTTTTACAGGGCCAAAACTTCCTTTGTAATCCACCCCATAGGTGCGGCTGGAATTATTCACGAAATTTTCTAAATCCAGGCTGTAAACAAAACCGCTGACTTTATGGTTTTCGGCCACCGGGTAGCTGGCATGGAGTAGCTGGATATTGCCTTCAAATTCGGCGCCGGCGCTATCTTCACCAAAAACCCGGTTTACGTTGTACACGTAGCTGTAGTCCAGCTGCAGGCTGTCGGCGCTGCCATACTGATAGCGTATGCCGTCGTAAGTCTGCTCGTTCTGCCTCCAGCCAACACCGCCAACAAAGCGCTGGCCATCGAGGTTAATACGCTGGCGACCAGCAGTAATTATGGAATTTTCTCCGTTATAACGGATATAGGCCTGGTTAACCTCTGTGCCATCTGGATCGGCCACTACCGGGTAATTAGTTTTACCATTGACGGTGGAGTTGTAATTGTCGTTACCGACTGCAGTAACATCGTCCATCTCAAGAAAACCACTGAAGCCGCGGTAGCTGCCGCTGCGCCAGTTGAGGCGGGTTCTCAGAGTGGACGCGAGTGCATCCCCATTAATACCATCCTGGTCATAATCTTCCTGGTCGACGATCTCTACGCGATAACGCAGATTCAACCCGACTTCACCGGATTTAAGCGCGTCGACAAGAGTGGCATTTTCACCATCCTGCGCAGCGGCCTGCAATGCGACTGTGCTGCAGGCCCCCAACAGTAAAGCACCGAAAATTTTGGGAAATCTGGAAATGGTCATTACGCTTTTCCTTTGCAACAACGGAGTGACAGTGACAAATTACAATTTTTCAGACGTGGTTGAAACCACAGTTTTTCTCGGTAGAAAAAATAAATACTTCCTACCCTTTACACACACATAATTCCATTTTGGTAGTGGGCGCTACCTATCTGGCAAAGCCGCAGAGTTACTCGTATCCTCATGCAAAAAATTATTTTGCCTGGCAAAGGCCAAACGCTGTTGATATTGCTCCCTCTGGATTGCCAGATACATTACCAACATACAAACTGCCAGCACGCCGTAGAGCAACATAAATGCCGCACTGTGAATACCCACTAAATCCTGTGCGATACCAAACAGGACCGGCAGAGTAAAACCGCCCAGCGCACCGATTGTGGCTACAGTGCCACCGACACTGCCCATATGTGCCGGAAAATTATCGTGTAGCGCCTTGTAAACTGAAGCGCGACCAAACCCCTGGGCAATACCAATCACCAGCAACAGCAGGGTAAACAACTCAATGCCCACCTCGATATTTAGATGCACATCCCGTTCCACCCCGTGAATCGTCATACTGGTTGGGGGGTAACTGAGAAAAAACAGGCATACCAAGCAGGTCCAGAACACACTCCAATTCACCGTGCGCGCACCATAGCGATCTGCAAACCAGCCACCCAGCGCACGCAGCGAACTGGACAGGGCCACAAACAGCAGGGTCAGCGCCATCGCCACCTGGGTGCTGACTTCATACACCGCCAGGTAGTAATTCGGCAACCACAGTAAAAGTGCGAGAAAGCTGCCGAAGACAAAATAATAATAGAGCCCATAACGCCACACCTTGATCTGCATCAGTGGCCTTAGATGGTGCTGAATTTTTGCCTTGTTACGACTGCGCATATAGCGGGTTTCTTCAGGTGCACAAAATTCGAATAACACCACCATAAGCAAAATACCAACCGCATAAATCGGCCCAATCCATTCTCGCCCCAGCCAATTCTGGATCGCTGGCGCCAGGGCCAGGGTAATCGCCGCCCCGGCATTGCCTGCACCAAAAATGCCCATCGCGGTGCCCTGCTGCCTCCTTTCGAACCACGGAGTGATATAGCGAATACCCAACACAAAGGAGACCCCGGAAATCCCCAACCACAAACCGGCCAGTAGATGCTCACCGTAACTCTCGATATAGGGCAAGAGTAAAAGCACCGGCAGCAGCAATAGCATTTGCAGGAGGATAAGTTTTTTTGCCGAGAAATATTCCACCAACAAGCCGGCGGGAAAACGCAGTAACGCACCGCTCAGGATCGGCGCGGCCAGTAAGATGCCGTACTCTGTGGCTGAGAGGTCTAGCTGCCCGCGGACTTCCACTCCAAGCACCGCATAGAGTGTCCACACGGAAAAGTTCGCAGCAAACATGGCCGAAGCAAATATCAGCACACGCCCGGCGAGTTGCTGGGTATATTGCACCGCGGGCTTCTCCTATTTTTTCAGTTTTCGGGAAGGTTATTTGGTCACCACATCGGCTGCCCGATCAATACGCACCGGCTGCGCCGCCACGAACGGATTAAAAACAGCAGTATTGGTAAAGGCCACCTGCCAGCAAGATGCATAAAAACTCCGGTAATCACAATTACTCCCAAAAACTCTTCGCTCGCAAGCCGATTTTTTATGGCTACTCAACAAGGGGTAAACCTTATTCAATAGGCAGCAGCTCCCCTTAAAAGGCACTACCCCAAATGGGCTAACACTAAGCAGCAAAGCCTTTATTCAGTACCCAACTACCCCCTTTGTGCACTTTCCCTGTAGCGCTGCTCAAATACTATCGGCCATGACCCTATCCACCTCTAAATTTCTGAGAAGCCGGAGAAAATAGTCATGAGTCAATCCAGCGGCCTCAATTTATTTAATTGGGGCGATCCCAAAATAAAGACGCTGCACGTTACCTGGTTTGCGTTTTTCCTGACTTTCGTGGTGTGGTTCTCCCACGCTCCGCTGATGGTCTTTATCAAGGAAGCGTTCGACCTCACCAGCCAGCAGGTAAAAGCCCTATTAATCCTCAATGTGGCACTCACCATCCCCGCCCGAATCATTATCGGTATGCTGGTGGATAAATTGGGGCCGCGCCTGGTGTACAGCGGGCTGCTGATGACCTCATCTTTGATCTGTTTGGGCTTCGCCACCGCAGACAGTTATGAATCCTTGGCCCTGTTCCGCTTCCTGCTGGGATTTGTGGGTGCCGGCTTTGTCATTGGTATCCGCATGGTGGGTGAATGGTTCCCAGCCAAACAAGTTGGCCTGGCAGAAGGTATTTACGGCGGCTGGGGGAATTTCGGTTCTGCTGCCGGTGCCATGACCCTGCCCACCATCGCCCTGCTGTTCGGCGGTGAAGACGGCTGGCGCTATGCCCTGGGCCTCACCGGCATCATCGCCGGCCTGTACGGCATCATCTACTACCGCGTTGCCCGCAACACCCCTAAAGGCTCCACTTACTTCAAGCCGAAAAAGAGCGGCGGCCTGGAAGTGACCAGCAAGCGGGATTTCTACTTCTACCTGCTGATGAATGTGCCCATGTACCTGGCACTGGCAGCGCTGGCTTACAAACTGTCTCCCAGCGGCGTAGCCCTGCTGAGCCAGAATGCCACCTACGTGATGTGGGGACTGCTGGTAGTGCTGTTCGCCTTCCAGACCCGCATGATCTGGAATGTAAACAAAGACCACCTACGCGAAGGTGTGCCCGAGCTGGAGAAATACAACTTCAAGCAGGTAGCCATCCTCGACCTGGCCTACTTCGTCACCTTCGGCTCAGAGCTGGCCGTGGTTTCTATGCTGCCCCTGTTCTTCCTGGAAACCTTTGAAGGATTGAGCCCGGTGAAGGCCGGCCTGCTCGCCTCTGGCTTCGCCTTTATGAACCTGGTGGCTCGCCCAACCGGTGGATACTTCTCTGACAAACTGGGACGCCGCCGCAGCCTGATGTTCCTGATCGGCGGCCTGGCAGTGGGTTACTTTGTACTGAGCCAGATCAACGGCGGCTGGTGGATTCCCGCTGCGGTAGTGGCCACCATGTGCTGCTCTTTCTTCGTGCAGGCCGGTGAGGGTGCCGTATTCGCCGTCGTACCCCTGGTGAAGCGTCGCATGACCGGGCAGATCGCCGGTATGGCCGGAGCCTACGGCAACGTGGGTGCGGTTACTTTCCTTACCGCCCTGTCTTATGTCAGCTACAGCCAGTTCTTCCTGATTATCTGCGGCGCAGCAGCGGTGATCTTCTTCGCCTGCCTGTTCCTGGAAGAGCCCAAAGGCAATATCGCCGAAGTGCTACCGGATGGCACAGTGCAGCTGATCAGCGTGGAGTGATCGGAAAGGGTGATCTTAAAGCAGTTATCCAGCAACAAACGCAAAGGAGGGCCAATGGCCCTTCTTTGTTTTTCGCCGTTGGTCTGAGGGGACGAAAAGAGAGTGGAGAAAGCTGTGAGCGAAACCAATTCCGGGGTGCAAACAGAAACCGAGGCAAACCCCGAAGCCCAGACACCGCGATTGAGCCACGGCCTCTGCACCAGTGCCGGCATCAAACCGCAGAACGAAGATGCCGCAATCTATCACTGGCCGGACAACCCGCACTTGCAGGAATACCTGGGCGCAGTCGCCGCACTGGCAGACGGCGTCAGCTCTGCCGAAGCCGGCGCCCTGGCCAGCCACACCGCCACCGAGCAATTTGTGCGGGACTATTACAAGGTGCCGGATACCTGGTCTGTGGCCCACGCCGGACAGAAAATCCTCGCCTCCATTAACAGCAAGCTATACCGCAAGAGCCACGACTTTCCCCAACAGGAAAAGGGCTTCCTCTGCACCTTCTCTGCCCTGATTTTTAAATCCCGCACCGCCCACTATTTTCATATCGGCGACAGCCGTATCTATCACCTGCGCGGTGACAACCTTAAATGCCTCACCCGGGACCACAACATCACCCTGGCCCACCGCCAACAGATGCTATCCCGCGCGCTGGGCATGGATACCGGCCTGCAAGTGGATTACGGCCAGCTCAGCCTGGCTAAGGACGATGTGCTGCTGATTACCAGTGACGGCGTGCACGACTTTATCAAACAGGATGTGCTGCGCGAGCTGCTGGCAGATACCCAAATAAGCGAACAGGAAACAGCGGAAACCCTGGTGCGCCTCGCCGAGGAAAACGGCAGTGACGATAACCTCTCCGCATTAGTGGTAAAGGTAAAAGCATTGCCACAAACCACCCTGGACGACTACAGCCGCCAGCTTACTCGTCTGCCCTTCCCGCCGGAATTGGAACCGGGCATGGTATTGGATGGTTACCAGGTGGAACGGGAGCTGTTCTCCTCCCAGCGCAGCCAGCTGTACCTGGTGCGTGACAGTGCCACCGGGGAAATCCTGGTAATGAAAACCCCCTCGATAAATTACGAGGACGATATCCACTATATCGACCGCTTTATTCAGGAAGAGTGGATAGGCCTGCGTATTCGCAGCCCCCAGGTAGTGCGCCTGCACCGCCAGACCCGCCCGCGCACCGCGCTCTATTACCTGATGGAGTATGTGCAGGGCAGCACCCTGGAGCAGTGGATCACCAATAACCGCTTTCCCAAACCGGCGGAAGCGTTTCGACTCCTTAAGGAGATTGCCACCGGACTACAGGCCTTCCACGATCAGGAAACCATTCACCAGGATTTGCGCCCGGCCAATATCATGATCGACGGCGACGGGCGGGTAAAAATTATCGATTTCGGCTCTGTCTACGTAGCCGGCAGTGCCGAGATTTTCCGCCCCCTGGAGCACCCGGAAGCGCTGGGCACCGCCAGCTACTCCGACCCCCACTATATCCTCGGGCACAACAGCGGTATTCGCGGCGATATCTATGCCCTCGCTACTATTGCGTACGAAATGTTTACCGGCGAACTGCCCTACGGCGAGGAAATAGAGAACTGCCGCTCCCACGCCGACTTCGAACGCCTGCGCTACCGCACCGCCAGCCAGTTTAATCCGGTAGTCCCCATCTGGTTCGACCGCGCCCTGGAACGCGGATGCAGTATCGACCTGGAACAGCGCTATTCCACGCTAACGGAATTTATGCGCGACCTGGCCAATCCCAACCCGGATTACTTGCGTGAAGATCCTACTGAGAAAGGGGATGCGTCCCTTTTTTGGAAGATTCTTTGTGGGATTTGGGTGGCTACTTTGTTGGCGGTGGCGGCGTTGTTTTCTTCTAGCGCTTGAAACAGAGACTCTTAGTACAACAGTACCCAATTGAGAAGGCTCTGCACCTTAATATCCATAAAATGTTCTGCTTTAGAAGGCAGCTCTGATTGGATTACATCCATGTAATTTTATTTGTGTAGCTCTTAAATGTAATTGTATTTAACGACTTCACATCTTTGCCAAAACTTCAGGTCAAGAGCTGCTTAGTACATCCTTTGGAGTAATTTTTATCAATGCTAATTAACATACTGATTGATATGTTTTTTTATTTTGAGTAGTTTCCTACCCCTAGAATTTATTACCAAGTGATATAATACTGCTTCTTTTGTATACGCTAATACATACAAAGCAGGATAGCTTATTAATGAGTAAGAAACGAGGGATCATATATTGCCCACACTTTAAATTTGAACAAAATGGCGTATATTTGCCACGTGTTCAAATGTCAGAACAGCAGGTACGATTCTTCTGCCTCTATTGGGATCACATAATCCAACCAGTTCCTGCGAATATTCCAAAATGGAAAAGTAGTTTAGATGAAATTGTACTTGAAGATTCGGGGATACTAATAAAAGACTACGAAGAAGTACCAGAAGGCATACCTGAGCTTATTGTTAAAGAGGAAGCGTACTCATTAAAGGCAGAAGATGACAACAATAAATGGCTGGAGGTCTTTTTAAACAATCAAAGTGAAGCGCTTCAAAGAGCTCAGTTTTCAATGCCTAACGTGTTGTGGACACCACAACAGTCATTTAGAGAGATTATGGCTAACCCTAGTCAATCTACTGATTTAGACGCTCTTCAACTAAAACTGCATAGGAAGTTACCTGTCCCTTCAGCAGATTCTTCAATAAAAAAGATAGTCTCATTTAAATTCGAGAATGAAGATCTCTTTTATGAATTAAAATTTTCAATAGATAAATTAGCGAACTTTGTAGCAATGAATGGCCTTGAAAATGAATACGCTATAAATATGGCTGTTACTGATATAGACAAAGTTGTTAATGAAATTAACACATCGTCAAAGCGCAGATGGGGAAAGCTAAATAATTTTCAAGGCTTTAGCTTCCAAATTGGATCAGCAAATATTTCTACCCTAATTAAAGATTTTTTTAAGGGTTCCAGTAAAACTGCAAGTGCTACCAATGAACCGTATTCAGCAGCAATCGGAGGCTTAGCTCAAGCTGGAAGTAACTATATTAGTATCGAGCCTGTTAAGTCAAAGAAACTAAATTGTTTGCCGAATGAACAATTAGAGCTCGGTTATTTGACTAACATATATCAAGAAGATGTTTTGTAATGTATACAACTAGAAGATGAGGTCAACTGTGATTGCATGCAGTACTTTGAACGTGTAGGTTCAAATGAGGATGGGTCTAAGGAGAAACCCAACAAGCCGTTAAAGGACCGGTCTAGCCGTTCCAAACGGGCATCTCTTGTTGCTGAATCAAGTAAATCTGTCTTGTGCACTTTATATGCAGAAAATATTAGTAGAGCACAAGTCTAGCTAAGCTAGTCAAGTTCACTTCAGCAGGATCTGTACAGACCTACACCGGGCGGCCACCACCAGGCCGTCTCATAACTCAGTATTAAAGTGCCGAGGAAGCATTGTGGGAAGAAAGGCAAAACATCACTACATACCGAAATGCTACCTAAAAGAATTTACTATAGGTGGTGAAGATACTTCACCATTTTGGTGCGTGCCAATTAATAACAACACTCCATTCCAAACGAGCCCAAATGACGCATGTGCAAAACGAGACTACTATACTGTTCAGCACTCAAATTCTCTTATAGTTGAAGACTGGTATGCCGAAGAAATCGAACCAAAGATAAAGAAAGGAATTCTGCATATCAAAGAACACTCATCTTTACCCCCCAAAGAAGAGATGCCCTATTTGTTTTTACTCTTGGCCACACTCTATTTACGTGTCCCTTCATTTCGAAATTTAATAGAATCTCCATTAAAAAGAACAAGAGAAATTACAAATAGTATCGCCCAAGATATAAAAATACGAAACAAAAGTGAATTTGAATATGATCAAACAGACATCATTATGTCTGAGCTTAGACTAATTGATACTGTTCAAACGTGCTTATCAAATAAGTACTTTCAGCTCCATGTTATTGATGACACAAAATCTAATGTAGTTACTTCTGACAGTCCATTTATTCTAAGCCATCCAAATAGTAGCAATGGCTATTGTTTCGGATTAAATACCCCAATGGTGGAAATCTGTGTTCCAATTACCAAGCATGCAATCATAATCGCCAGAAATGAAAAAATAACTGAGGGCTCTTTCAAAGCTACTGAGCAGCTGATTGGTTTAACTAACACTAAAGTGATTCTTTCTGCTGATAGATTTTTTTACTCAACTAATTCTGAGATTCTTTTAGTAAATGACAACCTCTCAACGCACAAACATAAAATCTCCACCAAAAAGGACGTCACTCCGGCCTAACCGGTAAACGTGGTAAATAATAAACGAGACTAGATTTTCAACGATCCCTTCTCGCCGGTGCTCTTTCCTTTTTCTCACGTATATATACTTCCTCACGGTGAACAGGTAAAGATTTGGGAGCACGTATCCCTATCTTCACCTGATTGCCCTTAACTTCCAAGACTGTAACTGAAACATTGGCTCCAATTCTTAAGTTTTCACCTGTCCGGCGCTTTAAGATCAACATATTGATTTCCTACTGATACTCAAATCATGGGCAAACCTTCTCTGATGGAAGGCTGAGAAAGTAACTTTTTGAGGAAATACGGGGTGGTGCGCGGGAACGGTAGGCATAGAAGAAAAAAAGGCAGGCACAACGCTTCCAGAGCTTGGGGAATCGCACCAAGCCGCTGAATGTACTCCACTTTATTGAAGACGAGCGGGTTTCTAGCGTATGATCCATTTAGCCATTTTGATAGTTAGGTTATCAATTTGGTCAGCTGGCCCCTGGTGTTGCTGCACCTTGGGTCAGCGCCTTTTACTGTCTCTTACGTCACGCTACCGTTCTCCTTTAAGAAGATGGTTCTTTAGAAAACTCTTAGATGTCTTGATTCTCTCGATTTCCTTGGTCCTTGGTCCTTGGTCATCGGCCTACAAAAGGCCACCCAATTCTGGCCAAAATACCAATAAATATCTTTCGATTTTACGCAGCTTTGACACTAAAACAAACTGAATAAAATCCAATAAGATCATTTTTGTGCCTATATTTTTTTCATTTATGCTGACGAAAATCCAAGCTATTCATAAAAATAGCAACTTAAATTGGTACTCTTTACAGATCCTCTAGTTGAAAATAGAAAATAATAGATCGATCATTATCGACACACTTTCAGCGATGACAGCAACCCTTTCATCCGCTACATAAAGACTGCCTCAGGTACGATAGTTCTTATTTTTAATATATTTACCCAGAATATGCTGGGTGATAGATTTTCTGGTTACGGCAAACTTCATTGTTGAGATATATATAAAATCGGTATAATGCAGCATTCTTTTAAATACGTTGCTGGCTTCACAAGAGGTATCAAATATATGAATAAAATCATTGCAATACTGGCGTCCATCGCTATTACATCATGCGCTAGCAATTCTGATGTTACAAACTTTCAAAGCAAAGGAAACTTAGAAGCGTCTAAGCCAGCTGCCTGTGTGGATATTAACTCGCTCCAGGCCAGTCAAAATCCTGCTGATATATTTTCTGGCATGAAGAAATGCCTAAACTCTGGAAATTATTCAGATGCAGCAAAAATGTATTACGCTGCCATGACTTATGGAATTTATGATACCAAAAGAGTTAGTGACCAAACAGCACATCAAAGCATCATTGTTCTTCGCATGAATACATTAAGCGGCCTTTCGGAGGAACAGCTTTCTCTTCTCCAATCAGAAATAAATACAATCTTGGAAAGTAATGAGCAAGTATGTGAAGCTTTACGCGCACGGGGGCTACCGACATACCATCCAGCATATATGATCCAGCACGGTATTGGTGCTTTCACAGGCAATCAAGCCAATAACGGTCTCATTGAAAACTTTGATAGTCAATCAGCCTGGTCTGAGGCTATTGATAAAACAGTTAAGTGTAAACAAAGCTAATAAATACATGGTATTTTCTATTTAGGGGTAAAGAATGAAAAAAATAGCATTTCTATTAATGATACTTTTCTGTCAATTAAGCATTGCTGAAGAATTGCTAAGTGAAGATGAGTTTGTTGAACGATATATCAAAGCTGTTCAAAAAAAGGTTGTGGGTATTAAAGCTGAGAAGAAAGATCAGCTAGAAGTCCACTTCGAAAACAATGAGGGTGAAGAGCAGATTTCTTTTTTAAATAACGCCTATATTTCTTATACAAATAGCCCTGAATCACTTGAAGATATTATTAAACAATATACTGGAAGCTTAGAGGAGTTGTTCCAACCAAAAGAAATTAATTTTGGCAAGACACAAATATTCCCAGTCATCAAAAATAGAGATTATATTAGTCAAGTAGCAGCAATGTTTAGAGAAAAAGGTAGCGATGCTCCTTTTCCCTTTTACTTTGAACAGTTAAATGAAGAGCTTTATGTCCTCTATGTATTTGATACTGAAACCTCAATGAGATATATATCTCAAAAAGATATAGATAAACTACAGATTAAAAACGAAGAGTTACGCACCCTAGCTAAGGAAAACTTACGGAACTCCATTGAATTGCAAATACAGGGCAATCCTGCCTCTTTATCGATGTTACTAGCAGGTGGAAATTATGAAGCTTCGTTCATACTTTATGACAGCCTATGGAATAAAGAACAGTTTCCCGTAAAGGGAGATATTGTTGTTTATATTCCATCTAGAGATTTGGTAATAGTAACTGGATCAGAAGATGCTGAAGGCCTAAAGCAAGTAAGAAACATAGTTTATGACCCTGAGAACGAGTGGCCTCATATAGTTTCAGAGAAAGGTTTTGTTCGCAAGGGTGATACTTGGGAAGTATTGAGCCTTTAACAAGCTGATGTAGTGGAATTAAATTAGCTTTCATCTTTTATTGCTTGGAAAAGGTGAAAGCTAGTTTTTCCACCAGGAAAAGATGATATCTATATATGAATAATACATGGAAGTCTGCCAAAGAGGCATGGATAAAAAATGATATTGCAGGTCAACTTTGGCTACTTGAAAACCGCAAGAAGCGCTCTGGGGAATGATCAAAATCATTTCTTTAAAATGGCCGCAGCGTTGGCTGAACCTTCGTTTCGCAGCTTTGCTGTTCCGATTCGGACCATATTTACGATCTTATAAGTAAAGGGGTGATCGTGGAAGACTCAAGATTTTGGGATTTGGTAGAAAGCGTAACAAAGCGAGTACCCGATATTGAGGAAGTTTTTGATAGATTAGTTGAGGCTGTAAGCAAGCTCACTCCTAATGAAATTATTGCATTCAAGCAAAAGCAGTGCGAACTAAATGACCTCACATACCGTTGGGATATTTGGGCTGTGGCATATATCTTAAATGGTGGCTGTTCCGATGATGGTTTTACTTACTTCAGATCTGGCTTGATACTTGGGGGACGCGAGAAGTTTGAAGCAACACTAACAAATCCTGAATCTCTGGCCGATTGGCTACCTGAAGACTTCGAGGCTGAGGACTTCATGTATATAGCTAATGATGCCTACGAGAAGGTCACAGGAGAAGAGTTCCCTTATGACCGTCTTAATTATGAAGGTCAAGATGATCCACTTGGAGAAGCGTGGGATGAAGACGATTTACCCAAGCTATACCCAGATTTGTGCAATAAGTATTTTTGACAGAAAAACTTAATACTGTAAGCTGTTTTTCCGTCCCTTAGGTTTGTTGTAGCCATTATGTTGGCACGAAACTATCAATTAAAAGCAGCCGTGAACTGATAGATTTATGTGTAATTAGAAAAATCTCTCCATGAAATGGAACAAGCTTAAATCTCTAGTTGAAGAAACATTTTTTCCATCCTTAGATGGCCGCATTTCAATTTTCAGCACCAGATAAGGTAATTATACATTTTAATCAAGCTTATTTTGACTACACTGTGAACATCAAATGGAAAAGCGCAAGAAATTACTTTGGTTTAGCCTTCTTACTGTCTCTCTAATTGGAATCGGATTCATACTTGGCATGTTTGGTAGTGCCCTAAAGCCTCCAGCAAATGCTGGTGAACTATCTCCTAGTATTGATATAGCTGACCTGGAGCCGGGTGAAATACTTACTCGGGATGTAAATTATGAGGCGGGCGGGAAGTGGGGCTTTAGATACATAATTTATAAAAACTATGAATCCGAAATCACAGTTTTTGGCGTTCCCCTCAGAGAGGGCATGGTAAATATGCCAGATATAAAGTGGTGGAGGTGGGGCACAGAATGTAGGAATTTTGGGCCGACCATGAAAAACGGTAAGGTAGTACCACAAAGCCAGTTCAAATGTCATGATCACGAATTAAATACGTGGTTCGCCAAAGAAAATGTCTGGGATCTTGATGGGAATAATCTCGGCAAATATACAGAAGACATGGAAAGAGTAAGATTTTCAATAAAAGGTTTTGACCTTATACTACATATGTATTATTAGAAAATAAATCTACCCAGTCTGTCATAGAGCTTTTTAATGTCTGACCCGCTTCATTATGCGAGAAGTACAATTAAAAAATAATATGGGAAGAACAAATTATTTAGTATGTAGACTTAGTATCGCGATGCTATGTGGGTTCATCTCATATTTGCTGGTAGCGACCTTTCCAGCTCTTATTACCCTAGAACTAGCAAATTTTTATAGAACACTAGGGATGTATTTCCTTTATATAGCCATTGCTCAATTAGCAGGGTTGTTATTTGTGATATTTGGGAGTAAACAATTACTGAATATTGCAAACATGGTTTTAACCTTGATCTGTTTTATACCTGTAATAATTTACTTTATGAAAATAGCTCCAGATAGCCTAAGCCAATAAAATTAGTACGATCGAACCTTTTATGCTGAATAACTGTTGCTCTGCTGCTACAGAACTTACTGTAAGCTTTGAGTATTCCATTGGGAAGACAAAGGTACTATTATCCAAATAGATCCTGTTAAAGGTTGTGAGTAATGAGAGCAAAGTTACAAGAATTAGTAAATGATAAACCCATAGAGCAAAGCCCTCATTATCTTCTGAGTCAAGAATTAGAGTTCGAATTTTTAAAGTCCAATTTGTCATTTGCGATGGCATTTATAGGCGGCATTATTACTCTTAAAACTGCTCTTGGTATTGATACACCTATTTCTGAAGGGTTCACCTACTCTTTGACCGCCGCCGTCTTCTCAGCTCTACATGCCTTTCAAGCACAGCAAGAATTAATTAATGACCTACGTAATGGTCGAACGCCTAGTAAAATAAAACGCCTGTTTAGACGTTACCCCGGACCTGTCCTCCTTGGGTTAGCTATCGGATATGCCTTTATCTATTTCGAAAGCTCACTGCACTAACTGCACTAACTGTACAAACTTAATGAATTTTTTAAGCACTCCGTTTTAACCGAGTAATTAAGGTAGGGGGCATGGAGAATCTGACTTAATCTTTGATCCCCATAGGCTGAGGTACAAAGAATATTACGGGTTAAGATGTTAGTGGTGTCCAGAACTGTAGGGCTACGAAGCTGAAGACTTTATACATATAGCCAATGATGCCTAAGAGAAGGTCACAGGAGAAGAGTTCCTTTATGACCGCTTTGTTTCATGGCAAGCGTTATGTTCGCACAAGATAATCAAAAAGAAATTAGCCCCTTGGTAATTTAGTTATCTTGCGAAGAAAAATGGATAAAAAGTTACTCGGCTTGCTCCCTGGTATAGGTATCTATGTCTATATCCTGGCAACTCAAGAAACTTTAACAGCCTCCAGCGTATTTGGATGGTTGGCTTACTCTATAGCCATTGGCTCTATGATATTCTTTGTCATGTTCGCCCCATATGGTAAGCAGAGCTCGTTCACAGTCTTTGGCCGAGAGCAACATTATAGGACTTCAGTACCCATTATCCCAGTGAAAGTAGCACTCAGTATCCTTGGGGCTATAGTAGCCTCTTTAACAATCAGTTTCGTTCTCTACCATGCCAGCCAATAGCCACTTAATAAGGCTTATAAGCGAGATAATTCATTGCATGGCCCACCCCTTCACCACAAGCTATACACTTTGACTGAGTTCTTGCATAAGTTTGCATGCTTCGATTGTCAGGTCGCCTCTAAGCGGCGAGCTATTGAGGATGCATCATCTGGCTCAGCACACCAGTCTGATTTGAACATCATCCATAAGTGTCCAAATCGCGGTCCTCTTTACTGCCACCCGGATACCAAAGGTTTAAGCTGACCCACTTGTGCATAACAGAGCGTTGGCCCAAAGCCGCTATAATCAAACTCGCGGGATAGGCTCCGCCTAGTTTGTAATATTTTTTGCGAGCTGCATGACAGCTCGGTCAACCTTAGCGTTAAACAGTGGTAGATGTCTGTCCATGCGTTCGACCACAACCGGACGCGAACGGAGAAGAATCGAAAAATGAATAGTGAACAGGCCGAAGCATTTCTGGATGAGATGGCCAAAGCGGTATGTGATCCAAACGCTGATTCTAAGGTCACCGACCGCTACTTTACTGAAGACTTCGTGCAGGTTATCGACAACACAACGATTGGGCGATCGCAACTCGATTCGCGTATCAATTTGCTCCGAATGGAGTACTCGGCCGTCAGGTTCGATTACCTTTCCGTAATTGGCGAGGGCGATCGGATAGCTGATATGCATCTGGTGCGCGCGAAGGCGAAAGATGGCCAACCGCTCACAATCAAGGTAATCAGCCTGTACACGCTAAGAGACGGTCGGATCTCGCGCGCCGAATCCCTTAGCCGCCTTATCGAAGGGACTGCGGAGGACCTGCAACTGCTCGTGCGTGGTGAGTGAGGCGGCGTGGACCACGGTTTCACTGGAGATGATAACGCGAACTGCCTCCAGGCATCGGTTTTGGCGAAGTCCTTCAACTCCCTCTGGAATTACTTGATCAGCTTACGAGTCGCCCAGAGATTCATGATCATCGAAGGCAATACCCAAGTGCTGACCGAGGTGCCGCTGTGTTCAACCATTTTTTATCCCCGCGATGGTAGTTAGTGGGTTGGGCCTTCTTATGAGTCAAGCTTCATATCAGCAGGTTACACAGATCTCCCCTGATAAGGGTGTGACTTTCACCACACAATTTCATCATTTACTCTACCCATTAGATCACATGGCTTCAGTGCCCTTGACCACCTCGACTCTAGGCTAAGCATTAAGTGATGTTTCTATTCGGTATTTTGTAGTTTTTTCAGCGGCCCCCTCTCCCTAAGAACTCGCCGCGTTGCAGTTGCCATTCGCTGGTAGTTAGCATTTAATGGAAAGGCATTAAATGGTGGTCTTCCTACAGGAGACTTTCACCCTATTAATTCAGGCCTATGCTGGGCGTACCAAGTGCATGCAATCTGATCCGCGGTTGCTGTCACCTTTTTTGCCAAAGCTCTAAAAAAAGGCGCCAGTAGTCTCCGGCAATTGAGGCAAGCATATCTTTCATCGTAATTGGCGCTAATTATTATGCTCTTTCAGGGATCGTGTAAATGTAAGCGTTGGCGGGTTGAAGTTCAGTTAGCTGGACCGCTCGATGGCTTGAATCCGCGCGTTTGCGATTGTAATTATTGCCAAGCCAACCCGTCACGTATTATTAGTGATCCGAATATGTCAGTGGTTTTCACTGGTGATGGGATTTTAACTAAACAAAATGGCGATCAGCTTGCTAATTTCTACCATTGCAAAGCTTGTAATGAACTACTAGCCGTAGGCTGCAATATAAATGGTCGGCTTCGCGGAGCAGTAAATTCCAATTTATTACAAGACGTGAATCAACTTGGCAACCCTATTCAAATTCAGCCAAGACTGTTGAGTGCTGATGAAAAGCTTGAACGCTGGGATAAGTTGTGGGGTGTCCTTAATGGGTTTTGATACTTAAAATGTTAAGGCTTTCGGACGATTCGGTCCGCAGCTTGAGGTGTTATGAGTCAGGGAGAAAAAAACAGCGCCGATAACGCCTTGGCATTTATACAGGAACTGATATGACTAGGTCTGATAAGTTCTGGGATAGAAAAGCAGAGGAGTATGCTAGGAGCCCTATTTCTGACGAGGCAAGTTATCAGAAGAAGCTCTCAGATACCCAGAGATTCTTTACGCCTGATATGAATATTTTGGAGTTTGGTTGCGGAACAGGAACTACAGCGATTTGCCACGCTCCACATGTGCAACATATTGAAGCGGTAGATATCTCTGAAAATATGCTTGAGATTGGCCGAACTAAGGCCAGGGAAGCCTGTATTGATAATATTAGATTTACCAGAGGTACATTAACCGAATTCAATGCTGAGTCTGCAAGTTTTGATGCTGTATTGGGTTTAAATGTTATTCATTTATTACCAGATAGAAGAGATGTTTTGGCAGAAGCTGCTAGAATCCTCAAGCCTGGTGGTGTTTTCGTAAGTAGTACCGTTTGTATGGGTAATTCCTATATACGGTTTATTAAGCTCTTAGCACCTCTGGGAAAATTCATGGGCTTAATGCCCGATGTCTTCATCCTAACAAAAGTAAAATTAGAGAAAGAAATTCAAGACGCTGGTTTTACCATTGAAGTTCTATGGCAGCATGGAATGCATGACATGGTAGTTTTCATTATTGCGCGTAAAATATGAATGATCTTTCTAAAACTTCGTTATGTCTCCAGAAATACAAACCATACTTTGATACTTAACAGTGAGGATACTCAAATGAATACAAATGCAGTTTGTTGGTTTGAAATTTATGTAAATGATATGGTTCGTGCAAAGTCATTTTATGAAGCTGTTCTCAAGCAGGAGTTAACTCGATTAGACAATCCTGACGAAGTAAAAGACTTCCCTCAACCCGAGATGTGGGCATTTCCAATGAAACAAGAGCCGGGGGCAAGTGGAGCAATTTGTAAAATGGAGGGTGTTGAAGCTGGAGGTAATAGCACTCTAGCGTATTTTGATAGCGAAGATTGTTCTGTTGAACTGGCCAGAGTCGAGCCAGCAGGTGGGAAGGTAGTAGTGCCTAAAATGTCTATTGGAGAGCATGGTTTTATCGCAATAGCGCAAGATACCGAAGGAAATAATATCGGTTTTCATTCAATGAAGTAGCTAGTTCTCACCAGCAAACATTAATTCACATAACTGGTTACTTAAATATCGTACATTGACTTCATCAAGGCATTAAGTTGTGCTCAAATTAAGCCGGCTTACCCTATTGATGAAATTAAAATTAGCGTGGAATAGCTAAGGCTAGCAATTTTGTGCAGTTAACGTTTTTGGCTAGCCTTACCAAAGTATCCCAATACCATCCCGTATCCAAAGTGCAACTGACAAAGCCGTTACAGACTAAAGAACCATTTATCACAGTGCAAGAGGATGAGTTTTGAAAGGATTTAGAATTCTGACCTCCACTTTATTTCTACTCACCAGCTCTATCGCTTTATCAAGTAGCATTAGTGTGCAAAAAGTTTCTGAACACCTACATATCTTGAGTGGAAAAGAGTACGGAACGAATATTGGCTTAATATCAACGGAAAATGGATTGGTACTCATTGATCCTATGCCAGGAAATAATCAGTTAAGTGCATTAAATGAAACAATTCGATCAATTTACGATAAGCCTATCTCCTTCATCTTAAACACACACGCGCATTCCGACCATACCGGTGGAAACGCGCACTTTGAAAAGCAAGGTGGAAAACTGATAGAGAGCAGCTTCAATTTAAATGAACTCACTCACATTAAAGTCAAGTCTCATACAACAATCGACAATATCTATTACCATAAGGAAAGTAATTCTATATTTGTCGGTGATGTATTCGATACCAGCTGGCATCCAACATTTTATGCTGGCGGAATTAAAGGTTTTAATGAAGCCATTGAGGCCATTTTAAATTTGGGTGATGATCAAAGTTTGATAATACCCGGCCATGGCGCTCCAGCAAACAAGTCATCCTTGCTTGAATTCAGGAAAAATACTTTTACATGGATAAATAAAATTCAAGAGCTTCATCAAAAAGGGTTGGGTGTTGAGCAAATAATGATTGACGCACAAGTTAAAGATATTTTGGAGAAGTTCAATATAAATAATAAATCCCCATTCCTACCCCAAAAAGCTTATAAAAGATTTATAGAAAGAACTATTTCAGTGATTAATGAAGAAAATAATAGATAACAAGAAGTCTTATCAGGATAAGCTCATATTAACTCTATTCTTTTTTTGTCGGAGAAAAAAACCACTCCAGCGAGGCTTTATTCATTTATGAAAATTGCAACCTCATTTTTACTAATTATTTTATCATGCTGAAAACATCACTCTTTGCCCAGAAAAACTTCAGCGCATTGAGGGATATGACCCTAAATATCCAATGAGAGAGTACCGACGATTTTTAGATAGCTGGGTAGTGCTAACTGCCCTGCTTAATCCTGATGGAATTTTGCAAGATATTGAAATTGTAGAGTCAGAGCCGGATAACTTATTTGATTGATCTGCTGTAAAAGCATTAAGAATGTAGGAAATTTGACTGGTCAGGAAGCTGGTGTAAATATAAGGCTAGATTACGCTTTAAATTCAATGACTAACGGTTTAAGCCTAGGCTGCCCATCAATACACTAGAATAAACCATGAAAAGATATGGCTACAAATTTACCAAGGATGATGGTGGCCTTTCCAGATTAAGCGGACTTAGATTCTTTATCGGGCTGTGTGCTTTTTTCAGCACAATTACCAGCTTGATTTTCTCTGGTGAGAGCCAATTAAAGTTATATTTGGCATCACTCTTCGCTTTCTGGCTTGCGGCATTCTTGGCCGAAGTTGTCCCCAAAGTAAGATCCTACCCAGTTATATTTTCCGCAATAACGGCAAGTATAATTTTCTGGATTGATCCGAGAAATGTTTTTATAGTCCGTCAGTGTGAAAATTGGCAGTGTGTTGATGTTGAAAATTTGAACGGCAAAATAATATATTTAGGATTTTGTGGAATGGTAATAATCGCTGCGCTGTGGTCTTTGCGAAGACAGTCACACTAACGCATTTAGACATCATGCGACGCTTTGGTGCGAAAGTACTAGCTGGATATGGCACATCAATCAATTACATGGCTTAGGCACCCTATGATAGCTTATAATTTCTGGACGTAAGTTCAAACCAAATCTCTGTGCGACATATACCATCAATAATTGCTGCAAGCCTTATTCCTTCGATAGTACTTTTGTTACTGGCCGGTACGTTAGGATTTTCTAAAATAAACTCAGCCGGCCCAGCATTTATTTTGATTTTTTCAATCCCTATATCACTAGCACACATGATGATTTATGTACCACTTGCATTAATCATAGAAAGATACTTTGGGTTAAATCTATTTAAGTGTATGTGTCTAGGTTTAATTGTTGGCTCTCTATATCCTGGATTTAATGACTGGCCGTACCCTGATGGCAGTTACATTGGTAAGGTTGAAGATACTTTAATCGGCATAGATGTAATAAAAGCAGTTAATGGCTATCCAACGCTTTGGGGTTGGTTAATTTATCTAAAGCATATACTTACAGTAGGCCTTCTATTTGGAGCTACTAGTGGTTTAGGTTATGGCCTCTTATATAGAAAAGATTAACAAGTGACTTTGTACCTGTACTGGATTAAGAATTCCACTTCAATTTACCCAGTCGCAATCGCATGCGAACGGTTGCAAATCTCTGCCACCTCAGTGGGCCTCCCCCGATAAATCCAGGCCGGAGATTTGCGCGGCCTGCACCATTTTTTGCAGGTAGTCGCTAGTCATCTGGCGGCGGCGTTTTTCAGTTAGGTATTCCTCGATTCGCTCCGAAACATATTCGTATTCCAGCGGGCGGCCCGGTTCACAGTGTTCCACAAAAATCAGGTGTACTCCGTAAGGGGTCTCCACGGGCTCTGCTACCAAGCCGGTGCCCTGCTCGAATACTGCGCGCTCGAAGGACGCGACGGTATCACCGCGCCCCACTTGGCCGAGGCTGCCACCAGCTTCGGCGGAGGAACAGGCGGAGTGGGATTGGGCTAACTGAGCGAAGGCCTGTAACGGATTGGCATCGTTGCGGATCTGCTTGAGCATATCCTCGGCAGCGGCGCGTGCTTTGGCGCAGGCTTCAGAGTCATCCGGTGCGGCTGGGATCAGGATATGGCGCACTTCGGCGAGGGGATCGGAGCGAAATTTATGTGGGTGGGCTTCGAAATAAGCACGGCACTCGGCTTCACTGGCCGGGCTTACTTGCAACTCACCTTTCAATAGATCTGAAACGGCGTGATCGAAGGCCTCGCTGTGCAAGTCTTCATCGGCCGCGCAAAGCCCCTGCCCTGCGGCCTTTTCCCGTAACAGCCAACCGATAACCAATGCCCGTGCAGCGCGGTAAATTGCTTGGCGCGGGGAGTTGGCGGTCTGGTATTGCATCTCCTGATAAATCAGGTCTGCGGGAATTTCACTACCGTTCACGGCCACGGCTTCAGCCAGTTCGAATTCGTGCCCGGCGGCGTCGGAAGCTAGTAATGCACTCATGACTCTTCTCTACACAAGGCCCCCACACTTGGCGGGCCTGGTTAACGATTGCTGGGATTAGCGCGCGGCTTTGGCGCGCACTACCTGGTAATTGCGGCGGAAGTACTGCACTGGAACACTCCATACGTGCACCAGGCGGCTGAAGGGGAACAGCAGGAACAGGGTCATACCGAGGAAAATATGCAGCTTGTAGATGATATTTACGTCGGCGATAGCCACTGCGGCTGCGGAGCCATCGAGGGTGACAATGGACTGGGCCCAGGTCATCAGCTTGAGCATTTCGGCACCGTCCATATGGCCGGCGGAAACCAGGATACTGATCAGGCCGAGGATTAACTGGGCGTAAAGCATCAGCAGGATGGTCAGGTCCATTTTGGAAGTGGTGGCGCGCACTCGCGGATTGGTGAGGCGGCGCTTAATCAAAATGGTGAGGCCGATAAAGCAGATTACCCCGAAGAAACCGCCGATAACCATCGCCATCATCTGCTTGGTGGAAGCTTCAATGCCGAGTAAGTGCCACACCGCTTTGGGCGTAAGCAGGCCGACAAAATGGCCTGCGAGAATGGCGATCACCCCAATATGAAACAGGTAACTGCCGATGCGCAATTGCTTGTGCTCCAACAACTGGCTGGAGCCGGTGCGCCAGGTGTATTGGTCGCGGTCATAGCGGATCAGGCTCCCCACCAGAAACACCGTAAGGGCGACGAAGGGATAGATGGCAAAGAGCAGCGTATTCAGATAGTTCATCTTGTTACTCCTGTGGTGCGGGCTGGGCAGAATTCTGCGCGGCATCTTTGGCACTGGGGGCCCAGGTTAGGGGCTGGCCGTCGCGCAGCTGCGCAGCGCTGGGCCGCGTTATGGACTGGTCACAATTGTTGGCGCCGGTAAAACTGACCACCTCTTCCTCCCAGATCTTGTCCAGCGCCTCGGGGGTATCGTCGCGCTCCTCATTGGCGACTTCCTCTTTGAGCGCGGTCAGATCTACAAAGACGCCGGCCATCTGCAAGAGCGCATCCATCAACAGGTGATAGGGGCTCTCGCGCTTTGACAGGCGCGCGCTCAACAGGGCAATCACATGGGTGATATCGTGCACCCAACCGTAGGCCGCTTCACCTTGAGTGGCGCAGAACTCTAAGTAGGTGGGCAGGTAATCTGGCAGTTCGCGCTCATTCAGTTCCAGGCCGGCGGCTCGGTAGCGATTCATCAGATCCACCATGGCCTGGCCGCGATCGCGGGATTCGCCGTGGATATGCTCGAACAGGTGCAGGGACACAGCGCGGCCGCGCTCAAACAAACCGTCGTATTCACTCTGCCAATCAAGCGCATCCATACGCTCGTAATGAGAGATAAACGCCAGCAGCAAATCGCGCAGGGGCTTGTCCAGGTCTTCGGATTCCGCCACCCAGTTGGTTAACTCATCCAGATGCGCCACCAGCTCATCGGACGGGTAATCCAGCAGGCGGGCGATCAGGTTTAATACTTTCATCGGTACTCTCCCCTCGGCCTCAGTCGACCACTTTGGCCGGTATCACTTCGCGCACTGCATTCTGCTTGCCGCCGAAGATATTGGTGCTGTCGTTGCCAGTGCTGCAGCCGTTGCCAAAGCTGAAACCACAGGAGGACTTCATGTCGTAGGCGTTCTCGGCGTAAGCCTTGTGGCTTGAAGGCACCACGAAGCGGTCTTCGTAATTGGCCAGGGCCATATAGCGGTACATCTCTTCTACCTGGGCTACGGTCATCCCGGCCTCTTCCAGCAACTCGCGTTCCTGCACGCCGTCCACATGGATGCCACGCATATAGGCGCGCATCACAATCATGCGTTCCAGGGCGCGGGCCACTGGCTTTTCGTCGCCGGCGGTGAGCAGGTTGGCCAGGTATTGCAGCGGGATACGCAGGGTGGAGAGATCGGGGATCTCGGCGCCGCGCCCCACAGTGACGGTTTCCACTTGGCCGGCCTGCACTGCGTTCTGGATCGGAGACAGCGGCGGCACGTACCAAACCATGGGCAGGGTGCGGTACTCCGGGTGCAGCGGCAGGGCGATCTGCCAATCGATAGCCATCTTGTACACTGGGGATTTCTGCGCGGCTTCGAGCCAGGCTTCGGGGATACCTTCGGCGCGGGCAGCTTCCTGGACTTTGGGATCGCTGGGGTCGAGGAAAATATCGCACTGGGCTTGGTAGAGGGCTTTTTCGTCTTCTACCGCAGCGGCTTCTTCGATGCGGTCGGCGTCATAGAGCAGCACCCCCAGGTAGCGGATACGGCCCACGCAGGTTTCGGAACAGATAGTTGGCTGGCCCGCCTCAATACGTGGGTAACAGAAGATACACTTCTCGGATTTACCGGTTTTCCAGTTGTAGTAGATCTTCTTGTAGGGGCAGGCAGACACACACATGCGCCAACCGCGGCATTTGTCCTGGTCGATCAGGACGATGCCGTCCTCTTCGCGCTTGTAGATGGCGCCGCTGGGGCAGGCAGAGACACAGGCCGGATTGAGGCAGTGCTCGCACAGGCGTGGCAGGTACATCATAAAGGTGTTTTCGAACTCACCGTAGATATCCGCCTGGACCTGTTCGAAGTTCTTATCCTTCTTACGCTTGTCGAATTCGGTACCGAGAATTTCTTCCCAGTTGGGACCCCATTCGATTTTTTCCATACGCTCGCCAGTAATCAGCGAGCGCGGGCGGGCTACCGGCTGGTGCTTCTGCTCCGGTGCCTTGTGCAGGGTCTGGTAGTCGAAGTCGAACGGCTCGTAGTAGTCATCGATTTCTGGCATATCCGGGTTGCCAAACAGGTTGGCCAGTACCCGGTGCTTGCTGCCGATCTTCGGCTGCAACTTGCCATTTTTCTTGCGGGTCCAGCCACCATTCCATTTGTCCTGGTTTTCCCACTCTTTGGGATAGCCGACACCGGGTTTGGTCTCGACATTGTTAAACCAGGCGTACTCGACCCCCTCGCGGGAGGTCCAGACGTTTTTACAGGTCACCGAGCAGGTGTGGCAGCCGATACACTTATCGAGGTTCAGCACCATGCCGATCTGGGCTCTAACTTTCATTGTTACACCTCCTCTCGGGTCGGCTCTTTGATGTCTTCGCCATCCAGCCAGTCGACCTTGTTCATTTTTCTCACCACCACAAACTCGTCCCGGTTACAGCCCACAGTGCCGTAGTAGTTAAAGCCGTAGGACTGCTGGGCGTAGCCGCCGATCATATGGGTGGGTTTCATCACCGCGCGGGTTACGGAGTTGTGGATACCGCCGCGGGTACCGGTGGTTTCCGCTCCCGGTGTATTCACGATGCGCTCCTGGGCGTGGTACATCATGGCCATGCCGTCGGGCACCCGCTGGGACACCACCGCACGGGCGGCAATGGCGCCGTTGACGTTGAAGATTTCGATCCAGTCGTTGTCTTCAATAGCCGCCAGCTTGGCGTCGTTCTCACTCATCCACACGATGGGGCCACCGCGAGACAGGGTGAGCATCAGCAGGTTATCGGAGTAGGTACTGTGGATACCCCACTTCTGGTGCGGGGTGATCCAGTTCAGCAGGATCTCCTTGTTGCCATTCGGCTTCTGGTTCAGCACCGGCTGTACGGTTTTCAGGTTGATGGGCGGCTTGTACACACACATGGTCTCGCCGAAGTCGCGCATCCACTCGTGATCCTGGTAGAACTGCTGGCGGCCGGTGATGGTGCGCCAGGGAATCAGCTCGTGCACATTGGTGTAGCCGGCGTTGTAGCTCACATGCTCATCTTCCAGGCCGGACCAGGTGGGCGAGGAGATAATTTTGCGGGGCTGCGCCACGATATCGGCGAAGCGGATCTTCTCGTCTTCCTTAGGCTTGGCCAGATGGGTGTGATCGCGACCGGTAATCTTGCCCAGCGCTTCCCAGGCCTTCACCGCCACCTGGCCGTTGGTTTCAGGGGCCAGAGACAGGATCATCTCGGCGGCATCTACGGCGCTGTCGATACGGGCGCGGCCATCGCGGGCGCTTTCATCCTTCCAGGTGCGGTTGAGCTTCTTGAGGAAGTCCACCTCGTCATCGGTATTCCAGCTGATGCCCTTACCGCCGTTGCCGAGTTTTTCCAGCAATGGGCCGATAGAGGTAAAGCGGTTGTAGGTGTTGGGATAATCGCGCTCCACCTCGATCATGCTCGGCGCGGTAACGCCGGGGATCAGGTCGCACTCGCCCTTCCACCAGGCCTTCACCCCAAAGGGCTGGGCGATTTCGGTGGGGGTATCGTGGTGGATTGGCAGGGTTACCAGATCCTTTTCCACCCCCAGGTGGCCATCGGTGAGTTCGGAGAATTTCTTCGCCACACCTTTAAAGATGTCCCAGTCGCTGCGCGCTTCCCAGGCCGGGTCCACCGCTTTGGTGAGCGGGTGGATAAAGGGGTGCATATCGGAGGTATTGAGATCGTCCTTCTCATACCAGGTAGCCGTTGGCAGCACGATGTCGGAGTAGAGACAGGTGGTGGACATGCGGAAGTCCAGTGTCACCAGCAGATCGACTTTGCCCTCACTGGGGGTATCGTGCCAGGCCACATCTTCCGGTTTCTTGCCGCCGGCTTCGCCCAGGTCCTTACCCATCAGACCATGCTTGGTGCCCAGCAGGTGGCGCAGCATGTACTCGTGGCCTTTACCGGAGGAACCCAGCAGGTTAGAGCGCCAAATGAACATGTTACGCGGGTAGTTCTGCGGATTATCCGGGTCCTGGTTGGCGAACTTAAGCGCGCCACGCTTGAGCTGCTGTACGGTGTAATCCTTGGCGGACATACCCGCAGCGGCGGCATCTTTGGTCAGTTGCAGCGGGTTCATACCCAACTGCGGTGCAGAGGGCAGCCAGCCCATACGCTCGGCGCGGCTGTTGTAATCGATAATGGAAGCCTGCCACTTGCTCTTGTCGGCCAGCGGCGAAACCACTTCGTCCATCTCCAACTTCTCGTAGCGCCACTGGCTGGCGTGGTTGTAGAAGAAGGAGGTGCCGTTCATATGACGCGGCGGGCGCTGCCAATCGAGACCGAAAGCGAGGGGGGTCCAGCCGGTTTGCGGGCGCAGCTTTTCCTGCCCCACATAGTGGGCCCAGCCACCGCCGCTCTGACCGATACAACCGCACATCATCAACATATTGATGAGGCCGCGGTAGTTCATATCCATGTGGTACCAGTGGTTGAGGGCGGCACCCACAATCACCATGGAGCGTCCACGGGTTTTGTCAGCAGTGTTGGCGAACTCGCGCGCAACCTGGATAACGTTCTCGCGGCGACAGCCGGTGATTTTCTCCTGCCAGGCGGGAGTGTAGGGTTTGTCTTCGTCGTAGCTGTGCGCGCAGTTGGGGTCGTCGAGGCCGTGCTCCACGCCGTAGTTGGCCAGGGTCAGGTCGTAGACGCTGGCAACCTTAAGTACCTCGCCATCTTTGTTCTGCACAAACTTCACCGGCACCTTGTAATCGATCACATCGCTGTGGTCGGTGTGCTGGAAATAGTCGTGTTCATGGGTCTGGCCACCGAAGTAGGGGAAGGCCACTTGGGCGATTTCATCGGCGCAGTCTTTCAGGCTGAGTTTCAGCTCTACTTCTTCGCCACTGAGGCCATCGCGCTGCTCAATATTCCATTTTCCCTGCTCGCCCCATCGATAACCCACTGAGCCCTGAGGGGAAACAAGCTGGCCATCGTGGTTGACGGCGATAGTCTTCCACTCCGGGTTGTTATCCTGGCCGAGGTCATCTGCCAGATCGGAGGCGCGCAGGAAGCGGCCCTGTACCAGCTTACCGTCGCGCTCTTCCAGGGTCACCAGCATCGGCATATCCGTGGTGGTGCGCACATATTCGGTGAAGTAGGTGCTGGGCTTATCGACGTGGAATTCTTTCAAAATCACGTGGCCGAAGGCCATCGCCAGGGCCGCATCGGTACCCTGACGCGGTGCCAGCCAGGTGTCGCCAAACTTGGAACACTCGGAGTAATCGGAAGTGATTACGCAGGTCTTGGCGCCCTTGTAACGCACCTCGCTGAGGAAGTGCGCATCCGGGGTACGGGTCTGCGGCACATTGGAGCCCCATACGATCAGGTAGTTGGAGTTGTACCAGTCGGCGGACTCGGGCACGTCGGTCTGCTCGCCCCAAATCTGCGGAGAGGCGGGGGGCAGGTCGCAGTACCAGTCGTAGAAGCTCAGGCAGTTGCCGCCAATCAATGACAGGTAGCGGGCACCGGCGGCGTAGGACACCATGGACATTGCGGGAATCGGCGAGAAGCCGGTTACCCGGTCGGGTCCGTATTTTTTGGTGGTGTAGACGTTGGCAGCGGCGATCAGCTCATTGGCTTCATCCCACTTAATCCGCACAAAGCCACCCATTCCCCGGCGTTCTTTGTAGGACTTGGCCTTGGCCGGGTCCTCGACAATGCTGGCCCAGGCATCCACCGGATCACTGTGTCTCAACTTGGCTTCGCGCCAGAGTTTTACCAGACGCTTGCGGATCTTCGGGTACTTAAGGCGGTTTGCCGAGTACATATACCAGGAGTAGCTGGCACCGCGCGGGCAACCTCGGGGCTCATGGTTGGGCAGGTCCGGGCGGGTGCGCGGGTAGTCGGTCTGCTGGGTCTCCCAGGTGACCAAGCCGTCTTTGACGTAGATCTTCCAGCTGCAAGAGCCGGTGCAGTTCACCCCGTGGGTGGAGCGCACGATCTTGTCGAACTGCCAGCGGCGACGATAGCCGTCTTCCCAGCTGCGGTCGTCATGGGTCTTTTCCCCGTGTCCACCGGAAAAGGGCTCTTTTTGTTTCTTCAGATATTTCAGTCGGTCCAGGAAATGGCTCATGCGGTACTCCCAGGGCATCGAAATGCGGTTAAAGCATCGGTTTAGCTGGGAATATAAAAGCGCTGTAAAAGAGGATCACCTGACCAAAAAGGGGTAGAAAAGCGCTGAGCTACCCATGAGTAGGTAAGAAAATGGCGCCAGTTGATGGTTGAGGTTGGGCGTAAGTCCCGTAATGACTTAGGCGGTATTTAAAACACAGGCAATAGGTTAAATTTTGTGCAAAACTGGCACTCTTTGGTGGTACTCACAAATTTGAGCGCTCGTAAGCGGCACAATAGAGGCTATCCAACAGCGGCCCGAGATCGAAGTGAACTGATATGTTGAATCGAATCCGACAGTCCATCGTCTATCGAATCGGCACCCTGATGCTGCTCACAGTGTTAGTCGCGCTGAGCTCCATGGTGGCCTCTTACATTATCTCTGACGCCGCGGAAAACGATGCCGCCGCAGTGAACCTGGCCGGTTCCCTGCGCGCTATGAGCTACCGGCTCGCAGCGACAGCACCCTCTGGTGATATGAAAGCCACCGCCACACTATCGAACGAAGTGACTTCGCGCCTGAGCCGTGTATTGAGTATTTCCGACTTCAGTGCCAGCGATAACCTGCGCGCGGCGCGCAACTACCGCAAGGTAATCGGCAGTTGGGAGGAAGAGATTCGACCACTGTTGGAATCCATCGCCGCCGGTCGCACCAGCATGGATTCCCTGCAGTTGGCCACCCACCTGGAACCATTTATTCACGATGTAGACACCCTGGTACTGGACTATCAAACCATCGCCGAGGAAAAGATCAGCCTGCTGCGCCTGGTACAGGTGGCTTCCCTATTCGCCATAGTGGCGCTTGTTTACTTGTCCCTATACATACTCCATCGCTCCGTGGAGCAACCGTTGAAGCAACTCATCAGCCGCTCAATGAGCATCGCCCAGGGGAACTTCAACCAAAATCGCCTGGAGATCGACAGCGAAGACGAGTTGGGGGTTCTGGCGCGCACCATCAATTATATGAGCGACGAGATTCACGCAACCCATCGTGACCTGGCCCACCGCGTCGAACAAAAAACCGCCCAGCTACAGAAGAGCCACGAGGCACTGGATTTCCAATACCGACTGGCACGGCGTATCAGCGAGGGGCCCCTGGCCGGATCCGAGCTGGGGCAATGGCTTGGCGAGTTCGCCAATGTCGCCGACTTGAACAACCTGGACCTGTGCCTGATGACACCTGAAGGCGAAGCCCCCTACGAACATCTGGTGCAGGGGTTTGGCAACAGCCAGTGCAGCGGCAGTGACTGTCGGGTTTGTGTGAGCACCTGCGGTCCCTCCGATGAGGGAGAGTTCCGCGTGTACCGCTTCCCCCTGGAAGTGGATAAGCGCAATTACGGCGTACTGATGTGCACTCTGCCCAGAGGCAACAGCCTCGATGAGGAACAGCAACAGCGCCTTGCCACCTTTGCCGACAGCGTCACCGCCGCCATTGCCATCAACGAGCGCGAGGCCCAAGAGCGCCGCGTTGCCCTTCTGGATGAGCGCGCGATCATCGCGCGGGAACTGCACGACTCCCTGGCCCAATCGCTGTCCTACCTGAAAATCCAAGTCACTAGGCTCAATCGCGCCAATCGCAGCGAGCAGGTGGATAAGTCTAAGGTGAAGGAGATTATTACCGAGCTAAAAGAGGGGTTGGACTCCTCCTATCGCCAGCTGCGCGAACTGCTCACTACTTTCAGGCTGCAAATAGGCCCTGGCGGCCTACGCAATATCCTCGAGCAATCCATCCTCGCTTATCGCGAGCAACACCCGCAAATCACTATTTTGCTCGACTATCACCTCAATGAAGTACCGCTCACTCCCCACGAGGAAATCCATCTGCTGCAGCTGGTACGCGAAGCTACCCAGAATGCCGTATACCACTCTCAGGGCGATATGGTGCAAATCAGCATGATCCAGGCTAATAACCAATCGCTCAATGTGCGCATCCGCGACAACGGTGTGGGTATCAGCAACGCACCGGAAAAACGCAACCACTTCGGTATGTCAATCATGCAGGAGCGCGCCAGTAATCTGAATGGAAAACTGAATATTCAGCGGCGTACGCAGGGGGGCACAGAGGTACAATTTAACTTTACTCCCCTTTATGCCCGAGAGCGCGAATTAGTTTGGAAGGATGCGGGGTGATAGCGCCCCATCCTCGATAGCAGAGTCACTGGGTACGGATGAGCAATCGTTGTATCCAGTATTTTAAATTTAGCGAAAATGCCTGTTAATAATTTTTTCCGATAACCCCAATTTTTTCCGGCTGCATCCTTCCTATACCCATCGCTTCATGTGAAGCCGGATATCCCGTTTCCACGAATTCCTTTATTCCCCAAGATACCCAGTAAAAAATACTGTCTCCAAAATTGGCCCTAAGCGGCCAGAACCAAGCGCATATGCTACAAGTAGTTATCGCCAGCCATCCATGATCTACACCATTCTTCATAGTGAATATGAGCGCTATTAAGCGTCTGGCATTAAATTTCTCGTATAGGTAATAACAAGATCGATTAAATATAGAGGAGATGTTTATGAAACTCAGTTCATTACCCAAAATCGCTTATTTAATAATGGCGATGTTTTTACTGGCCTATTCCACTTTCACCACTGCAGATAACCACAATAAAAAAGAAAAAGACTCACCAACTGCCAAACATGGATCTGGCGAGAAAGCCTGGTCCGATGCCGGAGATGACAAGCGGTTTACCATTTTTAAGGCTGACCTGACCACCGCTAACGAAAATATGCTCGGTAAAAAGGTAAATCCACAAACCCCTAAAGATGCGGGTGGCTTCTTTATTGGCGCCTACAACAACCAGACACATATGCTGAGTTTTATGGTTGGCTACAGCGATCTATCACCCGGTGGGGTAGCCATGTCGCATTTCCATATGCAATGCGCAGGCGATGGCAAAGAGCCGCCTATCTGCAAGCCCGGCAAAGCGAGCGGTCCGATTATCCAAACTATCTGTGGAATGCCGACAAACCCCGGCATGGTTCCCGATTGGCCCAAGACCAAAACCGATAAGGATAAACACGGACTGGAAAAGAAATGCTCCGAGGGCACCAGTGGATTTATTATGGGTAAATGGATGGTGGAAGAGCCTTATCGAAAAGCGCTAATGGATGGAAAGGTCTTTATTAATATGCACAGCAAACTAGATCCCAAGGGTGAAATCTCTGGATTGCTAATGAAAGGTAAATAGCATTCTTTACCATGCCTTCCAGACCCAGCTTCGATGACCCTATGGAGAACGGTGATGTCCAACTACACTACATCATTTTTTAGCCCAAGTTCCCGGGAAGATGCTTACAAGGCAGTAACCGAAAAAATGTCCCAGTGGTGGACACCGGTAAGCGCACCCTTCCTAAAGGTGGGTGACATCGCCAAAACCGGTTTCAAAGGTCAATCTTACTGGGTCTTTCGCGCCAAAATATTGAAGCCCGAGAAATTGATTGAGCTTGAATGTACTGAATCCAATATGGTTTCAGATAACGTAGATGACCCCGAGGAGTGGAAAGGCAGTACTCTGCGTTTCGAATTTTCTGAGGAGAATACGGGAACTCTGATTAAATTTACCCATATTGGTCTATCCCCAGAAATGAAATGTTGGGATATGTGCAAAAGTGGCTGGGATTATTACCTTTTTGGAAGTCTTAAGGATTTTTTAAGTGGAAACGGAGGCCGCCCAAATACTTATTGAAAAAAAACAACTTATAGACTTACTTTCTGAAAAAGACTTTCTTGGGTAAAAGTTAATCACAGCACTTTTTGAACTATTTATCTCATTACTACTAGAGTTTACATTAGCCTCTTCTAAAAATTAAAAAAAGAATTCGCCTATTAAATATCTAGAAAAATAATTTTGAGCATAAACTGCATGGGAAACTTATTAATAAGCATTCGTAATGAATAGCTACCCCCATCTTAGATGTATGGGGATAGCCATAGACTAATATGGTCTCTTAGATTACAGATCTTTCAAGGGAAACCATAACGCCCTTAACTCTAAATCCGTAACTTCTACATCTTCGTGAAAATACCCACTAACTATTGGTAACCAATCATCATTAGTCACCAAGCGGTGGCACAGTTCATCCACTTCACAGATAACCCCATCATTATCGATATCGGTTCCGGCCATCACACCAAATCCTAACTCAGAAGTGGCATCTAATTGAGGGGACTTATAATGGTAGACACCCTGTTCTGGATCGAAAGTTGCCATTACCCGGCCTGCAGCTTCACCAGTTTTAATATCAACAAAATCGACATAAACGGCGCCGGCATTACCACCAGATTCCACATCTTCAGCGATAACCTGGACTGATATCCATAAATCAAAACGGGTTTCGGTAGAAGCAACAAAGCTCAAAATGCCAGAATAACGACCTACCTCTAGGTTGTCAGTGTCTACAGTAATTTGATAACTGCCAAGACCATTTGAATCCTCATCTAGATAACTCGCACTCAACCAAGAGACAGATGCATTAATCTCAGCAACCGAGACTCCAGGCATATCTGCCAGCAGTTCTACCTTCGCTTCTTTTTGGGTCCACAGTTCATGCTGATGACCACTTTTGATATACAAACGTCCAAGCTGTGGTGTAGCAAAGGCACGAGATTTTGCAGAAGCAACTGCAAGCTCAGCATTTATTTCACCATAACCAAATCGAGGGCTTGGTGTATTACCGTAGGAAACTCTAAAATCGGTTATCAATTTGTCAAAATCGTCAGGAGTCATTGACTCCCACTCCTCCTTCATCAAGGCAATAACACCGGACACATGGGGTGCAGCCATAGAAGTACCTTGCATACCTCCATAAATAAACTCGATTTCACCGCTCTCAGTTTCTTTCCCGAGAGTGCTTATCACGCCGCCATCGGATTTAGCTATTATCTTAGGATCAAAGGGCTCTGTTGGCTTGCGTCTATCAATTGGCATTAAACCGCCAGGGGCAGTCAAATCAATATTGCCCCCAAAATTGGAGTACCAAACAGGCTCACCGCCTTGTCGAGTGGCAGCCACTGTAACAACCCCATCGAGGTTAGCTGGTGAATAATTACTTACATCATCGCCGTTGTTACCTGCAGCTGCAACAACTATCACACCCGCTTCACGGGCTGCATGCACTGCATCCTGCATCGTTTGAGAGTAACCTGCCCCTCCGAGACTCATGTTAATTACATCAGCTTTTCGATCCGGAACTTTACCAGAATCATTTGTGAGACCTGCAGCAAAATAAATCCCTTGAGCAATGTCATAATCGCTAGCTCCCTCAGCGCCCAGCACCCGTACAGGCATTATTTTGGCTTCATGGGCAACGCCTGCAATACCAATACCGTTGTTAGTAGCTGCAGCGATTGTGCCCGCCACATGGGTACCGTGCCAGGAATCATTATCACTGTCTGGAGCATCACCTGGGTCTTCAGGGTTTGGATCAATACCATCTCCATCCACGGAATTATCAATATCACTGATCATATCGAAGCCAGCTACCAACTGACCCTGGAGGTCTGGATGACCTGATAAGATACCCGTGTCTAATACCGCAACGATTGCACCTCTTCCGGTTGACGTACTCCACGCGTCCTGTACAGCAATCTGTGAGTAATGCCACATCTTTGGATACAAGGGATCGCTGACTGATTGACGCTGACGAATCCGGTTCAGTTCAACATATTCAAATTGGCCACTAGCATTAAGACGCTTGAGATTATAAATGGTCTCCAATTTACGCTGTATTTCAGCTGAAACCTTTACGCCAGCAGTATTCGATAGCGAGGATACTCCCGCTGACTTAAATAAGCCAAACCCCTTCGCCGCCTGATTTGAATCCAGTAGCATTGGGCCATCATCCCTGGTAGTGTGCTTGACCGCGCCTGCCGCAGTAAGCTTCCCAATACCTGCTAATTTAGCCGTGGGCTTTAGACGAGCTATAAGTTCACCAGCGACAAATTTTTCGTTGGTACGGATTGAATTACCAACGCTATCAACTATCGGAGCAGAGGATATTTGCATACGGTAAGCAGAAGCCCCACCAAATGCCAATGCTGCTAAATAATAACTTCCATCTTCTGGGATTTTTAGGGATTCCGTTTCTTCAACACCATTTGAACTTATGAGCAAATTACCAGACTCATCTATCAACCAAAGATCGATATCTGCATCACCATTTTGCCAGTCCTGAATATGTAGAGAAACATTCTGATTCTTTTTTAACGAGGCAACATAGAAATCAAACTCATCCCGGTAGGCACTTGAACTCTTATCTTGAGAAGCAAATTGAGCAACAACAAAACCAACAACTTCACTAACCCCTGAAATTGCCTGCGCTTCTTTCATGGAGTTATTTGGTACAAGCTCGCTGTTAGGATCATTGGTATCGCTATCAGCATACTCACCTTTTGCAAGAGATATCTTTCCAAAAGCAACAAACTGGCCATCACTGACTAGCAAATTAGTTACATACTTATTGGTATTACCCGTCTGATCATCCACAGTTAGGCTGACGGTGTAATCTCCATACTCCTGGTATTCATGCTCGGGCTGGATACCCTCACCTGTCGTACCATCACCAAAATCCCACTGGTACAATAAGTCAGTACTTTCTGCATCAGTACTTTCTGAAGCATCGAATAAAACCAATGGTGATTCAAGATCTGGCTGGTTATATGCAAATTTTGCAACTGGCGGTGAATTTTTAAGGGCTGTAAACGTCAATTCGGAAGTGGCAGTCGCACCGTCATTATCCGTAACCGTCAGCTGAATCGTATACTCCTTGTCAATCCCGTCGTATGCATAAAAGGTATACTCAACTTCCTTCCCAGTAGCATCACTGCCATCACCAAAATTCCATTCGTAACTAGTAATACTGCCGTCCGCATCGCTTGAAGCAGATGCATCAAACTTAACCTGCGCAGGCGAAAGCCCAGACTGCGAAGACAAAGTAAAGCTTGCTACCGGTGCTTGGTTGGCTACTGGGACAGTCGTCCCATCACCTCCGGTTCCACTATCTCCATCACCCCCGCCACCGCCGCTACATGCCGCAGCCATAAGGGCAGCTACGCAAACAGTTAATTTTAAAATCTTAGACATCATTCAGATAAGTTCCTTTTATTTACACTTTCAACAAAGAGCAATGTCAACTCTCGTGTAGAAAACTTTACGTTATTACATCCCATGAACTAGTTGAGTGATTTCAGCTCTTCCATAAGGCGGCAATATACTAAACTATTTTTTATTTATGCAAAGACACATTAATCAACCAAAGCTGACGAGCAGCTCGTCCATAACCTGAATAATTTTTTTAATCGTCATCTTCGCTGTATCACTTGCTTATGTTTCCTACTAATTTAGAAAAAGAGCTTTCCAATTACCTTCACTAAACTTTCAGCTAAACGTTCGTTCCAGTTAGCTTTTGAATGACTGAAATATTGGTTAGCAAATGCGAGCTAGGTAAAACAGCCTCCGCTATCTAAGGCCATGGGTAGTATCAATTGATCCACCAAGTGCTCATCCACCGGCACGCCTACAAAGCTGTATCTGCCGAATTACAAGATCGACAATGCGATCAGAATCTATCTGATGCTCTCCCATAACATAAAACACTTTAGTCAAATGCTGGGATAACAGTCACAGGGAGAGTACATTGCCTGTCCTTTAATAGCCTGATTTTCGGATATACAAACACTCAATGGGCCAATCAACCTTGGGTAGTTCACGCTAAAGTTCCCTCTTTAGCATTTCGCTACGAGCATAATTGCGTAATTTTTATGCAAAGAAAAGGTGTCATTGACAATCAAAGCTACCGCTAATATCAACTCAATAAACATCTGCAATTCATGTTTTTGAATGTGATGTTACAAGCCGCATGGAATCCATATTAGCCATTCATAAACATGGGACACTGGTGTGGTTTCAGAATGTTATGTAAGCGTTTCGCAGTTTCGATAAGCTCTTTCTCTTGGCCTTTAAGGCCGATCAGCTGTGCTCCGATCGGAAGCCCGTTTCCATCAAATCCTATTGGTAAGGTCACAACTGGATGACCCGTCAGTGAAATCGGCGTTGTAAAGGCTGCCATCGCATCAAAATAATTTACCGGTTGCTCATTGATGTACATAGGGAGGGCGTAATCACGCACACCATTGCGATCGCTGGTTGGTGCCATATGCTTAAACACCGAAGTCGCCGTAACGGGCAACACCCATACACTGTTATCTGCCAAAAAGGCATCAATAGCACCAGACAATATCTTTTTTTCGTCAATTGCATTGCTAAGGCGGCTTTTATTGTGGCGATAACCAAGCATGACATTCGCGATGAATTCTGGTGAACGGCGCGCACTTGCACGCCCAAGAATGCTGGAAAGAAAACGTACAGGCGCCGACACTAAAGCGCTTGTTTCAAACCCCATAATTTCACCAAATGCGCGACGTGCCCGTTTAAAATCGAAATCTTTTGGTTGAGCCTGTACTACGTGAACCCCAGATTCTTCCCATGCGTTTTTCGCATTTTCAAAACATTTAACGATGCTCTTACAAACTTCAATCCCGCCGCTATCGACACTCCAGTTGACCTTTGGCATTTTAAACTCTTTCTGCCCAACGTCTGGCTGGTTATTCATATGTGTCCATACTAGATCCAAGTCATCGCAAGTTCTGGCAATCGGTCCCATACGCGCAAAATGCTTCAGCGGTGCAACCTGGTTTGGCATAGTCCCATCAATGGGAATGGCATCCTCGCTCGGCAGAAGGCTAAACACCCCACAAAATGAGGCGGGGATACGCAAAGACCCACTCAAGTCTGTACCAATATCGACAAAGCTCATCCCCGCCGCTATCGCAGCTGCGCCGCCACCACTACTCCCCCCCGGTGTGTATTCTAAATTCCAAGGGTTGTTAGTGGTGCCAAATAGAGTATTACTGCACTGAAAGTCCATCGAGAGGGGCGGGAGATTCGTTTTACCCATAACCTGTGCACCGGCATTCAGCAGTCGTTCCACGGCAGATGCGGTTTGGGTAGGGTGGAACCCCTTGAAACGTTCCGACCCGAATGTGCAGGCCATCCCTCGATAGTAAATTTGATCCTTCAGGGTGATGGGCAAACCCGCCAACGGACGCATGTTACTTGTAGGCTGGTTTTCATTAAGTGTTACAACGGCATTGATCACCGGGTTGAGGCGCTGTATACGTTCTAGCTGGTGGTGTATTACCTCTTTGGCCTGGATATCCCCTGCCGACAAGGCTGCACAAATCTGGGTGGCTGGGTATTGATGAAGTTGCATGGCTTAATCCCGAACAATTTTGTTCCGGACGAATTTAGCAAGTAAAGTGGAAACCTGCTGTTCCTATCATGCTTTTCTGAGTGGAATATAAATACGAGTGAGTTGTTTTGCTGGGGCGATGTAGTTCGGTGTTCCCGAATAAGCTTCGAACGGAAATTCATCACGCAGCCTATAGGCTGTCTGAGCAAGCCAGTTGCGATAAATCTGGTTCCAAGTTTGGTAGAGGAATTTGTAATCCCCCCAGTGTTCAAAGACCGCCCATGTTCCAGCGTCGAACATGTGCCAATTATAGCTTTTGTTGTTGTTCGGGCGTTCTGAGTAGGCTCCACCGTACCAAACTGTAACGGTATCATCATTGAGCATCTGGGGGGTGTTAGGAAAACAGCTCATTAAGAATTGATCCGGTGGCACTGTCTCTTTGAGTAGCGCTAAAAAATATGCACCAATATCTAAATCACTCTTGTGGAAAAACTGGCCTTCATAGGTTCCTCTCGACTGCTGAAACCGGAAATAGAATGGTCGTAGAGTGACGATCTCGACTGGCTCAATCACCTGGCGCGGCGGCTGATTGATCAAATACGGGCGGCCCTGTTGCACCCCTGTTTCCGCGGCTTCGGGAGAATTGCGAAAAGCAGAGGGGCTTATTCCGAACTGTTTTTTGAATGCCCGAGAAAACGCGCTATGGGTTTGAAAACCGCAATTTATTGCAAGCTGCAGTAAGTTGATGTTTGGAGTGTTGGTGAGTTCCAATGCTGCGGTCTCCAGACGGCGCACAGCAATATAGCGATTCACAGGTTCTCCCATATAAGCAAAAAACAATCGTTGAAAATGAAAAGGCGATAGATGGACATGATTAGCAATATCGGTGATTTTCAAATTTCTATGAAGATTTTCCTCAATTAACTGCGCTGCTTGAGTTACTTTATTTCTATTTTTATCTAACTTCTTCATCGGATTACTTTAGTAGCCCTTGAACCGATCTCTCATGAAAAATCTACAGCCAGTATTTATATCTTCGTCTAGCTTCTTTTCCTGCACCCATACGTATTAACGTCGACAAAAAATTCTATTTGGAAAAATCTAAAATGGTTTTTTTATTGTAGACACAGGGTTCAAAGCATAATTTGCTTACTCCACTGGTCAACAATAGCGGTGACAATACGATTTGAAAGGCCAGGCTTTTACGGCCTGCACGAATAGTTTTAATAAGAACCGGCATTCCCAGTCATAAGGACAAAGTAAGGGAAGTCCGCAAAATCTGTCTGCAGCCCTTCCCCTGAGCACCGTCTATCTTAGTCACTGCCTAAGTCCTTAAAACTCAAAGCTTACTTGATAGCTTGCTACCTTAAGCTGTTGGACGCAGCTTCACCAAATCATTAAGCACGCCTTCTAGGCCACCATAAACTGATATTTTATCGATGCGTGTACTGACTTTTTCTAAGGATTCCAATTCTTTTAGACGCAGTAATGTAGGATTGTTATCCATCATCTTGGCAGTGTTATGCAGGGAGCGCATAGCCTGGGTCTCTTCACGACGCTTTATTAAATTCGCTTCAGACTCCTTCTGAGCTTCCACTACCTGATTAAGAATCATCTTCATGTCGCCTGGTAAGATAATATCTTTCACTCCGACACTGACAATCTCGATACCATAATGCGCTAGTTTTTTATGGATAGCCGTTGCAATAACAATATTCAGTCGATCTTTATCTGCTAATAAGCTATCCAGAGTCTGGGTACCCACCGCTTCACGCAAACTTAGTTGTAATTCACGATAAATATGGTTTTTATAATCACTGAGCTTCAATGCCACCCGCTGTGGATCTGTAATCTTGAAACTGCCACTTAAGTTGATACGCAGGCTAACTCTATCTTTGGTTAGAATTTCCTGGCCACTCACTTCAATAGTTTGCAGGCGCATGTCTATCAATTTCACTGCGATAGAGCGATTGTATTTCCAAAATCCATAACGACCCGGCTGCAGCGCTTTCTCCAACTTTCCATTGACAACTAAAAGACCCACATGCTCATCGGGGACTTCGTTATAGCTTACTGCCTGAGCAGCGATGCGTATTTGGCTTGCGCAGGCACCGCGACCGAGAAGCCCCAGTACATTGTCATCAATGGTGTATTCCCTGGAAATATCCACAATACCTACACGAACGGTTTCCCCTCCTTTCCATACGGCCCGGTATGAACCAGGGGGAAGGATATCTACCAAGTTACCATCCCGATAGAAAAGTCCGACTTGTTGATCAGACAATTCGTAGGACTGCAAATATTCACCTAACACTTCGCTATAAGTATTCAGCAGGAATTTTGCTTTAATCGCATCAAAAACCACCTCAGTAATATCATAGGTCTCCACCCGTACATCACCTGAGAGCAGCCAAATACGGTGACGCCCTGGTGGCAGCACCCTTTCAAATCGGCTGCGGCGAAACAGTAGTGCTCGCTCGTTATCAGCCACATTGACAATCTTCCATATTTTAAAGAGAGACTTCATTTCTCCGATCTCTTATCATTTTATTCCTTTAGGGTGGGGCCCACTCGATCTCAGAGTGGCCCAACGCTTATACACAGAGGGTGCAAAATACAGCGGTTCTGCAAAGTTCTTCTTGCACCCATCCTGGGTAACGAAGCCAACATCCTTGGCCAAAATAGAATCAATGCAAATGCTGTAATCCACACGCACAGCGTAAACCCACGCAAGGCGACACTGCCGCCGGCGTGCCTTTATGGCTAGCTATTGCTGCAATTCCCAATAACCGAAACCATAAGGCACTGTAGGCCCCGGATAGATTTCAACAAAGAGGGCTTCTTTGTGGGGACTCGAACCCCAGGCTCTCGCCTTCCCTTAAGGTCGCTTTCCAGGCGACGTGACTTTGACAGGAATCGAACCTGTAACAAACCGATTTAACGGTTGCTCTACCAATTGAGCTACAAAGTAGGCGTTTGAAGATTGCCCCAGTGGGTACACCTACCGCCAGCGTCGGGGGTGCCAGGCCGGCATACAGAACCGGCTCCGCTGACTGGAACACAAACATTCAAACTTGATTGCGGAGAGCCTGCCCTTTAGGCATAACTTCCGACATTCCTCACTATTAAACGCCTTATCCCTGGCCTGTGCTAACTATCCTTTGACACAGACTACCTGCTTGAGGGTGTAAACGATTTCCACCAGATCTTTTTGTGCTGCCATAACCTTCTCAATAGGTTTGTAGGCCGATGGGGTTTCGTCGATCACACCTTCATCTTTACGGCATTCCACGTCGACAGTAGCCGCGCGATGCTCTTCCAGGGATACCAGTTTTTTCGCCTTGGTGCGGGACATCACCCGCCCGGCACCATGGCTACAGCTGCAGAAGCTTTCCTCGTTTCCTAACCCCCGCACAATAAAAGACTTGGCCCCCATACTTCCGGGAATAATGCCCATTTCATCAACACGCGCCCTTACAGCGCCCTTGCGCGTTACCAGTACCTCCTTGCCATAGTGTTGTTCGCGGGAAACGTAATTGTGATGGCAGTTTACCGCCTCCATGCGCGCCTCAAAATCCATACCCAGTGCCTGCTTCACCGCGCCAATAGTGCGTACCATCATGACTTCACGATTGATGCGAGCAAATTCCTGCGCCCACTCCACCGCCTGCACATAGTCATCGAAATGCTCGCTACCCTCGGGGAAATAGGCCAAGTCACTATCGGGCAAGTGGATATGCCAGCGTTCCATATCCCGCTTGGCCTTTTCGATAAAGTAGGTACCAATACGGTTACCCACACCACGAGAGCCACTGTGCAACATCAGCCACACGCTGCCTTGCTCATCCAGGCACATCTCAATAAAGTGATTACCGCTGCCAAGCGTTCCCAAGTGATTGATATTATTGGTATTTTTCAATACTGGGTGCTTCTCTTTCAGCGCCTCAAACTGCTCTGCCAACGGCGCCCAGCCGGCAAGTGCATCGTCCGGCGGATTCTCCCAGGCACCCTTATCCCGACCCCTACCCCGGTGTCGACCAGTGCGGCCGTGGGGCACGGCGCGCTCAATGGCACTGCGGACGCCCGCCAGGTTGTCTGGCAGCTGTGCTGCAGTGAGGCTGGTGCGGACTGCCATCATGCCACAGCCAATATCCACACCCACAGCTGCGGGGATTACCGCTCCCAGGGTGGGTACCACACTGCCAATGGTGGCGCCTTTGCCCAGGTGTACATCGGGCATTGCCGCCACCCACTTGTGGATAAAAGGCAACTGCGAAATATTTTTAAGCTGAGCCCTGGCTTCTTCTTCAAAGGGCACACCTAAGGTCCAGGACTTAATCGGTACCCCACCTGCCTGCATCACTTCATACGGCAATGGCTTCATCTCTCGCTCCTTTAAGAATCTCATGAAACCAAGAATCTCATGAAACCGCGTTACCACTTCACGCGCTTCTTTTGCCATTGATATAGCGAATTGAGTGCCAACTTTTGCAGAAACTTTCCAAATTTCTGTAACTCATTGTTTTTTATGAAAAAATTATTTTATAGGTAGCATTCTAAGCGATAGTTAGCCCAGTACGATGTTTATAAAATCTATCTTTTAAGATAGCTATTTATTATTTTAGATAGTATGAAAACAGTAGCTATCAGTATTCTCGGCACGACTAAAGACCGGCGCGGTAAAAGTGACAAGCGTTGGGACAAGTGGCGCCCCAATATCTCTATGTGCCAGCACGATGACCTGCTGATCGATCGGCTTGAGCTCCTTTTCGACAACCACTCGAAAAACCTGGCAGACCAGGTCACTGAGGACATTGCACGTATTTCCCCTGAAACCAACGTGGTCCATCACCGGGTCAACTTCAATGACCCCTGGGATTTCGAGAGTGTGTACAGCAACCTGCTGGATTTCGCCCGCGATTACGCTTTTAAGCCGGATCAGGAGCAATACCTGGTACATATCACAACTGGCACCCACGTGGCCCAGATCTGTCTCTACCTGCTCACAGAGGCCGGTTATTTCCCTGGGCGCCTGCTGCAAACTTCTCCTGCACAGAAAAACAGTAATTTGCCGGATCAGTACCAGATTATCGATTTGGATCTATCCAAGTACGACCAGATTGCCTCACGTTTCCAGCGAGAACACCAGGAGGGCACTACCTACCTGAAAGGCGGTATCGAAACCAACAACCAGGCCTTTAACCAGATGATCGAGCAGTTAGAGCAGGTCTCTATTCGCTCCGATGCGCCCATTCTCATTACAGGACCGACGGGGGCAGGAAAATCCCAGCTGGCCCAGCGTGTCTATGAGTTACGTAAACAACGCGGAAAATTGGAAGGAGGCCTGGTAGCAGTAAACTGCGCCACCCTGCGTGGTGAGAATGCCATGTCCGCCCTATTCGGCCACCGCAAAGGAGCCTTTACCGGTGCCACCACACACCGCCCTGGGCTATTAATGGAGGCGGATAAGGGTCTGCTATTTCTGGATGAGATTGGCGAGTTGGGACTGGACGAACAGGCAATGCTACTGCGGGCCATAGAGCACAAGCGCTTTATGCCCTTTGGCTCAGATAAAGAGGTGAGCAGTCACTTTCAGCTGATCGCTGGCACCAACCGGGATCTAGTACAGCTCAGTCGCGAGGGTAAGTTTCGTGCAGACCTGCTGGCCCGTATCGACTTATGGACCTACCGCCTACCCTCTCTGCGTGAGCGTATTGAAGACCTGGAACCCAATATCGACTTTGAGCTTGAAGCCTTCTCCACAAAGTCTGGCCACCTGGTGAGCTTCAATAAAGCGGCGCGGGAGAGGTACCTGAACTTTGGCCGCTCGGTAGAGGCCAGCTGGTCAGCGAACTTTCGCGATCTTAACGCCAGTATCCTGCGCATGGGCACCCTCGCCGACGGCGGGCGTATCACGACCCAGGTAGTGGAGGAGGAAATTCACAGATTACAGATTAAGTGGCAAAGCCCACAGAGTAAGTCATCACTGCCCTTTGCCCGTATTGAAATGTTGTTGGGCCGTGACCGCATCGAACAGATGGATTACTACGAGCAGATCAAGCTGGCGGGACTGATTCAAGTTTGTGAGGAGTCCAACTCTATGGCGGCAGCCGGGCGCAAACTGTTTCAAGTGAGCCGCACAGCAAAAAAATCCAATAACGACTCTCACCGGATACGCCAACTTTTAGATAAATACGGTCTTAAATTCGACCAACTGAATAAAACATAGAGACCGCCTGGCACCATTTTTTGTTAGTCTCATTCCTAAACCCTGATGCTGGATCATGGAATGAGATCTATCTACTTTTTCCCGCTTATTTTTTTACTCAGTGCCTGCGAGCCAACTCAGTTTGCAGGCGGAACCGCCTTGCCAGATGGCTCGGTATACAAAGGCGATATGTTAAACGGCCTGTTTCATGGGCAGGGCCAACTCGAATGGCCCAATGGCAGCCTTTATCGTGGAAACTTTCGAGAAGGCCGCATGACGGGCGAAGGCGTATTAACCGGAAATGATGGTTGTACTTATGAAGGCGAGTTTCTCAATGGGGAGCCCCACGGCAAAGGTCGCTATACCTGCAATGGAACTGTGTGGATAGGCGAATTCCTTGAAGGGGAGCTAAAAAACGGTACGTTAAATTGGGATGACGGTGACATTTACAATGGCGAGTTTTTGGCTTTTGACCCTCACGGCGAAGGCAAACTCAGTACCGATGATGGCAGCCTTTATCAGGGCACTTTTGAAAACGGCTATTTAATACAAGGCAACTACTCGGATAGCGATGGCTATCGTTATACCGGCGGCTTCGAGTACGGCTCATACTCTGGCGAGGGTGAACTCACTCAGCCTGACGGCACTGTGATCCATGCCACATTCAGCTATGGGGAAGCTGAGGGGGAAGGTACACAAATTAGTAGGGATGCTGAAGGCAACATTATCGAGAAACCTGGCTATTTCTCCGAAGGTATTTATTACCCTAGCGAAGCTGCTTGGCGCGCACTGGCGAATATACCCGGCGCCCAAGCGGAAACCCGCCTCTATAGTGAGAGTGAACGCTTACGAAACGCTATAAACGCACTGCCCCCACAAAGACCCGGCATCCGTGATATTTACACACTACTAGTAGGTGGTGATGGCACCTCTCCGGTATTTGCAAGGGAGTTGGAGTGGGTGGCAGAACGCCTAGATGAAGCTTTTGATATCGACCAGCGACTGCTGCGCCTTAGTAACGGCGGGGGTTACGGTTTTCCCTTGGCCACTCGAACCAGTATCCAGGAAAGTCTAACAGCTCTAGATCAACTGATGGACCCCGAAGAAGATCTGCTTCTGGTGCACCTTGTAAGCCATGGTGCTCGCAATGGAGACTTCAAAATTGCCGAAGGTGAAATACCACTTAACGACCTATCTCTAAAAGATGGGCAACAGTGGCTAGACAATATTAACGCCCAGCACCAATGGATCATAATTTCGGCTTGCTTTTCCGGACAGTGGATAGAAGCTTTAAATACCCCCAACAGAGTAATCTTTACTTCAGCCGCTGCCGACCGTAGCTCCTTTGGTTGCAGTGACGACTCTCAGCGCACCTGGTTTAGCTCAGCCCTTTACGGTGAGGCCCTTAACCAAGGTGTGGACAATCCTGAAGCCTGGTTTGAAGCTACAAAATTAAAAGTAACCGAAATGGAGCAGGAGCAGGAAATTAGCAGAAGCCGTCACTCTCTGCCCCAGTATTCAGTGGGAGAGGACTTCCTGATGTGGTGGCAGGGGAAAGAGAAAGCAAATTAGATGGGTATTTCTTCGTCAGAAATAAGTTATTTCTTATTAGTTTGGCGGGAAATTTATAAATGCTACTTCCTGTAAAAAATATTCAGGCTTTATTAGCTAATAAATCTAACAGTAAGCGAAAGGAGGTATCTTTTTGGATTTCGCTAGCTTCTCTACAGAGTTATTACTTATCTTATTTTTCGTTGCTATTGTTGCCGGCCTACTCGATACATTAGCGGGTGGCGGCGGCCTGATAACCGTTCCGGCCTTAATCTTAAGCGGTATTCCACCACTATCTGCCTTAGGTACCAATAAATTACAAGGCAGTATCGGTACAGCAACAGCCACTTATATGATGATTAGGGGTAAAAAGGTAAGCTGGGATGGGGTTAGGAGGTTGATGCTATCCGCCTTTATTGGAGCAGCTATTGGAACCATAGCCGTACAACTTATCAATACTGACATCTTATCTTTTGTTATCCCTATAGTACTGTTATTTATTGCTATTTACTTTCTGATTTCTCCGGCTATAGCTCAGAATAATGATGAACCAAAACTATCTAGCAAGAAATATCAATATGGGGTAATTCCATTTATTGGATACTACGACGGCATGTTTGGGCCTGGGACTGGGTCATTTTTCACTTTGTCAGGCATTGCTTGCCGAGGACAAGATTTATTGACAGCCACCGCAATGGCAAAGCCTCTTAACTTCTCCACCAACGTAGCCTCTTTATTGGTATTTTTAGTTGCAGGGCAAGTGGTGTGGGTTATAGGTACCCTGATGATGGCTGGACAAGTCATAGGTGCATGGATAGGGTCACACTGCCTTTTTAAAATCAACCCCACCTATTTGAGAGGGGTAGTCGTACTGATGTGTAGTGGGATGCTAATAAAATACGCACACGCTATGGGATGGATAGGTTATATCTGAAAACAAGCTGCTTTACCGCTTGTATCAATAATTTGCCGGTTATACGCTGGCTTATTCTTGCAATCCCGCTCTAACAATGAAGAGCGGGATTGCAAAACAAGACACTTTAAGAGGCTTTCTGCTCCGCAATAAACCGTTGCATTTGCTCTTCCAACATGGAAAGCGGTAGGGCTCCATTTTTTAACAGTGCATCGTGGAAAGCACGCAGATCAAATTTTTCACCCAACTCCTTTTCCGCTTGAGCGCGTAGCTGGCGGATCTTAATTTCTCCCATTTTATAAGAGAGGGCTTGGCCCGGCCAGGATATGTAACGATCCACTTCTGCACGTACATTCGCTGGAGATAGCGAGGTATTACTGGAGAGGAAATCGAGCGCCTGCTGGCGAGTCCAGCCCTGAGAGTGAATACCGGTATCGATCACCAAACGTGCCGCACGCCACATTTCATAGCTGAGACGGCCAAAGTGTTCATAAGGCGTTGTATATAAGCCCATTTCCTTGCCAAGGCGCTCGGAGTAAAGCGCCCATCCCTCACCAAAAGCGCTTAAGTAAAGTTCACGGCGGAAGTCCGGTACATTCTCCAGTTCCTGAGACAAAGCACCTTGCAAGTGATGACCGGGTACCGCCTCGTGTAAGGTCAGTGCAGGCAGTTCATATAAGGGGCGCTGATCCAGGCCGTGTGTATTCAGCCAATAGGCCCCACCACGGGTGCCACCGATAGCGGCAGGATTGTAGGAGGCAGTGGTGTAGTTGGGCGCGATTTCGCTGGGTACCGGAACGACGCCATAGGGGGTGCGTGGCAGCAGATTAAAGAACTGCGGCAACACATAGTCGATTCGCTTAGAGATATAGGCAGTCTCCTTTAGCAGCTCTTCCGGCGTTTTGGCATAGAACTGGGGGTCCGTACGCAGAAAGTGAGTAAATTCCGCAAAGCTACCTTTAAAACCAGATTCCTTTATTAACGCTTCCATTTCCGCACGAATACGCTTCACCTCGGCCAAACCTGTGCGGTGAATTTCCGTTGGATCCATATCCAAGGTGACGTAATAGCCGATGTTGTAGCGATAGTAATCCTTACCACCACGCAGCTGTTCAGCCCCAAGGGTCTCACTGGCGGCTTTCAGGTAATCCCCTTCCAGGAAGTTTGCTACACGGTCAAAAGCCGGAATAGCCACCTGTTCAATGGCTTCTTTGCCGGCATTGCGCAGGCGCTGCTGCTCTTCAGTAGTAATTGCAGCAGGCATCTCCGCAAATGGCTTATACAAGCTGCTTTTAGTTGGGTCTTTATAAACCTGGGCTCGCACCGTAGGGGCTATGCCTTGCACCACTATTTTTGGCAAAACAAAACCTGTGCGAATACCCTCGCGCATATTGGCAATATTCTCATCGAAGAAGCGGCCAAACTCGCGGATACGAGCGATGTAATCCTCAAAATCCGCAACGCTGGTCATCGCCAGGCCACTATGCGCATCCAGGGCCGTGCCGAAAAAACTAGAGAAGGTATTGAGCGGTATACGCTTCAAGAATAACTGATTGGCCTCGATGGAGTTTTCCAGTACCCAGGCGAGCAACTCCCGATTAACCTTGTCCGAATCCGCTAACTCGCTAGCGTCTATCGTTTGCAAGCGCTGCAGCAATTTTTGCTCGGACTTCAACCGACGCGCTCTATCCTCAGCAGTCACCCCCGGCAACTGACGGTTATAGTCCGACACCCCCATACGTCCCGCAGTAATTGGATCCTCGCGCAGACGATACTGCCAGTGGTCTTCGATCACATCCTGGAGCTGTTCTGTTGCCGTTGTGGCCCAAGATACTGGGGTTAGTACACAAGTGGCCAAGATAACGCCAGATAGCCGCTTAAAGTGTTTTGCCAGGGCCTTGCCGGATTTCACGCTGCTCTCCATTTAATCGCTAAGTTTATGCTCATCGAAATTGATATTCGTTATGACCGGCCAACCTTAACATGAGTGACACACTGCAAGATTGTTTTCCGTGACCCTGAAACCGAGATAGTTCGTGACTTGAGGACGAGGTGGTTGAAGATTGATTACATAAAATGGTGTTAATTAAGAGGACTGTGGGAGCCGCAGTGGCTACAGCTCCCACACTATCGGTGACTAATTAGCCCCTGCGCGCATAAGAGCGAATAGCAAAGCCGCCACTCAAACCGGCGGAATACATGGACTGATACCAGAAGGATTGGGTAAACCAATTAAAGAAAGAAGCGCGGGATTCAAACCAGAATTCGCCAAAGTTCGGATCAAAGAAGGCGATGTCTTGCGCCACCCAGGCAGCCATGGTGTGACCGGCGAAAGTGCCATCCAGGCTGATTTTTTTATAGCAGCCCGCTCCGCCCGTTTGATCGAGAATAATTTCCCGAGCCAAAGCATTGGGAGAGAACAAACCGCTCTGCCCATTGGCTCTACGCGGATTATTAATACCACGAATCGTATTACCACCACGCCCATTGGGGAAAGCCCCCCCAAAAATATTCTGACTGACAGGATACAGGTTTTGCACCCCCAACCAAGCTTCGGTAATCCGATCCTGATCATCGTGCATGCCTGCCTGTTGTAAAGTCATCACATGATAGAGATGGCGCTCATCGAGCGTGTTATTGGGGTATAACCAGCTCCACAAAGTACCGCCTTCAGAGTGATACTTCATCCAAAAAGCCGAGAGGGATTCACACACACCACCAGCAGTATCTTCATGCATGGTGATCAACCCCTTCACCGGATCGAAGCATTGGCTAAAGTCCTTGACAATTACTCCATTATATCTGGGCACCGCCTGTTGCACGGGCTGTACACGTGTACCAGTTACGGTAAGAATGGTTTTGTCGACCCAAATAGGCATTTTTATTCTCTCACTTCTACTAGGCAAGAAAAGCGCTTTTAAAATCCCTTTTAAAAATTTCGTGGAATTTTTCTACGCCACTTATCAGATTGGGCCGGCATTGAAGCAGAAAAGTTTCAGCGCCAACAGGAAATAGAAAAGCTTTTTAAATCGACTCTGGCACTCTTTTTCCAGGCCGCATAAATGCTTATTTTGAAGGGAGGTTTTAAGTGGTGCTGGCCAAATTTTATTGGCTATAGTGGTATTTTTTTGTTCAACCACGATAAAAACAGATAGTAAGAGTCTAAAAATTACTGCTGAAATTTTAATTGGTAGGGCTTTCCCTCGGAATTACCATTTCTGCTAAGACCATATACAAAACCACCCAGTTTTTTAATTGCTTAAAAAGTATAAAGAAAAAATGGAGAGGGAAATTTTTGCAGAAAACTATTGAGAAATTTCAGTAGCCATACCCCTAAGAAACTGGATCTACACTAAAAAGAACTTATCAAACCAATATGGGGTTCACCCTCTCCAAAGTTCGCCTCAAGATAAGTGGGGCTAGCAAAGTGAGAATTATCACTCTGTTACATTTCATTCTCATTATCAGGTTTTAGCTTGATCAATACTCCGTAATAAAACTGGAGAAAAAGGAGACCCTTAGTGAAAAGCCTTTGTGTTGCAGCAGTGCAAATGGTCAGTGGCGAGAGCGTTACAAATAATCTCTCACAGGCCTACAAACTACTTGTGGAAGCTGCCGAGCACGGCGCGCAACTGATACTACTGCCGGAAAACTTTGCGCATTTCTCGGATAAAGGTAGTTTTTCCGTGGCCGAACCTTTTTGCATTTCTGGTAAAGCCAATGCAGATAGACAACCCATTCAACACGCACTTGCAAATTGGGCAGAGGAGCTGGGTATCTGGCTGGTCGCAGGCTCGATACCCTTACTGGAGCGAGCCGACGGTAGCCCTACTGAGGGGAAGCGCAGCCGCTCAGCGTGCCTGCTATTCGACGATCAAGGCGCTTTGCTGGCTCGCTACGACAAAATACATTTATTTGATGTGGAAGTTGAGGACGCTACCGGCAGCTATCGTGAATCCGCCAGTATTGAACCCGGCAACGAGCCCTGTGTGGCGACATCGCCCTGGGGGGCTCTGGGGCTCAGTATCTGTTTTGATCTGCGCTTTCCCGAACTCTACCGCCAGCTAGCCATAGCCGGTGCTGAGATTTTTTTGGTGCCTGCGGCATTTACCCACGCCACAGGGCGGGCACACTGGATGACCCTGTTGCAAGCACGTGCGATTGAGAACGGCTGCTTTGTAATTGCAGCCAATCAGGGGGGGACCCACTCGGAGAAAAGACGTACCTGGGGACATTCCGCGATTATTGATCCCTGGGGTGAAATCCTGGCCGAAGCCGGCGAGGGTGAAGCAGTCATCACTGCCACATTGGAAGCTGAAAAGTTGGCCAATATACGGCGGCAAATGCCATTACTTTCCATGCGTCGGCTTGGGGTCTAAATAAAAGGAATCTAAACAAAAGGTATCTAAATAAAAAAGGGCCACCTAACGGTTGCCCCTTTTTTACGAAATAAACTGTGGCAAGAAGGTGATATTAAACCTTCTCCACTGTCTGCTCGATACGCCCAAAAATAGACTGACCTTCACCATCGAACATCTCGATAGCGATAGTGTTGCCGAAATCCATAAACGGTGTACTAGGTGAACCATTCTGGATGGTTTCGATCATGCGGATCTCAGCGATACAGCTGTAGCCAACCCCACCCTCTGCCACCGGTTTGCCGGGACCGCCATCCAGCTTATTGGATACGGTACCGGAACCGATAATAGTACCCGCACAGAGTGGGCGGGTCTTCGCCGCGTGGGCGATCAACTGGCCAAAGTGGAAAGTCATATCCACACCAGCATTGGGCTCACCAAACTTCTCACCGTTCAGTTGTGAGACCAGTGGCAGGTGCAATTTGCCCTCTCGCCAGTTTTCACCCAGCTGCTCTGGAGTCACGCATACCGGTGAGAAAGCACTGGAGGGTTTGGACTGGTAGAAGCCAAAACCTTTAGCCAACTCCGCAGGAATCAATCCACGCAGGGAGACGTCATTCACCAACATTACCAATTTGATATGGGAGAGCGCATCCTCGGCGGATACTCCCATGGGTACATCGTCGGTGATTACGGCGATTTCCGCCTCGAAATCGATACCAAAGCCCTCACTTTGCGGCATGGTCACCGGCTCGCGCGGGGCCAGGAAGGTATCGGAGCCCCCCTGGTACATCAGCGGATCGCTATAAAAGCTCTCAGGCACCTCGGCACCACGGGCTTTGCGCACCAACTCAACATGGTTCACATAGGCACTGCCATCCGCCCAGTGATAAGCGCGCGGTAGAGGCGATGCACACAAGCTCTGATCGAATGGCTCACCAGTAATCTCACCGTTGTGCAAACGCTCGTGCAGCTTCTCCAGCTCACCATTGACGGCTGCCCAATTGTCCAACGCACTCTGCATGGTGGGGGCAATATCGCCGGCTGGCACCATACGGGTAAGATCATCGCTAACAACAACCAGTTGGCCATCGCGGCCGGATTTAAGGCTGGCTAACTTCATTGTGCCTCCCCTTCAGTTTTTTCCACAAATTCTTCTTCCCCGTGCATCCAGGCGGCGTGCCTTGGGGCTTTTTTAGTACGCGACCACTCTTCCAACATATCCTCAGCAACCCGCTTCAGCTCTTTGTGCATACCAGGCTTGGCGGTATTGGCAGCCAGCTCAATGCGATGACCGTTGGGGTCGAAGAAGTAGATCGACTGGAAAATCGTGTGATTGGTAGGGCCGAGTACGTCGACCCCGGCCGCTTCCAATCGCGCTTTGGTCGCGAGCATTTCTTCCATGGACTCCACTTCGAAAGCGATATGCTGCACCCATTTGGGTGTGTTCTCATCGCGCCCCATCTCCGGGGAGTTGGGGATTTCGAAGAAGGCAAGCACATTCCCCATACCCGCGTCCATAAAGACATGCATGTAAGGGTCCGGCTCACCGGTTGAGGGTACCTCGTTTTCGGCAATGGCCAACTGGAAGTCCATGCCGAGAAGATCGCGGTAGAATTCCACTGTCTCCTTGGCGTCCCTACAGCGATAAGCCACGTGGTGAATGCGCTTAATGCCCATTGAAGCCTCCGTTATTATTCCTTTTCTTTAATGACGCCACGCTTGAGCTGGTCGCGCTCAATGGATTCAAACAGGGCTTTGAAGTTGCCCTCCCCGAACCCTTCGTCTTCCTTGCGCTGGATAAATTCAAAGAATACCGGGCCGAGCATATTGGCAGAGAAAATTTGCAGCAGCAGACGCGGCTGGCCGCCCTCAGTGGTGCCATCCAACAGGATGCCGCGGCTTTGGAATTCCTCGGTAGGTTCGCCGTGCCCTGGCAGGCGCTCTTCCAGCATTTCGTAGTAAGTGTCCGGCGGCGGGGTCATAAACTCCATACCGCGCTCTTTCAGGCGATCCCAGCAGGCAATTAAGTCATCACAAGCAAAGGCGATATGCTGGATACCCTCGCCGTTGTACTTCATCAGGAACTCTTCGATCTGGCCGCCACCACCAGCTGCTTCTTCGTTCAGCGGAATACGGATCTTGCCATCCGGTGCAGTCATCGCCTTGGACAGCAGGCCGGTGTATTCGCCTTTAATGTCGAAGTAACGGATCTCGCGGAAATTAAACAGATCTTCGTAGTACTTGGCCCAGTAATCCATGCGGCCGCGATACACGTTGTGGGTGAGGTGATCCAGAGTGTGGAAGCCGCAACCTTCCGGACGACGGTCAACGCCCTCTTCCCAGATAAAGTCGATATCGTAGATAGACTCACCATCTTCGTAGCGGTCGATCAGGTACAGGGTCGCACCGCCGATACCCTTGATAGCCGGCAGTTTCAGCTCCATCGGGCCTGTCTGTACATCTACCGGCTGAGCGCCCTTGCGCAGAGCTTCTTCGTAGGCAAACTTGGCATCTTTCACCCGGAAGGCCAGGCCACAGGCAGAGGGACCATGCTCCTGGGCATAGTAGTAGGCGTGGCTGTCGGGCTCGTAGTTGGTGACAAAGTTGATATCACCCTGGCGCCACAACTCCACGGCTTTAGAGCGGTGGCTGGCCACCTTAGTAAAGCCCATGGCGCTAAACACAGTCTCGAGAATGCCTTTCTCCGGCGCAGTGAATTCTACAAATTCGAAGCCATCCAAACCCATCGGGTTCTCAAATAAGTCGGCCATGCAGTCCTCCGTCTCTTATCATCGCGGCGCCATTTATCGGGGCTGCGCGCTGGTTAATTTCTAGCGCAAAGGAAGTTAGTTGCAGATGTAACTAATGTCAAGGGGGCCAGGAATACGTACCCAAAGGCAGTATTCAGTCACTGAACATGAGGGGATTATGCATTCACGTGAATTGTAAAAAGGACCGCTAGATAAGCGATTCAGGTGAGAATGAGAGGCGCAGCACAGGCTTGTACCGCACCCTCAGCAGCAGATGCTATTTACGAGCGCACTTGCCGGTATCGGTGCGGCACATATGCTCTTTATGAAACTTGCCGCTCATCTGGTCGCACTGGGATTTGGTAACATCCCCGGCGCAGGCACTTTCTGCATGCTGGCAGCACCCGGTTTCAGCAGTGCCCATACCGCCTTTGTCCATGGACTCTTCCTTTTTCCTCTGTTCACAAGCGGAGAGGGTCAGCACCAGCGCAGCCGCCAGTATTCCGATTGAAGCTTTGAATTGCATATAGGCCTCCTAACTAGCCGGCGAGTGGCCGGTGACATGGATGTCGCGGAATCCGCCGCCCATGGCTCTGTGCGACCCGCGTAAACATACCCGACATCTCCACCAACTGAGCGGGCTTCGCACCGGGGCACAGAGCCTCTCAGCCATCCCGTAGATTTACCGGGCCATGCATTGACTGTAGCCCACACTGGCAGCGGAACCATCTGACTGGCGGGACACTTTCGATTTTTTACAGATATCGCGCCTACCTTTTCAGCAATTCACTGATTGTGACGCCGAGAGCCGGTACAATCGCTGACCGTTTGTCGGGCCATGCCCCAATCCGCCTGTATCTTTTGAGGACTGCCTATGCTTCTCGCCGCTCTCGCCATTATCGCCGGCTTTATTGTGCTGGTCTGGAGTGCTGACCGCTTCGTGGAAGGCGCCGCTGCCACAGCCAAGCACGCCGGTATGCCCACGCTGTTGATCGGCATGGTGATTGTCGGTTTCGGTACTTCTGCCCCTGAGATGGTAGTTTCAGCCATTGCCGCGCTGGATGGTAGCCCCGGCCTGGCCCTGGGCAACGCCTATGGTTCCAATATCACCAATACCGGCCTGATCCTTGGCCTCAGCGCCCTGATAATTCCCTTGAGCGTACATTCGAAAATTGTGCGCAAAGAGCTGCCGCTATTAATGGCCATCACTCTTCTGAGTGGCGCCTTCCTATGGAATGACAAGCTGGAGCGCTGGGAATCAATCATTCTGTTACTGGGTTTCTTCGGCTTGATCGGTTGGAGTGTATTCTCCGCCCTGCGCGGCAAAGGCGATAATCTGGAAGGTGAGGTCGCTGAGGAGCTGGAAGAACACGCCATGCCCCTGGGCCGGGCTCTGTTCTGGGTAATCGCCGGCTTGGTACTTCTGATTGTCAGCTCGCGGTTGTTGGTTTGGGGCGCAGTGACCATCGCCGAATCGCTGGGCGTTAGCGACCTGATTATCGGCCTTACTATTGTCGCCCTCGGTACTTCTCTACCAGAACTGGCAGCCACCATAGTAGCCGCGCGCAAAGGCGAACACGATATTGCGATAGGCAACGTGGTGGGTTCGAATATGTTCAATCTGCTGGCCGTGGTGGGGATTGCCGGCACTATCGCTCCCATGTCCAGTGTGCCACCGGAAGTACTCACCAGAGACTGGCCCATGGTGATCGGCTTGACCCTGGCCCTATTTGTCTTCGCCTATGGCTTTCGTGGCCAGGGTCGAATCAACCGCTGGGAAGGCGGTGCTCTTTTGACAGCTTACCTTATCTACACTGGCTACCTCATCACCACCATTACTAAAGCCGCACTTTGACCGTACTTGGGGTGGCTTCACACCACCCCAAGTTTACCGCCTGAATTCGCCATAATTTGCCCCCAAAAAGCCCGTTCTTCCAGACCAGTGCCAGCTAGTATTGGCAGCACCTCAAGGGAAATAATGACGGAGATGCTTTTATGAGGCGGAGCTTTTTTGCCAAAGTTGGCATGTTGGGTTCTTTATTCGGCTTTGGAGCTATTTACCTATTAAATGCTTCCTGGTTGGCTCCAACACCCCAGGGCGAGCCCGTTCTTATTTCCCATCGCGGTGTCTACCAAACCTACAATCGCGATAATCTAGGGCGTGACGATTGTACGGCTATTCGCATATTCCAGCCTGAGCACCGCTATCTTGAAAACACCATTCCCTCCATGGAAGCAGCATTTGCGCATGGCGCGGATATTGTCGAACTCGATATCCATCCCACAACCGACGGTGAATTTGCCGTATTTCATGACTGGACTTTGGATTGCCGTACAAATGGAAGAGGCGTCACTCGGAAGCATGCCATCACTGACCTAAAGAAACTCGATATCGGCTATGGGTACACCTTCGATGGCGGAAAAAGCTTCCCTTTTCGCGGCCAGGGCATTGGCCTACTACCCACATTGAAAGAAGTTCTGCAACACTTCCCAGATCGACAATTCCTGATCAATATAAAAAGTAATGACCCCAATGAAGCAGACCTACTCAATAACTATTTACGCCAACACCAACTACTCTCCGATTCCCGCTTAATGGTCTACGGCGGCCCCCTCCCAATCGCAAGAATACGGGAGTTAAGGCCCAAAGCTTTGGCCTTCAGTAGGGACAGCGCAAAAGGTTGTGCACTGGGATATTTGCTGATTGGGTGGAGCGGCTATATCCCCGAGGCTTGCCGCAACAGTATTGTTATGGCACCCAATACCTGGCATTGGGCACTCTGGGGCTGGCCGAACCGATTTATCGACCGGGTAGCCCAAAGCGGCAGTTTAGTCATAGTGCTGGATCATCGAGATAAAAAGGGCGGCCTTACCGCTATCTACCGACCAGAGGATTTAAATTTCCTGCCTAAGAATTACAACGGTGTTATCTGGATTGAGAAAATTGAAGTCATTGGTCCACTGTTACAAGCCAGCCATGAATAAACACTAACGTTTTCGCCGCTGTTCTAATCGCGCCAGCTGTGCTTGTAACCGCTCTATCTCTTCAAGTAATTCCAGCGCCAGCGCAGCACCGGCAAGATTGACTCCAAGATCCCGCTCCAGCGTGTAGACACGACGAACCCTGCGCACGCAAATACCACTAAAGCGCCAGCGGGGTTTGCGCGCACGTGGCTCGATAATACCTTCCTCCACCAGTGCCAATATACGTTCAGCAGGAAGCTCACAGGCGCGGCACAATTCGCTCAAACTCAGTTCACTCTCTTCATCAAGCAGCACACCGGTGACCTGTTCGGCCTTTCTAACTCTCATTATCAGCTCCCCATGGATTGGCGCGGATTAAAGTCAAAGGCCTTACTGAATTGGCGATAGGCCTCGCGCTGAGCATCGCTAGTGGCAGAGGGGGTAACTATCTGCAGCACGATGTACATATCACCAGGTTGTTTGGCGGGGATTCCCCGCCCCTTGAGGCGAAGCTTCTTGCCGTTATCACTATTGGCAGGGATGGTAACTTTCAGGGGCCCGCTCGGTGTTGGTACCTGTACTTTGGCCCCCAAGGCCATCTCCCAAGGGGCCATGGGTAAGTCCAGATAAACCGTTGGGCCCTCGGTATGATAGAGACGGTGAGAGTTGAACATGATCTCGAGGTAAAGGTCACCGGGTTTACCGCCGCCAATGCCTGCTTCACCCTGCCCGGCCAGACGAATTTGCTGACCTTCAGTAATCCCTTTTGGAATCTTGACGTTTAGTGTGCGCTCCTGCAGTTGCGGGCGCCCATCCTCCCCCAACACCGTGTGTTTAAGGGTAATCTGCCGACTGCTGCCGCGATAACTGTCTTCCAGATCTATGGCGATTCGCGCATAGGTGTTTTCCCCCTGAGCACTGTACTGGCGCCGCTGCCTGCCGCCATAGCCCTGACTAAATCCGCCTCGCCCAAATAAGCTCTCAAAGAAATCGCTGAAGGCCTCACTATCGGCATCGGTATAACCACCACCGTGAAACTCAAACCCCTGATCCCAATTAGGGGGCGGCCGGAAATCCTGGCCGGACTGGAAGCCACTACCTAACTGGTCATAGGCCGCACGTTTCTCTGGATCCTTAAGTACTTCGTAGGCCTCATTCACCTCTTTAAAGCGCTCCTCGGCATCCTTCTCACTACTGACATCGGGGTGGTATTTACGTGCCAACTTTCGATAGGCACGCTTGACCTCCGCCTGATCAGCGTTCCGCTCCAGACCGAGAATCTTGTAATAGTCCTTGTATTCCATGGCTTTAATAAAAGCCGATGATGAGAGGGTTCGCCACGTATTTAAAGTGAGAAAATCGACGCGAGTATTATCTGGTTAAGTAGATGTCCACTGGTAAATAGAAGCGCCGATAGAACAATCGGCGCCGTACTACTAACTTAATGCCCAGTTTCGTACCACATGTTGGCTGTTACATATTCGATACTTCCATCCTTGTAATGGATATAGGCCTGCGCCTCGTTGGATGAATAAGCTCTGACTGTCACACCGCATGACAGCCCAGAATTACAGCCTTTTACCCAATGGACCCGATCAATAGATTTAGAGATATTGGTAATACTCCAACTTCCAGAAGTGGAGCTTCCAAAACTGAAATCTATTCCATTACAGTGGGAAGTGCCATTACCCATTACATGGCCACCAGGCTTAACATTTAGTTGGCAAACAAGATTGGCAGAAAAAGCCGGTACAGCTAAAGAGGAGGCAAAAATCAAAGAACTCGCTAATAGAATTTTTTTGATAGTCATTTTCCTAACCTAGTTATTTTTATATATTAGTTGTCGCAGCAAACCAAATTAACGACCTTAATCAGGTTAACATCCAGATTTTAATCTTCAAAGGCGCTTCCAGAATCCTAACGAAAAAAATTGAGAATCTTTTATCAATTTTATGCAATTTTTTTCCATTATTAATAGATCAGTTTATAAAACCCAGATACGGATGATTTAAATGACGATTCAGCCTTTAAAGACGACATCAAAAAAAGAGTATTGATGCGCCATTTCAATTAGCGACTTAAATAGCACATAAACATCAACTACTCAGCTAAAGGAAACAAAAATGAATCATGCTCCCAGAGTAACATCACTACAAAACTGGTAATTATCGCTCGGCAGAATAAGGATCTTCCGCGGTCAAATAGGCAAGAATATCTGCTTTCTTTTCTTGGGAATGTAACCACTCTCGAATTTCTTTTACTTTGTCATATAGCTCTTCGCCAAATCTGCTTCTATAAACCTCAGAAAAAGTCTCTTGTGCCCTAGTATGCCTAACCTTTTTCTGCCACTCATGGGTAACCAATGAGTTCAAAGAAGCAGCAAGCCCCTCAGCTCTCAGAAGCTCCCACTCTCCTTTATCCAGCCAAATACCACCAACTGTCGGGCTATAATCTAAACGGTGTTCACTAGCCGCAGTAATTTTTTATTTCTGCATAATCATGCCAGATGCCGGACATAAAATAGTTTTTTGGTACATTAAACCACTACTTCGTTCAGCACATCTTAGTTATTATCCCGGCAGGAATATAGACTGGATTAGGTGCCGGTAAATATAGAACTGGATAGAATTCCTTTATCTAATTTACTCGAAATTTCAACCAAGCTCTCACCACTTTTGCATGAAGCGCGTTTAACGTTAAGTTGAATAACAGGTATTCGTCCTTTAGAGGCATATCCTCACCCATACTGACAATGGGAGTTAATTACCCTACTCGATATCAGTCTATTCCTTTTTCGCCATATTCTGAATTTTGGATACTCCGCCTACAACTAAGATATTTTCTGAACTGGGCACTGCTCATAAGCACTTTTTAGAGGTGTTTGTAGTGTGAATCCCTTGTGAGTTAGTAGATCACCGATAGCTCTGATATCGATTTTAATCTTAAATTTTTTCTTGATCAGCATCTAAAGATGCTTATCTCGTTCAGAGTGAATAAGTCATCTTTATTTGATCTGGGTGTCTATGGATAATCGATTGCTTGATGATCCTCTCCTATTCTTCAGTGAGTAAGGAGCCCGTTCCAGGCTTTTGGCCAGGAGTTTTTGCTGAAATTTCTTTAGCACCATGAGCAAAATACGCTCGATACCATTTTCAATGATTTCAAAATAGACACTAACATTGTCGGCAACTTCTTTATGCGAGGAGTCATGTTGCCTAACCAAATGTCTTGCTTGCATTTTTCTTCTTTAGTAGAAACATAAAGAGTATGTGTGTATCTTCTTTTTCATACCCACACCACAAAATCACTAGATATCCGTCAGATTAACATTACTTGATACCAAGCATTCCTAAAGCCTACTTTTAAAAGAGATCTTAACGATCAAAATTAATCTCAACTTCTAAACATTAGAGGTATCGCTCCTCTTTACCATATAGTTTTTCAACAACCCCAAAATTATTCACTAAAAGAAGTTCTACTAAACTATTGATTAATATTATTTTTTTCTTATAATTTTGAGTATTCTAAGTTATTCAACATGCTGCTGGTTAGCACTCACTCCTGAAGTATAGAATCGTCGCGTAATTCAGGATATCGAATATAAAATCTCAAACTTAAGAAAAAAATTCCAAGGATAAGGTATGCATTGCTCTGGCTGCGGTAAAGACATTCCATTTTCCGGAGAGGTTTGCCCTTACTGTAATCGATCTAAATCTTACGACAAAAAATATCTATCATTAGCCCCATTTTTAGCACTTGTATTCGCACTTTTTGGTTATGGGTTGTTTGATTGGTGGGGTGTCATCATCGGGTTGATTGCTGGATACGTGTGTCCTGCATTTATCATAAGTGATAATGATAGTAACGGCCCCCATGAAAACCTTTCTCTGGAGAACTCAAAACGCGAACAAGTCTCATTGACATATGAAAAATCGAGGACAAGAAATGCTCACAAGGAGAGAAAATTAAAAACTTCTAACACAGGAGCTCACAAAGGAAGTCGCCGCAAGCTAGGCCAAAGAACAAATAAAAATAAGACATTAGAAGAGAAAGATATAAACTTAAATTATGATTCTGATTTAATTCACGTAGACCATATACTTGCAAGTGAAATCGACCGTGATGAAGAAGAACAAATAAAGATTTTTAAATTTCAACTTCAAGTAACCAATATAACAAATATTAACCTGAATGATCTAACCGTAGATATTGATTTTTATGGTAATGGTGAATTTTCAGGCCCAGAAAATTATCCAAGGCAAGAAACTCTCGCCCCTGATGAAACACACTTTTTCTCAACCTACATGAAATTCCCAATAAATACGGAAGTAATAGATTTGGATATTTCAGTTAAAAAGCAAAAAGAAATTAAGGATGATCATTCTGAACTGCCATTATTCGCTTGGATATTCATGTATATAGGTCTGTTTTATACTTTATTTAAAGGTTTTCACATTATCTTCGATTTACCCTTTAATTGATTTCATAATCTGCCAGAAAGCCGAGTATTTAGCACCATAGTAGGTATTACATATCAGTAATTTTCATTTTAAAAATGACCTAGATCAGGCTCCCGGTTCAGGTTGGGGTTAAGCTAAAATGGTTGAAACCAATACCCTTTGCCCCCAAATAGAGTAGAGATCTAAAATATATTGCTATTAATCCGGCGAGAATATGATTGAGTTTACTATACTTTATATTTGATCTTATTATGCTGAAAACAGCCAGTGACTCGTTAAGATGTTTTCTTACAATAGCTATATATACTCTATAATTTTTTCTTAAGCTATTTAGCATTGCTGTGGATATCAATCTTTAGATTATAATCAAAATATTAATCTGGGTTGAACTCTAGAAAATATGAAGGTAAAAAGAATACTTCTATTCACTTGGACTGAACTATTTCAACTAAAAAATAATTTTTCAGAGCACTCCTAATTCGCCAAGGGAAGAAGAATATATTATTCCCAGAATTAAAATACTCTACAAATAGCAATTATCGTTCGGCAGAATAAGGATCTTTCGCGGTCAAATAGGCAAAAATATCTGCTTTCTTTTCTTGGGAATGTAACCACTCTCGAATTTCTTTTACTTTGTCATATAGTTCTTCGCCAAATCTGCTTCTATAAACCTCAGAAAAAGTCTCTTGTGCCCTAGTATCCCTAACCTTTTTCTGCCACTCATGGGTAACCAATGAGTTCAAAGAAGCAGCAAGCCCCTCAGCTCTCAGAAGCTCCCACTCTCCCTTATCCAGCCAAATACCACCAACTGTAGGGCTATAATCTAAACGGTGTTCACTAGCCGCAGTAACTTTTAACTTCTGCATGATCATGCCTGTTACCGGACATAAAATAGCTTTCTTGGTATCTTCAGCCACGATTTCATTTAGCACAGCTATATTATCGGAAAACTTATACTCGGGATTTTTTCTTTTCCAAGTCAGATAGTCTTCAACCAGAATCCAGTTCCCACCACAACTTGAGCAGGTATGTGCACGAAACAACTGCTCAATGACAACTGGTTTGAGCACACCTTTTTTACAACTGGTACAGCGTTTCATAATTTCTTTTCCATAAAAAATAACCCAGATCTTTTTTAAAGACCTGGGTTGCGAGATTAGAGTTTTTATCAGATAAGTAACTAGTAAATAAAACTCGAATATCGTTTATCTACCAAATCTGAAAAATATTAACTCTCTGTCTCAACGGGTTTACTTAAGTTGCCAACACCCGCTTCTTTCAAGAGAGAATCCACTAAGGGGGCCATCGCACGGTGCTTCAGAGCACTGCCGACTAAAGCTTCCGGCAGGCTTTGGCCTTTAGCTTCCGACTCTCCATCCAGAATTCCACTGGAGGCACGACCATCCACACCATTTAAACCTTCGACAGAAATAATTTTCATGCCATCAATACTTTCCATCGGTTTAACACTTTCACGGATAATATTGGGCAGATTCTCATGCAGGCTCAGCACCTTCTTCAATGCAATCTGAGCTTCACTGAGACTGTTGTATGCCTCGTTCATCAGACGCTGACCTTCAGCATCCACGGCGTATTTCTCGCGATCTGCTTCAACCTTAATACGAATTGCCTCTGCCTCTGCAGAAGCCTGCAGGCGAAGTGCTTCGGCTTTATCTTCTGCAGCTGACTTCTCCGCTTCGGCCATTACTTTAATACCGGTAGCCTGACGCTCAGCCACTTTCTGGGCTTCGATAATCTCAATGCGCTTATCACGCTCTGCCACTTCTACGTCCTTGGCAGTGCGCACCTGCTCCTCCGCTTTTACCGCTTCAGCCAGTGCAACGTTGGCCTGCTGGTCTGCCTGGGACTGCTCTTTGGATTTTTCCGCAACGGCAATTGCCCGCTCTTGCTCCGCAATCTCTACAGATTTCTCTTTGGAGATACGCTGCTCATCGAGAATACGCTCGCGCTCAATTTCCTGCTCTTTCAGGCGGCGCTCCTTTTCAATCTCCAACAGTTTAGTCGCCTGCTCTGCAGCAATCTGGGATTGGCTAACTTCACGCTGGGCTTCAATTTCTGCCTGACGCGCAGCCCTGTCTTGTGCGGCCAGTTCACGAGCAATATCAGCTTTTTGTGCGGCTTCGCGATTTTCCAACTCGCGCTGTTGCTCCAAATGGGCGTAACGTTTTTCTTTATCGATTTCCAGTTTCTGGCGCTCGGCTTCGAGGTTTTTCTTCTCGATCTGCACCATAGTTTCCTGTTCGACGTCGTTCACTTCCTTGCGGCGCGCTTCAATAGAGCGGGTCATGCTGGCAAGGCCTTCGGCATCGAAGACATTATCCTGGTTAAAAAACTCTTTGTGGGTCTGGTCCAGACCGGTCAAAGAGACAGACTCCAGTTCCAGTCCATTCTTTAATAGATCCTCGGAAACTACTTGTTGTACTTTTTGCACAAACTGGCTGCGTTGCTCGTGTAATTCTGCCATTTCCATTTCGGCAGCCACAGAGCGTAGTGCGTCAACAAATTTACCCTCAATCATTTCCTTCAAGGCTTCGGGGTCCAGAGTGCGTAGGCCCAAAGTCTGTGCCGCATTGGCAATCGCCTCGGCATCGGGCTTCACGCGCAAATAGAATTCCGCGAGTACATCGACACGCATACGATCTTTGGTAATCAGCGCCTGGTGCTCTTTACGGGATACCGCAAGGCGCAGGGTATTCATATTTACCGGAATAATTTCGTGCAACACCGGTAATACCAGTGCACCACCATTCATAATGACTTTTTGCCCACCCATACCGGTACGCACAAAAGAACGCTCTTTAGAGGCACGGGTATAAAGCCTTGCAAAAATAGTCCCAATAACAATCAGGGCCACTAATATAGCCCCGGCAATAAATACCATAATCGGAAGGTTTCCTATCACTGCTAGATTCTCCATTTAGTTATTCTCCATAAGATGTATACTGCTGGGGCGAGTTACTCGAAAATGTGCTCCCAGCTCTTCAACCAGTAACACCTTATCCCCCTGATTAAATATTTCACTCTCATCCGGCTCCACCATTACATAGTGTGTGGTTCCGTATTCATCACTAAAACGCGCCTCTGCCGGTGAACCGGCTTCTGCTCTGCCGATCGTAATAATCGCTACACGGCCAATAAAGGAGTTTCTCTCAACCGCCTCAGATTCATCACCCACGGCAAAGCGTCGCATAATATTGCCAACAAAACGTACCTGGGGGAGAGCCAGGAAAAGGACTCCGACAGCAAGTAAACCACCCGGCAATAGATACCCAAAGAATGACTCCATGAGCATTTGGATTAATAAGCCCGTTACTCCAAAACCAACCAAAAAAGTAACTAACAGGATAAGTGCAGGCACTTCCCCAAAGCGTAACCATCCGAGTAGTTTAGTCATCCCCCCTGATAACCCTGTGTCTGGTACGTCAACATTAAAATCTGGTAGTACGTTATCCAGTAAGTCTGAAATACCAACACCAATCAATGTCATCACGCCTTCAAGAAGCGCTATCATAAACATTAAAAATAGCGCGCCAGTGAAGATCAGGTTTTGATCTTGCAACAAAAATATCATCAGCCCCCCGATTTAATTTTGGCTAAACGTTCTTTCACACGATTATTTCGTGCAAACTCCTCAAGCTCTGCTAACTTACTGGCATCTATTTCGGAATCAAATGTCGATATAGCTGTACTACCTATTGCTCGATTAAATGCATCTGTAGCTTGTTCTACCTGGGCTTTCGACTTTCTATCCCTACCATATTCATCAGTAACAACGCTACCTCTTGCATTTTTATTGACTGCAATAAATTCCTGTAATTGCTCACGCATTTCACGCTTCTTACCTTGCAGAGCAAGAATATAAGAACCTAGTTCCTTTATTTCTATCTCATTTTCACTGATCGCTTTCTCTAAAATTGGAAGCTGCACCTCAATATCCATTTGCTTGGCGATGGCGACTTCAGCCAAATCATCACGACCTTCATTTACAGCGATGGTAATTTGTTCAGCTAAACGTTTATGACGTGTTTTTTCTTCGTTTAACGTTCTACTATTTAGATATTTAGATGCTTCTGCTTTCCCTAGCTGATCTCGCACATCCTTAATCGCATCATCCACATCCCGGATTGCCTGTTCCATCACTGACTCTGGCGCAGCAGCTTCAACTGAGTCCACAACTGCATTCGCTGACACAGAGATTAAGCGTGAAATGCGCTTAATTAATCCTTCTCTCAAAATTTTCTTTCCTTTTATTATTTCAATTTTCACCAAAGCCAGACCAAGTCCCTCAAAATCTGACAAACTTTATTAAGTACTTACCACAACAGGCTGCTAAATTACCGCTTTTTTTCAACAGTAATTCTGCCGCTTGCTTAACCATAAAGCCCATTTGCGCAGATACTTATTCCGCAGTTTCACTTTCAAGGCGTTCACGAATTCTCACGGCGGAATCACAGTGAATGCTGCGTGGACTGCTCTGTTGTGACAACAGCAACATTTTTTCCAGGAAAGCCTCGACACTTGGCAACAAGTCTTTCTCCAATTCCGGTGCCATTGGCTCTTTACCGGCCACATTTTGGATAATGGCGGCACCTTCTGTGAGCAAGTCCATTACCGCCTCAATCAACAGACTCCGCTGGTTTTCCTCCAGATAACGAGCCTTCAACGGCAGCATGGCCTCTGCAGAGGAGAGATAGCTGCGGGAAAGACAATCCCCGCCAATAGACTCTCTCGCCATTGCAATAATTTCGCGTACTTTTTCACTTTGGGTGACCGCCCCATTGCGATCAATCGACATCAAATATGCATAATCTTCCGCCGATAGGCGTGCCGATATAGATTGTGTTTTATTGAGCATAATGATCCCTTGCTTGCCATGTATACAAAAGTACACACCACTATGTGTAGGGTCAATTAAAACTCGCATGACCTATTGGTACGACAGAACCAGCCGGTGTGGAAAAATAATCTTTTGTTGATTGTGCTATCTATAATTCAGGGGATTTTTGTAAGGAATTGTTCTGATTACCGCCAGTTGTTTTAAATTACACATCCTTACAGGGATAAATTCCCGCAAAAATATTTTTGATTTTCACACCCAGAAACAGGCTTTTGGCGACACACCCATAGTTCCATCGCCAACTGACGGATGTAATGTCGATAGAAAACCTGATTCTCAATGTCGATAGCTATAAAGCCAGCCACTACCTGCAATATCCACCAGGTACGGAATTTATTAGCAGCTATATCGAGTGCCGCGGCGGGGAACTTTCTGAAACGGTATTTTTTGGTTTACAAGCTTTTATTAAACAGTACCTACAAAGACCTATCACATTTGCCAATATCGAAGAGGCAGGAAAGCTACTCAAGGCCCACGGTTTGCCCTTTAATCGCGCGGGCTGGGAACATATCGTCAGTAAACATCGAGGGCTGCTGCCTTTAGAGATTTGTGCTGTAGAGGAAGGAGGCATTATTCCTTTACACAATGTTATGGCACAAATTGTTAACACCTGCCCATCCTGTTTCTGGTTGACCAGTTATCTTGAGACCGCACTGGTACGCGCTCTCTGGTATCCGTGTACTGTCGCCACACAGAGTCGGGAAATCAAAAAAATCATTGCACATTATTTACAGCAAACGGCCGACAGCCAAAAGAGTCTCCCCTTTCAATTACACGATTTCGGTGCGCGTGGGGCCAGTAGCTTGGAAAGTGCCACGTTGGGCGGTATGGCTCATCTAGTGAATTTTTACGGAACAGATACTCTCTCAGGAATATTAGGTGCGAGAAATTTTTACCATGCCGATATGCCTGGATTTTCTATTCCGGCTGCGGAGCATAGCACCATTACCGCCTGGGGCCGGGATGGGGAAGCATTGGCCTATCAGAACATTCTGCAACATTTTTCCGGAAAAAATAAAACCGTTGCTGTGGTCAGTGATAGCTATGATTTATGGCATGCAGTGGAAAATATCTGGGGTGGCCAATTAAAAAACACGATTCAAACCAGTGGTGGGACCTTGGTTATCCGCCCAGACTCCGGCAACCCTGTACAGATTGTTGTCGAGTGTATAGAGCGATTGATGCATATATTTGGGGCTCACACCAACAGCAAAGGTTACCGTGTTTTGCCTGAGTATATTCGTGTTATCCAAGGAGATAGCATCTCTCGCTTCACTATCCCCAAAATACTGCAGGCAATGCAGAAGCATAAGCAGAGTGCCGAGAATGTCGCTTTCGGTATGGGCGGCGGACTGCTGCAAAAAGTCGACAGGGACTTAATGAGCTTTGCCATGAAAGCCAGTGCTATTCGCATCAACGGTATCTGGCGAGACATCTACAAGGACCCGCGCACAGGGCCAGAGAAAAAATCCAAGCGCGGACGCCTGGCCCTGATTCAATGCGAGAATGGCGACTTCAGAACCATTCGTCTGGAGGATGTAAATCAATACAAGAACTTTCTGAGACCAGTGTTTCGTAACGGCAATTTGCTTATAGAAACGACTTTTGCTGAGGTGCGCCAGCGCGCAGCCCTTTAGCAACTTGATTCATCCCCCTCCTCTTTCCGTAACCATTTGCCCCTAGCAAACCTCATTTCACCGAACCAACACTTTACAAAAGCAATCATGGCCTGTTACCTGTATAGGTTTGTTGTCTGGACAAGGCGCCCGGCCGGGCCTCTTGTATGTATCGGGCACAATAACAATAAGCACACCCCCAAACGCTATGGGGGGATAAAGGTAGCCAATGGAAAGAAGAAAATTCCTCAAGATCGCCGGCGTCGGCTCTAGTGGTATTTTATTACCACTGCAGGGCATTCAGGTCAGCGCCGAGCAACTGCTCAATGAGGGCATGCACAGCTCTCACAAACGACACCTGGCAGATGTCGCCCTGAATACGGCGCGCAAAGCCGGTGCCAGTTATACCGATGTGCGCATCGGTCGCTATCTCAACCAGTACGTGATGACCCGCGAAACCAACGTGGAGAATATCGTCAATACGGAATCCCTCGGCGCCGGTATCCGCGTAATCGCCAATGGCACCTGGGGTTTCGCCGCCACCAACGATCTGACTGCCGATGGCGTTGCCCGCGCCGCACGCCAGGCGGTTGCCGTTGCCAAGGCCAACGCCAAATATCAGACCGAGCCAGTGCGCTTGGCACCGGTTAAAGGCGCAGGCGAGGTTTCCTGGCAGACACCGATCAAACAGAATGCCCTGCAGGTGCCCATCAGTGATAAAGTCGATTTCCTGATGGATGTTAACAATGGGGCACTTAAAGCCGGAGCCAGCTATATTCGCTCTTCCCTGTATTTAGTCAATGAGCAGAAATACTTTGCTTCCAGCGACGGCTCCTATATCGACCAGGATATCCACCGCCTGTGGGCGCCCATGCAGGTGACCGCTGTGGATAAGAAAAGTGGGGCCTTCAAAACGCGCAATGGCCTCAGCGATCCAGTGGGAAGGGGTTATGAATACCTGGCTGGTCACAACAAAGACAAAATTCGCGGACAGACCACGCTCTACAAAGCCTCCTACGATATGGCCGAGGATGCCGTGCTCGCGGCCGAGCAGGCCAAAGCCAAGCTATCGGCCAAATCCATCGATCCGGGCAAGTACGACTTGGTACTGGAACCCTCGCACCTATGCCTGACCATCCATGAATCTGTGGGCCACCCATTAGAACTGGACCGCGTGCTGGGCTACGAAGCCAACTATGCCGGAACTTCCTTCGCCACTCTCGATAAGTGGCGCAGCGGTAAATTCCAGTACGGCAGCGACAAAGTCACCCTGTTTGCCGACAAGGTACAACCGGGCTCCCTCGGTGCCGTCGCCTATGACGACGAAGGGGTTAAAACCAAGCGTTGGGATCTGGTGAAAGATGGCATCCTGGTGAACTACCAGGCCACTCGCGATCAGGTACATATGATCGACCAAAAGGAATCCCACGGCTGCAGCTACGGCGATAGCTGGTCCAGCGTGCAATTCCAGCGCATGCCCAATGTCTCCCTGGCTCCGGGAGAAAAGAAGTACTCAGCCAAAGACATGATCCGCGATGTGGAAAAAGGCATTTACATCGTCGGGCGCGGCTCCTACTCCATTGATCAGCAGCGCTACAACTTCCAGTTCGGCGGACAGCTGTTCTATGAGATCAAAAACGGTGAGATCGTCGGCCAGGTTGAGGACGTTGCCTACCAGTCCAACACGCAGGAATTCTGGAATTCCTGCTCGGCGATATGCGACAGCAGCGACTACCGCCTGGGCGGAACCTTCTTCGATGGTAAGGGCCAACCCAGCCAGGTAAGTGCGGTATCCCACGGCTGCTCCACCACCCGTTTTGACCAAATTAATGTAATCAATACCAAGCGCAAGATTTCCTGAAGGGCGCACAAGAATAAGTAATTGGAGAAAAGGCAATGGCAATTCTGAGTAGAAGTGAAGCGAAGCGTATTCTCGATAAGGTTTTGAAATACAGCCGCGCCGATGAAGCCAGCGCACAGCTGGCCGGCAGCGAGACCGGCAACATTCGCTATGCGCGCAACAGTGTTTCCACCAGTGGCATCGTCAACGATATCGAGCTGGCGGTAGAGGCCCGTTTCGGCAAGAAATCCGGTGTAGCCACCATCAACGAATTCAGCGATGCCTCCCTGGAAAAAGTGATGCGTCGCGCGGAAGAGCTGGCCAAGCTGTCCCCAGAAAATCCGGAAGCCATGCCGATGCTGGGCCCACAGAAATATGTCAGCGTAGACGGCTTTGCCAAGTCCACCGCAGATATCACCCCAGACCAACGCGCCAAGGCGGCCGCAGATTCCATTATTGCAGCCAAGGAAAAGAAGGTGGTTGCCGCAGGTTATCTGGAAGATGAGCGTTCTTTTGCCGCAGTCGCCACCAGCAAGGGCCTGTTCGGCTACCACGCCTCCACTTCCGCCAACTTCACCGTAACCATGCGCACAGAGAATGGCCTGGGTTCCGGCTGGGCTGAAAGTGATGTTACCGATTTCGGTGCCATGAATACCGGCAGCACTTCCTCTGTCGCCATCGACAAGGCGGTCCTGTCCCAGGAAGCCCGCGCTCTGGAGCCAGGCAAGTACACCGTGATTCTGGAGCCCAATGCGGTGTCCGGCCTGGTGGGTTACATGATGAGCGGCTTCGATGCGCGCAGTGCCGACGAAGGCCGCAGCTTTATGAGCAAAAAGGGCGGCGGCAACCGCACCGGCGAGAAGATGTTCGACAAGCGCGTAAATTTCTACTCCGATCCCACCAGCCTCGATGTGCCGGCCCAACCCTGGACCGACGGTGACTTTATGCAGCTGGGGCGCACCGAATGGGTGAAAGACGGCGTAGTGAAAAACCTGGCGCGCAGCCGCTACTGGGCCGAGCAAAGCAAAGGCGAAGTGGTCCCCGAGCCCAAAAACCTGATTATGATCGGCGGCGATAAAACCACCGAAGAACTGATCAAAAATACCCGCCGCGGTATTTTGGTATCCCGCACCTGGTATATCCGTATGGTCGATCCGCAGTCCATGCTGCTCACCGGCCTCACCCGCGACGGCACCTTCTATATCGAAAACGGCAAGATTAAATACCCGGTGAAGAACTTCCGCTTCAACGAGAGCCCGGTAATCATGCTCAACAATATCGAAGATATGGGCGTCCCCCAGCGAGTGGGTATGTGGGGCATGTCCGCCATGATTCCCGCACTGAAAGTACGCGACTTTACTTTCAGCAGCCTTTCTGACGCCGTTTAACCGCCAGCACCACTTGAGGATAACGAAATGGATAGAAGAAAATTTCTCCAGCTCAGCGGTGCCGGCCTGGGTGTTTCCATGTTGCCGCTGTCCGGCAATCTGGTGGCCGAGAGCAAACTGACCCAAAGCGGTATTGATCTCTCGGTAAAAAAAGAATTTGCCGATGTCGCCCTGAATACCGCCACTAAACTCGGCGCCACTTATGCCGATGTGCGTATTGGTCGCTACCTGAATCAATACGTAATCACCCGCGAGATGAAAGTGCAGGACGTGGTGAACACCGAATCTATCGGCATGGGCATTCGGGTTATTGCTAATGGCACCTGGGGCTTTGCTGCCACCAATGACCTGACCGCCGATGGCGTCGCCCGCGCCACCCGTCAGGCAGTAGCCACGGCCAAGGCCAACTCCAAGTACCAGCAGGAGCCAGTACAACTGGCCCCGGTGAAAGGTCATGGCGAAGTCAGCTGGCAGACACCGATCCAGAAAAACGCTATGCAGATCCCCCTGGCCGACAAGGTGGATCTGTTGATGGATGTAAACAAGTCTGCCCTGGATGCCGGCGCCAGCTATATCAACTCCATGTTGTACCTGGTGAATGAGCAAAAGTATTTTGCCTCTACCGATGGCTCCTATATCGACCAGGATGTTCACCGTTTGTGGGCGCCCTTCTCGGTCACCGCGGTGGACAAGAAAACCGGTGGCTTCCGCACGCGCCAGGGCCTTAGCCAGCCGGTAGGACGCGGCTTTGAATACCTGGATGGCCGCGCCGAAGACAAGATCCAAGCGCAGACGGTGCTCTATCGCGATTCCTACGATATGGCCGAAGACGCACGCCTGGCGGCGCAACAAGCCAAGGAAAAGCTCACGGCTAAATCGGTCAAACCAGGCAAGTACGACCTGGTCCTGGACCCAAGCCACCTTTGGCTCACCATCCATGAATCCGTCGGCCACCCGCTGGAGCTGGACCGCGTGCTCGGCTACGAGGCCAACTTTGCCGGCACCTCTTTCGCCACTATCGATAAATGGCGCAGCGGCAAATTCCAATACGGCAGTGACAAGGTCAATCTGTTTGCCGATAAGGTACAGCCCGGCTCTCTCGGTGCCGTCGGCTACGATGATGAAGGCGTGAAGACCCGCAACTGGGATCTGGTAAAAGACGGTGTGCTGGTGAACTACCAGGCCACCCGCGACCAGGTACATATGCTGGGGCAAAAGAAATCCCACGGCTGCTGCTACGCAGATAGTTGGTCCAGCGTGCAATTCCAGCGCATGTCCAATGTTTCGCTGTTGCCTGGCAAGGAGGAGCTGAGCGTCGACGATATGATCAAGGATGTGGAGAAAGGCATTTATATTGTGGGTGCCGGTTCCTTCTCCATTGATCAGCAGCGCTACAACTTCCAGTTTGGTGGACAGCTGTTCTACGAGATTGAAGACGGCAAGATTACCGGCATGGTGGAGGACGTCGCTTACCAGTCCAACACCCAGGAATTCTGGAATGCCTGTTCGCAAGTCTGCGACAAAGATGATTACCGCCTGGGTGGTTCCTTCTTTGACGGTAAGGGACAGCCGATGCAAACCAGTGCCGTGTCCCACGGTAGTTCCACTGCACGCTTCGACGGTATCAATGTGATTAACACCAAGCGCAAGCTGGGCTAATCACTGATCCACGCAGGGGTCAGGCCGGAAAACCGGTATGGCCCTAGCGTTATGATTAAAGGAAAGCAGGCACTTCACTCAAGACGCGCTGTGAATACGTCCCTGTACGCTCGTAATCGGCATCCATGCCTCATACGGTCTTGAGTGAAGTACCTACTTTCCTTTCTAGCTAACAATAAACCAACGCAGTAACAGAGTTATCCCGTGTCCCTCACCCGCAAGGCTTTTCTTCAGCGCCTGATCCTGGGTAGCTGCGCCGCAGCGCTGCCTCTGGGCACACGCGCACAAAATACAGCACCGGGTAGTGCACAGGAGCACTACGATTTTTATTTCACCCGCTTGATGTACGAATCCGGTGACTGGGATGTGGATCAGCGCATGCCCTCCAACCTGCTCAATTCACTGGTGGAATACACCAATCTCAGGGTTGATCCCAAAGAGCACATAGTGCCGCTGGCCGATAAGAAAATGCTGCTGGCGCCTTTCTGCTACCTGGCCGGACACAAGCTGGTGCAATTCACTACGGAAGAGGCAAAGAATTTTCGCGATTACGTCAATCGCGGTGGCTTTGTATTTGTTGACGACTGCAACCACGATATCGACGGTCTCTTTGCCAAATCCTTCGAAGCGCAAATGGCCGAGCTGTTTGGCGAAGACTGCCTGCAAAAACTCCCGGACAATCACGACCTCTACCGCTGTTTCTTTCAATTCGATGAATTGCCGGTAACCAGCTTTGAATTAAATGGCTGGGGTGATGATCTGGTACACGACTACCTGAAAGCCATTGTTGTAAACGGCCGTATCGCCGTGCTTTACAGCAACAAAGATTTCGGCTGCGAATGGGACTACGACTACCGCAACAAACGCTGGCTCGCCATCGATAACACAAAATTTGCGGTGAACATTGTTATTTACGCACTGACGAGCTGATTATGCTGACCACCCTGGAAAATAGTATCGAACAACAACTGCACAGCCTCGACAATCTTCAACAGGAAATTGCGCGGGTGATTGTCGGCCAGAAACCTGTGGTGGAACAGATGCTGATCTGCCTGTTGGCCGGCGGCCACGCCCTACTCGAAGGGGTGCCGGGACTGGGTAAAACCCTGCTGGTAAAAACCCTCGCCGATGCCAGTGCGCTGGATTTTAAGCGGGTACAGTTCACCCCGGATTTAATGCCCGGAGATATTCTCGGCAGTGAGATCCTCGAAGAGGATCACAGCACCGGCAAGCGCTTTTTTAAATTCCAGCAGGGCCCGGTTTTCACCAATATCCTGCTCGCCGATGAAATTAACCGCACACCGCCGAAAACCCAGGCAGCCCTATTGGAGTCCATGCAGGAAGGCTCAGTAACGGTGGGCGGTAAAACACTCAAATTGCCCGATCCCTATTTCGTATTGGCCACACAAAACCCCATCGAACAGGCCGGCACCTATCCGCTGCCGGAAGCTCAGCTGGACCGCTTCCTGTTAAATATTCATATCGACTATCCCGATGAGCGGGATGAAGTTGAAATCCTGCGCTCCACCACCGGTGCCAGCAGGGTCAAACCCAGTCCCAGCCTGGATGCGGAGCAACTGCGGGAAATGCAGAAACTGGTGCGAGAAATTCATGTCAGCGACGATCTGTACCGCTACGTGGCGACACTAGTGCGCGCTACACGCATGGAAACCAGCGGCAGCGATACCCTGCAACAGTGGATCAAGTGGGGCGCCGGTCCCCGCGCGGGACAGGCTCTGATTCTCGCTGCCAAGGCGCGGGCCCTGTTGCAGCGACGCCTCGCCGTCACCCGCGAGGATATCCGTAGCCTGTTACTGCCGGTATTGCGCCACCGGGTGCTGCTCAGCTTCCAGGCCCAGGCCGATGGCGTGCAGATGCCACAGCTGATTGACGAATTACTGACAGCGGTGCCGGAACCGGGCCGGGACTGATCAGCGTGGAATATCTGTCCCCCAAAACCCTGGCCAGTTGTCGCGATCTGGTGTGGCTGTCGCGACATATTGCCGAGGGCGTGATGCTCGGTGTGCAACACAGCCAACGCCGTGGCACCGGTCTGGAATTTCACCAATACCGAGGCTATCAAGCGGGCGATTCCATTCGCCATATCGACTGGAAACTGTTCGCCCGTAGCGATCGCTACTATGTGCGCGAGACCGAGCAGGAGAGCCGTATGCACGTGTGCTTTGTGCTCGATACCAGCGCCTCCCTGAGCCAGGCAAGCTTTGTCGAGCCCAGCCTGAATAAACTGCATTACGCCAAGTGCTGGATTGCCAGCCTCTGCTGGCTGCTCAACGCCCAGGGAGACAGCTATTCCCTATTGGCGTTTAACAACAGCCGGACGGTTTATGTGCCCGAAGGCCAGGGTGAGAGCCACCAGCGCCAAATCGCCCTTCAGCTACAACAACTCGACGCCAGCGACCGCTGGCCAGATCGCGCTCAACTGGCGCCGCTGTGGCAATACTTTGAACGCCCCTGTCAGGTGGTGTTGCTGAGTGATTTTTTTCAACAGGGCAATGAGATCGGCGATTTTGCCGCACGCTTGCATGCCGCCGGCCGCCCCTGCCTGCCACTGCAATTGTTAGTTGAGGCAGAACAGACTTTTCCTTTTGGCGGAGAGCTAAAGCTGCTCAATCCAGAAGTAAGCGCCATTACTCCCGCAACTTTAGAAGTGGACGCCGAGCGGCAACGCCAGTCTTACCTGGATGCTTTTGCTCAAGCACAGAGCGAGTTAAAAGCACGCTTTGCCACACAGGAGTGTTCACTGCAGACCGACCTTATCGAGCAACCTGTGGAAAAGTCATTGCAGCAATTTATTCAACTGCACGGCAGGTTGTGCTGAGATGTTGTGGATAAATAACTTATTTCAATCCCCACAGTGGCTATGGCTATTCACTGCCCTGATTATCCCTGTCGCCATTCATTTGCTGCGCCGAAGTAATCCACAGCAGATCTCCTTTGCTGCGCTGCAATGGGTACAAAGATATTCACAGAGTCGCGCGCGCCGCCCTCTTGTGGATAACAAGTGGTTGCTGCTATTGCGCCTGCTAATCGTCGCCCTGCTGGCAAGTTTATTGGCTCAGCCGCTGATTAAACGGAAAATTTATCCCCAAGAGGGCGTGATACTGGTAGACCCCAGAATTGGGGCGGGCGAAGCGAATACATTTATCCACAATTCACTGCCGCAGCTTGTGGGGGAAGGTTATAAAGTGCTGTGGTTATCCCCAGAAACGCCTTCGGTAACCTCACCCCCACCACAAAATGTGGACCTGTGGAAAACTCTATCAGCACTATCACGCCGGGCGGATTTGCGCAGGGCTCATATCCTGTTGATAAACAACGGGGTTCCAGCATCCCACCAGGCACTGAGATTCAGTCCCCATTGGCAGTGGCACGGCCTCAACAAAGCATCCACAGCTCCGAGCCAGGCATTACCGAGTATCGCTTTAATGGGCAAGGCGCCCAGCTGGTGGGCGCCTGTGCTGGAAGACTGGCAAGGCAATATGCCGGGACTATCGGTGCATATTCAGGAACAAGAAGAGACACCCAATGCCGAGCAGGCAGATTGGTTGATCTACACGGGCCCCGCGCCCCTGCCACAAGCCGTGCTGGAATTTGTTTCAGATGGCGGCCTGTTAATCACCGACAACAGCATCCCCCCTACCGATAATCTCAACTTCGTTGCTGTGGATAACAGCCAGTCAGCTCAAGCGGCCTCAATGGGACGGGGAAGTTGGCTGCGCTACGAAAGTGACTGGTACAGCGAGGCCTTTTATCGCCGCGCAGATTTGCCCGAACTCCTGTGGCAGCACTGGTCTGGGCAAGACTGGGCTCTGCAACACCAAAATCGTGGCTATTGGTCTGCCAATAAAAAAGTAGTGGCAGACATAGCTGGGGCAGGCCTTCCTGTAGAAGACAGCGAGGTAAAAAACCGTCGTATTGTACAACTGCAACCCTGGTTAATAGCCGCCCTACTGTTACTTCTGGCTTTTGAACGCCTAATTATCCTATCGCGACCTGCAGTCATTATGGCAACTGTTAGTAACGGGGAGGCTGACCATGGATAAGCGTGAGTCCACCCTTAATGCTGTGCGCAGGCGCTGGCAACTGACGGCCCTACGGCCCTATCTCTGGCTTGCCACTGGCCTCAGCCTTCTGGCTGGCTTGGGCATTTTTGTATTCGGCTGGCCACAGTGGTTATTGTTCGCCTGGCTCGGAATTATTGTTGTAGCAATTCTATTGGATCGCAGCTGGCGCCTAAGCCCTGAAAGCCTATGTCGACAGTTGGATGGACAATATCCACAGCTACAAGACAGCAGCCAGTTGCTTAACCAGCAGGAAACCAACCAAAGCCCATTGCAGCAATTACAGCGCGTGCGTATCGAAACAGAGCTGCAACAACTGCTAAAAAGTGGCGACAGATCGTCTTTCGGTCCAAAAAAACTCCGCAGTGCCCTGACAAATGCCTTCGGTGCCTGCCTGGGACTATTGTTATTTGTACTGAGCGATTCTCTCTTCACCGGGGATAAAACTGAGACCACGCAACAAAATACAGCTATTCCCGTTGCCGAAAAACTTGCCATAACGCGCGCGGCAACCCATATCCAGCCGCCCGCCTACACTGGGCTCACAGCCAACAACCAATCCCTACAAATCGATGTGCCGGAACAGTCTGCGGTCCAGTGGCAACTTGAATTGAATCAACCGGTGCAAGGGCTGGAAATGCTGGCCGAAACTGAGCGCTTCGCCTTTTCTCCACTAGGTGATCTACCCAGTAAAAAATGGCAATTACAACGCACGATCGCTAAAGCAGACTTTTACCAGCTCTCAGTGCAACTCGCGGAGAGCCAAATGCTATTGCCGGAAATTCATAATATTCGGGTGCAAAAAGACAGTGCCCCGGAGTTTACCTTTGAGGCACCCAGCTTGCGCGTCGATACGATTCAAGGCAGCGCTCAAAGTATTCCCGTGAAAGTAATCATTAATGATGATTACCAGGTGAGTTCTGCGGATTTATTGGTCACCCTCGCCAGCGGCACAGGGGAAAATTTACGCTTTCGCGAAGAGCGTATTGCTCTCACCAGTTTGCAACCCACTGCTTTATTAACAAACTCCTCGGAAGATAAGAAAGCAGCTCGCTACGATTTCACCCTGCCCATCCACCAGTTTTCCATGGAAGCGGGAGATGAACTCTACTGGTATTTGGAGGCCAGGGATAACCGCGAGCCCAGCGCCAACGTTGCCAAGAGCCAACACTTTATCTTGCGCTGGCCGCAAGAAGAGATTTTCGGGCTGAGTGACAGCGAGGGGATGGCGATTAAGATATTACCGGAGTACTTCCGCAGCCAACGTCAGTTGATTATTGACACCGAGGCCCTACTAGCCGAGCGAGAGCAGCTGCATCCACAGGAGTTTCGCAAACGCTCCGAGGGTTTAGCCTATGAACAGAATTTGCTGCGCATGCGCTACGGCCGCTTTCTCGGCGAAGAGGATTCGGAAGCGGAGCATTCTGGAGCAGAAAGCGAGAAGCACGATGATGAAGAGGAGTCCGAATACGGCCATAGCCACGACCATACAGAACAAGGTGAGCACCAGGCACATGGCGAAGAAAATGCCACTCCCTTTGCACAGCGAGACTCCCATTTCCAACAGGCAGAGCGCATAGCTGCTTCTGCCGGACACCGGCATGACAGCTCAGAGCATGCCACCCTGTTCGACCCCCAAACCAAGGAGCTACTGCGCAACGCGCTGAATGCCATGTGGAGTTCCTGGCGCGACCTGTCGGTTATAGAGCCCCAAGCCTCCCTGCCCCACCAGCACCGGGCTCTGAGGTTTATCAAGGAAGTACAGCAGGCTTCACGTATTTACTTACAGAGAGTCGGCTTCGAGGCGCCGCCCGTAGACGAAAGCCGTCGGCTTAGCGGTGAACGGGAAGACGTAGCGCCAGAAACTGTCGACAGTGCCTTTGAACAAATACAAAGAGCACAGGTGCTCGCCCTAATGGCCCAGGTAGATGCTGGAGCCGAACTCGATACCGATTTACTGGTGCAGATAAATGAGCTAGCTGCAGAGCAATCACCAGAGCTCGGCCTGGAGCTCGCCAAACAGCTACGTTTATACCAGCAGCGCCACCAACAACCGAACTGTGTTGATTGCACTGACTCCCTGAGCCAGCTGCTCTATCAGCTACTACCAGTACCTGAGTCTGCGCCTTCACTGCCTTTGCAAGCTGAGGCCGACGGCCATTTCAATCGTTGGCTACATCAGCAAGGGGAGAAGTCATTGTGATTGATTTCTTGATACCCGGCCTGTGCCTGTTGGCCTGCTTAGCATCACTCGTACTATTGCACCGCCGAGGTGCCAAGCCGTTCGACTATGGCCTGCAACTGGCGATTTGGTTGAGTGCCTGGATGCTCTGGCAGCCGCCGGCAATCATTCCCACCGAGCGCAATATCTCTATCGACAGCAAACAGCTGGCGAGCTCACATCCAATAAATCTCAATGGTGTGGAATATATCTCTCTCAATGGGGAGCCACTCGGCCGCGACAAACTTCGGGACCTGGCACCGGTGCGTCTGGAGTTATCGAAAATCCTGGAATCTGATGGCCGCTGGGAATTGGACTGGCAGCGGCAAATTACCTTGGGTGATTCTTTAAAGTTAAAGGTTCACAACAGCCAGCCACTGACTGAAAACGTAAAAATTAGTCTGCTCAATCCCTACGGCCATATTGAAGACAGTCTTGAGCTAAAAGTGGGAGAAACAATTCAGGCACAACTCACTGCCACTCCAAAACTCGTAGGCTCCCAGCTATACCGGGTACGGACGGAAAGCGAAGCCGGCGAAACCCATACAGATCCTTTACCCATCCTGGTGCGAGAACCGCTCCAACCCAAATTATTACTGTGGCTGGCACGCCCCTCTTTTGAGACAGCCGCCCTCTCCCGCTGGCTGCGCCAATCCGGTGTAACAGCACAAGTGATGACCCAGTTGGCACCTGAAATTAGTAGAAAAGAAACTCTCAACGGCCTTCCACTTACCGAGTCTGCGGATTTATTCACGAATGAAAGTCCCTTCGATTTAGTGATACTCGACAGCAGTTTGTGGCCACAATTTTCTGCTCTGCAAAAGCGTCAGCTCAACGAACTGGCCACTACAAAGTCACTGTTATGGTTAGTCAGTGACGATAGCTCTGAAGAGTTTCTCCAATATGCTGCTGCCCAATCCATGCCTCTACAAAAGGAAGAAGCCACCCACTTACACTCCAGCTTTGGCTACCAAAAAGCGGACAATCCGGAGATTCCCCCACTGCGTAATCTTGGCTTCAAAGTCACACAGCCCGGCTCCTACGACTTTTTACTGGGCAATGGAGAGCCCCCACTTTTCTGGGGGCGTTCGACTGAGACACAACACCTGGGGTTTATCCTATTTAGTGGCAGCCATCGCTGGCTAACCAGTGGCTTTACTACTGAATTCGCCAGCCTGTGGAAGTCCATTATTGATTACCAACTCAAGCATTTGGGTAGTCAGCAGCCAGTAATCCTCTCCAATGAGTTACCGCGTACACAAGAACGCATCACCCTATGCAGCCCACTTTTTTCTGATCAGAGACCAATATTATTAAGCTCCCAAACTGAGTCCCAATCCATTGGCGGGATTGCTGTAAATACTAATACCCAGGGCCAGTGTTACAGCTTCTGGCCACAGAGTTCTGGCTGGCATCAGCTTAAGACTGATATGGATGGGGAGCCGGTATTAAACTTCTATATCTTTGCCAAACAGGACTGGCCCCAGTGGCAACGGTCCCTAAATACCAGAGAGACCCGACAAATGGCCGCCGCACGCTTGGGGCCAGTTGATAATCGTCACTCAGGCAAAATGCCTATTGAGCGCCAATGGCCGGCTTTGATTTTGCTGTTATTGGTCTGCACAAGCTGGTGGAGGGAGCGCAGAATCTTGAATAGGCCCTTATCTTGAAGACTGCGCGGAGGGTTTATTACCCGGCTGCGCCTCCTGCTTGGGGAAAATCAGCTGGTCGACGGGATAACCCATCGCCTTAGCTTTCTGTAAAAACCGCTCCAGAACATCCTTGGGCATAGTCGGGGTGCGGGACAAGATCCACAGATAGGATTTGTTATAGCCGGAAACCATCGCATATTGATAATCGCCTGCCAGGGCAATCACGATATAGGAAGAATAAAAGGGCCCAAGGAAAGAAACTTTCAAGTGTCCTACATCTTTTGCACCAACAAACTCGGCCTTCCCTCTCGCCAATTGCCAATCATCACGCGCTTGTGAATAACCGGTATTCACCACTGCGACAGAACCATCGGGGTTGAGGCTGTAGTCCGCCGTTACCAGGGTTAGACCCCGCTCGAAAGAGTGGTCCAAGCGGGCTATCTCATACCAGTGGCCTAAATAGCGCTGCAGCTGGAAATTCTGTACGGGCTCAACCCCCTCCGGCACCCGTGTACAGGCGCCTAGCCACAGAAAGGAAAACAGTAGTATTCCCAGGGAAAACCGCTTCATCTAGCCACTCCCAGCAAATTCACCCTCGAATCAAAATAGAAGGCAAGGGTTTCACAAGGTCAGGATAGTTTCGAGCGTTTGTATTTCACCCATAAAAAAACCACCGCGTGGGTGGTTTTTCATCGCTGGACTGGCCAACTTATTTTTCGACGAAAGCGCGCTCAATCACATACTCGTGAGGCACGCCTGCGCGGGTCTCCTTGAATCCCCAGTCATCTAGGATATTGGTGAGATCCTTCAGCATTGCCGGGCTACCGCACAGCATAAAGCGATCTTCTTCAACATTCGGCTTGGGCACATCCAGATCTGTAAAAAGTTTTCCGGACAACATTAAGTCGGTCAGGCGGCCGGTATTACGATAAGGCTCACGGGTCACAGTAGGGTAGTAGAGCAGCTGCTCACGCACCATCTCACCAAAGTACTCATGCTCAGGTAGCTCATTCTCGATCTGCTCCTGATAGGCCAGCTCAGAGACATAGCGCACCCCGTGGGTAAGGATTACCTGGTCGAAACGCTCGTAGACAGTAGGATCTTTAATAATGCTCATGAAAGGTGCCAAACCGGTGCCCGTAGACAGCAACCAAAGGCGCTTGCCAGGTAACAGGTGATCCGCAACCAAAGTACCGGTGGGCTTCTGGCTCACATAGATCTCATCACCCGGCACAATCTTCTGCAGACGAGAAGTCAGGGGTCCATCGGGTACCTTGATGCTGAAGAATTCGAGCTCATCTTCGTAGTTGGCACTGGCAATGGAGTAGGCACGCAGCAGTGGACGGCCGTTATCCTGCTGCAGACCGATCATCGTGAAATGTCCGTTCTCAAAGCGAAAACCCGAATCTCGGGTGGTCTTAAAGCTAAACAGCGTGTCGTTCCAGTGATGGACATCCAACACCTTCTCTATATTCAATTTGGACATAAACTTAAAACCGGTTATTCCACGAATCTCTTGATAGTTGAATTTTAGCTCTGGAAGATCTATTGGCAAAGTGGGATATTTCGATATTCCTTATCTATTTTAACGATTAAGTGGAGAATTCCCTTTGCGCTATACCTTGCGCCAACTGGAGGTATTCCTGGCCTGTGCCCACCACGAGAATGTGAGCCGCGCGGCAGAGAGCCTGAGCATGTCCCAGTCTGCCGCCTCCACCGCCCTAAAAGAGTTCGAACAACAGTTTGAGCTGCGCTTATTCGAGCGCACCGGCAAGCGCCTGCGCCTGAATGAGCTGGGTAGGCAACTATGGCCCAAGGCGGAGGAACTGCTGGAACGGGCACAGGAATTAGAACAGAGCCTCGCCAGTCATCGCGATCTGGGGCGCCTAAAAATAGGGGCAACCCTAACTATTGGCAATTACCTGGCAGCGAATGTAATGGCGCGATACATGGAAGAGCAACCCGGCACACGAGTGGAGCTGGAAGTCGCCAATACCTCGGCAATTACAGAGCGGGTGCTCAACTTTGAGTTAGACCTTGGGCTTATTGAGGGTGAATTTAATCACCCAGATCTGGAAATGATTCCCTGGCGCAGTGATGAATTGGTCGTCTTTTGCGCCCCCTCTCATCCCCTCGCCAAACGCAAGCGCCTGACAGACAGAGATCTGCTCAAAGCCACCTGGATTACCCGGGAGCCCGGTTCCGGTACACGTCAGACTTTTGAGCGTGCAATGGTCGGACTACTACCAAAACTCCATATTTTGTTGGAGCTTCAACATACAGAGGCCATTAAGCGAGCGGTGGAAGCTGGGCTCGGTATCAGCTGCCTATCTAGAGTCTCTTTAGCTGATGCCCTGAAGCGGGGCTCATTAATCGAATTGCCGGTATCACAGAGAAATTTTCACAGAGAATTTTATTTCGCCCTACATCGACAAAAATATAGAAGTGCGGGGATTGAGCGATGGTTGGAGTTATGCCAATCCATCGAAATCAATTAAATGAACCCTCAATGAGATTTAGTTTTCCGAGCACTACGGTATCAACTGCTAAATTTTAGCTTTTGACGGCAATATACATTTGTCAGTGTCGAGAAATTTAAAGATGACTGATGGATATAAAATGAATTTTGAGTTCCGTTATATTACTTTTCAGTGAAAAATCATCTGTCCTAAAGTTCGTTTAACCACTATTGTCAGGCTTTCTTATCTGGTAAATTATCGCGCATAAAAATTCGACAATTTATCAATTTGGCTACATCTGTATACTTCCTGGCAGTTGTAATATTTCTTTGAGGCAATATGAATATCAGCGGATTTAAAGTCGTACTAGCTGGTACAATTTTAAGTATCTCTTCTTTAGCAATGGCAAAAGATGTCATTAAGATCAATTCAGCAGCTCACTATCATGATGAGAAAGTAATTGCTGCCAATATACTTAGTGAATGCCCGAATCTCGGCTCGCAGTTTTCTAATTCGACCCATAAGTTTCTTAGTAAATATGGATACTATATCTCTTCAACGTCTGAACTAAATCCTCAGTCAGAGGGCTATATTCTCAAACTAAGTATTCTAAATGCCCTGAGTTCTGGTAACGCTTGGTTAGGACATAGAAAGTCGGTATCTATTGAGGCGGAACTTTACAATAATGGAAAATTAGTAGACAGTTTTACTAATACTAGAAATTCTAGTGGTGGGTTTGGTGCAAACTTTAAGAGTTCTTGCCAAGTACTCCAACGCTGTGTTCATACACTTGGTAATGATGTAGCGAAGTGGATGAAGAAAAACCACGAAATTTGATCCTAAAACTACCAACAGGATATTTAAATGAAAAATTTTAAGAAAATATTGTTCTCTGCGGCTTTTGCATTAACTCTCGCTGGCTGCACCAGTAATCCAGTCATGAATATCCAAGAAAGAAGTATTCCTGACCGCCTTGATGGTTCTGCACAAACTCAGGATACCATTAAAAAATCAATTATCGCGGGATGTATAGCAAGAAACTGGACTTGTCGTGAGGTCGCCCCTGGACAAATAATCGCTTCAATTAATGTTCGCAAACATCACGCTGAGGCAGATATCAAATACGATATGGATAATTATAGTATTACTTATAAAGATAGCGATCTGCTTGATTACAATGAAAAATACTATACTATCCACAGAAATTACAATCGCTGGGTACGTAACTTGAATGATGCGATTATTAAGCAGTTATCAATTTAAAGCTTAAGCATTCTCCCAATGATACCTATCATTGGGAGAATACGAGTATTTTTTAAAGTCTTATGCCAACATTTAAGACAAATGGCATATCTATACCATCATTTTCATCAAAAAAATTAGCATTTGAAAAGTGCTTCCAAGATACCATTAGTACCAGATCCTCCTTTTTCCTCCAGTTAATTCTTGCGCCATAACCCACCTGCGCCTGAAAAGAAAAGTTGTTCTCTTGGCGTCGATCGCCTAAATAGTTACTGGATATATAACTGGGGCCCAATGCTCGAACAAAGAAAAAGGGTTGCCCCCAACTTCTTTGCCTTGGGTACAAATTTAACTGCGGGTAAATGGAAAAAGCCCTTATGCGTTTATTTTCATCCGCACTAGTACTAATTTCTGTGTAACTTACACCTATATCAATATGCTGCCGATAACTCTTTTCAAACGTTTTAAAGGAGTAGTCTAAGCCAAAGGTCTTGTTATTTTGTTTTGAATCCGGCTGTGGTCCACCACCAAAACTTAACAACAATTCGTCAGCTAATACTGGCTGAGCTAAGAAAATTATTGAAACTACAGCCAGTATCCACTTCATCTGCTATCCCTTATTTAAAGGTCACTCATCTATTAATTAAGAATTTTTTTAAATATTAATGAAGTATTAATTCCACCAAAGGCGAAATTATTACTCATGACATATTCTGTATCGATGTGCTTGCCGGGGCCTTGGATAAATTCCAAGTCCGCACAATCAGCATCAACTTCTGCCAAATTCATTGTGGGATGGAACCAACCATTGCGCATCATCTGGATACTTGTCCAAGCTTCCAAAGCGCCGCAGGCACCTAGAGTATGGCCGGTATAACTCTTGAGGGAACTGATAGGCACAGCACGACCAAACGCATTGCGAGTCGCATGGCTCTCGGCGATATCTCCTCGGTCCGTGGCAGTACCATGTGCGCTGACATAACCTATCTCACTAGCATCTACGCCAGATTGAGCTATAGCTTGCTCCAGAGCCACCTGCATAGTCCTCGACTGGGGTTGAGTAACATGGCTACCGTCAGAATTAGTACCAAAGCCAACAACTTCCGCATAAATTCTGGCTCCACGTGCAACGGCGTGCTCATACTCCTCCAGAATCAGCGTGCCAGCACCTTCACCGATCACCAATCCATCCCGGTTTCTATCAAAGGGACGTGGGGTCGCTTCAGGAGTATCATTTTTTGTGGAGGTAGCATAAAGCGTATCGAAAACTGCCGCCTCAGTTGCACACAGCTCCTCTGCACCACCGGCGACCATAATAGTTTGGCTACCATTGCGGATCGCTTCATAGGCATACCCAATTCCCTGGCTACCAGAAGTACAAGCAGAGCTGGTGGTGTAAACCCGCCCACACAAACCAAAAAATACTCCGATATTGACCGCAGCCGTATGAGACATCATTTTTATATAGCTGGTGGCATTCAGCCCATCAGTACGATGATTTAGTAGCATATTGCCAAAATCAGCGATAGCAGCGGGAGTTCCCGCAGAGGAGCCATAGGCGACACCGGCAGCTCCACTTTTGAGAATGGGGTCATCCAACAATCCCGCATCCTGAAGAGCAATTTCACTGGCGCGAACCGCCATTAATGAGACGCGCCCCATGCTGCGAACGCGTTTGCGATTGTAATGAGATGGCTTTTCAAAATCTTTTACTGGGGCACCAAGGCGAGTTTCAAGTCCCTCATACTTGTCCCAGTCCTCCATATAAACAATTCCGGAACGACGGCTCTGCAAAGACTCACTAACCGACTCCCAATCTTGGCCGATAGGAGATATTCCGGCCATTCCTGTAACAACGACACGCTTCATTAGCAGAGACCACCATTTACGGAAATAACTTGACGGGTAATGTAAGCAGCCCGCTCATGCATTAAAAAGGCTACAGTCGCTGCGACTTCTTCAGGCTTGCCCATTCTGCGGGTTGGAACCATTTTTAAAATGTCTTCAACCGGCAAATCTTCATCCAGCATATCGGTATCAATAAGACCCGGAGCAACACAATTAACGGTGATTTTTCGTTTCGCCAGCTCCAGTGCGAGCGCTTTACTCGCACCAATCAAACCAGCTTTAGACGCGGAATAGTTTACCTGTCCTCGATTTCCAGCGACGCCAGAGACCGAAGTCATCACAACTATTCGACCGGGAGCACGGCGTCTAACCATGGGCATAGTCAGGGGATGCAAGACGTTGTAGAAACCATCCAGATTTGTGTGAACGACTGAATCCCAATCCTCGGCAGGCATTGCGGGAAAAGCATTGTCAGCAGTTACACCTGCATTGCATACAACCCCATAGTAACAACCGTGTTCATCGACATCTTCTAGCAAAACATCTTTAGTTTGGTTCCGATCAGAAATATCAAACTGAAGAATTCTACTTTTACTTCCTAGCTTAGCAATTTCCTCTGCAACCTCTTCAGCTTGGTCACGGCGGCTACGGCAATGTAAAACGATATTATAACCATCTTCAGCTAACTGAAGGGCAATTGCCCGACCTATACCACGGCTTGAACCCGTAACTAAAATCCACTCAGACATTTAATTTCTACCCTTCAAATACTGTTCCACGTTGTCCGGTTGATATACATTTAACCGCGCACTTTGCTCGATGGAGGGGCCCTTTATTACACACTCAAATGTCGCCATGCCATTCTCAGCCTGCAGCAAACGCTGGACTTCAATCGTCAGTTCATCGCCACAGCGATAACTTTCAACATTTGACACAAATTTACGGGTACCCAATAAAAAGCCCAGGCGAACCTCTTCGCCCCGTTCCTTGGCGTGGTAACCGGAAAATGCCGCTATTGACTGGGCCATATACTCAATTCCCACATAGGCGGGAACACGACCGTCGCGAGAAAAAATTCCATCATCTCGGACCCGCAATTTTGCCAGCAGTTGTTCCTCATCTACTGAAACTACTTCATCGAGAAGTGACATATTTCCACTGTGTGGAACCAATTCTCCAGCAGTATATTTTTGCATATATTTTACCTCTGACTGCCCATAATTACCGAGCAGTTACTCCCACCAAACGCGAAGGAGTTACTCATTACGTAGCGCAATCCTCCAGCAGCTTCTTGGCCCTGGCAAAGGTTCAGCCGCACAATCTCCGGATCATAATGCCCATCATACTGATGGGGGGGGAGTTGATCATTTTGCAGGGCAAGCCAGCAAAAGGCCGCTTCAAGTGCACCAGCAGCTCCCAATGTGTGCCCGGTTAAAGGTTTAGTGGAAGAGCAAGGCAGTTGGCTTCCAAACACCCTTTCAACGGCTAAAGCCTCCATAGAGTCATTTTGTGGTGTGCCCGTACCATGGAGATTTAGATAATCAATATCGCTTGCATCCAAGCTCGCATTTTCCAGTGCTCTGCGCATACAGGCCTCTGCACCGCGCCCCTCTGGATCTGGAGCCGACATATGGTGGGCATCAGACGTGGCAGCAACACCGGATAGAATCACAGGCCCAGGTTCTTTGGTCATCACAAATATTGCGCCAGCTTCCCCAAGATTAATACCATCCCGATTAACGCTGAAGGGGTTGGTCTGGCCCGCACTAAGTGCCCCCAGGCTATGAAAGCCACGAATCGTCATGCCACAAAGAGAATCCACACCACCAACAACCACAGCATCACAAACATTGGCAGAGAGAAGGCGCCGGGCACTGGCAAGGGCATTCGCACTGGATGAACACGCTGTAGAAACTGTAAGTTGTACGCCTTGCACACCCAGATACTTTGCGACAAAAGTACTAAGTCCTGCCATTTGCTGTTGAAGCCGGTAATTGTAACCAGTGTCTTTTTTACCACTGAGGTAAGATTCACCAGAATCGATCCCAGAAGTTGAAGTTCCCATAACCACTCCAACTCGGCTTGTACCATATCTTTCAACAAGACTACCGATCTCTGATTCGATTTGGCCCAGTGCAGCCAAAGCCAGCTGATTATTACGGCAGTGATAGGCTTGTAGCGAACTCGGTAATTCTGGCAACTTCTCCTGCACAATACCCAGGTTTCCCTGATAGTTTAATAATCGGTTTTCATCCAGTCGCATAAAAGAGCTATCACCGCTAAAAAGGGGTTTAGCTACCGATTCAGCAGAATTTCCCAGGGTACAGATGATGCCCATATGATTAAGATAGAAATTAGTCATACCTAAAAATTCCTGATGCTTAACCTGTAACCAAGTCGTTTGTGCTCAAGCTCAACCTGTGCTTCCCAAATATCATTAGTACTGTAGCGCGCCTCTGTACTTATTTCTCCATTGTGGAAGAGCTGACGGATATAATCCCCCTCAACTATGGACTCTTGCAACTTCCACCCAACAGGTAATTGTTTCTGCAGCTGAGTAACTGGCCAATATACAAACTGAATGTCTGCTAACAGTTTTTCAGGTGGCAGACTTGCCGCTCTACGCATGTAGTGATGAGTGCTGATCTCATTACCATCATATGCAATATCTAACAAACTCATACCTTCAGGGCTGAGAAGCGAAACCCTCATGTTCTCTGAAGAGAGCAAGGTGGCCGCAATCACTTCGTACACATTGTTTTGATAAACAATACGCAAATGTTGATTCATCTGACGCGGTTGCTCAGCTAAAAGAGGCGCCAAAGACCAGCCTTCAGACTTATCTTTTTCTACCCTAGGGGAAATACAACCCACCAGAGTAAAGATACTAAAATAAAGCACTAACCAGCGGAGCATATTTCCACCAGTGTATTCAATCTACGCTCTGCAGCAGCAACAAAAGGATTTTTCTTATCCCAGGCATAACCTGCCAATATTGAGCAAATCATTCCTTTAATTTCTTTTTGCTCAGTCTGATAAAAAATCACATCCTGAAAACGACCATCATACCAAGCCTTTACATACGTTTTAAAAACTTCAACACCCTGCTTTAAAGGCACAGAAAACTCTTTGTCCCAATCAACGCTCTCTCCAGAGAGTTGACGGTGTAAACATTCAGCAGCTAACTCTGCAGACTTCATTGCGATGGTAACGCCTGAAGAAAATACTGGATCAAGGAATTCACCAGCATTTCCCAAAAGAGCAAAGCCTGGACCTGCCAGCTTGGTTACATTACTTGAATATCCACGAATACGTTGAATCTCGGTATCAAATTTTGCGTTGTATAAAGTTTTTGCCAACTCTGGTGCAGCCGAAATAGCACCTTTCAGGATCTGTTCTGGATCCTGTCCCCAAGCCGCGATCTTTTCCTTCTCACCAACAACACCAACAGAAGCTCTGCCATCGGCGAAAGGTATCAACCAATACCAAATATCTCTCTCATTGGGATTGACTGTGATAAGTATTTTATCTCTGTCAAAATTACTATCAGTAATATTGTCCTCTACATGTGTGAATACTGATTCACGTTCAGGAAACTCTGATGGACGATTCAGGTCCAGTAATCTTGGTAGAACTCGTCCAAAACCACTTGCATCCAGAACAAAACGGCCCTGGAAAGCAAGCTCTTCACCATTGTGTTCTGCAATCAGTTCCGCACCATTTTCGGCAATATCAGCTGATACAATAGAATGACGATAATAAATTTTTACTCCCTGGCGCTCAGCTTCATCGGCCAGTATTTTGTCAAACTTGGCTCGCTGTACCTGGAAAGTTGTACCATGCCCTGGTGTGAATTTTTCACGAAAGTCAAATGAGGTACGGGCACCATCCCATTCAAAAGCAGCACCATTTTTAAATTGGAAGCCTGCGGATTTTACTGCCTCCAACATATCTGCGTTTTCAAGAGATTCCATACACTGTGCCAGCAAACTCTCGCCGATAGAGAAGCGAGGGAACATCTCTCGCTCAACGATCGATACACTCCAGCCATTTTTAGCCAACAAAACACCGGCTACAGCTCCAGCAGGTCCGGCACCAATAATAACAACGTCAGACTTAATTTCTTTCATTGGCTAATATCCCTTACCCCGTGTACAAAAAAATAGAAATGCCAACAACAAAGTTAATACTGTGCCCACAGCCAGGACTAACCCAAAATTTGCAATCGCCGGTGTGCCAGACAATGCTAGCAAACCAAACCCTAAAAAAGTTGTTAACCCAGCCATAGCTATCGCCAGCAGGGTATAATGCTGCTCTGCTTTCCGGCTCGTATGGCTAAATATTGCGTAATCTATACCAATTCCAAAGACAAGCAATAAAGCCGCAACATGAAATAGATTAATTGCTGATCCCTGTAAAATCACTATCGCCAGGGTGCCTAGTACTGCGCTGGATGGAAGTGCAACTATACTTAAGGCTTGTTTTATTCCTGTTTTAGTTGCCGTCACTAAAAATACAACAATGAATATTAATGGTAGTAATTGCAGCAACAGATCACGTTGTTGTGACATCACATTAGAGATACTTCTGGTAGTATCGACATAGGTTACTCCAGGCAGTAACTCTAAAGATGACAAATCTTCTGTTAAGCCATAAATACGAACCACAGAATAACAGTGATTATTTTCACAACCCAGCCATAGTCCTTTATATTGCCGACCTGCAACTGGCAACCATTCAGAGAAGTTAAAGGTATTGAATGGCTGTATTTTAGATTTTAACTGTTGATTAATATCTTGTGCAGAATAACCCAATTGCTGATAAAAAGACCTGACAGCATCCCCACTATAAAACTTCGACAATAACATCCAGTCAGCTTCTTGAACCTCTTCTGGAGGTATCCGGTTGGTTACCCCCTGAAAACCACTAATAATTTCCTTTTCTACTAAATAGTCCAGTTGATTTCTAAGTTCCCATTCCCGTGTTAATACTTGTTGCTCATCTTCACCAAAAACCAGAAAGTAACGGGAGTCTGGCCGGGATCTAATCAGAGAATTTAGATCTATTTCATCTTGTGTAAGAAATTCTGGAGGCTGGTAAAACAGTTTTAGGTTATCATTAAATTGAATTTTCTGAAGTGCCGCAGCTCCAAAAATCAACAGCCCAACCAATGGGAACAGGTAGTACCTAATATTGAGTTTAGGAAACTGACTGGAAAACGATAAAGGCCTATGCTTAATATTAATCCAGCCTGGAAATAACAGGATTACAGTCAACCAAGCCCCTATTAAACCACAGCCGACAAAAACCCCTATTTGTTGTAAAAGCGGAAAAGGTGTTAATGCAAGAGAGAAAAATGCCAAGCAGCTTGATATCAAGCCCAACAATAGCCCAGGTAAAATATCCTTATCTTTTGGCTTGCCAAGCCTCAATCTATTACAAATAAAGTGAAATGCGTAATCGATTGCCAATCCAGAAACCGTCGTACCAAATACAAAAGCCAGTATATGAATTTGGCCCAAAATGATAATGACGCCAGATATGCCACTGGCCACGCCACATAGAATTGCGAATGTACAAGCTAGTAGAGGTTTTAATGAGCGAAAGACAACAATACATAGACAGCAAATAGCAAGGATCGAAAGGGAGCCAATCAGGCGTATTTCATCCTGTGCCATAGCAGCAGCATACTCTGTGTGCAGGGGGGCTCCAGCTACCAGTAGCGAATAACCATTTTTTTGGGACCATTGCTTTAATTCTGACTGTAAAGAAAGAAGTGATGTACCTCTCTCTCCAGTCAAATCTACCGGTGCAGCCACCGTATAAAGCAGAGTAAAAACTTTATGTCCTTCTGTATGTACCGGGATTCCATCAAAGACTTGTGGAGTAACTCCAATATCAGCGGTAAAGTAATTGCGAAAAGTTGAGAAAGTGTCTTTCTCCAAATCGATTCCAGCGCCGTCAGGCCCGTATAACTTACTCAATTGACGCTGTATAAGTTCCTCTGGCTTAGCGCCTAATAACGCCCTATCTTCAGGGCTGAGTAGCTGTTGGCGCAGAGGAAAGAGCAGCTCCCACTCCTCTTTATAGCTTTCAGAATCGGTCCAACGATATTCAACAGACTCTAGAGATTTAGCGGCCTTTAGTTTCTGCGCCAACTCTTGGGTATGCCTGGCCAGACGTTGTGATTCTTTTCCTTCAGAAACTAAAACCCAAATTAAACTTCCCTGTAATTGCTGACTGACTTTTTTCTGGATGCCAGCACTACTTACCGAGTCGGAGTTATTATCAGCTAATAACAAAATATCTGTTTGCAGCCAGCTGGATTGATAGCGTAATACAGTTATCCCAAGAATTACACTAACAAAGGAAAGCCAAATAACAACTCGACGTGACATGAGATTATTTCTGGTTATCTTCTGAGAATTCACTCAGTAGTTGACTGTTATTAGCTTCAACTGAATGTAAATTCATAATATCTATTTCAGTAATTGCCATGTTGGCTTCAGCTAGTACTATTTTCCGAATCTTTTTGTCTCCCACGACTTCTATCGATTCAATAACCTTTCTAAAAGCCTCTTGTTTGGGAATTAAGTTAATTCGCCATTGCTCTTCTGCGATCTGAGGTCCCACCGTAAAAGTCTGATCCAGTTCGCTAAAATCACCACTGATAATCTTTAATAGAGGATCAGCCACATGATTTCCTACAATATTGCTATTGACCCGATTACCAGAATCAGCATCATCTAGCTTAAATATTCGATGGGATTCTATTGGATTCTCTATTCGCCAACTTAATCCTAACTCTTCAGAAATAGCCAGGATGCCTGAAGAAACCAGAGGCCTGGGCAACTGGGGCAGCCTCTTTGTCTGGGAAAAAGTGCCAAGCATCTGTGGATATGACACAATATTTTTCTCTATCTCCCGCAAAACCGCCTGCTGCTCTGAAGTCAAAGCAGAAGTTACTGTGGAAAATAGAAAGCAAATAAAAAATAAAACCAAACGCTTGGCAGTCATCACTAATTTACCCCCAATTTTTCCAGCAAAATTGGAGGTGATGCAAACAGCATTTCGGCACTGCTTATTTCGACAGCTACCTGTACGGTATGTCCTTTTGTTAAGCGTACACCGGTATCTCTATCTGTTATCGTATAATTGATCTTAAATCGATTTTCATATTCAGAAACCTCAGCGCGAACAACAATCCACTGCTGAAATCGTAAAGGCTTTGCATATCGTACGCGCAAATCTATGACCGGCCAGGCAAAACCTGATTCCTTCATCTGTTGGTAGTTATATTCCAACTGATCAAACAATGCACATCGGGCTATTTCAAAGTACTTTGCATAATGCCCATGCCAAGCTATCTCCATCATATCCACATCGTGGAAAGGAATTTGTAGTTCAACTTGTGCCGTCCATTTTTCAGGGCGCATAGGTGTATTAGTTTTCATATAAGCGCCAATGTCTTTGCTGAATTAACGAAACGAATTTTCTCAATGGCTGTTCAAGCTCTCTATCTTCCTCCAGAAAAGAAAATTCATCTCCTATCTGCCTGATTGTGGTATTAAGAGCGGTAGATAATTTTTCCAAATCCACTCCTCCACTACGAACTCGAAGCTGAATGCCCTGCCAAGCAACCATCAGTGCCGCTGCGGTTGTTTGCTCCGTTAACTGTAATACCCTGATACAGTCCCTGGCAGCAATGGTGCCCATACTGACCTTATCCTGGTTATGACACTCCGTTGATCTGGAAAAAACACTTGCGGGCATGGTCTGCTTTAGTGCTTCAGCAGTCCAGGCACTCGCACCAATTTGAACAGCCTTAAAGCCATGGTTAATTGATCTTCGAGGCCCGGTTACACCTGATAGGTTTGCCGGGAGCCCATTATTGAACTTAACATCTACCAGTTGGGCTATTTGTCGATCCAGTAAATCAGAGAGGTTTGCTACCGCATTCTTCAGGCTATCCATGGCGAAGGCTATATGCCCACCATAGAAGTGCCCACCATGAAGCACCCTCTCGTTTTCACCATCAATGATCGGGTTATCATTGGCACTGTTTAGTTCGTTATGAATAAACTGCTGGAGCCAGGGCAGAGAGTCCTGTAACACACCAACTACATGGGGAGCACACCGAAGTGAATAGCGATCCTGCAATCGACTATTTTGTCTTGGAGCAGCACCAACATTGAGATCGTCATGAATCCACTTTGCAATTTGGTTTTGACCGGGGTGAGGCTTCACTGCAAAAAGCGCGCTATCGAAATGATAGGCATTGCCATCTAGTGCAATGCTCATCATGGAGGTAATACGAGCACTCAGCTGTGCTAGATACTCTGCCCGTTTGTAGGCTAAGCACGCCAAGCCAGTCATTGCGGCGGTGCCATTCATTATTGCTAAACCCTCTTTTGGATATAGCTTTAATGGCTCAATCTGTAATTCATCGAATACCTCAGCAGTATCTCTCTGATGGCCTCGGTACCAAACTTTGCGCTCCCCGCACAAAACCGCAGCAACATAAGACAGTGGGGTCAAGTCGCCACTGGCTCCCACAGAACCCTCTTGGGGAATTACCGGAATAATGTCTTTCTGAAGTAACAAAACCAATTGCTGCAACAGCCGATATCGGACCCCTGAACTGCCCTTTGCAAGGCTGGCAATCCGGGCAGCAACAATCGCTCTACTCTGCTCAAGAGTAAAGACTTCCCCCATTCCACAACCATGGAAGGTAAATAATCGATGAGGTAACTCTTCCACCAGGTCTGCTGGAATACTTTCGGTACAGGAATCACCATATCCAGTGGTTACTCCGTAGATCACACCTTCCTTCTGCCAAAGGCTATCCAGGAACTCGGCACCGCGATTTATCCTTGCGACAAAGCCCTCTTCATCAGATAGAGAGATATCGCCACGGCCGGCTGCAATGGTGTTTACCTGATCAATAGATAGATCTGTGCCATCAAAGACTATTTGGGTTCGTTGTAGTACTGCTGAATTCATTTTTGCTGATCCCAGAACGGGTAAAAGTTATACCATTGCAAAGGTGCTATATGACAATAGCGTTCCAACCGTCGTGCAAACTCCTCGACAAGAGAGCGAATATGCCCCTCTCTGTCACCGCGTTTCATCACAACACGATCGCAGAGTTTTTCCATATAAATATCGTATCCGGAAGTACTGCGCAGACAGAAAAGTGTGTACACCGGGCATTTGAGCAGCGCAGCAAGAATATAGGGCCCCTGGGGAAAAGGCGCTTTTCGCCCCAGGAATTCTGCCTCGCAGGTGCGCCCCATAGAGTTAATCGGTGTTCTATCACCGACAATAACAACCAGCTCCCCGGCTTCAACAGCCTCGGAGAGTCGCATCGCTAAAGCGGGAGTTACTTCTGTCACCTGGATAAGCCGCACTTGACTCAGGGGGTTGAGCATCTTCATCATGCGATTAAATTTCACCGCATGCTTTGTATGCACCAAAACATTTACCCGTACCTTTGTCAGGCTGCCAAGTGCCCTGCAAACCTCCAGGTTCCCGAGGTGAGAGCCAATAATTAATCCACCCTGGCCACTAGCGGCCAACTGGTGAAGACCCGCTCTTTCTGGGAAATTTACCTGACTATCCGGGATACCCACAAACCAAGCTTCAAGCTTTTCTCTAGCACTGTTAGCAAAATTAAGGAAAATTTTAAATCCGGTTTTCCAATTCGGTTCTATTTCGCTAGATGGGTAGCGTTTGGCGAATAATTCCAAGTACTCACGGATCGAATTGCGGCCACTCTGATTTTTTAGGTAATAGCATAAAACTACCGGGTATACCGCAACTTTAAAGGCAATCGGACCCAACCAGTGGTGCAACCAGAATAAGAATTTGATACCCAGGAAAAAGCCTTGTTCCCGGTATTTTGACCAGTGTAAATTACTCACGCTTTTCGCCCTACTGTCGAAATACGCAGAGTTCTGGCCAACATGCCAAAAAATAGACGGGTGTGCATTGCCGATATAAGGAAGTTATCCTCAAATCCCCGGAAATGGGAAACGCCATCTATTGGGTAGCTCACATTAACTGGTACCTGGCAGAGACCGCCTTTGCTCCAATACCACCGTACCAAGATCTCTGGATCAAAATCCATTCGATCACCGGTATACTCGTTATCTAACAAATCTACAGTTCGAGATAAGGGATAACAACGCAGCCCACACATGGAATCCTTAATCTCCAGAGAAAGAGTATTAATCCAGATCCATACATGAGTTAGATAGCGTCCCCACAAACGAACTTTAGGAACTGATTTATCGTATTGCGGATAGCCACAAATCAGTGAGTCAGGGCACTTTCTGCTTTTCTCAAGGAATTGAGGTATATCAGCGGGGCTGTGTTGACCATCGGCATCGACTTGAATTCCATGACTATATCCAAGCGCTTTCGCAGCTCGCAGACCACTTTTTACCGCGGCACCTTTTCCACCATTAGCCTGGCGAACAACCAAGTGAACCCGGGGACCGTAGCTCTGCTCTAACCGTTGCAGTTCAATTCTACAGGGTTCATCACAGCCATCATCTACCAGAATGTAAGGCAGGTTAAAGTTATCCAGAGATGCCAGCGTCTCTGCGATCGCCCCCTCATGATTATAAACGGGTATTACAAAACAAAAGTTAGACATGGCTGAAGCACAACCTACCACTGCTATATTCTATATTGCCATCTTGAGTGTTCCGAAAAGAATAATTTAATTTGTTCTTTTCCTGGCTGAACTCCAAAGATAAAGTGACAGCATCACCGGGCATCATTAACTGCTTAAATTTAATCACTTCCATTTGGGTAAACGTACTGCCGGCTTTTACAATTGGACGGCCAAAATGCATAGCCCAATCCAGCTGCACAACCCCTGGCACTACCGGTGAGCCTTCAAAATGACCATCCAAGCAAGGCAGATCATCATTAACCGTAAAATTAACTTGACGATTATTATCTAATATTTCGCTGCTAATAATCTGTGGCACCATTGCTGCCGGAATTTCATCAAAAAGTTGCATTAGCAGGTCTCTCGTTATTTTTCCCTGTAAGTTAGTGGGAATTTCATTAACAAAACGCCAAGAACGTGGCACAGCCACGCCATCAAGATCCTTGGCCAGGGTTTCTCTAAGTTTACGAATAAGAGAAGCCTTTCCTTTCTTTTGCAATAGTTCTTTCCCGGATTCCGTTAGTGTGGCAACAGCGGCAACTATTTTTCTTTTACGCTCCAAGACAAGTGCATTGGCTTTTACAATATATGAGCTTCCAACTAGTAGGGACTCAACTTGTGCAAGAGAAATTCTTTTCTCTTCAATCTTAACAATGCGATCAGCCCGCCCCTTAAGTTCAAACATACCGTCTGTACTTATTTGTACTTTGTCCTGACAAATAAACTCCTTGGGTAACCACGGAGAAGAGACTTTGAGTAATCCATCGCTGGTTTTTGCAATGTTCACTCCTTTTAGTGGACTCCAACTTTTCTGACGTAATTGATTACGCCAGGCAATTCCCCCGGTTTCAGTGCTTCCATAGACCTCTATAGGCTGGATTCCACACAACTGATCAATCGCCTTTGCGTCTACTTCCAGTAAAGGCCCCCCAGAAGAAAAGATATCTACCAAGGATTTTCCCAACGCCCATGGCCAGGAAGAAATACGGCGGCTTAACTGTGCAGGGCTTGCAACCCACACGGCAGGCCCCCACTTGTGGGCGTCTTGGAGTAATCCCACAATATCCACATAAGTCTTACTAACAAATCGACGCCCGCTGGCTAGTGGCCACAGTAATTTAAACAGTAAGCCATATATATGCTGATGGCTTACAGTTGCCAAAGTAGTTGTATTAGCTACCCGGGGTGACCACTTAAGATTATGGGCCTTAACCTCATTGAGCAGTTGATATAAGGTTTTATCAACGGTTTGTGGTTCACCACTGGTTCCTGATGTGAATAATTGAATACCAGCATCAAAACAACTGGGAACAGAAAGCTCCTCTCTACATTGATCCGGAATATTTATACTAAATGCCGAGCTATCTTCCCAGCTGCCCAGTAATAGGGTTTGCTCACCCAGTTTTTGCTGGGTAAATCGCTTATTATTTGCCGGAATAACAACGACTTCACAACAAGACATAGCTGCAAAAAAGAGCAAACTAAACTCGTAACTATCTTCACAGAAAATGGCAGCTCTTTTGATCCCAGCTTCGTTTAGGGATTTTTTTAGCTTTCGCTCAACAAATGCCAATTCACGTTTAAATTGGGCGAATGAAATTTCCCCACGACTTGAATAGCTAACTACTGCTTGGTCATTCGAGTAATCAAACACCTGTTCAAACTGTACTTTGTCCACGGCCTTAACTCACACCTTATTTTGGACACGACGACGTAGTAGCCATTCACCGCCCATCATAATTCCCATTAGCACATATGAAACAAGGCCATTATAAAGAGTCCAGACTTTCATATCGCCGTTTAAAACAGTTGCCAGTGCGAGGCTTCCATTAATTAAAAAGAACAGGCACCATGCCTTGGTAACCTTTCGTGTATATAGAATACCTTCAGGTGGTAAATCTGGAGTCGTAAGGCGAGCAAGCCGTTCTACTAATGTTTGCGGTTGACTCAAACTGTATAAAAACAGTGAAAATAGAATCAGGTTACAAAGTACTGGATACCAAAGAAGTCCACTTGAATCGCCCCTTAACCAGGAGACGCCAACAACAAAAGCCAAGGCCACGGCCATTAGCTTGGTGCCAATCGCCTTATTCGCGCCGCCAAACAATACCCTTGAAACCGCAACAATCAACAGCAGTAACAGAATACTACTTAAAGACAAGTATTCTATGCCAAAATAAATTGCCACAGGGTACAGTGTCAGAATAATGACCAATATTAGCTGCGCGAATCGACTCACTTCTCGGCCATTACCTTTTCAATTGCACCAACTACATCTCCAACAGTTCTTACACTTTTGAATTCTTCAGGTGCAATTTTCTTTCCAGTAAGCTCTTTTAAACGAACTATCAGGTCAACCGCATCAATGCTATCTATATCCAGATCATCAGCAAGGTGGGCTTCTTCTGTTATATCCTCTTCATCAACCTCAAACATCTCAACAAGGATTTCGGTCAATTTTGGGAAAATGTCTTCTCTATCTTTCAACATACATATCTCTCTTACGCGCGGCTACCATTAACAAATTTTGCCAGGCTGTTCACACTAGCAAAATGTGATTTGGTATCTTCATTTTCCGCATCGATAGATATGTTATATTTCTTCTGCAATGCCAGACCTAGCTCAAGCGCATCAATGGAATCCAAACCTAGACCTTCACCAAATAAAGGCTCATCTGCGATGATTTCCTCTGGTGTAATATCCTCTAGGTTTAGAACCTCAATAATCAGTGTCTTTAGCTCTTCAACCAAATCATTCACGCAGCACACTCCTCAGTATAAAATGCTTTTAATTCTTGGGTAACTTGCCTGGCTACCAATGGGCTTTCGCTTTTTTCTTTCATCTTGAGAATCTCCCAAGATTCAGAGACATCAAATTCAAAATGTGGCCGCGATAACGGAATGCTGTACCACGGGATATTTTTCATCAGCATTGGCGGGTTGCAGCGAATGGTAACCAGAGTCGGACTAATACCAGAACGAAGTGCCATATAGGCAGCCCCCCGCTGGAACTTGAATGGTTTCCCTGGCACAGAGCGGGTTCCTTCCGGAAATAAAACCACTGACTCCCCTTTTTTCAAAGATTTTGAGGCAAGCTCAATTATTTTTTCCGGGTCATCATTGGGAATATAACCCGCAGTCATTACAGCACCACGCATAAAGGGATTTCGAAATAGACTCGCCTTTACAATACAGTTTGCATTAGGTATTCGAGATATAAGAAAAACGACATCAATAAGAGTGGGATGATTAGCCAGTATTAATTGGCCGGGCTCTTGCAGTTTAATCTCATCCTTGAAATCATAAGTATATATCCCTGTTTTGTGCATAAATCCAATAAACAAACGGAAGGCATGATGTATGATTAACCTAGCCTTACGCATACGTACATTTGCATTAGGGTATAAAATTCTGAGAGGTGGAAATAAAATAAATCGAAGGATCAGACCACCAAAACCAAATAGACTAAACGCAACGGCAGTGGCTATCAGCCTAAACCAATACCGATCATACCTCTTGCCAGACTCCAAATTAGTTTGCATTGATTAGTAACTCCCACCCTTTGGCAACAGGTACTTTTCCTGAGTTTTTAATAAGCGCGCTTATCAGAGGTAGCTGATAATCAGCCTCTTCAAATGCCGTTTTTAGTCTGACGCTCGAAGAATTTAGCAAAGTCACTCCAGTACCCTTACTTCCCTCAACTGGTAAGGTTAAGAGTAAAGCTGTAGCACAAACACCTGAGGGACTTTGGGTGCTAGGGTGATACATTTCTGGCAGGGGTTCCTCACAAAATATCAGCAGTATTTCTTTTGCACCTTCCCGCAAAATACCGGTAGCTTCCATTAAACCTGCCAGTAATGGATAGTCACCACCCGCTAAAGCGAGAGCTGGAGATCGTACTTTATTCGCTATAGACAATTGGCCGGCGATCGCATTGTGTACTGATAAACCAAACGCCGTAGGGGATAAATCTTCTTCCGCAGCAACCCCCTGTAGAAGAGAGTAAGTTCTCATCGCCTCTCCGTGCACAGAGCAACACAGCAGGGGGATATCTCTCTGCTGCAGAAGTGGGTAAGCACTATTAAATACGGCTTTAGACAATGGGCTCAGGCGGCGCCTGAGCATCGCCGGAAGAAAGGAGACATCAGCCAGGGTATCTTCCTGCAGTTCTAACTCGCCACTGTGCCATCGATGCCAGTCCGCAGGTTCCGAAACCCCCGCATACCAAGCTCGCCAATCGGAAATTACAAATTCAATAGACAAACTACTCTTATGGAGCTTGGCTCCAACCCTCAATATCAAGCCTTAGTATCCAGCCAGCTCTACCATTGTTTTTAGGTGGCTTTTTGAGCTTTTCGTGACCGGCAACAGGGCGGGAATGGTACACAAAATGATCAATTCCCGCTAGCAAAAGAACCTTCAATTGGGACTGGTGAGTTTCTTTATTACACCTAAATACACGAGAACTATTCCTTAGGACATTTCTCGTATACTAGCGCCCTTAATTTCACTGGCATAAGGTCAACTTAAGCCTTCGTGGGCCACTAAAAATGACAAATCCCTCACCAAGAATAAAATTCCCTTAAGGTGACAATTTAAGGTAAAAAACTCTAAATTTAAGAATGATTCTTAATTGCCCAATCCGGCATTTATGGTCTATTTCTGAGGCATTTCTGAAGATGTATGTACCCCATCTTTTCCTCAACCATTTACCATGAGAGCCGTTCTGCTATTCAGCTTTGTTAGTGATTACAATCTAAGTCTGAATCGATAGATAAGACTTTATGCTTTATTTTACTTGTTCTTCATTCAAAAATTGGCCTGAGGATTGGCAGGCGAACTCATCTTTCTTATTGAGTGACACGGAACATTTACGTTTAAAAAACATTCGCAACCCGAATCGGAGGATGCAATTTTTAGCCGGGCGCCTACTCGCGAAAACCCTTATTGCTGAACGGTTCGGATACCACCCTTCTGATCTGGAAGTTGACCCTAAGAACCCTACAGTTGCCAATTTCTCAGGAACCCCTATTGTCAACCTCTCAATCAGCCATACGGCAGACTACCTTGCAGTCTCCATTGGAAAAATTCCGGTTGGTATTGACTGTGAAAGAGACCATCCCAAAAGAGATTGGCTGGCAATAGCCCAGAATTACTTTAGCTCCTATGAGGTGTCCTGGTTACAAAGCTTACCGAAAGCCCTCTTAGAGCGAGAGTTTATAAAATCTTGGACTATGAAGGAGGCGCTTGCCAAGTGCAGTGGTGATCCACTCGGTAAGCTACTTAAAGTCTCTTCACTGGTCGGCCAAGAAGAAAATTGGCCTGAACCCTATTCTGAATACCGTTGTTGGAGTGGGCAACCTGAAAAAGATATCTACCTTTCACTCGTAGTTAAGCCTAGGCCCAATTTTACTTCTAAAGAGGTAATAGGTACTTACCGCAATAGTTTTAAAGGCCCTGCAACTCGAGAAATTCGACTGAAAGCTTCATGACCTGGAGATTCCCCACTCAAATTAGCCAGGTATCGAGGGAATCTCCAATAACCACTAGCGCACGTTAACTACTGGCTAAACAGGTCCCCAAAGAAATCTCCCTCATACCATGAAGGCTTATCCTCAGCATCCGCCACTTCCCTGGCAATTAGATAATTAACTTCGGTGAACTGCCTGGCAGCTGCATAGCTCACCCCAGCATCAGGCGCATCTCCGGGTTTGTGATAGCTCTCTTTCAGGAATGCCACTTGTTTAGCGGTACCATCAATATTCGGATCCTGAGCTTCGCGCCCAGTAATTAGGTAAATAGAGGGCACACCGCGGCGAACGAAATTATAGTGATCACTACGAACAAAGATCACTTCTTCTGGCATGGGATCAGGGCTCAATTTTAAACCGCTGAGTTTTGCCGCATGCTCCGCAATCTGGCCAAGGGACGAATGCTCGGCACCAAAGGCAATAATATCGCGGAATGGGTAGAGCAGCATGGGCATATCCAGATTGATATTGGCCACGATGGACTGCAGAGGTACGGTAGGGTATTCGGCAAAGTAGTCCGAGCCGAGTAATCCCTTCTCTTCTCCGGTCACCGCAACAAACAATAGAGAGCGTCGTGGTGCTTGGCCAGACTCCGCAAACAACCGTGCGGTTTCCAGCATTACTGCGATTCCTGCAGCGTTATCTTGAGCGCCGTAATAAATCTGGCCATCTTCTTTTTTACCGATATGGTCCAGGTGTGCAGAGAAGACCACATATTCATTTTTAAGCACCGGGTCGCTACCCGGTAATACGGCCACAACATTGGGGCTACGCACTTCCTCGTGCCTAGAGCTTGTACTCAGGGCAGCGCGGTAAGGCAGCGAAAATCCACGGGGATTTTGACCTTTTTCCATAATGCTGAAAATAGCTGCGAGGCTCTGTTGGGCACCGTCGAAGAGTTTGCTCGCCGCATCGATATCAAGCAATACACCAGGATACAAACCGGGGATAGCGCTGCCCGGCTCGCCTTTTCGGTTTACCCAGTCGAAAGTCTCATCGTGACGATGCTCCGCATAGCGCACGAAGGGGCGGCGCTTCTCGCGCTCGGGGGTATAAATGGTGATATAACCCACCGCACCATGACGAGCAGCGGTCTCACCCTTGTTGCGACTTGATGCATAGTGAGCCCCCACTTCACTGGGCAGACTCTTCGGGCGACCACTCAGTATCACTGCAATCTTACCCTTCACATCCAATCCGGCATAATCATCTAGGCCATAGTCCGGCGCTTCAATTCCGTAGCCAACAAACACCAGCTCGGCCTCCAAGCGTGCCTGCTCACTGGACGCAGAAGGCGAAGTGATAAAGTCCCCCCCGAAGGCAAAGCCGACCTCACCTTTGCTCCCCTTTAAAACAAAAGTCGGCTCAGTGCCATTCCAGCTGGCACTACGGAAAGGTACATCCTGGAAATATCCCTGCTCGCCAGCCGGAGTGAGCCCCATGGATTGGAACTGTGCGGCCACATATTGCGCTGCCTTGAGGTAGCCTTCGCTGCCTGTGTCTCTTCCCGCCAGCTCTGCAGAAGCCAGGTAATTCACATCCCGACTGATATTGTCGATATTCGCGCTTGGGGCTGTGCTGGTGGAAACTGGCATACAGGCCACCAGTAGCAACGACAGCAGGCCGCTGAGCAGGACTTTTCTTTTCATCGGATTACTACTTCTCGAATAAATCTTTGCGGTCTGCCAGACAGAACCAACACCGCACCAAAAAGGAGCGCAATCTTACCACGTTCAGACTTAGTGCAGAGCACCAAGATGTGAGTGATCACTTACTTGAAAGGGTTAATATATAGAATTCAGGCGGCCTTGTAGAGCCCAGGAAAGGCTCGGCTTATTGCTGCGGTCACTTCCTCATGGGCCCGATCCGCACAAAACTCTCCATGGGCTGCCAGAAAGTGTAGGAAGGGCAGCTGTAGCAGGCGCTCAAAATCCTCCTGCAGCCAACAGCGTTGGTCCCGGCCTTCAGGAGTCATCCGTGTTCGCCAGGCAGGCGGTACCTGCATCCCCGAGCGCATACCGGACAGTCGCAGCAGATTTCGGCCAAACCAGCTACAACCGCTCCACTTCCCCCAATACTGCAGAGCATCACAGCCCAGCAACAGGCCGTCATTGAAGGGCAGCCACCAGAATGCCTCTGGGTAACGGCTATAACGCAGTTCCACGAAGCGACTGCCGGGTATTGGACAAAAACCACCATCCCTCACCAATCTATCAGCACTGGGTGGATAAAAGTTTGAGCCGGTCTGCCGCCAAAAAGTCAGATCAAAATGGTCACGGTAATAAAGATCATCCTGGCCGTGATGGTAGCCAAGACGCACTGCATGAGCTATTCGGCCGAGATCCTGCAACTTCTCTTCTTGCGCTGGGCGCAGGCGTATCGGGTTCACCAGTATCAGCTCTTCCTGCCAACGCACAATGGCCATGTTGCGGTTAATGGTAACCGCCGGTGCCAGTTTTACGGTCCCAGGGACGAAGAACAGGTCTGGTAGTAGTTGGCGAATCTCGCCGTGGGGCTGGGGTTCAGGGTAATTAATACGCACTGGCAAGCGCTCAGGTGTAATACACCCGATTACTGAGCCCGCGTAAAAGCTGTAAGGCTCGCTGCGCGCTCTCTTCAGGGACAAAGACATGATCGTGACGCAGGGCATTTACCATATTCGCCACTATGCCCGCATCAGCCAGCTCCCTGGCGACTGTAGCGGTAAGGCCCACCGCACTGAGACCGGAAAAGACCTGCAGGGTAATTTGTCTGAAGGGCCCGCTGGAAGCAATCCCATACTGCTGTGCCAAGCATCTGGGTAAGATCGCGCTCATCCCCTCGCCTTCGCGGAAGATACACAGGCTTTGAGTCAAGACTTCTTCGAGCCGAGCATCCGACACCTGGCAAAACACGTAGGTTTCCTCATGTAACTTTGGGCACATATTTCTCAGGATATTTGCGAGGGAAACTTCTGCAGTCATATCCGGTTTGCCGTTGAAAAAACCTGCTGTGAAAATACTCAGCGAATGGTTACCAGTCAGAAACCACCTAGTGTAATTATCCAGAGGGAACATTTCCCACAGGTAAAACTACATGGCCATAAGACCTGCTTGATCATCACGTTCTATTAATGGATGACAACACCACTGTCTCAGAGGTTTTTTATTTTAATTTCGCTGACGGGTTTTCACCCTCTTTTTATTGGTTTTTTTCAGCTCCTCTCCTTCTAGCTCTGGCTCGCCCGGAGCTGGTGCAGTATTCACCTCTAAATCGGGGGAATCTTTCTTTTCCCAGCGTTGCAACATTCTATCAATCGCTTTTTCCAGACGCACACGAGGGAACTCGGGACAGGGAGCACCCTTGCCAGGATCATGCCAGGCAGATAATGGTGCAACAAAAACAATCAGAGATTTATGCAGGCGATCCCGACCGATACTCACTTCCGTCCAGGTAGTCTGCCAGGCAAATTTACCTCGCACTGAATAATCGCTCTCATAGGATTTCAAGGTGAGAAAATAGGGATATATTTTTCCTCTGCGGCAAATGATTCTACGACCGGTTTTTATATTGGCCATTTGGGTGAAAGGATCAAAATACCAGTGGATATCGTAACCAAAAGCAAATTGCATTTTTCCGTCATGTGGGAGAAAAGCGTAGGAGCGGCCAGTACCATCGGGTTTGAGACTCCATACATGGCGGGCCTCCCCATCTCTGGAGATTAGCCAGGCACCCACCCACTGGCTGGCATTCAGCTTGGATTGAGCGTGCCAGCCTGCATTGTGCTGCTGTGTCTGTTCACTCTGTTTTTCTTTTTTTTTCTGCTCCTCCTTGGCAAAAACTGAAAATGCTGTGAGCAAAAATACCAGAGTCAAAACCAAGGACTTTTGCATCACAGCTCTACTCCAATGTTCGGCGCTCCCCTCCCTGAGTGGAAAATTCCTGTTTTTGTTTCTTACTCGGACCCAAAAATCAGCTGGCAATGTTGGGGCAGTTACTACCCGCTTTAGGCGTACTCCAGTCACTCAATCGGCGCTGGAAACTCAGTAACCCACCGCCAGCCTGCAGCCAGTGCCGCCCGTCTATTACGGCAAATAACAGAGTGGAGCGGCTCCAACCACGAAACGCCACCGAGACCACACCGCCCTTACAGCTAACGGAAGCACCGGTGCGGACCCGCACACGATCACCATCCAGTTGCCAGTTAATGGCAAAGCCATGAGTCAATCTGCCACCGGAGTTAAAGCCATAGGCATAACCGGAGCCATCGGCATTGAGTTGCCAAACCAGTTGGTCGTCACCTTCACTCACTACCAACCAGTTGCCCGCCCACCTTTGTTGAGCTGATTCCGCCGTTGCCATCGAGGGCAATAACAGGAACAGCATTAAGGCAATGGCACAACTCTGTCGTATGGAGACAAACACAAAATTCGAAGGGGGATTACGCAAATACTTCATGCGCTGCTCTACCGTAAGTGCTCCACGGTAAGAACCGCGGAAAGGGGTTGCTGTAAACGGCGGCTGGCGTCACCGCCAATTTTCCTGGCCGGTTACGGCCACAGGCCAAAAAAACCGGCGTGAAAAATCGCACAGGCGCTATTTTTCACATCCCTTGCTTAGTAAGGCTAGACGCTAAATCCCACAATGGCATTAGAAGCATTAAAAATATTTATTGAGGCGCCACTATGGGGGAGTGGAATTAGAAAGGCTGTTAGATAGGGCTACGAGCAATCATTATTTTGAGTGAGCATCAGACAGGTTTTTATCCGCACGCCACACACGGTATTTCAATTGGACGCCCTCCGGCAAATACACCACCAGGGGCTGGCTACTTGAATAAGGCAGTATCAGGCCGTTACCGCGCACGCGGATAAAACGGCGCGATTCGGAATCGGACCCGCAAACTTTACTGGTACCTTTGGAAGGCTTTGGTTCTGCCAGCACATAATAGGGGTAACCCCAACCCGGTAGAACCTGGCGCTGTAAGGGCGCGCTATAACTACGCAGGTTGCAATCGGCCAATGCATTCTTGCCTGGCACTAACTCAACCATAAAGCGGCTCTCATCGACCACCTTGGGCAACTCAATAACATGGCGACGCTTACCCTCAACTTCTGCAGGAAAGGCATCTAGCGGTTCAGCCGCCTGAAGCGGCACCACACAACAGAGAATAAGAGCGGAGAATAAGGATCTTGCCACGGCGACTTCCTCACGGCTGATCAGCTGATTTGGCGCACAAACCCTTTAAAGTCTAGACCGCTTTCTCCAGCGCAGTCCCCACCAAAGTGACACCCCCAGTGCCAGTGCCAATGCAAAGAGCAATGCCGCCCATAAATAGCTGATGTGTCCCCCCGGCATTGGTTCCAGGCGTGCTCTGGCTCTTCCCAGCAAGGTGCCTAAATTTTGAATTGAAGTGATCACATCAGTATTGGGCGCGTTTGAGAGCACTTCTCGGCGCAATGTTTGCCATTGGGCTTGTAACTTTCCGTACAAAACCCGGTCGCTCATTTCAATGGATTGCTGTAACGGCTTATAGCCCTCTCGATAGGCGAGCATCAATTTGTGATAAGCACCGGCATTGTCACCGCCTCTATAAGCGGTTTCCGCCAGACTTAGTAACCCCTCTGCGCGAGTAAGGGGGTGTTCGAGGGAGCGGATCAGGTGCGGGTGGCCCCGCCACCACAATAAGGCACTCCTGGCATCAGTGGGCAATTCAATCGGTCGGGTTACCGCCATACCCGGCAGACTGATCAGTGCTGGATAGCGCTCGGCAAGATCGGCGGAGGGTGGCAGCTGATTTTTTACGGCAAAAGCGGCCACCGTCACCGCGAGAGCCCAGCGCTGGCGACTATTTAAGTCGCCATCAACCCGCTCGCTATGCACACTATCCACGTTAGGGTCGAGAGTATTGTAGAGGTCATAAAGACTGAAACTCGCCATCCGCCTAGCATCACGCAGATCGGGCAGGGCTCCATCACCCTGGCCCCATCTACCGTGGCAGCTGGCGCAGCGCTGTTGGAAAAGGGGAGCAGCCAAGCTGGCTGAAGGCAGTGAGTGGGCTGGTGAGCGCTGCATTTGATAGAGAGCCGCCAATCGGTCGGCTATCTCATTGGCGCGCCTTCGCACTTTTTCAGCATTCTCCCGTCGGCTCAAAGCCTCCTGTAACCCTGCGATGCTGTTTTCCAGGGCTGAACGGCCCGGTTTATCTGGCAACTTCCGCACCAGATCCAGCGCCTGGGCAGCATGGTCTTGCTGGAGTTGATAGAGACCTGTATCGATGACTTGGCCTTTATCGATGGCATCCCCGTAATCCACAGCGATATAGGAAAGCAGATTGCTCGCGCGCGCGGCAAGCTTGTCATTTTCCGTGACCTGCTGCGCCCAAAGAGATTGAACTGAGAGGGCCAGCAAGAGTAGTAAAGTCCATGAATTCCGCAAAAATGACTTCCTGTTACTGGCAGATAACGAAAGGGGTGGTAGTCGTTAATTGTGGCAAACGCCTAGATACAAAAAACCCCGCACTGGGCGGGGTTTGTTTTCAGATGGGCTATTAGCCTCGATCGGCGCGCTCCTTGGCGATCAAGTAATCCGCTACTTGCAGCATCAATTCCTGACCATTGCTTTTGCCCTTGTAACCCGGCAGAGAGGAGCTGATACGGTACTTACCAGCCACAACCACTTCAGGTGTACCAGTCATTTTATAGGCGCGCTGATTGGCGACACCCTGCTTGACCTTGCTGTTGATAGCGAAGGAGTTCATCAGCTTGGCCGCTTTGGCACCATCGGCGCCATGCTTGTTAAATAAGGCTTCAATAGCAGCCAGGTCGGGCTTAAAGTTGCGACCTTCACGAATCGCCAGCATTTGGCGCTGGTTGTAGATGGTGTTGAACAGCGGAGTGTGCATTTTTTCCAGAACACCCATGGCATCAGCCACGTAGAACAAGCGGGCGTGAACATCCATCACTGGCTGCCAGATAGCCGGCAGCTTCACCAAGGAGACATCACTGGGCATTTTTTCTTTCCAGCGCTCCAGGGTCGGTTCGAAATGAAAGCAGTGGGCGCAGCCATACCAGAACATCTCGGTCACTTCGATTTTATTGGCGTTTTTTTGCGCTACCGCCTGTGGCAGCACTTGGTAGTGTTGGCCCGCCTTGAATTCACCGCCTTCTTGGGCGCAGGCGACTAGGCTGAACAACACAGCCAAAACCATCGTTATAGGGGCGAGAACTGCTCTCATAAGTCTTCTCCAGCTTGTACATTCGTGGTTCGAGCGCCTGATTTGGCGGCATACTGTCGGGCCACTGAGGACACAATAGACAGCGCAGATTATTTAAGTTCCCAGCGCCAGGCGCAAGGAAAGGTCGCAAAAGTGGCAATACTTTACCCAATTCCCGCCCACTTGAGCGAGCGTCGGGCACAAAAAAGGCCGGTGTGTGACCGGCCTCTCGTTACTGTGGCTAACCCTTTTAGTCGGTCAGACCAGCGATATAGTTGGCAACCGCCTTGATCTCTGCATCGGAGAGCTGCTTGGCAACGGTGCGCATGGTGCGAATCTCACCATCATTGGCACGAGTACCCGCACGGAAGGCTTTCAGCTGCGCTTCAATATACTCCGGATACTGACCGGACAGACGCGGATAACCCGCTGGTGCATTGCCCTGACCTGTGGGAGAGTGACAGCCCATGCAAGCCGGTACGCCAGTTTCTTTATTACCTGCACGGAACAGCTTGCGGCCAAGGATTAGGCTATCGACACTGTCACCACTATTGAGCATCACCGGGAAGGCTGTGGAGCCAGTCAGCTGCATTGGCTGGGAGGCGAAGTAGGCGGCGATATCCTGCAAGTCTTGGTCGTTAAAGTTATCCAGCTGACCGATCATCTGCGGTATGTCGCGGGCCTTCTCACCATCAGGAGTACCTTTGATGTCCTGAAGTTGCTTGTACAGGTACTTTTCACCGAGGCCAGCGATTTTTGGGAAAGCTGGTGACAGGCTGTTGCCATCAGCACCGTGACAGGCGGCGCACTGGGCGGCCTTAGCCTTGCCCGCAGCAGCATCGCCAGAAGCCATTGCAAAAGGTACGGCCCCCAAGCCGAAAACCAAACCGAGTGCCAGAGCAGTGTTCTTGATAATGCTGTTCATACGTCGTCCCGTTGCGCGCTGAAATATGGCGTTTCGTGTCGCCCCCGATAGTCCTGCGACGCGAAAACCGCGGCATTATATACTTGCGCGCCAAGCGAGTGTACTGAATCAGCAGACTTAAACGATGCCAATTAACAAATTTGAAGCCCAACCACAGAAACTGAACTATCGTTCCATACGATTTCTCACCAGCGCCCCCACTCTGGCACAGTGTCCTGAAGACATTGGCGCCGAGGTGGCCTTTGCCGGCCGCTCCAATGCGGGCAAATCCAGCGCCATCAATGCCCTGACCAGCAACAACAAGCTGGCGCGCACCTCTAAAACCCCCGGGCGCACCCAGCTGATCAACTTTTTCAGCCTGTCAGAAGACCAGCGCCTAGTAGACTTGCCGGGCTATGGCTACGCCAAGGTAGCCCGTGCTATGAAAGACGAGTGGCAGCGCCATCTGGCCGAGTACCTGGAGCAGCGCACCTGCCTGCGCGGCCTGGTGTTATTAATGGACATACGCCAGCCTCTCAAGGAGTTCGATCTGCATATGCTCACCTGGGCGGTAGAGGCCGGACTACCCGTGCATATCCTGCTTACCAAGGCCGATAAAATGAAAAATGGCCCGGCCAACAACGCCCTGTTCGCCGTGGAGAAATCCCTCAAGGAGCAAGGGTTGAGTCGCGGCGTTACCCTACAGACCTTTTCTTCACTGAAAAAAACCGGCCTCGACAAGCTGGAGCGCAAGCTAAACACCTGGCTGGCGCCCCAGACCGATGCTGAAGTGCCAACCGAGACTGAAAGCTAAAGCAAACTCTGGGGGAGACGGGATCCAGTTACGCCTTGGCACGCGGTTCTGCTCAGTGAGCATCTAGGCCAAAGCCACCGATCTGCAAGTCAAAGCGATGATCAAGGAGGTCGGGGGCTCCAAGATCACCCTGTCAGTTCCGGCCCGGCGAAATGTTCTCTCCCCCGGGCAACAGCGAACGCAGTAGCAACTCACGCAGACGACGTCGCGCTTGGGGGGTCGCACAGTGCAGGGCCTCTGCGCAGAGGGCACGCTGTGCTAACAGATCCACCAGGGTATCCTCGCAAATAGCAACGGTGAGCAGACGCGAGGATTTTTCGACCTCTGCTGCCGCCTCCCCTTTAATGCAACTGCAGGTTCGCCCCGCCATGGGATACGAGCTTTCCCCCGGCAAGTAAGGGTGCCGGCTCGTCGTCCCCATCCGTATAGAGTGCGCTGATGCAGTCAGCGGCAAGCCGCTGTTTATCGCGATCTCCCAGTTGGCGGGCGAGAACAGAACTGGCTCCAACAAGGAGGTAGTGGTGGTGTTTTTCATCTCCCTGCTTCCGGTAAGCCGCCATTAATTGAGCGGCACATTCACTAAAACGTGTTGCAGATACGGCATAGCTGGGCCACTCGCTTGTGAGCAGCATTCCCGCCACATCAAACGCGCAACCCAGGTAGGGAATTGCCTCACTATGATTTCCCTCTTCGCACAGCATCCTGCCGCGCTCCATCCAATCCAACCACGCCTGTTCCGCACGATCGTTATTCTCAATCAGCCACTGGCGGTGATTAGCACATAGGTAACGTAAATTCACGGTAACCCCCCTGTTAGGTTTAAATTAAAGATAATGAGAAACATTATCATTTGCAAGCGCATTTAATTGAAAGAGACAAATGAAAAGACTCTTAGGGAGGTATTGAGAACAAGGCATAAAAAAAGCCGGCAGATGGGGGCTGCCGGCTAGGGGTCAGTGCCCTTGGGGTGGGGCACTTGCCAGACGCACCCAGGGGGACGGGTACGTCTGAGGGTTCCTCTACATATGCAAACACCTTGCATATTGGAAGGTTAGGCTGGCTCAGATTCGTTTCCCAGCCAGTAAACACCACGATCAGAGGTGCGCGAATACTATGCCCTTTAATCACTAATTTCCGGAAATAGGTTCCAAAGACACCAATAAATCAGCAGCTAATGAGAAAGGTCCAGAGAGGCGGAAAACAAATCCTCCTGCGCGCAGACAAAAAAAACCCCGGGTTTGGGGAATTCCGGGGTTAAAAAGCTGAACGCTTTGGGGTTAGGGAGCAACAATGATCTGTTTTATTCGATAGGACATTTGCCCCATTTGTTCCCATTACTTAAGTAAATAAATGTAAATGCGGCTCAGGGGCGGAAAAAATAACGCGTGATAGGGATGGAAAGGATTTCAGAGGAGTATTTATGCGCCAAATTTGCGTAAGACAGATGTGAAGCAGAGAGTTACTTTGTCGATAAGACTAATTTACTGAAAAAATTAAAGTGTAAGCTCACTCACCGGACCACAATCATGCAGGCGCCGAATCGCTTCCGCCATCAATGGGGCGCAGTCGAGTAGATGGAAACTCTGTGGCAAATTTAACTGGGGTAAAGAGTTGGTCACTGCCACCGCCTCCAAGGGTAGTTGTGACAAGTTTGAGAAAGCATCGCCACTAAATTGGCCGTGGCTGGCCAGTGCCAGGATACGCTGCGCCCCGCCTCCATGGGCAGCTTCCACCGCCCGACAGAGCGTTGCACCACTAGCGATAAGATCATCCACAACCAACACGACCGCCCCCTGCACTTCCCCCACCAAGGTGCCCCCGCTGATTTTTTCTCCACTGCGATACTTCTCGACGAAAGCGCAACCTACTGGGCGCCCCAGACGCTCACTCAGGGCCTCGCGCAAGGCCTCCGCGCGCTTTATACCGCCCTCATCCGGCGATAAAACCGATAGTGGTCGCGGCTCCGCCAACAGCTGACTCAGCGCAAACTCCAGTAACAGCGATTCCGACAGCAAATGTAAGGTGCGGCAGCGAAAAGCATTCTCGAACGCAGCCAGGTTGTGGGCATCGAGAGTCACGACCACCTGAGTCCCCACGGCCTCAAACAAGCTGGCCAGATAGCGAGTGGGCAGTGGATCGTGTAATTTGGTGCGGCGGTCTTTGCGTCCGTAGCAAAGGTAGGGCATTACTGCGGTAATACGTGCCGCCCCTGCATCGCGCAGGGCGCCAATGAAGAACAAACAACGCAGCAGTTTTTCATCGACACTACTGCAATGGTCCCTGTATAGGGATTGCACCAGGAAGACATCCGCCCCCTCGACATCATCCAATGGGCGCACTTTATGCTCACCATCGGCAAAGCATCGCTCTTCGTGGCGAGCTAATGGTTCACCCAGGGCTGCAGCCACACGACCAGCAAAATCGGCGCCGGCATCCAGGCTAAATAGTTTCAGTCTACTCATAGTAAACTCGCACGAAACCAGCGCTCGGTCATGCGCACTACTTCATCCATGGCACCGGGTTCCTCAAATAAATGACCGGCGTGGGGTATCAAGTGCAAGCGGGGCTCATTGACCATATGATTTAGGGCCTCTTTATTTAATTCCAGCACCTGCTTGTCATCACCGCCTACCAACAACAGCGTGGGCGCCTTAACCAGGGGGAGGTCGGAACCGGCCAGGTCCGGTCTGCCGCCCCGTGAAACCACCGCACCCACCAGGGACGGACGCTCGGCGGCGGCAATCAACGCTGCCGCAGCCCCAGTGCTGGCGCCGAATAGTCCGATGTGCAGAGTCCGTGTAGTTTCCCCATGTGCGGCCCAATCGATCACTTCCACCAGGCGCCGGGCACTCAGGTCGATATCAAAGCGGTATTCACTGGTAGCCTCATCTGCACGGGTTTCCTCTTTGCTGAGCAAATCAAATAAAAGTGTGGCAAATCCATCATCGTTCAGACGTCGAGCCACGGCGATATTGCGCGGACTGTTGCGGTTACTACCGCTGCCATGGGCAAAGATCACCAGCGCACGCGCCTCCTGGGGCAGCGTGAGAGAAGCCTGGAGAGTTTTGTGCTCCGCTGCCAACGCTATAGTTTTGTTCTGCATTGATGGCCCTCTCGGTAACCAGGGGACAAGGGCAGTTAATAATCCTAGCCGCCCAGACGTTATGGCAAACGAATGAAATCTTTGTAGTGCTCAGACTAGACCAGATGAACGCCAGCGGGCCTGCGGGAATTACTTGTGTCGCTTAATCCATGAAAAAGCGAGAGCTGTAGAAGGGTTTAATTTGAAGGCAAAAAAAATGCCCCGGACTTGGGGGAGTTCCGGGGCAAACATCTGACTTCCTTGGGGGATGATGACGCATTCCAACGATCTTGCCTTTTTAGAGGGGATGTCGCCGGAACAGTTCCACGATTTCGCGCAAAGAATGCAAAAACGCCGATTTAAACACACTTATTGGCACTTTTTTCATCAAAAAGACGCCTATTAAGCCATCTTGTACCGGCGTATCTCATTGAACTGGCTCTTTTACTTAATGGATGAACCAGTCGCTTAAATTGAGAAACTCAATGCGCTTCATCCCAGCTCTTGCCGCGCCCCAGATCCACAATCAAAGGCACATGCAATTGGGCAGCGCCCTGCATAATCTCCTGTACACCACTGGCCACTGTCTCAACCTCATCCTTAGGCACTTCGAGTACCAGTTCATCGTGTACCTGCATAATCAGTTTTGTCGACAGCTGCTGCTCTTTCAGCCAGGCATCCACGGCTATCATGGCGCGCTTGATAATATCTGCGGCGGTGCCCTGCATCGGCGCATTGATCGCGGTACGCTCGGCCGCCTGGCGTTGCATGCCGTTGCGCGAGTTGATCTCCGGCAGATACAAGCGACGACCAAACAGGGTCTCTACGTAGCCCTTTTCCGCCGCCTGCTTGCGGGTATCCTCCATATAGCGCAACACACCGGGATAGCGTTCGAAATAGCGGTCGATATAAGTCTGCGCATCGGCGCGTGGGATATCCAATTGCTTGGCCAAGCCAAACGCTGACATACCGTAGATCAGGCCAAAGTTGATGGCTTTGGCACGGCGGCGCTGTTCATCACTGACTTCATCCAGCGCCACTTCAAAGACCTCTGCAGCAGTGGCGCGGTGAATGTCGGCTCCGTGGGCGAAGGCATCCACTAAGCCCTTGTCCCCAGACAAGTGCGCCATGATGCGCAGCTCAATTTGTGAATAGTCCGCCGCAATAATTTCACTACCGCCATTAATGCGCGGGTCCGCAGTAAAGGCACGGCGGATACGACGCCCTTCCTCAGTGCGGATAGGAATGTTCTGTAAGTTGGGGTCACTGGAGGACAGTCGACCGGTGGCCGCCACCGCCTGGTGGTAAGAGGTATGCACCCGTCCGCTGCTGGGGTCGATCATTTTCGGCAGCTTGTCGGTATAGGTATTCTTCAATTTGGCCAGACCGCGATACTGCATGATCAGCGCTGGCAGCTCGTGATTGTGGGCCAGTTCCTGCAGTACCGCTTCAGCAGTGGATGGCGCCCCCTTGGGGGTTTTCTTGATCACCGGGATCTGCAATTTCTCAAACAGAATGACTCCCAGCTGCTTGGTGGAACCCAGGTTGAATTCCTCACCGGCCACCTCGTAAGCCTTTTGCTCCAACGCACGCATCTTCTGCTCGAGTTCGGCACTCTGCTCGGCGAGCATTTTCGCATCGATATAGGCGCCGTTGCGCTCCATAAGTGCGAGCACCGGTAGCAGTGGCATCTCGATTTCATCGAGTACCTTTTGCAGCGTCGGCTCCCTCTGTAGGCGTGCGCTCAACTCATTGTGCAGACGCAAAGTGATATCCGCATCTTCAGCAGCATAGGGACCGGCTTTATCCAGCTCAATCTGGTTGAAGGTAAGCTGTTTCGCGCCTTTACCGGCGATATCCTCGAAATGAACTGTGTGCTCGCCCAGGTATTTTAGTGCCAGGCTGTCCATATCGTGGCGGCTGCCGGTGCTGTCCAGTACATAGGATTCCAACATCGTATCCCGTGCGATACCACGCAGCTCAATGCCGTAGTTGGCCAGGATATGACTGTCGTATTTAAGGTTTTGCCCCACCTTTTTCTGTTTTTCGTCTTCCAACAGAGGTTTCAGCCTGGCGAGAATCTCATCGAAGGGCAGTTGCTCAGGTGCGTCCATATAGTCGTGGGCCAGAGGCACATAAGCGGCTCGATAGGGCTCGACTGCGAAAGACACCCCCACTAGTTTTGCCTGCATATAGTTAAGGCTGGTGGTCTCGGTATCGAAAGCAAAGATCTCAGATGCCTTGAGCTGTTCAAGCCAGGCGTCGAATTCTGTCATCTCGGTGACGATGACATAATCCCGCTCAACCGCCTCAGCCATGGCCTCTTCAGACTCTTCACTGGTCAGCTCTTCCAGCCAGCCGCGAAATTCATTCTCGGTGAACAGCTCTATCAAGGCATCGGAATTGGGATCCGCATTATGCAGATCCTGTGGGTGATAAGGCATCTCCACATCGGTCTTGATGGTGGCCAGTTTGTAGGAGAGTTCTGCCGCCTCGCGGTGTTCGGCCATTTTCTTGCCGAGAGTCTTGGCGCCGCGGAATCCCAACGGTGCAATGGCGTCCAGGTCTGCGTAGATATTTTCGAGGCTGCCGAGATTTTGCAGCAGCGCCAGCGCCGTCTTTTCCCCTACTCCGGGGACACCGGGAATATTGTCGGATTTATCCCCCATCAAGGCGAGGAAGTCGATAATCAACTCCGGCCCAACGCCAAACTTCTTCACAACCCCTTCGCTATCCATCTCCGTGTTGGACATGGTATTGACCAGAGTGACGCCGGGGCGCACCAATTGCGCCATGTCCTTATCACCGGTGGAGATAATCACTTCCTGGCCCTTACGCTGGGCTTCCAGGGCCAGGGTGCCGATCACATCGTCCGCCTCGACCCCATCTACCACCAGGCGCGGTAGCCCCATGGCATCGATAATGTCGTGGATCGGCTGAATTTGCTCGCGCAGGTCGTCCGGCATGGGAGGGCGATGGGACTTGTATTCGGCAAACATCTCATCGCGGAAGGTTTTTCCCTTCGCATCAAACACCACTACCACTGGGCTTTGCGGATGCTCCTTCAAGTGGCGGCGCAGCATGCTGATCACACCACGCACGGCGCCGGTGGGTTTGCCCTGGCTGGTGGTCAACGGCGGAAGAGCGTGAAAGGCGCGGTACAGATAGGAGGAGCCATCCACCAGGATCAGCGGGGCGGCAGGGGTGCTTTGTTTACTCATAAATCTCGGGATTCTGTTATTTGTCCTGTCGGGCGCTCGCGGCGCTGGATTGGCCGATAGGATACCCCCCTTTGCACAGTTTTTCCGCTCGCTAGCGCCAGGCAGAACATTTACCGCCACCACAGCCCCTGCGGCAAAGCCAACTCATCTCGACGCTGGGTTACTAACAATCGACGCAGCAATCTCACCAAATGCTCAGGCTTGTCTAGTCTTGCCGGTAGCGACTTTCATTAATCGCCAACTCCCCGGAAACAAATGCCAATGGCCGCCCACAGGCGGCACGGGGCCTTTTATTTCCGCAAAAAAGTTACCCACAGATGTACAGGAAGGATTCTTATTATGAGAGGAGTGATGTACGCCGCACTGCTATTTACCGCCTCATTTCTAGCATCGCCAGTAGCCGCGGTATCTGCCTGCCAAACGGAAAAGTCCCAGCAAACGGTCTCCGCTACAGCAGATTATCCACAGATACCAAGTCACGAGCTGATGCTGGAAGAAGCCACCAGGGAACAGAGTGAAGCGTTATTTCAACGCCAGATGCGTCAACTGGAAAAGATGCAGCGCAAGGCTGAGAGAGATTCAGCGCGCGCAGAAAAACTTCTGCAATTCAAAAATAAATCCGGTAATGCCGGTTAAACGGCTCTTATAAGGTATGGCCCGCGCCTCAACTGTCGGGCCATTTTTTTCCCAAGTCGACATCAAATTGCCTGGGGCCCAGTTTACTCCTCTGCTTCATCTACACCGCTGTCGGGTATCTCACTAAGACAGCTGCGCGCCTGTACCAACAGTGACTCGATCAAGTCGCGATAGCTGGCATCGGGCCCCAGCTGTTCGCCGAGGGGGTCCAGAGCGACATATTCCAGCCCCAAATGCTCTGCCACTTGCCGGTCCCGAGTATTTTCTGGGACTTCTCCAAACAGGCAACCTCGCCCCATCCCACTGAGGCCTAACATGGCGCGTGCACCGCGGCCGCCACCGCTACCATTGCTTAGAGCACGGGTATTCACCCCAGCGGAGCCAAAGAAATGCCCATAAGCATCATGGGTCACCACTATGGGTACATCGCGGTAGGCCCACAGGGCCCGGTCCAGCACTTTCTGAAGGCTGGCCATAGATTGGGAAAAGTCGCGGGCGCGACTGCGATACAGCTCAGCCTGTTGCGGCTGCAATTGTGCCAGGCGCTCAGCAATCAGGGCCCCAGCCAATGCCGCATTGCGCGGACGCAGCCACAGGTGGGGATCGGCTGCATTGGCCCCCTGGTACTCAAATTCAGTTGCGCCCAATAACTGCAATTGCCTTTCTTCGGGTAGCGAATTCACCTGCCCGGCCAGCAGCCCCTCCATCTGAGGCCCCAACCAAATCATCAATAAGGCGCGCTCCAGACGTGCCCGCTCCGCAACACTGGGGGCGTAATGGTGGGGGTCGGCCCCCTGGATTAATATTTTCACCGGCACGTTATCACCGGCAATTTCCCGTGCGATCAGTGCCAGCGGGCGCACGCTCACCACCAGCTCTGTGCGCTCAATGGGCTGCGATTTACCACAGGCCAGCAGGCTGAGGCAGAACAACATCAGGGCGGAAAAGTAGAAAACACGCGAAGAGGGAGACATGAGAGACATTTGGCGACGCAAAACTGAGATATAATCACAACCGGCTTCGTGCCGCCAGCCCGACTGGTGACAGACTCTCCTTTTGAGTCCTCGCTTGGAGGCCACCAACATACGGTTTTTCACGCCCGTCCCGGAGATTTTGTCCTGAACCCTTCCCCGCCGCTAATTACCGCCGACCGTGTCGCGCTACAACTCGCCGGCCGGCAATTACTCCGGGATATCTCCGTGGAGTTGATTCAGGGGGAGATTGTCACCCTGATCGGCCCCAATGGCGCCGGCAAGACCACCCTGCTGCGACTATTACTGGGGCTGACCAAGCCTACAAGTGGCACCGTCTGGCGCCAACCGGGCTTGCGAATTGGTTATATGCCCCAGCGCTTACACATAGACAACTCGATGCCCATGTCCGTGCAGCGCTTCCTACAAATGGGCCAGCCGGGAATAAAGACTACTCAAGCACAGGCTGCACTGGATAGGGTGGGTGCCGGGCAGCTGTTACAAGCCAGCCTGGCAAACCTCTCTGGCGGGGAGATGCAGAGAGTACTACTCGCTCGCGCCGCCTCCCGCAAACCGCAATTACTGGTACTGGATGAGCCCACCCAGGGCGTCGATGTTGGTGGGCAGAGTGAGCTGTATCAATTGATAGCCACCCTTCGCGATGAGCTGGGCTGCGGAGTGCTGCTGGTGTCGCACGATTTACATCTGGTGATGGCCGCCACCGACAGGGTGCTGTGTCTCAATCAACACATCTGCTGTCACGGACACCCGGAACAGGTGAGCAAAGATCCCGCCTACCTGGCGCTCTTTGGCGATACCGTGGCTCCCTATACCCACCAGCATAACCATCAGCACAAACTGAGTGGCGATATTGCCGGAGAGTGCAACCACTCTGGTACAAAGTCGAACGGCAAAAATAGAGAGCAACAATAAGTGGTCGAATTCGGAGAATTACTGCACAGCCAATTTCTCTGGTACGCCCTGGGTGCCGGTCTGCTAGTCGCATTAGTTAGCGGCCCACTGGGCTGTTTTGCCGTCTGGCGGCGCATGGCTTACTTCGGTGACACGCTGGCTCACTCAGCCTTGCTCGGTGTCACCCTCGGCTTTGTACTACACATCATGCCCACCCTCGCCGTTGGCGCAACCTGCTGTTTGCTGGCAATTCTACTGGTGTACCTGCAGCGCAGGCAGAAGTTAGCCGTGGATACTCTATTGGGGATTCTCTCCCACTCGATGCTCGCTCTCGGAATCGTGACTGTCAGCCTGTTCGAAATTAAGGTGGACCTACTCTCCCTGTTACTCGGCGACTTACTCGCCGTAGGCAGCCAAGATCTGGTGCTGATGTCTGTTACTGCCGTGGGCATCCTCACTCTGCTTTATTGGCTATGGGAAAAATTATTAGCCTTCACTCTGCACGAGGAGCTGGCCTCGGTGGAAGGTGTACCGGTAGAGAGAATACGCATGGCGCTAATGCTGATGCTAGCCCTGCTAATTGCCATTGCCATGAAAGTGGTTGGTGTGTTGCTGATCACCGCCTTGCTGATTATTCCCGCTGCTGCCGCGCGCAGGCTCTCCCGCACTCCAGAGCAAATGGCGCTGCTGGCATCCCTGATCGGCTGCCTCGCCGTAGTGCTCGGCTTGCTCGCCTCTATTTTATGGGACACGCCAGCCGGGCCCTCTATTGTCCTGGCAGCGGCTGTGTTTTTTCTCTGTAGCCAACTACGTCCACTTCAAAATTACTAGCGTTCCTTTTAACAGTCTTTAAGCTCTGCCACAGCTTCTAATACACTGCCTTTAGCAGTTTTGGCGTTTATTTCATCCAGAAAAAGCGACCCACTTCACCCATTTATCCACGGGGTCTTTGCCCAGCTCTGAGCTAATTGTTTCAGTTTTCCGCCATTGCTAGTGTTGCTCGACGACCAGCCAATTTGGGCCAGTCATGGACTATGACAATAAAAAAGTTGAGCAATAAACATGGAAAAATTCACTCTCCGTCGCAATGTGTTGGCCTCTGCCATTTTGGCCGCGGCCGCTTCAACAACTCCACAGGCTCTCTTCGCCGCCGAGGAAGGTGCTATTGAAGAGGTCACCGTTGTCGGCTCCCGAATCAGCCGCAACTCTGAATTTGAAAATGCTACCCCGATCCAGGTAATGGACCGCGAAAGCATCGAGAAATCCGGTTATACCAACCTACAGCAACTGTTTGAGAAAAACCCCGCCGCCGGTAACGGCACTTTCTCCACCCGCGGTAACAACCAGGATTCCACCGCCAACGGTGCTGCTGCGGTGAGTTTGCGTGGTATGGGGGCTGATGCCACGCTCGTACTGGTTAATGGTAAGCGTGTTGCTATCAGCTCTTTCGCTGAAAGTATCAGCACGAACTTCGTCGATATCAACAGCATTCCCCTGGCAGCGGTTGAAAGAGTGGAAATTCTGAAAGACGGTGCTTCGGCTATCTATGGCTCCGATGCAGTAGCCGGTGTGGTCAACCTGGTACTGCGCAAAGATTTCGAAGGCACAGAAGTCTCAATGGATTACGGCAGTGCGGAAGATTACTCCCAACGGTCCTTTTCAGCTGTTTGGGGCATCAATGGGGAAAGCTCCAACTTCACTGTAATTTTGGATCACAGTGCAAACACCCGTCTTACCAGCTCTGAGCGTGGTTTAGACAACCCTAATTTAAAAAGTCGCGGAGGCGCAGACAACCGATCATCCCGTGGCTACCCAGGTAGCTTTACCTTAAGTGATGGAACCACTGTTGCCGATCCAAACTGCCCGCAGGATCGCGTTTCCGAAGGTGTCTGCGTATACAACTATGGCCCCTGGAACCTGCTCACTCCAGAATCGGAGCGTACCGGTCTATTGATGCTTGGCCATTCCCAGTTGACTGAGAGCGTTGAATTCTTTAGCGAAATTGCTGTGCAGCACAACACTTCCGTAGCCCAGGGTGCGCCAACACCTTTGGACGACAAGGCTAATCTCTATGTACTTGCAGACCACCCCAACAATCCCTTCGGTGAAGATGTAAAAATCTACCGCTACCGCACTGTAGATGCCGGCGCACGGCAATGGGATATTGAGACCGATAACCTACGTGGTGTCTTCGGTCTGCGCGGCAGTATTGCTGAGTGGGATTGGGAGGCCTCAGTTCAGCGCTCTCGCAGCGAATCGACCCAAACAGGTGACCGCTCCCAAGGCTGGGTTCGCACTGACTTACTCCAGCAGGAAATCAATGCAGGGCGATACAATCCTTTTGGTGGAGTTCAGAATCCCGATTCAGTAATTGATGCGATAACCACCAATCTGGTTCGACAAGGCAAGTCTGATTTCACTGGTTACGACTTTTCAATCAGTGGTGATTTATTTCAAACCCAGAACGGCACCATTGCCATGGCTACTGGGCTTGAATACCGCGAGGAAAAGATATCCGATATCCCCGATGACCAATTCCAGCGTGGTTTAATTTTTGGTACTGAATCTGTTTTTGCCAAAGCTAGTCGTGATATCACCTCTGCCTTTATCGAGTTTGCAATTCCCCTGCCCGCCAACTTCGAACTGAGCTTGGCTGGACGCTACGACGACTACAGTGATTTCGGCGATACCACAAACCCTATGGCCAGTTTGCTGTGGAACGCAAATGAAATGCTTTCTCTACGCGCCTCTTGGGGTACAGGGTTCCGCGCCCCATCCTTAGCTCAAGTAGGATTGGGACCATCACAAAAATCATTATTTATTGAAGATAGTTACGGTTGTGCAGTGAATGATGCCTTCTGTGCAAGGACCGACTATACCGTTGTTTTCACGGGCAATACCGACTTGGAGCCAGAAGAATCCGAATCATTCAATATCGGCGCAGTTCTTGAACCAATGGATGGTCTGAAATTATCTTTAGACTACTGGAATATCATTCAGGAAAATAAGATTGAGGCAGAACCAGCTCAATATCTTTATGACAAATACTGTGGTAGTCAGGACAGTGTCATCTGTGTCCGTGCAGATCCTCTGAAACCAGGCGATACTTTAGGCCCAATTCAGGATATCTACGGTAGCTATCTGAATATTGGGGAGCAAGATGTCTCTGGCATTGATTTTACCGCTGTGTATAGTGGATTAGCCCTGGCTGGTGGGGAACTTGGCCTGCGTTTAGATTATTCCTATCTTGCTGAATTTGAACGTGTTGGCCTGGGTTCTACAGAGGACCCAATTACAGAGGATTTAGCTGGAGAGTATGAATACCCACAACATCGATGGATGGCAACTGCTGACTGGGCTCTCAATAACTTTGGCCTAACTGCAGGAGTTAATTACATCGGTGAGTTTGAGGATATCCCTGACGTTGGCGCCTCCCGTACGGATCGTACCGTAGATTCCTTCATGACAATAAATTTCCAAGCCAGATATACCGGATTTAATAATATGGTGGTCAGCCTAGGGGCAGAAAACCTCTTTGATGAAGAACCACCCTTCGCAATTGGTGATGGAGAAGATGATCTTTATGGCTATGTACAATCTCAGCATGACCCACGCGGACGCTTTATCTACGGAAAAATGACTTATAGCTTCTAATCAAAGGGCTTTCGCAAACAAAAAGGGACGCCATTGGCTTCCCTTTTTATCTTATAAGTTTCTCGAAATTATTTAATAGACTTATTCTTCTTCGATCGATCTCCAACTGGCTCATAACCCGCCTTATGGAATTCATAGATAGTCAGTCCTACCCCTATTAATATACAGATAGATACGCCAATTCCTATTATTAAAATTAATGTATCAGACATAGCCTTTATCTTCTTGCCAGAAGGGCTGATACTTTAAAGTAGATGCCAAAACTTAAAATACTGGGCACCCATAAGGCAGTAAAAATACCCTGTTCCTTATAGCCGTTAAACCATAAGTACCCAGATAAAAAAAATGAGATCAGAACAGCCAATAAAATAAAGAAATCAGATGCCTTCAACATTGATTTAACCGCCAAATTTAATCATAGTCCCAAAACCCTACCGCAGCTAATAACAACCCTGATATTGTAATCATCGCGGGAATACCTATCCCTTGAATCCCAAAATATTGAATCATTGATGGAACAATATTTAGCACACTTGCCAATCCCCAAAGAAAAAATGGCATAGCAATTAAAAGACCAAACCAACCAAGAAAAAGCCTTGCTTTCCTCAGCCGATGAAACATACAAATTAATCTCTTCAAAAGACCTGTGTTCAGGTTCGACAGTAAAATTTATAAAATTGCTAAAAGCATAGCTCACCAACTTGAGGCCAATGTCTAAATCAGTGCCTTTGTGAAGTCGCATACTCTTCATTACTTTGCCAGATTCTCAGTAGATTACCCCCGAGAATCTTTTTGATGTCTTCTTCACTATAATCTCGCTCAAGTAAACCAAAAACAAGGTTTGGATATTCTGAAACGTCTTTCAACCCAATAGGTAAACTATCACCAACACCATCAAAATCTGAGCCTATTCCAATATGGTCAACACCAACTAAATCGCGAATATGATCAAAGTGATCAAGTACATCACTTAAATCGGCATAGACAAACATATCCTGATGTAACGTTTCTGTATATTTTTCAACTTCCGGACTATGTATATCTAAGTTATTTTCTTTAATATATTTTTCAGTCAGCCGACTAATTGAGTTATAGGAATCTCTAGATTTAGCACTAATAAATGTTGAGCCAAAATTGACCATAATCAACCCGCCCTGCTTTGCAAGCGCAGTTATCATTGCATCACTCATATTGCGCTCAAAACCTGGGGTGAAATGTCTCGCTGAGGAATGTGAGGCGATTACAGGAACTGATGAAATTTCCATTACCTGCCAAAAGGCCTCATCAGAAATATGGGACACGTCAATCATAATACCTAGTGCATTCATCCCTCTCACTAGATCCTTACCAAACTCACTCAATCCTTTCCACGGCCTTGACTCATCATAGGAGGAATCCGAGATATGATTACTCTTAGAGTGGGTTAGGGTAATATAGCGAACTCCGCGGTTATAAAAATGCCTTAAATTATCTAAGCTTCCGTCAACACCTGCACCATTTTCCATGCCCAGAGGCAGTGAAATTTTACCCTGCTCAACTTGAGCTTTTAATTCTTTTAAAGATTTAGGAATCGCAAATTTTTCGGGATGCATTTCTACCAATGTCTCGACATTAGTAATCAGCTGGTCTGCATAATCCTTAGCAGTTCCATCAATTTCCTTTTCGGCAGGTATGTAGATCGACATAAAAGGAGCGTTTAAACCACCTTTGATGGCCCTATAATAATCAAAGTCTCCACCTTCTACACTGGAACCAACATCAACATTTTCTTTCGACAACCTATATGGAACATCTATATGACCATCCACTAACATATTTTCCAGTACAAGTTTGTTCGCAAGTGCATGGTGATTTTCAACATTCCACTCATCACAAGCCGATAAGAATATAAAAATAAAAGCCAAGCATTTTTTCATAAGAATCTTCCAATCAAATAGTAAACGTGAATAAGATCTTCGGTAAAAACTTGAACATTATCAGTACGCTTCAACAAATATCTTGGATAGATTATTATCACTTTTCAGTTTTAAGCCGGAAGAGGATAAGGGAGTAAAAACATATGAAATACATTGACCGCCCAGTGAGCCATCACACAAAGCCAAAAATTTCTACGTAAATACCAGAGAATTGCATAACAAAAAGAGGCTAAACCAAGTAGAATAACTGCTGATGTATCTGCAGACCACCCAACATGAAGCATGGTAAAAATAGCTGTGACTATTGGAACAGAAAGCCATCGCCACTCAGCAAGGGATTCTTCTAATCCTCTTTGTAACACCCAGCGAAAAAAGCCTTCCTCACTAATACATACGACTAAAAGATTGATAACTGCTGCTATTAATATAGCATTAGATATTTTTACCGAAGGACCATACAAAACCAACCCAATAGTGATTGGAATAGCAATAGTAATTATTAAAAAAAATAAATCGATAGGTCGTACGGTTTGTTTTTGACGAAGCATAAAAGCGAGTAAGCCAATAGCAACAAATGCTTTACCAATATTGAAACTCGCATATATCAAATTCCCTGCACTATCTGAGTAGGGAGTTAAAATTTGAATTCGCTCACTACCAGGAATGATATTAAAGCCGGCCAACAGCATAAGGGCAATACAAACAAAATATAAAGCCGTACGCCTCCACCCTCGGCATATTTCAAGTGTGGTTAAAGCGATCCAGGTAAGAGGTGCAAGAAAGCCAGCCCAGCCAAAAGGAATAATACATAAGGATAATATAAGTGGTGCACCCCAAGGGACTTTAGAAACATCCGTTGAGTGAACCTTGTCAAGGCTTTTCAACTGCACTTTACTTCCTTACATCTAAGTATACACAGGTCAAAGAGTAATTTATGGGAATACACCAATATGTAAATTAACCATTAAAAGTGGCACGAATCGAACGATAGGTTAATTTCATTTTTGCCGGATCTAGTGGCGCTCTAAAGAAAGCATGGTAATGTCCAAGGGGATTTATTAATACAACTTGAGAACCATGATCCATCGTATAATCATTATTTCCTAGAATAACTTTATTAAAAGGAACATTAAGTTGACTAGCAAAACGCTTTATTTCTATGAAATTGCCAGTAACACCGAGAAAATCATTATTAAAATATCGAACATAATCATGTAAGATCAGTGGTTTATCTCTGGCAGGATCAACCGAAACTAAAATAACATCGGTATCTGCACGAATATCTTCATCAAGGAGTTTATAGAAACTATTGAGACTCGACAGAGTTGTAGGGCAAACATCGGGACAATGGGTAAATCCAAAGAATATGAAAGTCCATTGGCCTTTCAAATTTTTTGTTTCGAATGCACTGCCTGTATCGGCGATTAACTGAAAATTATCTAAAATTCTTGCTCGCTGTAATTTTACGGCACCATTTATGCGAAGCTCAGAATCACTTAATATCCTTGGCTGACTTAACTTATGAACAAAGCCAACCAAAACTGCCACAATAAACATCAGTAAAACGGTAATCGTTATACGAACACCACGCTTTTGGCGTTGTATGAATTTAGGCTCAGCCATCTTATGAAAATTAGTCATTTTTTACACCGATATTAAATAGTGATCCAACAACATAATGCAAAATAAAGCCATCAGATAAATAATAGAATACTTAAAGGTTTCAATTCCCGCATTGGGGTCTCGACCCCGTAGCATTACCAAACTCCAATATATAAACCCAAGACCTAGCACCACCGCCCCAAGAAGATATAACCAACCTAACATTGCAGTCGCAAAAGGAAGTAAGCTAACTGCAAATAAAATAAATGTATAAAGTAAAATATGCAGATTTGTGTATGGCACACCGTGAGTAACTGGAAGCATGGGAACTTTTGCTCTGGCGTAATCCTCTTTCCTATGCACTGCTAGTGCCCAAAAGTGCGGAGGTGTCCAGGCAAATATGATCAGTACCAGTAACAAGGCATGTGGATGAATTTCATTAGTTACCGCTGTCCAGCCGAGTAGTGGCGGTGCTGCACCAGCGAGTCCGCCAATGACAATATTCTGAGGTGTGGCATGCTTTAAAAACATAGTGTAAATAACAGCGTAACCAATCAGAGATATCAGTGTTAACCAAGCAGTTAAGACATTCACAAATACCATTAACACTGCCATACCAAGAATACCCAGCAACAGAGAAAATAGTATGGCCTTGCGTGGCTCAACTCTTCCTCTTGCGACTGGGCGATTGCTAGTACGCGCCATTTTTGTATCAATGTAACGATCAACCAGATGATTAATCGCTGCAGCGCTACCAGCGCAAAGGGCAATACCTATATTACCCAATATTAAAATTTCTAACGGAACCATTCCTGGAACAGCTAACAACATACCAATCAGAGATGTAAGAATCATCAGCATGACTACTCTGGGTTTGGTCAGTTCATAATAATCACGCCAGTTAGTGAAGCTCAATTTAGCAGTTTGTATAGCCATAATATTCTTCTTTTCTAATTCTTCCTTGATAAGACATAGATCATTACAACTCGGCAGCCAATCCTGAATCTTTTATAATTCTATTTTTTTTAGAATTATTTTCTCGTAATTCAATAGAGCCAGCTGAGTAAATACGATAACAGAGAGTTAAAACACCTAATAATAGAAATGCGGCACCGGCATTATGAGCAACAGCAATTGATAGTGGTAAAAACATGATTACATTTGCGACACCCAAACTTACCTGCATCCCTATCAAAGCAATCAATATAAGGGCCCAACGATACTCACCAGCTTTCCAGGAAAAAAATGAAAGGCTAAGGACTAGTCCGGTCACAATTAAAGCACCGATACGATGAATAAAGTGAATAGCCGTACGTGCATCACTTTCCAAAGCACCACCTAAATAATTTGGCCCAATTTGTTGGAGGATATTAAACCCTTCCTTAAAATCAGCTTTAGGAAGCCACTCGCCATGACAAGTGGGGAAGTCTGGACAGGCAAGTGCAGCATAATTTGAACTCGTCCAGCCTCCTAAGGCTATCTGAACAACTACTGCTATAGCAGTCAAAACGGCAAGGGGTAATAGATTATGAAGCTTACGGTAATTTTTAAATTCACCTGATAATTTATCATATCTCATTCTTTCTACGAGTAACCACAGCATAGATAATGTTGCCATTCCTCCGAGTAAGTGCGCAGTGACAACCTGAGGCCATAACTTCAAGGTGACAGTCCACATACCGAAAGCCGCTTGCAAAGTAATCAGGGCCATCAAAAAATGTATCTGCTTAAAAGTGCGTTGTTTGGGATTACGCCAGGATATGTAAACAAGCGAAGCGACTAATAAAAGCAGGATGCCTGCAAAGTATCTATGCACCATTTCAGGCCAAGTTTTGCTAGTATCTACAGGCGTATCTGGAAATGCATAGTTAGCAGCTTGAATTTCATGATTTTTATCTGGCCAAGTAAGATGGCCGTAACAACCAGGCCAATCGGGGCAGCCCAACCCAGCATCAACAAGCCTAGTAAATGCTCCTAAAGTAACAACTATTATGGCTAAGACACATCCAGCCAATGTTAACTTCAAACGCCAACCAAATTGCTCTTTTATAGGTTGCTTTATTTTCTTTTTTTCTGAAGATTCCATGTCACTCTCCATTACTTTTCATAGGAGTACTTCAACAGGCGTTTGATATCTTTCAATAGTTGATTACCACTATGTTGGTTGTCATAGATCATCATTGCGAATCCTTCCTGATCTATTAATATTGCTTTAACATCATCAATTTTTTTATGGTCGGTCAGTTCATGTAGCGTATTTACGCTATTGTCATTCAATCTGAAAATCTTTAGACGAGGATGTTCTAACTGTAGTTTTTCTTTTTTTTCTTCAGTCATGGAATGATGAGTTGCAAGAAGCCTCTCAACTCGGCTGGCTTTCTCACCCAATCGGATATGCACTTGTCGACTGGTATATAATAGTTTTTCACAGTCCTCACCACAGTCTGAAGGACTTATAATGAGATATCTCCACTTTTGGTGTTCCCCCCCAATTAACTGTGTCTCCTCTTCAAGTGAAGATATTTTTAAATCATTAAAATTAATCGGTGGTTGAAGTAACTCACCTTGATTAGTTGTTCCATCAGGTATTCCCACTCCCGTATAAAACACTATATAAGCTGCAACAATCGGTAGAAAAACCGATGCTGCAATAGAAAATATCTGTATTTTTTTTGAAGAAGAATTTGTTTTTATTTCTCCATTTTCTTGCAGAGTGGAGGACCCTTCTCTTCCTTCCATTATCATACCCCTAATTATTTGTTTTATTTACTTTTATAAAATTGGTAGCAGTAAAAAGCCAAAGAAAAAATAAAGCTGTAGCCATAGCAAACCATTGAATCGCATAAGCGATATGTCGATCCACGCTGCTATTTACTAATTGCCAATCAGTTATGAATGCTGATTCTGAGTCAGCACTTAACCTAACGATCCAGTTGTTATTACTGAGCGTCATATTCTGAACAATTTCTTTATTAACAATCTGTATTCTACGATTTATTATTTTTTCTTTATTCTCTATAGATTTTAAGTTTTCAACCGGGTATAAAAACCCATTGATTTTTATCTTATCTTTAGGGTAATTAACTTCAGGCATTACATCCCGGCTAGCTGAAAATGGAATCCAGCCTCGATTTATTAGCCATCTCTGTTCACCAGATATAAAGACTTGAAGAACCTCATACCCTGCCTTTCCAGTGCGAGTTCGATTATCCAATAAGAAATATTCATCAGAATAATTTCCATCTAATTTTACAGGCAGGAATCTTTTTAAATTCGTAACTAAATGTAGATTTTCTGGTTGGGATGACAATCTTGAATTGATTTCTAAATCTATGATTCTCTTATCATCAGCTCTACCGAGCTGCCAAAATCCCAACAACACAAAAACTGGAATAAACCCAAATGAAAACAGGGTGATCGACCAGTTACGAATCAATGATACACTGGTATTATCTGAAGAAACTGATGGTATCTCTACTGTCATGTGCTACTACATAAAATAATGGAAAATAATTATATGTGGCTCAAAATCGTTATAGTCGTTCTTTTTCTCGCGATACTGGTGAGCCTATCCAGTGCTTTATTTTTTCTACTGCGAGATATGGGTGCTCCCCAGTCTAAACGTACTCTTTATGCTTTAGGTATACGGATTTCTCTTGCCGCACTTCTTTTATTAGCCATCTGGTATGGCTTTGAAAGCGGCATTTTGGCTAATACTGCCCCCTGGACAGATAAATATTAGTTTATATCGCCTCAAGTTAATTCAACCTGAGGCGAATCCTATGTACTTATAAATTATGCACCTAGCACATATACAAAAATAAATAAGCCAACCCAGACAACATCTACAAAATGCCAGTACCAGCTTGCTGCTTCAAAGCCAAAATGATCATTAGGTTTGAAATGATGTGCGATTACAGAACGTAACAACATTATGAGCAGCATTATCGTTCCCAGAGTTACATGAGCTCCATGGAAACCCGTCAACATGAAAAAAGTTGTGCCATAAATGCCTGACTCTAAAGTGAGTCCAAGATGTTGATAGGCTTCATAGTATTCTTGCGCCTGAAGATATAAAAATATGAAACCTAGTAGAACAGTTCCTCCCAACCACAGATTAAATTTCCCACGCTCACCTTTTTTAAGAAACACATGAGCGAAATGTACGGTAACGCTGGAAGATAAAAGAATTATTGTATTCCAAAGAGGTAAATGCCATGGATCAATAACATCTTTAGGTCCTATAAATTGTGCTGTATCGCCATGAGCTGCTGCATCCGGAGTCACATAGAGAGGCCAAGTATTCTCAAACCCCTCCCACAACATGTTGGATATTCCATTATCGCCTTCCCCAGCTAACCAAGGAACAGAGAAATTTCTTATGTAGTATAGGGCCCCAAAAAATGCAGCAAAAAACATAACCTCAGAGAAAATAAACCATCCCATTCCCCAGACATAAGATCTCTTTAACTGTTCACTGTTCAGACCAGCCATATTTTCTCTGATTACCGCTGCAAACCAGAACCATAAGACTGCTGCCAAAGCCAGCGCACCGGTAAAGAAAATATAGGAGCTACCACCGTTGATCCAATTTGCAGCACCAAAGGCAATTAAAAACAAACCTATAGTGGCAAATATCGGCAGCTTGGATTGTTCTGGAACATAATAACTGCTTTCACTAGCCATGAATTTTATCCCTCTCGCTCGGGCTCGTTATTTTTTTCGATATTTTTAGAAATTCTTTCCGTAACATCGAACAGCGTGTAGGAAAGGGTTATGGTATTTACACTGTTAGGAATCTCGGGATCAACGATAAATCGCAATGGTAACTCTGCCTGTTCACCCGCTTTTAAAATTTGCTGATTGAAGCAAAAACATTCAGTTTTGTGAAAGTATTCCGCGGCTTTAAAAGGAACCAAGCTGGGAATGGCCTGACCGATCATATCCCTTCCAGTAGGATTAAAAGCGATAAAAACAGTATCCATAACCTCACCTGGATGGACTTCCACCGACATTACACTGGGAGAAAACTTCCAAGGCATATTGTCGTTATTGCTCGCAATAAACTGAACGGTGATAGACCTGCTGGTATCGATAGCAGCAGGGACCGCTTCGTAACGCCCGCCAGTTTTACCATTCAAACCAGTAATCTCGCAGAAAGCATCATAAAGTGGTGGCATCACAAATATGGCGAACACCAGCATGCTGGCGGCAAGCGCCAGCAATTTCGCAGAAACTTTCGTATTTTCGCTAAATTTCATCGGCACAAGAACCAAAAATTAACGAATAACCGGAGGGGTACTAAAAGTGTGATAGGGAGCCGGTGATGGCACCGTCCATTCCAACCCTTCCGGGTTATCCCATACTTTATCAGTGGCTTTTTTGCCACCCATGACTGTACGTACCACATTAAAGAGGAATACCACCTGAGCCGCACCGAAAAGAAATGCCCCCATACTGGCCATCTGATTAAAGTCAGCGAATTGTAGTGCGTAGTCTGGAATTCTTCTGGGCATACCCGCCAGACCGACAAAATGCATCGGGAAAAATGTTAAATTCAATCCGATGAAAGCTAACCAGAAATGCACTTTCCCCATAGTTTCGTTGTACATATTCCCTGTCCACTTGGGCAACCAGTAATAAACCCCCGCCGTAATGGAAAAAATAGCCCCAGGAACCAGTACGTAATGGAAATGGGCAACTACAAAGTAGGTATCATGATACTGGAAATCCGCTGGAGCAATGGCCAACATCAATCCTGAGAATCCGCCAATGGCAAACAGAATAATAAAAGCTATAGCGAACAACATGGGAGTTTCAAATGTCATGGAGCCTCTAAACATGGTAGAAACCCAATTAAAAATTTTCACACCCGTGGGTACTGAAATCAGCATAGTGGCATACATAAAGAACAGCTCGCCGGCTATAGGCATACCCACTGTAAACATATGGTGAGCCCACACAATCATGCTGAGGAATGCAATTGCAGCTGTGGCATAAACCATGGAACTATATCCAAATAGTGGTTTACGCGTAAAAGTGGGAATGATTGCCGAAATAATACCGAAAGCAGGCAAGATCATGATGTATACCTCTGGGTGCCCAAAGAACCAGAAAACATGCTGGAATAGAACTGGGTCACCACCACCTGCAGCACTGAAGAAACTGGTACCAAAGTGGATATCCATCAGCATCATCGTCACTACACCAGCTAGTACTGGCATCACTGCGATTAGAAGATAAGCAGTGATCAACCAGGTCCAGACGAAAAGCGGCATTTTCATTAAAGTCATGCCTGGAGCACGCATATTCAGAATGGTCGCTATGATATTAATGGCTCCCATAATGGAAGATGCACCCAGAATATGAATGGAAAATATAAAAAACGTGACGCTCGGTGGTGCATATTCTGTCGACAAGGGGGCATAGAATGTCCAACCAAAGTTAGGTGCTCCCCCCTCCATAAAGAGGGTCGATGCCAACATTGCAAAACCGAAAGGTAAAATCCAAAAGCTCCAATTATTCATCCGTGGTAATGCCATATCTGGAGCGCCGATCATCATCGGTACCATCCAGTTTGCTAGCCCGACAAATGCCGGCATTACCGCCCCAAAGACCATGATTAATCCATGCATGGTCGTCATTTGATTAAAAAATTCTGGCTGTACGATTTGTAGTCCAGGCTCGAAAAGCTCAGCACGTATAATGAGTGCCATACAGCCACCCAGGAAAAACATTGCAAAGCTGAACCAAAGATACAAAGTACCAATATCTTTGTGATTTGTGGTGTATAGCCAGCGTTTCAAGCCAGATTGAGGTCCGTGTGCCATGTTAAAATCCCCCAGCGCTTACTGCTTATTCTTAAAATTAAGGATATCAACGGGCTGAACCGTATCGCCCATTTCATTACCAAAGGCATTGCGTTGATAGGTTATCACTGCGGCTATATCCACCTCAGATAACTGTTCTCCAAATGCTTGCATGGCAGGGTTTACCTGTGATCCATCAATGACTATGTCGAGATGGGTATTCAAGGGACCTGTCGCAATTTTTGATCCGGCAATCGCTGGAAATACGCCGGGAACACCTTTTCCATTTGGCTGATGACAGGCTGCACACATGCTGTTGTAGACTTTTTCCCCTTGTGCAAAAAGCTCATCAAAAGTAAAAGTTTTTCCGGTAAGCTCGCGCATTTTTACTGCAGAAGCAACTCGCCCATCCAGCCAAGCGTTGTACTCTTCTTGGGGAACAGCTTTTACAACGATCGGCATAAATCCATGATCTTTGCCACAGAGTTCTGCACATTGCCCACGATAAATTCCAGGCTCTTCAATACGTGTCCAGGATTCATTAATGAAACCAGGAATAGCATCTTTTTTTACAGCTAGGTCAGGTACCCACCAAGCATGAATCACATCATTGGCAGTAATTAAGAATCGAATTTTTTTCTTAATAGGAACAACTAAGGGTTCATCAACTTCCAATAGATAGTTTGGGCTTTTTGGCTGTTCGTTATTAATTTGGCTACGTGGAGTTGAGAGATTTGAGAAAAAAGTAACATCCGAACCAATGTAGTCGTATTTCCACTTCCACTGATACCCCGTAATCATGATATCTAGATCCGCTTTATCGGTATCATAGATCTCATAGAGGGTTTTGGTCGCAGGAATAGCCATGAGAATCAGAATGACAGTAGGAATTATTGTCCACACCAGCTCCACAGCTGTACTTTCATGAAACTGTGCAGCCTTGTACCCCTTACTCTTACGATGACGCCACATACTGTAAAACATGACACCAAATACAAGAGCACCAATGGCTACACAAATCCAGAAAATCAGCATGTGTAATTCATAGGTCGTTTGGGCAACTTCTGTCACCCCTTTGGGCATATTGACCCCCCAGCGCTCAACAGCCTGCTCTTCCGCCAGTACGGATTGGACAGATAGCGAAGCGGCCAGCAAGGCGAACAGCCGATCAAAGCCTCTCAACATCGCCTACAGATCTCCGTGGTTGCGGGTTTCCTTCGAAAACCCGAATTTTATTTTTGGCCGCCGGCCTTCACGGATAGCTGAAATAGCCCTGTCTATATACTGTTACAGGGTTAAATCCACTCAATAATTTTGGACATACTGTAGTAACACAAGACTACATACACTGGACGAGGTGACATCCCCGCATTACTGCCGTCAGTGCAACTTGTTATTTTAGTAAAAAAATTTTTACTTCAGATGTCGTCGCCCGGAAGGTACAACCAACAACCTGTGTTTCTTTATTTGTCGCAACTACTGCAGGTACAACAGGAACATATTGTCAATGAAAAGTCAATCAGGCCTTATAGCGATAAATTATGCTCAAACCAGCTTCCTGCATAGGAAATTTCAAATAAATTTAATCATTATTTGATGATATAACTCCTATTTTGCAATAAGCTCAAGTTCTGTTGTCCCGGGACGATTAATTTGTATTAAAAAGATTATTTGCGTTGTGCATTCACACAGACACTCCACTTCAGTACCACTTTATTGCTTGTATAAAATTGCTCTCCTTTATTGCTCCCTTCTGTCCAATCCTGCCTTCAACAATCATCAAATTGAACAATAAGGTATAATCGACAGCTTAGTAACAGATGATTTATGCGCCAAAACGATACTAATCCCTCTTAAAATACATCAGACAAAACTCCAAACTGATACGTTTCTTTCTTACAGTTATTAATCATAAGTAGCCCCTATGAAGTACCTAACAATTGATTCAAGAAGCATGAGTCGGGTTTGGAATCTTGCCTGGCCTATGATTCTTAGTAATATTTCAGTTCCTTTACTTGGGGCAGTAGATACCGCAATTCTCGGTCACCTTTCTTCAGCCGTTTACCTCTCTGGAGTAGCCATTGGCGCAAGTGTTATGACAATGCTGCTTTGGGCCTTCGGTTTTCTTCGCATGGGCACCACTGGTGTCGTTGCACGCAGTCAGGATGGTGGTGTTGAATGGTTGCTAAGAGCAATACTATTGGCAATGGCATTAGGGATACTACTTCAGATTATTACCTATCCTTTGCTAGACAATATTGTTGGTTGGATGAATGCCAGTAGTGCAGCCAGTCCGCATGCAGTGGTTTACTTACAGATTCGTCTGATAAGTGCTCCTCTTGCACTAGTTAACTTTGCCATACTGGGTTTCTTTATAGGCCGACAGGATAGCCGGGCTCCACTATATATTTTGCTAGCAGCAAATATACTCAATATCCTTTTGGATTTTCTTTTTATTCTCGGTCTTGGTTTAGGAGCAAAAGGCGCTGCGATAGCCACAGTTTGTGCTGATACTTTCGCCTTATTGATGGGATTGTTTTTACTTAAGCGTGTTAATCCTAAAATTTGGAAAGCATTAAAAAAGTGTCTTCAAACCCCTCAATTTCAGCCATGGATAGAGTGGAAGCCTTGGCTTGAGTGGAAGCCTTGGCTTGAGTTACTGCAAATCAATACAGATTTATTTATTCGAACCTGCCTGCTGTTATTAACATTTACATTCTTTACTGCTCAAGGGGCCGCCCAAGGAGACTCCACCCTTGCAGCCAATGCAATATTATTACAACTATTAATGATGACTTCTTACGCGCTGGATGGCTTTGCCCATGCAACTGAGGCATTAGTAGGTGAATCAATAGGAAAAAAATCAAAAAAACTATTTCAGGAAGTGGTTAATGCCGCAGGCATTTGGGCTTTAGGAAGTGCACTCTTTATTACTCTATTGTTGATATTTTGTCAGCCAATAATAATAAAGTTGTTTACAGATCTCTCTAGTGTGATCCAGCAAGTAAATAACGTTTATTGGTGGCTTTGCGCTCTGCCGCTATTAGCCGTATGGAGTTACCAACTTGATGGTGTTTTTATTGGCGCCGGAAAAAGCCGACAAATGCGCAATACTATGTTTATAGCTACTATTCTAATTTTTTTCCCAAGCTGGTGGTTAACTCGAGATTGGGGAAACCATGGCATATGGTTTAGTCTTTTTTTGTGGATTGGCGCACGATCTTTAGGCCTTGTTGCTTACTTTCGATACTACACTGTAACCGACACATGGATTAAGAAATAATTTATTACTTTTATAAATTAAATTTTAGAGGGCTTCTGGCTTGTAATAAGCTGAATTATTCAGCTGAATACAGAATAGAGTAGTATGATACTGAATTTATATCGGAGATGATGTACAAAAATTGTTTAGACTGAAAACCATTAGAAAATCAATGTTTAAACATTTTTTAGGAGTTTTATTAATCTATGAAACTCATGGCTTCAGGAAATAAAAACAATAATCTCGGGATGACAAATATTGAGCGGGAACAATAATGTATTAATGCCCGCTCACAATTTTTAAAATCCCGAAGCTCTTATCTGCTTACTGACCAAAATCTGAGTGTAGTTGGAAAAGAACTCGCTTTCTCCTTGTAAAATTGCTCGATTCAAAATATCAATTTTGCTTCTTAGAGAGCGATCATAAAAATAAAGACTGCCACTACGCACAGTGTAAGCTTTCGGATTTTCGGCCATCAACTTATAAAAGGTTGATAATCTTTCAAGATATACATTGGCATTATTAAGTGAAAAATCCCCTTTCTGATAATAGTCCAGAACTTCTGTGTTTATTTGTTTTTGAATAAATTCTTTTTCTTCATCAGAAAATCTATAAACTTTCATCTGAGTACTTATATCACTGCGTAAATCTTTCAGGTATCTATCTGCTGCCTGTGCTGACTCTCTCAGTGCACCAATAGTTTTCTTACGTTTTCTCAGTGACTTTCTACTTTTAAACGTAGCAGCATCTGACATTTCAAATGAAGCGAGGTCGGCAAGCGGTCTGAAAATAGTAATATGTTGTAAATTGCTATTTCTTGTTAATTTATTACAGATATCGACAGCATACTCCCATTTCTTAAAGGATTTTCCCTCTAAAATCTTTTCCGGTAGCCCTTCGACACTCTCATTAAGTGATCGCTGTTGTTGCAGAACAAAGCCTGGATTCTTGTGCCAATCATTTGCCTGTAAACGAAATAGGCTGAGAAGTCCTTGGTTGACGCAACTGGCCAATAGATGTGAGGTCTGCTCCAGTTGCTGTTTCTGAATTTTTCGATAATGATTTAGGCCGTACAAGCCAGCAATAATTGCAATGGCAAGCACGGCTATAACTACAATTGCCTTTTTCACTACTTATTTTTTTTGGTAGGTTGAATAAATTTTACCGGTTCTTCACTCGCCTCTTTTCTCTGCCCGGTACTAACCCGGGTTAATAGCTCAGAAGGCGCGGACTGCAGGCGTATTTCATCTTTAAATCCGCAGGAAACACACTCACGAAAATTTTTTCCATCCTCCTGGTAATTGACTATACGATCCATCTCGCTACAGCGTGGGCAAACAGCGCCAGCAATAAATCGTTTTTTGGTTTTTTTGGAATGCCCACCGGAATTTTCCTGATCGACCATAGTTACTGCTCAACATGCATGACTTAACGGCCTTTTCAGGCCGGGCTGATATTTAATTCAAGCTGCTCAATACCTGAGTGACGCAATAGTGCATCAACATCGGGTTTTCTACCTCGGAATTCTACAAACAGGTCTAAAGCATCCCGGCTGCCACCCTGTTCGAGGATAGAATGCAAAAAACTCTCGCCAGTTGCACTGTCAAAAATACCCTTTTCTTCAAATAGTGAAAAGGCGTCTGCTGAGAGCACCTCTGCCCACTTATAGCTGTAATATCCTGCAGCGTAGCCACCGGCAAAAATATGGCTAAAACCATGCTGGAAGCGATTTTCCTTAGCCACAGGAACTACAGCCACCTCGGTGCGTACCTCTGACATCAGCTGCTGAATTTTCTGTGTCTCCATCACTTCTTCACTGGCGTGAAGTCGAAAATCAAAAATTGCAAACTCCAGTTGTCGCACAGTGAACATAGCGGACTGGAAATTCTTTGCCGCAAGCATTTTTTCTAGTAATTCTGCAGGCAACGGCTCTCCAGTTTGGTAATGAGAAGAGATCATGGCGATCGCCTCAGGTTGCCAACACCAATTTTCCAGGAACTGACTGGGCATTTCTACCGCATCCCAGGCCACACCATTGATACCCGAAACCGCCGCTATAGCAATTTGCGTTAGCATGTGATGCAGGCCATGGCCAAACTCGTGAAACAAGGTAGTGACTTCGTAATGTGTTAGCAGAGAGGGCATATCTCCTACTGCGGGGCTAAAGTTACACACCAGATAAGCGATAGGCAGCTGCAAGCCCTCTTCACCTTGGCGACGTGTGGCAACAGTATCCATCCAGGCACCCCCACGCTTTTTCTCTCGCGCGAAGGCATCCAGATAAAAGCCCGCGATACGTTCACCATTGCGATAAAGCCAGAAAAACTGTACATCTTTATGCCAGGTTTCCACAGTAGTGTCTTCCTGCACAGCAACTCCAAAGAGCTTTTCCACTACGGCGAATAAACCTTCCAGAACCTTGGCATAAGGGAAGTAAGGGCGTAGCTCTTCCTGGCTAATGGCATAACGCTGCTGCTTGAGTTTTTCCGCAACCCAAGCAATATCCCAAGGTTGAAGCTCTTCTAACTTATACTCTTCGCTGGCAAATAAGCGTAATTCAGCCATTTCCCGCTCGGCTGCGGGCTTGGCTCTCTTCGCCAGGTCATTGAGAAACTCCAATACGCCTTCGCAATCTGGCGCCATTTTACTGGCCAGAGATAACTCGGCGTAATTAGCCATTCCCAATAGCTGGGCCTGCTCTGCGCGAAGTGCCAAGATAGATTCCATCACTCCTGAATTGTCGAACTCTCCAGCGTTGGGCCCAACCTCAGAGGCACGGCTCACAAATGCGGTATGCACCAACCGGCGCAACTCTCGGTTCTCCGCATGAGTCATTACCGCCAAATAGCTCGGACCCTCTAGAGTGATCAACCAACCACTTTTGCCTTTTGTGTTTGCCGCACTTTTCGCCGCCGCTATAGCGGTTTCCGGCAAGCCAGTTAAATCTGCCTCATCTTCCGTATGCCAGGTCCAGGCATTGGTAGCATCCAAAACATTGTTGGCGAACTGGCTGGAAAGTTCAGCCAGGCGCTTGCTATTGGCTGCAAAGCGCTCCCGAGCTTCACCCTCCAGGCCGACCCCACTTAATTCGAAATCCCGTAAACCCAACTCTACAGATTTCTTTCGCGGCTGCGGCCAGCTCACAAAATCAGGCGATGCCGTCAGCTGTTGATACACCTCGTACAATTCGCGGTTTTGCCCTTGCTCAGTCCAATAGGCAGTTACCTGAGCAAGCGCCGCTTCATAGGGCGCTCTCCATTCACCACTCAGTACACTGTTGAGATGACTGATCGGAGAGAAGGCCCGGTTGAGTTGATCCTGAACCTGTTCAAGTGGCTGCAAGGTGCTTTCCCAGCCAGGTTTCTCTAAGCCTCTTTGTAACTGCCCTTGGCAGTCTCCGATGAGTTTTGCAATTGCAGGCTCAACCTGCTCGGGCTGCAGTTGGGTGAACGGTGGCAGAAGAGGGAGATTCAACAGTGGATTGGACATACGGGACCCTGTGCTCGAAATAGGATACAGCTATGATAGAGGATTCATTGTACAGGAGCTTCTTTATGTCCCCACTGCGCAGCCACAACGATTCTGCGAGCGAGAAATCCCCGCAACTTGGCCATCGTGTTTTTGTTGACCCACAGTCAGCTGTGATTGGCGATGTCACTCTGGGTGATGATTGCTCCGTATGGCCCATGGCGGTGGTACGCGGGGATATGCATCGAATTCAGATAGGTGCCCGTACCAGTGTCCAAGACGGTGCAGTATTACATATCACCCATGCGGGGCCGTTTAATCCCGAGGGGTGGCCACTGACAATCGGCGAAGACGTCACAATTGGCCACAAGGCCTGCCTGCATGGCTGTAGCATCGGCAACCGGATTTTGATCGGTATCGGCGCCATAGTACTCGACGGTGCGGTTATAGAAGACGAGGTCGTTTTAGCAGCAGGCGCGTTGGTACCACCAGGAAAAACCCTGGAGAGCGGTTATCTCTATGTGGGCTCCCCCTGCCGTAAAGCCCGCCCGTTATCCGACAAGGAAAAGGCGTTTTTTAGCTACTCTGCGCAAAATTATGTGAATCTGAAGGATCAATATCTGCGCCAGGATATTGAATAACTCATCGCCGGGCGATTCGACACTCATGCTCAATCTGAATACTGATCAATTGCATACTTTTGTACGCGCCTGCGAGCTGGACTCTTTCTCCGCTGTTGCCCGCGAACAGGGGCGTGCTCAATCCTCGGTAAGTGCCTGTATTCAGAATCTTGAGCTGGACCTGGGACTCGCCCTTTTCGACCGTAGCGGAAAATTCCCACACCCCACAGCTGCGGCCATGGCCCTGTTGCCACTTGCCCGCCAAGCGCTGGGGCAGCTGCAGCGTTTTCAGCAGGCCGCGGACTCCTATCAGCGCGGCGAAGAACCCGTGCTGCGTATCCTGTTTGAGGAGTTGGTGATGCCCGATCGCCTCAACGATGTACTGGCAAGCTTCAGCCAGCGTTTTGCCCACACCCAGCTGCAACTGCGCAGTTCCAGTCATCATCAGGCAGTGCAAAGTATCGCCAAAGGCGAAGCCGATTTTGCGTTTGTGACAAGCGGCGGCAGCTACCCGGGCGCACTAGAGTTCAACACACTCGGACGCCAACAAATTCTCTGCCTGGCCACACCCGACCATCCACTGGCGCATCAGCAGCCTAGCTCTCTGCGTGAGGCCGCGCGCCACCGACAAATAATCGCAGCCATGGAGGAGGGCCAACAACGCTGGCAGCTCTCGTCGCAGGTCTGGGTCTGCGATTCCCTGCTACAGGCCCTGGATCTGGCCTGCAAAGGCATAGGCTGGGTCAACGCGCCTTATGAGCTGGCTCGCCCTTTCCTGAAGAGTGGAAAACTGGTGGAGCTGAAACTCACCAGCGCACTGAGCGCCTGGAGCCTGGATGTCGACCTGTTGTGGTCGGCAAAAACAGCTCAAGGCAAAGCCGGCCTTTGGTTCGCCCGGGAAGCTCGGCGTCTATACGGTAATTATTACAGCCCACCTATCGAGAAATCCGATAGTTATTAATTTTTATCTAACAGCAATACCGATAAAACTTGGCTGCAGGGCCGAGGAGGTCCGACTTTCTATCACCGGCAATAGGAGCCATAGAGATGACAGAACAGCAGCAGCTGCAAGAAATGGATGCCTTCTCCAAGAAATATCGCTACGACATGGAGTATCTAAAAGAGTTTTTACGCTCGTCTCCAGAGGGCTTTGAAAAATTTGTACAGTTCCAGCCCCTGTCGATGCACCGGGAATTCTTACCGCTGGAGGTTTTTTGGGTGAGCAAACTGGCCGCCATGCAGGTGGCGGACTGCGGTGCCTGCCTGCAATTGAATGTGCGCATGGCGTTGGAAGCCAATGTCGCTCCGCAATTGGTGAAGGCCTGCATTCAGGGCGGCAGTAATTTACCGGAGCCTCTCAAGGATATTTTTGACTTTGCCACCGCGCTGGCCAGTTACAAAAATATTGATCCGTTGTTGGACCAGCGGATCTCTGAGCAGCTGGATAAAAAACAGCGAATCGAGCTGGGCGTCAGCGTCGCCACCGCCTCTGTATATCCCACTATCAAGAGAGCTATGGGCCACACCCAGAGCTGTAGCCTTATCGAAATTGAGTTTGAGGCCTGATTGGAGCAGCCGCCGCAGTCACTTGCGGCGGTGCCTAACTGGCCTCAGTTACTTTACTTACCCTGTAGTCGCAGCAGCGCGGATGCGGCAATACCGCCAATAGCACAGGCGAGAACGATCACTAGCGGAGTCATAGTTCCCAACACAAAAGCGCCATAGTCATAGCCTCGCTGGGGCAGGAGGTAGAACAGCAGGAATGCGGCAGGTAGCAGTGATAATAAAGCACCGCGCAATAGCCAAGCATTGCGCAAGGGGAGCAAGAACAACAGACCGCAGAGCCCGCCCCAAACGATACGCTGGTATAGATAAGCGTTACTGAGGTGCGGTGCCAAGTCTACCCCCAACCAGCGGGTAAATCCGTAGCTGCCCATAGCCCACAGACCCAGGGCATAACAAAGGCCGCCGAAACAACCCACCGCAAAGCACATAGAGAGATTACGCAACCACTCGCGCACAGCCAGCATCCTCTTAATTTTTGTTGTTATAACTTCAGCCGAATTAATCAGGCTGTTAGTGTTCGCCGCAACTGCGCCAACACCGGCTCAACACGGGGCTTCACCCCGCGCCATAAACAGAAGGCTTCCGCGGCCTGTCCCACCAGCATGCCGAGACCATCGGCTGCTTCAACCCCCAGTTCATGGGCCCAGTGTACAAAAGGCGTCGGCTTTGCACCGTAGACCATGTCATAGGCCCGACCAGTGCTTGTAAAAAGGTGTTCAGGCAGGGGGGGCAACTGGTTACCCAGGCTCGCCGAACTGGCATTGATAACCAGATCAAAACCTCCACACAGCTGATCCAGTCCGCCTGCAGTCATAGCCCCATAGTGGGAAAACTCATCTGCCAACTGACAGGCTTTAGCGGCGGTGCGGTTAGCGATATGTAGCTGTGAGGGATGCTCAGCCAGCAGCGGCAATAGGGCTCCGCGGGCGGCGCCACCGGCCCCCAGAAGTAACACCCGCTTATCCTGAATTGTCCAACCCAGATTGTTGCGGATATCTGAAACCAAGCCGGCGCCATCGGTATTGTCGCCCAGCAGATTTCCACTCTCTCCGTATACCAGGGTGTTCACCGCACCGGCAGCGGCCGCGCGCTCAGTAAGCGCATCAGCCAGCTCGCAAGCTTCAATCTTAAATGGCACTGTCACATTGAGGCCGCGCCCACCCTCGGCAAAAAAGGTTTGTACCGACTCAGTAAAACTATCGAGAGGGGCAAGTAGCTTTTCGTATACCAGGTCCTCGCCGGTCTGGGCGGCAAAGGCGGTGTGAATTTGTGGAGACAGGGAGTGGTCGACGGGATTGCCTATCACTGCATAGTGGTCACTCACGACTGGGCCCTCTTGCGCGCCCTGACCGCCTCGCGGATCTTGGCACTTTCATCGACGAGTACTAAAGCGTCAACTTTAAGGCCCTGCTCGGTATCTGTGAGCAGGTAACGTGTGTGTGAACTGTAGAGTTCGAGGGTCTTATCGTCCTCTTCTCTGTGATGTAACAGGGTCCAGCGTACACTGGCCAAGCTGCTGTAATCATTCAATTCGATGATTTCAGTGACAGTGCCGAGTATCTGGCATACCTCCAGGCGCTTATAAGCGTTGAGCAGCTTCTCAACCTGCTGCACGAAGGCGCCGCGATCTACCGCCAGTTTGTTGCCATCTTCACGGTAATAATGCAGGGGAAAGCGGTAATAGTCCGCTATTTGTTCCGCATCCCCGGTCTCAAAGTGACGCCTGTAATCCAAAAATAGCGAGTTGATGGCTTCCAATCGCGTTTGTTGCACAGCGAACCTCCGTAGTGCCTGATCTGGGGTTATACCCAGTCCCTATGCGGCAGAAAATCCGTGTAGAGTTTTTCCTCCGCCGAACCTGCTTCTGGGTGCCAGTCGTATTTCCAACTCACCAGCGAGGGCAATGACATAAGGATAGATTCGGTGCGCCCACCGCTTTGCAGGCCAAACAAGGTGCCGCGATCGAATACCAGGTTAAATTCCACATAACGGCCGCGGCGGTAAAGCTGGAAATCCCGCTCGCGTTCGCCGTAAGACGTATCCTTGCGCTTTTGAATAATGGGCAGGTAAGCATCCAAATAACTGTCACCCACGGCGCGAGTTAGGGCAAAGGCGTTTTCAAAACCACCTTCGTTAAAATCATCGAAGAAAAGGCCGCCTACTCCGCGGGCCTCATCGCGATGCTTCAGGTAAAAATACTTGTCACACCACTGCTTGAAGCGCGGATAGATCTCTTCACCAAATGGCGCACAGGCGCTCTTTGCAGTATTGTGCCAATGCACCACATCCTCTTCGAAACCGTAGTAAGGAGTGAGGTCATAGCCTCCCCCAAACCACCAGATCGGCTCGGCGCCAGGCTTTTTGGCCACGAACAGGCGCACGTTGGCGTGACTTGTGGGTACATAGGGGTTGCGCGGGTGGATCACCAAAGAAACCCCCATCGCTTCGAAAGAGCAGCCAGCCAACTCTGGGCGGCTAGCCGTAGCAGAGGGCGGCAGGCCGTCACCATAGACGTGCGAGAAATTGACCCCACCTTTCTCGATTAAATTTCCCTCTTCCAGCACACGGGTTCTACCGCCCCCGCCGCCGGGCCTCTCCCAGGCGTCTTCGTGAAACTCCAGGCCGTCCTCGCTACCCAGCGCGCTGCAGATTCGATCCTGTAGATCCAGCAGGTAGCCCTTTACTTCCTTGGTATCAATATCACTCATTGGGAAACACTAACTCGTTTTAAAGAATTCATCCGCCCGCCCGCAACTGCTCTCCGCTGAGCAGGTCGCGAATCTCACTGGGGGAATTTCGGCCCCCGGTGGAACCACCGCCGACAAAGTCGAGGGCATCACCAAAATAGCGAAGTACCTGGTACTTGTGTCGGGCAGGTTGACACCCCGCCGGATTGGCAGAAGTGGATACGATAGCACCGCCAAAAGCCCTTGTTAACGCAGCGGTGAAAGAGTGTTCGGTATGACGCAGGGCCACTGCGGGATGGGCACCACAGACCCAATAGGGTATGCGGTCGCGATGGGGCACCAGCCAGGTCACGGGTCCGGGCCAGGTTTCCCGCATCTTTTCGCGCTGCTCAGCGCTGAGTGGGTCGAGCAGCTGACTAAAACTTTCCTCCTCACCGGAAACCAGGATCAGACCCTTTTCCAGTGGGCGGTTCTTCAGTCGCAGCAGGCGCCTTACGGCCTGCAGATTATTTGGATCACAGGCGAGGCCCCACACGGACTCGGTAGGGTGCGCGATAACACCACCCGCCGCAAGAGCACGGGCAGCCTTCTGTACAGCAAGCGGAGAGTACCTCATGACAGTATCGCTGCTACTTCGCTTCGCACTGCTGGATGTCTAACTTCTCCAGTACACCGAAGGCGGCTTTCATAACTGGCAGATCGGGGCTGGCCCCCAACAGGATCGCTACAAAAGGCTTGCTCATTTCAACTCTCTCAACTGTCAAAGTGGGGACAAGCGCCAAAATCTAGCGGATTGCGCAGCCGTGCACAAGGTGTTGCCTTCAGCATTTCAAAACAGAGGCAACTTTGTGCTTATGGTACAAATAGCTTCATATCTTGTCTTGTAATATGGCGTCTTAATTTAAGTATCTTGATACCACCAAGCCCATCGAGAGAATGGGCGTCTATATTCTTTATTACGAGTTACTGGCTCAATATTCTCTATTCCCAGAGCATCAAATTTTTTCTTATAATGTGTTTGATCATACCTTGTGTCTGACAGAATTAATGCCTGCTGAAAATTCTTACGATAACCTCGACTCCCAAACTTGAATCGCGCAAGCCCCAGAAGGTAATGAAAGCGATGATCGTTTTTTTCTAGTGAAATTGCATTCTTAATGTTTCGGATTGCCGAGACGTAATCTTTTTTCGAGTAAGCTGCCTGAGCACTGGCATACCAGTAATAAGGGTTTTGTTCACGGTAACTTTGTAACTGTTTAGAGAGAATCTGAGCGGACTCCAAATCTCCCCTCTCCCTGAGCGCCCTTTCCATATTATTCAGTGCAACCATATTATGGCTATCCAGCTCTAGAGAGACTTTGTAAGTGTTGATCGCCAGATTTCGATAGCCTGCAGATCGATAAATTGCACCTAGATTACTCCATAGATTTGAGGAATCAGGCGACAATAATAATGCCTTACGAATATAGAGAAAGGCCTGTTTGAAGTTCCTATCTGAAAGGAAGTCTACTGATAAATTACTATAGAATTTAGAAAATGCTTCCGAGTCATCTAACACCTCCCCATGATAATCTGATTCGTAGTCAATAAAATTAAAATCCAAAATCTGTTTTTTACTTCCTAGGTCTGAAATAGTATTGATGTGTTGATAAACATAGGTCTGCTGATCCTCCAAGTATCGAGTTTCTGGAATAAATACCTGATTAAAGTTTATTTCTATTCCGAGCTCCCTAACCATGGCAACCATAAAAGCACTAAAGGCCATACAGTTACCCCTCTTTTCTAAAAACACTTCAGAAGCACTTAAAGTGGCATTAGCCTCATAAAAGAGAGAGAAATCAACCTCCTGTAACTTTAGCAAAAAATTATTTAACCGATCAGTATCGTCTTTACCTTTTATTTCATCTAAAAACATTTCCATTTCGGAATTTATTGCCAAAATATCAACTTCTGGCAGATCATTAATTTTTACAGGCTCTCCAATTAAAATAGAACCAGATAAAAGCTGCTTTTTAGAAAACTCTGAAGGTGGTAACAAATCGACAATAGATGGTTGAACTGAACAAGCTGACAGCCAAACAGTGAAAAATGAGAGGGCAGTTATTTTTTTTATCATCCAATCCATAAGCTTATCTTCTTTTTTTTAAAAAGTAAGAAATACATTTTTACCATAATTGTCAGGTAATTAAAGCTTTACGAAATAGAAAGTATTTTTATTTTTTTCCTAAAGATAACTCTACGCCCTCAGCATAACTAGAGTCGACCTGGGAAAAAAGTACCAATTGTCGCTGTACTATCTCATCCGGAACTCCGGCCATGGCTCTGGCAATATTGCCAAAGAGTCTCTGTTTTTCGGCGTCATCGAAGAGATTGAAAAGCGTCCGCACTTGGCCGTAATCATCGTTGCCCTCGCGATGATCGTAGCGATCGGCAGCACCGGAAAGCTTTAGTGGCGGCTCCTTGGCACTGGGGTCTTGCTGCGGGCCGTTGAAACTGTTGGGGTCGTAATAGGCATCGGGATTGCCTGTGCGAATCCCGCTGGTATTCATCTCCCCGTCTCGATAGTAGTTATGCACTGGGCATTGGGGTGCATTTACCGGAAGACTCTCATAGTGAGTACCCAAACGGTGGCGATGGGCATCGGCATAGGAAAACACTCGCGCCTGTAGCATTTTATCTGGGGAGAAACTAATGCCCGGTACTACGTTTGAGGGAGAGAATGCTGCCTGTTCCAGTTCGGCAAAATAATCATCGGGGTTGCGATTCAACTCCATTTCGCCAATCTCAATCAGCGGGTAATCCCTATGTGGCCACACTTTGGTGAGATCGAAAGGGTTGTAATTTGTCTTGGCAGCATCGGCCTCGGGCATTACTTGTAGCTGTAGACTCCACTTGGGATAGTCACCCTTCTCAATCGCACCAAACAGGGCTTCCTGATAACTCTCGCGAGTGCGGCCAATCACTGACTCCGCTTCGGCATCGGTATGAAATTTGTGCCCCTGGCATGTCTTGAAATGGAACTTCACCCAGAAGCGCTCGCCGGCACTGTTCCACAGAGAGTAGGTGTGGGAGCCGTAACCATTCATATGCATAGGTGAAATTGGCAGGCCGCGATCTGAAAACAGGATCGTAACTTGGTGCAGGCTCTCTGGAGATAGCGACCAAAAATCCCACATGGCTGTAGGGGAGCGTAAGTGCGTGCGGGGATGACGTTTTTGCGTGTGGATAAAATCGGGAAACTTATAGGGGTCGCGTACGAAGAAGACCGGGGTGTTATTGCCCACCAGATCCCAGTTGCCGTCTTCTGTATAAAACTTGAGGGCAAAGCCGCGCACATCGCGCTCGGCATCCGCCGCCCCCAACTCTCCGGCTACAGTGGAAAAGCGGGCTATCATTGGTGTTTCAGCACCGGGCTGCAATACCTTGGCGCAGGTGTACTTGGCAATATCTCCGCTAATCCGCAGAGTACCGTAAGCTCCCCAGCCCTTGGCATGTACCGTGCGTTCGGGAATCCGCTCACGGTTTTGATGAGCGAGCTTCTCCAGCAGTTGATAATCCTGCATCAATAGGGGGCCACGTGGTCCGGCGCTAAGGCTGTTTTGGTTATCCGCGATGGGTGCGCCAGCATCCGTGGTGAGCTTGGAATTATTCGCCATGACTTGCCTCCTGTGTTCGAGTCCACAGAGTATTAACGCAGCGCTTTGACTTCGCGAATCGCTCGGCGGCTGGTCCTTCAGGGGAGGATTCAGGTGGCCACGCCTTCTTTCTGGAGACAGCAGGCTGCTCCCTGAGCCGTCAATTGATAACCACCGGGCAGCTGCTCCAATAGCTCTAGCAACTCCATTTGCAATAGCAGCGCCATCAGTTCACCCGCCGGCTCCCCAGTATCCACAGCCAACTGCTCGATACTGCGAGGCCCTCCCTGCAGGGCTAATAACACTGACAGCTGCTGATTATCCAGCGGGGTATTGCTTAGGGGCTCACTATCCGCAGGCTCCGCTAACAGCCCCCCCAGCTGCCCGGCGATATCTGCGCTGGTCTCCACCAATGTTGCCCCCTCGCGAATCAGGTGGTGACAGCCCCTGGCCATCGGGTTGTGGATGGAGCCGGGGATAGCGAAAACCTCTCGATTTTGCTCCAACGCCAGCCGCGCAGTGATTAGCGACCCCGATCGCATCGCAGCCTCCACTAGCAGCACTCCCATAGAGAGCCCACTGATAATCCGGTTGCGACGCGGGAAGTTTTTCGCCTCAGCGCTACTGCCGAGTGGCAGTTCACTGACAATGGCGCCACCCGCGCTCAGGATTTCTTCCGCCAAGGCGCGGTTCTGACGCGGATAGACGGAGTCGACACCGCTGCCCAGCACCGCAATCGTGGCTCCCTGTCCCCGCAAAGCACCCTGGTGCGCGGCTGCATCTACCCCCAGTGCTAGCCCCGAAGTGATGGCAAAACCGGATCCGGCGAGCTCCATGGCAAAACTGCGAGCATTATCCAGGCCAGAAGTCGTGGCGCGACGCGCACCAACAATAGCGATTTGGGGCAAGGTGAGAGCAGCAGCTTCGCCCCGCACATAGAGTATTGGCGGTGGTCGCGAGATCTCTGCGAGCAAATTCGGGAAACCTGCATCACCGTGGTACAGCAGCTGCACGCCGATTTGTGCACAGCGGGCGCGCTCGGCTGCCACCCACTCCAACAATTCGCTCTGCAGGCCAAGACGACAACAATCACGCCACTGGGATTGGGCCCGCGGCGGTAGTTTGCTCAACAAAGTTGGGGGGAATTGCAGTAAGGCCCGATCGGGGCTGCCAAAGTGCTCTAGCAGCTGCCAGTAGCGGGCGGGCCCCAGGCCCTCTAAACGCAGCAGGGCCATGCTGGCGGTCAACGCATCCATGCGGGCTCACTATTTTTGTCTGTTTTACAGGAGAGGTTGTATTCAGATTTGCGGCGCTCCAAACAGCAAGAGGCGCCGCTCGATTTCTATGCTTATTTAGGGATTGCGCACCGAGTCCATCACCGCCAAGGGGCGATCAGCTTCGAGAATAAGCGCCAGGCTCATCTTTTCAAAAGTGCGGAAAACCATCATCTCACCTGCGCGCTCATCGGGCAGCTTCACGCTGTCTCCGGCGATACGATCGCGCACTACAGAACCGCGCTTATAAACTGCCATCACATTGCCAGGCACTATGCCATCGCGCTCACCCAGATTGAGGATAACTACGTCGAATTTACCAATCTGAGTCACCCCCTCATCGACACCAACAATCAAGCCATTCACTGTCACGGCCGGGGCACTGGGGTGAAAGAGTGCATCGATAGAACGCTCTTCCACTGGCATCAAATGATCCTCGAGACGGATCTCGCGGGCGGTGCTGGCCACGCCCAGGGTGGCGACGGAGAATCCAGGGCGGTTATCCGGGTCCAGCTGTAGCAAATCCACTTCACCTATCCCAAGAGCCTGGCGTCCTAGAGTCTCATTGCTGACGGGGTCCACATACACCGGGCCCGGGCGGTAGAGACCGTAGGAGGCCAGGGGCACTTCAAAATCACCGCGTGCGTAGATGGTATCGCCGGCACCCATCAAAATGTGGTTATCGGAACCGGACACAATATAGGGCGTACCCTCGAAGGCATTGGGCTCGACGATACGGGTGCGCGAGAGGAAGGCATTGATGGCATCGAGGGGAATCGCCGGAATCGCATCCTCCACGGCTTCGCGACGGATCTGCGGCGTTAAGCGGTTACCATTAACACCGGGAGACAATTGATAAGCTCTCGGGCCGCGCTGCAGCTGCAGTTGCGGCTGGCCATCCACATACACCAGGCGCAGGCTGTCGCCGGGGTAAATCAAGTGAGGGTTTTCAACCTGGGGGTTTACTTGCCAGATCTCCGGCCAATACCAGGGCTGTACCAGAAATTCACTGGAGATATCCCAGAGGGTATCGCCCTTTTGCACAACATAGGCATCCGGATGGCTGGGGTTCAGGCGCACCTGATCCTGCGCTTGGGTGCCAAGGGCGACCGCCAACATCGAGACGGCGGCCAGGATTATTTTTTTCATGGAAGCATTCCTATGCTCTTTATCGCTATAATTCTCAGCGCCGAACCACCCTTCCTACAGGAAGTGTGGCCGGCCCCGGGCGCAAGGCGCCAGCGAAAATCGGGGTCCACTCGGTAAATATTGAGCGCGATCATAATGTTATCAGCGCACGTTCAACGAATACTAGAAGTTTGTCACAGGTGTTATGGCTAAACTCGAGATACTGGAATTTCCCGATCCGCGCCTGCGTGAGATCGCCAAACCCGTCGCAGAAGTTACCGACGCGCACCGTCAACTGCTGGACGACATGTTCGAAACCATGTACGCCGCACCTGGCATAGGCCTCGCCGCCACCCAGGTCAATGTGCACGAGCGCATCGTAGTGGTGGATATTTCCGAAGACAGCAGCGAGCCGTACGGATTTATCAACCCGGAGATCGAAGTACTGGACCCGGAGATCCACCAGTACGACGAGGGTTGCCTGTCGGTACCCGGTTTCTACGAGACGGTAGAACGCCCGCGCAGGGTGCGAGTCAAGGCGCTGGATCGCAACGGCGAACCTTTTGCCATAGAGGCAGAGGGGTTGCTGGCGGTGTGTATCCAGCACGAAGTTGACCACCTGGATGGCAAACTGTTCGTGGATTACATCTCCCCACTCAAGCGCAACCGCATTCGCTCCAAGCTGGAAAAGTCCCAGCGCCGACGCGCCTGATCTATAAGAACTGGCCGCCGGCTGGCCCGGCGCCATCTCCACCCCTCGATCTGAGAATCCGCCAGTGAATATCATTTTTGCCGGCACGCCGGACTTTGCCGCCGTGCACCTGCAGGCGCTGCTCGACAGCGACCACACTGTCATCGCCGTTTACACCCAACCGGACAGGCCGGCGGGGCGCGGTAAGAAACTACTGGCCAGCCCGGTCAAGCAGCTGGCCCTCTCCCACGATATCCCCGTTTATCAACCTCAGAGCCTGCGCGACCAGGCAGCTCAGGAAGAGCTGGCGGCACTCGGCGCCGATATCATGGTGGTGGTGGCCTATGGACTGATCCTGCCGCAAGCAGTGCTGGACACCCCGCGACTGGGCTGTATCAACGTACACGCCTCCCTGCTACCGCGCTGGCGCGGCGCCGCTCCCATTCAGCGCGCCGTCGAGGCGGGAGACAGCCACAGCGGTGTGGCAATCATGCAAATGGAAGCCGGGCTTGATACGGGTCCGGTACTGGTGGAGCGCCGCTGTGACATTACTGAGAAAGATACGGGAGGCAGCCTGCACGACAAGCTCGCCGAACTCGGTGGCCCGGCTCTGATTGAAGCCCTAGCGCAGCTAGCCTCAGGCGTCGCCAAGCCGGTGGCTCAAGATGATGCTACAGCCAATTACGCTAATAAAATCAGCAAAGAGGAAGCGCGCATCGACTGGCAGCGCCCGGCGCAAGAACTGCAGCGCCAGATCCGCGCCTTCAATCCCTTCCCGGTGTGTTGGACTACCTATAGCGAAAGTAAAGGCGAGCAACGCCTGCGTATCTACAGCGCCAGCCTGGAACGCGGCTGCCACAGCGATACGCCCGGTACCATTCTAGCCAGCGATGACGAAGGTATTCTGGTGGCCTGTGGTCGCGAAGCCCTGCGTCTGCAAGTACTTCAGCTACCCGGTAAAAAAGCGCTGCCCGCAGCGGAAATTTTGAAAGGCTACCGGGCGCTATTCACTCCCGGCACACAATTGGGATCACTATGAATAGAGATGTACGCGCCGAAGCAGCCCGAGTAGTAGCCGCACTGCTGGAAGCGCAAGGTTCACTGGCACGCCTGCTACCTAAAGCCGAAGACAAGGTTGAGGAGCGCGACCGCGCCCTGCTCCGCGAGCTGTGCTACGGCAGTGCCCGCACCGCCCCGCGCCTGCAACTGATCGCTACCAAGCTACTGCGCAAAACCCCCAGCGATAGCCTGGTGAGCGCACTGATCCTGCTGGGCCTGTATCAACTGGAATACACCCGCATCCCCGATCACGCTGCTATCTCTGCCACGGTCAATGCCGCCCGCAGTCTCAAGTTGGATCGCGCCACTGGCCTGATCAACGGCGTACTGCGCAACGCTTTACGCGAACGCGAGCGTTTGCAGCGAAAATTGTCCGGCAACCCCCAGTTCAGCTCTATGCACCCCGCCTGGATGCAACAGGCGATCAAAGCCGCCTGGCCAGTGCAAGCGTCGGAGATTTTTCGCGCTAACAATACCAATCCCCCCATGACCTTGAGGGTCAACAGCGCGCGCATTTCCCGCGAGGATTACCTGCAGCAGCTCGACGAGACCGGCCTGTCCGCCGAGGCCTGTACCCTCTCTCCGGTTGGCATCACCCTGCTCGAAGCAGTACCTGTGGGAATTCTGCCCGGTTTTGCCGAGGGCTTGGTGAGTGTGCAAGATGAATCCGCCCAGCTGGCAGCGCAACTGCTGGCACCCTGTGAAGGCGAGCGGGTGCTGGATGCCTGTGCCGCGCCGGGAGGCAAAAGCTGCCATCTATTGGAGCAGCAGCCCGCTATAGAATTGAGTGCCCTGGATATCGAGGAGGAGCGACTCGATCGGGTGCAGGAAAACCTCGAACGTTGCGGCCTCTCCGCACAGTTAATTTGCGCCGATGCGGCTGCGCCGGATACCTGGTGGGATGGACAGCAGTACGACCGTATTCTGCTCGATGCACCCTGCTCTGCCACCGGGGTGATTCGCCGCAACCCGGATATCAAACTGCTGCGCCGTGCCGAGGATATCGCCGAGTTGGCCAGGCTGCAGGCGGAAATTCTGCGCGCCACCTGGGCACTGCTCAAACCCGGTGGCAGTCTGCTATACGCCACCTGTTCAGTGTTACCGGCCGAAAATAGTGAAGTTGTCGCCGCCTTCGTTGCGGAGACCGACGATGCGAGCGACAATACTCCGCAACTGCTGCACGGTAAGTCCTGGGGTGAAAAACAAGTTGCTGGAATGCAACTGTTACCCCATAACGGTGGCGGCGACGGTTTCTACTACGCTCTGCTCAGCAAGGCCGAATAACAGCAGCGCTAGCCGCGAGTCTCATCCGATATGAAAATTGTCATTCTCGGCGCCGGCCAGGTGGGCGGCTCACTGGCGGAGGCTCTGGCCTCCGAGCGCAATGATATTGTGCTGGTGGACAGCGACGAAAAAACTCTGCGCGAGTTGCGTGATCGCATTGATATTGGCGTGGTCAACGGCCACGCCTCCCATCCCGACGTGCTGATGAATGCCGGCATTGAGGATGCCGATATTCTGGTGGCGGTCACCAATAACGATGAAACCAATATGGCAGCCTGCCAGATTGCCCATTCATTGTTCCGTGTGCCCACCAAGATCGCGCGCGTGCGCGCCTCTTCCTATCTGCAGTACCCCGAGTTATTCGACAACCAGGCGATACCCATCGACGTTTTGATCAGCCCCGAGCAGCTGGTCTCCGAATATATCGCACGCCTGATGGAACACCCTGGCGCGCTACAGGTGCTAGATTTCGCCGGTGGTCGCGTGCAGCTGGTCACTGTATTGGCAGTTCAGGGCGGCCCTCTGGTAGGCCATCAGCTGCGCTATCTGCGCGAGCACATGCCCAAGGTGGATACCCGTGTGGCGGCCATCTACCGGCGCAACCGGCCGATCATTCCCCAGGGGGACACGGTGCTCGAGGCCGGCGACGAGGTATTTTTTATCGCCGCACGCGCCGATATCCGTGCGGTAATGAGCGAGTTGCGCCGCCTGGAACACGGTTATAAGCGCGTGGTAATTGCCGGTGGTGGCAATATTGGCCTGCGGCTCGCAACCAAATTGGAAAACCGCTACTCGGTTAAAATTATTGAGCGCAGCCATGAACGCTGCGTATTTTTATCCGAGGAGCTGTCTCACACCATTATCTTGCACGGCAGCGCCTCGGACCAGGAGCTGTTGCTGGAAGAAAATATTGAGGACACCGATGTTTTCCTCGCACTCACCAACGATGACGAAGCTAACATCATGTCATCGCTACTGGCCAAACGCCTGGGCGCGCGCAAGGTGATGACCCTGATCAACAACCGCGCCTACGTGGACCTGGTTCAAGGCGGTGAAATCGATATTGCCATTTCGCCCCAGCAAAATACTATCGGCAGCCTGCTCACCCATGTGCGCCGCGGCGATATGGTTAATGTGCACTCCCTGCGTCGCGGTGCCGCCGAGGCGATCGAAGTTGTCGCCCACGGCGACGAGCGCACCTCCAAGGTGGTGGGAAAGAAAATCGAGGATATCGATCTGCCCGAGGGCGCCTCCATCGGTGCCATAGTGCGCGAAACAGAAAATGGCAGCGAAGTTTTGATGGCGCACGACGATGTAATTGTGCAAAGCGACGATCACGTGATTGTATTCCTGGTGGATCGCCGCCAAACACGCCATGTGGAGCAGTTGTTCCAGGTTGGCTTCGGCTTTTTCTAAATCATATTTTTTATTGAATAGTCCGGCGATTACAAACTCCGCCGTCCATATATATAAAGTAACAACAGATAACAGGCTGACAGGCGCCAATGCGAATTGCGGTAATTGCGCGAGTTTTCGGAATTCTCCTCACTGTGTTCAGCCTGACACTGCTGCCACCGATCGCCGTGTCCCTTTGGTATGAGGACCATACCCACAACGCCTTCGTTATTGCCTTTGTGATCACTCTGGTGACCGGCTTGTTTATGTGGCTGCCCGTGCACGACCTGCGCCAGGATCTGCGCACCCGCGACGGCTTTGTGGTGACTTCGCTATTCTGGCTAATCCTCGGCAGCTTTGGCTCCCTGCCGTTTATTATCAGTCCACAGCCGGACCTGAGTATTACCGATTCTATTTTTGAATCGATTTCCGGGCTCACCACCACTGGCGCCACCGTAATTACCGGCCTAGACTCCCTGCCTCCAGCCATCCTCTACTACCGCCAGCAGCTGCAGTGGTTTGGTGGTATCGGCGTAATTGTTATTGCACTGGCAATCCTGCCCATGCTCGGCATCGGTGGTATGCAGCTGTACAAGGCGGAAATACCCGGCCCAGTGAAAGATACCAAGCTGACACCGCGCATCGCCGAGACGGCGCGGGCACTGATCGTAATTTATGTAATCCTGACCATTCTGTGCGGCATCGGTTACTGGTGGGCGGGCATGACCGTGTTCGATGCCGTGGGACACGCCTTCTCCACCGTGGCTAACGGCGGCTTTTCCACCCACGATGCCAGTATGGGCTTCTACGCTCACAACCGGGCCATTATGGTGATCTGCATTATTTTCATGTTCACCGCGGCGATTAACTTTGGCCTGCATTTTTATGCCTTCCGCAATAAAACCCTCAAGCACTACTGGCGCGATTCCGAATTTCGTTTCTACGTAATGCTGATTTTGGGGGCCGGCCTGTTGATCAGCTGTTATCTGTGGATTCTGAATATCTTCTCACCAGGCAACAGCCTGCTACACGGTTTCTTCCAGGTGGTTTCTATCAGTACCACTGCCGGCTTTGCCTCTGAAAACTTTTCCGCCTGGCCGGTATTCCTTCCCTACGCATTGCTTCTTCTGGGTATTCTCGGCGCCTGTGCCGGCTCTACCTCTGGTGGTATCAAAGCGGTACGCGGCATGTTGATTATGAAATCCGGTATGCGCGAATTGAATCGACTGGTGCACTCCAATGCGGTGATACCCATTAAGATCAACCGCAAGATCGTACCCGATCGGGTAACCGATGCTGTGTGGGGCTTTTTTGCCGTCTATGTGCTGTCGTTTTTTATTCTCTCGATTATTGTGATTGCCACCGGCGAAGATTTCGTCACCTCTGTGACAACGGTGGCCTCCTGCCTGAGCAATATCGGCCCGGCTCTGGGTGAGGCCGCATCTCACTACGGTTCAGTCAATGAGGTGGCCAAGTGGTTTCTGATCCTCGCCATGCTGATGGGACGCCTGGAAATTTTCACCCTACTGGTGCTCTTAACTCCCGCCTTTTGGCGCCACTAATTTGGCGCCAACGCCGCAAGTCAGATCGAATAGCAATATTTTTTAGTTTCTGCCACAGTTGTTCTTTACAGGAAGTAATCAATAAGAACATGGCTGTATGAGCAGAAACACCAGTGAGCTGCTCGGTCAGTTGAAAATTGACCGGGATACGGCTCCCAATGATTTACCGTCATCGCCCCGAAAAACCCTGCTGGCGGCTTCCACCGGTGCAGTCGCCGGCCTGCTAGTTGGTTTTTTTGGCGCCTCCCTCTTGGCCGAAGACCCACCCGCAAGCCCTAACACAATCCCAACCCCCGCCAACACACACACTACGCCATCTGCCCTTCCCACAGGCACACGCCTGGAAACGGTGTTGAATGCCTCCGGATATATCACCGCCCGACGCATGGCCACGGTGTCAGCAGAGGTGATGGGACTGATCAGCAGCGTGGATGTCGAGGAGGGTATGCAGGTACAGGAAGGTCAAGTACTAGCCCGCCTCGACGACGTCAAAGCGCGCGTCAGCCTGGCATTTGCCCGTGCGCAGATTCAGGTACTGCAAGCCCAGGAGGCCAGTATTCTCGCCAAGCTAAAAGAAGCAGAGCGTCAGTACCGGCGTTTCGTTGGCTTGCGTGAAAAAAACTACTCCAGCAAAGCACAACTCACCCAGAGTGAGGCCACTGTTGAAGGCTTGAGAGCCGATTTAAACAGCGCTCGGGCAAATATTGAGGTGGCTAAACTGGAAGCCGAGCGACAGCGGGAGCGCTTGGAGGATCACACGATACGCGCGCCCTTTGCGGGAATCGTTACACAAAAAAATGCTCAGCCCGGAGAAATTGTCGCACCCAGCTCCGCCGGAGGCGGTTTCACCCGCACCGGTATCTGTACCATTGTGGATATGAACTCCCTGGAAATTGAAGTGGATGTCAATGAGGCATTTATCGGCCGGGTCTACACGGGTCAAAGGGTAAACGCGAATCTTGACGCCTACCCGGAGTGGGATATTCCCGCCACGGTGGTGGCAATTATTCCAACCGCCGATCGCGCCAAAGCTACGGTGCGTGTGCGTATCGGTATCGATCAAAAAGACGCCCGTATCCTACCGGATATGGGGGTGAAGGTCGGCTTCCTGGCCGGGGAGGAAGTCGCTCTTTAACGGCACAGACTACGGCTCTAATTATTCATTAAAAAAGGAAATTACAGATGTCTGAAGATGTGTTGTTTCAGTTAAAAAATGTCGGCAAGAGTTTTATCAAAGGTAAAGAGAAAATCTCTATTTTTGACGATCTCAATATGAGTATTGAGCGAGGAGATTTTGTCGCCATTATGGGGCCTTCCGGCTCCGGAAAAACCACTCTGTTAAATATGCTTGGCGGTGTCGATCAACCCACCAGCGGGGAAATTTGGTTTGATGGCACCCGTATAGACTCCCTCAATGAGAGCGCCCTAACCCGTTGGCGCGCGCAGAATATTGGTTTTATTTTCCAATTCTACAACCTGATGCCAATGCTCAATGCCCAACGCAATGTAGAACTGCCGCTACTGTTGACCAAGCTCTCCAAGGCACAACGCCGCAAAAATGTCGAAACCGCCCTCGCTTTGGTGGGCTTGAGCGATCGCGCCAAACATATGTCCAGTGAAATGTCCGGCGGCCAGCAACAGCGGGTGGCCATCGCCCGCGCAATTGTCTCGGATCCAAAACTCATTCTGTGTGACGAGCCCACCGGTGATCTCGACCGCGCCACCGCCGATGAAATCCTGGAGATGCTGCAACTACTCAACCGCGATCACGGCAAGACCATCGTCATGGTTACCCACGACCCGGCCGCAGCCAAATACGCAAAACGCACCCTGCATCTCGACAAGGGACAATTTGTGCAGAGGGAAATAGTGGCATGAACGATCTCTATTTAATTTATAAAAACATGACGAGGAAACCTCTGCGGTTATTTCTCACCTGCTTTGCAATTTTTATCGCTTTTTTAATTTTTGGCGCAGTGACCAGTCTGAAATCTGCACTCAATTCCAGTGTGGAGTTATCCGCTGATAATCGCCTGGTAGTTTTTAACCGGATCAATTTCACCCAATCGCTACCCATCTCTTATTTCCAAAAAGTCGCTGCGGTCGAGGGAGTAAAAGATGTCACTCACCTGAACTGGTTTGGCGGTTATTATCAGGAACAAAGTAGACAAATTGTCTCGCTGGCAGTGGACCCCGAATCCTATTTACGCGTTTACGAAGAAATAGTGATTCCGGATGAGCAAAAACAGGCTTGGTTTAACAATCGTCAGGGCGCACTGATAGGTGAGAAACTCGCGCAAATATATGGCTGGAAAATTGGTGACCGGATTCCTATCTCCTCAAATATATTCACCCATAAAGATGGTGGCTATACCTGGGAGTTTGTAGTCTCAGGAATTTTTAAAGGGGATACCGAGCAGTACGATACTCGCCAAATGTTATTCCATTATAAATACTTCATGGAAACTCAGACATTTGGCAATGACTGGATAGGATGGATGGCACTCACTACTGACGATCCCTCTCTCAATGAGAAAGTAGCCAAAACCATTGATGACAGTTTTGCCAATTCGCAAAGTGAAACCGATACCAGTACGGAAAAATCCTTCAACAAAGCTTTTATCGAGCAAATTGGCAATATCGGTTTGATTATTTTCTCGGTGGTTTTCACCGCGTTTTTCACCATTCTGATTGTGGTTGGCAATACCATGGCCTTGGCGATTCGCGAGCGCACCGGCGAGATTGCTGTACTCAAAACCCTGGGCTTTTCCAGCGCACGCATTTTTCGCATGGTGCTATCGGAATCCCTGTTGGTCGCATTTATCGGCGGTCTCTCCGGACTCGCTGCGGCCTGGCTGTTAGTTGAAGGAATAAAAACCTTTCTCGCCCGTTTCCTGCCCAACTTGATTCTCGATGGCGATATCGCTCTACAGGCGCTGTTTTTTATGCTGCTGCTGGGAATTATTACCGGCTTGTTACCGGCTTTTAACGCGCTGCGATTGAATATTGTCTCGGCATTTAATCGTCAGCCCTAAATACATTGTATCGAGTTCCTAACAACTGTAGGTGCCCGATTGATCAAGCCCGACCGGAGGACAGCCAATGGGCTCTCTAATTGCACAAATTATTTCAGTGACCCTGATGAACCTGGGCAGCCTGCGCCGGCGCCTGTGGATGTCACTGGCGATGGTACTGGCCTCGGCGGTGGTGGTGGCAATACTGTTGGCATTTCTCGCCATGGCCAAAGGCTTCGAAGAAACTATGCGCGGCGCCGGCTCCAACCAAATCGCCATCCTGATGCGAGAGGGTTCCTCTACCGAGCTCAACTCGGTGATCCTGCAGGATCAAGTCAACCTGGTTAGCGAATCTGCAGGAGTCGCCCGCGACGCCAACGGCCCACAGGTTTCACCGGAACTCTATGTCATTGTGGATGGTATCAAAAAGTCCAGTGGTACCGAGGCCAATATCCCCCTGCGCGGACTCAACCAAACCGGTATGGCCATGCGCACCAACATGCACTTAACCGAAGGCCGTATGTTTTTTCCCGGAACCAATGAAATGATTGTCGGCGAGGGTGTCCTGCGGGAATTCAGCGGTTTCGAGATTGGCAAGGAAGTGCGCTTTGGTAAAAACCTGTGGACAGTTGTCGGAGTTTTTTCCACAGGGGGCAATATTTTTGAAAGTGAGCTGTGGGCAGATATCAAAACAATCCAGAGCCATTACAACCGTGGCAGCAGTTATCAATCCATTCGCTTGCAACTGGATAATGACGACGGCCTGGCATCGGTCAAGGAAACCATTGCGCGGGAACCGCGCCTTAATCTCGAAGCGCAGACCGAGCGAGAATACTTCGCCAGTCAGGGTAAACAACTGCAGTACATCGCCACCTTTGGCTGGATAATCAGTGCGGTGATGGCCCTCGGTGCCCTGGCTGGAGCACTCAATACCATGTACACCTCAGTGGCGGACCGTGCCAAGGAAATTGCCACCCTGCGCGCCCTCGGCTTCAGTAATTTTTCCGCTTTCTGCGGCACGATTGCTGAAGCGATGGTACTGGCGGTGGCCGGTGGACTACTGGGGTCATTGGCCGCCTACTTGTTCTTCGACGGCCTAAATACCTCAACCCTGGGCGGCAGTTTTACCCAGGTGGTGTTCAGTTTTGAAATGTCCCCAGACCTGTTCGTGCAGGGCGCCGTGTTGGCGTTGGTAATCGGCTTTGTCAGTGGTTTTTTCCCCGCCTGGCGCGCCGCGCGTATGCCGGTAATTGTGGCATTTCGCCACGCGACGTAAACTTTACCTAGATGCCGATAGACAAAGGGGCCGCTCAGGCCCCTATGTTTGTTTGCGGTAAATTTTACTCTTGCCCTCCGGCTGTCTGCGAAAGCGCTTGTATTCCCACTGATACTGCTCCGGCGCTTGGGCGATGCAGGCCTCCACACCGCGGTTCATCGCCGCCAGAGATACTTTTTGCTCTTCGCTGTAAATCGCTTTTTCTGCGGGGACAAAAACCAGCTCAAAACCGCCTTCTACACGCTTGCCAAACCCAAAAACCACATGGCACTTGGTGCGCTGTATCAGATTGTGCACCAGGGTCATCGTCAGAGCCGGGCGCCCAAAAAACGGGGCAAAGTCACCGCCCATATCCGGTTCCTGGTCGGGAAGAATCAGGGCTAAATCTCCCGCTTTCAATGATTTAAGCAGCGCGCGCACACCGTGCACATTGGTGGGCACCATCTTGCCGCCAGTTACTTCGCGCCCGCTGCGAATCACCGGGTCCAGGGCTTCTATTTTAGGAGGCTGGTAAAGTACAGCACAGGGGGACAAGGTACCTACATACAGGCCGAATATTTCCCAGTTGCCAGTATGTGGCATTAAGACAATAGTGCCGCGCCCATCGGTCTCACCGGCGTTGAGTAACTGCTGATTGCGCACACGAACAATGGCATTTTCATTTTTTGCCCAGGGCGTATTCCACAGTGATGCCATCTCAAAACCCGCCATGGCCGTGTTGATCACACTCTCCCTTGCCAGCTTTTCGCGCTGCTTGGGGTCCATTGCCGGATAGCAGAGTTTTAGATTAATGCGGCTCAGGCGCAGGCCTTCAGAACGAGTCCACACAACCATTTTGCCAGCAAACCAACCCAATCGCCGCGACCAGTGCAACGGCAATTTGCCGATGATTTTCAGTGCCCCTACAGCAAGGCGCCCCTTAATATCCACTCACTACTTCCTATACAAAAACCACTTTAAAGTGGTCGTGTTGCCCAAGTATGGCCATTGAAACCTCTTGACGCGGCTATAGCGCTTTAAGCGCAGCAGTCGCTGCCGCTATAATTGCGTCCCTTTGCCCACAGCAGATACTGATCCGGAGATAGCGGTGTCCAAGCAATACGATCTCAGTACCTTCCAGGGACTTATTTTTGCCCTACAGGATTATTGGGCGCGCCAAGGGTGCGTCATTCTACAGCCTCTGGATATGGAAGTGGGCGCCGGCACCTTTCATCCGGCCACTTTCCTGCGCGCCATAGGCCCGGAAAACTGGAATGCGGCTTATGTACAGCCCTGCCGCCGCCCCACCGATGGCCGCTACGGCGAGAACCCCAACCGCCTTCAGCACTACTACCAATACCAGGTAGTAATGAAACCATCCCCGGACAATATCCAGGAATTGTACCTCGATAGCCTTCGCGCCATGGGCGTAGATCCCGCTGTCCACGATATTCGCTTTGTTGAGGACAACTGGGAATCCCCAACCCTGGGCGCCTGGGGCCTCGGCTGGGAAGTTTGGCTGAATGGTATGGAAGTTACCCAGTTCACCTACTTCCAGCAGGTTGGCGGCCTCGAGTGCTACCCAGTTACCGGCGAGATCACCTACGGTCTTGAGCGTATCGCCATGTATCTACAAGGTGTCGAGTCTATCTACGATTTAGTGTGGACCCGCAACCCGGATGGCAGCCCCGTCACCTACGGCGACGTTTTCCATCAGAACGAAGTGGAAATGTCCCACTACAACTTTGAACACGCCGATGTGGAGTTCCTATTCGCGACCTTCGATCACTGCGAGCGCGAGAGCACACGCCTGATTGAGCTGGGCCTGCCGCTCCCCGCTTACGAGCAAGTTATGAAGGCCTCCCACGCCTTCAACCTTCTGGATGCCCGCCACGCCATCTCAGTGACTGAGCGCCAGCGCTATATCCTGCGCGTACGAACCCTGGCCCGCGCCGTGGCACAGGCTTACTACGATGCGCGCCGCGCCTTAGGCTTCCCAATGGCAGATGAAGCACTGCGGGCAGATATTTTGGCGGAAGACATCGAGCAAGAGGAGAAGCAGTAATGGCTCAGGATTTTCTGGTAGAGCTGGGCACCGAAGAGCTGCCGCCCAAGGCGTTACACAAATTAATGAGCGCTTTCGCCGATGGTATTACCCAGGGCCTCAAAGGCGCCGAGTTGTCTTTTGGCGAAGTTAAAGCCTACGCAGCCCCCCGTCGCCTGGCCGTAGCAGTATTCGGTTTGGCGGATAAGCAGCAAGACAAACAAATTGAAAAGCTGGGCCCGGCTGTCAAAGCCGCTTTTGATAAAGAGGGTAAGCCCAGTAAAGCCGCTGAGGGGTTCGCCCGCAGCAACGGTGTAACTGTTGAAGAGCTGGGACGCAAAGAGACCGACAAAGGCGAGCGCCTGGCCTTTATCAGCGAGCAAAAAGGCGCAGAAACCGAATCCCTGTTAGCGGGCATTGTCGAGAAAGCATTGGCTCAACTGCCAATTCCCAAGCGTATGCGCTGGGGGGCACGCCGCGAGGAGTTCGTGCGCCCGGTGCACTGGCTCGTCATGCTGTTTGGCAACAAGGTAGTCAACGGTGAAGTACTCGGCTTAAAAGCCGGTAACACCAGCCGTGGTCATCGCTTCCACTGCAATCGCGAGCTGGAGATCCACTCCGCCCACGACTATGCACAGGTTCTGCGCGAACCCGGCTACGTAATGGCTGACTTCGCCGAGCGCCGCGAAGCCATTCGCGCCCAGGTGATCGCCGAAGCCAACAACGTCAATGGTGAAGCGGTCATCGATGACGATCTGCTCGACGAAGTGACTGCACTGGTTGAATGGCCTGTAGCCCTCACCGGTCGCTTCGAAGAGCGCTTCCTGGAAGTACCCGCTGAAGCCCTGATCTCCTCCATGAAGGAGCACCAGAAATATTTCCATGTGGTAGATGAAGATGGCCAATTGCTGCCTTTCTTTATCACCGTGTCCAATATCGAGAGCCAGGATGCCGCTCAGGTTATCCACGGCAATGAGCGCGTAATCCGTCCGCGCCTGGCGGATGCCGCCTTCTTCTTTGAGACCGACAAAAAGACCAGCCTGGAATCACGCCGCGAAAAACTGCGCCAAATCGTGTTCCAGCAGCACCTGGGTAGCGTCTACGACAAGACTGAACGGGTAGCCGCCCTCGCCCGCACCATCGCTGAGAAAACCGGAAGCAACGGCGACTGGGCCGAGCGCGCCGGCCGCCTGTGTAAATCGGACCTGGTTACCGAGATGGTGTTCGAGTTTGCCGATATGCAGGGCATCGCCGGCTACTACTACGCCGAAAACGACGGCGAGCCATTGGATGTGGCCAAGGCCATGTACGAACAGTATATGCCCAAGTTTGCCGGTGACGAGCTTCCCGCCAGCGACACCGGTACTGTAATTGCTCTGGCAGATCGCCTGGATACTTTGGTCGGCATCTTCGGCATAGGCCAACCCCCCAGCGGCTCCCGCGACCCCTTCGCCCTGCGCCGCGCCAGCCTGGGCATCATCCGCATCCTCGTCGAAAAGCGCCTCGATCTGGACCTGCGAGAATTGCTGGAATTGGCCCGCGACAACTACCCGCGCACCGCCCTGGGTGAATACGACAAGGTGGTAGGGCAGACCCTGCAATACGTACTGGAGCGCTTCCGCGCCCGCTACGAGGATCAGGGCATTGCCGCCGAGGTATTTATGTCTGTTGCCGCGCGCAAGCTGTCGCGCCCGCTGGATATCGACAACCGTGTGCACGCGGTTAACGCCTTCAGCCAGCTGCCAGAATCCGGTGCTTTGGCCGCCGCGAACAAACGCGTTTCCAATATCCTTGCCAAGCTGGATGGCACAGTGCCCAGCAGTGTCGATGAAGCACTATTGCAGGAGGAAGCGGAGAAAGCCCTGTTCGCCGCAGTACAGGTTGCCCGCACAGAAGTTGAACCGCTGTATAGCGATGCGCTTTTCGCCGAAGGGCTCGCCGGCCTGGCGGGCCTGCGTGAAACCGTGGACAACTTCTTCGACCATGTGATGGTAATGAGTGACGACGAGCAACTGCGCAACAACCGCCTGGCCCTACTGGCCCAGCTGCGTGCACTGTTCCTCGAAGTTGCCGACATCTCCCTGTTGGTTCCAGCCAAGTAATAGCGACTTGAAGCGGGGCTCTGCGCCCCGCCTCAACGAAACAGGCGAATCGACATGGCAATAATTCTTCTTGGCCGCGATGGGGTCATTAATCAAAACCGCAACCAGTTCGTAAAATCCGCAAACGAATGGCAGCCCCTGCCCGGCAGTATTGAAGCACTGGCTGCGCTCAGTCAGGCTGGCCACCAACTGGTGATTGCCACCAACCAGAGCGGCCTGGCCCTGGGCCAGTTTGACTTGGATGACTTGGAGGCGATACACGCCAAGATGCGTTCCCAGGTAGAGGATGCAGGCGGTGAAATTGCCGCGATTTTCTACTGCCCCCATGGGCCCGAAGACAACTGCCGTTGCCGCAAGCCCCAGGCGGGCCTGCTGGATGCCATCGAAGCGGAATTCGACACCAGCTTGCATGGCTGCTATCTGCTCGGTGATAAACTGGCCGATTTACAGCTGGCCTTGGTCAAGGGGTGTAAGCCGGTACTACTAAAAACCGGTGCAGGCGCAGAAACCCTGCAACAGCTAGTAGAGAGCCCCGATCCGCGTCTGGCGGAAACCGCTGTGTTTGCCGACTTAGCCAGTTTCAGCCTGTTTCTAGTGGGCCCCTGAGCCCACTGATCTCTCTTTTACAGCCCTCCAAATTTAATGAGCTTTTCCAATCTCGCGGAAAAGCGTCATCAGAAACCCTCTCCACTACTGCGCCACCTCGCATTTGTGACTTACGTTTTTTTCTTTCTCGCCAGTTAGCAAAAATAGTACAAAACAATGACTATGACGCCAGTTTATTGAGTCCTGCGACACATTACTTTAAAAGCGAGTCACAGGTCGGGTGGCTTTATCCCAGTGAAAGCGCGCTCTGCCAGACCAAGGATGGCTTGTTGGGTGTCAGTGACATTGGATAAACAGCGCACTTTCTCTCCCACCTCTACCCGCCTGTTAAAATAAAAAATGGGACAACTCAATGAAAAGAAAAATAATTTCCTCGCTTATTGCGGGCCTGCTGTGCTCTGGCAGTAGTTTCGCAGCCTCAGTAGCAGACACACTCACCCCCGAAATCCAAAAGAATAAAAAGGTCTATATCGTACAGCTCGATGGCGAGCCACTCTCCACCTACAGCGGCACAGTCGCGGGCCTCTCCAGCGCTAAGTCCAATGTACGTCGCAAGGCTGACCCGCGCAGTAGTAGCTATCGCCACTACTCCGATTTTCTCAAAACACGTCGTCAACAGGTGCTTTCCGCGGTGCCCGGCGCACGCAAAGTGCATGAATACAAGGCGGCCTTTAACGGCTTTGCCGCAGTTATGAGTGAAAAAGATGCCGAAGCACTGCGTAGCCATAAAGATGTGAAAGGCGTCTGGGAAGATCGCCTGCTGAAAATGCATACCGATTCCACTGCAGACTTCCTCGGCCTGACAAATACACCCAGTCCCTGGCTCTGGGGAATCACCGGTGAGGATGTGGTCGTGGGTGTAATCGACTCGGGTATTCATCCAGAACACCCGAGCCTGATGGATGTTCCAACGCCACGGCAGGGTAATCGTGGCGTCAATATTTCCTATGGTCCAGTGCCTGAATCCTTTATCGGTGAGGGCTGTGAGTTTGGTAACACAGACTTTAACCCCGGTGACGCCGCCTTTACCTGCAATAACAAACTGATCAAGGCCAAGTCTTTTTCAGACGCCTTCCTCTCCAACAAGACTCTGGCGGATTACGAGTTTCTCTCTGCACGGGATGCGGACGGACACGGCACCCACACCGCCACCACTGCCGCAGGGAACTACGGTGTAGTGACCCCAGATGGGAAAACCCTGACCGGTATGGCGCCGCGTGCCCGTATCGCGGCCTATAAGGTGTGCTGGGATGCCCCAGACCCGGACGATAGCGGCTGCTCCTCGGCAGACTCCATGGCTGCTATTGACGAAGCCGTGGCCGACGGTGTGGATGTCATCAACTTCTCAGTGGGTGGCTCCAGTACCGTTTTTACCGGTGCTGATGAGATCGCCTTCCTGTTTGCCGCCGATGCGGGCGTTTTTGTTGCCACTTCTGCCGGCAATGATGGCCCAGGCCCACAAACAATGGGCACGCCTTCCGGTGTCCCCTGGATTACCGCAGTGGCGGCTGCCGAAGACGACCAGAGCTTTGGCACGGCCCTGCAGGTGGATGCCCCTGAAGCGGTTGTGGGCACCTACGATGCCCGTGAAGGCAACGGCCCGATCACTATGGAAGATGCAGGTCTACTATCGGCACCTGTTGTTGTGGGTGCCCCTCTGGAGGCCTGCTCCGCACTCACCAACTCCGAGGCCATTGAAGGCAAAATCGCGCTGGTGAAGCGTGGGGGATGCTCCTTCAGTACTAAATACAACAATGCTGCAGACGCCGGCGCAGTGGCCATTGTTGTCTATAACGACGGCAGTGCTGTAGACCGTATGGATCCGATCGTTATGTCGGCACCGGATACTACGATCCCCGGTGTGATGATTCGCCATGCGGATGGCGCCATGCTGGTTGAGAATTCGGGGGTCACGGGCACCCTGGATCCAGAGCTGAAGATTTCCCGCGAAGACCGCATCGCCAGCTTTTCTTCCCGCGGCCACAACGTAGGTGCGACGGATATTATCAAGCCGGATGTGGCAGCACCGGGCGTAGGCATTCTCGCCGGTACTTCACCGGTGCTGAGTGGCGGCAACCTATTCGCCGCCAAAAATGGCACCTCCATGGCCAGCCCCCATGTCGCCGGTATTATGGCCCTGTTAAAACAGGCTCATCCGGACTGGAGCCCGGCCATGGCCAAATCCGCACTGATGAGTACAGCGCGCACCGACCTGCAAAAGTCCTTCGGACCCGAAGCCGCTGATCCCTTCGATATTGGTGCAGGCGCTATAGTGCCCGCCGCGGCTTTCGACCCCGGTCTAGTCTACGATGCCGGTTTCAACGACTATCTAGCCTTTCTCTGTGGCGCAGAAAATCAGCCGCAGATTATCGAGGCCAGCACCTGCGAGGGACTGGTTTCCGCTGGCTATTCCTTGGATTCCAGTGATCTCAACCTGCCATCAATCGGCATCGGCGAATTGGTTGGCACGCAAACTATCAAGCGCCGTGTCACCAGCGTCGGCCGCGGCCAGAGATGGTATTGGGCTTCTGTAGAGGCACCCGCAGGTGTCGAGGTCAGTGTTAACCCTAGGACTCTACGCCTTAGAGAAGGAGATAGCGCCGAGTTTGAAGTTACCTTTACGGTTACCGAAGAAGCGGCCATGAACGAGTGGGTATTTGGCGAATTAAGCTGGAAATCCGTTGGTTTACGCCAGGAAGTACGCAGTCCTATCGCTGTACGCCCGGTTCCACTATCCACAACTCAGAAGATCAGTGCCGATGGCAGTGATGGTGCAGTAAACCTGCCCGTGCAGTTTGGTTATAACGGCAACTATCAAGTGGATATCAACGGCTTGGCGGAAGGCGTACCTTTCCCTGGTAGCGTTGAGGATGGAGAAAACCAGCTGATTTTCTTCGATATTCCGGAGGGTACAAAGCTTGCCCGCGTAGCCTTATTTGATGCGGATGTGGGCGATGGTAGTGGCAGCGACGACTTGGATTTACAAGTCTACGGCCCCGGCCCCGACTTCCCAGAGGTGGGCACCAGCGGTTCACCGACTTCCGCTGAATCTGTCGATTTAGTCAATCCCTCCTCAGGTCAGTATGCGGTATTCGTAGTGGACTACGCCTCTGCTGAGGGCCCTACGCCATTTACCCTATTTAACTTTAACCTGAGTGGAGACAACGGCAATACCCAGCTCACAGCTCCGCCGCAGGCACAAATAAATAGTAGTGGCACTATCAATCTGGAGTGGCTGGATCTCTCCCCTGGTACCCGAGCCTTGGGAATTCTCAGCCACGGTAACGGTGAGACCGTATTTGCCGAAACCGAAGTTATGGTGAATACCCAATAGAAAGCCATTCCCTCCCATGATTGACAGAGGGGGTATTTTTAGAAACCGGCTGAGCTATTGGTCTTGGCCGGTTTTTTTATTTACAACGTAATTTACCCTGTTGCCGAATAAAAGCTTCAGCAATATCCATTGAGATACGACCAAAATCCCAAAAAGCTTTTGTTTTACGATTGATATTTACTGCCACTGACAAGTTGTGATCCGGCATAATCATCAACCAGCTTTGACTGCCGCGGCTGACACCACCATGATTAGCATGACGCACTATTCCGACAGATGGAATTTCTTGTTCTCGGTACCGCCAACCCAACGCATAGTGCTGCTTATTGACCTCTCCATTAGCAAGCTTTTGTGGGGACAAAAAAACTTCCCGGGTTTCAGCAGCTAAAAAGTTGTCGTCGAGATAGTGTGCACCAAGCTTTACCAGGTCAGTGGGTGTGGAAATAAAACCACCTCCCGGCAGACGATGACTTAAATCCACCGGTCGCCATTCACGCAGGCGAAGTTCATCCCCGCTTAAACCATTACTTTTATAGAAACGGGCAATATTTCTTTCCATATTGCCATTTAATGGAGAGACCTCAGTATTTTTCATTCCGGCAGGAATAAAGACTTCGTCTTCCATCACATTCAAATAGCTTTTTTGCTCTGAACCAGCCAGAACTGCTCCCAGAAGAACAGTCCCCAAGGTGCTGTAATAAAAATTTGTGCCTGGTTGGAATAACAATTCACTATTGTCAAAAATTTCCAGGGCCTGGTACATACTGTCGTAATGAGTGTCCAGTGCCAGTGTCTTATACAAACCAAGCCAATCAGAATTCTTCTTATAATGTGGTAAACCCGACATATGAGAGGCCAACTGGCGTGGAGTTATCTCTGCCCATTCCGGGTTGGGCAATGCTTCTAGGTAGTTTGATATTGAACTGTCAAGGTCAACACTTCCCTTCTGTGCCAAGCGCGCCAGAGCTGTTCCAGTCAGAGCCTTAGAGGTACTGCCGATACGAAAACGTGTCTCAGTGGTAACAGGTATTTGCTCTTCCAAATCTGCCCATCCAGATGCGCCAGCCCAAACAAGCTTGCCACAAGTCGAGACTGCAGCAGAAATTGCAGGAGAACCAATCTTCTGGCGATGCTTTTCAATGGCTTTAAGCGACTGATCTGCTGCCGGTTGCAGCTCTTTTTGGTAAAGCTTTTGTGTCGATGGTGCCTCGGTGGCTAACGCCTGCCAACCAAATGGACTAAGTGGTAACGAATCCAGAGACCAGGCATAAAATTGATAAACCGGCCAGAGCAAATAGCCAATACAAGACAGCAGGGCAAAGATACCCAGCAAAAACTTTTTATTTTTCATCTGATCTATCTATTTAGTCCCTAAGCCATATCTGTGAGATCTAACGGTTAACACGTACCTAAAAATTTTGAACCTAGAATTATTACATTGCAGCTATTGGAACAAAAGACACACTTACGACGAATTCTGACATTTTAATTGGGAAACAATCTAAGAAAGTGTTTTTCCCATACTGTAACTATTCATCTTTTTTAGTTGAAAAAGCAGTCATTCAGGAGAATTAAAAAATTATCAAAAGGCCAATAATTCATTTAATTCTCAATTGAACACAGCCGAACACAAAATAATATTATTTCACGATGGATTATGAGTTTGCCTTTGTAGTTTTATTTAATGAAATCGCCGGCGAAACTCACTGGGAAGTATGCCTTTATGTCTTCGAAACGTGCGTCTCAATTGCTCCTGGGATTGAAAGCCACATAGACAGGCTATTTTTTCCTGCGACAGGTTTTGTTCAGACAACAATTGGCAGGCTTTTTCCACACGGATATTTTCGACAAAGCGCGCTGGGGTCACTCCCAGCTCCTTGAGAAAGCAGCGGGAAAAATTACGGGGACTCATAGCAGATTCCTGCGCCAATTTTTCTACTGTGAGAGACTGATTTAAATTTTGGTAAATCCACTCCACAAGTCTGGCAAAGCGATCACTCTGTTGCTGATTCATCAAGTGGCTGCTGTATTGCCGCTGGCCGCCATCTCGCTTGAGATAGAGGACCATTAGTTTGGCGATTGCCAGTGCCAAACTACGCCCATGATCTTCCTCGACTAACGCCAGAGCGAGATCAATACCCGCGGTAATACCGGCCGAGGTATAAATATGATCATCACATACATAAATTGCATCAGGGTCTACTTCAATATCGGCAAACTGCCGTAGCTCATCCACATTTGCCCAATGGGTAGTTGCTTTATGACCAGACAGCACCCCAGCCTTAGCCAAAATCAAAGCACCATTACAAATTGAGCCTATCCGTTTAACCACCTGTTTTTGTTCACACAGCCAGTCGAGAATATCTGTTTGGGAATAGAGGGCTTTATAACTTCCAGGCGGCCCACCACTCATCAACAGGGTGTGGATATCTTTCACCTCACGATATCCACAATCCGCATACAGCTTTACACCCGTGCCCATCTGTACCAGCCCGGATTCTTCAGCTAATAACTGGATTTTGTAAAAGTCAGAAGGGTATCGCCCCTCCTCACGGAGGAGATGATTGGCCAGAGCAAAAACCTCCAGTGGCCCAGTCACATCCAAGCTGGAAGCGCCCGGATAGATAAACATGGCAATTTGAATAGACTGGTCCTGAGTCAATTTCATTGATAGAGTTTTCCACAACGCCAACAAGGCACAATTTTATCTTGGCGGTAAATTCTGCCGATTAATTCGCACTTTACCAACCATTTCTGCTAAATACCCATCCTTCTGCAGAAGTTGTGACTACATTTATTGTCGAGAATACATTATGTTTGTAAGTGCTCACATCCTTAGAGAGCTACTCTGCTTACTGAATATCTAAATTCCTGTGGGTTATCCACAAAATGACCCAGTAGCTAGTTATTCACACTTTTACTCGTACTTTGCTCTTTGATCACTGCGCATCGATCCTGTTTATCCACAAAGACTCGAAATCCTTGACCTATCCCCAGAGCCAAGCACAATTGCCTCCGCGAATCACCCCAGCTTACGGAGACCCCAATTGGCGGAATTAATATTGAATCGCGGCGCAGAGCGCCGTTTAAAGCGCGGCCACCTGTGGATATACAGTAATGAGGTGGACACCAAGCGCTCCCCGCTGAAAGGCTTGGAAGCGGGGAGCCAGTGCCAGGTTCTGGATAGTCAGGGTAAACTTCTGGGCACAGCCTGGGTCAACCCCAGTCAATTAATCTGCGCCCGCCTATTGAGCCGCAAGGACAATTTTTCCGAAGATGACATTGGTGAGCGCTTGCAAACCGCATTGCTACAGCGGCAACGCTACTTCGACCACCCCAGCTACCGTATGGTTTACGGAGATTCCGATGCCCTACCGGGGCTGGTCGTTGATCGCTTTAACGATCATCTAGTCGTACAAGTCAGCAACTGGGGCATGGATCGCTACCAACAGGTGGTTGTGGATAAGTTAATCGAGCTGACTCAACCTACAGGAATTTTACTGCGCAATGACCACCAGGGCCGTGCAGTTGAGGATATGCCCCTCATTAACCAGATTGCTTACGGAGAAGTGCCAGAACTAGTGCCCTTTGAGGAAAATGGCGTTCCGCTTTTGGCGCCAGTTCACCAGGGGCAAAAAACCGGTTGGTTCTACGATCACCGCGAAAACCGCCGCCTGTTAAACCGCTGGGTACGAGGGAAGCGTGTGTTGGACCTCTTCTCCTATGCGGGCGGCTGGGGAATCCAGGCTCTGGCCAACGACGCCAGTCACGCGGTTTGTGTAGATGCCTCGCAGCAGGCCCTGGACTGGTGTCAATTGAATGCACAGCACAACGGTTTTGCCGACAGACTGGATACGGTGCAAGGTAAGGCGCTAGAGGTTCTGAAGGCCATGGTGGCCGAGGGCGAGAAGTTTGATGTCATAGTGCTCGACCCCCCCGCGTTTATTAAAAGACGCAAAGATCACAAGGCCGGCCTTGCCGCTTACCGCCACATAAACGAACTGGCTATGCGTTTATTGTCGGAGGACGGCTTGTTAGTAAGTGCTTCCTGTTCTATGCATCTTCAATCGGAAGAACTGCTCGATTGTGTACGCGGTGCGGCGCACCGATTGGGCCGTAGAGCTTCAATACTCGCCAGCGGTGGCCAGGGCGCAGACCATCCAATACATCCGGCAATTCCTGAGACCAACTACCTCAAGGCCCACTTTGCCCACCTGGGCGGCAGCCGCTGGTAGCGTGCATCTATTCACTGTAAAAGAAACCCCGGCTTACGCCGGGGTTTCTAATTGACCGCTGCTCTGTCACGCTGTGGGATTAGAAAACGTATTTCATACCCAGTGTGGCGGTGCGCGGCCGGTTGGCGCGGGCACCATCGGGACTGCGGCTGATAATCACCTGCTCATCAAACAGGTTATCCACTTTCAGGTAACCGGTCAGGTCTGCGCTGAAATCGTAGTGCGCAGCGGCATCCACAACCCACAGAGACTCTGTGTAATCGAATTTATCGGTATTCCCCCGGTTACAACCGGTATTCACACACATCTCGTCCTGGTAAGCCGCGGTCAGGTTTAAACGCCAGGCTGCGCCGCTGTCGAGGCCGGCAGATACGGCAAACACATTTTCAGGCAGATATTCGAGATTATCGCCGGCAAGCAGGTCATTGCCGTCACTATCTTCACTGATTTCTGCATCAGTAAAGGTATAGGTTGCCCGCACCGGTAGTATCCAACCATTTGTGAGCACCCACTCACTTCCAAACGTAGCTTCCAGCCCTTTGATTTCTGCTTCACCCAACTGGTAGGTTCCACTCTCAGCACCATTGGGGCATTTCACCGCCACCGAGCAGTTTTGCACAGCATTTTCATAGTCACTGTAGAAGGCGATCAATTCGGCATTCAGGCTGCCGTTATCAAAGCGAGCACCCCATTCATAGTTTGTGGATAACTCCGCCCCCTGGCCATCGGCTGCACCTGCACCAGGAGGGGCAAAACCACGGTGCACACCTGCCAGCAGGCTCCACTGTTCGCTTGCCTGGTAAACAAGCCCCAAACCTGGCAGCCATTCATCCACCTGATTGGTGCGGTAACTGCCCTTCTCGGACCGCTCGGCGTCGTTATAACGCTGCTGCTCTGTCTCTATATCTTCGTAGCGAAGAACAGCAGTGAGAGTCAGCTTATCGTTCAGCTGGATATCGTCGTAGATAAAGAACGAAGTTGCATCGGCTTCTTCGATTCGGTTATTGCTGCTTTCTTTAACGATATCGGGAATATCTGTGCTCAGATACACCAATTTGCCATCAACCTGCTCATAATTTTCCACAGGCTGGAATCTATCCACTTCGTCCTGATGCTGGCGTACTCCAAAGGTCAACTCATGACTAACGGAAGCGGTGTTAAAGTGCCAATCAGCACTAATCTGCAGGCCCTTGGCCTCGTACTCACGGTTGTTGTGCTTAACACCAAAAATGTAATCCTCAGTGCCATCCAATACCGCTTGGGGGTCTATGACTCCATCAACACTGCCGCCGGTATTAACAGCATCTATCAAGTCCCCCTCACTGACCTTAAACCAGTCGCGCTTGAACTTGTTGTAGTAAGCCTGGGTATGCAGGGTAAAGCTGCCACTCAGCTCGATACTGTGGTTCAGCTGGATAGTGCTGTGGCGATTCTGCATTTCATCCAGGGCGCTGATACCGTATCGACGGTTCGGATCTTTCTTGAAGTCGGCATCCGTTAGGCCCAGATAACTCATGCCAGACTCCTCTTCGGAGTACTGCAGCTTGATATCCAACTGCTGGCGGTAGGTCGCATCCGCATTGGATTGCAGGCGACCTTTCAGCAGATAGTCTTCTTTGGCGATATCTGCACTGCCAGATCGATCAATTTCGCGGAAACCGTCGGCATACTGTTGCTGGGTCTCCAGTAGCCAGCCGGTATTTTCTGTGCTGGTGCCATAGTGTGCGTGCACACGGGTCTCACCGTATTCACCGGCTTCCAGCTGCACCATCCCCTGGCTGGAAGTGGGAATGGGGGTACTCAACATATTTACCGCACCACCCACGGTGAATGGGCCGTATTGCAACGCAGCGGGGCCCTTCACTACTTCAATGGCATCCATGCGGCCAGCACTCGGGAAGTAATACGCTTCCGGTGCCGAGTAGGGTGCTGGAGCCACCAGGACTCCATCTTCCATCAGGGAAATTTTGGCGGAGCGCCCACCCTGGGCACCGCGAATTCCAATATTCGGGCGCAGGCCGTAGCCATCCTCTTCAAGGATGTAGACCCCCGGAACCGAGCGCATCATACGGTTGATATCCACAAACTCGAATTTTGCCAGCTCTTCGGCATCAACCAGGTGCGCGGAGCCCGGCAGCTTGGAGACAGAATCGGAGTTACCAATAACGGATACGCTCTCTAAACGTTCCTCAGCGAGGCTGGGAGCTGCGGCAGCAACCGCCAGGGCAAAAGCCATTGGCGACAGGAAAAATCTCTTCATGAACCCTCCAATGAATCTAAGTAATTTGTAATTGTTTTTGTTAATAAGAATGATTGTATTTTACCACTTAGAAGGGTGGGATATGACAGAACATTTTTTTGTTTTTTGGCGCCTTTACGAGGAAAAAACCTCTTTGTTTTTAGTTTCTATCCTAATAACTGGATGTTTCCTAGGATCTACTCTTTGAGCTGACTAGCATTGGGCCCATGTATCCACTTTGGGAATGCCCATGATACGAATGGCAGAACTCAAAGAGTTGGATAGGCTAGAACAGCTCTGGCTACACGCTGTAACAAATTCACACCCTTCGCTGCCCCGTCAGTTCTGGTTGCAGCACCGAAGTGAATTTCGTAGAGACTGCCGCCGATCCAACCAATGCCTGGTCTTTACCGGCCGCCACAGCGCCGTTGCGGAGGCTTTTATTACCCTGGTGGACAGGGATAACATCGCCCACCTCTGTGTCAGCCCACTGTTCACCGGCTGTGGTATTGGCGCCACCTTACTTCAGGCTGTTGCCAGGGGATGTAAACAACTCCAGGCTCAAGTATTTCGTGAAAACCTGCGCACGCGTTATTTCCTGCAAAAACATGGGTTTGTAGAAACACAACGCGGATACAATGCCGAATATGGCCAGCATCAGATTTTTATGTCCTGTGGAGGTCTTCGCCCCTGAGTTCATAACCTAATATCCGAGGTTGAACCCATTACTTATAACCGAAGCTTATTGATTCACTCCTTTTTATTGTTTCTACGCGACAAGCTATCCGGGTAGCATGACTTCCATTCTAGTTTTCCAATGCGCTGATTTTTATGGGACACAACGCTTCCAGTAATGCCCTGCAGTCTTCGAGAGGCCGCTTCTTTCATCACAATGCCAACCTGGCAGTATTGAATCAGACTTTTGCTGAGGCTAAACCCAGCGAAATCATGCAATTCACCATGGAAAAGGCCCAGAACCCGGTAGTCTTTACCAATTTCCGCCCCCTTGCTGTGGCCTTTCTACATCTTGTGAGCAGAGCCAAGCCGGATATTCCGGTGATCTGGGTGGATCACGGTTACAACACTCCTGAGACCTATCGCCATATTGAAAATGTGGTAAAACAGCTGGGCCTCAATCTGCGTACCTACTCTCCAAAGATGTCCGCGGCCCACTACAACGCTGTATACGGTGGTATTCCAGCCCTGGATACTCCCGAGCACGACTTCTTTTCGCGTACGGTCAAGCTCGAACCGTTTAACCGCGCCATGCAGGAATTGAAACCGGATGTGTGGCTAAACGGCATTCGTCACGATCAGAATGCACACCGTAAAAACCTGGATGTTTTTACCCAGGGGAATCACGGCACCATTCGCATAGCGCCAATGTTTCATTTGAAAGAGATTGATGTAGAAGAGTACGTTTACGAAAACGAACTGCCGGATAATGATGTGTATTTTGATCCGACCAAGGGTGAAGAACATCGCGAGTGCGGGTTATTACTGGAAAAATAAATTCATAGATCGGCGGGGGAATTTTTGCTCCGCCTTTTTTTAAAAACTTTCTTTTTCCCTTAGTTTTTCTTCCAAAATACCCAATCTTCCGCGATCAAATAGTTCTTATTTATGCATAGCGATTAATTCATAATTTTGGCTTTTGTCAGATTTCTCTGCAAAAAATATTTTTTTATCTTTGCTTTTTTCCCATTCCCTTCTGCTTGCTGACAGCAGAAACAGAAGGGCTTATAAAACTATATTCTTAATATTCAGCTAACTAAGCAGCGGCCTCACCGGTAAGATGCCGGCCTTTTTCCAAATGATTTTTTAGGTCCTCCAACATTTTACCAAACTGTGTGCCTGTCATTTTTTTCACTACCGGGCTCAGTACGCCACCAATGGCACCCAGCTCCATATTCGCAGTGAAGCTCACTCTTGTCCCATTTTCGGATAAAGCCTCTAATTTAAACTGCGATAAACTTTTCTTCACCGGAAATCCTGGCGGCGTGTTCTTTGTTTCTACAGACACATCCAGTTCATGCTTTTTATCATCAAATCTTGTGATGGTTTCATCGGCGACAAGACCATTGGGGCCTTTATTTGTCAGTACACAGACACGCCCTTTTACACTGGCATTGCCAACCGGTGTACCCTCTTTGACAAAGGAATGCGGTATCAGCGTCATCCATTGGTAAGCGGTGTCGAAATCCACAGCAAGCACTTTCCAGACCTCCTCAATCGGGCGGTCTATGGCAATTTCTCTCTTAACTTGAACGATTTTCATTGGATTCTCCCAGGATGTTCGGTGCAATAAACATTGACGGGAGACAGATTAGCTGGACACTATTTGCAACGGAATATAACAAAATAGGACACTGTGTTGCATAAAGGATCCATTGAATGGACTGATATTCAGTTCTTTATTGCGGTTGCCAGGAGTCATAGTGCCCGCAGCGTTGCCGAAGACCTTGGAGTGAGCCACTCCACTGTATCCCGCCGTATTGACGCTCTTGAAGAGAGGCTTCAAGCCAGACTGTTTTACCGTAACTCCAAAGGTTATCAACTAACCGAAGATGGAGAAGCCATGCTCGGTTATGCCAAATCCGCAGAGCAGTACCTCGACGCGGCACAGAAACACTTGCAGGGTGGTAGCCATCGGCTCTCTGGGGAAATACGCGTTACCATGCCTGATGTCGTGGCTGCCCATCTTGTGATTCCGCACCTTAATGAGTTCACTAACGCCTACCCGCAGATAAACGTTCAGCTCCTAGTGACCAGCCAGGTGCTCAGCCTTGAGAAGCACGAGGCGGATGTGGCTTTGAGAATCCTGCCCAAAGGTGCTGAGATACCCGAAAGGTTTATTGCCCGTAAGCTTACCAACCTACCTAGTTGCTGTTACGGCTCGCCAGCCTATATTGCAGAATCTCTACCAGAGCACGGCCGCTGGCTCGGCTGGAGTAGTGAGGATGGCAAGGTGAACTGGGCTCAAAACACCCCTTATCCAGATTTGCCCTATCAACATCAGATCAGCCATGGCCTGATACAGCTAGAAGCCGTCAGAAGTGGACTGGGCTTAGCCAGGCTTCCCTGCTTTCTCGCCGATGGGATTAATGGAATAATTCGCTTACCCGGCGCGGAGCCCTCCAGCCTGCACGATCTGTGGCTGGTCTCTACACCGGAACACCGCAATGTGCTGCGATTTAAAGTCTTTCGAGAGTTTGTTGTGAGTCTATTCAGGCGCCTTGAGGATAAGTTGGAAGGCAAGCTGGCGGGGTGATTTCGATCGATATTTGCCTGGAGCGGTATAAAACCGCCCCAGGCAACCCATCTATTTTTAAGCGCAAGAGCGTCTGGAAGACTTAAACATCCAGGTTTTCTACCGCCAAGGCATTGGTTTCGATAAAGTCACGGCGTGGCTCTACCTGATCGCCCATCAAGGTGGTAAAGATCTGATCTGCTGCGATAGCATCTTCAACAGTTACCTGCAGCATACGACGGCTCTCTGGGTCCATGGTAGTTTCCCAAAGCTGCTCCGGGTTCATCTCACCTAGCCCCTTATAGCGCTGGATACCGTAGCCTCTGCGGCTCTCGCCCATCAGCCAGTCCATCACTTCAGGGAAGCTGCCAACAGGGTGCTGCTTCTCGCCGCGTTGGATAAAGGCACCCTCTTCCAATAGACCCACCATTTTCTCACCCAGAGCGCAGATAGACGCATACTCGGCGGAATCGAAGAACTCGTGGTTGATCAGGTAGTCACTGCCGACACCGTGCGCCACTATGTGAATATGTGGCAGGAATAGACCGCGCTCGGTATTTTCCTGCACAGTCACTTCATGGCGACGGGTTCCACCGCTCTCCTCATCGGCAAGTTTTTCCTGCAGCTGAGCACACCATTCAGCCACCTTCTCCTGGGATTGCAGATCCTCCTGAGACAAGCTGGGCAGGTAGATCATGCTGCGCAGCACCTCCTCTGGATACAGGCGGGACAGACGATCAATAGTAGCCAGCACACTACGATACTCGCCCACCAGGCTTTCCAGGGAAGCGCCAGATAGTCCAGGGGCATCCGGGTTCACAAATAATGTGGCGCCTTCTAGGGCGGCGTTGGTGAGGAACTGAGTCAGAGCACCCTCATCTTTTAGGTACTGCTCCTGCTTACCCTTGGAAATCTTATACAGTGGCGGCTGGGCGATATAGATATGGCCACGCTCAATCAACTCCGGCATCTGGCGGAAGAAGAATGTCAGCAGCAATGTGCGGATATGGGCTCCATCCACATCCGCATCGGTCATGATGATGATGCTGTGGTAACGCAGCTTATCGGGGTTGAATTCGCTCTTACCGATGCCACAGCCCAGTGCGGTGATCAAAGTGCCCACTTCGGCACTGGAAAGCATTTTGTCGAAGCGCGCTTTTTCCACATTTAGGATTTTGCCCTTCAGCGGCAGGATCGCCTGGGTACGACGATCGCGGCCCTGCTTAGCAGAACCACCGGCAGAGTCACCCTCCACCAGGTAGATTTCCGACAAGGCAGGGTCTTTCTGCTGGCAGTCTGCCAGTTTTCCGGGCAGGCCAGCGATATCCAAGGCACCCTTACGGCGGGTCATCTCACGCGCCTTACGCGCCGCCTCACGGGCTTTGGCCGCATCGATCATTTTAGTAACGACGGACTTGGCTTCCTGGGGGTTCTCCAACAGGTAGTCGTTGAAGTGGTGTCCCATCTCCTGCTCAACAGCGGGCTTCACTTCAGAGGAAACCAGCTTGTCTTTGGTCTGCGAGGAGAATTTCGGGTCCGGTACCTTCACAGAGATAATCGCAGTGAGCCCTTCTCGGGCATCGTCACCGGTGGTGTTGACCTTATCTTTTTTGCCCAGGCCCTCGCGCTCAATATAGGTGTTCAAACCGCGAGTCAGCGCCGCGCGGAAGCCTGCCAGGTGGGTGCCACCATCGCGCTGGGGGATATTGTTGGTGTAGCAGAAAATGCTTTCCTGGAAACTGTCATTCCACTGTAGCGCCACTTCTACGGCGATGCCGTCATCGCGCTGGCTCTGGAAGTGCAACACCTTGTTGATGGGAGTTTTGTTTTGGTTAAGAAACTCCACAAAGGCACTCAAGCCACCCTCGTATTCATAGACCTCTTCCTTACCACTACGCTCGTCCTTCAAGACAATACGTACACCGGAATTGAGGAAGGACAGCTCGCGCAAGCGCTTGGCCAGTACATCGAAATGGAATTCGATATTGCTGAAGGTATCTGCAGAGGGCTTGAAGTGCACGGTGGTGCCGGTAGTATCGCTATCTCCCACCACCTCCAGTGGAGCCTGGGGCACACCGTGATGATAGGTTTGCTCGTGGATCTTACCCCCACGGCGAATAGTCAGCTTCAACTCTTTTGACAGCGCATTTACTACTGACACACCCACGCCATGCAGACCACCGGATACCTTATAGGTATTGTCATCGAACTTACCACCGGCGTGCAGCACGGTCATAATTACTTCTGCAGCAGAAACCCCCTCTTCTGGGTGGATTTCTGTTGGAATACCACGGCCGTTATCTGAGACAGAAATCGATTCATCCGGATGGATGGTTACGCGAATCTCATCGCAATGGCCTGCTAGTGCTTCATCGATGGAGTTGTCGACCACCTCGAACACCATGTGGTGCAGGCCGGTGCCATCGTCGGTATCACCGATATACATTCCGGGGCGCTTGCGCACCGCATCCAGGCCTTTGAGTACCTTGATACTGCTCGAGTCATAGCTTTGCTGCTCTGACATTTATTCGCTCCATTCAACTTATTATGCAGCCGATGCATCGGCGCTGATATTCCCATGTTCCACGTGGAACACTTTTGGGCAATTCCAAGGGGCTTCCAATTGTCGCCAGGGGCGGCTTGTAGTGCCCTCATCTATTCCGGTTACCAGTACCTGGCTGGCACAACGACCAACCCACTGGGCAAAAACTTGCTGATTATGATCATCCAGCTCTGCTGGAAGGTCGTCCACAAGAAATACCGGTTTCTCTCGGTGACGACAAACCAACTGCGCCATAGCCGTGCGTACGGCGCACACCAGCATCTTCTGCTGGCCACGGGATAAAACATTGTGTGCAGGCTCACCTGCAACGGTAAAACGGAGATCTGCTCTGTGAGGCCCAGTGCGGGTATGTCCCTGACTGAGATCACTATCCCGAGACTCTCTAAGCGCCTCGGCCAGTTCAACCTCTTTTCGCCAACCGCGTCGATAACTCATATCCACCCGATTTAGCAGGCTGGGAGGTAACTCTTCCAGTAGCGTTGTTACGGCCGCACGCAATTGCTCGAATTGGCCGCGACGCAGGGTATCCACCTGTTCGCCACTTTGGGACAACTGATGCTCCCAAATCCCGATCGCGTCCGGATCGATTTTACCACGTCGCAACAAGGCATTTCGCTGCTTCAGTGCGATTTGATAGTTTTTCCATTGCTGAGCAAAGAGATGTTCCACGTGGAACACTGTCCAATCCAGAAGTCGCCTGCGCACTCCAGGGCCACCATCCAGGGCGGAGAAACTATCGCTGTTAATCAGTTGTAAGGGGAGACAGTTAGCAAGCTGTGAACTGGACTCAGCCGCCGCCTGGTTGATACGCACACGGCCTCCGCCATCAGCTAGGCGCTCGACCCCAAGATTGAAGCCCGTATCCAGCTGGGTAAAAACCGTGAGCCCTGAATGATCATGGCGGATAACCGATTTGTGCTGGCGAGACCGAAAAGAGCGGCCTGTAGCCAACATATGAACAGCTTCAAGAATGGAAGTCTTGCCACTGCCATTGACGCCACAGAACAGGTTAACCCCAGTGTCCAAAAGCAGATCGGCGTGAGAGATATTTCGAAAATTAGAAATCAGAAGGCGGGTCAGCGCCATAGACCCCTCGCCCCGCTGGCTGGGAAAATTTCAGCGGCAATATTCAGAAAAAATAAAGGGACCGCCTGTTGATAATACAGTGCGGTCCCTTCTCGATTGTGAGCCAAATGCTTACTAACCAGGGCTTACAGACGCATCGGCATAATCACGTAGAGGGCATCTCCATCCTCAGGTTGCTGCAGTAAAGCACTGCTATTGGCATCCGCCAGACTGATGCGAATCTGGTCGCTGTGAATAGCACCAGTAACATCGAGCAAATAGGAAACGTTAAAGCCTATTTCCATGGGCTCCCCCACGTAATCGACCATCATTTGCTCTTCGGCCTCCTCCTGCTCGGGGTTATTGGCCACAATCTGCAGCAAACCCTCGGAGACCTGCAAACGTACCCCACGATATTTTTCATTGGAAAGAATCGCTGCTCGTGAGAAAGCCTGACGCAGGCCCTGACGGTCGGCATAGACCACGTTGCCGGCACCACGTGGTAGAACGCGCTCATAATCCGGGAACTTGCCATCCACCAGCTTAGAGGTAAAGGTGAACTGGCCACTCATCACTCGGATATGGTTGTTGCCCAGTACTACCTGCGCCTGCACGTCGCTATCTTCCAGCAAACGCCCCAATTCCAATACGCCCTTTCGCGGTACAATCGCCTGAATGGGTGCCGATACATTCAAGCCCGGAGCATCGCGGTCGCACAGTGCCAGGCGGTGACCGTCAGTGGCGACTGCGCGCAGCTGCTGTGGGCGGCACTCCAGCAGTAGGCCATTCAGGTAATAGCGCACGTCCTGCTGGGCCATGGCAAAGCTGGTTGCCTCGATCAGACGGCGAATCTCGCGCTGAGAAATATCGAATCGAGTCTGGGCACTGGCTTCCTCCTGATTGGGGAAGTCCGCTGCGGGTAAAGTGGATAACTGAAAACGGCTGCGGCCACTGCGCAATACCAGGCGCTCGCCATCGCGCTCAAATTTTAATTCAGCGCCATCCGGCAATGAGCGACAGATATCCAGCAGCTTGCGTGCTGGAACAGTTACTTCACCTTCCATTTCCACGCCATCCACCGGCAAGCGGCCGACAATTTCCACTTCGAGATCAGTACCAGTCAGGGACAACTCCTGACCTTGTAATTGCATCAATACATTGGCCAGGACCGGCAGGGTCTGGCGTTTCTCAACGACACCGGCTACCAGTTGTAGGGGCTTCAGCAGGGCGTCCCGGCTCACATTGAATTTCATCGGTAGTTTCGCCTTGTTTGTCAGTTATTCGATTAAGTGGTCAACGACCGTGTCAGTAACTTTACGTCCTCGCGGATATCCGCATCAGACTCCTGCAATTCGCGAATTTTGCGGCAGGCATGCAAGACCGTAGTGTGGTCACGCCCGCCAAAGGCATCGCCAATCTCTGGCAAACTGTGGTTGGTCAACTCTTTAGCCAGAGACATAGCCACCTGACGCGGACGCGCGACAGAGCGGCTGCGGCGCTTGGACAACAGGTCGGCCACCTTGATCTTGTAGTACTCGGCCACCACGCGTTGAATATTGTCCACACTCACCAAACGATCCTGCAAGGCGAGTAGATCCTTGAGGGCCTCGCGCACCAATACATCGTCAATGGCACGGCCGGTAAATTGGGAGTTGGCTATCACACGGCGCAGGGCGCCTTCTAGCTCGCGTACATTGGAGCGGATACGCTGCGCGATAAAGAAAGCGGAATCGTGGGGTAACTCTACACCGAACTGCTCCGCTTTCTTCATTAATATGGCTACCCGCGTCTCCAGTTCAGGCGGTTCCACAGCCACGGTCAGGCCCCAACCAAAGCGGGACTTGAGACGTTCTTCAAGGCCGTCGATCTCCTTGGGATAGCGGTCGCAGGTGAGGATAATCTGTTGGCCACCCTCGAGAAGCGCATTAAAGGTATGGAAAAACTCCTCCTGAGAGCGCTCCTTACCAGCAAAGAACTGAATATCGTCAATCAGCAGCGCATCCACAGAACGGTAATAGCGCTTAAAATCGCTGATGGCGTTGAGCTGTAGAGCCTTCACCATATCCGCGACAAAACGTTCAGAGTGCAGGTAGACCACTTTGGCATTGGGATTGCGCTCTAACAACGCATTGCCCACCGCATGCATAAGGTGCGTTTTACCCAGGCCCACACCACCATAAATAAAGAGCGGATTGTAGGCGCCACCAGGGTTGTCGGAGATTTGCTGCGCAGCAGCCAAGCCCAATTGGTTGGATTTGCCTTCAACAAAAGATTTAAAAGTGAAGTTTCGATTGAGGGAGCTGCCGTGCTTAATGGCACCCTCAACCTCAACCTGCCGCGCGGGTTGTTCCGGGATAGAACGCACCATGTCGTTCATTACCGCAGGACGAATATCGGATACCGCCTGCTCCCCCTTGCTGACCTGTCTGGAGTTGGTCTCCTCTTCCAGTATTGAATGAGGATTTACACCAGGGCCACCACCAAAGCCGCCACCATTCAGCGGCTGATTGGGAACAGGAGCCTGTGGCTCCGCATGGCTCATAAACCCCTGAGAGACAGAGGGAGAAACCACACCAGGCGTTGTGGAAAAATCCACCGAACCCGATGAAACAGAAGGTGCTGGGGAAGTTGTAGGTGCTATCGGCGGCGGCATAGCACTGGCAACCGGAGCCGTAGGGGGCACGGGAGCCGGTACAGGTGCCACTTCCATTGCTGCACGACTACGCTGAAAACGCGCGGGGCGACGAGCAGTGATCTCCAGCCCTACTTGAAGTGGCTGTCCAGGAGAGAACTGGTGGACCAGCTCGCGGATACGATGAAGGAATTTACCGCCAACCCAGTCCAGTACAAAGCGATTTGGTGCAACCAGTCGCAACTCGCCCTCAGCACACGCGGGATTGACGCGCAGCGGTCTGATCCAGGTATTGAACTGCTGAGATGGCAGCTCATCCTGCAAACAGCTCGCGCACTGCTTCCAAACGGATTCAGTCAAGAAACCCCCCAAAACCCCAAAATGGTAAGACCACGGAGACAACGGCATGAAAGGACTGGAGTGCCCTAGCCGTCAAATAAGATCGGCGCAGTATACCTTTCCATCGATGGGTTATCCACAAGAAAGCGTGGCGCTGTTGAAAAAATTGCGCAAAAATGTCCATGCAATCAGGTATTTGCGTAACAATTAGACAATTGAAGCCTACGCCTTTGGAACTTTATCCACAATCACCTGTGCATATCTTGGGGTCAATCGGTGGGCATCACGAAATACATCAGGTAGCTCAAGGGCTTGTCTGGTAGCCGTTATTTCGCATCAGTGATTTAGTGGTAAACAAGCCGAATATCTCCCGTCTGTGCGTTGCTTTCACTGTTGCCTTTCTATACAATCCGCGGCCTTCGCAGCGCGTAGCTCCGTCTGCCCCGGCTCTGTGCCGGACCGGAGCCCAGGCCGCGGCCGGGGATGGTCCCGAGAAATCTTGAACACAAAGTCTCAGGTAGCAAGACTATGAAACGCACATTTCAACCCAGCAACTTGAAGCGCAAACGCACTCACGGTTTCCGCGCTCGTATGGCAACCAAAAACGGCCGTAAAATCCTGGCCCGCCGCCGCGCTAAAGGCCGCAAAGTACTGTCTGCATAATATCTCTTCTTTTTAGAGATTCTCCCTATGCAGCAGGTGCGCAGCAGCTTTGGATTTGCCAAGACTCTGCGCCTGCTTAATGCGGCGCAGTATCGCAAGGTTTTCAATGAAAACGTTGTGCGCGCCGCGCATCCCCACCTCCTGATCCTCGCATGCCCCAGTGATTCTGAGCATCCGCGCCTCGGCTTGGTAATTGCCAAGAAGCATGTGCGCAACGCCTCCGACCGCAATCGAATCAAGCGAATTACCCGAGAAACCTTCCGCTTGCAGCAACACCAGTTGCCGCCGCTGGATGCTGTAGTATTGGCTCGCCCGGGGGTTGCAGATCTGGATAAGGCCGCACTGGCGAAGACACTAAACAAGCTCTGGCGCAAGCTGGCCAAGCGCGCGCAACAGCCACAATCGAAGTCATGAAGTGGCTACTGATCAAGCTGATACACGTCTACCGCTATCTGGCCAGCCCATGGGTAGGTAACCAGTGCCGCTTTTACCCAACCTGCTCGCGATACTCCGAAGAGGCGATTGAAACTCACGGAGCCTTAAAGGGGGGTTATTTAACTGCGCGCCGCCTTATAAAATGCCACCCCTGGCACCCTGGTGGACTGGACCCGGTTCCCCCCACCAAACACAAGAACACGCTCTAGGTATTAAGATGGATTGGCAACGCTATACGCTGCTAGGTGGAATTCTCGCGGTTCTCCTCGCACTTATCTTCCAGTGGAATGCATTTCAAGAGCAGCACACTCCTGAACTCGACCGCGAAACCATAGTTCACGACGATATACAGAGCGGCAGCCAAATCCCGGCGCAGACCAGCGAAAACGGCAATGGCGATGTACCCCAACTGGAGTCCCAAGCGCCAGCAGAGACAGGCACCGATAGCGGCCAACGCACGCTCATCAATGTCACCACCGACGTCTTTGATCTGCTCATTGATCCTCGTGGCGGTGATATCGTAAAAGTGGCCCTGCGACAGTTCCAGGAAAAGCTGGATACGCCTGACCAGCCCTTAATCCTGTTAAACCAGACTCGCTATCACACCTATATCGCCCAGAGTGGTCTGATCGGTAACAACGGTACCGATAGCGCCGCTGGCCGCCCCCTGTTTAAGGTTGAAAAGACCAACTACGCCATGGTGGAAGGGCAGGATCAGCTGATTGTGGACCTGACCCTGCAGCAAGAAGGTGCAAATATCACCAAACGCTACACCTTCAAGCGTGGTGACTACCTCGTTCAGGTGGCCTACCTGGTAGATAACACCAGCTCCAAGCCCTGGTCCGCCGCCATGTTTGGCCAGATCAAGCGCGATGCCAGTGAGCCGGTGACCGATACCGGTTTTGGTATGTCACCCTTCCTCGGTGCCGCTCTTCACACCAACGAAGAAAATTACTTCAAGCAGGATTTTGAGGAAATCGCCGAGAAACCCACCCGCACCACAGTGGAAGGCGGCTGGGTAGCCATGGTGCAGCACTATTTCCTTAGCGCCTGGATTCCCCCACAGGATGAACGCAACACTTTTGAGCTGCGCGAATTGTCCAACGGACTATTCCGTATGGGCTTCACCGCCCAGCCGGTACAAATCCCCGCCGCGACTCAGGGCGAGCTGAGCGCTTCCTTCTATGCCGGCCCCAAGGATGTCTACCGCCTGGAGGAGATCTCACCCTATCTTGACCTGACCGTGGATTACGGCTGGCTGTGGTGGATTGCCAAGCCGCTGTTCCGCGTACTGCACTTTATCCAGGAGCATATCGTCAGCAACTGGGGCTGGGCGATTATCTTGCTCACCGTCTTTATCAAGACACTGCTGCTGCCGCTGTCCGCCGCAGGCACCAAGTCTATGGCGCGCATGCGCAAGTTTGCTCCACAGATGAAAAAACTGCAGGAGCAGTACAAGGACAATCGTCAGAAGTTGGCGGAAGAGACCATGAAGCTCTACCGCCGCGAGAAGATCAATCCCATGGGGGGCTGCCTGCCGATCCTGCTGCAGATGCCGGTGTTTATCGCCCTCTACTGGATGCTTACCGAAACCGTTGAGCTGCGCCATGCGCCCTGGATCTTCTGGATTCACGACCTGTCGGCGAAGGATCCTTATTTCATCCTGCCGGTACTGATGGGCCTATCCATGTGGTTTATGCAAAAGCTGAACCCGGCGCCCACCGACCCGACCCAGGCCCGTATCATGCAGTTGATGCCGGTGATGATGACGGTATTCTTCCTGTGGTTCCCGGCTGGCCTAGTACTGTACTGGATCGCCAACAACCTGATCACCATCGGTCAAACTTGGTATATCAACAAGCAGGTGGATGCCGGAAAATACTGATCAAGTATCCACAGATCACAAACAACAAGGGCCGCTACTGCGGCCCTTTTCCGTTATGTCGAGTACACTCAGCCGATGACACAACAAAGCCTTAATCGCGACACCATCGCCGCCGTCGCCACCGCACCGGGGCGCGGTGGTATCGGTGTAATCCGCCTCTCTGGCCCCAAAGCCCTGTCCATTGCCCAGCAAATCTGCGGGGATAAACCGCTCAAAGCGCGCTATGCCCATTACCGAAATTTTTTCCACAGTGAGCAACTGATCGACCAGGGACTCGCCCTATTCTTCCCAGGCCCCAACTCATTTACCGGAGAAGACGTGGTGGAACTGCAGGGCCACGGTGGCCCGGTGATTCTCGATCAACTGCTGAAGGCAACGATCGAACTGGGAGCCCGCCAGGCACGTCCCGGGGAGTTTTCTGAACGCGCCTTCCTCAACGACAAAATGGATCTCACCCAAGCCGAAGCGATCGCCGATCTGATTGATGCCGGTAGTGCCCAAGCGGCGCGCAACGCCATGCGTTCGCTACAGGGCGCTTTTTCCGACAAAATTGAAGACCTTGTGGAAAGTCTTACCCACCTGCGTATCTACGTAGAAGCCGCCATCGATTTTCCCGAAGAAGAGATCGACTTTCTCGCCGATGGCAAGGTGGCTGCGGATATCCAGGCCCTACTGGCACAAATGGCTGTTGTGGAAGCTCAGGCGCGCCAGGGCGCCATTATGCGCGAGGGTATGCGAGTGGCCATTGCCGGGCGCCCCAATGCCGGCAAGTCGAGTCTGCTCAATGCCCTCGCGGGTCGCAATACCGCCATCGTCACCGATATCGCCGGCACCACCCGCGATATCTTGCGGGAAGATATCCACATTGACGGCATGCCCCTGCAGTTCGCCGATACCGCCGGCCTGCGGGATGCGCCAGATAAAGTAGAGCAAATAGGCATCGAGCGCGCCTGGGAGGAGATTCACCAGGCGGATCGCGTGCTCCTGGTAATGGATGCAGAGCAACTTCACTCACTGGACCCGGCAGAGGCCTGGCCGGAATTTACCAACCAGCTTCAGGACTTAGGCAAGCTCACACTGGTACTGAACAAAATTGATCTCAGCGATTACAGTGCCGGCCTCCAAGCTCACACTGAAGGAGTGCCGGTTATAGCCATCAGCGCCAAGACTGGCTCAGGCCTCGAAGCACTGAAGGAGCATTTGAAACAGTCTATCGGCTTCAGTGGTGCTGCCGAAGGCACTTTTAGTGCGCGTAGACGCCATTTAGAGGCTCTTGAGCGCGCCCGAGCCTTTATTGAGCAAGGTTCCCAGCAGCTCCACAGTCATGGTGCCGGTGAGTTACTCGCGGAAGACTTACGCCAAGCCCAACAGGCGTTGGGAGAAATCACCGGTGCAATGAGTGCGGACGAGCTGCTCGGGAAAATTTTCGGCAGCTTTTGTATCGGAAAATAAGAAGGTGTGGAGTTCCACGCACTTATCCAATTGGGGGCGCTAGTAAATAGCGTCCTCTTCTCTTCCCTATAGTACCTCCCCACTCTCCTTCTTCTTATTCTCCTTCTGGCACAAGTTCCACACCTCTTGCTCACAGGAAGAGCTCAGATCTATCCTAGGCTGTTAAAAAAGTTCTATTTAATCCCCAGCTTTCCCGCATATTTTCCACGAAAAAGGTGAGAAATAAGCTTGAGATAGCTGTTTAAATGGCTCTTAAGGGAAAGAAGTTATACATGTCCACGGGGATTTCCCGTGGATAATCTTATTGGCAGTTATCTCACCATTAACCCACACCCATTCAATGGGTATATGCACAGATTTATACATTGCGTTTGACTACTCACAGGTATCCCCCAGAAAGTCTGGGTAAAGCACCACAGACACTAGTCAAAAAAACTGACTGTGGGCAAAAGAGGGGATAAGCACCTGCAAAATAGAATAATCGTATGATGATAACTTCCTAATAAGAGTAGATAGGGCAAAGTTGTCCCAAGTTTTCACAGCCTCATACCCCGGTTACCCCTGTGTCCACCAAGGGTTTGTCGGCAGGGTTTTCATCTTTGTAACTTGTTGTTTTTAAAGGTTTTTTTGTGCTTATACCGAGTTGCGGCAGGTCTAATAAAAACAACAAATATAAAAAAATACTCTTTAAGATATACATATATTCATTAGTAAGAGTATTTAAGAAAGCAAGACAGAGTTTTGAAATTCATCCGATCAGAATTTGATATTCAGGAAGGAGAGAGAAAGACAAAGGCAGAGCTTTCCTAAACGGCTTGAATAAAGCTAATTGCTGAGGACACTTACTGACTATAAAATGTGCGCCCCAAGTTGTAACCAGTAGCAGCCATTATGGAATTCCCTAAGACCTATGATGTGATCGTGATCGGCGGAGGCCATGCAGGTACCGAAGCCTCACTGGCAGCGGCACGTATGGGCGCTTCCACTCTGCTACTGACCCACAATATCGAGACCCTCGGGCAAATGTCCTGCAACCCGGCCATTGGCGGTATTGGCAAGAGTCATCTCGTGAATGAGGTCGATGCCCTCGGTGGCGCTATGGCAACGGCAACAGACCTGGGCGGAATTCAGTTCCGGGTCCTCAATGCCCGCAAAGGTCCTGCAGTAAGGGCAACTCGTGCCCAGGCCGATAGAGCCCTATATCGCGCCGCGATCCGTTCGATCCTGGAAGCACAGGAAAACCTGGAGATCTTCCAACAAGCGGCAGATGACCTGATTGTCGAAGGTGAACGCGTTGTGGGCGTTGTCACCAACGCAGGAGTACGCTTTCGCGCAAAGACAGTGGTACTGACCGCCGGGACTTTCCTCGGTGGGCGTATCCACATCGGCTTGGATAACCACGCCGGCGGCCGCGCCGGAGACCCACCCTCGATTGCCTTGGCAGATCGTCTGCGCGAACTGCCTTTCCGTGTTGACCGCCTCAAAACCGGCACCCCTCCTCGTATTGATGCCCGCTCAGTAGATTTCAGTGAGTTGGAGGAGCAGTGGGGAGACAGTCCCACACCGGTGATGTCTTACTTGGGCAGCCGCGATCAGCACCCGCGCCAGGTCTGCTGCTGGATTACCCACACCAATGCCCGCACTCATGAAATTATCCAAGGGGGGCTCGATCGCTCGCCCATGTATTCCGGTGTGATTGAGGGGATTGGCCCGCGCTATTGCCCCTCCATTGAGGACAAGGTGCACCGCTTTGCGGACAAAGACAGCCACCAGGTGTTTATCGAGCCCGAGGGGCTGACTACCAACGAGCTGTACCCCAATGGTATTTCCACCAGTCTGCCCTTCGATGTGCAGATTGAGCTGGTGCACTCCATCAAAGGTTTTGAAAAGGCGCATATAACCCGCCCGGGCTATGCGATTGAGTACGACTTCTTCGATCCGCGCGATCTTTTGCCCTCCCTGCAGACCAAATTTATCCAGGGGCTCTACTTTGCCGGCCAGATCAATGGCACTACCGGCTACGAAGAAGCGGCCGCCCAGGGACTCCTGGCTGGCGCCAACGCCGCCCTACAGGCCCAAGAGCGCGAAGCCTGGTCCCCGCGTCGGGATGAAGCCTACCTGGGCGTGCTTGTAGATGATTTGATCACCAGTGGCACCAAAGAGCCCTACCGCATGTTTACCAGCCGCGCGGAATATCGCTTGCTGCTCCGTGAGGACAATGCTGACCTGCGCCTGACCGAAAAAGGTCGCGAATTGGGCCTGGTCGACGATACCCGCTGGGCAGCGTTCAGTGAAAAGCGCGAGGCGATCGCCCGGGAAAGCCAGCGACTACAAGATACCTGGGTGCACCCAAGGACACCCCAGGCCGCCTCCGTAGAAACCAAACTGCCGCAGCCATTGGCGCGGGAATACAGCCTGATGGACCTGCTGCGCCGTCCGGAACTGGGCTATCAGGATGTGGCGGGCCTCAAAGGGGAAGCGGTAACCGACGAGCAGGTTGCCGAACAGGTGGAAATCTCGGCCAAATACGCCGGCTATATCGATCGCCAGCGCGAGGAAATTGAGCGCTTGCAGGCCTACGAAGATACCCCTATCCCGGCGGACTTCGACTACAGCGATATTTCCGGTCTGTCCAATGAGGTCAAGCAAAAACTGGGAGAGACCCGCCCGGATACCCTGGCGCGGGCCTCGCGGATACCGGGCGTGACGCCCGCATCCATATCCCTGCTGCTGATCCAGTTGAAAAAGCGCGGGCTGCTGAAGCGCAAAAAAGCGGTATAAATCGGTTTTCCACAGGGTATCCCGCGAGGCCCTGCGGGGTTTGAGTTTCGCGGGACTACTGGGGGATAGACCCATTTCTCACTCAATGGAACAGTTTCGTCCGCGCCTGTTAGAGGCGGCGGCACAGATGTCGGTGGCACTCAGTGACCGACAGCAGGATCAGCTACTGGAATACCTGGCGCTTTTAGCCCGCTGGAACAGTGCCTACAACCTGTCTGCCATACGCGACCCGGAGCAGATGCTGGAGCGCCATATTATCGACAGCCTCAGTGTGGTAAATCTCTGTGGCGAAGGGGCTTTAATCGATGTGGGTAGCGGTGGCGGCCTGCCGGGAATCCCCCTGGCAATTGTGCATCCGGAGCGCGCCATCACCCTGCTCGACAGCAATGGCAAGAAGACCCGCTTCCTGTTCCAAGTGGCCAGCACCCTGCCCCTGCCCAATATCAAGGTAGTCAATGAGCGGGTAGAAGCCTTTGTGCCAGAACAGCCTTTTGCCGGTGTGGTGTCCCGCGCCTTTGCCTCCATCGAGGATATGGTCAATGGCAGTGAGCACATGTTGGCACCTAAGGGGCGTTTTTATGCCATGAAGGGCAAGCTGCCTGAGGATGAGTTGAGCGCTCTGCCAAAAGGCATTAAGGTCGAGCAGGTGCACCGTTTGTCGGTGCCCGGCTGCGACGGTGAGCGACATATGATTCAGCTCTGTCGCACAGAATAAGATGATAGTTTGGTGGGCCTGTCGCCCGCCCAATCCTACTCCCCTTTCGTGGGACACAATAGCCGCTGCCCGAAGCTGAGTCAGCGTGGGGGCAAACGCACCCGGAAACAACAAAGGACAAGAATCTTGAGCAAGATATTTGCTGTGGCCAACCAGAAAGGCGGGGTTGGTAAGACCACTACCTGCGTCAACCTGGCCGCATCTTTGGTTGCCAACAAGCGGCGCGTATTGCTGATCGACCTGGACCCCCAGGGCAATGCCACCATGGGCAGTGGTGTGGATAAAAGCGACCTGGAGGTATCCGGTTACGATGTGTTGGCCGCTGAATTACCCGTAGAGCAAGCCATTGTATCCACAGAAAGCGGTTTTGATTTGATCCCTGGCAACGGTGACCTGTCTGCGGCAGAGGTGGAGTTGCTGAATCTGGAGGGGCGCGAATCTCGTCTGAGCCGCGCTCTGGCGGTAGTGAGCAACCGTTACGATTACGTGATTATCGACTGTCCACCGTCGCTAAATATGCTGACGGTAAACGCCCTCTGTGCGGCTCACGGCGTGCTGATTCCCATGCAGTGCGAATACTATGCCCTGGAGGGACTGTCAGCCTTGGTGGATACGATCACCCAGATCCAGCAGACCGCTAATCCGGACCTGAAAATCGAAGGCATCTTGCGTACCATGTACGATCCGCGCAACAGTCTTACCAGCGAAGTATCGGCGCAGTTGCAGGAGTATTTTGGCGATAGCCTGTATCGAACTTGTATTCCGCGCAATGTGCGCTTGGCGGAAGCGCCCAGTTTTGGCAAACCGGCGTTGGATTACGATCGCCACTCCAAGGGCGCTATCGCCTACCTGGCATTGGCTTGTGAAATCAATCGCCGCCATCCCGCCAATCAATCTACCAAAAAGAAAAACCGCCCTATGGCGGAAGCGGTATAAGGGGTAATAACTATGGCCGCCAAACGCAAAGGACTGGGCCGGGGCTTATCCCACCTGATCAGCAATAAAAACAGCACCGCGATCGCCGAGGCTACCGGTGAGGCCGAAACCGAAACTGCCGTGGTCGACGGTGAGTTGAAAGAATTGCCGATCGAGTTTTTGCAGCGCGGTCGCTACCAGCCGCGCCGAGATTTTCCACAGGAGTCCCTGCAGGAACTGGCGGACTCGATTCGCGCCCAGGGTATTATGCAGCCGATCGTCGTACGCGGTATCGGCGAGCAAAGCTACGAGATTATTGCCGGTGAGCGGCGTTGGCGTGCCGCCCAACTGGCAGGATTGGAGAAAGTGCCGGCGCTGGTGCGCAGCGTTTCCGATGAAGCCGCCATCGCCATGGCATTGATCGAGAATATCCAGCGTGAAGACCTGAATCCGGTGGAAGAGGCTGTGGCCCTTAAGCGACTGCAGGATGAATTCAAGCTGACTCAGCAGGAAGTGGCCGATGCGGTGGGTAAATCCCGAACTGCCGTGACCAACTTACTGCGCTTATTGAGCCTCAGTGAAGAGGTGCGCACTTTCCTTGAGCGCGGTGACCTGGAGCTGGGCCACGCCAAGGCCTTGCTCGGTCTCTCCGGTGCCACCCAGCGTTCCGCCGCACGTCAGGTTGTCGAGCGCAGCCTCACCGTGCGCCAGACGGAAGCGTTGGTGCGTCGCCTGCAACAGCCGGCCACGCCGAAGCAGGAGAAGCCCAAGCCCGACCCCAATATCCGCCGCCTTACCGAGCGTCTGGCGGAAAAGGTCGGAGTGCCGGTCTCTATCGATCACAACGAAAAGGGCAATGGTCGCCTGGTGCTGAAATTTACCACCTTGGAAGAGCTGGACGGAATCCTTGCCCACCTCGGTTACGCCGAGGATTAAAGCCGTGGCGAAATGCGCGTCCTAGTGGCGCGCGCAATAACTGTTGGCAATTACTCACTGCGCCGAGTAATTCCGCGCAAAACCTCCCGAAAATCAAATAAGTTGGCGACATTTGCCGGTTGAATCGACGATGCTGTTGCAGCATAATTCGCACGCCCAAATTTTGGGCGGACAGCGCACAGAAGTCGGCTTATCCCGTCTATGAGAAAACCCCCGGTATTACGAATTGCCGCGGTACAGCTTCTGCTGATATCGGTGGCCAGTGCGGTACTGCACTTGAGTGGCAAACCGGTGACGGCGCTTTCCGTATTTATCGGCGGTGCCCTATGTGCACTGCCCGGAGCATATTTCGGCAGGCGCGCCTTTCGCGATAGCGGTGCGCGCGCGGCCCATCGCGTGGTAGGCAATTTCTACCGCGCGGAAACCGGCAAATTTATATTGACCATGGCGGGTTTTGCGGCAGTTTTTGCCACCGTCAAGCCGTTGAATGCGGCAGCGCTTTTTATCAGCTACGTCCTCTGTGTGATCGTGCAGTGGATTATGGTGGCGCGCATGGTCCGCTAGCCGGTGGATAAGAAAAAAAGAATTCTTACTTTTACGATTGTTGAGGAACTATGGCGGGCGAAGCTCTAACTGCGACGGGGTATATCCAACACCACCTGCAAAATATGACTTACGGCAAGCTGCCGGCCGGGTACACCCGCGCCGATGGTTCTGTGCTTAGTGAGTCCACCTGGACTATGGCGCATTCCTCTCAGGAAGCCGCGGATATGGGCTTTTGGGCCCTACATGTGGATACCCTGGGTTGGTCTATCGGCCTCGGTCTGATTTTCTGTTTCCTGTTTGCCCGCGCTGCCAAAAAGGCCAGTGTGGACAAGCCCACCGGTTTCCAGAGTTTTGTGGAGCTGGTCACCGAGTTTATCGACAAGCTGGTTAAGGAAACCTTCCCTCACCGCAACACCATGGTTGCCCCGATGGCGCTGACCATTTTTGTGTGGGTGTTCCTGATGAACCTGATGGACCTGGTGCCGGTGGACTGGCTACCGATGGCTGCCGCCAAGATTTCCGGTAACGATCACCTCTTCTTTAAAGTGGTTCCGACTACCGACCCGAACGCCACTCTGGGTATGGCCCTGGCGGTGTTTGCGCTGATGATTTTCTTCAGTATTCGCGAAAAAGGTGCCATCGGTTTCCTGAAAGAGCTGACTCTGCACCCTTTCCATACCGGCAAGCTGTTCTTTGACATCCTGCTGATCCCGGTCAACTTCCTGCTGGAGGCAGTATCCCTGATCGCGAAGCCGATCTCCCTGGGCCTGCGTCTGTTCGGAAACCTCTACGCCGGTGAAATGATCTTTATCCTGATCGCGATTGTCTTTGGCGTTGGCGTTCTCGGCTTTATTGGTGCGGGTCTCCTGCACATGGGCTGGGCGATCTTCCACGTACTGGTAATCGTGCTGCAGGCGTTCGTATTCATGGTATTGAGCACCGTGTACATGGCGATGGCACACCATCGCGACGATGAGCACGAGCACGATCAATAAGTTTTTAACCCTTTTTTCGACCTTTACAACAACTCTTTAACTTTGATTTGGAGAACACAATGGAAGCATTAGGTCTGGTTTACATCGCAAGTGCACTGCTGATCGGTCTGGGCGCCCTGGGCACCGCTATCGGTTTCGGTACTCTGGGTGGCAAGCTGCTGGAAGGTTCCGCTCGTCAGCCTGAACAGGCTCCGGCTCTGCAGGGCAAAATGTTCCTGATGGCTGGTCTGCTTGACGCGGTTCCGATGATCGGTGTTGGTATCGCTATGTACCTGATCTTCGCCGTAGCTCCTGGTCTGGTTTAATTACGCCGTTCCAATTGCCCTTAACCCTATTTAAAGAGCAAGAGGTGTCGGTGTGAATATCAACCTGACTCTAATCGGCCAGTCGATTACTTTCCTGTTTTTCGTCTGGTTTTGCTGGAAGTTTGTTTGGCCGCCGCTTTTGGGCGTGATGAAAGAGCGTGAGCAGAAGATCGCAGATGGTCTCGCTGACGCCGAGCACGCGCAGAAAGATCTGGAACTGGCCAAGCGCAAAGCTGCCGAGCAGCTGAAAGAAGCCAAAGATCAGGCGAGCGAGATTATCGATGGCGCCAACAAGCGCGCTAATCAGATTATCGATGAAGCAAAGCAGGCTGCGCATGCCGAGGGCGATCGCCTGAAAGCTGCGGCTAAAGCTGAGATCGACCAGGAAGTGAATCGCGCTAAAGAGCAACTGCGCAGCCGTGTGGCAGACCTGTCTGTCCTGGGTGCGGAGAAGATTCTCGCGGTCAATATCGACGCTAAGGCGCACGACGACCTGATCGACAAACTGGCAGCCGAGCTGTAAGCGAGGAACCCCATGGCGGAACTCAGCACACTGGCCCGGCCCTACGCTAAAGCTGCATTTGCTTATGCGCAGCAAGCCTCCCACTTAGGTGGTTGGAGCGCTGCGCTGGAAACTGCGGCGGCGGTCAGCCAGAACGAAAAAGTGCGTGAGCTGCTGGATAACCCACAGCTCACCAGTGAAGAGCGCGCAGATAAATTCCTGTCGATCTGTTCAGACGAGCTCGGCGAGCACGGAAAAAATTTCATCCGGTTGCTGGCGGAAAACCACCGCCTGCAGCTGCTGCCGGAAATTTCCGAGCTGTTCGAAGAGCTGAAAGCGCAGGCGGAAGCCACCCTCGAGGTGGAAGTTGTTTCCGCGCACGCCCTGAGCGATGCACAGGCGCAAGCACTGGGCCAAAAGCTCAGGGCGAAGTTTGAACGCGAAATACATCTGCACAGCTCGGTGGACGAGAGCCTGCTGGGCGGCGCGATCATCCGCGCCGGTGATACAGTCATCGACGGTTCCGTACGCGGCCGTCTGGCCAAGCTCGCCGAGGCGATGAACTCCTAAATTACTCTCCCCGTCGGCGTCAGCCGGCGGGGGACTTGAGGAACAGAGCATGCAGCAACTGAATCCCTCTGAGATCAGTGAAATCATCAAGAGCCGCATCGAAAATCTCGATGTGAGCACTGAAGCCCAAAATGAGGGCACCATTGTTTCCGTATCCGACGGCATCATCCGCATCCACGGCCTGGCCGACGTGATGTACGGTGAGATGATCGAGTTCGAAGGCGGCGTTTACGGTATGGCGCTGAACCTGGAGCGCGACTCCGTTGGTGCTGTAATCCTGGGCGACTACAAATCTCTGGCCGAAGGTCAGAAGTGTCGTTGTACCGGCCGTATCCTGGAAACCCCGGTTGGTCCGGAACTGCTCGGCCGCGTTGTAGACGCGCTGGGTAACCCGATCGACGGCAAGGGTCCACTGAACAACAAGCTGACCGACGCGGTAGAAAAAGTAGCGCCTGGCGTTATTGCCCGCCAGTCCGTTGATCAGCCTGTACAAACCGGCTTGAAAGCGGTTGATACCATGATCCCGATTGGCCGTGGCCAGCGTGAGCTGATCATCGGTGACCGCCAGATCGGTAAGACTGCTGTGGCGATCGACGCCATCATCAACCAGAAAGGCACCGGCGTTAAGTGTATCTACGTTGCCGTGGGCCAGAAGCAGTCCTCTATTGCCAACGTAGTGCGCAAGCTCGAAGAGCACGGCGCTATGGACCACACCATCGTAGTGGCCGCTGGCGCCGCCGATCCGGCAGCGATGCAGTTCCTGGCTCCTTACGTCGGCTGTACCATGGGTGAGTACTTCCGCGACCGCGGTGAAGATGCCCTGATCGTATACGATGACCTGACCAAGCAGGCTTGGGCCTACCGTCAGATCTCCCTGCTGCTGAAGCGTCCGCCTGGACGTGAAGCCTACCCCGGTGACGTTTTCTACTTGCACTCCCGTCTGCTGGAGCGCGCTGCGCGTGTAAATGCCGACTACGTAGAGAAGTTCACCAATGGTGAAGTGAAAGGCAAGACCGGCTCTCTGACCGCCCTGCCGATCATCGAAACCCAGGCCGGTGACGTATCCGCGTTCGTACCGACCAACGTGATTTCCATTACCGACGGCCAGATCTTCCTCGAGACCGATCTGTTCAACTCCGGTATCCGCCCTGCGATCAACCCGGGTATCTCCGTATCCCGTGTAGGTGGTGCAGCGCAGACCAAGGTGATCAAGAAATTGTCCGGTGGTATCCGTACCGCTCTGGCTCAGTACCGCGAATTGGCGGCATTCTCCCAGTTTGCCTCTGATCTGGACGAAGCTACCAAGGCCCAGCTGGATCACGGTGAGCGTGTAACCGAGCTGATGAAGCAGAAACAGTACTCTCCGCTGTCTATCGCGGACATGGCTGTTTCCGTTTACGCCGCAGACAAGGGTTACCTGAAAGAAGTAGAAGTTGCCAAGGTTCTCGATTTCGAAGCCGCCCTGCTCGCTTACATGAACAGCGAACACGCAGAGCTGATGGAGAAAGTGAACGCGACTGGTAACTACAACGACGAAATCGACGCAGCTTTCAAAGCCGCTATCGAGAAGTTCGTCGCTACTAGCAGCTGGTAAGAACTCCCTGGAGAGCGCGAAAGAGCGGCGTGTCCGCTCTTTCGGAATCTAACTTCCAGCGAACAAGGTAAATCACTATGGCAGGCGGAAAAGAAGTACGCACAAAAATTGCCAGCATCAAGAGCACGCAGAAGATTACTGCCGCAATGGAAATGGTTGCAGCCAGTAAGATGCGTAGAGCTCAGGATCGCATGGCACTGGGGCGTCCCTACGCCCAGCGCATACGCGCAGTGATCGGCCACGTCGCCAACGCTTCGGCCGAGTACCAGCATATTTACCTGCAGGAGCGCGAGGCCAAGCGGGTCGGTTTTATCCTGGTATCCACTGACCGCGGACTCTGTGGTGGCCTGAACATCAACATGTTCAAGGCGGCTATTCGCGAGATGCAGGCGTGGTCCGAAAAAGGCGTTGACGTAGAAGTCTGCGCGGTAGGTAACAAGGCGGCCAGTTTCTTTAACGCCATCGGCAGCAAGGTTGTCGCAGCAGTTCGCGACCTGGGCGATGCGCCCCAGGCCAACAAGCTGATTGGCTCAGTAAAGGTAATGCTGGACCGTTACGCAGAAGGCGATATCGATCGCCTGTTCCTGGTATCCAACGAGTTTATCAACACCATGTCACAGAAGCCGCGGGTCGAGCAATTGCTGCCGCTGCCGAAAGACGAAGATGAAAAACTCATGCACGAGTGGGACTACCTCTACGAGCCGGATCCGGTTGAATTGCTGGATGGATTGCTGGCTCGCTATATCGAGTCTCAGGTATACCAGGCAGTAGTTGAAAACAAAGCCTGTGAGCAGGCAGCGCGTATGATCGCGATGAAGAGCGCCACCGATAACGCCGGTGAGCTGATCGATCAGTTGCAGCTTGTCTACAACAAGGCGCGCCAGGCGGCCATTACCCAGGAACTGTCCGAAATTGTCGGCGGTGCGGCGGCGGTTTAATCCGCTGCCCCTAGCAGTAATGGTCAGCCTAGAAAGAATTTAAAGCTGAGGATCCGGAAATGAGTAACGGGCAAATTGTGCAAGTGATCGGAGCGGTCATCGACGTGGAATTCCCACGCGATTCTGTTCCGAATGTATACGACGCACTGGTGGTTGAGGACAAGAACCTCACCATGGAAGTGCAGCAGCAGTTGGGTGACGGCGTGGTACGCGCTATTGCCATGGGTTCATCCGAAGGTATCAGCCGCGGTCTGCCCGTGCGCAATACCGGCGCTCCGGTTTCTGTACCGGTAGGCCTGGAAACCCTCGGTCGCATCATGGACGTGCTCGGCAACCCGATTGACGAGTGTGGCCCTATCGGTGAAAAAGAGCGCTCCTCTATCCACCGCGCTGCACCGACCTACGAAGAGCAGTCCAGCTCTACCGAACTGCTGGAAACCGGCATCAAGGTAATCGACCTGGTTTGCCCGTTCGCCAAGGGTGGTAAGGTTGGTCTGTTCGGTGGTGCCGGTGTAGGTAAAACCGTAAACATGATGGAACTGATCAACAACATCGCTACCGAGCACTCCGGTCTGTCCGTGTTTGCAGGTGTTGGTGAGCGTACTCGTGAAGGTAACGACTTCTACTACGAGATGGCTGAATCCGGCGTTGTTGACCTGGAAAACAAAGCCAACTCCAAAGTGGCGATGGTTTACGGCCAGATGAATGAGCCGCCCGGCAACCGTCTGCGCGTAGCCCTGACCGGCCTGACCATGGCGGAAAAATTCCGTGATGAAGGCAAAGACGTACTGTTGTTCGTCGACAACATCTACCGTTACACCCTGGCCGGTACCGAAGTATCCGCACTGCTGGGCCGTATGCCTTCTGCGGTAGGTTACCAGCCGACCCTGGCGGAAGAGATGGGCGTTCTGCAGGAGCGTATTACCTCCACCAAGACTGGCTCTATCACCTCTATCCAGGCGGTATACGTACCGGCGGATGACTTAACTGACCCGTCTCCGGCGACCACCTTCGCGCACTTGGACTCCACTGTAGTACTGAGCCGTGACATTGCCGCTAAAGGTATCTACCCGGCTGTTGACCCGCTGGATTCCACCTCTCGTCAGCTGGACCCGCAGGTAATCGGTCAGGAGCACTACGAAGTGGCTCGTGGCGTACAGTCTGTATTGCAGCGCTATAAAGAGCTGAAGGACATCATCGCGATCCTGGGTATGGACGAACTGTCTGAAGAAGACAAGCAGATCGTAGCCCGCGCCCGTAAGATCGAGCGTTTCCTATCCCAGCCTTTCCACGTTGCGGAAATCTTCACTGGTGCACCAGGTAAATATGTTTCCCTGAAAGAAACCATCCGTGGCTTCCAGGGCATCCTGAACGGTGAGTATGACCACATGCCTGAACAGGCCTTCTACATGGTGGGAACCATCGACGAAGCTGTGGAAAAAGCCAACAAGACCAAAGGCTAAGCCAGAGAGGCATATACTATGGCCATGACAGTACATTGTGACATTGTCAGCGCCGAGCAGTCTCTCTTCTCCGGACTGGTGCAGATGGTGATTGTGAGTGGTATCGAAGGTGAGCTGGGTCTCTCCTACGGCCATGCGCAACTGCTTACCGCCCTGAAGCCCGGTCCGGTACGCATCATCAAGCCCGGTGGTGAAGAGGAAGTACTGTTCGTCAGCGGTGGCTACGCCGAAGTGCAGCCGAACATGGTTACCATCCTCGCGGATGTAGCCGAGCGTGAAATTGACGAGGAAGCCGCGCAGAAGGCCCGCGAAGAAGCGGAACACGCCCTGCACAAAGCGCCTTCTGAAGTTGATTATGCGCGTATCTCAGCCCAGCTGGCCGAAGCCGAGGCGCGTCTGCGCACTCTGCAGGCAATCCGCAAGGCGGCCGGCAAGTAAGTAACGCATTGCATTAGTGTAAAGCGCCTACTTCAAGGCGATAAAAAAGCAGCTTCGGCTGCTTTTTTTGCATCTTGAATAATCCCCTCTGTAATTCTCCTTATCCTTGTTTCTCTTCTCCGTGCCTTTTCTATACTGGATATTGGCTTAATTAACCAAATGTATTCATTCAATTTAAAGTGGCGCTGATTTATGGTTTTCAGTAAGTTGTATCAGGCCTCATTTCGAAAAATTTCGATTTTTCTGACATTTTTTTTGTTGTTCTTGGGTGTAAATAGCCACTCTCAATTTTATGGTGGCCCTACTCCCGCCGAATATCTCAGTAACACCAAGCCTTTATATATTCCCGGTAATATTTTTGTCACAGGAATAGTTCCGCAAAGAAATCGAGTGCCAAGTCATCTGAAAGAATTTGGTGTTTATCACTCCGGCTGGGATAAGGATGATATTCCCGAAGTTGCAAAATTTTCCACATTCGTTGATGTTTGGTGTTTCGACAAGGATTTGATGGAGATTGCCAGGAAGCATGGGTTGAAAATCTGGGTGGCTTTGGCCCCTATTTTTTTTAAGGATTTTGGGAAAAACAAACATGAGAATTATCGGGAACGGTGGGAAAAAAGTAGAAAAGATTTACTCCTTTTTAAGGATATTATTTATGCCTTTGATCCCTTGGATGAACCCTTCCAGAGATCTCAGTTACCTGACAAGGAGTTGAAAAATTATCTTGAAGAAATTGGAGAGCTGGTAAGAAAAGATTTTCCAAATGCAAAGTTGGCAATTACTTTTACTCATAATACAGTGAGTCAAGCAAGATTTCAGTTGATCGTTCCTGAAAATTATAATTTGTTTGGAGTGGACCATTATTTTGGTGTTGATTTTCAAGATGAGATAGTTGAAAAATTGATGTTTAAAACTCAGCATATGAATGCCAAGTACTATCTTATCCCTAGAGCATTCAAAACTACAAATAACTTTTATCCACTCATATCTCAGAATGAATTGATTATTCGAGCAAGGCAGGCTTACAATTTTGCCATTGCGAACCAGAAAGTTGAGGTGCTTTTTCCATTTCATTGGAAAGAAATTTCGGTAGCAGAGGGTGATTATATGGGGATAGAATTCATGCCAGCTTTGCGTCGAGAATATGAAAAGATCGGTCGGGCTATCTCCAAGAATCGACAGAGGATTAGTCGATGATAAAGAATCCTGATCACGTAACCATCGCTGTCACCAATTTGGAAAAAAGTCAAAAATTCTTTGAATTATTAGATTTTGAATTGGAGATTACTGATGTTATTTCAGGAGAGAAAATCTCTAAATACCTGGAGGTCCCCAATGTTCAGGCAGACCATTTAACAATGGTTTTGAAGAATTCTGATCCTAGATTTGAAATTCAGTTGTTACACTTCCGTTCGCCAAAGATATTTTCTGATTCCAATATATTAAATCTGGCAAGACCTGGCTATAACCATCTTTGCTTGAGGGTTGATGATATCGAGTTGTCTGTGGATTACTTGAAGAAAAATGGGGTTCATATTCGTGGTCAGGTTATAGAGTATTTGAGCAGAAAGCTGGTATACATTGAGGGTCCTGAATACATCACGATAGAGTTGGCTGAATGGCTGTGATGAAAAATTAGCCTTATCACCTTTTTACAAGATTAATTTTTTACAAGTTTATTCTAATCCCACAGCAAGAACTTCCCTACTGGCGTAAAAATCTCTCGAAAAATAATAGTATTAAAATAAACTATTCTCTCCGTTTTCAGGGAGAAAATCATGTCAGATAATTTGATTTTATATACTAACCCCCAGTCCCGTGGATGCATAGTACGCTGGATGCTAGAAGAATTGGGCTTATCTTATCGTACAGAGGTACTTGAGTACGGTGAACCTATGAAGACCACCGAATATCTTGCTATCAATCCAATGGGTAAGGTACCTACTCTGGTTCATGGCGGGAGAATTATTACAGAAGCTTCAGCTATATGTGTTTACTTGGCGGAAGTGTTCCCTGAGTCAGAATTGGCGCCAATGAATGACGATGAGAGAGCGAGCTTTTATCGCTGGATGTTTTTTGCGGCTGGCCCTATGGAATCTGCCATTGTGAATAAATATATCTTTGGGGAAGAGGCAGGTGCAGACAAGCAGCTGATGCTCGGTTACGGTTCCTATCAGTTGGCATTAGACACACTTTCTAAGGTGATTAAGTCCGGCCCCTATATTCTCGGTGAGCGTTTTACTGCAGCGGATGTTTATATAGGCGCCCAGTTAGAATGGGGGCTGCAGTTTGGCACTATAGAGAAGAGAATAGAGTTTCAGGAGTATGTTGAGCGCTTATCTAAACGTGAAGCTTTCCAGCGAGCGCATGCATTGGATAAAGCTCTAATAGAAGAGGTTAATGAAGTTTAGTTATCACTTTTTGAGATTACTATGTAAAGCCTCGCTATGCGAGGCTTTTTAATGGATGAGCGTTAAAGTCTGGAGACAAGTATTGGGTGTATTTGAACTTCATCGGTAATTATGTAGAGTGAATAATTACCCCATATTTTTTATGATTTTTTTGATTTAATGGCGAGGCTAGTTAGGGCCTTGTTCAAGTCCAAAGCAGCTATCCTGAATGCTGTGTCGCATCTTCCCATGATGTAATTTTTTTCATCTCCCATTCTGATTTTCTATGAGTATCAATAGCGATAGACCCAAGAGTGAGCGGGTGGTTTTGTGTGAACAGATGGATGCCAGCCTGCATGAATATGAACGTGAGAGTCGCTCTCTGTTGTGGTCATCTATTGCTGCGGGATTGGAAATTGGTTTTAGTTTTTTCTTGATGATGGTGCTGTTTAGCAGTTTTCATGAAGAGCTGGATAAATCGGCGTTACACCTTGTGTTGTCGATGAGTTACCCGGTTGGCTTTATTTTGGTCATTATAGGGCGCACAGATCTTTTTACCGAACATACGACATTGGCAATTTTACCAGTTGCTGATAGAAGGCAGCGTTTGCGTGATCTGGGGCGTATCTGGGGATTCATTTATCTCGGCAATATGATTGGCACTTTTTTATTTGCGTTGATACTAGTGGGTTATGCTTCAGTCAGTCAAAACATTGTCTCAGCAGGTTTTGATTACTATGGTCAAAAGCTGATTAGTGCGAATAATAGTGCGTTATTTCTTGGTGCAATTTTGGCTGGGTGGCTAATGGGTTTACTCGGTTGGCTGGTTTCATCCAGTACTGACACCATTAGTCGAATAATGGTTATTGCAATAGTGACCTTTGTAATCGGTCTGGGCAGTCTGCCGCATTGCGTAGCAGGGGCCGTAGCAATATTTAGTGCCTGGATAGGTGGTGATGGCTCGGTAGGTTTGATGGAAGTACTGCGCTTTCAAATCTTAGCCACGTTGGGTAATACCTTTGGTGGGGCCGTATTTGTGGGTCTTTTGAAATATGGCTATATCACCAATAATTTGCCCTAGCCGAAAACTCTCTGTAGTAGGGTTATAAGAGATAGGTAATTGGGCGCTTTGATAGTTCTCCGCGCCCTAGAAGTTGTATCCGGCGGAAGCCACCGGATTCAAAACGAAGACTCTGGGAATTAATGTACCCAGTGGTGGCGTTCCATTTTCTCTTGTACCGCCTCTGCCGTAGGAGCGGGCATAGCGCTGATAGGCAGGCGTTCATGGAAAAATGCCAAGCGTTCGCTAGCACCGACTTCGTTCATGGTTTCTGCCTCGAACACACGGCCATTAATTACCGTGTAGGTAATGTTCTCTGACAGGCGTAGGTTATCCAAGGGGTTGCCGTCAACCACGATCAGGTCAGCCAGCTTACCAGCCTCAATGCTGCCGATATCACCGTCCATACCCAAGTAGCGGGCACCATCGATGGTACCGGCGCGGAAGGCTTCCCAGGGGGTAAAGCCGCCCTGCTCCATCATCCACATCTCCCAGTGCGCTCCAAGTCCTTCGCGCTGGCCGTGGGCGCCGATATGTACGGTGACACCTTCGTCGCGCAGCTGCTTGGCCTGACGGGCCACATTAAAGTGGTTGTAGTGGGCATCCGGCGCAGTGGGGCGACGGATAGAGCGGGGGTTAACGATAAAATCGGGGGTAAAGCGGGTCAAGCGCTCGTTCTTCCATACTTCGGTGCGGTCATACCAGTACTCCTCACCCCAGAGGCCGCCGTAGGCCACAACGAAGGTCGGTGTATAACCCACTTGGGTTTGGCTCCACAGTTGCTCCACATCGCCGTAGACATTGGCGATCGGCAGTGAGTGCTCGATACCGGTGTGCCCGTCCACAATCATGTTCATATTGTGCTGGTACTTACCGCCGCCCTCGGGCACTACCATAATGCCGGCTTCGCGGGCTGCCTGCAGCACTTTCTGGCGCTGGTCGCGGCGGGGCTGGTTGTAGCTCTTCACCGAGATGGCGCCCATTTCCTTGAGACGGTTGACGTGGAACTGAGCGTCCTCCAGGGAATTGATCTTGGCTTTGTAGCCTGGACCTTTGGCGCCATAGAGGATGGTGCCAGTAGAGAAAATACGCGGTCCGGTAATCAGACCGGCCTTTTGCATTTCTGCGGCGGAGAATATCTCGCTGCTGTCATTGGAGGGGTCGTGAATCGTGGTCACGCCAAATGCCAGACTGGAGAACAGGTTCCAGTTTTGCTGCGGGATAATTTCTTCGCGACCCTGAGCGCCGTGGGCATGAGCGTCAATCAGCCCTGGCAATACAGTTTTGCCGGTGATATCGATACGCTTCGCCTCGGCGGGAATTTCAACTTCTGCAGCTGGGCCCACCGCGACAATGCGGTTGCCTCGGAATAGAACCACGCCATCCTCGATAATTTCGCGGGTGTTCTCCGCATCGCGCATAGTGACGACTTTGCCACCGGTGAGGGCAACGAGGCCAGCGCGATTGTCGAAGGACTGCTCAAAGCTCAGGTCGATGCCTTCAGAAACAGGCTCTGGTAGTTCCTCCGGGGCACCGGCGACAAATTCGAAGGCGTCTTTCAGTTCCCGCTCGAACAGCTTGGGCCCGTGTGCCCAGCCCAAAGTGTCACTATCGGCGGACCAGTGCAGGTTTTCACCGGCGCGCTTGGATACCTGGGTGACTTTGACCGCTTTGCTATCAGGGCCGATCACCTCGGACTTGCCGGTGTGCATAAACGGTGCGACAAAAGCTTTGAAGTCCTGGGTAAAGGCGACCCACTTGCCGTCCGGGGACAGGCGGAAGGAGGTAATCTCAGCGCCGTGCAGGTGCTCACGCTCATCTTTGCCTTCCAGGTTGGTGCTCTTCAATACGCGCTTGCCGCCGCCGGCGTGTTGGTACTCGGAGAAATAGATACGGTCCTCGCTGACGCCAAAGTGCGGCTCATAGCCGGACTTCACAACCCGGCGTTGCCAGTTGCCGTCGACGTCTGCCAGGTAGATACCCGGTTCCAATGAGTACTCGGGGCTGAGCAGGTAACCGCCGGTAAAGCGGCGGTAGGCCACGGTGTCACCACTGGGGGAGAAGCTCGGCTCTACGTAGAGGCCGGGCTGTTTGGTGATGTTCTTGCCGCGACCGCTGCGGGCGGATACTACACGCACATGACCGAGTTTTTGGTCGTCCCAGGTGACATAGGTGATCTCGCGACCATCGCGGGACCAGCTGGGATAGAATTCAAAGTGGTCTTCCTGGCGGGTCAGCCGGCGGCGCTCACCACTGGCGATATCCTGAATATAAATCTTGCCCAATGCCTGGAAAGCGACCTGCTTGCCGTTGGGGGATTTTTGCGCCCAGCGAATCATTTTCACATCGAAGGTGTCCGGGGCTACTTCCACAGGGAAGCGCACCGCATCCGCGACCTGTTTCTCGACCTTCACATGAGCCGCAATCGGCGCAACGCTGTCGCCGTTGATGGAGATACGTAGGAATTTACCGCCAGTCCAAACGACCAATGACTCACCATCGGGCATCCAGTCGTATTGAACGTAGTTGCCATGGGGGCCGAAAATTTCCTGTAGGTCTCGTTCAAGGCCGGCGTAAACAGGGGTTTCCAGCCCAGTATCCAAATCTTTCAGGAACAGGGAGGTCTGGTTGTCCTGGCGGCGAATAAAGGCCAGTTTGCTGCCATCCGGAGAGGGCACTGGCGCCACCGCGCCACCGGGACCAGAGATAAAGGTTTCCTCTTCACCGTCCTGTAGGTCGTAGCGCTTGATGGCAAAAATTTCTTTGGTCGAGTTCTTGTTGTACTCCCATACGGTACCGGGCGTGGTATCGATGGAGTAATAGACATAGCGTCCATCTGGAGAGAAGGCCGGATCGGCAATATTCTTCTGGGCGATATCGCCGCCGATACGCTCTTTCAGTTGGCGACCTTCACCCCCACCGTAGTGGTACATCCAGATTTCACCGGCGGGAATACTACGGCCGGACATAAAACCTTTACGTGCTACCAGGTACTGGCCATCGGGGCTCCAGTTGGGCGAGTGCAGCAGGTTTTCCTTCTCTGTGGTGAGCTGGCGTAGGTTGTCGCCATTGCGATCCATCAACCAAATGTTGTCGGCGCCATCGCGGTCGCTGATAAATACAATGGTTTTGCCGTCCGGGCTGAAGCGCGGCTGCATATTCCAGGCGATTTCATTGGTCAGGGCTACTGCCTCGCCGCCTGCTACCGGCACTGTGTAGATATCGCCGAGCATATCGAACAGGATGGTTTTGCCATCTGGGCTGATATCCAGGTTGCTCCAGGTGGTCTCGCGGGTGTCCAACTGGATCGGTTTAAATTCGTAGGGCGGCTTGTTGATATCCCAGGATTGGGCTTCCGCCTTATCTCCTTCTTGTTCTTCAGCGCCTTCAGCTTCTGCTACGGCTCCCAGAGGCAGGGACAGCATAAGCGCTGCCAGAGCCAATAAATGGCGCCGTGGTTTTTTTTGCTCGATTGTATTCATGGACAATTTCCCTCCACCGCATTGTCTGCGTTGGCTCTGACTGTACTGTTGTAATGGGCAACGTATTGATCTTCAGGAGGCTAAATTACCGGGATCGCCGTCCGGCGGCAATCGCAATGCGCTAAGCGCCAAGCTGCCGGGTTGGGTTGAGTTAGTGAGGGCTAGTGGCCACAATGTTGCCAAATTTAAGGAATTAGTGAGATTTCAAACCATTATGACTATCGACGTAGTGATTTTGGCTGCGGGCAAAGGTTCCCGTATGCGATCGGACCTGCCCAAAGTGCTGCACCCGATTGGCGGAATTCCCATGTTGGGACATGTCATTGAGACGGCGCGACAGTTGCAGGGGGTTGAAATTACCGTGGTTGTCGGACACGGCGCTGACCAGGTACGTCAGCGCTTTGCCGATAGTGGTGTGAAGTTTGTTGAGCAGACGGAACAGCTGGGCACCGGCCACGCTGTGGCACAGGCTATCCCTCAGTTCCGCGAGGGTGCCACCGTGTTGGTACTTTATGGTGATGTGCCATTGGTCAGGGCGGGAACTTTACAGTCCCTGCTGTCGGCTGCGGATCATGGCCCAGCCCTGCTCTCGGTAGAAATGGCCAATCCGGCCGGTTATGGGCGCATAGTGCGCGATACGTCGGGTCGGGTGCGGGCGATTGTAGAAGAGAAAGATGCGGATGCCGATACACTGGCTATCAGTGAGGTGAACACAGGTATCCTGGCGGCGCCGGCAGATCTGCTGGCTCGTTGGTTACCTGAGTTGTCTTGTGAGAATGCCCAGGGCGAGTATTACCTGACCGATGTCATCGCACGTTCTGTGAGTGAGGAGATCGCGGTGACGGGCGAGCGTGCCAGTGACACGCTGGAAGTCGCCGGAGTCAACAGCCGCGCCCAGCAGGCTCAGATGGAGCGGGCCTTACAGCATACCCGCGCAGTGGCACTGATGAATGCCGGTGTCACTTTGCTCGATCCAGCCCGGATCGACATCCGTGGCAGCCTCGAATGCGATACCGATGTATCCATTGATATCAACTGTATCTTCGAAGGTGAGGTCTCACTGGGCAAGGGAGTACAGATTGGCCCCAATTGCCTGCTAAAAGATTGCCGTCTCGCGGATGGTACCCGTGTAGAGGCCAATTCTGTCATTGAAGGTGCCCATGTGGGTGAAGCTTGTACCATCGGTCCTTTTGCTCGCCTGCGCCCTGGCACCGAGCTGGCTGACGGAGCCAAGGTGGGTAACTTTGTAGAGACTAAAAAGGCCAAGGTGGGAGTCGGTAGCAAGATTAATCACCTCTCCTATGTGGGGGATTCAGTTGTGGGTGAGTCTGTGAATATCGGTGCCGGCACCATCACCTGTAATTACGATGGTGTGAATAAGTCCCTCACTGAAATTGGTGACGGCGCCTTTATTGGTTCCAATACCGCTCTGGTTGCTCCGGTGAAAGTTGGCAGTGGTGCCACCATAGGAGCGGGCTCCACCATTACCCGGGAGGTGGGTAGTGAAGAGCTGGCCGTGGCGCGGGGCAAGCAACGCAATATCACCGGTTGGGAACGTCCCATTAAGCGAAATTAGTTTTTACCCTTCCTAAAAGGGGAAACCCGCTGGAAAATCGAATTCCGGCGGGATTTCACTCCTCCCACCCGGTGGGATACCTCCTTTCCATTAAACTTGCGCTTCGGGAACAAAAGGAATGGCCCGATGCACAAGCCTAGAATGCAGCTGCTCGCCAGCTTTGATATCGCCTCTCTACAGTACCTGGATGAGTCAGGACAAACTACGCAGGCGCTACCCGATTTCGCTACCCCGGATACTCTGGTTGCCCTATACCGGCAGATGACCCTGGCGCGTATGGTCGATGATCGCGCGGTGAAGATGCAGCGCACCGGTCAACTTGGTACCTACCCGTCCAGCCTCGGGCAGGAAGCGATCGGTGTGGGGGTCGGTGCCGCCATGGCAAAAGAAGACGTCTACTGCCCCAATTACCGGGAAACCGGTGCCCTTTTGGAGCGCGGTGTGCGTATAGAGGAAATCTACGCTATTTGGGGAGGAGATGAACGCGGCCAGAACTATCGCCACGTATGCGAGGATCTACCGCTAAGCGTACCTATTGCCACGCAAATGTTGCATGGGGCCGGCGTTGCCTTTGCGCTCAAATATAAACAGGAGCAGCTGGGGGAGCCCATACGTGCGGCGGTTACAAGTGGCGGTGACGGCGCCACTTCCAAGGGAGATTTCTATGAGGCGATCAACCTAGCGGGGGACTGGAAGTTGCCGCTGGTGGTGGTGATCAATAACAACCAGTGGGCCATCTCCCTACCCCGTTCTGGGCAGACTGCTTGTAAGACCCTCGCGCAGAAGGCAATCGCCGCCGGTATCCCCAGTTTACAGGTTGATGGCAACGATGTGATCGCTGTGTATCAGGCCGTGTTGGAGGCGCTGCAACTGGCCCATGAAGGTGGCGGGCCTTCATTGATTGAGGCGGTGACTTATCGTCTGTGCGATCACACCACTGCGGATGATGCCAGCCGCTACCAACCACAAGAGGGCGTCAAAGAAGCTTGGGGTAGGGAGCCGCTCAGGCGGTTGAGAATTTATTTGGAGAGCCTGGGTATCTGGGGCGATTCACAGGAAGAGGAATTACAGCGGGAGTTGAAGGAGATACTGGAGGAGGCAGTGCGGGTGTATCGGCAAACTCCTCGCGATAAGTCTACGGCTATTTTCGATCACCTCTATGGAACCTTGCCCGAGGCCTTTATCGAGCAATACCAACAATTGCAGGGGGACAGCTGATGGCGCAAATTACCCTGGTAGAAGCGATTACCCAGGCGCTAGCTTTCGAAATGCAGAGAGACCCCAAGGTGGTTGTTTTCGGTGAGGATGTGGGACTGAACGGCGGCGTTTTTCGTGCTACCGATGGCCTGCAGGCGCGTTTTGGCCATGAACGGGTACTGGATACTCCGCTGGCGGAAAATATGATTGCCGGGATTGCGATTGGTATGGCGGTGCAGGGCCTGCGACCGGTGGCAGAATTTCAGTTTATGGGGTTTATCTATCCCGGTCTCGATCAGATCCTCAGCCATGCCGCGCGCTATCGCAATCGCACTCGCGGCCGTCTCTCCTGCCCGATTGTCTACCGGGCCCCCTATGGAGGCGGAATCCATGCACCAGAGCATCATTCGGAGAGCACTGAGGCACTGTTCGCCCATATTCCCGGATTGCGCTTAGTGGTGCCCTCTTCTCCGGCGCGGGCCTATGGATTGTTACTGGCGGCGATCCGCGATCCAGACCCGGTTGTCTTTCTCGAACCCAAGAGGATCTACCGTGCGGTGCGCCAGGAAGTCGTCGACAATGGTGAGGCTCTGCCGCTGGACCGTGCCTTTGTCTTGCGAGAGGGCAGTGATATCACCTTGATCGCCTGGGGAGCTTCGCTGAAGGAGACTCTGCAGGTTGCCGAGCAGCTCTCCACTGAAGGCATCGAAGCGGAGGTGATCGATCTCGCCACTCTAAAACCCCTGGATATTCACACCATTATTGATTCTTTGGAGAAAACCCACCGCTGTGTCTTGATACATGAAGCCGCGCGTTTTTGTGGTCTGGGTGCGGAGGTGGCTTCACAGATCAATGAATATGCCTTTGACCTATTGCATGCACCGGTACAAAGAGTAACGGGGTTCGATACGGTGATGCCCTATTACCAGCTTGAAGATATCTACCTACCCGGTGTGCCGCGAATTATGACGGCGGTGCGCGAAGTGCTCGAATACGCAAATGGAGGGGTGGCATGAAAATTTTTACCCTGCCCGACCTCGGTGAGGGGTTGCCGGATGCAGTAGTGCGGGAATGGCATGTGCACGAAGGAGATGAAATTGCCGCCCACGAAAGCCTGGTAACCGTTGAGACCGCCAAGGCTCTGGTAGAAGTTCCAGCTCCTTGGGGAGGCAGAATAGAAAAGCTGTTTGCAGAGCCGGATCAAACCGTCAATGTGGGTGAGCCCTTAGTGGGCTTTGTCGCTGAAGGCAGTAACCAAGAGACATCGCAATCAACAGTGCCTGCTGAAGCTTCTTCCCCCAAAGAGTCTGTCATTCAGGAAGAACCTGAAAAGGAACAAGTGTGCGGCGCATCGGCACCTAGTCGTTCGCGGGCCGACAGTGGAACGGTGGTTGGGAAGCTCGAACAGAGTGAAGATGTCCTCGGCGCCGAGCAGGGCCTTACTGAGGGGCCTAAACGGCTGGCAACACCTTCGGTTCGTGCTCTAGCTCGGCGCCTGGGGGTGAATTTGGAACAGCTCTCCACGGACGGGGGACTGATCACAGCTGCGCAGGTGCGCTCTGCCGCGGGGGCAAAATTTAGTGCCGCAGAAATAGCTACCGATCAAGCTGAGCAAAATACAAGGAAGCCTTTGCCTGAGAGGGATTTGGTAAAAGCTCAAGAGCCTGGGGAAATTATGTCCCCGGCGCGGCGTGCCATGGGCCTGTCCATGAGCCGTGCTAGGGACCAGGTGGCGCAGATTACTCTATGTGATGATGCGGATATCTCCAGCTGGTGGGGCAGCGAACCGGCATTATTGAGACTGATTCGCGCTGTGCAGTCTGCCTGTGCTGCGGAGCCTACCCTCAATGCGTATTTCCAAGATGATCAGCTGTCTCCTCAACAGCCCGTCAATATCGGATTGGCGGTAGATTCCCCGCGAGGCCTATATGTCCCTGTGCTCAAAGATGTAGCCACGCGATCAGATGAATCACTGATGGCCCAGGTGGCCGACTTCAAGCATCAGGCCAGGGAGACCGGAATCGCCCAGAGCGATTTGCAGGGCGCAACGATTCTCTTGTCCAACTTTGGTGCTATTGCCGGGCGCTATGCGACACCCGTTGTATTGCCCCCTACGGTGGCTATTGTCGGTGCGGGCAGGGTTTGCCAAGGAGTCGTCGTCATAGACCGTTGGCCGGCTATCCGGCCACTGTTGCCGCTTTCTATTAGTGCTGATCATCGAGCGGTGACCGGCGGTGAACTGGCGCGCTTTCTCCAGGCGATGCTAGCCGCGCTTTCCACCTGAGTAGCGGCATCATTTCTGCTGTTTCCCTGTTGGGCCTCTGCCTTTTTGAAATTCCTGTGGGAATTTATCTTTCACTTTGCTATCTTTAAGTTTCGAAATGAAAGTTAGCAAGTTATGTCGAAACGCAATACCCAACAACGCCGCCATGGGATTATGAGTCTTTTGAATGAAACTGGGGAGGCCAGTGTCGAAGATTTAGCAAGGCGTTTCGAAACTTCAGAAGTTACGATTCGAAAGGATCTTACTGCGATGGAAAACCACGGTTTGCTGCTGCGTCGCCGTGGTGGTGCCATACCGGTACCGCGGGAATTGGTTGTAGAGGAAGGGCCATCGGAAGTGAAGCGCGCCATTGGCCGCACTGCGGCGGCCTTGATTCCCGACCACCATCGCATCGTGATTGATTACGGCCGCACGACTGCGGCGATGATCCCCGAGCTGGAATCAAAGCGCGGTCTGGTGGTTATGACCAACTCGCTGCATGTGGCCAATGCCCTGCGGGAACTGGAAAACGAGCCAACCCTGTTAATGACAGGCGGCACCTGGGACCCCCACTTCGAGGCTTTTCAAGGCAAGGTGGCGGAACAGGTTTTGCGCGATTACGACTTTGACAGAGCGTTTATTGGTGCGGATGGCATAGATCTGGAGCGAGGCACTTGTACTTTTAACGAGCAAATAGGCCTATCCAGGGTGATGGCGCAAGTTGCTCGGGAAGTAGTGGTATTGGCGGAGTCCAGCAAGGTTGGCAGGCGTATTCCCAACCTGGAGCTATCCTGGTCAAAAGTCGATGTACTGGTGACAGACTCTGGTCTGGAAGAGAGTGCGCGCGAGCAATTGCAAGATTTGGGGGTGCGGGTGATTTGCGCATCGCCAAAGTCAGTTGCAGGCGACTAACGAAAGAACAAACAAAAATTTTAGGATTTGAGAGGAGATCGGTATGTGTGGGATTGTTGGGGCACTGGCCCAGCGCAATGTAACGGGTATTCTTCTCGAGGGCCTGCGCCGCTTGGAGTACCGCGGTTACGATTCTGCGGGCGTCTGCCTTCGCGATAATGAAGGCCAGCTACAGTTGCGCAAGAGTTTGGGTAAGGTTGTAGACCTGGAGGCCAAGCTGCAGGTCGATCCCACTGAGGGCCATCAAGGCATTGCCCACACACGCTGGGCTACCCATGGAGTGCCTTCCGATGAAAACGCCCATCCCCATATGTCTGAACATATCACCCTGGTGCACAACGGGATTATTGAGAATCACCAGGCTCTGCGCGAGGAGCTACAGGCCAAGGGCTATGAATTCGCCTCCGATACCGATACCGAAGTGGTGGTTCACCTGATTCACTCCCTGAGCACAGAGGGCCTGGACGTGGTGGATGCGGTTAGCAAGGCGACCAAGATGCTGGAGGGTGCCTACGCCCTCGCCGTGATCAGCAGAGAGGAGCCAGAGGTCCTGGCTTGTGCGCGCTACGGTAGCCCCTTGGTCTTGGGCGTTGGCATTGAGGAGAACTTTATCGCCTCAGACCCGATGGCACTGCGCCAGGTAACCGATCGTTTTATCTTCCTCGAAGAGGGGGATGTGGCGGAAGTGCGTCGCAGTGGGATTTCCATTCGCAATAAGCAAGGTGAAGAAGTGAGCCATCCGGTGCATAAGCTGGATAGGGGCCACGACGTTGCCGACAAGGGGCGCTATCGCCACTATATGCAGAAGGAAATCTTCGAGCAGCCGGAGGTTGTGGCGGCGACTTTGGCCGGACGCATTGGAGAGCATTCGGTATTGTCCCAGGCGCTGGGTAGCCGCGCCCAGGAAATCCTGCCCCAGGTAGAGCAGGTACAGATCGTCGCCTGCGGTACCAGCTACCACGCGGGAATGGTGGCGCGCTATTGGCTGGAGGACTGGGCGGGAGTGCCTTGCTCCGTGGAGGTGGCCAGTGAGATTCGCTACCGCAAGACTGTTGTTCGTCCGGGTACTTTGTTCGTGACTATTTCTCAGTCCGGCGAAACTGCGGATACCCTGGCAGCTCTGCGTCAGGCCAAAAAACTTGGCTACCTGGGTTTTATGACGATTTGCAATGTGCCCAACAGTTCTCTGGTGCGTGAGTCTGAACTTTCGCTGATGACGGAAGCGGGCCCGGAAATTGGTGTGGCCTCTACCAAAGCCTTCACCACCCAATTGGTGGCCCTGCAGTTATTCAGTATTGCGTTGGCCAAGGCCAACGGCCTCCCCAGTGAGCGTGAGGCGGAACTAGTTAGTGCGCTACATCAGCTGCCGAAGCTGATGGAAGAGTTCACCGGCCTCGATGCACTGGTTCAACATACCAGTGAGGCTTTTGCGGAGAAGAATCATGCGTTGTTCCTCGGCCGTGGTGTCGAGTTTCCTATCGCCCTTGAAGGTGCATTAAAGCTTAAGGAAATCTCTTATATCCACGCAGAAGCCTATCCGGCAGGTGAGCTCAAGCACGGCCCGCTGGCACTGGTAGATGCGGATATGCCTGTAATTGTTGTGGCCCCCAATGACGAGCTGTTGGAAAAGCTTAAGTCCAACTTGCAGGAAGTGCGTGCGCGCGGTGGACAGCTGTTTGTCTTTGCTAGCCCCAAGGCCGGCTTCACCAGCGAGCAAGGAATTACCGTAGTGGAAGTGCCGGACTCCCCAGAAAGTTTGGCACCTATCCTCTATACCGTGCCCCTGCAGTTGCTCAGCTATCATGTGGCGTTGCTGAAAGGTACCGATGTTGATCAGCCTAGGAACCTGGCTAAGTCGGTGACGGTAGAGTAACTCTCCAAGGCCATGGATGGCTTATGAACAAATCCACGCAGCGCTTTAGCTTTACCACGTCGGATGGGGTAAAGCTCAGCTATCTGTGTGCCGGGACTGGTCCGACCCTACTGATACTGCACGGTTGGTCTCAAGGGGCGGCCCTGTTCAAGCATCAACTTGCCGGTTTATGTGATCGCTACCGAGTCATTGCTCTCGATATGCGCGGCCACGGTCAGTCAGAAAAACCCTTGTATGGCTACCGTATTGCCCGCTTGGCGAAGGACTTACAGGAGTTGATCACAGCCCTGGACCCGGCCCCTCTCTATCTACTTGGCCACTCGGCCGGTGCTTCGGTGATCTGGAATTACCTGGAGATATTTGGCGATACGCGAGTTTCCAAACTGATTTTTATTGATGAACCCGCCGCCTTACTTGCCCAGCCTTATTGGTCTGAACAAGAGCGTTTGCAGGCCGGTGCAATCCTCACTGCCAAACAGCTCTTCCAGTTTACCGGTCAACTGCGTAGCTCCCAGGGCGAGCAGGCAACCCGTGACATTTTGATGTCAATGGTGACTCCGGCAATGACACAGGATCAGAGGGAAGAGCTGGTTGGGGTCAATTTGCAGTTCCCGCGCGCTCTGGCGGCGCGCCTGTTTATTGACAATGTTACTCGCGATTGGCGGGATTTTATCCCCAGAATTGAAAAACCCACTTTGATCGCCTTCGGCCGTGCCAGCCCTCACCCAGTAGAGTGCCAGCAATGGATTCATCAACAAATTAAAGGTTCTAGGTTGGAGATTATCGAGGCTGCAGATGGAGGCAGCCATTTCCTATTTCTTGAAGCACCACAGAGGTTTAATCGGTTGCTGTGTGATTTTCTCGCCAGTTAGTCGGGTTTAAATAGAGGCCTGTTGATATTTTTCTGGCTGGATGGATTATTATCCGCTGGTTTTCCACAGGTACTCTGTTACCTGGTCTGCGTTCTTTTTCGGTGGGTAAGATAGGGAGTGTTAATAACAGGTTGGAGTTTTAAAATTTACCCTACGGCAGCAGGTGGCTGTTGATGTGGATAAGTATTTTTTAAAAAATCCAACTTTCCCAAAATTATGCAGAAGGAACTCTAATTTATGAGAAAGACCTTAGGTTATTAATAATCTTTCCCTATTTTTAATGAACTCTCTCTAGAGAGTATCTCTCTACCGATGCCAGAGGTGCCTATTCGAAATTAATTGTTAGGTTTACAGCGTTTCGGTTAACTCTTTTCCCTCTTGTGGGGATCTTTGTTTCTTAAAGCGTCTGTGATTTTGCTTTGGCGCTAAAGCCAACACTTTGAATGACTTTGTGAAGCCTCGGTAATCCTCTTTCCTATACTGGCGGAATGGCTGACCTGTTAAGTCGGGTTGAAAATTGCAGTGCCGCAGTCTTTCAAAGGAATATGAGTGGGCGATGCACTATCTCGTTGTTGCTCTGCTGTTATTGCTGGTAGTGGCGCTCAGCCTGATTGTCGCTAGAGTTTTGCCTTTTCCTGTTCCCTTGCCTCTTATTCAAATTTTAGGCGGTGTTCTTCTCGGCGCCGTGTTCGGCATAAAAATACCATTAGACCCAGAAATATTTTTTCTGCTTTTTATTCCACCTTTGCTTTTTTTGGCTGGCTGGCGCATTCCCAAGGGTGCTCTTTTCAGAGATCTAGGTTCGATAATTACCTTGGCTGTAGGGCTGGTAATATTTACCGTATTTGGCATGGGGTTTTTTATCGCTTGGTTGTTGCCGATTATGCCGATCGCCATGGCATTTGCACTAGCAGCAATACTTGCCCCCACGGACCCTGTGGCCGTATCGGTTGTGCAGGGCACCAATAATATTCCCCCAAGGCTTGAGCATATTCTTGCTGGAGAATCATTATTTAATGATGCCTCTGGGCTCGATATCTTTCGTATTGCTTTGGCTGCGGCGATGACTGGCAGTTTTTCTTTTCCACAGGCCGTAACCGGTTTTTTTTGGGTTGCCATAGGAGGGGTTGCCATTGGTGCGGGGGTGGCATTTATCTGTGGCTATCTGTTGCGCTGGTTGGTGTACCTTCGCGGTGAGGATACGGCGATCCAGATTTTGGTAAGCTTATTGGTTCCTTTTGCCGCCTACCAAGCCGGTCAAAGTGTAGGTGTGTCGGGAATTCTTGCTGCTGCAAGTGCGGGAATTGCCACTCATTACACCAGCTTGCATGGTTCAGAAAAATCCGCTACACGGATGGACCGTAGAGCAGTTTGGAATACCGTACAAACTGTGCTCGATGGCATTATCTTCGTGCTGCTGGGGGAACAGCTGGTGCGCCTTATCGATGTAGATTCGAGTTGGGCTCAGGATATTGGATTAGGTTGGATTGTATTGTATGTCCTGGCAATTTCTTTTGTTCTTTTGATGCTGCGTTTTATCTGGGTTTGGGTATCGCTTTATCTCTCGCGCTTTCGCCGCAACCTTCCCTCTCTCTCTACTCAATTTGCTCTGGTCAGTGTGTTGAGCGTGGCTGGTGTGCGTGGGGCTATCACTCTTGCTGGTGCATTTTCAATGCCTCTGTTAATGCCTGATGGCAAACCATTGCCTGGCCGTGAAGCATCTATAGCGATAGCTATGGGGGTAATTCTGATTTCATTATTGGTTGCCAGTATTTTCCTACCATTTCTTCTTAGGCGCTTACCGGATACGCCCAGTCTTGCGGCGATTGGCGATGAAAAGGGAGCAAGGGTTTCTGCCGCAAAGGCCGCGGAACATCGTCTGATCAATTTGCGCAAAGAAATAGATGTACACTGGAAAAATAAAGAGATTGCCTACGAGGCGATCGATCACCTGTTGGAGATATACCGTCGGCGCATAAACATCGGTGATGATGAAGCGGGCGAGACGGTATGGTTGAGGGCACGGGTGGAACGCCGTTTTCGTCTGGCGGCATTGGCCGCAGAGCGACAGCGTCTTTTGGAACTCCGTGTGAGCCGGGAGATTGATGATGAGTTGCACAGAAAATTAGTGCTCGAAGTTGATCTGATAGAGGCCAGTATTTTGTCTAAGGAATAGAGGTTTTCCCGGATCAATATTCGCAATAGGTTGGGAAAGGTATGAAGTATATAGAGCTGCTAAGTGTTGATGGCGTATCTACCTTTAAAGAGCGGAAAATAATCCAGAAGAACCATCAGCCACTTGGGGATTATTCTGATCCCTATCAGGTGCGGCAAATATATTTTCGCGAGTTCGATGAGCATCAGATTTTTGATTGGCACTGCGCGCCACGAGAGCAGTTTATTTTTTATCTGGAAGGTGAGGTGAAAATAACGACCAGCTCTGGCGAACAGCATATTTTTAGAGCTGGCGATATTTTATTAGCCAAGGATTTGTGTGGAGAGGGACATGTGAGTGAAACTCTGATACCAGGTCGGGCTGTGATCGCTGTGCTCGATCACAGCTCCGCAGTTGGCCACTAAGTCGCACTCAACCACATTGCGCTCAAAAGTTTGCGCCGTCAGCCAATATCTTAATCTGGGTAAAAGCTATCTTGGCGCTATGTTCCTAAGTCTTTGATCGGCACAGGCAGTGGCCAATTAAGACCTTTCGGTCTCCACTTTCGCCTCTTCCCAGTAATGGTCCAGATGCAGGTCCCTATCGCGGCGGTCTTCTTGTAGAGCCTGCAAGAGTTGTTCACGATAGATACGGCTTTGCGCGATGTGCTGTGCCTCATCGCGCCAGTAGGGAAACAGTGCCTCCAGCATACGCTGGTCGTGCTGTTTAAACTTGCGTGCAGCGCGGCGCGCTTGCAAGGGGCTGAGTCCCAACAGCTCCAGGGCCTTCTCACCAATTGCCAAGGCGGGATCGACGGTCTCGCGAAAAATATATTTTACCCCGGCTTCCATCAGCGCGTATTGGTGCATACGGCTACGCGCCCGCGCGAGAATCTTTAAGTGCGGAAAGTGTTTTTGCAGCTGCGCGATGATCTCCAAAGATGCGGCCTGATCACTCAAGGTGAGTATCACCAGGCGTGCCTGGGCGGCGCCGGCGGCGCGCAGTAGGTCTTCCCGCGTGGCATCACCGTAATAGGCCTCGATACCATAGCGACGAACCAAATCCAGCTGTTCGGCGTTGCGCTCCAGTAGGGTGGTGCTAAAACCACAGGCATTGAGCAGGCGTCCGGCAATCTGGCCGAAACGGCCGTAACCGATGATGATGACCGGTGAATTGGAATCCAGCGGTGGTTCGTGTTCGACTGCCTGTGGGGCTTCCGGGCCGATAAGAAAACGCGGCTGAATAAACCTTTCAAATACCAGTAACAGAATCGGTGTGAGCGCCATAGTCAGGGCGATCAGTGCTACCAATAAGCTGCTGGCTTCGGCGTCGAGTACTTGGATTTGAGTGGAAAAGGACACCAAAACGAAGCCAAATTCTCCCGCCTGGGCCAGGGATAGAGCGAATAACCAATCTTCGCCCTTGGACATGCGCAGAAACCTTGCCAATAAGAACAGAACGCCAAATTTCACTACTACCAGGGCTACTACCAGGCCAAACAACAGCAGTGGGTTTTGCGCGATCTGCGCAAAGTTCAGGCTGGCGCCTACGGCGATAAAGAAAAGTCCCAGTAACAATCCCTTGAACGGTTCAATATCTGCCTCCAGCTCGTGGCGAAACTCACTCTCCGCCAACAGTACTCCGGCGAGGAAAGTACCCAGAGCCGGTGAGAGGTCGAGCCAGCTCATTACCGCCGCTGCAGCGAAGACAATCAGCAGAGCAGTAACGGTAAACATTTCGCGTACCTGGCTGCCAGCTACCAGGCGTAACAGCGGTCCCAGCAGATAGCGGCCGGTGATAGCGAAGGCTGCGATGGTGGCAATAACTGCAGCGGCATATCCCCATCCCTCCAAGCCGCTGGCGTGGGATTCGGCGGTAGTACCCGCGAGCAATGGCAGCAGGGCGAGAATGGGGATTACAGCGATATCCTGGAGTAACAGCACCGCAAAGGCACTGCGCCCGCCTTGAGTTTTGAGAAGCCCTTTTTCATTGAGGGACTGTAAGACGATAGCGGTGGAGGACAGGGCCAGAATCAAACCGATCGCTACGCCGGTGCGCCAGCTCATATCGAATAACCACAGCGCAATTGCCGCCACTGCAGCAGCGGTCAGGAGCAGCTGCGCGCTGCCGGTGCCGAGGATGGCGCCGCGCATTTGCCACAACTTTTTAGGTTGCATCTCCAGGCCGATCAAAAACAGCATCAACGCTACGCCGAATTCGGCCACATGCATTTCATCGCTGGCATCCCCCACCAGGCCCAGTGCGCTGGGTCCAATGGCCACCCCGGCCAGTAGGTATCCGAGTACGGAACCCAGGCCCAGGCGTGTGGCGATAGGCACAGCGATAACCGCGGCCCCCATAAAGATGACGGCTTCAACAAGGAAGTTAGAGTGTTCCATTGATCGATTATCGCTAGTTAGCAGTGTGTTGCTGATCGCTGGCGGGCGCGCTTTCCGGTTCGGCAAATTCGCGACTGCGGCGTATTAATGGCGCTATGGTAGAGCCCTGCACCACAATAGAAAAGAGCACTACGCCATAGGTCATAACCACCCATAGGTAGCGCAGGTCCTGCCCCTGAACAAAAGCGCTGCCAGAGGGGATGGACATAGCCAGGGCCAGGGCCAGGCCGCCTTTGAGACCACCCCAGATCAATATCCGGTTGGTGTAAGGGTGGTAGCTGCGGCGCCTTTTCAGGTACAGGAAGGGCACCCCCACAGCCAGGACTCGTGCCATTAGTACGATGACAATTCCCGCCACCATTAGCAGGTAGTCCGCCGGGCGCAGATCGATAGTAATCAGGAACAGGCCCACCAACAGGAACAGCAGTCCGTTGAGGAAATCCTCGGTGATATTCCAGAAGTTATCCAGTTCGTGCTGGCTCACCCTGGAAAAGCCGCGCTCGCGGGTGAAGTTACCGATAATAATTCCGCTCACTACCATCGCCAGGGCACCGGAGACACCGAGGATATTGGCCAATGAGAATCCGGCAGTTGGAATGACCAGAGTGAGCAACAGCTCCAGGCTGTGGTCGTCGGTGCAGCAGATCAGCCAGTGGAACAGCCCACCGATAATCAGGCCTAGCAGAATTCCCCCAATCGCTTCCAGCACGAATAGCTCTGCCACTGCCGGTACAGTTGGTTGCCCCCCTTCGAAAGCCACCGCGTAAATTACCGCAAATACCACAATACCGAAGCCATCGTTGAACAGGGACTCCCCTTCCACCTGAATGGAAACCTGCTCCGGTGCCTTAAGGTTTTTCATAATGGCCAATACGGCGATGGGGTCGGTGGGGGAGATCAAGGCACCAAATAATAGACAGTAAATGAAGGCTACCGGCATATTGATCAACATGAGGAACCAATACAGCAGGCCGCCCACCGCAAAAGTGGAAATCAAAGTACCAACAATCGCCAGCAAGCCAATTTCCAGTTTTTGATTGCGTAATTCCAACAGGTCGATATGCAGACTGCCGGCGAAGAGCAGGAAGCCCAGCATTCCCTTGAGTAGGATGTCTTCCAGGTTAAGCAACGGCAGCAGTTGGTCGGCCCAGGTGCGCAACTCCACTACCCCCAATTTGCCCAGGCCGGTGACAATGAGCGACAAGGCCAGGGCCCCAGTGGTGATGGCAATTGTGGTTTGTGCACGCAGCACATACTGATTTAGGAAACCGAGAAAGACCGACACCGCGGCAAGAAAACAAAAGGTGTAATAGACTTCCATGCCGTGCGTGGACTCCAGGGATAAGAATTGCGGGGCCTTGCCCACCCCTTAAAAGCGATGCTTCTACGGGCGAAATTATCAGTTGCTGAGCGTGCCGTTAGTGTAGTCGCGCAGGGGCCCGCTCGAGTTTCCCTGACAGGGCTTTGGGCACAGGGGTGTCAGGTATGGATACCGCCGGCTGCGCCCTGGTTGGGGGCGCGCAATTGTAACGGCTCTTCAGTGCGGTACAACCGCATTTTCTATTTATATCCACAACAACTTTTCTGCGCCTGCCGAAACTGTCATTCGTTAATTTCCGCTTCGTCAGACTCTCAATTGCGGTGCAAGTTTCTCTTAGCGGAATACATTGCTGTCGGCATCGCCCCCATTTCGATATCGCTTCCCAACTACACTGGAGGCATCAGGTAGAGCCCAATGTAACAGTTAAAGAAGAGAGAAGGCCGTGGCACATCATCCCCTGTTATGTGATACCTCTAAACTTGTCGGGCGGGTATTAATGTCCCTGCTGTTTATCTTTGCCGGCTGGAATAAGATCGGCGGCTACAAAATGACGGAAGCCTTTATGGTTTCCATGGGAATCCCCGCCCTGTTACTCCCCTTAGTGATTATCGTAGAACTGGTCGGTGGCCTGGCGATATTGCTCGGATTCTTTACCCGCTTTTCCGCAGTGATTCTTTTTCTCTTCTGCCTGGCTAGTGCCTGGATGGTGCATTACTCACCAGGCGATCCCGCAGAGATGACCAGCTTTATGAAGAACATCACCATTGCTGGAGGCTACCTGATTCTCGCCTGCGCGGGTGCTGGGCGCTTCAGCCTAGATCACTGGATTCGCAAAAAATAGCGCCTTGTGAAGCCAGTAGGCGCCTATATTGCCCGATGCCGCACAGTCCACTCAGGAGGGTCACCGTGAAACTCTTTTATGCGCCAGGAGCCTGTTCTCTATCCCCACATATTGTCGCCCTGGAGGCGGGTATTGATCTCGAACTCTGCAAGGTGGATCTAAAGACGCATACCCTGGAAAACGGCGACGACTTTTATAGAGTTAATCCTAAGGGCTATGTACCAGTACTGCAGCTAGAGGGGGGCGAGTTACTCACAGAGGGCGTCGCTATTATGCAGTTTCTCGCCGAGCAAAAGCCCGATGCCGGTTTGGCGCCACCGTTGGGCACTTTGGACCATTACCGCTTGTTGGAGTGGTTGAATTTTATCAGTGCGGAGGTTCATAAATCTTTCTTGCCCCTGTTTTGGAAAGGCACTGAGGAAGAAAAGAAAAAAGCTCGGGAAAGGATTCTACGTCGCATAGACTATATTGAAGAGCAGCTACAGAACGACTATCTGTTGGGGAATTCTCTATCTGTCGTGGATGCGTATCTCTACCTGATAAACCGCTGGCTCAAGGTGCAGGATTTTGATATGACACGGTGGCCCAGGTTACAGGCTTTTCAGGAGCGTATGGCAGCGCGCCCGGCAGTTCAGCAGGCCTTGCAAGAGGAAAATCTCAGTTAGATTGAGGGCCCAAGAGTATATTACCGCCAAATAAACAGTGCACCAGCTCCGCTAGCGTTGGTCGAAGTTGTGGCTGTACTCACTGAAAGCATCTTATCTCGTTCAGGAATAGTCCTCGATTTATTTACTCCCTACACATATCTTCAGCCTTACCTGGACAGGCAAATTGTCGTTGGTACTGACCCGGAGAGATACCGAAAGTTTTACGGAAATGATGGCGAAGGGTTGCACTGCTCTCAAAACCAGAAACTTGTGCTGCATGATCAATGGTCTCACTGCCTGACTCCAGAGCTTTCTGCGCTACACGAAGCCGTTGTTGCGTTAACCATTCTTTAGGGGCCAGCCCCATGGATTGGCGAAATTTTCTATCGAAACTGCGACGAGAGAGATGCGCTTGTTTCGCCAAGTCGCCCACCATGATGGGTTTATCCAGGTTGGCAAGGGCCCAATCCAGTGCGCCCGCGAAATGATCGGGCCGCTTGGGAACTGGGGTCTCTACAAACTGGGCCTGTCCTCCCTGCCGATGAGGAGCCATCACCAGGCGCTTGGCTACAGAATTAGCCAATTCATAACCATGGCTACGCCGTAAATACTCTATTCCCAAATCTATTGCTGCTGAGCTTCCTGCAGAACAGGCCAATTTGTCCTGCCAGACATAAAGTACATCCCCTACATACTCTACTTTGGGGAATCGCTTTTTAAAGGTATTCGCATAGCGCCAATGAGTGGTGGCTTGCCTTCCATCCAGCAAACCAATTTCGGCAGGTAAAAATGCGCCAGAACAAAAAGTCAGAATTTGCCGGCGTTCCGCCGCAAAGGCTTCCACAGCAGCGTATACAGATTGTAGGGAGCAGTCCTTGGTTTGTGGTGTAGTCGGCCAGCTGGGTACGACTAACAAATCGTAATCCATCAGGCTGCTCACTTGTCTGCACTGTAGGGATACCCCCCCAAGCCCTAGCTGTGCCTTGGCAGTGAAGGAAACAACCTCTCCCTCATAGAGCGTATTGGTACAGGGGCGGGGTAAACAGAACAGTTCGGTCGCGCAGCCAAGTTCAAATAAGGCAACTTGGTGATGAACCAGAATCGCTACGCGCTTTGCTTTTCCCTTATCCATCATGCTGATTTCTCACTTCGATACCCAGGTTGGCTCAAATTTAACGCTATATGGCTTTTAAGCCAATCGTTAAATAAATAGCCAAAGAACAGAATACATACATGACAAAGAGTGAGTGTTAACCAAGGAGATAATTATGAGTTCTGCTGTAAGTCGTATTGCCCCAGCTAGCAGTCAAAAAGCCCTGCAACATTTCCAAGAACTGATGGCCTTTGAGACGGACTGCTGGGATGTTCATCATGCCCTAACCAATGGGCGCCAGGACTTTGTGCTGTTGGATGTTCGCGGTGAAGAAGCCTTTCGTCAGGGGCACATTTTGGGCGCTGAGTCCCTACCCTATCAGCACATCAATAAAGAGCTTGTATCTCGCTATCTAGATTCCACCTTGTTCGTCGTCTACTGCGCCGGGCCCCATTGCAATGCAACAGAGAAGGCTGCTGTCCGGTTGGCAAAATTAGGGCTTCCAGTGAAAAAAATGATTGGTGGTATAACCGGATGGATAGATGAAGGATTCAAACTGGTGGGAGAAAAGGAAACTATCAGCGCCTAAGGTCAAAGTGAGATTTTATCTCTCAAGACCGGAAATAAAGAGGGTGAAGATTGCACCCTCTACCAATCCATCAAATTTGGCAACAAATAAATGCTTATACGTAACGCAAAGCCTAGTGATATTCGCCAATTATTGGAGATGATGCGTGGGCTAGCTAAATTCGAAGGCTACTTAGATAAGTTCAAGGTTACTGAGGAAGAATTAAATAATCGGCTATTTAAGCGGGCAGACTTTCAATGTTTAGTGGCCGAAGACAGTGGAGTGGCTATTGGCTACCTGGTTTTTTATGCCCTTCCCTTTACCTACGATTTAACTCCCTGGCTGTGGATTAAAGAACTTTACGTAGTTGGTAACAAAGAGTATCGCCGTAAAGGAGTAGGAAGGGCATTGATGGGGTATTTAATAAAAGAGGCCTATGAGCGGGGTAGTGCCAAAATAAAGTGGGAAGTTCTTTCTACTAATGTAGATGCACAAGCTTTTTATCAGCAACTAGGTGGAGCTCTGGAACAGAAGTGGCAAATATGGTCCCTGAGTACTTAGCCAATATGGCCGGGCCGAAATACCCCCTTTTCAATAGATGAACACAAAACTGACTCTTCAACGCGGGGTAAAGCGCCTGGTGATTGGTATATCCGAGTCGATGGGTTTGCGTGCCTGAGCGATTACCAGAGTGGAGATCAGGGCCACTACCGCACATCCAAACATGGACGCGGCAATAGGAACCAGGGTGCCTGTGTGCAGGCTGCTGACCAATCCGCCCAGCACACCGCCAGTGATAAAAATTGTGGCGCCATACAGGGCGTTGGCGCTGCCGCTGATTTTGGGAAAAAACTCCAGATAACAGGCGGCGGCATTGGGCCCGGTAATACCGATACAGCTCATTACCAATACCAGCGGTACCATCCACAGAGTCAGCTCTTTAATACCGGTCAAAGTGCCGAGTAATAGCAAACCACAGCCGAGTATCTGCAGGGTGACGCCAGCCAATAAAATATTGCGCGGCTGGAACAGGTTGAGCAGGCGGATATTGACCTGCACCATGCAGATCAGCCCCAGAATACAGGCGCCAAAGAACAGCGGGAAGCGGCTCGGACTGACACTGAAGTAGTCCATAAAGACAAAGGGTGCGGTGGTGATATAGATAAACATCGAACCACTGACACAGGCCTGGGCGCCGAGAAAACCGAGGGCGCGGCGGTTGCGTAGCACCTGTCCATAAGTGGAAATCAGTGAAGCTAATGGCATCAACTGGCGCCGCGCGCGGGTAAAACGCGATACAGTTTCTGGTAACAGTAAGCGGACTAATAGCAGCATGGCAGCGGCGTACAGTAGCAGGAATACAAAAATACTCTGCCAGCCACCCACTGCCAGCAGAAGAGAGCCGATTACTGGAGCGATCAGGGGGGCGATCAGCATGATGGTACTGATCATAGAAATAATTTTGGCGGCTTCACGCCCACTGTGCAGATCGCGCACTATGGCGGCGCAAATCACCGTAGCAAAACCGCCCCCCACGGCCTGGAAAAAGCGCAGGATAATCAGTTGATCGACATGGTCGGCAAACAGGATCAGCAGCGAACTGACGATATAAATGCACAGGCCGATAGTGCCGACCAGTCGCCTGCCCCAGCGATCGGAGAGCGGGCCGCCGAAGAGCTGACCTAGGGCAAAACCCAGTAAAAAGCTGGAGACCGAATACTGCACCCGCTCCACTTCGGTATCGAGCGCACCGGCCATGGCCGGGATAGCCGGCAAGTAACTGTCGATGGAAAATGGCGTCAGGGAGACCAGCGCCGCTAGCCATACCACCAACCAGCGCGGTGCTTTTTGCTCAGCGGATAATGCGGTGGATGTCATGGAATTGCTCTGGAACGGCTAGGGGCACTTGTTGGCAGTGGCAGTAGATTGCCGGATACAGCAGGCATGGTAGAGGGGCCGCGACACATTATCCAGTGCCGCATTCTTGCAAATTTCCCTCAGTGCTTGTCTTCCCGCAATGTGTACAGGCCCTGCTTCAGCTTCAGTAGGTGCTCTTGCAACTGGGGGCCTTTGCGCTGGGCAACGCCGATGGCGAGCACATCGATCACCACCAGGTGGGCGATGCGTGAGGACAGTGGTGTATAGATCTCAATATCCTCCTCCACATCCACTTCTAGCGGGATACTGGCCTGCTGCGCCACCGGCGAACCGCTGGGTGCCAGGCCAACCACCAGAGCGCCCTGCTCCTTTGCCATGCTCATCGAGCGCAGTAGTGCCTTGGTGCGGCCACTCTGGGAGATAGCCACGACTACATCGCCAGGCTGCATAGACATGGCTGACATATTCTGGATGTGGTGGTCCGAGTGGGCGGCGGTGGCCAATTGCAGGCGGAAGAACTTGTGCTGGGCATCGGCGGCGACAGCACCAGAGGCGCCAAAGCCGAAGAATTCCACCCGCTTGGAAGCGGCCATCGCAGTGACAGCGGCTTCCAAGGCGCGGTCGTCAATTCTATCGCGCACTTTTAGCAGAGTATCTACTGTTGAGTCGAACACCTTGCGTTTGTACTCGGCAATGGTGTCGGTCTCGGTCACCGCAATTTGGCCGAAGCTGGGGCTGGAAGCCAGCTGTTGCGCCAGGTTCAACTTGAACTCCTGGAAGCCGGAACAGCCCACGGCGCGACAAAAGCGCACCACGGTCGGCTCGCTCACCTGGGCCTCGGTAGCCAGGTCGACGATGCGCATATGAATAATTTCATCGGGATTGGCGAGAATATACTCCGCCACCTTGCGCTCAGATTTGCGCATGGATGACAGTTGCTCACTGATTCGTTGCGTTACTTCCGCCGGTTTCACAGGACTTCCTTCTCTATGCCAGTTGGCGCAGTTTAGCCGCTGCGCCCCCGGCTGGCGAGGGGCTTTGCATTGTCAGCCAGGGTAAAATCCTGTTTATTTACACAGGTCTTATGCAGCAGCTCTGGTACAATCTTCGCCCATGGACGTATCTCAGATTTTAGACCCCCTCAACGACGCCCAGCGCGAAGCGGTAGCTGCCGCGCCCGGCAATCAATTGGTTCTGGCCGGTGCCGGCTCGGGCAAGACCCGGGTGCTGGTGCACCGCATCGCCTGGCTGATGCAGGTGGAGGGCGCCTCGCCCTACTCTATTATGGCGGTGACCTTTACCAACAAGGCGGCCCGCGAGATGCGCGCTCGTATCGAAGAGCTGCTGGGGGTGAATACCTTTGGCATGTGGGTGGGCACTTTCCACGGCCTGGCTCACCGCCTGCTCAAAGCTCACTGGCAAGAAGCCAAGTTGCCGCAGAACTTCCAGATTCTGGATTCCGACGACCAGCTGCGCCTGATCAAGCGGGTACAGGCAGATCTGGGGCTGGACGATAAAAAGTGGCCGCCGCGGGAAACCCAGTGGTGGATTGGCGCGCAGAAAGATGAAGGCCTGCGCCCGCAATATATCAATGCCGGCGCCGATCCCTGGTTGCAGACCATGGTGCGCATCTACTTCGCCTATGAAGAGGCCTGTCAGCGCGGTGGGCTGGTAGATTTTGGCGAGTTGCTGCTGCGCGCCCACGAACTTTGGCTGAATAACGACAGTATTCTGGCCCACTACCGCCGGCGTTTCCCCCATATCCTGGTGGATGAGTTCCAGGATACCAACACGATTCAATACGCCTGGTTGCGCCTGCTCGCTGGGGAGCAGTGCCATATCACCGCTGTGGGTGACGATGACCAGTCCATTTACGGTTGGCGCGGCGCCAAGATCGAGAATATCCAGCACTTTTCTACAGATCTGCGTGAAGTGCAGACGGTGCGCCTGGAACAGAATTATCGCTCTACCTCCACCATTCTGAACGCCGCCAATGCGGTGATCGCTAATAACAGCGGTCGTCTGGGCAAGGAGTTGTGGACCAAGGGTGAAGAAGGCGAGCCTATCGCCGTCTACGCCGCCTACAACGAGCAGGATGAGTCGCGCTTTATCGTCGAGCGTATCAATGACTGGGTGCGCGATGGTAATCGCCGCGACAGCATTGCCATCCTCTACCGCTCCAACGCCCAATCCCGGGTGCTTGAAGAGGGGCTACTGCGCGAACAGGTGCCCTACCGTATCTACGGTGGCCAGCGCTTCTATGATCGCCTGGAAATCAAAAATGCCCTGTCCTACCTGCGCCTGATCAGCAATCGCAATGATGACACTGCATTTGAACGGGTGGTGAATACCCCCACTCGTGGCATTGGTGCGCGCACGGTGGAAATGGTGCGCTCCTTTGCTCGCGAGCAGGGCTGCTCCTTGTGGCAGGCGGCCAAGCTGATGTTGCAGCAACGGGTATTGGCTGCGCGCGCCGGTAATGCTCTGCAGAGCTTTCTGGATCTGATCAACCAGCTGGCTGCAAATGCGGAAGATAAAGAGCTGGATGCCATTGCCGAGGATTTGATCGAGACTAGCGGCCTGCTGGAATTCCACGGCAAAGAAAAAGGTGAGAAGGGCCAGACGCGGGTGGAGAACTTGCAGGAATTGGTCACTGCTTGTCGCTCTTTTGCCGGTGTGGACCTGCCCGAGGGCGAGGAAGATGAGGAGGAAATTCCTCTTCTTAACCAGTTCCTCGACAGCGCCGCCCTCGATGCCGGTGAAGGCCAGGCGGATGAGTTTGAAGATGCCGTCCAGCTGATGACCCTGCACTCTGCCAAGGGCCTGGAATTTCCTTTGGTGTTTATGGCGGGCGTGGAGGAAAACCTGTTCCCCCACAAGATGTCTGCACAGGAACCCGGCCGTATGGAGGAAGAGCGGCGCCTCTGCTACGTGGGTATCACCCGCGCCATGCGTAAGCTGTATATTACCTACGCGGAAAACCGGCGCCTGTTTGGCAGCGAGACCTACAACAGTCCGTCTCGCTTTATCGGTGAGATTCCGCCAAATTTGGTGCACGAAGTGCGTTTGAAGACCGAAATTTCCCGCCCCCTCTACCAGGCGGATTATGGCAAGGTGGGCCAGTTTTCCGACCCGGCGCCAGATTTTGATGATTTACCACCATTGGCACTGGGTGGCCGGGTTGAGCATGTCAGGTTCGGCGAGGGCACCGTAGTGCAGTTCGAAGGTAATGGCCCCCGTGCACGTGTACAGGTCAATTTCGATGATGTTGGCAGTAAATGGCTGGTAGTGGCTATGGCTAAGCTGCAGCCTTTATAGATTGTTTGCTTTGGTAAAAACCAAGTCAGATTAGAAATTTTTTCTACACTGATTTCGGTTTTTCCCAAAATCCCGACCATTTAAAAAAGATCGTTTATCGATGATCAGCGCCTTACAAGAAAAAAGATAATTAAAAGCGATGAAAAAAGTTAACTGGTATCCCGCTATTATTTTGGGCCTACTGGCCCTACTCGTTGTTACCTTTGCTGCACTGGTCACTTCCCGCGTAGCACAGGGCCCTGCACAACACTTTTCCGATAATGGCAACAAAGAATTGTTCGAGTGGAAGCTTGTCACCACTTGGCCAAAAAATTTCCCCGGCCTTGGCCAGGCCCCAGAGCGCTTTGCAAAAAACGTTGAGTTGATGTCCTCCGGCCGCCTCAAAATTAAAGTTTATGGTGCGGGTGAGCTGGTACCCGCTCTGGGTATTTTTGGTGCGGTATCTGAGGGCGCTGCACAGATGGGGCATGGTGCCGCCTATTATTGGAAAGGCAAGATTCCAGCGGCCCAGTTTTTTACCGCGGTACCGTTTGGTTTAAACGCCCAGGAAATGAATGGCTGGCTGCACCACGGTGGTGGTTTGGAACTCTGGAAAGAGATTTATGAACCGTTCAACCTGATACCCCTGGCCGGTGGCTCTACTGGGGTACAGATGGCGGGTTGGTTTAACAAACCAATTAACTCTGTTAAGGATTTGCAGGGCTTAAAAATGCGAATTCCCGGTCTGGGCGGTGAAGTATTAAACCGGGCCGGCGGTACCGCTGTGACTATTCCCGGTGGTGAACTTTATACCGCGCTGCAGACTGGTGTTATTGATGCGACCGAGTGGGTTGGACCTTACAACGATCTCGCTTTCGGTTTCCATCAGGTTGCCGAGTACTACTACTATCCTGGCTGGCATGAACCCGGTTCAATGATGGAATTTATCGTCAATAAAAAAGCTTTTGAGAAATTGCCCAAAGACCTACAGGCTATTGTGCGCGTGGCTGCCCGCGAAGCAAACCAGGATATGTTGGATGAGTACACCGCACGTAATAATCGCGCCCTGCGTGAGCTGGTGGAAACACACGGAGTCAAAGTTAAGCGTTTGCCAGACGATGTGCTTGCCCATTTAAAGCAGATCAATACTCAACTGATGCAAGAGACCGCAAATAAGGACCCAGAATTTGCGCGTATCTATAAAGCCTTTAAGGATTTTGAGCGGGATGTGCGGCCCTATCACCAGATAAGTGAAGAGGCTTATTACCAGGCGCGTGAACTTGATGGAGAAAGCAAGAAACAGGAATAAAAGGCAGAATTAATATCATAGAAGGGAAACTGGTTTAAGGCAGTTTCCCGAAATAGTTTTGCAAGTCGTTTCAGGGCAGTGGTCTGGTATGCCCTCTATCGTCGATAGCGACAAAAACAAACTCACCCTCGGTGACCTTTACCTGCTCACCAGAGTCCACCCGTGTCAGCCATACCTCAACCATTGTTCTAATAGAGGAACGCCCTACCTCTATAGCCTCGGCATAACAGCTGACCGTAGAGCCAACCGGAACCGGGCGTAAGAACACCATACTGCCGACCGCTACGGTAGTTACCCTGCCGCGCGCAATGCTTTGGGCCAAGATTGCTCCAGCCAGGTCCATTTGCGACATCAGCCAACCAGCGAATACATCCCCCTGGGGATTGGTATCACGGGGCATAGCCAGGGTTTGCAGGGTAAGCGTGCCTGTTGGTTGCGGGTTTTCATCAAGGGCTGAAAGTGCGGACATCGACTACTCACAGATTGTTAGAGTTATTGGTTTCCACCTGAGGGAAGGTGGCGCATTCTAGCACAAATTGAGTAGTATTTGACCAGTACTTGTCTGAGTTTTTCCAACGAAAACGAGGGAAGTTTTTCCCAGCCACCCCCCTAGGTGGCCGGGAAATTAGTGACAAGAGCCCTAAAGTGTCTCTATTGCTAACAGATTGTCGTCCGGGTTTTTGTCGATCATCTTGATATAGGGATCAAAGCCAGCAATGCTCGGTTTGCCCTTCACCTCAAACTCCAGCAGGGTGGTCTCTTCACTGATCTCCTGTTTGGCCAAGTAGAGCACATTGTCTGAACTGGTATTCTTGTCGGGATCTTCTGCAAAAATGGCAACATCTATCCAGTTATTGATGGGAATTTCTTGTTCCTGTCCATCCCCTTCGGCTTCATATTTGTGCGCTTCCAGCTCCAGTAATACGCGATAATTGCCGTTCTCCAACAACTCATAGGTGGCATTTGCGACTTTGAGATCAAAGAGGACTACTCGCTCCAGCATATCGGTGATTAGCTCTTGCTGGGGTGGTTTGGCGTGGGCTCGGAGTCTTGCCACTAAATCCATGCTGGTGGGATAGGGATCACTGGAGAAGCCTTTTTCTTTTAACAGGGAAGCCAAAGCCGCATTGACGGCATCTTCACCCATCGCATCCTTAAGGGCATACATCGCTAGCGAGCCCTTGTCGTAATGGATATAGGTCTGGTTCTCGTTGCGAGATAAAGGTAACTCCTCAAGCAACTCGGTACCCCGAGCGCTCAGGTAGCCATCTAGCTCATATTTGAGGAAACGACGCATTTTTTCAGGGCCGTATTCCCGCTCCATCACCATTAGTGCTGAGTACTGCGCCAGGGTTTCAGACAGTAGAGTCGCTCCCTGTACATTGGCGCCAATCAATTGATGCGCCCACCACTGGTGTGCCACCTCGTGGGCGGTTACATAGAAGACGTAATCAATCTCATCCGGGTCCCGCAGATCGGCGACAAAACCGATAGATTCAGAGAAAGGTACGGTGTTGGGGAATGCCTGGGCAAAGGATTCATAGCCCGGGAACTCGACGATACGCAGTTGGCGATACTGATAAGGGCTGAATGCCTTACTGAAATACTCCAGGGACTTTTTCACCCCCTCAACCATACGATCTATGTTGTAGTCGTGGGGCTTGTGGTGGTAGACCTCAATGGCAACGTCCTGCCACTTATCTTTGACCACTGTGTAGTCCGCTGAAAGGTAGGAAAAAAAGTTGTGAATGGGCGCGTCCATCTTGTAATGAAAATAATGGCGCTCTCCCTCCTGCCAGTCTTTTTGTAGGTAGCCGGGGGCCAGTGCTATCTGTCCCAAGGAAGTACTGACGGTGGTTTCAAAGTTGATCCAGTCGGAGTCGCTGCGAAGATAGGATTTTCGGTAGTGCTCTTTGTCCTCCAGTTTGGGCATACGCTGCGGCGGCGGTAGATCGTGCTTTTTACGCAGGTGACGATCAGTCAACTCAAAATTGCTGTTGTAACCGATAAAGGGCAGCGCTTCGTAGTTATTAAAGAAGGTACCGTTCTGCACCAAGGTGGTGGAGGAGCCGGAGTTCATAAAGCCGCGATTGATCCTGCTCAGATCAAACTCCAGCGTGAGGGACTGGCCGGGTTCAAGTGGGCGATCCAGCTCGAAGAAATAGTGTCCGAACTGCTCGTCCTTTTCGCGTAACTTGGCCTGATTTAGGGATAACTGGTTAACTGTAAGGCCGCGATCCAGCCCTATAACTACCTCATCAATCGACTCCTCACGCTTGTTAACCAGGAAATAGCGGCCGCGCACTTCATAGCGGCGTTCATTGGGGAAGATATCCACATCCACTTTGACATCGGTGATATGTGGTGCGAGTTTATCCTCCAGGGCCTTGTATTTCTTCTCATAGTCTGCAGCCAGTCGCTCACGATCCTTGCTGGTTTCGTAGTGATTGAGAATATTGGTGTTGTAGAAAATAAAGACGCCCGTGCCGATAAACAGTAGCAGGGTTGTGGAGGCAGTTAATCGACTGGAAAGCCCCAATTGGAAGCGCAGGGCTTTGACCCGGCTAGTTAGAGGAGCCAGGGTTCCGCGCTGCCAGAGCCCGTAACTCAAGATGGCCAGTATCAGGCTGAAGCTGATCCAATATAACGCAAACCAAGCCCGACCCTGATCAAAGTGACCATAACCATTCATGTCCGAGTAAGGTGCGGCGTTCCAGTCTGCAAATTGATAGAGGTTGTGTTCGAACCCAAGGCCATCAAGGACACTGGAGCTAATTAAGTAGCCCACCATCAGCAGCATGCCGAGGAATTTATTGCGGGTTATCACCTGGGCAAAGATTGATAGGACTGCCATCAAGTAAAACGGCAGCGCAAACTGATACCAGAGTCCGTAAAAATACAGTCCAGGCTCAAGAGTTGTATATCCCTTGCCCAGCTGTACAGCCACAGTGGTAAGCATGCAGGCTATCAGGATACCGGCCAGAACTACCAGCATTGCACTAAACTTGCTCGCTACGAAAATCCAGCTGGGTGTGGGCACGGCATCCATAATTTCATGGCAACCGGCCTGGCGTTCTCGCCACACCAATTCAGCCCCATAGTAGATCAGAATAATCAACATGATGAGGCTAAAAGCACCTTCTATCAGACTGACCATAGAACGAGTCACCGGGTATACCGAGGTGCCAAATACTGCCTCCAGGCTCAGGGATGCGCCCAAGACATTCAGAACACCTAGTGCCAGGATTACCCAAAAAGCTAGGCTTTTTACTACTGCTTTTACTTCAAAACCGCAGCGTATACGGAATTGTTGCCAAACCGTGGCTGCCCCAAAGTTTGGAGTAATTCGCGGTAGGGGCTTGATGTACCTAGGTATCTCACTATCTGCAGCTTCTGTGGTGCGGCGGCGCGACCAGAGAGGTTTACGTTCGACAAATGAAAAGCATTTATAGCCTAAGCCGATAAATAATAAGCTGGCGCCCAGCCATAGTAAGCGGTTGATTAGAAAGTTTCCCTCTAGTGCGATCATAGAGGTATTGCGATCGAAAGCGGTCCAGTAGCGAGTTGTCTCCTGGAAGGCGGCGATACCAAAGGGGTCAGCCAGTGCGGCAGCACTTCGATAGGCGGGTTCATCCATGATTCCCTGGCTGGTGAAATAGAGTATCAGGAAGGCGATCAACCCCAGGTAAGTGGCCATCATGCTGCGAGTTATGGCTGCCAGGCTAAAAAACATGGCGCTGCAAAACAGCATGGTGGGAAAGATAAGTATGAATAAGGTTTGCAGGTAGTGGGATATTTGAGTGGGGCCCAAGCGCTCTGGGTCTAGCCAAGGCATCCATGAACCGAACAGCATACCCAGCGCCGTAGATGAGAAAGCCAGGAAGGCTACGGCGAATGATCCTGTGAAGCGCCCCAATAAATAATCACGCTTACTGATAGGGGTACTGAAGACAATACCTTCCATTTTCATATCGCGATCACGCAGCACCGGATTGGCTGCGAAGGCGGCAGTGATAAAAATACTGAAAACGCACATTACTAACAGGGTTAGCATAATCGCGTAGGGAGAGTTGATCAGGGTGCTACCGCCACCGCCGCCGATCTGTATATTGTCGACGGTCATAGCACCAAAAGTCAGTAGAAAAAATACCAGGCTGGTCACATAAAACAGTGGCTGGCGCAACTGGTAGTGAAATTCAAACTTAGCAACCGATAAAAACATTTCGAAATCCCCCCCCATCTCAAGCGGCGCTAGCCACATGAGCTTTTTTATTGCTAAACAGGGTGGAGAAGTAGACATCTTCAAGGTCCGGTTGCAGCTGCTCAAAGCCTACTGCCGGTTGGGTATCTGCCAGCGCATGCACAACATGGCGCCCGGCTAATAAACGAGTGGAAATCACATCAAAATTATTGTGGCATTCTTCCAGCTCAGATTTATCGACGGTGCGCCGCCATACACGTCCTTGCAATTTAGAGATAAGTTCTTCGGGTTTACCTTGGGCCACAATTTGACCTGCGGCCAGGATCGCCATATTGGGGCACAGATCGGCAACATCTTCGACAATATGGGTGGAAAGAATTACCACTACGTTCTCGCCAATTTCGCTAAGCAGGTTGTGAAAGCGATTGCGCTCCTGAGGGTCGAGACCAGCGGTAGGCTCGTCGACAATAATCAGGCGTGGGTCACCGATCAGGGCTTGGGCAATACCAAAGCGCTGGCGCATACCCCCAGAGTAACCGCTTAGGTTTTTTTTGCGATCCTTAAATAAATTTGTCTGGTGCAGTAATTCAGCCACCATTTCGCGACGCTCTTTGCGATTACTAATACCTTTTAGAACTGCCATATGATCGAGCATATCTTCAGCACTGATTCTCGGATAAACCCCGAAATCCTGTGGTAGATAACCCAAGGTGCTGCGAATTTTCTGAGGGTTACTGGCCACATCGATACCATCAAAAGTGATGGAGCCGCTGTCTGCAAATTGCAGCGTGGCGATAGTACGCATTAAAGAAGACTTGCCGGCACCATTGGGGCCGAGCAATCCGAACATACCCTTGGGAATATCCAAGTTGACGTTTTTAAGCGCATGCACGCCGTTATCGTAGGTCTTGGAAAGGCTGGTAATATTTAGCATTTTTTAAATCCTTTTTAATTTTTTATTCGTGCTTGGATATCGATAGCAGTGTTTAATTCCTTTTGATGGATCTATTTTTAAGGAGAGATATCCACAGAGGTTTATTGATGGTCTGGCGAGCAAATTAAAAAATTGAATGCCAATTTAGCAGGTGCTGGTGACTTGCCGTAGGGAATCAAGATGTGCTGTTGAATTTAAGGGGCGAAGGGTTTATTAAGTTTCAATGTTAGTACGATCGTTTTGGGCTGGATCCAATCGGTAGCGATACAAGGTCTTATCACTACCGATCGTTGTCTTTTGGGTTAATTCTGAACCACCCCCGGCAACCAAGTCACCAGAGCAGGCCAGAGTGCTAGGAGGCACAAAATCAACAGCTGAATAGCGATAAATGGCATAACGCCGCGATAGATAGCGGAAGTGGCCACTGAACTTGGCGCAACACCGCGAAGGTAAAACAATGCAAATCCAAAGGGTGGGGTAAGGAAGGATGTCTGCAAGTTGATTGCAATCATGATGCCCAGCCAAATCGGGTCCACACCCATCGCCAACAACACCGGCCCAACAATGGGCACCACCACAAAGGTGATCTCAATAAAGTCGAGAATGAAACCGAGCAAGAAGATCACCAGCATGACCAGCAAGGTCGCACCAATAACACCTCCAGGCAGGCTGTGGAAAATACTGGTGACAAGTTCTTCACCGCCATATCCACGGAAGACCAGTGAGAACAATGAAGCACCAATAAGAATGGCAAACACCATCGCGCTTACCTGTAGAGTGCTGCGACCCACCTCCCCCGCTTGCGCCCAATGCAGAGCACCGCGACTGTAAGCCAGTAAACCCGCCCCCAGAGCACCTACGGCGGCGGCTTCTGTAGGCGTTGCGGCACCGGTAATAATTGACCCCAGCACTAATAGCATCAAAGCGATAGGAGGAAAAAGGCTACTCAGTAGCGGCCAAACTTCCAGAGGTTGCTGCTGCGCGGTCTTGGCCTTACTCGGAGAACGGCGCGCCACAAACAATAGATAAACAATGTAGGCTGCTACCAGCAATAGGCCGGGAATAATGGCACCGATAAAAAGGTCACCAACGCTGACCGGCTTGGGGTTAAAAATACCTGCGGATAGTTGTGCCTGCTGGTAGGCGTTGGAGAGAGTATCCCCAAGCAGCACCAGAGCAATAGAGGGGGGAATAATCTGCCCGAGGGTGCCGGTGGCGCAGATGGTGCCGGTGGCGAGCTTTGGGGAGTAGCCCTGCTTCAACATAGAGGGCAGGGACATTAATCCCATAGTCACCACGGTGGCGCCCACAATACCGGTACTAGCGGCCAGAAGTGCGCCGACGACCACTACAGAAATGGCCATACCCGCCGGCGCGCCCATAAATACTTTGGTCAGATTGACCAACAAGTCTTCGGCGATTTTTGCTCTCTCGAGAATGACTCCCATCAAGACAAAGAGCGGCACGGCAACCAGGGTGCCGTTTTGCATAATGCCGTAGAGGCGGTCGGGGAAGGCACGCAGTAGCTCGGCATCGAAAGCGCCATACACGATACCCAACCCGGCGGTGATTAGGGCCGTACCGGCGAGCGTGAAAGCTACCGGGTAACCGAACATCAGTAGCCCGCAAACGGCGGCAAACATCAATAGAGGTATCAGCTCGATCATGCCTCTGCCTCCTCCACCTGCTTGAGCAATCGTGGTTTCGCTACAGATTCGCTTACCGGGCTTGAAACCTCCATAAGCTGTAGCAGAGCACGAATAAACTGGGCGGTGCCGGCGAGACCGAGGGTTACTGCCGCGAGGGGAATCAGACTTTTCAGCAGGAAAACACCGGGAAGGCCGCCGGCATTGGCGCTCTCCTCAAGCACTGACCAACTATTCAGAGCAAACTGCCAGCTGCTCAGCAACATAAAAGTGCAGATTGGCAAAAGAAATAGCAGAAAACCCACGGCATTAACCCAAGCTTTGCCCCTGGGACCCATTCGCCGATAGAAGACATCGACACGCACGTGGGCGTCGGTTTGCAGGGCATAGGCCAGGCCCAACATAAAGGCGGCACCGTGCAGATAGATTACGGACTCCTGTAGCGCTATGGAGCCACTGTCGAACAGGTGGCGCAGAGCCACAACGCAGGACTGTATTAAGACCATGGCCCAGGTAAACCAGGCGAGCAGGTGGCCGGTGCGACTGGATAGACTCTCCAGTGCACGCGCTCCACGCATCAGAAATAGCATGGGGGCTTCTCTCTTTACATCTTATTGTTATCTCGTTTGTATGCAGGTTACCGCTTTGCCTGCCCGGGCACCAGCGGGGTAAATTTCCGGCTGTAACTTTTTTGTCATGTTTTATTCATAGAATCGTCATCCGTTGTTCCTAGCATCGCCGCGTGAAATAAAAAACACTCATCGGAGTTACACATGAACAAGCAAATTTTGGCTACTTCCCTGGCGGCATTGACCCTTGCCACCTCTCAGGTAGCCCTGGCGGCTCGCGACTACATCAGTGTTGTGGGTTCTTCCACTGTTTACCCTTTTACCACCACTGTGGCGGAGCGTTTCAGCCGTGCTACCCAGTTCAAGACTCCGGTAGTTGAATCCACAGGTACTGGCGGCGGCATGAAGCTGTTCTGTCAGGGCGTTGGTGAAAGCACTGCAGACATCACTGGTGCTTCCCGCCGCATTAAGCAGTCCGAGCTGGAGATGTGTAACGGCAACGGCGTTGATGTTGTGGAAGTACAGATTGGCTACGACGGCATCGTGCTGGCCAATGCTAAGAAAGCAACGCCTTTCAAGCTTTCCCGCAAAGATATTTTCCTGGCCCTGGCAAAAGAAGTACCGAACCCGGATGGTTCCGAAACGCTGGTAGCCAACCCTTACAAGACCTGGAAAGACGTAAACCCAGCGCTGCCCAATACCAAAATTGAAGTTCTGGGGCCGCCCCCCACTTCCGGTACCCGCGATGCCTTCGCGGAGCTGGCAATGGAAGGTGGTTGTAAGAAATTTGGCTGGATCAAGGCCATGAAGAAAAAAGATAAGAGCGCTTACAAGGCGATCTGTCACAACGTACGCGAAGACGGCGCTTATGTTGAAGCCGGTGAGAACGATAACCTGATCGTCAACAAGTTGGTTGCCAATCCGAATGCCCTGGGCATCTTTGGTTTCAGCTTCCTCGACCAGAATGCCGATAAAGTACAAGGCTCTTTGATCGAAGGACAGGCTCCGACTTTCGACTCTATCGCCGATCAGAGATATCCAGTTTCCCGCCCGCTGTTTATTTACGTGAAAAAGGCACATGCCGACGTAGTGCCAGGTATCAAGCAGTTCCTGGCGGAGTTCACCAATGAGCGTGCTTGGGGTGATGAAGGTTACCTGACTGACAAAGGTATGATCCCGCTGCCCCAAGAGAAACGCCAGAAAATTGCTACTGACGTTCGCAAGCTGAATGCCCTGAGCAATCTTGCTGCGAAGTAAATTTATCTTGGAGTAGTACAGTCAAAGGGAATTGACGGCCAAGCTCGAGAGGGCTTGGCCGTTTTTATGAAAGCCAAGTGGAAACACAGGGAAAAGTCGGGATAATGCCGACATCGACATTTTTAGCACGGTAATTCAATGCAAACCCCCACACTGTTCGCCCTTTTGCTGCTGTTGATTTTAGTGGCCTACGGTACCGGCTTTAGTCGTGCACTGAGTGCAGCGCGCAGCCGCGGAGGCCTGCGTAATCTGGCCTCACTGCCCAGCTATCATGGATTATTTACCGCGCTTTGGTGTGGTTTACCGGCACTTTTACTACTGGGTGCCTGGCTGATTTTTGACGATGCCATTATTCGCTCTATGGTGATGCACAGCATCGCCGACAAGCCCGATACCATTGCCGGGCAGAACCTGCTCTTTGCACAAATTCAAAATCTCGCCGCTGGCCATTTGGTGGGAGAGTCATCCCCACAGTTACAGTTGGCTGCCGAGCACCTCAGTCAGTTGCGCAATAATTCCAATACTCTACAGGCCTTTTTAAGCCTGGTATTGGCGGTGGGCCTGGGGGCATTTGCACTGTTGCGTTTTTCACCGGAGCTGCGTGCCCGTGAGAAAGTGGAAAAAGTCCTGAAGGCCATTCTGATTACCTGTGCCTGCGCCGCGATTTTTACCACTGTGGGTATTTTGTTCTCGGTACTGTTTGAGTCGCTGCGCTTTTTCCAGTCGGTGCCGGTGACTGAATTCTTGTTCGGCCTGCACTGGAGCCCGCAGATGGCCCTGCGCGCCGATCAGGTTGGTTCCAGCGGAGCCTTTGGTGCGGTACCCCTGTTTACCGGCACCCTGATGGTTTCCGCAATCGCCATGTTGGTGGCGGTGCCTGTGGGCCTGATGGCCGCTATTTATCTGGCCGAGTACGCCAGCAGGCGCGTGCGCAACGTGGCCAAGCCTATTTTGGAAATTCTCGCCGGTGTACCCACCGTGGTATACGGCTTTTTTGCGGCACTGACTGTTGCCCCATTTATTCGCGACCTGGCCACCTCAATGGGTTTACAGGCCTCCAGTGAGAGCGCCCTGGCCGCTGGCCTGGTGATGGGGATTATGATTATCCCATTTGTCTCTTCATTATCTGACGATGTTATTAATGCAGTTCCGCAGTCCCTGCGCGATGGCGCTCTGGGATTGGGTTCAACCCAATCGGAGACCGTGCGCAAGGTGGTGATTCCCGCCGCCCTGCCGGGAATTGTCGGCGGTGTACTCTTGGCGGTATCTCGCGCAATTGGTGAAACGATGATCGTAGTGATGGCCGCGGGCCTCGCCGCCAACCTGACTGCGAACCCTCTGGATTCGGTCACCACTGTTACCGTGCAAATCGTGACGCTACTGGTCGGCGACCAGGAGTTTGACAGTCCCAAGACCCTGGCCGCATTTGCGCTTGGCCTGATGCTATTTATCTCCACTCTGGTGCTGAACTTTATCGCCCTGCACGTAGTGAAAAAATACCGGGAGCAGTATGACTAACCTCACCCAGACGCAGGTTCGTGAGCGCATCGAGAAGCGCCTCGCCAGCCGCCATCGCAAGGAAAAACTGTTTCGCGGGCTGGGCATTGCCAGTATCGCTTTCGGCATACTCGCGGTTGTTATTCTATTCAGCGATATTATCAGCAAGGGTAGCGGCGCCTTTGTACAGACCGCCATTGAGCTGGAAGTGCACTACGATGCGCAGGTACTCGGTATTGATAAGGTCGATGACGAGAGCCTTGCCTGGGCCAATTTCACCGGGGTGATCCGCGCGGCGTTGCGCGAGCGTTTTCCCTCGGTGACTGGCCGCAGTGACAAGCGTGAGCTATATAGCCTGGTCTCCTCGGGGGCACCCTTTAACCTGCGTGATCGCCTGGCTGCAAACCCAGAGCTACTCGGTAAGAGCGAGAAGGTATGGTTTGCCGCTGACGACGATGTGGATACTTTTGTTAAAAGTCTGAAGGATTCCAAAGAGGGCTTCCGCGGCCGCACATCCGAGCAGAAAGCCGGCTGGATCGAGCAGTTGCTACAAAGTGGCGAACTGAAGAAGCGTTTTAACACCACCTTCTTTACCAACGGCGATTCGCGCGAGCCGGAACAGGCAGGTATCCGCGCCGCTTTGATGGGCTCGCTGTTTACATTGCTGGTGACTTTGGCGCTGTCTTTCCCAATCGGGGTGGCTGCCGCTATCTACCTGGAAGAATACGCGCCGAAGAATCGTTGGACCGATTTGATTGAGGTGAATATCAATAACCTCGCGGCAGTGCCGTCCATCGTATTCGGTTTGCTGGGGCTGGCGATCTTTATCAACTTTTTTGAGTTGCCGCGCTCTGCGCCTCTGGTTGGTGGTCTGGTACTTACCCTGATGACGTTGCCGACAATTATTATTTCCAGCCGTGCGGCGTTGAAGGCGGTGCCGCCTTCGATTCGCGAAGCGGCGATGGGTATGGGCGCCTCGCGTATGCAGGTGGTTTTCCATCATGTGTTACCGTTGGCCATGCCCGGTATGCTCACCGGTGCGATTATTGGTATGGCCCAGGCCCTGGGTGAGACTGCTCCCCTACTGATGATCGGTATGGTTGCCTTTATTGTAGATGTACCCGGCGGAGTTACCGATCCGGCCACGGTATTGCCGGTACAGATTTTCCTCTGGGCCGACAGCCCAGAGCGCGCCTTTGTGGAGCGTACCTCTGCAGCCATTATGGTGCTGCTGAGTGTATTGATTCTTATGAATACCAGTGCAGTAATGCTGCGCAAGAAACTTGAGCGCCGCTGGTAACAGCGCGGATAATCGGAAAACGGGATTATTTATGAGTACCATGACCCTGGATGCCGCCGGAAATTCTGAAGCGGCGCAACCCGAACTGACCGGTGAAAAAATGGCAGTGAGCCAAGCCGTGGTGCGGAAAACAGTGGGCCAGCCCTTCACTGATACCGCCAAGTTACGCATGCGCAATGTGAATGTGTTCTACGGTGAAACCCAGGCTATTCACAATGTGGGCCTGGATATCGGTCGCAATGAAGTTGTGGCGATGATCGGCCCATCCGGTTGTGGTAAGTCCACTTTCCTGCGCTGCCTCAACCGCATGAATGACACCATCGAAGGTTGTCGAGTGGAAGGGGAACTGAGCCTGGATGGCGACCCCATTTATGGTCCCAAGGTGGATGTTGTGCCGCTGCGCGCTCGGGTGGGGATGGTGTTCCAAAAGCCCAACCCCTTCCCCAAGTCCATCTATGAAAACGTGGCCTACGGCCCCAAAATCCACGGGATCGCCAGCCGCCGTGCCGACCTGGATGAAATTGTGGAAAACAGCCTGCGCCGCGCCGGCCTTTGGGATGAGGTTAAGGACCGTTTGGACAAACCGGGCACCGGCCTGTCTGGCGGTCAGCAGCAGCGTCTGTGTATCGCCCGAGCCATTGCCGTGAGCCCTGAGGTTATCCTGATGGATGAGCCCTGCTCCGCCCTGGACCCTATTGCCACTGCGCGTATTGAGGAGCTGATCGATGAGCTGCGCGAGAACTACACTATTGCCATCGTGACCCATTCCATGCAACAGGCGGCCCGCGTTAGTCAGCGCACGGCTTACTTCCATCTGGGGCACCTGGTTGAAGTCAACGATACAGAGACCGTGTTCACCAATCCGGAGCACGAACTAACCGAAGCCTACATTACCGGCCGCTTCGGCTAAGCCAATCTTGCTCCGAGGGATAACTATGGAAATGCACTTCGATCAGCATATCTCCCGCCAGTTCAATGAGGACCTGGAGGGAATCAAGACCGAGATGTTGGAAATGGGCGGCATGGTCGCCCGCCAAGTAGCCGATGCCGTCGATGCTCTGTCGAATGCCGATAGCCAGCTCGCCGAGGAAGTCCTGCGCGTCGAAGAGGAAATCGACAAGTGTGAGATGGCCCTGGACGAGCACGCGACTTTAATCATCGCCAAGCGCCAGCCCGCCGCTTCGGATCTGCGTATGGTGATGTCGGTAACCCGTATCGCCCGCGACCTGGAACGTATAGGTGATGAGGCCAGCAAAATCGCGAAAATGGCGATTGCTCTGACCGATGAGGGCACCTCACCGCGCGGCTATACCGAGATACGCCATCTGGCAAATGCAGTACGCAAAATGCTCAACGACGCCCTGGATGCCTATACCCGTTTCGATGTGGAGTCTGCATTGCGCACCCTCGCCGAGGATGAACAGGTGGACATGGATTACCGCACCGCCGTCCGTGAGCTGGTGACTTACATGATGGAAGATCCACGCAGTATTTCCCGCGTGATCAATGTGCTGTGGACACTGCGCTCACTGGAGCGTATCGGTGACCACGCCAAGAATATTTGTGAGCAGGTAGTCTACTTGGTGGAGGGGGCGGATATTCGCCACGGCCACGAGAGGAATTTGAATTTAAGGAAACCCTGAGTTTCCTCAGCCAAAGAAAGGTCGCTCAAAGCGGCCTTTTTTATTGCAAGCAATTTTTTAAAAACTGGAAATATATAGAGGCTTGGCGATGAAATATATTTTTGAGGTTCAAATCAAGGAAGGTTTCACAGCGGAAGAATACGCCGATGCCTGGGTACGCGCGTCTCAGTTAATTCAGCAAGCACCTGGGGCCATGGGCACGGAACTTTTGCAAAAGATCGGTGACGAAAATAGCCTCATAGCGATAGCCACTTGGCACAGTAAAACAGAACGCGATGCTATGCAGGCTGAACATACGTTTGCGATTGATAAAATTATTCAAAGTGTGGCTCCTTTTGTGGGTATACGACCTTTAGGAGAGTTTAAAGAATTTAGAGAGGTAGTAGCTTCTTCTGCTGATGATGAACCTTCTTAAGGTTGCTTTGTCATTACTGAATAGAAGCTGAATAAATTAGTTTTTTAAAAAATAAAAACTGTAAATTTTACTCGGTCATTGAATAAGCACTTAAAGTACTTGATTACGGATAATTACATCTAGGCTGGCCGCTTTTTATTCTATCTAACCTCTGTTCTCACTCCCTTCGTCGCAAAGTCTTCTCAAACTGACTTTGTGTAATTAACTGTTGTTGCGGACAAAAAATCTTTTGTTACAATCCGCAGCCCAATTTGGATCCCTACGTTAACGAAGGATTTTGATATGAGATTCAAGCTCGCAGCTCTTCCCCTGGTGCTTCTTGCGGCTACTGCAACTGCTGAGGAGTACAACTCTTTTACTAAAGCTAAATACAGCGATTTAGAAAATGGTGCAGATAGTTTTAATCTTGGCAGCCAGTATTTTTTCGGTGGAAAAGAAACTCTTGGCCCACTGAAAGAATTTGAGTACATCAATAAAGTTAGCAACATCTACGGTGGTTACTCTCACCTCAACGTTGGTAGTGAAGATTTCGATGCCTTTACAATAGGTGGAGAATATTTTGCATCCAATGGTCTGGTTTTAGGTGCTCAATTAGCCGATTGGGGTGAAGAAAATATTGATACTTTATCAGTAGGTTATCTCTTCACTCCTAACTTCCTGGTTAGCCTGGAACATGAAGATAACGACAGTGATAATGAACTGTCTGTTAATGCCCGTTATAACCACCAGCTGAATGGAACCGATTATATCGGTTTCGATTTTTCCGTTGATGAAGAATTTGATACTCGCAGCCTGTCTTCCAAGTACTTTACCCACTTGGGTGGCGAGCAGTACCTGACTGCAGAATTAGATTATGTCAGCTACGATGAGGGCGATGACTATTGGAAGTTGGGTACTGAATACTTCTTTACAAAACGTACTTCTGTTAGTTTTTCCTACGATGAGGTGGAACAGTACAAGCTGGGTATGAACCATTTCTTCAACCGCAACATCGCTGTTGAAGCAGCTTACGTTTCCAATACTGATAGTGATATCGATTACGATATCTACCAAATTGGTATGACCGTACAGCTGTAAGATATAGCTATCGTTTTGCAAAAAAAGGGCTACCAACGGTAGCCCTTTTTTCTAATTAAACTGGAATTGGAACAATTAAATTCAGCCCTTGCCCGTCAATGCTTGTATCCGCGCCTGCGCCTTAGAACCAATATCTCCCCCCGCTCCAGCTGCAGTCTGGTAGTGTTTGACAGCGCTTTGCTTATTCCCCTGCTTTTCATACACCTCGCCCAAATAGAAGTGTGCGTAAGCTGTTTCCAAATAACCTAGAGAACGGTTTAAGTCCCTCTCCGCAGCAGTGTAATTTTTAAGTTGCGCACTAGCCATGCCGCGTTTTAACCAGAGGGAAAATAGTGCAGGATTTTTCTGTACGGCACGGTCGTAGGCCTGGTGGGCTTTATCAAATTGTTTTTTCTGGGCGAGCAAATCTCCTTCCAAAGCAAAGAAAGAGGCTTCTTTTGGTTGTTGCTTCTGTGCCTTTCGTATCAAATTCAGTGCCGTATCAAACTGCTTTTTATTGGCTGCTTTTAGAGCATCATCATAATTTTCATAGGCATCGGCATCACGTTTTAGTTGTGCTATGGCCTTTTGATAGGCATCGCGGTTGGTGACCCCGTTCTTGGGCAGTGATTTACTGTGCTCGATATTGGCGCTGACGCGGGACTGTGATGGGGGGTGGCTGGCGAAAAGGGCTTCCAGGCCGTTGCTCTGCTGCCCTTTGGAGAGTTCGACGAATTTGCGCTGCAGTCGCACGGCGCCCTGGGGATCATAGCCGGCAGCAGCCATATATTTCATGCCGTATTCGTCGGATTCCAGTTCGTTGCCGCGACCGTAGCGGGCGATATAGGCGGAACCTCCCAGCTGGCTGCCGGTGGAGATAAGGTCCGCATAGGCGGACTCTTTGGTGGCCGCACCGAGTACAGCCAGTCCGGCCCCGAGCACCTGCTGTTGTGACATGGCGGTGGCGGAGTGGCGTGCGGCGGCATGGACAATCTCGTGGCCGAGTACAGCGGCCAATTCCGCCTCATCCTCAAGCAGGACCAGCAGGCCTCGGTTAATGGCGATTTTGCCACCGGGAAGTGCCCAGGCGTTGGGAACGGAGTTATTCAATACTACAAATTCGTAGGGCAGCTGCGGCTGGTCCGAGACACGTGCCAGTTTCTGCCCAACCCGGTCCACATACTCCTGCAAGCTGGGATCTATGGTGTACTGACCGCCCTGTTGTTGCTGGTTGATTGGGTATTGTTGCTGCCCTAAGTTCAATTCCTGCTGGGCCGATACCAGAGAAAACTGTTGCTCTCCGGTCACTGGATTGGTGACGCAGCCACTGATTATAGAGGTTGCCGTCAACGCCACTGCGGCGAAGAAAGCCTGGTTACGCGAGATCATTGCTTGCCTCCCTGTATAATGCCGATTATTCAACGATCACCCATTGTACACAGTCGGGGAATAGAGGTTATGACGGCACTTCAGGTAATAGAGTTATTTGCGGGCACCAACCCCGATGGCGAGCCGGTGGTAGAGCGCTTACAGGTACGTGTCAACGAGGATGACAGTTGCCAGCTGGTACGTTCTCCCGCATTTATTAAAGGTATCGCCAGTGGCGATTGCATCAAAGTGGATAAAGACACCCAGCAATTTGAGCTGGTTAAGCGCTCCGGCAATTTGGCGATCCGTGTTTTCTGTCGCGGCGACAGCGCCGAACTCTCCGACCGCTTGAGCCCGCAGCTGGAGAAACTTGGAGGAGAGCTGGATCTGGAAGTTCCACGCATGCTGGTTTACAGCATCCATGTCAGCTGTGGTTTCGATAAGATTGAGGAAATTCTCAATAGTATCTGTGATGGTGCCAACAGTGCCTGGTATTACGGCAATGTCTACGATCCGAAGGATGGCCAAACACCCCTCAACTGGTGGCAGGATATATTGAAGCCCGAATAGAGCAGTGCCCCGATCCTAGCGGTTGGGCTCAAATAGAAAGCGAAGCAGCACAAGTAAGGCACCCGATGTTAATAGTGATTTCTCCAGCCAAGACGCTGGATTACGAGAGCGAAATACCCACACTGGAAACCACTCAGCCAGACTTTCTCAAGGAGTCAGCGGCATTAATTGGCGAACTGCGTGATCTGAGCCCACAGCAGATCTCCAGCTTGATGAAGATTTCCGACAAGCTCGGTGTGCTGAATTACGACCGCTTCCAAGCCTGGAAACGCCCTTTCACAGATAAAAATGCGCGCCCGGCCCTGCTCGCCTTTAAGGGGGATGTTTATACCGGCTTGGCCGCTGAAACTATGGGCAAGCGCGATTTCAGTTATGCGCAAAAGCATTTGCGAATGCTCTCCGGTCTCTATGGCCTGTTGCGCCCACTGGATCTGATGCAGCCCTACCGCCTGGAAATGGGCACCAGATTTGAAAACAGTCGCGGTAAAAATCTGTATGAATTTTGGGGAGAGCAAATTACTGAGACGCTCAATGCCCAGTTACATGCGCTGAAGAGCCGGGAATTGGTCAACCTTGCCTCTAATGAGTACTTCAAGGCGGTAAAGCCCAAGGCGCTCAATGCAGAGGTCATTACCCCCCATTTTAAAGATCTAAAAAATGGTCAGTACAAGATGATCAGCTTCTTTGCCAAGAAAGCGCGGGGCATGATGAGCCGCTGGGCGATTGAGCAGCGGGTGAAGAAAGCGGAGGAGCTTAAGGGCTTTGATGTAGCCGGCTATGCCTATAACTCGGGCATGTCCAATGAGCGCGACTGGGTTTTCACTCGGGATGAGCAGCAATGAGCGATACCAGCCTGCCGGATGCACCGGCTTGTGCGCGTAATCGCGATCCAATTCTTATTCATCTGCGCCGCCTGCTGGATGGTAGCCATAAGGTATTGGAGGTGGGGAGCGGCACAGGTCAGCACGCGGTCTTTTTTGCACCGCGCCTGCCCCACTTAATTTGGCAGACCTCGGAGCGGGCGGAAATGCTGCCCGGTGTGCGAGCCTGGTTGGCGAGTGCGCCCGCACAGAACTTGCGCGAACCTCTGATTCTGGATGTCGATGCGCCCTGGCCAGCGCTGAATTTCGATGCGGTGTTTACCGCGAATACCCTGCATATTATGTCGAGGGAGTCAGTACAGCGATTCTTTCACAAACTGCACACTCTGTTAGAACCCAATGGCTTGCTGGTTGTATATGGACCCTTCAAGATTGATGGCAGTTTTATCGGGCCCAGCAATGCGGATTTCGATACCTACCTCAAAGAGCGCAACCCCGATAGCGGTATCCGTGATCTGGAGTGGTTGGATCAATTGGCCAGTAATGTCGGCATGCGCCGGGAAGAGCTAAATTACCTGCCAGCGAACAACCAGCTGGTCGTTTGGCGTAAATACGATAACAAGGAGTGATTATGCCCGTTTGGTTTGAAGTGTCTGTTGTTGTAGCGTTTGCCATTGCTGCGGTGTTTTTTTTCGCCAAATATCGTGAAACCGCTGCAGCCCTGCATGAAAGCGAGCGCATGAAAACGCGTCTCTCCAATGACCTGAATCGCTATAAAGATGTGCCGCGGCTGCGCGCTCTGCGCGATGCCTTGGTGGGAAACAAGCCTCTGCCTGTGGATGACAATGGCAATGAGCATCTGTTGTTAAGAGATGGGGATTTAAAGTTGCACCACCTGATCCTGCGCCGGGAGAGCACCCCGGTGCACGATGAAGAAGAGGCAACTTATATCAAAAATGGTGAGCCGGTAAAGCTGCCGGAATTTGAATAGTTTTATCATTGAGGGGGTGGATCAGGAATCCGCACCCTCGGTCTCCATTAGTTCCCGAGAGGGGCTCTCTTCCAGCTTGGTAGAGGGGAAGTGCAGGGTGAAAGTACTGCCCTGGGCTGGGACACTGTGCACGCTCATTTCCGCACCGTGGCGCAATAGTACATGCTTGACGATAGCCAGGCCCAATCCTGTGCCGCCGCTGTCGCGGGAGCGGCCGGGGTCTACCCGGTAAAAACGTTCGGTAAGGCGCGGGATATGCAGCGAGTCTATACCGATACCCTGGTCCCGCACACTGAAGTGGCCGCCATCGTTATCCTGCCACCAGCGCAGTTGTATCTCCCCGTTCCCCGGGCTGTATTTCACCGCATTGAGCGCCAAGTTGGCGAAAGCACTGTGCAGCTCACTGGCATCGCCGCGGATACTGTAATCCCCTTCGCACGCCACACTGACCTGGTGACGGTCGCCGCTAAAGCTGCGCGCCTCACGGGCAACTCGCTCCATCAACTCGCGCACATCTACAGAGACGTCACCCGTTTTTCGCTCTGACGTTTCCAGGCGTGCCAGAAGAAGCAGGTCGTTGACCAAGGTGGTCATACGTGCCGCCTGCTCCTCCATCTGAACCAGCGGGCGCCGCCAGGCGGGAGGTGCCATATCGCTGTTCTGCAGGGTTTCCAGGTAGCCGGCGATTACGGTAAGGGGAGTGCGCAACTCGTGAGAAACGTTGGCGACAAAATCGCGGCGCATCTGCTCGAGATTGTGCAAGCGGGTGATATCACGAACGATCACCAGGGCTTCATCCTTGCCGTAGCGGGTCACTTCCAGTTGCAGTTGCAGGGCTTCATTACCCGGCGCTGGCAGGGTCAGCGGTTCGCGGGGGCTGTTGTCCTCGCTGTGCATATAGCTGACAAAGCCAGGGTCGCGCACAAAGTTCACCAGGGACTGCCCCTGATCACTGGACTGCAGGCCGAGCAGCTCGCCGGCGGCGGGGTTCCACCAGGCCAGGTGGTCGCCATTTTCCAGAGCTACAATGCCTTCGCGCAGGGCGCTGGTGCTGTCCTGAACACGGCGTAACATGACATGCAGCTTTTGCTTCTCACGGCGGTGACGTCGCTGCATACGGTAGAAGTCGTCATAGATTTCACCCCAGATACCAAAAGCAGTGGGAGCGGGGCCGCGGCGGCCATTGGCCAGCCAACGATTGAAGCGGTGCTGCTGCCACAGCACTGAGAGCAGGTAGGCTGCCAGCCCTAAAATCAGGGTGAGCGACCACTCGGACGTGGTGAAGCCGAGGGTCAAGCAGCCCAGAGCAATAATTAAGAAGCGCGAAAATTCGCCAATACTGCGATCCAACATAGCCTTGCCGTGTTACCTGGCAGTTGTCGGGAGGGCTGATGTCCACCCCCGCACTTAATACATCTTAGAAACCCGGTCCTCTGTGGGAGTGACCAATGGTTACCGCGGGAGTCAGTGCCGATCTTTGCAGATTGTCACACTTTTTCGGCAGTTTGCACAGAAAATCGATAGCCGGTGCCGCGCACTGTCTGGATATAACGGTCGTGACCGTCAAGTGCCAGGGCTTTGCGCAGGCGGCGGATATGGACGTCGACGGTGCGCTCCTCCACATAGACATTGCCACCCCAGACGTGATCCAGCAGCTGGGTGCGTGTGTAGGCGCGTTCCTGGTGAGAGAGGAAGAAAGTCAGCAGGCGAAATTCAGTAGGCCCCATATCCACCGGCTGTCCCTTGATGGTGACTCTGTGGCTCAGAGGGTCCAGTACCAGATCGCCGGCGCTAAGGGGGTCTTCAGGGGTGGCCGGGCCGGCGCGGCGCAGTACCGCCTTGAGGCGCGCCACCAGCTCGCGGGGGGAGAAGGGCTTGGTGATATAGTCGTCGGCGCCTGTCTCTAACCCTTTGATTTTATTGTCTTCTTCGCCTTTGGCGGTGAGCATTATGATGGGCACCCCAGTGGTCAGCTCATCGCGCTTAAGTCGGCGGGCCAGCTCTACTCCGGACACATCGGGTAGCATCCAGTCGAGAAGAATAAGGTCTGGCTTTTCGTCGATGACTAAGGCGTGGGCCTCTTGGGCGTTTTCCGCCTCCAGGCAACGGTAGTCTGCCATTTCTAAAGCCACCCGCAGCATATCGCGTACAGGGGCTTCGTCGTCGACAATCAGGATCGTTTTACTGTGCATTTGGCTGCCATACCCGCTCTGTTGTCAGAAGTTCCCGGTTATGGCCGAGGATTAAACGGGATTTATATGACAAATATATGACGGTTATGCCTGAACTCCCAGACCTGGATCAATTGAAGAGGTAATGCAGGAATATTCCGGCAAAAAACACCAACCCTACCCAGTTGTTGTGGATAAATGCCTTAAAGCAGGCCTCTCTATCGCGGTTGCGGATCAGCCATTGCTGGTAGGCGAAGAGCGCCGCTATAGCCGTAACTGCCAAGTAGTAAATGGCGCCGAGGCCGAAGCGCTGGCCGATCAACATCAGTGCCATTAGAACCAAAAGCTGCAGGGTGGCAGTCATGGCTCTGTCCATTTCCCCGAACAGAATTGCTGTGGATTTAACTCCAATTTTTAGGTCGTCATCCCGATCTACCATGGCGTAAAAAGTGTCATAGCACAGGGTCCACAACAGGTTGGCGACATAGAGAAGCCAGGCCTGGGGGGGGACTTCGCCTGTCACTGCGGCGAAGGCCATGGGGATCCCCATACTGAATGCCGCACCCAATACGACTTGAGGCAGGTGAGTGTGCCGCTTGGCAAAGGGGTAGCAGAAGGCCAATGCCAGCGCTGGCAATGACAATAAAATCGTTAGCTGATTGGTGGTGAGCACCAGCAGAAAAGCCGCGAAACTGAGCCCGGCGAATAGGCCAAGAGCCGCCTTGGGAGTAACGTTGCCGGTGGCCAGGGGGCGCGTGGCGGTGCGCTTAACATGGCCGTCAATCTCGCGGTCGGCGAAGTCATTTACCGCGCAGCCGGCCGCACGCATCAGGATGACGCCCAAAGTGAACACTGCAAATAGGTGCAGCCCTGGCCAGCCCCCCGCCGCAAGCCATAGTGCGACCCAAGTGGGCCACAGAAGTAATAGGGAGCCAATGGGCCTATCCATACGCGCTAATTGCCAATAGGGCATTGCGGCGGGCCAGCGCGCGGCGATTTGTTGGCTAATCACGGTGGCTAATCTCCCTGTATTTGGTTATTGGTTTGCGGGGACTGCAGGTGGGCCATCGGGGCAAAACTGCGTTAGAAAGGCCTCTGCGACCAAAAGGGGCTTGCCCCGCAGCCAAAAAATTGAGCGGCGCCCCCAGGCACTGTCGCCGCCGTCGCAGAGTCCTTGAGCCTGCAAGTCGGGGTTGCGCCGCAATTGGTTGAATTCTATTTCGCCTCGGCGAATCCCTGGTTCGCTGAACAGCAGCTCCCCCAGAGGCCGGTCGTCGAGACTGCGTAAGTTGCGGGACTTACCCTGCAGGCTGCGCAGGGGCAGAACACTGCGCGCGTAAACCCAGGGTTGGCCACACCCCATTAGTAGTACCTCCCGCACCAGGGCGCGGCTGTGGCGATTTAAATTGAGCGCGCGGCATTCCTCCGCTCGGGGTAGTTGCCAGCTCTGACCAAGTACCCGCACACTGAAATCCCCTCCACTCAGTTGCTTCAGTGCAGCGGTGAGCGAACCGGTGTATGCCAGCCACGGCATCAGGCTTTCTGGTGGTTGGGACTGTGCCGATTCAAACGGCTGCCCCCGCCAATCGCCCGCAGGTACAAATGGAGACTGGTGCAACGATAACTCCGCAGTCGGTAAAAAGGGCATTGTACCCTGCCCACTGGCGGCTGGCGCCACCCCGTTGGATTTTTGCTCACCGGGGCGGCAATGGATATAGTGCTCCCTTTAATGAAAACAATGAATTTATAAAGAGAAGCTTGTTATGGGGCTTACGACCAAAATTCTGCTGGGGATGATCGCGGGTATTGGGCTGGGAATCCTGATCAATATCCTGAATATGAGCCAGTTGCTCGGTGAGGGTGTTACCAACGCAATCAACCTCTACCTGACCGGTGGCCTGTTCGACATTATCGGGCGAATTTTTATCGCCTCTCTGAAGCTGATGGTGGTGCCGTTGGTATTGGTTTCTCTGATCAGTGGTGCCTGTGCACTATCTGAAGGAAGCCGGATCGGTCCGTTGGCGGGTAAAACCGTGCTGCTCTATATGCTGACAACGGCTATCGCTATAACCCTGGCCCTGTGCATGGCACTGATCTTCCAGCCTGGGGTGGGTGTGAGCGAGGCTGCTGCTGCGGCAACGTCTTCTTTCCAACCAAAAGAATCCCCCCCACTCTCTGAAGTGCTGGTAAATATTTTTCCCACCAACCCAGTCGCAGCCATGGCCGAGGGCAATATGCTGCAAATTATCGTGTTTGCCCTATTGATGGGCTATGCGATCTCCCGCTGCGGCGAGCCAGGGAAGCGCATTGCAGCTTTCTTCAACGATCTTAATAGCGTTGTACTGCGCATGGTGGGGGTGTTGATGGTGTTTGCTCCCTACGGAGTTTTTGCCCTGTTGGCGAAAACTTTTGCGGGTTTGGGCTTAGAAGGCTTACTGCAACTGGGTAAATACTTCCTGGTGGTACTGGCAGCCTTGATTATTCATGCACTGGGCGTCTATTCGATTCTACTGAAGCTGTTTAGTGGCCTAAAGCCCCTTGAGCTGCTGAAAAAGATGCGTCCGACGATGATTTTTGCTTTTAGTACAGCTTCCTCTGCAGCAACCATACCGGTAACCCTGGCGACAGTTGAGAAGCGCTTAGGTGTGGACAACAAGGTGGCTGCTTTCACCGTTCCCTTGGGTGCAACCATCAATATGGATGGCACCGCGATTATGCAGGGTGTGGCTACGGTCTTTATCGCTCAGTTCTTTGGTATTGAGATAGGCTTGACCGGCTTCCTGACTGTGATCCTGACAGCAACCCTGGCTTCTATTGGTACTGCCGGGGTGCCCGGCGTCGGCCTGATTATGCTCGGTATGGTGCTGCAGCAGGTGGGACTCCCGCTGGAGGGGATTGCCATTGTGATCGGCGTTGACCGCCTACTGGATATGGTGCGCACCGCAGTGAATATCACCGGAGATGCGGTAGTGAGCAGTGTGGTGGCGAAGAGTGAAGGCGCCTTGGACGAGGAGACTTACTACGACGCCAATTACAAGAGTGTCAGCATCAACGACAACAGTACAGTAGGCGCCCACTAGGGCGTTCTCCTCAAGCCTCGGCGAAACGGGGCTTGTTTTGTAACCAACGCTTAATTAGCTGCTGTCGCATCCCTTCCGTCAAATGTGGGGATATGGCTATTTTTTGCACTTGTGGCAGCAGTTCCGCATCCCGCTGCAGATCTGCGATACGGTGTTGGATCTCTCCAGTCTGGCGGGTGCCGAGAATTTCCCCTGGTCCGCGCAGACGCAGGTCTTCCTCAGCGATGGCGAAGCCGTCGCTATGCTGACGCAGCGCCTGTAGGCGCGCCCGTCCATTTTGTGACAGTGGTGTACCGTAGAGCAGCACACAGTGACTGGCTATGGAGCCGCGCCCAACCCGACCGCGCAGCTGGTGCAGCTGGGCGAGGCCCAGGCGCTCTGGGTTTTCGATAATCATCAGACTGGCGTTGGGCACATCTACCCCTACCTCGATCACCGTGGTTGCCACCAGCAGGTCTACCTCACCAGCTTTGAAAGCGCTCATCACCTGCTCTTTCTGCTCCGGCTTAAGGCGCCCGTGTACTAGGGCCACACGCGCCCCGTCGAGCATCTCCACTAATTCCTCGGCGGTGGACTCTGCGGCCTGAGCCTGCAGGCTCTCGGATTCTTCAATCAGAGTGCAGACCCAATAGGCCTGGCGCCCCTCGGCGATGGCACTGTGCACTCTTTCCATCACCTGGTCGCGGCGGTCGTTAGAGATCGCCACGGTGTTGATAGGCTGGCGACCGGGAGGCAGCTCATCAATGATGGAGCAGTCCAGATCGGCAAAGGCGGACATAGCCAGGGTACGGGGGATTGGGGTGGCGGTCATAATCAACTGGTGCGGTTGCAACCTGCCGGTGGCACCGCTGGCGGCGCCCTTCTCACGCAGCTCCAAACGCTGGCGCACCCCGAAACGGTGTTGCTCGTCGATAATCACCAACACCAGGTTGTGGAACACCACCCCCTCCTGGAAGAGTGCGTGGGTGCCTACCACCAGCTGCGCCTCGCCACTGGCAATTTTGCCCAGCTGTTCGCGGCGCTCGGCGGCTTTTAAGCTGCCGGTAAGTTGCGCTACCTGTACGCCGAGAGGCTCAAGCCAGTTACAGAAATTGATTCTATGCTGCTCGGCGAGAATCTCTGTCGGCGCCATCACCACCACCTGAGCACCAGCGCCGATGCCTTTGAGGGCAGCCATGGCCGCTACCAGGGTTTTACCGGCGCCGACATCTCCCTGTAACAGGCGCATCATGGGGAGGTCCTGGGCGAGGTCTTCGGCGATCTCCTCACAGACTCTTTGCTGTGCACCGGTGAGCGAAAATGGCAGGCGCGAGAGGAAATCTCTCTCCAAAGATTTGTTGGCGGGCAGTGGTGGTGCCGCAACCCTTGCGCTGTTGCGCCGCAATTCCAGCAGGCTCAAATGGTGCGCGAGCAGCTCTTCCAGGGCCAGGCGCTGTTGTGCGGGGTGTGTGCCGGCGGCGAGTTTTTCCAACTGGGTGCCGGCAGGTGGCGAGTGCAAATAAACCAGGGCGTCACTCAATGGGTAACGCAATGGCTTTGGAAGTAAATCTGCAGGGAGCAGTTCGGTCACGGCTCCACTGCGCAGGAGCTCCACGGCTTGTTGCATCAGACCGCGCATACGCCCCTGGCTGACGCCCTCGGTCAGGGGGTAAACCGGTGTCAGGGTTTCCTCGGTAGTGGCGTTTTCGCTGCCGACAATTTCAGTTTCGGGATGGTAGAGTTCCAGGCCGGCAGCGCCACGCCGCGCCTCGCCGAAGCAACGCAGGCGTGCGCCGCGGGCAAAGCGGTTTTTCTGCGCAGCAGAAAAGTGGAAAAAACGCAGAGTGATACTGCCGCTCATATCCTGAAGCTTGACTACCAGACTGCGTCGGCGGCCGAAAACTACATCGGCGGCAGTTACCTCGCCCTCAATAACCGCATCCATCCCGGCAGTGAGCCCGGCCACCGGCACCACCCGGGTGCGGTCCTGATAGCGCAACGGCAAGTGGAACAGCAGGTCTTGCAGGGAGTGGATATGCAGTTTGGCCAGGACCTGGGCAAACTTGTCTCCTACCCCTTTGAGGTTGGTAACCGGCTGATCTGCAAGGTTGTTTATGGCTCGATCAGATGACACTGGCTGATGGCCTCACGCAATATATCGATAGCTCGGTGGCGTGGAAAGCTGGCACGCCAAGCCAATGCGACGGTGCGCCGGGGCCCCGGTGCCTTGAAGGGGCGTGTTTCCAGCAGCCCGCTGGCATATTGCGAAGCAGTGGCAGCGGAGAATGGCAATACGGTGATACCGAGACCCGAGGCCACCATGTGTCTCAGGGTTTCCAGCGAACTGCCATCGGCGGCTGTGCGAATGCCTCCACCACCGCTCTCCTTCTCCATAGTGACCTGCAAATGTGGGCAGGCCTCCAGCACTTGGTCGCGGAAGCAGTGGCCCTCCCCAAGCAACAGCACATTATCTTTGGTGAGCTGCTCGGGATCTATGAATTCCTGCTGGGCAAGGGGGTGCCCAGCCGGCATCAATACCACGAAAGGTTCGTCATAAAGTGGTTGGGTGACCACATCGGGCTCGGTGAATGGCAACGCGATAATGATCGCATCCAGCTCGCCCTTGCGCAGGCGTTGGCGCAGAGTGGCGGTGTAGCCCTCTTCTACGTAGAGAGGCATATCTGGGGCCAGGTGCTGTAGCTGCGGAATAAAGTGCGGAAACAAATAGGGGCCGATAGTAAAAATCGCCCCGACCGAGAGGGGGCTCGCCAGTTGGTCCTTACCGGCGCTGGCGATGTCTTTAATAGCGGCAGACTGTTCCAGTACTAGTTGGGCCTGGGCGACGATACGCTCCCCCAATGGCGTGGCCTGTACCCGGGTTTTGGAACGCTCGAAAAGGGCGACGCCCAGCTCTTTCTCCAGCTTTTTTACTGCGATAGACAGGGTCGGTTGGCTGACGAAGCAGCGCTCGGCGGCGCGGCCGAAATGCTGTTCCTGAGCGAGAGTGACGATGTAGCGCAGTTCATTGAGAGTCATGGTAAAGACAATTAAGCGATAGTATTTGATAGCTATTATTCATAAATAATAGCTGCTGACCACACCCTAGCGCTAAGCTGTCACCTCAGGCACAAAGTTGGGAAAAAATACCAATTGTGGACGCCGTTATGGAATTGAGGCGCAAAATTTTGCTATATCTTATGAGGGCCAACAGAATGGAGAAACGCCATGGGAGTTTTATCCTGGATTATTCTCGGACTGATTGCCGGCGCCTTAGCCAAATGGATCATGCCAGGTAAAGACCCAGGTGGTTGGATAGTCACAATGGTGATTGGCATTATCGGTGCCTTCATCGGTGGTTGGCTTGGTGCCCTGATTGGATTCGGTGGCCCCGTGACCGGTTTCGGATTTGGCGACATAATAACAGCCACCATTGGTGCGATTATCTTTCTCGCTGTCTACCGCCTACTCAAAGGGCGCGGTAATTAGTTCAATACCAGAGCGGCAGATGGAATGGTGAGGCGTGAAAGTGCCTCGCATCGTTATTCATGGATGGCAAAACCGCAATCGTTTGCGGATTTTTTTTGGCGCACCGTTTAATAGTTAATGAATAAGACTAGGGACTTCTCATCTGAGGAGTTCTGCGGGACGCAACAGCACAATATCAAGGGAATATGGCAGTCGACGCTGTCCCAGGCGCAAGATTGTCGGGAACTATATGACACAAAAAGAGAAGCTTTGGATCCTTGGGTGTGGTGATCTGGGGGCGCGCCTCGCTCTAAATATAGATCGCAAGCAGTACAGTGTTTACGGCATGCGACGCAACCCTCTGGTGGCTCTGGCGAGTAAGCGCAGAGCGGATGCGGTTAATTGGCGTCGGGGGGATGCCACCAAGGTGGGGGATATCGAGCGCCTGCTGACGGATGGTGCCGATATCGTCCTCGCCACATTTACTCCGGATGAACATACCCCTGGCGGTTATCAGCGCGCTTACGTGGAAACCGCGCGGGCTTTGGGCGAGGCCATTTCACGCCTGCCAAAACCGCCGCGCTTGGTGATATGGGCGTCTTCAACCCGCGTGTATGGCCAGAGCGGTGATGATTTTCTCGATGAGCAGACGCCTCCTGCACCTAGTGGTTTTCAGGGAGAGGCGCTGCTCGCAGCGGAGGAGATCATACGCTCGGCGATTCCCGGGGTCTGTATTGTACGATTTGCCGGAATTTACGGTCCGGGGCGTGACCGCTTGCTCTCTCAGGTACGCGCCGGTCGCTGTGCCCCGCCCCAGCCCCCCCAGTTCAGTAACCGTATTCATGTGGACGATTGCATTGGCTTTTTGTTGCACCTGGTTGAAAGGCACAAGCAGGGTTGGATACCAGAGCCACTGTATATCGGCGCCGATAGTAAGCCGGTCCCCATGTATGAACTACAGCAGTGGCTGGTGAAGGCTATGGGCTATACCAGCGCTCATTTGCGTGAGATTGTGCAGACCAGCGAACGCCGCTCGAAAAAACTCAGTAATCAGCGCTTGCTCGCTAGTGGTTACCAGCTCAAGTATCCCGATTACAAAGTGGGCTACAGTGCGCTATTGGAAGCGGAAGGCTGACAGCGGCAAATCTACGAGAGAGAAATCTAGAAATGCAGTGCCGGGCGGAAGTCCGGCACTGCAGGCTGGCGCTCTGCTGGGTTAAGGCACCATCACCCCCTCGGCTTCAAACTGGGCACCAAGCGGCAGCTCCTTAACGACCACCGTGGCACGCGCTGGGTAGGGCACCTGAAAAAACTCCGCCATCACCTCATTCACTGCGGCAAAGTTGTTGCTGTCGGTGATGTAGAGATTGAGCTTCACAATATGCTGGAGCGATCCATCCGAGGCCTCACAAACGGCTGCAAGGTTGCGGAAAACCTGGTGGGCCTCATCGACAAAACCACCGGAAACCATCTGCTGAGTCTCGGGATCCAGTCCTATTTGCCCGGACAGGTATACCGTATCGTTGACCTTTACCGCCTGGGAGTAGGTACCGGCTGCTGCCGGAGCCTTGTCTGTTTTGATAATTGCGCGGTTGGGCATTGGGCACTCCATTACTTATTGCTATTTGTTGCGGAAAGCCAGTAAATATAGCGCGCTTTTGTAGTGAATGGCAGCGAAGCCATAGGCCAAAAAGCGGAGTAGAAGCTCGCTCTCAGTGAGTCGATAATTAGCTCGCCAGAACGATATCCAAGTATCTTACGGGCGCGAGATACGGATCACCGACGGCAGGTTACGCAGCCTTTTCATGACTCTTGCCAGATGAATACGGCCACTGACCTCTAATGTGAGGGAAATTACGCTGTTATGGGCGTCTTTTTCATCCACATTAATCTGCTCGATACTGGCCCCCTCTTCGGTAATACGGGTGGCCAGGCGCGCGATAATGCCGCGCTCGGACTCCACTTCCACCCGCACATCCCCGAGGAACTCTCCGCGTACGTCTGGGGACCAGTTCACCAGCATCAGGTTTTCCGGGTGTTCGCGGAATTCGTTGGTATTGCGGCAGGTATCCCGATGTACCACTACGCCTTTGCCGGAGCTGATATGGCCGATGATGGTATCCCCCGGAATTGGTCGGCAGCACCGGGCGAAACTGATCATCATGCCCTCCTGGGCATCAATGGTCAGTGGTGAGGAGATATTGCTCGCTTCCGCCTCTTCACTGTGCGCGGGAGCCAATAGCTTGGCCGCCGAGAAGGCGACTTTGTTGCCGAGGCCTATCTCCTCCAGCAATTTCTCCAGAGTGGCACACTTGGCTTCCTGCAGACCTTTTTCCAGTTGCTCCGGTGTCAGTTCTTCCAGTCGGGTATTAAATTTACCCAGGGCCTTTTCGAGCAGACGCCGCCCCAGAGTAATGGAGTCGTGGTGGCGCTGGTGTTTGAGGAAGTGTCGAATGGCGCTGCGGGCTTTGGCGGTTACAACAAAGTTGAGCCAGTTTGGGTTTGGCTGAGCATTTTTACGGGTGAGAATTTCCACCTTTTGCCCGCTGGCCAGCGGCTGTGACAGGGGCGCCAAGCGCTGGTTGATCCGCACTGCCACACAGGAGTTGCCGATATCTGTATGCACTGAGTAGGCGAAATCCACGGCGGTGGCACCGGCGGGCAGGTCGACAATCTGCCCTTTGGGGGTGAATACATAGACCTCGTCGGGGAAGAGATCGATTTTAACGTTCTCAATAAACTCCAGGGAGTCGCCGGCACGCTGCTGCATCTCCAGCAGGCCCTGCACCCAGCGGCGTGCACGTACCTGGCTAGTACCACCAGTGTTGATCACCTCATCGCCGGAAGCCTTGTACAGCCAATGGGCGGCGATACCGCTATTAGCCATTTCGTCCATTTCCTTGGTGCGAATCTGCACCTCGATAGGCACCCCGTGCATCCCTAGCAGCACTGTGTGAAGTGACTGGTATCCATTGGATTTGGGGATGGCAACATAATCCTTGAATTCGGAGATGACGGGTTTATAGAGGCTGTGCATTACGCCCAACACCCGGTAGCAGGTGTCCACGCTGTCCACGATGATGCGGAAAGCGTAGACATCCATGATCTCTTTAAAGGATTTCTTCTTGGCGCGCATCTTTTGGTAGATGCTGAATAGGTGTTTCTCGCGACCAATCACCAGGGAGCTGATTCCTTCACGCTGCAGGCGCAGCTCAATGGCGTTCTGGATCTGCTCCAGCAGTTCCTTGCGATTGCCGCGCGCGGCTACCAGAGCGGCACGCAGTCGGCTGGCGCGCAGTGGGTGGATCGCAAAGAAGGATCGGTCCTCAAACTCGATACGCACATCGTTCATACCCAGGCGGTGGGCAATGGGTGCGTAGATTTCCAGGGTTTCGCGAGCGATGCGCTGGCGTTTCTGTGGCTTGAGTGCGCCGAGGGTGCGCATGTTGTGCAAGCGGTCGGCTAGCTTGACCAAAATCACGCGTATATCGCGCGCCATGGCCAGAGCCATTTTCTGGAAGTTTTCCGCCTGTTTTTCCGCGGCGCTGTCTGTCTCAAACTGGGTCAGTTTGGATACACCGTCGACAATATCGGCAACTTCGCCACCAAACTGCTCTTCCAGTGCGGCTTTGGGGATTCCGGTGTCTTCGATCACATCGTGGAGCATGGCAGCAGCCAGGCTTTCGTGATCCATATGCATGCCAGCGAGAATAGTGGCCACCGCCAGAGGGTGGGTCACATAGGGTTCACCGGAACGTCGCTGCTGACCGTCGTGGGCTTGTTCCGCGTAGAAATAGGCGCGACGGACTATTTGGATTTGCTCGGGAGGCAGGTATGAGGAGAGGCGGTGGGCCAGACTATCGATGGTGTGCAATGCCGCGCGCGCCTCTCGTAAAACTCATAAACTCTAGGTCAGAACAGATCGAAATCAGATTTCCTGGTCGGACAGATAGGCCGGGGCCGCCATGGGTGCCGGGGCCTCTTCACGATCTGGCTGGTCGAGAATGCTCGCATCAACCAGGCCCTCTTCGATTTCACGCAGGGCGATAACCGTGGGTTTGTCGTTCTCTTCTGGAACCATCGGATCCTGTCCGCCGGTGGCAATCTGGCGGGCGCGCTTACTACCCACGATAACGAGTTCGAAGCGGTTGTCGACGTGCTCCAGGCAATCTTCAACGGTGATACGTGCCATAAACTTTCGGTTCCATTCACTGTGCCCGGGTGGGCGAATTCTGTTCGGGGGACCGGTTATTTTACCGGACCGGGGAGTGTACGCAATTCGATCAACCGGCTCAATGGCGCAACAGTGCCTGCAACAGTTCACCGTGGCGTTTCTGTTGCTTTTCCAGGCGTTGGCGCTGGGCGGTGAAGATGGAGCCAAGCTCTATTAGGGCCTGCTCGAAATCGTCGTTAATCACCAGATAGTCGGCTTCCACGTAGTGGGTCATTTCATCAATGGCCTGATCCATACGACGCTCGATCACACTTTCGTCGTCCTGGCCTCGACCTGTGAGGCGTTCGCGCAGGGCCTCCTGAGAGGGCGGCAAAATAAAAATACCGACGGTCTTTGGGTGCAGACGGCGCACTTGAGCGGCACCCTGCCAGTCAATTTCCAGGACTACATCGCGGCCACCAGCGAGAATTTCCTCGATACTGCCTTTGGAAGTACCGTAGTAATTATCACCGTATACCTGAGCGTGCTCGAAGAAGGCATCTTGCTCAAGCATTGCCAGAAACTCCTCGCGCGACACGAAGTGGTAATCGACACCGTTGACCTCGCCCGGACGCATGGAACGGGTGGTATGGGAGATAGAAACGGTGACCTGACTGTCGCTATCCACCAGTGCTTTGACGAGACTGGTTTTCCCTGCGCCGGAGGGGGCGGATACGGTATAGAGGGTTCCTGTTTGCACAACTGATCCTGTTCGGGGGCAAAGCGCGCATTATAACCGAAGCCGTTACCTGAGCGGTGACTGGCAATTGCGCAATTCCAGGAGAAAGGAGGAGGAAAAGGCTAAACCCCGGCCGGAATTGGGGGGTAAGTGTTGGGAGTTTCAGGAGGCGCTATAAACTGCCTTCTGAGCCCGGCCGGGATCGCCCAGCGGGAGATCACTCGATCACCACCAACATCCTGTAATCGAGGTTCACTCCTTGTTGCTAATCGCAAACGACAGCGACTGTATCCTCTTTGCAAGTGATTGCCAACCACCCCCAGGCCAGAGCGCTGATCGCAATATAAGCGCTAAAAATTGGGACAAATTGTGTGTTTAACAGCGGCAGCACCCCGCAGTAGAGGGCCAGGCGTAAGGGTTCCAGATATTTGGTCAGTGGATGGTTATCGAGAATTCGCCCATTGACTACCAGGCCAAAAACCAACAGTGCTACTGCCCCCAGCAGTAAGGGAATCTCCAGGCTCTGGTAGTACCACAGGAGTGCCAGGGTGGCAGCGGAATAGCACAGGTGCTGGCCCAGCGCGTAGTTGCGCCGGGCCCGATGAATCTGTGGGTTGTAACGCTGGAAAGATTTCAGGTTGGTGGAGGGGACTGGCATTGCCGCTTCGGCATCTGCGGGACGATAGCCGGTGGGGCGGAACCAAAGGGTAAATTTGTCCCACCAGTTTTTTGTATACCAGGCGTCTTGCGCCATGCGTTTCAGATGTTGCAGGTTTGCCGCCAGAGGATCGAAGGTATTAAGGGGTTTGCGCACACCGTAAATACAGGGCTCCCCCTCCAGCTCCTCTTGATAGGTACCAAATAGGCGGTCCCATAAGATCAGGATTCCGCCGTAGTTTTTATCTACGTACACCTTGTTCTGCGCATGGTGTACTCGGTGGTTAGAGGGGGTAATCAGCAGCCATTCCATCCAGCGGATTTTGGGAATTTTTTGCGTGTGTACCCAGAATTGGTAAATCAGATCTATGGCTCCGGCCACGATCACCATTTCCGCTGGCAAGCCAATCAGCAGCAGGGGTAAATAGAATACCCAATCCAACTGCAACCCACCGCTAGACTGGCGCAAGGCAGTGGTGAGGTTGTAATCCTCGCTTTGGTGATGCACCAAGTGTTCCGCCCAGAACACGTTGACCTCATGGCAGATGCGGTGCTTCCAGTAGTAACAAAAATCGTAGGCGAGTACAGCTAGTGCCAGGTGCCAGCCATTACTCATGGACCAGTCGAAGCCGACTGCTTGGTAGTAAGGCTGCAGCAGCTGGTATAGCGGGATATAAATGACTAGAAATAGGCTTTTATAAGTAAGCCCAAGTATGCGGCTTAGGATACCCGTACTCAAATTTCCCAGGGCATCGTTGAGGCGGTAAAGCCCCCAACCTTTCCAGCGGTCCAGTGCGAGTTCTGTGAGTACGGCGATCAGGAAAAAAGGGATGGCGAAGGTAATCAGATCCACGGTGACCTCTTATTGTTATTACTCGATACCGTTTCTCCTGAATGTGCCATAGGGGCTGCGCTGGTCAAATAACCGCAGGGGCTGGATTCCGAAATCCGTCAGCGTTTGTATAAGAGGCCGCTTATAATCGCCTTTTTCTCAACTTGTGGTCTGCACGCAGGCTGGGTCAAACAACTGTTCGATCATTTGCTCAACCGCAGCGCGGTCCGAGGTGGCGCGGAGATAAGTTCGCAGCCCAATCATTTGAACCTGCAACTGGCGAGCGAGCAGCGCCGAGTCTGTCTGTTTTGAAAGCTCTCCAGCATTCACCGCACTCTCCAGATACTGACGGAACTTTGCCCCATGTGCAGCCAGTAAAGCGCGGGCCTCGGCCAATAGTGCTTCTTCTCCTTCATCCAGCTCTGAGATGGCTTTAGCTAAAAGGCAGAGCTCGTTTGGGGCATCAACATCGTCACCTAGCAATATGTAATGGAAATAGGCACGCAAGCCTCCAAGGTTGCTGCCTTCGTCATTTATGCATTGAAGGAGTAATTGGTCACGATTTTGCGCGTAATAGCTTAGAACCTCTTTGAAAAGTCCAGATTTACTACCAAAAGCGGCATAAATACTACCAGGACGAAGATTGGTGGCCTGTTGTAGGTCACGAGTCGATGTGGCGTGAAACCCTTTTTGCCAGAAAAGCCAGGTTGCCCGCTGCAATACTTCCTGGCGGTCAAATTTCGCGGTATTCGCCATGTTGCCTCCACTTGAGCAATTGCTCAAATTTTACCCTTTCAAGAGATATCCGCCAATTACTCTTTATTGTTGATCGGTCGCTCAATATTGGTTAGTCTCACAATGCTTGATCGATCGCTCAAGTATTTAACCCAAACATTAAAGGTGAGTTCAGCGATGAAAGAGTTCCAGATTTACGATCTTGAAAGTGCACCGCAAGACAGCACACCCCTCCTCCAGAAATCTATCAAGGCCTTTGGCTCTATCCCCAACTTGCACGGGGTTATGGCAGAGTCGCCCCAAGCCCTGGCGGCTTACCAGGATTTACATCAGTACTTCCTGGACACCTCATTCAATGCCGAAGAAATGACCGTGATCTGGCAGAGCATCAATGTGGAGCATAACTGTCACTACTGTGTACCGGCACACAGCGCTATTGCCAAGGCGATGAAAGTAGCGGACGAAGTGAATGAGGCCCTTCGCAATAAGACGCCCCTACCTAGTGAAAAACTTGAAGTACTGCGGGATACCACCCTGGCGATTGTGCGTGAGCGCGGTGTGATTTCAGATGAGGTATCAGAGCGGTTTTACGCAGTGGGCTATAACCGCCAAAACCTGTTGGAGATTATTGTTGGGGTTGCGCAGAAAGTGATGAGCAATTACATCAATCATCTTGCAGATACGCCGGTTGACCGCCAATTTGCCGCGTTTGTTCGTTAGATTGCGTGGGCCGGCATGGGAAAGCTATAAGGCCGGCACTTGCCGGCCTTTCTATAAGATCCACAAGCGGTGGGGATATCAGTTACTGGCCGCTGCCACTGCCGCAGCAGCGTCGACAATGCCAGAGCCACAGCGCGAGCAAGAGGACGGGAAACTGCGCGCGGTGCTGGTGAGAATAGACTCTACCTGATCGGGTGTCACATTGGGGTTCACCGAATAGATCAGAGCTGCGGCACCGGCTACATGGGGGGTGGCCATGCTGGTACCGGGATAGTAAGCATAGGAATCCGTAACGGCTACAGTGTTGCCGCTGTTGAGAGTGGATAGCACACCATCACTGCTTATTACATTGGTCTCACCACCCGGTGCGGCTACGTCGACCACATTACCGTAATTAGAGTAGTAGGCGCGACCACCGGAGCGATCTGTGGCGGCAACAGTAATAACCCCCGAGCAGCTTGCCGGCGTGTAACGGCGAGCGTTGCGAGCGGAGTTGCCGGCGGCAACCACGACGGTGGCACCGAGGCTGCGTGCAGTATTGATGGCATTCTGCGTTGTGGTAGCGCAGCTGCCGCTCCCACCCAGGCTCAAGTTCAGTACCTGGGCGGGGTTGGCGTTGGTTGGGACACCGCTGACAGAACCGCCGGCGCTCCAGATGATGCCGTCGGCAATATCTGAAGTGTAACCGCCACAGCGGCCGAGTACTCGCACGGGTACGATCTTCGCTTTGGAGGCCACACCGGCTACGCCCATATTATTGTTGGTCACTGCCGCTATGGTGCCGGCGACATGGGTACCGTGCCAGCTGCTGTCCGCTTCCGGATATCGGGGGTCACCACAGTAGGTATTGGTATACCAGTCGCCGGGGTCGGTGGCATCGCTGTCGCGGCCGTCGCCATCCACAGAGACATCGGTATCGGAAATCATGTCGTAACCGGGCAGCAGGTTAGCAGCCAGATCTGCGTGGGGCAGGAAGCCGGTATCGATAACTGCAACGACCACACCCTCGCCCTGAGTGGTATCCCAGGCTGCCGGCAGATTAAGGCCACCGGTAGACTCAAAATAGTGCCACTGATCGTAATAGCTGGGGTCATTGGGTACGGCCATGGCCTTCATCATCAAGTCGGGCTCTGCATACTCGACATCGGGGTCCTGTTTAAGGCGGCTGATAATAGCCTCGAGCTCTGCTTTGTTTTTGCGTCCCTCCAGGCGCATCACCTGAGCACCTGTGGCCATACGGCGCAGGTGACGCATTTTATGGCCGGCGCGGCGGGAGGCTTTATCTACGGTTTCTGGAGCCAGTCTGGCCGCCTGCCCTATTTTAGCGCCCTGCTTGTATTTGACGATAATGCGGTCGGTGATTTGAGCGTTGCTGGTATCTTCGGCCTGGGCGGCGAAGGGGCTTGCACACAGCAGTGAAAATACGCCGGCCAGTGCGGACTTATGCAATAGATTTTTCAGTGGTGTTTTCATTATTGTTATCTCTCCGTGATGGATGGTTATCACCCTGGTCAATATTTAGCTGACAAGAGGGGAAATCCGGGTGCTTGGCTTTCGGTAGAACTGCAAAAAAGCGTGGCACCGTTAGAACACAGGCAAAATATGTGCCCGAAAAAAGTGCATTAAGGAATTTTGTCGATACAGCTGGCAAAGTTCGGGGTTGGTGCAGGGGTGCAGAGGCATGGCCTCTTACTTAGCCGCGTAACGCACAGCTCGTTATTTCCCTTTCCCGCGCCCCAATTGGGTGAGGTACTTTGGTTCTTTATTGCTAATCCGCACCAAAATACCTCTTCCGTGGCCGGAGCTTATGGCGCCGGCCTATGTCGTCAATTAGGGAGTGGTTTCAGCCTTAAGGGTGACGCCGCTGTAGGAGTCGTAACCGTAAACACTGACATACCAGGTACCCGAGTCAGGGTTGCTAATAGTACAGCTCTCTTCATTGCCCCAGAGGTAGGGGCGGCAATCGTACCGGCGCAGAGTGGGGTAGTTGGCATGGCGGACATAGAGGTCGACTTCGCCACTGCCGCCAGACATCTCTATATTCAAGCTTGTGGTACCCGCAGCGACTTCGATGGTGAAGTCGTTCCAACTGCCGGAGCTGCCGGAAAGGTTGGATTCGGTCCAGCTGACACCGCCGCCATTTCCGTTATCGCCACCGTTGTCTCCATCGCTACCGCCGCTCGCCATGGCCACAGCTGCTGTAGCATCGACAATACCGGCACCACAGCCGCTGCATGAAGATGGGAAACTGCGTGCGGTGGTGGTGAGTATCGATTCGATGTCGTCCGGGCCCAGGTCAGGGTTTACCGAATACAGTAGTGCGGCAGCACCGGCAACATGTGGGGCAGCCATACTGGTGCCTTGCATATAGACATAGCTATCGCTGCCCGCGACGGTACTGCCACTATTGTGGGTGGAGAGAATGCCGTTCGGGTCGTTAGCAAAACTCTGCGCTCCCCCCGGTGCCGCAACATCCACTACGTTGCCGTAGTTGGAGAAGTAAGAGCGGCCGCCATCGCGGTTCGTTGAGGCAGTAGTTATTACGCCATCGCAGCTGGCGGGAGTGTATTGGCTGGCGTTATCGGATTCATTACCGGCAGCGACTACGATAGTGGCGCCGAGGCTGCGTGCGGTGTTGATAGCATTCTGAGTTGTCGTGGCACAGCTGCCACCACCACCAAGACTCAGGTTGAGTACTTGTGCGGGGTTGGGGTTGGATGGCAGGCCGCTGACAGAGCCGCCGGCGCCCCAGATGATGCCATCGGCGATATCTGAGGTATAGCCACCACAGCGGCCGAGCACGCGTATCGGTACAATCTTGGCTTTGTAGGCGACACCGGCGATACCCATATTGTTATTGGTGACGCCCGCGATGGTGCCGGCGACATGGGTGCCGTGCCAGCTACTGTCGCTTTCCGAGGGGATGCGAGGATCATCGCCACAGGCTTTGTCCGTATACCAGTCGCCTGGGTCTGTGGCATCGCTATCACGGCCATCGCCGTCTACAGACACGAAAGTGTCAGAAATCATGTCGTAGCCCGGCAGAATATTGCCCACCAGATCAGGGTGTGGGCGGTAACCGGTGTCGAGCACCGCGACAACCGCTCCCTCACCCTGAGTGACATCCCAGGCCGATGGCAGGTTCAGACCGCCGGTGGACTCAAAGTAGTGCCACTGGTTGAGATAGCTAGAGTCATTGGGCACAGCCATTGCGCGCATCATCAGATCCGGCTCAGCGTACTCCACATCCGGATCCTGTTTCAGACGGTTGATAATCGCGTTCATTTCCGTTCTGTTTTTGCGACCTTCCAGGCGCATTACCTGAGCACCAGTGGCCATACGGCGCAGGTGACGCATTTTGTGGCCGGCGCGACGGGAGGCCTTTTCCACCGTTTCCCTGGCCATGCTGGCAGCCCGGCCAACCTTGGCACTTTCCTTGTATTTAACGATGATGCGGTCCGTCAGCAGAGCGTTGTCCGCTTGTTGTGCCTGGGCAGTGAAGGGCGCAGTGCATAGCAGTGTAAAAACGCTCGCTAGAGCCGTCTTCTGCCGAAGGTTCTTGAGTGGTGAAGTCATTATTATTTGCTCTTCGAAATTATTGTTATCCGACAGCCAGCCAATCAGCTGGTCTATCGGTCACTCCTGAAAAGATCTTTCACTGACAGAAATATATCTGCCAATAGAAAGTCCCGAATAGCCGCCAGAATAGGCATTTGGCGGTTAAAAAGACCAAAATTAGTACCAAAGTTTCACATTGGCACAGATATATAACGACTTTGAGATTATTGTCCTCAGCTGAGGAACCTGAAATTGTGTGGCTTATGACGACAAATTTATAATTTTTTAGAAAAAAGTCAGGTAATGAGAACTTGGTCAGTGAGAAGGTGTGTCTTAGTTCACGAGCTCAGTTGGCGAGGGGTGGTTATCGGTTTTGCAGAAAAAAACAGTAAATCACTGTTTGGCAGCAAATGATTTTATGCCTTTCTGGTGCGAGGTAATTTTAAGTATTTTTGTCACAGCGCATGCATTAATCCCCAGTGGTAGCTTCTTTCAGAGTTCGCGCTGAATACTGACTGGTAACTTTTCTGACATCACAATTACTTCAAAACAGCATTCAGCCGTCTGTACGAACTATGGCCGGAAACTTGTTTTTATTTTTTTGAGTGCACACAGAGAGCGGTCATCCGGCTCCCTGTGTGCCTGCTGTGAATTTGCTAGAGAAAAACTATGAATTTTTAGATACAGCTTGTCGGTCCGTAATAGGGTTGGGTGTGTGGGCCCATATTTTTGCAGCCATTATGCCAAAGAGAAAACCGAATAGATGCGATTCCCAGGAAATATACATTCCTTGTGGCAGCACACCAAAAATAAGCCCGCCATAAACCAATCCGACAAAAATGGATATCATTAGTCGAACAAACTGCTTGCTGATAAAGCCGGCCAGCAATAAGAATCCAAAATAGCCATAAATTACTGAACTTGCGCCCAGATGATTCCCGCCTCTAGCAAATAGCCAAACGGCAAGGCCAGTGGTGACAATAATCGTCAGAGTGACTTTTAGGTAGGTTTTCACTCCATATTGCAACAGCAAAAAACTGAAAACGCACAGGGTTACTATATTGGATAGAAAATGCCAGATGCTTCCGTGTAGCAATGGAGCGGTAAAAATATGGGGCAGATGGTCGATGGATCTAGGAACTAGGCCGAAGTAATTCAATGAGCGGCCGGATAATATATTAATAATTTCAATAATGGTTACAGCTAAGAATATAGCCCCAACCCATTTAATATTATTTCGCATATAAAATGTATTTTAATGTTAGCTGGGTAAAGCAGCAGATAGTTTTTTAGCAGAACGTGAATACGGGGCTCTTATTTTGGTTTTAAAAAGCCCCACAATATGCTTACTCAATATTTTGTACTTGCTCACGCATTTGTTCGATCAAGACCTTCAGCTCTACTGCAGCCTGGGTGGTGTCGGTTACCACGGACTTGGAGGATAGAGTGTTGGCCTCGCGGTTAAATTCCTGCATAAGAAAATCCAAGCGCCGACCTATAGCGCCGCCTCCAGCGAGTACCCGGCGGGTTTCTACAGTGTGGGCATTTAGGCGATCGAGTTCTTCATCGACGTCGGCTTTTTGAGCGAGCAGTACAATTTCCTGTTCCAAGCGCTCCTTATCCAATTCTATAGAGAGCTCTTCCAGGCGGTTGCGCAGTTTTTCCCGCTGTGCCTCTAGAATCTGTGGTAGCAGTTCCCGCACTAGGGCGACTTGTTCTTCAATGCCTTTTAAGCGAGCTTCAATAAATTTGGCTAACTCCGCACCCTCACGCTCACGATTCGCGCGCAGTTGTTCTAGCGCTTCGCGAAACGCCTGCAAAATAGTGGCGGATTGCTGCTCAGTATCGGCTTCCGGTTCGCTAATAACACCGGGCCATTGGAGAATCTGCAGGGGGTTGAGTGGTTGGGCGCCTTCACCGCCGGTCACTTGTTTGGCGGCGTTAATCAATGCTTGTGCCAGCGGCTGATTAATTTCAAGCCCACTCGTTTCCACACTGTTGGGTTTTACTGTAAGCGTGAGTTCCACTTTTCCACGGGATAAACTTTTCCGCAAAATATCTCGTAACTGCGCTTCCAGAGGGCGGGCGACCTCGGGCAGACGGAAGTGCGGCTCCAGATAGCGATGGTTGACCGAGCGCAGCTCCCAAATGGCGTTTCCTGTGGCATAAGCGGCTTCGGCGCGACCGAAGGCTGTCATGCTTCGCACTTTGTTCTGTTCCCGGTTATTGGCCATTGCTCATCCCCTGCAGGCGTATTTATCGGCTCGGCATCATAGCACAGCGTTCGGATATCCATGTGGGGGTATATAATGCAGGGCTTTCATTCATTGACCGAGGTGAGCTATGCAGCGTCCCAGTGGCCGCGCGGCGGCGCAGATGCGCCAGATAAAAATTACCCGAAACTACACCCGCCACGCCGAGGGCTCTGTGTTGGTAGAATTTGGCGACACAAAAGTTCTGTGTAATGCCTCAGTGTCGAGTGAAGTACCGCGCTTCCTGCGCGGTCAGGGCAGCGGTTGGATCACCGCGGAGTATGGCATGCTGCCGCGCTCTACAGGTTCCCGCATGCCGCGTGAGGCAGCCAAGGGTAAACAGAGCGGCCGCACTGTAGAGATCCAGCGTCTGATTGGCCGCTCCCTGCGCGCAGCGGTGGATCTGGAAAAGCTTGGAGAGAATCAGATCACCCTGGATTGCGATGTTATCCAGGCCGATGGCGGCACACGCACGGCGGCTATTACCGGCGCTTGTGTAGCCTTGGTGGATGCGCTGCGCCATATGCAGCGGGAAAAAATTCTCGCTGAGGATCCGTTGCTCAACCTTGTCGCGGCGGTCTCTGTCGGAATTTATGACGGCGAGCCGGTTTTGGATCTGGACTATCCAGAGGACAGCGCGGCTGATACGGATATGAATCTGGTGATGGCGGCAGACGGAGGTATGATCGAAGTACAGGGTACCGCTGAAGGTAAGCCTTTTTCCGAGAAAGAGTTCGCGCAGATGCTGGGCTTGGGTAAAGCGGGAATCGATGAACTGATCGAGATACAGCAAAAAGCCTTGGATGAGTGAGGCTTTGTATTTTGCTGAGTTAGGACCGCTCCCGCTGTAAAGCGGGTCGGTTCGCGACAGGACTCGGCTCCCCTACTCTCAGCCGAAATGGGCCGAGTCCTCAACGGTTTATACTTCCAGGTCGTAATCCATCATTAGTGGTAGGTGGCTGGAGAAATTCACATTCTTGTTAATCGCACCGTACTCAATACGATTTTTCAACCCGTGTGAAACGATCTGCATGTCGGTACGCCAGCCATCACCTTCGCCTACGGTGCCACTCGGCCACCAGGTAAATTCATCGGTGTCTTTGACCACGCGGCGAAAGGCATCGACATAGCCAATTTCATTGAACAGCTGGTCCAACCAGCGCTGTTCGTGACGCATGAAACCAGGGTTATCCTGGTGGTCCTGCCAGTTCTGCACATCGGCACGGCGGTGTGCCATGCCCCAATTACCGCAGAAAATAAAATCGCGGCGCTTGCGGCTGATTTTGTGCAGGTGCGCTTGCATGTCGTCGAAAAACTGGACCTTTTTTTCCAGTGAAGCCTCGTCAGTGGCTATTGGCGCTAACAGAGAACCCACACTCAGGCGTTCAAAATCTGCCTGTAAATAGCGCCCATACATATCCTCGCCGTTGGCGAAACCCATACCGAAAATAATGGCTTTGGGCTGGTTGCGTGTATAGATCGCCACGCCGTTTTCATGGGGCGTTCCCGAATCGAAGAAGTAGCTGTAATAGCCATCGGGGTGGAATATGGGGTGGTCTAGCTCCGGCTCCAGAGAGCGCAGGTCTTGAAGGCAGATAATGTCTGCATCCTGCTCAGCTAACCAATCGTAGAGACCGCGCTGTGCGGCCTGATGAACGCCGTCTACAGACAAGCTTACTATTCGCATTATTAGCCCCTTACCAGCGGACTGTGTATCATTAGAAACATTATTTGCATGCCTATCCCCGGAAGAAATGCTACGGGGAGGTCTCCCTTCACCTTAGCTAATAGTTAACAATTTTCCATGCAGCAATATCAGCGCAATTTTATCCAATTGGCCCTGGATCATCAGGTGTTGTGTTTTGGTGACTTCACTCTGAAGTCAGGCCGTCAAAGCCCCTATTTTTTCAATGCTGGCCGCTTCCACACCGGTGCGGCACTAGCCGCACTGGGACAGGCTTACGCCGAGGCGATTATCGCTTCGGGAGTGGAGTTTGATGTCATTTTCGGACCGGCTTACAAGGGTATCCCGCTGGGTGCGGTGACTGCCGTGGCACTGGCTCAGAAAGGTATCGATAAGCCTTTCTGCTACAACCGCAAAGAGGCCAAGGATCACGGCGAAGGCGGAACCTTAGTGGGTGCGCCGCTTAATGGCAAGGTTTTGATCATTGATGATGTGATTACGGCTGGTACCGCGGTGCGTGAGGTGATGCAAATCATCGAATCTCACGGTGCCGAAGCGGCTGGTGTGGTCATCGGTTTAAATCGCCAGGAAAAGGCCAGCGAAGATTGTGAATTCTCCGCTATTCAGAAGGTCGAACAGCAGTTTAATATCCCAGTCATTAGCATTGTACAGCTGGATGATATAGTCAGTTTCCTCGAGCAGGAGTCTCAGGATAGTGAAACCCTGCAAAAAATTGTCGATTACCGGCAGCGTTACGGCGTAACGGGTTAAGTGAGAGGCCCGCTCGTTATAGCGGGCCGCATCAATTTAGTGAGAAGAGCGATGGCAATCGCCCCCATAAAATGTTTCCTGGTTCCTGCCATTTCGTTGTTTTGTACCCTGGCGAGTGCTGCCAGCGGTGAGCAGTTGCTCTATCGCTATACCGATGAGCAGGGCATCATGGTACTCAATGAAATGGTGCCGCCGGAGTACGTGGCTAAGGGCTACGAAATTCTCAACCTTTCTGGCCGTGTTATAGAAGTGGTTCCACCGCAGTTGAGTCCCGAGGAGTTCGAAGCGCAGCGCCGACAGGAAGCACGCGAAGAAGCGGACCGCAAGCTGCTCAAACGCTATAACAGCCTCGCCGATATCGAAAGTGCTCGCAAACGCAAGCTGGCAATTGTCGAGCAGGATATGGCGATCATGCACTCGAATATCACCAGTCTCACTCGTCAAATTACCCAGGAAGAGACACAGGCGGCGCGCACCCAGCGCGGTGGGCGCGAGGTGGCTCCGGAGCTCCTGAAGCGTATTGCCGATTTGCAAAAAGAAGTGGCAGTACTGCGCGAGCGCCTCAAACGGCGCGCTGACGAGGCCAGTTCTATCGGTGAGGAATTCGATAAAGCCGCCACGCGCTACGCAGAAATTACTAACAGATCCTGATAGTGCAGGACCATTAGCGCCTTTCTGGCTTCGTTACACGTGCGTCCTTCCAGTTATCTTTCACTTTCCATACCGCACAGCCAGTTACCTGGCTGCGGCGACGGTCTCGCGGAAAAAGCCGGAGGTCAAAACCGGCCATTGCTCGGCCCAGTACTCGGTGGGCTTGCGCTTAAAGCCGCTGCGTACATATTGCACGATACGGCCCTCGGCACTGGCCAATAACAAGTTGGCGGCACCGCCCAGGGGCAGGGTTGGACGCAGGTGTTCACGCAGTTCCGCTTCACGCAAAATCTGACGGATTTGGGTTTCCAGGCGATCGAACAACTGCAGGATACGCCCGTGCAAACGCTCGGTTTCGCCGGTCAACGCATCGCCAGTGAGAAGTCGGGTAATACCCGGATTGCGCTCACAAAAAGCCAGCAGAAGGTGCAGGATTCTCTGGCATCGCTCCAAAGCAGAGGGTTCTTCCTGAAGGATCAGCGCTATGCGACTGAAAATAGTCTCCTCGATAAACTCGATCAGGCCTTCGAACATTTTTGACTTACTGGGGAAGTGGCGGTATAGCGCCGCTTCAGAAAAGCCAACTTCCTTGGCCAGGGCTGCAGTTGTAATACGTGCGCCAGGACTGGCTTCCAGCATATGTGCCAGAGATTCCAGAATTTGCTGGCGCCGATTGATTTTTTCGCTGCTCATTGATTGCCTTTAGTCCACTTGGGGGGTGGACGGTGATTTTTGCTCTTGTCGCCTTAATATTTCGGCGGCGGAATCCTACCGATTCGTACGTCTGTCTTCAATTGCCAAGCGCTACAGTGCGATGGCTTTATGTCTCACTATTGGTAATCAAGGTGCCGACGCCGGTGTCGGTAAATATTTCCAGCAGGACCGCGTGAGGTACCCGGCCGTCGATAATATGGGCAGAAGTGACCCCGTCTTTTACCGCGTCGAGTGCACAACTGATTTTCGGCAGCATGCCGCCATGAATGGTGCCATCTTCAATCAACCCTTCCACCTGAGGCGTCGTCAGGCCGGTGAGTACCTCGCCCTGCTTATCTTGCAGGCCCGCAACATTGGTGAGCAGCATCAGCTTTTCTGCCTGCAAGCACTCGGCGACCTTACCGGCCACCAGATCGGCATTGATATTGTAAGAAACCCCCTCTTTGTCGACGCCGATAGGGGCGATTACCGGAATAAAGCCGCCCTGGATCAGCATATTGATGACATCGGTATTGACCTTTTCCACCTCGCCTACCTGGCCGATATCAATAATTTCTGAGGCGTGCAGGCCGGCGCTCTCATTTTTGCGGCTCAGTTTGCGCGCTTCGATTAACAAGCCATCCTTGCCGGTAACGCCCACTGCGCGGCCTCCGTTCTGATTGATCAGATTGACAATTTGCTTGTTGACCGTGCCCCCCAATACCATTTCCACCACATCCATGGTCTCGCTATCGGTTACGCGCATACCGTCGACAAAGTGAGATTCGATATTGAGTTTGTTCAACAGCAGGCCTATTTGCGGGCCGCCGCCGTGTACCACTACCGGGTTCATGCCCACCAGCTTCATCAGGATAATGTCGCGGGCAAAGTCGTTTTGCAGCTCGTGATCCACCATGGCATTACCGCCAAACTTTACCACCACGGTTTTATTGGTGAATTGCTGGATATAGGGCAAGGCTTCATTCAAAACCTGAGCAATACGCAGAGCGGACTTCTTATCGAGGGACATGGCAATTCCTTTATGGTGGGATGCGGCTGGATAGCTTTCCCGCTGTCCAGCCGCTGCTGTAGATACTGCGCGGTCGAGATTTTTTTGATTAAAGCACGGAGCGCTAGTCGGTTGCGGCACCTGCCTGTGCCGCACAGGTTTAAAATTGGTGCGCTAGTTGAGCAGTTCCCAATTGGGAACGACAACTGTGGGAGCAATTTTCTTGATCTGCGCCATGACTACTTTGCGAATACGCTCCAGAGCCTCTTTATTTTCGGCCTCGAAGCGCAGGGTCAACGCGCTGGTGGTATTGGAGGCGCGCACCAGCCCCCAGCCATCAGAAAATTCTATGCGCAGACCGTCGGTAGTATTGATATCGGCATTGTCAAAATTGCCTTGTTCGCGCAACTGCTCAATCAGGGAGAACTTCTCCTGCTCCTCTACGGGCAACAATATTTCCGGGGTGCTCTCCATTTGCGGCAGTGAGTCGAGGAGTTCATCTAGGCTCTGTTCCCGCAGGGCCATAATCTCCAGGAGCCGCGCCGCTGCGTAGATACCATCGTCGAAACCAAACCAGCGATCCCGAATAAAAATATGGCCGGATAACTCACCGCCAAGAATTGCCTTGGTTTCTAGCATTTTGTTTTTCATCGGCGCGTGGCCGGTCTTCCACATCACCGGGCGGCCGCCGTACTGGTTTATCAATTGAGCAAGGCTACGGCTGCTTTTCACATCGAAGACGATCGTCTCCCCTGGGTTGCGTGCCAGGATGTCTCTCGCCAGTAGCATAACCAGCTGATCGGCCCAGGCGATGCGCCCGCTGCTGGAAATCAGAGTGACACGATCACCATCGCCATCCAGAGCTATGCCCAGGTCTGCTCCGGTTTCCGCCACTTTGTCGATCAATGCTTGCAGGTTTTCCGGGCGCGTGGGATCGGGTGGATGGTTGGGGAAGTCCCCATCCACTTCACAAAACAGCGGAGTGACTGCGCAGCCCAGCTGCTCAAACAACCGGGGTGCCAAAACGGAAGTGGCTCCATTGCCCGCATCCACTACCAGGTGCGGTTGTCCGGCGAGGGCGACGTTGTTAAAGATCTCGTCGATATATTTGTCTTTAATATCCTGCTCGCGGTTACTGCCTTCCCCGCTTTTGAAGGGCCCCTGCTGCATAAGCTGGTGCAGGCCCTGTAGCTTTTCTTCAGAGAGGGGGCGGCCCTTGAGCACAATCTTGAAGCCATTGTATTCCGCCGGATTGTGGCTCGCGGTCACCATAACACCGCTGCTGGTGTTCTTGCCCTTGGCGCAGGCGTAGTAAAGCAGTGGTGATGGGATCAGGCCCAGATCGATACTGTTACAGCCGCTATCGAGAATCCCCTCCATCAGGCAGTTGCTGAGCAGTGCACTACTGTTGCGGCCATCGCGCCCCACTAGCAGGATTTGCTCTCCGGCGTGCTGTGCCAGGGTACCGAGGGCCTTTCCCAGCTGGTAAGCAAAGGGCTCATCAATTTCCTCACCGGCGATGCCGCGGATATCGTATGCGCGAAACACATGAGGGGGAAACTCGGTAGTTAGCGGATGTTGGGGCTTACCTGATTTGGTCGCAGACCTTGCCTCAGCGCGATTTGTCATATTCTGTTGTAAAGCTTCGGGAGCGATGCTGGGTGCCGATGCGAGCCCTTGGGGTAAAGCTTCATCCGCCAGCAGAGCATCCTGCTGCGACTCGGGCGCAGGGAATTTTTCACTTTCGCTTCTACCACCTTTCTCACCTTTCTGACTGCGCTCCCAGGGGGCACGGTTGTCTCGGGGCAGGAAGCGCAGAAGTACCAGCAAGGAGAACAGCAGGCCGGCGCCGGCTGTGAGATAGATCCACAGAAGTGGCAAGCTGTGTTGCTGGATAAATGCAGGGGAGGGGCTGAACTGCACCTGCAGGTAGCTATCCGGAATTGCTTCAGAATGGCTGAAGCCACTGCCCTGCCCGCCGCGCCAAAGGGGCTGTGCAATCGAATCGGGAAATTTTTGAAGCAGCTGAATCTGTCCCTGGTTTTTATCGAGCGTTTCCAGGGATGTTTGCAAAACAGCGAAGGGCTGGCTGATCAGAAGTTGTTGCCCCGCCAGGTTAACAGCATTGTGAAGCTGCCAGCTGTTGTCGGGGCCGGTACGCAGTATCTCTAGGGGCTGTTGACTGTCTTGTCGGGTACGCTTGAGCAGATCTACTAGCGCGAAGTTCAGGGTTGGCTTTTCACCTGCGCCCACGCGGATTTGTGCCTCTGAAAAGACCTGAATTCGCGATTGTTTCGGTAGTTGTGCTGTTTTTAGCTGTTCTTCAAGGGGTTGTCCATTGCGTTCAATTTGTTGCAGCTGCCGCGTGCGTTCGGCTAACAGAGACTCTACATCTTGCGCGAAGATTTTCCCCTGCGCCCGGGCTGCCTGTTGTACTTGCGCTTGATTGTGGGGGGTGACTATATGCTCAACGATTAGATAGGCCCCGCAGAGCCAGGCGACGGCCGCCAGCAACGAAGGCAGCAGCAACCCCTTGTGCAATAGTCCTTGGCTCTGATTTTTCTTGTTGAAAACCACTGATTTTCCTGCCTGTTAATCTTTATTTCTGCGCTTTGACGGCAATAATTTCTATTAACTGTCGCGCTAGGTCGGCCTTTAGAGCCTCGGGCAGTTGTGTATTGCCGTGGCGATCTATCACCGTGACGGCATTGCGGTCACTATTGAAGCCGGTTTCACTGCCACTGACGTCGTTGGCGATAATCATATCGAGGTTTTTCCGTTGCAGTTTGCTTTGCGCATACTGTTCGACTTGCTGTGTCTCAGCGGCAAAGCCCACGGTAAAGGGGCGTCGCTCGCTGCGCGCGGCGATGCCGGCGACGATATCCGGGTTTTTAACCAGGGTAATAGCGCTCTCGTCGCAGCCCTCGCGTTTCTTGATTTTTTGTTCCGCCACCGAGGTGGGGCGAAAATCGGCAACAGCGGCAGCGCTGATAAAAATATCGCAGAGGTCAGCCGCACGCTCGGCGGCATCGCGCATATCCCGCGCATCGATGACATCGACGCGCTTCACATGTGCGGGAGTGGCTAAATTTACCGGCCCGGCGATTAGTGTGACCTCGGCGCCGGCCCTCCGGGCGGCCTCGGCCAGGGCGAACCCCATCTTGCCGGAGCTGTGGTTGCTCAGGTAGCGTACCGGGTCCAGGGCCTCGCGGGTTGGGCCGGCGGTAATCGCCACGCGCTTGCCGCGCAGACAGTCGTTAGAGCCGAACTGTGACTCGGCCTGCAGGGCCAAGTCAGCGGGCTCCAGCATGCGGCCGGGTCCCACGTCACCACAGGCCTGGCTGCCAGCCGCCGGTCCCCACAGCTGTACCCCGCGGTCACGCAGAGTTTTGGCATTGGCAGTGGTGGCTGGGTGGCGCCACATGGCCTGATTCATGGCGGGGGCCAGGGCCACTGGTGCTTCGCTGGCGAGACACAAGGTGGTGAGCAGGTCGTCGGCCATGCCGCAGGCCAGTTTCGCCATCACCTGGGCACTGGCGGGGGCAATCAGGATCAGGTCGGCCCACTTGGCCAGCTCGATATGCCCCATGGCGGCTTCAGCGGCTGGGTCCAGCAGATCGGTGTGTACAGGGTTGCCGGATAGGGCCTGGAAAGTCAGCGGCTGCACAAACTCGCGCGCGCCGGCGCTCATTACCACTCTCACCTGGGCACCGCGTTCTTTTAGGCGGCGTACCAGGTCGGCGCTCTTGTAGGCGGCAATACCGCCACTGATTCCCAAAAGTATGCGTTTATCGGCCAGTGAGGACATAGATACAGTTTCCGAATATATGCGAGCGGGTTAGATTAGCATTTCTGCGTCTGGACTTATAAGGCGCAGAATAGACGCGAAAATCGTGCTTGTGGTGAGTTGGGGAGAGAGTTCACAAAAAAAAGACAGTCAGGGAAGGCGAGAAACGATTATGAAGATCAAGGATTGGCCGGCGGCTGAGAGGCCCCGGGAGAAGCTGTTGGCGCAGGGTGCCGCGGCGCTGTCGGATGCAGAGTTGTTGGCGATATTTTTGCGGGTGGGGCTGCCGGGCGTTTCCGCAGTGGATTTGGCGCGGGGTCTACTCAGTGAGTTTGGCGGCTTGCGTGCCCTGTTGGAGGCCGGTAGGGAGCAGTTTTGTCGCGCTCGTGGATTGGGGGATGCCAAGTTTGTACAGCTGCAAGCGGCGCTGGAGATAGCGCGACGACACCTGGCAGAAACGGTGCGGAAGGGCAGTGCTTTGTGCAGTCCGGCGGCAGTGCGAGACTACCTGGCTATGCAGTTGCGCCATCGCCGCCGCGAGGTCTTTTGCTGCCTTTTCCTGGATACCCAGCACCGTGTTATCAGTTTTGAGGAATTGTTCGAGGGCACTCTGAATGCCGCCAGTGTTTATCCTCGTGAGGTGGTGCAGGCTGCTTTACAGCGGGGTGCGGCGGCAGTGATTCTGGCGCATAATCACCCATCGGGCATTTGCGAGCCTAGCCAGGCGGACATCTGGATTACCGAGCGTTTGGTACAGGCCCTGGAGCTTGTGGATATCAAGGTGCTGGATCATCTGATAGTGGGCGAGGGCCAGGCCCTATCCTTTGCAGAGCAGGGGCTGCTGTAGGCACTGCAATTGAGAAGCTGCGATTGGCGCAGAAGTACTGTACAAAACTTGCTCCCTACGGGCTCTTTTGGTATAAAACGCCGCTCTTTGCGGCCGGGCCAGATTCTGCACAGGTTCCGCCGCCATCCAGGAACCGGATTAGAATCCCGATTTTTATGTTCCCGCACACCCTTTTCCTCTTCAGGATTGGCGCCATGCGGGCACAAGCGTTTTGAAGAGGCCAACAGATGTCCAAGGTATGTCAGGTAACCGGTAAGCGTCCGGTAACCGGAAACAATGTATCCCACGCTAAGAACCGCACCAAGCGTCGCTTCGTGCCGAACCTGCACAGCCACCGTTTCTGGGTTGAGTCCGAGAAGCGTTTTGTGAAACTGCGTGTTTCCGCAAAAGGCATGCGCGTTATCGATAAGAAAGGTATCGACGCTGTCCTGACTGAGCTGCGCGCCCGCGGCGAAAAAGTTTAATTAGCTGTATTCAGCTAACTGATTGGAGATTGAGCAATGCGTGAGAAGATTCGTCTGAATTCCAGCGCCGGTACTGGCCACTTCTACACCACTACCAAGAACAAGCGCAACATGCCTGAGAAAATGGAGATCAAAAAGTACGATCCCGTTGTTCGCAAGCACGTTATGTACAAAGAAGGCAAAATCAAGTAATTGCCTTCCGCGTACTCGCAGAAGAGCCCGGTTCTTGCCGGGCTTTTTTGTGTCCGCTCCTCGGCTACAGCCATCGTGAGATGAGAAATGCCTGAACTCCCAGAAGTAGAAACCACCTGCCGTGGCCTCGCTCCTTATCTAGAGGGACAGTGGGTGCGATCGGTTGTGGTACGACAGGCGCGACTGCGCTGGCCTGTAGACCCGGACTTCGCCAAGCACATTAAAAATGCCCGTATTCTGAAGCTGGAGCGTCGCGCCAAATACTTACTGGTGCATACAGATAAGGGATGTGCCATCTGGCATTTGGGGATGTCTGGAAGCCTGCGCCTGGTCGAGCAGGAAGAATCCCCTGAGAAGCACGACCATATCGACTGGCGACTCGATAGTGGCCTGACCCTGCGCTACAGGGATCCACGCCGGTTTGGCGCTCTTCTGTGGACCGCAACAGACCCCCTGGCCCACGATCTACTCAGTCATTTAGGGCCGGAGCCGCTGTCGGAGAGTTTTAATGGTGACTACCTGTTCGCCGCTTCCCGCAAGCGTAAACAGTCGGTGAAAACGTTCATTATGGATGGGCGGATCGTGGTGGGGGTGGGGAATATTTATGCCAGTGAATCGCTATTCCTGGCAGGTATCCGCCCGGATCGTGAAGCGGGCTCTATTTCAAAAGCCCGCTATCTGCGCCTTGCAGAGGCGATCAAAAAGGTATTGAGTCGTGCCATTGCCCAAGGTGGCACTACCCTGAGGGACTTTATCGGTGGTGATGGTAAGCCAGGATATTTCGCCCAGGAACTCAATGTCTACGGCCGCGCGGGAGCACCTTGCCCCAGTTGTGGGAGCCTGGTGCGGGATATGGTTCTGGGCCAGCGCAGTACCTTCTTTTGCACTCGTTGCCAGCGTTGAGCTTACTTTGCGGTAGGGCATTGGCGGGAATTTACTACTAATATCAGAGTATTGCTGTCTGTGGAGATGGCCCGTGGTATTGGTACTGCCTTTTCTCACCGTTCTGATTGCAGCCTGGTATATATGGAAGCGCCGCCAGCGCGCGGCCACCGTGTGGTGGTTGTTGACTATGGTGATTTACATCATCTGGTTGATTTATCACTCGAACACAACGCTGGACCTCTCCTTCTAGCCGGGGTGCCGCTATGGTGTATATGGTCCGAAGGCTCGATGCCCTGGCTCTTCTCGGCCTCTCTGCGGTTCTCTGGGCGGCTTTTATCATCGAGCTTTACGAGCACCAACTGCCCTGCCCCATATGCCTGCTTCAGCGTGTAGCCTTTACCATGGCTGGCTTGGGCTTGCTGATGAACCTGCGATTTGGTGTACGTCCCGCTCACTACGGAATTGTTATCCTCTCGAGTATTGCCGGGCTGGCTGCTGCCGGGCGCCAGGTGTTGTTGCATATTCTGCCCAATAACCCCGGATTTGGAGAGCCCTTTCTCGGCTTGCATCTCTATACCTGGGCGGCCGTGGCTTTTTTTGGGCTGCTTACTTATTGCGGGGTCGCAATGATGTTGGGTTTCTTGCGGCGCAACCTGTCACCGCGTCGATTCACCTTTCCCGAGAAATTTATCGCGGTGCTGTTTCTCACCATTGCCATGGCGAACCTGGCCAGCACCCTATTGGAGTGCGGGCTAGGTCCCTGTACGAGAGGCTCTTTCGGCTATCACTGGCTGTGGCCTTGAGAGAATCATTGAATTGCTAGTCTCGCTGAATTTTTTCACAGTGGAAAATTGAGGGGATAGGGCAAATCCGTGGGAAGCTATATGCGTTTATTCAGTTTGCTATCGGTTCTTTTGCTCCTCTCCTGTGATCCTCTAGAAAAGAGCGTGGGCTTCATTCCCACTGCCAATCCCACCCCAAGCAAGCCTGCTCAGTTAATTGTCCGCAACGCCACTATTTATACCGCGGATAAAGCCCGATCTATTGCTGCGGCGATGGCAATCAGGGATGGGCGAATTGTCTTTGTCGGCACTGAGACAGGTGTTGAGGCTTATATTGGCGGGGATACTGAAATTGTAGATCTGAATGGTAAGCTGGTTTTACCTGGCTTTTTCCAAAGGGCAAAAATTCGAGGGGCGGCATCCAGAATCAACTTATTTTCTGGAGGCTCCATTGAAGATTACCGTTTTGCGGTAGCGCGTTATATTCTAGAGAATCCGCAACAGCAAGTAATTGTGGGTGATGGTTGGAATTTGCAGACATTTTCTGCTGAGACTCCGCATAAAGGAATTCTCGATCAAATTAATGACCTGATCCCGATTATTTTATTTTCTTCAGACCGAAACAATATCTGGACAAATTCAGAAGGTCTGGCTGCCGCAGGAATTAATAATGAAAGTGTGAATCCTCCTAATGGATTTATAGAAAAAAACGAACACGGCATTGCTACTGGTTGGTTGCGGGGTCCTGGCGCTGTCGCACTAATAGAGAAATTGATCCCGCAGGACATAAACGGAGATTACCGAAAAGACTTGCTCAGTATGCAAGATTTAGCGGTTAGTAATGGTGTGACAAGTCTCTATGATTCCGTTGTTGTATTAAAAGATGAGGAAGGCCAAAAGCGTTATTTTGATCAAATATCCAAAATTGAACCCATGGGTTTTCGCGTGCTGGCCTCAATGGCGGTTAGTACAGATTTTGCCGACAGAGATTTTAGTTCGTTGCAGCAAAAGGTTAGTCAAATAGCAATCGATGACTTTAGGCTGACTTCGATAAGTTATATTGGATGGTTGCCGGAAAATTTAAGGGTGTGGATCACTACAGAACCAATCTCAAGGACTTCTGGTTCGATTAAAGAGGTTATTAGCTTGGCGCAAAGGGCTAATGCTCACCAATTTCCCATACAGATTTTAGTCTCTGGAGAAGAGGAAACTGATAAAGCTTTAAATATACTGGAAAAGTTGGAGGGGGACGACACCAAAATACGCAATGCAATTGTTAATGCTTTTTTAGATAAAGAGTCCACTCTGGATCAGCTTTCCCAGATGCATAGTGCTGTATTTATGCAACCAAAAAATATTTTCCTCTTGCATAGGGGCCGAGAAGGTTCAACGGAGGGCAGAAGTTTAAAGGGCGGAGAAAAATATATTCCCATGAGTGTATCTTTATTATCTTCTGACCCCTCTCAGATTAGTGGCATGTTGGATCCAATGGCGGTTATTTATCGGGGGTTAAATCTAGGAATTTCTATTTATGACCTAGTTGAGGCTTTTACAATTAATGCTGCCTATTCCGGGGGCTTGGAAAAGGAAACGGGCAGTATCGAAAAGGGTAAGTGGGCTGATTTTATTGTTTTAGATAGAAATATATTTAATTTTTCTAAAGATCAGGTTGATGAAGCCAAAGTGATAAAGACTTTTTATAAGGGACGCTTGGTATTTGATCGAAAATATTTTAGAAATTCAGGCAGTGAACCAAGATCAATACAACTAGACACCTTCTGACCTTTGTTGTATTGAGTTAAATTCAAATATAAGAAAGATATTCAGCTTTATAAGTATGTTTTTCTATAAATTCTAAAAAATCTTTTGGCGGTTCCATTGCGCTGAGCCCAAGTTCAAAGATTTTCTTGCTGACTTTTGCGGCTGTATTTTGGGATATTTCTAAAATTTTTGATTGTGGCGGAAACAGACAGCCCTGCTGCAGCAGATCTTGACCGACTTGCTCAGCAACTCCACGGGCGGCCTCAATAAATAGTGAGTCGGGCACACGTTTAGCACTTGTTGCATAAATTGCCATTGCTACCGCGGGGAAGATATATAAATTATTCGCTTGGCCTGGCAAATAGGTTTTTCCATGCAGTGTGACCTTGGGGAATTGTACGCCGGCGGCATAGATGGCTCGGCCTTGGCTCCAACTGTAGGCCTGCTCCGCACTGCATTCGGCATGTTCGGTTGGGTTGGACAGAGCAAAAATAATGGGTCGCGGGTTGTGTGCGGCCATAGTTTCCACGACTTCCTGGGTAAATAATTGGCCAACGGTACTGACGCCAATCAAGGTAGTTGGCTTGTGAGTTTTTATGGCCTCCAATAATTGTGAAGTTGGGGAGTGGTCGTGTGCGTAGGGGCGCTGGAAGTCGAAAAGGTCTTCGCGACTTTTTACCAGTAGTCCCTTTTCATCGAACATAATAATGCGGGCTTGGGCCTCTTCCCTACTGAGCCCCTCATTGACCAGTTCACTCACAAATAAATCCGCAAGCCCTATGCCGGCAGAGCCGGCACCGGCGAAGAAGATTTTTTCATCCTTTAACGAGCCCTGTTTGATTTTCAGGGCGTTGATCATGCCGGCCAGGGCAATGCCCGCAGTGCCTTGGATATCATCGTTATAGCAGCAGGCCCTGTCTCGATATCGTTGCAGCAGGTGGACGGCGTCACTACCGGTCCAGTCCTCAAAGTGCAGACAGCAGTGTGGATAGCGCTGCTGAACAGTGTCCACAAATTCATCCACAAAACGGTAAAGCGTCTCAGTATCCGGGCGTTTACGACGCAGGCCTACATAAAGAGGGTCTGTGAGTACTTGTTCATTATCGGTGCCGGCATCTAAAAAGAGTGGCAGTAAATGCTCTGGCGGTACGCCCCCGGCGGCGGTGTAAAGCTGCAGTTTACCAATGGGGATACCCATGCCATTCGCGCCGATATCCCCGAGCCCCAGAATTCGTCCGCCATTGGTGACACAAATAAATCGAATGTCCCGGTCCGGCCAGTGAGACAGGGAGTCGGCGATACTGCCCTTCTGTGCAATAGACAGATAGACACCCCTGACCCTGCGCATGATATGGCTGAACTTGGTGCAGGCTTCACCGATAGTGGGGTCGTAAATGATCGGAAGGAAGCGCACCGGATCGGACATCACCACTCGGTAAAAGAGCGTCTCGTTGGTATCCAGTAGACCGGTCAGGTAGACAAATCGATCAATATCCGAATGTTTGTGGCTCAGCTGCATCATCACCCGCTCTACCTGGGTTTCGATGGTTTCCAGAGCGTAGGGAATCAGGCCGTTAAGGCCAAACTTGTTGCGTTCCGCTTCTGTAAAAGCAGTGCCCTTATTGGTGCTGGGGTCGTGCAGGAGTTCGATGCCAGTAGCATCTACTTTGCGGTGGTCCAAGAGGGGCCCTCCAGTTGCGTTTTGGCTTACGCTAGTTAGGAGGAAGTATGGACCACTCTAAAGAAGGGGCACGCTATCCGGAAAGCTGGTTTATGAATGGCAGCTTTCTAGGGGGGATGGTTTTGAGGAGGCATATGCAATATGCCTCCTCCAGAAAATCAGTGCCCCAGCGCACTGCCTTCCCGGCGGGGGTCGGCACCGCCGTGGAGTGTATTGTTTTTTACCGCGATTGCATGAATGCCGCTGTTGAGATCGCGCTCGACGACCTCGTGCCCGCGAGCCCTGAGTTTATTGATGGTGTCCTGGCTAAAGAAACCGGGTTCAAGTTCGACACGCCGCCCGATAGCGCCAATGTTGCCGGCTGCGATGGCATCGGCAATGGGCATATTCAGCCCCAGGTGGTAGAGAATGGTGCGGGCGGTGTAGTCGATAATACGTGACCCCCCGGGTGAGCCCACCAGTAGGCGCAGGCTGCCATCTTTATTAAATACCACCGTTGGCGACATGGAAGAGCGAGGTCGTTTGCCGGCCTGGATACGATTCGCCACCAACTGCCCTTCGGCCGTTTTTGGGGTAAAGGAAAAATCGGTCAACTGGTTATTCAGCAGAAAACCCTTTACCAGCAGGCGAGAGCCAAAGCCCGTTTCGATGCTGCTGGTCATGCTGACGCCATTGCCGTAGCGATCCACAACGACCAAATGGCTGGTGTTGGGCATCTCAGGTGATTGGGCCGTGAGGCGCTTGGTCGCCCCAGTGTTCGGATTGCCGGGCTTGGCTATGCTGGCGCTGTCAGGGTCAATGAGTGTCGCACGTTCGCTCAAGTAAGCGGGGGATACCAAAGCCTTACTGGGCACACTGATGAAATCCGAGTCGGCCGAATAGGTGTTGCGATCGGCAAAGGCCAGTTCTGAGGCTTCGATAAACAAATGGGTGAGCAGGTCGTCCCCGGCTTCCATTTCAGCGATGGGAAAAGCTTGCAGCATGCCCAAAATACCGCCCACGGTGGTGCCGCCCGATGAGGGGGCATCCGCACCACAGACCTGGTATTCGAGAAAAGCGGAACAGAGAGGCTGGCGCAGTTTGGCCCGATAATTAGCCATATCCTCAAGGTTGAGCAGACCGGGGTTTTCAGTGTCGCCGCGAACGGCCTTGACGACCGCCTCGGCGATCTCTCCTTTATAAAAAGCGTTCGCACCATCGCTGGCAATCATGCGCAGGGTGCGGGCATATTCCGGATTCTTCAGCCGGTGGCCCACCGGCAGGGGCCTGCCGTCGCTGTCAAAGAAATAACTGGCGATCGCCGGTCTTGCATCTACATGGGGTAGCCTGCTCAACAATTTGTGCAGACGTGGAGAGACTTCAAAGCCGCTTTCGGCTAGCTGGATGGCTGGCTGGAATAAAACTTCCCATGGCAGTTTGCCATCGCGCTGGTGCGCCATTTCCAACATGCGGATGACGCCAGGGACGCCCACTGAGTAGCCGCCAATAACCGCCTGCATAAATGAACGCGGTCTACCGTCGTGCATAAAGTAGTTTTCATCCACCTCTGCCGGAGCGGTTTCCCGGCCATCGTAATAGCGCAGCTGTTTATCTTTGGCGTCGTAGCTCAGCATAAAGGCGCCACCACCAATACCTGATGACTGGGGCTCCACCAGCCCGAGCACCAACTGAGCGGTGATGGCTGCATCCACGGCACTACCGCCCTGCGCGAGGATTTGTTCGGCGGCGCGACTCGCGTGGGGGTTGGCGGTCACCGCCATATAGGATTTGGCCGTGGCAGACTTGATGGCACTGCGGCCGGTATCGACTTCCGGTTGCGGCTCATCGGCCATGGCCGGAGATAGAACAAGGGCGAGAGCGAGGAGAATGTGACGCACGAAACACTCCGCGGATTGTGGAAAAATCCGCTCGAGTGTATCAGAAATAACCAATTCGGGAGTTAGCGGAATTTCTCTTCCAGTGCCGCTTGTACAGCACTTGGAACAAATTTTGTGACATCTCCACCGAGAGAGGCAATTTCTCTAACCAAAGAGGAAGAAATATAGGACAAATGTTCTGCTGGGGTCAGGAACAGGCTTTCCATATTCGGCGCCAGTTGGCGGTTCATATTAGCCAGCTGAAACTCGTATTCGAAGTCGGATACTGCGCGCAGGCCGCGTAGAACCCCATAGGCATCCACCTGGCGCACCAGGTCAGCCAGCAGGATATCGAAGCCGATGACTTCCACATTGGGCAGGTGGCCGAGTACGCGCTGGGAGAGCTCCACCCGCTCATCCAGTGTAAATAAAGGATTCTTTCGATTACTGGCGGCTACGGCCACGATGACGTGGTCAAACAGGCGACAGGCCCGCTCCACCAAATCGAGATGACCATTGGTGATTGGGTCGAAAGTTCCGGGGTAGACAACTTTTTTCATACGCCAAGGATAAATGCGGGCTGAAAGGGATGCGAATGGTAAACAATTTACGGCTAAGGCTCAAAACCGAATGCGTTAACCTGATCCGTTGACCGGTCAGTGTTCAGTGGTTGCATCGGAGTTATTACTAAACAGTCGCATACAGACCTGACCAGCGCGCTTTTCCTTGATTAACGACCAGTCGTTCGCAGTAGAAATAACAGTGTCTCGGGGTGTCTCGATATAAATCAAAGCGCCTTCTGAGAGCCTGCCAGTGAGAGCGCCGAGACTCTCCTGCCACAAATCGTCTGCAAAGGGCGGATCGATAAAGACAATATCGTAAGGCTTGCCGCCACCGACCAAAAAATCTGCTGCCCGGCAGTTATGCACCTCGCCATCTGTGGCTTCGAGTAGCTGGAGTTGCTGGTTTAGGGTGCGTGCAGCCTGGGGATTCAGTTCGACGAAATCCACTGAGGCCGCGCCACGGGATAGAGATTCCAGACCCAGGGCGCCGGAGCCGGCGAAGAGGTCGAGGCATTGTGCGCCAGGCAGGTGAAACTGCAACCAGTTGAACAGGGTTTCGCGCAGGCGATCGCCGGTAGGTCTCAATCCCTCAACCGGGGCAAATTGCAATTTGCGCCCGCGCCACTGCCCTCCGATGATGCGCAATTGGGAAAGAGGCTGTGTGCTTTGCTTGCGCGATGAACTTCTGGCCAAGGTAACTCTCTACTGGGGGCTTAGCGATGCTAAGATTAGCGTCTTTCTGCAAGCGGTACACCCGGATAAACGAATGATCTTTGATTTCCTGCGCAAAAAGAAAAAGCGCAAGCCCGAACAAAGCGAGCCCCAAGGGGAGCAGGCCGAAGCGGTTGGCTCACCAGAGGAGGCCCCGGCGGAAGAGTGGCAGGAGCCATCTGTCACCGATAAAGAGCCCGCTCCAGAGATGGAACAAGCGACTGCTGATGTGCAGGAACCTTCCACAGAAGCTGTTGAGCCGTCGCCCGCTAGTACAGCCAATGCGCAGCCCGAAATTCCGTCTAGCCCTGAATCTGAGTTGCCAGCCGATACTGAAGCAGCAGCGCCAGAACCGGCTCCTCGGGTTCAGGAGCCAGCGCCCAAGCCCACCCCCGTGCAGGAAAAACCCGTAGCGAAAAAGAAAGAGGGTTTCTTTGCACGTATTCGCCGCGGGCTCAGCCGCACCAGCAATCAGTTTGTCGAGGGCATGGGCAACCTGTTCCTCGGAGCCAAAGAAATCGATGAAGATCTGCTGGAAGAGCTGGAAACCCAGCTGCTGATGGCAGATGTGGGTGTCGAGGCCACCAGTGAAATTGTTGAGCGCCTCACTGAGCGCGTCTCACGCCGTGAGCTGGCCGATGGGGATGCGCTCTATAAAGCGCTGCAGCAAGAGTTGGCAGAGCTGCTCGACAGTGTCGACGCGCCTTTAGTGTTGGATACCAGTAAAAAGCCCTATGTGATTTTGGTAGTCGGCGTTAACGGCGTTGGTAAGACCACCACTATCGGCAAGCTGGCGCACCGTTTCCTCGGCGAAGGCAAATCGGTGATGCTTGCCGCCGGCGACACTTTCCGCGCCGCTGCGGTAGAGCAGTTACAGGTTTGGGGACAGCGCCACGATGTGCCGGTGGTGGCTCAGCATACCGGTGCGGACAGCGCTTCGGTAATTTTTGATGCCGTGCAGTCGGCCCAGGCCCGTGGTATTGACGTGGTAATCGCCGATACAGCCGGCCGCCTGCACACCAAGTCCAACCTGATGGAAGAGTTGACCAAGGTGCGCCGTGTAATGGGCAAGCTGGATCCCAGTGCTCCCCACGAGGTGCTATTGGTGCTGGATGCCGGTACCGGCCAGAATGCAATTAACCAGGCTGCGCAATTCCGCGAGGCGGCCGGTGTCACCGGCCTGGTACTCACTAAGCTTGACGGCACCGCCAAGGGTGGCGTGATCTTTGCCCTGGCGCGGCGTTTCGGTATTCCTGTGCGCTTTATAGGTGTGGGTGAACAGGCTGAGGATCTGCAGCCGTTCCGCGCGCGCGAATTTGTCTCGGCGCTGTTTGGCCGTGATACCGCTTGATCGCCACTAAACCCTCTTAGGGAATAACAAGAACAAAATCGTGATCACCTTTGACAATGTGAATAAGCGCTATGCATCGGGGCAGGACGCCCTGGTGCGTATCAGCTTGGAAGTCCCTCGAGGCGATATGGTGTTTCTCACCGGCCATTCAGGTGCGGGTAAGAGCACACTTTTGCGGCTGTTGACTGCCATCGAGCGCCCCACTAAAGGCTCGATTTTGGTCGCAGGGCAGAATCTCAACCGCCTGCGCAATAGCCAGATCCCCTATTACCGCCGCAACCTGGGTATCGTTTTTCAAAACCACCAGCTGCTGTTTGATCGCAGTGTGTTCGACAATATCGCTCTACCGCTGGCAGTGGCCGGTTGCAGCAAACGCGAAGTGGGCCGCCGGGTGCGTGCCGCTCTAGACAAAGTAGGTCTTCTGGACAAGGAGAAACACAATCCCATTACCCTATCTGGAGGGGAGCAGCAGCGGGTGGGTATCGCCCGCGCAGTAGTGAACAAGCCGGCGATCCTTGTAGCGGATGAGCCTACAGGTAATCTGGACCCTCAGCTGTCACAGGAGATCATGCAACTGTTTTCCGACTTTAATGCTGTGGGCGTCACTGTATTGGTGGCAAGCCACGACCTGGAATTGATAGCGCGCATGCGCCGGCGGGTATTGACCCTGCAAGCCGGTCAGTTGATCTACGACGGAGTCCCAAGCCGTGAAGCACACCCAGTCTAGAGTCCAGCGCCCGGCGAGCAGTGGCATTGAAAAGCGCCCGCGTAGCAGTGGCGCGGTGGCTGCTCGCACCGGTATTTCGGATCGCTGGCAGTCCTGGCTCGACCACCATCGCCAGGTAGCACGGGAATCCCTGCGCCGTTTTTTCGCTACGCCCATGGCTAGTGCTATGACCGCCCTGGTGATTGCTATCGCCCTGGCCCTGCCCGCCGCATTGCAACTTGGGTTGGCAAATTTTCAGCGCGCTGTGGCCGGCTGGGATGGTCAGCCGCAGATTTCAGTATTTCTCAATAAGAGAGCGCAGAAAACGGCAGTAGACTCCTTCGCCGCCAAACTGCGCAGCGACCCGGCCATCGCAGAGGTGACTTATATTTCTCCGGAAGCGGCGCTGGCGGAATTCGAGCAGGCATCCGGGCTCGGCGATCTCCTGGTGGGGCTCGATGCCAACCCTCTGCCGGCAGTATTGCTGCTGCGCCCGCGAGATACCCATAACAGCGAAAAATTGCAGCGCATTGTGGATAACCTACAGGAGCACGCCCTGAGTGACTCGGTGGTGCTCGATCTGGCCTGGGTGCAGCGCCTAACCCAGCTGACGGAGCTGGGGCAACGGATGTCCGCAGGGCTCGCGCTGCTGTTGGCGCTGGGGGTTATCCTGGTGGTGGTCAATACGATTCGCCTGCACATTGAGAGCCGTCGGGAGGAAATCCTGGTGGTAAAGCTTGTGGGTGGCACAAATGCTTTTGTGCGCAGACCTTTCCTCTACAGTGGTCTCTGTTATGGGGCTTTTGGCGGACTGCTGGCATGGGCTCTGTTACTGGGGGCGGTGTTGCTATTGTCCGGGCCGATCTCAGGCCTCTCCTCTAGCTACGGTAGTAATTACAGCCTAGTGGGGCCCGGTTTCAGCTATTTTGTTGGCCTTATCGGTGGCGCTGCTTTGCTTGGGCTGCTGGGGGCCTGGCTGGCGGCGGGCCGTCACTTGCGCGAGATCGAACCCTGCTGAGAAGAGTGTTTACACGCCTTGGTTTAGCCAAGAAGCGTAAAGCTGTAGCGAATTGGGGAACCTAGTCGGGATTTGGTCCCTCTAAACGGCTGCAATACAAGGGAATACGGCAGTTGGCGGCGGACTTTCTTAACCGCTCGTGCAAGTGCTACACTGAGTCCAGCCTGTTGCCGGATAAAGTGTCCGACGACAGCGGCCGCTGGAATCGGCCGACTAATAATGAGAGGAGAAACCTGAATGGGAACCAGCCTACAGCCAGTGCATACGCTGTCTCCGGGCGCCAACCTGGGAGCTTACATCCAGACCGTCAGCAGCTTCGATGTGCTGTCCGCGGAGGAAGAAAAGCGCCTGGCAGAAGACCTCTATTATCGCGAAGATATTAACGCGGCCCGCCAACTGGTCATGTCCCACCTGCGCTTTGTCGTACATATTGCCAAGTCTTATTCTGGCTATGGACTCAACCAGTCGGATCTGGTGCAGGAAGGCAATGTTGGTCTGATGAAGGCGGTTAAACGCTTTAACCCCGAGAAAGGGGTACGTTTGGTCTCCTTTGCGGTGCACTGGATCAAAGCGGAAATTCACGAATTTATCCTGCGCAACTGGCGCATCGTGAAGATCGCTACCACCAAGGCACAGCGCAAGTTGTTCTTCAACCTGCGTGGTCAGAAGAAGAAACTGGCCTGGCTGAGCAATGATGAAGCCAAGGCGGTGGCTAAAGATTTGAATGTGGATGTCGCCCAGGTCCATGAGATGGAGGGCCGCCTTGCCGCTCATGATGCCGCATTTGATGCGGGGGTGGACGACGATGACGACACCGCCTGGCAAGCGCCGGCACACTACCTGGAAGACCGCAGTTATGATCCGGCAGCTCAGTTGGAGCGGGATAACTGGCAGGAAACCAGCTTCAACAGTCTGGCCAATGCTATGGAGCAGCTCGACGAGCGCAGCCGCGATATTATCCAGGCACGCTGGCTGAGCGAGGAGAAATCCACTCTGCACGAGTTGGCAGATAAATACGGAGTCTCCGCCGAACGTATCCGTCAGCTGGAGAAGAACGCCATGAAAAAAGTGCGTGCGGCTATGGAGGCCTGATAGCGCACTTTGGCAGTTCGGAAAAAACCGCGCAGCAGCGCGGTTTTTTTATTTCTGCGATGCATGGACCCGCTTCGTCGGGCGCAAAAAAATGGGATAAGCCATGGTTAAAGTTTACCTTCTACTCGCCGCATTATTTGGCGCCAGTGGCGTTGCTCTCGGTGCCTTTGGCGCACACGGCCTGCGTGGCAAGGTCGCCGAGCCGCTATTGGAAGCCTACAAGACCGGTGTGCAGTACCAGATGATCCACGCCCTGGCGCTATTGGCTGTGGCGCTGCTGATACAGAATTGGGGAGAACGTCTGTCACTCACTCTGAGCGGCGCTTTCTTTGTATTTGGCTTGGTGTTTTTTTCCGGTAGTCTCTACGCCCTTACCCTGGGTGGGCCGCGTTGGCTGGGGCCGATTACACCGATTGGTGGGTTATTGATGATCGCCGGCTGGGTGACACTGTTTATTGCCGCCGTGAATACCCCCAAATAGCCGGGCTGTCGCCTATCAAAACCCGAATAAGAGAAAACCGTTTCGCATAAGAGGTCGCGAACAATGCAAGACGAATCCGCGGAAGAGTTTCCCTACCGCACCGAGTACAAGAAAAAATCTATCCGCAGCTACGTGATTCGTGCGGGGCGGATGACTGAGGGGCAGCGCCGCGCCTTTGATACTTACTGGGGAAAATATGGTCTGTCGCTCTTCGATGGCCCTCTGAATCCAGTTGAGGCATTTGGCCGTGAGGCTCCGCTTGTGTTGGAGATCGGTTTTGGTATGGGCGACTCACTGCTTGCCATGGCCCAGGCCGAACCGGATAAGAATTTTATTGGTATTGAGGTGCATCCTCCCGGTGTGGGTCGGCTGATTAACAATGCCGGTAAAGCCGGGGTTGAGAATCTCAAAATTTATATGGCCGATGCGGTGGATGTTTTGAATGACTGCATTGGGGATGGCATTTTGGACAGGTTCCAATTGTATTTTCCCGATCCCTGGCATAAGAAGAAGCACCATAAGCGCCGCATCGTGCAGCCGCAGTTTGTGCGCCTGATTTGCAGCAAGCTGAAAACCGGCGGTGTCATGCATATGGCTACGGACTGGCAGAATTATGCCGAGCATATGCTGGAAGTGTTGCAAGCGGAGTCACTGCTGGAGAATACCTCCTCCAATGATGACTATGTCGAGCGTCCAGAGTGGCGCTCGGAAACCAAGTTTGAGCGCCGCGGCCAGCGCCTTGGGCACGGTGTCTGGGATCTGGTGTACCGCCGCCTGCCCGGAGAAGCTCCCGCCCTGGCGTCGAGCGAAGAGACAGTTGAAAAGCCTTCCAAGCCGGCACCGGAGGTCGAATAACATCCAATTTTCCACTTGGAGAGTTTTAGCAATAAGCGCCGACTGTAAGTCGGCGTTCTCCCCCACCTACGGCAGTACCCCACCCTTTCTTTAAACGTACAGCTGCCAGTTCTTCTTGAAAGATTCCCAGCGCTGTTTGTCTGCGGTGATACGGATATTTCTTACCGAGTTTTCGTTGTAGTACATCCAATCCGATAACACGATATTGTTTTGGCTGCCGGCATAGTAGCGCATGCGGAAGCGGCGAATATATTGGTTGGGTATTGCCAGGAAGGCTACCTCACGACCGGGGGTGACGTTGGCGACCTCAACGCATTCATGTCCAGTTTTGTCGAACTCATAGACAAATCCGGCGATGGCTTTATCCACCCTGTCGGTTTGGTGCAGGTAGTAGTAACGCACCGGACAGTAAGTTTTGTTGTGCCAGGCAAAGCGCGCTACCACGTTGGGATCGTCAGTGCTGGATATCACCTGGCAGGAAGCGCCGCTACCGAGATGGGGGTCGTGGCGGTTGTTGTTATCCATTTTTGGAAAAAATCCCCCTGACTGCCACAGCATTTGCGGCGGCCGGGTATCCCCCCGGTACAGGCGCCCCGGTGTCATATGCAGGTTAAAACCCGAGCGGCTAAAACGATAACGATACAGATTGAAAGGGATGTCATTGTGGTTCTGAATATTGCCCAGAGCCAAAGGTTCTGACAATGCGGCTTCACTGGCCTGGCGATACCAGCAATAGGCGCCGCCCAGCAATGTGGTAATGGCGTTTTGACGTCGCTGTATTCCATCCGAGGTGAGCTGTTGTACCGGGTTGGAGGGATTGAAGCCGGTCAACCAGGTATACATTGCCTCTATAAGGCTTTGGGATGTGTTGGATATGCGGGTGTAATCCAGAGTCTGGATCAGTGCAGCCTGAGTCACTAACTGATCAATTCGGGTTAGTCCATCTTTACTGCGGCTGTACTTCCAACTGCAGCGAGAATTTTGTTGAAAATCGGTGGCGTATTCTCGAATAGTTTTTGGTGGGCGGCACGAAGTTTGAATCAACTCTGGGCGAACCAGGTTTCTTACGTAGTTATCTATGTTTGGCGCCAGCATCGGTTAACTCTCCGCTGTTTATAAGTATATTTTTTATTTCCCGTCTATGATTTTCATATTGGGCGCGGCATTAAATAGTAGTTTTATTAAAAATGCAGAACAAATAACACAAAGATAATCGAATTAATTTGAATTTAAAGTAGTTAATCAAATTAATAAAAATTGAAAGGGGGATGGTTTTAAAAAGATTTCGGTGTCAGTAATGGGTAAATGCCATACTTCAATTTCAATCCTCTGCGGTGCTGTGTTGCTTTTTTCTGTCAGCAATGTTTCGGCCGATTTTGTCGGTACCCTCAATCTCTATGCCAATGGCGGTAAATACTGGTTTAACAGTGACCGTTTAAACGGAACCCCTTTTCACGGATTGACTTTGCAGGATACCACCGGTGGTGGTGGTGGCCTGGGATTTAATATGACCAACTACTGGGCGATGGAGGGGGTGGTCGATTACTTTATTGTTGGAGTGGATGATTTTCCCGAAAAGCTCGAGATTTACAATTACCACCTGGACCTCCTCTACCAATTTGGTGGGCAATTCTGTGGTGATTTTTGTTGGCAGCCATATGTGGCTTTTGGCGTTGGCGAGATGCGTATTAATTATGATAAGGCGCCGAAAAAACGTTACAGGAGATATTACACGGACGAGGATGGGATAGAACGTTACGACTGTAAATATCGGTATAAACATGGTTATAAATATCCTGACTGGCACCCCTACCGGAGATATCTGTGCAACTGGCATGATCGCCAAACCATGGTCAATCTCGGTCTGGGGATAAAATACAGCCTCGGTCCCCGCTGGCAGGCCCGTGCGGATGTGCGACTTTTTCAGGGGGTGGATCACGGTGGGTTGGATGGTTTTGCCAGCGTTGCGATTGGCTACCAGTGGATCGAGTACCCGGACTTTTGGTACGACGAGGATGCGGACGGGATTATCGATGCAACCGATCAGTGCCCACAGACCCCGGTAGGTGTGGATGTTGGCCCCGATGGCTGCCCCATGGATATCGACTTTGATGGAGTGCCGGCCTATATCGATCAGTGCCCGAATACACCGGTCGGCACCGCCGTGGATGAATATGGCTGTATTCGCAGATAGCTAATGCCTTTTTAAGGCTTCCGGGGTAGCTCCTGGAGGGCGATAAAGATGCCCTCCAGGAGCTACTTTGATAGACAAACGGTCGAGTTACTCCCCGCGCAATTGCTCAAGTTGCTCAGAAATTTCCAACCACTCCATTTCCAGAAGGTCGAGAGCTTCGCGATATTCGGTTTGCTCTTTATTGAGGCGTGCAATTTCATCTTGCTGACCTCCCATGTAGAGTTGCTCATCGGCCAACTTGCCTTGAACTTTTTGAAGTTTTTCCTCTGTTGCGGCCATTTGCCGCTCAATATTTTTTAATTTATTGGTCAGGGGTTTTAGTTGTTCTCGCAGGGCGGCAGCGGCACGGCGTTGGGCCTTTTTATCTTCTGCAGGTTTTTCCTGATTATCACCGCTTTCTACTGATTTTTCCTCACGCCGCTTTTCCCGGTTAAAACCCAGTAGCCACTGTTTGTAGTCCTCGAGGTCACCGCTATAGGGTTCCGCACGACCATTTGCGACCAGAATAAATTCATCGGCGGTATTGGCGAGTAGATGGCGATCATGGGATACCAAAATAACCGCACCGGGGAACTCAGCCAGGGCCATGGTAAGAGCATGGCGCATTTCCAGGTCTAGGTGGTTGGTGGGCTCATCGAGCAGTAGTAGGTTGGGTTTTTGCCAGGCGAGGATCGCCAATGCCAGGCGGGCCTTCTCTCCACCAGAAAAGCCGGCTACGGTTTCAAAGACCCGGTCGCCAATAAAGCCGTATCCGCCGAGGAAGTCGCGCAGAGACTGCTCACTGGCCTCGGGACTCAGTCGTTGCAGGTGTAATAAAGGAGAGGCCTTGCCATCCAGAGCTTCGAGCTGGTGTTGGGCAAAATAGCCAATAGCCAGGTGTTCGCCACACTGGCGCTCCCCGCTCTTGGGGGCAAGCTCGCCGGCAAGGGTTTTAATTAGCGATGACTTACCCGCGCCATTGGGACCGAGCAGGCCGATACGGCGGCCGGGCTGAATACCCAGTTGTACTTTCCTCACGACCACTTTGTCGGCATAGCCGATATCAGTTTCGCGCAGATCGATCAGCGGATTGGAAGTTTTATCCGCAGATGGCAGGGTGAAGTGAAAGGGTGAGTCCACATGGGCTGGGGCGATTTGTGCCATGCGGTCCAATGCCTTTAAACGACTCTGCGCCTGTTTGGCCTTGCTGGCTTTGGCACGAAAGCGCCGCACAAAGTCTTCCATGTGGGCGCGTTCGGATTGCTGTTTTTCGTATTGTATTTGTTGCTGGGCTAAGCGCTCGGCGCGTGTGCGTTCGAAGGCGCTGTAGTTGCCGCTATAAAGCACGAGCTTTTGCTGTTCAAAACTGACAATGCCATCAACCACTGCATCGAGGAAATCGCGATCATGGGAAATAATTAACAGGGTGCCGGGGAAACGCTGTAGCCACTGTTCCAGCCAGAGGGTCGCGTCTAGATCCAGGTGATTGGTGGGTTCGTCCAGCAGCATCAAATCCGCGGGGCACATCAATGCTCTAGCCAAATTGAGGCGAATGCGCCAGCCACCGGAAAAGCTGCGCACCGGGCGCTGTTGTTCCGCGTGCGCAAAACCCAGGCCGTCGAGTAACTGTGCGGCACGCGCGGGCCCGCTATAGCCGTCGATGCTGGCCATACGCTCGTGCAGCTCGGCCAGTTTGTGGCCATCGGATTCCCCGCTGGTTTCAGCCTTTTTGAGCTGGTCTTGCAGGTTGCGCAGTTCCCGATCGCCGTCGAGTACATAGTCGAGGGCCGACTGATCGCTAGCCTCCACTTCCTGGGCCATATGGGCAATTCGCCAGCCGCCGGGGATATCCACCTGTCCAGCGTCGCTTTCCAGTTGACCCAGTAGCAACTTAAACAGTGTTGACTTACCACAGCCATTCGCGCCGATAATTCCCACCTTGTGGCCGGGGAATATACGGCAGTCTGCACCGTTTAGCAGGTCGCGCTCGCCTCGATGCAGGGAGACACCTTGCAAATTAATCACTGGAAAAAACCTCTTATGAACAGGCCGATGAATGCTAGGCTATTCGACGTATTTGTACGTATTCGCCGCCGCTTGAGCGCGCCGAACCGCAAAGGGCCTGGATTTTAACGTGACAGATAGCACACCTCCATCCTCTTCCAAGGAAAACCCACTGTGGCAGTTCAGTCTGGACTTCTATCGTCATCAAGGGGTTGAAGACTTCTTGCTCGACTGCCAGGACACGAAGGGGGCCGACGTGTGTTTAATGCTTTGGGCTAGCTATGCAGCGGTTTGTGGACACCAGTTGAGTGAGGAGGGGTGGCGTGTGGCTGATCGCGGTTTGGCACCGCGTCGTAGAATGATTATCAGTGTACGCCACCTGCGTCGCTTACTGGGGCGCTTTCGCCCTCATACAGTGCGTGTGTACGAAATGTGTAAGCGTTATGAATTGAAATTGGAACGCTTGCAGCTGGCGGCACTTTGGAAAATTTGTCTGGAGGCATGGCCGGGAGATAAGCCTGCGCTACAGCTTGCGGGGCAGCAATATGGGCTTTTACAAAAAGATCAGGTTCACTGGGCAGGTCTGATTGAGAGTTTTATGGCTTCGGTCGAAAATCTGGATGCCGTCTGAATTTTTCAGGCAGCGGCTTTAGCAAACACAGTGTGCTGCCAATAAAATTGGAAGGTTTCTACCTACTACCAATCCCATACTTCCAATAAATTATACCGTAATGGACTGGCTACTTGGCACCCACCCTAATAGAACCGGCCGGGTGCCAATCTGTTTACAAAGTATTAGGAGCGCCTATTCGCCACGGTGACCCTCTGTGGAAAACAGGCTATTGGCCGGTGTAGTTGGCGTAATCGATGGTGCTGGTGGAGTTTGCTCCAGTGGTTTTTGCTGCTCATCAGATGCCAGGTTCTTTGCTTCTTCAGTGGGTTTTTCCTGAATTTTGCTTTCACTGGGTGCGGCTTGCTTGGGTTTTTCCTGTTGCGGCTTTCCTTCTTTGGCCTTTACCTGCTCAGGTTTAGCAACTTCAGAAGTTTTTGTCGCTGTTGCGGCTTTAGTTGGGGTAGCTTTCTTGCTGGCGGGTTTTGCTACTTTTTGCTTGCTCGCGGTGGTAGTTTTTGCCGGCTTGGTAGCGGTTTTCTTTGTGCTACTAACAGCTGCCTTCTTTGATGGTTTAGCAGTGCTCGTCTTTTTCGCAGCAGCTTTCTTTTCGCTGGCCTTTGCTGCTACCGTCTTTCTCGTAGATTTTGCCGTGCCAGCTTTTACAGACTTAGCAGAGGTTTTACTGGTGGCTTGCTTAGTGGCGGTGGGTTTTTTCGCCTTAGGTTGAGTCTTAAGCAGCTCTTTTTCCGTTTTAGCTGCGACTTTACGTACGGTTTCCGCCGCTTTGAGCTCTGCTTTGGCTCTGGCTTGCAGATACTTGGCATCGGCAGCAGCTTGCTTAGCCTGTTGAAATACCTCGTTAAATTTCTCTACATTGCTTTTAGCGGTTTCCACACGCTTTAGAGCTGCGGGCGTCTTGGTGGTTTTCGCCTTAGCGCGGGCTTCACCCAGCTTGTCCTTTGCCTTACTCAGCTTGTCTTTTGCTGAGGTCAGGTTTTTTCCGGCCTTGAGTACCGCTTTGCCGGCATCGGTGATTTTCTTATTGCGGGCTTTGTCCAGTTTTGCGGCGAGTTTGGAAATTTGTGCTTCCAGCTCTGCAACCGGATTGACAGCTTTTGGTTTGGCAGCCATGAGTAAATGTCCTGACGTTTATTATCGATTGGCACTTCCGGATAGTGCGCTCTTCTTCCTTTAAATACGATGGATACCGCTCTAGCAAGAGATATGCGCACCGCGCACTGCCCCAAACTGAAAAGCACTTCAAACAGTCCAGAACAATAACCGGTTACTGGCCGATAATAGCGCTGTTTTTAAAAAAAATGTATGCCGTGTACTGCGAAAAAAGCGTTGTCTGCAGATTTTTTGTGAAGCGGCTGGAACCTGCAAGGGGAATGTGGTGTCCTGCACAGTGTGCGCGTCATCAGTATGCACTGGGAGTCGCCTTGGGTTAGACTTGGGCGCACTGGCGGAAACTGTGCGCCTGGTGGCTTAGGGCCGGAACAGAGTTGCTTGAAATACCGCTGTTGGCGTTGGACCAAGGTCAAGCGCGAATCTATAAACGCAATACGGACAAAGAGACAACACCCATGAATAAATACCCTTTGGCTGCAGCAATTGCCCTTGGCCTGGCGCTGACCGGCTGTAACGAACAGGGACAGAAGCAGGAAAAAGAAGTTGCCCTGGACACTCAGGAGAAGAAGGTCAGCTACATCATTGCCGAAGACATGGCTAAGCGCCTAAAGGCTCAAGATGTGCAGCTGGATCCCAAAGTGGTTGCGATGGCACTGAACGACGTTGCCAGTGGCCGCGAGGATCGCTTGTCCGATGAAGAAAAGCAGCAGACTATTGCCGCTTTCCAGGAGCAGATGCAGAAGAAACAGCAGGAAATGCTGGCTCAGCAGGAGAAAGAATTTAAAGAGAGCGCCGACAAAAATATGCAGGAAGGCAAGACTTTCCTCGAAGAGAACGCGAAGAAAGATGGTGTAGTCACCACTGATTCTGGCCTGCAGTATAAAGTGATTAAAGAAGGTAGCGGCAGCAAGCCAAGCGCTACCAGCACCGTTGAAGTTGATTACAAGGGCACCCTGATTAACGGTGAGGAGTTCGACAGCTCTTACGCGCGCGGTGAGCCGGTTCAGTTTCCGGTAAACGGGGTAATCAAGGGCTGGACAGAAGCTCTGCAACTGATGAAAGAAGGCTCCAAGTGGGAACTTTATATCCCCTCTGAGCTTGCTTACGGTCCCGGTGGTGCAGGCGGTAAAATTGGCCCCAATGCCACTCTGATTTTTGAAGTGGAACTGCACAAAGCAAATGTTGCTGGTGATGAGGGTTCCGAGAAAAAAGAAGAAAAGAAAGAAGAAGCTCCATCTGAATAATCTGACTTTTCGAACTTTACTGAAAAAGGGCGCCAATAGGCGCCCTTTTTTTGTGCTTGAATTTATTTCGCTTGGCTACCTGGTTTTATTTAAAGATTAAATGCATTCGCAGATATATTCCGGCTAACTGGTCGTCAGCCGGCGAGTGAAGGCGAGCAAAAAATAGGAGTCCCTGGGCAACGAAAAATTGCATGCAACAAGAGGCGGCTGTGCTAGGCGATCCGATTTTTGTGAGCGGTGTGTAACAGGGCGATCATTCTATCTTCGGAGCTAAAGCGGGTTTCTAGCGCCTCTCCCAGTTCGGACAGATCCGGTGCCAGGCTGGAAAGGTCGTCCGTCTCCAGATATTTATCGTTGAAATCAACGGCGATATCTGTAGTCCTATCGATATCATCGTAGAGTTCACAGGCTTTTTGCAGACCTTGTTTATCATCGAAGGCCTGCCCCTCACGCATCAGTTGTTCATAGACCTCAAAATGACCGGCTGACACATAGTCCACCAGCAGCTGGCACAGCTGACGGACACGGTCTTCAGTTTCGGGATCATCCTCACTGAATTCCTTTTTTTCGGATAGGTGGTAGAAACTCACTAATAGGTTTTGTCGTGACTGAAGCCAGCGGTCAATAATTTCGCTGACACCACCCCAGCGCTCCCGCGCCGACTTGCAATTTTCCAGCATCGCCAAGATGTCCTTTTGTTACTGTTGCTGCAGTGGCAGCTTATTAGCTTTTTGCTGATCTCGAAGGCCCTTAGGAAGATAGGAGATTCCCCCGCCGGCAGCAAGGAGTCAGGCGCAAAGTACGTCAGAATGCTGTGACGGCTGTGTAAATTTCACTGCTCGCGTCGGCAGGTGACTCAGGGGGCGATAATTAGCGGTAACAATAGCGCGCTTAAGGCGCCACAGAGTCCCATAGCGAGGGCGGCACAGGCGCCACACAGCGCACTGATTTCCAGTGCGCGCGCCGTGCCCACGGCGTGGGCATTGATACCGAGCACCACGCCGAGAATCCGCTCGTCGCGAATACCTAGGTGGCGCACCAGCGGTGGTCCGGCCAGGGCTCCTACCACGCCGGTGAGCACCACGATTGCTGCGGTCAGGCTTAAGCTCGCGTGAACTTTTTCGGCAATTGCAAGTGCGATGGGTGTGGTAATGGATTTTCCGCTAAGGGCGAGTAGTACAGACTTCCCCACTCCGAGTAAAAGTGCGATCCCCACAGCAATTGCTGGGGCCAACAGGGCTCCGACGGTGATGGTTACCAGCAGGGGCCAGCCAGCGCGGCGAATCACTGTCAGGTTTTGTTTCAGCGGTACGGCCAGCGCGACTACGGCCGGACCTAGTAAGGCGTAGAGTAGACCGCTGGCATCCTGGTAGTCGCGGTAGGGAATATCCAGGCTATAGAGAGCTGCGAAAACTAGCAGACTTGCGGTGATTATCGGGTGTAACAGTACCGTACCCGTGCGTCGGTACAGCAGTACCCCAAACCAGAAGGCACCGCAGCTCAATGGCAGGGCAAACAGCGGGCTGTGTAGTAACTCACTGTTCATTGTTGTGCACTATATCGGTTTTTCTGAGTAGGCGGCGCAGCAACAGAGTACACAGCGTAAGGCTGATCAGGGTGCCAAAAAGAATTGCGGCGAGCAGGCCCAGCCAATCGGATAAGGAGAGATCGCGCAGAAAGAAGACCCCAGTGGCGGCGGGTAAAAATAGCAGTGGCAATAAAAAGAGCAGCTGTGCACTGACTTTTGCCAGGCCGCGGGGCACGCTGCCGTAGACCATTAGGCCCACCAGTAGCAGCAACATCCCAACTACAGCACCCGGCACCGGTAGGGCGAGCGCCTTTCCGATCAGGCTACCGAGCCGTTCGCAGCCAAACAGGATTGCGATACCGAGCACCCAATGGGCTAGCTCGCGTGGGGATGGTGCTGTCATTGGCAAAGGGCGGCTCCGCTGAGCCGCGGTTTAGTGTCCGGTTGATTCAGGCTTTGCGAAATGCCTGCCAGCCGCCAAATAGGATCAGTCCGGCAAAACCGATAGCGGACCAGCCGGGGATACTGAGGCCCATCATGGTCCATTGGACCTCGGCGCAGTTGCCGTCGCCGGTGAGCAGTGCCTTAAGTACATCGGCCATAGGAAAGACCTCCATCATGTAGCTGACACTGGGTCCGCAGGCGGGCACCTGGCCCTCCGGCAGGCTCTGCAGCCACAGCTGGCGCCCGGCAAAATAGAGGCCGCCCAGAGCCCAAATGGAAACCAGCAACCCATAAACGCGCCGGCCGATCGTTGCAGGATTGTGTAGGAAGGCTATGAGAGAGACCAGTCCAATGCCAAGTAACATCACCCGCTGGGTAATACACAGCTTGCAGGGCTCCAGGCCCCGAGCGTACTCCAGATAAAAGGCGGAGCCGAGCAAAAAGACGACAATTAGAAATACCAACAGAAAGGTAATGCGCGGGTTGGGTAAGGTCATGGTTTATCGGATCCTGAATAGTGCTGCCGAAAGCGCTGGGCTTCGAGATTCAAGTCGGTTAGTAGTTTATTGAAATTGTTTTCCAGTTTTGCCCGCCCGCTACTGAGCTCAGGCAGTATTTCCTGCAGCGCAACCGGTTGGCGCAGGCGCTGTCCTACCCGCTCCAGGGTAAGGCCGATGATGCGTTCCTCGCGGTAACTCTGCAGTAATTTAATTTGCTCGGCACGGGCCATAAATGCCCGTGCCTGCGGCGGAATATACCGGCTGTGGCTGCGAAAGTCTCTCCAGCACTGGTCGCAAAATTCTTCCAGGCTCTGTGGATGCCACTCCTGCCAATGCTGTGCCAACAGATGGTCGAACCAGATATCCAGTGCGATACCGGCATAGCGGCGCCAGCTGGGGTCCAACTGCGCCAGGGCCTCACGATAAGAGGCATTGCTGTCGGTGCTGGCATCAATGCGGCGGTGCAGTTTGATACCGGCCTCAATGGCCTCCGGTCGCTCGCCTTTGAGTGGACCCTTCACAAAATCTCCGAGTAGCCCACCCAGGCGCCAGCGGGTGTCGGGACCAGAAAGCAGCAGGTGGGCGAGATAGTTCATGCGCTCAATCCCTATGGGCGGATATCCGGACCCTGCGCCGGTGCTCTGTGTTGCCAGGGCTAGCCCTGGCAACACATATATTGCGCGTAGTAGTGGCTGAGGAATTCCTCGAAGGAGCCCTTGTCTTCCGCTTCCACGCGCTTTTGTCTGAGCAGGGACTCCTCGGCTTCACGAGAGAAATCCCGCACCGACTCGCTGTCGAGAGGACGCTCGAGAAAGTAGCGGCGATGTTGCTCGGCTTTGTGCATAGCCCAATGGTAGAAGTTCAGGTTTTGCTCCTGCATTTCCGCCAGGATCTGCTGGGCTGGGGTGGGTATTTCCCCTTTGACCTTGGCGCGCTGAACTCCTACGGCACTGCGGTACTGGTCGCCGCCCCAAGCGCTGTCGAGTAACTCGGCTACAGTATCCACCTCCCCGAGTAGCTGGGAAGCCCACTCACTGAGCTCCCGTTCGCTTCCGTTGCTGCGCAGCTTGAGGCCGGGCTCGTGGCCGCGATAGACGATACGCTGTTGGTTTTCCTGGGTCGAACGGTAATCGACCTCATCGGTCTCCGGGCTCTCTGTCAGCAGGCAGTGCAGCAGGAAGCTGTCGATAAAGCGCATTTGTTGCGCATCGATGCCCAGCGGCATAAACGGGTTTAGGTCTAGGCAGCGCACCTCGATATATTCGACCCCGCGATTATCCAGTGCCGCCAGGGCGGTCTCACCGCGTTTGGCGGGATTTTTTGGCCTGATCGGTGAATAGAATTCATTTTCGATTTGCAGCACGCCGGCGGAAAGCTGCTGATACTGTCCATCGCTATCCTTGACTCCGAGCTCGTTGTAGGGGCCATAGGGCCGGCTAATCGCTGAACAGAGCGTGGACAGGTAGCTACGCAAGTTGTTGTAGCAAACCACCAGAGACTGCTGCACTTCGCTGTTGTAGCCCAGGTCGCCCATGCGCAGGGAGGTGGCGAAGGGAGCGTGTAGGGTGTGACCGTCGCCGTTAAAAGCTTCGAGCTTATGCTGGCGTCCTTCGACAAAAGAGGAACACACCGCAGGTGCGGCTCCAAACAGGTAGATCAGCAGCCAGTAGTTGCGGCGGAAATTACGGATCAGGTCGAAGTAGCGGCGGGTCTTGAATTCGCACAGGGCTTCACTGCTGCCTTCGAACTCGTGCAGCCACAGCCAGAATTCATCCGGCAGAGAAAAATTGTAGTGGATACCGGCGATGGTCTGCATGGCGCGGCCGTAGCGCAGGCCGAGTCCCAGCCGATAAATGGTCTTCATAGTGCCGCTATGGGAATCTCCGTAGCGGGCCACCGGGATATCGCTATCGGCGCCGATAACACAGGGCATGCTGTTGACCCACAGGCGTTCGTCTCCGATCTGGCTGTAGGTAAAGCGATGAATGCGGTCGAGAATCCGAAGGGCTTCCTCCGGGGTAGCCACCGGAGGGGTAATAAATTCCAGCAGCGCCTCAGAAAAATCGGTGGTGATGCTCTCGTGGGTCAGCGCGGAGCCCAGTGTCTGCGCGTGTGGCGTTTGCGCCAGGGTGCCGTCGTGGGCGACCCGCAGACTCTCTTTTTCCAGGCCGCGACGTATGCCCTTGAGCAGTTGCACGGGTTTGGCCTGGGATAGGGCAGCCAGGTGGGGAATAGGCACTCGAATCTCCTTGGTACTACCGGAACTCTTTCTTGTTGTCGCCGTTGGGGCTACTTGTGCCGGTGCTAAAAGAATCTCCGCTCAGGCGGCAGACTCCGATTCCGATTTGTGCTCGCCGGGTTGTGCGGGCGTCTCATCCGGGGTTTGTGCTGGCGCGACCTCAGGAGCCTGTTCCGGGGCCACTTCCGGCTCTGGCTGTGGTTCCAGCTCGGTGGGCTCTGCAGCCGGGATCTCCTCTGGTACACCGGGCTCGATCTCCGGATCCTCGGGCGCCGAAGATTGCTCAGCGAGAGCTTCTTCCGGTATCAGTGGCTGGGCCTTGGGGTTCAGCGCACACTGCAGCAATTCGATACGCAAGCCGACATCACGGGTATTGGCCTCGAACATCTGGTTGATGGCGACATCTTTATGCTCGCTGCGAAACAGTTTGTTGGGCTCGCGGCCATCAAGCCATTCGCCGCTTTTGCTCAGGAACTGCTGGTGCTGGTTTGTCAGCACATACACGTGACTCATTGTGTTGGGCAACTTTGATGCTGTGACAGAAAGGCAGTTTAGCGACGGGTGCTTTATGGCTCAAGAAGTCTGTGGGGGTGAAAGCGGCAAACGCCCGCCCCGAGAGGATAAGGCGGGCTTCTAGGGATGAATTAACCGGCCCTAGAGTGTTTGCAGCGGGTAGTTTTCGGGGTAAGGCAGGCGGGCACAGCCGCTGTCTACCGCTGCGCGCGCTACTGCGGCGGCAACTTCCGGAAGCAGGCGTGGATCCGTGGGTTTGGGCAAGATATAACTTGGGCCAAAGCTCAGTTCTACCCCGCCGTAGCCCTCGCGTACCGAGTCCGGCACCGGTAAATGGGCGATCTTACGGATGGCTTCAATTGCGGCCAGCTTCATCTCTTCATTGATACGCGCCGCACGCACATCCAGCGCGCCACGAAATATGAAGGGAAAGCAGAGTACATTGTTGACCTGGTTGGGGTAATCCGAGCGCCCGGTAGCCATGATCAGGTCGTCGCGTACGCTGTGGGCCAGCTCTGGTTTGATCTCCGGATTTGGATTTGAGCAGGCGAATACCACTGGCTTCGGCGCCATGCGCTGCAGCTGTTCGGCGGAGAGCAGATCTGGGCCCGATACTCCGAGGAATACATCGGCACCGGTGATAGCGTCATCGAGGGTGCGCATATCGGTATCCCGCGCCCACTCACCTTTATAAGCATTGATATCGGTGCGGCCGGAGTGAATTACCCCACGGCTGTCGAGCATGGTGATTTGATCTTTGCGCGCGCCGGCGGCCAGCAGCAGTTTGCAGCAAGCGGTGGCGGCGGCACCGGCTCCAAGGCACACCATGCGCACGTCGCTGATTTTCTTACCCTGGATCTCCAGGGCATTTAGCATGCCGGCAACGGTCACAATTGCAGTGCCGTGCTGGTCGTCGTGGAATACGGGTACTGGGCAGCGCTCAATCAGTGCCTCTTCAATATGGAAGCACTCAGGCGCTTTAATATCTTCGAGATTGATGCCGCCGAAGGTATTGGCGATGGCGGCAACTGTCTGAATAAACTGCTCCGGGCTGTTGACGTCCACTTCGATATCCACCGAGTTGATATCGGCGAAGCGCTTGAACAGTAGTGACTTGCCCTCCATCACCGGCTTGGAGGCCAGTGGGCCCAGGTTACCGAGGCCGAGGATGGCGCTGCCGTTGGAAATGACCGCCACTAGGTTGCCTTTGCCGGTATAGCGATAGGCGGCCTCTGGGTCCTTGGCAATTTCACGCACAGGTTCCGCCACACCGGGACTATAGGCCAGCGACAGGTCCTCCTGAGTTTCAGCGGGGGTGGTCAGCTCGACTGAAAGTTTGCCGGGGCTGGGGAGTGCGTGGTAATCGAGCGCTGCCTGGCGCAATGAATCCGTCATTTGGGGGCTGTTCTCTCGAAAACGGGGGGCGACACTTGGGGCGTCATCCCGGTTACTGCGGGTTTCAGAGAATAACCGAGGGGTGCTTGCGGTCACAAGCTCACAGAGGTAATGAAACAGCTACTTATTACTATTTTGCCCTTAACATTTGGCCAAATTCAGGATGATCAGCCGTCTAATATTCAATTTGAAGGATAAATTTACTGCTAATAACGAATATATTAAGCGATACAAATCGATTTCGCCCCAGCGCTCTGGATCTGAGCAGAGCGCTGAATTTGCAGCACAAAAAAGGGCGCCGTGGAAAATTCCAGGGCGCCCTTTCTGAAGTACCAAAGTACCTCTTTATTCGGATTACTTGCCGATGCGGCTGCCGAAACGCTTCTTGAAGCGGTCCACGCGTCCACCGGTAGTAGCCTGCTTCTGCTTGCCGGTGTAGAAGGGGTGGCACTGGGAGCAGACGTCGATCTGCAGGTCTTTGCCCAGGGTGGAGCGGGTCTTAACAACATTGCCGCAGGAGCAAGTAGCGGTGATGTCGGTGTAGTTAGGATGGATATCTGCTTTCATGATTGCCTCTTTCCGAAACCGCCACTCGATCTGTTGCCGGGCACGGCATCGTCGTTGGAGCAGGAACCGGATTGGTTCCAGGCTGATTAAAAAGTCGGCGCATACTATCAGATTAGCGCCGGGGTTCAAGCCCAAATACAAGGCCGGGCAATGGTGTTATTCCGCGGCGGCGATAAGTTGCTGCAGAGCCTGCAGGTGCTTGTTCAGCGCCTCTCGCCCGCTCTCAGTGAGGCGATACCAGGTGACGGGTTTACGCTCTACAAAGTCTTTGCGCAGAGTAATATAGCCCTGCTCTTCCAAGCGGCGCAGCTGCGCGCCGAGGTTGCCATCGGTTACCTGCAACTGCTCCTTGAAGAGAGAGAAGCTGATTTCCTCGTATTTCGCTAGCATCACACAAATCGCGAGGCGTACCCGGTGTTCGAGGACCGGGTCCAAGTCCGCAAGGGCTTTCATTGCGCCGCTCCATTAGTTTGCCTGGCCCGCTGTACCAGGCCGGTCCAAACAAGTCCACAGCCGATCGCCAGGCCGCTCAGTACCCAGGCGTAGGGTGGTGTCAGCAAAATGATCAGCAGGTAACTGGCCAGCATCAATATACCGCTGTAGAGCAGTGGACGGATCAGGTGGATACCGGCGAGGCTATAGGAGAGTCCGGCTAAAAGCAGAAATTGCTCCGGGCCAGCGGCGTTGGGCCTGGCGATCATTGTGGCCAATATCAACAGGAAACCGATCCCAGTTACCAGCCAGTGCCAACCATACTTGCGACCAAAGGTACTGTTATTGATGCCAGTGCGGCGTGCTGTTCGCTCGCCCAGCCACCAGCTGAACAGTCCGCCGGCGGTACTCGCCACCAGGAAGTAATACACGGTGAGTTGCGGGGCCAGGTCCGCCAAAGCGAATCCGATAAAAATTAGTAGTCCCCACAAAAAATAGAGTGATGGGGTGCCGTTCTCCATTTGGTTGCTGCGCACGGCATCGCTGACAAAATCCAGGCTGTCTTTGAGTTTTTCCATATCGGTCATGGCTGTCTTCCTTGCTAATTTAGTGAACTCTAAATATTAGAGTTGATTAATAGAGTACTCTAAATATTAGAGTTGGCAAGTAAAATTAGCAGTCTCTGTACCTTGTCGTAACAGCCAGTACACTAGCGCCTTTTACCGAGGTTATTGGGGGCGGGGTGCAGCAGACGGTACCAAAGACAGTGCAACAGGGAGTTATCCTGCGGTTGGCGGTGCCAGTGCCACTGCGGCGTCTCTTCGATTATCTGCCCCCGGAGGGCCTCAATCCCGCTGAATTGAAACCCGGCCAGCGCTTGTGGGTACCTTTTGCCGGGCGCAAATTGGTAGCCGTGTTGGTGGAGGTAGTGCTGGAGTCGCCGCAGGCACAGCTGAAACCGGCGCAGGAACTGATTGATAGCAAAGCCCTGTTCGACAGTGGCGCACGCAAACTTCTCAACTGGATCGCCGATTATTACCAGGCCCCGGTTGGAGAGGTTTACGCCGCCGCCCTGCCCGCCGCCTTGCGCAAGGGCAAGCCGGCTGATCATTGGGCTGAGCAGTGGTTGCAACTCACTACCGAAGGCAAGGGGCTACCGGAATCTGCACTGGCGCGGGCGCCCAAGCAGCAGGCCCTGTTGCAACAATTACTGCGCGCCGGCCAGCAGAGCCGCACCTACCTGAAAACCCAGGGGCATACTCCGGCGGTGATTCGCGCCTTGCAGGAGCGCCAACTGGTGGAGTGGGTTTCGGGTCCTACGGTGCCGCCGCCGATGCCGGCTGCGGAGGCCACTCCGCCACCGCAGCTGAATAGTGAGCAGCAGCAGGTACTCGCTGCGGTAGATTGCAGTTGCTTTTCCGCCACCTTGTTAGAAGGCACCACTGGCAGTGGCAAGACCGAGGTCTACCTGCGGTTAATGGAGCGGGTTCTGGCCGAAGGGCGCCAGGCCTTGTTGTTGGTGCCGGAAATCGGTCTCACTCCGCAGACCTTGCGGCGCATCGCCGCGCGCTTTCCCGAGCACAGTATCGCCGCCCTGCACTCGGGGCTGGCCGAGGGCGAGCGTGCCCAATCGTGGCTCGCCGCCTCTGAGGGCCAAGCGGATATCGTTATTGGCACCCGCTCGGCAATTATGACGCCACTGCCGAGACTCGGTGTGGTGTTAGTAGATGAGGAACACGACGCTTCATTTAAGCAACAGGATGGTGTGCGCTATTCCGCCCGTGACCTGGCGGTGGTTTTGGCGCGCAACAGTGATGTGCCGGTGCTGCTGGGTTCTGCAACGCCTTCCCTGGAAACCTTGCACAACGCCCTTAATGGTCGCTATCAACATTTGCGCATGCGCCAGCGCGCCGGCGAGGCGCGCCCGCCGCAGATCCACGTGGTGCCGACCCTACGCGAGCCCCTGGAAGAGGGTTTTTCGCCTCAGGTTTTACGTCATATCGGCGAGACACTGGCTCGCGGAGAGCAAGTGCTGGTGTTTATTAACCGGCGTGGCTTTGCACCGGCACTCAACTGTGATGATTGCGGCTGGATTGCCGACTGTCCGCACTGTTCCAGTAAACTCACCATGCACCGACGCCAGCGCCAGCTACGTTGTCACCACTGCGATTATCGCCGCCCCCTGGTGGATACTTGTCCGCAGTGCCACAGCCGCTCAATCTCTGCCCTGGGAGGCGGCACCGAGCGCAGCGAAGAGTTGCTGGCGCGGCGCTTTGCCGATTATCCGGTAATTCGCGTTGACCGGGATACCACCACCAGTAAGCAGGCTCTCGATCGCTTGCTGGCGCCGGCCCGCGATGGCGAACCCTGTCTGTTACTGGGCACTCAGATGCTGGCCAAGGGGCACCATCTACCGAGGGTGACCCTGGTGGTGATCCAGGATGCCGATGGCGGCTTGTTCAGTGCCGATTTTCGCGCGCCCGAGCGCACAGGCCAGTTGCTGGAGCAGGTGGCGGGGCGCGCCGGGCGCGGCAGCTTGAGTGGCCGCGTATTGGTGCAGAGCCGCTTCCCGGAGCATCCGCTGCTGCAAATGTTGTTGGAAAAAGGCTACGGGACTTTTGCGCGCCAGCTGTTGCGCGATCGTGCGGTGGCACAGCTGCCTCCGACCCACGCCATGGCACTGGTGCGGGCCGAGTGTGAGGAGCCCGCTTGGGCCGAGGAATTTCTGCATAATGCACGCCTATTTATGCAATCCCTAGTACCGCCCTCACCCCAGTTGCAATATCTGGGACCGGTGCCGGCGCTGCTTGAGCGCAAATCTGGTCGCTACCGTTTTTATGTTCAGGTGACCGCACAAAATCGCGCCCAGTTACAACCCCTGCTGGCCCGGGTATGTGCCTGGGCCGAGAGCAATAAGAATCGCCGCTTGCGCTGGGCGGTGGACATGGATGCGCAGGAATTGTCGTGAATTTTGCGGGAGAGCAATGCCCTTGTGTAAATTGGCGGTACAATTTGCCTGCTGAGTAGACTATCCAGGGAAGAATTCCACCATGAGCCGTCGCAACACGAAACGCCGCAGCAAAAGTGCCTCGGGCAAACCCGCATGGGTGTGGTTTGTACTGGGCAATGCCGTGGGTGGCTTTGCGGTGTTCTTGCTGCTGCAGTTCGGTGTGGCCGGCAATGGCAAAGGTGCCGCTGGTGACAGAGCTCCGGCAACCAAACCGACGGCGCAGGCGCCGTCCGAACCGCGCTTTGATTTCTATACCATGCTCAAGGAAAACGAAGTTTCGGTACCGCCACCCAAGGTAGCCAAACCCGCCATTCGTGGGGAGTCTTCCTCCAATAAACAAGGGGCTGCTGACAAGGTCAAAGCGCAGGTCTATATCTTGCAGGCCGCCTCCTTCCGCGAGGCGGCGGAAGCCGAGCGCCTGCGCGCCCAGCTCACCCTGGCCAATCTGGATGTCAAAGTGGAGTCTGCCAGTGATAGCCGCGGCACTTGGCATCGGGTCTTAGTTGGACCCTTCGACAACCGCTCGCGCATGGCCAAAGCCCGCCAGGTTCTGGCAGAACATCGCCTGATGCCGCTAGTATTGAAGCGACCTGCAAATTAAATCAACCGCTGGATTCCTCGTCTGGTGCCGCCAGTTTGCCCAGCAGACTTTTTATTACCGGTCTGATCAGTGGCGGCAATCCCAGTGAAATTATCCAGGCCAGTAACCAGGCCCGGCCCCATATCGGCAGAAATCCTTCGCTGAATCCCTGGTGGGAGTAGGTAATCGCCCCAGAGATTACTCCCGACATCACGCAGGTCATAACCAGGGTGAAAAGCGGCTTGAAGTAGCGGGAGGGAAGCAGAGCCAAGAAGCGAATCCGCAATGGATGACGGGTTCTCAGTATAGCAATTGACCCTTCTCTTATTGAAATCGGTGCGTCCCGTCCTCACTTATCTAATCTGACTAATTTTCCCGGCGTGTAAGCCAACAGGCCTTGCACAGCCACAGTACACGCGTAATCCGAGAGGTCTCCATTGGAACAGTATCGCGGAACCACCATTTTATCCTGTCGCCGCAACGGCAAAGTTGTGATTGGCGGCGACGGCCAGGTGTCTCTGGGCAACACCATTATGAAAGGCAATGCCCGCAAGGTGCGCCGACTTTACAAAGATAAGGTTATCGCCGGTTTTGCCGGTGGCACCGCCGATGCCTTCACCCTGTTTGAGCGTTTTGAAGCCAAGCTGGAAGCCCACGGTGGCCAGCTGACCCGCGCTGCGGTGGAGCTGGCCAAAGACTGGCGCACAGACCGCGCCCTGCGTCGCCTGGAAGCTCTATTAGCGGTGGCAGATGACAGCGCCAGTTTGATTGTGACTGGCAACGGCGATGTGATTCAGCCGGAAGATGACCTGATTGCTATCGGTTCCGGCGGCCCCTTTGCCCAGTCGGCGGCGCGCGCGCTGCTCGACAATACCGATATGGACGCGCGTTCGATCGTTGAGCAGGGCTTGAAAATTGCCGGTGATATCTGCGTCTACACCAACCACAACAACACTATCGAAGAATTGACTTACTGACCGGGCGCTCTCAGAAGAAGCACCTGAGTCCAGCGGGCTGCAACCTGGCCCGCACAACCGTTTTGCAGGAATTTGTATGTCCCAGATGACCCCCCGTGAAATCGTCCATGAACTCGATCGCCACATCGTTGGCCAGCAGGATGCCAAACGCGCGGTAGCGATTGCGTTGCGCAACCGCTGGCGTCGTATGCAGGTGAGCGAGGATCTCCGTGCCGAAATCACCCCGAAGAATATCCTGATGATCGGCCCCACCGGTGTGGGTAAAACCGAAATCGCACGCCGTCTGGCAAAGCTTGCCAATGCGCCTTTCATTAAGGTTGAAGCGACTAAGTTCACCGAAGTGGGCTATGTTGGCCGCGATGTAGAATCTATCGTGCGTGATCTTGTCGAGATGGCAGTGAAGCAGGAGCGCGAACTGGCCATGGCTGGCGTGCAACAGCGCGCTATGGATGCGGCCGAGGAACGCATTCTCGACGCTCTGCTGCCACCTGCGCGTTCGGCTGAGCCCAACGACAAGGATTCCAGCACCCGCCAGCTGTTCCGCAAGAAGCTGCGCGAGGGCGACTTGGATAGTAAGGAAGTGGAAATTGATATGGCCGCCGCGCCTATGGGTGTGGAGATTATGGCCCCTCCTGGGATGGAGGAAATGACCAACCAGCTGCAGGGCATGTTCTCGAATATGTCCCAGGGCAAGACCCGCAAGCGCAAGCTGCCAGTCAAGCAGGCGTTGAAACAGCTTACCGATGAGGAAGCCGCCAAGCTGGTGAACGATGAAGATATCAAAACCCGTGCGATTCGCGCTGCCGAACAAAACGGTATCGTTTTTATCGATGAGATCGACAAGGTGGCCAAGCGTCAGGAGAGCGGCGGTGCCGATGTCTCCCGTGAAGGGGTGCAGCGCGACCTGTTGCCACTGATCGAAGGCAGCACCGTCAACACCAAGTACGGCATGATCAAGACAGACCATATTCTGTTTATCGCCTCCGGTGCCTTCCACCTGTCCAAGCCCTCGGACCTGATTCCTGAGCTGCAGGGGCGTATGCCGATTCGCGTGGAGCTGAGCTCGCTGACTTCCGCGGACTTTGAGCGTATTCTCACCGAACCCTCCGCGTCTCTGACCGAACAGCAGAAGGCTTTGCTGGCGACAGAGGGTCTGGAACTGCAATTCACCGAGGACGGCATTCGCCGTATCGCCGAAGTGGCTTACGAAGTGAATGAGCGCACCGAGAATATCGGCGCACGCCGTTTGCACACGGTGCTGGAGCGCCTGCTGGAGGAGGTTTCCTTCGATGCCGGCGACGGCGACAAGTCTCTCAAAGTGGATGCGACTTATGTGGACAGCCACCTGGGTGAGCTGAGCCAAAACGAGGACCTTTCGCGTTTTATCCTGTAAATGAAACCGCAAAAAATACGATTAAATCGCGCAGAGAAAACTCTGCAGTTGCTGTTTGCCGATGGCGAGTTCAGCCTGCCGGCAGAGTATCTGCGTGTCTACTCCCCCAGCGCCGAGGTGCGCGGCCATGGCAATAGCCCCGCACTGCTGGTGGATGGAAAAATCCATGTGGGTATCGACAGGGTCGAAGCCGCCGGTCGTTACGGTCTGAAAATCGATTTTGATGACGGCCATGACACCGGCATTTACACCTGGGAATATCTGCGTGAGCTGGCCGAAAAATACACCGTCAATTGGGAGGCCTACCTGGAGCGCTTGCGCGCGGCGGGCAAGGGGCGCGACCCGGATGAAAGTGTGGTGAAATTTATCGGTTAGCTGCCAAGTGCGCCCTTCAGTGGCGCACTTTCCTTCCCTCCCAAAGTATTAAAAAGCGAGGAAAAACAATAATTTCCAGCATTATTTCGCAATACTGTAACAATTATGTGGCTGTCTTTTTGCAGTTGTAACAAGCGTACAAATCTTTATGACAAAGAAAACGAGATGTTAATCGGCGCGTAATTCTTTTGTCATATTTCCGGACTCTAATGCTCGCCAAATTCACGAGTTCCGGAGGCCCACCGTGGCAAAAAAACTTGCCCGCGCACTCAGCGCCTTTTGTTTGATTCCTCTCGCTTCCGCGGTTTCCGCCGCGAGCCTGCCCGATTACCAAATTAAGAGTGAATGGTTTACCGAGGCGTCCGATCGCCTGGAAGAACGCGTTTCTCTTACCCGTGAAGCCAAAACTGCCAAAAACGTCATCCTATTTGTTGGCGATGGCATGGGGATTTCTACCCTGACTGCAGCCCGTATCTTCGAGGGCCAGCGCCGCGGTGAACCCGGTGAAGAGAACAGCCTTTCTTTTGAGGAGTTTCCTCACAGTGCCCTGATCAAAACCTACAACACCAACCAGCAGACCCCCGACTCCGCCGGCACCATGACCGCCATGATGACCGGGGTGAAAACTCGCGCTGGTATGATCAATGTGGATGGCAAGGGCCTGGTGGCTGACTGTGCTGCGAGTAAGGAGCTGGGTTTGAATAGCTTCCTTGAGATGATGGAGAGCCGCGGTAAGGCTACCGGTATCGTCTCTACCGCACGCCTCACCCACGCTACTCCGGCAGCCACTTATGCCCACAGTGCCAGCCGCAAGTGGGAACACGCGGCCGATGAGGGCTGTACCGATATCGCTACACAAATGGTGGAAATGAACATCGGCGATGGCATGGAAGTCATGCTCGGTGGTGGCCGCAACTACTTTACACCGGTGGCTGAAGGTGGTCTGCGTGAAGACGAGCGCAATCTAACGGGTGAATGGCTGCTGCGCTATGACGGTGAGCAGAATGCGGTTTACGTCGAAAATGGTTTCGAGCTGTCGGCAGTGGATATCGCTAAAACAGATAAGCTGTTGGGTCTCTTTACCGAAGATCACATGAGCTACGATGCTGACCGCATCGCCAAGAACAGCGAAGAGCCCAGTATTGTCGAGATGACCACCACCGCTATCGATATGCTGCAAAAGGATGAAGACGGCTTCTTCCTGATGGTGGAATCCGGCCGAGTCGATCACGCTCACCATTCCGGTAACGCCTACAACGCGCTGAATGAAGCGATCGAGTTATCTGACGCGGTCAAGGCAGCACTACAAAAAGTGAATCTGGAAGAAACCCTGATCCTGGTGACTGCTGACCACAGCCACGTAATGAATATGGCGGGCTATCCCACCAGAGGTAACCCTATTCTGGGCAAGGTGATCGGCAACGATGACAGCGGTGCGCCAAATCAGGCCGTCTCCCTGGCCGAGGACAATAAGCCTTACACCACCTTGACCTACACCAATGGCCGTGGCTTTGCCGATTTGGGTACTGAAACTGATGCAGACAAGCGCGATGACTACGATATCGCCGCCGGTCGCCATGATTTGACGCATGTGGATACCGAGATGCCTGGCTTCCACCAGGAATCCCTGGTTGCCCTGGGGGGCGAAAGCCACGGCGGTGAGGATATTAGTCTGCACGCGATCGGCGCCGGTGCCGAAAAAGTGCAGGGACATCTGGAACAGAACGCGGTTTTCCACATAATGACTGCCGCGACCGACCTGTCGCTGTCAGAAGAATAATTGGGGGTATTGACCATGAAACAGTTTAAAAAGACCCTGCTGGCCTTTTCCGTTGCCGTACTGGCCAGTGCCTGTAGCGACGATAACTCCAGCTCCAACAATGTTGCTGAAGTGCCGGATGCTACTGAAACACCGCAGCAGCAGAATTATTTAGGCCTTTCCTCAACCCAAAGTGAAAGCAGCTGGTTCGAAGATGGCCAGAAAGCCGTAGCTGCGGCGAGCGCAGAGAAGATCAACAATACGCCGGGTGCCGCGAAAAACATTATTCTGTTTGTGGGCGATGGCATGGGTATCTCCACCGTCACCGCCGCGCGTATCTTCGCCGGCCAAAAACTGGGCCTCGACGGCGAGGAATATCAGCTGAGCTTCGAAAAGATGCCCTTTGCCGGCTTGGTAAAAACTTATAACACCAACCAGCAGACCCCCGATTCCGCTGGCACCATGACCGCTTTGGTTACCGGAGTGAAAACCAAGGCGGGTATTCTGAGTGTGGCTGAAAATGTCGCCCGCGGTGACTGCGCTGCCAGCCTCGAACGTCCCCTGACCACCTCCCTGGAGCTGGCCGAGGAACTGGGGAAAAGCACCGGTATCATCAGCACCGCGCGTATCACCCACGCCACGCCCGCAGCCACCTATGCCAAGGTGCCTGAGCGTGAGTGGGAATACACTGCTCCGGATGGCTGTCGCGATATCGCCACCCACCTGGTTGAATTGGAGGCCGGCGATGGTATCGACGTGGTAATGGGCGGCGGACGCCGCAACTTCCTGCCAGCGGACTTCACCGATGCGGAAGGCAAGACTGGTAAGCGCACCGATGGGCGCAATCTGATTGAAGCGTGGAAAACCCGTTATAACGATGGAGTAACCACCGCGCAGTACATGGAAGACAAAGCCGGGTTTGACCAGCTGGATGTGACTAACACCGATAAGCTATTGGCGTTATTTAACTCCTCTCATATGCGCTATGAGGCCGATCGTGGCAACGATGTTGGCGGCGAGCCTTCCCTGAGTGAGATGACTGCCAAGGGCATTGAGATGCTGCAGCATAACGATAAGGGTTACTTTCTGATGGTGGAGTCCGGGCGTATCGACCACGGTCACCACGCCAACAATGCCTACAATGCTCTCAGCGATGCGGAAGAGTTTGCCAAGGCGGTGCAGGTAGCCCTGGATAACACCAGTGCAGAGGATACTCTAATCGTTGTTACCGCGGATCACAGTCACGTGATGACCATTGCCGGTGGGACTACCCGTGGCAACCCAATCCTCGGTAAGGTAGTTAAAAATGACAAGACCGGTGTGGCTGAAGAGATGCCCAAGCTGGATAAAACCGGCTTGCCTTACACCACCCTGAACTATGCCAATGGTCGCGGTTTTGCACATTACGGCGACAATACCGATGCTGATGACCGCTACTATGACGATATTGTTCAAGGGCGTCAGGATCTTACCGATGTGGACACCACCGCTCCCGGCTTCCACCAGGAAGTCCTTGTTCCTCTTTCCGGGGAGACCCACGGCGGTGAAGACGTAGGTGTCTGGGCCCGAGGACCCGGTGCGCACCTAGTAAGCGGCACCAATGAGCAGAACTATCTGTTCCATGTGATGGCCCGCGCCGGCGGCCTACTGGAGCAGAGCGCCAAATAAGTTGGCGAGCTTAAGGCGCGGGAAACCCTCCTGCGCCTTTTTAGTTTTTTGGTGAGTAGTTTCAGCGCCCTCTGCGCCAGCATCACTTAGATCACAAGTGTTTTGTGGGCAAAGAAAATGGCGCAACCGTCTTCTATTTTCCTGCGCAGTCGCATCTTGTGCCAGTCCCCCATCTCCAATAGCTTGATTAACTCTTCCCCTAATGGCTCTCTCACAGTGATGGCAAAGCGACACAGTAGGTATAGATCACGCCAGTCCCCTAGTATTTGTGCGAGTTGTTTGAGCGGTTCACAGCGCAGCGCAATAGATTGGGGGTGTTTCTCTCTGAGTAGGCGACAGTGGTACCAGTGATCTTTTACCCTTTTACGCAATTGATGCAGTTTATGGGCGTTATCTCCTTCGCGTGTTTCTAGCCAGGTTTTGTGCGCGCGCTGGTAGCTGCGTAAATATCCTACGTCGATATCTCTCCAATCAATATTTTGCAGGGGCCAACACTCAATACTCTTTTGTGCCTCATGCAGTAACCCTTCGACCCGAATAAGGCTCTCCTCATCTCGCAGCGACCGCTGTAATTGGTGCAGTACTCTATGCATTTTTTCAAAGTGGTTGGGGGGAGCTAGGGTAAGTAGAGCGGTGCGTATGGAGACCAGATCGCGGCCCGCCGATAGGGATCGCGCTAATTTCCTGTAGCGATCGTTCTCGAGTTGGAAGAGTGAATTTTCTTTCGGAAAAATCAGTCGCAGTAGAGCACGCAGTTTCTTGCAGTGTTTACGTAGCTCATGAACGGCATGTTCACCTGGCAGAAGCCGGGCATTATTACAGGCGGCGCGTATTTCTGCGCGAGCCGCAGTGCGCAGACTCAGTGCAGCGGGCATGTCGCTGTCGAGTCGGTAATCCATGAATTTGCCCTGGACTCAGTATTTTCTCTCGTGTGATTTAATTTTAGTGAGTTGCCACAGGGCGAATCATGGGCACTGTTCCGCCGGCTTGGTCGATGTACAATGGCGCACTGAATTTGGCTCAGCAGGCAGCACAGCATGAAGGATCGCAAGACCACCCACTTCGGCTACCAAGAGGTCCCGGTGGAGGAAAAGGCCGGTCGTGTGGCGGAAGTGTTCCACTCAGTGGCGGCGCGTTACGACGTAATGAACGACTTGATGTCCGGGGGTATTCACCGCCTCTGGAAGCGTTTCACCATCGAATTGTCCGGTGCGCGGCCGGGACAGAAAATTCTGGATATAGCCGGGGGCACCGGTGATCTCACCGCGCGTTTCTCGCGTATTGTGGGCGCCAGCGGTCAGGTGGTGTTGGCAGATATTAATGAATCGATGCTTAGGGTCGGCCGCGACCGCCTGCTCGATCGTGGCATTGCCGGCAACGTAGTGCCGGTACAGGCGGACGCCCAGTACCTGCCCTTTCCGGACAACACCTTCGACTGTATTACCATCGCTTTTGGTCTGCGCAATGTCACCGATAAAGACTTGGCGCTGCGCTCCATGTTGCGGGTACTGAAACCCGGTGGGCGCTTACTGGTACTGGAGTTCTCCAAGCCGGAATCGAAACTGCTGGAAAAAGTCTACGATCACTACTCGTTCCGCCTGCTGCCATTTATGGGGAAATTGGTGGCCAACGACGCGGAGAGTTACCGCTACTTGGCGGAGAGCATCCGCATGCACCCGGATCAGGAAACGCTCAAGCAGATGATGGTGGATGCTGGATTTGTCGATTGTGAATTTCACAATATGACCGGTGGCATTGTGGCGTTGCACCGTGGTATCAAGCCCTGAGAGGTGCCCGTCGTGATTGACCCCCAAGTGATGGCACGAGGCCAATAACCACCATGAGCGATCCCACCTATCGCGCGGGTTTTGACGCCGCGCTGGAAACCGCTATTAATACTGCCTTGCAATACGATCCCGCGACCCGAGCACGCCTGCAGGAGTTGGACGGCAAAACCATGGCGCTCGACCTGACGGCTCCAAAGTTGCAATGCTGCCTATGTATTGAGGGCGATCAGGTGCGCGTGCGCCAGCACTGGGAGGGAGATGTAACGACCACCATCAGCGGCTCGGCTATTTCCCTGGTGCGATTACTGAAGGACCCCGATGCCACGCCTGCGGCACTGGGTGTCTCTATCAGTGGCTCCAGTGCCCTACTGGCGGAGTTGCAGTGGATCATGAGCGATCTGGATATCGATTGGGAAGCGCCACTTGCGCAAGTGTTTGGCGATATTCCTGCCCACTCCATCGGCAATGTGCTGCGCAGTGCTAGTAGCTGGTTAAGTGCCAGCCTTAGTCGCGCGCCGGTTGCGGCCGCAGAGACGATCAGTGAGGAATGGCAGTTGACGCCACCACAGGCACAATTTGAAGCTTTCGCGGATGACCTCGCCGAGTTGTCCCTGGCCACCGAGCGCCTGGAGGCGCGGGTGCGCCTGCTGCAGGAACAGTTTTCCCGCGGGGAGGCTGAGTAGTCTTGCCTATATCCCGTACTGTTACCATCGCGCGGGTTTTCCTGCGCCATCGCTTAGATCTGTTATTACCAGCCGAACGCCGCCCCCTGTGGCTGCGCGGATTACTGGCTCCACTCAAACTGTTGCCGCAACCAAAGATGGAGCGCGGCGAGCGACTGCGTCGCGCCTTGGAAGAGCTGGGACCGATCTTTGTGAAATTCGGCCAGCTGCTCTCCACTCGGCCGGATTTGTTGCCGCCGGATGTGGTTGAGCAGCTCGACTATCTACAGGACAAAGTACCGCCCTTCCCCAGTGATCAGTGTCGCGCATTGATTGAGGAAGCCCTTGGCGCTAGTGTCGATGAAGTCTTTGCCAGCTTTGAGCACGAGCCCCTAGCGGCAGCTTCGGTGGCACAGGTTCACGCCGCCGTGCTTAACAGCGGCGAGTCAGTCGTGGTCAAGGTGCTGCGCCCGGGCATCGGCGAAGTGATTCAGGAAGATTTGCGCCTGTTGCGGGTGATTGCCCGGGCTATCGAACGCTTCGTGCCAGAGGGCCGCCGTCTGCGCCCGGTGGAAGTGGTGGAAGACTACCGTCATACCATCGAGGGTGAGTTGGATTTAACCCGCGAGGCGGCCAACGGCACCCAGTTGCGGCGTAATTTCACTGATTCCCCACTGCTATATATCCCCCAAGTTTACTGGGATTACACCCGCGAAAACGTGCTGGTACTGGAGCGTATCAATGGTATTCCTGTCACTGATTTAGCGCAGCTGCGCGAGCAGGATACCAATATGCCGCTGCTGGCCGAGCGCGGCGTGGAGATCTTCTTTAAGCAGGTTTTTGAATACAACTTTTTCCACGCGGATATGCACCCGGGCAATATTTTTGTCTCCCGGGAACACCCGCAGCGCCCGCAGTATATTGCCATCGACACCGCCATTGTCGGCAGCTTGTCGCGAGAAGATCAGTACTACCTGGCGCGCAACCTGCTCGCCATGTTCCGGCGCGATTACCGCATGGTGGCGGAGCTGCACGTACAGAGTGGCTGGGTTCGTGCGGATACCCCTGTAAATGCCTTCGAGGCGGCAATTCGCGCCGTGTGCGAGCCGATTTTTGAGAAACCCCTGGGGGAGATTTCCTTTGCGCGGGTATTGATCAGCCTGTTCCAGACTGCGCGACGCTTCGATATGGCGGTGCAGCCACAACTGGTGTTATTGCAGAAGACCCTGTTGAATATAGAGGGTTTGGGACGCCAGCTTTATCCGGAATTGGATCTGTGGAAGACTGCTCATCCATTTTTGGAGCGTTGGATGCGTGAACGCATCCACCCCAAAACACTGGTGGGCGAGATCAAGCGCTACGGTCCCGAGTGGCTGGAGAAGTTTCCACAGATGCCGCAATTGGTCTATTCAGCCCTTGAGCAGTCGCGGGAATTGGCGCCACAACTGGAAAATATCGGTGAAAAACTGGCGAGCAGTCAGCGCCGTGGGCGCTGGCAGTATTTGCGTCGGCTCGGCGGGGTAGTGCTCGCTTTAGGTGCTCTGGTCTTAAGCCGGCCGCAGTGGCTGGAGCAGTTGCCACCCTCTGGTTGGGTATTGGGCATCGCAGCCCTGATTTTACTGCTCTGGCCCTAATGACACTGGCGGCAGTATTTTGCCGGCGTCGCGCCGGCCTACACTTGGAATTCTGATGGAAGAGACATTGACTCAAGCTGTGCCAGCAAGCGGCTTTATTGATCAGGTCAGCTGGAACAACGATGGCCTGGTACCCGCCATTGCCCAGGATTTTAAAAGCGGTCGCGTGCTGATGATGGCGTGGATGAATCGCGAGTCTCTGGCACTGACCGCTAGCGAGGGCTATGCGGTCTACTGGTCGCGTTCCCGCAAGGGCCTGTGGCGCAAAGGGGAGTCATCCGGCTTCCTACAGAAAATACGCGAGATTCGCCTCGACTGTGACGGTGACACCGTACTGTTAATGGTTGAGCAAGAGGGTGGAATTGCTTGCCATACGGGCCGTAGCAGCTGTTTTTACAACCTCTTGCAGGACGGTGAATGGCGCGTTAGCCAACCGGTATTGCAAGACCCCAAAGCCATCTACAAGTGAGCCCGGAAATGAGTGACCTGCTGCAACAACTCGATGCGGTACTAGAGAGCCGCAAGTGCGCAGAGGATGCCGATAAATCCTATGTGGCTAGCCTGCATAGGAAGGGGCTCAACAAAATACTGGAAAAGGTGGGCGAGGAAGCCACCGAAACAATTCTCGCCGCCAAAGATGCGCAGGCCAGTGGCGACAACCGGGATATGATCGCCGAGACGGCGGATCTCTGGTTTCACTCATTAGTGATGCTTTCGCACCTGGGAGCGGACTCCCAGGATGTAGTGCGTGAACTGGGTCGACGCTTTGGCCTCTCTGGCCTGGAGGAAAAGGCATCCCGCAGTAAAGAGGGATAAGAATTCAGTTGGAAGGACTGGCGTAACAGTCCTCTGATAATTTGTGGTTTTACCCAAGGTGGCCAATGGCAATGCAAATCGGCTGCCGTATTAAATGACATGGAGACAATTATGGGATTCGGTGGAATTAGCATCTGGCAGCTGTTGATTATCTTGGTTATTGTCCTGCTGCTTTTCGGAACCAAGCGCTTGAAAAACCTCGGTGGTGATCTGGGCGGTGCACTGAAAGGCTTCCGCAAAGCGGTGAAGGACGATGATAAGGATGAGGACAAAGATAAAGGCAAAGACCCTGAGCGTCTTCAGCACGATGAGGAAGAAAAGCCGCAACAGGGCAGCACCTCGAAAGAAAAAGACAAGCAGTCCCAGGACAAATAATTCGGCACTGTTAACGCGAGTAATGCCCCGTGTTTGATATTGGCTTTTTTGAACTACTACTGGTCGCGGTAGTGGCACTGCTTGTGGTGGGCCCGGAGCGCCTGCCCGATGCCATCCGCACGACAGCGCGCTGGTGGTCTGGCCTGAAGCGAACCTTGCAAGGTGCGCGTGAGGAACTGGAACGGGAAGTCGGTGCCGACGATATCCGCCGAGAACTGCACAATGAGCGCATCCTCAAGGAGATCGAAGAGAGTCGCCGGGAAATGGAGCGTACCTTCAGTGAGGCTAACCGCGAGGTGAATGAATCCCTGCAGCAGCAGGAGGAGCCCCAGCCCAGCGAGTCGGCCAAACCTAAGGAAAAAGCTCCAGCCAAAGTGCCCCAGGAGCCCGATCATCCGCGCGCGGAAAAAGAAGACTATTTACCGGAGCAGGATGAAACCGTTGAAGAGTTGCAGGACCCGGAATACCCAGAGCACTGGCACGATTTAGGTGATCCCGAACTGAATCCGGAGCACCCGGAAAATACGCCTAAAAACGTAGAAAAAGAGTCGCAACAGGAAAAAGACAAGCAACCATGAGCGATCAATCACAAGACAGCCATCAGCCCTTTATCGATCACCTGATCGAGCTGCGGGATCGGCTGCTGCGCACGTTACTGGTTGTAGTGGTTTTGTTCGCCTGCCTGGTACCCTTTGCCTCGGATATCTACAACTTTATTGCCAATCCGCTACAGGAGCGTTTGGTCGGCGATGCAGGCATGATTGCCACAGAGGTGACCTCCACCTTTCTTACGCCATTTAAGACCACCTTTATTGTATCGTTTTTCATCGCCATTCCCTTTGTGCTCTATCAGGCCTGGGCTTTTATAGCTCCCGGTCTTTATAAAAATGAAAAGCGTATTGCGATTCCAATCTTGGTCACCAGCGTATTTTTGTTTTACGCCGGTGTGGCCTTTGCCTATTTCGTAGTGTTTCCTATTTTATTTGATTTCTTTGTTGGCTCGGCCCACGCAGATATCAAAGTTATGCCGGATATGCGCAGCTATCTGGATTTAGTATTGAAGTTGTTTTTTGCCTTCGGCTTCGCTTTCGAGATACCCATCGCCACGGTGTTATTGATTTGGAGTGGCGCAGTGGATGCCAAAACCCTGGGGAGTAAACGTCCCTATGTGATTGTGGGCTGCTTCCTGATCGGTATGCTGCTCACCCCACCGGATGTTATCTCCCAGTCCCTACTGGCCGTACCCATGTGGTTGCTGTTTGAGGTGGGAATCTTGTTTGGTCGCTGGATTACATCGCGCCGGTCAAAAGAGCAAGCCGAGCAGTCTTGATTTGCGGATTTTTAAAAATTACATTTCCGCCATCAGTTAAACGGCTCGAAGTAGTTTTTCAAATCAACATTTTGCTTGCGCAATAAAATGCCCCGACTGCTTTCGCAGCCGGGGCAGTCGCCCTGTTGTTTTACCTGCCCTAACCAAAATCCAACGCCGTGCTCTCAAACAGAGCTGGTTGTGGGTAGACAGTCTGCGTTCCATGCAATAAAAAGCCGAACGATATTGGTTTTTGCGCCACTACTGGCAAGCCCCCATCGCAACAAAAACCAAACGGTCAGCTGAGGAAATTAGCGATTAAGATCCGAAACTCCTGTTTCTTAAAATAACCGCCTGCGCCGCAAAAAACTTGCGGCAATGGTACTACCCTGAGACCCCAGGTATTAGCGAGATGCAGCCGCCGTTTTATTGACACGTGTGGCTGCAGCGCGCTCTTTCTTTTCCTGCTCCGCTACTGCTTTTTCCACATTGTTGCTAACCAGTCGATAAAAATAGAATGCCATCAGGAATATAAACCCGATTACGGCCAGACTGAGCAAGCCGGAAAAGCTGGTAAATAGATCAATTAAGGCATCCATCTTTCTCTCCAGTACGCCAATGCTTCAGTTATGCAGTGTATGGCGTTGTGCTACAAACCTCTTGACCTAAATCAACTGGGCTTGAGTTACTGGAGAAGAGGAGGTTCGGTGGTCTCTGGCTGGGCGTATATAAGCCGATACCAAGTGCTGGTGTTCTTAGGGGGCTACTTTTCCTAAAGGAAAAGGTGCAGTACTGCGACTGACCGGTATTTTGCTTGGTAGAGTTAGCTAGGTTCATATATGCGCTTTAGAGCATAGGGAATTTTTTCATCAGTGCAGCACAAAACTTAATAGCAGGCAGGCAAGTGCTGCGCCCCATAGTAGATATAACTCCTGCTCCTGGCGCCAGCGAGGGAGAAGCAGCATGAGTGCCAAGGGAGGTATAAAAAGAGCGAGGAATCCAGCTATAGTGCTGTCGTCAAAGCACACTTTCACTAATCGCAGCCATGCAATGGCGGCAAAAGCCAGGGCAAATACTGTCAGAACCGCGCTAACTGGCATCATGCTATAACCCTTAGAGGCTATTGAAGGGGAAGAAAAGGCCCTGGCCAGATCACATTAAAATGACAATAGGAAAGGAAGTGTATAGCAGATTGCTTGTCACGGGCCTGCCAAAAAAATGGCTTAATTTGCGCTTATGGCTGCTTATCATCCCACTGTATTTGGCGGGGTGTGAAACCGTCGGGTATTACGCCCAAGCAGCTTCCGGCCAGTGGCGTATTTTGTCTGGGCGTCAGCCGATAGAAAAAGTCATTAATGAACCGGGTACCAGTGAGCAATTACAACAGCAGCTACAACTGGTATTGCAGATTCGTGCCTATGCAGCTGAAGTTTTGCAACTGCCGGTAGGTGATGCCTATAACGCTTATGTACAGTTAGATGACACCTACCCGATTTGGAATGTCCTGGCAGCGCCGGAGTTTTCCCTTGAGCCTAAGCGCTGGTGTTACCCTATCGCTGGCTGCGCCAGCTACCGAGGTTATTTTCGCAAGTCTGCGGCAGAGGCAAAAGCGAATCAACTGCGTGGACAGGGCTATGATGTATATCTGGGCGCGGTGCCCGCTTACAGCACCCTCGGTTGGTTTAACGACCCAATATTATCCAGTTTTGTTAATTGGTCTCAGGAACGCCTAGCCGGTCTTTTATTTCATGAGCTGGCCCATAGAAGGGTTTATATCTCCGGTGATACCCAGTTCAACGAGAGCTTTGCCACCGCCGTCTCAGAAATTGCCCTACCCGGCTGGCTCAGTAGTCAGGGCCTGGTCAGCTCCGCAGCTCAGGCCCGCGCAGAAACCTTGTCTGTGCGTCAATTGATGGCAGCCGCACGCAGCCAATTACAAACAGTCTATCAATCTTCACAGCCAGATGATTTAAAGCACGAACAAAAAGCCCGAGTTTTATCCCGATTACGTCAATGCTATAGAAATCTATCTGCAAACTGGCCCAATCCTGCCCGCTATCAAAACTATATAGAAAAAACCAACAATGCCACCCTGGCTCTAGCCGCCGAATATGAATCCCAAGTGCCGGCCTTTAAGCAGCTTTATTTGGATAGTGGTAGTTGGGAGGCTTTTTATGATGCGGCTGAGAGATTAGGTGAGCTCGACAAGGAGGGAAGAGAGGAAAGTTTGTTGAGGCTGGCTACTGATTACAGACGGAAAAATAATGTATCGAAACTGATAGTTGATATTGATATGAAAGCTTGTATTCATAACGATCCTTAAATAGGCTTTAAGGATCTTGGTTTCGGATAATAAGTGCAGTTGGCAAGGGAAGGCCGCTAGTAATATCGGGTCTCACCTGACTAAAAAATTCAATGGCGAGCTACTATCAACATAACTAGAAGGATCGATACAGATTTATAGTCTGAGAAAACTGGGTACTCTCAGAGAGCAATTATAGAACTGTTGGAGAAATATCTCTCGACGATCAGTTGCGCAACAGCTTTGTGAGGCTATTGTCTATGGTGAGTGAACCTCAAGTGTCAGCAAGAATATAAGGAATAAAAGGTGGCTGATTACGTGTGGCAATAAATGTGAACTCTAACCCCGGAAGAGTTACATCCTCAGTAAATAGTTAGTCCTTTAAAAGACATACTGGTTATTGTTATATCACGAGAAAATCTACCGGATTTTTTTAATTTCGATTAAAAAATCGTGGATACTTATATAAATATCTTAAGGTTGTATCAAAGGCCTATTGCAGGCGTTATGGTAAGTGTAGTCGATGCGGAAAGATCAAAATAGAGTAACTATATAGATAAGCGGTCAGTTATTGTTGACTGAAAAAGTCGGATAGTTGACTAAGAAGATGATGTTGTTATAGGTAAGGGGTATGGTTGAATACTTCTGATTATGATCAAATGCAAGAGTTACTTATTGTTAGATTAATAGGTAAACGATCAGCTTTATTGGTGGTTGAAGTAGTGATTACAATGGACTTAGAAATCGATATTTATTTTGTTCGCTCATATTATCTCTGAGAGACGGTACTAATAATACGAGTTGTAGATTCAATTGATCAGTGCAACACCTCTGTAGGAATATGGCCTATCGGGGGATCATTGAATGAAGCGCATATTTACAGCAGAAGAAAAAGTGGATTTTCGACGCTTGGAAAAAGGGCATTGGTTTTAGTGAAATTGCCATTTCCATAGATTCTAAGCCAGGAACCATTTTTACTGTTTTGAGAGATACTGGCGGAATTAAACCAATACCCAGAAAGCCATCTCCTCAACACCTCACATTAGCCGAACGCGAGGAAATACGTGCAGGTCTTTCTGCAAAACAAAGTATTCGAGCAATCGCTCGCTCCTTGAATCGGAATCCATCCGCAATCTCGTGTGAGATTCAGAGAAATCGGGAGCGACGATACTCAAACAACCGTGCAAAACGGATGGTAAGGCGTCCTAAGCCGTATTTGCTGGAGCAAAACCCGAGGCTAAAGAAGCTTGTTTTGGAAAAATTAGAGTTAAACTGGTCACCAGAGCAGATATCGGGTTGGTTACGGAAGACATATCAGGCTGATGAATCAAGGAAGATATCAGCAGAGGCTATCTATAAAACACTGTACTTCCGTGTGCGTTCAGCACTTCATCATAAGCTAGTAAAGCATTTGCGTCGGTCTCACAGTCTTCGTCACAGCAAACAACATTCACGTAAAGGCGAGCGCGGTACTATCAACATCGTCAACGGTACATCGATAAGGGAGCGTCCTCAGGAGATACAAGAACGATGTGTTTTAGGTCATTGGGAGGGTGACTTAGTGTCAGGTTCAAATAACACTCATATTGCCACGCTTGTTGATCGAAAATCGCGGTATACGATCATTCTTAAGTTGAAAGGGAAAGATGCGAATTTTGTGAACCAGACGCTTGTTGCTAAGTTTAAAAAACTGCCAAAAGAGCTTTGCCAATCACTGACGTGGGACCGAGGAATGGAGCTGGCGAAGCACGCTGAATTTACGGAAAAGACGGGTGTTCCTGTCTTCTTCTGCGATCCTCAGAGCCCCTGGCAAAGGGGAACGAATGAGAATACCAACAACTTAATCCGTCAGTACTTTCCAAAAAAGACATGCTTGGCGCAGCATACTCAGAGGAAACTCAATCAAGTTGCTAACGAGCTTAATAGCAGGCCAAGAAAAACACTGAGCTTTGCGACACCAAAGCAGGTTATTAAACAGGGTGTTGCCTTGACAGGTTGAACCTACAGTGGCCTATTTCGGCAGTATTTCTTAAAGGATGTCAACATCCAATAATGTAATAGACGAGAAGCTTCAATTTGTAATGTATCGCCTAGAAGTAGGCCAAGGCTGAGCTAGGAGGAAAGTCACCGAGTGAGTTGTTCATGGGGCTGTAAGATGATGATTGTATTATTAGGGAGTTTAAATTGCTCCTTGAAACCAAGCTTGATTGAGATGATCCAAGAGGTTGTTTTAAGTTTCAATTATAGATTTTTAAATAAAATGTAATAGTTTCAGTTTGGCTGCATATATGCCATCGACAGTTTCTCTCTTTATTGGTCTAAGCTGCAAAGTGGGAGATTTGTAATGCACCTATTTAGAGTGAATAGGTGCATATTTTTTGTTGGAGAAGTTATTTAGATACTGTCAGTGCTTGTGAGGTTTCGTAATCATAAACTCTAACTTCTCCAAGCAAGGTTGAAATATAGGTTAACCCTGTATTGGGATCTACAATAGCCTTATTTTTTGTGCTGGCATTATTTGAGTACCTATATTCACGATTTCCTGTTTCAATATCTACATAAATCATCGGTTGATCACCAGAAACTTTAGAGCTATTAACAATTAATTTGTTTCTAGTGGAATCAAGTCGCATATTAAATGGCCCGGCTAAAGATGGCCCTTCGCCAACATCGTCACTCGAAATTATTTCTCTATATCCTGTTGTAAGATTAACGAGGAAAATTGAATTTCTAAAACGGTCAGCAACATAAGCAAAGTTCTTATTTGAGCTCAGTACCATGCCACTTGGGTCTGACCAATCGGGGCCTTTATAATCATGACCATAACCCTCAAAAACCCGGCTGATTACAGTTCGGTTTCCGTTTGAAATATCGACACTAAACAAACCCCTATCACTTCGACTGAGAACGTATAGTATCCCTTTTTCTTCATCTATTTCGATATCTGAAATTGGTCCAAATGGAAATCCAGTTCCAGTCCCAAGTCCAGAAATTATAGCTCTGTCGCCTGTAGCCCTATCTACTTCTACAACATAACCATACGACTCAGGCTCTTCAGGATCGTACCAGGAATGGGTGATAAAAATACGTCCATTTTTTGCATCCAGGGCAAAATCGTAATAGCTTTCTGGTGAGATTCCAGATCCTATAATATCACTAACAATTATTTTTCTATCACCACTTACAGGATCAATTTCCATTATCTCAGGCATATAAATTGGGGCGGTTTCGTTAATGATTAGTATTTTATTGTTAATGCTATCAAATCGTACAGATGAGGCATCCCCTATGGGAGGTCCATCACCTCTTTTAGATTGTGTTATTTGTTTGCGAACACCCGATTCAATATCAATAGATATTAATTGATTTGATGAACAACTTAGATAGACTGATTCGTTAGCGCTATCAACAGTTAAGTGGATATTTCTCCCGAAAACCAAGTTGTCTTTAAGGTAAGTTTTTTTTTCTGATACTAGTCTTCTTTCGCCTGTAGAAATATTGACTTCTATTAACTCATCGGATGAATCACCAATATATGCGAATTCTGCGGTGTCATCGACGGTAAAGCTTATACTCCGATTTAGAGGATAACCAGTCCCATAAATACCACCGCTGATTATGGATCGCTCACCGGTATTTAGGTCAACTTCTATTAAATAACCAACCTCCGGATAAGGATATGTTTTTCTGGTAATGGCAAAAAGTCTCCCGTTCCTGGCTTCTATTCCTGATATGTGATGAAAGTCGTCTTCGCTACCTGTCGATTTATCAGCAATGATTTTTCTAGCTCCACTACTTAAGTCTACGCTAGCAATATACCAATTATAAGGGTCATCTGTATCAGATATGTAGAGCATATTATTGCTGCTATCTATCGTAATTTCTCCAGGTGTTAGGCTAACTCCATTTGTCTCTTGTTCAGAAATAGTAATTGGTACAAGGTTAGAATAGTCGAATAGTACTATGTTTCCGTCATAGTCCATTCCGTATAGGTGTTTTGTCAGGGTGTTGTAAGTGGGCCTCCAAATATCAAAATCAAATGGAGTGTGTGTTTGATTCCCTGTGTTTAAGTCAGTTTCTACGATATCCGGATAGCTGCCTATCACTCTGTGATTTTCCGGATCATAAGATATTTTTCCGCAAGCATTATAATTATTAGGTATATTGGCGTTGACTATTCTAGTTGCCGCAGCTTGTGAAATGTTCCCATTTACATCTTCTACTTTTACAGTCAGTGTATTTTTCCCAAAACTCTCTAGAGGTACTTCCGCTTGCCAGCTGCTAAAATTAACGTTGGAAGTTGAATCTGCCATAACTCCATTTACTGATACACTTTTTACAGCCTCATTATCACTTGCGGAGCCTCTTATTATAATATTTCCTTGCCTTGTAACTAACCCATCTATATGTGGGAAATCAATTGTTGCAGTTGGATAGGTACTATCGTTCGAGCCTCCGGTATTGTTGTTACTTGCATTGCTGCCATTAGAGCTACCGTCTCCTCCTTCGCAACCGCAAAGAATTATTATTATAAAAAGGTAGCTTGACAACTTTTTTAAATCTGAGAGGGTAAACAAAACAAATCCTTGTGTGTTTTTTATGAGGTTAAATGATTTGACACATAATCAAAAATATGATTATAAATCAATACTTGATTATGTATATGAGATGAAAAAACGTTATTAGGGGAAGGCGTCCTAACTATTCATGTTGTATCAGTAATTTGCAGCCGAGTGAGGCATAGATAATCTTTAGGTTATTTTTGCTAAATCCAACATCCGATTAGCAAACCCCCACTCATTATCAAACCAAATCAATATCTTTACTAATTTTCCGCCGGCAACCCGTGTCTGACTGGCATCAATAATTCCCGAGCGCGGGTCGTGATTAAAGTCGCAGGAGGCGAGGGGTTCTTCGGTGAAGCCGAGTACGCCTTTAAACTCGGTCGCAGCTGCGGATTTTAGTAAAGCGTTGATCTCACTTTGACTTACGTCTTTTTGTAATTGAACCGATAGATCAATAGCGGAGACATTGACAGTGGGTACGCGCATAGCCTGGGCTTCGAACTTTCCAAATAAGTGCGGCAATATGCGCTCGATGCCGCGGGCGAGTGCGGTGTCGACGGGAATAATTGAGGTAACGGCGGAGCGTGTTTTTCTTAAATCGGTGTGGTGATAGGCATCGCTTACCGGCTGATCGTTCATGGCGGAGTGGATGGTGGTCAGCACGCCCGCTTCTATACCAAACGCCTTGTCGAGCGCTGCGATTACCGGCACGCTGCAATTGGTGGTGCAGGAGGCGGCAGAAATAATAGTTTCATTGCCGTTCAGGGTGTGATCGTTAACCCCATAAACAATGGTGGCATCCACATCGCGGCTGGCGGGCTGGGAGAATAAAACTTTTTTTGCCCCTGCGGCCAGGTGCAGTTCGGCACAGCGCCGCTCTTTAAAACTACCGGTGCATTCCAGCACAATATCGACATTTTCTTCGCGCCAATTCAGGTCTTCCAAACGCTCGAAATGCGTAACTGCGATGGAATCGCCATTAACTGTTAGTGTGTCATATTTCACTGAGACATCACCGGCGAAGCGACCGTGTACCGAATCGTACTTGGTAAGGTGGCCGATGGTAGCGCAGTCTGCCAGCTCGTTGATGGCGACAATCTGTAGGGTATCGCGGGCGCCGGATTCGTACAGAGCGCGCAGAACGGAGCGGCCGATACGGCCATAGCCATTAATGGCGAGTCGGGTGGTCATAGCGGTACATGCCGGATAGGAATTGAAGGCGTAGCCGAGACGTCCCTCGCGATATTGTGTGCAAGGGGCGCCCGGCTAGAGTGCTGAAATTAGTTCAGCACTTTCTCGACGGTTTCCACCACATTTTCCACGGTGAAACCGAAGTGACGCATCAGCTCGCCGCCGGGGGCGGACTCACCGAAGCTGCTCATGCCGATAATAGCGCCGTCAAAGCCTACGAACTTATACCAGTAATCCTGGTGGCTGGCCTCTACCGCCACGCGTGCGCGCACGGCGGAGGGCAGTACCGATTCGCGGTAGGACTCGTCCTGCTCCATAAAGGCTTCGGCGCAGGGCATGGAAACCACACGCACCTTCTTGCCCCCGAGCTTCTCTTGGGCGGCCATGGCCAGTTCCACCTCAGAGCCGGTGGCGATAATGATCGCTTCCGGGGTGCCGTCGCAGTCGGACAGTACATAGCCGCCCTTCTCTACCTGGGCCAGCTGTGCGGCGTTGCGCGGTTGCGGCGCCAGGCCCTGACGGCTGAATACCAGGGTGCTGGGGCCATTTTTACGGGCGATAGCCATTTTCCAGCTCACTGCGGATTCGGTGGCATCGCAGGGGCGCCAGGTGTGCAGATTGGGGGTAGAGCGCAAAGCACTTAGCTGCTCAACCGGCTGGTGAGTGGGTCCATCTTCACCAAGGCCGATGGAGTCGTGGGTGTAGACAAAGATCACGCGCTGCTTCATCAGTGCGGCCATGCGCACGGCGTTGCGGGCGTATTCCATAAACATCAGGAAAGTGGCGCCATAGGGGACGAAACCGCCGTGCAGGGCGATGCCGTTCATCATGGCGCTCATGCCGAACTCACGCACGCCGTAGTAGACGTAGTTGCCGGAGGCATCTTCTGCGCTGACGCCCTTGGAGCCGGACCAGATGGTGAGGTTGGAGCCGGCCAGGTCGGCGGAACCACCGAGGAATTCAGGCAGCAGCGGACCGTAGGCGTTCAGTGCATTCTGGCTCGCCTTGCGCGAGGCGATTTTCTGCGCATCGTCCTGGCACTGCTGAATATAGTCATCGGCCTTTGCAAAAAAGTCTGCGGGCAGTTCGCCGCGCATACGGCGCTCGAATTCGGCAGCCAGCTCGGGGAACTCTTCGCGGTAGTCGGCGAAAATGTCTTTCCACTCGTCTTCCTGGGCTTCACCTTTGGGTTTGGCGTCCCAGTCGGCATAGATCTCCGCGGGGATTTCGAAGGGGGCGTGGGCCCAGCCGAGGGTTTCGCGTACCAGGGAGATTTCATCGTCACCCAGAGGTGCGCCATGGCATTCTTCGCGGCCCTGCTTGTTGGGGGAGCCGAAGCCGATCACGGTTTTACAACAAATAATGGTTGGCTTATCGCTGTTCGCGCGGGCCTCTTCGATGGCGGCTTTAATGGCGGTGGCGTCGTGGCCATCCACATTGGGGATTACGTGCCAGCCATAGGATTCAAAGCGCTTGGGCGTGTCCTCGGTAAACCAGCCTTCTACTTCTCCGTCGATGGAAATGCCGTTGTCGTCATAAAAGGCGATTAGTTTGCCCAGGCCCAGGGTGCCGGCCAGGGAGCAGGCCTCGTGGGAAACACCTTCCATCAAACAGCCGTCACCCATAAATACATAGGTGTGGTGGTCGACCAGCTCGTAACCCGGACGGTTGAACTGTGCTGCCAATACTTTTTCAGCCAATGCCATACCAACGGCATTGGTAATACCCTGGCCGAGAGGGCCGGTAGTGGTTTCTACGCCCGGCGCATAACCGTACTCCGGGTGGCCCGGGGTTTTGGAATGCATCTGGCGGAAATTTTTCAGCTCTTCGATCGACAGGTCGTAACCGGACAGGTGCAGCAGCGAGTACAGCAGCATGGAGCCGTGGCCGTTGGAGAGCACAAAGCGGTCGCGGTCGGCCCACTCGGGGTTGGCTGGATTGTGCTTCAGGTAGTCATTCCACAGCACTTCGGCGATATCCGCCATACCCATAGGCGCACCGGGGTGGCCGCTGTTGGCTTTCTGGACGGCGTCCATAGACAGGGCGCGAATAGCATTGGCCTTGTCTGTGCGAGAGGGAATAGAAGACATAGGAAGAACTCTCTGATTTTCGGATGGCCGCGGGGTGCTCTACAGGCGCTTCCCGCAGCGACAAAATGGGGGCGTATTTTCCCGTAAAGGTGTGTCTCACGCAAAGGCTTGCGGAGGGAAATTGCTATTAAGTGAAGCAACAATTGCCCAGGTTTATGTGCAGATGGTGGCCATAAGCACCTACATCAAAATAATTTTATGAAGCTATATCAAAGTTCTTTGATATAGGGTGGTGTGCCTGATAGACTCACCCGCATGTTTGAAATCCAGCCCATTTCTCAATCCGGCACCGGCGCGGAAATTCCCCAACTGGCGGCGACCCTAAAAGCTGCGGGGGATCCCCTGCGCCTGGAGATTTTGCGCCTGCTTAGCCAGGACTCCTACAGCGTGCTGGAACTCTGCCGAATTTTTGATCTGCGCCAACCGGCCCTGAGTCACCACCTCAAGGTGCTTGCTCAAGCGGGGTTGGTGAGCAAGCGCCGCGAGGGCAATAACCTCTTTTACCGGCGCACAGGCAGCACACCGCTGCTCGCTCAGCTGTTCGCCAACCTGGACCAGTTGCCGCTATCAGACGCGCGGGCTCAATCGGTGGCGCGTATCTCGGAGGAGCGCGCCGAAGCCTCGCGTCGCTTCTTTGCGGACTACGGCAATCGCTTTCGGGAGCAGCAGGAGTTGATCGCCAGTTACAGCGTGTATGGCCCGCAGGTGGCACAGCTGCTCAACTCTGGCCGCCATGCCCTAGAGGTGGGGCCCGGTGAGGGGGAGTTCCTACAGGAGTTATCCCTGCGTTTTGCCACAGTCACTGCGCTGGATCTGTCCTCGGCTATGTTGGAGCGCGCCCAGGCATTCGCCGATGAGCAGGGCCTGGCAAATATCGAATTTGTCTGTGGTGACACCCGTGCTGCAGCGGCACGTCCAGCCAGTGCGGACAGCATTGTGGTGAATATGGTATTGCACCACACCCCCGACCCCGCACAGATTTTCCAGGACTTACAAGGCGCGCTGAAAAGTGGTGGCCAGTTACTGGTGGCAGAGCTACAGGAGCACGGTCAGGACTGGGCGCGGGAAGCCTGCGGTGATCTATGGCTGGGATTTGCCCCCGAACAGCTGAGCCAGTGGGCACAGACTGCCGGTTTAAGGGACGGCCGTAGTGTCTACAGTGCGCTGCGCAATGGCTTTCAGATTCAGATCAGAGAATTTGTAAAACCCTGACAACTGCAGTCGATTGTCAGGCCCAGAATTTTGCTAACCGCCCGCGGCGGAACACATGGAGACTCTCACATGAGTGAATACAAACTGTTTACCTCGGAATCCGTGTCTGAAGGGCACCCGGATAAAATCGCCGACCAGATTTCCGACGCGGTATTGGATGCTCTGTTGGCTCGTGACAAGCAGGCGCGCGTTGCCTGTGAAACTCTGGTAAAGACCGGTATTGCGGTTATTGCCGGGGAAATCTCCACCTCCGCCTGGGTTGATCTGGAGGAATTGGTGCGCAAGGTGATTACCGATATCGGCTACACCTCCTCCGACGTGGGTTACGATGGGGAAACCTGTGGTGTGATCAACGTTATCGGCAAGCAATCCCTGGATATTGCCCAGGGTGTCGATCGCGCCAAGCCAGAAGATCAGGGTGCTGGCGACCAGGGCCTGATGTTTGGCTACGCCACCAATGAAACACCGACTTTTATGCCGGCGCCTATCTATTATTCCCACCGCTTGGTGGAGCGTCAGGCTGAGGCGCGTAAGTCCGGCCTGCTGCCCTGGTTGCGCCCGGATGCCAAGAGCCAGCTTACTTTCCGCTACGACGACCAGGGCCGTCCCTGCGCTATCGATGCGGTGGTGCTCTCCACTCAGCACAATCCCGATGTGAGCCAAGCCGACCTGCGCGATGCGGTGATGGAGTTGATCGTACATCACACCCTGCCGACAGAGTGGCTACACAAGGACACCAAATTCCATATTAACCCTACCGGTAATTTTGTGATTGGCGGCCCTGTCGGTGACTGTGGCCTGACCGGGCGCAAAATTATCGTGGATACCTACGGCGGTTCTGCGCGCCATGGTGGCGGTGCCTTCTCCGGTAAGGACCCGTCCAAAGTGGACCGCTCTGCGGCCTATGCCGGTCGCTATGTGGCCAAGAATATTGTCGCCGCAGGCCTGGCCAAGCGCTGTGAAATTCAGGTGTCCTATGCCATCGGCGTTGCCGAGCCTACCTCGGTTGCCATCAATACCTTTGGCACAGGCGTGGTTTCCGAAGAGAAACTGGTGGAGCTGGTGCGCGAGAATTTCGATCTGCGCCCCTATGCCATTTCCAAGTCCCTCGATCTGCTGCACCCCATGTATCAGCTGACTGCAGCCTACGGCCACTTTGGTCGCGATCCCTTTACCCACACCTATAACTGGGTGGATGGCAACGGCCAAGCGCGCAGTGAAACTTTCACCGCCTTCCCTTGGGAGAAGACTGACAAAGTCGATGCGCTGCGTGCGCAGGCGGGTCTGTAATCTACTGGATAAACGCGGCTCTATATCGTGAGTTGCTATCAGGAGGCGCTGCGGCGCCTCAGTGAGTGAAAAGAACATTACTGGAACTCAAAAGAATGAATCAAATGAGCACTGAATTTAAAGATTTTAAGATCGCGGATATTTCACTGGCCGAGTGGGGCCGCCGTGAAATCGAAATTGCCGAAGGTGAAATGCCGGCGCTGATGACCCTGCGGGAGAAATACCGCGCGGAACAGCCTCTCGCCGGTGCGCGTATTATGGGCTGTATCCATATGACCATTCAGACCGCGGTACTGATTGAAACTCTGGTTGCCTTGGGTGCTGAAGTGCGTTGGTCTTCCTGTAATATTTTCTCCACTCAGGACCACGCTGCTGCCGCGATCGCCGCACGCGGAATTCCTGTGTTTGCCTGGAAGGGTGAAACGGAAGAAGAGTACGAGTGGTGTTTAGAGCGTACCGTGGGTGCCGATGTTGCCGGCTGGCAGCCGAATATGATTCTCGATGACGGTGGTGACCTCACCGAACTGCTGCACCGTAAGTACCCGGCCGTCCTGAACAATTGCCACGGTATCAGTGAAGAAACCACCACCGGCGTACATCGTCTGCAGGACATGTTGCGTGAAGGCACCCTTAGAGTTCCGGCGATCAACGTCAACGACGCCGTAACCAAGAGCAAGAATGACAACAAATACGGTTGTCGTCACAGCCTGAACGATGCAATCAAGCGCGCCACAGATCACCTGCTGGCGGGTAAGAAAGCGCTGGTTATCGGTTACGGTGATGTTGGTAAAGGCTCCGCCGCTTCGCTGCGCCAGGAAGGTATGATCGTCAAGGTTTCTGAAGTGGATCCCATCTGTGCCATGCAGGCCTGTATGGATGGTTTCGAGCTGGTTTCTCCCTACATTAACGGTATTAACACCGGCACCGCCGAATGCATTAATAAAGAGCTGCTGGCCAATACCGACCTGATTGTCACCACTACCGGCAATGCCAATGTCTGCGATAAGCATATGCTGGCGGCACTGAAGAGCGGCGCTGTAGTTTCCAATATCGGTCACTTTGATAATGAAATTGATACCGCCTTTATGCGCGAGAACTGGGAGTGGCAAGAAGTGAAGCCCCAGGTGCATAAAATAGTGCGCAATAGTGAAACCAATGACCACCTGCTGTTGTTGTCCGAAGGCCGTTTGGTAAACCTGGGCAACGCCACTGGTCACCCCAGCCGTATTATGGACGGGTCATTTGCCAACCAGGTTCTCGCGCAAATTCACCTGTTTGAAGAGAAGTTTGCCGACCTGGCCTCTGATCAAAAAGTGTCTGCACTCTACGTCAAGGTACTGCCCAAGCACCTCGACGAGGAAGTCGCACGTTATATGGTGGAAGGTTTTGATGGGGTAATTACCCGTATGACCGAGGAGCAGGCCAAATACATAGGTGTTTCTGTCGACGGTCCATTCAAGCCCGAAAGCTATAAATATTAATCCCTCATAAAAGATGCCGGCCGTGCCGGCATCTGAATTTCGGAGGGCCTGGAAAATATAATGAAAAATCCCATTCGCATCAGTTTCGAATTTTTCCCACCCAAAACCCCCGAAGGCCGCGTCAAGCTGTATAAAACCCGCGAGGCTTTACAGGCGTTTAATCCAGAATTCTTTTCAGTCACCTATGGTGCCGGTGGTACCACGCGTGAAACTACCGCTAATATTGTTACCAATATGCGCAAAGATGGTATTTCCATCGCGCCGCACCTGTCATTTGGTGGAGACAATGAAGAGATCATTCTCGGATTATTAGATATATATAAAGAGGCCGGTGTAAATCGTATTGTGGCCCTGCGTGGGGATATGCCCTCTGGAATGGGTGCGGTGGCGCAACTGGTCTACGCGAATGAGTTGGTGGCTTTTATTCGCCGCCATACTGACGATCACTTCCACCTGGAAGTTGCCGCCTATCCGGAAATTCATCCGGAGTCCAACAGTTATGATGATGATATACGCTATTTAAAAGGAAAGTTTGAGGCGGGAGCGAATAGCGCCCTGACTCAATACTTCTATAACCCGGATTCATATTTTTATTTCATAGATCAGTGTGAGAAAGCCGGTATCGATGCACCGATCTATCCGGGAATTATGCCAATTATTAACTTCGATAATTTAGTGCGTTTTTCGCGTAACTGCGGCGCAGAGATTCCGCGCTGGCTGAAAAAACGTATGGAAAGTTATCGCGACCCGGAAGATATCCGTAAGCTGGGTCTCGAAGTAGTTACCGACCTGTGTGAAACTTTATTGGAGGGGGGCGCACCGGGATTGCATTTTTATACGATGAATCAGATTGGTGCCTCAGAGAGTATTTTAAAGGACTTGGGCCTTGAGGCTCGCTAGTCCTCCTTGATATTTTATAGTGCCACGGGGTGTGGGCATTAGCATTTAACAGGTTGTAAGAGTTAAATAATGCGTAAATATTGCCCACCAACCGAGCCTTTTTTATCGGTCATTTATCAGGATTCCTCCCTTCTTATTTTAAATAAACCCAGCGGTCTCCTCAGTGTGCCAGGTAGAGATCCGGCCCATAAAGATAGTCTGGCAAGCAGGGTACAAAAAAACTACCCGGAAGCACTGATAGTACACCGCTTGGATATGGATACTTCGGGCCTATTGGTAATGGCGCGGAGTCCTGAAGTTCACCGCAAACTCAGCACACTCTTTCAAAATCGCAAGGTCGATAAAACCTATCTTGCTAGAGTGTGGGGGGGACACACTGCGGACTCAGGTGAGGTGAATCTGCCTCTAATTTGTGACTGGCCAAACAGGCCAAAACAAAAAGTAGATCATGAGGTGGGTAAGCCATCTCTCACGCGTTGGGAAAAAATATCTAGTACAGCAGACAGCAGCTTACTGCGCCTCTTGCCGGTTACAGGCCGTTCTCATCAGCTGCGGGTGCATATGCAGGCGATGGGGCACCCGATATTGGGTGATCCATTCTATGCACACTCAGAAGCCTTAGCTGCGGCCCCGAGATTATTATTGCATGCGAGTGCTCTGGAATTTTTGCATCCAGAGACCCAAGAGCGCCTGAGTGTTACCAGTGAATTACCAGAGGTATTCTCAGCTGAATAATCGTTAATGCTAGTTTTACAACCGGCTTTGATTTTTCATTAAATAAAAAAGGGCGATCTGGTGATCGCCCTTTTTTGTTGGTCCGCAGTATTATTTTTTATTCTTCATTGCCGCCATTAACAGATCGCCCATGCTGCCACGGCTATTCCCTTGGCCGCCCTTCTGTTGCCGATTGCCTTGTTGCTTGTTATAGCGCTGGGCCTGGCGGTTTTCACGCTGGTCGCCTTTGTTGATACCGCCGCTGTCCTGCTCGCCGGGCTCGTCGGAGAGGCGCATGGAAAGACCGATGCGCTTGCGCGCGACATCCACTTCCATCACTTTTACTTTGACGATATCGCCGGCTTTAACCACCTCGTGGGGATCTTTCACGAACTTTTCTGAAAGCGCGGAGATATGGACCAGTCCGTCCTGGTGCACGCCGATATCCACAAACGCACCGAAGTTGGTGACGTTGGTAACCGTGCCTTCCAACACCATGGCCGGGCGCAGGTCTTTGATTTCCTCAACGCCCTCTTCGAAGCGCGCAGTACGGAATTCCGGGCGTGGGTCGCGGCCGGGTTTTTCCAGCTCGGCGATGATATCGGTAACGGTGGGCACACCGAATTTTTCATCGGTGTAATCCGCCGGGTTGAGGCGGCGCAGGAAGGCGGAGTCGCCGATCAGGCTATTGATCTCGCGGTCGTTTTTCTCGGCGATGCGTTTCACCACGATATAGGATTCGGGGTGTACGCCGGATTTATCCAGCGGGTTTTCGCCGCTATTAATACGCAGGAAGCCGGCGGCCTGCTCAAAGGCTTTGGGCCCCAGGCGCGGTACTTCCATCAGCTGTTTGCGGTTTTTAAAGGCGCCGTGTTGATCGCGGTAGCTGACGATATTGCTGGCGATGGAGGCAGTCAGGCCGGAAACCTTGGCCAACAACGGCGCTGAGGCAGAGTTCAATTCGGCACCGACACCGTTTACACAGTCCTCTACTACAGCGTCGAGGGAACGCGCCAGCTGAGTCTGTGAAACGTCATGCTGATACTGGCCGACACCAATGGATTTAGGCTCGATTTTTACCAGCTCAGCCAGCGGGTCTTGCAGGCGACGGGCAATAGAGATGGCGCCACGGATGGTGACATCCAGATCGGGAAATTCCCGCGCGGCGAATTCGGAAGCGGAGTACACGGAGGCGCCTGCCTCGTTTACCACCACCTTTTGCGCATTTAATTTGTATTGCTTAATGGTCTCGCCGACAAATTTATCGGTCTCGCGACTGGCTGTGCCGTTGCCGATGGCGATCAAGCCTACATTGTATTTATTGCACAGGGCGGCAATAACCGCGGCGGATTCCTGATGACGGTTTTGCGGCGGATTGGGGAAGATGGCGGTGTGGTCCAGTATCTTGCCGGTGGCATCTACCACTGCAACTTTCACACCGGTACGCAGTCCCGGGTCCAGGCCGATAGTGGCCTTGTGTCCGGCAGGTGCGGCTAACAGCAGATCTTTGAGATTGCGGGAGAAGACCTTGATGGCTTCCTCTTCCGCTTTCTCGCGCAGCTCACCCAACAGGTCAGTTTCCAACGCGGTAAGCAGCTTGATACGCCAGGTCCAGCGCACCACTTCGCCGAGCCATTTGTCCGCCGGGCGGCCTTCGTCGCTGATATCGAAATGCCGAGCGATCATAGATTCACAGGGATGGCTGGCGGTGGCTGGAGTACCTTCCTCTTCTGGTAATCCAACACTGATGGCGAGGATGCCCTCGTTGCGGCCGCGGAAAATCGCCAGGGCGCGGTGGGATGGCACCTTGGACCAGTCCTCGGCGTATTCGAAATAGTCGCGGAATTTGGCTCCCTCTTCCTCTTTGCCGTCGAGCAGCTTGGATTTAACCTGGCCATCGCGCTTGAGGAAGTCCCGCAGTTTACCCAGCAGCTCGGCATCTTCGGCAAAGCGTTCCATCAGGATAAATTTGGCCCCGTCGAGGGCGGCCTTGATGTCTTTTACCTGTAAGGAGGCGTCTTCATGATCGGTGTTGAGGTATTGCTGCGCTTCTGCGGCGGGATCCAGGGATGGATCGTTAATCAGGGCGTCGGCGAGAGGCTCGAGGCCCGCTTCGATGGCGATCTGCCCTTTGGTACGACGTTTGGGTTTGTAGGGCAGGTAGAGATCTTCGAGGCGGTTCTTGGTGTCGGCACCGTTGATTTGCTGCGCTAATTCTGCGGTGAGTTTGCCCTGTTCATCAATACTCTTGAGGATGGCTGCGCGGCGCTCTTCCAGTTCGCGCAGGTAGCGCAGGCGCTCTTCCAGTGTGCGCAGTTGGGTGTCGTCTAAAGCTCCCGTTACTTCTTTCCGGTAGCGGGCAATAAAGGGCACCGTGGCGCCTTCGTCCAGCAGGGATACTGCGGCAGTTACCTGTTGGGAGCGTACGTTGAGTTCTTCTGCGATGCGAGCGTTGATATCCAGCATTTGATGTCTATATCCGTTTTCCGGGGGTTCGTACCTTAAGGAGCGGCGTTTGACCGGGAAATAGCCTATCGGTTTCCTTGGCTTTGCGCGGCCCGTTGTCTCTCCTGCAACGGTAAATTGGGGCGGGCATTATGCGTTACCAGGGGCCAGCGAGGAAGGTTTGCGATAAAGCACAAACTCCTGCGGCGACCTGCATCCGAATCGACTCTTATTGGCGTCGAACTCCAGTAGAATGCGCGCTAATTAAAATTTGACCAGTATCGGTCACAGAATGGGGTAGAGGGTGCCTGTGAAAGTGTCGAGCAAGAACAAGCTTTTATTTACCGTTTTGGCTATCGGGGCGGCCGCCATTACTGCGGTGGTGCTATTGAAGCCGAAGCCGGAAGAAAAACCACCGGAGGCGGTGGTACCGCCGGTGGCGGATGTCCTGTATGCGGAACCGGGGCGCCAGACTTTGTTGGTACCGAGCCAGGGCACCGTGCATGCTCGCCATGAAATTGAGGTGGTGGCCCGTGTCGGCGGTGTGATTGAAGGTGTGGGCGAGGCCTTTGTGCCCGGCGGCTTCTTTGCCGAGGGGGAATCATTGCTGCAGCTCGAGCAAGCCGACTACATCCATAAAGTGACACGTGCCGAATCACAGCTGGCCGATGCCAAGTCCGCCCTGGCTCAAGAGCAGGGTCGCGCCAAACAAGCCAAGCGCGAGTGGCGTAATCTGGGCAGCGAAGCTGCCAACGCTCTGTTTCTGCGCAAGCCACACCTTGAAGCCGCCGAGGCCGCAGTGGCCGCAGCGCGAGCGGATCGCGACCAGGCCAAACTTGATCTGGCGCGCACCGCAGTGAAAACGCCGTTTGCCGGGCGTGTCGTGGAGACCTATGTCGATCTGGGCCAGTACATTACCCCTGGCACGCCTCTGGCAAAAATCCACAGCACCGGCACCGCCGAAGTGCGCCTGCCTCTGACCGATCAACAGTTGGCACTGCTCGATCTGCCTCTGGGTAAATCCTTCGAACATGGCCCCGAAGTGCGCCTGCGGGCGATGGTAGCTGGGCTTGAGCGCGAGTGGCGTGCCCAGCTGGTGCGCACCGAGGCCAGTATCGATACCAATAGCCGCTTTATTTATGCCGTGGCTCAGGTACAGAACCCTTATGAGGGCGCTGTTCCCCTGATGAATGGCCTGTTTGTGGAGGCCGATATTGCCGGTCGCACATTGGACGGCATAGTGGTTTTGCCGCGCCAGGCTCTGCACGAGGGCGACCACCTGCTGGTGTTGGATGAAGAGAGCAAGCTGGTGTTCAAAACTGTGGAGCTGCTGCAAAGTATCGGCGACCAGGTGTGGTTGCGCGGTGATATCGCCCTTGGTGATCGCGTCGTGGTGTCCAGCCTGGGCTACTCCCGCGAGGGTATGGCACTTACCGCTAATCCTCTCAACGAGAAGCCTGCCGGTCTAATCGATAGCGTTAAGAGCGATGCCGAAGCCGATTCAAGTACCTCCGGTGAGACCGCAGCCACGAATAGCGCTGCCCACGGAGGCCACTGATGAACGGCATTATTTCCTGGTTTGCGCGCAACAGTAAGGCCGCTAACCTGTTGATGATTATGATCATCATCGGCGGCTTCTTCGGAATCAGTGGGATTGATCGCGAGGTCTTTCCAGCGATTCAGCCCGGTATTGTCGAGGTGGAAATATCCTACCCCGGTGCCGGCCCGGCGGAGGTCGAGCAGCAGGTGACCGTGCGTGTAGAGGAGGCTATCTCTGAGGTGAAGGGCATCAAGGAGGTGAACTCCGCCTCTCGCCGCAGCCACGCCTCTATCGAAGTTCAAGCGGTGGATGGCTACGATGAGCTGCGTCTGCTCAACGATATCAAGGTGCAGGTGGATAGTATTAACACCTTCCCCGAGGGTATCGAGCGACCGGTGATTCGCCTGCAGGAGTGGGATACTCAGCTGATGATGATCGCCATTGGCGGTCCGGTTTCCGAGCGCCAGCTCAAGGAGACCGCGCTGGACCTGCGCGACAAGCTCACCCTGATTCCCGGTGTGCGCCGTGTGGATATCTGGGGCGAGCGCCCGGATGAGCTGTCCATCGAGGTTTCCGAGCTGGACCTGCGCCGCTACAACCTGAGCTTCAACGATGTGGCCAATGCGGTGCGCCGCTCCTCCCTCGATCTGCCCGCGGGTATGGTGCGTTCGGATCGCGGTGATATCCAGGTGCAGACCCGTGGTCAGGCCTACACCGCCGAGGACTTCGAGCGTATTCCGGTAGTCAGCCGCGCCGATGGCTCTGTACTGCTGCTGCGTGATGTGGCCACCGTGCGCGATGGCTTCGAGGAATACAACAACGTCATTCTCTTTAACGGCAATCCGGCTATGAACCTGCGTGTGGTTCAGGGCGAGCCGCTGGATGTGGTGGCCACCGCCGAGCGTATCAAGGCGTTTATGGCGGAGGCGCGCACCCAGTTGCCGCCGGGTATGGAGTTCGACGTCTGGTTCGACTTCTCCAAAGCTTTTGAAGGCCGCATGAACCTGTTGACCACCAACGCCTTAAGCGGCTTCGCCATGGTCTTTATCATGCTGATGCTGTTCCTGCGCCCGGCGCTGGCGATGTGGGTAACGGTGGGCATTATTGTGGCCTTCCTCGGTGCTTTCTGGTTGCTGCCGATTACCGGGGTCAGCCTGAATATGCTGTCGCTGTTCGCCTTCCTGCTGATTCTCGGGATTGTGGTGGACGATGCGATTATTGTGGGGGAAGCCGTGCATGCGGCCCACGATCGCGGTGTTACCGGTCTGGCCGCCGCAGAAGAGGGCGTGAAGCAGGTCTCTGCGCCGGTGATCTTCGCCGTGACCTCCACCATGGTGTTCTTTATCCCCATGCTGTTCCTGCCCGGTTATACCGCGCAGATGATGTTGGCACTGCCGGTGGTGGTGCTCTTGTGTCTGGTGTTCTCCCTGGTGGAGTCTCTGCTGATTTTGCCGGCGCACTTGGTGGGCATGAAACCGGAGAAGCCGGCGAAGTCCACCCTGGGTATCAAGTTGCAGAAGCTGCGTGGCCGCTTCGCCGGGGCCATGAAGACCGCCGGTGACAAATACTACTTGCCGCTGCTCAAGAAGTCCCTTGGCAACAGCCGCACCACGGTGATGGTCTTTTTCATGGCACTGGTACTTTCCATCAGTGTCTTTACCAGTGGTTATGTGGGTTCTTCCTTCTCGCCACAGGTACCGTCGGATCTGTTGGAATTGCGTGCCAGCATGGCCGATGGCGAGCCTTTTCATGAGGCCGAGCGCGTGATGAATCAGGTGCTGGAGGCCGCAGATAAGCTCGCTACCGATGAGGAGATGCTGAAGCTCAACGACGGCGAGCCCTTCGTAATGAACTCCATGGTGTTCAACTGGCGCGGCAACATCTTTGTGATCTTGCAGCTCACCGACGGAGAGATGCGTGATGTGACTTCCAAAACCCTGTCGTTGCGCTGGCGCGAGCTGATCGGTGAAATGCCGGCCAGTGTTGAAGACCTCAATATTGATGCCACCATCAACGATGGCGGCAACGGTATGAGCCTGAACCTGAGCACCGCTTCCGGGGACATGGACGAATTGCGCGCTGCCGCCGATGCGGTGAAGAAGAAGATGAACAGCTATGCCGGTGTTTACGATGTGCGTGACAATCTCACCAGTGCGCGTCGCGATATCGAAATTCAGCTGAAGCCCCACGCCACCACCATGGGTATCAACCTGGCGGATGTGGCCAGGCAGGTGCGCCAGGGTTTCTATGGTGAAGAGGTACAGCGTATTCCCCGCGGTCGCGAGGACGTTAGGGTGATGGTGCGCTACCCGCAGGAAGAGCGCGCCAGCGAAGAGCAGATGGACCGCGTGCGTATTCGTACGGCGGAGGGAGAAGTGCCCTTCTCTGCGGTGGCCGATGCGGTCTATGTGCCCGGTTACACCACCATCCGCCGCAACAACCGCGAGCGCACCGTGCGCGTGTTTGCCGAGTTGACGCCGAACACCTCCACTGCGCAGGAAATTCTCAAGGATATGCGCGAGACTCTGGTGCCTGAGCTGGAGCGCCAGTTCCCCGGCTTCTCCCTGAGAACTGCCGGTGAAATGCAGGAGGAGGAAGAGTTCAACGGTGCGATCCTGGCGTTCTTTGTGCTGTCTCTGTTCGCCATTTACGCCCTGCTGGCCATCGCTTTCCGCTCTTACTCGCAGCCGCTGTTGATCCTCACCGCAGTACCGTTCGGCTTCTTCGGCGCGGTAGTAGGCCACCTGTTGATGGGCCACGATATCAGCATCATGTCCATGCTCGGCTTCCTCGCCGCAGCGGGGGTTGTGGTGAACGATAACCTGGTATTGATGGATCGCATCAACCAGCTGCGCGCCCAGGGTTGGGCGGTGATGGATGCGGTGGTGCAGGCGGGTCGCGATCGTTTCCGCCCGATTATCCTCACCTCTATCACTACCTTCATCGGGTTGGTGCCGATCATGTTCGAGCGCTCTATTCAGGCGCAGTTCCTGATTCCCATGGTGATCAGCCTCGCCTTTGGCGTCCTGTTTGCCACCGCGGTAACCCTGGTACTGGTGCCGAACCTGTACAAGGTGATCGAAGTGCTGCGCCCGAAAGGCAAGCGCCAGGAGCAAACTGACACTCCGGTGTCTCTGGAAACTGCCTGATCACGATTTTCACGCCGGGCAATGGTGGGGGTTTTCCGCCATTGCCTGGTCTGTGCATTAGTGCCTAAACTACCCGCCTGCAAAATGCCGACATCTCCGTCGGCTTTTTTATAGTGCTTTACAGGATCTTTACCCATGCGCATTCCGCGTATCTTCTCCCAGCAGGCCCTGGCCGGTGTTTCGCAAATCGAGTTGGATGAGGGCGCTTCCCGGCACCTGGTAAAAGTCCTGCGCCTCGGCGCCGGCCACCCGATGACTCTTTTCGACGGTTTGGGCGGCGAGTACAGTGCAGAGTTGCTGGCAACGGGTAAGCGTGCACAAGTGGGGGTTGGTGCGTTTCGCGAAGACAATCGCCAGTCGCCACTGGCGTTAACCCTGGCAATTGGCATCTCCCGCGGTGACCGATTCGACTGGGTGATACAGAAGGCTACCGAGTTGGGGGTGGCGGCTATCCAGCCGCTGTTCAGCGAGCGCTGCGAGGTCAAACTATCCGGTGAGCGCCTGCAAAAAAAACTCGGCCACTGGCGCCAGATTACCATCAGTGCCTGTGAACAGTGTGAGCGCAATCTGTTGCCGGAAATTGCCGAGCCGGTAAAACTACCGCACTATCTGCAGACCTCAGCACAACAGAGTGCACCGCAAACCAAGCTGGTATTACACCACCGCACCGAGCTGGATCTGCGCCGCTGGGAAGCGGACAATGGCAAGCCGGATTCGGCCCTGTTGATGGTGGGGCCAGAGGGTGGATTGTCCCAGGCGGAGATTGATCTGGCCTTGGGCCACGGCTTTATGCCACTGCGCTTGGGACCGAGGGTTATGCGCACCGAAACCGCGCCTATCGCTGCACTGTCTGTATTACAGTTCCAATGGGGTGATCTGTAGGAGCCGACGCAAGCCAAAATTGGATAGGATGAAAACCAGGAAGGGAAACTATGATTCGAGTGATTGTAGGGTTATTGGGTATCGCGATTGTCTTGTTGTCGCTGGCGGTTATTGCCAAGCCCAAGTTGGCGCAAACCATCAGTGAGCGACTCAGCGAAACGGGCTATTTCTTTTCCGCCTGGCTGCGCATCTTTATCGGTCTCTTCCTGCTGTTGATCGCTGACACGCGCCACTGGTATATCCTCTTCAACGCCCTGGGCGTATTGGTGCTGCTGAGTGGCGCCTATATGCTGCAAATGGGTTTTGAGCGCGGCAAGGCGCTGGCCATCAAAATCTCCCAGGGCAATGAAAACTTCCTGCGTATCAGCGGCATACTCGGTGTGGTTATCGGTATTATGCTGCTTTCAGCGCGCTGATTTTACGGGGTCCCATGTCTTCCATAGATTTGATCATTTTTGATTGCGATGGTGTGTTGGTGGATAGCGAGAGTATCGTCTGCCGCATACTCGCCGAAGAAATGAATAAGTTGGGTATGGCCACCACTGCGGAGGAGCTGGATGAGCAATTCAGCGGCCGGCCCGCCAGGGATTGCCTACTGGAAATCGAGAAGCGTTTCGGCGGCCCCCTGCCAGACAATTATTTTGGCAATACCGAGCGCCGTATTCGAGAAGCATTCCACGCCGAGTTGGAGCCCGTAGTCGGTATTGAGGGCTTGCTCGATCACTTACAGCAGATCGGCATGCGCAGTTGCGTGGCCTCATCGGGCTCTCACCAGAAAATGCATCTCACCCTAAATAAAACCGGTCTCTACGACTACTTCGACGGCAGGATCTACAGTGCTGAGGATGTTTCCCGCGGTAAACCCTGGCCGGAGCTGTTCCTGCATGCGGCCACCAGTATGGGGGTGGAGCCGGGGCGTTGTCTGGTCGTGGAGGATTCTAACGCTGGCGTGGAAGCTGCGGTAGCCGCTGGCATGCGGGTAGTCGGTTACAGTACCCATAAGCAGAGAACGCCACAGCTGGAGCAGCGCGGTGCCCGGGTAGTTAGCGATATGATGTCGGTGTTGAATTTCCTCTAACGGCTAGATATCTCCTGCCGCCGGCAGCTTGTTCTACACTGAATTTGACGTCTGCAAACCGGAAGTTTTGTCTATGGCGGGCAAGCCTTTATTCGTCTGCTATCTCGCCCTGCTGGTGCTATTACTTGCCGGCTGCCCCACCCCCGATCCCAATAGAAAATATGCCCTTGAGCCTCAGTCTGCGGTGCAGTCCGGAGACAGTGAGAAAGAGGCGCGGCAGGCGGCTCCCTTTGCCGATGATTTAGTGCGCTTTTTACGCGGAAATTCCCGTAAAGATGGGGATACTTTTAGATTGCGCCTGGAGTTTGACCCCGGTGGCTTTGCCCCGCGTATGGATAGCATCGCCGATCTGGAGGCGCTATTGGTGATCATGCGCGATTTCCCCGAGATGCGTATTACGATTGAGGGGCACACGGATAATGACGGTGACCCAAAGAAAAACCTGCACCTCTCTCAGTGGCGCGCAGATTGGGTACGCAATTTTTTGATAGAGCGCGGTATTGATGGCGACCGTATGCGTGCACAGGGCTATGGCGATACAGATCCTATCGCTGATAATGAGAGCAAGGCAGGGCAAAGGGAAAATCGACGCCTGGTTATCCGCGTCTTGAACTTCGACCGAATGCCGAGCAGATTGCCGCGATTAAATACATCTCCGAGCCCATAAATTAAATAAAAACCCGGCATTGATCGCCGGGTTTTTATTATCGCAGTTGCCGAATAAGCGTTATTACCGACAAATCAGGTGGATGCTTTGCCTAGCGCCTCACCATTATTTGCCGGTGTTTGAAAAGGCTGCCCACTAATAACCTGGCGCATCAACTTCGCCCCCTGGCGCAAACCGAGAATACTTTGAGCGGTTAATACTCCCGAGATCATTGCCCCGGCGACACCGCAACTCATCACATCCTGGCCGGTGAGATAGAGTCCATTGAGTCGAGTCTTTGGTCTCAGCCAACGCTGTTCAAAACGTTTGGGATCGTGGTCGAGGCCATAAATTTCACCGCGTGGATAGAAGCAGAAATAATCTGTCGACAGCGGTGTGGATAACTCGTAGTAATCGATTTGCCCGCGCAGATGGGGGAAATGCTTGTAAAGGTGCTCCAATAAGCGCTGGCTGAAGGCCTCTTTCAGGGCTTCATAGTCATCACCGCGCTTGCCCCAGGGTTTGTCATGCCACTGAGCGAACCAATCGTAATTGGCTGGTGCAACGATTTCGATAGTGGCGCGTCCAGGATAGCGCTGGGTAAAGGTGGGGTCCTTGGCCGAGGGGAAAGAGATATAGGCTAGCGGAATATCTTTGTCGCTATCCTGCAGGAATGCCTGCATATCCTCCTCGTAGTTCTCACTGGTATAGAGCCAGTAATTGGTTTTCGGTAGTTGTAGTTCTTCGGCGGTCTTTTCCAGGCCGATATACAGGCACAGGTGAGACATAGATGGAGTGACGGTTTTCAGGTCGCGCAGGTAACCGAGGTGCTCACTGGCACTCTGGGGCAGTAATTTTTCGAAAGTATTGAATACTCCCGCTCCGGAAATCACCACGGGCGCCTCAATTTCGGTACCATCGCTCATGCGTAGGCCGCGAACCTTATTGCCATCTAACAGAATGGTTTCCACCTTGGCATAGGTAAATACATCGCCGCCACTGGCCTGAATTTGCGGAATAATGGTCTCGGAAATCTTGCTGGCACCGCCCACGGGGTAGTAACCCCCATACAAATAATGTTTGGCAATCAGGGCGTGAATAATAAAACTGCTCTGTGCCGGCGCCATGCCGTTGTCGCCCCACTGACCAGTGAGTACGGAGATCAGTTTCTCGTTGTTGGTGATTTCAGCCAACACTTCGCGGGTGGTTTTGTTCAGCCAGGAGGGGTCGCGCAGTTTACGCCAAAGCCGCAGGAGTGGGCCGCACCAGCCGGGAAACAGTTTCTCCATCGCAATGCGTTGCATGGATTTGGCCACCTCGTTGAGGCGGCCCAGATAGCGCTCGATATTTTCCCGCTCGTCGGGAAAATGTTTAACCAGTTCATCGATAAACGTTTGGCGACCGGCGCGCAGATCAAACTGCTCTTCGCCGATACAAATGCGATCGTAGGTGTCGTCCATCGGCGCCCAATGCAACTTACCCCCGCTGATAAAGTCGAAAATCCTGCCTGTCATGGTCGGGTGCTCGCCCACATCGCCAATGTAGTGCACGCCGACATCCCACTCGTAGCCATTGCGGTCGTAGGCATGGGTATAGCCGCCGGCGGTGTAGTGCTGTTCCAGGACCAGTACCTTCTTACCGGTGGCACTCAGCATAGCCGCAGTAGTCAGGCCGCCGATTCCAGAGCCGATTACCAGGGCATCGTAGGGGCCGTTCAAGCGACTGGCACGGTAACGCTGGCCAATACGCAGGCGGCTCGGCTTGGGGGCACTGCGTTTCTTCTCGGTGGTTTCGGACATGGTGGCCTCATCACTATTGTTTTTATCTCTCAACCATATCGTTCAAATATTGACTATGCAACAAGTTGCATATTTTTGATCTTGCTGGTCGGCTTGTACTTCTCATGAAAAGAAATATACACTTTGTATATGAATAATATATGCGGTGTATAAAATGGGTATCGTTAAGATCTCGGATGAATTACATGATGAAATCCGTAAAGCGAGTACAACATTGGCGCGTTCTATTAACGCCCAGGCCGAGTATTGGATAAAGATCGGCATGTTGGCCGAGCTGAATCCAGAGCTCAGTTACAGCCAGTTGTGCAAGAAACTACTGCGCACCGAATCATTTACTCTGGAAGAGCTCACTCGTGAATAACATAAAAATAAAGACCGCCAGGGAACAGGCGTTGATGCGTAACTCCGGTGAATTATTGAGCCGGGTGTTCGTCATGCTCGATGGTATTGTGAAGCCGGGTATTACTACCATGGAAATTAACGACCGGGTGGAAACGTTTATTACCCGGGAGTTGCAGGCGCGCCCGGCCAGCAAAGGGCAATACGACTATCCCTACTCTCTCAATACTTCGATTAATGAGGTGGTTTGCCACGGCATGCCTCGGGAGGGACAGGCGTTGCGCGATGGCGATATCGTCAACGTGGATATAACCCTGGAAAAGTCCGGTTATATCGCCGATTCCAGCAAGATGTATATGATCGGTAATGTGACTCCCATTGCCAAAAAACTGGTGCAGTGTTGCTACGATGCCATGTGGGCCGGTATTCACACCGTAAAGCCCGGCGCGACTTTTGGTGATGTGGGCCATACGATTCAACAGTATGTTGAAAAGCGCGGGTTCAGTGTGGTGCGTGAATACTGTGGCCATGGTATTGGCCGTGAAATGCATGAAGAACCTCAGGTAATGCACTTTGGCCGAGCGGGCAGCGGAGCTGTTTTACGCGAGGGAATGACATTTACGATTGAGCCCATGATTAATCAGGGTAATCGCAAAACCAAACTCAAAAAAGACGGTTGGACCGTGGTGACCAAAGATGGCAGGCTCTCCGCGCAGTGGGAACACACAGTACTGGTTACGGCGGATGGATATGAAGTGCTGACTTTGCGGGAAGAGGAAAGATAAAATCGATAAATAATATATATCTATTTTGCAAGAAAAACATTATCAGCCAACTTAAATATTGGCTGATAATATTGTTAAATCTTATTGCAATTTAATTACGGAACAGCTTGATGGCTTTACCTATACGCTCATATTCCTTTCTGAGATCTAGTAAATCTTCCGTTCCTCTATAAACATGTCCACCTTGCTCAAAAGAAGCCCACATGAAAGGATAAATCGCGATTATTTTTTCATTTTGGGTGGCAAAGTCATAGGCTTGTCTGGCACGATTGATTAGTTGTTCCTCGGTCATGCTAGTATAGTGAGTTTTAGATTCAAAGGCTTTTGGGATAATATAATAGTCTGCTAAGTGATTTCGTGTGATATGCATAAGATCATTAACAACATCCTCCTGGAAGTCGATATGTTCGTAATAGTCTGCTCCGAATAAGTTATAACTATCTGGTATATATCCTTTACAAATCCCTCTAAATGTACATTCACGTGGATCATACGGGTAGTCTTTGCCGCTTTTTTTAAATTTACCTACAGATTGTTTGTTTAGAGTTATTGCCCTTTTGGCATTTGGAAAGTCTGATTCCAATAAGTAGCCAATATCATTTAGGTAGTCCGCTATTTCATAGTCAGACATATCTGCCCAAAGAAACGGTTCATCAATAGGGTCTAGTGCATAAATAATATCTTCATAAGGCTTCATCTGTGCTTTGACCACTTGCCACCGCTCATAAAAATCAGCTCTTTTCTTTTTGTCTCCATTGAAGAAAATAGGACCTAACTCAACCCAAACTTTAACACCATTATTCTTTGCGATTCTTAACTGCTCAGTAATATTCCCATTAAAAATTACAGTAGTAAAAGTAGAAAATTTTGCTACTTCAGGAATATTATCTTTATTCCAGCCCGAATGATAAAAGCCAAACTCTTTAATATGATTGGGCACTACATTTCCGGGTGGAACTATCAAGGGAGTGTTAACCTCGCCATGTAGTATCACCATCAATGGGTCTTTAAGATCGGCTGCCTTTGTTGCAGGAATTTCCTGAGCAAAAAGACCGCTAGAGCTCATTAAGGTCAAAATTGAAAAAAAACAAGTGCTTTTAATTTTATCAAACATAAAAATCCCTCTTTGTTAATGCTTGTGAGTATTATTATTTTCGTAGGTCAATGGAGGCTGCAGATAGGCAATCATTGATATCCGTATAACTATAGATGTTCACTTTTTTCTCAGAAACTAGAGCAGTGGTTGCTAAAGTAAATGATCTCTGAAAGGTACCCTCTGTTCCTGACTGATTGAGTTGAACCTTGACCTTTCCATTGCAGTGATCATTTGATCCACCTGTATACCAAATCCAAAAAGCATCCTGTTTATTTGAGGTAGAACTTACTTTGACGACTTGGGCATTTTCAACAATAAAGCCACCTGCAGCGAAAGAATTAAATGAAGCACTTAAGCAGAGAAATGAAAGCGCGGCGGTGATGATCTTTTTCATAAAATAGCTCTTACTGATTTTCTTCCCTATGAATTCTCTCAAGAGTATTATCTACAGTCAACGTGTTAATTTTTCTAAATTAATTATTTAGTTGGCTCCTTTTGAGAATGCCGAAGCTGCATAAAAAATATATCCATTAAAAGCGGAAGGCTTGCAATAGATGGGACCTTCGTACTATAAATATTATGCTTAATTCTAGCTGTAAGCGTTGATTTCTAGCATCAATTAAGCAAAGATAAAATCTTTTGAATAATAGTGGCAGGAGTGAGCGGTAGTGGAGCTATTAATTGTATTTGTGAAACTTTAATGGTCTTATAAGTTACTCTTCTCTCATCAAATATAAGCCTTGATTTCAAGTAATAACCGTAATTCCTTATGCTACGCAGATCATCTTGCAACCCATTAAATAACTCGCTCGGTGACCTGCCGCCCCAGCTCGTTCTGGGTCTACTATTCAGGCAATCCTTTACAAATTGAACCTGCTCGACTGTTACTTTATTAAAGTCGGTATCCTTTTCATTTTATCAACAACCGCTGGCCGATTATCTATGCTCTCTCTGTTTCTGATCCTTCCGCGCCGAACATACTTACCGCAGCGTTTGCGATAGGGTTTTGATGCAATCCTAAGATGCTTGTATAGGTCTTCAACATTAATCTGATCTAAAGAAATCATCTGGTAGATCGTCTCGTGATGTAACGATACGCTCGTATGTCTCTTTAAATAGCCGGCTGTCTGCTGAGGACTTAACTCTTTCCGAATTAGCCGCAGGCCATCAGCCACTCTCTGTACCTTATACGCATGGCAGCGCCTTAGATCCGCATGCTTATTTGTATGCCTTGGGCGATATTCTTGCAAACCAATATTGCGTTGTAGCTCTCGATTGATCGTCCAGAGATGTCTCTCCAAGAATTTTGTGATTACTTTTTGAGAGTGTACGGATTTTCTCAGACTGTAAATCTGATATCGTTCCTTCTCACTCAGTTGGTAGTAGCTCATCAGTACCTTATCTCCCGGTTGGGTGAGATACCGACTATACTAGCTGAGCACTCCCTTCCCAATTGCACTTATTATCCGAAACCAAGCTTTATCTATTTTTCAATTATCAATTTTTATAGGGATATTATAGCTTAGAATTGTGGTTTTTATAGCTAAGTAGAAAGAAGAAGCCGAAATAGCTATGGGGCCCAGATGGAAAGGATTTAGTGATTTAGGTTATGTATCAAAATCTTAGAAATAGAAAGCGACTTACACTCAATAAACTTTCCATCCGTTATCATTGCCCTCCAAGACTCAGATTTGAAGGTAATAGGGTTTTAGGATAAGTAGGCTGAATGATTTTATTGACTGTTAAAGACCTGTTGAACATAGAGAGAATTATAAATAAAATACAAAGGGTACACGGCAAGGATATTGTGAACGAAGCAGGATAAGATATGAAAAAATTTTCAAGAAAACATACCTTGAATATCGGAAAATCCATTTTGTTGGGGTTTTTTTTGCCTCAGGAAGCGTTTACTCCGCTAATCCAGATTGCACTGGTAAGGTAACCACAGTCGAAGTTGCAGCAAACGGAAGCATTTTCGCAAGTATAAAAGATAGTACTATAGGTACCAATTTCCACAGTGTCGGAATCTGCAGAATTACTGAAGATGTGAAAGATTTTAAGCAAGATTCTTGTAAAGCAGTATTCTCCCTCTTAACTACCGCACATGCAACTGGAAAAAGTGTGACACTTTGGTTCCATGAGGAGCAGTTCTCTTCTTGTACACAATCATGGGGAGAAATTTGGTCTAAAGGACTATATCATCTTCGTATGAAAGAAAGTTAGCGGAACCAGAAAGTTTCATTTTTAACACTTTGAAAGAAACTTGGTGTATTAAAGTGTGTTTTCATTACTTTGTTGGCCACTTTAGTACACAAGTATTCCCGATTTGATTAAAATATAGATCTCCTTAATTATATATATTTGAGCGTTGATTGTAGTATATTCGGTTTCGCATTGAAAAATATATTTAGAACTTACTAAGTACGACATTAATTTTTAAAAACAAATAATCTTTTTCCAAAGTAGAAATAAATTAAAAAATTCTGCTGAGAATTTTAAGGGCTGATTTAGCACTATATTTTTCGGATTAAAGCTCAATGAGTTTGTTTGATGCTCACTTGGTTACCTATAGTGACCTAAAAGCAAATTTATAACCTATGAATCCCTTGTCAGCCGAAATTAGGTTAGCTGACAAGGAAAAGTTATTTGAAATTTATTTTATTCTCGGAACAACTTGATGGCTTTACCAATACGCTCATATTCCTTTCTTAGTGTTGGTAAATCCTCTGTGCCTACATAAGAATGCTTACTATCTTCAAAAGAAACCCAAACGAAGGGGTAGATGGCAACTATTCCTTCATTTTGGGTGGCAAAGTCATAGGCTTGTCTAGCCCGATTGACTAGTTGTTCCTCTGTCATATTGGTATAGTTAGTAGATTTAAAGGCCTTAGGAATAATATAATAATCGGCTAAGTGATTGCGTGTGATATACATAAGATCATTTACAACATCCTCCTGAAAGTCGACATGCGCATAATAATCCGCTCCGAATAAATTATAACTACCTGGTAAATATCCTTCACAGATTTTTCCCATTACTCCAGCGAAACGACATTTATTTGGATCATATGGGGCGTCTTTACCTGACTTCTTAAATTTGCCTACAGAGTCCTTGGTAAGAGTTATTGCTCTCTTAGCATTAGGAAAATCCGATTCGAGCAGATAGCCTATATCATTTAGATAATCTGCCATTTCATAGTCACTCATAGGAGTTTTGTGAAATGGCTCATCAAGAGGATCAAGCGCATAAATAATATCTTCATAAGGTTTTAGTTGTGCTTTGACTACTTGCCATCGCTCATAAAAATCATCTCTCTTTACTTTGCGGCTAAAAAAGGTTGGGAATAACTCAATCCAAACCTTGACCCCATTTTTTTTGGCGGCCTCTAAATTCTCGGTTAAATTTCTATCAATCACTAAGTTGACAAAAGTAGAAAATGGTGCGCTGTCAACAATTTTATCAGTTGAAAACCAGCCCGAATGATAAAAGCCAAATTCTTTAATATGATTAGGTACTACATTTCCGGGTGGAACCACCAAGGGAGTGTTAACCTCACCATGTAGTATCACCATCAATGGGTCTTTAAGATCGGCTGCCTTTGTTGCAGGAATTTCCTGAGCAAAAAGACCGTTAGAGCTCATTAATGTCAAAATTGAAAAAAAACAAGTACTTTTAAGTTTATCAAACATAAATATCCCTCTTTGTTAATGCTTGTGAGTATTATTATTTTCGTAGGTCAATGGAGGCTGCAGATAGGCAATCATTACTATCCGTATAACTATAAATGCTCACTTTTTTCTCAGAAACGAGAGCAGTGGTTGCTAAAGTAAATGATCTCTGGAAGGTACCCTCTGTTCCTGACTGATTGAGTTGAACCTTGACCTTTCCATTGCAGTGATCATTTGATCCACCCGTATACCAAATCAAAAAAGCATCCTGTTTATTTGAGGTAGAACTTACTTTGACGACTTGGGCATTTTCAACAATAAAACCACCTACAGCGAAAGCATTAAATGATGCGCTTAAGCAGAGAAATGAAAGTGCGGCGGTAATGATCTTTTTCATTAAATAGCTCTTAATGATTTTCTTTCCTATGAATTCTCTCAAGAGTATTATCTACAGTCAATGTGTTAATTTTTCTAAATTAATTATTTAATGGGCTCCTTTTGTGGATGCTGGAATTGCATGATAAATATATTCATTAAAGGTGGAAAGTTAGCTATAGGTGGGACCTTCGTGCTATAAATATTATGCTTAATTTTAGCTGTAAGCATTGATTTCTAACATTAATTAAGTGACTATAAAATATTTTGAACAATAGTGACAGGAGTGGGCATTTTTGAGGGCTGCACTTATTTGATGATTATCTTTTTTGTCAGCAGTTACGAATGCTGACAAGGTTTTCACTGGGAAAATTAAGTCACTGCATATGGGGCCTCAATACCAAGGCAGAGTATTTATAGAGATGATGGAGCTCCAACTAGGCAGGTTGCCAGTGATTATGATTCAAGTAATAGTTTTCACTACTCTTTTAGCTACCACTGAACAGGGACAAATATATTTAATTGCTGTCTTAGTTGCCTATACTGCACAGAAAGCTGTAGTGATAGAAAGTTATGATGCTTGTAATATTTATTCAGGAGATCCCAGATCTTAGAAATTTCATTTTAAATTGATTGTCTATTAATTGGATCAAAATTTTTCAGTAGAGCTATTAATTATATTTATGAAGCTTTAATGATTTTCATAAGTTGTATATTTTCATAAAATATAAGTCTTATAATATCGCCTTTAAAGGTGATTTATGAGTACTTAGGCTCTGAATAGAAGTTATTTCATAATATTTTTAACATTCAATATACAGGTAGTATAGGGAAAGTCTTTGTAAGAAGAGAAATAGTAACCCTAACCACCAGCTAAGCGATGGTAGCTTCCTCGCCATACGCCTCATATACCTTTTAAGCCTTCTGTCATCTTCTTTCGAGGGCTTTTTTCTGTACTACGGTGAGATCAAATCTGGTTAATTTTACGACGGATCAAGCTGTATTGAACGGGGCCGAATCTATAGACTTGTCGTATATAAGGCATCGAATTTTATTTTATACAGGTAATATCTAGTAGTGTGTGACATAGTCTTACTTCTGCAGATGATGCCGAATTTACGGTACCCCTAATGGAATGTTTTTGCCCTTGAGCATCACCACCCACTTAGTTTTTCTGACTTCAGCCTCCCTTTTCTTATTGAAGCAAAGCTGATATACAAAAAGAGTTCTTCTCAGTTAAGCTGAGATCTATGATTGAGCTATTATGAAAATTTTGCCAAGTCTATAACTAATCAGCCTTGATCTTTTCAAAACTGTAGCCTGCTCCTGCAAGTGCTCGTTTTGGGGTAAGATGAAGGGAAGTCCTTCCATCGTGCTTTAGTATGTAAAATCTAGAATATACCCTTGAAAACAAGCAAAATTATCAATGGATTTTGATTACCTTTTCCAGGTATGAGCTGGGGAAGACGAGGCTCAATCAATTTCCACTGTGAATCAGTTAATCCTGACTTAAATCTGCTCACACTTACTACTCTCATCATTCCATGAGACCGTAAGAATAACAGACTTCAAGTTATGAAACTTATTCAAGACTCCGTGTAATATTTACAACTTTAAATGTATAAATTGGCGAGAGAGATAGGAGTGCCAGGCATTTTCAATAGGAAATTAACACTAAAAATATACTAATTTATATTTTTATAAGTGAATTTTTAGTAGATCTGGAACTGTTGCCAGAAAAATAAATTCTTATTGCACGTAAAGAATAATTCCCTACGTGCCTATAGCCTGATCTAGCGTGTATTCAGGATACCTGTCCTGAACTTACTCCACTGTCAGTGGAGGTTTCCTTTGCTACCCAATCGAGCAATTTTTTAGCGCGTGACCGAACCTTGTGATTGTGGGACCAGGCCAGAGTTCTCTCCAAAAATGGTTTTGCAAGCTTTGGCTTTTTAAGTTTTGCGAGGTGAAAGCCAATAGCGCTATTTATTTCAATACTATTTGGATTCTTCTGATAGGCCGCCATCATGGTTTTCAGTGCGGCAACACTTTCGCCTTTGTACTGCTGAGCCATCCATTTGTACTGGTAAGCCGATAGGGAAGCCGGATTTAGCGCTATAGCCATATCTGCATAATGCACCGTTTTGGTATAGCTCCCCTCATCCCATTGCCGGGATTCAAGCGTATTATGTAAGCTATATAAATGGTAAACAGATAGATTCGTTGCCGCTGTATGATTCAAATCAGATATTTCTGATAATTCCTGAAGTAAAGCCTGTGCCGCAGCCTCCTGCTGATTGTGCATTAATAGATTCGCTTTCAGAGCGATAACTCCTGGTAACTTGGCAGCATCTTTTTTTACTTTATTCAGATAGCTTAACGCCTGATCATATCTTTCAAGGTCAACCGCTCGCTCCGCCAATAATAGGGATTTTTCATTATGGTTCAGTTTGCGCTTTTCGATTTTAAAGACGTTTTTGGTTAGATTAACCTTGTAGCCCGACAGACGCCGTTCTTTTAGGTAGCGAGTTAATGCGATATCTAAATCTTCCTCTCGGATATCATAATGTTGTGTAAAGAGATCTAGTGGATCTCCTCCATTATTGATATCCGCTAGGTAATTTTTGGTTTTTTCATGGTATGCATTTTCTCTGGCATCTTCGCTGAAAAATAAATAGTGTAATAATAACCATGCACTGGCGTAATACTGACTGCTATGTTTCCAACCCTTTCTACTGTAATCCGGCTGAAGAATTTCCCTGGCTTTCAAGGGACCCTCTTCCAAATCGTAAGCTCTCCACTCAGGGAAGTTGCCGATGGTGATGGAATCCTGATCAATAGTCGCTCTGGCTAGTAACTCTGCGAAGCCTTCTGAATACCACCTGGGGTAACGCATGGAACCGCGCTCACGCATAAGATGGTGAACATATTCATGAAACATGATTGCTTGGCCGTTCAATATGCCACGTTTGTTTTCCTGGGAAAAAATTAAGGGGCCATCGATGGTATTGATGTAGAAGCCTGCGATACTTCTTTTTCCGGAGAATTTTTCAAATTCTCTAGACTTATTAAAGTGATAGACCCTAAGCCTAGAGTTTTCAGGACGATCTTCCATGCCTGTTACCATAAGTGAGGCGCTGCGAAATTTTTCCAGCTCGCGCAATAAGGCCTCAGCTTTTTTCGGTGAAACATCGGAGTAGACGGTAAAGTTAGTGCTTTTATATTCCCGCCAATCTCTGGCGTAGGCTGATACCGTTAAGACGGATAGCAATAGAAAGGATATAAGGCAGTAAACTCTGCTTTTCATGGAATATCTCTAATAAAAGTGCGGAGAGGCTTGAGCCAATTAAAGGGGCGGGATTTTATAGAGGCATATACGTTTAGTACATGCCAAATCATATGGCCATTTGGTATAGGTGTTGTCCACCCTGCTTTCCTTGGCCTATGGCGACAATATGTTTCTCAGTTTGTGACGTTGGCTTTTATAGTGTCTTTATCTGAGATTAAATTGTTGACGAATATCATGAATCAGTATTTGCCTCGAACTCTTGTGCCGCTCATGGGGTGCGAAAAGGCTGCTGGCGCTCTCTAGCAGGTCAACAGCCCTCTGTAATTTTTGTAGGCCTATTCTGCTGAGATTGCCCTCTTTTGTTAACTCCTTGATCACTAGAGAGGCCAGCTCTTTACGTGCTATATCTTCGGGGAGTCCGCTTTTAGTACATAGCCCATAAGTACCATCAATAAAGTGTTTCCATTCGCTTTCAATATGTGTGGTAAGCCCCTTGTTCATTTTTATGTCAGAACAGCTATGGCCAATAGAGTTTAACTGATAGATTGTATCCGTGTATCTTGTTTTAAATAAATCAAAAATCTGTTTTGGATTATTTTGTAGCCGAAGGTCTTTTAACCAGGATACATAACCTTTGGCGTAGAACTCCTGGTTATGGGATTCATTATGGGTGCCGAAGAATGAATGGCATTGCAGGCCCAGTACCAGCGTGTAGGAAGCTTTAGGCATAACAAGGGCATTCTGGTAGTTTACAAATTCTTCCTGCCTTAAACCGCTTAGCGATAGCAGCTCCTCTTTACTATAAAAGTGACTCTGTAAATATTCTATTAATTCCATAAGTACACACCCGAATGTGCCGTTGCGATTGGATTGGCAGTGCAGCTTGACATAAACCTTACGGCAACACTTCGATGGAGGGCGTAGTATATAAGTCGGGCTATAGATTATATGCAGCGACTTTAGGGAAGCTCTAAGTAGCGATTTATTGTTATTTAAGTTCGAGACGCTTCCCTGCGACTGAATGCTTTATTAAGATTTTTTAAATAAAATTGTTAACCCTGTTAATCAATCCTGAAGAAATAATATATCTGTACGAATAATATATTTTATTCCACGAGTAATTGGCGTTGAGCTGTGGATCCTATGCAAGGGGTGCATACCATGGGGGAAACACAGTACGGATCCAGCGGGGGTTCTTACATCAATATCCATCATGGAGTCCCGGCTGGGCTGTTGGTAGGGGTTATCTGCATTGACACGAAAACGTGTGGCACCGCCGTCAAAATCTTCACTGAGTAAAACTAGAAAAGTCATTTCGCTAAAACGGTCTGGAAAACCATTAGCGACCAACTGGCCATCTATGATTCGGCTGCCCGGCCAGGCTCCATCGGTGTGAAATTGAAAGTAATCACCTTCGCCGTAACGATAAAAGCGAAAACGCTGATTGAGTCCCACTGGCTCCCGCCCTTCAAAGTAGCCATTGGGGTCCTGCATAAAAGCGCTGCACCGCTGCCAGATTAGCCGTTCGGTAGTTTCATCTACCACCCAGGTAAGGCTGTCGTTATGGCGTACCTCCCTAGGCAAAGAAACGGCGGCATCTGGCAGATAACCGATATTTTCAGTGATATCGATGAGACGCTGGCATTCCTCACTGGAAAATACATTGAGTAATTGAAAAGCACCGGGCACCTCAGCAATCTCTCTGCGCTGAACCAAAGACGGGGCGCTATCTTTGAGTGAGGCTGGGTTTTCCAGTCGTGCGGCCCAGGTGGGCAGAGCAGGATGCTCCGCACCGGGTTCCCTGGCGATAATAAATAAATCCTGCTCAAGGCTGCTGTTGGCCTCAGTTGATGGATTTATCGCAATGTCTGGAGAGCTTGGCATAATGATTTCGTCCAAAATATCTGCACTCGGATTTTTTAATTAATGATTAATAAGGGTGAGCTGGGCAAATTGTCGGTGTCCCTCAGCCCCGCCGTGGTAGCCAAAGCCACTCTGTTTGGCACCTACCCATGGTGTTCCACCGGCCCCCTGGTTAATACCAATCATGCCTGCCTGTAGTTGATTCGCGACTTCCTGGGCATCCGCTTTGCCAAATACCACGGCCCCCAAGCCGTATACAGAGTCGTTGGCTCTGTGAATCCCCTCTTCAATGGTGCTGAATCGGTCTATTGCGACTACCGGGCCAAAAGTTTCCTCGTCCTCAAGTTGCATACCCGGTTTGATACCTCTGATGACCGTGGGAGGAATAAAAGGAAGCTCGGGGGATTTTTCTCCCAGCAAAAGCGTTGCGCCCTTCTCTATGGCGTCATGAATATGCTGAACTACTTTTTGATGCTGACGGGGATTGACCAGTGGACCTATATCGACATCCCCTTCTGGCCAACCACCGGTGCGATAATTTTTTGCAATGGCAACCACCGCTCGCTCAAACTGGTCCGCAATATGCTCGTCCACATAAACACGCTCGGTTGAAGTACACATTTGTCCGGCATTTTCAAAGCTGGAAGCCACGGCGAATTGTGCCGCGCGGTGAATATCGGCGCTGGCCAAAACCAACATGGGATCATTGCCGCCCAACTCCATGATCAGGCGTTTTAATTTGGGAGCGGCATTGGCCATGATGGCCTGGCCGGTTGCACGGGAGCCGGTGAAAGCAACCATATTGATGTCCGTTTTCACCAGGGCTTCTCCGGTTTTTCCATCTCCATGGGCAATCTGTAATACTCCGCTGGGCAGCGACTGGTTCAGGGTTTTTACCAGTAGGTCTGCAACCAGAGGTGTTTCTTCGGAGGGTTTTAAAATCACGCTGTTACCGGCAATCAGTGCCGGCACGATCAGGTTATTGGCCATCGCCAGGGGATAATTCCAAGGAGAAATAACCGCGACCACGCCCAACGGACGATATTGAATTTCACTGTTACCCTGGCGATGGCTGCGCAGGGCCTCACCGGAATCTCCGGCCAACCAGGGGCCACTGTGAATGGCGCCACCTGCCTCGTAGCTGGCCCGCCGCGCATCTTTGCCCATTTCACGGCTGATCAGTTTTGCCAATTTCGCCTGTATGGGTTCAAGCTGCTTATAGGCTTGTTGTACAAGCTGTACACGCTGCTGAATGGATTTTTTGCCCCACTCAACCTGTGCCTGCTTGGCCTGTTGCAGCAATTTTTTTAAATCGTCTTCATAACAAATAGCGACACTGCCGACAACTTCGTTATTTAAAGGATCTATTGAGTTCAGGGTTTTATTCATGGAGTTTTGATCGATATTTCAATTTATTTAATGTTTAAACAACGCGATAGTACGAATTTCCAGGCTGGTACGCCGGGGGACATTTTCGCTTTCCGGTAAGTCGAAGGCGCTATGGGGGCTGCCGGTAATCACATCGCTGTGTTCGCTATCAAAAACCCGCAGTAGCAACCCTTCGCCGGGGCGCATATCACTAAACCAAACCCAGCGGTGTTGAGGGTTGGAGCTGATGACAGAAATTTGCCCCTCCCGTTCTGGATAAATCAGGCGCATTTTGTGGAAATCCGCTGCTTCCACACTGCGCAGGTCCGCCATAGCCAGGGGGGACTCTTCAACCCGATGCAGCAGCGGCAGCCACAAGTTCACAAACTTAAACCGGGGATATTCGTCCGGATTTAAGCCGTATTCCGGTAGCGTCTGCTTGAGCTGGCGCTGGGCAGACCAGGGCGTGTAATCGTTGTGCGCGATTTTTACTGGGGCGCGGCGACTGCGGCTCTGCTCAGCGATGGCGTCTGCTTTAGTCTGAGCGCGCAGCGTGTGATCGAAGGTTACAACCTGGTCCGCGCCCAAATAAGCAGCCAGCCATCGCTCAATCGCCGGATACCATTGAGTACGGATCAAGGTGTCTCGGGATTCTGGCGAAAGCACTGTGCTATTGGCTGAAGGCTTGTTGCTATCCAGCGCTTTTAAAGTGCCATCCAGCAGGTGCAGGTCGATATCGAGGCTGGGCTCTACCAGCTCAAACCCCTGTTCGTCCAAACGGAAGGTCTCCCCCGCAGCCTGCAGTTGCCTGCCGTCATGAACTGTCACCAGGTGGGGGATTACCTGATCGATCAGGCTAGCGGGGCCGGGGCCTGTATGGCGCTGATCGTAGACCAGCTCCGCGCTGGGGTCCGCGTAGTTGATACTTGCCCGCATTAAGCCCGGTGTCGATGGTTGCAGAGTCGCGCCTGACATAGTGGGTTCCTCACTTATGGGGGTCTATATATCGGCAATGCTAGGCTGGAGCAGATACAATGAAAATCAAGTAACGACTGTGAGTGATACAGGTGTGACTAGGGGCAACAGAGACGATCGCCTGGACCGGCTGGAACTAAAGCAACTGCGGTTGCTGCAGGCAATTCTGCGGGAGTTAAATTTATCCCGGGTGGCCGGCCAGCTCGGTGTGACTCAGCAGACCGTGAGTGAACAGCTCAAGCGATTGCGGGAGATCTTTGGCGATCGCTTATTTATTCGGACCAGCAATGGAGTGGTAGCCACTCCCCTGGCAGAACGGCTGGCACCGAGGATCGATAGCGTGTTAAACGAAATTGCCTCACTGTTGCGTGGGCACGAATTTCTGCCGGCCGAGTACACCGGTATTTTTACTATCAGTGCCACTGACTTTGAACAGCGAGTGGTATTGCCGGGTCTGCTGAAAAAACTGCGTGAACAGGCCCCGGGTCTCAAAGTGGTTGTGCTCAAGCTGGAAATCGACCGCATGGCGCAGCAGCTGCAAACCGGCGAGGTAGATTTGGTCTTCAGTACACCCGGTTTTGTGCCGGACAACTGCCCGACAATGCTGCTGTATCGAGAGCACTATGTTTGCGTGTGCTGCCGGCATGCAAAAATACCCGGCCAGTTAACAGGAGAGACTCTGGCATTGGCACAGTTGGCGGCGCTACCGCAATTGGTGGTGTCTCCCTCCCGCGGAGAACTGCGTGGCATGGCCGATACCTGGTTCGAAGAGTTTGGCCTGCAGCGCAATGTGGTGTTGTCGGTTCCCTCTTTCGCCGCTGCAGCCGAATGTATCGCCTCCACCAATACCGTGGCTTTTCTGCCGTCGCGCCTGTTGCCCGATGAGCGCCTGAGTACCCTGCCGATTGCCGACCAGCCCCCCGGTTTCGATGTGATCGCCGCCTGGCACAGTCGCAGCGGGCAGGACCCGCTGCATAAATGGATCAGGGAGTTATTGGCGCAGCAATTTGCTCCAGCGACGGATCATCAGTAACAACGCGCAAGAGTAGCGGCCTCGCTATTAGATAAAGCATTGGTGTTGAATGTGGGTAATCAGGCCGTAGTATTTTTAGAGTGGTGAACGATCTACCCCTTGCCCTTTTCCACTAGGGACGCACGGTGTCATCTTTCTGCAACCGCTCTTACCAATCATTGCCTGGGATTGCGTGATCGCCCTCACTTGATCTGACTAAAGAGTTTTACTCTAGAGTTGCAGGATACTGGTGGCTTTCCTTTTGGGTGCCGAGTTAATGAATTTGAATCTGGTAATTCTCGTATGAATTATGGTTCCAATGTTTACCTGTTCAGGATGGTGGAATCCCTGGGGCTGTTGATGCGCACCCGGCTGTGGATGCAAATCCTGTTGGCTATGGTGCTGGGGCTCGGTATTGGCCTGTTGCTGTCGCCGGAAGGGGCTGGGCTGGTCGATGAGAATCTCAGCGTAATATTGGCCAGCTGGTTCAAACTGCCCGGTGCCCTATTTCTGAATATGATCCAAATGGTGGTGATTCCACTGGTGGTCTCCTCCATTATCCTCGGGCTCTGTGGCAGTGGAAATGTATCCCAGCTCAAGCGGGTTGGCCTGCGTATAGCGCCCTATTTTATTGCCACCACCACAGTAGCGGTGATTATCGGTATAGTCCTGGCCCAATTTATTCAACCGGGTAACTATATCGATGAAGCCCTGCTCACAGCGGCTACTGAATTACCCGGCAGCCCACCGCCACAGATGCTGGAATCCAAGCCGCTACCGGAGCGAATCGCCGAACTGATTCCGGCCAATCTGAATCAGAGCATCGCCATGCGCAATATGCTGCAGCTGGTGGTCTACGCGATTTTCACCGGAGTGGCAGTGATGTTACTGCCGCAAAAGCAGCGTGAAACTGCAGTCTATGCCTTCGGCATAGTGCAGGAAATCGCCCTGAAAATAGTCGGTTGGGCCATGCTGTTCGCGCCGCTGGCGGTATTCGGATTATTGGCGGATATTGCCATTCGCGTGGGCTTAACCGCAATCGTGGGGATGTCTGTCTATGTAGGCACGGTTATTCTGGGGCTACTGATTCTACTGCTGTTTTATCTGTTGATTGTCGCACTGGCCACGCCAATGCGGCCTCTGAGCTTCCTGCAGCGCATCAGCGGCGTACAGCTACTGGCCTTTTCCACTTCCAGCTCCGCGGCCGTAATGCCGCTTTCAATGCGCACTGCCGAGACTTCCCTGGGAGTGAAACCTTCTATAGCCAAATTTATTGTGCCTCTTGGCGCTACGGTGAATATGGACGGCACTGCCCTCTATCAGGTAATTGCGGCGATTTTTCTCACCCAGGTTTATGGCATTGACCTCAGCACGGCACAACTGGTGGGACTTACCGTAACTACTGTGGGCGCTTCAATCGGTTCCCCAAGTACACCGGGCGTGGGGATAGTGATTCTCGCCAGTATCCTGGCTGGGATAGGTGTCCCACCAGAGGGTATTGCACTGATTCTCGGTGTGGACCGCATACTCGATATGTGCAGGACCGCCGTAAACGTCACGGGCGATCTCACCGCCTGTCTGGTGATGGATAAACTACTGGGCAGCGACAGTCTGGAAGAACCTGAAACCCAAACTGCTTAAGTGTTTTTTCGGGAGGTTTGGGGCTAGAGGTTAATGGAAGCTTTGCAGGATCTCCAGGGTACGGGGGTCCTGTTTGCCCTCATAATATTTCTCTAAAACCTGCATAAATAGATTATCAGCGCCACCCGCAGCAAGGGCGAACAGGGTCATACTGGATCTGACCTTGATCGCATCAAGACTACCGAATATTTCCAGGGCGCTGAGATCTTGCAGGTTTAATAACTCCTGACAACACTCCCGCAATCGCGGCCCAAGCTGTGGATGTTTCAGGTAAGCATGCGCCTCCTCTAGACCTGTCACTCCATATCGTTGTGAAGTAGCACTGTGTCCCAGTCCCTTGAGCTGCGGAAAAATATACCAAATCCAATGGCTGCGTTTGTGCCCCTGCCGCAACTCCTGCAAGGCCTGTGCATAAGAGTCGTTTTGTGCCTGGCAGAACCGCTCCAGGTCAAAATAATCACTCATAAACATTTTCCCGTAAAAGGTCATTGATGTTTTACAGAAAGAAAAGCGTAGCATGAATATTCATGCGCGAGGTTATAGCGGCCATGTTCTGGCAGGAGTAGTAAAGTGGTAGTACTTACCCTCTAAGCAGTTGCTTTTTTGACATGTGTACTCGTGGTGATCAAACCCTTGTCTATTACGCCCTGTTTAACGGTAAAATTTTTCAGGGTCAGTTATTTGAAAGACGGGGTTAACCGTCTTTTTGAATGAAGAAATCCAATTTAAGCGGTGGGCAATAAAGCCCGTATATCATCAGGTACCGGCATGGATTTCCCAGCCTGTTGGTCTACCCAAACAATCTTAGCTTCACCGGTGGTGTAGAGTTTATCGGTGTTATCCGCATCTCTGATCTCGTAATAGCTATTAAAGCTACTACGCCCAGGAGTGCCGCCATACATACTAACAGTAATGTTGGCTGGAAATACCAAAGGTAAATGAAAATTGGCCGAAGCATTGAGTAGTACTGGGCCATCTCCTTGATTACTGCTTACCGCGCCGGAGCGTTTAATAGCCGCTAACCAGCTGCAGCGGCACTGCTCAAAGTAGGTGAAGTAGGTAGCGTTGTTGATATGCCCTAAGGCGTCCATATCACCCCAGCGTACAGCTAAGGTTTCCTGATGTAGAAGGTTACGGGGGGCTTCACTCATTGTCATTACACTTAAATCAAAACAGTAAAGCGGTTAATTGTAATGGGCCGTCGAGGCTGTGAGTAGGGTTATATTTTATATTCTTAAGTTAATGCAAGACTGCAAGAAAACATCAATATTACTTTTGTCTTTTCTGCTTACTCCTACGTTGCGGCGGTTGATTAGTAGTAAGTGCCAGCAAAAAATAGTTGGCATCAAATAGTTACTTGCTGAGCCGCTTCCGCAAACTGGAGCCGGGAAACCCATGGGAATGTTCGCAAGAAATCACTACGCCGTATTATTGAGGCCGCCGAAATACAGTCTCCCTGTGACAACGAACACCGCCAAGCTCGTTAGTATTCCATGGAATATCCAGGAGAGAATGTGAAGTCAAAGAAAGTGACTTCTTTTTCGCAGGCGTTTAATGGTCGTGTGGTAAATTATAAATGGCTCTTGTATGTAGTGGACATGTAATCTTTATAGTTTTGTATCTTTGTTATAGGGCTGAATGGTTTTTTAATTTCAGATTTACAATTTATGGCTGCTTTGAAAGTAGTAGCCTTTTAGGCAGGTGAGAGTTTTTAAATATTATTTTAGTGGGAGGTCTCACTTACATGATGCACAGGAGTTAATATCCAGTGCATCATGATTGATTTTCTAAATTATTTTTGCTGCTTTATTCGGCTTCAACGGTAATTCGTAGTGTTCCAGAAAAGGGGGCCGATGCCTGATTGGGCTCCCACTGATTTTCGGGGATAATAATAACAAAAGTGGCGTTATCATCCGCGCAGTTGGACGCTTGAAGGACATTGTTGGTGATGGCTTGTCCAGCTGGGGCCGGTTCAGGAAGTGCACCATCATTCTGGTAGACCACATCGTAACTAATTGAAGTACCGTCAGATCCAATTAAGCTATATGTAGGGTCAGCACCATCATTTTCAAAGGTTATGCCATAAAGTGAAAAACCATTTCCGGCAACACAAAACCTGTCGTCGGCTATTGCGTCATTTCCCGGTGTGGGGTTTGAAATAGTGACTGGATCAACATTATCTATTGTGATAGTTGTATCAAATTGGAGGGTTATCAAACTGGTTGCACTATCTGTGGCTTGGGATAGCGCGGATGGAGTAAAGCCAATGGCTAATCCGGTAACTACTATGGGTGCCAGAAAATTTGCTGTAACAATTCTCATTGTGAACTCCCTTTCACATTAGATCACACAATATCTGTAAATCAATAACGACAAAACCAAATGAGAATGAGTGGTTCCTGTATTGAAATATTAGTCGTGAATTTTCTGTGGAATCTTGCTGGGCGGTTATCTAATTATTTTAGAGAGATAACTACTAGTTTTAGAGAGAGGTTTCTTATTTTTAGGTTGGGGCTTTGGCGGTTAAGTTGCCTTTGTAAATATTCTAGTGAAGCTTTTTTTGAGGTTTATGGGTCTTTAGGCCTGTTGTTAGGCGGCGGTTTCAATTTTTCGGCGCCGGAAAATTTAAATCTGATAGGCTCAAGTGACCCCAATCACTAAGCAGACCGTTACCTAAAAGGGCAAATAGGGAATATTCACGAATCATTGGCCAAGGTCCGCCAAGCTATCAAAGTAAAAGACGGCGGCGAGGTCTGGCTAAGCAGTGAATTTTTAAATGTGCTGAAGGTATTAGAAGATTTAATCGGCGTAGTGTCGGCCCTGGCCGGCACACTCACTTCGCAATGGAAAAAACCTGACCAGGATGCGGCAATCAACGGCAACAAAAGCTGCGCGGATAGTTTGGAGTCTCAACTTAAGCCAATAAGGGCCTAAGTTTTTTATTGTGTTAAAGGATGTTTTTTATGGGAAAGAATATAATCAGATACGCAATTTTTGCTGAGAGAGTCCACCTGATGAATGGTGGCGCAAAGAGCTTTAGGGGTTCCGCGCCTACTGAAGAGGCGGCAATGGAGCTGGCAGAAGAGATTGCGAAATCTAAGAAAGCCGAGTTTTATTCTTGGTTGCAAATTTTGGATATTGTGACCGAGACCTATACAGAGTACTCGATTAAATGGGGAGGGGTATTGGTGGAGAGGGTATGATTATCCTAAGTAGTGCGGTGCCTGTTTTGACAGGCACTTTGTTACTAATTATATTATTTCGTGAGTGTAAGAGTTGTAGAGATGGCTTCTAAACTTTTGCTTTTAGTGCTTCAACTAGTGCTGTTATTTGCTCTTGTATCATTTTTTTCTTATCATTAAGCCTCCTCTCTAAAATTTCACCCCTCCCCGTCAGTTCTCCGTAGGCTGTAGTTCCAATTGCGTTAATTTCACTATCAATTTCTGCTTGAGCTTCTTGTAAGGTGGATATCATTCTCAAAATGTCGGCTCTTTCTGTCAGAATGGTAATAGTTTTATTCTTTTCGGATAGAGCTTTATTTTTTGATGTCCTGCAATATTCCAGATCTCTTTCAATGGATTTTATTTTATAGTCTAAGCCATTCATATCTCCTTTTTCTGACAGGCAAATATTAAGCCGGTTTTCAAAAAGCTCAGCTTCTGCATAGGTAATGGATAGGTCTTTTTTTAAGTTTAAGTATGTATCTGAGGTTCTAATGTCTTTTTCTACAGCTTCAATTTTCGCCTTTAATCGGATATTTTCTTCTCTTAACGGTTCTAACCTAGATTTGTCATATAGGGCGAGCATTCCGAGAATTGCTCCAGGTGCACCAGCTAAAAACCCTACCACCATCCCTATGGTTACCATTGGGTTCCACCCTTTTTTAGGGTTTTTTTCATCTTTTGTTGTCGATTCAGAATTGAAGATTTCGTTGCTCATAGTGCTGTTTTCTTTCCGATTTCCTTGCTGAGACTTCTCTATCTAAATCTGTACAGCTCTGAATCGCCGCGACGACTGCTTTTGAGCTGGCTTTCGAGTATCCACCACCACCTAGTATAACGGTGGGTATAGCGCGCTCGCTAAGAGCATTAACCGTTGATCTTTCTCTCTCTGCTATATCCTCGATAGTTAAGCAAAGCCCCCCAAGTTTGTCATTGATAAGGGGATCTGTGCCGGCAACTACAAAAGCTATTTTGTAGTCATCATCTAAATTTTTTATTGCTTCTCTATATCGTTTCAAATATTCCTGGCCCTCTGTGCCTGGCATCAGAGGAACAGAAATATCTACACGATCACGTGTATAACTCGATGTAGGGTAAATACCAGTATTATAAACATCTAAAAGCGTTACACTTTCATTATCCATAAACGTGTAAGCATTTCCGTTACCGTGATGAGCGTCTGTATCGATTATTAATATTTTTTCTTCGGGTTTGAGTAGTCCGCTATTTATCAATTGTTGATGACAAATACCTATGTCGTTATAGATGCAGAATCCTTCCATGTTCTGCTGCATAGCGTGATGGTATCCACCGGATAGGTTCCAGTAGATGCCACCATTTTCAAGGGCGGATTTTGCTCCAAGGATAGTCCCCGCTACTCCCCAGCGCATAGGAGAAAGGATTTTTTTATCTAATAGTGAGAAGCTAACCAGAGGGATTCTAGGGATCTCAAGTGCTTGAAAAATTCCATTTTTATTGCGCACTCTATGTCTCATGATGCTTGATAGAAAATTGTCGATAACCTCCATGCTGACGGGAGATTCCGGCTCTAAAAAATCTATCTCTTTATTGCCCTTTAGTTGCTGGTGAATCTTTTGGAACTTATTTCCATCAAACGGGTGTAGGTAGTTCAATAAGCCAAGATTTATATTGTAATGTTTACTGTAGATGACATTCATGCGAATTCTTTTCCATATGCTGAGAGCTCTCTTGCATATCTTAAAACTTCATTTGGAGTCCATATGCCTCGACCAAGAACCTTTCCAAACTTGCTGTAGTCATGTGCGCTAGGATGAAAGCTGGGGGGAGTGTTACAGGCAACTTTTAGGCACTCTGAAACTACATTCGAACAGTTGTAACGAGCAATTTGATATCTGGGAATATTTGACCTTAGATCTGCAATAAAACGTGATAGCTTTTCTTCATTAAATTTTAAAATAGTTACAGTGATAGGTTGGCGATTTCCTTCTGCGACTATATCTTCTTGCAGCGCAGCCATAAAATGACCGGGCTGGCTTGTTTTAATTTTTAAATCTTTTTTCCCTGCTTCATCTTCTGGCCAGAAACTAACGTAGTTATTTCCGAACGATAATGAGGTGTGTCCTACCATATTACCGTGTGGGGGCCAAACGTGAACTTTTAACAAAATGGTCTCCTTTACACCAAATGTTACTTTTTCATTTCCTTGTTAGCACAAAGCATTTTTATTGAAAGATATTTAATTAAAGCGGTTACAGATACCCGTGTATATACAATTGGTTAACTGTGCCAAGATTTCAAATATGTTCACAAGCTTGTGTCATCTTTTTAAAGCTACCACGAAGGCTTTTCAGAATTAAACACCTTTAAAAAAGCGCAATTGCTGAGCTGGAAGAAGTCGCAGGTTGTTTTTTGATCAGCAAAAATTGCTGCCGGTCACTCCTCCCCACGCCTGCCGATTTTGGGCACTCTTTTAGTTGATGAAATTGAATGTGGGATGAGGTCGTGAGCTGGTGCGGGCTTAAGAGCTAGCCAGGATTTCACAGAATGAACACTTTGGAACACTTTTGAAGCCGGGGTTCACTAAAGCTGAAGCGGGGCAATTGTGCCCACCGGGGGGAACGGCTCTGGGCCAAAAAATTTCTATGTGGACACTTTAGTGATTTTCAGCGTTTATTGGAACATGGTAGAGATAATAAAAAACCCGCGAAAGCGAGTGCTTGCGCGGGTTTTAATATGGTGCCCGGAGGCGGAATCGAACCACCGACACGGGGATTTTCAATCCCCTGCTCTACCGACTGAGCTATCCGGGCTTTGCGATCTTGCTGGGCTTCCCCTGCGTCGCGAGGCGCGTATTAAAGCCTTATCGCGGGGCTGAGTCAACCCCTTGATTGTAAAAAGTTTTTTTTCTTTTGCGGGGAGGCTTTGCGGGGCCCGTTTACTGCTGTTCCGGGGGTACGTAGCCGTCGGCTGCGTCGTACTCTTCACCGCTCAGGAACTTCATCATCTGCTCGCTCAGGTAGGCGCGGCTGGAGGGTTCCATCATGTTGAGGTGCTTTTCGTTGATTAGCATGGTTTGGTGCGACATCCACTCCTGCCAGGCTTTTTTGGAAACATGCTCGAAGATATCGACGCCCTTAGGGCCGGGGAAGGGCGGTGCGTCCAGGCCTTCCAATTCCTCTTGGTACTTGCGGCAGAATACGGTTCTGGACATGGACTCCTCCTGGTTCTAGTCGGCCGTAGTTGGGGCGAGCAGGGGTGCCTGCAGCGCCAATAGTTGTTTTGCCAGCTTTACGATCGGGGCGGGTAGCCCCAGTTCCTGGGCCGCGCGGGCGCGGTTTAGTTGCCGCAGTTTATACCAGCCGGCGCCGCTCTCCGCCACCTGGGTGGAGACTTTGTCGAGCTGTACCCACAGCGGGGTAATATCCAGGTGGAAGTGAGTAAAGGTGTGGCGCAGCAGCGGCAGCGTTTGTATTTCACTGGCGCGCCAACGCTGTTGTTTGAGCCAAGCCTTGGCATCTTCTGCTTGGGGAGGGCACCAGAGGCCGCCCCAGATGCCGCTGGCGGGGCGCTGCTCTAGATAAATTTCGCCCTGGTATTCCAGCAGTAACAGGGTGGCGCTGCGCACCGGTTTTTCCTTGCGCGGTTTTTTGCCGGGGTAATCCTGCGGATTGCCTTGGGCGTGGGCCACACAGGATTTCTTTAACGGGCACTCTTCACAGCGGGGTTTGCTGCGGGTGCACAGGGTGGCACCCAGATCCATCATCACCTGGGTGTAATCGTTAACGCGTTTGTCCGGGGTGTAGGTCTCGGCCAGCTCCCACAATTGATTGGCCACGGCACTCTGCCCCGGCCAGCCTTCCACGGCGTGGAAGCGCGCCAGTACCCGTTTTACGTTGCCATCCAGAATCGGTGCTCTGAGTCCCATGCTGATACTGGCGATAGCGCCTGCGGTGGAGCGGCCAATGCCGCTCAGTTCAGTGAGCGCTTCTACATCCTGTGGAAATTCCCCACCGTGTTCCTGCAACACCGTCTGTGCACATCTATGTAAATTGCGCGCGCGGGCGTAATAACCGAGGCCGCTCCAGTGAGCCAGCACCTTATCCAACGGCGCGTTGGCGAGGATCTCCAGGGTGGGAAAGCTCTGCATAAAGCGCTCGAAGTAGGGGATCACCGCGCTGACCTGGGTCTGCTGCAGCATGATCTCGGAAACCCACACGCGATAGGGATTGATATTCTGCTGCCAGGGCAGGTCCTTGCGCCCGTGTTTGTCGAACCATTTGAGAACGGCGTTTTGGAACTGCTTTGGGGTCATGGAGATACTGCGGGCTGATGTTTGTGATGGAAACCTTGGGCTGTGCGCGGGCTAACCTTGGTGCACTTTGCTTTGAGCCTTAGCGGCTGAAGAGATTTTTCATGGTTTCTCTCAATTCGTCGACCTTTTCTTCTACCCAATCGCCATATTTTTTCTTGGTGTTGTATTGAAGCTCTTTTGTGCACAGGGTCTTCAAAGCGACTTATGCCGGGTGTTGCCGTATCTATATCTTCAAAGTCAGCCTTGCGGCGCCGTGGCAGCGGGTCGATGCGCCAGCGGATTATAAAGAGAGGGATACCGCCTGTGTGGCCAATGGAGGGGTAAACGCGCTATCAGATCAGCATTGATCAGTTGGAATTTGAGCGGTGGAGATTACTATCTGCCCGAAGCAGAAATTGTCTCTGCTAGACCCCCCGCCGGCTGCGAATAGCCTGGGGGAGCTTCCACTAGCGTTGCGGACACTGGGTGGACCGCTCTGGTGAAAATTCGGTGAGGGCAGGCTTTGCTGCCCATCTTATCTAGTTCAGGTCTAGCTCAGGCTGAGCAGCACCGTGACGATCTTCGCTTAGCGATTAGACCTGAATACCCTCTTCCGGCACATAGAAATAGCCGACAAAGTGATAATTTGTGGCAGCCATACCATAGTTATGGTTTGCCGTCTCCAGCTGCTTGGGCAGAATCACAAAACCGGGCCCGTAGTTTTTCACTCCGTGAGCGCCTGGTTTGTGCGTCCAGTAGCCGGTTTCCGGGTCCCGTCGGTACCAGTGGTGATCGGTTGTGGACTTATACAGGGCAACACAGTAATAACCCTTGGTGAAAGGCGGGGGATTGTTTGCTGGGGCGTTGGCTACATAGGCCATCCCATCGCGTTTGGCGCCCTCAATCAGGCGGTCATTATCCAAGCCCGCGACATAGCCGGAGTTGGAGCCAGGGTCTGGCTTGCCCTTGTGGGGCTTCTCGCAGTTTGCGGCCCAGGCATAGCAGTTCACGTGGTGGTTACCCCAGGCCTCCTCTGCAGGTGTGTTTTTCGCAGCGCTAGTAACCAGCTTGGTGATCACCTGTTTGGATTTATTGTCTTGCGCTCGTTGCATTAATGGCATTTGTTATTCCCTTTATATGGCCGATCAAGCTTGTACTGATCTTGGAAAAAGAAAGTGCAAGTAATAAGGAAATTGTCGCGCAATGGGAAAAAATATAAATAAAAGTAAAAGATGGCCGGGGTGATGTAGAAGCACCTGATGACAGCTCCCGGCACTGGCTAGGGGCCGCGTTAAGTAGATCGCACTAACCCCGTCCTTTAATGGTTTATTCACACTCTATGCGCTTCGCGGTTATTGGTTGCTGCAATTTAGCGCGGTATTTCTCTAGTGGCTTTGGCGCTATGGAGAGGATTCGGAGATGGAATAGCGTGCAATATTGGGGGCGGGGTTACGCACCGGGCGAAACCCGGTGCGGCTTACATTAACGGCCGAAAAGATTTTTAAGTTTTTCTTTTAGTTCGTCGACTTTTTCTTCCACCTTATCGCCATATTTTTTCTTGGCTTTGTATTTCAGCTCTTCGCGCACCAAGTCGTCGAGGCGGCGGCTGTCGGGTTTACAGGTTGTTGGACCCACATCGTCGAAGTCGCCTTTGCAGCGCAGTGGCAGCGGGCGGTTGCGCCAGCGTTTGTTTTTTACGGTGCAGCCATCCGCGGAGGTGCTCTCACCCACTAGAGCGAGGCCGAGGGCGAAGTCGAAGTCCTGCTTCTTCAGGTCCACCTCGCCATCGCCGGTCATGGCGATATTCTCGATGCCGGCGAGAATTTCGGTCACTTTCACTTCATCCCCTTTCACCGCGATTGTGGCGCGCACATCTTGTAGGTCAGTCTGGGCGGGCCAGTTTCTCTCTGGCAGTGGAGTATTCTCGGCGTAGCTGAACAGCTGGCACATGCTCTTCTCCAGGTTGAAGGGCGCTATGGACAGCTCTTTACTGGACACATTGACGGCGGCGCGCAGGTTCTGCTGCAGATCTGTGGAGGTCTTGCCCTTGGTCTGCCCGTCCCAGTTGACACTGGCTTCGCCGGCCACCTGCACTTTTTCATTGGGGAACAGTGCCTTCTGGACCTTGCCGATATCTACACCGACAAGGCCGCCGCGCACCTGTCCCTCTGCGGTCTGGGCGCGAGCATTGAACTGGCCGTTGCTATTGAGCTGGCCGCCGTAGAGGTCGGCGCTGAGTTTTTGCAGCTGGTAGAGACCGTTATCCACGGTGAGTAGAATTTCGGGGCTGTCCAGCTGTAGGCCGGCGGCCTGTAACTGGTCCAGGGCCAGGTTGATATTGGCGTTAAAGCCACGCAGATCGCTCAGAGGTAGGGGCTCGGCGGATACCTGTTGGGTACCGGCTTTGGTGGTGGCTTTCTTTTCCGTCTGTTGGGCGCTCAGGGTCTCCGCGGAAGTTGGGGTCTGGGTAGACTCCACACTCTGTGCGGTGGCCTCAGTAGAGGGCGCCTTGGTTGTTGACTCTCCACTGGTTTTTTCGTCCGGCTTAGCGCTTGTTTCATCGGTGGGTGGCAAGTAGTTGTCCAGATTGAAAGCGCCGCCGCGCAGACTCAGATCTAACCCCGGCATCTCCGCATTGCGCAGCTGGGCGTTGCCATTAAAGGTGGTGCCGTCGAGTTGCAGTTGCAGAGGGGTCAGGTTGATCTTTTGTTCGGTGCCTTCGATGCTGGCTTCGATACTCAGCTTTTGCAGTGCGGCGCTATCGCGGGTCACTATTTCACTGCCGGTCAGCTCCAGCCAGGGGCGCAGGGGATCGGCGCTGGCGTTTAGATTCATCTGCACGCGCCAGGGCTGGTTGCCGTTGTCGCGGCGGACATAGCCGCGCAGGTGCATCGTGGCTTTGGCGTTGTTGTCGGAGGTGAGCACCAGCTGCAGAGGTTGCAGGCGCAGGCCGTTGAGGCCTTCATCCAGGGCCAGGGTGCTATCCATTTTGAGTTTGAGCGGGTAACGTAAGTCGCTGCCTGTCACGCTGGCATCGGCGTTGAGTCGCCCAGGCTCGCCGCCGGGCACCAAGTTGTCGGCGGTTATGCTCAAGTTTTCAACCTTGTAGGCCTTGCCGCTGCGGGCGTCACTGTAAGAGAGCAGGCCTTTTTCAATACGCAGTTTATCCAGGCTGAGCTCAACCTGTTGCGCGGCAGGCTCTTGCGTTTCCTTGGGAATCTCCAGCTTGGGTGGCTGTTTTTTCTTTGCCTCCAGAGCCTCACTGATCAGCTCCCAATTACCGCGCCCCTCTTTGTCCACGGAGAGTTCGATCTGCGGTGCCACTAGCACGATTTCCTCGGCTTCCACGCGGCGCTGCAGCAGTGGCTTGAGGGCCACACCCACGGCGATTTTGTCGGCGCGCACCAGGGTCTCTTTCGGCAGCTGCAATGGCGCCATGGTGACATCATCTAATTGCAGCCCCAATTTGGGCCACAGCTGCCAACCGATATCGCCCTGGAGTTGCAGGGAAATGCCCTGTTTGGCGGCGAGTTTTTCCAGTTGCGGCTTGTATTGATTGATGTCGAGGCCGGCCAGCAGCCAGGCGACAGCGCCGGCGAGTAGCAGGAAAACGACCAATAGAGCGATAAATGTGCGCTTGATCCAGGCCATGGAGTGGATTGTCCCTGTGTTTTTTTAGAAGGTACGTCGAGCGTGTATTAATACTTCAGACGCCGCGGTGGGGGTTGATGTTCCCACAGGTGTTCACCGAGAGCCTATCCGGGAAGTGTAGGAGATGCAGCCCCGCGGAGCTGGGTGCGCCGCGGAGCCATTGAAGCAGTTGTGGCTTAGAAAATAAACCGCACGCCGGCTTCGATACTGCGGCCTGGAGCCGGGGCATAGTCGCGCAGCAGAGAGGTGGAATTGCGGATTTCTTCGTCGAGCAGGTTGCGGGCGCTGGCGAAGAGCACCGCGTCGCTGCCGCCGATATTGAGGTTGTACTCGGCGCTCAGATCCATGCGAGTGTAGCCATCGGTGGGCTCCTCATAGGCACCGGCGCGGTCCTGGTCCGCCGTCTGTACGGTGCGCCACTCCCAGCCCCACTGATCGTACTCGGCCCCCAGGGCCAGGCCCATACGCAGCGGCGGCATACGTGGTACATCGGAGCTTTCGCCGGCGATGGCATCATCGAAGCTGGCACGCACCATATCGCCAAACAAGGTGACATAGTGGCCTCCCTGTAAGGGGAAGGTCACCGAGGCCTCGGCACCGTAGAAAGTTGCATCGCGGTTGGCATAGGCATAGACCGGTAATTCCTCTTCCTCACCGCCGGTGTTTTGCGCGTAGATATAGTCACCGATCTGGTTGTAGAACACACTGGCCTCAATACGCGCAGCGTGCCAGCCGTTGGCGGCTTCGTTGTGGTGGTGATAACCCAGTTCCAGGTTAACGCCGTTCTCTTTATCCAGCTGGTTGTTGCCCAAGAGGTAGCGGGATTCTGCCAGGTGCGCTCCGTCGGCAAACAGCTCCTCGGCCACGGGCGCGCGCTCGGAGTGGGTAGCGCCGAAACTGATATGCTGGTGCTCGGCGAGGAAGTACTGCAGCGTCGCGCTGGCGCCGATCAGGTTGTAATCGCGGTCGCTGGCGGTTTCCGGATCTATATCCACTCGCTCCAGGCGGGCGCCCAGATCCAGGTGCCAGTTACCCCACTCGCGCTCTTTCATGGTGAAAAAGCCAGCGCTGCGGGAGCGCGAAGGCTGGATAAAGGCGTGGCCACCCACTGCGGCAAAGTCTTTGTCGGTCAATTGCAGGCCGTAGGCCCCGCGCCAGCCGTTGCCGGCATCGTGGGTTATTTCAACCCGGCTCTCCCAGGCCTCGTTGGTGAAGCGGGTGCCCGGATTACCGGCATCCAGCTCCACATGCTCATAATCGTTGTAGCCGATGCGCAGGCTCAGTTTGTCCCAGTAATCGCCGTCGAAGCGGTGCTCACCTTTCAGGTCATAGCGGGTTTGCACCAGGTCGATACGTACCGCATCGATCTCACCGGCCTCGGCGTGCTCCTCGTGTTCATCATGGTCGTGATCATCGTGGTCTTCACCCGCATGGTCCTCATCGTCATGGTGATGCTCATGGGTGCCCAGGGGGATGCCGTAATTGTTTTCCAGTCGGTTTACGGAGAAACCGATAAAGCCGCTGTCGGTGATCCAGGAAACGCCACCGCTATAGCTGTGGGCGCGGGCATTGGTGTTGCCCACGAAGCCATCGGTATTGAAGGCCTCTTCGTGTTCGCCTTCTTCGCCGGCGTGCTCTTCATGATCATGGTGTTCTTCATGTTCACCGTGCTCAACGATAGCGAGGCCCGGGATTTCGGTATTGTCATTTTCCCGGTAGACACCGTCCACATACCAGGCCAGCTGCCCGGCGCCACCGGTGAAGCGAAATACCGAGGCATCCTGATTGTCGGCGCTGTTGTGGCGCAGCTCTACCGCGCCTTCCATTTTCTCGGGCACGGCGGTGGGAATGCGTCCGTCGGTAATATTCACCACACCGCCCACGGCGCCACTGCCGTAACGCAGGGCGGCGGGGCCGCGCAGTATCTCAATGCGCTCGGCCAGTAGGGGTTCGATGCTGGCGGCATGATCGGCGCTGGTATTGGAGGCGTCGGATACATCCAGGTTGTCACTGAGTATTTTTACCCGGTTGGCGCTTTGGCCGCGGATAACCGGCAGGCCGACGCCGCTGCCGAAGGAGGCATTGGCGACGCCGGGCTGGTCTTGCAAAGTCTGGCCCAGGGTTGCGGCTGCTGATTTGCGCAGTGCGTCGCCGGAGAGAATAGAAACTGGTGCCGCCACAGCATCGGCGGGTTTATCCAGCGGCGATACGGTAACGTTGACCTCTTCCAAGGGCGAGTTGTATTCAGCGGCGTAAATAGTGGGCGCAGCCAGGCTGGCAATGGCCAGGGCCAGAGTATTGAACTTGATCATTTGTTTTTTTATGTCCTGTCACAGGCGGATGCTGCCGTACGCGCACAGGCGCGGGCATCCACAAAAATAAATTGTTGGTTTTTTTAGGGTTAGCTGAGAGACAGGGACAGGGGAGGGGCGCGCGCGCTCTGGCGCTCCGGCTGGCGATCGCGCGCTGCTAGCGCAGAGGGCCGGTTGTAGTGACTTTGGGGCTCAGCCTGAACGAGCAGTGGCTCGCTGCCGAGTGCTGCGGGTGAATGCATGCAGCACAGGTCACACAGTTCCACCTGGCTGTTACCAAGATGGAAGTGCTCCGCCCACAGCGGCTGAGCTGCTACTAATGCAAGTAGCAGGAACAGGCTGGCCCAGTAATGGGATTTTCGGCGCTTTAAGGTAACCATACCGCGCATGATAGGTGCTTACGGTTACGAATCAAGTTTCATCTGACACTAGCGAACCACAGAGGGCATCATTCATCTTATAATCTGCGCCCTCTGTCTTATTGCTCATAAAAGGAACGCTTTCGATGCGCAAGGCTAGCGTCACCCGCGACACACTGGAAACCAAGATTCAAGTCAGCGTCAATCTGGACGGCCAGGGGCACGGCCAGTTTGCTACCGGCGTTCCTTTTCTCGAGCATATGCTCGATCAAATTGCCCGTCACGGCATGATCGACATGGATATTCATTGTGATGGGGATACCCATATCGACGACCACCATACGGTGGAAGATATCGGTATTACCCTCGGCAAGGCCATTACTCAGGCGCTGGGGGACAAGAAGGGGATGACCCGTTACGGCCACAGTTATGTCCCCCTGGATGAAGCTCTCTCCCGCGTGGTGATCGATTTTTCCGGCCGCCCCGGTCTGGTGATGGATGTGCCTTTCACTCAGAAACGCATCGGTAATTTTGATACCGAGTTGTTCTATGAATTCTTCCAGGGCTTCGTCAACCACGCATTGGTAACAGTACATATCGATTGCCTGCGCGGCCACAACGCCCACCATCAGGTAGAGACAGTATTCAAGGCCTTCGGCCGCGCCCTGCGCATGGCGCTCACCCTGGACCCGCGCATGGCTGGCACCATGCCCTCTACCAAGGGGGTGTTGTGATGGGCAAGATCGCGGTCCTCGATTACGGTATGGGCAACCTGCACTCGGTTGCCAGTGCTCTGGATAAGGTGGCGCCGGAAGCAGAAGTGGTACTGGCGCAAACCCCGCAGCAGGCCCAGGGGGCGGAGCGTTTGTTGGTACCGGGGGTGGGCGCCATTCGTGACTGTATGGCGGGATTTGTTGACGCGGGCTTTGCGCCGTTGCTCAAAGACGCTATCGCCGCGGGTACACCGGTATTGGGTATCTGCGTGGGTATGCAAATCATGATGCGCCACAGCGAGGAGAATAACGGTATCGATTGCCTGGATATCTTCCCGCAACCGGTGAAGTTTTTTGGCAAGGACCTGCCGAGAGTTGCCGCGGGTGAACGTTTAAAGGTTCCACATATGGGGTGGAACCGGGTGCAACAAACCCGCGAGCATCCACTGTGGGCCGGTATCGCCGATGGCAGCCGCTTCTACTTTGTGCACAGTTACTATGTGCCGGCTGATGATAATCGGGATCTGGCTGGGCGCACCGATTATGGTGTCCCCCTGGCGGCTGCGGTGGCGCGTGAGAATATCTTCGCCACCCAGTTCCACCCGGAAAAGAGCGCCGAGACTGGCCTGCAATTACTAAAGAACTTTGTCAGCTGGAATGGCCGGGCCTAAGCCCAGCAGACCTTTCCTGACATCAATAACTACCGCCGACGAAAGACAGAGCATGATTGTAATTCCCGCTATCGACTTAAAAGACGGCCAGTGTGTGCGCCTGCGCCAGGGCGAGATGGACAACGCCACCGTATTTTCCGATGATCCCCTGGCTACCGCCCAGCACTGGGTGGACCAAGGGGCCAAGCGCTTGCACTTGGTCGACTTGAATGGTGCCTTTGCCGGCAATCCAGTCAACGGTGAAGCTGTAACTGCCATTGCCAAGCAATTTCCCACATTGCCGGTACAGATCGGCGGTGGCATCCGCGACTTGCATACTATCGAGCGCTATCTGGATGCCGGAGTGAAATGGGCCATTATCGGCACCGCCGCGGTGAAACAGCCGAAACTGGTCGAGGAGGCCTGCCGCGAATTCGAAGGCCACGTAATTGTCGGGCTCGACGCCAAAGATGGCCTGGTGGCTACTGAGGGCTGGGCCGAGGTGTCGGAGCTAAAGGCCACCGAGCTGGCCAAGCGCTTCGCGGATTGTGGTGTCAGCTCCATTGTGTACACCGATATCGCTCGCGACGGCATGATGCAGGGCGTCAATATCGAGGCCACTCTGGAAATGGCTCGTGCGGTACAGGTGCCGATAATCGCCTCCGGTGGTGTCAGTAGCATTGAGGATATCGAGCAGCTGTTGGAAACCGGTGAGATCTACGGCGCGATTACCGGTAGGGCGATTTATGAGGACAAGCTGGATCTGCGCGCGGCGCAGCAGCTCTGCGATCAACGGAGCAAGTAATGGCACTGGCGAAACGTATTATTCCCTGCCTCGATGTCGATGCCGGGCGCGTGGTAAAGGGCGTTAATTTTGTCGATATCCGCGATGCCGGCGACCCGGTGGAGATTGCCCGCCGCTACAACGAGGCGGGTGCGGATGAAGTTACCTTTCTCGATATCACCGCTACTCACGAGCAGCGCGACACCCTACTGCACACCGTGGAAAAAATGGCCCACGAGGTGTTTATTCCACTTACCGTGGGTGGCGGTGTACGTACCCTGCAGGATATCCGCAACCTGTTAAATGCCGGCGCAGACAAGACCGCGATCAACTCCGCAGCGGTGAAAAATCCCGAGTTTGTGCGTGAGGCCGCAGAGCGTTTTGGCAGCCAGTGCATCGTAGTGGCGATTGACGCCAAACAGGTGGGGGAGAACCGCTGGGAAATATTCACCCATGGCGGGCGCCAGCCCACCGGCATAGACGCTGTGGCCTGGGCTCGGCAGATGGCGGAGTTGGGTGCTGGGGAAATACTGCTCACCAGTATGGACCGAGATGGCACCAAGAACGGTTTTGATTTGGCCCTGACCCGCGCGGTCAGCGAGGCGGTGCCAGTGCCGGTCATTGCCTCCGGTGGCGTCGGCAATCTCCAGCACCTGGCCGAAGGTGTTCTGCAGGGCGGCGCCGATGCGGTGCTGGCGGCCAGTATCTTCCACTTTGGAGAATACAGCATCGCCGAAGCCAAGGCGTTTATGCAGGAAGCGGGAATAGAGATGCGAGTTTAGCCTGCGGGCTGACGAAGGCTGGATGTCACTGCTGGGGCGGATGCGCTGGCGGCGGGCTTGAGCCCGCCGCGCGCCAGTTACTACTGTTTATCTGCGCGGGCAAAGCGTTCGCGCAGACCCCGGTCCCTGTGAGCGTAGAGATTCAGCCCTTTAAGTACATTGAGTGCTTCGAAGATCTGGTTGTCGCGATCCATCCAGTTGTCGCGCTCTCCCTCTTCCCGTTCCCGCGCGCGGTCTTCCGAGGTGCGATCAGCCCCGCCGTTGCCATTGTTCAAATGGCCAGCCAGGTCCGCCTCGGTGGGGCGCTGCATATCTTTCAAACGGGTGATCTTGGCCCTTTCCACAACAATATCTGGCGTGATGCCCTGGGCCTGGATGGAGCGGCCATTAGGGGTGTAGTAGAGCGCGGTGGTGAGTTTGATGGCGCGTTCGCTATTGATAGGTATCACGGTCTGTACCGAGCCCTTGCCGAAGCTGTCGGTGCCCATCACCACGGCGCGGCGATGGTCCTGCAGGGCTCCGGCGACAATTTCCGCCGCCGAGGCGGAGCCGGCATTGATCAGCACTACCAGCGGGGCGCCTTCGGTGAGGTCGCCGGGTTCGGCGGAGTAACTCAGGTTGGCAGCCTCATTGCGGCCTTCGGTGTAGACCACCAGCCCTTCCTCAAGGAAGGCGTCGGCCACTTCCACCGAAGACTGCAGCACGCCGCCGGGGTTGTTGCGCAGATCGATAATCAGGCCTTTGAGCGCCCCTTTCTTTTGAAGTTTGATCAGCTCTTCCGCCACATCGGCGCCGGTATCCAACTGAAACTGGCTGATGCGCAGATAGCCGTAGCCTTCATCGAGCACCTTGCTGCGCACACTGCGCACACGCACGGTGTCCCGCTTGAGGGTGACGTCGAAGGGCTGTTTGCGGCCCTTGCGGGCGATAGTCAGGGTGACGCTACTGCCTTTGGGGCCGCGCATCCATTCCACCGCCTCATCGAGGCCGACCCCCTTCATGGATTTGCCGGAGAGGCGCAGTATCACATCACCGGCTCTGAGACCCGCGCGCGAGGCGGGAGTGTCATCCATGGGGGTGATCACAGTGATATGGTCATCTTCGATACCCACCTCAATCCCCAGGCCGGCAAATTCTCCGGTGGTGTTGGCCTGTAGATCGTCGAAAGAGCGGCGGTCCAGGTAGGAGGAGTGGGGATCGAGTCCTTGCAGCATACCTTTGATGGCGTACTCCAATAGGGTGCGATCATCCACTTCTTCCACATAGCCCTGACGGATCTGTTCGAACACCTTGGCGAAGCTGCGCAGGTCTTCGAGGGGGAGGCGCCCGCTGTTCTCGGTGGCGAGATTGGGTTGTTGGCCACCTTCGCTGAGACCCATTAACGGCAGGGCTGTGAGGGCGGCGGCTCCGAGAAATGTGGTGAGCGCCTTGGAGATGAACATATTGTTGTGACCTCTGCCTTATTTCTTCGCTGCTTTGCGAAAGTGTAGACCGCAGAGATTGGCAGGGATTCTAATGCGCCGCCAAATTCTACTGTGCCACAGGCTTAGTCGTGAAAAGCCCAACTGCCTTACAACTCCCTTTTGCGCTGGTGCACAAGTCCGGCGTCAGGGGAAAAAATGGGCGTATCGTCGCAGAAGAGAGCGGCAAAGTGTCAGCCACGGCACCAGCCGGTAGGATCGCGGGCCTGGCCGCGATGGCGTATTTCAAAATAAAGCCCACTGTGGGTGAGGCCGCCACTGTTGCCTACCCGAGCGATAGTGTCACCGCTCTCCACCCACTCACCGACATTGCGGCTGAGGGATTGGTTGTGTGCATAGAGGCTCATATAGCCATCGCCATGATCGACAATCACCAGCATGCCGTGGCCGCGCAGGTAATCGGAAAAGACGACGCGCCCGCGGTGGATTGCCTGCACGGGCTCCCCCTCGGCGGCGCGAATAATCACCCCCTTCCAGCTGATTCCATTGGCGCGGCGCTGTCCATAAGCATTGGCGCGGCGGCCCTTGACCGGCCACTGTAATTTTCCCCGTTGCTTTGCGAAGGGTTTGTGCTGGTCCGGATTTACCAGGGTGGCGATTGCGCGCCCGACTTCATCGATCAGGGTCTGCAGGCGTTTTCGGTCCCCTTGCAGTTGCTTGAGTTCACCACCGCCATTGGCGAGCCGCGCCGCGAGTTTTTCCAGGGTGCGCTTGCGTGTTTGTTGCGCGCTGCGCAATTTGTCCTGGCGCTCCTGTAGCTGTGCCCGTTCCGCCTGCAGGCTATTGCGCTCGCGCTCGATCGAGGCGGAAACCGTTTCCAGCGAGGCGAGGGTTTGCAGGTAGTTGTCGATAACGCGGCTGCGTTCTTGGAGGAAGTAATCGTGGTAGCGAAGTTGGCGGGCGATATTCTGTGGATTTTGTTGGTTGAGAAGGAGCTTGATCTGTTCTTGTCGGCCCAGTCGGTAAGCGGCGGCGATCTCCTGCTCGACCCGCCGCTGCATACTTCGTCGCGCTTCTTGCAGCTGCTTCTGCTCTCGCTGCAGTTCGCGCAGCTTGTCCGTGCGGCTGCGCATATCCCGCTTGATCTGGTCTATGCGCTGGTACAGCCCGGAGATATCTTTCTCGTTCTCTTCCAGATCCTTGAGCAACTGGTCGCGCTGGCCGCGCACCTGGTTGAGCTCCTGTTGCAGGGAGTCGATGCGCTGCTTGATTTCCGCGAGGCGTGCCTGCTGGTCCGCTTCCGCCTGGCTCCAGGCGGGCAGTGACAGCAGGGCAATCAGGAAGAGTACGAGAGTTTTCATCAGTCCATTTTTACCAAACTGTGGCCGGTCATTTCCGCCGGCTGTGGCAGATCCATCAACGCTAACATGGTTGGCGCCACATCCGCCAGACTGCCTCCGTCACACATTTGCACATTGCGTTCGCCGATGTATACAAAAGGCACCGGCAGGGTGGAGTGCTGGGTACTGACCTGACCGGAGTTAGTGTCGAACATCTCTTCCACATTGCCGTGGTCGGCGGTGATCAGCACTTCGCCACCGGCGCTCAGGGCTGCATCCACGACACGCTCAACACATTGGTCCAGGGCTTCTACCGCTTTTACTGCCGCTTCAAAAACACCGGTGTGGCCGACCATATCGCCGTTGGCATAGTTGCAGATAATGGCGTCGTACTCGCCGCTCTTAATCGCCGCGACCAGCTTGTCGGTTACTTCCGGCGCGTTCATTTCCGGCTGCAGGTCGTAGGTGGCTACGTCCGGAGACTTGATCAGCTCGCGGGTTTCGCCGTTGTACGGCTCCTCGCGGCCGCCGCTGAAAAAGAAAGTCACGTGGGCGTATTTTTCGGTTTCGGCAATGCGCAGCTGGGTCTTGCCCTGGGCAGACAGATATTCACCGAGGGAATTCACCAGGTTTTCCGGTGGGAAAGCGCAGCTTGCGTGGATGTCTGCGGCGTATTCAGTGGTCATGACAAAGTCTGCCAGCTTGGGCTGGGCCTTGCGCTCGAAGCCGCTGAAGTCTGCTTCGGTAAAGGCGCGGGTCAGTTGGCGTGCTCGATCTGGGCGGAAGTTCATAAAGATCAGAGCATCGCCATCTTTGATGGGAGCGGGCTCGCCGATCACTGTCGGCGCAACGAATTCATCATTTTCACCGCGCTCATAGGCGGCAGCTAATCCCGCCAGGGCGTCAGTGGCTTTGTGTCCTGCGATACCCAGGGTGAGCATGTCGTAGACAGATTCGGTGCGCTCCCAGCGCTGGTCGCGATCCATAGCAAAGTAGCGGCCTGCCAAAGTGGCCATATGGGCATTGCCGACGGTGTCGCACACCTGCATCAGGCGCGCGATGGAGGGCTCGGCGCTGCGCGGCGGCGTGTCGCGGCCATCGAGGAAGGCGTGTACGTAAATGGCGCGGGCTCCGCGCTGGGCCGCCAGGGTCACCATCGCGACGATATGGTCCTCGTGGCTGTGTACGCCGCCCTCGGACAGCAGTCCCATAATATGTACCGCGCCGTTGTTGGCGATGGCCTTATCTACCGCAGCGGTGTAGGCGGTATTGCGGAAGAAATCGCCGTCCTGAATGGCCTTATTGATACGGGTGAAATTTTGGTAAACCACACGGCCGGCTCCCAGGGTCATGTGTCCCACCTCGGAGTTACCCATCTGCCCTTCGGGCAGACCCACCGCCATACCGGAGGTCTGGATCAGGGTCTTGGGGCGCGTCGCCCAGATGTTGTCCCACACTGGGGACTTCGCGGCGCGAATGGCGTTGTACTCGGCATTGTCGCTGTGGCCGAAGCCGTCCAGAATCAGCAGGATCAAGGGGCGTTTGTGCGGGGCTTGCGAAGCGGCCATAGCGACGGATTTCCTCTATCGGGTGGTTTGGATTGCGGACGCGGATTTTAACCCGTTCGGCCATCGTTTAACTACGTCGAATAGTGTTGGGTGAGTCCATTTGAGTCTATATCCATGCCGTTGGAGTATGATTTTGCTGGTTAGAAATTCGCCACAATCGTGTATACTCCCGCCAGCTTTGGCGCAGCTGCGCCGTAACGATAACCACGATGGATTTTGGGGGCGGAGTGGATTTTTTCGTTTTTTTAAGTGAGCAATGGCTGCTGGTCGGCCTGCTCGTGGCACTGCTCTATGCGCTGGTTTTGAGCGAGCGTTACAAGGCGGGCGTACCGGTTTCCCTGCACGAAGTGACCCGGCTGATCAACAGTGATGGGGCCAAGGTGCTGGATGTGCGCGATCGCAGCGAGTTTACCGCCGGGCATATTGTCGATGCACTGCATATCCCCCACGGGGAAGTGGCCGAGCGATTCGCCGAGCTGGAACCCTTTAAAGATAAGGTGGTGATTGTCGCCGATAAAATGGGTCAGCACGCAGGTCCTGCGGGCCGCCTGCTTAAGCAGAAGGGCTTCCAGGTACGCCGCCTACAGGGCGGTATGAGCGAGTGGAGTAATCAGAATCTGCCCCTGGTCAAAGGCAAGGGTTAGCTCAGTAGTTTTATAGATGGCTTTAGGCGGAGTTTTATTATGCAGGATGTAGTCATCTACACCACCCGTTTTTGTCCCTACTGTATTCGCGCCAAGCAGCTGCTCGACAGCAAGGGCGTGAATTATCGCGAGATTGCGGTGGACAATAAACCTGAGCTGCGCGCACAGATGGCGGCCAAGGCTGGGCGCCGGTCGGTGCCGCAGATTTGGGTCGGCGACTTCCATGTGGGCGGTTGCGATGATCTGATGGCCCTTGAGCGCAGCGGTAAGCTTAACGGCTTGCTTAAGTCAGCTGGCTGATAAAGGTTGACGCCGCGTGCCTCACGCGACTCTTTATATTTGCTATTAATCCGGTCCGGGCCTTGAAACGGTATTTGCAGGCCCCAATCTGAAGGCTCATACAGGGAGTCTTTCTCACGGAAGGCATCAATAAACTTTTTATAAAAACAGGCAGTAACATGGCTGAAGAATTAAACGGCGCGGCAAACGCAGAGGCTCCACAAGTACAATTCGCGATGCAGCGCATCTACCTGAAGGATCTCTCCTTCGAGACTCCCATGGGCGTTGAGGTTTTCAAGAAACAGTGGAAGCCCCAGGTAAATCAGGAGCTGAACACCAAGACCGCCAAGGTTGAAGAAGACCTGTACGAAGTGGCACTGACGCTCACTATCACCGTGAAGCTGGAAGAAGACACGGCTTTCCTGGTGGAAGTGAAGCAGGCTGGTCTGTTCGGTATCAAGGGACTGGAAGGTCAGCAGCTGGCTCAGGCCCTAAATACTGCCTGCCCACAGATCCTGTTCCCATACGCTCGCGAAGTGATCGACAACGCGGTTGTTAAGGGTTCTTTCCCGGCTCTGATGCTGCCGCCGGTCAACTTCGACGCCCTGTTTGCCCAAGCCCTGAATCAGGCGCAGCAACAAGCGGAAGGCGCACAGGCTAACGCGGACGCATAATCCGGTCAGCTTGCAAAAAAGGTCCCATCAGGGGCCTTTTTTTATATCTGCTATTTGTCCACTTAGCAGGATTAGTAGAAATAAATACCAGTTATTTGTGAGATCCAGCGGGGGCTGCCTATGCAATGGGATTTACCCAATCCCTTTATCCACAGAGTCAGGGTAAGTGCTGAGCATGTGGATGGATTACACCATGCCAATAATGCCGAGTATGTGCGTTGGTGCGAGGCTACCGCCTGGGCCCACAGTGCCGCATTGGGTCTGGATGTCATAAATTACCAGGACCTCGACCGGGGAATGGCCATTCGTCATGGGCAGTATGACTATATACTGGCGGCGAAAGAGGCGGATGAACTGGTATTCGGCACCTGGCTCACCGAGGTGGATGGGCGCTTGAATATGACCCGCCACTTTCAAGTCTTTCGCGCCGCCGATGGAGCATTGGTATTGCGGGCCCAGTGGCGGTTGGTATGCATCGAACTTTCCAGTGGTAGACCGAAGCGCATGCCGGCGATCTTCAAGGAAATTTACAGTCCGGCAGTGACTGCCCCGGAGGCTGAAAAAAATGAGTGAAGAGTTTGTAACCCTGACAGAAAATACAGGGGCGCTTAAGGACAAGACCATCTTTATCACTGGCGCTAGCCGCGGTATTGGCCGTGCCATAGCGCTCAAGTGCGCGGCGGATGGCGCTAATATTGTGATCGCTGCCAAGTCTGCAGAGCCCCACCCAAAGCTACCCGGCACCATCTTCTCAGTAGCGCAGGAGGTGGAGAGCGCTGGCGGTAAGGCCTTGGCCCTGCAGGTGGATGTGCGCGATGAGCAGCGGGTGCAGGAAGCGATGGCGCAGGCAGCCGACAAGTTTGGTGGTATCGATGCAGTGATCAATAACGCCGGCGCGATCAACCTGAGTAATGTCGAGTCCACCCCGCCCAAGCGTTACGATCTGATGCAAGACATCAACAGCCGCGCAGTGTATCTGACGGCGCACCTGGCGATTCCCTACCTGAAGAAATCGGATAGCGCCCATATCCTCAGCCTGTGTCCACCGCTCAACCTACAGCCCAAGTGGCTGGGGCCTTTTGCGCCCTACGCACTGTCCAAGTTTGGCATGACTATCCTCAGCCTGGGATTAGCGGAGGAGTTGCGCGAGGCGGGGGTTGCCGTTAATACTCTGTGGCCGCGCACTCTGGTGGCTACCGCCGCCATTGAGTTTGCCGTGGGTAGCCGCGAGATGTTTGAACAGAGCCGCAGGCCGGCGATTATGGCCGATGCTACCTACGAAGTACTGATCACCAAGGAAGCCGCCTTGAGCGGGTGTCAGCTGATCGATGAGGAACTTCTGGTGGAACGCGGGGTAAAAGATTTTACCGACTATGCCCACAACCCCGATAATGCGGGGGACCTGACTAAGGATTTATTTTTGGACTGACGCTGGCGGGGGGTACTTCATGAGCGGCGACAGCAAGTTATTCAAAGACGCTCTCGGTGAGCTGGGAGATGTGAAACCGCTGGTGCAGGAGCGCCGCGTCACCCTGCGCAAGGAGAGCGAGCCATCCGAGCGTATCTTGCGCGAGCGCCGTGCTGCTGCGACGCGTTTGACCGAGCGCGAAATGAACCCCCTTTCCGGTGAGTATATTGAGCTTGTGGCGCCCTGGGACCCTATCGAATTCAAGCGCGATGGGGTGCAGAACGGTGTGTATCGCAATCTGCGCCTGGGCAAGTACACGGTGGATGCACGTCTCGACCTGCATCGTCACTCGGTGGAAATGGCGCGCAGCGCCGTTGTGGAGTTTGTGCGTGATTGTGTCGAGGCGGATGTACGCTGTGCGCTTATTACCCACGGCAAGGGAGAGGGCCGCAAGCAGCCCGCACTTTTGAAAAGCTGCATCTATCACTGGCTGCCGCAACTGGATGAGGTGCTGGCATTCCACAGCGCGCAAAAACAACACGGTGGTATGGGCGCTACTTACCTTTTGCTGCGCAAAAGCGAGCGCAAGCGTCAGGAGAATCTGGAAAGGCATCAGCGGCGCTTTTGAGGTCCGTTATGTCATTTTTCTGTCATCTGTGAGAACTATGATGCGGGCCGAGGCTATCCAATGCGATTGCGCATCTGACTCATCTTTTTGATTCTTCTTGATTGTAATATTGGCGACCCTTTGGGTCGCCTTTTTTATGACTGCGCTACAGGCATTGGTATCGGGAATTCAACGCATAATGTCATCGACCCGGTTAAATTCTAGCCGTGTGGATTTGTCATTGCTGCTCAAGATCAGCTTGTCACCCACCACTTCGAGAAAACGGGTTTTGCGCAGGGCTTTCAGGTAGTCGGCCTCTAGTTCATCACTGGGGCGGCGGTTCCCCACTCTGGAGATAATCGGCGACCTGGGCCAGGAAAGTTCGCCGCTGCTCTCGAGAGAAAAACGCCCCAGATAGGGATTGATGCCACCGTTACCCCGTACGTAGCCGAAGCGATCACAGGTAAAGAATGGGCGCTCGCGCCAGAACTTTTTCCACAGCAGTGTGTACTCGTAGGTGTTCTCGCCATCTCGGAGGTTTGAGAGTATCCAGTCGTGCTCACAGGCAGACCACGCTGGCTGTTTGGGGGGCTGGGGAGTGGGCTCCCTGAAAGACATACACCCGGAAAAAAGCAGGCTCAATACGGCTGGGACCACAAGCTGCAAGCGTAAGTGAGATCGCGGCATGATGTCGTTCTCATTGTTTTTGCGACATTTAATCGTAAAAGCTATCAGTGGTCTGTGGTGGTGTTCAAGATCCTGCCCTGACATATTCAATATAAATATCGCCAGAGGCGTCGCGAAGGATCAAACGCTTGCCGCGGGACTTGGTAAATGCCTGGCGAGTACCGGCCAGGGCGCGCAGGTAGGCATTTTCCTGCTGCAGTAGGATCTCCGGGCCGCTCATCTTGGTCGAGGCGAAGCTGGAACTGTCCCACAACATCAGGCCGTTTTCAGTTATCTGCAGCTCGCCACGGTAGGTATTAATACCGCTGCGCCCCATCACATTGCCATCGAGATTACACACGAAAGTAAAATCTGCAGGCTTCTGGATCGGTACCGCAGCGCCGTTAATACGCAGGCGTACCAGCTGCCACTTCTTATTGCAGACTGAACTTGCAGTTCCCGCACTCTGCACAACTCGGGCTTCTTCCGCACTATTCGACAGGCATCCACCAATGACCAGTAGGGCCCCTAGCAGCCACAGTTGCACCAACCTGCTCATCGGCGAGTTACTCCCTGACCCTTGCACCTACAATCTCAAACGGGCCTGTCGCTTTAGCCTATAACCCGCTCTATGCAAAGCTTAGTCGCTGGCCTCTGTTGAGAGACGACAGGTGTGACAAGCTATGCTTCACCTGTGAAAGCGAGTGCTATCCGGGCAGTAAAACGAGGCTAGGTGCGGCATGATCCGGCGGACAAAAATAGTCGCAACACTGGGTCCCTCAACCGATAAGGGGGACACCCTGGGGCAACTGGTCGCCGCCGGGGTGAACATCGTGCGCCTGAATTTTTCCCATGGTGAAATCGACGAGCACCGCCGCCGCGCTGAGCAGGTTCGGGCAGAGGCCGCTCGCCAAGGGTGTCATATCGCCATATTGGGTGATCTTCAGGGGCCGAAAATTCGTGTGGGCAAGTTCACCGATGGCGGTGTGCATCTCAGCACTGGTGCCGAGTTTACTCTGGACCCCACTTGGCCAAGGGAGCAGGGCAGCAGCGCCGGGGTTTCGGTGGATTACGCCGAGCTGGCCGAGGACTGCCGCCCAGGAGATACCCTGCTGCTGGACGACGGGCGACTCAGTCTGCAGATCAAGAAAATTGATGGCAGTGCGGTTATCACTGAGGTACTGGATGGGGGCAGGCTCTCCAATCGAAAAGGAATTAACAAGCGGGGCGGTGGCCTCACCGCGCCTGCATTAACGGACAAGGATTTGTGCGATATTCAAGTTGTCGCCGATCTGCAGCTGGACTACTTGGCGGTGTCCTTTCCTCGCGATGCGCGGGATATTCATAGGGCGCGGGAGCTTCTACAGCAGGCGGGGGGTAGTAGCCAGATTGTCGCCAAGATTGAACGGGCCGAGGCGATCTCTTCTGATGAACACTTGCAGGAGCTGATTCTGGCGAGCGATGTCATCATGGTGGCACGCGGCGATCTGGCAGTAGAGATTGGCGATGCGGAATTGATGGGGGTGCAAAAACATTTAATTCGTTTTGCCCGCTATCTGAATCGCACGGTAATTACGGCAACACAGATGATGGAGTCAATGATCTCCAGCCCTGTGCCTACGAGGGCGGAGGTGTGTGATGTCGCCAATGCGGTATTGGATGGCACCGATGCGGTAATGTTGTCGGCGGAAACCGCCAGCGGGGACTACCCGGTGGAGACTGTTCGGCATATGGACGAGGTAATTATTGGGGCGGAAAAACACCGTGCAACACAGCGCCCTTCGGATAGTTTGCGTGGCAATTACCCTGCCGGGGATGCCTGTATCGCCATGGCTGCCATTACCATTGCCAATCACTGTCGAGATATCAAGGCTATTATCTGCCAGACAGAAACGGGCAACACAGCTCTTTTGATGTCCAGGGTTCGCGCAGCCATTCCGATTTACGCCTTTTGTCGGCACCGTAGAGTTTGTAACCGGGTTGCCCTTTATCGCGGCGTCGATCCGGTTTTAATGGCGGTGGCGGGGATGGATGGCCCCTCCCGTGACCACAAGGCAATCGACCATTTGAAGCAGCGCAGTCTTTTAAAATCGGGGGATTTTGTCTTGGTTTCCCGTGGCTATCGACAAGATGCCGGCGGCCAGACTGATACCCTACGGGTCGTAAGAGTTGGGTAAGCATTTTTTCCGCTCTGGGCGAAAATTCAATTTTTATTTTTAAATCGAAATCCCTACTTTTTTATCTGTATTTTTCTGGCATTTAATAAATTCGTTTTTAGCCGGAACGTGCGCAGCGCACTAGAGTTTTTGTTTCCAGTTCCTGTTCAACGCAGTGAAATTTTTTTCCGTTGAGTGATAAAGATTTTGGGGTGCCCTGTGATTTAGTTGTGGAACAGCCGGTAATGCTTATTACCAGTGTCACAGCAAGCAGTTTCGGCAGGAGTTTCTGCACTGCACTTACCTCGCAAGGTTTACAGGATTCGTTTTCTTAACTCAGGGTAGTGGTAATAGCTGTCAAAGTGAGGAAAAGAACGCCAATTTGCAAAAAGTAGCGACAGAGCTGTTGAATGGCTAAAGATAAAACAGGCGTTGGTACCCAGTGAGTAAACTCGCCGGTCACTATTGTGGAGTGGATGTGAGTTATCGAAGAGAGATTTTTCTGATCACTCTTTTTTTTGCGTGCAAATAAGTAATCGAATATTTCTAAATGATTAATTCAAAGTTATTAGCGGACCAATTTAAAATTTGTATTGATGTTGTTTTGTGGATTGGTGAGTCCGCAAAATACCAGTAATGTTATTGATCTGTACCGGCATTTTGCGGGCAAAATGAAATATCTGGATTTCAGCTATTTCAAGGCTGGATTAATAGCAGCTAAACGCTAGCGTCTTCTATGGTGATATCCACCGCGGACGCGATGGTGTCCACGCACTCTATAACTGCGGTGGCTGCGATATCCTCGGTGGCCGCCGCGATAGTAACGGTGCTGGGCACGATAGCGGATTTGTGCAGCACCGGGGGAGTTAAAGCGGTTGTAGTAGGGAAGCCCGCGATAAAAGTACCTGGCCCGGTAGCGGGGGTTGCCGCGATAACCTGGTGCGCGGTAATAGGAATAGGCACCGCGATAATAATAGCCATAGCGCGGGGTTGCCCGGTAATACTGGTAAACCGGTGTGCGGTAAGAGACATAGATATTACTGGAGGGATAGTAGTTCGGGGTTGCGTAAGGGTAAACAAAGGAAGATGTGTAGGCCACTCCCCCTCCTCTGTAGTAACCGCCGTAGTAGCCACCGCTATAGTAACTATCGGTTGCACAGGCACCTAAAGTTAGGGCCGTGCATACCGTGACGGCAATAAAAGCCGTCTTAACAGCTCTATTCATAGTGCAATCTCCGGTAAGCGAAAGTTCCCCCCGGAGAGGCCCGGCAGGGGCCAAGCCCCTTTATGTGTGCCAAATGGGCGCACACAGAATTTCTTTCTCAGTAGGGCCTGGCCTGGTAGGGCGGATCCGGCAGATCAATTACCTGGTAACTTGTGTTCACCACCGCGGGCGGCCTCAGGCGATAAAAATTCCCATCCCAGTAAAAGTTGCAATGCTGCATGTTGTGGCAGGTTCCATCGGGGTGGCAGTGGGCATAGCGGCCCCGTAGGTTGTAATATGACTTGCTGTAATAAGGGCTATATCCGTAATAACTGGCTGAGCAGTCATAGCCTCCCCCGCAGGGATAACCTGTCCCGTTACAGGCTGACAGGGCAAACCCTGTGGCAATAGCCAGCGCGTAGCCCGAGTGGCGGAGCAGCCGAAGCGACAGCGGTTTCATCTAGACCTCCACACCTTTTGGCGGGTAAAACGTCTAATTGTCAGCCTAGCACTTTTGGCGCAAATTTCCTCACAAAGAAAAAAAATTGTTCTAGCAGTACTTGATAAAGAAAAGCTTGTCTCTTTACTGATTTTTTTGTTTTAAATCGCGACCGTGGACAAACAGCTACTTTAGAGTCGCTGTTGCTGGCGGACCAAAGACAGAGAAAAAAATACCGGGATTTAGGCCCCGGTATTTAGTAACGAAATCTTCTATAAAAATTAATTTATAGAAATTAAAGGAAATTAATGACTGCTTGGGAGCAGGGCTGGATCAATGGATTCCAGGTAGGCGCCGCTGCTCAGCAACTGCTTTGCCTCTTCAATATCCGGGGCAAAGTAGCGGTCCTTGTCATAGAAAGGTACTCGGGCGCGAAGTTTTGCCTTGGCGGCCTCCAGTTTTTCCGTGGATTTTAACGGCGCGCGGAAATCCAATCCCTGGCAGGCCGCGAGTAGCTCTACCGCCAGGATGCCACAGGTATTGTCGGCCATATCCCTTAGGCGACGGCCGGCAAAGGTGGCCATGGATACATGGTCTTCCTGGTTGGCGGAGGTGGGCAGTGAGTCCACGCAGGCAGGGTGCGCCATGGATTTGTTCTCACTGGCAAGTGCCGCTGAGGTGACCTGGGCGATCATAAAGCCGGAGTTCACCCCGCCATTTTCCACCAGGAAGGGAGGCAGGCCCGATAGGTTACTGTCGATCAGCAGCGCCATGCGACGCTCGGATAGAGAGCCGATTTCTGCCAATGCCAGCGCCAGGTTGTCGGCGACCATAGCAACAGGCTCTGCGTGGAAGTTACCACCGGAAATAATGTCGGAGTTATCCGGATTTTCCTCATCGGTAAATACCAGCGGGTTATCGGAAACACCATTTGCCTCGGCCAACAATACTTCGGCAGCGAAGCGCATCTGCTGCAGGCAGGCACCCATGACCTGAGGCTGACAGCGCAGGGAGTAGGGGTCCTGCACTTTTTCACAGAACTGGTGGGAATCACCGATCTGGCTGGTTTCACCGAGCAGGTCCCGATAAATTGCCGCTACGTCGCGCTGAGCCTGTTGGCCGCGGGCGTTGTGAATACGATCATCGAAGGGGCGGCGTGAGCCCTTGGCGGCTTCCAGGGTAATGGCACCGGTTACCAGGGCGCCAGCGAACAGGTCTTCACTGGCGAACAGGCCGAGCAGGGCAAAGGCGGTAGAAGCCTGGGTGCCATTTAGCAGGGCGAGGCCCTCTTTGGGAGCAAGGGTAATGGGCTCTAGCCCCGCAGCTTTGAGGCCTTCGTGAGCACTCTTGCGCTCGCCCTTGATAAATACTTCCCCTTCACCGAGAAGTACCACGCTCATATGAGCCAGCGGCGCCAAATCGCCAGAAGCGCCGACAGAGCCTTTCTCAGGGATAGCGGGGTAGACACCGGCATTGACCAGTTGCATTAAAGCTTCGATAACCTGCGGGCGCACGCCGGAGAAGCCGCGCGCGAGCGAGTTGATTTTCAACACCATCAGCAGACGCACGGTGGCTTCACTCATAAAGTTGCCGGTACCGGCGGCATGGCTCAGTACGATAGCGCGTTGCAGGTTTTCCAGGTCGTGCTTTTCAATACGGGTGTTGGCCAATAAACCAAAACCGGTATTAATTCCGTATACCGTTCGCCCTTCGGTAATAACCTGGGCAACGGTGTGGGCAGAGGCTTCAATAGCGGGATAGGCGCTTTTCGCCAGGGACAGCTGCACCGACTCGCGGGCTACGCGGCGCAGTTGCGCAAGGCTCAATTGACCGGGATCGATTTCCAATTGATACATAAATTCATTCACCAAAAAATATTTACTGCTTAGCAGGCTGTTGAAAAACAGCCAGCGCGGGCGGTGCGAAAGCGCCTGCCGTAAAATCAAGCACTGCAAATGCTTGATTTGAGTGCCCATCTTTGTGGAAATGTGCCGCAAAGGTGGCTTGAAAAAGTCGCTTGTTGGCTTTTTCAACACCCTGTTGGGCGCCGGCGGCGCAGCCCGATCAAAGTTATTCGGGCTGTAAAAGATTTCCGCCGGCGGTATTTTTATTGCGGTAAAAAATCAGTCGTTCAGCATGGGCAGGTCCAGGCCCTGCTCTTTTGCACATTTTTTTGCAATCTCGTAACCGGCATCGGCGTGGCGCATTACGCCGGTGGCGGGATCATTCCAGAGAACCCGTTCGATACGTTTGCGCGCAGCTTCGGTACCGTCACAGACAATGACCACCCCAGAGTGCTGGGAGAAGCCCATGCCTACGCCACCACCGTGATGCAGGGATACCCAGGTAGCGCCGGAGGCAGTGTTCAGCAGGGCATTCATCAGCGGCCAGTCGGAGACAGCGTCGGAGCCATCCATCATGGCTTCAGTTTCGCGGTTGGGGCTCGCTACAGAGCCGCTGTCGAGGTGGTCGCGGCCGATCACTACCGGTGCTTCCAATTCACCGTTGGCTACCATCTCGTTAAATGCCAGTGCCAGGCGCGCGCGATCTTTCAGGCCCACCCAGCAGATACGTGCGGGCAGTCCCTGGAAGTGAATCCGCTCGCGGGCCATATCGAGCCAGTTGTGCAGCTGTGGATTGTCGGGAATCAGTTCTTTAACCTTGGCATCGGTCTTGTAGATATCTTCCGGGTTGCCGGACAGGGCTGCCCAGCGGAAAGGACCTACACCTTCGCAGAACAGAGGGCGAATATAAGCGGGTACAAAGCCGGGAAAATCGAAGGCATTTTCTACACCTTCCTCGAGAGCCATCTGGCGAATATTGTTGCCGTAGTCGAGGGTCGCGGCTCCGCGCTTTTGCAGCTCCAGCATGGCTTCAACCTGAACCGCCATAGACTGTTTGGCTGCCTTTACTACTGCGGCTTCATCTTTCTTGCGCATCTCCGCAGCGTATTCCATGGTCCAGCCCTGGGGCAGGTAGCCATTTAAAGGATCGTGTGCGGAAGTCTGGTCGGTAACCGAATCCGGCAGAATATTACGTTTTACAATTTCCGGGAAAATATCTGCTGCGTTGCCCAGCAAGCCAACGGAAATGGCTTCACCTTTTTCCATCGCGGCTTCAATCATTTGCAGGGCTTCGTCGAGGCTGGTGGCTTTTTTGTCGACATAGCCAGTACGCAGGCGGAAATCGATTCGAGTTTCGTCACACTCTACGGCGATCATGCTGAAACCGGCCATCGTCGCCGCCAGTGGCTGAGCGCCACCCATGCCGCCGAGGCCGCCGGTAAGAATCCATTTGCCTTTCGCTTCGCCATTAAAATGTTTGCGTGCGACTGCGGCAAAGGTTTCATAGGTACCCTGGACGATGCCCTGGGAGCCGATATAAATCCAAGAGCCGGCAGTCATCTGGCCGTACATGGCCAGGCCTTTTTTATCCAGCTCGTTGAAGTGTTCCCAGTTGGCCCAGTGGGGTACCAGGTTGGAGTTGGCAATTAATACCCGTGGTGCATCGGCGTGGGTTTTAAAGACTCCGACGGGCTTGCCGGACTGCACCAGCAGGGTTTCGTCGTCTTCCAGGCGCTTCAGCACCTCGACAATCTTGTCGTAGCACTCCCAATCCCGCGCGGCGCGGCCGATACCACCGTAAACCACCAGGTCTTCCGGGCGTTCAGCTACTTCGGCGTCCAGGTTGTTCATCAACATGCGCAGGGGAGCTTCGGTGAGCCAGCTTTTGGCATTGAGCTCACTGCCGCGAGGCGCGCGGATTTTGCGGCTGGGGTCGTGGCGTTTATCAGCAGACATACATTCCTCTCAAATTATTTGTTAAAAATTCTTGCGCCCTATGATTGGCAATCCAGTGTTGCCGGGACGTATGAGATACATGCAGAAATTAGAATCTCAGCTGTGCCCCCAGGCGGTAGCGTTTACCCGGGTGCACCAGGCGGGCAAAGCTCACAGTGCCGGCGCTACTCTTGGTACGCCGCCACACCTGTAGGCAGGCATCGCCGGTGGCGATCTCCAGTGCGTAGGCAATAGAAGCTTCTGCTGCGATTGCCTCAACCGTGGTATCCGCCTCGGTCAATGGTGCGACCCTGGAAAGATAGGCGTTTGGCGTGGTGTGGGCGAAATCCTGTTGTAAGTATTCGGGAGCCAGGGCCGGATTGGTAAAGCGCTCTTCCCACTGAATGGGAACGCCGTTATCACAGTGCACAATAATGGTGTGAAAAACCTTGGCTTGTTCCGGCACTTCCAGGGCACGGGCTACTTCGGCATTAGCCATACAATGTTGTGCCAGCAAAATTCGATTGCTGTAGCTGTGGCCGCGTGCGGAAATTTCATCAGCAATATTGCGCACTTCTAACAGGGAGCCAGCCGGTACTGGTTCGGCCACAAATGTACCGAGCCCCTGGGAGCGCATCAGCACCCGCTCATCGGTCAATTCACTTAAAGCGCGTCTGGCGGTCATACGGCTGACACCGAATTCCTGCGCCAGCTGATTTTCTGAGGGCACTTGGAAATGCACAGGCCAGCTGCCGTTTTCGATGTTTTGCCGGATATGGCGCTTGATCGCCGCGTAGCGGGGTTCGCTTGCAGTATTCATACTCGGGTTTAGTGCCTTTATGGCTTGTATATGGTTGTATATACAAGAAATAATAGAAGCTACTATGGTTGTCCTAAAGATGACTGTCAAGCCGGGGCGATGGTCTGTATGCTGACTGCCCAAATCCCGCTCGGTATTGCACTGGGCATCTATGGTTAAAGAAGGAAAAGCGCGCCGCTAGAAGCTTATGACAGAACGCTGTGACCTACTGATTACGAATATGAACGCCGCTACCATGGACCCTTCGATTGCCGGGGGCTACGGTGCTGTAGAGGATGCCGCAGTGGCGGTAACCGGCGGCAAGATTGTTTGGCTGGGGCCGCGTCGCGAGTTACCGGACTGTGCTCCAGATAAGGTGATCGACGGTGAGGGGCAGTGGTTGACACCGGGCCTAATCGATTGCCATACCCATCTGGTTTACGGCGGTCACCGCGCCGGAGAATTTGCGCGCCGCCTGGGCGGGGAGAGCTATGAAGAAGTAGCCCGTTCTGGTGGTGGCATTATTTCCACTGTGAGGGCCACTCGTGCCGCCAGTGCTGAGGAATTATACCGTTTGTCGGAGCCCCGCCTTCGCGCCTTGATGTCCGAGGGGGCCACCACTGTCGAGATCAAATCCGGCTATGGCCTGGATCTGGATACGGAGTTGAAGCAACTGCGCACCGCTCGCCGTTTAGCGCAGCACAATTCGGTGGAAATCGTTACCACCTGTTTGGCCGCTCACGCCCTGCCGCCGGAATACGATGGTCGTGCTGATGAATATATCGATTTGATTTGCGAGCAGATATTGCCGGCAGTTGCGCGCGAGCAACTGGCCGATGCGGTGGATATGTTCTGCGAAACCATCGGCTTTACGGTAGAGCAGTGCCAGCGGGTAATTGATGCCGCCAAGCAGTTGGACATGCCCATTAAAGTGCATGCCGAGCAGCTGGCACGCACTGGCGCCACTGAGATGGCAACCAAAGCCAGCGCCCTCTCCGTAGATCATATTGAATATATTAGCGATGCGGATGTGCTGGCCATGGCTGAAAGCGGCACCGTGGCAGTTTTGCTCCCTGGAGCTTTTTATACATTGCGCGAGACCCAGATGCCACCGGTAGAGAAACTACGCGAGGCGGGGGTTTGTATGGCCCTGTCCACCGATCTGAATCCCGGTAGCTGCCCTATCGGTTCTCTGCGGTTAATGATGAATATGGGCTGCAACCTATTTGGTCTTACCCCAGCGGAGGCGTTGGCCGGGGTGACTCGCGCAGCCGCGCGCGCCTTGGGGCTCTGCTGTTCCCGCGGAGTACTGCGGCCCGGATTGCGCGCAGATATGGTGTTATGGCCGATGGATACCCCAGATCAGCTGGCCTATGAATTTGGCGCGCTGAAACCCGCACAGATTTTCCTGGGAGGTAAAGATGTTACAGCTGGCTGATATGCGCTTGTGGAGTGGCCGCACAGACAGTGAGGACGGTCGCGCCGGGGAGCGTTGGCACCAACGTGTTTCGCCGCTGCAGCTGGATAACCCCCCTGGAATTGCCATCCTCGGTTTCGCCTCGGATGAAGGTGTGCGCCGCAATAAAGGGCGTATTGGCGCTGCGAAAGGGCCGCGAATCCTACGCTTGGCGACTGCCAATCTGCCCGCCACCTTTGATTTACCTCTTTATGATGCCGGCAATGTGCGAGTCGATCGTGAGGATTTGGAGTCCGCACAGGCACTACTCGGTGCGCGTATCAATGAGTTGCTGGCTAACGGACACTTTCCCCTGGTTTTGGGGGGTGGACATGAAATCGCGTTTGGTAGTTATCAGGGCATAGCGCGATGGATGCGCGAGCTTCACCGAGAGAAGACCCTGGGTATTATCAATTTTGATGCCCATCTGGATTTGCGCATTCCTTCACCCAAGGGTTCCTCGGGTACACCTTTCTATCAAATTGCGGAACAGTGCCAGATCAATGGCCGCCCTTTCAATTATCTCTGTGTCGGTGCTGCCGATAATGCCAATACGCCGGCGCTTTACAATCGTGCCGATGAACTGGGTGCAGAAGTCATTCGCGATCGAGAAATTAGCAGCTGGAATCTGGATAAAATAAAACAGCAGATCAGGGACTTTACCGATAAGGTGGACTTTGTGTACCTCACAGTATGCCTGGACGTATTACCAGCAGCAGTAATGCCTGCGGTCAGTGCCCCCTCTGGGCGTGGAGTCCCACTGGAATTACTCGAAGAGCTGCTGGATACCGTTCTGGACTCAAACAAGGTTTGCTTGGCGGATATGGCCGAGTTTAATCCCTATTTCGATATTGAAGATCATGGTGCGCGCACTGCAGCAAGGTTGGTTTTCCAAATAACCAATGGGGCCGCGCGCTCAACTCGCCAAGAGTAAGAGGGTAAAGTGGCCTGTAAGGCTGCCAGGGGTTGGCAGCCTAATGCTTCTAAACCGTAATATGCAGCCTCACGGTAATATTATTGCGGGTTGCATTGGAGTAGGGGCAAACTTCCTCGTGAGCTTTTAAGGCCACGCGTTCAGCTACCACCTGATCCATGCCCGGTAGCTCTATATAGAGATCAACTTCCAGCCCAAAGCCTTTCCCGCTGGGTCCTATGCCAACTTCAGCTCGCACACTGGTATCGTTCGGTGTAGCGACCTTTTCCTTGTCCGCAACAAATTTCATTGCGCCGATAAAGCAAGCCGAATAGCCTGCCGCAAATAATTGCTCAGGGTTGGTACCACTTCCGCCATCCCCGCCCAGCTCTTTGGGAATACTGAGCTTTACGTCTAGGGCGCCATCCGACGAAGCCGCCTGTCCATCACGTCCACCTGTCGCCGTGGCGACTGCCGTATAGAGAGTCTTCATAAGTGTGTCCTCAGAAATTCTGCAGACCAAGTGTAGTTGTCTTGGCTTGTGTCGGTATGTAAAGCCTGAGTAAATCCGAGTTATCGGATCAAACGAAGATATGGACACTTATTGAGAAAGTAGACGAAATTTTTTGTAAGGTTCTTGGCGTCGCCGGTACAGTAATCATTACAAAAAAATGGAGTAACCGGTGGATTTACGGGATCAATTATTTCAGCAGGCGATAAGCGAGTATGCCGAGGGTATCTCCCGAATAGCGCGCAGCTATGTGCGCACTACTGCAGAACATGAGGATCTGCTCCAGGAGATATGGTTGGGTTTATGGCGAGCGTTACCCTCCTTTCGAGGGGATGCCAGCTTGAAAACCTTTGTCTATCGCATTGCTCACAATCGTTGTGTAACCGAAATAGCAAGAAGAAAACCTCAACATGCGGGTGAGGAGGAATTGATGACTTTACCAGACAATCAAGCGGGCCCAGATGAGCGCCTGGCGGAAGAGCGTAAGTCAGAGCGCCTACTAAATGCGGTTAAAAAACTACCACTGGGCCTGCGTCAAACCCTGACCCTGCGTTTAGAGGGGTTAAGCTATACGGAAATTTCAGAAGTGCTTGGTATCAGTGAAAGCAATATTGCCGTGCGCTTGAATCGAGCAAAAGAACGGCTGAATATCTGCTTGTCAGGAGGTGAGTAATGAATAAAGCGAGCAGTGAAGATCAGTGGTCCGAACTGGAAACTTTATGGAAGCAGCAGCGGGTTAGTACAAAAGTGCCTACTGCCATATTGAAGTGGGTACGTCGTCAGGAGCGGCGTATGCGTTTTGTGATTATTTCCGAGGTTATCACATGGATTGTCTTAGCGCTTTTTATAGTCAAGACAGTACTGGAAAGAAACCTAGCAGATGTATCTATCAGGTTATTCTTTGTATTTAGTATCTTTGCGTTGGGGATTGGATTTTCAATAGTAAATCGACGTGGTTTATGGGGACCATTGGAAGAAACCGCAAAAGCTTATATTGATTTAGCATTATTAAGATTGCGTCGAAAACGAAGGGAGATAAATTTTTGTTGGTTTTATTTATTGATTCAACTTGTAATATTTGCAGTCTGGCACTTCATTTCAATTGAA
>NZ_CP174305.1:882500-2002500 GCF_052467235.1 Microbulbifer mixtoriginis (SeqCode) | reverse complement strand
TTTAGAGTGAAATCGAGTAGGTCGGGACACGTGTTATCTTGACTGAATATGGGGGGACCATCCTCCAAGGCTAAATACTCCCAGCTGACCGATAGTGAACCAGTACCGTGAGGGAAAGGCGAAAAGAACCCCGGAGAGGGGAGTGAAATAGAACCTGAAACCGTATACGTACAAGCAGTAGGAGCCCTTCGGGGTGACTGCGTACCTTTTGTATAATGGGTCAGCGACTTATTGTCTGTAGCAAGGTTAACCGCTTAGGGGAGCCGTAGAGAAATCGAGTCTTAATAGGGCGTTTAGTTGCAGGCAATAGACCCGAAACCCGGCGATCTATCCATGGGCAGGTTGAAGGTTGAGTAACATCAACTGGAGGACCGAACCCACTAATGTTGAAAAATTAGGGGATGACCTGTGGATCGGAGTGAAAGGCTAATCAAGCCGGGAGATAGCTGGTTCTCCTCGAAAGCTATTTAGGTAGCGCCTCGCGTCTCACCCTCGGGGGTAGAGCACTGTTTGGGCTAGGGGGTCATCCCGACTTACCAACCCCATGCAAACTCCGAATACCGAGGAGTGCAATCGCGGGAGACACACGGCGGGTGCTAACGTCCGTCGTGGAAAGGGAAACAACCCAGACCGCCAGCTAAGGTCCCAAATACCAGTTAAGTGGGAAACGATGTGGGAAGGCCCAGACAGCTAGGAGGTTGGCTTAGAAGCAGCCATCCTTTAAAGAAAGCGTAATAGCTCACTAGTCGAGTCGGCCTGCGCGGAAGATATACCGGGGCTAAAACTGGTAACCGAAGCTGCGGATGCTCTTAGGAGCATGGTAGAGGAGCGTTGTGTAAGCCGTCGAAGGTGGATCGGGAGGTCTGCTGGAGGTATCACAAGTGCGAATGCTGACATGAGTAACGACAAGGGAGGTGAAAAACCTCCCCGCCGGAAGACCAAGGGTTCCTGTCCAACGCTAATCGGGACAGGGTTAGTCGACCCCTAAGGCGAGGGCGAAAGCCGTAGTCGATGGGAAACAGGTTAATATTCCTGTACTCGCTATTGCTGCGACGGAGTGACGGAGAAGGCTAGGCCAGCATGGCGATTGGTTGTCCATGTTTAAGGTTGTAGGCTGGGGACTTAGGCAAATCCGGGTCCCTAAGGCTGAGAACTGATGACGAAGCCCACTTAGTGGGTGAAGTGGTTGATGCCCTGCTTCCAGGAAAAACTTCTAAGCTTCAGGCAATAGTGAATCGTACTCTAAACCGACACAGGTGGTCAGGTAGAGAATACCAAGGCGCTTGAGAGAACTCTGGTGAAGGAACTAGGCAAAATGGTACCGTAACTTCGGGAGAAGGTACGCCGGTTTTGGTGATGGGACTTGCTCCCTAAGCTGAGGCCGGTCGAAGTGACCAGGTGGCTGCGACTGTTTATTAAAAACATAGCACTCTGCAAACTCGTAAGAGGACGTATAGGGTGTGACGCCTGCCCGGTGCCGGAAGGTTAATTGATGGGGTTAGCTTCGGCGAAGCTCTTGATCGAAGCCCCGGTAAACGGCGGCCGTAACTATAACGGTCCTAAGGTAGCGAAATTCCTTGTCGGGTAAGTTCCGACCTGCACGAATGGCGTAACGATGGCCACGCTGTCTCCACCAGAGACTCAGTGAAATTGAAATCGCTGTTAAGATGCAGTGTACCCGCGGCTAGACGGAAAGACCCCGTGAACCTTTACTACAGCTTTGCACTGAACTTTGAGCCTACTTGTGTAGGATAGGTGGGAGGCTTTGAAGCAGTAACGCTAGTTACTGTGGAGCCGTCCTTGAAATACCACCCTGGTATGTTTGAGGTTCTAACTCTGGTCCGTTATCCGGATCGAGGACAGTGTATGGTGGGTAGTTTGACTGGGGCGGTCTCCTCCCAAAGAGTAACGGAGGAGTACGAAGGTGCACTCAGCATGGTCGGAAATCATGCAATGAGCATAATGGTATAAGTGCGCTTGACTGCGAGACAGACATGTCGAGCAGGTACGAAAGTAGGTCATAGTGATCCGGTGGTTCTGTATGGAAGGGCCATCGCTCAACGGATAAAAGGTACTCCGGGGATAACAGGCTGATACCGCCCAAGAGTTCACATCGACGGCGGTGTTTGGCACCTCGATGTCGGCTCATCACATCCTGGGGCTGAAGCCGGTCCCAAGGGTATGGCTGTTCGCCATTTAAAGTGGTACGCGAGCTGGGTTTAGAACGTCGTGAGACAGTTCGGTCCCTATCTGCCGTGGGCGTTGGAAATTTGAGAAGAGTTGCTCCTAGTACGAGAGGACCGGAGTGAACGAACCTCTGGTGTTCGGGTTGTCACGCCAGTGGCATTGCCCGGTAGCTATGTTCGGACGGGATAACCGCTGAAAGCATCTAAGCGGGAAGCCTCCTTCAAGATTAGATTTCCCTGACTCCTTGAGAGTCCTAAAGGGCCGTGGAAGACTACCACGTTGATAGGCTGGGTGTGGAAGCGTTGTGAGGCGTTGAGCTAACCAGTACTAATTGCCCGTGCGGCTTGACCATACAACAGAGATGGTTACTAACGACTAGCTAAGCTAGCGGATTGTGGAATGAAAGACACACAATGATCGCTTGCGGTGTATTACTACAGATTATTTTACCGACTTATTTGGGGTTATCGCCGGTCAACAGACCGAGGCAAACAGCGATAACACGGCAGGCCAAGCAGATTGCTTATAAGACCAACGCCAACCCAAGCCAGTTTGCCTGACGACAATAGAGTTGTGGAACCACCTGATCCCTTGCCGAACTCAGAAGTGAAACGCAACATCGCCGATGGTAGTGTGGGGCTTCCCCATGTGAGAGTAGGTCATCGTCAGGCTTCTAATCCGAAAGGGCCACCCAATAGGGTGGCCCTTTTTTTATGGGCAAAAAAAATATTGAATGCATCAAAAAATAAAAACAGAGAATAAAAAAATAAATTCAAAATACAGAAAAAATAAAAAGCCGAATCGAATTTTTACTCGCAACACTCCCGCCGAAAAATCCAACTCGGTAAAAGCCAATTAAACAAGCGCAGGCTCTAAAAAGTTCTGAGGAGCCTTCCCTCCTATAAATAAAGCGCTTTCTTAGATTTTTTCTGTAAGGAAAAAATGGAAATACAAAAAAATAACGCGCTTTATTTAATCTGCACCCCAAGCACCACCACAAAAACACCTGAAATTAAAAAGTGCTCTTTAGCCTAGAAAAATTATTGCGTTGAAAAAAACGGCGCAGAAATACCAATAAAAGTACCGGTGATTTTTTGCACGTTTTAATGAACCTGTGCAACCACGGGGCCTGGCGCGGATATACCGCAGTTATGCACAAGTCTATCCAGACTTTCTGTTAATAACGCCAAGCGGTGGAAAGTGGATAAATGGCTGGTGTTTTTTTACCCGTTGAAAAGGCCCCCGCGGAAACAGGGGCCTGAGCGTGGATATCCCTGAGTTATACACAGCTCTATCCATGGATTCTGTTAGCAATTAGCTCAAATAACACTAGAGCTTATAAAACTATACAGTCAGAGCCTGTTTCTAGGCCCTAGCCAGAGGGTGTCTTGCACTTTTAACTATACTGACAGGTCATAGGCGCCTAAATAGTTGTGCCGTGTGAATAACTTGCAGTTGGGACCAAGTGGTGAGGTGCTCTAATGCGCTGGTCGATTCTTTCTAGCTTGATTCTCCTGAGCCTGTTTCTGGGTAGTTTCACTTTTGCGAGTACCCTAATAGTGGGCAATAAATATGAAGGGACAGTCAGCTTTATTGACTTGGAAAATGGGAAGGAAATCAAGCGAACGGAAACTGGTGGCTCTCCACATGAACTTATTTTGTCCCCGGATAAATCAAAGGTTGTGGTGGTTTCCTATTTGGAAGATGGCTACGTTGGCGAAGAGTTAAATGTCTTTGATGTGGCTACGGGCAAACGCTTGAGCATTATCGACATTAGCCCGCATATGGGCCCTCATGGTATTGCTTGGCTGGGAAGTGGTGATGACCTTATCGTGACCACTGAAGAAACTCATGATGTGATTAAGGTTGATACTGTCGCGGGCAAGGTACTCGGTTCTGTATCAACAGACCAGATAGGAAGCCACCTACTGGCTTTATCTCCGGATACTAAAACTGCATATGTCACCAGTCGTGGCTCGGATACTTTCAGCGTGATCGATACGGACACTATGACCTTAAAAAAGACTCTTCCGGCCGGTGATGGTCCTGAGGCGGTATGGGTCAGTCCCGATGGGAAAGAGCTATGGATAGGTAATAATCGCTCAAAAAATATTTTTATCTTTGACACGGCTAGTTTAAAAAAGAAGGATATCATTGATGTTGGTTACCTTCCCATTCGCATAAGTTTCCATCCCGAAGGGAAGCTGGTTGCAGTTGCGGATCTACAGGGAAACCGGGTGGTGATTTACGATGCGGCAACCCGCAAAGAGCTTAAGAGTATTGACTTAGGCGCTGCCTCTGCACGGGAACCGGCTTCACTACTCTTTACCCCCGATGGTAAGTATCTATATGCCGGATCACAGAGAGACGGGAAGGTGGTCGAAATAGATACCGACAAGTGGGAAATCAAGAGAATTTTTAAGGCTGGTCAGGGGGCTGATGGCTTGGAGTGGAGTCCGGTAACGATTCAGCCCGAGTAAATTCTATATAATATTTTTTAATGGTGGATGTTGTTAGAGGGCGACGGTGTAGATCATTAGATCCTGGGACTTTCCATCGATCGTAAGGTATGCGGGGATGGTGCTACTGTGGATTCCACCGGCCCGTCTTGCAACCGCAATGCTAGCGGTATTTTCAGAAAGGCAGTGTATTTTTATCTGGGCTACACCAGCTTGTCTTTTTAGTTCTTCGCAAATCCTCGCCACAACTTTCGCCATTACACCTTTGCCCTGGCAGTGAGCCGAGAGCCAGTAGCCAATTTCGGCACTCTTTTTTTTCTGATCAATTTCTTTGACACCGATTATTCCGGAGAGTTGGTCATTAAAAATGATCTTGTACCAGGCAGAGCCATTGTGTTTGCTATAAATACGCTGGCAAATATATTGTTTGGTCGACTCCATATCCTGTACAGACTTTGCCCAGTACAAATATTTTTCCAAAAGTGGGCGGTTATCTTCTATTAGATAAAAAAGCTCCTGGGAATCTTTCTCCTGTAGAAATTCCAGATAAATATCTTCTGTTACCGTTAACCGCATGCGGTTTTTCTCCTTGGTGGTGGAATCTCTCAAGTGAGACGATTTTATAAAAATGCAGTTTTTACTTAATAAGTTTACGAGGATTTGCCCCGGCACTTCAGACTTAGCGAATGAAACTCTTAAGGACTTTAGGTTTCCAGCATAAAGGTAACCGGGCCGTCATTGAGAAGAGACACTTGCATATCTGCGGCGAAGATTCCGCTGGCTACCGGTGTAAATTCGGCATTAGCACGCTCAAGAAAATAATCGTACAGGCCCTCGGCATGTTGTGGGCTGGCGCCGCGACTGAAGCTGGGTCGAAGGCCGCGTTCAGTTTCAGCGACTAGGGTAAACTGGCTCACGACAAGGAGCCCACCAGCGGCCTGTTGCACATTGTGGTTCATACGGCCGTTTTCATCGGGAAAAATCCGATAATTCAGTACCTTATGCAGTAATTTGTCTGCGCTTTCACGGTTGTCTTTAGACTCCACTCCCAACAGCAAGAGTATACCGTGCTCAATAGCAGCCACCGACTGGCCAGACACCTCTACGCGGGCGTGGCTGACCCGTTGGATTAATCCTTTCATCTCAGACCTCTCTGTCTCTCTGGAACCCTGCGAGTAAATCGCCTAGATTAGCGGACTGATTCATGCAGAGAAACCGAGAATACCGTATGAAGAAACAGTTAATGGCACTCCTGGTTGGGGCTCTGGCCACAGCCGCTGTGCAGGCGGTGGAAACCTACCCAAAGAGTCAGACTATTGAGCACATAGATGAATACTTCGGTGTTGAGGTATCCGACCCCTTTCGTTGGATGGAGGATATGTCTAATGAAGAGGTTAAGGAGTGGGTCAAGGCACAGAACAAGCATGCGTTACCTCGCCTGAAGGATCTGCCAGGCTGGCAGAAGATCAACGATCGTCTCACTGAATTGTGGCGCTACGAGCGCTATGGGGTGCCCTATAAGAAAGGCGATAACTACTACTACGATTACAACAACGGCGACTGGGATCAGAACATTTTCTACCGCGCCGGGGAGCTTGCCCAGGATGGCAAGCCTATGCTGGACCCACGCAGCTTGAGTGAGGATGGCACCATCGCAGCGAAACGACTTAAGGTCAGCCCCAAGGGGCGTTACCTGGCCTATGGAATTTCGGATGGTGGCACGGACTGGACAGACTACCGTATTCGCGACTTAAAGACCGGCAAGGACCTAAAGGAGCAACTGACTGGGATCAAGTTCAGTGATGCCAGCTGGGCCCCAGATGAATCGGGCTTCTATTACAGTCGTTACCCATTCAACAAGGATGGCAGTGCCGATGATAGCAAGCAGGTCGCTGTCTATTTCCATCGCCTGGGAGACTCCCAGGAGCGCGACCAATTGGTATACCGTATTACCGACCATCCCACTCGCAACCCTGATGCCGAGGTAAGCGATGATGGCAATTATCTGCTGTTCACCATTTTCGATGGTTATGATTCCAACGGCTTTTACTATCGCGACTTACGCGATGACAGCGGCAAAGTCATCAAGCTGCTGGATGACTGGGATGGCCTCTATCAGTTTCTCGGTAATAAGGGCAGTACCTTCTTCTTCGAGACCAGTGCGGGCGCACCGCTGGGTCGGATAATTGCGATCGACCTGGCGAAGCCACAACGGAAATACTGGCGTGACCTAGTGCCGCAGGCAGGCAGCGCTCTGCAGAGTGCCAGCTATATTGGCGACCGATTCGTGCTGCACTATTTAAAAGATGCTAAGTCGCGAGTGCTGGTGACTGACACCAATGGTAAGAAGCAGTACGAGCTGAAATTGCCCGGCGTGGGCTCTGTGAAGGGTTTTTACGGTGAGCCGGATGAAGTGGAGACCTTTTATTCTTTCTCCAATTTCATTACCCCACCGAGTATTTATCACCTGAATGTGCAGACCGGTGAAAGCAAAATATTTAAGCAGCCGAAATACGCTGCAGACTTCTCTGACTTAACCGTGAGCCAGCACTTCTATAAGAGCAAAGACGGCACCCGTGTACCTTTATTCTTGGTGCATAAGAAGGGTATGAAGCGCGATGGCTCCAACCCCACACTGCTGTATGGTTATGGTGGTTTCAACTCCGCTCAGTTGCCGCGCTTTTACAACCGCTTTGTGGGTTGGTTGGATATGGGCGGTACCCTGGCGCTGGCCAACCTGCGTGGGGGTAGCGAGTACGGTGATGCCTGGCATCAGGCGGGTACCAAGACCCAGAAGCAGAATGTCTTCGATGACTTTATCGCCGCAGCCGAGTGGCTAATCGCGGAGAAAGTTACCTCTCCAGAGAAGCTGGGTATCAGTGGGCGCTCCAATGGTGGATTACTCGCCGGCGCGACCCTGGTGCAGCGTCCGGACTTGTTTGCCGCGGCACTGCCGGTAGTGGGTGTGCTCGATATGCTGCGTTACCACACCGCTTCCGCCAACGCACGCCAGTGGTCCAGTGACTACGGTCTGAGCGAAAACCGCGAGGAATTTAAGGCGTTGCATGCATACTCCCCGGTTCATAATACCCGTGAGGGCTCTTGCTACCCTGCCACCCTGATCACCACCGCCGACCGCGATGATCGTGTAGTGCCCTGGCACAGCTACAAGTTTGCGGCCGCCCTGCAGCGGGATCAGGGCTGTGAAAAGCCGATATGGCTTGCGGTGGAGACCCGGGCTGGCCATGGTGCCGGCAAGCCGGTGTGGATGCAGGTGGAGGACTTCGCCAACCAATGGAGCTTCCTCGCCCATCAGCTGGGAATGAAAATCGAGTAACCTTTCCCATCGACTCAATGTGTAGATAGTGGGGGCCGTGTTGGTGCCCCCGTTCAGACACTGCGGATTGGGTTTAACCCTGGGGCTGCATCAGCAATAGTGTTGGTGCTCAGCCCACCTTGTCGAGATTGTAGTACTGCCTGCGGTTTACCCTCCCGGGGTGCGGAAGTCTTGGCAGAGGCTATCACTGGGTATGAATAACAAAAAATAATCATCCGGTGGATCTATGAAACATGCATTCGTGACCGGGGGCAGCGGCTTCCTCGGTGCCAACCTTGTCGAGCAACTGAAAGCCGATGGCTGGCGGGTAACCGCCATGCATCGCAAGACCTCTAATACAGAGAGGTTGCGCAACATGGGGGTGGAGCTGGTTGAGGCCTCCCTGAACGATTCAGACTCACTGCGCTCAGCTATTCCTGACGATGTCGATGCCCTTTTCCATATGGCGGCCAATACCAGTATGTGGCGCGGTGGCAATGCACAGCAGTGGAAGGACAATGTGGAGGGGGCGGCGAATATTGCAAAGGTTGCGAGGGAGAAAAATGTTGGCCGTATGATCGTGACCAGTTCGATCTCCGCCTACGGTTACCACAGGGATACGATCACCGAAGAGAGCGAAAAGCGTGCAGACGATCCCCGCCATCATTATCTGTATACCAAAAAGCGTGAAGAAATAGCGGTGCGCAAAGAGATCGACAAGGGATTGGATGCGGTATTTCTCAATCCTTGTGCAATCGTGGGGAAATTCGACACCAGTAGTTGGGCGCAGACATTTTTTCTAATCGATAAAAACCAATTGCCTGGCGTGCCGCCGGGTTGGGGGTCTTTCTGTCATGCCGGGGCGGTGGCTCGGGCGCATATCGAGGCGGTCGAAAAGGGTCGCTGTGGAGAGAATTATATCCTTGCCGGCACCGATGCCAGTTTTCTGGAATTTTTTGGCAAGATAGCCGAGCTGCTGCACAAGCCTGTGCCGAAGCGTACAACTCCCGCCTTCGTTATTCAGTCTATCGCCTGGTTCTCTGATGTATGGTCGCGTGTGAGTGGTAAGGAACCGGTAATTACCCCGGAAAAGGCCACCCTGGTGACGCGCCGGGTTGTAGCTAGCAGTTCCAAGGCAGAACGCGAACTCGGTTATCAATCAGAGGTGACATTGGATGCCATGTTGTGCGAATGTCGCGACTGGTTAGTAGAGCAAAAATTATTGGAGATAAAGTGAATCGCAGTAATATTATTTTTATCCTGGTTTCCTTGTTGTTGGTTCTGCAGTTGATTCAGCACTATTTCTTTTCCGGAGCTCAATAGCGCTAGTCCTCTCCTTTTTGCTGGCTGTGCTCGGTATTGTTACCGAGCGCCGTCACTGCTTGAGATTAAGGAAAATAAATTTTAGGAACCTATTATGGAAGAGAAACGCTGTGGCTGGTGCCTGTCCACCCCGCTATATCAAAGCTACCACGATGAGGAATGGGGGCGCCCGGTAACCGATGAGGCCACCCTGTTTGAGTTTCTGCTGTTGGAGGGGGCCCAGGCCGGGTTGTCATGGATAACCGTATTAAATAAGCGAGATAACTATCGCCGTCTTTTCGATAATTTCAATGCAGAAAAAATTGCGCGCTATACGCCGCGCAAGATAGAAAAGTTACTACAGGACCCGGGGATCATACGCAACCGTCTCAAAGTGGAGTCTGCGGTTAAAAATGCCCGCGCAACTCTGGCACTGCGAGAGAAAGGGCAAACGCTCTCTGACTTTCTCTGGCAATTTACCGACGGCAAGGTGATCGTGAATAAACCCCGTTCCCTCAAGCAGGTACCGGCCAGTACAACGGAATCTGATGTGATGAGCAAGGCGCTTAAAAAAGCCGGCTTTAGTTTTGTTGGCTCTACCATTATGTACGCCCATATGCAGGCCACGGGTATGGTTAATGACCATTTGCACACTTGCCCTGCGCGTCAGCGCTGCCTGGATGAAGCCAAGGCGGCGGGACTACTTTAGAAAGCAAATAACCGCTGTGGTTAGCCGGTTCCGATCTTTTTTATCAGCGCATTTGCCAATGAACAGGAGGACCCCTATGAGCCTTGATGGTATTGGTGAAAGTTACTGGCCTCTCTTCACTGCTGGCTTTTTACGGATTGCGGCCGCAGTGCTGGTTATTGCAGTGACTCTGGGGGTGGCCCACCTGGCGCGAAGCGCTATAAATCGATTAACCAGCCGGCTCGATGTGACACTCGTGCCGGTGCTGCGCAATATTGCGACCTGGGCCATTTATATTGTCGGGGCGCTGGTGGTTCTGGATGTGCTTGGGATCAATACCACGAGTCTGATCGCCTTACTCGGTGCTACCGGTTTGGCGGTGGGACTGGCCTTAAAGGATACCCTGCAAAATATTGCGGCCGGTTTTATTTTGCTGAGTTTGCGCCCCTTTCGTGTCGGCGATGTGATTCAGTTTGGCCAGACTATGGGCACAGTGCGTCAGGTGGGTCTTTTTACCACTGCGTTGGATACTAGCGATGGCCTGCGAATTACAGCACCAAACAGCACCATTTGGGGGCAGACCCTCACCAATTACAGCCACAATCAGACTCGTCGTGTCGAAATAGTGGCGAGTATCGCCTACGGAGACGATATCGAGGCGGGTATACAGGTATTGCGCCGACTAGTGGCAGATGAACCGCGAATTCTACCGGAGCCCCAGCCGAGCTTCGCGGTTCGCGCACTGGGGGATAGTGCGGTGAACCTGCAAGTTCGGATTTGGACACCGACTGTTGAGTACTGGGATGTCTATTGGACTCTCATGAAGCGCTTGAAGCCCGCCCTGGAGGGCGCGGGTTTAACGATCCCCTTCCCCCAGCGGGAGCTGCATATTGTGCAGAAGCCCGAGTGGCCCGATCCCAGCTCCCCCGAGCCGAAGACATAACACAGAGTCCCGAATGATCCGCCATTTTAGGCGAAACCCTCACCAAGACTGCTCGTCTCGACGCGCAGATATAGCGTTTGAAAGAGCCCGAATCGACAGTTCAAAGATTTCGTGTCAAAGTTAGCGGCGTTTTTTTGTACAACTTTTGACCGAGATAGGAAAATGCCGATTAAGCTGAACAACCCTTTGATCCCCAGCCTGCTGGCTGTCGCTATCCTTGCGGGCTGTCAGGGCGATAAGAGCGCTCAAGCAGGAGCGAATGCCGACAAAGCTCAAAGTGCCGTTGCCGAGGCCCCTGTAACCGTTGATGCGGTGGCTGAGACCAAGCGTCTGACCGAATGGCTGGATGCGCGTTACGAAGAGCAGCTGCAGTTCAGCCCTATGCAGCTGTCCTATCTCGGCCGCAAGGAGCAGTACGACCAGATCGACGATATGAGCGAAGCCGCCGAGGCGCGCCAGCTGGCCTGGATGGAAAAGGCCGTTGCAGAGCTGAAGAAGAACTTCGACTACGACAAGCTGAGTCAAGAAGGAAAAACGTCCTACGATATCTGGGTTTACCAGTTTGAGCAGGCCAAAGCCGCCGAGCCCTTTAAGCGCCATGGCTATATTTTCGAGCAGATGGGCGGCGTGCAGTCGCAACTGCCCAACTTTCTGCTGAACTTCCACAAGGTGGACAATATCGAGGATATGCAGGCGTATATCGCCCGTATCGGCGGTATTTCCCGGGCTATCAATCAGCTGCGCGAGCGCGCTGAGCAGTCTGCCAAAGAGGGCATTCGCCCACCGCGCTTCGCTTACGAGGGCGCGATCGAGCAGTCCAGCAAGCTGATCGACGGCGCCCCCTTCACCGATGGTGAGGACGCCCCCCTATGGGCCGGAGCCAAAGGCAAAGTCGCTGAACTGTTGGAAGCCGGCAAGATTGACCAGAAGCAGGCCGATAAGCTGACCGCAGACGCGCGCAAGGCCTTGGAGACCGAGTTCCTGCCTGCCTATAAGACCCTGGTTGCCTGGCTGAAGAAAGATGTACAGAAGGCCTCTGCAGAGCCTCAGGGCGCCAGCAGTCTGCCGAATGGTATGGCCTACTACAACCAGCGCCTGGCAAATACCACCACTACCAGCCTGACCGCTGATGAAATCCACAATATCGGCCTGAAGGAAGTAGCGCGTATTCGCAGCGAGATGGAGACCATCAAGAAGCAGGTGGGCTACGAGGGCAACCTGCAGGAGTTCTTCACCTTTATCCGTGAAGATGGCCAGTTTTACTATCCCAATACCGACGAAGGCCGCCAGGGTTACCTGGATGATTCCACGGCTTTCCTCGACGACATCACCAAGAAACTGCCGGACTACTTCGGCCTGCTGCCCAAGGCGGAGCTGGTGGTTAAGCGGGTGGAATCTTTCCGCGAGCAAGATGGTGGTGCTCAGCACTACTACCCGGGCACTCCAGACGGTTCTCGCCCTGGCATCTACTATGCGCACCTGTCTGACATGAGCGCCTACTCCACGACCGATATGGAAACTGTGGCTTACCACGAGGGCAACCCCGGTCACCATATGCAGATTTCCATCGCGCAGGAACTGGAGGATATCCCACAGTTTCGTACCCAGGCGCACTTCACCGTATATGTAGAAGGCTGGGCCCTGTACTCTGAGAAACTGGCTAAGGAGATGGGTGCATTCGAGGACCCCTACAACCTGTTTGGCCATCTGACCGCAGAAATGTGGCGCGCCATCCGCTTGGTAGTAGATACCGGCATGCACGCCAAGGGTTGGAGCGAGGAGCAGGCGGTAGAATACTTCCTGGAAAACTCTGCGATCCCTGAAACAGCCGTGCGTTCCGAAGTACGCCGCTATCTGGTGTGGCCGGGTCAGGCTACCGCCTACAAGATCGGGATGCTGAAGATTCAGGAACTGCGCAAGCAGGCTGAGGAGCAGCTGGGCGAAAAATTCGATATCCGCGGTTTCCACGACACCGTACTGGGTGGCGGTGCACTGCCGGTACCAGTCCTGGAGAGCCGAGTGGCTGCTTGGGTGGACTCAATTAAGAGCGCTTAAAAGCTAACTTGGTTATTGAATTAAAGCCGGGCATTGCCCGGCTTTTTTTATGAGGGTGACTCTTACCTTTCCCATTTTTTAATTGTTTGGCCAAAGAGAAAAAGTTAAAGCTCTCATTATTCATTCAACCTTAAGAGCGCAACGGAACTGCTGGGTAAATTTTCAAGCTGAAACTGTTGGGAAAGTTTGACAGTGAACTATGTGGGTTGGAGGGAGTTAAATAATTGTTTTCTCAGAATTATTAGGTTGACTTAAGATTTTCTCAGCTTTTTCAGGTTTTTTAAAGTCGAAGTTAATCCATTCGGTTGAGGTGTCGGATAATGTTTCTTAAGCTACATTTATTCTCTTTGATTAATTTTTCTGAGTAATATTTGAGGTGATGCAATAAGTCATAGTCGAATATGCCCACGAAAGGATGGTCAATATCTACGTTGAGAAAATCGTATTCGATACGTCCCTTTTGGGAAAGAATCTTGGCAATCTCTAAAGTGTAAAGTTGGTTTTTATCCATAGAACGCTGTATGTTGGTTAAAGCATCATGAGCCCAGTGGATGCGTCCCCATTTTCTCAGCGAGTGGTACTTCATACTTGAGCTTAGTAGTTTTGGGTATCCAGAGCACAAGACCAGTATGTAGTATTTTTTTTCTGGGAATTCATGAATAATGTCTCTTAGAATTAAACTAGACGGGTTGTTTATAGCTATAGCCGCATCTGCAAATACACAACAAATACCCTTTTCTTTAGCTGTTGGGTAAATTTTGAAGGAAGATTGGAAGTTGGACTTCATCGATTCAAAAGAGACTGGAGGGAAAGCCGTCTCGGCACTAGCTGCAGCTGTTACCAGTTGGTATAGGCTATTTGTAGGTAAATCTAGGGCCGCATCTCCTCGATTTTTGAATAAAAAGATTTCTCCACTATCTATGTTTAATGTTGGAATAATAACGTAGTTATCTAAATCATTAAATTTTAAATCTTTTGTGTAGTATTTCTCCATGATCTCATGTAGGCGTCGGCCGAAATAGGCTGGTGAGAAGAGCCCAGCCCCAGTGAGCAGCTTGTGATACCAGGGGGATTTAAAGATATAAGTAGTTTCATCTTTATAGATATTTATTAGGTAGTCTAGGTGAGAAATATTTTTCCCATAGTAATCTGGAATAGCTTTACCTGGGATGTTGATTCCAGTTGCTATAACGGCTCCAGTGGATACTCCGGCAAAAACATCAAATACTTCATTGATCGGTTTTCCTAGGTTTTTTTCGATATATTGCAGGACATAGAGGGGGATAAGTCCGCGAACGCCCCCGCCCGTAATGATTAGTACTTTGATTGTATCTTTATCTTGCAGATGATCTAAGTTTCTAACAAATCTTTTTGAGATAAATTCTCTGTTAAAGGTGACTGATTGAGGGAAGCATTTGTTATAAATGTAGGCCGTAAGAGCATAGGCTCCAGATAAAGTTGTTAAGGTAAAGAATAGTCTTTTGGTTAGCTGACCGGCCAGTTTCAACATAAAAGGAAACCATGTTTGTTCAGTAACTAGTCCTTAAGCAATGCACCTTTCTCATCGCGGAACTATTGTAATGTAAAATTTATACCTAATATGAAAATCGTTTGGTTTTGATTTATATGACCCCAAAGAGGAGAATGTCTTTTGATATCACCTGTTGAAAGTAAGGTGTCTAGTTTAAGGAAGGAATTAGAACTTAAAAAAGGCTGTGTATGAAAAAAATTATCATTATTTTATGTTTGTTAATTGCCCAATTAGTTGCTGTTCCACTTTGGGCCAAGACGGATACTAAGGCGGTTTCTACCGAAATTACCGTGCGTGCCAAAGCCAAGGATGCCAAATTTATCGGTTCCTCCATTGGGGGTGCCATGGTCATTATCCGTGCGGCAGATACTGGGGAAATTCTCGCACAGGGCCTGACTCAAGGGAGCACCGGCGATACTGGTAAGATTATGAAGACCCCGCGTGAGCGCTATGTGCCTATCGCCGAGGGGGCGGCTAAATTCACCGCTAATCTGGACATTAGTGAGCCAGTTTTTCTTACCATTGAGGTGCTGGCCCCCTACATCAAAAAGCAGGCCCGCGTGGTGGCGCAGACCCAGACCTGGTTGGTGCCAGGCAAGCCTATTGGTGGCGAGGGCTTGATTGTGGAAATCCCCGGCATGGTGGTGGACCTGCTCAGCCCACAGACTCACCTCTACACCGGTTTGGATAAGAGTCCATTCGAGATCCGCGCCAATGTGGTGATGATGTGTGGTTGCTCCTTTACCGATGGTGGCTTATGGGATGGCAGCAAGATTGAAGTCACTGCGATAGTGAAGCGAAATGGAGGCGAATTTGCCACAGTGCCACTGAAAATCCAGGACACTATGAATACCTTTAGTGCGCCCTTCGCCACGGATTTACCCGGCGTCTACGAAATTCTGGTTTACGCTTATGACGCTAAAACCGGAAATACCGGTGTTGATAGGGGCAGTTTTATTGTGAAATAAACTGGATTGGCCGGGGCCAAGGCAATGAGCAGAAATAGGACAGGGGACTATGAGGTGTTTATGCGTGGTATGAATACGCGAGTCCCCGGCTTTTATCGCTCCGCTGTAAATCCCGGTCAGGTGCTCCTGCTGGGCCTCTGCTATGACGGGGCGTGAACAAAAGGGAGCGCTGTCCCGGCGCGAGCTGCTGGAGGAGCACCGCCCAGAACGGATCCACGCCCGCCTGGGGCGAGAGCCGAAATCTCAACGGGTCTCCGATTTTGTTCTGGGGGCCATCGATGGCTGCGTTACTACCTTTGCCATAGTGGCCGGGGCCTTCGGTGCGGGTTTTTCCGAGTCGGTCGTGTTAGTTATGGGGTTCGCCAACCTGATTGCGGATGGCTTCAGTATGGCGGTGAGCAATTACGAGGCCGTCAGTGTGGAGCGTGAACAAGCTGCGGCGGCGACGCGTATCGAACGCGAGCATATCGCACTGGTACCCGAGGGAGAGCGAGAGGAGATTCGCCAGATATTCCATCGCAAGGGATTTCGCGGGCAGGTGCTGGACGAGATCGTCACTACCATTACCGCCAATCGCCAGCTATGGATTGAGACCATGTTGGCGGAGGAATACGGTATCAGTCGGACCAAACGCAAACCTCTGGGCAGTGCTTTGGTGACCTTCTTCGCATTTATTGGCATGGGCACCGTGCCGCTGTTGCCCTACCTTTTCCCGCCACTGAACTCTTCACAACAGTTCTATAGCAGCGTTATTCTGGCGGCTTTAACCTTCTTTGCCATCGGTCTGTGCAAGGGCCTGGTATTTTCCCAAAAGGTTTGGATGGCGGGCTTCAAGACTCTGGTATTTGGTGGCGGTGCCGCCGCGCTGGCATTCGCTGTAGGCTTCTTCCTGCGCGACCTTATCACTTGACCTAGGCGGCTACTACCCGGTTGCGGCCACTGTTCTTTGCCCGGTACATACGCTTGTCCGCCTCCGCCAGTAGTTGGTTGTGAGGGTTGCCGCTTCCCTCTACCACGCCAAAACTGATGGAAACTTTTACCGGCTGTACGTAGCGGCGGCTCAGGGCCTCAACCTTGCGACGCAATTTTTCTGCCAGCACCCTGCCGCCGCGCACATCGGTATTGGGCAACAGCAACAGAAACTCCTCTCCGCCCCAGCGTGCAACAACATCCTCTGCGCGGGTGTTTTCCCCGAGAATTTTCGCTACGTCCTGCAAGATGCGGTCACCAAAGCCGTGGCCGTAGGTATCGTTAATGCTTTTAAAGTTGTCCAGGTCGCCAATCAGTATCACGTAGCGGCCCTGTAACTCCTTGTTGCGCCGTTCCATATCGTGGATAGCCCGGTAGGCCTCTCGGCGGTTCGCCAGCCCGGTGAGAGCATCGGTGGAGGCACTTTTTTCCAGTTCACCGGTGAGGCGTTCGAGTAGCTGTTGGGTGTGATGGCGACTGCTGTCGAGTAGTGCGGTGAGAGCGGTAAGAGCGCCAAAGACCGCAATAAAACGTGCGCGATAGGCGGTGTCATATTCCGCCTTCAGGCCGGGGAAATCCGGGTAGAAAAGAGCCGTCGCGGTGACTAGGCCGATGGCGATCAGCGCCACTGTGCCGGTCTTATAGCCGTATAAATTGATAAATCCTGGCACCAACATCACCGCCCACATTAGGCCAGTGTTGTTAACCCCGCCGGATAACAGCAGATAAAAGTAGAGTACCAATAAAAGAATGCCTACCAGTAGCGGTGTTTTTTGGCTGGGGCCCATCACATTGATGGTGACATAGGAGCAGAGTATCACTACTGCGGCGGCGGAAAGGGTCGTGGCCTGCAGAATATCGGCGGCGCTCAGGGCAATAACCGCCATGGCACCGGTTACTGCCATGGCAAAAATTAACATGTAGGAGGAGGCCATGATACGGCGGCGCAGGTCGATGCGCTCCAGCTCCGCCACCGGTGTGCCTAGTGCGGTGTGATGCTTGTTATACCCTGAGTTCATAGTCGTCTCTGTTCCTGTACAGACTGCAACTTCCGTCGGTCGTAAGCGCGATTACTGTCACTTATTTCACCGGCAGAGTGAAGCTGCGCCGAGTATAGGAGGATTCGCCCGATGACCAAAGCCGCGAGCTACAGTATCTGTAAAGCAAACGTTAGAACTGAGAAACCGTGACACAAATTCATCTGACTTGGGGCAATATCCTGACATTACGTGGGGACGCACTGGTGTGCCCCGCGCACAAACATCTTATTCGCGGGCGCGGCCTTTCGGCGCAGATTTATGCACAGGGTGGCGTTGAGCTTGCGACTCAGTGTGGTAGGCAACTTAAATGTGCCGTAGGTGAGGCGCGGCTAACTAATGCCTACCATCTGCCGGTGGATTATCTGCTGCACACGGTTACGCCGCAGTGGAGCAGTGGTGATCAATGGGGCGCTTTGGCCATTGGCCAGCTACGGCGTTGTTATGAGAGTGTGTTGTGTCTTGCGAGGGAGAAGGGGTTGAAGCGTATTCTCTTTCCCGCATTGGGTGCGGGTACCAATCGATTTCCCCATGCCATTTCCGCACACCAGGCCCTGGAAGTTCTCAATGAGTATTCCGGTGAATTTGATCAACTGACGGTTTGTTTACATTCTCCCGCCGCTCTTGGAGAGTGGGAGAGGGTTGAGCGGCGTTTCTACACGGTGTGAGATTACCTGATCACAAAAGTGTACTGTCGTGCTTATTTAGTAAGGGCTAATTAAGCCTTTTCACAATGCCCTTGAAAAAGGCTGAAGAAGTTGTTCCTTAACTAGAAGTTAGGCACTTACAAAGCTGAGCGCGAGGAGATAATAAAGCTTGAAAAATCGTCCAGTGAATTTCAAGCCTCCCTACCCCGCATGGGAGCTAGACCTTCCCTCTAACCATTGGTATGTCCAGTGCCAGGTTGGCTTACAGTTTGCGAGTGGACAACGTGACGATTCGCTATTCCGATTATTGGCCAGGTTTTTATCCAGTGCTAAAGGCTTGCTGCACTTTGAGCGGGCGGGACACATCGATGTTCAGGGAGCTTATAACGATATTGCTATAGCCTATTGGGACAACGATGAATCAATGGGGAAATGGCTTAGGGAAGAAGCTACTGAGTTACGGGAAATTATTCAGAGTAAGTCGGGATTTTGGTATGAGGCATTAGCCGCTCCACGCTCACACTTTGAAGTATCTTCCTCCACACCTGTGGCTGACTGGGGGATTTTTCGCCACTTTGATATTTGTGAGCAGCATGAACACGCTTACTGGGGTGCGATGCGGGATCGAATTAGTGCGGCGGAGAATGATGGGCTTCTGGGTCAACTGCAAACCCTGCGGGCAATACCGGTTGGGAAACAGTCAGATACAGAAATATCTCTTCCCGGTAATTTATGTATGATTCGTACAGTTCAAGGGTACTCGGCAGCCAGTTCCGCGGAGCGGCATGCCTACCGGGAATCTCTGTGTTCCGAGTATGAACAGGGGGTGCATTATTTGCAGTCAAACCCAATAGAATCGCGCTGTCTTAGTGCTCGCCTGTTAAATGATGAGCATCCTGCACTGGGCAGGCCGGACACTGAAACTATTGCTTGGTTTGCATCCCTGGCGGATTTGGAAAACTGGGTACATCACCACCCTACCCATAAAGCTATTTATGCGGCTGCGCAGTGTTATGCGAGTCGCTTCGCCTCTGGGATGCAACTTTTGTTGAGTCACGAAGTGGCAGTAGTGCCGCATGGCAAGGGGCGGGCTTTTTATCAGGGCTGCCATCCTGATACAGGGTTGAAGCGTTTTCTCAAGTAAAAGTAAAGTGTATCTGTAGCTCTCAGAAAAGTGATATAGACACCTTAAAATAAAAGCAGTGAAGTTATTTTAATGTGTTATTACATGGCAATTAAGTCGGTTCCATACGAAATTGATGACATTATTCGCAAGGTATATAAATACTCTGATTTGGGTAATTATCTCGATGAGGAGAATCGTTTTCTAAGAAATCTGGTTTCCGAGGGATCAACGCTTATAGATTTTGGTTGCGGTAATGGTCGTCATCTCAGGCTATTAAACGATCGTCTTGAACTCGGATTGGGAATAGATAATGACCATGGGCATATTGCGAGTGCACGAAATTTGAGTAAAGGAATAAGAAACCTCCAATTTTTACTTGCAGATGCCAAGACATTTACATCGGAGCGTAGGTACTCTATCGCCATATCTATGTATAACACGGTTGGTAATATTTACCCAGCGAGTAGAGTCATCGAAGTAATGCAGAGTGTATGCCAGCGTAAAGGGAAATTGATTGTCAGTGTTTTCTCAGAACAATCTATCGAAGAAAGAGTGGTGTTTTATCAGAAAATTGGTTTTGGTATAAAGCGGGTTTCAGAAAATTCCATTCTGACAGACAAAGGTGTGGAGTCCTCTCATTACAGCAGGGTACAACTTTCTAAGTTGATTCCTGAGGCTGAAATTATACCCTGTAGCAAATTTGGATGGCTGGCGGTTAAGTCAGTTTAAATGAATCTGATGATCGATTATCTCTTGTTAGATATTTCTTGCCACTGGGTTTAGTAACCATTTTAACCATACACTTTGTTAAAAAGTTTGTGCATCCAAAACTCGACATTATCAACACCTTCAATGGATTTATGACTGGCATGGTCTTCAATTGATAAGTCGGTCATATCCCAAAATCCTATAGCTACTAGGGTGGCTTCCCCAGAGGACTTTATTTCTTTTCTGGATGATACAAGCTCTAGAAGGAGGTCATTTTCGAGTTTTTTAGCATGGTGAATAGCGAGTACCTTTGATTCTTTGGTGCTTTCATTAAATTTAAGTATCTTCATGGGGTTTAATTTTAATTTATTGTTATCAGGAAGGCAGCTGCATCGGAAATTGTAAAAACTACAAGGTATTAATATTAATGAAGGTAATTGTTGTTTCTGATATTTGGGGGCGGACAGAAGCCTTGGACGCCCTTTGTTTGCGAACTTTTGAGGATTATACAATCCTGGATCCATACTCCGGTAGTGAGATGAACTTTGAGATCGAGGGGGATGCATATAAATATTTTATCAACGAATGCGGCCTGGAAAGGTACTATTCCTATGTAAGCAGTTACATTAAAGAGCAGCGTTATAGTTATAATCTGCTGGGATTTAGTGTGGGAACAACAGTCGCTTGGATGTTAGCCTGTAGTGATCAAGCTGAATTTATTAAAAAAACAGCCTGCTTCTATGGTTCCAGGGTTCGCTATCTTCTCAATGAGAGGCCAACCCGAAGTGTAGACTTTTTTCTGGCAAATAAAGAGCCCTCCTTTAATGTTTTGGAGTTCTCCCGCGAACTCTCCAATATACCGATGGTGACTTTACATAAAACACGGTTTTCTCATGGATTTATGAATAGTTGTTCTGAAAATTTTAATCCTGAAGCTTACAGGCACTACCGTGATTGGCTGAAAAGCTGGGCTAATGGTGCCTAGGCAACAGAGTGCGGAGAAGAAAAGGGTTGGAAGCTGAGGTCTGAAAAGGGAGGGCTAAGAAAAAGGTTTGAATATTTTATGTAAAAAATAAAAGGACCCGAAGGCCCTTTTATTTCCTGGAAAAGTAAAATCTTAAAGATATTTACTGACAGGAGCTCGCTTCCCAGTACTGCGGCGCTGCAGCCGGAGACCACCAGTTGGGTCCGAAGGTAGAGACGTATACCTGGCCTTCGAAAGTTACCTTATCGCCAACTTCGTAGCCCGCATCACCCGCGTAGGGCTGTTGGAACACTGGGCAGGAATCTGCCGAGCCCTCATCGCCATTGTTGCCATCAGAATTTCCGTCTGTGTTGTCACCGGAACCGTTATCTGTATTGTCGCCAGATCCATTATTGGTGCCGCTGTTATCGTCTGACCCTGTACCGGAATCGTTGCCAGAGTCGCCGCCGCTTGTTTGACAGGTGGTTTCACTCCACAGTGATGGTGCCGCACTCGGAGACCACCAGTTTGGCGCATGAGTGGATTCGTAGGCGACACCTTCGAAGACAACAACATCACCGACCGCATAGCCTAGATCGCCAGCATAGGGCTGCTCAAACGCTTCGCAGGCAGAGTTTCCGGTGCTGCCGCTATCGCCAGTGTCTCCAGTATTTCCTGTGTTGCCGCTATCGCCGGTGTCACCCGTATCTCCGGTGTCCCCGGTATCACCAGTATCCCCAGTGTCGCCGGTATTTCCAGTATCGCCCGTGTCGCCAGTACTTCCAGTGTCTCCGTTGCCATCATCCCCAGAGCTCGATCCGCCTTGCCCGAAGACCTCTAGCGCCGCATCCAGAAGTGGGTATTGGTATTGGTTATTCTCGCGCAGCATGCCGCCCCTGAGCTGCCAGATCATCACACCGCCCAGGTCTTGCTCGACCACGTAACGGGAGCGCTCGGCGATTGAGGTGGTGCCCTCGAAGGAAATGAAGCCGCCATCCGGGAACCACCCATAGTGAGTGACTGCTTCTGGGTCGTAGGCGGTCTGGAATGATGCGTCGCTCTGCATTTTCTCAACGATCTGGTAGTAACGCGTCTCGGTGTCGGAACCCCAGTGAGCGACATCCTGCCCCGATGCGGCTTCGCCGATCGCGGTGGCGCCGGCGACACTGCGGCCGTAGTGGGACATGCCCAGGATGATTTTTTCTGACGGGATATTGCCTTCAGTCATCCACATATTGCGGCAGCTGTCCGCGTCGAAGCCCTCATTGACTTGGCCGGCATAGGGGTAAAGTGGCGAGGTGTGCTGGGCTACTGAATCCCAGTCGCCACCGAAGTCGTAGGTCATCAGGTTGACGTAGTCGAGCGTTGCACCGACCTCGGCGAAATCGTAGCCTTCTTGTGCAATCGATGGGCCGCAAGCGACGGCGGCGGTTAGCTCCAAGCGCTTGCCGGTCTCGGCTTCGACTTCATCGAAGCGCGCACGCAGCTCCTTCAGTAGTGTGGTGAAATTTTCTTTGTCGATCGAACGGCCACCGTTGGGTGCATAGCCCGGATATTCGAAGTCGAGGTCGAGTCCATCGAAGTCCCAGTCGGTTAGCAGGGTTACCGCATTTTCGATAAATGCTGCACGTGTGTTGGCGCTTTCCATCATCTCAGAGACTTTATGGGAGAGCGTCCAGCCACCTACGGAGAGAATCGCCTTGGCACCATCGTCGTGTACCGACTTTACGAAACCGGATTCGTGATCGTTCCAGCTCTGGCAGACTGCGTCCTGCTTGCTTGCATCGTACTGGCTGTAGGGATGCCAGAACGGCGGTGAGCACTTGACCGGACCATTGCCGGCGCCGCCGGAGAAAGATTGAGCCCCCATTCCGTAAAAGACATAGGGATCAGTAAAGTAGATGGTGCCCTCTTCGTCATTCCAGGCAAAGGCGTATTGCACATGGGTCAGTTTGGAAAAATCCACATTGTCGTGGGTGAAGGAGGAGTCGGCCCAATACTCCCAGTCGGCCCAGTAAGCGGAAACACGTTTGGTCTCCTGAGCGCTGACATTGGCACTCAACACGAGGGCCGCAGCAAGTGTTGCTACTTTTTTAAATCCGAGTCCGCGCTCATTGCGGCCCCCCTCCAACATCCCTGTTCGATCCTGAGATTGCAGGAAAGAAAACATTACAGTGACCTCCCATGGGCCTTAATTACGATGAAACTTAGCGTTATAGAACTAAATTTTATAGTTGAGGAAATTGGAAAAAAACCGGGGGATAAAAGTTCCATCTGAAACTGAGAGTACCATCATGACCAGATCATTTTTCCCGATAAATTGTGCAAGAAAAGTGAAAGAATCAAGATGTAAACCGCTTTTTACAGGATAAAATCAGTTTCTATGGCATAGGAGTTAATGTGATAAATATCTGGTGGTGATGGTCGAATTATTAGAGTTATTTAAGAATTAATTTTTATGATGTGAGCAAAAAAAATAAAAATAGTATTGGTCTGGATAATACCCAAGGGCAGTTGCCTAGGTGTCGCTGTCAGCGCTTTCCAAAAATAAATAGCAATAAACGCTGGCTGCCCGGATAAAGTATTTTTTTCTAGTTTGCTTAAGTTTTCGGTGTAGGTTGTCACCAAGTGTGAAAAATAAAAAAGGGCCCTACAGGGCCCTTTTTAAGCTGAAGAAAATTTTAATTATTTCTTCGTGCGCTTACGCATATTTTCCTGCAGGATTTTTTTGCGTATGCGGATATGGTTGGGAGTCACCTCAACCAGCTCGTCCTCTTCGATAAACTCCAGCGCCTGCTCCAGGGTATGGCGGATGGGCGGAGTGAGGGTCAGGGCTTCGTCGGTGCCGGCGGCGCGAATATTGGTGAGCTGCTTACCCTTGGTGGGGTTTACCACCAGGTCGTTGCCTCGGGAGTGGATACCGATAACCTGGCCTTCATAGATATCTTCGCCGTGGCCGAGGAACAGGCGTCCACGGTCCTGCAGGGCGAACAGAGCGTAGGCCAGAGTCTTACCGTTCACCATGGATACCAGTACGCCGTTGATGCGCTTGGCCACTTCACCCTGTTTTACCGGGCCGTAGTGGTCGAAGATGCTGGTCATGATGCCGGAGCCGCTGGTCAGGGTCAGGAACTGGTTGCGGAAACCGATCATGCCGCGCGAGGGCACGATAAAGGTCAGGCGCACACGGCCTTTGCCGTCCGGCTCCATATTGGTCAGTTCGGCTTTGCGTAGACCCAGCTCTTCCATAATCGGGCCCTGGTGCTGGTCTTCAACGTCGATCACCACCTCTTCGTAGGGCTCCTGGATCTCGCCGTCCACTTCTTTCTGCACCACTTCCGGACGGGAGACGCCCAGCTCGAAGCCTTCGCGACGCATGGTTTCGATCAGTACCGACAGGTGTAATTCGCCGCGACCGGATACGCGGAATTTGTCCGGGGAATCACCTTGCTCAACGCGCAGGGCTACGTTGTGGATCAGCTCTTGATCCAGGCGCTCCTTGATATTGCGCGAGGTAACGAACTTGCCATCCTGGCCGGCAAAAGGCGAGTCGTTCACCTGGAAGGTCATACTCACGGTGGGCTCATCCACGCTCAGGGCGGGCAGGGCTTCCGGAGTGTCTGGGTCGCACAGGGTATCGGAGATATTCAGTTCGCCCACACCGGTAATACACACAATGTCGCCGGCGCTGGCCAGTTCCACTTCGGTGCGCTCAAGGCCGAGGTAGCCCATCACCTGCAGAACCTTGGCCTTGCGGGATTTGCCTTCGCGGTCCAGTACCACCACCTGCTGGTTGGGGGCCAGGGTGCCACGGGTGATACGGCCTACGCCGATAACACCGACATAGCTAGAGTAATCCAGGGCGGAAATCTGCATCTGGAAGGCGCCTTTTGGGTCTACCTTGGGCGGCTCAACCTTGTCCACGATCATCTGGAACAGCGGCGTCATATCGTCGGCCATATCGGTATCGTCGAGGCCGGCGATACCGTTCAGAGCGGAGGCGTAAACAACCGGGAAGTCCAGTTGCTCATCGGTGGCGCCGAGGCTGTCGAACAGGTCGAAGACCTGATCCATCACCCAGTCTGGGCGCGCGCCGGGGCGGTCGATCTTGTTGATCACCACGATGGGGTTGAGGCCCTGCTCAAACGCCTTTTGGGTAACGAAGCGGGTTTGCGGCATGGGGCCGTCCACCGCATCTACCAACAGCAATACGGAGTCGACCATGGACAGTACGCGCTCTACCTCACCGCCAAAGTCGGCGTGCCCTGGGGTGTCGACGATGTTGATGCGGTAGTCGTTCCAGCGAATGGCGGTGTTCTTGGCGAGGATGGTAATGCCGCGCTCTCTCTCCTGGTCATTGGAGTCCATGACCCGCTCGGCGCCTTCGTCGCGGCGGTCGAGTGTGCCGGACTGGGACAGCAGCTTGTCCACCAGGGTGGTTTTGCCGTGGTCTACGTGGGCAATAATCGCAATATTGCGCAGATTCTCTATCACTGGGGGCCTCTGGGCGTTAAATCTTGGTAAATCGGGGCGGGGGCCTGCGGGGTTTCTACAGCAGCATTCCGGCCAAAGGCGGCGATTATAGGGGGGCCGCATGACAATTGGGAGTGATTTTGAGTAAAAAATCACCGGTCGCGTTCAGAATGGCGACCAGAGGAACAGAGCAGGGAGGACGCGGGCGAATCTGCCGCCCGCGCCGGGCAATTACTTCTTGATGCCGTCGGGGCGGTGCGGGATCTGTGGGCGCAATACGCCCACATTACGGAAGCCTTCATCCAGCAAGTGAGAGGCATGTAGGCGGCTCATTACGCCGCGCGCACAGTAAAGCAGGTACTCGCGCTCCTGATCCAGCTTGGCGAAGCTGTTATTGAGACGGTAGAAGGGGATCGTCTCTACTTCGACGCCCTCTAGCTCCAGCGGGTCCATTTCTTCTTCATCCGGGTGGCGGATATCGATGATTACTGCGTTGCCGGCCTCCTCACGGATTTCCACTTCCGGTGCTTCACCGTCCACTTCTTCGATGACCTCGTCGATATTCTGAATCGATCGGTTGCCGATGGCGCGATCGAGGATGGTGAAATCGAAGCGGTTTTCCTCGGATTCCACTTTTTCAATCTTGGCGCGGGTGGTGGGTTTTACCGAAATCACGCCGCAGTATTCGGGCATATTTGCGGCGAATTCCTCGGTGCCGATGGCCCGGGAGGTACGGATAATATCGGTCTTGTCGGTAGTGATCAGTGGTCGTAGTACCAGGGTGTTGGTGACACTATCGATTACTGACAGGTTTTTCAGGGTCTGGCTGGAAACCTGGGCGATGGCCTCACCGGTTACCACTGCATCCACTTCCAGCTCTTTCGCGATAACGTCTGCGGCGCGCAGCATCATACGCTTGAGAATCACGCCCATGTGGGAGTCGTCTACGCGCTCGAGAATTTCTGCCACCACTTCGTCGAAGGGCACGGTGACAAAACGCACCCGGTGGGAGGCGCCGTATTTGTTCCACAGGTAGTAGGCCACTTCCTTAACGCCCAGTTCGTGTTGGCGCCCGCCCAGGTTGAAGAACAGGAAGTGAGTGCGGATACCGCGTTTCATGGTCAGATAGCTGGCCACTGTGGAATCGAAACCGCCGGAGACCAGCGACAGCACCGGGTCCTGGGTACCCAGGGGGAAGCCGCCGAGGCCGGGGTGCTGTTCCTCGATCACGTTGAGTTTGTCGTGGCGGATCTCCAGCTTGACCGTGATATCCGGGTTTTTCAGTTTCACCCCGGCCGCCCCGGTATTTTTGTTGAGGCCGCCGCCTACGTACTGTTCCACATCGAGGGATTTAAAGTCGTGGTCGCCGGTGCGCTTTACCCGCACGCAGAAGGTCTTGTCCTTGAGGGCGGGGCCCCATATAGACAGGGTCTTCTCGTACATATCGTGCAGGTCGCCCAGGGGGAACTGGCGCACGCGAGAGAAGTTGGCAATGCCGGGGGTGTGAGAGAGCACCTCTTCAATGCGGCTGCCAAGATGGGCCACGGCGTCCGGGGCGATCACATCGATCTTTTCCCAGTCTTTGCGCACCTGGATACGGTCGTCCAGCTGGCGCAGCAGGCGCTGTAGGTTGTCCTTGAGCTGGCGCGACATACGTTTGCGCACCGGATTGCTCTTGATGGTGATCTCGGGAAAAAATTTGACGACAAAGTGCATGGGAATCCGTGGGGTACCGCATGTTGATAGAAGGTGCGGCATTATAAACTAGCCGGACGCAAGTTGGTTGTGCACTGTTTGTGAGCAAGCTGGAGTATAAATGTGCCATTGTGGTGCATTTAGTTATGGCTGCACAGCCACAATACATCTATCCTGCCCCAGTCGGCCCAGTACTGGGGCCCGCACCGGCACCAGCCGCCGCTGCGACGCCACTGCCCTAATTTGGCACACTCTTTGCTTTATTTCACGCCAGGTAAAGAGCGAATGCCAGCAGTATAGGCATAGCGACCAAATACTTTTCAAGACCTGGAGGACAGCAATGTCAGCGAAAACGCTCGGTTTGATTAATGAGAGTGAAGCTAAGTGGATAGACCTGCGCTTCACAGACACCAAGGGTAAAGAGCAGCACGTATCTGTGCCCGTGTCAGAGATTGACGACGAGTTCTTCGAAGAGGGCAAGATGTTCGATGGCTCCTCTATCGCTGGCTGGAAGGGCATCAACGAGTCCGACATGATCCTGATGCCGGATGACGATACCGCTTTCCTCGATCCCTTCACCGACGAAAGCACCGTGATTATTCGCTGTAATATCGTCGACCCGATCACCGGTCAGGGCTACGAGCGCGACCCGCGTTCTATCGCGCTGCGCGCCGAGGAATACCTGAAGTCCACCGGTCTGGGTGACACCGCACTGTTCGGCCCAGAGCCCGAGTTTTTCGTCTTCGACGATATTACCTGGGGTGCCGAAATGGGTGGCGCCTTCTACAAGATCAACTCCGAAGAGGCGGCTTGGTCTTCCGGCCATAACTTCAGTGAGGGCAATATTGGTCACCGCCCCGGAGTGAAAGGCGGTTACTTCCCAGTGCCCCCGGTTGACTCCCTGCACGATGTGCGCGCCGCTATGTGTTCCGCTATGGAGCAGATGGGTTTGCGTGTTGAAGTACACCACCACGAAGTGGGCACCGCTGGCCAGTGTGAGATCGGCGTTGCCGCCAACACTCTGACCAAGAAAGCGGATGAGGTGCAGATCCTCAAATACGCCGTACACAATGTGGCCCACGCCTACGGCAAGACCGCGACCTTTATGCCCAAGCCGCTGGTAGGCGATAACGGCTCCGGCATGCACGTGCACCAGTCCTTTACTAAGGATGGCGTTAACCAGTTTGCCGGCGATGCCTACGCGGGCCTGTCCGAGACTGCCCTGTACTACATCGGCGGTATCGTGAAGCACGCGCGCGCCCTGAATGCGATCTGTAACGCATCCACCAACTCTTACAAGCGTCTGGTTCCTGGCTTCGAAGCCCCGGTTATCCTGGCGTACTCCGCGCGCAACCGCTCTGCGTCTATCCGTATCCCTTACGTGACCTCTCCTAAGGGTAAGCGTATCGAGACCCGCTTCCCGGATCCGACCGCCAACCCCTATCTGGCGTTTGCTGCGCTGTTGATGGCGGGCCTGGACGGTATCAAGAACAAGATCCACCCCGGCGATGCCGCCGACAAGGATCTCTACGATCTGCCGCCGGAAGAGTTGGCCGAGTACCCGACCGTTGCTGCGAGTCTGGAAGGCGCCCTGGATGCTCTGGATCAGGATCGTGCCTTCCTCACCGAAGGTGGTGTATTCACCGACGACGCCATCGATGCCTACATCGACCTGAAGCGCGAAGAAGTAGAGCGCCTGAACATGACCACGCACCCGGTCGAGTTTGATATGTACTACTCCGTGTAATGGCGAGCGGCATCACGCCGATGCCGTCGAGCCGTTCTCGAAAAGCCCGCACCCTACTGGTGCGGGCTTTTTTATTGGAGGTACACTGATTGGGTTGGTTGCTTTTGCCGTCTATGGTCGATTTTGTATCTCTTGGACCCAAAAGCCCTCCCCTTTGAGACTGCGGCCCGCGTATTGGGCTGAGACAAGGACTACCGCTTCGCGGCTGAGTGAGTGATGGAAAATATGAAACTGCTTCAGGCCCTTTTCCTTGCTGTTCCCCTGGTGGCCTTTGCCGGCACCGATGATGGGAATACCTCCAGTACTATTTACAAGGTCGTCGGCCCCGATGGTCAGGTAACTTTCAGCGATACGCCACCACCCAATGGGCAGGCGCAGGAGGTGCAATTGGCTCCCATCAATGTTCAGCCCATTGCCCTGCCGCGAACCCTGCCAACTCGTAAATTGTCTCCAAAAGATGAGACTGACACCGGCAAGGAGGGCTATACAGGCCCGGTTTCTATCCAGATAGTGAGTCCCCTGGATGGCGCCACCATCCCGCCGGGACAGCGCTTTATTCCACTTCAGGTAGACGTGCAGCCGGTGTATCCAGAGGGGGCGAGTTTCTTTGCGGTGGTAGATGGCAAGCCCTGGCAGGGTAGCTCTTCTGGAGCGGGCCTGGATATCTCCCTGCTCGAGCGCGGCACTCATACTGTGCAGGCGGTACTCACCGACTCCAAGGGCCAGGTATTGGCACAATCTCAGGTGGTTACTCTCTATGTGAAACGTCCGGGTGGCAGATTGCCTGACAACTCGGCACCGCGTGCACCGCAAGCCCCCAGGGCTCCGGTTGGGCCGGGTATCCCCCAAGCCCAGCCCAGCCCCTAAATTTGCCCCGCCCTCAACACCCTCACCGATAACTTCTTTTTTGGTGGGGGTCGCCGTTTTTATCCTTGCTGGTTGAATTTTGTTCTGCGCACTAAAATGGTGCGCATAGGGGTAAGCTATCTCAAGTGCTTCGGTGCATGTGTCAGCTGAATCGTTTAAAACCCCTAAGGCCGGGTAGGTTGGGCAGTGCCTCCCAACGATTCCGTGCGCCATTTTGGTTTGCTTTTTGCACTGGCTAGATACAAGGGGTTATCGCGCCGGACATAGGAGATTGTCCCGGCCCCTCGATGAAAAGCGGAAACGATTGAATGCTCAATGATCACCAGTTGCGTCAGCTACTAGACAGCCTAACTTCAGCGGTACTGGTACTGGATGACCAGTTATCGCTTTGCTACCTGAATAATGCCGCCGAGGATCTGTTGGCTGCCTCCAATGCACGGGTTGAGGGTATGCCTCTGCAGGAGGTGGTGAGGGAATCTAACGCCGCACTAAAAGCACTGCACAACGCGCTCCTCACAGGGGAAAAATTCACGGTGCGGCGCGCCCACTGGCGCTTGCACAACCTAAAAACGCGCACCGTAGATTACTCCGTCAGCCCCGTACCGGAGCTGGGGGTATTGCTGGTGGAAGTGCAGCCGATGGATCGTTTGTTGCGCATTGCGCGCGAGGATGCACTGCTCAGTACCCAGGAGACCGCACGCAATTTGGTGCGAGGTATGGCTCATGAGGTAAAGAATCCCCTCGGAGGGATTCGCGGTGCCGCGCAGCTGCTGCAGCGTGAACTACCCGATGCCTCCCTCGAGGAATACACCCAGATCATCATTGAGGAGGTGGATCGCCTGCGCAATCTGGTTGATCGCTTGCTTGGACCGCGCCAGCCGGTACAGCTGGTGCCCAGCAATGTGCACGAGATCCTAGAGCGGGTGGCACAACTGGTCGAAGCCGAATGCGGGGGTGAACTACTGATTCGACGGGATTACGACCCCTCTATCCCCGATGTGCCGGCAGACCCCGAGCAGTTGATCCAGGCCTTGTTGAATATCGCCCGCAATGCCATGCAGGCCATCGATGAGAGTATTGGTCTCACCAATGGCGAAATGGTGCTGCGTACGCGGGTACAGCGCCAGTTCACGATTGGTCGGCGTCACTGCCCGCTGGTTTGCCGTATCGAAATAGAAGACAACGGCCCCGGCATTGCCGAGGAGATCCGCGAGCGTATTTTTTTCCCGATGATTTCTGGGCGCGCCGAAGGCTCGGGGCTGGGGTTGTCTATTTCGCAAAACATCATCAACCAACACCGTGGCTTAATTAAATGCGACAGCCGACCGGGCCGTAGTGTATTCCAGATTTATCTGCCACTTGTTACCGAATCAGCTAATACAGGAACCTAGAGAATGAGCAATCGCGTTTGGATTATTGACGACGACCGATCAATCCGCTGGGTACTGGAGCGAGCGCTGTCACGGGAGGGGATTGAGACCCAGTGCTACGAGAGTGGTGATCGCGCACTGGACGATTTTTACAGTGACTCCCCAGATGTGGTGATCAGCGATATCCGCATGCCGGGCTCCGATGGCTTCAAATTACTGGAGAGATTCCAGGCGGAACGGCCGGGCCTGCCGATTATTATCATGACCGCACACTCGGACCTCGACAGCGCCGTGGCTGCCTATCAGGGTGGAGCCTTCGAATATTTACCCAAGCCGTTCGATATCGATGAAGCGGTAGCGGTTACCCGTCGCGCGCTGGCGCACGCCAAGGAACAGGCCCAGGAAGAGCGTGCGGAGCCGGAAAATGGCGCAAGCAACAAAGAAATTATTGGCGAAGCGCCAGCTATGCAGGAGGTATTTCGTGCTATTGGGCGCCTTTCTCATTCCAATATTACCGTGTTAATCAACGGTGAATCGGGAACCGGTAAGGAGCTGGTGGCCCAGGCCCTGCACAATCACAGCCCGCGTCGTAACAAGCCGTTTATTGCCCTCAATATGGCCGCTATTCCCAAAGACCTGATGGAGTCGGAGCTATTCGGACACGAGAAGGGTGCTTTTACCGGCGCCAGCGCTCAGCGGGCAGGTCGCTTCGAGCAAGCCAATAGTGGCACCCTGTTTTTGGATGAAATTGGCGATATGCCAGCGGATACACAGACGCGTCTGTTGCGTGTGCTGGCAGATGGTGAATTTTATCGAGTAGGCGGCCATACACCGGTAAAAGTGGATGTGCGTATTATCGCCGCCACTCACCAAAACCTGGAGGAGTTGGTGCGCGAGCATAAATTCCGCGAGGATTTGTTCCACCGCCTGAATGTGATTCGGATTCATATCCCGCGCCTTGCGGACAGGCGCGAGGATATTCCACGGTTGGTACGTCACTTCTTTAATGCCGCCGCCGCCGATCTCGGCGTAGAGCCGAAAATTCTCAGCAAAGATGCGGAGGAATACCTCTCCGGTCTCGACTGGCCCGGCAATGTGCGCCAGCTGGAAAATACCTGTCGCTGGATTACCGTGATGGCCTCCGGCCGTGAAGTGCATATTGAAGACCTACCGCAGGAATTGCATCAGCAGGGTAATGAAATCGAAACGCCACTGGACTGGCAAAAAGCCCTGCGTATCTGGGCCGATCAGGCACTGAGCGCCGGGCGCAAGGAAATTCTCAGTGAGGCCGTACCGGCCTTCGAGAAGGCCCTGATAGAAATCGCCCTAAAGCACACCGCTGGACGCAAGCGGGATGCTGCGGATCTACTGGGTTGGGGGCGCAATACTCTGACGAGGAAGTTAAAGGAGTTGGAAATTAATGGAAGTTAAGAATTGCTCAGCGCTTAACTTAAGGAATAGCTTTATAAATAATTAAGCGGATATTTCTTTTAAATCTTAATCGCTGAATAAGTACATACTTTTTTTGGCTTCTCTACCAATATTTATTTATTCCACTTAAATGTATTGGTAGAAGCCTGGAGAAAGTTTATGACTGCTGATGAGTTAAGTGTTCTCGATAGTATGCCGTTTCTGTTCTGGGTAAAAAGTAGAGATGAGCAGTATTTATGGGGAAATCGAAAAATATGTGAATTGGCTGGTGAGGATGTAGCGGGAAAGACCGATGACCAGCTGGTTTGGGCAGAAAATGCCTCAGCATTGAAGGCGGCAGATATTCGCGTTTTTAATTCCGGTAAGCCAGATTATTTACTTGAGCATGTGGTGAAATCCAGCAAGGGTGAGGAAACCCTTAGCGTTTGTAAGTGGCTCGATGATTTTGAGGGACAGCAGTGTTGTTTTGGGATCTCTTTTGTTATCGAGTGATTTGAGGTTTGTGAGAGTGGGACGATCAAATTGGTAGTGGCCTCGTAATATCCGTGTTGCTTAAGTTGATGGTTCCTATTCTTATTAATCGTCCTAAGGTCGGTAATATACAAGATTCTTGCTGATTTTAATTTGAAAGTAATTGTGGCTAAATCCCAGGACTCAATAGTTACAAGTCCTGGGATTCAACAAGCTTAAAGTACTTGACGAAGCTAATTTTCTATATTGGTTTTTTTAAATCGGCCGATATAGCCGCCCCGGTAGTCTGTCCTACTGGCATCTGGGATGGAATATAGAGCGTTTTGGGTCACTCGGATGTAATAAAAATTCTCATCGATGTCTAGTAATTCTGTGTGTCTCTCTCTCCATAAAACACATTCGTCAGATTGTCCTTCACAAGTGGCTAGATACGGAAAACTTTCATTGCTTTCAGTTTCCAGTGATGGGTCATAGTAGTGTTTTGCTAAAAGAGTGTCATTTTGAGTTTTCTTCCATGAACCTATGAGTCGACCGATGTTCCATTTGGATTCTGTCAGCGGTTGCTCCTGATACAAGGTTTCGATATGGAAAATTCCGTTATCTTTATAGGTTAGTGCATAGTTGTAGTCATTGAGAAAGGGAGCGTTATGTTCAAGCCTTATAGGAGTGGGTATGTTTTTAGATTTTTTCTCCATCATGAATCCAGAGAATACTTTCTTTTTATTGGTTTGAGTGTTGTTGCCTATACCAATAAATCTAAGTACTTTGTTGAAAGCCCCTAGCGGAATGTAGCGGATTTCAGTGCCTCCCTCATACTTCACTCTTAGATCTTCGCCAAAGGTGTATGAATACTTTTCACTATTTTCTGAAGATACGCCATAAACTATTTCTCCGGTGCTCTCAGTTTTATTGGTGAATTTTGCAGGAAATATGTCGCAGTCACAGTTTTTATATGTTTCTGGATGATAAGAGGCTGCATAAAATTCCTCTGGCAAGGAATCCCAAGGGAAAGTTAGTTTAGTGTCAGTTACATGAAAGTATCTGCTCTCAGTAATTTCGTAGTCCCCATCTGGGCCTTCACACATACCTTTAAAGTCAATTTTTATTATCTGACTATAAGGCGTCGTGAAAGCATGTTTTGCTTCAAACTCTCTATCCCGCATATTTACGCAGTTCTCTTCTATATAGTATTCCCATGTAGAGTCTCCGATGAGAGAGCCGCTTATATTGCCAAATTCATCCGTGCTTAGAGTAAACTTCCCCGCTTCCGATAAATATGCTGATCCGCTAGTTTGGTATTGTGTGTTTAGCTCAATGAGCCCGGTTTTTAGGGTTCTATCTGTATCAGTTCTTCTTGTGGTAAAAATTATTTCTTCAGATGCATTGAGTTTGTAGCTTGGATCTCGGAAATATTTGTTTTCTAGTAAATGATTGATAGATTTTAAATAGATATCATGAGTATTTTTGCTTTGATTAATTATATCTTCAGATTTCTGTATGGAAAATTGAAAGTCTTTGATGAAATCTTTGTTGTTAGAGTATTTATCAACAGGAAAATAGTAGTCGTTTTTATCTGTTGTGGCGCTAGAAATAGTGGCCTTCATATAGGCGGCTAGCTGTATGGCTTCATCCAGTGGGACTTCGAAAGTATATTTTTTTAAATCCTCGACTGAAGTAATGAGTTCTCCATTGTTTGCCAAGTCAATAAGGTCTGCCATGACACCAGTGAAAGTTCCTACTGCAAATGCAGGATTATTATTTAAATAACTTACTTCATTATTAATGGCTTTATCTTTTATGTCTGTAAATGATCCGGCATATGAGCGGAATTCGAAATCCCAGTCGTTGGGCATAGAACCCTTGGCCGAAAAAGTTACCAGTTCATTTTCGTGACTAGAGTCGACTTCAACACTAAATTCATTATTATTTTTTTGGTCGGCAATATACTCTTTCTCACCAATTGTGACAGTTATGACAGGAAAGTCCTTAAAGTCTTCGGTGAAAATACCATGTAGAGTGATTGCTGATGGGGAGGAGGGCTGGCCTGAGGTGTCGCCCCCGGTTGAAGGTGTGGATGGTGTAGATTGACTTGGGGTTGGCTCAGATGAATCGCCACTTTTGCTTCCACCTCCACTGCATGCACTAATTAATACCGTAGAAATAAGTAGTGTTCTGTAGAGGTTGGTTATCCTTTTCATACATAGACTTCCAGTTGGTCGTGAAAAATTTTGCGCATAATACATTTTTTATTTAAATATTCATCTTTGAGGTTGGTACGGCGGTGCTTCTATTTATGTAGTTGGATATGGCGTTAGTAGGTGTTTCAGTGTAGTGGCCGTTTGTAAGTCTTTACTATGGATTCTAAGATTTGTTAAAAACACTCCTCTGAACTATGGGTATGGGGAGATTATGGAAAAAAGTGTCTTTATGGATTGCTAAATCTGAGAGTTATAAGTGGGGGGGGGTGATGAGGGAGCCAAATAGGTGGCAGTCTTAGATATGTGATGATTGTGTTAAGCTGAAGGCTGCTTGAATGTATTGAGCTTTATCTAGTCGGTTTTTTATAAAAAATTAGTTTGGGGTCTTTTGAGGTATTAAAACTGACTTTATGATTCTAAGGGGCAGCAGTGTTGCTCTGGAGTTTCCTAATTATCGAGTGAATTATTAACGGCCGGTTATTATGGTCCGGATTTTATAAGCAATCCTGAGCTTCCCTGGCAAATAAATTAATTAGGGTTCTGTTCTTTCTGCCTTTTCCACGCCGAGTTTCTCTAGGTTTTTGACGATATCTTCAGCCGTAGTGGCGGGGTTGATATCTCTGTCTATTTTCAGAATGGTGCCATCTTTACCTATATATATATTCACCCTCCGGGCGAGTTTTATAAAGGGTATTAAGACATCGTAGGCTTTGGCGACTTCTCCCGTTGGGTCGCTTAGTAGGGGAAAGTCAGCAGAATTGTACTTGGCAAACCGGACTTTTTCATCGAGTTCATCGGTGCTAGCCATAAAATAGGCAACGTTAAATGAGCGAATTTGCTCACCGTTTTTAACTAAGGATCTACATTCAATTGTGCAGTTCTTGGTAAAGACTCTGGGATACCAGGCGATTACTACCGCACTTTTTCCAACGTAGTCCTGTAGCGAGTGGGTTTTTCCATCTGTGCCCTTTAAGGAGAAGTCGGGTGCTTTTTGCCCGACCTCTAACGCCATCAGCGGTACGCTGAGTATTATGGCGACAATCAGGGTAAGCCAATATTTCATAGGGTCATCCGCTCCGGCAAAAGTGGCGTCTATGCTATTGCCGCTGTGTGCTTCCAACAATTATATGACGCTTGCAGGGTGAGGACCCTCTGTAACTGTCATCTTTGCCAAGAGTGACTGAGTATTGCCTACTGTGTGAGCCAGACTTTTTTGATATGGAGGGGGAAGTCTTATGCATTTGTGCGATAAGGCTTATGGACTTTCCTTGTCGCTGCTTTACCTGTTTACCGTGTGGCTAGTGTTCTTCACCCTGGCTTTGGGTGTCTATTGGGGATCCAATATTCTCGACGACATAGAATCCCCTAACAGCGATGTTGTTGCCGCTACCCAAGGTTTGTGGCGTTTATTTTAGCCTTTTCCTTCAATATGACTTCGGATCGTTTTAATGAGCACATGACGTTGCTAGTGCGGGAGGTCAATCTCCTCAGGCGTGTCTATCTGAATGGGATTTTTTGGAAACAGGATGAAGGTGATCGCGCGCGTGAGTTGATTGCAGAGTATCTAGACCTTCGCGATTTTATCCCTTTATCCCGGTAAGTACGGTAGATATTGTGCGCAGTGAAGAGGTTCTCAGAGAGTTTTGGCAGTTAGTACAGAATCATATTATCAGACGCTATAAGGCCGACTATTTGCGAGCTACACCGCATCTGATTGGTGGTAGGGCTGCCGTAGTGAGAATTCCCGCACTGCTGTGGTTTATGACTGTACTAGCAATGCTTGTTATTGGTTTTTAGTTGGTAACTTGCCGTGCTGGTTCGGACCGGGTGGTGCTGGCTATGGCGCTGACTTTTGCCAAGATGATTTTGTTGATTGCGGACCTGAAAAGAGCTAATGAAGGCGCGCAGATGTTGGATTAGGGACCGATGAGTAAGCTCAACCAGTGTCTCAGTGCGCTGTGAGAAGACCGGTCCAGGATTCTCGCAGCGCACCAATAATAAGGGAATCCTAATTACGCATTATCTTTTTTATGCTGCATCAGCATATCTTTGCTTTCCGGTTTAGGGGGCATCAGCATATCTTCCGGATGGACAAACTCCCGCATAAAAATTTCCCAGAAAGCCAGGAACAGGGCTGCTAACAGGGGGCCCATGGCGAAGCCACTGATACCAAACAATATCAGGCCGCCCACGGTGGAAAATAGCACCAGGTAATCTGGCAGCTTGGTGTCCCGCCCCACTAGAATAGGGCGCAGCAGGTTGTCGACCAGGCTGATAACGGTAAACCCATAAGCTAACAGAATGGTCGCCTTAACCGGCTCACCGATACCGTACAGATAGATCGCTGCGGGAAACCAGATGAGTGCTGCGCCAACGGCGGGTAACAGCGACAACAGGGTCATCAGTACGCCCCAAAGCAGTGGCGCGGGCAGGTCGAGGACCCAGAAAATAATACCGCCTAAGCTGCCCTGGGTAATCGCGACAACCAGATTGCCTTTAATTGTGGCGCGAGTGACTTCGGCAAATTTGGCCAGCAGTAGATGCTCGCGCTCATCCCCAAGGGGCAGTGCATGAATGATTAAATTGACCAGCCTGTCGCCATCGCGAATCAAAAAGAAGGTGAGGTAGAGCATCAGGCCGAGCATGACAAAAAAGTTAACGGTGTTCTGCCCAACTTCTATGGCATTTTTTGCAATAAAGCTGCCGGCATTCATCACGCCACCGAGAAGGCGCTGTTTTGCCTCATCGATGTCTACACCGATACCCTCGAGCATATCGTTCACTCGTGGGAAGGCATTGCGCACTTGCTCCAGGGATTTAGAGACATCAATTTGCCCTTCCTGTACCTTTTGATAGAGGGTCACTGCTTCATTGATAAAAGAAGTGGCCACCACCAACACCGGTATTACCAACAATATGACGCACATAAAAAGCGTCAGCAGAGCCATAGAATTGGGGGAATTGGGAAAGCGCTGCATCAACAGCCGGTATACGGGATAAAAGATCAGAGCGATGGCACAAGCCCAAAAAATTGGCGTAAAGAAGGGCTTAATCAATACTAAAAAAGCTATTGATACTAGTATCAGCGAAAGAATAAATGAGCGCCTTTCTAATTTTTCCTGCACTGGGATTCCCTCTACTTCTGCAAAGCCCTGTGGTATCGGGCGCCTAATTTGCGATCTATCTAAGCAGAAGCAGGGGGGATTTACCAGCGCCTGTAACCGCAGGTGTCAACGTGAAAGCGGATACCTTTATAGATTCCCAGCCCCATATTCCATTCCTTGCCTTTGTGCTTGTGGATATCTCTCAAGACAGGAACCAACTGCTCGCGGGTAAATTTATTTTGCGGCACTACGTCCAGGCCACAAAAGCGCAAATGTTTACTGCCTTTGGAGCCACCGGCCTTACTGTTGTAACTGGTGGTACGCCAGCCGGAGACCACTGTAACAGGGCCGATACGCGGTACTATCTCCCGCTGCAGCACCCTGAGGGTGTAAATCATTGAGCCCCAGTTTTCCACTGGAGGAATGGCGAAAGGGGGCTCATCCAGATCCCGCCAGTCGCTGCCCTGGCGCAGGAGCTCAAACGGGCTTACTACCTGGTCCACTCGGTTGATGTGTAGAAAGTTCTTTAACTTGTCGAACAGAGCCTGGTTTGCATTTTGTTTTAGGAAGCGGCTGAACACTCGCTCGGAGGCAGCTGGGTAGCCCTGGATATCGTAAACTTCGGGGATCCCCGGCAGCGGCAGGAGTTCGATAGGACTGATGAGCCGTTCTCCCAGATCCCGTGTTTTCTCCGAGGTGAATAACAGCACAATAATAATGGCGATGAGCAGTAGCCCTCCCAGAAGTATTAACCTGCGCCGTTGGTTTCGGGTATTGCCTGTCTGACGATCACTGTTGTCTTGTATAGCCATGCTTCAATCCACCAGTTGCCATGTGCGGTAGCCACAGGTGTCGATATGGAAGAGCAGCTCTTTACCGAGACCCAGGCCGAAATTGCTCTCCGGGCCCAGGCGTGCATGCAGAGCTTGCAGTTCTTCCGCGAGTTCACCTTGGCTAATGTGGGAGGTTGGAATCAGGTCGAGGGCGCAGAATGCCCGGTGGCGAGATTTGTCGGTGTGTTCCAGCTCGCGGTTGTAGCTGTCGCTACGGAAGCCGGAAATTACCGCCACTGGACCGATTAAAGGCACTATCTCATCGCGCAGTAGTTTCAAAGTGGAGACCATGTTGGCCCACTCACCCTGCGGCGGAAGTGCGAATGGTGGCTTCTCGAGCTCCAGCCATTCGCGACCCTGGCGCAGGAGGTTGCTCACTGCAGTCACTTCGCCTACCCCTTGGCTCTCTAGGTAGTCACTGAGTGCCTGTACCCGCGTGCGGTTTTCACCATTGCGTAAGAAATGATTGAAGCTCTCTTCACTGGCGATGCGATAACCGCGGGTTTCGACATAGGGTTTTTCCTGCGACTTCAGCCATAGCCACAGCCATAATGCAGCCAACACTGCGGCGAGTAGCAGCGTCAGGCTGGCGACCACCACAAAATTGATTCGCCGGCCGGGCGGCCGGTGGGGGTAGAGTGTCCTGAAGCGGGTAAAAGAGTTGCCTTCAGTCATGGGGTGCGGCTACAGCTCCGAAATATGCCTGAGACATGAAAGTCTTCGTGCCGACGCCTATTTCGTCGGCGCTTCTTTAAACACTATAGCCGCAAAAATCGACCTCTTACTGGGGGATTGGAAAACAAAAAAAGCCCCGGCACCTTGCGGTGGCGGGGCTTTTGCGCCTCTAAAAGAAGGCTATATCAAGCCGATCAGGCCTTGGGGCCGGCGTTTTTCACATCATCGCTGACATTGAATTTTTCAATGTTTTCGGCGAACAGCTTGGCCAGTTTACCGGCTTGGTCGTCGTAGGCAGCCTTGTCTTCCCAGGCTTCGCGCGGGTTCAGGTAGGACTTGTCGACGCCTGGTACTTCCAGAGGAATATCCAGGTTCAGGGTTTCCAGATGCTCGGTGGCAGTACCTTCCAGTGCGCCGCTCTGGATAGCCGCAACTACTGCGCGGGTTACAGGGATCGGGAAACGCTTGCCGTTGTCACCAGAGCCGCCGGTCCAGCCAGTGTTTACCAGGTATACCTTGGAGTCGAAGTCCTCGATGCGCTTCATCAGCAAGTCCGCATATTCACGCGGGGCGCGCGGCATAAACGGAGCGCCGAAGCAGGTGGAGAAAGTCGGGTGAATACCGGCCTCTGCACCAAGCTCGGTAGAGCCTACGCGCGCGGTGTAACCTGACAGGAAGTGGTATGCCGCAGCCTCTTTGGAGAGGATGGATACTGGGGGCAGTACACCGGATACATCGCAGGTGAGGAAGACGACGTTCTTCGGCTCGCCGGCGCGGTTTTCCAGCTGGCGCATCTCTACGTGCTCCAGCGGGTAAGAGCAGCGACCGTTCTCGGTGAGGCTGGTGTCACAGTAGTCGGCGGTACCATTTTCGTTGGTGACTACGTTCTCAACGATAGCGCCGAAACGTATAGCGTCCCAGATTACCGGCTCATTCTTTTGGCTCAGGTCGATGGTTTTGGCGTAGCAGCCACCTTCCATATTGAATACTGCACCTTTGCTCCAGCCGTGTTCGTCGTCACCGATCAGGTAGCGCTCAGGGTCTGCGGACAGGGTGGTCTTGCCGGTGCCGGACAGGCCAAAGAACAGGCAGGTATCGCCGTCTTTGCCAACGTTGGCGGCACAGTGCATTGGCATCACGTCTTTCTCCGGCAGCAGGAAGTTCTGCACGGAGAACATCGCCTTCTTCATCTCACCGGCGTAACGCATACCTGCCAGCAGCACGCGGCGCTGGCCGAAATTGATGATGACGCAGCCTTCGGAGTTGGTGCCGTCGCGCTCTGGCTCACAAACGAAGTTGGGAGCGTGCAGTATGCGCCACTCTTCCTTCGCCTTGGGGTTGTACTTTTCGGCGCGGATAAACATGTTGCGGCCGAACAGGTTGTGCCAAGCGGTCTGGGTAGTTACGACAACCGGCAGGTAGTGGTCTTCGTCCTGGCCGACGTGCAGGTGCTGCACGAAGGTGTCGTCACCGGCTACAAATGCCTCTACGCGGTCCCACAGTGCGTCGAACTTGTCCTGTGGGAAGGGGCGGTTCACATTGCCCCAGGCGATGCTATCGGCGGTGGAGGGCTCTTCTACAACAAAGCGGTCCGCCGGGGAGCGGCCGGTGCGGGCACCAGTTTCAGCCACCAGCGCGCCGGTGTCGGAAAGTTTACCCTCGCCGCGCTTAAGAGCCAGCTCTACCAATTTTGCTGGAGAAAGGTTTTTATAAACCAGCGCGGTGTCGTCGATCTGTGCCATTCGTCGATTACCCGTGAATGTTGGATAGTAAAAAATAGGAGCCGTCCAAGTATTAGACAGCCAGGCAAAATTTGGGGGGCGCATTATGGCAAAATTCAAAATAAGCGGGTAGCAAACACGGTCACTTTTTGCGCTTTGACAGCGCTGTCATCCCAAATTAAGGTGTTTTTGATTCATGAGATCTATGTAGTATTTTTACCTTATAGATTTCGTGAATTTTTGTGTTCTAAGTTATGAATTGCCAGTAGCTGAGGCAGCTCAGCACTGGCAATAATTTCCCTAGTGCAGGGTGTGGGGTGGGGCATTGAGCAGTGACTCTACCTGCTCGCGATCAAAGCGGTATTGGGCATTACAAAACTGGCAATCACTGACGATTTCGCCATTTTGCTCTTCCAGTAATTTGTACACGTCTTCAGCACCGAGAGAGACCAGGGCGCGTGCGCTGCGCTCCCGTGAGCAACTGCATTTGAAGCGAATACTGTCGGTGCCCAGGGTAGCCGGTTTCAGCTGGTGGAACAGGCGGTGAATCAGCTCGTCGTGGGGCACGTCGAACAGCTCTTGAGGGGTCACGGTATTTGCCAGGTGCAGGGCGGTTTCCCAGGCGTCGCTGTTATCCTCAGCGCTGGCGGCATTATTGCCGGGCAGTACCTGTAGCATAATACCACCCACGTTACTGCCATCGCACTCCAGCCAGAAGCGTGTCTCCAGTTGTTCCGACTGGGCAAAGTAATCCTCCAGACATCCGGCCAGGCTCTCTTTTTCCAGCGGGACCACCCCCTGGTAGCGCTCACCACGCTTGGGCTCCAAAGTGATAGCGATGACACCGCGAGGCCCGATCATATCGCTCAGGCCGGCCTCTTCACTGATTTGGGCGCCACCGGCGACACGGGCAATGCCGCGCAGATCACTGTGGTGGGTACACTCGGCCATAATCAGCGGCACATCACCCTCACCGCGGGCCTGCAGGCTCAATATGCCCTCGAATTTCAGGGTGGTGGAGAGTAGGCAGGCGGCTGCAAGAAACTCTCCCAGCAAATGTGCTACCGGTGCAGGCAGTGGATTATGCTTGAGCACTTCGCGGTAGGCGTCGGTGAGGGTCACCATCTGCCCGCGAATATCGTGTTGGGAAAAGATAAAGCGTTCCAGCTGATCGGACATAGATCGAGTGCCTCGGTATTAAAACCGCGGGATTTTAGAGGTGGATATGTCTAAATGGTAGCCGGCGTGGGTAATTGTGGCGCCGGCACCTGATTGTGAAGGCTGAGGGGAAAGGGTTATCCGCAGCGATTGGCGATTTCCCGCTTTAGTTGTTCGGCCATTTGCCGCCGCTCTCGCTCTGAATAACGCACCTCTTTGCCATCATTGTCGATAAAGGCCACTCGCCCGTTGAGTGAGCGCAGGCGTTGGCGCGCTTTCGTGCAAATGCGTTGTTGCTCCTGTTGGCGTGCGCGTTGCTCTTGTTGCTGACGTTGCTGATACTCCCGTTCTGGGGCACTGGCTTTTGAAGTGATCAGACTCCGCTGAACCCGAGTGGCCTTAGCAGTATTGATTGGGCCCAATTGCCCAGAAATATCCTGGGCCTTACCCTCGGCCGGGGGACGATCACTAAAATGTACTCTGCCATCGGCATCGACCCAGCGATAGAGCTCACCGGCGTTGGCGCTGGCAGCCAGCAGTAGGCTGCCAACTAGGATTCCTCTCAGTTGTTTCACGGCTTCTCCATAGCCCACACAGCGGGCCTTACTCCTCTTTATTGGCCAGTCTGCTGAACAGCCCCTGCGAGTGGCGCTGGGGGATATGGTAGGTCTGCAGAATCATTGCCTCTTGTTCTTGAGCTTCGGCGTGATCTAGCACCATACGATAGCCGGAGCGATCGCGCAGCTCTACAAAGTTTTCCTTGTTGGTTTCCATCAATTGAGCAAACTCGTCGAAGTCCGCGACACTGTGGCCATTCACCGAATCGATAATCCAGTTTTTCCAATCGTGGTAACCCAGGTTGACGTTGGCGGGCAGGACCTTGAGCGCAACCACCAGCTCGCGGCGGCTCTCGTCACTCCACTGGTTGCGTGCATAGAGATAATCGATTGGCGCCTTGGAATGCCAGCTCTTGCCCCACCGCTTGATCAGGTTCATGTTCAGAGGCACGAAGACCACGCCGCCATAAATGTAATAGCGCGGCTGCTGGTCGAATTGCTCACCCACCACCAGGGCGCGGGAGGGTGGCGGTGCTGCCAGGGCCACTTGCGCACTTTTTTCTTCACCATTGCGGGAAAAGCGCACCGGTAATTTGTCGCCGACATGATGGCGGTCCACCGCGTAGTGGTAGTTAGTGCGCTGGTTTTCACGCCATTCGACGGTGCGATCGGCGGCAACCTCGAAGCCATCAACTTCCAGCAACACGTCGCCGGGTTGGAAAATTTCAGCAGCGGGGGAGTCGCTAAATACCTTGACGATCATTGCGCCGTCCTGGTCCTCGCTAAGACCGGCAGCCTTCTTCATGGAGGGGCTCTCCAGGCTCTGGGTCACCAGGCCCAACTCGGGGAAGCCCTGGTGTTCGCCGTCTTTGGCGTCTTCGAGTACATGGGCGATTACGCTGGGAGGCACAAAATAACCCAGGTTTTCGGCGCTCTGGTTGGTCTGCATGGCCACACCGACGATACGACCACCGGAAATGACCGGGCCGCCGCTATTGCCGGGGTTAATGGCCGCGTCGATCTGGCCGGCCATCAGATAGCTCTCGGCGTGGGCATAGTACTGGTGTTCCACCCTGGACAGTACGCCGCGGGTGATCGACAGGGACTTGCCGCCAATGGGGTAGCCGTACACGGTGACCTCTTCTTGCAGGTCCGGCAGTGTGCCCAGTGTCAGTGGGCGGGTGTCTTTGAAGAAACTGTCATCATCCACGGTGAGCAGAGCCAGGTCGGCGTCGTGGGAGACAAACTTCACTCGGGCGCGGAATTTCTTGGCGTCGCCGTGGCGTTGCACCTGAATAAAGCTACCGTTGGCCACCACGTGGGCGTTGGTGAGGATCTGCTTGTTGCGGATAACCGCGCCGGAGCCAGATAACTGCTTGGGGTTAAGCAACGCCCAGGGATTGAAGTAGTCCGGGGCGGCAGCAGTGGTGTAAATTTTGATTATCGAACGCTTGAGCTGCTCGTGTTCGCGGCTATCGGCGAGGGCCGTCTGCATTCCGAGCAGAAGCAGCAGGGAGATGGCGATCAGTCGTTTCATCGTGGCTGTTTTCTATCGGGTTAAGTGGGGGCAGTTTAGCAGCTATAGACAAAAATGGCGGAATTTTCACCACTTTTGTCATTTGAGCCTACTCCTGCTCGCGTAGGAAGCGGTGGATCTGGCGGCGCTGCTTTTTATTGGGTCGCTCGCGCTGAATCCCCGCATTGGCTGCCTGGCGTTCAGTGCGCTCCTTTTCGCGCCGGGCAATACTGTCCTCGGTCTCGCGGTACAGGGTGCGGGCGATATCGGCACCGCGACGCTGGTCGGAGAGGGCAATAACCTCCACCTCAATCAAGTCCCAGCCTTGGCGGATACTCAAAAGCGCGCCAACGGTGAGATCTTTGCTGGCTTTGACCCGCTGTCCATCGGCGTGCACTTTACCACCTTCGATAGCCTGTTTGGCGATACTGCGGGTCTTAAAGAAGCGTGCGGCCCAGAGCCACTTGTCGATACGTACTTTTTCCATCGAATCCTGTTGATCAATATAAACTTGGGCCCGGGTTATGCGGGCTTATTGTTACTGCGCTTTGTTACTGCGTTGCAATGACATAATTTCATCGAAGTGATGAATCGCCGGGAAGTCGCTGATCTGCCGTTTGGGGCCGCGGCTGTCCGGCTGGCGGATACACAACAGGTGGGCGATGCCATAGTCCTGTGCGGCGGCCAACACACTCTGGTTGTCGTCAACAAACAGCGTGCGCTCCGGGTCGAAGGCCACCTCCTCGCGCAGGGCGTGCCAGAAGCTTCCACTCTCTTTGGCATGTCCATAATCGTGGGAGGAAATGATGTCGTCAAACCATTGCTCGAGGCCGGTAATTTGCAGTTTGTGGTCGAGTCCATGGCGGTGTGCATTAGTGACCAGATAGGTGGGCTTGCGCAGTTGTCGCAGTCCCTGCAGGAAGGCCTCGGTATGGGGGCGCAGGGCGATGCGCTCTTCGATCTCGCGCAGTATCGCGAGGATATCCAGCTTCAGAGTTTCCGCCCAAAAGTCCAGGCAGTACCACTCCAGAGTGCCGCGGCGTGCATCAATTTCCCGCTGCAGCTCTATTTGGGCCCGCTCGGGATCGAGACCGTGTACTTCGGCGTAGCGTTTGGGTAGATGGTCGAGCCAGAAATGGTTGTCGTAGTGCAAGTCCAGCAGGGTGCCGTCCATATCCAGCAGTACGGTGTCGATACTTCGCCAGTCGAGCATGGGGCCTGTCTACCTCTCTGTGGTGGGGGTGGGAAGCCAAATTGTAGCCTTCCCAAAATATCCCCAGTATGAAGGTGGGCATTATGCCTGGGCACGGCGTATGCCGTACAGGATGGCAAACTGAGCACCGTAATAGCTGAGCATAATTGCTGTGTCGGCTAGAGGTAGCGGTGCTATGAACTTATTCACAGCGATCAATGCGTCGGACAGCATAAAAGTAAGTGCACCGGCGAATAGCAGCCCGGAATTGCCCCGGTGAGCCCCGGCGCCTAGGGCCATGGCGACAATGGCAAGCAAGTAAAGAAGCACTGCTGGCGCCAGCTCCCCCGCAGCGGGAAGTATCCAGCGGGCCAGTCCCACTGCGGCCAGCAGAACAGGCAAGATACGTATCAGACTGCGGCGTTTGCGGAAGTCGGCAAAACGCAGGAAATTGGCCGCGTAGAGAAGTTGTGCCACCAGGAAAGCACCCAGGCCAAAGATAAACTGGTGGGCAAATCTCATTTCCAGGAGTACATCGCCGAGTGCGGAAAAAGTCAGGGCCGCAAGTGTCAGAGTGCGAGTGAGCCCATCCAGGTGCCGCATCGCCATCAGGGCGAGAATGGCGATTGGCAGCGCTTTCAGCGAAGCCATCCACAGCCCTTGAATTGCCATGCTGTCGAGGAGCATAAAAAGAGCGGCAAAGAATATAAATGCTACAGGCATAAATAGGCTTGCTTGGGTTGCATCATGGGCATCGGAGGTCATATTCGGATTCATGGCAGCGCCTTTATTTTTGGTTTTATATTTATCGGAAAGAAGCCAGTCACTAAATGTGGCACAAAGACGTGTTACCACCAACCGGATCGCCATGAATTCACAGCTCCGTGTGAAACCAGTTCCTTGTGTTGGCGGCGATTACTTGCAGAGGAATTTATACGTGTGTGCCATTGGGATTTCCTTGTGGGTCTCTTGGGACGGCGCACATCTGGGTTACTATCTGCGCACAGGAAAATATTAATCGGTGGACTGCCTGTCTGCCGTGAGAGCCATTAACGGAGAGCTTCATCAATGAAGGCAGCCAATATTCTGGAAACCATCGGCAATACCCCGCATGTGCGTATCAATCATCTGTTTCGCCCAGATATCGAAGTGTGGATGAAGGTGGAGCGTTTTAACCCCGGCAGCAGCATCAAGGACCGTATTGCCCTGGCGATGATTGAGGATGCAGAGCGCCGCGGTGCTTTGCAGCCCGGTGGTGTGATTATCGAGCCCACCTCCGGCAACACAGGCATCGGATTGGCCATGGTGGCAGTGGTTAAGGGGTATCGATTGATTCTCACCATGCCGGAATCCATGTCTTTGGAGCGGCGCCAGGTGATGAAAGCTATGGGGGCTGAGTTGGTGCTTACTCCCAAGGAGCAGGGTATGGGCGGGGCTATCGCTAAAGCCGAGGAACTATTGGCGCAGCATGAAAACAGCTGGATGCCGCAGCAGTTCTGTAACCGTGCCAATGCCCAGGTGCATCGTGACACCACCGCCAAAGAAATCCTCGCAGATTTCCCCGAGGGGCTCGATTACCTGATTACTGGGGTCGGCACCGGAGGCCACATCACCGGTTGTGGAGAGGTACTGAAGGAATCCTTTCCCAAGTTGCAGGTTTTTGCCGTCGAACCGGAAAATTCTCCAGTGATCAGCGGTGGTGATAAAGGGCTGCACCGCTTGCAGGGGATTGGTGCTGGTTTTATTCCCGAGATACTCAATACCAAAATGCTGGATGGCACCATTTTGGTAAATGGAGAAGATAGTTTTGAAATGGCGCGTAAGTGCGCTTTGAAGGAGGGGATTTTTGTGGGTATTTCCTCTGGAGCGAGCCTGGCTGCGCTGAAAAAGCGCGAGGGCGAATTTGCGCCCGGTAGCCGCGTATTGATTTTTAGTTATGACAGCGGTGAGCGCTACCTGTCGGTGAAGGACCTTTTCCCCTCCTGAGACTTTATACTCACCACCTGAAAAATAAGGGAGTTTTAATGAATAAGGCATTATTGGAGCAGGTGATTGCAATCTGCAAAAACGCCGGTGAAGCTATCTTGGAGGTTTATCACAGCAGTGCTGAGCTGGAGGTGGACACCAAGGCGGATGACTCGCCGGTTACAGCCGCGGATTTAGCGGCACACAAAATTTTAGCCCCTGCTCTGGCGCAGCTGATTGACGGTGTACCGGTATTATCGGAAGAGCAGGAAATGCCATCATTTGCCGAGCGCAGCCAGTGGCAGCGGTACTGGATTGTGGACCCGCTGGATGGCACCAAGGAATTTATTCGTCGCACTGGTGAGTTCACCGTTAATGTGGCCCTTATTGAAAATGGCGAACCTGTGCTGGGCGTGGTGCATGTGCCGGTACTGGATATCACCTATGCTGGTGGCAAGGGTGATGGTGCCTTTAAGCGCACGCTTTCCGGCGATACAGAAATTCATGTGCGCCCGCTGAAGCCGCGCCTGGAAGCTGGTGATGCAGTGGAATTGGTTGCTAGCCGCAGCCATGGTGCCGGCGCCGTGGATCAACTGGTAGAGCGTATCGAATCCAAATTGGGTGCGGTGGTCTGTAAAAACATGGGTAGCTCTCTCAAACTGTGTCTGGTGGCTGAAGGGGCCGCTGATCTCTACCCGCGGCTCGCACCCACTTGTGAGTGGGATACAGCCGCAGCCCAGGCGGTGGTTGAGGCTGCCGGTGGCACAGTGGTGGACGATTCCTTCAAGCTGCTGCGTTATAACAGCAAAGATTCTTTGCTGAATCCGTTTTTCTATGTGATCGGTGATGCATCTTACGATTGGCAGGATTTGCTAAATGCAGAGTCTCCAGTGAACTAAGCTTGCCATGCCCCCACTTCAGTGGGGGTTCTATTTATTTTTTATCAACCTTTAAAACCAGCACAAAAGGCCGGTGTTATGCCTCTTCAGGTGAGCCGCAAAGCTTCAGATCTGAGTGAAACCCGCTGTTTACGCAGGCAGCTGGAACAGGAGATTGCCTGGTTACAGCGGCAGCAGGATGCCCTGGTGGAGCCGGAGGCAGAAAATCAAAAATTCCTATGGCGCACTCTTAACGGCATGATTTTTTCCCGTAGGGCACTTCTCGGAAGAATGCCGCGCTAAATTTTTCGTCGTTCGCACCTTGATAAGGTTTAAATGTCGCAGTGGTTAGGGTGTTTGGCGTCGCCCCTCCAATAACCATTCCGGTTAAATAATGCAATCCCTCGCAATGAGGTTCAGCTCCAACCTAGACAATAAATTCAAAAATTAATTATTCAGCTTTCGGTTTATTCTGAAGTAATAGGTGCGGTTGCGCAGGGTTTATTTTATTGGGGAATTTGTTGATTTTCCTTGCCATATTTCGTTCGCAGTTTTGAAACCCGTCTACGCTTTGGAAAGCCAATGTATAAGAGAATTTTCTAATGCGCTATCCGGTTGTGCTTCACAACATTGAATACGCCGGCTTTGGTGCCATAGCACCCGACCTGCCGCATTGTCACTGCTATGCCGAAACTCTGGATGCCGCTCTACAAAAAATGGCGGAGACTATTTTTCAACGCCTGGAAGAATTACGGCAAGCTGGAGAGCCGATGCCGCAGCCTCAAGACGTCGACAATTTGCGGGATAACCCAGCATTTGCCGGTGGTATCTGGGCCATTATTGATGTGGAAAGCCTTTAAGGATCATTATCCATATAAATTTGGCATTCGATTCGGATAAGTTTCTGAGGTGGATAACCATGACAGCTAAGCTTTGGTAAGGGGGATGAATTAAAAAGCGTCGTGCTGCAAGGATGGATGTAATGAAGACGGTGTTATGTGTCTTGGCCTTACTGTTATCACCATTGGTCACTGCAGTCGAATGGAATAATCCTTTCGATGGTATTGAGTCGGGTGAATATCGAATTATTACCACGCTGGGACTGGGTTCAGGGGAATTGCAGCTCAATGATCAGCGGGATTTTTTTGGTTATGTCAGCGTTGGCGTGACACCCGCCGTGGGTGTTTGGCAGGTGAATTTACAATTTTCCCGCTTTGATGATAATCACGTGCGAATTAATCAGGTGGGGCTCAATTTTAAAGTGGATTTTACCCTGAATTGTTACGTTCAGTGTCTCTACTGGATGGCGGGGTGGAATTATGCCGATGTTGATCTGAATGATGTGCGTAAATATGGTTATTGGTATCACAATAAAGACAAGTGGCACCTGTATGATATTTATGACAAGGAAAAAGACTGGTATTACGACGGCCATTATTATCATGTGATCGATGCCAGTGGCAACGACTCTTTCTGGAATCTTGGGGTCGGCTATCGGTTTATGTGGAACCAGGATTTTGATACTTCCATAGAATACAACTACAACGATATTAATTCTGTCTACCGTGTGAACCTTGGGCACTTACGTACTTTAAGTCTTAATTTTTCCTATCGCTTTTAACTATAAATTTATGTTAAGCGGAAAATTTAAGGTGTTTCCCGCTTAACATACTATGTCCGGCTTTTCAGACCAGTTAATTAGTCATCGTGTTTTAAATACGGTAAATGGTTTTTATCCATAAAGTCCTACCGGGTTCATTAACCCTATCCAACTGTGGGAAGTTGGGAATTTCCGCACCTGCACGGCTGATATGTTCTGCATAGGTTTCATCTAGTAAGTTATCGACCCCTGCAGTGAATAGCAGCCGCTGGCTTGGGCGCCAACCTGCGTTAATTGACAGTACGTCGGCGGAATCTGTGGGCCCAAAGTCCTGTCCGATAATGTTACCCTTACCGATATCGACGCGATCCTGGCTGGCAATAGCCCGCCACAGAATACCCGCCGACCACTGAGCTTGCTCATAGTGCAGCCCCAGGCGTGTTTCCAGTGGGGGCAGTTGGGCCAGGGTGGTATTGTCTGTGTCGTTGGCACCACGCACTGAAGTGACCGTAAATTCGGTGCGCCAGTTTTCGTTTAATTGATAGCTGGCATCTAGTTCTAGTCCCCAGGTGCGCGCCTGAATATTGCGAATTACCGCAGCGGTACGCTTATCCCCAGGCTCCCCCATATCCATTGCATTGCCCATCGAGGACATGGTGCCCATGCCTGACATCACCGCAGCCTTCTGGTAATCATTCTGTACTAACAGGTAGTCGCGGACATCACTGGCGAAAGCGGAAATACTGGCAGACAATTTTTCAGTGCGATAGATAGTGCCGATATCCAGTTGACTGGTTTTTTCTGACTCTATATTGAGTGCGCTATAGGAATCTGCTGCTTCGCGGGAAAATATTTCCCAGTAATCCGGGAAGCGCTCACTGTAGCCAAGCCCGGCGTAGAGGGTGGCAGAGCTCGTGGAGGTACTTGGCAGCGCCAATTCATAGCGTATAAAACCGCTGGGCAGTTGTTCTGAGCGGCTCTCACCAGCGGTGGGGTTATCGACCGAGGACATCATCGATAACGAAATTGTCTCGCGCAGGTCGCGCACTTCCCAGTCATCCAGTCTGGCGCCGGCGATCCAGCGTTGATCCGGAGCGAATTGCCAGCTGGCTTCAGAGAAAATGCCCAGTTGGGAAAATTCCGCATCCGTATTCCAGTTGCGCTGGCGGTAATCAACCATCGTCTGGTTCATGCTCATGCGTCCGCGGTGACGGTTTTCCCAGGTATCCAGGCCTGCTGTCAGCTCAAAGTTATCCGCAGGGCTCAGCTGCAGACTCAGCTTGGCACCAATGGTTTCGCTGTCTAAATTCATGACGACTGGATTGGCAGCCATTCCCGAGGGATTACGCAGGCTGTAATTATCCATGATGTGATCGACATAGTTGTAATAGATCTGCACTTCGATGGTATTCAGCAGAGCGCCGATATTGCTGCGCCGGTATTTGGCTTTGTAGCTCTCGCGTGCAAATTTACTGCCATCTACTCCACGGTCGGCATAGGCCGCTTCGGCATCGCTAAAAGCTGTTTCGAATTCCAGGCGGCTGTCATCATCGGGGGTCCAGGCCAGATTGGCTTTGCCACTCCAGCGCTCGTAGCCGGAGTGCACCCGATTGCCGTCTCCATCCTCATAATCATCCGCAGAGGCAGAGGTTGCCGAACCGCGCAGGGAAAATTCTGGGGTTTTGTACGCCAGGTCAAAGAGCCCGTCTTTTCGATCGGCACTGCCGCCAAGCAGGCTCGCATGCATATCCCATTCGGGTTCGCTCGGGCGCTCCCGCTGTTGGTTGAACAGCACTACCCCGGCGGAATTGCCCGGTCCGTGAGTGACGCTCTGGGGGCCTTTAATCACCTCTATTTCGTCGAGGCTTTCGGGGAAAATATAGGCGGTAGGTGGGTCCATACGGCCGGGGCAGCCACCCATAAGAGACTCACCATCCAATAACATGCCCAGGCGCGAGCCCCCCATACCGCGCAACAGCGGATCGCCACTGGTGCCGCCTTTGCGCACCACGGAAAAGCCGGGAATGGTTTTTAGGTAATCGGCGCCGTCGTTAGCCGGTAGGGGTTGTCGAGGCATTTTCGGGTCCGTCAGTAGGTTGAGCGGCAGTTCGGTTTTTACTCCGGTGACCACCATCTGCTCCATTTCCCCCTCTTTTTTTTCATTTCCCTCACTGGCCATTAGGGAAAATGGAAAGGTGCAACCAGCAATAATTGCCAGGCTCAGTGGTGTGTGTAATGGCTTTTTCTTTTGGAGTTTAACTTTTCGCATTGTGACTTATCCGTTTCTGGGCCGAAGGTCAGGCACGGCCATGGGGAGCGCGGTAAAAATAGCGCGCACGGGTTTATTCCCGCCGGCTAAGCAGCGGGAATTCCAGTTTTTTTAGTGAAGCGGGTCTACGGCTGTTGCAATATCCCAACCAGAAAAATTACCGGCAAAGGTAGTGCAGCGAAGCGCAGAAACAGGCCTCGACTATTTAGTTTTTGAAAAATAAGAAAACCGAGGTTTTAAACTGGAGGGGCGCGGATAAGGGGGCGGCTGTAGTATAAAGAAAGAGCGGTGTTAATGCCGTTGCTGAAAAGGGGGAGAATATTCCCCTCACTGGCGAAATGCAGGTCTAATGCAGGTACATGGACAAGACTGGCAGCGGCGGAAAAATTACAGTGATTGTCGGCAAAAGAATGCGCGGTCAGTGCATCGTGGTTGTGTCCACTGTGCTCACTATGCCCACTACCATGGCTGTGATGATGGTCCTGAGTCTGGCTGGCCAGGGCATTTAATAACAGAGCGCTGCGGCTGTCGCCGTGGCAAAAATCGTAGGGGGTGCCCGCAGAAAAAGCGGCGGGCATAAACCCTGCGGGAACCAAACCACGGGCACTGAGAAACACCAGTAAAAGCAGCAGTGCCTGCCACTGTGGCAGGTGAGGGCGGTTTTTACGGGTGCGCGGGCGACTCATAAATAAGGTTCTTGAAGTTACCGGGATAGACTTAATAAATTCCCGAAGGCAAGTGGCAACAGATTACCCGCTGGCTGTAAAAAGTGCCACTATCGATAACAAATTTTTCTGTTTGCAAGTTAATTAATTTGTACAGTCGCATTCGGATAAAACTATTATCCGATTTTTTTAACGCAAAAGAGATTTTAAGCGTGCGCTGATGCCATGAAAAAACTGATGTTTTTTCTTCGCTTTATCACCGCTTAAAAAATTGATTTGGATCGCCTGTCGTTTGCCGACAAAACTGGGGTAACCATGCCAACAATTATCCGTTACCTTAAAGGCCACCAGAGAGCCTGGTCCCGGTAGTAGTTCATCACTGTAGTCGTCCAGGCTCTTGCCGCTGCGCAGGATACGCAGGCGTCCAGTGGGCGCAGACCAGTCGTTGTTCAGATAGATCAATACGGTAATGAGTTTGGTTTTGGAGTCCGTATGGATACGCCCATCTTTGGCTCGGGAGTATCCGCGCAGGGTGGCCATCATCGGTTTATCAGATAGATCCAGCGCAAATTTTTCACCGAGAATACTTCGCACCTCTGTGCTGCCAAATTGTTCGACAAAACTGCGCAGGCGTTCCGAAGTTTTGACATCCTCGATATTGAAGCTGCCGCCTTTGTCTAGAGGAGGGAAGTCTGCGATCAGGGCGCTGGCCTCATCGGAGGCCAGGGAGTGCTCTAGGTAGAAATGGGGGAAAGGGGAAGTCTTTACTTCGGCACTGCTGAGTCGCTCGATAGTGATTTGGGACATGGTCAATTTAAGCTCCCTATACTGTGGGATTATTTTTTTAGGACATCGTTAACATCACTCTTCGGTTACCTCTTACATCAAATACTTTGAATTCCCGGCTTTCATTACCGGTTAGATTTTGCCGCTGCGTTTCAAACGCCAGTAGGCTTCCACCAGCGCCTGGTGCAAAAGCTCCGGACGGGAATCCACCACTAGTACATTACAGGCTTGTAACTGTTGCAATAGGCGCGCACGGCGACGAAGAAAATCCCGTGCGGCTGCGCCTTCGACGGCCTCGGAAAAATCCCCGATAGGCTTTTGTGCCATTCGGTCTACGGCGGTCTCCCGCAGGCTCGCCACCATCACTAAGTGATTGCGAGTGAGCAGCCGCACTGCGGTGAGCAGTTCGCTGCTGTCTTCATCGCGCAGGTTGGTAATTAGGATCACCAGTGCGCGGCGCTTGTGGGCACCCAGCAGTTGCTGGGCGGCGCCGCTGTAGTCCGCGCTGCCAGTGCCGGAGTGCAGATCGTAGACATTGTTTAGCAACAGGTTGATAGCGCTCTCACCCTTTACCGGTGGCAGTTGCCCGCCAGAGCTGTCCTGTGCGGCGGCGAAGGCCTGCAGACCCACGGCGTCGCCCTGCTTTATCGCCACATAGGCGGATAGCAGCAAGCCATTGAGGGCATGATCAAAGTGACTCAGTTCGCCATCTTTGGCGCGCATGCGCCGACCGCAGTCGAGCATATAAATAATTTCCTGATCGCGCTCGTCCTGGTATTCACGGCTGATCAGTTTGTGCAGGCGTGAACTAGCGCGCCAGTCTACCTGGCGCTGGCTGTCGCCCTGGCGGTATTCGCGCAGCTGGCGAAAATCCATGCCTTCGCCGCGGCGCTGCTGCTGATGCAGGCCGAGGTGGCGCAGGGTCTGCTCGGTGGAGAGCGCCTGCAGGGAGGAGATACCGAGAAAGTTGGGGTAGACCTTCACGGTTTGCTCACTGCCGAGCCATACACGGGTCTGCCACAGACCCCAGGGAGAGTCGGCGAGGACTTCGATTCGGCCGAATTCGGCACTGCCACGGCGGTGTGGCACCAGGGTGTACTCAATGGCAACTTCCTGATCTGGCTCCAGCCGCGCCTGGCGCGGTAACCCGCTGCTGCCCAGTTGTTGCGGCACACTGTCGCACACCGATAGTGTGAGGCTGCGCTGGCCGCGATTGTGCAATTTCAATCGCGCACTGTTGCGCACGCCCAGGGCCAAATTACCGGGCAGTTTGCGTTCGCCCTCCAGGCCCAGAACCCTGCGGCCGGTGAGGAAATCCAGCAGGGCCGCGCCGATTAACAGCGCGCCAGCGGTCCACCAGAGGGTCTGCAGCAGCTGTGCGGATTGAGGCAGCCAGATACGTGCAGCACTCACCGCCAGAGCGGCCAGGCACCAGTAACCGAGTAGTTTCACCAGGCGGCGGCTGGGGCCTGCTCGCCCGAGACTGGACTTTGTGCTCGGAACTTCAGTGGCGACGGCGCTTTGTGTCACAGTCGCGGCGCCTCGACGCTATCGATAATCATGGCCAGGGCGCTGTCGGTGGTCTCGCCGTCGATTTCCATATCCGGGGACAGGCTCACACGGTGACGCATGACCGGGGTCGCCATGGCTTTGATATCGTCTGGCAGGACAAACTCGCGCCCCTGCAGCAGGGCGCTGGCGCGCGCTGCCTGCAACAGGCCGATACTGGCGCGGGGACCCGCCGGGCTGCGCAGCTGGTTGGCTTCACGGGTGGCACGCACCAGGCGCACGGCGTAGTCCAATACCTGCTGGTCCAGGGCTACTTGGGGCACCAGGGCCTGCAGTTGCTGCAACTGCTCCACGGTTATCTCACCGGCAGCTTTCTCCCGCAGGTGTTTCTCTATGCGGCCGCTGCTGGCAGCAGCGGCCAGTTGCAATTCGGCTTCCAGGCTGGGGTAGTCGATCAGAACCTTAAGTAGGAAGCGGTCCAGCTCTGCCTCTGGCAGTGGGTAGGTGCCTTCTTGCTCGATGGGGTTCTGAGTGGCCAGCACCATAAAGGGGCTGGGTACGGCAAAGGCCTTGCCGTCGATAGTGACCTGCTTCTCCTGCATCACCTCGAGCAGGGCCGCCTGGGTCTTGGCCGGGGCGCGGTTGATTTCATCTGCCAGGAGTAGATTGGTAAACACCGGGCCACGGCGCACTTCGAAGCGGCTCTCGCCCATGTTGTACATGGCATGGCCGGTCACGTCAGCTGGCATCAGGTCCGGGGTGAATTGGATGCGGCGGAAGTGACCGCCAAAGCAGCTGGCCAGGGTGCGCACCAACAGGGTTTTGCCAAGGCCGGGTACGCCTTCCAGCAATACGTGGCCGGAAGCCAGCAAGGCCACCAACACCTGTTCGACGACCTGCTCCTGACCGATCAGCAGGCGGTTGATATTGTTGCGTAGCAGTTGCAGTTGGGCTGAGGCAGCCTGCCAGTCCGGTGCCTCGGTGTGGGTTTTTGGTTCTGGGTTCAGGGTGGTATCACTCATAGGGCTGCCTCTATACGCTGCAGATTGCGCATTTGTTCGGTAAAGGTTTCTTCGCTGGTCGCCGATGTGCCCCAAAGGCAGGCGACCAGTTTGGTTTCACTGAGGCCGGTGGCATCACTGAGGTGCTGGCACAGTTTGCGCTTGGTCTTGGCGTTGGCGTCCGCAGCGCCGAGCCGGCGCAGCAGCTCTTCGCGCTGGCCGCGCAGTAACCGTTCGCACTGGTCGTCGCGCCAGTAGTAGTGGCCGCAGGCGGAGATATGCTCCAAGAGTGAGCGCCGGGCAATCTCAGGCGGAGGTTGCAACGGGCCAAAGCGGCGCGCACGTAGAACCAGCCAGCCGAGCAAGGCGAGTAGGCCGGAGATAAAAAACTCAGAAGCGTACTTTTTCGCTAAAAAACCCAGGGAGTCGAAACGAGGGCGGGTCAGAAAGACGAAATCGCCACTTCCGGCCAAAAGCTGCAGGAAATAGGCGTGGTCGAAATGGCCGATGCGGTGGGATTGCCAGATAGTGTTATCGGTCAGCAGGGTGATAACCCCTTGACCCCGCTCAAATTGCATAAAAGGCACGGCTTCGTCTTCGCGCCATACCTTGGCGAAGAATACCGGTGCGCCCTCAGCGCTGCTGTTATCGATCCCCTCGTGATAGAGCAGTTGGCCTGCGTCGAAATGTAATTGAATCTCAGCCCCACCGGCGGTAGGCAGAGTGATCAAGTCTTCCGGTTCAACATCTGGGTTGCGGGGTTTTTTCTTTTTGGTCTCGGCCTGCTCTTCGGCTTCGTCGATTTTGCGATTGTATTCGCGCATGGCCTCACCGGGGCTCTGCTCCGGGCTCAGTTCGGCATCTTCGCCCAACAGTGGCTGCAGGGGATGCTCAAAGCGATATTCCTCGTGGCCTTCTACGATGGAGACACCCAGGTTTTCCAGCAGCCAGTCGCGTTCGGCACTGCCTCCTTTCTCGGAATCGAACCCTGCAGTACGTGCCACTACGATGGCGTGCCCCCCGCTTTCCACCCATTGCAGTAGCTCCTCAACCCGCTGGGAGTTGTAAGCTTGGCTGGAGTTAGCGATAAACAGAGTCGCATTTGGGGACAGCCCATTCAGGACGGAGATATTTTCTGCCTGGCGCGGTTCCAGCCCTACTTGCGCCAAGTAGTGCTCGGCCGCCAGAAACAGATTACGCCGCGCCTCAGGCCCCCAACCGCGATCCTTTTCTTCTGTGTAGCGTTCAAAAAAGGTGAGAAATAACCATACCAGTGCCGCACAGAGCAGCAGGGCGAAGCCAATTACTAGACGTTTAACGGTCATTGCCGAACACCTCCTGCCACTGTTGGCACAGGCCGCCCAGCTGCTCATCGGCGGGGGGGCGATGAGCATAGGCCAGCTGTTGCCAACTGCCGGTGAGTTGCTGCACAAACTGGCTCAGTGGGGCGCTGACTGGGCGCAGCGCTTCCTGTGGTGATCGCTGGCGCTGGCTTACCAGCTGGGCACACTCGCTTTCGGTAAGGTGGTCGCCAAACTGGAACTGGAAATCCTCAATTAAATGGGACAGGGTGGAACGATACAGGAGGCCGAGACCGGCGCGTTGATCGCCGGTCCGCCACAGGCGCATTACTTCCGCACATACGTCGTCGGGCAGGCTGGACTGACGTACATCGAGTCCGAACAGGGTTTCTAGCGCTACCGGTTTTGTTTTCGGTTTGTGTTGCCAGCGCAAGCTGTTGAGGATGGCTTCGCGGTGGCGCCACCCCAGATAGAGCAAGCCGGCAATCACGCCAATCCACAGTAGTAACTCAATGGGCTTGGCGAGCAGTGCTCCCCAGTTGATGTCTGAGGAATCATCAGCCTCCTGAGAGTTTTGCATAAGCCATTTGAATAGCCATTCGAATAGCTCAATGATCCACTCGGGAATTTTTCCTCGCTCTTCTTCAATTTTTTTCAGGCGCCAGCCGCTCTCCTGCTCAATGCTGTGAAAATCCTCTCCGGCGAGAATCTCGTCAATGTGTTGTTGCGCTTGAGCTGGGGTTTGCAACGTTTCCGCATAGGCCTGTGGCGCCGGTGCCAAGGAGGTGCCGGCCAGGACGCACAGTAACAACATGGTGGCTAGGTGGGAGGTGCTAGTGACGGTCTTTTTACCAGCCCGCTGAGCGTCTCGGTAGCGCTCGACCAAATCGCGGAATTGAATCTCGATATCCCAGCCTTCCAGCTCGATGCGCCGGCCGATATACAGGCAAAAGCCGCTGACGATATAAAACGGCGCCACCGCCGCCATAATAAGTAAACAGAGAATATTGGATGCCCATTCCAGCGCCAGGGTCTCCCCGCGAATCAGTGGAATCCATTGGATATTTGCCACAATCTGCTCGGGAATAAACAGATAAATCAAGATAAAGGCTGCGATGAGGAAGAAGGATTCCAGGTGAATACCAGTCAAGGTCAGCCAGGTGGCCGCACCGGAGTGTTTGCGGTGCAATACACTGATACGCGCGCTACGAGCCGTGCCTTTGGATTGCTCCAGTACAGTGACCGGCATATCAAAAGAGCGGGTCGGGCTCAGGCGACGGAGGGTGATCCAGGCGAGCCAGTCGGTGCGGTTGTGGCGGAAAAACTCTTTGAGTGCTGCCAGTGCAGATACCGGTGCGCCGAACAGAGTGCGGCTGATCATGAACAGCGGCAGGCGGTCAAACACCGGTTTTAACCACCAGAGAGCGAACAGTGACCAGCCGGGATGAGCCGGGAAGAACCAGGCTAAGGCACCCAGTACCAAAGCTGCCGGCAACAACCAGACCAGAAACATCGGCAGCCAGTGCTTGCGTGCCAGGGCGACACCCAGATCGATGGATTCCCAGGGTGAGCGCAGGCGTGCCCTTACCGCCATATTTTTAATTTGCATGGCTGGAATCCCCGCGCCCAGCCAGGGCGAAGTAAGCGAATACCAGCAGCCACAGCAGGGCGCCGAAACCTAACTTCATTGTTATGGGCGTGGTAGCGCTGGAGGACCAGAAGGCTTCGAGGAAGGCGGCGATCACCAGCATCAGGAAAGTGCCGTACATGATTTTCATGGCCTCGACACTGGCCAGGCGCAGTGCCACAGAACGGCGGTGTTGTCCCGGCTCTACCAGCGAGCGCCCTAACAACAGGCCAGCGGCGCCGGCCAGTACTATGGCGGTCAGCTCAAAGGCGCCGTGGCCGATCACAAAAGGGTAAAACGTGGAGACAAATCCCACTCGCGTGATATGCCCAAAAGCCGCACCGATAAATAGCCCATTAAAGACCAGGAAAAAGATGGAGCCGAGTCCGAACAATATGCCCCCGGCAAAAGTTCGGAAAGCAATGCCGATATTGTTCTTGATATAGAAGCCAAACATGGCCAGATCGGTATCGGAGCCGCGCTCGCGCCCCAGCACGCGGTTGCCGGGATCGTACATTGACTCCAAGGATAATACGTCTCCTGGCGACATCACCGCATAAATCAGTGCGTCGTTATTGTAGGTGCCGATGCCCATCACTAGGGCGGGCAGTAAAAACAGTGCCGTTGCCAACAACACTACGCGGCCATTGGCGCGCACCGCCTGGGGAAATCCGGCCAACAGATAGTGCAGCCAACCTTTGCGGCGCAGAGTTTGCTGGCGGTAAACCCGGTGGTGGGCCGCTGTAACCAGCTTGTTGAGGTGGTCGATCAGGCGGCTGGTATATTGACGCTCTTTGGCCACCGCCAGTTGCTGACACAGCTCCCGGTAGACGACCGGAAGATCCAGGGCGCTCGCCTGCGTGCTTTTGCTATCGCTTTTCAGCCAGGCTTCCAGCTGTGCCCAGCTGTCGCGGTAGCGATTCTCAAAATCTCTCTGTCTCATAACCCCTCAGCCCCTGCCGCCCAATAACCAACTACCTACAGAGCGCAGGTATTCCAGTGCAGCGCTATCTCTCTTCTCGGTAACGGGTTCGAGCAAATTGGCCAGCTCTTGTTGGCGCGCTTCGCTCAGGTCTTCGTGGCGTTCCAGTAAACTGATCAGGGCCAGCTGGTCCTGTTGTTTGAAATTGCGCGGTGGTGGAAGAGGCGTTGTATCCGGCAGGGCTACAGGCACCTTGTCCTCGTCCTTGTAGATCACCAGGGTACCGGCGGCCAAGTCACCGAGACGCTGGAAGTGTCGCCCGAGGGTCATGGCAATAACGCCGGTGGCGTAAGCGAAAGGGAGAAAGTCGGCAAAGCGCAAAAGGTTGCGCACTATGGAAGCACCCCAGGAGATGGGGGTGAGATTGTCGTTGACTACCACCAGGCCGAAGGCCTTCTTACCCGGTGTCTGGCCGCCGCGCAGCACTTCAAAAAACACCGGGTAGAACCACTCCAGTAGGAAGGAGCAGACCAGCCAGATTCCTATACCGGCGGCTTCGGCAAAGGCCAAACCTATACCCAGAGCGGTCAGTATTAGGGTGCGGTAAAACACATCCACGGCAAAGGCGAGGATGCGCGGCACAGGCCCTGCAGCCCGTGCACGCAGATCGATACCCTCAGGGGTTTCGACGTTGTAGGTGGTATCCAGCAAGCGACCACTCCTGTTGAGTAATCAATAAATCAAGCTTTGCTAGAGCTGCCGAACACTTGGCGATAAGCGATACCGTAGGCCACGGACATCAATGGCAGAGCAAAAATCAAGCCGATTAAGAAAGCAAAGCTTCCTACCAAATAAATAGCGATGAGTAGAATCAAGAAACCGAAGAAGGTGAACCAGTTGTGAGTAATTGCCTTGCGCGAGGCCTCCATAGCCTGCCAAGCCCCCATATTTTGATCGACAATTAGTGGCAGAGCCATAATGTAGGCAACCATTAGGTAAACGCCTGGAATGATAAAGAGGGTGTAGCCTATAGAGATCAGTATGTAGGTCAGAATAGATACGAGTCCCAGGGGGATGATTTTATCGAAGTAGGCAAACACTTCGGTCCCGGTCGCTTTTTCTCCTCGTGCAATCTTAATTCCCGTCATGGCCATACCTGCCATTAGAGGAGCACACAGCGCCACTAATGCCATAGGGCCTACAAGAGTCAAAAGTAGGAATGATCCAATATCAAAGGCGCCTAATAATGAGAGGCCAAAGAGCGAGAACAGTATGAACGCTAATGCAAAAACACCCACAAAATAGAGTATCAGGCCAATCCAGATGGTGCCGAGGTTGTTTAGGGAGAGTTTCCAGCCCTCGCTGATGGCATCGCCAATTGAAAAGGAATAATCTCCGGCAAGCCCCTTTTCAACAGAACCAAAGTCATTACTCTCTTCCCTGCCGGCCAATTCTGCCTGGGGGGCCTGATAAATATCACTCATCCTGTTTGTTTTCCTTATTAAAAGTTAGCGGATTGGGATGTGCAGAGCCTTGATGACGAATATCGCACAGGCGCGTTGTGGGAACAATGCCACGCCAGTACAGCGGCAAATTAGGTGATGAATCTTTCTCAGCATAAAATTCCCCTTAGACGTAAAGAGGAAAGGTAATAATGAAGAAATTTCTATGGGCGGGGGCTGTGATAATAATGGTTATCACAGCTGGATATGTGGCACTGCCCTTTTATGCAATGGAACAGCTGCAGCGTGCGGCGCAAATGGCGGGTGCGCAAGAGCCAGAAAAAAGGCGAGAGAGCATCGATACTCTGGAACGCTACGTAGACTTTCCGGTATTACGTGACAATTTAAGAGTCCGTTTACAGGAACAGCTGCGCTCTTCTATAGGCAATTCAATTCCACAGGAATTTGATGAGCTACTAACCGCCGGTGCGAATTTTGTCATGGGGCCATTAATGCAACAGTTTGTAACCCCAGAGGGGGTCGCAGCCCTGTTGCGTGGCGGTGAGGACTTACAGGGGATGGAACGAAAGTTGTTTGGCCAGGACACAGCACCCCAGGCAGATTCCTATCCGCAGACCCGGCAAGATTCTGAAGAAAAGCCTGAGAGCAGTTGGAGACGTCTCAAATGGCGTTTTACCGATATTAACCACCTGAGTGCGGATTACGGGGAGGCCAACCGGGCAGAACTGCGGTTGATTATGCAGCGCAATGGGCTGCATTGGCAGCTGGTGGATATCGAATTACTCAATGGCACCGAGGGGGAAGGCTGATAATGGAGATGGATAGTTCGGTTAATGTGTTTGGCGATGCACTTATTCCCTGCAGCCTGGCACCAATGACCGGTTTTTTTCGCGACGGCTGCTGCAACACCTGCCAAGAGGATCAAGGCTCCCACACGGTTTGTGTGGAAGTAAATGATGAGTTCTTGGCATTTTCCCGCAGCCGTGGCAACGACCTGAGTACGCCGATTGAGGAGTACGGGTTTCCGGGGTTGGCTCCGGGAGACCGCTGGTGCCTGTGCGCCGCCCGCTGGTTGGAGGCCCAGCAGCAGGATAGGGCACCGAGAGTTTTTTTACAGCGTACCCATGTGAAAGCTCTAGAGATAGTACCTCTACAGCTACTGCGACAATACGCTGCAGATTTGAATTAATCAGTGCGGAAGAGAAATTGGCACAGCGAGCAAGCTGTAAAGGGTTGCTCCGCTGTGCCAATGTCATTTATCCAAAACCCCAATCAGGATGGCAGGAAGTCGATGGAGTAATTGCGGGTTGTGGCTTTAACATCCGCAGAACCAAAGTTAATCATGCGGATCCTCGCCAGCAGCTTGCGCTCCAGGGCGGGGTTGTTCAGCTCACTCTCAATCAACTTGATGGACGAAATAGTGCCGTTTGCTTCAATCACCAGCTGCACGGTAATTTTACCCTGTAGGGTGGGATCACGGCGTAAGGCACGGTCATAGATCGCATTGATTGCCGCCTTGTTGGCCTCCATTATGCCGCGAATGGCATTGTCAGTTCGCGCCAACTTCTCACCTCTGACTCTCCTGGCCGCCTGCTTGGCGGAGCCTTTCGCCTGAGCCTGCTCAACCCGGGTGGTTTGTCGGCCCGCCAGTGATACGCCTCCCGTGTCAGTGCTGATGCTCCCGGCCCTGACACCGCCGCTCGAAGTTTTGGATTTGTCACTGATCATATTGCGCTGTGTTTGTGCAGCAGTGGCGCTGCCGGCACTGAGCTGACCGCGGGTAACTTCACCCGTATCAAAACTCTCACGCATATCCAATAAATCGTCGGCCAGGGCATTGATGCCGCTGCTCGCCGCTTTTTCCCGCGCTTTTTGTATAGTGGCAACAGGGGGTGTCTCTACTTTACTGGGCTCGGGTTTCGGAGCCGGTTTCGGCTTTTCCTTCTCGACTTTTTTAGGTTCTGGTTTTTCTTTGGGTTTCTCTGCGTCGGGTTTTTTTTCCTCAGGCTTCGGTTTGGCCTTGGGTTTGGGCTTCGGCTTGGGGAGCTCCTTTTTCTCCAGGATAACCTTGGCCAGTTGTGGTGGCACTCGCTCTGCCTGTTCCCGGGTCAGCTCCGGCACTGGAGCAAAGGTAACGATGGAACCGCAAACGGCGAAGACAATAAGCCCTGCACGCAGGAACTTTATAAAGCGCTGGTCTTCCTGGTTGGAAGCGGACCAGGGCAACAGGGTTTCCTGTAGTTGCCAGGGGGCATAGCGGCTGGTTGCAGTGCTCATATCAGCTTTCCACCCCCGCGGGATCTATTGGTGCTGTCTGCTCAACAGCAAAAGAGATATCGCGGTAATCTGCCTGGGCGCAGGTCTGCATAATCTGTTTGAGCAACTCATAGGGAACCTGCTCGTCACCCATAATGGTGACCGAGCGTCCCCTTTGCTTTTGCTCGTCGCTGAGTTCACCGGCGCGTTCGGCGCGGTACTCCAGTTCCTTCAAGAGGGGCTCGATATTTTCCTTACCAGCGTCAATATCGTTAATGCCCACGATCATGCGATCACCAACGAATAATTGCTGATTATTGACCCTCACGACCGTAGTAACTTCCGGCTTTTGCTGAGAAGTGGACTTGGGTAGCTTGATGGTTTTATCTGTTTGCAAAACCTGTACATCGCTAGTGGAGTTCACCAACAGGAAAAATACCAGAATGGTGAAAATGTCCATTAGAGAAACCAGATTGAGCTTCGATTGCTGTCGTTTCTGTCGCTGACGCCGCTCCTGTAATTTGGCGGCTGCGTTAAGCATCATTTTATTTCCCCACTACGGTTGTTTGCTGGGGGGCATCGCCCAGGGAAATCTGTGGAAACAACTCGGCATCGACGACCGATGCGGCAACTACTGCTCGATAGCTGCGTGCGGTATCCATAGCTGCCACCAGGGTTTTATAGGATGTACCTTTTTCCGAGAGAATGACCAAGTCGTCTTTCTCGATGGATTTTTCCCTTAAGTTTCGCTTTATTTGCTGCAGTATCAGGGAAACCGTTTCCATATCTGGTTCACCACCGATATTCTCCACTCGCCTGACTAGTTGCCCTGCCGGGTAATTGATATCAACATGTGCGGTGCGTAATACCAGTTCCAACTGTCGATTTTCCTGTTCAGTTGCACTACTGCTTCCATCACTGATGCCAGGAAGATTGAGTTTTAAAACTGAGATATGGGAAAACACCATATTGAGCAGCAGTACAGGAACCAGGATAGTCATCAGGCTCATAAAAGAGGTGATGTCCAGCTCTGCTTCCTCGTGTCCACGGCGACGAATATTTAATTTCAACATGGCGAGAGCCCTCAGGCATTCACTGCGCGCTGCTGTTCCGTTTTTTGTGGGCGGCCCATAGTCAACAGGTTTAGGAACTTTACTCCGGCCATCTGCAGGCTATCTACAATTTCATTGGTCTTGTTTTGTAGCATGGAATTAAATAGCAGAAGGGGAATTGCTGAGATAAGCCCGAATGCGGTGGTATTCATTGCTACGGAGATACTGGTAGACAACATAGTGGCTTTTTCCGCAGGGTCGGCAGCGGCTACAGCGGTGAACGCTGCGATAAGGCCCATAATGGTGCCTAATAAACCGAGTAGGGTAGCAATATTGGCCAGGGTAGCCAGGTAGTTGGTGCGCTTTTCCAGGCGCGGTACTGCTTCGAGGATGCCCTCTTCGATTGCCAATGCAATATTTTCCTCGCGCTTGGCGAATTGCAGGGTATTAATACCGGCGGCGGCAATGCGACCCATCGCAGCATCGTTGTCTCGGGCCAGTTGTAATACATTTTGATAACTGCGTTTTTGCAGTAGCGGTAATACCTGCAGATAAGCGCGGCGATTGGCGCTCTTAGCGCGGGAAAGAAAAATCCAGCGTTCCACTACCATAGCGAGGCCGATAACCAGCACTAGGGCAATAGGATACATAAAAGGGCCGCCAGTCTGGAAAAAGCGCAATAACGCCTGAGTAAATTCCATGATGAGTGTCTCCACAGAAGTAAGTGTTTAATTAGCGATATTTTTTTGCCAAACGGCCATTCCATGGTCATTGGGCATGATGATGAATATTGTGGAGTCGGATGAGGGCTCTACAATAAACTCCTGATAAGTGAAATACCTGCGGTGGCTTATCCCTGCTCCACTGGAGTACTGAGTTTCAGCAAAAAAGCACGATTACATTAGTTTGTGGTGCTTGATGAGTATTATTATTTTTTCTATTCATTTTTTTCTTCAACAACCGGCTTGGCACTGAGCAGTTGAATTTCCCGTTTGAATTCTGAGAGCTCCTGGTGCTTGAAAACGGTATTAAAATTTTGGGCCAGAGAACTATCAAGGCGCTGTAGGCTGTCGGCTTGCTTCCAAGGGATGATATACAGCACTTTGGGCTGTTCCTGACTACCGATTACCGTGGATTCCAGTGTGGTAATTTCATCCGCACGGGCGGTGAAGCAGGCGCAAATTATGGACATTAGAATAATTAATTTATCTCGCATCAGAGTCTACGCTCCAGTTCCAATATCCAAGCGTCGAGTAATTTGTCTCCTTGTTCTCGACTGCTCTGGGCCAAACGGTATTGCTGTAATGCCTCTTCCGGCCTGTTTAGATAGAGGTCATAGAGAATACCCAGATTGCGGTGCGCATCGCTAAAGTCGGGCCAAAGGTTCAGCGCCTGCAGGTAGCACTGTTCGGCCTCTTCGAAACGGCCTGCGTCACGTAGTAGTGCAGCCAACTGATTCCAGGCAAATACATTACCGTCATTGACCTCAATCGCCTTGCGAAAGCTATTTTCCGCATGCTCGGCCTGTTCACTTTTCTGCTGTACTATCCCGAGGTTTAGCCAGGGGCCAGAGAGCTCTGGCCAGCGTTCAATGACCTGCTGTAGCTGCTGCACTGCGGTTGAGCTATCTCCGTTGTTAAAGCTCTCGTGTGCCTGAGCCATAGCGACGCTGGCCTCTTTGGGAACCCGCTTGGCATTCGCCAAATAGGGGTTTTCGGTAATTACATGCTCAATTGAGGCGTCCTTCGGTTGAGCATTTTTACCAAGTGGAAGGCTGCCACAGGCGCTGAGTGTCGCCAGAATCAGTAGTGTTGCTGTGAGGCGAAAAATACCACTGGGGCAATTGCGCAAATCAATGCAGTGCATGGCTCCACTCCAGGGTTGCTTCCGGTTTTTTGTAGCGTGCGGGTAACAGTTCGCCGAGTGAGGCAAAACTACGTTTGACCCAGTCGTCGTAAATTCCATCACTGGTGCGCTGAATATTGGCCTGATGCAGCTCTATCGCCTTTTCCTCGAAGGGGAAGGCCTGCTCTTCCAGTAGGATTTCGTACTGCTCCAACTCAAGGTCATTCAGGTTTTTGGGGCGTTGAGATTCCATCAGGTCATGGCTGAGCTGCCGATAAACTTCAGCTAAACGGAAATTGGCCTGGGTGGTGAACTCTGCAATTTCCAGCTCGAGAACCTTGCGATAATCGGCCACGGTGGTTTTCATCGCGCGCTTTTTATTGGCGAGACTGGTTTTTAGCGGCAAGTGCAATTTTAATGAAGCGAATTTTTCATAGCTCTGCTCTGCCAATGCGCTTTGGGAATAGGCGGACAGGTAGCGGCCCCGAGGGGATTTTTCTGAATTTTTTGCTAATTGCTGTAGCCAATAATTCTGTTTATTAGGTTGATTGGTTTGCGCGTACAGTTGCACTAACTGATATTGCGCTTCCAGACGTTGTTCAGCAGGCTTTGGCCAGAGCTTGTTGTAGTTACGGTAACTCTCAATGGCACCTTGATACTCACCTGCTTTTTGCAAGCTTTCCGCCGCGAGGAATAAGGATTGGCGACGTACTTCTCGGTCGGGATCATTTTGGGCAAGTTGCAGTAATTCGCCGGCTGCAGCGGCAGGCATTTTTAAGGCTTCAAAAATAACGACCGCCTTGGCGGCGAGGGTAGGTGCCAGCTGATGTGCAGGATAGAAACTCCGGAAGTCTGCGAGTTCAGCACTGGCACGCTGCCACTGCTGTAATTCCATCAGGTAATTGATCGCGTCATACTGGGCGGTGGCTGCAATTTCGCTGCGTCCACTCTCCCTGATTCGCAGCAGGTGGCGCAACGCCTCCTCACTGGGAATCTCTCTGCCATCCTCGGTGAGTGCTGGTTGCGCAAGTGCCAACTCTGCCTGCCTATAGATGGAAAGTTGAAGTTGCTTGCGTGTGTCCTCGCGCAAATGGCTATCCTTAGGCTGTATATTCAGCGCACGGGTATAGGCTTCTTCCGCAGCCATATAATCTTTCAATGAAAAGTGACTGTGAGCCAGGATCATCGCGATATTTAATTGCTGAGCTTTATACGCTGGTGGCTGCCACTTATCTGCAGCTTGTGCGGCGGCAATAGCCTCGGCAAAACGTGACTGTTGTAGCAGCTTATCTGCGGCAGATAGTTGTACTGGTAAGGCTCTTTTATCCTGCGGCCAGCTCTGGGCAAATTTAAGGCTGGCCTCAATGTTGCGATCCAGCCACAGGATTTTTTGCTCGGCATCCTGCCCCGGTGTTTCTTTATGCACTTGTGCCGAGCTAAGAATGGCTGCATAACCAGCCTCCGCACCATGCTTCTTGTCTTGATATTCCCAGGCTACCTGGCTGTATGCGCGCCAGGCTCCAGCGTAGTCGCCAGCCTGCTCGAGACATTCGGCCATCAGGAAAACCATTGGTGGAGTGCGGGGGTCCTGTGGAAAAGTCTGTGAAAACTGCCGGTAGAGTTCCGCTGCCGCTAGGTAAGCTTTGCGAGACTGAGCTTTGAGCTGCTGTTTTTGTTTACTTTTATTAGCCGGTGCCTTGGTCGCTAACTGAGCAAGTTCCTGCGCGCGCGCGTGGTCAAATTGGGCTAACTCCTCAAGCCAGGGGCGCAGTGACTGTGCCAGGGCTTCGCGCTGACTTGTCTCTGCCTGCTGCCAATACTCACTGCGAATACCATAGCGCTGTACAAATTCCCGCTTGGTTGGAAGCACCTCATCGTGTAAGCCGCCATTTTGCAGTGTTTCAATAGCTTGCAAATGTAATGATGGCGCTTCAGTGCTATTGGGGTAGTGCTTAACAAAAGCCAGATAGGTATCCGCGCTGTTGCGGAATAACTCTTTTTCTCGATACCAATTGCCCAGAGCGCTGTACAGCAGGTGCTGATAACCTCGTGGTTTGCCATCGGGATTAAAGGACTCGATAGCTTCGGCACCGCCCAGATAACTAAAATTCAGGGCCAGGCCACGAAGGCTATCCTCGCGCAGGCGCTTCTGGCCCAGAGGTAACTCTGCTTCGCTGGCACGCTGCTGCAGAATATCCAGAGACTCGAGAAATATCTCCGTGGAACGGCGGTAATCGCTGGATTTAAACTCTGACCAGGCGAGCATATAGCGGGCATTATCGGAAAATGGACTTTCGCCCTTCTCCAGCAATGCGCGGAAGTCCTGTGCCGCTGCCGAATATTCCTTGCGATTGAAAGCCGCTTCGCCTCGGCGGAATAAAACCTCCCCCATAAACGGTGACTCAGGTGCGCCCTGGGCGATGCGCTCCAGTGCTTGCAATGCGCCTGGCATTTCGCCATCCATAGCACGAGCTCGCGCCAGACGATAGAGAATATAGTCGTCTCGGGGGCTCTCTTTGGCGAGTGTCTGGTAGTGCTGCACCGCACTGGCAAAACCGACTGAAACTTCCGGGTTATCCGCCTGATGTTGCTCCAGTCGCTCCATTTCCAGATCGGCCAGGCGCAAACGAATCTGTGTGCGAATCTGCGGGTCTGGCTGGCTGGCCAGTGCTTGTTGATAGCTCTGCACGAGAGTGGTGAGATCAACCGATATCAACTCAGGGGGAGCTGATACAGGTTCTTCAGTGGAAGCAGCCGTGGCCGTGGGCAGATCTGCAAGTGTCAGTGCGGACTGATTGCTGCAGGCGGTACTGATACAGCAGATAGCGGCAGTGAGCAGGCGCAGGGAAAAGCTTCTGGAACCAAACCTATTCACTCTGCCCCCCTTCATTATCGGGCAATAGAGCTTCTGCGGTCTTTTCCTCAGTTATTTTCTCTACTGTGGCTTTGCCTTTTTCGTGAGTATTTTCGCCATCTTGCGTTTCCACCTGAGTATTTTTCTCAGGGTTTTTTGGCGGAGGCTGGCTGGCGGCCTCTAGCATGGAGGCATCCTGTAAGCGCGCGATAGCGAGGCGGGTGTGGGCCTGGTAACTGTGAATCCGCGACTGCTCTCGCTCCAGCTCAGCAATAATATCCCGGCGTAGGGCAGCCTCGACCTTTGAAGCCGTTTTGGCTATGGCTGCGCGTTGGCCGGATAATTGCGCCGCAGTGCTAGCCAGACGCTCTGTTAGCTGGGTCAATTGCGGTGCGCGGCCCACTTCTACAGAGGTTTTACCTAGTTGCTTCTCACCATTGCGCAAGCTGGATTCGAGTAGTTGCAGAGTTTTGCGCTGTTGCCACAAGCGGTGATGATACTGTTCGCTGGCTTGCCATAATAAAATGCCACGGGCTTTAGCCAGGGTCTCGCCCTGGTAGTCGGACCCCTTACCGTTACTGCGCAGTAGTTGATAGCGTTGCTCAGCGCCCTGCAGTATCTCCAGCATCTCGAATATCTCACTGTTATTGCCACCCTCCCCGTTGCTGGTAGCTTCGAGCAGAGTCAGTGCGTCACGCTCCCCTTCTATTTGGGCCAGGGCATCGTTGAGATTGCGGTAGTGTTGCTTGGCGATTTGCAGTTGCTGGTCAAACTCTGCGCTCTGGTACTGCCCGATAATGCCGGAGCGCCTTTGGTGACGCTCTTCGATCAATGAATGCAATTGTGGAATTTTTTGTGACCAGTCATAGAGTACTCTATCCATCTGCTGCAGGTCGCGCAGCTCCGACAGGCGCAGTTGGAATTGATCGCTCTGTAAAATGGGTAAGAGAAAATGCTGGTTGTCCCGCAGTAAGGGTGCGGCTTGAGCCAGTTGTAGCCAGCCGTAGCGTTGTGACTGGCTAAATTGACTGGCGTCCGCCAGCGGTTCTGAAGACAGCTTCCGCTGTAAGTGCTGCAGCTGCTGCAATGTGCTCTCGAAATATGTGGCTGCATCACTATAGGCGCTTAGGGCTTTATTGCGTTCAGCCTGCTTTTCATAGGCATAGGGCAGGGCGACCCTGGCCTCCCGTGCGGCGGGACTGTGTTGGTGTTCTGCCAATAAAAAACGCAGGGCATCTACCCCCTCCTGGTATTGCTCGCTGTTGATCGAAGACCAAGCGAGCCCGAGCAGAGCTTTGGTTGCCCAGGGGGTGTGCAGGCGCACTTGGGAAAATTCAGCTTGGGCCTGGGAAAACTGCTCTGACAATGCCATAGCGTAGCCAGCGCCGATATGCGCTTTGTCCGCGAGTATCAGGATATCCTCTGAGGGTTCATCCTGCTCAGTCGCCAGTGTGCTTGCGAAGCGATATTCCTCGGCGGCGGCAACTAACTCTCCTCTTCGGGCTAAGGCTGCGCCTAGATTGATGTGTCCGAGTAGGCGCTCTGACAGCGGCAGATCGGCTCTTTTAAGGAATTCCTGGGCTGTGGAGATTTCTTCACTGCGCAAGGCCAGGTTAAGGGGGAGGGTAGAGGAATCTATGGCTCCAGACTTTTCCAGATTTTTTGCCGCTAAGGAAAAGTCACCCTGCAAATAGTTCAGCTCTGCCAGTTTCAGCCAGGCTGCCTGGTGCAGTTTGGAATCTGTATCTTGGTTGCCGGTTTGAAGCTGTAGTTCGAAAAGTTCGGCAGCGCGCCGATGCAGACCAAAACTGAGGCTGATTCCCCCTTCGATCAACGCAGCACTGTCGCGGTGAACTTTAATTGAATCACGTTGCTTGGCGACAAGAAGGGTGCTGAGGGCATCGAAATTATTGCCTTGAAAGTACTCATACAGGGTTGCCCCGTAGGACATATCCTGAGCTTGGCGATACTTTTTGTCTTCGGATTGCGTCTTTTCCTGAGGCGCTGTTTCTTCCGAGGTAACTTCGGTCTCGGTGCCATAAGTAGGTAAACTGGCACCTAGCAAAGCGACACTGAGGGATATTATGCGGGAGAGGGGCCGGTAGCTCATGGGTAATCAGGGCGTGGGCCATTGAATGAGTTCAAAGTCCGGCTGTTGTTTGCCGGTTTTATCTGAGATGCGCAATTCGATAACAACGGGCTCATCGGTCTTTTCCAACTCTAGAGTAGCGCCCCGCTTATACTCGCGTCCCTCTGGTCCAAGACCTGTAAAGAAAGCGGAAATGGTGTAGTTACCAGATTTCAGGTTGCCTTTGTGCAGGGGTTGGATACCACCGCGTACAAGAGCACTGCGCTGATGATCGGTATACAGGTGGCTGGCTGTGAGTTTATTGTCGATATGTAATTTAACAGCGTCCAACTGAAAATAGTGACCGACATCCACAGAAACATAAAAAGCCACTTGGCTTTGTGCCGGGTAGAGCAGGTCTTCTTCCAGGATTAATAAATCCCGGTTTAACTTAATAACATCACGCTTTAGATTTTCCAGCTTTTCAGCAGAAAAAGACTCTTGCTGAGCCTGAGACGCTGCGCCTGTGAAGAGGGCGAGTGAGAAAATAAACAACTGGAGAACGCGTCCCATGGAAGGCCTTTCGCTTGCTTTTGGCTTTATTGTGTAATGGGCGCAAATTATGTCAGGGGCGCAGCTATCTGGTGTGATCCCGTTGGCAAATTTTTTACGACGTTGTAACGATTATTGTGGATTAGCCAGTCCCTGACTGAAGAACAGACGTTTGTTACTGTCGATAACCACTGCTTCAAATTGGGGCAGGCGATCAATGAGTGCCAGTCCTTTTTTCTTACCCAGCACAAATACACTGGTGGAAAGTGGATCGGTATCAAAACCCCTTGGGCCGATAATACTGACACTGATTAATTTATCGCTATCTCCAACTGCTGTGTCTGCGGGCTTTCCGGTATTTGGATTGAAAATATGATGTATACGCTCTTGTTGTTCATCAATGAAAAAGCGCTCGTAGTCACCGGAAGTTGAAATGGCAATGTCGCTCAGGGGGATTACTGCGGCACTTTTGCTTTTTTCTCGCGGGTGACGAATGCCTACCAGCCAAGGTTCACCGCGTTTATCGCCTAGCATACGTGCATCGCCACCGGCGCTGACACTGGCACAGCAGACTTCAGCCTGTTCGAGAATTTGAATGGCTTTATCCACAGCATACCCTTTAGCAATTCCACCTAGGTCAATTTTTGTTTCGCTGTGACCAAAACGCAGGGTCTTGGACTTTTTATTCAAATGTAAGTGACGGTAGTTCAGCGCCTCAATTAGAGAGTCAGTAAGGGCGGAGTCTGCCTGTTTTCTGTTGCGGAAATCATAGTGTTTGCCGAGAGTAGCGTAGCTGATATCAAAGGCTCCACCGGTCAGGTGGCTGAACCAGAGGGACTTATCCACCAGAGAAAGCAGCTCATCGGAAATATTGACTGCGGTTTTGCCTGCTTCGCGATTAACGAGGGATAGTTCACTTTCTGGCTTGTAAGGTGACAACTGGTTATCTAAGCGATGGAATTCCTTCATTACCTTTTCGATCAGGTATTCAGCCTCACTGGCATTCTCGTGCCAGAGCTGAAGATGGACTTCAGTGCCCATGATTGCACGCTCGGCATAGTGCCACTCGGCCAATACTGGTGCCGCACAGAGGGCGGCACCACCTAACAGAAGAGATCGAATAAAACGCAACATCTCGGTATCACATTATCTTATGGGGGCAAAAGCGGTCATGCTGTCCCTGAGGGTAACGCTACCGAGACCGTGGTTGGGAAAGATTTTTTCAAAGTTATCTTGTTCACCATGTAAAGCCAGGTAATTCATGACTACCGTTTCTACCAGTAGATTAACGTTGTTGGCGGCGGGACTTGAAGACGTTTCCACGTCCCCGGAGGAACGCATATAACCCAGCTGCTGATGCCTTGCCTGCTCGTCGACGCTGCCACCGAGTAATTGCGGACGCCCGGCAGGGTTGTATACCAGGAAGAAAGAAGCAGCGGTTTGCTGATTGTCTCCGGTCCACACACCCTTGCCACGACCTTCGACAGAGTCGTCGATCATTCCGTTGGAGAAAACCGAACCATCGCTGAAGACATAAATCATCAGTGGCTGGTTGCGACGTGCAGCATACTCCAGGCAGGCGCCAATACAGCGACCGGCACGCAGGTCGCGCATCTCGCCGGTGGCGCGGTCGCCAGTATGGTAGTCGTAGCCGCCCATGGTGATAGTGCCGGCACCGGCATAGCCATTCACCACTAGTTTCATCGTTGAAGCGGTTTTGCGGAATTCTCCATCCCCACTCAGTTCAGCACTGGTAAAAATACCGGAGGGACCGACAATATCCGGGTCGGCTTCGGGGTTTAGATCGGCGGGATTACCGAAGCGGTCCGCCAGGTCGGCGCTCTTCATATAACCGCAGCGCACCATATCCTTGATAATCGCATCGGCTCCCACGCGAGTGTTTACCTTGCCCAGCTTGGCATTAGAAATACGGTACATAGATTCCATCACTGCAACCGTGTCTTCCTGGCTGAGCAGGCCCACCAGGTCGCCCACATCTACGAGGCCGGTAACATCAGAAGGCCTGTCCACTTTGGTTGGGCGAACTTCAGGGTTGATCATTGCCGACGGAGCCATGGAGTTACCACCGGAATCACTGGAGCGAGAGCCGATCAGGGCCAGTAGGGAACCATTGGCCCCGGCCTTGTTGATTCCGTACATGGGGTTGTGAGGATTGTTGCCGGTATCGTTTTCCGAGCGTGCCGGGATCACCGCACCGTTGGTAGCGGTAGCAGTGCCGGAGCTCACTTTTTCCAAGATACCGCGCAACATGCCGCTGTCGCTATGGAAAGCAAGGCCCAGGTCGGTGTTAACAAATCCTTCTCCGGCTGAGGGGATCATATCGCCCGGCAGCCCCTGTTTGTTGTAGCCGGCCGTACCGAGAAAATCCATCTGACCACCCTGTTTGCCTACCAATACATTGGAGCCAGCGATATTGGCTCCACCGGCGAGGTCGAAACAGATAAATGGAATTTTACCGGCGCCAAAAGCGCTAACATCACAGGGGCCGCCGTTACTCTTGCGCAGGTCTTCCAGGTCGGCGGACAGAGCTGCGTGGGCATTATGTGGGTTGGCAAACATACTGAATACAGAGCCACCTAATACTGTCGCCATGCCCGCGCGGAAGCCCTGGGCGAGAAAATCACGACGGGTTACCGGGCGGTGGTGATCCGGGTGGCGTAGGGGCTGGTCCAGCTCAAAATGTTTTTTCTTGCTCATAGTTTTTTGCGGATTTTTTATCCGATGTGCCGGTAAATTATTTTTTAAATTTTTAGCAGATTGTTGAAAATTTTCTTTCGACAATCTTGTCTAGGCTGTGATTAATCTTCCCAGGTACGGTGTTTAAAACCGTACCTGGGCGGCAGCCCGTTTTTTTAATCAGTGAATCAGGATCATAGCGCTGCCCATGGCGGCGGCGCATACGGCTTTGACCGTGGTCTCGGTGCGATCTGCTTCACAACCATTGCCACAGGCAGTCATGGTGTTGATCAGGCTGTTTAATTCTGCTTCTACGGTGCCCAGGTCTGGTGCACTAGACAGCTGCGAGTGGCTGCCGTCATGCCAGGTCATTTCGTGACCCAATAGGCTTTCCATTAATGGATCAATCACCAGTGCTCGTTTACTAGCGCTGTCAAAAGCTGTATTGGCAGGAGCATTAAAATCAAAACCTGGGAAATAACCTCCGCGCGCATTGGAATCCACCAGGGTGCTGCAGTATTTCACGGCAAGTTGGGTGATACCCATTTGTTGTGCAGCCAGGAATCCGCTGATATCACTGGAGATAGGTAGCTGGCGCTTCACGGCTTCCCAGGTTTCCATCACATCCGGATGGGCGCTGGAAATACTGGTGGCGCGAGAGAGACTGGCGTTAATCTGCTCGAAGCGGCGCAGGCCAATACGCGGTTGGGCCTCCAGATCTGCTGGCTCCGGTGGTTCGGCAGGTGTGGGCTCTACACGAGTAAAGCTAGCGTTGCCGATACGCTCGAAAGTTAGGAAAAACTCATCTTCCAGGGGGCCTTTATCGAGGGTAATGATGGTGCCAAGCCTCGACAGCTTCTGGCCTTGCAGGGGAACATAACTATCATCGATTTCGGCGGATAAGTTAGCCCAAGACTGGCCCACTTCCGCTTCGCGACCATTAATACCGATACGCATGCCTTCGATAGCGATACCTTTCGGATCGACACTTTCATCCAGGCTGATAAAGGTAGGTTCACTGAACAGGTAGGCATAGTTGTCGAACTGCTGAACGGTAAACATTACGTAGCTTTCGGCAATGCCGGTGTGTTCTTCAACTTTAAACAGCAGGAAGTATTTTTCTCCGACACCTACTTCATAGTTGGTGGCAACATCCTCGGCAGAGAGTGCGCGAGAGTGAATCGCCAGCATGCGGATAGAACCCTGCCAGCTATTTCCGTTACTTACTTCACTACCAACCGCTAGGGCAAAGGTGTCGTCCCAAGTGCTCAAAAGCCCCGCTTCGCTGGGGTCCATTTCCCCAGTATCTGCGCCGTTTACAAAGAGTTTACGGCCGTTGATCGGGTCAAAGGTCGCGACCACGTGCTGCAAACTCGCCTGTACCAGCTGGTCTGCATCATCAGTCATCAGAGCTGGCATTCCATCCGCATCGGTACTGTCACTGCGGTTCTGGAATATGTAGCTGTACTGCGCCTGGCCTAGGGTGAGGTTGCGAATATCGTCACCGCCGGAATAGGTAACCAAACGTGCGGGACCTTCCTGGGTGACATTGGCTGGTGCAGCCCAAACCTCAATAGAGTATTCGCCGGTGGCAGTGAGAGTTTCGTATAACTTACGGCTGGTTGCCGTAGCGCCCTGGGCTTTACCACCTTTAAGCTGCAAACCCCAGGACTCAATCCACTCCACATCGCCTGAAAGCGCCAAATCAATGGCTGGATTTACCCCGGAAGTGTCATAAGCCGTAGTGCCACTACCGGTTTTAAATTCATATAGGGCGATTGCATTATTTTCTATACGGCCACCACTGCTGGCGACAATACCATCGGTGAGAAGCAGAGCCTTACTAAGGATCCAATTCGGATTGACTTCAGTAGGGGCAATGCTGTCGGCAAAGGCTTGGATAGCCGCCGTCATTTCCGCTGCGTTGCTGGAGCAGTTATCCCAGCAATTGTGAAATTCACTACCCAGGCGTACAGAGAAGCGTGAATCCGCAGGGGTATCCAGGTTCATTTTGCTTTTCGCCGCCTCGTAGGCGAGATCCAAATCAGAGCTAGCAAAGTAGGGTTTTTGTGTGAGCGCGGCATCTTCGCTGTGGCAACTGGCACAGTAGTTACGCAATACTGGGTAAACGGTAGTGCCGAAGTTACTACTGGAGGCAGGGAAGCTCTTGCTCGCGCCCACATCGCGTTCAATTGGGGCAGTTAGTGTGACTGTATTACTGAGACCGCCGCTGGCTCGGGCCCATTCTTCAATATAATTGGTAATAATTTCAGCGCAGGCATCGTCGCTGGAGAGCCAACAGTTGTGCCCGCCGCCCACCTTGGTTACCAGGCGTGACTCTTCCGGGAGGCTTAGGTTTACCAGTTCACGACCTTCATCGTAAGCTGCATTAATATCGTCACCGCGTACGAAATGGGGGCTCTGCGCGCCCTCTACGTGGCAACTACCACAGCGATTCTGTTCGGCCAGGTTATCCCAGATATAGCGCTTGTACTGTTTGACATCTTCAGTTTCCGGTGCTGGGCCTGAATAGCTGGTGCCGTTATTGGATTGGTTCGTATTTGGCTGCTCTTCTGTATCTTTGCCACTGCCGCCACTACAGGCGGCAAGGAATGCTGCTGTACATAAAAGGGTAGATATTTGCAGGTTCTTAAAAATTTTCATTGTTATTAATCTCCCGCGCAATAAACCGCAGTATCGGCGTATACCTGCTTCAGTTTGTAACCGGAGCTGCTGAAGTTGTTAGTGATGGCTTCTATACGTGCACGATCATTGGCATCTTCAGGATCACGCAAACACACCTGGCGAAATACTTTAGTGACTTGGCAGCTGGCGAAAGCACGACTGTTGGCCAACTCCTCACCGAGAGACTTTGCCCCATTACCGCTACCGGATAGGGCATTATTCCATCCAAGATGCAGGTTGGGGCCCTCACGCCAATAGTTGTCCCAGCGATCGTCGGGAAGCTGGTATCCGTGGGGAAAGTTTGCCGCATTAATGTGGTTTTTAGCTTTCACGCGACTGCCGGTTTCCGGATCTGTATCTCCTGCACCGTTATAGTCGAGTGCCCCGTTGTTGCCCTCTGGGTCATTGTCTGCATCGTAGACATAATCGTAATAGGCGAAGGCTTGGGCCATAGGGTCCATACCGCTGTGGCAGCTGACGCAGTTGTTTTGAAATACCCGGCTATCCCCCCCTGGACTGCGACTGACATCCTGGCGAATTCGATCCGGTGAACGTGTGCTGTCTTGCACCTGCTCCATATCCCGGCACATATGGTTGAGCATGGTAAAACGGAACATGGCGCGGTTGGTGCCAGCACTAAAAAAGGCCTTTGCTGCGGCACGACTGGTAATCACACCGGCAGTAGCATCGGCCGGAAGCCCATTAAGGGAAGACTGACTTTGTCTGGTGAGATTTTCTTTCAGGGAATAACCACCAGCTTCCAGAGCTTCGTAGTGATTATTGTTGCTGGTACTGTAACTTGGCAGCCCGGAGACATTTCCGGTATACAGAATATTTGCTGACAGTAATTGGCGAAAATCCATATCGTCCCGGACCATACCAATAACGGTTGCGCTGTAATCATTTAACGGCGCAAACACATCCTGTTCCTCGTTAGTCCAAGGTGTGGCCAGATTTTTCAGGGTCACATTGTAAAAGTCATCGTGTTGCATTGCCGTATAGGCAGCACTGGCAGGATCGCCATTGGCGATGTCCTCGGCCATATCCAGCAATACACTTTCAGAGGGAATGGTGCCGGTGATACGGCTGTGAATTTGCAGAGCCTGATCCTGAGGGGCCGCAAGGGCTGGGGCACTCCAAAGGCCGGCCCCGATTATTGCGCCTACCACTGTGAGCTGGATCACACGCGCTCGAGACGAATTATTTTTCATTGGTTTATTTTGTCGATGGGGTCAGTGGGGTATGTCAAGGCATACTAAAAGCGAATTTCAGGACTGTCAGAATGACTTTTAATATTTGCGTCCCAGTTGGCAAACTTTTTGTGCGCAACTTGCGAGAATTACCCTCGGCGGCAAAAACCGCACACAGAAATAATGAAGGGCCTTCTGCAAATATTACCGGCATGTTGCTGGTGCCTATGCTGGGTAGAAAAAAATAATGAAATCTTTGCGTGCAGTGCCACTACTACTGTTGGTGGCTGCTTGTAGTGGTGGTGGCGGTTCCTCTAGTAGTGGGGAGCAGGCGGAAGATCCTGTAGTGGTGGATTACCCTATTGCCTTCGTGCGTCGCCAGCTTAATAAGGATGATGAAGGAGCCCTAGAGCAAGATAACCAATACCAGCCCCAGGATTTTTTCCCCGGTGCTGAACTGATTCTGAAAGATCGTGCTACAGCAAGTGCTGCAGAGACAGTAATTACCGCAGAAATTTTTACCGGTGATTACGATGTTAAAGATCTCAATACCTCCGCAGATGGACAGCGTTTGGTATTTGCGATGCGCGCACCAGAATTAGAAAATGTTGATGACGATGAACAGCCTACCTGGAATATTTGGTTATATGATCTTGAAACCAAAGAGCTGAATAGAGTCATACAGTCCGATCTAATTGCAGAGGAAGGGCAGGATGTTGCCCCGGCATTTTTGCCAGATGGACGTATTGTATTTTCCTCTAGTCGCCAGCGTCGTGCTCGCGCTTTGTTATTGGATGATAATAAGCCACAATTTTCTGCCCTGACAGATGATCAGGATGAGCCCGCTTTTGTTTTACATGTGATGGAGGCGGATGGCAGTGACATTCGTCAGATCTCTTTCAATCAGAGCCACGATCTTAATCCCACAGTACTGAATAATGGACGTATCCTATTTAATCGTTGGGATAATGCCGCCGGTGTAGACCGCTTAAGCCTATATACCATTAAACCAGATGGTAGTGACTTATCTTTTCATTATGGTTATCACAGCCAAGAGACCGGCACTGAAAATTCACTAGCTACTTTCTCCAGGCCGCGTGAAATGCCAGATGGCCGTTTACTGGTCAACCTACGTTCGCCTTCGGGAGTAAGTTATGGCGGCGATCTGGTGGCTATTGATGGAATCAATTACAGCGAAGCCTACAGTGAAGCCGGCGGAGAGGGAGACCTGGTTGGTCAGGCCTCTATCGCCTTTGCTGAGGTCACAACTGATGGAACCCTCTCTCCCCATGGCACATTCTCCACAGCTTGGCCTTTCTACGATGGTACCAGCAGGTTGTTGGTATCTTGGAGTGAATGCCGCATTGTGGAGGAAGAGACGGAACTGCTACGTCCCTGCCCAGAAAATTTAGGGGAAGAAGAGGAACCGGTATTAGCTGATCCTCTTTACGGCCTGTGGATTTATGACTACGTGGCAGGTACTCAACTACCTATTATCGTCGCGGAAGAGGGTGAAATGATTTCCGAGGGGGTGACACTGGAGCCCCGCACGGAGCCGGCTTATATTCCCGACCCAATTCCTGGAATAGACGTAGATGGCGATCTAGTGCAGGAATCTGTGGGTATTTTGGATATCCGTAGCGTCTACGATTTTGATGGTGAGGATATTGCTGGAATAGAAACGCTCGCTGATCCTGCTATGACTACTGCCGATGAGCGTCCCGCACGTTTTCTCCGTATTGTAAAAGCTGTAGCGATCCCAGATGACGACACCCTGGACTTTGACGGTTCGGCTTTTGGTCGCAATCGCAGTCAGGGTATGCGTGAAATCCTGGGCTATACGCCTATTCAACCGGATGGTTCGGTACGGGTCAAAATACCTGCCGATACTCCCTTTGCAATTTCAGTGATAGATGCCGAGGGTAAGAGAATTTTTGAACAACACAATAACTGGTTGCAGTTACGACCCGGTGAGGTACGCAGCTGTGTGGGCTGCCATACCAGTGAGAGTGAAGTTGCTCATGGTCGCGTTGATATGGAGCTGGAATCTGCCTGGAGTGGGGCTCCTACTTCAGCGGCGCCATTTATAAATACCGAGCCTGCATTACTGGCGGAAATGGGTGAAACCATGGCGCAGTTATTGGCTCGGATTGTTGGAGAAGCTGGATTAAAAGGGGATATACACTTTTCTGATGTCTGGACCGATCCAGCAGTTCGCGTTAAAGACACTGATATTTCTCTGGCTTACGCTGATTTATTGACTGAAATCCCCGCTCCATTAGCCTGCCTGGATAATTGGGGGAGCAGTTGCCGCAGTGTTATTCATTACGAGCAGCACATTCAGCCAATCTGGGATCTGCCACGTCAAGTTGTGGATAATGCCGGTACGGTAATTAGTGATAATACCTGTACTGCCTGCCATTCACCAGTAGATGCGGCTGGTGCTACACGAGTTCCCGCCGCGCAGCTGGATCTGACCGCAAGCGCGTCTTCTGTGAACGATGCTTGGTTTACCTCCTATGCTGAACTACTAGTTGATAGCCCGATATTGGATCTTGTCGGTGGAATTTTAACTCCACGGCTGAGGCAGGAGACGGATAATCAGGGCAACCCGGTATTTGAAACCGATGAAGATGGTAACTTGATTCTCGATGCTAATGGAAATCCTATACCGGTGATGATCGTTGTAACTACTTCTTCTGTCATGGCTGAAACTGCGGCAGAAAGTGCTTTTTTTCCTATCTTTTCGACTGGTGGTGCGCATACGGGACTCTTAAATCCGGCTGAACTACGTTTAATTGCAGAGTGGCTGGATATCGGCGCTCAGTACTATAACGATCCTTTTGCGGCACCGGCTGACTGATCCATGTCTATTTTAAAGAATTATCTTTTTATTTTCCTGCTGTTTGGAGTCAACTTCCTTTCTTCCTTTGTATTTGCAGAGGAAGTTGGCGAAACACAATCGATCGAGAGTCTGAAAGTCGGTGAATCTTCGGGAGATATCTCAGAGGCATTTCTCACGGTAGAGGAAAAATCAGAAGCGGTAATTCCAACTGCGATTAATGTGGTCAGCAAGATACCGGATGACGCAGAGCAAGTTACCGTTGGTAATGCATTTATCAATATGTATCGAGGCCCTGGCCGCGGTTATCCGATTTTTCATGTGGCTGAATATGGTGAAAAAATTTGGCTGCTTAAACGCCGCACCGATTGGGTAAAGGTATTGACTGCGCACAATAAGACTGGCTGGGTACGAGTTGCGGATTTGCAAAACATTTATGGTGAGGAGGGTGAGCTGGTGCGGGTTTCCCTTCCCGATTTTAGAAATGTGCAAGCGGGTTTCTTTTATCTGGGCTTATCCTATGGCGATTTTGCCGGAGCTAATTCCTTGGCGACAAGAATCGGTTACCAATTTACCGCTAATTTAGCTACCGAATTGCGTGCTACTCAGGCAGTTGGTGAATTTTCGGATAGCCAGGTTTATCAAATGGCAATACTGCATCAGCCGTTCCCGCGTTGGCGATTATCCCCCTATTTTCTACTTGGTGCAGGTCTAAATATCACATCACCTAACGCAACCATTATTGCTACGGAAGATCGTCAGGACACAGTAATGCTGGCAGGCATAGGCATAAAAACGTATCTATCGCGCCGCTTTGCCATAAAAGCGGAATACACAAACCACTACCTGCTCACCTCGCGGGAAAATAATCAGGAGATAGTCGAGTGGAAACTTGGTTTCGACGTATATCTGTAGGCACTGCAACCCTATCCGCGCTGTTCAGTGCTCAGGCCTGTGTCGCCCAGCAAGGTGAAGACGTTATTGCAGATATTGTCGTTTCAGACTTGGAGCGTCGAGAGGTACGTGATGCACTGATCGACAGTGAAAATATTGAATTGGGCATCTTTGCCGGAGTCATCAATGTAGAAGACTTTGGATCTAATGCCCTCTATGGCACCTCTGTTTCCTACCATATTACTGAAGATATTTTTATGGAAGGCACCTATGCGCAAACTGAGCTGGGTGAGTCCAGCTTTGAGCGTTTAAGTGGTGCTGCTCCTCTGTTGACCGATGAGCAACGGGAACTCAGCTATTACAATTTTTCTCTGGGTTGGAATATTTTCCAAGGAGAGTACTTCATTTCAGATGATTGGGCATTCAATACGGATTTTTATCTGGTGAGTGGTGCCGGCAATACCTCTTTTGCAGATGAAGAGCATTTTACCTACAACTTCGGTGCTGGAGTGCGCTTGTTGGCCAATGATTGGTTGGCATTACGCTTCGATGTACGTGATCACGTATTTGAACATGAATTATTTGGGGAGGCACAATCCACTCATAATTTGTCTACCCAATTAGGTTTTACTGTGTTTTTCTAGTTTTTTTAAAAGAATAGTTAATAAGGATTTTTAATATGTTACGACTCGTTGCTGCTTTTATATTACTAATATCGTCGATAGGTATTAGTGCCGCAGAACCATCCCGAGATTTTACGCTGGCTTCTAACCAAGGCGCGAACCTGCGCCTGGCGGAGCAGCGCGGTGAAGTAATTATGCTGAATTTCTGGGCATCTTGGTGTGGGCCATGCCGTCAGGAAATGCCTTTACTAGATCAATTGCATGAGCGTTATTCCGCCGCTGGATTCCAGGTTTGGGGCGTAAACGTAGATGCACATCGATCTGATGCAGAGAAATTACTGGGAAAAATACCCGTGGACTTCCCCATCTTATTCGATAGCACCAGTGAGGTGAGCAAAATGTACGGTATTGATGCTATGCCGAGTACTGTTTTTATCGACAGAGATGGCAATGTTCGCCATATCCATAAAGGCTATCGAGATGGCGATGAGGCAGCTTATAAGAAAATCATTAAGGAATTAATCCGGGAGTAATAGAATGTTGCGCTACTTGTTGCCGCTGTTGGCGGTATCGCTATTCAGTGGCTGCACAGTAACGCCCTGGGTGGCTCCTTATGAGCGTCAATATCTGGCGGACCCGATTATGGGTTTTGAGAGAGATCCAGTCGCCGCCAGTTATATGAACCATGTTTATGAAGCCCGCGAAGCGGCCAGGGGAGCCGAAGGTGGTAGTGGAGGCGGATGTGGTTGTAACTAAGTTGTTACGTTATTTCTTTACAGTAGGGTTATTTTTGCCTACTTACGCTTTTGCTGCCGTGTTACCTGAGGAGCGAGCTGATAATCTGTACCATGCCTATAGTGGTGGAGGGGTGACCATTGATGGCCCTTCAGTGTTAATTCGTAAGAATATCGGCAACAATGTTTCCTTTTCCGCAAATTACTATGTAGATATGATTTCCGGGGCCTCTATTGATGTTGAGGCAACTGCAAGTGAATATACTGAACGGCGCGATCAGTACTCTCTCGGGGTGGATTATTTGGTGGATAAAACCACCATCAATTTAGGCTATACCAATAGCTCGGAGAGTGATTATGAGGCCCAAACAGTTGGCTTTGGCATTAGTCAAGGATTCTTTGGCGACCTAAGTACTATTGATCTGCGTGTCAGCTATGGTAGTGATGAAGTTTTTCGCAATGATGATGAGTATTTTTCTGATGAAGCCCAACACCGTCGCTATGGGGTGAGCTGGAATCAGATTCTTACACAAAAATTAATTGCTGAATTAAGCATAGAGACGGTTACCGATGAAGGTTATCTGAATAATCCTTATAGGACTGTACGTTTTCTTGATCCAACAGTTCCGCAGGGATTTAGTTATCAACCTGAGGACTATCCAAGGACCAGAAATAGTGATGCGGCAGCTATTAGATTAAAATATCGATTGCCTTACCGTGCATCAATAAAAGGTGAGTATCGCCGCTATGCGGATAGCTGGGGAATAACGGCGGATAATATCGAGTTTCGTTACACTCACCCGCTAGAAGAGCAGGATGAATGGATCCTTGAAGGTAAGATACGCTATTACCAGCAAACCAGTGCCGATTTTTATAGCGACTTGTTTCCCTATTCGAAAGCTACCAGTTTTCGAGCACGTGACAAAGAGTTGAGTAACTATACCACGCTAGCACTTGGTATAGGTGTATCTTATGAATTGCCACAACGCTGGTCCCTGCTTAATCGCAGGAATACTATAAACCTATATTGGGATCATATCCTGTTTGACTACGAGGATTTCCTCGATGTTACGGTGCATGGTGATAGTACGGCTATTACTCCGGGAAGTGAACCTGCCTATAGTTTCTCTGCGAATGTTATTCGTCTCTTCTGGACTGTGCGCATTTGATATTTTAAAACCCCCTCAATGGGAGAGTATGCTCCCCCATTGAGGATAGTGGTTGAATTTGGAAGAAAAGAGCCAATTACTGATCATCGGCTCGATGAATATCGTAATCCTTTATTACTGTGGCAATCCGTATCCGGTAGTGATCAAAGAAACTGACTCTACCCAATTTCTGAGCTTCCCGATGTTGGTTCTGGCACTTCCAGGATTGTACGGCTTGCTCGTCCCGCCAAAAAGAAAGTGAGAGAAAGTTGTCTGGGTTGTTGAGGCTCTGGAATCTCTCCACCGAGATAAATCCATTTATATTTTTGAGATACTTTCTCAGTTCCCGGGCCTTGGAAAAGTAGACTTCTTTGCTGTCATTTTTAGGTTTAACTTCAAAAATTACCGCGATCACCAGTTTATCCTCCCCTCAAGCGTATATAAGTAGATGGAACTGCTGTAAGGAATGAGCGCTTTTCCTCCAGGATAAATTGTTGATTTTGAGCAAATAGAAAATTGTCATGGCCACCTTCCGATGATTTCAGTCGTATTCTATATTTCTCATAGCTCGCCAGACTATCGAAACTAATCAGGCCAAATGCACGGTTATTGGTGCCTTCATAGGGTAGAAAATAGCCTATTAGCTCTCCTCCACATTCAGGGATAATTTTGCCCCAGTTCTCCGCATACTGTCTAAATTCATCGAGCTGATAGGGATTAATACGATACTCGATAAAACAGGTGATCGTCATAGGTTTTGCCTCTGTTTGGAATTCATTGCATTCTATGACACTAATTTTTTTATGCTTCGATCTACAACGAACTATCTGGTGTGTCTATGGAGCCTGATATATCTCTGGTGGCGGGTTTGATTGGTGATAAGACTCGCTCGAAAATGCTAATGGCACTGATGGGTGGCAAAGCCCTGACGGCAACTGAGTTGGCCTGTGAAGCTGATATCAGTGCTCAGACAGCGAGTACGCATTTATCCAAACTCACCGAAGGGGGTTTACTGGTGGTGCGTAAACAAGGGCGTCATAAGTATTTTCAATTGCGCGATTATGAGGTAGCAGAGTTACTAGAGAAACTACTCAATATCAGTAGTGCTCCGGTGCAAGGAAGTATTGATACTGGTCCTAAAGACCCCGATGTTAGGAAAGCTCGAATTTGTTACGATCACCTGGCAGGAAGTCTCGGCGTAGCCCTATACGACTCTCTAATGGCAGAAAGTGTCATCATCGAAGAGTTTCAGAGTACGAAATTGACTGAAAGCGGCAAGAAATTTTTCCGTAATCTAGGTGTTGATATTGGTGGATTGAAAAATACTCGGCGTCCATTATGCAAGTCTTGTCTAGACTGGAGTGAGAGACGCAATCATCTGGCTGGCACCCTGGGTCAATGGATATTAGAGGATGCATTTCGAAAAAAATGGGCACGAAGGAGGGTGGATTCTCGTGTGATTGATTTCTCGAGCCTTGGGCTTAAGAAATTCCTGCATAACTATCGAATATCATTTGATTGTTGAATCTTGGTGCAGGCGGTAAGTGGGTATATTAACCGCCTATTAAATGATAAATTTAATGCTATTTTGAATGGCGGCTCTTTAAGACCTTGTTTCATATATTGTTGGAGCTCTATTTTTTATTGGTGATGACCTCTAGCGAATATATATAAGTTAATTTACCTTATAGGTTATTCTTGTGAATAGAAGAGTACCCCAAAAAATCGCTTTTATTGGTTCCAGTTCTATCTATGGTCGAGGTGATACCGAGTTGGGCGGTTTTGTGCAAAGGATTCGTTTCCGCTTCGAACCTTTGAATCCCAAAAACCTAGTCTACGCCCTGGGAATATTTGGTGAAAATGTTGTATCGCTTACTCAGCGGGTATCATTGGAACTTTCTGTGAGAAGGCCACATTTAATAGGGCTTTACCCCGGTTTTAATGATATTTGTCGCATTGGTGGAGCAGAAGCACAGAATACGGTAACTCTAGATTTTTTTCGTCAAGCGATGTTAGAGCTACTGCAAGCATCTAATTCGATTGCCCCCAGCTTTGTAATGACAGGTATTCCTTTCGATGAGCAGAGAACAACGCCTTACCGTAACAGTGATAGTTATTTCTTTCGTAAAGATGCACAGCTTTATAGTCAGGTGGTTAGAGAAGTTGCCTTTAATGAGGGAGTCCCTGTGCTGGATTTTGAAAGTTTATGGTGCGCACTTGAGATTATTCCACTGCTTTCTGAGGATGGTCTCCATGCTAACCCGGCTGGGCATCAGTTACTTTGTGAGCAAACCTGGGATTTTATTTCGAGAAATTATTTATAGAATGCCTACTTTGATTAGATATGCGTTGAAGTTCTTTCAACGGTTTATATCTGATCGATATTTTTAATTTTTGTTGCGAAATTTCCATTGTCGCCTAAGAATGTTGAAGAAATTTGATAAAAGGAAGTATGAGGTGGATAGATGGGAAACAATAAAGTCACCAGTAATTTAGAATCGTTGAAAGCTCTATCTGAGGCAGCGCGGTGTGCTGAGGAGTATATTTCTGGTATTCGAGGACAAAGAGTCAGCCCATCATCTTTGGAGTTGGCTGAGTTGGAAAGATTAAACTCCTCCCTGCCTAACAAGGGACAGGATGCTCAGCAAGTGATTGCAGATCTCCATCATTACGCCTCCCCCGCCACTGTGGCGAGTACCGGTGGTCGCTTTTTTGGTTTGGTGGTTGGAGGTTCCACACCTGCGGCAATGGGGGCCTCTATTTTGAATGCGGCCTGGGACCAGGTAGCGGTACTCGAATCATCGGCACCATCGGCCATTTACTTGGAGCGAATAGCCGCCCAGTGGCTGCTGCAATTATTAGAGTTACCAGAAGAAAGTAGTGTTGGATTTACCACTGGTTCCTCTATGGCAAACATGGTGTGTTTGGCTGCAGCGCGCAACCGTCAATATGAGAGAATGGATATTGATTTGGCGAGAACGGGGCTCGCCGGAGCCCCACCACTGAGGATTGTCGTCTCTGCAGAATCACATGTCACAGTGCATAAAGCCCTTTCGATTCTCGGTATTGGCAAGAATCAATTGGTGGAGGCTCCTTGTGACAATCAGGGCCGTGTGCGAGTGGACACTTTTCCCGAGCTGGATGAAACCACCATCGTGTGCTTGCAGGCAGGTAACGTGAACTCTGGTCATTTCGACCCCTTTAAAGAAATTATCCCGATGGCCAGGGCGGCCGGGGCCTGGGTACATGTAGATGGCGCCTTTGGCTTGTGGGCGGCGGCATCACCCAAACAGCGGCACCTGACTGCGGGAGTGGCGTTAGCGGACTCCTGGGCGGTGGATGGGCACAAATGGCTAAATACACCCTACGACTGTGGTGTTGCTATCTGTAGTGAAGCCCAGATGGTACATCGTGTTATGACTACTCAGGCGCCATATTTACAGGCTGGGGTTCAGGTGCCACCGAAGGATATGGTTCCCGAATTTTCCCGCCGTGCCCGAGGTGTTGAGGTCTGGGCGGCAATTCAGGAGATGGGCAGCGAGGGGGTGGCCGCTCTGGTGGAGCGGTGCTGTGGATTTGCCCGTCAGTTTGCTGATGGACTGGCCAAATTAGGCTTTGAAATTCTCAATGAGGTAGTGCTGAATCAGGTAGTGGCCAGTATCAATGATGAATCCGCTTTGCAACAGATTGTGCGTATAGTGCAGGAGGAGGGTGTGTGTTGGTTTGGTACTACTGTGTGGCAGGGTAGAGTGGCGTTACGTCTCAGTGTCTCGTCCTGGGCAACTTCGGCAGAGGATATTGCTTTGTCACTGGATTCTATTCGTCGAGCAATGGAACAGGTGCTTGAGGCCAAGTGATTCTAATTCCCGCTTGGAGAGATCAACTTTTGGGCGTTGCCACTCTGTGCGGTGGCAATACTGACTAAGCGTTGTGCTCGTTTTCCCTAGAGGATTCAGAACTCCACTGCTGAATGCAGTCTATCCTTCTGGTTGGCCCATGAATTTTAAAGTGGGCTGAACTGAGAACATTGGCGCATGGAGCAGATGAGCGATTACCCAAGAGCACTGGAAATCACCTTCGATTCGGTGCGCAATGTTGGCTTGGCTGCAGCCTTGCTGGGGGCCGCAGCGGTGATTATTCAGGCTCCCTCTCTTGCATTTAATCTCAATTGGTTGGCCTATACCGAAGCGGCACTGCTGGCTGGCTTATCTGCAGTATTGCAGTTATTAAATCTTGGCGCCTGGTTTCTGTCTATGCGTCGCCTGGGCTATAACCGGTTTTGGCTTACCCTGGCCGGTGGCCTATTTATGATTTTATTGATGCACCTTTATGTGGCTGTTGCTTCGACCAGTCTTAAAGGACTGACTTTCACTTCGATGAATTGATGCTTTATCAGATCACACCGTTTTTATAGACAAGCAGCACGGGCCAGGGAGACCCTGTCGTGAGTATGACATTCTGGATTGTTTTAATACTTTTACTGATTTTTGTCTGGTTACTGGGGATCGCTTTTTTTAGCCCAAATCTGAACCGTAATGAATTGTCCAATTTTTCCTACAACCAGTTGGCTTTTGCCGATGGTTTCTCGGTGAATTATCGGGAAGTTGGCAGGGAGGGGCGTCCGTTGCTGTTGTGCTTTCACGGTGGTGGTGATTCCTTAGGGGGTTGGGGGGAGTGGGCAAAAGTTTTGGCTAGGGATTACCACCTGATATTGGTGGATCTCCCTGGCCATGGGCTCACAGATCCCTTGCCGGGGGGCACCTATACCCCCAAACACCTGGCGGATTTTATTGGGCGCTTCATTGAGGCAATGGGCTTAGAAAAGTTTGTGTTGGTTGGCCATTCCTTTGGAGGCAACGCAGTATTGCGGTACCTGATTGAACATCCCGATGCTGCAGAGGCTGCCATCTTGATTGCACCGGGTGGTTACCAATGTGGCAAGGGGTTGGAAATGCCTCCGGCTATGGCACGATTTGTACTTAGTCACTGGGGGCGACGCTTTGTCTCTCATCTGGGTAGCCGTGGGTTGCTTAGAAGAATGTTAAAAGCACGGTTTTTCTACAACCCAGCGGCGCTGCCTGAAAAAATGGTGGAACGTATCTACCTCCTCTCCCGTTATAAAAAAAACCGGGGAACAGTTCTTAATTTGGTGGCTAATGCCACTGTAAATTTTCAACCACTTAACGGTCTTGAAAATATCAAGACTCCCACTCTGTTTATTTGGGGTGCGGATGACCACATTATTCCCTTGGAGGTGGGTCGCTATTTTTCAGGTAAAATATCTGGCAGTCAATTGATAGCTTATGAAAATATTGGGCATATGGTTCATGTTGAAAATGCAAAAACCAGTGCCGATGATGCAATTAAATTTATCAAAGGATTGTAGTGATTTTTGCTAAAGTGAAAAACAACTAAAAGTTTAGTGGGTGCCTACCTGGAATTTATGTTTATTTTAATGGTAGATTAAATATTCATATGGATTGTTTACCTGCTGAAGTTCAGTTTTTGATAAGAATAAATAAAAAGTTAAAGGTGAAATATATTTGTGCTAGCTGCTGGCAATGTTGGAATTGGCGAAAGTTCTTCAGTTAATCCTATTAATTTTCCCCCATCGCAATATGGCCCAAGACTTGGATTGGCTCAGTAAAGTATTGGTGCTATGAAAGCTATGGATATGTTTAGGATAGTGAATTTTGTCATGCGGAGACACGTGGTTATTAGGCACCGCTTTGTCATGGGGGAATCCGCTATGCGGGCCGTACTGTGGCGGAAGGCGATAATATTGTTGTTTCTAGTAATCCTACCTATAACAATGGCGCACATGTTGTGGTGTGTAATTATTTTTCCTTGGTAGATAAAAGACACCGTATCCCATTAGTTAATGGTTTAAGCTGTGAAGATTTTAGAATCTGCCAGAATTATGCTGTTTGCTCTTGCGTTGACAATATGTGTACAGGGGGAAAGCCAAAGATTGGAATGTTTCAGAAAAAATAATTTTGTAGATCATTATGGCGATGGTTTGGATGGAGGTGTTGTACCTTGGATTGTTTATAACCCTTGGCGATCATCACTACAAGTGACTGAATTTAAATATAGTTTAGCTGACAACAAGGTAATTTACCCTGGATTTAATATATCAAGAATGGTGGTGTGCATCACTATAAGATATTTCGTGATGAGGATTTCCTGGCAGAACTCGCCATCTAAGTTACAATGATTTAGAAGCGAAATAATATAAACTGTCGCTATAGAATAATTGCTGTAGACCATGCTGGATAAGAGAGGCCTTCTGGTTGTCTGGATATGCTCCCTGAATAAATTGAGAAAGTACTTGCCTTAGGTTAAGTAAGTTAAAGGTAAATAAGTGCCAATTTTTTATGAGGTCTAAGCTTTCTTTATAATGTGAGTATGTATCATTTTTGTTTTCTTTTTGAAAGTGAAAGCTCTTTGAAACTTATATGATATCTGTTTGCCAAATGAGTTTATAAATTGAAGGGTTTAATTAAAAGCTAAAAGTTTTCTATCTATTTATATTTGGTTTTTTTAAAAGTGTGCATTTGATGAGTAAGATGTGTGGGTGGGATCTCTATTAAGTAGCGTTCTTTTTTCTCGTTCATGTTATTTATCTTTTTCTATTGTTCGTTAATTGGAAACAAAGTTAAGCCAATATTGAAACAATAATATCTAATAGATTTCACAGAATAGAGGGCCATCATTAATATAATCCGCCGGGATTTATACCAAGCACAACTATATTCACCGAGACTGATATGAGTGAGCTATTTAAGCTGATCACAGCTATTTCTTTATCCGCATTTCTGGTTGCCTGTGGAGGGGGCGGAGGCAGCTCTAATAGTGAGAAAGTTAATAATCCTGGGGTTATTGATAATAATGGCGGTGGGACCTCTGATCCTGATCCTGATCCTGATCCCGATCCCGATCCCGACCCTAGTCCCGATACTATTAGTGGCGGTGAAGGTAGCGTTAGCGAGGATAATGAGACTTCTACCTCTGGCAAGTTGATTGATAGCGTTGATGCCGAGCAAACTTTTGGAAAGCTTAATGAATGGGGAAAATACGGTCTGCTTGATGTTTCTCTTGATGGTACCTGGAGCTATACCCTGGATGCGGGCCTGGCTGACCCCTTAAGCGCTGATGAATTGGCAATTGATGAATTTATGGTTGGTGTTGGAATAGGTGATGACATCACATTAATTACTATTCAGGTGACAGGTGCGGATGATGCTTACACTTTTAGCCCCGAATCCCCTCTTGCTACTTTACTCGTGGGGAGCAGTGAAGAAGCCAAGGGTACTCTGAAAATCATAGATGTCGACAGCAATACCCCAGGATTTGTTGAGAGTAGCATTGCTGGGAATTATGGTGATTTTAGTATTACCGACGTCGGTGACTGGGAATATACCTTGAATGACACAGCGCAGAGTCTCAGTTCAGGGGGTGCGGTCACAGATACCGTCACTTTCACATTAACTGATGGTGCTGAAAAATCTGTTAATTTTTCTGTTGTTACTGTTGACCCTAATGGCAATGGATCCTTTGAGCTCTCATTGGAGCAAAAGCGCGTAATGCTGGATACCCACAATGAGTATCGCCAAAGGTGTGCTATGGGAGAAGCTGGAGAGGGTAACGGCCCAGAGAGTTCCGGTAATATGCAGACACTTTTCTGGGATGAGGCTTTGGCCAAGATGGCGAAGGAGAGAGCTTCTGCGTGTTATTTTGGACACTTTAATGAAGCGGAGGGAATTAGGCAATCTTTCGATAAAGTTAAAGATGAAGTCTCTTTTGTGTTGCCAGCAGGTAATATTGAAATTGGAGAGAATGTTTCAATCAATATTTTCAATCCGCCGGCATCGCAATATAGCGCTGAAACATGGGCTGGTTCAGTTGAATCCTGGTACGCTGAAAGTAATTCTTATGATTGGGATATGAAATTTTGTCATGATGAAACATGCGGACATTGGGCCCAGGTATGCCATGGAGAAACCCGCTATGTAGGCTGTGCTGTAGCGGAATGCGATAGTATTGTTGGTTCTAATAATCCTGCCTACAACGATGGCGCACATGTACTGGTCTGTAATTACTTTCCTTCGTTGAATAAAGGTGACATTCCCTTCACTGATGGATATGGATTTAAAACTTGCAGGACGTGTCTTAATTATGACCTTCCTTTCTGTGTAGACAATATGTGTACCGGAGGAATAGCCAAAAACTGGAATGCTTCTGAGAAGAAAAATAAGAATATTGATCAATGTACCGATGGCTTAGGTAGGGATATAGTACCCTGTACTTATGGTAACCATCCTCCGCCCGCTCAAGTTACGGGGTTCAAATATACGGTCTCTGATTGGCAGGTAAATTTGTCCTGGAATGAAACCATCAAGAATGGTGGTGTGCATCATTATAAGATCTTTCGTGGAGAGGAACTTATAGATAAAACACGTCAATTATCCTATAGGGATTCTGATGTGGAGCAGGATGCTACTTATCGATATAAAATCATTGCGGTAGACCATGCTGGTCAGGAAGGCTTGCCTACTTATTTGGATGTAAGTACTAATTCAAATTAGTGAAGAGTAAAAGTTAATATGATTTGAGGGCGGGGGAAGCCAATATATGGTGGAGTTCAAGCTCTCAATTCATAATTGCTTAAAAATTTTACTGGCCGAATATTACTTTTATATTTTTACTGTTGAGTGTTGACTGGTTATTGCATAAAAAATAATTTTAATGGGATATTCAAGTTGGATTTACCTACAGAATATTTTCAAGTGCTTTATCATTAGATGATGGCCAGCTTTACCTCCTAAAGCAAATCGAGGGAGTTTTCCTTAGATAAAAAAGGCCGCATAGCGGCCAGGTTTGGGGGGATAAAAGAGGTAGAATTATTTTATTTTAACCAAGTCGTAATCACCCAATGCGGGCACTGTCAGGTGAATTTTTGATTCCAGTCGGTCGATGGATTGCAGGGAAGCACATAGCTGCTCCGCAGTGTGTTCAATTTGCTCAGCGCGTTGTTCCAGTAGTTCTTCCGCTTCCTCGGTAACACGCTCCTCAATACTCTGACCGCCAGTGAAGGCTGCTTTGAGTGCGTGCCAGGCAATAGTTCCTGCGGCATCCTTGGCCAAGCGTTCGATGCGGGGCTCAAATTCTTCAGAAATCGTCTCGTCGATAAAGTTACCAATCTCAGTATCGCCGAGATAGTAGATTTCTCCCTCGCGATTGAGACGATCTTCGGTGCGCTGGATTAAATCTGCAGAGAACTGCTTAAGCTCTTGATTTTCTGGATGATCTGGCCCGGCCAGGGCGCTAATAGCAATAGATAAGCCATCCATAGCGATATCTACGGCCTCTAAAGTGACTAGCAAGGTATCACGGCCGGCTGCATGCAGTTTTTGGCGATATTCCTGTAACAGCTCTTGTTGTTGATCATCCAGGGTGATCATGTCTCCATTTACTATTAGCTGTGCAGGTGAGTGAAAAGACACCAATTGCTGCTTATCGCTATCCTCGTGTATTTCGAAAAAATCGGACCCCACTTTTACGGTGTAATCCAGGGTGGACTCACAGTTGTCAGTATCGATATGAATGGACTCAAGTGCCATAACTTGGCTGGCTCCACCCAGGCTGATTAGGGCTGATATCGCAAGTGGCTTCCACATATTTATATCTCTGTATTGTACCTTTCCCATTGAGACGAGGTAGGGGCTGTGAATAGATGCAGAGAATAGGAAAAAATTGCAGGTTATTTTTTATACAGATCGGGACTTCTCTAAGTGCTACCCTAGGCCGCGGTTCAATGCGGTGATGGTGCTGCAGGGTATTGGCTCTAAATAATTAAGAATTGGGGGATGGCAAATGTCATTCAGCAGGCAGTTGATGGCTCTGTGCTTAGTGTTGTTAAGCACAGTGGCTCGGTCTGGAGATATCGCCGAGTACACGGCGGATATGCGCAAGTACAGTGGTTATCACGATTTCTATTGGGATGAAAACAGCGGTCGGGTGCTGTTGCAGATTAATGAGTTTGAGCGTGAACTGCTGCTTCTCACCGGTCTGGCCCAGGGGCTTGGATCCAACCCTGTGGGTCTGGACCGCAATCAGATAGGCGAGAGCCGTTTGGTTAAGTTCCAACGTGTGGGTAACAGGGTGCTAATGCACCAAGTGAACGCCAACTATCGCGCTGAATCAGAAAACCTGGCAGAACGCCGCGCGGTGGAGGAGGCTTTTGCCTCTTCTGTGCTCTGGGGTTTTGAAACCTTGGCACAGGAGGGTGGCGTTGCCCTGGTGGACTTTACGCCTTTCCTGCTCAGCGATCAGCACGGTATTAGTGCTCGCTTGAAACAGGCGGAGCAAGGCAATTACTCTGTGGATAAGTCCAAGTCCGCAATCTACTTGCCCCGCACCAAAAATTTCCCCAAGAACAGTGAGTTTGAGGCTCAACTGACTTTTTCTGGTAGCAAGCCAGGTAAGTATTTGCGTGAAGTGGTGCCAACTCCCACCCTGGTTTCGCTGCGTCAGCATATCTCCCTAATAGAGCTTCCTGATAAACAGTACCAGCCGCGGGTATTTCACAGCCGCAGCGGTTATTTCCCCTTCACTTTCCGTGATTACGCTACGGCAATTGACCAGCCTCTGGATCAGCGCCTTATCTACCGGCACCGCCTGGAGAAAAAACCGGGTAGTGATGAAGTGGTTGAGCCTATTGTTTATTACGTAGACTCCGGTGTGCCGGAGCCTGTACGCAGCGCGTTGGTAGAGGGAGCCAGTTGGTGGAACCAGGCTTTTACTGCAGCCGGTTATAAGGACGCCTTCCGCGTGGAAATCTTGCCGGAAGGTGTAGATCCGCTGGATGTGCGTTACAACGTAATCAATTGGGTACACCGCTCCACCCGTGGTTGGTCCTATGGGTATTCTGTTTTTGACCCCCGTACCGGCGAGATTCTCAAGGGTAATGTAACTCTGGGCTCCCTGCGTGTACGCCAGGACTTTCTAATCGCCCAGGGGCTTTTGCAGCCCTATTCCGATATATCTGCTAATACTCAGGCCTTGCAGGCGATGGCGTTAGCTCGAATTCGTCAGCTGTCTGCTCACGAAGTGGGGCATACCCTGGGTCTTGCGCATAATTTTGCCGCGAGTGCCGTAGAGCGCGCTTCCGTGATGGATTATCCGGCGCCGCTGATTGCCCTGTTGGACACCGAGCTGGATTTCTCCGAGGCATATGCCACTGGTATTGGCGATTGGGATAAGTTAGCAATTCGTTATGGCTACGGAAACAGTGGGGAGGAACAGTCCTATCTGGATAACATCATCGAAGAAGCGGAGAAGCAAAAGCTACGCTTTATTTCTGACCCCGATTCCCGCGCGATAAACAATGCTCATGCAGCCTCCCATTTATGGGATAACGGCAGGGATCCCCTGGAAGAGTTCAGCCGTTTAACCGAGCTGCGCCGCCATGCTCTGGATAATTTCTCCCGCGCGGCAAATCCCAAATCCGCACCTCGCTCTGACCTGGAGGAGACCCTGGTGCCAGTTTACTACGGGCATCGTTATCAGGCCGAAGCCGTGGGCAAGTTGATTGGTGGGCTGGATTACGATTACTTATATAACGGCGCTGAGCAGAATAGCTACACGCTAGTACCGGCTGAGCGCCAACAGCAAGCCATTGATGCGCTAGTTGAAACTCTGTCGCCAGAATTTTTGGCATTGTCAGAACAGGTTCTTCAGCTAATTCCCCCCAAATCCTATGGTTATGAACGCACCAGGGAGAGTTTCCCCTCTCACACCGGTGTTGCCTTCGACGCAGTGGCTTTGGCCGAAGCAGCAGCGGGTCACACCCTGTCGATCCTGATGGACCCACAGCGGGCGGCACGTATGGATCAGCAGAATGCACGTAGTAGTGAAATTCCCGCATTCGATAGCCTATTAGAGAGGCTTACCACGGGAGCTCTAAATAATGAACACTATTCCGGTTTACACGCGTCAATTCACCAGCGTATCAACCATGTATACATCCAGAAGCTGATGCTGCTTGCTAGTGATCGCACTGCCGCTGAATCGATACGAGCCAAGGCACAATTACAGCTGGCCAAATTCCAATTGGCACTTGGGCAGAAAAAATTATTTGGTGAAGGTTCGCAGGGATACAATGCCCATTATTATTTCCAAGCCAAACGCATTGAATCTTTCATGCGCGGTGAACTTGAAGTAAAAGCCGGGGATATTAAAGCGATGCCACCGGGTTCACCAATCTGAGTCTTGTCGCGTTTGAGATTAAGCCTGAGATCACCCGGAATAATTGCCGGGTGATCCCAGGCAAGATCAGCTGCGAATGAACTGAGATTTTTTTATCCAGTGACTGCCGCGATACTTTCTCGTAGAGGCGGAATTGCGTTTTGCCCAGAAGAAATGGCGGTTAAACTGGAACTCTACTTCATAACCTTCTGCCAGGGCTGCCAATGGCATCGCTTGCCAGCTGGTCTGACGCCGTTTGCTGGTGGCTTCCAGTAGGTACTCCTGGCCATCCAATATGGCAACTACCCAGGCGTGTCCCTGGCCTTTGTGTGTCCCTAGTGCTACTCGCGCGTCCACGCCCAGCTCAATCAGCCAGTCGGCCAGTAAGATGGCATGATCTTCGCAGTCGCCGCGCTTTTGATAATAAGCCTGACGGGATGTCTGCCAGATATCGGAAAGTCCGGCATACTGCAGATGGTCGTACTGATACTCTTTTTGCATCGCCAAAGTATATAGCGGTACCCAAAGCTCGCGGGTTTGGAAAGGCTTGAAGCCCACCAGGTAGCTATTGGCAAAATGGTGCTGTTTATCCAGCCCTCTTGCAGTAGCTGTGACTGCCTCCAGCCCTTGCCAATTCCAGATGGAAACCTGTGCGCTCTCTTCAAGAGAACGCTTGGCCACTACCTGTTGGATTGTTTCTTCCGATAGTGGATAGCTGGTACCCACTACTCTTACCACCCCATTTTGGCGATCTATGGTGTCAGCGTTAGTAGAACCATAGGCCCTACTTGCTGAATTGAGGGGCTGCTCCGACGAAGGTTTTAATTCAGGCTCTTGAATTGTATTGCGTAGAATTTCTGGCAGTGTTAACAGCACAGAGAAAATAAGCAAGGGGACAATCCATTTATACACGTTTTTACCCTTTCAATCCGAAAGAAATAATGATGGCAACAAAAATCAGAATTGTGGACGCAAAGATAGAAACTGCGATATTGCCATTTTTCAATTCACCTTCGATGTCTACTGTACGTAGCAGTTTTTTGTCGATTGTTATTAAGGCGATTATTCCAATAAAAAGAGCCAAAACTGTGTAGATTAGGTTGATGCCGAGATTAAATAGTGTTGCGGTTATAAATTCTAATTGCATATTTTTTATTTCGATAAATCAGATTTAAATTTTTATCGATTGTAACATCTTTCACTTAATTTCTCTGTCTTGTTGTATGTGAGTAAATGCAATATCTTGTTTTTTTATTGATTGGTGTTGAAAATGCGTTTTGTTTCAGTTGCGGGCCTGGCGGCTTCCCTTTTTATGTTGTCCGCTTGTGGTGAGCGGGTAGAAGTGCCGCCTGCACATGTTGGCAAGGTGTTAACGGAGAGTGGCTACAAGCCCGAAGTGGTACCGCCTTCCAAGTTTCGCTTGGATATGTGTATGTTTTATTGTGACAAGTTGGTCACAATGACAATTGCAGACTTTGGTCATTTGGAAAAATTTAAAGTCTTTATGCCCAAAGATCAGCTTAATATGAGCTTTGATGTACGTATGACCGGTGCCATCAGTAGAGAGGCTATCGATAGTGTTTTCGATCGTATTCCGCCTGACAATGACAATATTTCGGTAAATCGCGTTTATGGTACTTATGCACAGCCGGTAATTAGAGATGTGGTACGCCGTGTTGTAGCCAAGTACTCCATCAATGAGATTGCTTCAAGCCGAGAGTCTCTGAGCCACGAGCTGTTTAATGAGGTATCCAAAGCCCTAAAAGGCACACCCATAGAGATTAAGCGTTTGGGACTGGCGGATATATAATTTCCTAAGGTCATCACTCAGGCTAAAGAGCGTGCGGCCGAGCGCCGTGAACTCATAGAGCAGGAAAAAGCTCAATTTCAGATTCAGAAGATACAGATGGAGCGCGATTTGGAGAGGGAAAAAATGAATCGTGCCATTGCCCGTGAAAAAGCGATTGGACAGAAAGAGGTCAATGATCTGCTTGCCAAATCGGTGACGGATAAATATCTGGCTTATAGAACCTTGGAAGTCCTAGATAAAATGGCTGAGTCAAACAACAAGGTATTTTTGCCTGTAGAGGCATTGGGGACCATCGGCATGCAACACGCGGTCCTTAATGATCAAGTAAAGCAGGTGGCTGGTAAATAGTGTTTGCAGATAAAGGCTGGAAGCAACTTCTGGCCTTTTATAACCTGGCGAGCAGATTTTTGTTGGGGAAATTGGATACTTATAAAATATTAAACATTATGTAAGTATTTAGAGCTTCTATTTCTGGAAAGCTATAGCTCAGAGCACTCTTGGCTGTTCCCACAATAACAGGCCATATTATTTCAGCTGCTGACTGCTAATTCTAATCAGAGGATAAATCCTTCCCAAAGGGGGAGTAATAAGCTCCCCCATCTGAGAAGGTTCGATCAGAATTACATGGAGCCGGTGCAACCATTGGCCGCCAGGTAATCAAATGCGGCTTTGGCTTGAACCAAGCCATAACCATAGGCATTGTCACGGCCTGCATCACCCAGATCCTCTGCGGTAGCATGCAGGGCTGTGCGAATTTCGCTGTTGCTACAGTTCGGGTAGTGGCTCCAAACCAGAGCAGCTACACCAGCAACATGTGGGGTCGCCATGGAGGTGCCATTAAAGTAGGCGTAATCCTGTACTTCGGTCTCTATCGTGGCACTGGCACCCAGCTGGGTTAATAAAGCGCTGCCATCCGCATCGGAAATACCCACGGAAGGAATATGAGTCTCCACGCCACCATGGGTACCGTAAAGCATTCCGGGTACGTTGTTATAGATGATCGCTCCAACACCACCACCGGCTTCACAGTTCAGAACTTTATCAGCAAAGCTGATATTGCCACGTTGAATTAAACAGATTTTACCTGCTGCGCTTACGCAGGCAGACTCAGCGGTACCACAATCTTCCAAGGCTCCGGTAATCGTCCCAATGGGAGTACCAGTCATAGCTGCGGCTTCGACTTCAGCCCCTGCTACTTCTAGGGTGGCTGCCTGGCCGCTGCCAGTGGGGATGGAGGATAATACCTGCACGCCAGGCCCAGCGAGTTCAACCTGATTGGTTTGCTGGGAGAAACCTGCGATGTTTTTGTTGCTGTCGATCGCTGCTACAGATACAACGGAGTTGTAAGAGGCAGGGTAGTTATGACGGGTATTGCCATCATTACCAGCGGCGGCGATTGAGAGAATGCCGCGTTTATTGAGATTATCGAAACCGCGTCTCTCAAAGAAGCTGGCTCTGTCACCACCGAGGCTCATATTAATTACATTTGCACCATTCGCTGCACAATCTTCTGCAGCGGCAATCAGGGATGAAGAGTAAGCCCAGCCATCAGCACCAAATACTTTGACGATGTGCAGATTGATATTGCTGTTAGGCATTACCCCCACAACGCCAGCGTTATTATTCATGGCGGCAATAGTGCCGGCTACATGGGTACCATGGCCATTTTGATCTTCATACCAGTTGCCAGTGCCCTCTGGATCGTTGCTACCGGTAACGGCATTGCCTGACAGGTCTTCGTGGGCCAGGTCGTAACCGGAATCAATGATACATACGGTGCGGTTGCCAGCTTGTAAATCGCTGAGCTGGTCTGCCTGTACCATAGGGATACCGTAAGGTACTTCCTGAGACAATGGATAGCGTTTCAGATCCTCTTCAATAAAGGCGACATTGGGGTTCCTGCGTAGTGCCATTAATGCTTTTGACGGCAGGTGTGCGGCCATAGCGTTATGGTTGCGGACGTCAAGCGCTTTACGGCCGCCGTTTTGCTGAACCAGAGACCTGACGGACTCCCCCTTGCCTTCTTTGAATGTAACGATATAGCGCTTGTCTTCGGCAGTGGCAGATGCCGCTAGGCTTAATGCCAGGGCGCCGCTGGCAAATATCGAAAGGGCCTTTTTCATGAGTTACTCCTTAACAGATATTATTTTATTTTTGGGAAAAGGAAATCCTTACGGGAAGCAAATCCCGCCTTTCCCCGTCATGAAAAATAACAACCTTTTAGTTTTTGAGGAATCAAAAACGTGCTTTTTATTTAAAAAAATATATTTTTAATAGCTGGTTAAAAATTGGCGTTTTTTTCATTGAAAGGTTTTCACTTGAAAACGTTTCTTTACGGCGGGTATAAAAATAAAAAATAATACTTAAGTATTTAAATTTAGTTTTAAAGGTGTGTGAATTAGAAGCCAGGCACACTTTTGTGTGCCTGGTCAGTATTAGGGGGCTAGTTCAGGGTTGTTTTTTCTATCGGATTGCCATTGGTGTCGATTTCAATAATCTGACCAATGTTAAGTTCAAGAATACCGTTTTCTATTTTGCTTTTATCACCAACAATCACCCAGATAAACTGATCTGGCTTAATAGTGTCCTGGGCCAATTTGTGTATTACCTGAAGGTTTACATTGCGGATTTTTTCTGCATAGCTATCCATATAATCCAGAGGGCGGTCATAAGTGATTATGCTCGAAACTGCACTGGAAACAGCTTTAATGGTTTCAAAGCTGCCTGGTAACTCATTGACACTTTTATTTTTTACTTTTTGCAACTCCTCTTCCTGAGCTGGTTTGTTGCTGATATAACTGCGCAACTCAGTCTGCAGTTCTAGCAGGGATTCTCTGGTTTTATCTGTTTGTACCGGTGCATAGATCATTAATGGCTGCTGGCCTTTCGCTCCCGTTAAAAAGGAATAAGCCCCATAAGCCCAATGCTTATCTTCGCGCAGGTTCATATTTAGGCGAGCGGTGAATGTGCCGCCAAAAATATCATTCATCATATGCATCGCATCGCGCTCAGCAATCTTTTCGGAGGGCGCCAGCAAGCCGCCAATAATAATACTTTGTTCTGCGTCAGGCTTGTTAATTAGATAGACACTGGCTTTTTGAGGATGTGCTACTCGTGTAAGGTTTTTCTGGGGCCGGGGACTTTCTGGTGCGCTCCAATCGGCAAAATGCTGTTCCAATTTCTGTGTTAATACCTCGAGGGTGATATCACCAACGGCAACTAGGGTGGCATTGTCTGGGCGCAGCCAAGTTTTATGGTAGTCCACCAAGTCATCACGATTTAATGACTCTATAGAAGTCTCTGTACCGGAACCGGTAAATGGTACGCCGTAGGCATGGCCCTCTCCATAAAGTAATGGCGGTAAGCTGCGTAACGCCATTTGTACTGGACGAGTTTTTTCTTGTTGAATAGCAGCGATCCAGCGCGACCGTTTACGTTCAATTTCCTCTTCTGAGAAAGCCGGGTGCATAACAATGTCGGCAAATAGAGCTAGGGAGTCATCTAAGTTGGTTTTCAAGGCATTGAGGCGCACGGTAGAAGTGTCGATGTCGGCTCCTGCGCCAATATGAGCACCCAGTATTTCCTCTCTCGCACTGATCTGCAGTGCATCCAGTTTGCTGGTGCCCTCTTTCAGCATGGACATCGCATAGCTGGATGTGCCCAATTTGTTGCCTTGATCTGCGGCATATCCGGCATCAAACTGCAGGCGTAGATCCACGACAGGTACAGAGTTTCGTTCAGCCAGGACTACTTTAAGTCCGTTAGAAAGCTCGGCTGTTTGTAACTTGGGGAAGGGTACACTGGGGAAATTGCCCGTCTCAGGTAGTTTGCTGCGGTCAGCCCCGCTTTTGGTTGCTTTGTATTCGGGGAAGGGCAGAACCTCAAGATTGTAATCACCACTGGACAGCCATTTCTGTGCAGCTTCACGAACCTTTTGTGGGGTGATTTTTTGTTTCTCACTCAGTGCATCCAGATAGGCATTGGGGCTGTTTTTATAGAGCTCGCCACGGGCAAGGAGTACCCCTTTACCGCTCCAGCCTCCGACTTGCTCGAGGCTGCGCACCATTGAGGCGTATTCGCTCATATTTACCCTGGCCAGCTCCTCCTCGGTTGGTCCTTCGGCAAGGAATTTCTCCAGCTCTTCCTCAATGGCGGCCTCCACCTTAGCAGGCGCTACACCGGGCTTGACGTCTGCGGTAATAGGGAAGATGGAGGAGAGTTCGAATTCATGCAGGCCCACGCTGATATTGGTGGCGATTTGGTCCTTGTAAACCAGACGCTTATACAGGCGTGAATTCTTGCCGTCACCGAGCACTGCTGCGGCTAGAGCAATAGCATTGGCGTCTTCGTGGGTGAGGTTGGGGGTATTCCAGACTTTATACAGGCGGGGCTGGGCTACGCGGTCGAACATTTGCTCGCGGCTGGATTGATCCCGTTTTGCAATCCAGGCCTTTTTCTTTATTAGGGGAGGGCCGGCGGGGATATCGCCAAAGTAGTGGCTCACTTTAGCCTTGGCCGTTTCCACGTCGATATCGCCAGCTAGGACCAATACGGTATTAGCTGCACCATAGTATTGTTTGAACCATTCATGCACATCCTCAAGGGTTGCGGCATTGAGGTCTTCCATCGAGCCAATGGTGGTCCAGGAGTAGGGATGATTGGCGGGAAAGATCGCTTTTTGCATACGCTCCCAAACTTTGCCGTAGGGTTGGTTTTGCCCTTGGCGCTTTTCATTCTGTACCACCCCGCGTTGCTCATCGAGCTTTTCCTGGGTAATCACTCCCAGTAAGTGGCCCATTCGATCGGATTCCATCCAAAGGGCCATGTCCAGTGCGTTGGTCGGTACAGTTTCAAAGTAATTGGTACGGTCTAGCCAGGTAGTGCCGTTCATTCCTGTGGCACCGGCCTGCTCAAAAGGTTTGAAATACTCGTCGTTGTAATTTTCTGAGCCGCTGAACATCAAGTGCTCAAATAAATGGGCAAAGCCTGTGCGCCCAGGTTTTTCATCCTTGGAACCAACGTGATACCAGACTCCCACGGAAACAATGGGAGCTTTGCGATCTTCATGAACGATAACGCGCAGGCCATTCGGCAGGGTAAATTTCTCGAAATTGATGGAAAGCGGAGCTGTGGCACTTGCTGTGGAGGTTAATGCTGAGCTGAGAGAGTTTTGTTCGTGATTATTATTTTCTGGTGCTTTTCCGCAGGCAGATATAGCCAGAATCAGTGTCAGGGGTACACTGTACTTTCGTACAATTTTCATAGTATTTCCTTGTCGAATAATCCTAATAATCGGTATTGGGGGCGCTTTTGAGTGGCAGGCAATTAACGCTGAGTCTCTTATGAGTTTCTTATTATAAAATTTTTTCTGAAAACAGATTGGCTAATTGTTTGCTGCTTTCTCCATGAATACGACACTAGTTCATGGAGGAGTTACCTGTGCAATACGATCTAAAGAGTTAGTGGGTCTGCTGTAGACCTATATTGATGCACGATGAATTGAGCTTTATTACTGAGTTCTTATAGCGGGCGAGGGAGCACCTGGCAAATACGCTGCTTTACGTGTAGGTGGCTCCCAATAAAAAGCCTAATGACTTAGTAGGCTTGGCGAATGATATCGATTCCTGGTGTGATGGCACGGTTCCATGCCGCTTCGATCTCAGGGGAGAACGCACTGTCATGTTGGCGTAGGGTGGCTATCAGGGCATCCAGCCACAGGCGGTACCATTCTGGGCGAATATTATAGCCAGTGCGGTCGTGGCTTTTACCCAGGGCGCGCAGTTTGGTGTCAGACATACCACGGGAGTAAAGCACTAATTGCATAATGCCGTTACGCAACAAATGCCGCTGGGCCTTCATATCTGTATTGGCAAACAGATTGCGAATATCCGCGGAGCTGCCCATAAAGCGATCGTAAAAGTCCTTAAAGAATTCCTCATTGTTGCAGCAGCGTCCGTAACTTTGAAAGACTATATCGCTGTCGGATTGTTCCATAGGTAAGAAATCTCCATATGTGCCCCGCCGCTACCGTGGTATACGCCGGGTCTTGTGTAGTAGTGCTTATTCGATGGGGTCGGCGATTCTAGCGGCGTGGCTTTTCAGCGAAAAGAACTTTTGCATCAATGGGTTACAGAGCAGAGAGGCAAGAGAACACGAGTCGTAAGGATGAGGCTGGATCTCTCAAGCCATAGGTTCTAGTTGAGTCTTTCGTGCAGCTTCTCTGCCAAATACCTAGCTCGCGTATGGAGTTAGGAGTTTATATGAGCGCGGCTATAAGTTTGGCATTAGGTGTCTACAGGTGCTTCTGCCAAACAGGCTTAGAGTGAATTTCGATCTTTTCTGGCTCTGACATTAAAACTGCCATGTTTTTCCTTGTTTAACTGTCGGCAGTGGTGCGGCGCAGTTGATATACTCCGCGCCCACATTTTCAGTTAATCGAAGTAGAAGAGGATTGGCGAATGGCGGTCAAATTGATGACAGATCTGGAGCTTGCGGGTAAGCGCCTACTAATTCGCGAGGACTTGAATGTACCGGTGAAAGATGGTCGGGTAACTTCTGACGCCCGTATTCGCGCGGCGCTTCCCACTATCCAGGCCGCCATTGATGCTGGTGCCAAAGTACTGCTGATGTCCCACTTGGGCCGTCCTACAGAGGGGGAGTATGCGGATGAATTCTCCCTGGCTCCGGTAGCTGCGCATTTAAGTGAACTACTCGGTCGCGAAGTGGCCCTGATCAAAGAGTGGCGCGATGGCGTCGAGCTGGCTGAGGGCGATGTGGCGTTGCTGGAGAACGTGCGTTTCAATGCCGGCGAGAAAAAAGACAGCGAAGAGCTGGCTAAAGCTTACGCGTCACTCTGCGATATTTTTGTAATGGATGCCTTTGGCACTGCGCACCGCGCTCAGGCTTCCACACACGGTGTGGCCAAGTTTGCTCCAGTCGCTTGCGCCGGTCCATTACTAGCAGCCGAACTCGATGCTCTGGAGAAGGCACTGGCTGAGCCAGCCCGTCCATTGGTTGCGATTGTGGGTGGTTCTAAAGTGTCTACCAAGCTCACCGTATTGGAGAGTCTGGCGGATAAAGTAGACCAGCTGATTGTGGGTGGTGGTATCGCCAATACTTTCCTCGCCGCTAGCGGCAAGCCGGTGGGCAAGTCTCTCTGTGAGCACGACTTGGTGGATACCGCCAAAAGTTTGATGCAGAAGTGCGATATTCCTGTGCCCGTTGATGTTGTGACCGGTAAGGAATTCAGCGAAGCAGCTGTAGCGGAAACCAAGGCCGCCGATGCTGTGGCTGAAGACGATATGATTTTTGATATTGGTCCACAATCTTCTGCAATGCTGGCGGAGATTCTTAAGGGCGCGAAAACCATTATCTGGAATGGCCCTGTAGGCGTATTCGAATTCGATCAGTTTGGCGCTGGCACTGAACATCTGTCTAAGGCCATTGCCGATAGTGATGCCTTTTCTATTGCCGGCGGCGGCGACACCCTTGCGGCTGTGGATAAATATGGTATTGCCGATAAGGTATCTTATATTTCCACGGGCGGTGGTGCCTTCTTGGAATATGTTGAAGGCAAGAAGCTGCCCGCGGTAGCCATCCTGGAGTCCCGCGGCGAAGACTGAGTACCCAATAATGCCCTCCTCTTAAATGTGGAAGGCAATAAAAGCAAAAAATTACAAATACGACGAGTAGACGAGAAAGGAATTTAATATGGCTCTTATCAGCCTACGCCAATTGCTGGACCACGCTGCCGAGCATGGTTACGGCGTACCGGCCTTCAACGTAAACAATTTGGAACAGATGCGCGCGATTATGGAGGCGGCCAAGGAAACCGACTCTCCAGTAATCGTGCAGGCCTCCGCCGGTGCGCGTAAATACGCCGGTGCGCCCTTCCTGCGTCATCTGATCCTGGCCGCCATTGAGGAATTCCCGGAAATTCCAGTGGTAATGCACCAGGACCACGGCACCAGTCCGGCAGTGTGCCAGCGTTCTATCCAACTGGGTTTCAGCTCCGTGATGATGGACGGCTCCCTGCGTGAGGACGGCAAAACCCCGGCTTCCTACGAATACAACGTTGATGTTACTCAGCGCGCAGTAGATATGGCGCACGCCTGTGGTGTTTCTGTTGAGGGTGAACTGGGTTGCCTGGGTTCCCTGGAAACCGGTATGGCCGGTGAAGAGGACGGTGTTGGTGCTGAGGGCAAGCTATCCCATGATCAGCTGCTGACCGACCCGGAAGAGGCTGCGGACTTTGTACAAAAAACTAAGGTGGATGCCCTGGCAATCGCCTGTGGTACCAGCCACGGTGCCTATAAATTTACCCGCCCGCCTACTGGTGACATCCTTGCTATTGATCGTATCAAGGAAATCCACGCGCGTATCCCAGGCACCCACTTGGTGATGCACGGTTCTTCCTCTGTGCCTCAGGAGTGGCTGGCGGTAATCAATGAGTTCGGTGGTGAAATCCCCGAAACTTACGGTGTGCCGGTAGAGCAGATTTGCGAAGGCATCAAGCACGGTGTGCGTAAGGTCAATATTGATACTGACCTGCGTCTCGCCTCCACCGGCGCCACCCGTCGTTTCCTGGCCGAGAACCCGTCAGAATTTGATCCACGCAAATTCTACAAGGCTGCTATGCAAGCTATGAAGGAAATTTGTGTTGCGCGTTACGAAGCCTTCGGTACCGCCGGTCAGGCCAGCAAGATTCGTCCGCTCAGCCTCGATGCCATGAGTGAGCGTTATGCCGCTGGCGACTTGGAACCGCAAATCAAGTAAGCGCTTACTTATTTTGCAGTGAAGAAAGGCGGACATTGTGTCCGCCTTTTTCATATTTAAGTCATTATTCACTCAGCCTGTCTCTTCCCACCCAGTGAAAATGCAGTACCATTGGTTCAATGGAAACCTTGCAAGACATCAACACCTACGAAAGTAGCCCGGTAATTCAGCGCCCGGACTACTCGGCTTTGCGGCAAAAGCTGCCGCAGCTGGACTTTGCCAATGATACGGCACCGTTGCTGACTGAGATGCAAGATTACCGAAATTTTTACGACTTACATTTTCCTCTCTCCTATAAAACCGGTGTCGGCACTTTTACTGCGGCGGGCTTTGAGCTGGTGTCCCAATATTGGCTGGTTGAAAAACCACGCGGTACCTTGTTTATCTGCCATGGTTATTTCGATCATACCGGTATTTATGGACCAGCGATTCGTTTTGGCCTCGAGCGCAATCTCAATGTGGTGATTTTCGATTTTCCTGGTCACGGACTCTCCAGCGGCGAGCGGGTGGCTATTCAGACTTTCCTGCAATACCGCCAGGTATTTGATCGTCTTTTATCGGTTGCCGAAGGGAAACTACCCAAGCCTTGGCACGCCCTGGGGCAAAGTACTGGTGGTGCTGCCTTATTAGCGCACTTGCAATACAGTCGTAGACAGCCACTAGATAAGGTTTTTCTGTTGGCTCCTCTGGTGCGCCCGGCCAATTGGCTTCTGGTGAAATGGAAGTACTATCTTGGACGCTTGTTTATTAGTGAACCCAGTCGAGAGTTCACGATTAATACCCACGATGCCGAATTCTCCCGGCGCCAGGCCCTGCGCGACCCCCTGCAATCCAGGGTAATTTCCATGTGTTGGCTCGGCGCCATGGTGGATTGGATCAAGACTTTCCCCAAAAGCGCACGCAATCCACGCAAGATCTTGGTGGTACAGGGCACCGGTGATGGCACGGTGGATTGGCGCTATGATATGCGCGCAATTCGCGATCGTTTTCCGCATTGCCACCGAGTATTAATTCGCGGTGCCCGCCACCAAATGATCAATGAAACCCAGCCCTATAGGCATCAGATACTGGCTGCTATGGATGACTGGTTAAATAGATAGGCTAAAAGGCCTCTCATTCCCCAATTTTATCTATGCTAATTTTCCTCTGATCTTCTCATATTATTAATTTGAGAGGCTTTATTGGGCTCGGTAATTCTATTGATTGAGCCTTTCATCACATGTTTCATGTTTTTCAAAGTGAGAGGGAGATTCTTACCAAAGGATTTCTCCGCTAATTAGGGAGGTGAACAAGGGTAAGAAAATGATTGAGGGGGAAAGAGTCGAGAGAGGCGAATTTCTTTCTCAAGTAATATGTACTTTATTTCAGCTCTTAAGGAAAAATCATAAGTATTTACAATTCTGTGCGGTGTCGGCAGTCTACTGACACTATTCCATGGCTGAAAAATTATGATGGATTGTTGTTGGGATCTTGTGGCTTAAACAGAAAGGCCCGTTGTAGATGTATTTTAATTCTGAAAAAAATTGAATGAGTTGTTAATTTTTAGAAAGTAATTTTTTTGGAGTTGCGCTAAAAAATTTAGTAAGGCCTATAATATCTGAAGTGAAATATAAGGTTGAAGAAATACCCTATTTTTGAGAAAAGCAACTATATTGGTGATAGTTAAAGTGCTTGTTGATGGCGATTGTATGAAGGTTCTGCCTACTTGACCTGGATCGATGTGTCCAGGTCAAGCATGTTGAAATCAAGGTATGAAAAGTTTGAGGTGGAATTATATTTTCTATCTTGCGTTCTTATTGATTATTCTGCTTATTATAATGTTCTTCTTTAGGCCACTGCCAAGCCAGCCAAATAATTACTAACTTAAGAGTGATTTCAATAAAGCCTAGATAAAAATAGAAGTACCATGATGACATGAGCATTGTGGCACCCAAGAATATAATAAATATTGTGGCAACAATTATATTAAGCCATTGGCAAATCTTCGGCTTTAGCATTAAGGTTAGTGCAACCATAATGCATGGTATTGATACTATTATCGCCACTGAAAGCAGTGAACCTTGAGTAACTGCACCGAATGGGCCAAATCCCTCTATAATTCTCTCAATTTTTCCTATCTTGAACAGTCCAAAGAAATCTCCATAAATATAACAAAATAATACTGATGCCCACAAAGCAGATATTTTAATTTTCACATTTACATAAGGTTCAGATAAACTGACTGTGGTTTTTCGTGTTTCTTTTTTGTTACTCATGATGTCCTCTAGACTTTATGTACGACTGCTTCTTTACTTGAGTTGGTTTCAATTCTTGGCATACTTTATTTGAGTCATTTTGTTTTCCTAAAAAACGTTATTTGAGTCCTATACATAGAGCATTATCATGCAATAAGGATATTATTAGATGGTGCCATTAACATTGTGTTTTCAGATTAGCCCACATATTCTTCGTCTTCGCTTGCCCTATATGATTTCATGTTGCCTATAACAGCTGATATCGACTTTTCCCCTCTAGCATTTAATCTAAACTTCATCTTCTGATAGTTGATTAATATTTATCCTCTATGCCTCCTTTTGTTCGAGAGTTTATGTTTAGGCTATTAGTGTTGCTATCTGGAGATTGACGGAATGCTGAATGAGAGCGTTGAATGGCAGTATGCAGCGATAAAGTGTTGACCAATTTTTAGTCGGGGTAGATGATAGTCATACTGGAGAAGACGTGGAGTAAGAGGAACTCAGTTATTACTACCTAGATAACCTTACAGGTTGTCTTGTCATTTACTATTGAATAGGAGGGTGTAATGTTTAGTCATATCATGGTTGGTGCTAATGATGTTCAGCGGTCTAAAGCATTTTATGATGCTGTTTTAGGTGCTCTGGGGTATGAGCCAGGTGTTATTGATGAAAAAGGTCGCTGCTTTTACTTCACTAAAACCGGTGTCTTTGCTATTTCCAAGCCTATTGATGGGGAAGTAGCTTCTCATGCCAATGGCGGTACTATAGGTTTTAGTGCAAAGAGTACTGAAGAAGCTGATGCTTGGCATCAAGCAGGTCTTGCTAATGGCGGGGTTGCTTGTGAAGATCCTCCTGGAATACGTGAGGGTGTAGCTGGCAAATTGTATATTGCCTATTTGCGTGATCCTGCAGGAAATAAAATTTGTGCCTTACATCGGGTGGGGTAAAGTTTCTGATTTGATAGAATCGCCAGCCTTAAGTGTGCTGGCGATTCTTGGTGCGCTAACGAGACAGGCTAATGTGAGTAGCCATTAAATTTTATTTTTTATGTTGCCTTAATTTATTTTTTCTTCTGGATTTTTGAAAATGGTTGTTGGTTCCCCTTCAGGGCCAGAGTAGAAAAGAATGATAGTTACTGGTTCACTACCATCGTTGCGACCATAATGCCATTTATTGGTGACCTCAATAAAAGCTTTTCCCTCTCCGAGAGTTAGTGTTTCTTTTTGTCCAGGAAGAACAATAGTCAACGTGCCTTTCTCAATATACACACCGTTTAAAACAGGATGTTTGTGTACTGGCATTTGCTTTCCTGGGGGGATTTTTACGCGAACAATAGTTAGCTCTTGTTGACCCGGTTTCATTTCAGGGAGTTTATGCCCCTCCCAGTCTTTGCTTGAAGCCACTAATTTTTCGAACGTTACACCACCAATATCTGCCTCTCCCTTAGCACTTAAGGGAAGTGTTAGGCAAGCAGATACAAGAATCATAGTTTGAAGAGACTTCATAAGGAGTTTCCATATGATTTTCAGGTTAGAGTTTAGAGCCGCTATTTTCTGTTGATTGCTTATGTTGTATGTCTTGCTTAATTGTGGGTTTTTTACTTGCTTTATTGTTCTTGCTGTCTGATGGATACTCCACCCTACATTGTCCGCGTCCACTATCTTCAAGTGTTATTTTATCTAAGTCATCCATTACTCTGATAGGGCCCGTGTAATAGTTGCTCATGCCGGCAATAAATTCCTTTTTATCGGCTTCCGTTACCGGGGGTGGAATAAGATGAGTCAAAGCTACAGATTTTACTCCAGCTTTAGTTGCCATTTTGGCAATATCCAGGGTGTTAGAGTGATAATGAATGATTTGATCCGCTTTTTTATAGCGAAGTCGTGCCCTGCGATTGTTCCCCGTTTGCTTGAGTTTACTAATGTATTGAGCATAGCTGAGGGCTTCAGAAATTAATAAATCCGCGTCACGTTCAATATTTTCCAGGCCATCGAATACATGGGTATCTCCGGTGATAATCACTTTACAGGGACCGAAACGTATCTCATAGCCAAATGCTGGAAATACGGGTTCATGATGTACGGCAAAGACAGAAACCGTAGTGTTTCCATGGTGCCAGACTTCCTGAATAACTTCCGATTGATCTCCGGCAATGTTTATTAGGTGTGGAGTGGCAACAGCTAAAACGGGATCGAGTATCCCTTGTCTATTTGCTGATCTAAAGAGAATATCGGGTCCAAAACTCTTCCTGATCCCCTCCATAATGTTGAAAATACCGTAGGGCCCATAAACGTTGATCGGTTTGCTGGCGCCTACAAACCAAGATTCATTAATCACCATTGCCAGACCCCCAAAATGATCGGAGTGCCAGTGAGTAATAAATATAGGGTCCACTTGAGCCAAGTTAAGATCCAGCTGGCCGATACGCGCTGTCGTACCTTCACCCGCATCAACTAGGAATAATTTTCCACTACTGCGTATTGCTACACAGGCAGGGTGGCGCAGCCATTGATAGGCCGGGTCCGGGGTTCCGGTGCCACAGAAGTAAACATGCATCTTGCCATCGTCTTCCACATAGGGAGGATAGTGACGAAGGGATTCAGGTTGTTTGGCTGTCGAATGAGAAGACAGAATTGAGAAGAGTAGAATGGCCAGGAAAAGTTTGGTGAAAACTTTCTGCATTTTTTTGCCAATCGTTGATCTTGGAGATAAACCAAGAGTAAGCCCGGATCTATAAAACTTCCATTTTGTTCATCCCTAGACTTCAGATCTTATCTTTTTAAGTTCTTTTAATTACCGAGGTATAAAACCAGTCTTTGCTTTGGTTACATTTGCTTAAATAAGTGCATATAGCGTCTGCTGACAGGCAAAACTTCCTGGCAATATTTTAAATGTATTTGAGCTGTATCTCCGTCTCGGATGACATGTTGAATGGCTTTAAAGTTAACGACTACTGAGCGATGTACTTGTACGAAATGTTGTGGGTCCAGCTGGGCAGAAAGGTCTTTTAGGGGTGTTTTAATCAGTGCTTCAGATGTCTTCCCATGTGATTCACTCCAGGCTATTAGCGTATATTTTTCATCGGAACGTAAATAGTGGATATCCTCTACCGCGATTAAACGCAGGGTGTTTCCAATAGAGGCTTTAATCCAGCGCAAATAATTGCTTGGTTGCGTCTTTTGAAACTGCTCGGTAATTTGTTCCAACGACTGAAGGCTGTTTTTTACTGAGCTTGTCATTTGCAGGCGTTCTTGCAGACGAGACACGGTGTTGGCTAGTCGGTCGTTTTCCACAGGCTTAACCAGATAATCCAGGGCTTCTTGCTGGAAGGCCTTCACGGCATATTGATCGTAGGCGGTAATAAAGACCAAATGGGCGCGGCGGCCAATTTCCTGTGCTGCCTCAACGCCGGAAATACCCGGCATTTGGATATCGAGAAAGCAAATATCCGGCTGGTGGAGTTCAAATAACTCTATGGCTTCTCGGCCATTGCGCGCCTCCGCCACAACTTCCAATTCGGGCCATTGGGCGGCAAGTTTGCGAATAAGGGCTTGACGCAGTAGGGGCTCATCATCGGCGACCAGGGCGGTAGCAGTGCACAGTGTCATAGGTGTTGTTTCCTGGCGATAGGGTAGTGGATTTCTGCGAGTATTCCCCGAGGTTGTAGGGCCGATAATTCCAGCGAAGCCGTTTCCCCAAAAGTAAGGCGTAAACGTTCTCGCAATGTTGAAAGTCCTGTCCCCATTCCGCTGGTTTTACCTTGCATGCCCACCCCGGTATCTTGAACTTTTACCCTGCACATACCTTTATGTAGGAGTACACGTATTTTTATTTCACCGCCGCTTTCGCTGGGATCTATGCCATGGCGAACGGCATTTTCAACAAGGGTCAATAAGGCCAAAGAAGGGCAGGGTAGTGAGTGAACCTCTTCATCGGCATTGATAGAAAAATGCAGGCGATCGGGCATGCGCATTTTCATCAGGGACAGGTAAGCTTTGACCAGGGACAGTTCTTGGCCAAGAGTGCTCTGGCTTGAATCCAACTGTGGAATGGTTGCACGCAGATAGGTGATCAGGCTGTCCAGTAGTGCTGGTGCCTGTGGAGAGGCGGAATCCACCAACTCGCGCACATTAGCGAGCGTATTAAAAAGGAAGTGTGGCGTTACCTGGGACTGTAACAATCGCAAGCGACTATCCAGTGCCTGCCGCTCCAGTGCGCCCCGCGCACGTTCAAATTGTCTGGCCTGCTCGCGTACTATTTCATCTCGCTGGCGCAATAGTGCGGACATGGCGATCCAGGGGGCAAACAATACACCGGTTACCATAATGGCAAGAAAGCCCAGGTGCTGGTCGTGGTTTTGCCAAAATGAGGGTCCACCTTCTTCTGCTGTGCCCATGTAGACGGTCAGTAAGGCCAAGGGTATGGATAGAGCTACCCCAACAACTTGAAGGGCCCAGCGCGGTAATGATTGCGGTAACTTTTGGGGCCAATGTTCCAACAGTCTGTAAGACAGCAGCGCGGCCAGTGCGGAACTGCTGGTGCGCACCAGCAGTTCTGGATAAGTACCTTTCCAGTAAAGTCCTAGGAGCAGGGTCCAAGCCAGTATGGCGATTAGCACCGTAAGTAACTGCTGCCGGCCAAGCGGCAACTTATCGATTGAAAGTCGAGGGGGTTGGTGCATGGCGGTACTTAATCCTTATCCGTAGCCGCCATTTTCACACACTGGGCTGGCGAAGCTTATCCTTAAAGTGAGGCCTTGCCCTGCAAATGGAGTTTGCGTCTTTGCGCCAGGGCATCCATTGAGTAGAGCGCTAGACCCATCCATACAAACATAAAGGTAGTGAGTTTGCCCTCGCTAAATGGCTCACCAAGCATTTGGGTGGCGACCACCAGCATTAGTGAGGGCCCGATGTACTGCAGGAATCCCACCGTGGATAAGTTCAGCCTGCGCGCAGCAATAGTGAATAACAGCAGTGGCACTAGTGTGACGGGGCCGGCCAGCACCAACAGACTGTTTAGTTCCCAGCCGTTATTCAATAAGTTACTGGTGGGGCTGGCGCTCCAAAGCAGGTAGATCAAGGCTACCGGCAACATATACAGGGTCTCTATGGCCAGTCCGGTAAGGCTTTCCACCGGCGCACGTTTGCGCGCAAGCCCATAGAGGGCGAAAGACCCAGCCAGGAATAGGGCGATGACCGGCACACGGCCGAACTGCCAGAGTTCGTGGACAATACCCATGGCGGCAAGCGCCACCGCCAACCATTGTAGGCGCCGCAATTTTTCCCCTAGGAATAAAACCCCCAGGACAATATTGATTAATGGGTTGATGTAGTAGCCGAGACTACTTTCCAGCAGGTGGCCATTGTTAATAGCCCAAATAAATACCAGCCAGTTACCGCCAATCAGTGCGGTAGTAAGGGCCAACACCCGCATTTTCTTGTGGTCGCGCAGAGTGCGGATAAGATCGGGCAATTTCCCCAGCAGTAACATAATCAGCAGCGCCAGCGCGAAGGACCAGATACTGCGGTGGGCGAGGATCTCAGCTGCGGGAATGCCTTGTAGCTGATTAAAGTAAATTGGGGCCAGCCCCCAAATAAGGAAGGCGGCAACGCCGGCGAGAAAGCCGGTAGTGGCGGTATCGTTGTTGCGCAAGGGAACACCTGCTATGGAAAATGCGATGTTGGCTTGGGCCCGGTCATGCGAGAGGGTGCGTGTGGGACTGAACCAACAGAATAGGAGCTGCTATTGTAGAAGTGAGCGCCATGGTGGATCAATCCTTTTATCGATCAGCTGAGGGCGCAGAAAGACGGGTGGCAGAGGAGTTGCACACCCGTCCATAGAGGGCTTTCTAGGGAGCTAGAACAACACGCGGCAGCGCAGGGTGCCGGGGATATTCTTCAGTTTTTCCAGCGCTAGGTCCGAGTAAGCCGCATCCACATCAATCACCACATAACCCACTGTCTCGTTAGTCTGCAGGTACTGGGCAGAGATGTTGATGGCATTATCTGAGAACACCTGGTTAATGGCACTCAATACACCGGGGACATTTTTGTGGATATGCAGCAGGCGATGGGTACCAGCGTGTCCTGGCAGTGCCACCTCGGGGAAATTCACAGAGCTGGTGGTGGTACCGTTATCGGAGTAGTGCGCCAGTTTTTCCGCCACCTCGGTGCCGATATTTTCCTGGGCTTCCATGGTGGAGCCGCCCACGTGGGGAGTCAGCAGGGCGTTGTCGATGCCGCGCAGTGGGGAGAGAAATTCATCGTCATTGCCGCGTGGCTCTACCGGGAATACATCAATAGCGGCACCGGCCAGGTGCTTACTATTGAGGGCTTCTGCCAGGGCTTCAATATTCACCACGGTGCCACGGGAGGCGTTTAGCAGTATGGCGCCAGGCTTCATTTGTGCGATTTCTTCGGCACCCATCATCATTTTGGTAGAGGGCAGCTCGGGTACATGCAGGGAAACGACATCGGACTCGCGCAGTAACTCCTGCAAGGAGCCTACCTGGCTGGCGTTGCCCAACGGCAGCTTGGTGATGACATCATAAAATTTCACCCGCATACCGATGGCCTCTGCCATGACTGATACCTGCGAGCCAATAGCACCATAACCGATAATACCCAGGGTTTTACCGCGGGCTTCGAAGGAGCCCACTGCGGATTTGAGCCAGCCACCGCGATGGCACACGGCATTTTTCTCTGGGATGCCGCGCAGCATGAAGATGGTCTCGGCGATAATCAGCTCCGCCACGCTGCGGGTATTGGAATAAGGCGCGTTAAATACGGCAATACCGAGCTCAGTGGCCGCTTGCAGGTCCACTTGGTTGGTTCCGATACAGAAACAGCCAACGGCAACCAGTTTTGGGGCATTTTCTAGCACCTTGCGGGTCAGCTGGGTGCGGGAGCGAATACCGATAAAGTGGGCATCCGCGATCTTCTCGATCAACTGATCTTCGGGCAGGGAAGTTTTCAAAAACTCTACGTTGGTGTAGCCACGGGAGGCCAACAGATCAATAGCCGACTGGTGTACACCTTCCAGCAGCAGGATGCGAATCTTGTCTTTTTGCAGGGACTTTCTTTGATCGGAATTGTGCGGAGCCATAAACTATCTCTTCACTGAGTGCGGGTAACGCGATGTAAAAAGTGCTTTGCCACTTCTAAGAGGTGCCGAAGTCAGGCGAAGGCGCGATCATAGCACATGCTGGTTATATCGCTTTATTCGAAATTCCTATCCTAACTATCTTATTTATTTATGTACCAACACCAATTTACCTGTGGCAGTGAAGTTCCTTACAAGCTGGGCAAGATTATCTGTGTGGGGCGCAACTATGCCGACCACGCCGCCGAGTTGAATAATCCGGTACCTGAGGAGCCGTTGCTGTTTATCAAACCGGCTACTGCGGCAGTAGAAATGGCCAAACCTATTCACCTGCCCACGGGACGTGGCAGCTGTCACTTCGAGGGTGAGTTGGCACTGCTGATCGGTAAGAAATTGACCGACGCCAATGCGACAGAAGTTCCCCCGGCAATTGCTGGGCTGGGTCTCTCGCTGGATCTCACTTTGCGTGATTTACAGTCACAACTTAAGCAAGCCGGGCACCCCTGGGAAAAGGCCAAGGGCTTTGATAATTCCTGCCCCCTTTCTTCTTTCGTCAAATTGGACTGGTTGCCGGATTGGGACAAGCTTAGTTATTCGCTGTGGCTAAACGGCGAGCAACGTCAGTGTGGTAAAACTGAGCATATGCTCACCCCGATACTCGATTTGGTGGCCTATATCAGCAGTTACTTTACTCTTGAACCCGGCGACGTGGTGTTGACTGGCACCCCAGCGGGCGTCGGTGAGCTGCATCACGGCGACAAGCTGATGATGCAGTTACAGGATGATTGGTTACAGGTGGAGACTGAGGTCGTGTAATTCTACTTAGGGGCCTGCCTCTTAGGGCCCCTTAATGTACTTGCCAAGCCACAATAAGCCGGATGCCAGCAACCCCTTTGATTTGTGATCACATTTTCGATATAACCTGAAAAAACTAATAGTCTCAGACGAGGTGTGCCATGAAAGAAGAAAATAATATCCCGCAAAACCTGCAGGAGTGGCAGGCTCTGGCGGCCTCACTCAAGATTGAAGGCCGAGCCTTTATCAATGGCGAGTATGTAGATGCTCTATCTGGGGAAACTCGTGCCACCTATAACCCCGCCAATGGTGAAGAGTTGGCGCAGATCGCCAGCTGCGGTCCACAGGATGCCGATCTGGCAGTCAATGTGGCACGCGAGACTTTTGAGTCCGGTGTCTGGTCGAAAATGCCGCCGATGCAGCGCAAAAAAATTCTGGTGCGATTTGCCGAAGCGATCGAAGAACACTTAGTGGAAATTGCCCTGTTGGAGAGCCTGGATGCGGGTAAGCCCATTGGCGATACCATGGCCGTGGATGTTCCCGGGGCAGCCACCACTATTCGTTGGAGTGGTGAGGCCATCGACAAGATCTACGATGAAGTTGCTCCTACAGGCCCGGGTGAGCTTGGTCTGGTAACCCGCATGCCGCTGGGGGTGGTGGCGGCAATCGTGCCCTGGAATTTCCCATTGTCCACCACCGCTTGGAAGTTGGGGCCGGCGTTGGCCACTGGCAATAGTGTGATTCTGAAGCCGGCCTCCAATACCCCGCTGACAGCGATTAAATTGGCTGGTTTGGCCAAGAAAGCAGGTCTGCCCGATGGCGTACTGAATGTATTACCGGGACCAGGTAGTAGCTTGGGTAAGGCGCTGGGCCTGCATATGGATATCGACTGCCTCACCTTCACCGGTTCCACCGAAGTAGGCAAGACCCTCACCGAGTATTCCGGTCAGTCAAACTTGAAGCGTACTTTCCTGGAGTTGGGTGGAAAGAGCCCGAATATTGTCTTTGCTGATGCCGACTTGGATAAGGCCGCCGATGCAGCAGCACTGGCCATTTTCTATAACCAGGGGGAAACTTGTACTGCGGGTTCACGCCTGCTGGTAGAAAAGAGCATCGCCGATGAGTTTATTCAAAAGGTAAGCAAGGCTGCTGAGCGCTTTAAGCCCGGCCACCCACAAGATCCCAATACCGCAATGGGTGCGCTGATCGATCGCAGTCAGTTCGATACGGTTGAATTCTATGTGGCCAAGGGCCTGGAGCAGGGCGCGCAACTGGTATGTGGTGGTCAGCCGGTGGATGAGGTGGCCGGTGGCTACTATTACGAGCCTACCGTATTTCGCAATGTGACTGGCGAAATGACCATCGCCCGCGAAGAGATTTTCGGCCCGGTACTGTCGGTGATCGAATTTGAAACAGAGGAGGAGGCGCTCGCCATAGCCAATGATTCCATCTACGGGCTGGCGGCGGGTATCTGGACCAACAACTTGGGCCGCGCCCATCGTATGGCCCGCGATATCTATGCGGGCTCTGTGTGGGTCAATAACTACTTTGGCGGGGATATCACTGTCCCATTTGGTGGCTTTAAACAGTCGGGCAACGGCCGGGATAAGTCCCTGCACGCCTTGGATAAGTACTGTGAATTAAAATCCACCTGGATAGATCTCAGCTAGATTCACTCTTCCTGCATCTTAGTAGCATAAATTTACAAAAGGGCCACAAATAGTGGCTCTTTCTTTGCCTCGCTAGTTTATTTATCACTCCTTTTATTTTCCTGTCACCTAGCTATTCAATCTGGCGTGAATTATTTAGTCAGCTATACCTAAGTTATCGCCTTTTAAAAATGCCTTCGGCGACATGGCCCATAAACTGGGCTGGAGTCTGTGGAAAAACCAGCTTGAGGAGAATTGGCTTGAGAAAAATCTGCCTGTTTGTCGTTATCCTGGCTGTCAGCGGAATAACACCTCTACGGGCAGCGGAGGCCCCCAGGTTTGGAGAAATTGCGGGGCTAGTCAGTGTGGAGCGAATATATGCCCAGGCAATGCGCACCACACAGGTCCACAGTTTGATTGGCAATTGGATGGAAGTATTTGTCCGGCATGGCGATGCGGTGGAAAAGGGGCAACTTTTGGCGGTTTACAAAAGTACTAGGGGGAGGGCTGTGTTGGAATATATTGCCAGTCGTTCCGGGCGGGTACTTATTAATAGCCGGGCAGCACTGAATACCGTAGAAAGTGTTCTGGAAATCATCACGGTCCCCCATGAAGAATATTGTCGACATGTAGATTGCACAGCTGCGACAGAGGAATAGAGCTGATCTATTGGGTTCATCTACTGGTTGTGGGTATTCTGGGGGTTCTGGAGCAGGGCCTCTTACCTCATGAAACTCATTTATACCCATGAAAACCGCCTCCTGGTGGAGCTGGTTAAAAGTCGCCTGGAAGTTGCCGGTATAGCGGTCAAACTGAAAAATGAATTTGCCCAGGGTGCATCTGGAGAGCTGGCCCCGAACCAAGCTTGGGCGGAACTTTGGTTGGAGCGAGACCGAGATTATGAGCGGGCCTGTCAGCTATTACAGGATGCCGAAGCTGAACAGAGAGGCTGGACCTGCCCCAGCTGTGGTGAAGAGAACGGGGCGGCCTTTGACTATTGTTGGCAATGCGGAAAATCACGGCCGGTAGCCTGTGAAGAATAGCTATTTTCATGTGTCCAAATTGTATTCCTTCAAGCAGAAGTAATGTTCTTAGCCTGATAAAAATAAAGCATTAATTTTTGGCGCAACGACTTCTAAGTGTTTATTTAGAGTGTGTATTGAAAGCTAACTTATCCTGTGTAGAAAACGTCAGTTAAGGGTGACCTATGAGCGATCAACCTCACGGTGTTTCTATCGGTTTGGAGCAACAAGGCAATCACTTCTTTTTGACTCTGCGAGCTCGCGGAAAACTGACGCATGAGGATTACCAGACCATGGTACCCATGCTCAACTCTGCTATTGCCGGTGTAGAAAACCCCAAGATTGATTGTCTAATGGATGCCAAGGAGTTACAGGGTTGGGAGCCGCGCGCTGCTTGGGACGATTTAAAGTTAGGGTTATCTCATGGCCGTGAGTTTAATCGGATTGCGGTAATCTCTGAGAAGCGCTGGATGAAAATAGCTAGTAAAGTGGGGAGCTGGTTTATCAGCGGTGAGTATAAGGTATTTGATTCTGAAGATAAGGCCATGATCTGGTTGCGTCAAGGCGAATAGAGTAGCTTAATATGGCCTACTCCCTGACACTCTCTTCTGAACACTGAGTTAGTAGAGAAGTCAGGTGACTACAAAAGATAAAGTTTGGCGCTGACTGTGCCATATTGGCCTCCCCTAGTTACGGGAAGAACATTTCAGAATAATTAATGGATAAGGAATTTTTATGTTCGAGTGGATAGCCAGCCCGGAAGCCTGGGTTGCTCTGGCTACATTGGCAGCGCTGGAAATAGTTCTGGGTATCGATAATATTATTTTTATTTCTATTCTCGTTGGGCGCCTTCCGCCCCATCAGCGCGAACCGGCTCGTTTTATTGGCCTGACCCTTGCTATGGTAATGCGCTTAGTATTATTGTTTTCCATCGTCTGGATTATGGGGCTGGTAGAGCCGCTGTTTAGTATTTTTTCAATGGAGATATCTGGTCGCGATATCATTTTAGTGGGAGGCGGCTTGTTCCTGATCGCTAAAGCCACACATGAAATACACAACAGCTTGGAGGGTGCTGAGACTGATTCGGCCTCACTGGGGACCGCCGGCTTTGGCATGGTGCTTCTGCAAATTGCCATTCTCGACATCGTATTTTCACTCGATTCTGTGATTACTGCCGTAGGTCTGGTGGATGAAATCTCCATTATGGCTGTCGCCATTGTTCTTGCGGTAATGGTTATGCTGGTAGCCGCTAAACCAATAGGTGACTTCGTCGATCGTCATCCCACGGTTAAAATTCTCGCGCTGGCGTTTTTGATTATGGTTGGACTTACCCTGGTGGTAGAAGGTTTTGATGTGCATGTACCCAAGGGGTATATCTATTTTGCCATGGCATTCTCGATGGCAGTGGAGATGCTTAATTTGCGCCTACGTAGTAAGAAAGAGCGCAAAACAAAGCCGGTGCGGTTACATCATGCATTACGTGAGAGTGATAACTAGTATATAAATCCAATCTTAATTGGGCGAATGGTGAATCAGCACTTCGCCCAATTTAAAGTGACTAATATACTGTAAAAATTAGTAATTACTTCTTTTGTTTTTCAGTATTAGGTAGGTTAATCCTAGTGCTAGAGTTGCAGCTGCCAGCCCGATTAATTCTCCCGCACTGACTTTATCCAGATCCAGAATTATAAACTTACGCGCAAGCGCCAGTATAGCAATTAAGACTACAACGGTAGTTTGAATAATACTCTGCTGCTTGGTTACCACATATTGCAGGGTGTGGCTGAACTCCAGTGCAATCAGTAAGGTAATAATCTCACCGAAAATAGTCTGGAATACTTTGTGATCAAGAGGATCTTTCATGCCGATCAATAGCATGGAGTATACAGAATAGGCAAGACGACTAATGGCGATAATAACAATTACAATAATGATAAAGGTGAGAAGTAGTGCAATAAAGCTTTCGAATTTACGGTAATAATTCTGGATGGCACTTTCTGGCTTGGCGGTCTCTTTATCTGAATTACTCATAGTTAATTGCCTGTGAAAGTAGGCTAGGCATATTAAGCATTTAGAATTTTTTAATGAGGCTATTCATAAAATATATTTACTCCATACCTGTTATGACTTCATTTTTCATCAATGAAATAACTTTAGTACTCATTGGCATTAATCTGTGTAAGATAACCGGAACCTCATAAGATACACCAATTCCCAGCTGGGCACTGCTGTGTGGCATTATGGTGATGTCGTATTTAGTCCAAATTGAGACAGGTTGGGTTTGTTCCAAGAGGTGTATTGACTTGTTTAAAGATTTTAAGAAGTCACTACCCACGCGTAGCTGTTTCCCTCCTTTATATGGCAGAAAATTTGCCCAATAGCTACCATGGTGTGGAGAGGCAATAGAGATAAATTTATGCACCTTATCAATACCGCTCATGGCTTGTAGGTAATAGCGCGCGACAATTCCCCCCATGCTAAATCCTATCAACGTACAAGTCTCCTCTCCCTTAAGTATATTCTCCATCTTTGCCATTAATTGAGCGGATAAATGCTCCATACCGTGCCAACCTGAGTTGTAACGCAAGTGAATGTAATGTGTGTTATAGCCTGCTTCAGAAAGTATACGTTGCATTTTTAACAGAGAGGTACCCCGGTCAAAAATCCCGGGGACTAATAGAACAGTATGGCTTTTGCGGCTCATGCGTGACAGGTATTCAGTTGTTTAGAGTTGGTATGTTTGGGGTAACGCGATTAACTTATTAGTTTCTCGACTGAAGAGTGTAGTTTGCAAGTCAAAGGCGTGGGAATTTGCTTGGTGACACTAATAATGTATTTGTAAGTTATGTTGGCATGTAGAGAATCATTTGGTGTCGATAATGTTACTGTTGTGGATTTTTCCGAATGCTGCTTATTTTTTTGCTGAGGCAGTAGCCTTTTATTTTATTTGTTGTGAGTGATCGGAGTGAAATATGAAGATGCCTTCAAATCGTTCTAAGAATTCAGATTGGCCTGAACTTCACTTTCAAGATTGGTCAGACACAGTGGCCACATTACATCTGTGGACACAGATCATTGGTAAGATTCGCTTGGTTCAGACACCTTGGACAAATCACTCCTGGCATGTGCCTTTTTATATATCAGCAAGGGGATTGAATACCTCTCTGATCCCCTATGATGGAAGAGCTTTTTCTATTGAATTTGATCTTCTTGAGCATCAACTTTCAATATTGGTCAGTGATGGTGGCAGGCGTATCATACCGTTAACGCCAATGTGCGTTACCGATTTCTATATGGCGGTTATAAATGTAATGAGGGATCTTGGTCTTTCAGTTGAAATCTATACCACACCTAGTGAGATTGCCAATGGTATCCCCTTTGAAGAGGATAGGAATCATTGTCATTATGACTCAAGGTTTGCAACCCGTTTTTGGCAGGCGCTAGTGCAAATAGATAGAGTTTTTAAAGAGTTTCGTTCCCGTTTTATAGGGAAATGCAGTCCTGTACATTTTTTCTGGGGAAGTTTTGATTTAGCGGTTACACGTTTCTCTGGCAGAGAGGCACCTCTGCATCCTGGAGGCGTTCCAAATTTCCCTGACTGGGCTGCTCAAGAGGCATACTCTCATGAAGTCAGTAGTGCTGGGTTTTGGCCCGGCGGAGGAGGTTATAAAGATGCTGCATTTTATTCTTATACGTATCCTGCATCTGATAAATTTTCGGGTCAAGAGGTTAGTCCGGATTCTGCGTTTTATTCAAAGGAGCTGTCTGAATTTATCCTTCCTTATGATGAGGTGAGGAAGTCTACTGCACCAGATGAAACATTATTGGCTTTTCTGCAGAGTACCTATGAAGCTGCAGCGAGCACTGGAGGGTGGGATCGGAGTGCTCTAGAGAAAGAATTTATTCCAAAAGCTAGATAGAAATATTGATAGCAAAATCATAGGTATGATTATTAAGGTGGATGTAATCTTGTTTTTGTATGGTAATTCCTGAGCTGAAAATAAACTATCTTACACGTAATTAGGGAGGGAAAACTAAAGTTAAAATTTCTTGTGTGTTTATTTTTTGCTAAGCTTGGATATCGCACTATATGTAGTGTGATATCCAAGGGTATGGATTGGAATGAGTATTACTCTCAATTGTTAGTGATAAATAAGCCAGGTAGGAATTCTAGAGGTAATTATTGATATCCCACGCCCGGCGACTTTTGTCAACCTCTAGAAGGGTCTTTAGGATAGCAGTATGACCTGAGCCACCGATAGCAATTACTTTAGTTCCTGGCTGGGCTTTGGCCTGTATATTAGCGTACATACGAAAATTACGGTGCCACCAGCTTGCTGCTGCATCGGCCCCAATAAAACCTTTACCTGCACCTATATCATTTTCCATAATATAGAGATTCATATTATCTTGATCTTCCTTTGAGCTATTATGGAATTGCAGTAATTGACCTAAAGATAAAGTGCTGTGCCTGAGAGACGTATCCTTGCCGATTTTCTCTATGAGTTTGTCATGAGTTCTTTTTCTCTCCGGTGTTTCTTTGGTCATATAATCTCTTAGTTCAGCACCTTTCCAATGAACATTTCTTTCGTCATAACAAAGTACCTTGTCCAGTCCCGCTTTTTCCGCTATACGAAATCCCAGTTGTTGATTCTCATTTACGCTGAGGTCATGGTTGCCATTTTTATAAGAATTGAACTTGCGATTTATTGTTTTTTGATATGTCGGCGGGCATTCAATTAATACATGGGTGGGCCCCTCATCTGCAAGCTTGTTAGTAAGTTGCTCCAAATAGCGCTGGTTATTGGGGGTCAGTACGTTGATTACCTCTGACTTTACTGAATCCAATCCAGGATTATGAAAATGAAAAACACCAAATAGCATTACTTGGGCTGCTGGTGTGTCCTGCTCTGGTATTATGGGATTTTCAGCGGCGTAGCCAATAGAGTTGACAGCTAAAGCAAATGTACCAGCTAAAATTAAGGTAAGTTTTCTCATTGTTATACTCCCTGTGTTCATTAAAATGAGTGACGATTGTTATGTCACTCACTGTAAGACGCTGTAGAATCACAGGGAGATGCAGTATCAATAAATTTATTGTCTGCTATTTAAATAAAGCTATCTGGTACTAATGGCTTAAAGGTTCATTGATCACCTTGTCTCATTGAAACCATTTATCAGAAAGGCCTTACTCTTAAATGGCTAGATGTTTCCTCTCATTCTTGAAACTATCGTCTCAGCATTTTTCATCCTTGCAGCTTGGGCTACTTCTGTCACTACAATCGTTTTTCCAATTGGTGATAAGGATATACCTGCAAGCTTTAAGTGTTGAATGGCGAAAGGGATACCAATGATGGTTACAAAGCAGGCAATAGCATGTACCAAATGACCAATCGCCAGCCAAATTCCGGCAAATAGGAACCAGATGATATTGCCGATCAAGCCAAGTCCACTGGTCCCAATATCTTCGTTTAGGGTCAGCTCCTTGCGTGAAATAGCCTCACGTCCAAAGGGAAAGAATGAGAACATGCCCATTACAAAGCAGGCCCTACCCCAGGGAATACCGATAATGCTGACAAAGGCGATTAGTGCAAAAAACCACCAGCAAAGTCCCATAAAGACTCCGCCAAGAATAAACCATAAGAAATTGCCCAGGGTTCGCACACTTACTTCCTCGAGAGTTATTGTGGGGACTTAATGCAGTTGCTGTTCAGGTACCAGGGCTAAAACCTTGCCAGGCGGCACCCAGAAAGGCGATATCTTTCCCCTTTTGATATGCCCATACCACTCTGACGCGGTAGAGAGCTTCTATAGATGCATTAGGGCAAAAATTTGAATGAAGCACAATGGCTGGCATAGAGTGGTCAATCTCACCGGCTGGCGAAAGAGAGGTGAGCGCACTAGAAGAAAGCCCAATACTGCTAAGGATTACCGTTTATTAGCTTTTATACTTTATGGGATGAGCTCGTTAGCTTGGGCATTGGCATTCAGTAGCCGCTCGCATTGACTCTTGCCAATAATTGGCAGTTGGTTATCCAAAAATCCCATTTGTTTAAGTACAGTGGCTTGATCCCAATAGATATGTTCTGAGCTGATCTTATCGCCGTCAAAGTCAATTACTGCAACATGGGGAACAGACAGTTTCCTTCCCGTGGCTTCGATACCTGGAGCGAACCAATCCATACGCAGGGAGTGTGTCAAATGCAGGATAAACTCATCGATAACTCTGTGTTTTCCTACTGTGCGAGTCAGTAGCTCCAGGCTAACATCGGCCGGCATCTGCGGTATAAAAATATCCCTATAGAAGTTCCTCAGGGGTTCCTTTCCGGTTGCACCTGTGTTTACCGGGACGTGAATTAAAACAGGGTTGTCGGTCATAGTGGCGATAGCAGCATCAGCATCCTTTAGCTCAAACTCGGCTGCTGTATGGGTTTCCCAGACCGTAACAAGTCGTTCTTCTTGCTCACTCATGTCTATTACCACTCCATATTCCAAAAGGAGATAGGTACCAATGGCAATGTGATCCGCTCAATTGAGCCTTACCTTTATCGATATCTATACCAATGTCTAGATCAAGGTTTCTCTGCCACGGGCATCCAAAAGAAAGAATAGTTGCAATATAGATTGAAGAATTGGGGATGCTGGTGTTTCTTGATGTTTATAGTGAATTCTGTTGAATATCAGCCAGGGGACTGGTTTTATTTAGGTAAAGCTTGACTGGATATTTATGGTGAGGAAAGGGGAGAGGCGCTTTACAGAACTTTTAGCTAATTTTCAAATTCAATGTAAAGCGCTGAAATCTCTTAACCGCGCCAGTAGTTATTGGCGGCCGCTACTGTCTGAAAGTTGATGGCAACTACCTGGGATGAGGCGATCAAGCTATCTGCGTTTTCCTCGTAGGAAGCTCTCAACTTGCCTCTGACCTCATCCGAAGGTTGGGTGTATTTCACTCCCATTCTGGATAGTTTCATGGCCAATTCAAACCCTTGCTGTGCATTCTCGGTAATCAAACTTTCTAACCACATGTGTGACATGAACTTCCCTCTCTTGTGTATAAAATCTGTGATGGCATAAATATACCGACTTAACATTAAAATTGAAGGCCTAAATTGTGACGTCCTTCAATATTGTTAAGCCAGTACATACATACTGATATATTGATTAAATTGGATAAGATCAAAAGACCCTTTGATTTCAAATTTGACCTTTCCCACCTCGCTGAGATACACCACGATTTCACAGTCCAGGTCAAAGGTGCCAGAGCTTTCTACAGAAAACGCCTGTATTTTACTGTAGGGCAGTGATGTGTAGTCGACCTTGGAGCCGGTAATTCCCTGGACGTTGGCTGCGATAATTCTTTTGTTGGTAAAAACCACCTGATCGCGAATGGTTTTGAACCCTGCGAAGATAGATTCACCTTCAATTAAAAATTTATTGAAATCATCTCTAGCCTCGGAGATATCAATAGGCTTCAGTTTGAATATGGGTGAACTTTCAAAGTCGATCATAAAGCTTCCATGTGATTCATTTTGACACGCAGTTATTGTATATATGCTGCATTTTTATAACAGTGCAAACCTTTGGGTTTATTGCCAGTCATTAATGGTTTATAGGTCTTTCGTCTGGGAAGCAGTAACCTGGACCAATTTAGGCTACTGTGGCTTTGCCGATAGTTAGTTTTTAATTACTAAAGCCCGCAAAAATAGCTGCACAGCCGGGTGGTCTGCTGCATTCTTTTTAAAAGTGGCAGCATTCTGAATGCGGTAGTGAAAACGCTCGGCCAATAGCGGCTTCAGCTTGCCGCACGCCACATATTTTTCTGCGAGGTAATTGGGTAAAAACCCCACAAAACAGCCGGATAGAATCATCGCTAGCCTCGCGGCCATATGGTTAGCGGTGGAACGGTTGGGAAATAATCGGTAAAGGTGAGCCGCGCCAGAGAGCACGGCATGACTTGGGGCTGCCAGTTCCTGCTGGGTAAGTAATTCCTCGCTGACCTGATCCGCTTGGGCACATGGGTGTTGGGCGCCACAGTAGAGTGTGGATTGGTGGTGGAATAGCGGCTGGTATTCCAAGCCTGGTCGACGTGTGTGCAGGGGGTTAATCCCCACATCGGCGCGGCCGGCGAGTATCTCCAGCTCCAGTTCCTGGGGTGCGGCAAGTTGTACCTCCAGGTGTAGCTGGGGGGCCTGTTGGCGAAGGTGGGCAATGGTTGCCGGTAGATCCAGTTGTGGTATCTCCAGCACATCGTCTGGCATCACCAGACGCAGATTTCCGGTGAGGTGAGACTGAATGGCATTCACCTGGCTTTTAAAGGCCTCCAGATGGCCATCCAATTCGAGGATGGCCTCGAAGAGTTGCTCCCCCTCAGGTGTCAGTTTGAAGTCAGCACGACCGCGGGAGCGCAGGCACAATTGCATACCCAGGCGGGCTTCCAGGTCGGAAATATGTACGCTAATGGTGGAGCGGCCGATATTGAGGGCCACCTCTGCAGGCGCCAGGCCACCGGCGCGCACCACTTCACGGAAAACGCGCAACAGGCGAAGGTCTATATCGCTGAGGCGCCCGCCCAAGGCGCTTTTTGTCTTGCCCATCTGCCGATTTATCCCGTGTTATTTGAGTTAGTTTGCCGTAGCTTAGGCACTGCCCGCGGAGTGGGGATTGGAGTGGACAAGCCACTTCACCCTTAAGTTTGATAAATATAAACTTTAGTTCGAAAAATACTACTATTCTCCCTGGGCTGCTGCGGCCAGAATCGCCGCAATACCATTAATAACAGTAAATTATCAGGAGTTTTCCGGTGGAACTGGCGAATCCAAACCTGTTGAAGTCTCAGAACTATATCGATGGAGAGTGGCGGGATGCTGCGGGCACCGCAGAGGTGCGCGACCCGGCCAATGGCGAAGTACTGGGCTTAGTGGCCGATGGTTCAGCGGAGGATGCAGAGGCGGCGGTAGCAGCTGCGAGCGCCGCCTTCCCGGAGTGGAGCCGCCGCACCGCCGGCGAACGTGCCGCCATCCTCAAGCGCTGGTACCAGTTGATTATGGATAACAGCGATGATTTAGCGCGTCTCCTCACTTTCGAGCAGGGCAAGCCGCTGGCGGAGGCCAAAGGGGAAATCATTTATGGCGCCTCTTTTATCGAGTGGTTTGCTGAAGAGTGTCGCCGAGCCTACGGCCAGACGATTCCCACTCACAATCCGGCGATGCGCCTGAGCACCATCCGCCAGCCGGTGGGTGTGGTGACCTGCATCACCCCCTGGAACTTCCCCAACGCCATGATTACCCGCAAGGCGGCACCGGCGCTGGCAGCCGGCTGTACTGTGGTGATCAAGCCGGCACTGGAGACTCCGCTGTCCGCATTGGCGTTGTGCCAGCTGGCAGAGGAGGCGGGTCTTCCCAAGGGCACCATCAATGTGGTGACCGGCAGCGATTCACCGGGCATCGGCAAGGTACTGACCCAGGACCCGCGCGTGGCCAAATTTACTTTCACCGGCTCCACCGCCGTGGGCAAGCTGCTGATGGCGCAGTGCGCCAGCACCGTGAAGAAGATGTCCATGGAACTAGGCGGCAATGCGCCCTTTATCGTATTCGACGATGCGGATATGGAGACGGCGGTGCAGGCCTGCGTGGCGACCAAATTCCGCAACGCCGGCCAGGTGTGTGTGGCCACCAATCGCATTTATGTGCACGAGTCGGTACACGATGAGTTTGTGGAAAAGCTGCGTGCTGAAGTGGCCGCACTGAAAATCGGCCATGGCTCCGAAGAAGGTGTCAGCATGGGGCCGATGATTTATCGCCGCGCGGTGGATCGGGTACAGGACCTGGTACAGGATGCGGTAGAAGCCGGGGCGAAAATTGAGATTGGCGGTGAGCAGCTGCCCAATGGAGAAAACTATTTCGCTCCCACCCTGCTGACCGGCGTCACAGATGCTATGCGGGTGGCTCAGGAGGAGAACTTTGGTCCCATCGCCGCAGTACAGAAGTTTACCGATGAAGCCGATGTGATCCGCCGTGCCAACGATACCCCTTACGGTTTGGCTGCCTATGTGATGAGCGAGAACATTCGCCGCGCGAACCGTGTGGTGGAAGCGCTGGATTACGGCATGATTGCCTGTAACACCGGGGTATTCTCCACCACCGTAGCGCCTTTTGGCGGCAACAAAGAATCCGGTATCGGCCGCGAGGGCGGTGTCGAAGGCATGGCCGAATTCTACGAAACCAAATACTGCTGCTTCGGCGCCTGATTTTTAGTTTCGAACGGCAGTGCCGTGCGCTTGTCTGAGATTGCACAAGCGCCTGAAAAAATTCGTGGGAGTCGCTGGCTCCCCAACGTAAATATTTTGAAGTTTCAGGGAACTTGCGGAGATACAGTTTATGTCTGAAATGCCAACCAACGCTTTCTGGATGCCCTTTACCCCCAACCGCACCTTTAAATCTGCCCCGCGGATTGTTGAGCGCGCCGAGGGTATCTACCTCACCGAAAAAGGTGGTCGCCAGATTATTGATGCCACCGCCGGTCTCTGGTGCAGTAATGCCGGTCACGGCCGCACAGAAATTGCCGAAGCCATTTATCACCAGGCGAAAACCCTGGACTACAGCTCCATCTTCAATTTTGGTCACGAGTTGGGCTTTGAATACTCCGAGCGCTTGGTGAAGCACACTCCCGATGGCCTGGACCATGTATTTTTCGGTAACTCCGGTTCAGAGGCCGTAGAGACCGCGCTGAAAATTGCTCTGCAATACCAGCGTGCGCGTGGCAAGGGCACTCGCACCATGTTTATCGGTCGTGAAAAGGGCTACCACGGGGTGAACTTTGGCGGTATCTCCGTGGGCGGTATTGCCCCCAATTACCAGGGCTTTGGCCAGCCGGTGAAAGCGAACCATATGCGTCACACTCTGGATATCGAGCGCAACGCCTTTAGTCGCGGTTTGCCGGAGCATGGTATAGAGCTGGCGGAAGACCTGGAACGCCTGGTGGCTTTCCACGGTGCCGATCAAATTGCTGCGGTCATTGTCGAGCCGTTTGCCGGTGCTGGTGGTGTAGTACTGCCACCCAAAGGTTACCTGAAGCGCCTGCGCGAGATCTGTGACAAGCACGATCTGCTGCTGATTTTCGATGAGGTGATTTCCGGTTGGGGCCGCACAGGTTCCGCTTTCGCTTCTATCGAGTTCGATGTGACTCCGGATATGATCACCTCCGCGAAAGGTATTACCAATGCGGCGGTGCCTTTGAGTGCGGTGTTTGTAAAAGACGAAATTCATAACACTGTTATGAATGCAGCCGCCGAAGGTATGGTGGAATTTTTCCACGGTTACACCTATTCCGCACATCCAGTGGCCTGTGCTGCGGGTATGGCGACTCTGGATATTTACGAGCGCGAAGGTCTGCTCACGCGCGCGTCTGGTGAAATCGGGCAGCACTGGGAAAATGCCCTGCACAGCCTGGCGGATATGGACAATGTGATCGATGTGCGTAACTACGGCCTGGTTGGTGCTATCGAGCTACGTGCCCCTGAAAACCTCAAAGGTAAGTTCGGAGGCAAGGCTTCCCTTAAGGCCTGGGAATCTGGGGTAATGGCGCGTGGTATCGGCGATGCCCTGTGTATGTCCCCACCGCTGATTATCGAAAAACACGAGATCGATGCGATTGTGGATAAACTGCGCGGTGTGATCGGCGAGTTGGCCTGACCCATACCCTCCGCTGGCAGCCTTAGGGCTGCCGGTTGTCTCCTTTTCCGCTCCTTTTTTCTCCCGCTAAAACCCATCCATGCTAAGCACCCGCTCTCTAACTATTCGCTTGCCTGATTTTTCCGTTCACAAGATTTCTGCGCCTGCTTGTCGTTAAGGGCTACACTGAAATTAGCGGCCTGCGGCGCGATCATAGTCTTTGCAGAGTCGACTATTTGGTCGCGGCCGTGGGCCGCCGCTCTCTTATTTTTGCTGGTTCCAGGGAAAATATGTTCGGCTCTGCAAGGCTTTACAGCCTGGCGCTTCACTCAATGCTGATCTGTAACCCGGGGACTGCTTATGTCCACTGATACTTCTCCTATCCCCGCCGGCCCCATATTGAAGGTGCTCTCCGCCAACTGGTGGTTACTGCTGTTGCGCGGTGTTATCGCGGTAATCTTCGGTGTGCTGACATTTATCTGGCCGGGGTTGTCACTACTCACTCTGGTTTTTCTCTTTGGTATCTATGCCCTGCTCGATGGTATTTTTTCTTTGGTGGCGGCAGTTATGGGGCGGCATGCGAGCACTCCTCTTTGGTGGCTGATTGTTTCCGGCCTGATCAGCCTGGCTGCGGGTATTGTGACTTTTATGTTTCCCCAGGTAACCGCTTTGGTACTGGTGATTTTTATCGGTGCCTGGGCATTGGTGCGGGGAATATTTGAAATTGTTGGAGCGATCCGACTGCGCAAGGAAATCGACAACGAGTGGTTGTTGATTGCGATCGGTGTGCTCTCGGTAATTTTTGGCCTGGCAATATTGGTCAGCCCTGGAGCCGGAGCCCTGGCACTGGTATGGGTGATCGGGGCCTATGCCATTATCTTTGGCCTGCCCATGATCTGGCTGGCATTCCGCCTGCGCAAGCACAGCAAAAGCGAGAACTGAAAAAAAGCTATCGAAGGGTATCGGTGCAATATTCGGGTGTCTGCACCGGTTATTGGTTGGAAGGCTTAGCGTGGACAGGGTGGGGAAATCTCCTCACCCTGTACGGGATAAATAACAAAAAATAGCGGTTTATTTATTTGCCAGCTCTACCGATTTTGGCAGAGCTTTCATCAGTGACTGGCCTTTTTCCTGCAATGCCATACACAACTGAATACGCTCTTCAGTCTGCGCCAGGCTGCGCTGGTAGCCGGGCGTCAGCTTGCCGTGCTGGGCGAATAGCTGTTGCAATTCATCCAATTGTTTTTTATCGCAGAAGGCATTGGCAAATGCGGGCGTATGGCGGCGGATCTGCGCGGGGATTTTATCCACAACCTGGACAAAATTATTGCGCAGCCAAGCCCAGTGTTGCTCCTGCACCAGCGGCTGCGCCAGGGCGTAGCGAATCAGTGCAAAAGACTCCCGCGGACCCATCTGTTCGCTGAGTGCTAACTTCTGGATAGTTTTTATTTGCTTGGGGCTATTACTGCTGCCGATGGCGTTGGCACTGGCGTTTTCAAAGCGAGGATCATCCAGCTCGGTGCGCACTTTAATCAGGTGTGCGAGGAAGTCCTCTCCGGCATCCTGGATAGCCACGGTCAGGGCGGCTTCGTACAGGTCGGAGTTCAATGCCTGGGGATCGCGCTCGGTGTTAAAGCCGGTAAAGGCTGTAGCCTTTTCCATTAACTGTTTGCGGGTATCCGGGTCTTCTGCCACCAGTGCCATAAAACCGAGCAGGGCGCTGTGCAGCATTTGCTGGTCGGCATCTTCGCTGCTCGCGCTGTTGCTCAATAGTGGCAGATAAAGGTTCTGGGCAAAGTTTAGGAAAGCCAAGCGCTCGGCATCGTCGAGATAATTATCGCGGTACTTACGCAGGTAGCGCAGAGGCATGGTAATTACCTGGCGCTTGTCTGCTTTCGCTGACTGGCGCACAACATCGAGCAAGCGGGGAGCAGGTAGCTTACCGGCTTCGAAGGCAGCGAAGGCGCTGTCGATAATTGAAAGTTGCTCCGTAGGGGCGAACTGGGTGAAGCGCTCGGTAAGGGCCTGCCACTGGGGCTCGGGCAGGTTCCAGCGGTAGTAGCCGCTGCCCTGTGCGTTGGGCATTACCCAGCTGGGGCAGCTGCCTGCAGCGAGTTCCAGGGTCTCTTCTTTACCGGTCAGTATCTGACACTGCTGGGTGCCGCTGTCGCTGCTAAAGCAGAAGGGGATACTCCACTGCTGTGCGGTTGTAGCAATAGGGGAGCCAAGGGGTTTGTAGCGGCTCTGGGTGACATGCAGTTTGGCCTGGGCCGGATTACTGCAGTCCAGGGTCAGCTCCAGGTGTGGTACACCTTTTTGCTCGACAAAACTGCGGAAAGTCTCTGTCAGTTCCGGGGTATTGGTTTCCTTCCCGATCACTTTGTAGAAAGAAGGGGAGTCTGCCTCACCACCGTTAAAAGCTTCCAGATAGCGGCCCAGGGCCGGACGGAATTTCTCCGCGCCGAAGTAGTTATCCACCATATTGATAACGCCCAGGCTCTTGGAATAGGTGATGGAGTCGTAGGCGTTGCGGATATTGTTGTTGTCGCTAACAGGCTCGCGAATGGCGCGGGTGCTGGCGAGGGAGTCCAACTGCATAGCGCCGATTGCGTAGGTGGCGGCGTTTAGGTCGTGGCCGCCCTCGGGTTCCATAATACGCAGGGCCAGCGGTTCGCCCCAGGTGGCGAAGCCCTCTTTTAGCCACAGGTCGTCCCACCAGGGGGGAGTCACCTGATTGCCAAACCACATATGCGCGATCTCATGGGCGTGTACCTCTACCAAAGCCAGGCGCGCGCCGGGAGCGGGGTTATCGCCCACCAGAATGCGTTGCTCGCGATAAGTGATGGCTGCAGACAGCTCGGTGGCGCCGCTGGGCCACTGTGGCGCGGCGATAATATCGAGCTTTTTAAAGGGGTAGGGGCGCTGTAATTGATTCTCGAAGGTCTCCACCATTTTGGGGGTGATATCGAGAATGTAATTCATATCGCCACCGCGGCCCTGACGCGCAAAACCGCGCAGGGGGATAGGGTCCTTGCGGTACTTACTCGGTGGAATAGCTGCGCGCTCAACCACATCGAAGGGACCTACCGAGAGGGACAGCAGATAAGTGGACATAGGGGGAGTGGTGGCAAAAGTCACTTTCTCCATGCCGCCCGGCACAGTCTCGCGTTTTAATTCCGGCCCATTACTGATAGCGGCGTAGCCCTCGGGCACAGTGAGGCTGATGGAGAAGGGCGCCTTTAGGCCGGGTTCGTCGAAACCGGGCAGATATTTGCGCGCCTGGATGGACTCAGATTTGGCCAGGGCATAGGCATTGCCCTGCTCTTCCACTTTAAACAGGCCGGCCAGGTTGCGATCAAAGTCGGCGGCATAATCCAGCTGCAGGGTGAAGCTGCCGGCCGGCAGTTGCTCGGAGAATTCAACCGTGGCGACGCCGCTGTCGAGGACCTCGCGGTAGCTGGCTTGCACCTCACGCCCGTCTGCCAGTTGCGCAGTGGCTTTGGTTACCGACAGGTTCTTGCCGTGCAACCAGATATGGTTGCCGGCCTGGTCCAGCTGAATGTCGATAGCGACACGGCCACTGAAAGTATCTTTGCGAGGATCGAGAGTCAGGTCCAGGTGGTAGGTGCTGGGCTTTACTCCTTGGGGAAGCTTGCCCTCAGGGGCTTCTCTGATGTCCAGGGCTGTCATTTGAGCGCTGGATTCCTGGTCGATTTTCTGCGGGGCCTTTTCCGCCGGGTTACACCCGGCGACTGTTACTGATAACAGCGCCGCGCTCAGCAGGGCGAGCGGTATCTTCTTGTTCATAGAGCGATGGGGTACTTGGCCAAAAAAAGGCCATTGTACCGCTTTGGCGGAAAATTACGTGGGGCTGTGGGCGTTGAGATAGATCCAGGGGGAATGCCATGCCCGGCGATCAAGCGCTGGGCATGGTGATGGCTGTGAAAATTTACAGGTGTGGGACAGTTAAACTGGAAACCTTGCTGCTGCTATAGGGCACAGTGATGGTGTAGTTGGTATCTTGTGGCTTCTTGTAAATAGGGCCTTGAGTATCAATAGCCATAACTACTCGGTGACCAGCAGGCACATCGTAGCTGGTGGTGAACAGTTCAACCTCCACTTTTTGCTTCTTACCTGGCTGTTCAGTGCGCACAGTAATTGGTGCGTGGGTGATCAGGCGGCCAAGGCCAAAGAAATTGACATCGTAGAGATGTACATTCATTTGAACCTCGCTCTTACTGGGCTCGATCCACATCTCTAGCTTTGGTGCGCCGCGAACTTTCAGGGTCTCAGACTGCCTTGGTGACTTGTATTCGATGGCATAGTAACCGTTGATTGCCATCATAGGTGCGTACACCGGAATGCCGAAACCTTCTAAGGCATCGGAAACCAATGGGATACCGGTACCAGCAAAGGTATCCCAGCCCCCGTGGAATTCATTACTCCAGCTCCAGCCATCATATTTACCGCTCTCCATACTGCCGCTATTGAACATGGTAAAGCGCGGTTGTAGATACCAGGTGGTGCTCTCTTGGGTTACTGGGTAGTCCTCATAGTGCTCCAGCTTGTTGCTGATACGCACGGTCATGTCCACTTTAGGTTCGCGGTTGATTCCGTTGTCTTTGCCCTTCAGGTGGTGATCGAACCAGCGGAAGCTGGTAGACCAAATGTGTCCATCGTTGCCAGAGAGTGTCTCGGTAATGGCGTGGGTACCAGGGTTTAGCATCAGTTTCTTGGGCCCCTCAAGTAGGGAGAAGAAGTCTGTCATGCTGTTTGGCTTGAAAAGATAATCGGCAAAGTTATTCGATACTAGTACTGCTGTACCATTTTCATTTAGTTGATCGACATAGCTTATTGCCGAGCGTTTGGCGCCGAACTCTATAACTTGCTCCATGTTCTGGCCGCTGCGCAGGTCATCCCAGACTTGCTCAAGTTCAGCTTCTTTATCGAAGGCGGTAGTGACAAGTAAGCTACCCCAGACCAAGTTAACGGTTTCATTGGGGTAAAGCGCTTCAACTACATCGGCCCAGCCGGACAGCGCAGCAACCGCATCAATACGGGAGTCTTGCGCGGCGCTTAGTAGGGAAATACCGCCACCATAAGAAATACCAGCCATTCCCAGTTTGCCCACGGAGTAATTGGATTCGAGCCAATCAATCAGCACACCCACATCGGCAATGCTGTTCTCTCCGGCCACGTCCACCAGTCCACCGGAGTGGCCAAAGCCACGGGTGGAGTAGCTTAAAACCAGGTATCCATTTTCAGCCAGCTCCTTGGCCTGGAAGTGGTATTGGCGTTTTTCCAAGCCCCAGCTGTTGGTGAAGATCACGGTAGGGTAGCCCTCCGCTGGTGCCGGGGTTTCCGGCACAAACAGGTTGGCATCGAGTACCGTTCCGTCGAAAGAGGTAATATCCAGGTCGGAAATATATTCAGGGGCCGACCAGGCATGCGCTGACATCATAGCGCCGCCAAGCAGCGCCAGTAGTGGTGTAGTTTTCATTTTTTTCTCTCGTCAAAGTAAATTATTTTTATTTTTTGACCATGATTAATACATTGGTCAGAAGCGCAATATATAGAACCCGGCCGCGTATTTGTATGCTGTTTGATTAAAAAATGAGACGCTTGTCTCGTAGTTTGTCGCTGCCCCCATTAGGTTTTTATATCGACTTTTTTAAATTCACTTTGTCCAGGTGGTCACATAAAAATCGCCTAAAAAGTTCATTTCTTATTCATATTGATCTTTTTTTGATCAATAAAAACCGGTAATGTGTGCTTCTACGATTTGGCCACGGAGGGCTTCGGCAACAATGACTCGGTGGCCTGAACTATGGTTTCTCGCTCAGCTGTTTTCTTAGTACTTTTTTTCGTTTTCTCACTGTCTGCCAATGCTGCATCCCGCTACCTCGGCGAGGAGATCTGGTATCAGGTAGACAGTAAAAACTTTCGGGTTATTACCGATGGCGACCCCAAAGCGGTAAAAACCCTGGTGGCCGATCTGGAGCGCTATCGCGCCGTGGCCATAGAGCTGTTGGAGGTAGACCCTAGCGTCCCTAAGCTCACAATTTATGCAGCCGGGGACCGCAAAACCTATGCGGGTCTGGTTGGGGCTGAGTTGGCGGAGATGACCAACGGCCTGTTTGATACCTCCGCCGAGGGCAGTTATGCCCTGGTGAACCTGGATGGCCGCAGTGTAAAAAAACAGCTTAAGGCCCGTGAATTTCTCTTTCACGAATATACCCATTTCCTTAGCTATAACGGCAATACCACGCATTTCCCCTACTGGTATAGCGAGGGCTTTGCCGAATTTATGGCGACTATGTCCTTCCCTAAAAAGGGGCGTTATGAACTGGGCGAAATTCCCCAGGAGCGCGCTCAGACTCTGATGTATGCCGGCTTGATGCCGCTCGACCGGCTGCTGCGTGCAACGGTGTACGATACCGACCCCGAGGAGAAAGCCGATATCTATGCCAGCGGTTGGTTGCTGTCCCACTGGTTGATGATGGAGGGCGATAAGGCGGAAGAATTTAAGCAGTTTGTCAAAGACTACAACGATGGTGCAGATCCGGTGAAATCACTGGAGAAAGCCCTGGGAATGTCGGTAAAAGAGCTTGAAAAAGTGTATGTAGCCGCATTTGACTCAGGGGAATATGAGGTGGTCAGTGGGGATATCCCTGCTGATTTTAAAGAGGTGACACCTCGAGTGAAGCGCCTGCAAAAGCGGGAAGCAGTAAATGTACTGGCGAACTTTATTGCCCAGTCTGGTTACAACCTACAAGCCCTCGACGATCTGATTACCTATTCCTACCACACAGGGATCTACAGCACTGAGCTGGCTGCCATTAAGGCGAGTGCGGATCTGCGTATAGGGGATTTTCCGCAGGCCAGTCATTTGCTTGCCAGTGTGCCAAAAAAGGATCGCCGGCAACCCTGGTACCTGAGTGCCCACGCCTGGCTGACGGTGAATCAACAGGCCACGGTGCCCAACGATGCCCGCGATTTACGCAGTCTGAAAAAGGCTCGTGAAGAGTTCGACTACCTGGTGAATAAAGAGCCTCAGAATGCTTCTCACTGGTTTGGTCTGGCCATGGCTATGGAAATGTTGAGCTATCCCCGTGAGGAATATCTATCCAAGCTTGAAGAAGCTTATAAGCGCGCACCGCGGGAGCTCCATATTGCTCAGTGGCTGGCAGAAGAACTCTATCAACAGAAAAATGCGGAATACTTTGCCCGGGTGGCAAAGCCGCTGATGTTCGAACTCCCGGATGAGGAGGAGAACCGACAAATAAAAATGAGATTGGCGGAGCTACAGGGCAAGCCTAAATCCAGCTAATAACAATAAGATGCTCCCAGAATAATAGAGGGGCTGTCACTTGATGTAAGAGACAACCCATAGTCGCCAACGTATATTTGCCCGGCAATTTGGTTTGCCGGGCTTTTTTATTGAGGCTGCGGAAAACTGGTACGATTTGGCTTATTGTTACTGATGTTGGGTTTCTTCCTGATAAAGGGGGAGTACTACTTAACTACTAACATTATAACGATGACGCCTTACCCGGTGCTTTTTAACTATTGAAAGACATCGAACAGAAGTCAGAATTTGTTTTTAAATACCTTTAGACGCCGATGCCTTGCGGCGACAGTAATACTCTACGCCGCATTAATTCGCTAGTTAGTCAAAAAGTGGATGGATAACAATAACAATTTCGCTGAAATAAGGTTGAACTGTGCATAAAAAAATAGTCGCGATAACTTTTCTGATCGTCGCTCTTGTGTGTTCAGTAAGCTGTGAAAAGCGCTCTTCTCAACAAGTAGAATCACAGCAGGTTGAACCCCAACAGGTCGTCGCTGAACCCACTAAAGAACCTGAAATTGTTTTTGCGAACTACCCGGAACTCGGAGACCTACCCGCCTTACAGGAGCGAGGCATCTTGCGCTTACTTGCTCCCAGAGGCCCTGAGGAGGATGCCCTGCCGCGTTCTGGCTTGCCGCAGGGAGAGTGGCGGGAGCTTGCAGAGAAATTTGCCTACAGCCGCAACCTAAGGCCCCAGTGGGTTTATGTGGATAACTTTTCCGGTTTGGTCCCCGCTTTGGCAGAAGGCCGAGGTGATGTGATCGCCACTAATTTTTCCCGCACGGCCAAAAGACGCTCGCAGGTGGCGTTCACACGGCCGCTACAAACGGTGAATGAACTAGTAATTACGCTTCGCGATTTGAATAGCCCGCTACAGGAGGTAGCCGTTCGCCGTGGCAGTGCCTATGCCGAAACCTTGAGTGAAGATACAGATCAGGCCTATAAGGTCACGCTCCTGGATGGTGCGGTGGCAAACAGCGCATTGTTAGATGCTGTTGTCGCAGGTAAGTATCAGGCAACCGTGATGGACAGTAATTTGGCCGATGCGCTTTTGCCCGATTATCCGCAGCTCGCTGCCAGCGATCAGCTGGAATCCAGCAGAGATATTGCCTGGGCAGTTCGTCTCAATGCCATAGAGCTACGACGTGAGCTCAATGAATTCCTGACGGCAGAATTGGTATTGGCCGGGCAAAACTCCAATAAAATGATGCGGGATTGGGAGGGTATTTTAGCGGATGGCACACTGCGAGTACTGACCCGTAATCATCCAGCTTCTTACTTTATTTGGCGTGGGGAATTGATGGGGTTCGACTATGACCTGCTGAAAAAATTTGCTCGTGACCATAAGCTTCGCCTCAGTATGGTCGTGCCCGATGCGGATATGGATTTAGCAGATGCCCTGCAGGCAGGTATGGGCGATATGATCGCCTCGTCACTGACGATTACCGAGATGCGCCGTAAGCAGGGGCTCGTTTTTACACGCCCCTACCTTGAGGTGACTGAACAGCTGATTGCTCCAAGCAAAGATATCTCCCTGCAAGGTGATGTGCCCTTAGAGCAAATGCTGTCGGGAAAGATGGTGGCTGTAAACCCACAAACCAGCTACCGTGAGAGTCTCTCAGAGATGGTGGTATTGCAGCGGGAGCAGGGAATCGCCCCACTTCAGATATCTGAGCAGCTAGGCGCAACAACCGAATATTTAATCGATGCCGTTGCTCAGGGGTTATTTCCCTATACGATTGCAGATTCTCATCTGGTTGCCATCGAGAGCACTTATCGCGATGATTTTAGGGTGGTGGCTGAATTGCCCAGTGTCAGAGAAATAGCCTGGGCTGTGCGTGCAGATCAAAGCCAACTGCTGGGAAAATTAAATAACTTTTTAAATAAACACGATCGCGATTTGTTTTTTAATGTTACTTACAATAAGTACTTTAAAGAGAAAAAGCGTATCCTTCGCCACCAGGAAAATCGCCTGCGCAGTAGTAGTGATTCACTTTCACCCTACGATCCTATAGTCCATAAATATACGGATAAAACGGATCGTGACTGGCGCATGGTGGTTGCTCAGATGTACCAAGAAAGCCAGTTCAATCCCCGCGCCCGTTCCTTTGCCGGGGCTCAAGGATTGATGCAGGTGCTCCCGCGTACTGCTCGCCAATTAGGGGTCGATAATCTTTATGAGCCTGAGAATGGTATCCGTGCGGGAGTGTCCTATCTCGATTGGCTGGATCAACGCTTCCCACAGATGCTTTCGCAGGAGCAAAAAATATACTTTACTTTGGCTGCTTATAATGCCGGCCATGGCCATGTACGTGATGCTATAGCCCTTGCTCAGCGCATGGAATTAGATCCCGATCAATGGTTTGGCCATGTAGAACAGGCCATGTTGTTGTTATCCAAACCTGAATACTATCGCCAGAGTCGCTTTGGCTATGTACGGGGTCGGGAGCCGGTTAAGTATGTGCGGGAGATACGGGATAGATATATAGGCTATCTCGGTGTAGAGCGTAATGGGCCTCCTCGGGGAGGCGAATGGTGATTCTAGCCTTGGTGGCCTTATACCATAGCCGCTATTGCCTCGATCTCTAGTTTTAGGTCAGGGTGAATCAGATTAGAAACTTCGACTAGTGAACAGGCTGGCAAGTTTCCGTCATAAAACTGAAATAACGCTTTGCGCAGGTTACTGGTCTGTTCGATATCCTTTATGAAGATTGTTAACTTAATCAGATCAGATTTGTTCCGTCCCTCGTATTCCAGGATATTATCTATCTGAGAGAGTACCTCTTGGGCTTGATCTAAAAATTCTTTTTTCTGAGAAGAGGTTCCCTGTGCGGTCAAGCCCGAAATGTAGAGCGTATTTTCATGGATAACAGAATGTACATAAGGGCCTTTTTGTGGCGGTAGAAAGGGATATTCTCTTTTTTTAAGCATAATTAATCCAAGCTTATACGGAAAATTACAAATCTAGGGGTTATGGTTTCCAGTTCATTTTTATAGTCGACGCTAAGGTCTCTTGTGGACCAACTTTAGCGGCTCCACCAATAATATAAATGGAATCGTTAATTGTAACAGCACCGTGTCCATGGCGAGCCATAGGGAGAGAGATTTCTTTTCTCCACTGATCACTAATTGGGTTGTATGACCAGATCGAGTTAAATGCAGAGCCTGTTTTCCAGTAACCGTTGGGGCCAAAGGCTTCTCCACCGGTAACTATTATCTTTCCCTTTAATGGTGTGGCAGTTAGCCCGGCAAGTGATTGGGGTAGCGGTCTTATTTTATTCCACTTGTCCAAGCTGGGATCATAGACTTCCGCGTAGGAGAGATTCCTAGCCTTATTATTTCCATTGCTAGCTTGGCGCCCACCAATAGCATAGATTCTATTGTTTAATGCCGCACCTGCTGCGGAATTTCGGCTGATAGTCGCCGGAGCTGCAGTTTCCCAGTTGGCATTGTCTATCAATATATAATGATTTTTCGTATCGCTATTTTTAAGTTGGTCGTTAGGTGTTTTTCCACCGATAACATGGATGCCTTTTGATGTGTTGGCATAGATGCTTTCGGCCATGGGAGCCGGCAAGCGGGGCCCAGAGGTCCAGATATCTTCACTGTTGGACAGCTTATAAACAGTAGCCTTGGCCTGCCAAGCATTGTTTTTTACTCCATTGAAACCTCCAATGCCATAAAGATATTTGGAGTTTGCAGCCATACCTAGATGGTGTATAGCTTCTGGGAGTGGTGGACCATCTCGCCAAGTTTTGGTTTGGGGTGAGAATATATAGGTGCGATCTGTAGGGGCTAGACCGTAAAATATGGAATTAGATGATGGAATAAAACCACCTGAAATATAGATTTCTCCAAAGAATACAGAGGGGTATATTTCCTGAACGGCTGTTTTTAAGTCTGGTAGTTTAATGAATCGTAGTTTATGGGCAGATTGCCATGTTCCAGCTTTCCCCTCCATTCCACCGAGTATAAATGGTGCCGCTCCGATAATTTTTAAAAAATCTCTTCTAGAGTAAGGCATATGTTTGTATCTCTCCTTGAGTTAAATGGTAAAGCTTGCTTACAGCCTAAGTTTTTTTGTAAAAAATAGACTGTGTGGATCCTCTCTATAGTTGGAAAATGGCCCGCAGGATTTAAAGCCATTTTGATAGTAAAGTGCTATTGCTGGAGCAAAATTTAACCTGTTACCAGTTTCAAGCTTTACCTCACTGTAACCCCGTCTTCTGGCTTCATTTATTATCTCCTGTAATACTGCTTTAGCGACACCTTTGCGTAGGAAAGATTGGCTGGTTTTCATTGACTTGATTTCTCCCAGAGTAGAGGAGACTTCCTTGAGGGCGCCACAGCCTGCTAGAACGCCATTGATCTTTGCGCTCCAGAAGGTGATTTTGGGATCAACTAACTCTTCTGGTTTGAGGGCGTGCACACTTTCAGGGGGGGAGTGCTGTTGCATTTCTTTTAGGTGCTGCGCCAATAACTCTACGACGGTACCATCTGATAGATCGTCTTTTTGAACCGCTATATACATAGAGATGCCTTTGTTATTTTAAGTATAGATACCATTGAGGTTTAATTTATGCAGGTCTAAATTATGTTGGGTAGTAATTGTTTTCATTGATTTATAGGCATTTATCCATTGGAAGGCGAGTTCAATAAATAAGGGCCTATAGGCCCTTAAACATTCTTATAGTACTGATTCTTTTATTTTTTTGTGCACTCTACAGGACATCTATAAAAATAGAATCCGATGTTATCCTTTATCCTTTATCCTTTATCCTTTATCCTTTATCCTTGATGAGTAAAGCTTGCCCCATTTTGATGCATCGTTCACTAGTGTAGAGGTGATTTTTTAATGCTTTAACCAGTGTGGGCTTAAATTGAGGGTTTTCTTCAAGAGTGGTGCTTATTTTTTGAGCGCCCTCATTTGAGCACATTAGGGGGAAAATATTGGTATAGCTACTGATTAGCTCTGAGGAATCCTCATTATTAATTTGCTCCAGTGCGTAAAGGATTTTTTCGCTGTTATTATTAAATAGGGAGATTTGTTCATCTTTAAATAGAGAATAAGAGGCCTTGCGCAGTTCACTCAACTTGAAGTTATCCCTGTGCTGAATTAGGTTTTCTAACCATTTTTGTTTGATTTCTGGTAAAGGTCTTACCGCTTCGGCAGCAATGGCATTCAGTTTTGATCTGTCTGAGCTATCTTTGCTTAGTTCACGGGCAATAGCTTGTTCATAATCAGAATATAAATAGCGATTTTGCAGGTGAATTAAATCCCAGCGCATATCCGGATCTAGGATTAGTCCTTTAACTGAGAGCTCACCCATCAGTAATAGTTTGGCATTGTTGAGCGCGCTGTTCGAATGAGCTATTTCGGTAAATAGCTCAAACCAAGTCTTTTGTTGATCGCTGCCTGCAGGTGACTGCTGTAGTCGCTCCCACGCAAAATCCTCCATGGTTTTTAGAATTTTACTACGGCGCTGTTGATCAATAGGAACTTGGTTTAGATAACTATGGACATAATTTAAATAGCGCGCATTGAGTCGAATAGCACTGATATCTTGTTCGGCGACACCATTATTAATAACAAAACTGATGTATTCATCAAGGGGGAGCTTTGCATCATAGGCGCTGTCGAATAGGCTTTGCCACAGCATAAGACGGGTGAAAGGATTTTCAATGGCATGGAGGTATTGAGCCATATTTTTCAGTGTGATTGAGTCAAGAGTTACCTTGGTAAAAGCCCAATCTTCCTCGTTAGGATAGAGAATTTGAGGGCAGGATAACCCTTTAGCACTCTCTACTTTGGTTAATGCATCGCTGTACCTTACCGACAGGGTGGCATAGCGTTTCATAATCCCCTCATCCATACGATAGAAACCGAGCTGAGTGCGTTGTTCGCGTAGCGTCGGGTAATCATCTGGAGCTGTCTGTGTCAGACTAAGGCCGGTAATCCGATCATTTTCACATTCGAAACTTGCTTCAATAGTGTTAAGACCGGCTTGATAAAGCCATTGTTGTTGCCATTCCTCCAGATTGATGCTGGCGGCCTTGCCCAGATGATTAATAAAATCATCAAGTGTAGAATTTTTGTAAGAAAACTCTTTCAGGTAACTGCTAACGCCTTGACGAAATTTTTCTTTACCGAGGAAATAGGGTAATTGTTTGAGTATAGAGCCCCCTTTGCCGTAGGTAATACCATCAAAATTACTAAAAGCTTCTTCGGTATTTTTTACTGGTAGCTGGATGGCATGAGTAGTGGGCCTTTGATCGGAGTAATAAGCCCACTGTTTAGTACCAAGATAAAAATTTTCCCAGGCATTGGAAAATTCACTGTTCTCTGCTAAAGATAGGTTGGCCATATAAGTGGCAAAACTTTCATTTAGCCAAAGATCGTCCCACCAGTTCATGGTCACTAGATTGCCAAACCACTGATGTGCCAATTCGTGCGCAATAACATTGGCCAAGCGCATACGCTGGGCCTGGGTTTTTTCTCCACGAGATACGTAGGCATCATTAAAAGTGACTGCCCCCACATTTTCCATGGCACCCGCATTGAAGTCGGGTACCAGGATCTGATCATACTTATTAAAGGGGTAATCTATTCCAAAATAGGGTTGAAAAAATGCAAAGGACTGCTTGGTGAAGGTAAACCAGTCTTTGGTTTTAACATATTGTGCCAGGCTCTGGCGGGCCATCAGGCGTAGAGGGATACCTTTGGCGTTATCCTCCCAAATATGGTAGGGCCCAGCGTGTAATGAGAATATGTAGGATGAGAACTTTGGAGTTTGTGGAAAAAACCAATGCTTTATTTCACCCTCGTGCTCTACTCTATGTTCCCGCTCCGCACTGATTACTACCCACTCTTTTGGCGCTGTGACATCTAGTGTATAGCGAGCTTTAAGGTTCGGTTGGTCAAAATGTGGGAAAAGGCGGTTGGCGTCATAGGGTTGAAAATCAGTATATAAATAGACTCTACCATCTACAGCGTCTTTAAATCGGTATAGACCCGACCCATTATTTGAATAAGGATGTCGATAATTTATTGTAATTGTATGCTTCTTATTGGGTAGCTGTGTATTATCAATACGAATAAAATGTCCATTGTAACTGAAAGGAGTCTTTTGGTTATCCACCTGTACAGTTTCAACAGTACCTCCAGAGAAATCGATAGTTAGAGGCTGTTGTAAGGGTTTGTTGAATTTAATTTCAGTTACAACTGTGCCGGAAAAACTGTCTCCGTTGCGATCAAGATGAATACTCAGTTGGTAATCTACCTCTGCAATTTGCTGTTTTCTCAGCTTTGCATATTTCTCAGATAGCCCCGCGATCTCCGCTCTTGTTACAGGTTTTGTTGTAGAAGTTTGTGCGGCTTCTGTACTACCTGGCTTTTGCTCACAGGCAGCGAACATGATACTGCACAAGAGAGTGGTAATAAGTCTTAATCTTTTAATCTTGGTTTGATTGATCATGGTGGTCTCACCGATCGGTTAGTTGTTATTGCTATGATTCTATATTGGTCCGCAATGTATGCACCGAGAATCTTACTATTGGTGCTATACAATAAATAGATGAAATGGCCCAAATAAAAGGCGGTTAAAGTGGGTTAGTCTTCAAAATTATATCCCATGTAGATTCGGGATTATTTTATTAACAGGGCTTGAGCGTTAAGGGGTTGTTCTTATGGGGTGAATTGCTGTTTAGCAAGGAGGGAAGCCGCTAACAGAATAAAAACGCTATTGACCATTAGCAACTTCAAGAACAGACTCAGCGAGGGCGTTTACGAGTCCATCAATCTCTTCACGGCGTGTAATAAATGGCATGCCCAATTGAATGGTGTCTCCGCTATAGCGAACATAAAAGCCTTTCTCCCACATCTTTAAGGCAATGCGGAATGGGTGTAATAAGGGCTCCCCTGGGGCTCTCTCAATCGTTAGCGCAGCGGCTAGGCCACAGTTGCGGATATCGTAAACCAGAGGCAAGTTGCTCAGCTGATGTATATATTCTTCCAGAAGATAGGCAAGCTCTGCTGAGTGCTTGAAAAGATTATCTCTCTCTAGAAGTTCTAAGGTAGCAAGTGCTGCTGCACAGGCTACTGGGTGCGCTGAATAAGTGTATCCATGGGGTAGCTCCAACTGGTAGTCGGCTCCTCCTTGTTGCATAAACGTCTCATAGATCGTTTGCTGCACCACCGTGGCTCCCATGGGGATGACTCCGTTAGTGAGTTGCTTGGCGATGTTGATAATATCTGGAACTACGCCAAAAAGCTCTGCACCTGTGGCAGTGCCCAGTCTGCCAAATGCGGTGATTACTTCGTCGAAAATCAGTAGGATTTGGTGTTGCTCGCAAATATCCCTAAGTCGCTGTAGGTAGCCTTCTGGTGGGGGTAAAATACCGGCGGAGCCAGCCATTGGCTCAACGATGACAGCGGCAATATTGCTAGCATCGTGTAGCTCAATAATTTCTAATAGTGATTCGGCAAGGTGTGCCCCATATTCAGGCTGTCCGCGACTAAAGCGATTTTCCGGCAGTAGTGTATGGGGAAGGTGAGCGGTGGAGAGCGCCGGACCATAGATGGCTCGGTTGGCTCCGATGCCGCCGACACTAACTCCACCAAAATTCACTCCGTGATATCCCTTACTTCGACCAATTAGTTTTGTCTTGCTGGCCTGTCCTCTTTTGCGCCAATAGGCACGGGCAATCTTCAGCGAGGTCTCCACTGCTTCAGAGCCGGAATTGGTGAAAAATACCCGATTGAGGCCCTCCGGCATTAAGCGAGTGATTCGTTCCGCCAACTTGAAGGAGCCGGGGTGGCCAAACTGAAAGGAGGGGGCGAAGTCTAGAGTCTCCAACTGCTGGTTAATGGCTTTGGCGATTTCTTTTCGATTATGACCCGCGCCACAGGTCCACAGGCCCGAAAGGCCATCGAATATCTGGCGACCATCAGCGCTGGTGAAATAGCACCCATCAGCGGCTGTAATAATTCGTGGGTCTCGTTTGAACTGCCGGTTACCGGTGTAGGGCATCCAGTGTGCATCGAGTTGTGTTTGGCTGAGCCCTGCAAGTTTGTCGTTCATTTTTATTTTCCGACAATTGGGACAGTTATCTTAGACAATCTTTAAATAGTTCGTTGTTACCATTTGAAGCCCTAAAGCAACATTGTGAATTTATTTAAGGCCCTCTTAATTCTGGACCAACTTTTCTATTTAATAAATTGCCTAAAACTAACTTTAGTTGCATAAGTGGGGGCTTTTGAGAAAGGTTTGAAGTATGGGGCTTGATTGTAGCTTTTCGGTTCTAGCGTAGTTATTAGACCGGAAGAGGTGGAGAGAGAGGAGTCGTAAGGATACTGACAACTCAACGATAAAGAAGGGGAAGTACCGGGGACCTGAGTCCCCGGTAACAAAGAGGATCAGACTGCGGTAGCAATCCGGTCAACGTAAGGGGCGAGTTCGGGCTTGTTCTCCAGGATTTCTTCCCGGGTGAGGCCGTCGATCTCATGAGGGAATACCAGCCACTCTTCAGTCTTGTGGATAAAGTAATCCGGCTCGCGCTTCGCTTTGTTGTTTTTCGGCTTGTAGTAAGGCGTTGCAATACGAATCTCTGGCGTGTTCTTTTTACAGGCTGCGCGCAGGTCTTCAATTGTTTGTTCAATACTCAGGCCGGAATCGTGCACATCGTCAACGATCAGCAGGGAGTCGTGGGACTCAAGGCGCTTAATCAGGTAGTTCAGACCATGCACTCGGACTTTCTTGTCGCGCTCGCCGATACCGAGGTAGGAGGAAGTTCGGATTGCGATATGGTCCGCATCCACACCCATCACATGAAGCAATTCTTGTACCGCGATACCTACCGGAGCGCCGCCACGCCATACACCAACGATGTAATTAGGGCGGAAGCCGCTCTGATAGATTTGTTCGGCAAGCGCGTAGGAATCAATCAGCAGTTGCTGTGCGCTGATAAAATGCTTTTTCATCTGTGTACCCCTCAGAAAAAGGCGAACTTGGCAATAAAGAGAGCCGCTAACACGTAGACACTGATGCTGACGTCTTTACTGCGCCCGCTCAGTGTTTTGATGACTGCGTAGGCAATAAAGCCCAGAGCAATACCGTGAGCGATAGAGAATGATAACGGCATCATTACTGCCGCAATCACCGCCGGAGCGGCTTCGGTGATGTCATCCCAGTCGATGGAAGACAAACCGGAGGTCATCAGGACGCCGACATACAGCAGAGCCCCGGCAGTCGCATAAGCGGGAATCATCCCGATCAGCGGGGAAAAGAAGGTGGCCAGCAAGAACAGACCAGCGCAGACCACTGCAGTCAGACCGGTGCGTCCGCCTGCGGTAATACCCGCGGTGCTCTCAACGTAACAAGTAGTGGTGGACGAACCCAGAACAGAACCGACTACAGAAGCGGAGCTGTCTGCCATCAGGGCTTTGCCCATGCCCGGCAACTTACCGTTTTCATCGAGAAGCTTGGCGCGGTCGGAGACACTCAGCAGAGTGCCGGCAGTATCGAACAGGTCTACGAACAGGAAGGCGAAGATGACACTGATCATACCCACTTCAAATGCCCCGGCGATATCCAGTTCGAGGTAGGTGGGCGCCAGGCTCGGTGGTGCGGAGACCAGGCCGGTGAACTCTACTTTACCAATAGCCAGTGCAATAACGGTAACTGCGAGAATGCCAATCATTACCGAGCCGAGCATACGGCGGTAGGACAAAGCCACAATAATAAAGAAGCCCAGAGCAGCCAGCATAGCTTCAACAGACTTAAGGTCCCCCAGGGTCACCAGGGTGGCGGGGCTGGCAACCACGATCCCTGAGCTCTTCAGGGCGATAATCGCCAGGAACAGTCCAATACCGGCTGCCAGGGACTGCCTCAGGGAGGTGGGAATACTGTCGATTATCCATTCCCGCAACTTAAAGATACTAAGCAGTAGGAACACTACTCCTGATATAAACACTGCACCCAGGGCAACCTGCCAGCTATAGCCCATTTCGCCCACCACTACATAGGCGAAGAAGGCGTTGAGGCCCATTCCCGGCGCCAGTGCGATGGGGTAGTTGGCGTACAGCCCCATGATTAGACAGCCGATCGCAGCAGCAAGACAGGTCGCCATAAACACGGCGCCCTTATCCATACCAGCCGCCGCCAGGATGTTGGGGTTTACAAAAATGATGTAAGCCATAGTCAGGAAAGTGGTTACACCGGCAATCACTTCCCGGCGAACATTTGTCTGACGCTCAGACAGCTTGAACAGCTTTTCCAATAAAGAGGCGTCGCTGCCCGCCTGGGGAATACCAGACCCTGGGGTCGCTGATGTTTGGATATCAGAGGGTTTCATATCAGAAGTGGTACTTTACTAGCAGGTTAACATTGCGCTCGTTGGAGTCGGTATTAAAGGTTCCATCTTTGAACCCAAATTTGTCATTCCAATGCACGTATTCAATACCGGCATACAGGGCTTTCGGCTCACCCCAATTGGCGCCAACGTCCCACTTGAGCTGGGAGGTAAAGTTCATACTTGGGTGTGTATTTTCTGCGGCGCTGGTCCAATCGATAAAACCGTCGTATACGAAGCTGGAGTCTCCCAGGGTAAATGGCATGGCCCAAACCAGGGTCAGCTGCTCGTTGCTGGCCTTGTCATCGTTATCGCGGCGGTAGGCGTTTACTTGGACAAAAGAAAAACCCGGAACTGCAAGGTCGAAACCGAGACCTGTCAGAACGTTGGTGAAATGCGGGCCTGTGGCTGTGAGGTGATCGGGGTCATCCATATTGCCCAGCTCTACAGTGGTTGCCACTAATACGTCGGTTACCGGCCCCCAAGCCAGTTCACGATCGCTGAGCTTCCCCAGGCTCAGACGAGGAGAAATTTCTGAATAGAGCTCCTTTGAACCATCTTCTGAATGCAGATAGTCGGCAAAGATAAACAGGTCTCCCCAGCTGTGGCCACTGGCGTGTTCAAAGGTCACTACAGAGCGCTCGGAATCATCGGTGGTCAGGCTGTAGTTCATTTCATAGTCGCGGCCATACAACAGGCTGAGGCTGTTATCGCTCCAAGTCATTTCTGCTTGGGCAGCTACAGACAACAGGCCGGAGGCCAGTAGTAGCAGGGGCTTGGTTGGTTTCATTGTATTACCTCTGTTACAGCGACAGGCGGAAACCGCACTGGCGGCCGACATTTGGGTCGGCAGTTGGTTAAAAAATAGTCGCGGAATATACCCGAGTTTACCGAGTGTTTTCCAGTATTTTTTTTCAGCAATAGCCTCTAGGTGAGTAGCCTTAAAGCAATGAAGTACTAATAAATTTTTAAAAACAAAAACTAAATACCTTTTAGCGGTTGGGTAAGCATACAACCGGGAAAAAGGCCTATTGAAGGGCTGGCCTGATTTTTGGTTACGTTGAACCGATACTTTTAATAAGGAAAGGTTGTGGACCAATACTTGCTGCCTGCAAATAGGGCGCCAGGCGGTACAGGGAGCACTAATAAGGTGCAAGAGTTTGTAAGGCAAAGCGTTGTGGAAAGACCTGGAGGGAACTGTATTAAGCGGAGCTGAGTACACCTTGTGCACGGGTCATCCTACTAGCATGCACCATTAAGGTGCATCGTGAAGATTCTATGTAAGGCTTTCTTTTAATAGTGAGCCTTGATGTAGGAGTGACTTGTCAGTAACTTCGTTATTAATCAGAGGCAGTTCTTCCCAGCAACACATGTGTTAAAGTACTGCGCTCAATTAGGAGGATATTTCAAGGCTTGCCGGTTAGTAGTGACCTGATTACGCCTTCTGTTGTTTTTTTGAGCACTAGGTGGGAGAGACTCACGAACCGCCCTATAAATAGGTGCAATATGTGTCTCTCGGGGCTCTGGCAGCTGCTTTGTTATCCGGATGTCATCTGGGAAGCCCTTGATCGGCCCTGGTGGCGTAAATAATAAATTGGGGTCGCTATACCCCGTATGTACCAATTGGTTGCTTGAGAAATCTATCCCCCAGGGTGTTGGCTTGTGATTATATGTCAATCAGCGGGATGAAGAAGAGCGGCCGGGAGTGGGAGGTTTTATGAAATCCAATTGCTTGCACCTTGCAATCCCCGCAGGGGATCTTGAGGTAGCCAAGAAATTTTACTGTGGCGTTTTTGGCTGTAAAACTGGAAACAGCGAAGAAGGGCGCTGGGTAGATATCGATTTCTGGGGCAATGAGCTTACTTTGCATCAGAGTGAAGAGAAGCTGCCGAACGTACGCCATAAGGTTGATATGGGAGCGGTAGCTGTTCCCCATTTCGGTATTCACCTGCCGGATGATGAATTCCAAGCCCTGAAAGCTCGTATCGAAGCTGCTGGCCTGGAGTACTTGGATAAGCCATATCGTCGCTTCGTTGGCAGTGAGTACGAACAGGAAACCTTCTTTATCGAAGATCCGAACGGTAATGTGCTGGAAATGAAAACTATGGTGAATCCAGAGCTGATGTTTAAATAGTGTTATGGATCACAGCTAGCACACATTGAGTTAGCCCGAGGTACCATACGTATGGTCTTTTGTATTGTATCTTGGGTTAATTTAAATTTTTTACCTCCTATTATTTTTTTCCTTTCTTTCCCTGCCTTTATTGTTTAGTTGTTTTTGAAAACCATCTCATAAGTGAAAGTACTGCCTGAAGTGTTGATGGTTGCGAGGTTATTTTATTTTAGCTTTTTGGCTGGAGCAGAAGAGAGGATTTTCTAATTGCAGCTTAAAGAATTTATGAAGCTATTGGCTTGAGCTTGGATATCTTTTTTTTCCTTCGTTTTCAATTTATCTAAGAGGCTGAGCATCATAGACATTCTTGGATTTTTCTTAAAATATTTGCGCTTTTCTAAGAGAAAATTCCAATAAAGACTATTGAAGGGACATGCATCTTCACCAACTCTCTTCTTTACATTGTATCGGCAGTTATCACAATAGTTGCTCATTTTATTGATATATGAGCCACTGCTTATATAAGGCTTTGTTGCGACCAGTCCGCCATCGGCATATTGACTCATACCGCGAGTGTTCGGTAACTCTACCCACTGAATAGCATCGATATATATCCCTAAATACCATGCATCTACTTGGTCTGGGTCGGTTTGTGTTAAAAGAGCAAAGTTACCAGTTATCATTAAACGCTGAATGTGGTGGGCATAGGCATGCTCAAGGCTGTTTTTGATAGCGCTTTTAAGGCAGTACATATCCGTTTGCGCTGTCCAATAGAAATTGGGCAGCGAATTATGATTTTGTAGTTTGTTGATCTTCGTATAGTTTGGCATCTCTTGCCAATAAATACCGCGCATATACTCCCGCCAGCCAAGAATTTGCCGGACAAACCCTTCTATTTGATTCATATGAATTTCCTTCTTGTTGGAATTCCAATGATTAATAGTGCGATTGATAACTTCACTGGGGGATAGTAATTTGCAGTTAAGAGAAAAACTCAGGCGGCTATGAAAAAGGTAGGCCTCGTTGGGGTCCATCGCATCCTGGTAATCGCCGAAGTGTGGTAAAAGATATTTACAAAAATGGTTAAGGACTTTGAGGCTATCTTCTCTACTTGTTGGCCAGGTAAAATGCTTGGCGTTAATAGAACCAATGGTTTTTATTTTTGCGGCTTGGATACGTTTAAGTGTTTTTTCCACATTCTTTCGAAATAGGTATTGTCGGGGAATTTGAGGGTCTTCACTCCATTTTTTTCTATTACCTTTATCAAAATTCCACTGGTTTCCTTCAGGATCCCCCTTTTTATCGACAAGTATATTGTTTTCCCTGCGCATATGGCGATAGAAGCTTTCCATTAAGAGAGTTTTTTTTCCCTTAAAGAAATCCTTCAAGTAGTTTCTGGTGGTTAGAAAATGTTCTGTGTCATAGGCCTTATACTCTATCTGCAATTCTTGAACTATTGTATTTAGTTGCTCTTCAAGGCGATACTCATCAGGTAGTTGATATTCAAATCTCTGAATATCTAGCTGAGCAACTATTTGTCGAATATTTTCTTTAAGATTTTGTCGATTTTCTTTGCAGTCAATCTGATAGTAAATGACTTGATGACCATGTGATTTCAGCCACTCGGCAAACGTTTGCATGGATTCAAAAAAGGCAACCACTTTTTGAATATGATGAATGGCGTAATCTGTCTCCTGTCGTATCTCGGCAATATGGTAGAAAATATCTGAACTGCTTGATTTATACCAAGAGTGCTTATGGTTGAGCTGGTCGCCGAGTATTAATCGTAGCGTTTTCAAAAGGAAAGCCTTTTTGGAATACAGTTTTTGTCAAAAGGTTATATTTGGTTAAGAGTAAAGCTATTTGTATGCTTTTCAGGTCTCATAACTTCTAAAGTTTAGTAGTTCATCGCAGATTGAAGTTACGCTTTTACGCCAAAGTCATTTATTTTATGATTATAGTGTACTGTATGTGTTCACTGTTTAGGATTGTTATAGTTGCTTTATTTTGCCTATTGATTGACGCTATTTAAGTGAGAAATAGCATAGGGGGCATAAACCCTAAGAGTCCTTAAAGTTGACTGCTACCATTTACAATTGATCAAAACCTCAAGATCTCCGAAGGATGTAAATACGACTTGAATTGTAGGCTTAGCGGTTCTTCAGTGAATACCTTTCACAGCGGCGATTCTGGATCAAGTTATTCCTCTGGCAGTTTTTTGAGTTGGTCTAAACGATAATTTTTTGAGCAATTAGTCGGTCAATGTCCTCAGTGTTAAACCCTAGTGAACTCAGTAGGGATCGGCTATCGGCACCCAGTTTGGAGCCTGCTTGGTGTTGTATATTTTTCTTTCCATTAAACTTGAAGGGCGTGTTGATCTGTAGGAGAGGGCTGTCACTTTTGGTCTTTGCGTTTACAACCATTTGCCGCTCTTTGAACAATTTACTTTCTGTTGCTTCACTAAAGTTGAGAACAGGCTCAACGCAGGCGTCGAGATCAGAGAAAATATTAATCCATTCACTCAGCTTACGTTGTTGTATAACCTCGGAGATATCTTGTTTCAAGCTCTCTTGCTGATCGCTCTCTAGTACCCGAACCATCCAATCCGGATGCCCAATTCCTTGAAAGAAAGCTTCGGCAAACTGAGGTTCAAGGCTACCAACGGATAGATAGCGGTCATCGGCTGTACGGTAATAATCATAGTAACTTCCACCGTTAAGCAGTTCCATTTCCACCTTAGGATCTCCACCATTTGCGAGAGCACTGGCTCCGCTTATGGCATTCAAAGCATAGGCACAGTCGGTCATACTGATATCGATATAGCTGCCGCTGCCTGTTTGTTGGCGGTGATACACGGCGGCAAGAATTGCCATGGCTGCATGGTGGGATCCACCGGCAATATCGGCAACTTGCATACCACTCAGACTGGGTCCGCTGGTCTGCCGACCGGAATAGCTGGCGAGCCCTGAGAGTGCAAGATAATTGATATCATGCCCAGCACGCATTTTAAGAGGGCCATCTTGTCCGTATCCGGTGATTGAACAATAGATAATATCTGTGCGTATATCACTGAGGTCTTCATAGCCAAAACCAAGCTTATCCATGACTCCTGGGCGGAATTGTTCAATGACAATGTCGTATTCAGAAAGTAGTTTTTCAATAATTTTCTTTGCTTCATGGCTTTTTAAATCTAAAGCCAAAGATTTTTTGTTGCGATTAATTGTTGCATGAGCTGCGGAAACGGGATCTTCACTGTCGATCATAGGAGGAAGCCCCCTAAGCATATCCGGACGATTCGGCGATTCTATACGTAGAACCTCCGCACCCATGTCCGCTAATAACATAGTGGCGTATGGACCTGGAAGCAGGGTGGTGAAATCGAGTATACGTAGGCCTTGCAGGGAGGTGATAGATTTATTCATTGCTTATTTTATATATTATTGTTTGGAAGTTTACGTAAAGAAATTTTCAGAAATTAAACATGCAATTAATCTTTTATATGACAAGTATGAACGAATTTTGTGGAAGAGTTTTATTTATTAGTTGATGGCAAATAGAGATTGGTGTAGATGAAATCGTAAATTGGATCGGCGATTAATTGTTCTCTTATTAATACAGTGGCAGGTTGAACCCGGCGGTAGTGTAGGCCGCCGGGTTATTGCGCTTAGTTGTCACGGAGAATTTCACGGGAAATAATGAGTTTCATGATTTCATTCGTTCCTGCATAAATACGTTGTACCCTGGCGTCAGCCCAGGAGCGGGCAATAGGATACTCCCACATATAGCCGAATCCACCATGGAGCTGAACGCACTCATCCAGCATCTTACATTGGAAGTCGGTAGCGAGTAATTTGGCTTTTGCTGCAGTGGCTACATCAAGCTTTTTCTCGTAATGGAGTTCCAGGCAACGATCCACAAAGACTCTGAGGGCAGAGAGTTCACTGTCCAGTTCCGCCAGTTTGAACTGTGTATTTTGAAACGCGGCTATAGGTTTTCCAAAGGCTTTGCGGTCTCGTACATAGTCAATAGTCCACCCTAATGCTGCTTCCGCATTGGCAATGGCAAAAATAGCTACACTGAGTCTTTCCTGTGGTAATTCCTGCATTAGGTAGACAAAACCTTGGCCTTCAGCTCCCAGTAAATTCTCCTGGGGTACTCTGACATCATCAAAGAAAAGCTCGGAGGTATCCTGAGCCTTCATGCCAATTTTTTCCAGATTATTGCCTCTTTTGAATCCTTCCGATTTGGCATCAACCAATAATAGGCTTACTCCGGAAGCCCCTTCACTGGGGTCTGTTTTTGCAACAACGATAACCAGATCGGCGTGCTGGCCATTGGTTATAAATGTCTTGGAACCATTGAGTAGATAGTGATCGCCACGCTTGATTGCGGTTGTTTTTACTCCTTGCAGATCGGAACCCGCGCCGGGCTCTGTCATAGCGATGGCCGTTACAATTTCACCGCTGATACATTTAGGTAAGTACTCCTTTTTTTGCTCTTCACTGCCGTAATTAATAATGTAGGGCACGGCAATATTGGAGTGCAGCCCCCAGCCGATGCCAGAAAGACCTGCACGGGCGATTTCCTCATCGATAATAGAGTTATAGCCGTAGTCCAGTCCAAGGCCGCCGTAGGATTCGGAGATTTGAGGGCAGAGAAAGCCCATTTCACCGGCCTTATTCCAAAGAGCACGATCGACCTGCCCATCTTTCTCCCACTGACTGTGAAAGGGGATGGCCTCGTTTTCGAGGAACTTTCGCACGGTATCGCGAAAATGCTCGTGGTCTTCGTTGTAAACGGTTCTCGGTATCATTCTGAACTCCAACATTCGTTTTTATTATCTGGAATTGTAGACTCTTCGCATTTGTGCAATTGCGGGACTGCCCGGCCGTGGCAGCCCCGTTAATTCTGCTGAGTCTTCTAGCTCATCAGCGACTTCGTAGTCTTTATGTGACTAATGGGTATCCTTCAACTCCTCTCTGGACTCGGCGAGTGCTATTAATGTTTCCGGGGGAGAAAATCTGTCCCCGTAGATTTCGGCAAGTTTTTGGGCGCGCTGTACAAAAGCTTCAACGCCATATTGGTTAATATATTGCAGGGCTCCGCCGGTCCAGGGAGGAAAACCAATACCAAAAATTGAGCCGATATTGGCCTCTCGCACGCTGCGTAGCACTTTTTCTTCGTAGCAGCGCAGTGTCTCTATGGCCATGATAAATAACAGGCGCTCCTTGATATCCTCAACAGGGGGTTGTTTGGCCGCTGGAAACTCCTGCTGTAGGCCTTGCCAAAGGTGTTTCTTACCCCCTTCTGGATAGCTGTAAAAACCGCCACCCGCCAACTTGCCGGCGCGGCCAAGTTCCAGCATATGATCAATTACAGATTCTGCAGGATGTGTGGGGACACTTTTACCCTCCTTCTGCAGGTCGTTAATCGTCTGTTGGCGAATCTTTCCCATTAAGGTGAGAGAGACCTCATCACTCACAGCTAGAGGCCCTACTGGGAATCCGGCCAGGGATGCTGCATTTTCAATCGTGGCGGGATTTATCCCTTCGCCAAGCATGCCAATTCCCTCATTGGTAAAGCAGCCAAAGACCCGAGAGGTGAAGAAGCCTCGGCTATCGTTAACAACAATCGGCGTCTTGCCGATTTGTAAAACGAAGGCGAAAGCCTGGGCCAAGGTCTCTTCACTGGTTTGCTTACCACAGATGATTTCCACCAGCGGCATTTTGTCTGCCGGGGAGAAAAAATGCAGGCCGATAAAGTTATCTGGCCGAGCAGAGGCCTGAGCCAGGCCGGTAATTGGTAGTGTGGAGGTGTTGGAGGCGAAGACAGCACTGCTATCCAGTTGGGCTTCTGCCTCGCGGGTAACTTCGGCTTTTAACTCTCGGTCCTCGAACACTGCTTCAATGATCAACTCACAACCGCTCAAGTCGGCGGCATTATCTGTTGGGTGAATATGAGACAGGATAGTCTGTACGTGTGCCTCGTCTGTTCGGCCGCGCTCCAGACGTTTTTGCAGTGCCTTTTCTGCATAGTTTTTACCTTTTAAGGCTGCCTCGGTGGAAATGTCTTTCAGCACAACCTCAATGCCCTTGCTGGCACAGGCATAGGCAATGCCGGCACCCATCATTCCGGCCCCAAGTATGCCGATCTTTTTGATAGCTGTGGTTTTCGATTCGCGTGCGGCTGGTGGGAGAGAGGTGCCGGCCTTCAGCGCGTTAAGAGCAAACCAGAAGGTGCCGATCATATTTTTTGCTACTTGACCGCAAGTGAGGTCGACAAAGTAACGCGATTCGATACGCGTGGCGGTGTCGAAATCCACTTGGGCGCCCTCGATAACCGTCGCCAGTATCGCTTCAGGAGCGGGCATACAGCCGTGGGTTTTCTTTTCCAGCATGGCGGGGGCAATCATCAACAGCTGGGCATTTTTAGGATTTTTGGCGTCACCGCCGGGCATACGGTAACCGGGCTGGTCCCAGGGCTGTAGGCTCTGTTGTTCACCGTTGCTGAGGATATGGTTCCGAGCCTTATTGAGCAGCTCTCCGGCATTTTGGGTTGTCTCATGGATTAAACCACTTGCCAATGCTTGCTTGGCTTTTACCTGCTTACCTTCCAGCAGGAAGGGCAGTGCATTTTGAATACCTAGCAAGCGGGGCATACGTACACAGCCTCCACCACCAGGCAGCAGCCCAAGGGTGACTTCCGGTAGCCCTATTTTTACTGAGTTCTCTTCCAAGGCGATCCTATGATGGCAGCTGAGGGCAATTTCCCAGCCGCCGCCGAGAGCGGCACCATTGATTGCCGCTACAACAGGTTTGCCCTGAGTTTCTAGCCAGCGCAAGTTTGCCTTAAGGGCCTCACAAGAGTTAAAAAACTCCTGAGCCTCACTTTTCTTTGCGGCATAGAGGAACTTGAGATCGCCGCCGGCGAAAAATGTTTTTTTAGTGGAGCGAACAATAATCCCCGCATAGTCCCACTGTTTTATCTCCTCCACCGCGGCCTGTAGTGAGTCTGTAAAATCCCGATCCATTACATTGGCGGAGGCATTGGGGTTGTCCATAATCAGGTGAACAATGTTATCGCTGTCTCTTTCCAAGCGTATAGATTTCATATTTTCCCCCTAGACCCTTTCGATAATAGTTGCCACGCCCATACCGCCACCTACACATAGGGTGACCAAGCCATAGCGCAACTGACGTTGCTCTAATTCATCAAGCACGGTGCCAATTAACATGGCACCAGTGGCGCCGAGAGGATGACCCATAGCGATAGCGCCGCCGTTTACATTGATCTTCTGCGGGTCGATATCCAATTCATGTTGGAAGCGCAGCACTACTGCAGCGAAGGCTTCGTTGACTTCGTACAGGTCTATGTCATGGGCGCTTAGGCCCGCAGCCCTGAGGGCTTTACGAGCGGAGGGAGCGGGTCCAGTCAGCATGATGGTGGGCTCGGTGCCGACGACTGCGGCGGAGACGATACGTGCCCGGGGTGTCAGGCCCAGGTCTTTTCCGGCCTGCTCACTGCCGATAAGAATGGCGGCGGCGCCGTCCACAATGCCTGAGGAGTTTCCTGCGGTATGTACGTGTTCGATAGCTTCCACCTGGGGGTAGCGGGAAATCGCTACGCTATCGAAGCAGAGGTCGCCCATGGTAGTAAAAGATGGGGAGAGATTGGCAAGCCCCTCCATGGAGGTTTCTGGGCGCACCAACTGATCGCGATCGAGAAGTAACAGGCCGTTCTGGTCCCGCACGGGGATTACGGATTTGTTGAAGGCACCACGTTGCCAGGCACTTGCAGCCTTGCGCTGGGAGTGCAGAGCAAAGTTATCCACATCTTCCCTGGAAAAGCCCCCCAGCGTGGCAATTAGGTCGGCTCCGATGCCCTGGGGTGCGAAGCCTGTTTCTATGGCGGTTTGTGGGTCCATAGCCCAGGCACCGCCGTCACTGCCCATGGGCACCCGCGACATAGACTCAACGCCACCGGCCACTACAAGCTGTTCCCAGCCAGAGCGGACCTTGGCGGCGGCTAAATTAACAGCTTCGGCACCGGAGGCACAAAAACGGTTTAAGGTGACGCCGCCAATATCCCAGTCCCAACCGGCACCGAGTGTGGCGACCTTGGCGATGTCAGCGCCCTGCTCACCGACAGGTGTTACGCACCCCATTACCACATCATCGACCCTGGCCGTATCCAGTTGGCTGCGCTGTTGCAATTCGCGCAGCAGGTTGGAGAGCAGGGTGATGGGTTTGACTTCGTGCAGCGCGCCGCTGGGTTTTCCTTTGCCACGCGGGGTGCGGATTGCATCGTAGATATAGGCTTCACTGGGCACGGTTATGGCCTCTTTATTTTTGATTGTGGGTACAACCATAGTTGTGTGGGGTTTCGGCGCAATGATGAAAGACGCCAGGGGGGGTGACGTGGTTGTCAGCTCAGATAATTAATGCAGCGAATCTTTTTACTTTACTTATTCCAAATCAAACTAACTCGATGAGTGGTGTGCCGTACACTCAAATAAGGCGCTTTATTTTTTATTTTCGGCCAGCGAATAGCAGCCGATTAGATTGTATTTAAGCCGCAATAGCCCCACCGAAAAATTTAGTTGTGGGTTTTGGCTCACAGGAAAAAGCCTTTATCTGGGTTGATTCATCACCAACACCATTTAAAGACTGGCTTTAGCTTGCGGTTGTCTGGCAGTGAGGATCGACTATGGCAGAGAATCTACTGGAACTGGCGGCGAGCCAACTGGGCACCTCGGGTATCGGTACCCTGGCATCTGCACTAAACCTTCCGGCAGAGAAAGGTCAGTCAGCACTGGATACTGGAATTGCATTTGTTCTTGCAGGCATGCTGAATAAAGCCAGTAGTAAAACTGGTATGGCTTACTTGTTCAATATGGTTACGGACACTGAAGTTGCGGATCTCCCCAGTGTTTTGCAGCGGTTTGCAGATAAGGCAAAGTTGGAAGCCTCACTGCCAGTCGGTGATGCCATGCTGCAAAAAGTATTTGGTACCCGGGTCGAAGAAGTGAGCAAAGTAGCCACTACAGAACTGCCGGGTAATGAAGGTGGCCACCTATTAAAGTTGGTGCTGCCACTGGTGATGGCCCTGCTAGGCGCTCAGGTAAGAGCCAACAAAATGGACGTCTCTGACTTGGCTTCATTTTTAATTGGTCAGAGAGAGTTTTTACGCAACAAGGTCCCTGATGCACTCCTGGATGCTCTTGATGTAAAAGGGTTTGATAATCTGGGGGCCGCCCTGGTTACCCATGGCCATGCCAAGCCTCAGGAACCTCGGGAACAAGCCCTGCATGGCCATGTGGAAAAGAAAAAGCCCGTAAGTTTTAGCAGCTGGTTTTTTCCGTTATTAGTGGTACTAATTGCCCTCTATGCCTTAAATATGTGCATGGACAAGGGTAGGCAGGAGGAAGCGGCAGGCCAGCCTTTTGAGACTCCACAGGAACAGGCTTTTATGGAAGCGCCCTCACAGCCTGCTGGCGATACTCCTCCCAATGAAAATAGCGCCCAGGCTCAGTTGGGCCCGGATAAATTCTCTAGTAACCTGCGGGATTACTTGAAGAGCTTTGATCGGGACCCGAACCAGGAATTTATTCTGCGAGTGAAGTTTGAAAAGGGCACGGCAAAAATTCTTGATCCCCAGTCCGCTGATATTGATGCACTTGCACAAATTATGCAGGAAAACCCACAGCTTACGGTTGCTATTGAAGGGCATGTACAAGGGGAGGGCAATGAAATTAAAGAGCAGGAAATTTCGCAAGAGAGAGCGGATGTTGTGCGGGAGCTGTTGCTGCAAAAGGGAATTGCGGCTAATCGTATGACGGCCACCGGTATGGGATCCGCTAAACCTGTGCAGGAAAGTGAGACAGGGCAAACAACACCGCAGCCGATGAACAATGAGCGTATTAGTGTACGAGTGGTTAATACCGAATAGATATTTTCACAATCTTGGCAAGCAAATAGCCCTACATTTCTGTGGGGCTATTTATTTTGTGAAGCGATAAAAAACGCCCATTAATGTTGGAAATTTAATGCTGGCAATCAACTGCGAAATTTCTCGCGGTAGGCGCCGGGGGCGAGGCCGGTCCATTTTTTAAATGCGCGATTGAAAGCACTGGGTTCAGAAAAGCCGAGTCGTTCGGCGATTTCTGCCACTGCGGTTTCCTGCTGTTTTAGCTGGTACACGGCCATATCGCGGCGTACAGAGTCTTTGATGTCCTGCCAGCTGTTGCCCTCGTCTTTTAGGCGCCGGCGCAGCGTTTGCGGGGAGGTGAACAGGCGTGCAGCCACATCGTCGAGGGAGAGATTTTCAATACTGTTCTGTTGTTGCAGCATACGGCGTATACGACCGGTAAAGCTGTGGTCAGATTTATATTGGGTGAGCAGGCACTCCGGTGCTCTGGATAAAAAGTCTGCCAGTTGCTGCTCATCCCGCACCAGCGGCATTTGTAAATAGCGAGTATTAAAAACCAGGCAGGTTTCAGCCTGGTTGAAGTAATGCCGGCACGGGAACATATCGCAGTAGTCCTCATTGTAATCCGGTGGCGGGAAGGCCAATAACACCCGTTCGAGCAAAATGGTGCGATCGATCAGCCAACTGAAAAAGCGCAGCCAGATAACGGCAATGGACTCTACGAAAATCTGATTAGGCAACTGTTTTTCGTTGCTGTGATGAATGATCAGCCTGGCCTCTTCGCCATCCTCTACCAGCTTGATATGCAGGTCGTCGCTGACCATGCTGATAAAGCGTGCTGAGCGCAATAGAGCTCGCCGCAGGTTGGGGCAGCTGATGCAGGCGTGGCCCATCATGGCAAAAGTACCCGGTAGCCAGGGGCGGGCTAAAAACCCGCCTGACTCATCATTCAATAAATCCCACTCAAGGCGCAGTAGACTGGCCATCTGCTCACGGCCGATGCGGCTGTCGGAATCTTCAAGATGGGCGGGATCTATCCCGCTGTCCCGCAGCAACTGTTGGCAATCCAGCCCCGCTGCCTGGGCGCCCACCAGCTGGGCGCGAACTACTGCGGCGAGGATACCTGGGTCCGCATCGCGGAGTTTGGGAGTCTCGCTTTCCACTGTCTCAGCCCTCAACGTGATCTTGTTTGCTGGATGTAATTTTTACGTGCAAGCAGAGATTATGCGCAAAGCGAGCGTGAAAGTCAGGTTTATCCCCAGCGGGTGTAAGAAAAGGGCAACTCTGGCGAGCTGCACGGTAAAGGAGCGCTAATGAAAACTGTAGCTATTGCAGCTTTTTCCACGAAGTTAGACGTATGTTCATTGATTTATCGCCACCACTTATCAGATAGAGTGTAAGTGGTCGTAGCAATATCACTTTTCTTCGCTCTTTGCGTAAGGAGCAAGTCCTCCAGTATTTGGCTATGTTTTTCTCCAGGCGTAGGGAGTATAAATGGTCCAACAAACCCAATGATCAGCTTTTGGATAAAGCGTCTCGTAGGGTGGCTATAAATTAGACTGAAAAGTCAGATAAGATAAGAATAACCTAAACATGCCAATGAGGGAGTGGCCCGATGCCGTCAGCATCCGTCGAAAGCCAGCTGAATCCGACTATTTGTCGGCGTATGTTGATCGCCTATCTGATTGAACAGATTCCCCGCCCCAACAATCCAGCCCTGGAAGAGGCAACCGGGTGGCCGCGACGCACGGTTCAGGACATTATTGCCAAGGGGTTACCAGGCCACGGCACACAGGTGGAGTTTATTCAGGAGGGGGTGCGTCATAATGATGGCTATTACCGGCTTCACGACTGGGGTTCATTCGACCGCAATTGGGTAAAAAGCAACTTATCGGTGATCTGTCGGGTGCTGGGAGTCAGCATCGAATAGCTTTTTCTTCGCGGATACTCACCAATAAAGCATCTTATTTATTCTGAAAACCAGCTGACCGGAATTAGCACAAACACGTAGGCACAATTGAAAAGTTGCGCCGACCAGTGGCCGGCGACGAAATCCAATTATTTGTTAATTGAGCAGATTGGCGGTGCAGTGAAATATTGTGTTGGAATTAATGCGGTTTTTGGTTATGTCCCTGTTGCAGTATTTTATTGACCTTTTCCAATAGGGCAGGATTAGATTTAATACTGCTGGCAATTTCCTGATATTTACTCTTTGATAACCCTGCCTTTTCTATAGCTGCGACCATCTTACCCTGCGCCTCCTTGTTGAGGGCTTCAGCCTCTTTGATATCTGCAGCGGCCTTGAGCTTGGGGGCATACTCCCGGCTCAACATCACGATTGAGCGATAGGCATCAGCAAATTGCTTGAGCTGAGGTTCACTGAAGGAGACTTTTGGGGCCTCGGCCTGTGAAGTTGCTGTCTGGGCGGTCGCAAAGGGTACTGTGAGCAACAAGGCGAAAAGAGCGAGATATTTAAAAGGGAATTTCATTGGGCACTCCTGAAAGTTGGGGGGCGCTTTTGCTTCTACAGAGCAATACCCAGTCACACTGCTCAAATGCCTGGGTGTTGCTGCGGAATCCATCGGTAATTGAAAGCGTTGGCAATCAACTCTGAGACATTAGTTTCAGGGTAGTCAGTTTCAGAGCGGCTGTGGCGCCATTCCCCGCCACCGCAGCAATTTTTATCGGCGGTGGCTCAGGGCTAAAAGAGGCCGAGGAACTTCCTGCGTTTTGGCAGAGACTGCTCACAGCTGTTGAGTTGTTGCTGGTAGCGCTGCGCTTTTGCCGAAACCTTGTGGGAAACCTTCTTGAGCCAGGCTTTATTTTTAAAACTACGCCGATTAAAGCCGCCGTGCCCCTCGTGGTAAGCCAGGTAGAGATGGTAAGCGTCGCGAGTGCGGATTTGGCAGCGGCGCGCGCTGGTATTGTTATACCAGCCAACAAAATCGATGGCGTCGCCAAAATCATCTCGATCGGCGCCATAGTTAAAGCTGGAACGTTGATATCCGCGCCAGGTGTTGCCGAGTGCCTGGGCGTAGCCATAGGCATCTGAGGGCCGAGGACCGGGAATAAAGCCGAGGATCTTGGTGCGAGGGGGGCGCGCATCATGCACAAAGCGCGACTCTTGGTGCAGAATGGCCATCATAACGGCCACAGGTGATCCCCATTTCTCCTCGGCAGCCTTGGCTTCCCGGTACCAGCTCTTCTTCTCACGAAAAATAGAGCAGATATTATCGAGGTTGCTCGGCGGGCTCGTGGCACAGCCCGCGCTCAGTGTCACGGCACCCAACAGTGCCGCCAGCAGTTTCTTATTCTTGTTTCCCATAATGTCTCTAGATTATCCAGCGGTGATGGTTTTCACTCCAGAGCTGGTGCCGAGCAGCAGTACATCCGCTGGGCGCTTGGCAAAGATTCCGTTAGTGACAACGCCGGTGATATTGTTGATTGCGTCTTCCAGGTCCTTGGGTTGCTCGATCTTCAAGTTATACACATCCAAGATGGCATTGCCATTATCGGTAATCACACCCTGGCGATAGACCGGGTCTCCCCCCAGCTTTACCAGCTCGCGGGCTACCAGCGAACGGGCCATGGGAATGACTTCCACTGGCAGGGGAAAGTCGCCCAAAGTCTCTACCCACTTACTGTCATCGGCAATACAAACAAATTCCTCAGCACAGGCGGCGACAATTTTCTCGCGGGTCAGGGCCGCACCGCCACCTTTGATCAGCTCCAGGGCGGGGTTAGTCTCATCGGCACCATCCACATAAAACTGCATGCCATCCACGCTATTCAGTTCATAGACTGGGATACCGTGGGCCTTAAGTCTTTGTGCGGAAGCTTCAGAGCTGGCGACGGTGCCGTCAAATTGGCCTTTGATCTCTGCCAGGTAGTCGATAAAGAAATTGGCTGTGGAGCCGGTGCCAACGCCGACGATGGAATCGGCCTCCAGGCGCGGGGAGATATAGTCGATGGCGGCGCGAGCAGTAGCCTGCTTCAGTTCATCCTGGGTCATACGCTGGATAGTTTCCTGTGCAATTATTTCTGCTTTATCTGTTTCTTTCGATAAAAAAAAGCGCAATAAATCTAAAAAAATGGCAATTATGCTGATCAAGGCTTAGACTGGCCTGCCGGTGTTGCGCTTGCGGCGGCTCCATGACCGCCCACTCCTGCTACTACGCTTGCCTGAGTCGCACACAGAAATTAACCGCAACGGCAGTTGATACACGCCATGCCCAAGTCCTATATCAAGCGCATTTTAGACGCGCGCATTTACGATGTCGCCATTGAGACGCCTTTGGAGCCAATGCGCCAGTTGTCCCACCGTCTGGGCAACCGAATTTTGCTCAAGCGGGAAGACCTACAGCCGGTTTTTTCTTTCAAGATTCGCGGCGCCTATAACAAGTTACTGCAACTGCCCCCGGAGCAACGAGCGCGCGGAGTAATTGCCGCCTCTGCGGGTAATCATGCCCAGGGGTTGGCAATGGGTGCCGCACAATTGGGGGTGCGCGCGACTATTGTGATGCCAAAGACCACCCCGCAAATTAAGGTCAGTGCCGTTCGTATGCGCGGTGCTGAGGTGGTGCTGTACGGGGATACTTTTGATGAGGCGGCCAGCCGAGCCCGCCAGCTGGTGAATGAACGCGACTTGGTATTTGTACATCCTTATGACGATCCGGATGTAATCGCCGGACAGGGCACCGTAGCCATGGAGTTATTGCGCCAGCATTCGGGTAATCTCGAGGCGGTTTTTATCCCGGTAGGCGGCGGCGGGCTTGCTGCGGGCATGGCGGCTTACATTAAATATGTGAGGCCGGAGACCCGTGTCTATGCCGTGGAGCCAGAGGAGGCGGCTTGTCTTAAAGCGGCCCTGAAGAGTGGTGAGCGTGTCCGCTTGCCGCAGGTAGGGTTGTTTGCCGATGGCGTTGCGGTGGCACAAATTGGCGAGGAGACCTTCCGTGTGTTACGCGAAACAGTGGATGACGTGATCACGGTTAGTACCGATGAAATTTGCGCGGCGATCAAGGATATTTTTGAAGACACTCGCTCAATTGCCGAACCGGCCGGGGCAGTAGGCTTGGCCGGCTTAAAAAAATATGCAGAGCAGAGTGGTGGCCGCAATGTGGCTCTGGCGACGGTGTGTAGTGGTGCCAATATTAATTTTGACCGGCTGCGTTATATCAGTGAGCGCACAGAAATTGGTGAGAAACGCGAAGCGGTGCTGGCCGTGCGTATTGAAGAGCGACCGGGCAGCTACCTGCGCTTTTGTCGCGATCTTGGGGACCGTGCTATCACCGAGTTTAATTACCGTTATGCAGGGGATGGTGAGGCGCATATTTTTGTCGGCTTGCAGGTTTCTGCCGGCAGCGACCGCAGCCAGTTGGTAGAAGAGTTGGAGCGCAAAGGTTATAGCGTGACAGATCTCACCGATAATGAAATGGCCAAATTACATATCCGCCATTTAGTCGGTGGGAGAGTTCCGGGCTTGTGCCACGAGGTGGTCTACCGCTTTGAGTTTCCGGAGCGCCCCGGTGCGCTGCGGAAATTTCTCGAGCAATTAGCGGGCCGTTGGAATATCACCCTGTTTCACTACCGCAATCACGGTGCCGCTTACGGCCGGGTTCTAGCGGGTATGCAGGTTGAGCCCTCTGAGCGCGAGGAGTTATTGGATCTGTTGGAGCAACTGCAGTTTCCCTTTTGGGATGAAACTGAAAATCCCGCTTACAGCTTCTTTCTGGGTAGCTGATCCCAATTTGGGGGCATGGCGAGAAAGGTATCTCTTCACTTTCTTTTTGAGTAGACCAGGGTTTAAGTTTTGTCGAACCCCCTTGAGCAAAAATGCGACAAAAAACGCAGAAATTATTCAATAAACGGTTACTATTCCGACGATTGTTCAGTATCTTCTTTTGTCGTGGAACTTTTGCTATGGCTTAGGTCATAAGCGGGGTGAAACGCATATAACAAAAAAATTGATCGTACAGGATGGTCCCAATGAAAGCCGATGCGCTGACAATCGCCGTGGTTGTCTTTGTCGCGGGCGTTCTGCTGAGTACTAGTGGTTTGACCGAGGTATTTGCCTCGGAAAAAGAGCCGCCAGCTGCTCTGCAAGAGGGAGTGGTTACCCGTTAGGCTGATGCCGGGGGGCGCTCTGCCCAAGCACAACAAAAAAGGCCGGGTACCTATGGTGTCCGGCCTTTTTTGTTTGTGCTTTTGCGCCTAGCTAGTTTTTTATAGGCCGTTGAGTGCTCAAAAACTTTGGCATTATGTGATGTTTGTCAGAGAGTTGCTGCTCACGAATTACCGGCAACGATAGATACGCTTCTCTGTCACCACCATATCGAGAGGAATATCCCAGTTATCCGTTGGCAGCTGATCCACACATTGCAATTGGTGGGCGGCGCCAATTAGCAGTGGCCCACTACCGGGCAGCAGTTGTTTGTGTTCAAAGGTACGATCATAAAAACCCGCGCCCATCCCCAGACGGGCGCCATTGGGATCGAAAGCCACCAGTGGTACCAGCACTAGGTCTAATATGCCTGCGGCTCGGCTGGGGCTTCGCACTGGCTCAGGAATATCGAAACGGTTTCGAAAAGGTAGCGGGCTGCCATTCCACTGCTTGAAGCCCAGGTGTGGGTGTGGTTCCACCGGTAGTATTGGCAGGTAGAAGTGCTTCTTCGGAAAGCGTTGCAATAGAGGGCGAACATCTAACTCACCATCCATTGGCCAGTAAATACCAATATGGAGGGCGCGCTTCATCTGCGGAATTCGGTTCAGCAAAGTGATGGCAGAGCGGCCATGCAGACGCTGTTGGTAGGCACTAAGCTGCCTCCGCCCCGCGCGCATACGCCGTCGCAGCTGCGTTTTATTTTCGCTCATGAATTGGGGGAGTATAGAAAAAGAAATGGAAACCCCGAGTGTGCGGCTGTAGACGGAGCCTTGAACCGTAAGGTTCAAGGTGGCAGTCTCCGGGGCACATAAGGCTTTCCGCTGCATGGCGGACCTGCACACCAGCACCCGCTGGAAACCACCAGGGTAAGATTATCGGCTCAAGGACATAGTCTGCTGGCCAACACCCCAGGGTATGTACTAATTATAACTTGTTGAAAGGGGGGCTGTTAACCGCAAATTGGGATGTTTTGCGGCACTGCTGGCAAAAGTTATGACTGGGCCTCGCTTTCTGGGTCGGTATCCCCCAGGGCGTTTTGCATCTTATTTTGAAGCCGTTCCAGGATTTCTTTCTGCAGGGGAATACTGCTTAATTCCGCTTTCGCTTGGATAAGTTCGTGGGCAATATTGAGCGCGGCCATCACGGCAATACGCTCTACGCCAATAACGGTGCCGGTGGTTCGGATTCGAGACATGCGCTCATTAAGTAATTGAGCGGAAGCCTGTAGTCCCGCACGCTCGCCGTCGGCACAGGCAACGCGGTACTCTTTGCCGAGAATGGAAACGGTGACGGTTTCAGAAGTTAATGCAGAGTCTGCCATCAGGATTCTTGCGTAAGCCCTTTGAGACGATTAATCATGGCTTCAACCCGCGAACGGGCGGCCTCATTATTTTTAATTAAGCGCTGGCGTTCGCGCAGCCAGTCGGCTTCCTGCCGGCGCAGTTCACGATTGTCATTAGCCAGCTGTTGGCAGCGGGCGATCAGTGAATCTACGGTGCTTTCTAACGCTTGCAGCTTATCCATATTTCCTGCGTTTGAGGTCTACGTCTGAGTTCGCAACACGACAGACTGCGAGGGATTCCGCTACTATATTGCCGGCGAAATGGTGGGTCAATCGCTCCACCTGCGTGGACAATCACAAAATTGTCCTTAGAACCCCGATTCTCATGCCTGCTGCTGCCACCGCAGCGCATCGAATCCATCCCGATTAAGAAAAACTGTGCGGTAATCATGACTTCAGAAAACAACCGATTTGAGCAGCTCGCCAATGCCATTCTCTCCGCGGGTGGTCAGGTGGACCCGAGTGAGTTACACGGCTTTACCTGTGGCGTGTTGGCTGCCGGCGTCGAACCGGATAAAAAACGCTGGCAAAAAGAACTGGCGGAGTTGCTCGACCTTGAGGCGGTACCCGCAGATCTGGATCGGGACTTATTGCAATTGGCGGAGGAAAGCCGCAAGCAGCTGAGTGGATCGGATTTCTCTTTTCAGCTGCTCCTCTGCGACGATGAAGATATTGTCAGCCGCACTCTGGCCCTGGGCCACTGGTGTGAGGGTTTTTTACACGGGTTTGGCATCGCTGGAGCAGAAGTAAAGATGCAGCCCACCAGTGAAGAGGCGCTCAAAGATATTGGAGCTATCTCCCAAGTGGATGCCGATCACGTTGAAGAGAGTGAAGAAGCTGAGCAGCAATTAATTGAGTTGCAGGAGTATGTGCGGGTTGCGGTGCTCAACATATTTACCGAAGTGCGCGGCAGCCACTCCGGCAGCCACTCCGGCAGCGGCCCCACCGTCCACTGATGAGTGGCAGCGAAAGCGCAAAAGATCCGCTGATTAGCGGGGCGGAATATGCCCTGCGACGCGCCCGGCTTATGGCGGGGTTGGCCCCGGATAGCCTGGCGATCATCTCATCGGCTGGGGAACAGCTGCGTTCCCGCGATACCTACTTTCCTTTTCGACAGGACAGCGACTTTCTCTATTTAACCGGATTCGATGAACCGGAATCATTACTGGTGCTTCTACCCGGCCGCAGTCAGGGAGATACCCTGCTGTTTTGTCGCGAGCGCGATAAAGAGAAGGAACTTTGGGATGGGCCACGTCTGGGACCAGAGCGCGCAGTAGCTCAATTTGGTCTTTCGGATGCTTTTCCCATCGGCGACCTCGACGATATTCTGCCCGGATTAATGGAAGGGCGAGAGCGTATTTACTTCCCTATGGGGCGCTATGCCCATTTGGATCGACGGCTGCGCGCTTATCTACAGGCGATACAGGAGGCGCCCTCCAGCAAGGGGGCGCCGGAAATGCTTGACCTGGATTATCAGTTGCGCGAGCTGCGTCTGCTCAAGAGCGAACGGGAATTGGATTTGATGGCCCGTGCAGGGGAAATTAGCGCTGCTGCACATCACTGCGCCATGGTGCGCTGCCAGCCGGGACTTTACGAATACCAGTTGGAGGCGGCTCTCTTACATAGCTTTATGGATGCTGGTGCCCGGGAAACTGCCTACCCGACAATAGTCGGCAGCGGTCGCAATGCCCTGATTATGCACTATTGCAGCAATAAGGCACGGATGCGCGATGGCGACTTGGTATTGGTCGATGCGGGTTGTGAATACCGGGGGTACGTCGCCGATATTACCCGAACCTATCCGGTCAATGGCCGTTTTAGTGATGCGCAAAAAGCAGTGTATGAAATTGTCTTGGCGGCGCAGGCGGCAGCAATGGAGCAGGTTTGTGTCGGCAACCACTGGGATCAGCCTCATGGTGCCAGTGTTGAGGTAATCACACGCGGCTTGCTGGACTTGGGGCTGTTGCAAGGAGACTTTCGTGAACTGATCGATTCGGGTGCCTATCAGCGTTTTTATATGCACCGTGTTGGGCACTGGTTGGGTATGGATGTCCACGATGTGGGCGACTATCGGGTACAGGGCGCTTGGCGGCAATTGAAAGCGGGCATGGTGATGACTATAGAGCCCGGTATTTATATTCCGGCAAACGATGATCGCATACCTCTGGAATTTCGCGGTATGGGGATTCGTATTGAAGACGATGTCGCGCTCACTGCCGAAGGTGTGAGGGTTTTGTCTGAGGGTGCTCCAAAAGCCGTGGCAGACATTGAGTACACCATGCGCCATGGGCGGGATTTACTGACCCGCTAATTTAATTTGAGATTTTATTATTCAGTGGGCAGAGCTATTTAGACCACTGGGTAAGGGGAGGTTTCCATGAGTGAGCCGCTAGAGCGGGTAGATGTGGCCATTGTTGGTGGTGGTATGGCCGGTGCCAGTCTGGCACTGATGCTGGCACATTTCTGTCCTCACCTCAGCGTCCAGTTATTGGAGCAGAGGTCTCTGCCCAATGCCTCAGCGAGTGTGCAATTGCCCAGCTTTGATACCCGCGCCACAGCGATTGCTGCCGGCAGTCTGCAGCTGTTTGAGCAGCTGGGTCTTTGGCCGGCAGTGCGGGAGTACAGTGCTCCAATCAAACGTATCCAGGTGAGTGATCGCGGCCATGCCTTTGGCGCGGCCCTCTCTGCAGGCGCACAGAAGCAGGCCAGTTTTGCTGGAATGCTGGGAGCCGTCATCGAAAATGCGGCGCTGGGGCCCATCCTGCACAATGCTCTAAATGACACTGCGGTCAGGCTTATCTCCCCAGCTCGGGTAACTTCGGTGCAGATGGATAATGAGGGCGCTAACTTGCGTTGGTTAGCCGTGGATGGCGGTTCGGAACAGGTAATGAAATGTGACCTGTTGGTTGTTGCTGACGGTGTCGATTCACCGCTGTGCAAGCAGCTGGGCATGGAAATTGACACAGTAAAGTACCAACAGAGGGCGTTGGTCACTACTGTTGCTCTACAACGGGACCACGATGGCGTTGCCTATGAGCGCTTCACTGCATCCGGCCCCATGGCGCTGTTGCCTCTACCTCGTCGTGAGGGAGTACACCGCGCCGCTGTGGTTTGGGCCTGTGCCGAAGAGGAGGCCGACGTAGTTTGTGCGCTGCCAGAGCAGCAGCGCTTGCAACGCTTGCAACAGCAATTTGGGTGGCGAGCCGGTCGATTTATCAGAGCTGGGGCCCTACAAGGGTATCCTCTCAGTCTTTCTCTGGCTCGTGAGCAGTGGCGTCGCAACCTGGTTTTGTTGGGTAATTGTGCCCACTTCTTGCACCCGGTGGCGGGTCAGGGGTTTAACCTGACCCTGCGCGATTGTTATGCCCTGGCCCAGTCACTGGCGCGGTCGCAAGTGCAGAGTGGCGCAGTGGGGCAGCTGGAGTGGCTGGCGGCCTATGGGGAAAACCGAAGGCTCGACCAGCAGTTAACCGTAGGTTTCAGTGACCGAATCCCGGCATTGTTTTCCTCGGCTAACCCTTTCCAGCAAGTAGTACGCCAACTGGGGATGCTTGGCCTTACACTGGTACCGCCACTGCGGCAGCAGTTTGCCGGGCAGGCGGCAGGGTTTGGGCTTTAACCCCAGGCCAAAATGGCGGGGTTTCAAACGTTGCACCGCGATGGGCGTTAAATTTGGCACAACAGTGGAATTGGCTAGATATGAATAGACACCGTTTGGACTTTGCCATTGTCGGCGCGGGAATGGTGGGTATGGCTCAGGCAGCACTGCTCGCTGTGCGCCACCCAAATATGCGCTTGGCGCTGTTGGAGGCTTCTCCAGAGACCACTGTGCAGCAATCCGATAGCTACGAGCCGAGGGTTGTGGCGCTTACCCAGGCGTCACGTGAGTTGCTCGAAGAGGTTGGAGCCTGGGAGGATATCTCCGCGCAACGGGCCTGCCCCTACGTGGAGATGCGCGTTTGGGATGCTGATGGTACTGGTTCGGTGCGCTTTAACAGCCGCGATGTGCAATTGCCCAATCTGGGGCATATCGTCGAGAACAATATTATCGTCGCCGCTTTACGCGCGCGGCTAGAGGCCCTGCCCAATGTTGAGCTGGTTAACAGCTTCCGCTTGGAGAGCTGGTGGCGCGACTGTGGACTCTGGCATTTACAGCCGCGGGGCGAGCAGTCTGATGATGGGGTCGAAGGTTTGCGCGAGCAGGCTGAGATAGTGCAAACACGCCTGCTGATCGGCGCTGATGGGGCTCGTTCCAAGGTTCGTGATTTATTGCGCATCCGCTGCCAGGAAACCGATTACCACCAGACCGCTCTGGTCTGTGTAGCCCGCTGTGAGAAGTCCCACCGACACACCGCCTGGCAACGCTTCATGCAAAGCGGCCCCTTGGCCTTCTTGCCGATGGCCGGTCTCGGAGACGACAACCACTGTGCCGTGGTTTGGTCGGCGGATGATTCTCTCGCGCGTGAATTGCTGATGCTGGATGACCAGGCGTTTGCCCTCAATCTTGAAAAGGCCATTGAGAGCCGCCTCGGTAAAGTGGAATCCGTCAGTGAGCGTTTCTCTTTCCCCCTGCGCGCGCGCCATGCAGAGCGCTACCACGGACCCGGTGCGGTGCTGGTTGGGGATGCCGCTCACAGTATTCACCCACTTGCGGGGCAGGGGGTTAACCTGGGCTTCCAGGACGTACGCGTACTCACTGATGAAATAGATCGCGCTTTGTCACGCGGCCTGGAGCCGGCACATACCTCGGTATTGGCGCGCTATGAACGCCGCCGCCGTGGAGATAATGCCTCGACATTAAAGGCCATGAGCGCCTTTAAATCCCTGTTTGGTGCTGGAGATTTGCACTGGCGCTGGCTGCGTAATACCGGCTTGAGTATGGTGGACGCCAGTCCCATGCTAAAGAAGCGTATTATCTTGCGGGCTATGGCGGTTTAAATCGGATCTGTCTTAAATTACCCATCGGCCAGACCAAAGCTGGCCGATGGGTATATCAATAAAACTGTTAGAGCAGCCTGCCTGCCAGCTGATAATTTACCTCCTTAGCACAAGCCGGAATTAAGGGTTTCCCGAATTGAGTCAGTGGATTTTTGTTTACAGTTTCCCCCTCTCCAAGGATCTTGGTGCGCTGGCGCGGTTTATCCAGCGCCACCAGTTACCTTTGCGTATCACCGAGGAAAAAAATCAGCAGTTACTACTCTGCCCTGATGCTGGTTTGGCAGAAATGCTTAAGCCTCTACTGCAGCGTTGGGATTCTGGTGAGCTGGATCTCGATCAGGTACAAATGCAGAGGGCAGAGGAGCGAGAGTCTGGCAGTGAAGGGGGGCAAACCTCTGCGGCTGCAACTGACAGCCAGCTTGGCAATACAGGGGATAATCCCGGTAAAAAACACAGTGATGCGGTCTCTGTCCTGCCAAGTTTTCCGTTGGACAGGACTCCACTCAGCCTTTTATTAATTGCGCTGTGTTTTTTCGGCTGGTTTTTACAGGTTAATAATTTATCCAGTGGCTTATTAATTTACCCCGATCCAAATGCTGCGGACTCTTTTTCACAATCCTCACTGGCCTGGCATTTGGAGCGGGGGCAGTGGTGGAGAATATTCACACCAGCAGTTGTGCACTTCTCCCTACCCCATGCACTGTTTAATGCCCTGGGGATCTGGATTCTGGGCAGGCCAATAGAGGCCCGTGGTGGCAGTATTTTATTTGTTGTATTGGTGCTGCTCGGCGCCGCCGCCTCCAATCTGGCCCAGTATTTTTGGCAGCCTGGGATTCTTTTTGGCGGTATGTCTGGCGTCGTTTATGCCTTGGTCGGTTTCGCCTTGGTTTTACAGCGTTTTCAGCCTCTGTGGCGGGATATACCTGCAGGAATTCTCACTGTAGCCCTGGTGTGGCTGCTATTGTGCGCTCTGGGTGTTGTGACTCTATTAACTGGCGTTGGGGTGGCTAACGCCGCTCATATCGGTGGGTTACTTAGTGGCTTAATAATTGCTCTTGTGTACAGCGCATTAAGAGGTCCGCGAAGATTTGCCTCCGCGTAGAGAGTTTAAATATAGCGAGATGATAAGCCATTATCGCGTAGTGCGATCTCTTATGGTTATCGAAATGTCTTATTGGGATCGTTAATGTTTATCTGAATTCAGGCTCAGGATGGAAAAATTAACAAAAAGTACCCAATCTTTGTTCCAATGAATTGGTCTGATTCAGCCTTTATTTCCTTATTGATTGAGACGAGCTGAGTGGCCTGAGAGCTGGTCGGAATAGTGGGCCAGTGGATAATTGCGTACTCTATCTTCCCCAGGGTGCGTTTGACATAAAAGGCATAAAATATCTCTCTGCATTGTTACTCAGCATTAGGCATGGACTGTTAATGTTGAGATTAAGAGTCGGTATTTTCTCTCTCGCCGCCTTGCCCTAAGCGTTCCCCATATACCTCCGAAAATATCAATAAATCCAGGAAGGAACTCTTATGAGATGTATTTTCGTACTGATATCCTCGCTTTTACTAACAATGGCTGCTGGAGCTGAAGAGGCTCAGCGCTTGTCAGCCGAAGTGCTTTGGAAAATAAAGCGCGTGGGCACTCCAGTGATTTCTCCCTCTGGTGATCAGGTAGTAGCCCCTGTGACAACTTTTGATCTTGAACAGGATAAGGGGGAAACCCGCTTGTGGTTGCTCTCTACTGATGGTGATATCCAGAGGCCATTAACGGCTGTTGGGCTCAGTGTTTCGGAGCCGGTATTTTCCCCAGATGGTAAACATTTGGCTTTTATTGGCAAACGAAGTGATGACGATATCAAGCAAATTTTGATATTGCCTATGGCTGCTCCCGGAGAGGCGGTGCGTTTGAGTGAGGTACCGACTGGTGTCTCATCGATAAAGTGGGTGGGGGACCACCTTTATTTTATCTCGCGTATTTGGCCGGATAAAGCGCCGGAAGAAATGGCTGGCCGAGTTAAGGAAGAAAAAGAGAAAAAGGTGTCTGCCTATGTTTGGAATGCATTGCCTTTTTCTTTTTGGGATAACTGGATAGATGAGCAGCGGCAGGCGCATGTATTCAGAATCCCAGCCAAAGGCGGTGCGGTAGAAAATCTGACTTTGAGGACGGGTTTAAAGCTTCCCAACTGGATCCTGGGGGCAGAAAGTTATGACGTATCGCCCGACGAGTCACACCTCGCTATTGTGGCCGATTCCAAGAAAAGTGGTACTCGCCCAGACTTCGATGTGTTCCTGCTGGAGCCCGGTTCCCCTAAAGCCAGAAATTTGACCTTGGCCAATGAGGCGCCAGACTTCAATCCAAAGTTTTCACCAGATGGTCGTTTGTTAGCCTTTAATCGCCAGCTGATATCGGGTTTTTATGGTGATACGCGCCGCCTGGTGGTACACAGGTTGCGCTCTAGGCAGAACACTGTTTTACATGAGGAATGGGATAGATCCACGGATGGTATGGTTTGGGCACCCAGTGGGGGTGGTCTCTATGCCGCAGTCGACGACCAGGGCACTCGGCGAATTTACTATCTGCCCGTCGGTAATGGCGACCCAAGAGTAATCACCGATTCGACCGACTTTAGTAATTTGTCTGTTGCCAGTGATGGCACTCTGGTAGGTATTAACCAGAGCTTTCTCTATCCGCCAAGGGTGGTCAGTATTGATGCAAGAAATGGGGGAGTGGAGCGGCTGGATAGCTTTAATGATGATTTATTTGCCAATGTCGATCTGGGAACTTACGAGTCGGTGACATTTACCGGAGCGGAAGGTGCCGATATACAGATGTGGGTGCATTATCCACCGGGCTTTGATCGGAATCAGAAGTATCCATTAATGCTGTTACTCCACGGTGGGCCACACAATGCCGTCACCGATACCTTTCATTTTCGCTGGAATGCGCAAACCTTTGCCTCTTGGGGCTATGTTACCGCCTGGTTTAATTTCCATGGCTCCTCCGGGTTTGGTCAGGCATTTGCAGATTCCATCAATCCAGACTGGCTCAGTCGGCCGTATACCGACACCATCGCTGCAGCCGATTGGTTTAAATCGCAGAGTTGGATAGAGAAGGATCAATTAGTGGCAGCGGGAGGCAGTTACGGTGGCTATTTGGCGAGTATTCTATTGGGTCGCGAACATCCATTTAATGCCCTGGTAATTCATGCTCCGGTGTATAACCTCTACTCCATGCTGGCAGCAGATTATTCGGTACACGGGGTTCGCTTTGGCGAATATTGGCAGAGCCCGGAGATTTACCCCTCAATTTCACCGCATACTTATGCGGCTCAATTCAAGACGCCGAGCTTGGTTATTCACGGTCAAAACGATCTGAGAGTGCCGGTTGGCCAATCCTTCGAGCTGTTTCGCACTTTGCAAGAGCGCGGTGTTGAATCGCGCCTGATTTACTATCCCGATGAAAACCATTGGGTACTAAAACCGAATAATTCGTTGCACTGGTACGGACAGGTGCGTGAGTGGGTTGAGCGCTTTGCCGCACCTAATAGAGGCACCGAAGCCTCTGCCAGTGTAACGAAGTAAAGCTTGTTGGCAACTGGAGAGAGTTGGCTTTCTCTCCACTTGGTTTGTCCTGGAGCCTCTGTCGGTCACGGCATGAGGCTCCAGGTATACGCAATAAGTCCTGGATAAAACGCTTTTCTGGCCAATGCCTTACTCTCAAGGGAAGATTGGCCGGTTAAATTCATTTTTATTGCGGCTTTGATGCTTTCTGGGCTTGTTGTGTCACGGACAGTGCGCAAGAATTCAGCTCTAATTCTGCCGTAACCAGGGATATATGTTTCTCTTAATTACCTATATTTTTATCGCTCTCGGCTTTTCCTTTTTGTGCTCGATTGCCGAGTCGGTCATTCTCAGCGTCACCACGCCCTATGTGAGACTTCTTGAGAGGGAAGGGCACAAAGCGGGGCCTCTGTTGCGCAAGCTGAAAGGGGATATCAATGCGCCCCTGGCCGCGATCCTTACCCTGAACACTATTGCCCATACTGCTGGTGCCGCTGGTGCTGGTGCCCAGGCTGCAGCGGTTTTTGGCAACCAGTATCTGGGTATTGCCTCGGCAATCCTCACCTTGTTGATTCTGGTGTTCTCCGAAATTATTCCTAAAACCCTAGGGGCGGTTTACTGGCGTCAGCTGGCTCCATTTACTGCCTACGCGTTGCGCGGGCTGGTGTGGTTGCTCTACCCCTTTGTGAAAATGTCCGAGTGGCTCACACGGGGCTTATCGCACGGACCCACCCTTACGGGCTTCAGCCGCGATGAGTTTGCGATTATGGCGGAGATCGGGGAGGCCGAGGGCCAGCTGGAGCAGCGTGAGTCCAGTATTCTGCGCAACCTGTTTTTCACCCTGCGCGACCATTCTGTACGCGAGGTGATGACGCCGCGCACCGTGGTATTTTCCCTGCCCGAGGACGCCACTCTGGCTGAGGTCTACGAGGAGGTGGAAAGGGGGCGCTTCTCCCGTATCCCGGTATATGAAAACCGCGATCAGGACTGTGTGGTGGGGTTTGTACTTAAACAGGAACTACTGCTCGCCTATGCCAAGGGTGAGGGCGAGCGTAAATTGTCCGAGTTCCGCCGCGAAATGTTGATGCTGCCGGAAACCGCCACTATATATCAGGCCTTCCAGAAAATGCTGTCGCGCCGGGTGCAGATCAGTGCGGTATTGGATGAATACGGCAGCCTGGAAGGGGTGGTTACCCTTGAAGATCTTCTCGAGACTCTGCTCGGTGAAGAGATTGTCGATGAAGCGGATAAAACTCCGGATCGCCAGGAGCTGGCCAAGCGTCTGTGGCGCTGGCGCTCAAAGAGACACGGTCTCAAGGTGGACGAATCTGCGCAGCAGGAGCAGGATACTGAGGAGGCTGGTGAAGGTCGTGATGGCCGAGAGGGGCGCGATAGCTAATTTCTACACCTGACAGCTTGTGCTTTCCCTGCCAGTGGCCCCGACGGAATCTTTGACGGCCTCCGGCGGGCTCTACAGGTTTTGATTCCGATGGCTGCTAGGCTTCTGTGCAGATATGTCGCAGGCCATTGCCTGCTGGCAAGGTCTGTACCCAAGCCGCTAGAATACGCCGCTTCGGAACCTGACGGACTGAGATTTTAAAATGGGAAACAGAACGCCTCTGTATGACACACATGTCGCTATGGGCGGCAAAATAGTGGATTTCGGTGGATGGGATATGCCGCTGCACTACGGTTCGCAGCTGGATGAGCACAACAAGGTGCGCACCGATGCGGGGATGTTTGATGTCTCCCACATGACCGTGGTCGATGTCGATGGCGCTGACGCCCGCGACTACTTGCGCTACCTGCTGGCCAACGATGTGGCCAAGCTCGATGGCAATCCCGGCAAGGCACTTTACACCGGCATGCTGAATGAAAAGGGCGGCGTGATTGACGATCTGATCGTCTACCTGCGCGACCCCGGTTATCGCGTGGTGGTAAACTGCGCAACCCGCGAAAAAGACCTGGCTTGGATGAACAAGCAGGCGGAATCTTTTGAGGTCACTCTCACTGAGAGGCCTCAGCTGGCGATGATCGCCATCCAGGGCCCTAACGCTCTCAGCAAGACTAAAGAAGTTTTGGGCATCGACTGGACTGCGGCGATTGATGCGCTGAAAGTGTTCCAAAGCGTGGCCCGCGGCGAGTGGTTTGTGGCGCGTACCGGCTATACCGGTGAAGATGGCCTGGAAATCATGCTGCCCGGCGAAGATGCCAGTGGTTTCTGGCGTGCTTTGGCCGAGGCTGGCGTTGCCCCCTGTGGCTTGGGTGCGCGGGATACTCTGCGCCTCGAAGCGGGTATGAACCTGTATGGCCATGAAATGGATGAGGAAACCTCTCCACTGATCGCCAATATGTCCTGGACCGTCGCCTGGGCACCGGAGAGCCGCAATTTTATCGGCCGCGCAGTGCTGGAAGAGGAAAAGGCTAAGGGCATCGAACACAAGCTGGTCGGCCTAGTTCTTGAGGAACGCGGTGTTCTGCGTGGGGGCCAGTATGTGATGGTGGACGGTAGCGAAGAGCGCGGTATCATCACCAGCGGAACCTTCTCGCCTACCCTGGGTTACTCCATCGCCCTGGCGCGGGTACCGGCCAGCGTCGGCGATACCGCCGAAGTGGAAATCCGCAAGAAACTGCAGCCGGTCAAGGTGGTTAAGCCCTGCTTTGTGCGCAACGGCAAATCGGTTATTTAAGCGCCGCACCACAGGTGTCAGCGCCATTCAGACAATATATACAGATGCTTAATCAAGGGATCACAGCATGAGCGAAATCCGCAATGAATTAAAATACCTCTCCAGCCACGAGTGGGCGCGATTGGAAGAGGATGGCACAGTTACTATCGGCATCAGTGACCATGCCCAGGACGCTCTGGGTGATGTGGTATATGTTGAAACCCCCGAAGTGGGCAGCACTCTGGCTGCCGGCGACGAGGCCGGTGTAGTTGAGTCTGTTAAGGCCGCTAGCGATATCTACTCCCCGGTATCCGGTGAGGTCGTAGAGGTGAATGAAACTCTGGAAGAGTCCCCGGAGACCGTGAACTCCTCTCCTTACGATGACGGTTGGTTTTTCCGTATCAAGCCCAGCGATGTGAAAGAGCTGGACAATATGCTGGATGCCGATACCTATCGCTCGGAGTCTGAGGACTAATTCCTCACGCTCACTGAGTGCAAAAACCGCTGCTATTGGCAGCGGTTTTTTGTTTATAGATGGTGTTTATTCGGTACTTGCCGGGTGAAGGATGCCTTTCAGACCTATTTTATGTAGGAATGCGCCGACGGTGTGCTCGATTTCCTCAGCACAATCCATTTGGATCACTTGTTGCAGTAGTAACTTGGTATCTGCTTGGCGTACCGCGCGCAGAGTTGCCTTTACTCGCGGTAGATTGGTGGCGTTCATCGACAGCATGTCGTAGCCCATGGCCACCAACAATAGGGCGCCCCCGGGTTCTCCTGCTAATTCTCCGCAGATGCCGACTCTGGTGCCCTCAGCGTGCGCGGTGCTGACAATCTCTTGCAGAGCACGCAACACTGCGGGGTGTAGGGCGTGGTAGATATTGGCAACGCGACTGTTATTGCGATCCACAGCCAGTAAGTACTGAGTCAGATCATTGCTGCCCACTGAGATGAAATCAGCGCGCTCGGCTAATTCGCGAATCTGATAGATCGCCGAGGGCACCTCCACCATGACCCCGAGCGGCGGCATCTCAATTTCATAATCTTCTTCCAGAAGTTCCCGGTAGGCTCGTTCGATCAGTTTGCGTGCGGCTTCGAGTTCATTGAGCCCACTGATCATGGGCAGCATGATACGCAGGTTGTTGAGCCCTTGGCTGGCCTTCATCATGGCGCGCACCTGCGCCAGGAAAATTTCCGGGTGGTCGAGGGTTACGCGAATGCCGCGCCACCCCAGGAATGGGTTGGTTTCTTCAATGGGAAAGTAGGCCAGTGCTTTGTCGCCGCCTACATCGAGGGTGCGCATGGTTACCGGCATGGGGGCAAAGGCTTCGAGTTGTTCCCGGTAGATTTCCCGCTGTTCCTCCTCGGAGGGAAAGCGGTCGCGCAGCAGGAAGGGGACCTCGGTGCGGAACAGGCCGACACCCTCGGCACCGCGCTCTAGGGAGCGAGTGACATCAGCCATCAGGCCGGTGTTGACCAGCAAGTGTACCCGGTGTCCATCGGCAGTTTCAGCAGGTAGTTCTGCCAGGTGATCCAGACTGTGGGCGAGCTGTTGCTCTTCGGCGACGATCTCGTCGTAACGGCGTTTGAGCTCTACGCCAGGATGAATGTGCAGGTCGCCGCGGTAGCCATCCACCACCATATCCACATCGTCGATAGTTTCGTAGGGCAGGTCTTGCACGCCCATAATTGCCGGCAGCCCCATAGCGCGGGCAATGATGGCCATATGGCTGTTGGAGGAGCCTTTTACGGAAACAGCACCGATCAGCTTCTCCCGCGGCACTTCGGCCAGCACCGCGGCAGTGAGCTCTTCTCCAACCAGAATGGTGTTGTCTGGATAATCGCGCTCGCTCTGCTGTTGCTGGTGTAAATGGGTGAGAACACGGGCTCCCAGGTCTCGCACGTCGGCGGCGCGGTCGCGGAAATAGGAGTCGGACATGGCCTCAAAACGGCGTACGTGTTCGAGCATGACTTCGGCCCAGGCCCTGGGGGCGCTCAGCTGCTGTTGAATACGATCGCAAACCTCTACGGCGAGAGAATCATCGTCGAGCATACTGATATAGGCATCGAAAAGTGCGCGTTCTTCGCGGTTGAGTTCGTCTTTGAGGCGCTCACCCACTTCGCGAATCTCCTCCCTGGCGGAGGTGAGCGCTTGCCGGAACAAAATCAATTCCTCTTCGATGTCCAGGCACAGGGAGTAGGGCACGGTGGCCAAGTTGGCCCTGGGGGTGACGATATGGGCACGACCTATGGCGACACCTGGCGAGGCGGGAATACCGGAGAAGTGGGTTTCCTGGCGCTGCCGGCGGATGGTAGCCAACATGCCAGTGGCTTCGGCGTGGGCAATCACCCCGGCAAGCTGGGCAGAGAGGGTGACGAGAAAAGCTTCTTCACCTTCATCGAAGCGTCGCTGCTCTTCCTGCTGGACAACTAGGACACCGAGCACTGCGCGGTGGTGGATGATCGGTGTGCCCAGGAAAGCGCTAAATCGCTCCTCACCGGTCGAGGGAAAATATTGGTAGGCGGGATGTGCCTCGGCCTTTTCTAGATTGATGGGCTCTTCGCGGGTGACCACATTACCAACCAGGCCCTCATCGGGTGCTAATTGCACCTGGCCCACGGCACTTGGTAGCAGGCCATCGGTGGCCATCAGGACATAGTTGCCGGTTTCTTTGTCGCGAAGGTAAACAGAGCAGACACGGGTGTGCATCACTTCGCGCACTCGCCGCACAATGATTTCAAGCACCGCCGGCAGGTCCCTGGCGGAGTTAACTTCCTGAACGATACTGCGCAAAGATCCGAGCAATGGCCTTTCCTCGCCAGTCAACGGAGAATGAATTAGGCCCAGGAGAGCCTGGGCTTGGTGGTGCTGGAGCGCAGCAGACGCTGCGGAGTTACTCGGCCCGCTCGCGCAACCAACGCCTTTCCAGCTGAATTTGTTGTGGGGCCAGTTCGGCCAGCGCGCGCCGATAAACCTCGCGCTTGAAGGTCACCACTTTACTGAGTGGGTGCCAGTAGCTCACCCAGCGCCAGTGGTCAAATTCGGGCTTATAGCCGTTGTCGAAGCTGATGCAAGACTCTTCGGCTTCTAACTTCAGTAAGAACCACTTTTGCTTCTGGCCAATGCACAGGGGTTCAGAGCGCCGGCGGATCAGGCGCTGCGGCAGGCGATAGCGCAGCCAGCCGCGGGTGCAGGTGATAAGACTGACCTGATCGCGTGTAAGCCCTACTTCTTCGTATAGCTCCCTATATAGTGCCTGTTCGGGAGTTTCGCCCGGATTTATACCGCCCTGGGGAAATTGCCAGGCGTCCTTGCCACCTACCCGCCGAGCCCACAGTGCCTGACCGCGGGCATTCAGCACAATGATACCGACATTGGGGCGAAAGCCCTCTGAGTCTATATTGCTGCTGTTGTCGCCACCCTGTCCCCGGTTGCGATTGTTGCTACTGGGGTTGTCGCTGCGATTTGACTGCTTGGCAGGCTTACGGCGGTTTCTTCGCCCGGCAGGTGCCGGTTTGCCGTCGCCCAAAATACCGTCCTCAATACTTTTGTGTGCGGCCGTGCGCTGCACTTACTTGTCCCGCATTGTTCCACAGAGGTGGGTTTACAGCAATTCAGTGACGCAGTCCGTGTGATAGGGGCGAGTGCGCGGTAAAATCGACCGCCACTCTAGTGGTGGTTGCTTTACCCTGGCGGTGAAATAGCCTTTGCGAATCTATAGTTTACGGGGGAGTTGGCGATGCACTTGGCAATTTTTGATCTCGACAACACGCTGATCGGCGGAGACAGCGATCACGCCTGGGGTGAATTTCTGGTGGAACGCGAGCATGTAGATAGCGAACACTATCGTTTGAGCAACGATCGCTTCTATCAGGACTACCAGAGGGGTGAGTTGGATATTTTTGCCTACCTGGAGTTTGCCTTGGAGCCGCTGTCACAAATTTCTCGGGGTCAACTGGAGAATCTGCAAAGTGAATTTATGCAGGAGGTGATCAGCGAGTTGTGGCTACCGGCAGCGCAAGAGCTAATCGGTGAACATCGTCGCAAGGGACACCACATCATGATTATTACCGCCACTAACCGCTTTGTGGTGGAGCCGATTGCCGCCCGCCTGGGGGTGGATACTCTGTTGGCGACTGAGCCTGAAGAGCACGAGGGTCACTTCACCGGCCGTGTCGTGGGAGAGCCCTGTTATCAGGCTGGCAAGGTGTTGCGCCTGCGCCAATGGCTGGCGCAAAACCCTGAATACGCGGGTAGGGAGAAATGGTTCTACAGCGATTCCATCAACGATTTGCCTCTGCTCACGGAAGTGGAGCATCCGGTGGCGGTCGACCCAGATGCCCAACTGCGAGCAGAGGCGCAAGTGCGTGGATGGCCAATTATCAGCTTGCGCGATCAGGGCTAAATGGCGATTTTGGCCAAGAGAAAAGTGCGACCTTGGAAAACATGAAAAGAGGAAGTGAGTGAACGGATATTGCCTTCGGTCTCTGGCCACAGCCCTATTGCTGGGAGTACTGGTTATCGTAGTTGGCTGCGAACAGCGAACCTCTCAGCCTTTAAAGGAACAGAAGCGTGCCCCAGAGGCCCAACAGGTTGATGAAAAGGTGGCCTCGGATCTCTCGCTGGCAATCTGGCAGGCGGGACAGGCTCAGGTATTGCACGCTCATGCCTCCGTGGAAACGTTGCGGAGAGCTGTCGATGCCTTGCTTGCCAAGCCCGATGAGGAGCAATTGGAGGAGGCCAGGCTCGCCTGGCTGGATGCGCACCGCGAGTTCGCAGCAACTTTGCCCTATATCCAACTGGCTTTTTCGCCCTCGGACCTGCGCAGTCAAGGGCGCAAGCTCTTATTGGCACTCGATAGCTGGCCCGCCCAGCCCGGTTATCTGGATACTGTGCCGGGTTATTCCGATAGCGGCATCGTCAACGACACCGCTATCGAACTGACTTTGACAAACCTACGCAAACAACATCGCCTCACTGCACACGAAGAGGCGAGCACCGGCTTTCACGCACTTGAGGTGATGCTCTGGGGCCCCACAAGTGAGCGCATGGCGGAGGACTTTGTGGCAGTTAGCGAAGGGGAGAGGCCGGAGGCTCTGGCGGCCAATCGTCGCCGTGAACTAACCAATCTGATTGCCAAGGGGATTGAAGAAGATATGGCCGGGCTGGCACGTCGCTGGCCCACTTCGGCCAATAACCTATCCCGTGAGTACCTAGCCCTAGGACCGGTAGCGCGATTGCAGCAGATTCGCGCGGCACATACCCAGGTGATTGATGAGCAGCTTTTGCGCCGTCTCCCCGAGGGCTCGGAGAGTGATGTAGAAAGTGGCCGCGCGGCAGACTCGAAGCAGGCGCTATTGGCAATTATGGCGACCTTGCAGTCTAACTGGATCCCCTCCGGAGGTGGTGGTCTGGCCGAGGTGCTTCTTGACCGCCATCAGGTCAATGCTTTGGAGGAGGCCTTTTCAGATTTTGAGGCCCTATTGTTAAAGATGGAGGATCCATTCGAGTTGGCAGAGCTTGGGCAGCTGGCCAAAGCGCGCAAGTTGCTGGAGCGGATGGCAGGTTTGATGACTGGTACCACAGAGGTGCCAGTATCGGAGAAGGATGTGATGCCGGTGTCTTTACCGGCCGTTGAGGGCTAAAGGAAATAAAAAACCCCGGCAATACCGGGGTTTTTTGTGAGATGTCTATAAGCTTACCAGCGACGTACAGGGCCTGTGTCCACGTGCACGAAGTTACTCTTCGGGTAATAGCCGACACCACCTGCCTTTAGGTTCAGCGCCGCCTGCCTCAGTTTTGACAGGGGTACACCGGGCATACGGATATCCAAGGCCATACCGCGGGTATGGTAGCTGCGCTTGGCCACGCCCCGACCCGCAGCGCGTAACTTCGCATTGGTCTTGGGCGAACGGTACCCGGAGATAATCTCGATGGTACCGGTGTAATTGAACTTTTCCTTCAGCTTATACACGATATCAAATAGTTTCGGGTCCATGCGGGTCACTTCGTTAGCTCGGTGGTCCCGCAGCAGCTTATTGAACTGTTTCAAACCACCGTTGCTGTAGTTTCCGTTGCTCCAGTAGGCGGCCTCCAGCTTCTCCCCTGTGTGCAGGTTGCGCATCTTCAGGGTGCGGGAGCTACCTACTTTCGCGAAAGTCGGTCCGGCGCTGACCGCCGCCGCAGTTGCGCAGGTCACTGCCAGGAATCGACGTCTGGATGGATTCTTCATAATTCCGCCTCGTCGTTAAATCTCTTCGGTGTGCCCTTGATTGAGCGCATCCGGGTACGGCGGAAAATGTACAAAAAATAACCATTTGTTACAAATTGTGACCTGCTAATTAGGAAATATTTGAAGGCTTTCGTTGGTAAATTTTTTTACGGATGCTACTCCCTTTGCGTTCTCGTAGCTGCTGGCGGGGGAATTAGCATTAGAAACAGGAGACAGCGTTGTCATTCAGTGGGCAAGCTTAAAAAATCATTTTTTTTGCGACTATTTAGTTTTTTTCCTAAAGCAGGGGCACTTTTTTGGGGGGCGCCTGGGGCATTGTCCTATTTATCCCTGTGATAAATATCCCGGCGGAATTGAGGGCGCCCTTCGGCGTCTATCCAAGCTGTCATATAAACGATAAAGAGTTTAGGGGCGGGTTTGATGGCTACTTTTAGAGGTTCGTCCCCGGTTGCAGCCTCGGCGATGCGGGTCCTGTCCCATCCCTGGGTTTCTAGCAGGTTATAGGCCAATTCCTCGGGTTGATGCAGGCGCACACAGCCGTGACTAAAAGCTCTATGGTGCTCTGTGAACAGGCTTTGCGCCTGGGTGTCGTGTAGGAATATGGCCTGCTTATTGGGAATAACGAACTTCACTTTACCTAGGGTGTTATCTGGCCCGCTGACCTGGCGCATGGTGGCGTGGCCACCTGCGGCCCTCTCCAAGCTCTCATCGGTGATCGGGGAAGTTTTGCCACCGCGATACTGGATGACCCGATAACCGCGGCGGTGCATGGCTGCAGGGTTGTGCCGTGCTTTGGGGAGTAACTCTGTGATGAGGATACTGCGCGGCACTGTCCAGGTGGGGTTGAATACCACACTGGTAATGCGGGTGTGTAAATTGGGTGTGCGGCTGCTGTTCTTGCCCACCACGGTTTTCATATCCAGCTTGATACGTCCATCTTCCACCAATTGCAGTCGGTAGTTGGGCACATTTACCAGCACATAGCGCCCTTCTTTCTGAGAGGGAAGCTTGTCCCAGCGCTGTGCATTTCTAACCATCTGTTCAGCTCTCTCGATGGGAGAAACCGACAGGGCCGTGAGGGTTTCTCCCTCGGCAACACCACTTGGCACCAAGCCGTGGCGGCGCTGGAAGCGCTCAAGTGCCGACTGCAATGCGCTGTCGAAGCGCATAGGGTCCTTCTGTGGAGATGATACCGGGCCGGGTTGTCCACGATAATCGCCGTATAGTTCGAGCAGTTTGCGCAATTGCAGCACCCGCTCGTTCTTATCTCCGGCTTGCAGGGGGCCACCCTGGGGTATAGGGCGCCAATGTTTGGCTAGGTTTCTGTAATGCAGGGCTTCGCTGCGCAGCTGGTCTCCCATAAGGGCAATATCCAGAGCTGCAGCACCCTTGGAAGACTGGCCGCCGCTTATCGAGGCGGCCGAGGCAATGGCCGCTGTCAGGAGAGCAGCTAACCCTAGATGGCGGGGATACCAAGCCATAGTGAACTCCCACCAGATTGATGATACTCAGCCACGACTGGCTCCTTTTCCGGCTTTGTCCCGTTGATAGATATCCGGGCGGAACTGCAGTTGGCCGTTTTCATCCACCCAGGCAGTCCAGTAGGCGATGTATACCGGTAAAGGGTTTTTCAGCGCTACGCCATGGGTACGACCGCTCATCAGCGCTCGCTCAATGCGGGCGTTGTTCCAGCGATTTTGTTGGGCGAGCATCATGCGAGCAAATTTCAGGGGTTTTTCCAGGCGTATGCAGCCGTGGCTGAAAGCGCGTTGAGATTTCTTGAACAGGTGTTTGCTGTTGGTATCGTGAAGGTAAATGGCGTGACGGTTGGGTATCACAAATTTGACCCGTCCCAGCGCATTTCCCGGTCCTCCTTTTTGCTGCAGGGTTACCTGGCCCCGGCGCACTGCGGCGACATTTCCACGAGTGAAAGGTACCGCCCGGCCGCGATGATTGATTAAGCGGTAGCCCTTGGCACTCAGCGCCGAGCTGCCCTTTGGCAGAAGCTCCCGTAAGGCGATATTGGGGGGGACTCTCCAAACTGGATTAAATTCCAGGCGTGTCATGCGCGTGGTAAGTTGTGGGGTCTTGTGCTTGGGCTTGCCCACCACCACTTTCATACGGAATTGCTCGCGCTCGTCGTCGATCAAGCGCAAGTTGAACTCGGGAACATTAACGACGATATAACGGGGCCCTAAATCCTTTGGGAGGTTTTCCCAGCGTTTAATATTGGCTGCCAGAATCCGAACCAGCTTATCCGGGTTAGTGTTGAGGCGACTGCGGGTGCGCTCATCCACCAGGGCATCCCCTTTTAGACCGTGGCGGCGCTGGAATCGGCGCACAGCCTCTTGGAGAGGTTTGTCGTAGACGTCACCTGCAAGTGTTTCTTTGGAGCCTTTACTGGGAAAATCCCTGGGGCGGAAATCGCCGTAGAGCATTAACAGGCTGCGCAACTGAGCTACTCTCGGTCCCCGGCTTCCCGGAGTAATTGGCTGTCCGCCATCCAGAGGTTGCCAATGATCCCCCTCGGCCAGTGTCTGGTAGCGAGCCAGCTCCTCACTGAGGAGAGTGAACTGTCTGCCATAGGGGGAAAAGGGATCTCTCCCTGGCACAGGCAGATCAAGGTCTGCCCCTGCGCTCGCCAAGGACGGGGAGCTATCAACCCCCAGCACAAGGGCCAATATAAAAGCCATGGTGCCACTGTGGATTGATTTGCTCTGCAAGGAGGAGAGATAGCCAGCACCCATAAGTCACCCCAGTAAGCGAAATCGGATCAGAGAGACTGATCACCCTGCTCACATTGGTAACTTGTGACTCTTGAGCCCTAAATAATTTTGAGGAATGGATCGGGGCTATGCGCCGAGGAAAAAGACTATGGGGGGTTATTATTGGAGGCTAAGGGACGGCCCCGAAGGCCGCCCCATACTTGCTCAAAATTGATTGTCGCTCAAACCATCCTTGCGATAGATATCGGGGCGAAAATTCAGCCGGCCCTTTCCGTCCACCCAGGCAGTCCAGTAGGTGATATAGACCTTAACCAAGCGGACTAAGTCGACCTCGGTGGTCTTCTCTCCGACAGTGAGCTGGTCGATGCGCCACTGGTCCCAGTCACCCTGAGGGCGAAGAAGGGCCTCAGCCAGGTGGCGGGGTTTTTCCAGGCGGATACAGCCGTGGCTGTAATCCCGGTCTGTGAGAGAGAAGAGAGTGCGGGCGCGAGTATCGTGCAGGTAAATATCGTGCTTGTTGGGAATTTCGAATTTCACTCGCCCCAAAATATTTTCCTCTCCACCCATCTGGCGCATAAGGAAAGACCCAGCACCGGCGGCTGACAAGTTACTAGCGGTCAGCGGCAGGTGTTCCCCTCTGCCATTGACGACTCGGTAACCCATATTCTCCATGCCCGCAGGATTCTTGCGTGCCTTGGGCAGAATTTCATTCACCAGGATACTGCGTGGCACTGTCCAGGTGGGGTTGAATACCACCTTGCTGACCCGGGTGGTGATCTCGGGAGTAGCGTGTTTCTTCTTGCCCACGACCACATTCATGGCCAGTTTTACCCGGTTGTTCTCCACATACTGGAGGCGGTACGCGGGTATATTCACCTGGATAAAGCGATCCCCAAGGCTGGCGGGAAGCTCTTCCCTGCGCAGGATATTCATCTCAACAATTTTTGCTCGCGCTGAGGGGGATAAGTTGAGTCGCTTGCGTGTGCCGCGGCCCACAATTCCGTCAGGCTTAAGGCCGTGGCGCTTCTGGAAGCGCAATAGCGCTTCATGCAGGCCCCGGTCAAAGCGGTTGGGGTCTCCTCCACCATAGCTATAGCGGCTCTGATAGTCCCCGTAGAGGGTGAGCAATTCTCTCAGGCGGGCCACATGGGGGTGGCGAGCACCCATCGTCATCACCGGCCCCGGAGGTATCGGGCGCCAGCGGCCACTGTCGGAGATTCTGCGCAGGCGTTCCAGCTCGTTTCGCAGGGCATAGACGTCGCTACCGTAAGGCGTGTTTTCTTCGAAATAGGGCCCCTCACTGTTTTCTGAGCGAGCTGCCCTGGTTCTTTCCTGGGGATGACTATTGCGGCCCTGATTGTAGTAAACCCTGCTGCCGCCCCTGGTCGCTCCAGAGGAACCACTGTCACTGGATGTGTTGTAGCGCGTGCGATAGCGACGAGTGTCGGAAGGCCTTGAAGAGCTGCGTTCGTTGTCAGTGTTGTAGTCGCGGGAGTAATAGCGACTGCGTGGTTTACTGCCGATCATGCGCGCCCGATCATAGCCGCGAAAGTACTTGCGTCCGCTGGGCTCGTTGGATGCCTGCTGTGGGGCATTGCCGAAGGCGACCATGCGAAATCCTTGGTGCTCCCGCAGAACCGGTGTAATTCCTCGGCGCGGACGGCTCTTGGGGGTGATTCTGTCGAGCTGGGTATCCTGTGCGTAAGAGACGAAGGCGTCTGTCAGCAGAATATCCAGTACAGCGGCCATTTGCAGGCGCTGGGGAGTGTCCCGCAAGGTGCGGTCGAAGTACCCCAGGTGGTAACGATAATCCACCATGCTGCTTGGATTGCCAGAGCTGGCAGCTGTTAGCTGCTTGAGGAGATCGTTGGCGCTGTCACTCAGGTTGTAATTATCAAACCACAGTAGACGATAATTAGTACGCTGGTAAATCCTGCGCACTGCCGCCGGGTTGAAAATGGGATCTTGGGCCGGCCATGCGTCAGGGTTTTCCTCCAGCCAGTGCACCAAATGTGGGCGTACTGCACTCTCCGGCAATACTGGCACCGTTTTCTGGTTAGCGGAAAAGGCGTAATAGAGGATGGAGACACAGAGACTGCCTAGCACCAGCAGGGGCAGTAGTGATTTGCGTTTGCGCTGCTCTGGGTTGAAGTAAGACATGGTACCTCAGCGATACTGCAGGGGCCCGGTGTTGTCTTGTGGATAATGCCGGACGCCAGATCGTTCATACCTTCCGAACCTGTGGCGAGCCCATCCAGAGACTGTTAGGTGTCTAGCGTTGACTCGCACTTGTCATGCGTCCCGCGCGACGTCCTCTAATGTAAGACCACAATTGGCGTCACGCTTGCGCGAAACTCAACCAATCTCAGCCTGTGAAACTAAGTATGGCAATAAATGCGGAATTTGCTTGGCGTTTCTTTCCTCTGAGGATATGAGGCTTGGTAATCTGTGATGAAGGCACGCAAATCTTAGCCCTTACCGCGATATGGTTCTGTTATTGACAGAAATTTGTCTGCTATGGCTTCGGGGCTTGGGCGATTAGATACGGCCAATTTTTTCAATAACCCCTAAAAACCCTACAGATTTCAGGGGCTTGGGATAAAGGATTCAGGGGATGGAAAAGTGGCGAATGGGCCCATACGGATTGCCCTGGGAAAAGCTCTGTTCCCATAACTGGGTCTGGCCATCCCGGTGAACTGCTATGAGGGTGCTGGCACGAGTGCCATAGCCTTGCTGAGTGTCGCTTAAATCTTGCCCATCTGGCAGTTGATTCTTTCTCTGGGATATCTGCACAAATATTGGCGACAGGGCGCGCTCCATTGACAAACTCACGCCGGTATCTGGCAGCTCCGCATCTGCAGCAGAGGCCCTGTCCTGCAGAAGGTTGAGGGCCGGTTCAATAAAGTTCTCCCGGCTAATGGCGCCTTCAATTTGCCGTGTAATTTGTGCCAGCCCCGCCTTGCCCTTTTCCACCTTGGGCCAGGGAGCATCGGGTGCGCCATTGGAGATACCGTGTACTCCGGCAGAGAAAGCGAAGGGCTTATGCCTATTGCCCGCGCAGTAGAGGGGGGGAGCTTTATCCAGTGCGAATAGCAGCGCATTAAAGCCCCGATAGTGCTGTCCTTCGAGTTCCCCTGCGAACTGCTCGGGGGAATCATCGCCGGTTAGGAATTTATAAGGAATTTCCCCGCGAGATAGGACATTTTCGGGCTCTGCCCTTCCGGGCTCGCGGATATTGGTCACTGCGGCCACCCGCCGCGCAGAGATCCCTGCCCAGGTTCCGCCAGCCTGCAGGTCGCGCCCAGCGACTATTTGTCTCCCCTCTGGCCCATTCTTCCAGGGTTCGGCGGGGGCACTCTTCCTGACGTAAAATTCATCTCTATTAGCGATAAGTAGCAGCGGGTAGTCGGGATGGCAACGGTAGGCAAACAACAGTAGACACATAGTGTTTTCCTGAAGATGGGCTTTTAGCGCGCCTCTTTCGCTGGGGGGCGCTTTGCGACCATAATACGCTCTTCGCCAACAATCTCGATTCCCCCATGCTGACTTATCCAGAAATCAATCCGGTGGCCATTGCTATAGGCCCTTTAAAAGTACATTGGTACGGGCTGATGTACCTGTTCGGTTTCGTTGCTGCCTGGTGGTTGGCACTGCGGCGTAGCACTCGGCCCTGGTCTCCAGTTATTAAATCGGAAGTGGAGGACTTGATTCTCTACTGCGCTATCGGTGTGGTGGTCGGTGGGCGCCTCGGCTACATGTTCTTCTACAACTTGCCGCAGTTGATGGAGAATCCGCTCTCTCTGTTCAAAGTCTGGGAAGGGGGCATGAGTTTCCATGGTGGTCTGGTTGGCGTAATGTTAGCCACCGTCATTTATGCCCGAAAAATTGGCTCAACTTTCCCCGCGCTGATTGATTTTGTCGCCCCACTGGTACCTATCGGCCTGGGATTGGGGCGTCTGGGTAACTTTATCGGTCAGGAGCTCTGGGGCCGCCCAACAGAAGGGCCCTGGGGAATGGTCTTTCCCAAGGACCCGGAGCTGTTGGCCAGGCATCCGTCGCAGTTATACCAGGCCTTCCTGGAAGGGCTAGTGCTCTTCGCGGTGCTCTGGTGGTTCTCCAGCAAGCCGCGCCCGCGCCTCGCCGTTGGCGGTATGTTTGTGTTGCTCTACGGTATTTTCCGTTTCCTGGTGGAATTTGTCAGGGAGCCAGATGGTCATATCGGCTTCGACTTGTTCGGCTGGATGACTCGCGGCCAGCTTTTGAGTCTGCCGATGATTATTGCCGGTATCGCTCTATTGGTCTGGAGCTATCGTACCCAGCCGCTGCCCGAAGGGCGAGGCAAGGGTGGAAACAAAGAAAACCGTTCTCAAGTAAATGGCGGAGCCTAGTTAGAAATGAAGCAGTACCTCGATCTAATGCGCCATGTGCGCGAAAACGGCACAGTAAAAGGGGATCGTACCGGCACCGGGACCCTGAGCGTATTTGGCCACCAGATGCGCTTTAACTTGGCAGAGGGTTTCCCCTTAATCACTACAAAGAAGTGTCATTTGCGCTCCATCATTCACGAGCTGCTGTGGTTTTTGCAGGGAGACACCAACATTCGCTACCTGCAGGAAAACAAGGTGCGAATCTGGGATGAATGGGCTACCGAAGATGGGGATTTGGGGCCAGTTTACGGCCACCAGTGGCGCTCTTGGCCCACGCCTGATGGTCGTAAAATTGACCAGGTGGAAGAGCTGGTGCAGCAGTTGAAAACCCGTCCAGATTCCCGCCGTCTGATAATCAGTGCCTGGAATCCGGCGGACCTGCCCGATGAGGGCGTCTCCCCGGCAGAAAATGCCCGTGAAGGGCGCATGGCGCTCGCCCCTTGCCACGCCTTGTTCCAGTTTTATGTGGCGGATGGCAAGTTATCCTGCCAGTTGTACCAGCGCAGTGCGGATATCTTCCTTGGTGTGCCTTTCAATATTGCCTCCTACAGCTTGCTAACGTTGATGCTGGCTCAAGTGTGTAATCTTGAGCCAGGTGAGTTTATTCATACTTTTGGCGATGCTCACCTCTACTCCAATCATCTGGAGCAGGTTGATCTGCAGCTGCAACGGGAACCACACCCCCTACCGACAATGCACCTCAATCCGGATGTCAAAGACCTGTTCGCCTTCCGTTTCGAGGATTTCGATCTGCAGGATTACCAGGCGTATCCACATATTCCGGCTCCAGTTGCGGTTTGAATAGGAGAGACACTGTGGATACCCCGATTGCCTTAATCGCGGCTGTGGCCCGTAACGGTGCCATTGGCAGAGATAACGAGTTGCCCTGGCGTCTTTCTGGCGACCTGCAGTTCTTCAAGCGCACTACTATGGGCAAGCCTGTGGTGATGGGACGTAAGACCTTTGAGTCGATTGGCCGCCCGCTACCTGGACGTGTCAATATCGTGATTACCCGCAACCCTGATTGGCAGGCCGACGGTGTTGAGGTGGCAAGCACCTTGGAAGCCGCACTGGAACTTGGCGATAAGCACGCACAGGAAGCAGGGGCCAGCGAGCTGATGGTGATCGGCGGGGCACAGATTTATTGCCTCAGTATGCCCTATGCCGCGCGGCTCTATGTTACCGAAGTAGATGCTGAAGTGGCGGGAGATGCATTTTTTCCTGAAGTTAATGACTCATGGGTCGAAGTTGCACGAGAGTGTTACCCTGCTTGCGACAAGAATGAGTATAACTACGCATTAGTTCAGTACGACAGATTTAAATAAAAACAATTTGATTAAAAGTTGATCAATCTGTTAAATTCTGCGACAGCCAACACAGGGAATAGCGCCGTCAATGTGTGCAAGCGACCCGGTCTTGTTACCCGGTTGTTACTTTGCTACCCACGCGGGCCGATGCTGGCAATCGGCATTTGAATAATCAAATCGGCTGTTTACAATGTGCGGCTCTTAGCTGTCTTCTAACCAATGTTTTTAAAACAAAAGGACACCGCGTTGTGGCAGCTATCTCATCGCGACCATGTTGTGAAATATTGAACCCACTGGGGGGTCTAATGAAAACCAAGCGATTCATGGCTGTGGCGCTGACCACTGCGCTGTCTGCCGGCGCGCTCTACGGCAGCGTAGCCACTGCGGATACTCTCGATAACGTACTCGCCGTCGGCCAGCAGAAAACCACTGCGGCCCAGGCATCGCAAAAACGCATCGACAAGATTGCCGAAGAAACCAGCAGCCTGCTGCAGGACTTCAAGGTGGTCAATAAAGAAATCGATGGTCTGCGAGTGTACAACCGTCAGCTGGAAAAGCAGCTGGCCAACCAGCTCGAAGTGATCAATGAGCTGGACGAGTCCATTGCCAACGTTACTGTAATCGAACGTCAGATCCAGCCGCTGATTTTGCGTATGCTGGACGGCCTGGAGCAGTTCATCGAACTGGACGCACCGTTCAAGCTGGACGAGCGTATGGCCAACCTCGAAGGCGTTAAGAACAATATGGATCGTTCCGATATTACTGTTGCGGAGAAATTCCGCCAGGTACTGGAGCTGTACAATTTCGAAGCGGAATACGCGCGTAAGATCGACACTTACGGCGATACCCTGAACGTAAATGGCCAAGAGCGCCAGGTGAACGTGCTGCAGATCGGCCGTATCGCCCTGCTGGCTCAGACCACCGACTCCTCGATCTCCCTCGCCTATGACAAAGGCCAGAAAGCCTGGGTTGAGATCGATGCTGGCGAATACCGCCGCGCTCTCATGAACGGTCTGAAAATCGCCAAGAAGCAGGCCACTATCGATATCATGACTATGCCGATCGCGGCTCCGGAGGCAGCGCAATGAAATCCTCTATCGCCAAACGCGTACTAGTTGCAGCAGCGGCTGGCCTGATCAGCTTCTCTGCTGTCGCCCAGGAAAAAGCAGCTTCTCTCGATGACCTGCTGAAAATGGTTCAACAATCCAAGGTTGCTGAATCCAAAGAGCACAAGCAGCGTGAAGCTGAGTTCCGTCGCCAAAAGGCCAATCAGCAATCTTTGCTGAAAAAGGCTAAAGACACTCGCACTGCAGAAGAAAAGCGCTCTGCTGAACTGGAAAAGAAATACCAGGAGCAGGAAGTTGCTGTAGATCAGAAACGCCAGCAATTGGACGAGCGCCTGGGCTCCCTGAAAGAGCTGTTCGGCCATATGTCTTCTACTGCGGCAGATCTGCGTGCGAATATCGGTTCCTCCCTGGTTTCCGCCCAGTACCCCAACCGTACCGAATTTATCGACGGTCTGCTGGCCAAGATGAACAGCGCTACCAAGCTGCCGACAATCGAGGAAATCGAGCGCCTGTGGTTTGAGGTTCAGCGCGAAACCGTGGAATCCGGCAAAGTAGTTAAGTTCAACGCTACCGTGATCAAGCCCAATGGTGAGCAGGTTCAGCAGGAAGTTGTCCGTGTTGGTAACTTCAACCTGGTTTCCAGCGGCAAATACCTGGAAATGAACGACGCCTACCAGCTGGCCGAGCTGATTCGCCAGCCAGATGCCAGCTTCCAGAAGATGGCGGAAGGTTTACAGGCCTCTACCGCAGGCTTCAGTGCTTTTGGTATCGACCCGACTGGTCCTACCGGCGGCTCCTACCTGAAAGCCATGATCAACAGCCCCGATATTGTTGAGCGTTGGCACCAGGGTGACATCGTTGGCTATATCATCACTGCCGTTGGTGTATTCGCCATGCTGTTGGCTATCTTCCGCCTGATCGTACTGACTGGCGTGAGCGCCAAGGTAAGTGCTCAGCTGCGCTCTTCTACCCCGAACACCAATAACCCGCTGGGTCGTGTATTGGCTGTTGCGGAAGAGAACAAAGGTGTCGACGGTGAAACTCTCGAGCTGAAGATGGAAGAGGCGGTCCTGAAAGAGCGTCCGGCCATCGAGTCCGGCCTCAACCTGCTGAAGATTATTGCCATGGTAGCTCCGCTGCTGGGTCTGTTGGGTACCGTTACCGGTATGATCGTAACCTTCCAGGCAATTACCATCTTTGGTGCTGGTGACCCCCGCGCAATGGCTGGTGGTATTTCCTCTGCCTTGATCACCACCGTTCTCGGTCTGTGTGTGGCTATCCCCACTGTACTGATGCACACCATTGTTAATGCTCGTGCTAAGCGCGTCCTGCATATTCTTGAAGAGCAGAGCGCTGGTATCGTGGCGGAAAACGCCGAGCGTAAATAAGAGGAGGCGGCAACATGCACGCATTAATCGACGCATGGGCCGCCGTCAACGCCTTTATGGCGTCGGGCGGGCCAGTACTGTTCCTGATCGCCGGCCTGACCTTCTTTATGTGGACGCTGATTTTTGAACGTGTTTTCTACTTTAACAAAGCGTTAAAGAGTGACGTTCAGGGTGCGGTAGACCAGTGGGAAGAGCGCAGTGAGCGCAAATCCTGGGCCTCCCACCAGATCCGCTACGCGATGATCTCCCGGGTTTCCGAGAAGATTCAGGACAATATGGACATGATCCAGGCCTGTGTTGCCCTAGCACCCCTGTTCGGGTTGCTGGGCACGGTTTGGGGCATGATCAACGTGTTCGATGTTCTCGCAATTACCGGTGGCGGTGACGCTAAGCAGATGGCCAGTGGTGTATCCATGGCAACTATCCCGACGATGGCGGGTATGGTTGCGGCCCTCTCCGGAGTATTCGCCAACACCTACCTCGCCCGTAAGGCCGAGCGTGAGACCCAGTTGTTGGAAGATCATCTGACCATGGATCACTAAGCACACATCAGCGAATAGGCCAGCTTATTTGCTGTGAAGGTTTAGCCAAGCCAGAAATTTTCGCCAGGGGCGCTCCCTGAGGGCCCCTGACGAGAAAGTTCGCTAAGAGAGTTGCTATGAGCAAAAGACAAAATACGGCAGAAGAAGAAGCCGGCGCTATTGACCTCACGCCCATGCTGGACGTGGTGTTCATCATGCTGATCTTCTTTATCGTCACTGCGACCTTTATTAAGGAACCGGGTGCTGATGTTGTTAAGCCGGAAGCGACAACCGCAGAACTCAAAGCCACCTCTATTCTGGTAGCGATCAACAATAGTGATGAGATCTGGATTGCCAAAGAGAAAGTTGATGAGCGCCAGGTAAGAATTGTCCTGGAGCGCCTCTACTCGGAAAACCCGAAGGGGTGGTTGGTGATTCAGCCCGATAAGGAAGCGAGTATTGAAAAGATCGCCCTGATTGCGGAAGCAGCCAGGAAGATTGGTATCAAGAAAGTTTCGGTCGCGACAGAAAAGAGTTAACAGCTATGAATCCGGTAAGACTTCTTGGGGCAGGTACGCTGGCAGTAGCCACAACCTTTGGCCTCATCTTCACCATGCATCAGCTGATTCAGGCAAATATGGGCGCTCCAGAGGAAAAGGAGCAGTTCAAAGTTGCCGATGTGGTGATGCCTGAGCAGAAGATTGAAACACAATACGACACGACCAAGCCGGTGAAACCGGAGGATCCTGAAACTCCGCCGCCGGAAATGCCTGAGCCGGAGTTTGAGGAGCCGGACATTGATGGCGGTATCAGTATCTCTGCGCCCAAGGCGTCTGGCGGTGTCAAGCTGTCTGGGTTTAGCTTTGGTGAGGGTGATTACCTACCTATCGTTAAGGTTCAGCCCCAGTATCCGCGCCGTGCCCTGCAGCGGGGCCTGGAAGGCTATGTAATCGTTGAGTATACGGTGACCACCAATGGTTCTGTGCGCGATCCAATTGTGATCGAAGCCTTTACTCTGAATGGTAAGCCCACCTCTGTTTTTAACAGGGCCGCACTCAAGTCCGCGCTGAAATATAAATACAAGCCACGAGTAGTGGATGGCAAGCCGACAGAAGTCCCGAATGTGCGGACTAAGATCAGCTTTAATATGGCTAAGGACTAAGGAGGAAGCACTATGAAGTTGACAAGCATTAGCAAAAGTTTGTCCAAGTTCGCGCTGCGCACTTCAGTAGCGATGCCCTTGATCCTGGCACCAGCGATCAGTGTCACCGTGCTCGAAGCAGCGGGTGTTTCTGCACCTTTCGCCTCTGCCCAGGCGCAGGAGCAAAAAAAGCCTAGCCAGCAGAAGAGCCGCAAAGTTCCAGCTATGCGCGAAGTCGCGTATAAAAAGTTGGAAAAAGCCCAAGAAGCTGCTGATGCAGAAGACTGGGCGGCTGCTTTGGCTGCGTTGCAAGAGATGGATGCGAGCAAGAAACGGTACAATGGCTATGAGATAGCTCAGATGTACAATTTCTTTGGTGTGGTTTACTACAGTACCGAACGCTACAAAGAGGCGATTCCCTACTTTAAGAAAGTGCTGAATCAGGGTGAAAAAAACCTGCCAGTCGCTCTTGAAGTGGGTACCTTATTTACCCTTGCGCAGCTCTACTTCGTTACCGAGGACTACAAACAGGCGATTAATTACCTGAACAAATGGTTTAAGGTTTCCGATCGCATTACTGCTGAGTCTTACGCATTGCGTGCTCAGGCTTATAACCAGGTTGGCAATCAGAGCAAGGCACTCGCGGATATCAATGTTTCGGTATCCATGTATGAGAAAGAAGGTAAAGTGCCCAAGGAAGGTTGGTACGGTCTCCAGCAATACATCTATTTCGAACGCAATGACTACCAGAAAGTAGCCGGTGTGGTGGAAAAGTTGGTTCAGCACTATCCCAAGCCCGTGTACTACAAGACACTGGCGGCCATGTACGGCGAACTGAAGCGTGAAAAAGACCAGCTGCATATGATGGAAGCCGCTTATCTGGCAGGGGCGCTGGAGAAGGATCGGGACCTGTTGAACATGGGGTATCTCTTTATGGGGCACGAAATGCCTTATAAAGGTGCCAAGGTGATTGCCAAAGGCATCCAAGAGAAGAAGATCCCTCGCACTGCTAAGAACTTGGAAACGCTTGCTCAGGCTTACCAGATGGCCCAGGAGTTGCAAAAAGCGATTCCCCAGCTGGAAGCTGCAGCTCAATTGTCTGATAAGGGTGAAATCTACTCGCGCCTGGCAGGGATCTACCTGGACCTGGATCAGAATGAGAAAGCCATATCTATGGGCAAAAAGGCCCTGCAGAAGGGCAAAATCAAGCGTGTTGATACCCTACATATCGTAATGGGTATGGCGAATGCCAACCTGAAGCGCTATGACGCGGCAATAAAGAGCCTCAAAGAAGCCTCGAAGGATGAGCGTTCTCAAAAGTTTGCTAAACAGTGGATGGAGTTTGTAAAGGGCGAGCAGGAGAGGGAAAAGCAATTAGCAATTTAACTGCTTAATTACTTTTTACTTTTCAATCCTCTAGAAGCCGTGCAGAAATGTGCGGCTTTTTTTATGCCTTTGTTTCCTCTTTCAATAATATTAAATGTCGCTATAACCTGTATTTACGAACTATTTGCATTTTTTTGTGAATTGGCTAATGATTAAAGTCAGCTGATCAGCTTTTTCCATTTCGGCACTTGGATGCCTTTTACGCACCCTAATAACAATAGGAGAGGTGTTATGGATAGAGCTTGCACGCCATTTTCCAGCCCCGATTTTTTCCCTACCCATTTGCTTACTGGTTATGCCAAAGGCTTGGCTTACGCAGCCCTGATTACTCTCGGTTTGATTTTTGCAATGAGTCAGTTGATCTCCACTAATTTCGTGGAGCCGGTGGCCAAGCCGCTACCGACAATTCAACCTATAGATATGACCGACAAGAAAGTGGTTACCCAGCAGGAGTATCAGGCTCCACCGAGCCCTCAGGATATTCCTCCACCGCTTGAGCGTACTGAGACGATTAGAAAAGTGGAGACTATAAATACCGTCCCAACGATTACTCCTCCGGTTACTGAAACTGGTAATAATCCAGCTATCGTATCGAGAGAGCCTGTGCCTGTTTATAAGGCTACACCGCGTTATCCGAGCACGGCTATACGCAGAGGTATAGAAGGTTATGTAGTTGTGGAGTTTACGATAAGCAAAACCGGTGCGGTGCGCGATGTGCGTGTTGTTGCTGGCTATGACAGCGCCGGCAATCCAACCAATGTATTTAATCGTTCGGCACAGGCTGCGGCAGAGCGGTTTAAATATCAGCCACAAGTGGAAGATGGCCACCCCGTCGAGCGGTATGGTGTTCGCAATCGGATCACCTATAAACTTGCACAATAAAAAAACGGCCCGTTTGGGCCGCTTTTTAATTTCTGTATATCTGCTTAATCAATTTCCCTTACCGCACCGCGATCGGCGCTGGTGGCGAGTAATGCATAAGCTTTTAGGGCCTTGCTGACTTTTCGGGGGCGCTCTTTTTGGGGTTTCCAGCCCTGCTGGCCGAGCCCTTCCATTTCCTGGCGGCGATTCTCAAGCTCCTCTTCACTGAGGGCAATCTCAATTTTGCGCGCTGGTATATCGATTCGGATTGAATCGCCATCCTGTACCAGCGCGATATTCCCTCCAGATGCAGCCTCTGGAGAAACGTGGCCTATAGAGAGGCCAGAGGTGCCCCCGGAAAAACGTCCATCGGTAATCAAGGCACAGTGTTCCCCAAGTCCCTTGGATTTTAGGTAGCTGGTGGGGTATAGCATTTCCTGCATACCGGGCCCGCCTTTAGGGCCCTCATAGCGAACAATTATCGCTTGGCCTTTCTGTACTTTACCTTCGAGAATATGGGCAACCGCCTCCTCCTGGCTCTCGACAACATGGGCCGGGCCCTCAAATTGCCACAGTATCTCGTCCACACCGGAGGTTTTTACTACACAGCCATTAGGGGCCAGGTTGCCGAATAAAACTGCCAGCCCGCCCTCAGCAGAATAAGCATGCTCGGCTGAGCGAATGCACCCTTGCTGACGATCGGCATCCAGAGTTGGCCAGCGGCAGGCCTGGCTAAATGCGGTCTGTGTGGGAATACCTGCGGGACCAGCTCGGTAGAAGTCATGCACCGATTGCTGATCGGTGCGAGAAATATCCCATTGCCTTAATGCATCGGCCAGTGAACCGCCGTAGGCGGTGGGCAGGGAGGCATCAATTAAACCAGCAGATTCCAATTCGCCGAGAATCGCCATTACCCCACCGGCTCGGTGGACGTCCTCCACATGGTACTTCTCTGTGTTAGGTGCGACTTTGCACAGTTGCGGCACCTCGCGTGAGAGTCGATCGATATCCTGTAAGTTGAAGTCGATATCGCCCTCCTCGGCTGCGGCGAGTAGATGCAATATCGTGTTGGTCGAGCCACCCATGGCGATATCCAGAGCCATCGCATTCATAAAGGCTGCGCGGTTGGCGATATTGCGAGGCAGGGCGCTCTCGTCATTTTCTTCGTAGTAACGCTTGGTCAGCGAGACGATTTCTCGTCCGGCGCGCAGGAACAATTCTTTGCGGTCAGCATGGGTGGCCAACAGGGTGCCGTTGCCTGGCAGTGAGAGGCCCAACGCCTCAGTCAGACAGTTCATGGAGTTGGCGGTGAACATGCCGGAGCAGGAACCGCAGGTTGGACAGGCAGAGCGCTCGTACTCCGCAACCTCTTCGTCAGAGGCTGTATCTGTGGCGGCGATCACCATGGCATCCACCAGATCGAGCTTGTGGTCGGCCAGTTTGGTCTTGCCAGCCTCCATTGGTCCGCCGGATACAAAAATAACCGGTATATTCAGGCGCAGGGCAGCCATCAGCATGCCCGGAGTGATCTTGTCACAGTTGGATATACATACCAGGGCATCAGCGCAGTGGGCGTTGACCATGTATTCCACCGAGTCGGCGATAATCTCACGGCTGGGCAGGCTGTAGAGCATGCCATCGTGGCCCATGGCGATACCATCGTCTACGGCGATGGTATTGAATTCCTTGGCGACACCGCCGGCTCGCTCGATCTCCCTTGCCACCAGCTGCCCCATATCTTTGAGGTGTACGTGCCCGGGTACAAACTGAGTGAATGAATTGGCGATGGCGATAATCGGCTTGTGGAAATCCGCATCGGTCATACCTGTGGCACGCCACAGGGCACGGGCGCCGGCCATATTGCGTCCGGCGGTGGAGGTACGGGAACGATATCTGGGCATGGTACAAGCATCCGGCTGTGTAAATTAGAGCGTCAGCTTAGCAAAAAAAGCCTATATCTGGGATGTTTTCGCGCAGTGCGGATCCACTGCGCTACTTACTAGGATAGGTATTGCGATAGGAGAGAGTTAAGACGTACCGTCCTGGCCGAGCTGTTTGCGCAGAATGCGTGAATTGCGCTGGATGTTGTACAGGGATTTACGTGAGGCTGGCAGATCACTCACCCCGACCTGATCAAACCCCTGTTCGATAAACCAGTGTTCGGTTTGGGTGGTGAGCACATAGAGCTCGCGGATATTGACCGCTCGGGCTTGGCGTTCGAGGTGGCGCATCAGCTTGGCGCCGCGCCCACCGCCACGAAAATCTGGGTGGCTTGCCACGCAGGCAATCTCAGCGGCAGAAGTATCGTCGCTGTCGTCTCCAATAGGGTAGAGAGCGGCACAGGCTACGGGTGTACCATCGACCTCCACCAGGGTGAAATGATCTATCTCGGCTTCGAGCTTTTCCCGTGAGCGTCTTACCAAAACGCCCTGCTTCTCCAGTGGGCGAATCAGGCCGAGAATCCCCCCCACATCGGTGATTCGCGCCCGGCGCACCACTTCATAGCTATCCCGGTAGATCATGGTACCGGCGCCCTCACGGCGAAAAAGCTCCTGGATCAGAGAACCATTCTGGCAGTAACTGAGCAGGTGGACCCGGGCTATACCTGAATTGCAGGCCTGAATGGCACACTGCAGGGTTTTGCTCTGTATTCGGGTGGCGGCTTGCTCGGCCTGAACAATACTGAGCTCGTTGATTGGATTACCATCAAGCATCAATTGCGCCGGCTCGCGGAACAGCACCAGTTTCTCGGCTCGCAGGACTCTAGCGGCCTCTGCGGCTAAGTCCAGGTAATTAATATTGAATAGTTCGCCGGTCAAAGAGGTCCCCAGGGGGGATAGTAGCACCAGTGCGCCCTGGTCTAGTGCCTGTTCAATAGTGTTGACTTCCATGCGCCTCACTGTGCCGGTCCAGCCCAGGTCGACACCATCCAGAACGCCGCATGGGCGTGCAGTAACCAGATTTCCAGAAATTACCTTCAGCGCTGAGCGCGCCATGGGGGAGTCGGGGAGCCCCTGGGAAAAGGCCGCTTCGATATCGAAGCGCAATCTGCCCACTGCGGCTTTTATCACTTCCAAGCTTTCCCGGTCGGTAACACGCTTGTTGCCGTGAAAACGGCCCTCAATGCCGCGCTCTTGCAGGGCGCGGTTGACTTGTGCACGGCAGCCATGCACCACTACCAGGCGGACTCCAAGGCTGGCGAGCAGCGCAAGATCGTGGACCAGGTTGCGAAAGTTGCTGTGTTCGAGCCCGTCGCCGGGAATGCCGACTACCAGAGTGCGACCGCGCAGGTCATTGATATAGGGCGCCGCATGGCGGAACCAATTGAGGGAGGCGTTCTCGTCGGTCACTAATACCTTTCCGTCTGTCGATATATTTGCTTGTGTAAGGGGCGGATAAAAATTTAACTGAAGCCAGGCTGGCCTGAATGGTTTAGAGGCAGAAGCGTCCGATCAGGTTGCGCAATATTTTTACCATCGGCTCTATACGATCGAGCTCCAGGTATTCATCCGGTTGGTGAGCCTGATCTATATCACCGGCGCCAAGCACGATAGTGTCAATATTCATGCTCTTCAAGTAGGGGGCTTCAGTGCCGAAGGCGACACTCTGGGCGCTGTAACCGGTGAGCTTTTCCGCAACCTTGACCAACTCAGAATTAGGATCCTGTTCGAAGGGTTCGGTACCGGGAAACAGAGAAACCATATCGAGATGAATTCTACTGTTGTCGATACATGCCTGCAGCCTTGTATTTAACTCACGGCGCAATTCCAGCAGTGACATACCGGGTAGTGGGCGTACGTCAAACTGTAATTCCGCATGGCCGCAAATTCGGTTGGGGTTGTCACCACCGTGGATGCAGCCAAGGTTGAGGGTAGGTACGGGGACGACAAATCCGGGGTTATTGTACTTTTCCTGCCACTCCCCGCGCAGACGTAATAACTCCCCAATAACCAAGTGCATAGCCTCCAGGGCGTTGGCACCGAGGCTAGGATTGGAGGAGTGCCCCGATTGTCCCGTGATACGCACGGCCTCCATCATCACACCCTTGTGCATGCGAACCGGGCGCAAGCCAGTCGGCTCGCCAATTACCGCGTAGCGTCCTTGCGGTCGCCCTGCTTTGACCAACTCTCTGGCGCCGGTCATTGAGGTCTCTTCATCGGCGGTAGCGAGAATGGTCAGGGGCTGGCGCAGAGGTTTATCGATAAAGCTACGGGCGGCTTCGATGGCCAGTGGGAAAAAGCTTTTCATATCACTGGTGCCCAAGCCATAGAGGCGATTGTCGCGCTCCTGCAGGATGAACGGGTCTGAATGCCAGCGCCCATCGTCGAAGGGAACCGTGTCGGTGTGTCCGGAAAGGATCAGGCCGCCTTCAGCGCCCTCATGTGCGCCGAGGGTGGCAATCAAGTTGGCTTTATTCGTGCTGTCTGGCAGGGGCATCAATTCCACGGTGAACCCTAGGGTATCGAGCCAGTCTGCGAGTTTTTCCACCACCGGGCGGTTGCCCATGTCCAGCGCTGGATCGGTGGCGCTGACACTGGGGCAGGCGATTAATTGTCGAAGCTGGGTCTTTAACTCAGGTACTGCGATAGGCGCCATGGGAATTGTCCCCTATTTTGTTGCGTCGCTCGTTGAGGATAACCGCCAGTGCGATTGCGCATCCACCCAGAGCGAGTCTGGGAATATCCGCATCGCGGTTCCAGATTAACAGGTTTACCAGTAGGCCGGCGGGTACCAGGGCATTGTTCATAGCCGCGAGAGTCGCCGCGGAGACTAGGGTGGCGCCCTTATTCCAGAGGAAATAACCGAGGCCGGAGGCCACAAGGCCGAGCCACAACAATACTCCCCATTGGGTTAGGGTTTGTGGATACCTGGGCTCGCCCAAAAAAGCCCATGCGCATACCGTAATGACTGCCGCACCTAGAAAAAACCAGCCAAATGTCTGCCTGGGCGGGAGAGATTGATCCCGCTGCATAAATTGCTTGTAAGCAACCTGGCCGACGGCAAAACACAGGTTGGCCCCCTGAACCACGGCAAAGCCTAACCAGTAATCGCCACTAGGGGAGTCCCAGCGGATAATGGCCGCCCCGCAGACTGCCAGCATTGCGATGGCCAAATTCCACAGTGATAGGCGTCGCTCAATCAGATCATAAAGCAGTGCAATGTATAGAGGGGTAAATATGGTAAACAGCAGCACCTCAGGCACACTCAGCAGCAGGAATGACTGATAGTAAAAAAGGTACATGGCCCCCAGCTGTAAGGCACCAATGGCCATTAGAACAATGGCGTCGCGAGCACTAGAGCGTCGCCACTTTAACAGGGGCAGAAATACCAGAGCGGCCAATAAAACCCGAGTCATCGCCGAGAAATAACTGTCGACCTGACCGGCGAGGTAAACTCCGATCAGGCTGAAAGAAAAGGCCCAGAGCAGGGTGACAAGGATCAATAAAGGCATGGGAATGCTTTCTCGGGAACGGATGATATGCGGCAAATAGCTAGTGGCTGGTGAGTATTGCGCGGGCGAAGAATAAATGGAAGGGGTTGCCACTTACTGCGATGAGTAGCGTTCAATGAAGCTTGCTCAATCGAAAATGGGGGACAAAAACATCGCCCTCACTGTTTGGAATGGCTGTCATATACTACGATGCGCCCGGCTGTTATTGCGGGCAACTTGGTTGCCCCAACGCAGTAGGTTTACATTGCAGTCGTTGCGGTCGATCAGCACTTCGATCAGGCACAGGCCACTACGCTTCTTGGCCTCAGTGATTGCCTGATCCAGCTCGCCCTGGGTGGTGACCCTACACCCCCAGGCGTTGCCTTCCCCTGCACTAAAAGTCTCGATCAGCTTGGCGTAATCCCAATTCTTAATCGTGTTATAGGGGCCATCGTGGATCTCCACCTCAATGGTATAACCACCATTGTTGATCAGGAAAATAATCGGGTTAACCCCGTAGCGAATCATGGTGGATATTTCCTGGGCAGTGAGCTGGAAGGAGCCGTCGCCAATGCAGGAGATCAGGCGCCCTTTGCTCATTCCGAGGGCGTAGCCGAGGCTGGCTCCCACAGACCAGCCGATGCTTCCATATTGCATCTGAATCTCAAACTGTGCTCCCTCGGGCAATGAAAGCTCCATACCGTTAAACCAGGAGTCCCCAGTCTCCACTAGTAAGGTACTTTTGCGATCGAGCAGCTTCTGTATTCGTGCGAACAGTTGTCTACTGGTGAGTGGTGTGTCGGGTTTACCGGGTTTGGGGATATGTTTAGGGCTGCTCACCCTGTGGTAGGCCTTCAAGGCCCCATCGTTTGCACTTAGTTGTCCTACAAGGGCATTTAGCAGATCCCTCATATGCACATTGCTGTAGCAGGTGTCCCCCAGTTGAACAGAAGTAGGTTGCACCAGGATGGCTTTATCACCCTGAAAACACAGCTGATGGCCCGTTGTTGTGTAATCGGTAAACAGGGGACCTGCAAATAATAGAGCATCTGCTGTATCCACAATCTCACTGCATCCAGGGGTGCTCACAGGGCCCCAATAGATACCCATAAAGCTCTCAAGGGTCTCGGGAAGTAGACCCTTGGCATCGGGCATTGAGGCGAGACCATATTTACAGCTATGGGCCAGATCGCACAGGGCTTTTTGCGCACTGGCTGCACGCACCCTGCTGCCAGCAATTAAAACCGGGCGCTCGGCACCATTTAAGAAATCGACGATATGCTTCACAGCGGCGGCGAGGGAGTCGGGATCGCTGGTAGGGCGCCGGGCAAAGCCGCGCGGAATTGGCGCCGAGGTTGGGGCATTGGCGACATTGGCGGCGACCTCTATATACACTGGTTTGCGCCGCAACATGGCGGTATCCAGTGCGCGATCTATAGCGGCCGGTGCCAATTTGGGGTGGTGGATGATTACGGTCTCGGCGGTGACGTAAGAGTACATCTCGCGCTGATAGCTGTAGTTCACTTCGCCCAGAGTGTGGTGCAGGTACTCCCACTCGGCTTCCGAATTGGTATTCGGGCCCCCGGAAATGGCAATCAGAGGGAGATCCTCCGCATAGGCTCCTGCGACTGCGTTGATCATGCTGAGCCCGCCAACAGAAAATGTGACCACGGCTGCGGCGGGTCCCTGGGTTGCCCGAGCGTAGCCGTCAGCGGCATAACCTGCATTCAGCTCATTGCAGCAACTGATCATCTTCAGGTCTGGCTCCAGCAGTAGCTGGTCGAGCAATACCAGATTGTAATCGCCAGGCAGGGCAAAATAGTGGCGAATACCCACATCCTTCAAGCGCTGTGCCAGGTAGGTGCCAACGGTCCAATGTCTAATGTCACGTGTCGTCATGTGGCGATATTCATTCTCAGCCGGTGATCGCTACTCGGCTGGCGGGACGGTTTCGGATAGATCTGGGACAGCTTAGTTCAGTTTCTGAGAGGGTGATGAGGGGGGGCTCTGGCCAGGTAGCAGAACAAGAGCGGTTCGCTTGAAATAAAAAAGGGAAGCTGAGCTTCCCTTTTTTTGATGGATATTGCGCAGCCGCAATTAGCCAAACAATCCCTTGAAGAAGTAGAAGAACAGGATTGCAATTCCAGCGCCAGCGGGCAGGGTAACTACCCAGGAAGCGGCGATGGTGGTAATCATACGCAGGTTCAGCGCACCGATGCCACGGGCTAGGCCAACACCCAGTACCGCGCCCACCAGGGTATGGGTGGTGGAGATGGGCAGGCCGGTGCCGGAGGCCATAACCACGGTAGCAGCGGCGCCGAGTTCTGCAGCAAAGCCGCGGCTGGGCGTTAGCTCAGTAATTTTACGGCCAATAGTCGCCATTACTTTAAAGCCATAGGTGGCGAGGCCCACCACAATACCCAGGCCCCCAAGCAACAGAATCCATGAAGGCATAGTTGCCTTGGCGGTTACTGCACCCACTTGGATGGTATTGACTACCGCCGCCAGTGGACCAACGGCATTGGCCACGTCGTTAGAACCATGGGCGAAGGCCATGGCACAGGCGGTGAAAATCATCAGGATCGCGAAGACACGCTCCACATTGGCAAAGCGGTTTTCTGCTTCGATGGAGGTGTCACGCTTGATACGCTTGAGCATGGTGACGCCAACGCCTGCGACCAACAGACCTACAATCGCGGCAATACCGGCGTCCTGCAGGAAACTGAGCTTGATATCTGCGTCTTTGAGAACGTGCTTCAGACCCTTGGTCAGGGTCACCATAGCGATCATCCAGCCCACGGCGAACATATAAAAAGGAATGTAGCGCTTGGCGTTGGCAAATGGATCCTCGGTATCGAGGATCAGGCGTTGCACGCTGCGGAACAGCAGGAAGGAAATAGTACCTGCCAGCAGAGGGGAGACTACCCAGCTCGCTACAATGCTACCCACCTTGCCCCAAGCCACCGCATCGGGGGAGATACCCACTGCGGAAAAACCGACAATAGCGCCGACAATGGAGTGGGTGGTGGATACCGGCCAGCCTAGGATACTGGCCACCAGTAGCCAGGTGCCGGCGGCGAGCAGGGCGGACAACATGCCGTAGACGAGCAGTTCGGGCTGCGAGGCAAAGATTTCAGAATCGATAATGCCTTTGCGGATTGTGGCGGTTACCTCACCACCGGCTAAATAGGCGCCCGCAAACTCGAAAATCATGGCGATGACAATCGCCTGTTTGATAGTCAGTGCTCGCGAGCCGACTGAAGTGCCCATGGCGTTGGCGACATCGTTGGCACCAACACCCCAGGCCATAAAAAAGCCCGCGACACAGGCCAATATCAACAGAATATGGCCATATTGACTAAGAATTTCCACGTTGAACCCCCTAACGTGCCAACAACAACTGCAAACGGTTACCCACGCTGTGGGCACGATCGGCCAGTTCGCCGATCCATTCAATCACTCGGTAGAGGAACATCACATCCACCGGCGGTAGGTCTTTCTCAATAGTGAACAGGGAGGCGCGAATTTCGACTTCCAATTTATCCGACTTACGCTCCAGTTCATCCAGCTCTTCGGTCATACGCTTGGCGATGGTCACCTCGCGCCCGGCAAAGCCGCTCTCCAGCAACTCATCCAGTTCATTGATCGCGCGCAGGGCCTGGGCGGAAGTGGCCACGGCGCTCTCTACAAAAGTGGTCATCAGAGACTGCAGACTCTCAGGGATCTGCATTTTTCTACCGACCGCCAGCCCGGCAATATCCTGCGCTGTGTTGGCCACTTCGTCTTGGGCGTGCAGCAGCTCTAGCAGGTCGGAGCGGGAGACAGGCATAAACAGGCTGTCTGGCAGGTGCAGACGCAGGTCTCTCTTGATGTCATCGGCGCGATTCTCTGCTGCAGAGATACGCAATTGAATCTGCTCCGCTTCTTTCAGGTCGCCTTTGATGAGGGCGTCGAAGAAGGGGATCAGGTCGGCTGAAGCCTCGTGGGCCGTAGCCATATGCTTCTCGATCGGCTTGATCGGTGAGCGGCCAAACAAATTGGCAATATTCGACAGGGCCATGGTTAGCTCCATTGCTCAGGGTGCGAAACGGCGGCATGGTACCCCAATCGGAGCCACTTCGGTATTAGTGCGTTAACGATGCACTGTCGGCTTTGATTGATAGGGCTACAATGCGTCGTCATATGAGAATAAGGGGGCATGCCGATGACAGAGAGTAGAGCGGCGGACAGGCTGCTGGATTTACGTGGATTACTGGAGGACCTCGTTGCCCAGGGCTACGTGAGCAGGCTGGATGCGAACCGTATTGTGGGTACTCCGCGCACTGCGGAGCAGGCACAGATGCATCCGCTCAGCTATATCGCCAGCTGCGATCTGGCCAGCCAGAAGAGCCCAGGCACTTTACTGGGCGACGAGCTACTCAGTGCCTGGCTGGCGGAGTGTGCGGACCACCCCCTCTATCATATCGACCCGCTCAAAGTGAATGTGAGCGCGGTAACCGAGGTAATGAGTTTCCAGTTCGCCAAGCGTCACCAGATTTTGTGTGTCGAGGCTGGTGCAGAAGAGTTAACCGTTGCCACGGCCCAACCCTTCACCCACGGCTGGGAGGAGCAGCTGGAACATACTAGTGGGCGTCGGGTGCGGCGGGTGGTGGCAGATCCTGCAGATATCAAGCGTTACTGTGTGGAGTTTTACTCCCTGGCGAATTCCATTTCCGGCGCTAGTGGACTGCAGGGTACCTCTGCAGCGAATAATTTTGAGCAGCTGCTGGAGTTGGGCAGCCTTAAAGACCCGGAGGCCAATGACCAGCATATCGTTAATATCGTCGACTGGTTGTTACAGCACGCTTTCGATCAGCGCGCCAGTGATATTCACATCGAGCCGCGGCGTCAGGTGGGGCGTATTCGTTTTCGTATCGATGGGGTACTTCATCCGATCCATGAACTGCCCGATCAGGTCAATGCGGCGGTAACCAGTCGTCTAAAAATCCTTGGACGAATGAATGTGGCGGAGAAGCGCAAACCTCAGGACGGCCGCATAAAAACCAAACGGCCCGATGGCAGCGAGGTGGAGCTTCGCCTCTCCACTCTGCCCACCGCCTTTGGCGAGAAGCTGGTGATGCGTATTTTCGATCCCGAGGTACTGGCGCGCTCTTACAGTGACCTGGGGCTCTCCGGCACCGATTTGGCCCGCTGGCAGACGATGCTGGCGCGGCCCAACGGCATTGTGCTGGTTACGGGCCCTACCGGCTCGGGTAAGACCACTACCCTATATACCGGCCTCAAGCAGCTCGCCACCAGTGCAGTGAATGTCTCTACCGTGGAAGATCCTATCGAGATGGTGGAGGAGAGTTTTAATCAGACTCAGGTCCACCATTCTATCGGCTTCGATTTTGCCGCGGGCATCCGTACCCTGATGCGCCAGGACCCGGATATCATCATGGTGGGGGAGATTCGCGATCTGGAAACCGCGCAGATGGCGGTACAGGCAGCGCTCACCGGCCATTTGGTGATCTCCACTCTACACACCAACGATGCTCCCACGGCGGTTACTCGTCTGTTAGATTTGGGATTGCCTCACTACCTGCTTAAGTCCACCATCCTCGGTGTGATGGCCCAGCGCCTGGTGCGGACTCTCTGTCCTTCGTGCAAACGTGAAGACACCATCAATGAGGCAGACTGGCATTCTCTGGTTCGTCCCTGGAAAGCGCCTCTACCCGAAAAAGTGTATGCCCCCGAGGGCTGCCTGGAATGTCGTAACACTGGCTACAAGGGCCGCCAGGGGATCTATGAAATCCTACCGTTTAGCGAAGCGGTGCAGACCATCGTCACCCCCGATTGCGACCTACAACAGCTGCGTCGCCAGGCTATGCGCGAGGGTATGAACAGTCTGCGTCTGTCGGGGGCCAAGAAGGTGGCTACTGGCCTGACTACGGTGGCGGAAGTATTGCGTGTGGCACCGCCTCCGGATATCGCTTTTTAATTGGGCCCAAATTCCCCAAGTAGTTTGAGTTTAAAAATTGTGGGGCGGGAGAGCTGCCCCTGCAGAATTCCACTTTTGGAAATAAGGATCGATTTCCCATGATTGATAGCGCCATCTGCCCCGAACCCCTGCGCCCGCAACTGCAGAGTCTGTGGCAAGACTGGCGCGAGGCGGCGGGCCCGGCATTGGCGGCTGAGGCAGAGGCGTTGTTACAAGATAAAGCGCTTGGGTTGGCACTGGCACGCAGTTTTATCGGTTCTGAATTCTTTTATCGACAGTGCTGCCGCCAACCGGATTTCCTCTTGGAACTACTGCAACAGGATGATCTGGGCCTGCAATTGCCTTGCTTTGATAGCGATGAAACTTTAGATCTGGCCCTGCGGCAGCTGCGCAACCGAGCGACCGCCGAGGTTATTTTCCGCGATTTTGCCGGTCAGTGGGATATTCCCAGGGCCTGCCTGCGTCTCAGTGAGCTGGCAGAGCTCGCTATTAGCACGGCTTTGCAGTGGCACCACCGCCAGCTGGCACAGCGTTATGGTGAGCCCCGGGATAAAAGTGGGAGGGCGCAGTCTTTGGTGGTGCTGGGTATGGGTAAGCTGGGCGCGCGCGAGCTGAATCTCTCCTCGGATATCGATCTGATCTTCGCCTATCCCGACCCCGGTCATACCGATGGCGATCAATGTGTGGAAAACCAGAAGTTTTTCCAGCGCTTGGGTCAGCGTCTGATTAAATCCCTGGATGCCATCACGGCGGAGGGCTTCGTGTTTCGTGTGGATATGCGCTTGCGCCCCTATGGTGACAGCGGCCCATTGGTGAGCCATTTCGCCGCTCTGGAAGATTATTATCAGACCCAGGGGCGCGAGTGGGAGCGTTACGCCATGGTCAAGGCGCGTCCGGTGGCTGGCGATCAAAGCGTTGCCGCCGAGTTGATGGAGCTGTTGCGGCCATTCACTTACCGTCGCTATATTGATTTCAGTGCTATTGATGCCTTGCGCGAGATGAAAGCGCTGATACAGCGACAGGTACGCGCCCGTGGGTTGATTGACAATATCAAGCTGGGGCGCGGAGGTATTCGCGAACTGGAGTTTATCGTGCAGGCTTTCCAGTTGATCCGCGGTGGACGTGTGCCGGCGTTGCGAGAGCGCAATTTGTTAACAATCCTGCCTTTGCTGGAAGCTGACGGCCATGTGGAACCTGGTGTCGCCGATGAGTTGGGCAACTGCTACCTGCTGCTGCGTCGGGTGGAGCACGCCTTGCAGGCTTATAAAGACCAGCAGACCCAAGCGCTGCCGCAGGACCCAGCAGAACGCGAGCGGCTCGCATTCGCCCTTGGCCGCGACAACTGGGATCAGTTGTCCAGGGAGTTGGCTGGCGTTCGCAATGTGGTGGAGCGAGAGTTCGACACGGTTATTGCACCGCCGGAGGAGATTGCCGAGCCTCATGTGGCGGAAGAGTGGCAGGGATTGTGGAGTAGCTGTGGCGATGAGAGTAGTGAAGAGATCAATCTGCAGACTCTGGAGAATGCAGGTTTTAGCCCGGCGCCGGAGGCTCTGGAGGTGCTGCGGGATCTCAATCACTCTCCAATGGTAGTGGCACTGCCTGCATCTTCGCGTGAGCGCCTGGATCACTTTATGCCCTTGTTGCTGGCCGCAGCCAGTTTGCAGGAAAGGCCGCTGTTGGTGCTCGGTCGGGTACTCCCTCTGGTGCGCTCAGTGTTGCGCCGCAGTGCTTACCTGGTGCTCATCAATGAGAACCCCCCGGTACTCAGCCAGCTGGTACAACTGTGCAGTGCCAGCCCACGAATCGCCGAGCAGCTGGCGCGTCACCCCATCCTGTTGGATGAACTACTGGATTCTCGCCGCCTGCTGGCACCGGCCACGGCTGAAGATATTGCCGATGAGCTTCGCCGCGAACTGCTGCGTGTCGATCCAGCAGATCTGGAGCTGCAGATGGAAACACTGCGCTATTTTAAGCAGAGCCAGAGTCTGCGTATTGCCGCTCAAGAGGTCAGCGGGGCATTACCACTGATGAAGGTAAGCGACTCTCTCACCTGGCTGGCGGAAGGCATATTGCAGCAGTCACTCAGCCTAGCCTGGGCGCAAATGGTGGATAAATATGGACAGCCGGCCGGCGCCACAGCTGAAGATATGCACTTTGCCATTGTCGCCTACGGTAAGCTTGGGGGGCTGGAATTATCCCACGGCTCCGATTTGGATATTGTTTTTGTGCACGATGCGGACCCCCAGCTTGCTACCGACGGCGCAACCAGTATCGACAATTTGCGCTTCTATACCCGCCTTGCGCAGCGCCTGATTCATATCCTGCAAACCCGTACCCTGAGCGGACCGCTATATGAGGTGGATACCCGTTTGCGCCCTTCGGGCAATTCGGGCCTGTTGGTCACCTCAATGAAAGCCTTTGAAAAATACCAGCGCGAGAGCGCCTGGACCTGGGAGCATCAAGCGTTGGTGCGCGCCCGCCCGGTTGCGGGTAGCGAACAGCTCTGCAAGGACTTTGAGGCCCTGCGCCTGAAATTGCTTTGCGAGCAAAGAAATGAGGGGAAATTGCGCGAGGAAGTGGTTGGGATGCGCGATAAAATGCGCTCTCACCTGGATAAAAGCAATGATCAAAATTTCGACCTCAAGCACGGCCCGGGCGGTATTGTCGATATTGAATTTTTGGTTCAATATGCTGCTCTGGCCTGGGCGCAAACTGCGCCCTCGATCGTGCGATATACCGATAACATTCGCATTCTCGAAAGTCTGAATGACGCGGGCCTGATGCCGGCCAAACAGGTCGAGCATCTGATCGACGCCTACAAAGCCTACCGATCTGAAGGTCATCGCCTGGCACTACAACAACTGCCAGGGACAGTGAGCGATGACCGTTTCACAGCGGAAAGAAAGACCGTTCTAACAAACTGGCAGCAATTACTCGGTTAAAACCGGCTTGGTCCTGCTGCCCGATTAAACTGTTTTTCAGGATTAGTGGGAGTTGCCCTATGTCTTTTGCCGACCGTGATGGCGTTATCTGGTTTGACGGTGAGTTGGTTCCCTGGCGCGATGCGCGCGTGCACGTCCTAACCCATACCCTGCACTACGGCATGGGTGTTTTTGAGGGGGTGCGCGCTTATGAGACCGATCGCGGAGCCAGTATCTTTCGCCTGCAGGATCATACCCGTCGTTTATTTCGCTCCGCGAAGATCATGAATATCCCTATGCCCTATGAAGCGGATGAGCTGAATGAGGCTCAGCGTCTTGTAGTCAGGGAAAATAATCTCCAGCACGCCTATTTGCGCCCAATGGTATTTTACGGCTCTGAGGGGATGGGGTTGCGTGCAGAGGGCCTTAGTACCCACGTAATCGTCGCCTCCTGGGAGTGGCCCAGCTATATGAGCCCAGAGGCATTGGAGCGTGGCATCAAGGTCAATACGTCCTCTTATACTCGTCACCACGTCAACATCAGCATGTGCAAGGCGAAGGCCAACGGTAATTACATCAACTCAATGCTGGCCCTGCAGGAGGCGATTCGCAACGGTTGCGAAGAGGCGTTATTGCTCGATCCAGAGGGCTATGTGGCCGAGGGCAGTGGGGAAAACTTTTTCATCGTCAGGGATGGGATTATTTATACCCCGGAGCTGACCTCCTGCTTGGATGGCATTACCCGGGATACGGTGATTGAGTTGGCTAGGGAGTGCGGTTACCGGTTGGTGGAGAAGCGTATTACACGCGATGAGGTTTATATCGCCGATGAGGCCTTTTTTACGGGTACCGCCGCAGAGGTGCTGCCTATCAGTATGCTCGATGGCCGCTCCATCGGCAGTGGTCGCCGCGGCCCAATCACCGGTCGTTTGCAGGGACTTTATTTTGATGTAGTGCATGGTCGCAGTACTGCGCACCGGGGTTGGCTGAGTGATGTAGATGACACCGGCCTTCATGACACAAGCCATATTGCTGTCGCCTAGCCCACCAGATTTGGGCTAAGTCCAGATCCTCCCAACTTCAGGTGGAGGGCACTTTAGAGTGCCCTCCCTGATCACTCTCCAGGGGAAAGTAGTACCCTGCTTGTTGTTCTCGTAGAATGTTCAAGTAAATTATCCCTTTGTACTCAATGGGTGTCTGCCCATTACAGACTTGGTGTGAATCGAAAGCGTTGCATAGCGAATTCAATCTTTGCCCTTGTTTAATAGAGTGCTGGTTAATAAGTCATTAAGGACTGTGGGAGTTATTGGTGTTACCAATTAAAAACTTTGCGAAGGATTGGAAAGGCATTTTTGCTCAATTTTGGCAGCGCAATGAGCTGATCGATATATCTACAAACTTGCAAATGCTAGGAGGTGCTCTGCTGCTTTTATATGCAGCACTATTTCCTTTGGGGAGCGATTTTGCAGATACCGCTAAAACTCTATTTATTATTCTTACTTTTTGGGTACTTTTTACCCGCGGAAGAAACTGGCTCAACTCACCAGTCGGATGGTTCTTCGCTGCTGCTTTATTAGTTCAGATGTTGTCCTGGACTGGTATGTTGATGGCATACCCAGAATGGGCTGAGTCTTCCCCGAAATTTCACCGCCTGGGGCAGTGGTTTGTATTCGCTGCCATAGCCTGCTGGTTGGGCGGCAGTACTCGCAATACTTTAATTCTCTGGTTGACGGCACTACTAGCTCTCCTTTTGGCTCCCTGGGTAGCGGGAGGGGGATTTGCTGAGTGGTTAGATGGGGCTAGGGGACAGCGAGTCGAATTTGGTTTCCATAATGCCCAGCATACCGCCATTCTTTTTGGTGTTGCACTGTTGGGCCTAGCCGTTTTCTCTCGTCGCTTATTTAGATATTCAGGACTGTTATCCATATCGAGCTTAACCTGGGCCGTTGCTGTTGGTATATGTGCTCTGGCTGTGCTTTATTCACAGACTCGTGCGATTTGGTTTGCTTTAGCGGTATCTCTATTCACTCTCTTAATCGTTTGTGTGGTTATAGTTCTTCGCAAGCAGGGTAAGGGAGTTTGGTTGCGCCTAATAGCTTGGGGGACGGTTATCGGTGTGGTCATGATCGCCCTTTGGGTGAAAGTTGGGGATGTGGTGAGCAAGCGCCTCGGGCTTGAGAGGAACACCATTGATGCTTTACTTTCAGGAAATCTTGAGTCGATACCTTATTCTAGTATCGGTGTCAGGATCCATAGCTGGCACTCTGCGATGAATTGGATAGCTGAGCGCCCATTGCTTGGCTGGGGCGGTAAAGGTCGACGTCTCGTTATTCAAAATCTGCAAGGTATGCCATCGGAGTTCAAAAATACTATTGGGCATCTACACAATAGTTATCTTGATTTACTGGTGAACTATGGAGTTCTGGGCGCGTTGGTATGGGGAGTCCTCAATTGCTGGGTATTCATATTGGCTTATAAAAGCTGGCGCAGGGGTGTTTTACCTGGCGACTTCTTCTTATTTTATATCGGTTTTATGATTCTCTGGCTGATTGCGAATTGCTTTGAATCCTATCTTTTTTACTCCAGTGGCCATTTTATTTTTGGCATAGTGGTTGCTGGTATTGCAACCCATATTTTTCGCTGCAGGAGTGAATTTAGGTCTGAACCTGGCCGGAACCTCTAAGAGAGAACCTGAGGGGCTAAGCCCCTCAATGTCTTCTTGTAGGGCACTTATACTTTCGGGCGTCCCACACAATAATAGTCCATGCCACTCTCGGCCATGTGCTGGGGTTCATAGAGGTTACGGCCATCAAAAATAACCGGACTATTTAACGCATTGGTAACAGTCTTAGCATCAATGGCCTTAAATTGCTGCCACTCGGTAGCGATAATCAGGGCATCTGCCCCAGATAACGCAACTTCTTTAGTGCCACAGAGTTGCATGTCTTCGCGCACACCGTATATCCGTTGGCACTCCTCCATTGCCTGAGGATCAAAGGCTTGAACCTTTGCCCCGAGCTGCCAGAGCTGCTCCATCAAGATACGGCTGGGCGCTTCGCGCATATCGTCGGTATTGGGTTTAAAGGCAAGCCCCCATAATGCAAAGGTTTTTCCTCTAAGGTCCTCGCCAAAATGCTCGGTAATTTTTTGTAGCAGGTAGCTTTTCTGGGTTTGGTTACGCTCCTCCACAGCATTCAAAATACCCGGGAGTACCCCCATTTGAGTTGCTGTAGAAATCAATGCTTTCACATCTTTGGGAAAGCATGAACCACCGTAACCGATACCGGCGTAGATAAACTGGTAGCCAATGCGGGGGTCAGAGCCAATACCCTGGCGTACCTGCTCGATGTCTGCGCCCACATGATCGGCGATTTGTGCCATCTCATTCATAAAACTGATTTTGGTGGCCAGCATGCAGTTAGCTGCGTATTTGGCCAGCTCCGCACTGCGAACATCCATGGTGATGATCTTTTCATGGTTTCGGTTGAATGGCGCATAGAGCTGGCGCAGTGCATTCTCTGCGGTGGTGCTGCGAGTACCAATAATGATGCGATCTGGTCGCATGCAATCGCTCACTGCAGAACCTTCTTTAAGGAACTCTGGGTTTGATACGACTTCGAAGGGAATATCTTCGGCATTACGTGCAGCCAGCCGATCGGCAATGGCTTTGCCCACTAAGTCTGCAGTGCCAACGGGAACCGTAGACTTATTGACGATCACCTTGGTGTCGCTCATATAAGTGGCGATAGATTCGGCCACTGCCAGCACATGGCGAAGGTCGGCTGAGCCGTCCTCGTCAGGAGGGGTTCCAACGGCGATAAAGATGACTTCCCCGTGCTCAACGCCCTGTGACGCATCAGTGCTGAAATTCAGCGTTCTATTTTTTAAGTTGCGCTCAATCAGCGGGGATAGACCGGGTTCATAGATGGGAATGATCCCTTTTTTCAGATCCTCGACTTTCTTCTCATCGATATCAATGCACAAAATATTATGGCCAACTTCAGCCAAAACTGCGGCCTGAACCAAGCCGACGTAACCGCTGCCAAATACCGTTACATTCATGAGTATCCAATTTCCTGTCACTGGAGGGGCTGTGCCGCCCAAAAATATGCGCGCTAGTGTACCAGATATTTGCCCCTAGGCCTTGGGGCACAATCGGCATATCCCGTGCCCTCATATTCGCCGACAAGTGGGCAATAAGCTATGCTTGCGGCCTTTTATAGGTAGGGGTTCATTGGCTTTGCAGCTGAAGATATGGCGTTTTCTCGATGGTAACCGGGCGCATGAGAAACAGAGTGCGGCACTGGTTTGTGGCCTGGGTAAAAGTTTTGCTGGGCAGGTACAGAGTTTTGATATCCCTGCAGAGTTGAGCGCTTCGCGCATATTCCTGGGATGGGCACAACAACTCGATCAGCTGCCTAAACCGGATTTCCTAATTGGAACCGGCCGCAAGAGCCGTATGCCGATGTTGGCCGCGCGCCGCCGTTACGGTGGTCGCGCAGTGTCGATAAATCGTCCGCAGCTACCTTTTGGCTGGTTTGATTTTGCGATTGTGCCGGAGCACGATCGGCCACCACCTCTGGAGAACATTATCCTAAGCCAGGGTGCCCTAACGGAGCCTCTACCCGATATTGGTCCTCAGGCTGGGAAGGGATTAATTTTGCTCGGTGGACCGAGTAAACACTACTCCTGGGATCTTCAGGCTATCCGGGCACAGATAGAGCCATTGATAAGACAACCCCTTGATTGGCAGATTTCCAATAGCCGCCGAACGCCAGGTGGTACATTGGAAGCCTTGTCCGAGGGCAATGCCTGCTTTATCGATTGGCGCTCATGTCCTCCCGGTTGGATTCAGGAGCAGATGGCCACGACTGAGCAGATTTGGGTGAGCGAAGATAGTGTTTCCATGCTGTTTGAGTCCTTACAGAGCCGCGCGAGGGTGGGGGTAATTCGGGTTCCCGGCCGGGATAAGTCCAATAAGGTCCGAGCTGCGGTACAGAGGTTGATCGATCAGGGGGTCGTCAGTGAACACTTGGAAGAAGTGTTAGCGCAGCCGCCTCGCCAGCCTCTGGATCAGTACCTTTTATGTGCCAGGGCACTATTGCGCCGCTGTGGACTATTGGCCAATTAGCCTTTCAGGCCGCGGGCTTCAAACTTTCGCCAGGGTATCTTCTTATCGGAGACTTCCCACTCCACGCGCAACCACATACGTTGGATACGGCGGTGGATATAACGCCTGGCAAAGAAACTGGAAAATTTCGGTAGTGGCAGGAACGAGGCGCAGCCCAAGCCATCGATAAGGTAAATCTGCAAACGCCCGTTTTCTCGGCGTAAGACTAGGTTGTGCGCGATCAGGTTTTTGGTCAGTACGCCGTATTCCAAGAGCCAGCTGGCAAACTCTTGTAGTGCTATACGCACCTCTTCATCCAGGCCGTGTTTGTTTAAATATTGGCGTAGGGTAGGTGCCGGAGTTCCGCTCTCATCTAAGATCATATCGGTCACTGCGGCGGGGCCGAGACTGGTCTGCTGGATTCCATACCAGCGGGGTAGGTGCTGCCACAGTCCGGCGCTATCCCGTTGAAGGGCACTTTGGCTATAGCCCTCCTGCTCACGCAAGTTATCGTCAAAGCTATCCAGGCCGCGTCCACGCTTATACCAGGGGGCCCTATCCAATAGTATTTGAGTGCGTCCAGGGCGCATCACTTTGACGCACAAGTGAGGCTCCTGGGGATGCTGATAGCAAAAGCGATTGCCTCCACTGGCGAAGGGTTCACGATTGTTCAAATCTATCATGGCGCCATATTTCTCTTATTGTTGTTAAGCATAGTGCGATAGATTTCCATGGTGTGGGCGGCTTGTCGCTCTAAGGTAAAGGCTTCTGTGAGCTGGGGTCTTTGTTGAGGAGTGTCTAGTATCTCCAGGGTCTTCTTGAGGAGCATTTGCCTGTCCCCTTTATTGACCAGACCCTGTGGGAAGCAGGCCTGCAGGGATTCCGCCGGGCCGCCGATATCATAACCAATAATCGGTGTGCCTATTGCGGCGGCCTCGATAACGGTGCGGCCAAATGGCTCCGGGCGTTGTGAGAGATTGAAAACCAAATTGGACTGCTTGTACCAGTAGCGAATATCAGAGCGATGCCCAACAAAGCTGACACGATCCTCTATCCCCAGATTTCGTACTTTTTCTTTTAGTTCTTCTTCGTAATGGGCTTTATTCGCTTCGCTGCCACCGAGGATTACTCCATGAATATGGGGGTCTAAGGGGGCGAGTTTAGCAATTAGCTCAATAAAATCTTCCTGACCTTTCCAGCGGGTCAAGCGTCCCGGCAATAACAACCAGCGTTTCCCTTGGAGCTGTGGAAACTTCAGACAAGTCCGCTCCATCCAGTCAGCTGGGAGACAAATTTGGGGGTGAAACTCTTTGGTATCGACCCCGCGATAGACAATCTGAGGGGGCCTCTGTAGGTCATTAGGGTAGTTCTCCAGCAGGTAATCGTTTACGCACTGTGAGATAGCGATAACCTGCTCGGTTTTTGCCATGATCGCACTGTAGCGGTTGGTCGAGTAGAGCCCGTGCGCTGTGCTCAGCAGCCGGGGACGTTTGTCCACGGGCATTTTTTTCCAGGCCAGGTAAGTAAGCCAGGCGGGTACCCGGGAGCGAACGTGCAAGATATCTGCATTTAATTTCTGCAGCAGATTACGCAAAGGGCGCACTTGTAGCAGGCTGGTGAGGGACTTTTTATGGATTGGCAGGGTGATATGCTGTGAGCCTTCACGCTGTAGCTGCTCCACCATACGGCCGCCACTGGAAATGACAATGGATTCATGGCCGGCATGGACCAGTGCACGGGCAAAATCCAGGGTTCCCCGCTCAACTCCGCCCGAGTTTAAGGCGGGCAGTAGTTGCACAACTTTCAAGTGACCAGCTCCGAGTTACCAAGAAGAAAATGTTCTGCCAATGATATGATGGCCAGGTTTTGGCTTCCTGGCAGGGAACTCATTATATGCAGTGAAGCCTGACCCAGTACAGCTGGCGGTACGTCTTGCCAGTATTTGTTTTCTCCCCGTGAAGCACTTTTGTCGATGCGAGTTCTGTATAACGTTATTTTTCGAGCGGCGATGCCACTTATTTTGCTGCGTCTGTGGTGGCGCGGTCGCAGCCAGCCTGAGTATCGGCTGCGCCTTGCTGAGCGCCTGGGAAAAGTGCCGAAGCGTCTTAGTTCTGCGCCTTTACTCTGGGTGCACTCAGTGTCCGTGGGGGAAACGTTGGCGGCGATACCGGTGATTACCCAGCTGGCGGCTCGCTACCCTCAGTGGCAGTGGCTGGTGACGACGAGCACCCCCACAGGTTCTGAGCGGGTGACTGAGGCGCTGCGCCCTATTCTTGGCGGCCGTTTACTGCATTACTACCTGCCTTACGACCTACCTGAGTGTCTGACGCCATTCCTGCAGGCTTTGCGTCCGAATATGCTTGTCATTGTGGAAACTGAGTTGTGGCCGAATCTCCTGCACTTTTGCAGAAAGCGCAATATACCGACGCTGCTGGCCAACGCTCGGCTCAGCGAGAAATCTGCGCGCGGCTATGGAAAGTTTCCAAGATTTACCCAATCGATGTTGGCAAATCTGGATAAGGTCGTCGCTCAGTATGATGTGGATGCTCAACGCTTTGTTAAGTTGGGCTTGCCGGCACCGCGGGTGCTGGCCAGTGGCAATATCAAGTTCGATCTGGATATCGGTTTAGGACTGGTTAGTGAGGCCCAGGCCCTGGCTCACCAGTGGCGTGGGCCTGAGGGGCGCAAGGTGTGGCTGGCTGCCAGTACCCATACCGGTGAGGATGAAATTATTCTGGATGCCTATCGGGCATTGCTAAAGACCAGTGAAAATTTACTGCTGGTGTTGGTTCCCCGGCACCCACAGCGCTTTGCAAGTGTTGCAAGGCTCTGTCAGGAAAGGGGCTTCCAGGTGGTTAGGCGCAGTGAAGGCCGGGTGCCATCTGTCTGTGATCAAATACTCCTGGGGGATACGATGGGAGAGCTGCTGAGCTTCTTTGGAGCGAGTGATATGGCCTTTGTGGGTGGCAGCCTGGTTCCTGTGGGTGGGCACAACATGATTGAGCCGGCAGCCTGGGGGATACCGGTGGTATGCGGGCCTTTCCTGCATAACTTTTCCACCGTTGCCCAATTGCTAAAAGATGCTGGCGGCATGGTGATTGTCAAAGATGCAGCGAGCATAGCTGAGCAGCTGGGTCTTTGGTTGAAAAATGATCGCCAACGTATGGCTGCAGGGCAGAATGCCAGAGTGGTGGCGCAGGAAAATAGTGGTGCTTTGCGACGTCTGCTGGATGAAATTGAGATTCTGATGCCTGATTTGGAAGATCAGTGAGTGGCTCAGAGTCCACTCACTGGTAGAAGTATTACTGATAAAGTGCTTACTTAGAAGGAGCTGGAGTGCCGGGAGGACTGGACTCGCCCACACGGAACACATTGTGTGCCGGATTCAGCATACTATCCAACTCCTGAAGATCTTTTGGTGACAATAGCCCCGCCACCTGTTTGAGATTCAGGGTGTTGATGATGTAGTCGTAGAGGGCGTTGGCATAGTCCGTCTGAGACTGAAACAGGGTACGCTGGGCCAGCAGTACATCGACGATATTACGCGTGCCTACCTCGTAACCTGCCTGGGTGGCATCCAGTGCACTCTTGGCAGAGACCACCGCCTGTTGCCGCGCCGCCACACGGGAGACATCGGTTACTACCGCACGGTGCAGGGTGCGGGTCGACTGAATAGTGTTGCGTTCGGTCAGATTGCGCAGATCCTGGGCCTGGAAGGACAAGTTGCGCGCCTCGCGGCGATTGGCGCTAATCAGGCCGCCGGTATAGATGGGAATATCCAAGGTAATTGCTACGGTAGTATCGCGGTTGTCTAAATCGCGAGGAAATGTCGTACTTCGGTTTCGGGTTCGAAATTCTCCATCAAAAATTGCCCTCCTGGTTTGGTCACCTTCCGAGGTGAATTTATTGTATGAGACTGAACCGGTAAGTGTAGGCAGGTGCTCACTGGCAGCCGAGCGGGCGCTGTAGCGAGCTGCCTCGGCATTCAATCGCGCAGCTTTGAGGTCGAAATTATTGGCCAGGGCAAAGTCGACCCAGTCGGCACGATCCGCCGGGACCGGCGGCGCCACCTGGAAACTCTCTATTAACGGAGCAACCTCATCGTGATAGCCGCCAGTTAATACAGAGAGGGCGTCAAAGGAAGAGAGTAAGTTATCCTGTTCCGTTAAGCGGCGGGCAACCGAGCTATCGAAAGCCGCTTGGGAATCATAAACGTCGGTGATTGCCGTCAGCCCCACCTCGAAGCGCTGCTGGGTCTGTTCCAGCTGCTTGGCCAGAGCCTTTTCCTCAGAGACGGCCGCTTCCAGCACATCATAGGCGCGTAATACATCGAAGTAGGCAGTCGCTACGCGGATCATCATATCCTGCTGGTTGGCGCTGTACTCTGCTGTGGCCCGTTCAGTTAGTTTCTTACCTTGCTGATAGCCAAACCAAGCGGGGGCATCAAATATCGCTTGGCTCAGGGTGGCATTGTAAATCCTATCGTCAAAGGTGCCTGTGTCTTTTTGAAGAAAATCAATGAGTTCAACATTCTCAACGTCATCTACATCGTCATTAACGGGTTCTGCTTGACCTGATTGATAATACTCGTGATTTCTCGCCGCCTGGATTTGAGCGTTCACCTGCGGTAACAAAGGTGCACGCAGCTGGTTTTTTGCCTCTATTCCAGCATGGTAGGCGGCGCGGTCTGCAGCCAGCTGGGGATCGTTATCCAGCGCCTGCATATAAATATCCCACAGGGTGTCGGCCTGGGCCTGCATGGCGCCGAAGCCCAGCAGGGTGGCGGCGATTAGTTTCTTCAGTGGACGCAACTGGCGGCCTTTCGGCACTTTGCGGTTACTTCTTTTCATCTGTTTCAACTTCCTGTGGCGGGTGCGGTCTTCAAGCTTCTGTCAGTTCTCTGGAGCGGCACTCGAGTTTTGGTTCTCGGTGGGTTCCCTTGGCTCGCATGGTCCGATGTTGCTGCCAGTCTCCCCAATTAGCAGTCGCGAGAGTGTACCCGCGGCCAGTCTAAGCGTCGAGGCGACGCTTTCGGCTTTTTGGTATATCTTCGTTAAACCGACGCGAATGTGCGTTTACCGGTATCTGCCTGGCAGTATCAGGGCAGCATTGAATAGGGCAATGCCCCTACATTGCAATAGACGCGCCATGGAAGTATTTGGATGCGGCAAAAATTGTGCAGAATAAGGCAAGGACCTCTGGCACATGGATCAGCTGCGCATCAAAGAGCCAATACCCTGGCAGCGTGCCTGCCACGAGTGCGACCTGTTATTGACCGGCAGTCTGGCACCGCCCGGTCAAAAGCTGGTTTGTCCCCGGTGTCGCTGCACACTGCACCGCAATAGCAATCACAGTGTCTATTACACTATTGCCCTGAGTCTCACCGGGCTGTTGTTATTTATTCCCTCTGCCAGCCTGCCATTACTCAAATTCTCAATTTTCTCTTTTGGTGCCGATAATACCCTATTGAACGGGGTTCACTCCCTCTACAAAGCAGGATTTATCTGGCTGGCGTCTCTGGTTTTGTTTTGCAGCGTGCTGGCGCCCCTGGGCAAATTTCTGTTGTTGTTATTTATTTGCTGTGGCAGTGCCTGGAGGCTTTTGGATCGAGCGGTTGCCTTTGCCGTACGCTGGTATCAACACATCAAAGAGTGGGGCATGCTGGATGTCTATATGCTGGGTATTCTGGTGGCATTAATTAAATTGAGAGACCTGGGCAAAATGGATGTGGAGCCGGGGCTCTACTGCTTTGGTGCCATGATGTTAGTGGCAAACCTCTCCTCTCTTAGTTTCGACCAAAATGCCATTTGGCAGCGAATTGCGCTGCGGCGTGTCCTGCGTGAGGCGGCCACATGAGTGCCCCGCAGAAAGCCCTCCAAAATGGAATGAGCAGCTGTTTGAGCTGTCACCAGCTGATTATTTTACCGGCCCGGGGAGGGCGTTGCCGCTGCCCTCGTTGTGGTGCGAGTGTTTATGGACGCATTGATGGCAGTTTGATGCTTACCTGGGCACTGACAATCACCGGTGCCTTGTTGTTACTTCCAGCAAATATCCTGCCGATTATGAGTGTTGTTTACCTTGGCGCCGGTGAACCCAGCACAATTATCAGCGGTGTAATGCAACTGTATAACAGCGGTATGTGGGGCATCGCTCTCATTGTCTTTGTGGCCAGTATCGCCGTGCCGGTAATGAAACTATTGGGATTGGTACTGCTCTTGGTACAGATCCAATTGCGATTGCATTTTGTGCCCTCTCAAGCGATGAAAATATATCGAGTGGTTTCCGGAATCGGGCGTTGGTCGCTGCTGGACCTGTTTATGATTTCTATTCTGGCGGCGCTGGTGGACATGGGATTTATCGCCCGAGTGGAAGCAGGGCCGGGTAGTACCGCTTTTGCCTCGGTGGTGGTGGTCACCATGATGGCGGCGCGTTCTTTCGATCCGCGCCTAATATGGGATGCCCATGATGGCGACCTGTATGCAACCGCGGTAGAGCCGGAAACGGCTCACAGGAGTGCGGCGGAGAATGGCTGACAATACGCCAGTGGATAATGACACCATAGAACCCAGCGCCTATGAAGGCCCTCAGCGGGGACAAGTGCGCAGGAGTCGCGGCCTGCCGCTTGTGTGGATATTGCCACTGGTAGCGGGTTTGATTGCCGCCTGGTTACTTTACCAGGATATGGCTGAGGGGGATGTGCACGCGAGCATCCTATTTCACTCCGGCGATGGTCTGGTGAAAGGCAAAACGGTGGTGAAATATTCCGGTGTGGATATCGGCATAGTGCAGGATGTGCGCCTGGTACCCAATGCCAAAGAATTAAATGGTGCCGACGGTGTTTTGGCTGAAGTCAGTCTTAACCGCAGTGCCGAGTACCTGTTGGTTGAAGGCACCGAGTTTTGGGTGGTGAAGCCGGAGCTCTCCATTACTGGTATCAGCGGATTGGAGACTTTGCTATCGGGTAATTACATTGCGGTGGAGTCCGGCAGTGGCAAGCGTAAGCGGGAGTTTGTCGCTCTGGATCGTCCACCGGCATTTATACGCGGCGACGGTTTACGCGTGGTACTGAAATCCCGCCGGCTCGGCTCCCTCAGCCGGGGCTCACCGGTGTACTACCGTCAGTTACGTGTGGGGCAGGTGGCCGATTACAGTCTCGACGAAAATGGTAGAGAAGTCAGTATCGAATTATTTATCCGGCGCGAGTACGGCTATTTGGTGCATCGTGGCAGTCGCTTTTGGAACAGCTCCGGGATTTCGATTGAAGGAGGGATCAGCGGTATTAGTATCAACCTGGAATCTCTCGCCGCTCTTTTTGCCGGTGGTGTCAGTTTTTACACGCCGGAATCCCAGCGCCAGTCGCCATTGGCGGTCAATGGCACAGAATTTAAGTTATATAAAAACTTCGCTGCCGCAGATGCGGGTATTGCCGTCACTTTAAATTTTGACCGAGGTGTCGATGTGACACCCGGTAGTACCAAGGTGTATTACCAGGGCATCAAAGTGGGTGAAGTCAGTCGCGCTAAAGCCAACAAGAGTATGAATGGAATGGAAGTACGTGTCCTGATGGACCCGGCGACCGATGACCTGCTCAGTGAAAATACTCGCTTCTGGTTGGCGCCGCCCACTTTTGATTTTAGCGGCGGCTTGAATGAATTAATTCAGGGTAACCGTATCGAGGTAGATCTGCGTCGGGGGAAGCGTTCTCAGCGCACTTTTTCCGCGCGGGCTTCGGCACCACAAATGGACCCTAGGGTCCCTGGACTGCATTTACGCCTCACCTCCCGCAACCCGGGCTCACTGCAGCGCGGTGCCCCCGTATATTTTCGCCGTATCGAAGTGGGCAAGGTACAGGGGATGGAATTGCGCAGAGATGGCGAAGGCGTAGAAGTGTATGTGGTGATTGAACCGCGCTATGCACACCTGGTTAGGCCAGGTGCCCGATTTTGGAATATCAGTGGATTGCGCGCTAGTGCGAGCCTGAGCAGTGGTATCAAAATACAGGCGGATTCGTTGATGTCTTTGTTGCGTGGTGGTGTTGCTTTTGGCATCCGGGGTGGGGAGTACGAAAAGGGTGGACCTGCGCAAAATGGCGATCAGTTCCCTCTGTATCGCAGTCGCGAAGCGGCGATGGAAGAGGGCATTGAAATCAGTATTAATTTACCCAGCGCTGAGGGGCTTAAGGAAGGGGCTCCGCTGCGTTACAAAGGTGTGCAAATTGGCGAAATAACCCGCTTGCGCCTCGGCAGGGATCTTGGTGAAGTTCAGGCACGAGCAAAGCTCTACCATCGCGGTGGCAATTTTGCTCGTGCCGGCACCCGTATCTGGGTGGTGTCCCCGCAAATTGGTATCAGTAAAGTCGCGCACCTGGACACACTGATTACCGGTCGTTACCTCGCCCTGGAGCCCGGCGGCGGGCCGCCGGAGACAGAGTTCTACGCCGAGCTTCAGGCCCCGAAGGAGGATCTTGCCGAAACTATGAGTCGACCCGGCCTGACGGTAATACTCGATGCAGCCAGGCGCGGTTCTCTGGTGGCCGGCAGCCCCGTTTATTATCGGCAGGTGCAAGTGGGGGAGGTTACTGGCTTTGAGCTGGGAGAGTGGGCGGACCGGGTATATATCTTTGTGCACATCGAGCCAGAGTATCGCCCGTTGGTGCGTGAGCATACGGTTTTTTGGAACGCCAGTGGTGTGGATGTGAATTTTGGGCTGAAAAGTGGTCTTAATGTTAATACCGAGTCTGCTCAGGCTCTAATTAAAGGGGGCATTGCTTTCGCCACGCCCGAGCCGCCATTTATGGGGTTCGAAGTGGAATCCGGTAGCCACTTTCCACTCTACCCACGGGCGGAACCCAAGTGGTATAAGTGGAGCCCCAAAATAGAGCTTTATAATTATTCGGAACCGGTCAAATAAATAACAAGGTAAGGAGCATTTATGCGTTATATAACCATGGGATTAATGACTCTGCTGTTCTTGGCCGGGTGCCAGGAAATGCAAGTGGAGCGGGTGAGTACGGGGGCCCAACCGGTGGCTTTTTCTACCTATAAATGGGGGGTGACGCCACTCAATGATGCGGATGCCTCAGCACAATTGGTAGAGCTAGACGAGGAGATGCGCAACTCAGTGGCGGCGCAATTACAGCAGCGCGGTTACCGAGAGGTGGCCCAGGACCAGAATGCAGACATGGTCGTGGATTATCAGGTGGCTGTGGTTGATGAATTTTTTTCCGGCGATACACGAGACCCAAGCTGGGACAAGCAGTTTGATAGCAATGCACCCCAGGATGTCGTGGAGCTGCCGCCGCTCACCGATGCTCCGCTGGTAATTATGAGTGTGGGGATTGGTCGCCCCGACGGCGCGATAATTTGGGGGGGCAGGGCCAGTGAACTCCTGACTCGCCCAGACAGTATTGAGCAGCGTCAGCGTCTGATCTCACGGGGCGTGTATGAATTGTTGAGGGATTTGCCTCAGGCCTACCAGTAAACTGAAAAATTATCGGCTCTTTATAATCCCTCCAACTAACTCCTCATCGCCGGCCGTTGGCCGGCGAAACTCCTCAAAGATCAGAAAACTACCAGTTACTATTTTTTACTGGCCTGTTTTTTTGCGGCCCGCACAGGCAGGGCTGCAAAAAATTACTTTGAAGGCAGTCTGCAATTTTTGCTAAGGGCTAGGGGCGCCCACGTTGCATCAGGGTTTCGTAGAGTTCAATATAGGAATCCACGATAAACTGCTTCGAGTAGCCATTCGCATACACTTCCGCAGCATTCTCGATCAGACTCTGGCGCAACTCTGGGTTATCCAGCACGGAGCGGATGGCTTTGGCCAAGGCATCAGCATCATCGATAGGTGTGATCAGGCCGCTATGACCATCGCTGATAACTTCCCCGGGGCCTTGGGAATTGGTGGCGACAATGGGGCATCGGTGTGCCCAGGACTCCATCACAATTGAACCCAGCCCCTCGTGCCGTGATGGGCATACGAACAAATCTGCGGTGCGCATCAGGGTAGTGACGTCGTTGCGCCAACCAAGGAAGCGCACGCGCTGGTCCAGACCGAGTTTATGGCACAGGGCTTTCAGGTTGGACTCTTCGGGACCTACGCCGGCGAGCCACAGGGTGGCATTGGGTATTTGCGCCAGAGAGTGCAGCAGGACTTCGAAGCCCTTGTTGATGTGCAGACGGCCTGCAGCGAGGATGAGGGGCTTGTCTTCCGGCGTATCGAAACTGTTGCGTGGTAGCGGTTCTACTGGAGTTTCATCGGCAAAATTGGGGATATGAAAAATCCGCTCCCTGGGAATACCACCATCAATCATATGCTGGCAAATACCCTTGCTGATACCGATCCAATAATCTGCGTGTCGGTAGTACTTCAGGTTGTAGTAGTGGCCGAGCCGGCTGACCAGTAGATAGTTTTTTGAGTTGGGAGTGATAATAGTGGCACGCCCCATCCAGGTCATAACGATGTCCGGCTGCCAGTTATTCAGTGCCTCGCGATAAACTCTGCGGCCTAGAAAATCCAGTTTGCCACCAAACTTAAAACCTTCGGTTTCAACCCCATTGTTACGCAGCGCTTGCACACGGTGATCGTGGTTGCGGATAAAGGCTTTCTCATTAATCTCAGTGCGCGGGTTCAAACCGCTCACCAGGCGCACGAAAAAATTTTCCGCACCGCCGTGCTCGGCACCGGCGAGGACCTGTGCCACTCGAATTGGTTTGCTACTCATAAATCCAACGTATTCTGTGTAATTCTTCCGGTGGCCCGTTATTTCAGCGTGCCATCCAAGTTGATATCGCGGGCCCAGGCGTAGTCGTGACTAAAGGGCTGTAGGCTGGTGGCCTCAACAATGTACTGGGCGTAAAGCTTCGAGTTCATTTCGGTGTGGAAAAATTCCCGGGCTTTAGCTGCCCAAGTACGGCGCTTGGCATCATCACCATGGAAATCGCGGATTTTTTCCAACAGGTCCTGCTCATCAGAAAAGTAAACTACGCTCTCTGGGGGCAATAGTTCGTCGAAGTGCAGCTTGTCACTGGTGAATTGCAAAATACCATTACCGGCAAGCTGGGCCATTCGCGCAGAAGAGTACCAGTAGTGGGTGTCTTGGCGATTAAAATTCAGTCCCATTTTAGTTTGCGCGAGTGCGCGATCGTAGTCTCGTCCCCATACTGGCGCTTCACCAAAGCTGCCGTAGGTTTTGAAGTTCAGTGAATCTCCCAGGGTATCCTTGAGATTTTTTACCATTTGCAAGCGCTTGGTGAAATTATTGCTGTTGCTACAAAACAGCAGATCAATAGACAGATCAGTGCGTTCGGCATTATTGAGGTTTTCGATAGAGGGTTCGACCGGGTTGGGCATATGGTAAACCCGGGCGTTAATGCCCTCAAAAATACTCAGCTCGCGACGGCCGGTGGAGACGAAGATGGCATCGGCCACTTCGGCGCGATGTTTGATACGCTCAACATTGCTGGGCACGAACAGTGGATCGTTATTGCAGTGTGCGATTAGGCAATTGGGCTGTTGTTGCTTGATCGCCTTCAGGGTGTCGTTACTGATCATGTCGCAGTGGCCGGCGATGATCAGGTCGGGCTCAAATGCTTCAATCGTTTCTAACAGGCGGCGATTGGCTTTGCTCACCCCTAGGTCGCGGATTCCGAAGGGCGCTTCGAAGGCTGCCACATCCCGGTCGCTGAACACCTGCGTATAGTGATCGTTTTTGATCAGGCCAAAAGTCAGTTTCTGTGCCCAGCTAACCCGCGTCTTACCGTAACGGCGCAGTTGCTGGTAGGCGATATTGAGCACTCTCATGGTGGTGCGGTCTCTAAAAAAATCCAGGAAGATATTACGTATGGCCGCTTGCTAGAGAGGCTGGTACGGTGGGCGCAGAGTATAACAGCTGCATCCCGGTCATATAGTGTTCGAGTATGCAGACCCCACTCGCGCAGAAGGTCAGCGAACTAATGTCAAAAATGAAGAGTCAAAAGGGGTTGTCCCCAGAGTTTTCCGCAGATTCTGTAGAAGTTGTTTCCAGGGAAACGGTTTATAAGGGATTTTTTTCCATGTTGCGGCTACGGCTGCGCCATCGCCTTTTTCGTGGTGGCTGGAGTGAAATCTTTACCCGGGAGCTGTTTGTACGCGGTCCGGCAGTAGGGGTATTGCTCTACGACCCTGAGCGAGACCTTGTTGCGCTTACCGAGCAGTTTCGTATTGGCGCCCTAGAGCGGCCGGCAGGCCCTTGGTGTCTGGAAGTGGTGGCCGGCATGGTGGAAGCCGGGGAAGACCTAAAAGATGTAGCTCGGCGTGAAGTATTGGAGGAAGCGGGGCTCAAAGTGCAGGAATTGCACTTTATCCACAGTTATATGCCCAGTGTTGGCGGGAGCTCCGAACGGCTACACCTGTACTGTGCGCTGGTGGACTTGAACTGTGCGGAAGGTTACTTTGGTTTGGAGCAGGAAAACGAAGATATCCGCTTGCGGGTGTTTTCCAGGGACTCGGTACTCGCCGCCATGGCGGGGGACTATGCTCCAGGAGAGAACCCTATCGATAATTCGGCCACCATTATTTGTATGCAGTGGCTGCAGTTGAACCGGGCAAAATTAACAAAACACAGGCCAACTGCCTGACCGTCACTTGCGTTACGCAATGTTACCTGCGTATAGAGCAAACTGAGATCTGAGTCACGGCGGCCAATGAATTGGAGTGTTGATAATGGCTCTACTGGGAGAAGCGAAGGTGCGGCAGCAAAGGAAGTTGAAAATGTCGCCAAATGGCAACGCTAGGGCGGTGTATCGAGTCGATCTACCGTCTTATCATGCCGATTGTGACGCCAACTACCTGCGCTTGAGCAAATTGTTGCCTGAGCTTTCACAAAGAGCGCTTTGGCGCTACCAGTTGCCCGGCGGCACTCTGGTGTTGAGAGTAGTGGAGCGCTCCAGATATACCACGGAGGTGTCTCTGGCGGCGGAGGTAAATCTTAACGAGTGCCAATGGCTGGAACCTCCCGACTTGACTGTACGCCTCTACCACGATGCGTGTATGGCGGAGGTGATTAAAGCCAATGGTCGCGGGCCGGTGGGTGGTAAAGGAGTGGATACCGCCTATCCCAATCCCCGTATGCAGCATGCAGATGAGAGACCCCAAGCCAATCGCTTCCTTGGTGAATGGTTGGAGTACTGTCTTGCAAATGGTCGTGCAGAATTTGAACTGGTGTTGGATGGCCAGAGATTTTAATTCTGCTGCAGAACACACGGATGTGAACACAAGGTGAGCAAGTGATTCGCGAGCACAACAAGTCGGATTCACCCCTGGGGGTGACTTCGCACCGTCTTATCCAGATCACAGATCCACATATCGGCAGCAGGCCCGATTATCAATTATTGGGTCTGGATACCGGCCACACCCTCGATGAAGTTTTGACCTCTCTCCAAAGCAGGCAGCCCCATGCCCGGGCTCTGGTCGCCACTGGCGATATCAGCGCCAATGGTTCTGAGGCATCCTACTGCCGGTTCTTAGAAAAGACCCGCATACTTTCCATGCCCTGGTACTGGCTGCCCGGCAATCACGATGTGAGTGCCCGCATGAAAAAACTGGCCCCCAATCGCTGTATCGATTTGGTCTCCTTGGGGGATTGGCGCCTGCTGCTGTTGGATACCAGTGTGACAGGGCAGATTTGTGGTGGCTTGGACAGCGCGAAACTGGAGCGCCTTCAGTTGCTCCTTTGGGAGACTCGCGATCACCCGGTGATTATTATGATGCATCACCAGCCGGTCCCTGTGGGGAGTAAGTGGATTGATGGCCATATGCTGCGCGAAGGCTGTGAGACATTTTTGCAAATAGTTGATCAGGCCCCCCAGGTAAAAGCCTTGGTTTGGGGGCATGTACACCAGCAGTTTGACAGCAACCGAGGCCATCTCGGTCTGCATGCCACTCCCTCTACTTCGGTACAGTTTACTCCCGGCAGTGGCCCCTTCGCTGTCGACGAAGAGATGCCCGGCTACCGCTGGTTTGAACTGTATAGCGATGGCTCCTACGAAACCGGTGTGGAGCGGGTGGCTATCTCCAAGTATTGTGTCGATCTCGCCTCATCCGGTTATTGATTTAAGTCAAACCGCTGCGAATTCGCAGCGGTACTTTCACTAAAGCTCTCAAGTCTTCCTCCTTGCTATTGGCTCCCCAGTAAAGAATGCAATGTTTTCGGAATAGGCAGCAAACAGGTCACTGCCTATTGGTAACAACCATTCCTATTTTGCGCGACCTGAGCACAATGTATTTTCCCCTCTCTTTTTCAGCAAAAAAACCAAATAAAACCATTCTTAACCAATCCCCTGTGTTTTTCCCCTATCCTCCCCGTACAATGAGATTACCTGTATTGAGCGGTGCTTTTTGAATATGGGAAAAGCGTGGTGAAAGGTGAGCCAATAAAGTATTCAAGTGTGGTTTCTAGAATTGCCGAGGTTTGAAGCCTAACGGTGATAGATAATGTGATTGGAGCCTCTCGCCGAATAGATATTTTTCGGAAATTCAGGAGCTTGTAAATGCAACAATTATTTTCTATACCTCTCCTCGCAATTTTATTATTGATTACGGCTTGTAGTCAGCAGTCCACTTTACAGGATCGTAGTGATGGTCTGGAAGCACGCCCCAGCCAGCTCGATGAAGTCGCGGCAGCTTTCGCCTTGGATCTCAGTGGTGCTAAGGTTTATATCGCACCGGTTCAAATTGACTACACCAAGCGATTCTCCTCCCTACCCAGGCGCCAATATCGGGAAAAAGATTACGAGCTGGACCATAGGGATCTACAGCGTTTGAATACACTGTTGGCGCAGAGCTTTAGTAATAAGCTGCTAAAACCGCGCAATGCCCAGCAAGTGTCGGAGCAGGCGGAAGCCGACTACACCCTATCCCTGTCACTGCAAGATTTTTCCCTGGCTGCACCGCTAGATCCATCTCCCTGGACTTGGCGTGTCTATACAGAGCAGAGCGCCTACGCACAGCTGGTAGGTACTTTGTACGATCGTAACGGCAGCGCAGTAATGCATTTTCGCGATCGGCGGGATATTGGTGAGAATTTCGGTTCCTCTGGGCCGGGTGGACGGCTGGAACGTTTCACCAGTGTTACCTTTTGGTCAGATATGCGTGTGGATATTCGCCGGGCTTTTGCTAGCTTGAACAGATCGCTGCTGTAATCGGTCTCTGGAAGAGCAGGAACTGTGAGGAGGCCAGCCCCATTGCTGCCGTGGGGCGCTATAATCCCCGACTATGCAAACACAAAATCTCAACGGAAGGCCACTGCTGATCTATCTGCACGGCTTTCTTTCATCGCCTCAGTCCTTTAAATGCCAGCTGATGCGGGACCGGTTGGCTGCCAATCACCCACAGATCATTTTCTGTGCGCCACAAGTCTCCCCCTATCCAGGAAGTGCTCAGCAATCATTGCTGCGCCTATTGGATGGCTTCTTTGACTCAGACAACTGCGGCCCAATAGGGTTGGTTGGTAGCTCTATGGGGGGATTCTGGTGTACCTACCTAGGCGAGCGTTACCATTTGCCAGCGGTGTTGATCAATCCGGCCGTTCGCCCATCCCGCTTTATGCCGGCCTACGTCGGCCAGGTGTTACAACCCTACAGTGGTGAGTCGCAGGAGTATCGCCTAAGCGGTGCGGACGTTGATACCATGGCGCAATTGGAAGCAGAGATACCCAGTCCACTGCTGAGCCGCTATTGGCTTTTGGCACAGCGAGGCGATGAAACCCTCGATTACCGCGATGCAGAGTCTTTCTATCAAGGGCAGCGTCAAACTGTCGAGGAGGGGGGCGATCACAGCTTTCAGGGCTTCGCGCGTTACTGCGATCCCATTGTCGAATTTCTATTTAACCAGCAGTAATTTATAACCATTATGGCCAATTATTCCGCCGAAGATATTGAGGTACTCACAGGGCTGGACCCGGTGCGAAAGCGCCCGGGCATGTACACAGATACCACCCGCCCCAACCACCTCGCCCAGGAAGTGATTGACAACAGTGTCGACGAAGCGCTTGCCGGGCACGCGAAAAAAATTGAAGTGGTATTGCACAAAGACCAATCGCTCTCGGTTAGCGATAACGGTCGCGGTATGCCGGTGGATATTCACCCGGAACAGGGGCGCCCTGGTGTTGAAGTGATTCTTTCCACCCTGCACGCTGGTGGTAAGTTCTCCAACAAAAATTACCAGTTTTCCGGTGGTCTACACGGTGTGGGTGTTTCTGTAGTAAACGCTCTTTCCAAAGTGTTGGAAGTGACCATCCAGCGGGATGGTAAGGTGCACCGAATCGGTTTCAAAGATGGGGAAAAGGCCTCGGATCTTGAGGTTGTCGGTAATTGTGCAAAGCGCACCACAGGCACCAGTGTACGCTTTCTGCCCGACCCCAAGTATTTTGATTCCGCAAAATTCTCCGTGGTGCGACTGCGTCACCTACTGCGCGCCAAGGCGGTATTGTGCCCCGGCCTGACGGTCACTTTTATTAATGAGCAGGACGGTGAATCAGACGAGTGGTACTACGAGGACGGTCTCAAAGACTACCTCGCCGCTGCCAATCAAGGCTGGGAAATCTTGCCGGTCGAGCCCTTTGTGGGTAGCTTTGCCGCTTCTACCGAAGCGGCAGACTGGGCAGTGCAATGGCTGCCGGAGGGCGGTGAGATTACCGCCGAATCCTACGTTAACCTGATCCCCACCGCCCAGGGCGGTACCCACGTGAATGGGCTGCGCGCGGGCCTTCTGGATGCCATGCGTGAGTACTGCGAGATCCGCAATTTATTACCCCGTGGTATTAAGTTGGGCCCTGAGGATATCTGGGGGCAATGCTCTTACGTACTCTCCGCCAAACTGGCAGACCCGCAGTTCTCCGGGCAGACAAAAGAACGCCTCTCCTCCCGTGAGGCCACCGCGTTTATTTCTGGCGTGGCCAAGGATGCGTTCAGCCTGTGGCTGAACCAACATACGGAAGAGGGTGATAAGCTTGCCGAGTTGTGCATTGGTAATGCACAAAAACGAATGCGCTCAGCAAAAAAAGTCGCGCGTAAGAAAGTCACTCAGGGGCCCGCGCTGCCGGGCAAGTTGGCGGACTGTTCCAGTGCCGATACCTCCCGCTCCGAACTCTTTCTGGTGGAGGGGGACTCCGCTGGTGGTTCCGCCAAGCAAGCGCGGGATCGCGAGTTCCAGGCCATCATGCCGCTGCGCGGTAAAATCCTGAATACTTGGGAAGTGGACTCCGCAGAGATTCTCGCCAGCCAGGAAGTGCACGATATTGCAGTGGCGCTGGGTGTTGATCCAGGCAGTGACAATCTGGAAGGGCTGCGCTACAACAAAATCTGTATCCTCGCCGATGCCGACTCCGATGGCCTACACATCGCCACACTACTCTGCGCTCTGTTCTTACGTCACTTCCGTCCGCTGGTAACTAACGGTCATGTCTATGTCGCCATGCCGCCACTGTTCCGCATAGACATCGGTAAAGATGTTTACTATGCGCTGGATGAATCAGAGAAGCAGGGTATCCTCGATCGTATAAGCGCAGAAAAGAAAAAGGGCAAAATACAGGTGACTCGCTTTAAAGGTCTGGGTGAAATGAACCCCATGCAGTTGCGTGAAACCACCATGGACCCCAATACCCGTCGCCTGGTGCAACTGTATATTGATGCCGGCGATGACAGCAATCAGCTTTTGGATATGCTCTTGGCTAAAAAGCGTGCCGGGGATCGCAAGCAGTGGCTGGAAAGTAAAGGGAATCTGGCTGAAGTGGGTTAAGCCCTAATTAATCGCTGATCTATTTTTCTTAGGTTGCCTTAGTTTACTAGGGCAACAATTTAAAGCGCTATGGAAGGTATTTTGTGAAATTAAGCCATTTATTTATCTTTTTTATTTTTTTCGTTTCTCCTTTAGCCGGGTTGGCAAAAGATATTCAGTCTTTACTTAATCTGGAGATAGATAGTTTTATAGCAGAACTAAAAGGCGAAGATAACTTAGCCTTATCCAAAGCTGCTAATCGTATAACAGGATCTGGATTAAGTGATGAACGTTTATTTGATGTGGCTGAACAGGTTCTCCTAGAAAAACACCAGGCGAATATGACAGTTGCTCAACGCGATGAGCAAGTGATTAGTGAAATCGTCAATTTATTACGTACACTTTCATCATCTGGAAATACAAAATATTCACCCACTATCAATAAGATAATGCGTGAAAGTGGTAATCGTGCGATTAGAAATCGAGCGAAGCATGTGCTGACCAAGTTTAGTTTTTATCAAAAGCGCAATGCATTGATGCAAAATATGGAAGGCCATGTAGCTACTAATAGCTTGCATACTACACGCTTACTAAATTTGCTCAATAGTAACGATATGATCATGCAGCGGTTTGCCGCTGAGGAAGTTGTCCGCGATGGAGCTGCTGAAACCGTAATTCAGGAGTGGTTTTATAAGGCAGTAGAAAAGGATGTTAGGCAGCCTGTAGACAAACTACATATCGATACACTTGCCTGGTACTGCAAAGCTCTAGGTACGGTTAATAAAAGTGAGTACAAGGAATTCCTGAGTTCTATCGCTGATGATAGAAATGTACACAGAAAAATTAGAAGACACGTGAAGAAAATTCTCGGCTAGGTAGCTGCAACTGAGCGAGATGCCTTTGTCATTTCGCTCACAACTCATCTTTCATTCTCCTCTCTTGTTTTTTCTGTCGGCATAGAAATATGTTTAACAAATATGCCGCGATTTTTTTAGGATGATATATTTCACCTCTTCCTTCTCACTTTATCCTTGGTGGATACTTTTACTTACTAATTTGAACTCTCTGAAATTTAATGGCAGAGGGACTATTTTTGCTTTTATTTAAAGGTTATGTCGTTGGCTGGTTGTATATAGGGTGCTCAGGCGTATAAGTAATTGTTTCTGATTGGTGAGACCTGTTAGATGACAACAATATTAGAGTTTTGGATGCGTTAACCATCTTCTTGTTTTCTTAAAGGTCGCCAGTCTTCCAGACGCCTATAAAGAGGAAATAAACGTTCTAAGTTAGGCGATTATATACTTTTGGTCGTAGAGCGTTATCTGTTGGTATACCTGTAAAAGCTAAGAGTTGATTCTAAAGTTATTTAAATTACCGTCTTATTCGATGGGGTAGAGTCGGATTATGGTGTGGGATACATTAAGTGCTGTGGGCGAGCTTGTTGGAGCCTTCGCAGTTGTCGCGTCCTTAGTCTATCTTGCTGCTTTAATAAGAGTTCAGAATAAAGAATCCAAAATTGCTTCTATGCATGAGATATCTATTGCTCATCGAGAAGCTGTGGCGGCAATTTGTGAAGGTCCGATGGCAGATGTTTTTGCGAAGGCGATGAAGGATTTTGATTCGTTATCTAGTGCTGACACTTTGAGAATCATTGGTTTTGTATATCGTTTTTTTAAAATTTGGGAGGAGGCCTATTTTCAATATAAGGCAAACAGGCTGGATTTTACTATCTGGGACTCAATGACTCGTCAATATACTGCATATTTATCGATGATTCCCTTTAAGAGGATATGGGAGTTGCGATCTGAATATGTAGCTCCTGAATTCCGTGATTATGTAAATTCTAGAAAGCCAGTAGATTTAGTTTTACCCAATGCAGTCAGTAAAAAGTGATTCCCTTGTCCGCTGTGGAGATACAGGAGTTTCATTCCGATGGTTGCAGTATCTTTCCTGATGGCACTCTTGAACAGAGTGAATTATGGCTTGATTGCTGCTATGCCCATGATCATGCCTATTGGAAGGGGGGAAGCAATTCGCAGCGGCAAGAGGCTGATCGTGACCTAGAAGTTTGTGTTGCCAAAACTGGGGAGAGGGAAGTTGCGTTGTTGATGCTGGTAGGGGTTAGAGTTGACGGGACGCTATTCTTGCCAACCTCATTCCGTTGGGGCTATGGTTGGCCCTATTTGCGGGGTTATAAAGCCTTAACAGAAGAAGAGCTGGATGCTATTGAACAGCTGCAAGGATCTTTACCTGGGTCGTTTTAGATAGTCTAATAATATTTTTATTCAATATATAAGATTAACTCTATGGTTTTTGCTCTCTCAAGGATACTGGGAGCTAATGGTGATATGATCAATAATCAGAAGGTTTCTTAAAAGGGATTTATAGCGTGGCTTATTTTCGTGGTGTTTTATGGTTCTGCATTACCCTGAATATACTGGTCTTTGCTTATCTGGCCTTCCTCTTGGGCTGGAATGTTGGGCTTCTTGAAGTTTTACTGGGAATCATTCTTGCTAATTTTCCTTTGCCTTTTATGGTTCGCTGGTGTGAGCGTATGGCCAAGGATTTAAAGGGGTACTGGATCAACTTTATTCCCTATATAAGCCCCGTATTGGTAGGGTTTGGTGGCTCAGCGGTCTATATTAATGCAGCGCTAAAAGGTGAAAAGGTATTTTGGCTTTATTTAACTGTGCCTATGGCACAGGCAACGGCTTTTTGGGTACTCCTGGCACTGGTCTTTTGTATTTACCCGTTCATTAATACTGAAAGGCAAGAAGTGGTAGAACCTGAGTATAGTAGCAGCGCTGAAAGCCCCGCAGACATTTTGAAAAAAGAGCAGGAAAGGACGGATGAAATTGCTTAGTGTTTGTAAGCATTACTGTATATAGGTTCATATCTTTTATTGTTGATTAGTCTTCTGCTGGTTCCCTTTTCAGTAGCTGTCCATACTCTTTGGAGAAGTGGTTTTTTAGCCATTGCATCAGGCTACGTACGCGAACTAATTGATGGCGCAGCGGGGGGCAAACCATAGAGAGCTGGGTGGACTCTGACCATCCAGGCAAAATTTCCTGTAATTTACCTTTTTCGATATCTGCTTGGACGTAGATGTCTGCCAGGCGAGTTACACCAAGTCCTGCCAGTGCTGCAAGGTGCATCGCCCGGCCGCTGATCAGTTTGATACCCTGTTCCACCTCAATCTTATGCCTGGTCTTACCACGCGTTAGCACCCACTGATCAACACTGCCGTAAATTAGGGGTACTTTCGAGAGGTCCATGGGCTTTAGAATTGGGCCACGCATTTTGATAAAATCCGGACTCGCAACATAGCGGGTTTTGATACTGTGCAGTTTGCGTACTACGAGGGTGGAATCTGGCAGCTGCCCCATACGTATTACTAAATCGTAACGATCCTCAATGAGATCGACACGCACACTGGAAAAATCCAGCTGTATTTGTATTTCGGGATAAGTTTTCTGGAACTTAATGACTAGGGGGGCAATGATCTCCTCGCCGATAATCCCACCCACCGCATTGATACGAATTTTCCCCTTTATTTCCTCTTTGGCATGTGTTGCCCACTCTGCGGCACTATCTAGTTGCTGTATTGCCTGCTTGCATCGCTGGTAATAGCCTTCACCGACCTCAGTAAGCCGCAGCTTACGGGTGGTACGGTGTAACAGTTGAACACCCAGGGTGGACTCTAATTCGGAGACTTGTTGGCTGAGTGTAGCTTTGGAGAAACCTGTATGATCCGCAGCAGCAGTAAAACTGCCCCGCTCAGCCACAGCAATAAAGGCGCGTATGGCTCGCCAAGAGATATTGTTCATTAATTCCAAACAATGATTTCACATTAGTTGAGTTAATAGACGTAATTCTAAATTCTATACTGCCGATACAAAAGGGTTATCCCGAAGTCTTTAATCATTGATTGCAGAAGAGAGAGTCAGTATGTCTAAGCCATTGATTGTAATAACAGGTGCCAGCTCTGGAATTGGAGCATCAATAGCTCAGCATATGTCGGATGCCGGGCATCCGTTGTTGCTATTGGCGCGTCGTCTGGAAAAATTAGAAGCGATGAATTTACCGAACACCCTCTGCAGACAGGTCGATGTCACCGATCCTGCTGCGTTATCTGCAGCAATTCAGGAGGCTGAGACTCTTTATGGGCCTGTAGATTGTTTGGTGAACAATGCCGGTAAGATGTTGCTAGGGAACATAGAGACCCAGAGTGCTGAAGAGTGGCGGGAGATGTTTGATGTCAACGTGCTCGCCTTGATGAACTCCATGCAGGCTGTTTTGGCCGATATGAAGTCTCGTGGTCGCGGTACTATCCTCAATATCAGCTCGATTGCCGGAGTGAAGACATTCATCAATCATGCTGCCTATTGCGGAACCAAGTACGCAGTGTCGGCGATTAGCGAAACCGTGCGTGAAGAGGTTGCCGCAAGCGGAGTACGTATTATGGCCCTATGCCCAGGAGCTGTGGAGACAGAGCTACTGAGTCATACCACTTCTGAAGAGATTATCAAAGCTTACGAAGAGTGGAAGGCCTCCATAGGTGGCGCCATTAATGCAGAGGACATCGCTCGTACGGCGTTGTTTATGTACAGCCAGCCCCAGAATGTGAATATCCGCGAAGTGCAAATAGCCGCTACAGGCCAGGATCGATAGATGAGTTAGATCGGGAAAGAGGGTGAACAATCTAGCTATTGGTCGGCCTCCTTCCTGAAAATTGTTTGGATACTGGAGAAATCCAGTTCTTCATTGCCCTTCAGACTGTGTAAGCCAAATAGATTTCTGGCTAGTGAGCCGAGCGGTGTGTAGCTTTTGCTATTGTCGGCGGCTTGCTGAGCAAGCCCCAGATCCTTACACATCAACCCCACTTTAAAGCCTCCACGATACTGATTGCTAGCGGGCACACTATCCATAACACCGGGATAAGGATTATAAGTTTGTAGGGACCAGTTGGCGCCCGAGCTTTTCGCCATGATTTCAGTTAGCACTTTGGGATCAAGGCCGTTATCCACCCCCAATTGGAGTGCCTCGGCGGTGCCAATCATATGAATAGCCAGCAACATATTGTTGCAGATCTTTGCCGTTTGCCCAGCTCCGGCAGGGCCTGCAAAAAAAACATTGGCCCCCATATGCTGTAGAACTGTTTTGGCTCGCTCTACATCCTCGTGCTCACCGCCACACATAAAGCTGAGAGTTGCGGCAGCTGCCCCTTTGACTCCGCCAGAAACAGGAGCCTCTATTGCATGAAGGCCTTTATTTCGTGCGGCGTTAAGTAGGCGTTTTGAGCTGCTTGCTGAAATTGTGGAGCAATCAATAATTAAGGATCTCTCTTCGATAGCTTCCAGCAGATGATCTTTTTCAATATAAAGGCTCTCTACCGCAGCACTGCTGGGTAACATACTAATAACAAAATCTGCTCCCTTCACCGCTTCTGTTGCTGATGAACATTTTTCAACTCCCTGTTCTACAGATTTCTGAAGCAACTCCTCTACTGGATCGAAACCTCTTACACGGAATCCAGCTTTGATTAAGTTAAAAGCCATTGGGGCACCCATATGCCCCAGACCAAGGAAGGCTGTGATTTTATTCATGGCAGTATCCAAAAAATTAAATTTTATTGGTATGTGCAGTTACTTTAACTGTATCGTCATATTTGCCTGTTCGGCATGTTCAATATCTGAATCGAACCAGCGGGCTGTGATGGTTTTTGTTTCGGTATAAAAACGCACGGCCTGCTTACCATAAGCGTGGAGATCCCCATAAAATGAACTGCGCCAGCCAGTAAAGCTAAAGAAAGGTAATGGAACCGGGATAGGCACATTGATTCCTACCTGGCCCACAAGAATTTCATGCTGATATTTACGTGCGGCTGCACCGCTGGCAGTGAATATGGAGGTCCCATTGCCGTAAGGGCAGTCATTCACCAGTTTTATTGCATCATCTAAGTGATCTACATTCACCAGACATAACACTGGCCCAAAAATTTCATCAGTGTAAATTGACATCTCGGTAGTAACATTGGCAAATAATGTAGGGCCAACCCAGTTACCATGGGGATATCCATCCACTGTAATTTTTGAACCATCCAGAAGGCAATCCGCCCCTTCTTTTTTGCCCGTCTCGATATAACCCAGCACACGTTCCTTTGCAGCAGGTGAAATTAAGGGGCCGTAGTCGGATTGTGGATTCTTCCAATGCCCGGGTATTATCTTTGCCATCGCATCCTGTATATCAGGAATCCAACTTTGCGCTTCACCCACTAATACCACAACCGAAATAGCCATGCATCGCTGACCGGCAGCCCCTACAGAAGAGCCGATGATATTGTTAATAGTGGCATTTTTATTTGCATCAGGCATCACTACCATGTGGTTTTTTGCCCCGGCAAAGGCCTGTACTCTTTTTAAATATTGAGTGCCTGTTTGATAGATATGGCGCCCAACTGGCACGGAACCGACAAAAGATATAGCTTTAATATCCGGATTTTTTAGTAAGAAATCTACCTGCTCGCGACCACCATGGATAACTTGTAGAACCCCTTTGGGTGCTCCTGCCTGCTCAAATAATTCAGCCAGTTTGCAAGGTGTAATGGGGTCTTGTTCAGAAGGTTTAAGAATAAAGGTATTGCCACAGGCAATCGCTAGCGGAAACATCCACAACGGTATCATTGCGGGAAAGTTGAATGGCGTAATACCGGCGCAGACGCCAATGGGTTGAATATAGGAATAGCAATCTATAGCACTGGCAACGTTTTCAACAGTTTCCCCCATTAGCAGGGTAGCAATATTGGCGGCATGCTCAACCACCTCAATGCCTCGCCAAACATCCCCCTTGGCATCTTCAAATGTTTTACCGGTTTCCTCTGCGAGAATCTCGGCCAGGGCTTCTTGGTGCTCTTTCAGGAGAGCTTGGTACTTGAGCATAATACGTGTTCTAGTAGGAACTGGGGTGTTCCGCCAAGAAATGAATGCCCGCTTGGCGGCGTTGATTGCCTGGAGTTGTTCGGCCTCAGTGGTATAGGGGGCTTGGGTTAAAACCTCACCTGTGGCGGGGTTTGTCACATCCAGCCACTCCTTGGTATTGGACTGCACCCAGTCGCCGTCAATGAATAGAGGAAGGCGTGAAGGGATGGATTTATTCATATTATTTGCCTTACCAGTAACCGGTGGGAAATTGCCAAACAGTTTAGGCGTTGCCTGAGTGAAAAAAGAGGTATTTTACGCCGCTTCTTGAGATGAAGAATATCGATGAGAGTTTTAGCTGAGGAGCTTCCAGCTTTTGTTTGCAATATTGAATTTTTGTGCGCACCTTCTCAACCTGAAAAATAGCCTGCTTGTTTTCAAGCTTTGTCCGTAATCATGCTGTTAGTATGCCCTCTCTGTAGATTTGTAGTGAATTTGTGAGGTTTTCTATTCATTTAGTTTAAGAAAGAGGGTAAACGGTGTCTTATAGAAAAATATTTCAGGTATTCGTTTTATTTCTTATGGGATCTTTCAGTTCCTTACTATCGGCAACCACTTTGGAGGATCTCCGGGCCCATACACCTACGTCAGATAAAACCTGGGCAGAACAATGGTTTTACAATATTGCTGTGCCGGATGTTGGATACTTCAAGATAAGTCTCCAAACCTATATTGCCCCTGATTTTGTTGCGCCTGCACCTAAAGCCTATATCCACTTGGCGTTTTCACCTAGAAGCGGTGTTGAGGTCAAATATGATATTTTCCGGGACGAAGTGATTTTGTCTAATCCAGATGGCTCCGATGGTTTTTATTACGAGGTTCCAGGGGTCGTTGTGGCAGATGAGGAGGGTCTTAGAGTAAGTCACTCAGACTTTAATTTTTCCATGTATTGGGCCGGGGAGCATCATCATTATTGGCATGGTTTAAACCCAGGTCAGACACCGTTCGGTATTATTCCAGAGCTGCCGGGAGTTGGAGGAAGATGGTTTCTCTATACAGTTGGGACTCCTATTGAATACAACTTTAGTGATGCAGGTCAGTCCCTAATAGGGCAGGGGTTTGCACAGCTGGATAAGGGATGGTATGACAAAGAATCCAGTGCCGGAATGATCTATTCAATGGGCCTGTCAGATGAACTTTACTATATGTTTACCGGAGCAAAACTGGGAGAGTCTAATTTCGAGATGTGGGCAGGCCGATATATTTCAGATGAGTATGATCTGATTTTTCACCCAGCATTTAATAATCTCTCCGTAAAGAGGGAGCTGGATGCTTGCGCTGGTCGTCTCAAAGTTGAGCTAAACAAAATAAAGTATAAGTTGGTTATGGAGGCGCAAGCAGATATTAATAGCTTTTATCCACTATTGTTTCCTTCGGTTATCATCTTTGGCGGTGAGCAAAGGTATATGAAATCCATGCAGGCTAATATTAACTTCTCTTTGTATAAAAAGGGAGATTTGGTTGAGTCTGTCCAGATGCCTCAGGGGCTTTTAGAATTTAGCGGCCCCTTAGCTTGTGAAGATTTCTTCAACTGAAATGTGATATTTTTCAAGGAATAGCTAATTGTCTTTTTTAGCAAGGCCGAACTAGTGAGTTTCGCCTTGCTACTTCCTATACTAGGCCAGCAGGTTTAATGGTATTGAATAGTGATATTACTTGCCTTGGGAAGCCAATCCTGTAAAGCGCTATGCTCAATTTCCCCAATAACCGCCATACTCGGGTGATTTCTATCTTTCAGGAGCACTATTTTGATATGGTCCTGATGCAGGTTTTGAAAGTGATCATAGGGTGAAATTGGGTCAGTATTGGAAGCAAATAAAAGCACGGGCACAGGAGTGTTGGTTAGTAAAGGTTCAATTTGTGTTTTCAGTAGGCTTATATTGGCTTCCTCTAGCGCCATTGACGCTCCTATTTTTATTTCTTTTTCAGAGAATGCTCTACTAAGTAGGGGAAAATTCTCTTGGGCATAATTATAAACAGACTGGTCAAATTCCAACATGGGGGCTTGTAATATTAGGCCGCTGATATCTTGTCGAGATTGAGCGATTCTCGCCGCAGTAAGGCTCCCCATGGAATTACCAAGAAGATAAATGTTTTTACTTTCTATCAGGCCTTTATGGATAAGCTCGTCAATTAGCCTGTTAATCACTTCGCTATCACCAACGCCATATTCCTTACGGCCTTCAGATTCACCATGGCCGAGTAGGTCTGGAATAACCACCTGAAATCCAAGGAGACGAAAATATAATGCTGAGTGAAGCATGAATTCTTTTGAGATTCGGAATCCATGTAAAAGAATGATGGTCCCAGAATAATGTTTGTTCAGGACTTCTTTATTTATAGATAGATTAACTTGACTGGTTTGATTGCCAGAGTCAGTTTCTATGGAGTATTTAATTTTACCCTTTTCAAGGGGGGCAGCAAAGAAATAGCTAATGCACAAGTTTCTTAGCTTGTCACAGTAGTTATTTTTATGGAATCCCCATGATTTTATCTGCTCATTTGAAACTACGTGGTCGTAAGGGAAGCTTTTTGAGCTTGCAATATAATTTCTGATGTTCACTGCGCAAGATGATATAAATAAACAAATTGATATGGTCAGAAGCAGTTTTATTGATTTCATTTTAATAGGCATAAATTGTCACTAAAATCTAGTGTTAATCAAAAAAATAAAGTGCCATGAATTACGTTTGTATCAGTAGCGGCGCACTACATGTGGTTAGGCTAAATTGATTCAACTTTTGGCAATTGCTCATTTCTCTAAAATTTATGTAAGCAAAGTTTCACTTTTTCTTTGATTGCTTTAGGAGAGTTTAAAGCTTTTCCAGCTGGCGTTGTTCCCGATCGACTTTGCCTGTAGTTAAATAGATCTATGAATATGCTGACCGGAAGGTCACCTATGGGTGAAGTTGATAAGGTAAGGGGAGGTTGTGAACTTGCAAAAGGAAATTGTTCGGCTTTTAGAGGATGGCGGCAGCCAAATAACCTTTGCTAACCGCCATGAATATTAAGAGTGTATTTAATTTAGGTTAATTCCGGCCTCCCTGGAGGCCGTATCAAAGCCGTTGGCTTGTCGGCCAGCCTGCAAATCGAGTGTATAAGTTAATAGGGTGTAGTCTTTCGGATCGGCTTTACAAATAAATCCCATCGAACGGGCAAATGTCTGCACGCGTTTATTGTCGGCGGACTCAATGGAATAAATTCGCTGCAAGCCCTGTTCTTTTGCGCAGTCGATCAGGCGCTTTAACATTAATCGACCTAGCCCCAATCCCTGCCAATCATCGCGGACCACAACTGCGCACTCGCAGGCTAGCCCGTCTGCATCTACGGCGTAATGTGCGGTAGCAACGGCCCTCTGCGCATGGTCGCTGGTGCAGAGTGCAATAAAGGCCTCATGAACTTGATGGTCGTTATCGGTGAGTAGCTCAATCAGCTTTTGGCTGGCTTTACAGCTGCCGCCGATAAAGCGGTCTCGCCGGGTTTCTGGAGATAAGTCTTCTATCAGTTCTTTCTCCAGTTGGCTATCACTGCGGCAGATGGGGCGTATTGATACCCTGCGCCCATTACCGAGAGTAATTAGTTCTATCTGGTGCTCATTACTGACATTGCTATTTTCTGACATGGCTGTGAGTATCCCGGCAGCACCTGGCTGCATCATCTTTGGTTCGCAACGGGGGTTGGATATCACAAAGATAGACGCTCAAGTTGCGAACGTGGAACTATGTTACGCTCGCTTGGCCTGGGTCCCCAACAACCCCTTTGTCTATGCCTATGAAGAGCAGTTTTAGCCGAGAGAACTATACAGTCAGTTTCATTATGTTATAGTGCTGCAGCTGATTTTTCTCAGCTGCGTCATTTGTAGGCCGGTGATCTACCGGTATCCCCCCGTGAACTTTTCTAAATTCTTCCCGGAACCCTCTACTGAATGCCGCGCGCCGGCTGGCCGGTGAATTGACGGCTGTGTGCATCGAGCCTCACTTGCTCTGGATGCCAACTCCGATTTTTCTATTTGCTCCTTCGTGGTGCGAATGTGTTTGATTGCGCCCAGGGCGCAGTTTGAGGTTATTTATGTTGTTTGAAGATCTGGGCCTTGCCCAGGAGATTGCCCGTGCCGTTGTAGAGCAGGGCTATACTGAGCCCACGCCAATCCAGGCCCAGGCCATTCCGGCGGTAATGAAGGGCAGTGATATTATGGCTGCAGCCCAGACGGGCACGGGTAAGACCGCCGGTTTTACATTGCCGCTGTTGCACCGCTTAAGCCAGGGAGAGCGTGCCAGAAAAGGGCAGGTGCGCGCATTGGTACTCACCCCAACTCGCGAGCTGGCCGCACAGGTGTTTGATAATGTGCAGAGCTATAGCCAGTACCTGCCAATGCGTCATGCGGTAGTTTTTGGTGGAGTGAAGATCAATCCCCAGATTTCCCGACTGCGAGGCGGTGCCGATATTCTAGTGGCGACCCCTGGTCGTCTATTGGACCTGCACAATCAAGGGGCAATCCGCTTTGATCGCCTGGAAGCCTTGGTCTTAGATGAAGCAGACCGCATGTTGGATATGGGCTTTATCCATGACATTAAGAGAGTGCTGAGGATCTTACCGGCCAAGCGTCAGAATCTACTCTTCTCGGCAACCTTTTCTCCTGAGATTCGCCAGCTAGCCAAAGGTCTGGTGAAGGACCCGCTGGAGATTGATGTCAGCCCGCGAAACTCCACTACCAAAACAGTACGACAGAAGCTCCACCCTGTGGATAAGGCTCGAAAAACAAAACTGTTAAGTCACCTGATTCGAGAGAATGGCTGGCATCAAGCACTGGTATTTAGCCGTACCAAACATGGGGCCAATCGGCTGGTGAAACAGCTCGAAGGAGATGGCATCCTGGCAGCGGCTATTCACGGTAATAAGAGCCAAAATGCGAGAACCCGGGCTCTGGCGGATTTTAAAGCTGGCAAGGTGCAGATCCTCGTTGCGACAGACATTGCTGCACGGGGTATCGATATCGATCAATTACCCCAGGTGGTAAATTTCGACTTGCCCAATGTTCCTGAAGATTATGTTCACCGTATCGGTCGTACAGGACGTGCGGGCGCCCAGGGGCAAGCCATGTCCCTTGTTAGTGCCGATGAAATTAAGCAGCTTCGCGATATCGAGCGCTTAATTGGTAAGCCAATTCCCCGCGAGGAAATCGAGGACTTTGAGCCAGATCATCAGTTGCCAGCCTCTGGCAACCCCAAGCGTGGCGGCCAGCAAAAACCTGGCGCCAGTAAACGCCCTGTAGGTTCCCGAAATAATGAGGGCGGACGAGATGCTCGTGGCAATAGCGATGAGCGCCGTGGTAATCGCGGAAGTGGTCGCGGTAAACCAGAAGGACGTGGAACCGTTGGTCGCAATAGCAATGCCACCGCAGGTAAAGGAAGCAATGGAAATCGCTCCGGCGGTACTGGCAGGGCTCGCAGCGCTGAATCGGGTCGCAGTGATGGCCAAAAACCACAGAGAGCTCCGAGACGCCGCCCCAGTAGAGGGCGTTCGGAAAGCGCTTAGCATTTTGAGTTGTTGGTAATAAAAAAGCGGCCTAGGCCGCTTTTTTTGTCTTTATTCGCTTTCACTTTTTTACCTTTCGTTAGAGTTATTGAGCTAAAAAATTATTTATTTCGAGTGTGTATTATGGATAGTATATTTTTTCTGTTTTTATTTTATATTGCACCGTAAGCAATAAAGATAATCTACACCTGGTTTTGGAACCAGCGTCTGCTTCTCATTGATTGTCCTTAATGTTTATTCCGAAGTTGATAACACTTCATATTCATAATCCTAGTTTGTGCTAAATTGCCCCCGCTTTTAAAGGCTAATTTACACAAGGAGATGTTGTTGTGAAGCTTAAATCACTCACAAAATATTTTGCTCTTCCCTCTGTAACATTTCTACTTACAGGTACTGTGAGTGCTGAAATTCAATTTCAGCCCACAGAATTTCACTCGTATGGATCAAAAACAGAGGCCATCGCTATTGCTGATTTAAATAATGATGGACTTGATGATGTTGTACTAACTACATCGAGTAATTTTGATCCAGAAAATGACTTTAAGCTAAAAGTGTTTCTACAGGACGAATTTGGTGGCCTGACTGAGTCTATTGATTACCCCCTTGCAGGTGGAGAGGCAAGTCTGCCTCAGTCTATTACCGTAGGTGATCTTGATCACGATGGTTTGAAAGATGTTATTGTCGGAGTTGGTGGCGGCGTAACTGAGCTATACCTGCAAGATCCTGCGAACGGTTTAGTATATGCGGAATCTTTGGATAACTCCTATTCTGAGCGAGTCGCAATTGCCGACCTTGGCAATAATAATAAAGGAATCCTTGGAGTTAGTTGGGAAGAGAATGGTGCTGTAATAACCCATAAAGTAGGGGAGCCACCTACCTTTGTGAGTACCGCTAGCGATCTAGCTATTGAAAGTCCAGGGCAGGTGGCACTGGGTGACGTGGATGGAGATGGTATAACAGATATTTCTCTAATTGCTAACGGTTCCCCCCAAAGTAGATTGGTTGTTCTAGCGCCGGATGATTCTTTGAGGTTGAATGAAATTACTAGTATTGAATTAGATGGAAATGCTGATGTCAATTATGATTTTAAAATAAAAGGAATCGCCATTGGCGACCTTAATAATGATGGCCGCAATGATATTTCAGTATCAATAGTTGGTGTGGGGCAGAATAATTCAAGAGTCGCTGTATATTACCAGGGAGAAGATAGCTTATTACAGCAACCTGAAACCCACAGTTTTGGAGGTCCTCCTGGAGAGCTTTTAATAAAAGATATTGATAATGATGGCCTTGCTGATTTAGTTGTCTTGCCAGCCAGTGGAGAGTTCTTAAGTATTTATCAGCAGCAAGATGATGGTACCTTGGCTTTGAGTGAACAAATTGCCATTCCTGGTGCAACTTATACTAGCCCCCAGAGTATGGCTAGTGGAGATATCAACGGGGATGGTATTGCGGATATCGTTGTTGCAAATCCGTTACAGGGATTGGTTATATTAAAAGGTGGTGCTGGGCATATCAACCAGCCACCCAAGGCGATCGCTGGTGAAAATCAAACTGCTGAAGGTAATTCGGCGGTATTGCTCGATGGTACTCTGTCTTCAGATTCCGACGGCAGTATTGTGGCTTACCGCTGGACACAGATTTCCGGTACTCCTGTTATCTTAGATGACTCTGGTAATGGTTTCGCTAGCTTTACCGCACCCTCCGAAATTACTGGAGTTGTACAGGAGTTAATTTTCGAGCTGGAAGTTGAGGATGACAAGGGTCTAAAGAATGCTAGCAAAGTGGTGGTTAGTGTTGGAACTAATTTGGCTCCTATAGTTTTGCTAGATCCAATAACGTCAGTTGTTTCTGGTGAAGAGGTTAAATTATCTGCAAGCAGTTCTTATGACCTTGATGGCTCAGTTATTAACTATCATTGGCGACAGTTATCAGGCTTGCCAGTTGAACTGAAAAATCTTGATGATGGAACCGTTTCATTTGTCACCCCAGTATTTTCTGGGGATAAAAAATATTGGAGGATTTTTGAGTTTGAGATTGAGGTTGAAGATAATGGTGGTTTGAAGAGTAAATCAATAGTTCCTATCTTTGTTGAAAGCATCGTTTTAGCTGCCCCTTATATAATCTCGAGTTACCAATTCGTTGACCCAGGTGAGGAAGTCTTGCTTCAAGGGTGGGTTGGGGATAATGACGGCCATATTGTAGATTATCGCTGGCGTTCACTCTCCGATATGGATATAGAATTGACAGCCCACGCCGACGGTAGCGCAAGCTTTATAGCACCCCAAATTCCTTGGGATGCAGAAATTACCCTGAAGTTTGAGCTTGAAGTCGAGGATAACGATGGCCTTACAGCCACGGGTTTATTTACTGTAATTGTTAAGCAGAATATGCCCCCAAATATTGGTGCTGGAACTATGAGAGTGGTTCAACCGAATACAAATGTGACTTTAGATGGTTCCTATTCAAATGATCCAGATGGATATATTGTGAGCCAACAATGGGAGCAAGTATCGGGTCCACCCGTTGAATTAGTAGACGATAATAATTTAATTGCCAAGTTTAAAGCTCCTGCAGAACCCGCTGTATTGTCATTTAAATTGAGTGTCACTGATGACAGAGGGGCGATAAGTCAAATGACCGTCAGCGTAGATGTTGAGTCAGCTCCCCCCAAAGTAATAAGCACTACTCAAGAAGTTGAGCCCGGTGAAAATGTCTTACTTGTTCCTGGCATTTCTTGGGATGTCCCTGGTGCGCATATTGTCGACTATCGCTGGAGTTCCCTCTCCGATAGGGGTATTGAATTGATAACTCACGCTGATGGTAGTGCGAGTTTTATAGCACCACAAAACCCGGGAAGTGAGTTTACTCTGGAGTTTGAGCTGGAGGTTGAAGATAACAATGGCCAAATAGTAACGAGTATATTTACGGTAATCGTAGAAGGAAATATTCCACCGTTTATGGTTGTTGCATATGGGGCTGTTGGCGGTGTTAAGATTAATACAATTTCGACCTTGAGCGGTGGGGCTTCAAGAGATCAGGATGGAACTATTGTGAGCCAGAAATGGGAGCAGGTATCTGGCCCTGCAGTTGAATTGATTGATGCGGACAAGCTGACTGCTTATTTTATGACACCAGCAGAGCCCGCCACTTTGTCTTTCAAATTCAGTATTACGGATGATGATGGAGCAACAACTGAAAAAACTATAACCTTAGAGGTTGAGGAGTAGATAATATTAAAAGTGAGCCCCAAGAGGGGCTCTTTGTATAATTACTGTTTTTTATAGTTTGCCATATAATCCAAAGTTAACAGGGTCAGCGCTTCAGTACCCTTACGCAAAGCATCTTCATCCACATAGAAAAGCGGTGAGTGATTGCTTGGGGCTTGGCTGGCATCCTGATCTCTTGGAGTTACCCCCAGGAAATAGAATAAGCCTGGGATTTCATTAGCGTAGTAGGAGAAATCCTCAGCTCCAGTAATTTTCGGGATTTCGATTACGTTCTTTTCGCCAACAACAGACCTCAAAATAGGCAGGGCCATTTCTGTCAGCTCTGCATTATTTATTGTTACCGGATAGCCCTCCAGAATCTCCACATCCGCGCTTGCCCCGGAGCTTTCAGCAATTAACTTAGCAGTGGTTTTTAAGCGTTTGAAAATTTCTGCACGGTTATCCATATCAAAATTACGGATGGTGCCGTTCAGATAGACACTGTCGGGAATGATATTGTTGCGGACACCACCGTCAATACGTCCGAAGGAAACGACTGCGGGCTCTTTAGTGATATCGATCTGGCGGCTGACAATGGCTTGGGTGCCCATTACGACTTGTGCAGCGGCGACAATAGGGTCCACTCCACTCCAGGGGCGTGAACCATGGGTTTGGCGGCCGTTGATAGTAATACGGAACTCATCGGCAGCGGCCATAAGCGGGCCCGAGCGATAGCCGATGACACCGGTGGGTAGTGAGGAAGTGACATGCTGGCCAAAGGCCACGTCCGGCTTGTACTTCTTGAAAATGCCCTCTTTGAGCATTAGCTCTGCGCCACCTTCTTCATTGTCCGGTGCGCCTTCCTCTGCAGGCTGGAATATAAACAAGACGTTTCCAGCCAGCTCATCGCGAAGGCCTGTCAGGACCTCGGCAGCGCCCATCAGCATGGCCACATGAGTATCGTGGCCACAGGCATGCATAACGCCAACATCTTTACCCTGGTAAGTGGTTCTGGCTTTGGAAGCGAAGGGCACATCGGTTCTCTCGGTGACTGGCAGAGCATCCATGTCCGCGCGCAAGGCAACAGTTGGCCCCGGTTTGCCGCCTCTCAAAAAGCCCACAAGGCCGGTATGGGCGATATCGGTTTCAACCTCAAGGCCCAGTGCACGTAGGTGTTTTTCAATATATTTGGCTGTTTCAAATTCGCGATTGCCCAGCTCTGGGTTCTGGTGCAGGTGGCGACGCCACTCAATTACTTTGGACTCAGTATTTTCCAGCAATTGCTGAGGCTTAGGGTCGCTTGCAAAGGTATGGGTAGCCAGCAACGATGCACCGATTGCGATGGGCAGGAGCAGTTTTTTCACAGCACAATTCCTTCATTCTCATTATCGTCGCCCGATTCTAACCCAGATTTTGCGCAACCGACTCCCTCGAGCTGGTTTGCCTTTACATATTTTGAAATTCCGTTGTTGACATGATGAACCGAACGGTTCAAGATGTTCTGCATAGATTGTGGAAAGAGCTGTAACCACAGGGCAATGAGGATGACAGGAGGTTCTCAAGATTTTCACGAGACTGGGTGATACTGATTGGTCATGGATTTGGCAAGCTGTTGTGCTCTGTTTCAGTAGGCACAATGGAATATCGAGCAATATCTGCGGGGTCCAAGATTATTGGTATTGCTGACCAATCATTTTGGACCTTAATGCGCGATTAAAGTAATGATTGGGAAAAATCAGAATGATTTAACTTGTAGAGTGCTCTATTTTTTTCTTAGAGGATAATTAACGAGTTAATTTATAGTGATAATAATAGGCAGGTTACTAATATATCTGTATGTCTTAGGCATATATAAATAATTATTCTATTTGTTGTTAGATTTACATCAACGTAAATTTGATATTTTCTTAACTCTGAAACCCTTCGGCAATCGCCTCTGTATTGGGGAGAGTAAGCTCTGCTTAATGATTGATTACTGCTAATTAAAAATAAGTGGTTCTTATAGCGTATAAAGTGATGATTTCTTATTGATGTCTCGGCCATATTTACGGTTTGGCTGATGGCATTAGTGTGCCTTTTTATCAAATTTTGTAGCTGATCATATTGGCTACTACGGGATTCTGTGGCCGTAAGTAAATACCCATTTGCTTAGGTTGTTGATTAATTATTTTCTATCAAGTTGTTTGAAGGAGCTGATTTAATGTCATCCCCCCAATTACCCTCGAATTGGGTCAGCCGTTATGCGGATTGGCTTATTCGATATCGATGGCTGGTAGCCATTGGCGCACTACTGTTAGCCTTCTTTGCGGTAAGCGGAGCAAGATTTCTGGGTTTCAACAATGATTACCGGGCATTCTTTAGTGAAGCTAATCCTCAACTACAAGCTTATGAGCAAATCCAGCGCACTTACACCAAGAATGACAATATTCTGTTTGCGGTAGTGCCTAAAGACGGAAATGCCTTTTCCAATGATGCCCTGGCAGCCGTAGAGGAGATGACGGAGAAATCCTGGTTGTTACCTTATGCGCTGCGGGTGGATTCAATTACCAACTTCCAGCACACCATTGCCGAGGAAGATGATCTCCTGGTACAGGACTTGGTGGAAAATGCCAGCAATTTAGATGCAGAAACCCTGGCCTCTATCAAGGCTGTAGCGCTGGCAGATCCCACCTTGAAGGAGCGCCTGGTAAATAGTGATGGTTCCGTTACAGGGATAAATATCACCTTCCAGCTTCCACAAAAATCCATGCATGAAACCCCTGAAGCGGCTGAAGCTGCACAGGCATTGATGGAAGAGATTGAAGAAAAATACGATGTAGAGGTCTATGCGACCGGTATTATTTTACTGAGTAATGCATTTTTTGAGGCCTCTCAGTCAGATATGAGCACCTTAGTTCCGCTCATGTACCTGGTGATTATTGCAGTTGTATTTTTGTTGGTGCGGAGCTTCAGTGCGACTTTTGCAGCGCTGTTGGTTATCGTCTTCTCCATGGCCGCAGGCATGGGTTTGGCCGGTTTTATCGGTGTTAAATTGACACCGCCATCCGCTTCTGCGCCCACCATTATTATGACTCTCGCAGTGGCGGATTCGATACATATATTGGTGAGTCTGTTTGCTGCAATGCGCCGTGGACTAAGCAAGCACGATGCAATTAAAGAGAGCTTGCAGCTCAACATGGGGCCTGTGTTCTTAACTTCGATCACTACCGCCATTGGCTTTCTGTCGATGAACTTTTCCGATGCGCCTCCCTTCCACGATCTGGGTAATATTACCGCGATGGGTGTGATGGTGGCCTTCTTCTTATCGGTTACCTTACTGCCTGCATTGATGGCGATACTGCCGGCCAAAAGTCGCGCCAGTGAATCCAAAATTGGACGCTCCATGGATACTCTGGGAGATTTTGTGATTCGCCGTCAGCGCCCGATACTACTGGCGGGAGTAATTGTCTCGTTGGGATTATTGGCAATGATTCCAAACAATGAGATTAATGATGACTTTGTTGGTTACTTTGATGAGTCTGTGGAGTTTCGAACTGATTCAGATTATATCAATGACAACCTCTCTGGTATTTACCAGCTGATTTACTCGATCGAATCCGGTGACAACAATGGTGTTAGCAATCCGGAGTTTCTTGCCAATCTGGAGCGTTTCACTGAGTGGATGCAGGCCCAGCCTGGGGTGCGCCATGTCAATACCATTGGCGATACTTTCAAGCGCTTGAACAAAAATCTGCATGCTGACGATCCTGCCTACTACAGGTTGCCTGAAGAGCAGGAATTGGCAGCCCAGTATTTGTTACTGTACGAGCTGTCTCTCCCCTATGGCTTGGATTTAAATAATCAGCTGAATGTGGCTAAGTCGTCGACGCAGATTATTGTAACTCTCGATAATCTCAAGTCGAAAGAACTCAAATCGGTAGCTGATGCCGGCAGTAATTGGCTGGAGAAAAACATTGGTGTAACTGCCTATGGCGTAGGTCCGGCGATCATGTTTGCCAATATTGCCGAGCGCAATATGGAGGGCATGTTGGTGGGCACTCTGGTTGCGCTGGTGTTAATTTCTGCACTGATTGGTATTGCCCTGCGCAGTGTCAAACTCGGTTTCTTAAGCTTAATTCCCAATTTGTTGCCGGCCGGCCTGGCATTTGGCCTCTGGGGTGCACTGGTAGCTGAAGTCAATGTGGCTGTCACTATGGTGACCGGTATGGCACTGGGTATTGTGGTAGATGATACAGTGCACTTCCTCAGTAAATACCTGCGCCAGCGCCGTGCAGGCTATAACGTGGAGGACGGACTGCGTTACGCCTTCTCTTCAGTGGGTGTAGCGATAGTTGTGACCTCAGTCATTCTGATTGCCGGATTTATGGTGTTGGCCCAGTCCTCCTTCGGTATGAATTCTTCCATGGCACTTCTGACCGCAATTTGCATTTTGATGGCCTTGCTGGCGGATTTCCTACTTCTTCCGATTCTCTTGATGAAGCTCGATGCCAAGGCATACGACCCCGCTATTACCCCTATTGAAAATAAGGAGCAAAACTATGCAACCCAGCCGCTCTAATAAACCGTTTTTGACACGGGCCCTAGCAGGTGCCCTGGCTCTGGCAGCTTTCTCTGTTTCTGCCAGTGAACTGGACCTGGCCGCAGAAAAAGGTCTGGAAATTGCCAAGGAGGCGGACCGCCGCGACTTGGGATTCGGTGATCTTAGCAACAGCCTTACAATGACCCTGCGCAATAAATATGGTGAGGAGAGTGTGCGGGCTATGCGCACTAAAACTCTGGAGCAGAAAAACGACGGTGATAAATCCCTGGTGATTTTTGACAACCCTCGGGATGTAAAGGGTACAGCATTTTTGTCCTTTACCCATAAAGTGGGCTCCGATGATCAGTGGCTCTATTTACCTGCTTTAAAGCGAGTAAAGCGTATTTCCTCCAGCAACAAGTCTGGCCCATTTATGGGTAGTGAATTCTCCTATGAAGATATCGCCTCACAGGAGGTGGAGAAGTACACCTACAAATATTTACGCAACGAGTCTTTCGATGGCCGCGATCACTTTGTTCTGGAGTTGGATCCGGTTGATCCTAAATCTGGTTATTCCATTCAACACCTTTGGGTTGATACAGAGGAGTACCGCGCATGGAGAACGGATTACTATGATCGAAAAGGGGACCTGATGAAGACCCTTACAATTTCCGACTACAACCAGTACGGCGATCAATACTGGCGAGCCAATAAAATGGAAATGGTTAATCACCAGACCGGTAAATCCACGGAGTTGTTGTATGGCGACTGGGTATTTGGCAATGGTTTTACCGATCGCGACTTCACCAAAAATAGTCTCTCCAGGGCGAAATAGGGATTGCGCCCATGGTTAACCAAAAAATACTCATTTTGTTGCCACTATTGGCGGCGCTGAGTCATACGGCTGGAGCGGATGAGTTGAGCGGTTATGCGGGCCTGGAGGCCCGCGCATTCACCGCAGCCCCTTTGGATTCAGCACAAAGTGATGCCGGTCTTTCTGCGTCTTTAAATCTCGAGTACTACCGGGATTTTGACGATGGAAACCAGCGTGTTGTGGCCAGTGTCTTTGGGCGCTGGGACAGTGAGGATAGCGATCGCAATCACGCGGATCTCGGCGAGCTTTACTGGTGGAAAGCTTACGATAGTTTCGAGCTTTACGCCGGGGTGCGCAAAGTATTTTGGGGAGTTACTGAAACCGTGCACTTGGTGGATGTGATTAACCAGGATGATGCACTGGAAAATATCGACGGTGAAGACAAGCTGGGCCAACCCATGATTAACCTCCTGATGGAGCGTGATTGGGGAACACTGGAAGTGTACGGTTTACTGGGTTTTCGCGAGCGTCAATTTGCTGGCCGGGAAGGGCGATTGCGTGCGCCGCTGCTGGTGGATGAGGATGCTGCGGTCTATCAATCTGACCGGGAGGAGAAGCATATAGATTGGGCCTTGCGTTACAGCCATGTACTTGGAGATTGGGACCTGGGCCTCAGCCATTTTTCCGGTACTAATCGGGATCCATTGTTATTGCTTACGGAAGATGGCTTGCTTGCGCCTTACTATGCACAGATCGATCAGACGGGTGTGGACATTCAAACTACCCGTGGAGATTGGTTGTGGAAGTTTGAAGCTATTTCATTTAAACCTCGCGGTGAAGATCGCCAGACAGCGGCTGTCGGTGGTTTCGAATATACATTTTATGGTATTGGCGAAACGGTCTCAGATCTTGGGGTATTAATGGAGTATCAATTTGATGATCGTACCGGACCTTGGTCTACGGCCAGTCAAAATGACATTGCGATAGGTGCGCGATACGCTCTCAATAATACTCAGGATACGGAGCTTTTATTTGCCGTAAGCACCGATTTGGATAACGGTAGTCGTTTTTCCAATCTGGAACTGACCCACCGACTTAATGATCGCTGGTTAATGGAAGCAGAAGCGCGTTTTTTCGGTAATGCCGATGAAGAAGACCCTACCTACAATTTGCGCAACGACGACTATTTTCAGTTGGAATTACGTCGCTATTTTTAAAAGTTAATTCTCACAGGAATACCCCCATTCCCACCCCAAAGAGGCAAGAAGTTTTGGGGTGGGCTTTTTTTAGGGAAGTGTATACTGGTCCAGAATTGTGGATAGCTGTTGGTAACTGTTTTTGCCTGCTGTGGTACTGCCCGTGCCTTTATTCAGGGCCACTACGCCACGGCTTACCGCCATAACCATCGCGGCGAGGGCGGCACAATCGACACCGGCCTGCAATTGGCCATCGTCAATAGCCTTTTGCATACGGGTTTCGATCCGGTTCAGCATATCATTGGTACCCTTGGCTACCAGGTCAGCGAGAAATCCTTCACTGGCACCCACCTCCATTGCTGCCATAGTAGCGATACAGCCTTCAGGAGTTTCAGAGCTCTCCATACCAGACTGAAGCATTTCCAGGAAGCCGCCCATGGCTGTGCGGAAGTTCGGGTGGTTCAAGGTATCCATAGCATCGCAGGCGTATTGGGTGTGGAAATGTTCCAGACAGCGGCCATACAACCCTTCCTTGCTTTGGAAGGTGTTGTAGATACTGGATTTATTCAGTCCCATGGCCGATTCAAGATCCGACAAGGAAGTTGCTTTGTAGCCTTTTTCCCAGAAAACGCGCATGGCCTTGTCTAGTACTTGTGACTCATCGAACTGCTTGCGCCCACTCATTTATCGTTACCAAACCTCAAAAAAATGATAGTGACATATCAATCTGGGGTGGGCAAGACGAGAGGGGGAGAGTCTCGAAATTATAGGGGTAAATAGGTTTTGGCATGAATAATCCAGCGGATTTGCCGCTCCATGAATAGGTGGTCAGCTTATTTTGTACAAAGGCCTGGTGCTGACTAATGGGCCCCTTTTAACTGGTTGCTCTTAAGTGACCAGCTCGTCTTAACCTTTGATTGTTGTTGCCCCGAGGTGGAGTCAGGGCTACCTGCTTGCGGTTCCTAAAAATAGATATTTAACCTATGATTTCGGCCGCGAATGAATAGAGAAGGAATAGGAAATTATGGGTATTTTTGATAAAGCCAAGGAACTCGGTGAAAGGGTCAATGAGTCCGTAACCGCTTTTAGCAGTGATGAAGTAATAGCCAATACCGTTATCAAAGCGGTTGAGAAGCAGGAGAAGGTGAATGCCATTCTCAAAGCCAGGGGATGCAATTATCGTGTTGCGGACATCGATCTGGGGATGGGCATTCCACCAACAGTGACTTTTGGGGTGAGGCGAGTTGATGAGCTGGCAGAAAAAAAGGCTAATGAAAATGGTGTCATGACTTCACCTGCGCCTGAAGAACCCGCCTTATAGTTACCGACTCTCTCAATGACGGTTCCGGAAATTTTATAAAGCGATATTGGAATAAACATTATGAGAATAGTGCGTAGCAGAAAATTTACCGGTAGTAAGCCCTGGGAATCGCAACTTATCGCAAATATGAACGGGATTACCACTAAACTGCATTGGACTAATAAACCTTATATTTGGCATATCAATGATGGCCAGGAAGTCTTTGCTGTTCTCGATGGTCAAGTAGAAATGTTTTACAAAGTGGCAGGTAGAACCGAATCGGAACTTCTTGGACCTGGTGATATATTCCACGCTTCCGAGGGTACGGAACATGTAGCTCATCCTGTTGGTGAGGCTCGCATTCTGGTTGTGGAATCTGAGGGAAGTGTTTAGATAAATCTTTTTCTTTCTGAAAAAAACACATTTTACTAGAAATTATTCTTGATTATGTGCGACTGTGATTAACCCTTACGAAGCTGATTGCCTAGGTCGGGAAGCGAAATATTAACTGCTGTGTATTCCGTTCCGCACGTATATGACGGATTATGACGATTTATTGTCATTTTTATACCATTATTTTTGCAAAATTTGCGATAATATTGGCGGTTTTCTTTGAGCGTTCTTATTTGTCCCGGTTGGGAAAGCAGTCTGTATTTTTTGCAAAAAAAAGGGTGGTTTTTTCTTTGCCTGATATGACGAAATATGGATCACCTAAAAATTTCGGATTGGTAAATTTATCCACATAAACAGTAAGTAATGAAAACGATTGTTGTCAAAAATTTCTAACCAATAAAGGGAGTCTAGAATGCTGGAATTAAGACCGAATTGTGAGAGTTGCGATAAAGATCTCCCCCCTAATTCTGTAGAGGCGATGATCTGTACTTATGAGTGTACCTTTTGTAAGTCCTGTGTTGAGGAGATTTTGAGCAATGTCTGTCCCAATTGTGGTGGTGGATTTTGCCCTCGTCCGGTACGGCCGCAAGTGGCGAGACGCCAAGGGGTGGGGATTCAATTTCAGCCTGCATCGCAAAAGCGGGTTTTGAGTCGCTACAGTAAAGAGGAGATGCGAGATTTTGCTGCATCGCTGAAGGCGGTAGCCCCAGAGGCGCGCTAAAGTTTTGCTTAAACTTAAATAAGCTCTTTCCTGTGACCAATCAAAAGCTTGCAGTCTAATTATTGTGGTTACTCGGTATTTTACTGCAAATATGTCAGAGGCTCTCTGGGTTAACCGGTTTCTTTTTGGGTTGAATGGTCCGGTAGGAATACTTTTGGGGCTGGCAATATCTTCTCTGACACCGTAACTTATATTCCTTTTTTTTGGGGATCTGAACAGGGATAACTATGACGAGTATCGTAGCGGATATCGGCGGCACCAACGCCCGTTTTGCGATAGCCAAGCCAATTGCAGAGGGCTATCAGCTAGAGGGGCTGAAAGTAGTGGACTGCAAACGCTTTGAAGGATTTGATGCTGCGTTGCAGCATTGGCTCGATAGCCTCGATCAACCCAGGCCAGAGAAAGTGTGTATTGCTGCTGCAGGCCCGCTGGAGAAGACTCCCTCTGGAAAGCGCGTTTATATGACCAACCTGGGCTGGAGCATTGATGCAACGGCCCTGGCCGAGGAATTTCAGTTCCCCCATCTGGAGCTGATTAATGATTTTGCCGCGCTGGCTCAGTCACTACCGCGCCTGTCCAGTAGTGATTATACCGTGCTGAGGGATGTGCCTCGTCCACAGGGTGCGCCCATGGTAGTACTGGGTCCGGGAACCGGCCTTGGCGTGGCAGGCCTAGCCGAGGCAGATGGCCGCTATCATGTGCTTGCCGGCGAGGGTGGCCATGCCAACCTGACAGTATCCACTGAACGCGAACTGCAACTGCTACAGATCCTGATGAAGAGCCGCTGTCCGGTTTTTAATGAGTGGGTTCTTTCTGGCAGCGGATTGGTGAACCTTTACCGAGCCGTGTGTGAGTTAAATGGCCGTACTCCTGAGGCACTGACACCGCCGGATGTGAGCGCCCGTGGCCTGGATAATACCGATCCTATGTGTCGTGAAACCCTGCTGGATTTCCTCAATTTCCTTGGCAGTGCCGCGGGAGATGCTGCGCTGTATATGGGGGCTCGCGGTGGTGTTTTCCTGGGAGGGGGCATCCTGCCTCGGATCGCTGAGCTACTGCCAGAAAGTGAGTTCGAACAGCGCTTCCTTAACAAGGGTCGGGTTGCACCGTGGCTGGAAGCCGTGCCGGTATATGCCTTGAATGCCGGTTACCAAGCTCTAATCGGTGCTGCGGTGCAGTTAGAAGGCTGATTTGCCTATTTTGCCCCTGAAAAGAGGAGATCAACCATTTCGGGGGCGCTACAAAAATAGTTGAGAGGATACTCAGGACCCCCTTACCCCTGGCCTCCAGGAGGTTTCACAGTGTTGAAGCTATAAATCCCTTTTTCGCCTTTCCTGTCAGGTATCTTTTACGTTAACTCTATCGCGTACAATTAAGCGGCATTGCCGCGTGACAGCAGTCACAGTTTCTCCCACCTCCTCCCCCCTCAGGGGAGGATGTTATGGATTAGGGGCCGCCCTAGGATGCAGGGTCTCAACATAACGATAAGTCCAGGGAGAAGATGATGAGTCTATCCAATAAAGGTAAAGGGGCGCTCAGACCCACTTTGCTATCTGCTGCCATCGCGGCCTCCGTGTCCACCTCGGTTGGGGCCTATGCGCAGGAGCAGGAAACACTGGAAGAAGTAACAGTTACCGGTATTCGCACCAGCGTTTTGGACTCCGTTGAAGCCAAGCGCGCCGCCGATGTGGTGGCCGATGTGGTAGATGCGGGCGCTCTGTCATCTCTTCCCGACCAATCAATCGCCGATGCCTTGGGCCGCTTGCCCGGCGTAACCACCGTGCGATCCAACGGTCAGTCCTCACAGCTAAATATCCGCGGTATGAACGGCGACTTCCTGCAGACCACCCTGAATGGTCGTGAGCAGGCCTCTACCAGTGGATATACCGAAAGTACTCGCTGGATATCTTTTGACCAGTACCCAGCTGAGCTGATTAATCAGGCCGCGGTCTACAAGACTCCGAAAGCCTCTCATATTGAAGGTGGTGTAGCGGGCTCTGTAGAGCTGAAAACAGCCAATCCTCTCGACGCCGAGAAAGAACACAACTTTAATGCCAATGTGCGTATGTCGTTTAACGACGCAGCAGACGATGTCGGTGCCGACGAATTCGGTGAGCGCGTCACGCTGTCGTACATGGGTAAATTTATGGATGACAAGGTGGGCGTCGCCCTGGGTTATTCCCACCTTGAGCAGCCGAACAACTTTACCAAAGCTCGTGCAGGTGCTGACGATCAGCTCGGATATTTCACTGGAACTACGGAAGATGAAGAGGAAGTAAATGTACCTCGAGCCTACCAATGGCAGGCTGGAACAGGTACAGATACTCGCGATGGCTATCTGGCCAGTGTTGTATTCCAGCCTACAGATAACTTCAAGGCTCAGCTTGACTATTTCAAGTCTGAATTTGAACGGATTGATACTCGCCACGGTATTACTGTTGGCAATTTAGAAAAGACCGATGGTTACACCCTTAATGGAATGGTAAATGGGGGAGTTGCAACCTCAGGCACGGCAACTGTCACCGATACAACTATTGGTCCCTGGTTTGAAGCGCGCTCTGAAGATCAATCCACCCAGGCAGACAGCGACAGTATTGGCTTGAATTTGGAGTGGAGTTTTGCTGATCAGCATACTTTAACTTTCGATTATTCATACAGCGAAGGCACCAAGACTCGCAAGGACCAGATTGTGTCCATGCATGCGTATGATTTGGGGTATGACGGTAGCGGTGAACTGGAGACTTGGCAGGAATCGGCAAATCAAAGCTTTGCTTACTCAATGAAAGGTGATGGTATACCTTCAGCTGCTTTTACTGGGGTAGATTTTACTGACCTGGATACCATGCGTCTTTCTCGATATGAAGAGTATCCTCACGAGTACACTGACGAGGTTGAAGCCTTCAAACTGGACTACCAATTTGATTTGGAATGGGGAGCGATCGCCTCTATTGAAGCTGGTCTTCGTTACTCTGAGAGAACTTTTGATTCTGACCGTGGAACCTTCCTGTATGGTAGTCGCGATGGGCAGTATAACGGTTACTGTGAAGACAACCTTTCAGAAATTGAATGTATGCCACAGGAGCTGGATGGTTTCGTAAAAGTTCAATCCGTTGAAGGTGCTCCCGATCATTTCGTTATCACTGACATGGATGGTCTTGCGTCAAGCATTTTTGGTGCTGGTAACTACCATGGTGTAAAAACTTTCAGTAATGGTAAGGATTGGACTTACATTGAGTCCGGTGCAGTAACTGAAGAAGTGTTCGCCTACTATGCGATGGCGAATATTGATACCCAATTGGGAAGTATACCCGTAACCGGTAACTTTGGAGTGCGTGTTGTCGAAACAGACGTTAAATCAAAGGGTATCCAAAAAATAGGTGATGGCCTTGGTACCGCGATCACTGATGATCTGGGTGTGACTAGCACCGACTATGGTCATGTCGAGTATGGCCCTGAATATACTGATACCTTGCCTTCATTAAATTTAAACTTTGAGTTATCAGAACAAGATTACATTCGCTTCGCTGCTGCAAAAGTTATGGGGCGCCCACCGGTTGGTCAGCTAAAGGGCGGTGCAGGTTCTTGGAACTCAGCGGGAGAGAATGATTATAATGTTTGGACCAAAGGATCTCCCTACCTCGATCCCTTCCGTGCGAATCAATTTGACTTAGCTTATGAACACTACTTTGAAGATGGTGGCGCGGTTACTGCAGCAATCTTCTGGAAAGATATCGAGAGCCTGATCGAGAAGCAGTATATTTACCTCGACAGCCAATCTGAGCGTACAGCCTTGTTTGAATCTTTAGGTATCGATGTTCCGGAAGGCTTTGAAGCTGGTGCATTTGAAACCTACGTGAATAATAATAAGGGTGGCTATATTCGCGGCATTGAGCTGGCTGGTACCAAAACCTTTGATCAGCTCCCAGGAATTCTATCTGGGCTAGGTATGACCGCTAGTTATTCTTACACAGAAAGTGAGACTGAGGTTACCGGTGGTAATCTCGCTGGCGAGACAATGCCTTTGCCAGGCCTGTCTGAGAACGTCTGGAGTACTACAGTATTTTGGGATGTTGGGAACTTCAGCAGTCATGTAAATGTGCGCTATAGAGACGAATTTACAGAAGTAATGCCAATCCCTGGTAGCTCTACAGTAGTTCCGGCTCGTGAATATACAACTGTGGATGCACAAATATCCTATGCCTTTGATAATGGTATTGATGTTGTTTTATCCGGTAATAACTTGACGAATGAAGCTGATGTGAAATCTTATGGCGTAGATGGCGTCCTCGGTGAATACACTGAGTTTGGGCGTCAGTTCTACCTCGGCTTGAATTATAGCTACTAAGTATCGCTGATTCTTTCGGTGTAAAACTGAAGGTGTGATAAGAAACCGCCCGCTGAGCTACGCTTGCCGGGCGGTTTTTTTTAAATATTAAAGGGCCCGACAATAAGTGCGGTGCCGAATTTTTGAGAGTCGCCATGAGCAATCAATGTAAAAAAATAATTATTCTTGGCGGGGGTACCGCTGGCTGGATAACCGCCAATCTGATGGCGACCCATTGGCAGAATAAAGGGTTTGAAATCACCCTGGTGGAATCACCGGATATTGGAATTATCGGTGTGGGGGAGGGATCAACTCCGCCACTAAAGGGTTTTATGGAGACTATAGGAGTTAGCGAATCGGAGTGGATGCCTGCTTGTAACGCTACTTACAAGGTCGGTATTACCTTTAGGGAGTGGTCGGTCAAACCGGGCTTTACCGAGTATGTTCATCCCTTTGTCGGCCAGCCGGACCAATTTACTATCCCGGCATTTTTTCATAATAGTTATCTGCGCAGGAAGGGGGTTGACCTGGAGGGACACCCGGACCACTTCTTTCTGGCCACAGAGATGATCCGACAAAAATTATCTCCAGTCGCACCGGAAAACTTCCCTTTTGAAATTGCCTATGGTTACCATTTTGATTCTGGTTTATTGGGCCAGTTCCTGCGGGGTGTTGCCGAAAAAAAAGGCGTTCGCTATAAGGTGGCGACAGTGGCTGGCGCCATGCTCGATGCACAGGGAAATATTGATCACCTGAAAACTACTGATGGTGAGGTTCTCAAAGCGGATCTGTATGTGGACAGTTCCGGCTTCCGTGGAAGTCTTATACAACAATCCTTGAAGGTTCCTTTTATTAGTAGCGCTGATAGTCTGTTTAACGATTCTGCGGTTGTATTTGCTACGGACCAGGAAAGGGAGTATGCACCGCACACTATTTCTACTGCGATGAAATATGGCTGGGCCTGGAAAATCCCACTGACTAATCGCAATGGCAACGGCTATGTTTATAGCTCTCGCTTTGTCGACGATGACAAGGCAGAAACGGAATTTCGTGCTCACTTGGGGTTGTTGGACAGTGATGTCGAGGCGCGTAGATTAAAGTTCAAGGTGGGACGGGTTGCCCAACACTGGGCCAAGAACTGCTTGGCGGTGGGGCTCTCTCAGGGCTTTATTGAGCCTTTGGAGGCAACGGCGTTGGATATGGTTCAGGAGACTGTTGTGCGCTTTATAGAGGCCTATAACAATGGTGATCATACAGATAAGTATAGAGATGACTTTAATAATCGTATCAGCGCTCGTTTTGATGCGGTGCGGGACTATATCGTCTGTCACTACCGTATTAGTTCGAGAACAGATACGGATTATTGGATTGCCAATGGCACTAATGAAAAGATATCTCCCTCCCTGCGTTCAATCTTGATGTCCTGGATGGCAGGCAAGAATATTACTGATGAACTACTGGATCAAAAACTGGATGTCTATTTCCCGAATGTATCCTGGAATTGCCTGTTGACCGGGAAGGGTGTTTATCCGAGCCAGGAGCAATTACGATCGGGGAATGAACTCGCACATAAGTATAAAATTGAGGAGATCAAGGATTTTAATCGCCGTTGCGCCCTTAATTTTAAATCTCATTTACAGCAGCTTCATTTATTGTCGTTGGGAGATGGTGGCTGAATTAATGGGAAGTGTAAAAAGCCCTGCAATAGGCAGGGCTAAAAATCGATAAGAAGTAAGTGCTTAGGTTTAGGATTCCACTTTCACGATCTAAAAATAATTTGCAAAAGAAACTCAAGCGCTGGTTTGCTGTTAGGGTAAGCCATCCGGATTATTCCTCTACTGCGGCTTTAAGTTTTTGTGTTTCCCGGATGTGTAGCATACGTCTTTCACCACGCTCACCGCGAATCTTTATTCGGTCTCCAGATTTCATGCCCTTGCGTTTTAATTCATCTACTTCAATAAAATAGTAGTGGCCACTTTGCTCATCTTTCAAGGCGAAGCGTCTTTCTACTTTCCCAGTCTCAAAATCTTCAGAGATGATTTCCTCCAGGGTTCCAGTTACAACCTCTTCTGCTTGAGCAAAGAAAGTGAGAGTCAACCCCGCGATCAGTGTAAAAATTCTTAACATAATATTTATCCTTTTAATAACCATTCTGATTGGAATAGATCAAGTTGCTCAGAAACTATTGTCCATAGCTTACATTAACAACAGCTGATTTACTGGAAGAGTTCTTAGATTTATATGTAATTGAGAGCCCAATTTTTGAGTCGGTAAAGCTGTCACCTGGTTGTTCAAGTACAGCAACATGGTTGGATGTTCTACCATTAAGATAATGAACGGTTACTGAACCTTCAAATTGTGATCGTGGGTTAAGTATATCGTGAGCTATGTGATAGTTGACGTAATAATGATTTCCGCCATTTTGGCTGCCAGCACTTTCTATCTTCAGCTGTTGAGGCAGAGAGCCGGATAGCTCTCCGGCTGTTAATTCAATGGCTTCTAATTCTAAATCTTGGGAGGAGGGGACAACTTGCTCAACAGTTTTGGTGTACTCAGGAAAGAGATCATACCATTTCATATACTCTCGGTGAGCACTGCCAAATAATCTTGATTGGGATCGGTTGCCCATGAGGGAGCCATCAGTACCGTATTCGCTATCACCACTGTCGTTAGTGTCTCCATCATTATTACTGTCGAGGCCTGCATGGTTGAGGCCAATATTGTGACCTAATTCATGTCCCATAACATTTTGATCAGAGAAGGAAGCGACCAGGCTCATACCACCTCCGACACTGGCGATGCCTGCACCGACAAGACCTGCTCTGTAAGATGCATTTGGGTAAATAAAAACTTGATGACGCCAGTTGCGCAGATTTAGGGGTTTGCCATTCTCATCAAAAAGATTGTCTGTTGCCCATTGATAAGCCTTATCACGCCATTCAAAGCCACCATCTGTATACTCCCCTTCTTGGCCGGCCTGTGCTCGGGCAACAGCATTTTCTATACTCAAGATTCCGCCATTTTCACTATCGGGAATGTCGAAGACGATGCAATCCAGTGAAGTTTCTTCCTTGCCTTGCTCACCGTAACAATAGTGCTGTAATGACTTATCCTTGACACGATGGCGAAGGAACTTGAGTTGTCCGAAAGAGTTTTCTCTATAAGCATTATCGAGTGAATCTACATCATTGAATACAGTGTTAGCTATATGAGTAAGATCGCCCTGGTCTGTTGCAGCCCCATCGGAGAAGTTCATTAGAATAAATACAATGCTGCTCTCTGTCGGATCTATAGTAGCTACAGTAAATGTAACCGACTGCTCTACACCATCCGTTAAGTGGAATTTGATGGTATCTTCTACTGTTTCACCTTCTTTCAAGTTATTAGTGTTGTTATTAAGAGTGTAATCCCAGCCTCCGTTATTGGAAACTTTAAATTCGCCATAATTGCCAGAGAAGGTGCCTTCGACAAATTTCGGAGTATCGCCATCGATATCCTCTATTATCATAATTCCTTGAGCGTGCTCCCTACTATCTACAACCATTTTTGCGAGAGGTGAACCTGGATCAAATGTATAGGGATCATCAGTTCCAGTTATGGATATGGTTATGGTTGTGGTTTCTTCGTTACTGCCAAAACCAACTGTGAACTTATCTGTGGCAATTTCATTAGCACTTAGTGGATCAGCAAGTTTACTATTTAGAGAGTAGTTCCAACTGCCATCTGAGGAAACTTTGAGGTTGCCATACTTTCCCTGAAGGTTTGACTCCTCAAAATTTTGATTGGCTTTAGAGCTATCACTCAACTGGCCGGAAACTGAGGTTTTTATATCTTCAGTGACAATCCCTTCACCGCCAGTGATCACCCCTGGTGCATCCTTATCACTGTCTGTGTCTGTGTCTGTGTCTGTGTCTGTGTCTGTGTCTGTATCAGTGCCTGTACTTGTATCACCACTTACAGGGTTGCCACCATTGTTACTGTCATTATCGGAGCCTCCCCCTCCCCCTCCACAGGCTGTAAGAAAAGCGGATAAACTTATGGCTGTAAGTAACTTTAATGACTCGTTCATGTCTGTCCCGATCGATTCGATTACATTTGGTATAATTCGGACCGAATTATAGGGAGGCCAGCTTATTATTCTGTGAAGTCAGATAAATATTTGAGGTTTCTACGGAAAGCTATGACACGGGTAAATTCTGGATATCCATAGTATGAATAAAACACATATTACTCCGCGAAATAAAATTTTGTTCTGAGTCTGTACTCATGCATTTAATTGAATTTATGTGCAAGAAATATGCAATGCTTCACTTGAGTGTCAATAATGTTCTAAGAGGGGAGTAAAGTGACCAAACTCTTTTTGGTCACTTATTCTAGATGTGTTTTGAGTGACTATTCTTCAGTAGATAAGAGACTTATTAACTCTGCGACTTCTATTTGGTTGCAATATTGTGATCTTTGACACTTTTGCAAAGTCGTTTTTATGGTTTTGTTGCCACTTTGTTCTGTGGCCAATTTTAAATAATGCAGGGCCATTTTAAGGTCATAATTTGTGATCTCTCCCGCACTATATGCTTTGGCCAGTTTTAGGGAGGCGCCGGTATGCCCAAGCTCGGAAGCGCTTCGGTAATGACTTAGGGCTCGTTCACTGTTGGCGGCTACGCCTAGTCCTTTCTCATACATGCGCCCCTGATTATAGAAACCATACTTAGAGTTATGTTTAGAGGCGCGCTCAAACCATGCTAGTGCTTCAGCATAATTCAGCTGATCCGTATCTTGAGAAAGATATAAAAGCCCGAGGGCATTCATTGCATCGACAGAACCTGCTTCGGCGGCTTGCGTCAGGTAAGTCTTAGCCTGCTGTAGATCTTGGCCCACTCCCTGACCATTTTGGTAGAGTAAACCAAGATTGTAGCTGGCTCTTGTGGATCCCTGGCTTGCGGCATATTGGTAGATTTTAGCTGCGCGCTGGTAATCCTGTTTAACACCCACACCTAGAGCGGAGGCATAACCTAGGTTGGTTACACAATCGAGATTGTTTACTTTTGCACAGAGGGCATACCAGCCATAGGCACGATCGTGATCGGTTCGTACAATTTTTCCTCTGGAGTTGAATAGACCCATACGTAATTGTGCAGGCAAGTGCCAACGAAGGGCTGCTGCTTCGATGTCTTTCAGCGCAGAAAGTGCATCTTGTGGTTGTTGGTAGAGACCATTCTCTTTAATTTTTCCCCTTAGATATAAGGCTGCGGGAAAGCCGGCCTCTGCGGATTGTTGTAGAAAATACATGCCTTGATGGCTTTGATTTTCGTCTGCCACTTCAAGCAGGTACTTGCCATAGTAATACTGCGCTGGAGGATAGTTTTCTTTAGCCGCCTGGCTGATCAGGTTTGTGAAAATTTTCTGTTGCCCAGGCTTATCTTTTAGGTGGGTGCCCGCCTGCTCTAGTAGTGCCGGGGCATAGCCTTGCTTTGCGGAAAGCTGCAGGTAATGTGCTGCCAAGTCAGCTCTTGGCATATCGTATTGATCAGATGCTAATAGCAAGGCCATTGCGTACTCGGCTTCGCCCCGTTGTAGGGTTTCCGCTGCGCTTGCCAATAACTGGCTGGTCAACTCCGTGTCTACTTCTATTCCCAGGCCGATGGTAGTGATATAGGCAAGCATAATTTTGCCTTCCTGCAGCCCCAGGTCTGCGGCGGCAACAAAGAGTTGTGCGCATTCATCCACTGCGAACTTTGTACTGTTACCCTCAAGGCACAAATTACCAAGGCTGATATTGGCAGTGAGCGAGCCCATGCCAATGGCTTTCAAGTAGGTTTGTTCGGCCTGCTGGAAATTCCCTTCGGCTTCTTGAACCTGGCCTACAGCGTGTAGAGCAGAGTAGTCAGAATCTGCCAGAGGTAGCAGTATATTTTTATATAGGGCATCGGAGAGACCCGCGAATGGGTATTGGATATCGAGCAAGCGATGTAGAAAACGGTTATTGTCAAAATAAATTTTTCGGACTTTTCCGTTATTGGGGTCTCGTATATTGTAAACCCGGTATAGACCACTGCGACTCGCGGCAAATTCAAAATAGCTATCGAGTATTTCAAAACCGGAAATATTGAGTAGGTCTTCGGCATCGCCCCAGCTGGCCACTTCATAAGCGCTATAGAAAGTATCACCTCTGCGCGTTGACAGTATTCCTCTGGCAATAAAATTAAAAATATTTTGGTGGTAGCTGGCGAGTTCGTCATTACCAATGGACTCATAGCACTCTGTGGCACTCAGGTGCGGCAGCAGAGAAATACTATTGAGCTGGGTAACTTCTTGCCAATTTACCTCTGCACAGCTTTTTTGGCCTGTCTCTAGCGCAGTCATTTCTGCCTGGTAACGCCCCTGCGCTTCTAGTGAATTGAGAGATTGAGGAGACTTTAGGTACTCGCTCCAATAAATGGGGTATTGCACAGATTCGGGTGCGAGTACCACTTGTCGGGTCAAGTCCTGTAAGGGATCGACCGGTGTATGTATTGTTGATTGTGAGGCACAGGAGGCCAGCAGTAATAGAGTGAGAACAAAAAGCAGCTTCTTCATGGCTTACTTCCTGATCAAAGATTTAATCAGGTTTTTCATTTCCTGGCTCTTATTGCGATTGGAAGAAGCTTCCCCTTTGGCCCAGAATTTATATTGCAGCGCTCTGTCGAGCTTATTGAACTCGGCTAAATATTCAGGCACCTCCTGTGGCTCTACATGATCGACTTTGGATTTAAAGTTGTAGACCACCTGGAGGGCACTGTTCTCCAGTTTGGCGCTGCGAGTGAAGTTGAACCAGGAATTATCGATCGTGGTTGTGCCCAATTCCTCCTGCCAGAGCAACTCCCCTTGAATATTCACCCTTGCACTCTGCTGAATATCCACGGGGTGTGTCAGGGCCAGCGGGCTCTGACGAATGGGGTGCTGAGGCTTGGATAAATAGGGTACCAAGGCGGAACCATACAGGGAAAATATCTTACGTGCGGAACTTATCTGGGCAAAGTCACCAATTTGATAGTGCTCGGATACCACTAGCTGGTTTTCCTGTAGGCTGTCTTTGTAGGTGATCTCGGGGCTGGTGTTCACTCCCGGATAATATCCGGCAATAAAATTGGTGTAGCTATTTTTGATTTGCTCTGTGTCTGCAGAGAGGAAGAACTGGCGCACCTGCTCTGCTTTACGATGAGAGAAGCGGGAGTTTACCTGGAGCTCCGCACGATTTTCTGCCGCATTGATATCGTATTGTTCTTCGATACGAGCACTTAGATTGGCAACACTTTCCGAGCTTGGGTTTACGGTTTTTAGCGCGTTAGTATGCTTTGCAATAGGGAGTGCCAATTCATAGTTGAAAAAGCCTTTGCTCTCTATATCAATCCCCTGGCCTGAAGCCGTGGCATCCACCCAGTATTCCCGGTCATTCAGTTCGATCAGGTTTATCACATGGTTAAAAGTCTCCGGGGAGGGAATATCCTTGCCGATATCCCGCCCGCGGGAGGAGGACACGAGGGCGGGATAGGATTGTACCCCCAAGTGGGCGAGCATACTGGTCAGCAGTAGGGCCTTATCTTTACAGTCCCCGTAGCGTTTCTCCAGAGTTTCCTGGGGTGTTCTGGGTTGGTGGGAATTGATACCCAGTTCAATGCCAAAATAGCGAATATCTTCCTGTACATACTCAATCGCCTTGCTGACTGCCGCCTCCAACCCCAGCTGCGCTCGCCAGTTATCCAGTTTGTTTTTTAATGACTCCGGTAGTGTGCGATCGATCTGATAAAGGTTCTGGGCCCAGTCATTAACCTGTCCCCAGTTGTCGTAGCTGGAGTATTGGAAGTAATTGAGCGGATCGTGCCAATATGGATATTCACTTTCCATCGGCACTCCGGCCACATCGCGCAGATCGATGGTATAGGTGTGATTGTCCTGCAGGTGACTTTGCTGGACAGAATATTCGCGCTTGTTAAATCGGTAATTTAGCTTCTTGTCGCTGCTAATTTTTACAAAACGACGATCTACTGCCTGGGGCCAGGAGAGGTACAAACGGCCAAAATCACTACGGGCAAAAATCGGGTTGCTGCCCTCAATGGTATAGGCGTAGCTGATAATATCACCGGGGCGAATATCTTCCAGTATATACAGCGCATTCCATTGTTCGGAGTAGAGTTTATTGGCGAGTTCCTGCTCAGACTGGAAAAGCTTGAAACCATCCTTTTGCAAGCGATTAAGGTGTTCGCCGTTTCGCTGTACACTGATATCGTGCACCTGCAGCCTTTGGAAGGCCGGATAGAAACTGAAGTTCAGCTCGGCAATTTCACTGACCCCCTGCTGATTCAGGGGTTCGACCACGATCTGAAAGTAATACTGTTGCTCTTTTCCCCTGTGACGAAGCTGGGAGTTGGATAGGTGCACCCGCACACTGCCTTGCGATGGGCGTTTTGACTCTACTGGTTCTAATATTTCCACCCACTCGGGAGTAGTACTGAATAAGAGCTCCGGGGTCGCCTGGGCGAGTGTGGTGACAAGGATTAGTGCGGCGGCCAGCAGCTGACCGGGGAAGCGATATTTCAAGGTGAGCCTCAATAGTTTTGCAATGGGCGCTAAAAAGCCCTGATTAGGATACCGAGGGCGCTAAAGCTGAAATGCAGGTAATTACCGGTTGGCCCCAGCAAACCGGTAGCTCCTCCTGAGCTTCTCAAGCGCTGCCTGTAAATCTTGGAACAGCGCCGGGCGGCGGTACTCCGTTAACCGCCAAGTGTGCCGATAAATATACCCCATGCCTGAGACAGAATATATTGAGTAAGAGGTTGGTCTGTGTGGGGGTATAAACGACGAAGTGGAAGAGTCGGTATCACCGAGCCCTTCTCTGTAAAGGCCCGGTGATCTTTGAGAGATTATTGGGACTGTTCTGGCTGCTGAACCGGCATGGCCTCCAGTTTTTGCTTCAGTTCCTTGAGTTTTTCCTTCACTCGCGCGGCATTATCCGGGCCCATGCGAATCATCAATTTTTGTACACCGGGCAGTTTTTCAAGCTTGGGATCGGCAAACTTAAAGTAGACCGATGGGCGCACCAGCTTGATAGGACCTTCAACTTCAGGGGCTGCCAGTACCTTATCGATAGCTTCAATCACCACCTGGTGAAAGGTTTTATTGCGCATGCCCAACTCGCCGTAGGCCTGCGCCAAGCGCGGATACCAGTACTGGTAAAGGCCCACTGCAGTATCGGTATCCATTGAGGCGAACAGGCGCACAGGCTTATCGTAGCGACGGTAATTGTCCGGCGACAATTGGTAGCCCTCTATCGAGGAGCCGGTAACAACAATAGGGCCGCGTATGGTTTTCAGTGGGCGGTGCTTGTGGATCAGGTTTCCTCGTGCACCGGAGTTGACCGCAGCCACCCATTTGCGAATCACCTCATCGTTTACCAACCAGCGCGACAGGGCGTTGTCTGGGGCCAGGCTCATCAGGTCGTCATAAGCGGCCTTGTCGCTCTCATTGAGTGGAGGCGGTGGTTCCCTGCTGGGCTCTTCCACCGGCGCGGGTTCCTGAGGCTCAGGCGTGGTGGCCTGTTCCTGGGGTTGCTCCAGAGTTTCTGGCTCCGGGGTGCTTTGGGGTTCTTCAATAATTTTGGTAGGGGGAACTTCTTTCTTTTTTTCCTCGCCAGTCCACAGCCAATAGGCTGCCGCGGCGACGACGATCACCACAATAATTCCGATGATCCACCCATGCCTAGACTGTTGTTCCGACATTCCCTGCCTCCTTTTGCTGCTATCAGAATGTGACCCTTTGACCACGGCAAAGCCCTTCGGTTTCTCCGTGGTGTCTGGGTTTTACCTTACTCTCCGCCGCAGCCGGTCGCAAAGGGGATTTGCTTCGCTTTTTGCCTATTGCGAAAATCCTGTGCGTCTGCTGTTTGCGAAAGTGACGAAAACAAGTACTGGCTACGCCCCCACTTGGGAGGATGTAGGAATCCCATTGCCGATTAGAGTTGGCTGGTGAAAATGTGCGCGGCGAATAAGTGAGAGAGCAATGGTTAAATTTACCAGCTTATTAATAGGTCTGTTTCTGGGAACTGTGCAGGCAGCGGCGGCCGAGGGGCCAATTGATCCCTTTTGGCGCAACGCCACCATCTATTTTATGTTGCCGGACCGCTTTTATAACGGCGATAAGGGCAATGACTTTCCCTACGGGCGCAAGGATGACGGGGCCCATCTGCGCGGATTCGCCGGTGGCGATCTGCGCGGGGTGATCGAAAAAATTGAGGCGGGCTATTTCAACGATCTGGGGGTAGATGCTATCTGGATGTCTCCGGTCATTGAGAATATCCACGGTCACAATGACGCTGACAAACGCACCTATGCCTTCCACGGCTACTGGCCCAAAGACTGGACCGCAGTGGATGCCAACTTTGGCACTGAGGTCGAGTTAGCGGAGCTGATAGAGGCCGCGCACAAGCGCGGTATTCGTGTGTTACTCGATGTAATTCTCAACCACACCGGCCCGATAACCGCAAAGGACCCGGAGTGGCCCGCTAGCTGGTTACGCAAAGGCGAGCAGTGCGACTGGTCTGATTACGCCGGCAACGTAGAGTGCGCGATCCACGCCAACCTCACCGATATCCTCACCGAGAGCGATAAGCCCGTGGCACTGCCGCCGCAGCTTGTGGATAAGTGGCAGCGCGAGGGCCGCCTGCAGCAGGAACTGAGCGAGCTGGATGCATTTTTCGCACGTACCGGCTATCCGCGCGCGCCCAAGTATTACCTGATCAAGTGGCTGACCGATTGGGTGCGGGAATACGGTGTGGATGGCTTTCGTGTGGACACGGTAAAACATGTCGAGCCCGAAGCTTGGGCAATTCTGAAAAAAGAGGCGGATCTGGCTCTGGCTGAGTGGAAAGCAAAACATCCACAGCAAAAACTCGATGATCGCGATTTCTTTATGCTGGGTGAGGTTTATCACTTTGGTGTGAATAACTATGGTCCCACCGTTGGCCGTGTTTACGATTACAGCGATCAACAAGTGGATTTTTACCAGTATGGTTTCGATAGTTTGATCAACTTCGATTTTGCCCAGGTGGCCGGCGAGCCCGCGGAGAAAATTTTCTCCAGTTATTCCAGCGCATTGAATTCTGGTGCGTTAAAGGGCTTGGGGGTGCTCAATTATCTGGGCTCTCACGACGACCACCACTCCTTCGATCGCGAGCGCCAACAGACCCGCATTGCCGCCAGTAAACTGATGCTGGCACCGGGGGCGGTGCAAATTTATTACGGTGATGAGCTGGCGCGCCCCATGACCGATGCCCGCGCTTTTGGCGATGCGGCCATGCGCAGCCCCATGAATTGGGGTGACCTGAAAAAAGCTGAAACCCGTGCACTGCTCACCCATTGGCAGAAGCTCGGTCAGTTCCGCCGAGCACACCCCGCCCTGGGCGCTGGTGTGCACAAGAAACTCGCCGATAACCCCTACACCTTTGCACGCACTTTAGCCGGGGAGCAGCCGGTGGTGGTGGCAATGGAGCTGCCCCGTGGGGAGAAACGCATTTCTGTAAAAGGTGTGTTTACCGATGGTACGGTGTTAACAGATTACTATTCCGGTGAGCATGCAAAAGTTGAGGGTGGCAGTGTGACTTTTAATACCGGTGGGGATCTGTTGCTGCTTTCAGCTAAATCAAAGTAGTCCTGGTTTTTAACCGGCCCAAGAAAGAAAAAGCCCAGCAAATGATTGCCGGGCTTTTCGCAGAAGTTTCGAACTGGATTTACACTTCCGTGTTGGTGAATTGGTTGCACACCATCACATCCACGTCCAACTGGCCGATCACCCGCTCGGCGGTATTTCCGCGCAACAGCGAGCCGGTTTCACCGAACTGGTTGAGAGTGCCCATTACCACCAGATCCGCATCAACTTCCTTAGCCACCGCTTCCACTACATCGCTGGTATAGCCCTGCTTCACATGAATGCGGTGCGTGGGTACGCCGGTTTTATCGGCGAGCTTGGCCAGTGCGCCGCGATCTGGGTAGCGCATGGAGTCCAGATAGGCATTTACCAGGTGCAGCTCGGCGCCGTAGTGGCCGGCAATATAGGTGGCGCGCTCACTGATCTGGCGGTTTAGCTGGCGCTGCTCCAGGGTCTTCGCCTGATAGTTGACGGTGGCCAGCACCACTTTGCGCTCGGCCTTGGCGCCGGGGCGAATCAGTACCACCGGGCAGCGTGCGGTTTTCAGCACTCGCCATTTGGATTCAGCGAAGGTAAAGCGGCGGCTGGATTTCTTGTGCACTGGCAGGTAGATCATTTCCGCATCGCAGCGCTTGGCCTCCTGCACAATGGCCGCCTGCCAGTCGCTGGACCAGCACACAGTAATCTCGCAGGAGAGACCGGCCTCGGAGATAGGTTCGCGGATCTGCTCGCGGAACCAGGATTCATCGCGGAATAGGTGGTCGTTCACTGCGCGGGTATCTACTGCTTCGCCATCCACCGCGACAAACACTGCCAAGCGGGGCTGGGGCTTGCGCCCGCGGGAAGTGGTCAGGGCGCGTTCCAGGGCCACATGTCTGTCATCGTTGGGGTCCACGACCACGAATACGGTGTTTTGCTGCTCCATCTTTCCTCCAGATCAATGGGTCTTTCTGGTCCCTGCCTTATGCAGTTGACTCCTGGGTCTAAGTTATCACGGAGAGGCTCTGGCGCGGGGAATTTGTCGTCTCAATACGAGGAAAAGCGCGCCAGATAGGCCTTGCTAGCGGCGCATGATGAAGTAAAGGAGAAAGTCCGTATTGAGCCAGATCAAGACCTGCCGACGGTTTGGCAAGCACTGACTGGGGGAGGGATACATGGCGAGTTTTTCCAGCGTTTCTTAAGTTTGCCTTAATTTTGTCTCCGTAGACTCTCGCCGTGACACTCCCAAAGAGGGTTTTCAATGGCGCTACAAAGACATTATCAATACCTGGACCAGAGTGCGTTGCCCAAGCGCAGGCTGCGGCGGCGCAAACTGGATTTCGATCTGACCCGTATAGGGCAGGCAGGCCACAGCCGGGTGCAGGGATTTATCGCGCAGAAGTTTGCCGATACCTATGGTGCGCAGGTGAACCAGTTTGCCCCGCTATTGTTATCCGCCTGGCAGGAGAGCGCGTTCAGTAGTGCCCTCGGGCTACGCCGCGCCGATAGCGGATCTCTATTCCTGGAACAGTATCTCGACCATCCGGTGGAACAGGAGATTGCCGCCTTCAGTGGGGGCTCGGTAAAACGCACGGAGATTGTCGAAATCGGCAATTTGATCTCTACCAGCCGCGGTGGCAGCCAGATGCTGTTCCTAATGTTGTTTGAATTATTTGCCGCCGCCGGTGTGCATTGGGCCATTTATACCGCGACTGCGGAAGTGCGTGGCCTATTGCAGAAATTAGTGGGTCGGCAGACGGTTTTATGTGAAGCAGACGGCCGGCGTTTGGGGGATAACCTGGACGAATGGGGTCGTTATTACGAGTCGGCTCCGGCGGTGACCGCCATCGATATGGTCGCCGAGCATCGCGCCCTGCTGGCAAATCCCCGCACCCGCGAGACTCTGCTGGCCTGTCGCCCTTCGGCACAGGCCATGTCGCCTGTGCTCACAACCTCGGCGGGAGGGGCCAATCTATGCAACTGATAGATCAAATTCGCCAGCAGGCGGTGAATCACCCCGAACAGCTGGCGCTGCGGGGCGAGGAGTGCACATTCAGCTATGGGCAGCTGCTGGCGGCCGCCGAGGAAATCGCCGAGGACCTGCAGGCGCGCGATATCCGCATACTGGGGCTCTACGCCGACAATGGTCCCAATTGGTTGTTGGTGGATCTGGCCTGCCAGATAGCGCAGATCACATTGGTACCGCTGCCGGTTTTCTTTTCCCAGCAGCAGCTGACACATACCCTGCGCGTGAGTGGCATGCAGGCCCTGTTGAGCGATAGCTGCGAACGCTTTACCGCGCTCGAAATGGTGGGGCAGGCGCGGGCTGAGTTGGCCGGTATGGCCCTGATCGATATCCATGCGGAAGCGACAGCGGCGCTGCCGGAACACACTGCCAAAATTACTTTTACCTCTGGCTCTACCGGCACGCCGCGCGGTGTCTGCCTGTCAGCCCGAACCCAGTTCACAACCGCCAATGTACTGGCACGGCAACTGCAGCCTCAGGGCAACCGTGTGCACCTGTGCCTGCTGCCTCTGGCCACCCTGCTGGAAAACGTGGCCGGGGCTTACAGTAGCTGGCTGCGTGGTGGTGAGGTGGTGGTGCCGACTACGGCGCGCCTGGGCCTCAGTGGCAGTTCGGGGCTGGATGTAGCCCAGCTGGCGAGCTGCATCGATGAGTATCGTCCCCACAGTGTGATCCTGCTGCCGCAAATGCTGAAAGCGCTGCTGGAACACAGTGAGCGCAACGGCTGGCAGCCGCCGAGCTCACTGCGCTTTGTCGCCGTGGGCGGCGGTAAGGTCTCGGACCGGCTGTTGTTGCAGGCGCGCAGTCTTGGCCTGCCGGTTTATGAAGGCTACGGCTTGTCCGAATGTGGCTCGGTGCTTGCGCTGAATGTACCCGGCGCCGATCGCCCAGGTAGCGTGGGGAGACCCTTGTCTCACTGTGATATCGCCATTCGCGATGGCGAGGTGATGGTGCTTGGTCCCCGTTATTTGGGGTACCTGGATAGTGCCGAGGGTGGTGAAAGCCAGTGGCTCGCCACCGGTGATTTGGGTGAGTTAGACGCACAAGGGTTTCTGTACATCACCGGACGTTGCAAGAACATCCTGATCAGCGCTTTTGGGCGCAATATCTCGCCGGAGTGGATTGAGAGCGAGGTACTGCTGGAGCCGATAGTGCAACAGTGCGTGGTGGTCGGCGACGCTCGTCCCCACTGTGCCGCCCTGATTTTTGCACGCCCCGGCAGCAGCCGTGAGCAGCTCGACAGCTGGTTGCAGGCGGTGAATCGCAAATTGCCGGATTACGCCCAGGTGCGCACCTGGACCGCACTGCCGGCGCCATTAACGTTTGCCGATGGCCTGCTCACCGCCAATGGCCGCCCGCGCCGCGATCGTATCGCCGCGCAGTTCCAAAATTCTATCGATAGCCTTTATGGAGGTATCTCCTCATGAGTTTTTACAATCTTCTTGAACAGCAAACTGCCGACGCCCGCCAGTCTCTGATGGAGGTACCTTTTATCCAGCGCGCCGCACGGGGTGAGATTGCCTTGCAGGAATATGTGGCCTTCCTCACTCAGGCCTATCACCACGTTAAGCACACGGTGCCTCTGCTGATGGCCTGTGGTAGTCGCCTGACTCAGCAACAGGAATGGTTGCGCGTAGCGGTTGCGGAATATATCGAGGAGGAAACCGGTCACCAGGAATGGGTGCTCAACGATATTGCCGCCTGTGGCGGCGATGCGGAAGCGGTGCGCAACGGCCGCCCCAACCTGAGTACCGAACTGATGGTGTCCTACGCCTATGACAATATCGCCCGCGGCAACCCTCTCAGCTTTTTCGGCATGGTGCATGTGCTTGAAGGCACCAGTACCGCCGTGGCCACTAAAGCCGCGCGCGCCATTCAGAAAACCCACGGACTGCCAAACAAAGCGTTCAGTTATCTGCTTTCTCACGGCGATCTGGATATCGGCCATGTGGATTTCTTCAAGGGGCTGATGAACCGCATCGATAATCCCGATGACCAGGCCGCGATCCTGCACTGCTCGCGGGCTATGTACCACCTGTATGGGGATATTTTCCGCGAACTGGACAACCCCTTTAACGTGCAGGAGGCCGCTTGATATGACAGCAAAAGAAACGCTCACGGTGCTGGTCACCGGCGCCAGCGGCGGAATTGGCTCGGCCATCAGTCGTCTGCTAGCCGAGCAGGGCCACCGGCTGCTACTGCAGGGGCGCAATGCCGCGCGCCTGCAGCAGGTAAAAGCGGAGCTACCTCACAGCGACCGGCACCAGGTGTTGGTAGCCGATCTGTGTGACCGGGCCGCTCGCGTCGAGCTGGTGCGCAGCTGCAACCAATTACTGGCTGGTGTGGATGTGTTGATCAACAATGCCGGTATCGCGTCCTTTTCCCTACTCAGCGATATCGGTGATGCGGAACTTAGTCAGCTGCTGCATACCAACCTGATCGCGCCCATGGCGCTGACTCGCGACCTGCTGCCAATACTGCAACGCAGCGAAGGCGCCGCGATTATTAATATCGGCTCGGCCTTTGGTCATATCGGTCATCCGGGCTTTGGGGCCTATGGTGCCAGTAAAGCGGGGCTGCACGGCTTTACCGAAACCCTGCGCCGGGAGTTGGCGGACAGTAAGGTACGTGTGCATTACCTGGCGCCCAGGGCGGTGGATACCCCTCTCAACAGTGACGCAGTCAACGACTTGAATCGGGCACTCGGTAACAAGTCCGACTCGCCACAATTTGTCGCCGCCCAATGCCTGCGTCTGCTACAGAGTAAACGTGGCCGCAGGCGTTTTATCGGCTGGCCCGAACGCCTGTTTATCAAGGTCAATGCGCTCCTCCCCTCTCTGGTAGATAGCGCGCTGGCAAAGAAACTGTCCCTGGTTCGCCAATTTGCCCGCGGGGAAACTCCGCCAACAGTACAGGATAAGACGGCTCCCAGCGCGCTCTGAGCGCGCCGGCCTTTTCATTCAACAACCAATTCAACAACCGCTCCCGCGCCACCCACTGCCCCGGCAAAGGCACTATGCTCTGGCGGTGGGTGAGGGCGTTGCACCGCGCTCTCCTTACCTGTTTTCATTGCTGAAGAGTCCAGGCCAATGCGCATCCTGCTGATCGAAGATAACCAATCCCTGGCCGAGGGGATGGTCACCGCCCTGCAGAGAGGGGGCTATGCCGTTGATCACGCGGCCCGCGGCAGTGAGGGCATTGCTCTGGCACAGGCGGCGATACCGGATGTGATTATTCTCGATCTGGGCCTGCCCGACCTGGATGGTGTGGAGGTGTTGAAACGGTTGCGGGCAAAATCGATTCGCTCGCCGGTATTGATTCTCACCGCCCGCGATGATCTCCCTTCTAAAGTGCAGGGCCTGGATGCCGGTGCCGATGACTATCTGACCAAGCCCTTTGCGGTAGACGAGCTACTGGCGCGCCTGCGTGCTCTGGAAAGGCGCGGTGGCAGCGGTCTCAGTGCGGAAATCCTGATTGGCGATGTGGCCATTAATTTATCCAGCCATACCGTGGCTAGGGCTGGGCAGGAAATAAAACTGTCGCGACGGGAATTCAGCCTACTGCGTGCCTTGGCCGAGCGCCCGGGCCATATTCTCAGTCGCGAACAGCTGGAAGATAAGCTGTACAGCTGGGGCGAGGAGGTTTCCAGCAATACTGTGGATGTGCATATCCACAATTTACGCAAAAAAATCTATCCAGAGTTTATTCTGACCATTCGCGGCGTTGGCTACAAACTGGAAGCGGCTGGCGGCGCATGAAGTCTATCCGTATTTTTCTGCTGATCGCGTTGCTCAGCATCATCATGCTGGTCAATTTTGTCTCGGCGCTGCACGGCTACCGCGATACCATGGCGGAAGCGCAGCGTCTGTTTGACCGCCAATTAAGCGCCTCCGCCAGGTTATTGGCAGATATGCCGGTGGCAACAGGGGCCGAGCGGGTGGTGGCCCAGCCCGAGGCTATGGTGATGCAGGTGTGGTCTGAGGATAAGAAATTACTGGTGCGCTCCGCCGATGCCCCGAAGCAACCCCTCAGTGAATTTGCCGTTGGCTTTAAGGAAATAAATTTCTCGGGCTATCGTTGGCGCAGTCTCGCAGAATACTTTCCCGATAATGGCCACTGGATTATCGTTGCCGAGAGATCTGACCTGCGTTACCAACTGGCAGAAAAATTGGCGATTGCCGCAGTACTACCGATACTGTTGGGCCTACCGATTGCCGGGTTGCTGATTTGGTTTGTAGTGGGGCGCGGCCTTTCCAGTTTGCGCAAACTCGCCGAAGACCTGCACAGTAAACGCGCCGAAGACCTGACACCACTGTCAGAGGGTAGCCCCCCACAGGAACTGCTCCCGGTGGTGCAATCCATTAATGCGTTACTCGCGCGCCTGCAGGCCTCTTTTGAGCGCGAGCGACGTTTTTCCGCCGATGCTGCCCACGAACTGCGCACGCCCATCGCCGCCATACAGGTACACGCGCATAATCTGGAGAGTGATTTTAAGGGGGCAGGGCAAACAGTAATGCCCCAGAGTCTGGTCAAGCTGAAAGATAGTGTTCAACGTATGGCGCACCTGGTAGAGCAAATGCTGGATTTATTCCGCACTACACCGGAACACTACCCGGCGCGCTTTGAAATACTCAATCTTCATGCCCTGGCCCGAGAGGTATTGGCAGAGGAATACCCGATCTTTGCCCAGAGAAAGCAACAGGTAGAACTGCTGGGCGGTAGGGTATTTCTGCGTGGCGACCGCTTCGCACTGACTATTCTTTTAAAAAATCTCCTGCGTAATGCGGCGAAATACACTCCTGAGGAGGGTCATGTGCAAGTGAGTACCCGGTTAATCAGAGGGGATATTCTTCTACAAGTGGAGGATTCCGGGCCGGGGATTCCAGAGAAAGAGTACCCTAGGGTTTTTGAACGGTTCTACCGAGTGGGTGGCGACCGCCATCAGAGCACTGCCCCCGGTTGCGGATTGGGCCTTTCCATTGTGCAGCATATCGCACGCCTTCACGGAGCTTCAATCGAACTCGGCCAGTCACATTTTGGCCATGGGCTTTCAATAACCGTGCGTTTTAAAAAAGCAAAGGAGAGCAAGGATGCTTAGTTGCTTACAAGGGCGAAGAAAAAACTATAACAAGCAGAAAAAGAGTGGTGCCTTGGCTGCTGGCATTTGGATCTTGGTTTCAATTTTATTGAGTGCCTGCGCTCCAGATACCAATAAACCCACTGTGAAATTAGAAATCCACAACCATCTTTTTAACCCTTCAGAACTGATAGTACCCGCTGATACGGAGATTAAACTGGTGATCTACAATCGAGATGCCTCTCCAGAAGAATTTGAGAGTTACCAGCTCAACCGAAAAAAAGTGATCATGGGCAATAGCAAGGCAGTGCTATTTATTGGCCCTTTGCCCGCGGGAGAATATCTGTTTTTTGGTGAATTCCATCCCATAACGGCTCAGGGAAAAATTATCGCACAGTAGCGAAAGGCTTATGTTGTTAACCTCTGTAATGGTAGTACTGCGGGAAGTGTTGGAAGTGGCGCTGCTGCTCAGTGTGCTATTGGCGACTACCCGAATACTGGATCTTCGCGCCCGCTGGTTTTATATCGCGCTATTACTCGGTGGATTGGCTGCAATCGTCTATGGTGAAAACCTTGCGCGAGTCTCCCAGGCAATAAATGGTACAGGCCAGGAGCTGGTGAATGCCGGAATATTAATCATAATCTATATATTATTAATAATAGTCACCACCTTGTTGTTACTTAACTGGCGTAAGCAGCAATACCATTTATCCATCATACAGGGCACTATGCTACTGGCTGTCACACTCGCGATTATGCGAGAGGGGTCAGAAGTTTATGTTTACCTCACTTCCTTTTGGCTGCACCCACCACTCTTACCCTCTGTAATAATCGGTGCATTACTAGGTGCTGGTATCGGCTATAGCTTAGGTGCATTGCTTTATTATTTTTTATGTAGCCTGCCACCAAAATATACTTTGGGGATTTCCTGTATATTACTCATCATCTTGGCTGCCGGAATGATCCTACAGGCTGCGCAATTATTTATTCAAGCAAATTTACTGCCTGGGCAAGAGCCCCTTTGGGATAGCTCCCAACTATTAAGGGAGGACTCAATCCCCGGACAGCTACTCTTTGCTATAGCTGGTTACGAAGCAACACCAACCCCTCTGGAAGTAATGGTCTACGCAGGCAGTATTTTTCTTATGCTGTGCGTGCTTGGGGGTGTTTATTATAGGTGTTCCAGAGATTAGCTAGTGGGCAGATAAGTTATTCCATGTGGGTTTATTTACGCCTTTTCTTATTGGGGGAATTCTCGTAAATATTGTCTTTCATTCTTATGGCCGAATCATCCGTGTTTTCAAATAACACATATTCGCGCAATCTTGCTTTGAGACAGAGTGTATTAAATTTTGCGGCTGGTGTGTGCTTAGTGTTCATAATATAGCTTGAAATATATAGGTCTTTTAGGCCCCATTTTAATCTACACATGGGCTTCCATTTTCATGGGATTAGTCCTCTCATGAACACTATCTCTCTATTAAAGTCTATTTTTGTCTGCACAGGGAAGAGCTGTCCCCTTAGGCCAATTAAGGTGGAGGGCAATATAGGAGATACACAGAGAACAACCCACTCAGGACCAAGATCCAGCGTGATATTAGCGATATATAAAGTTAGCAAGCTTAATCCTGCTAAAACAATAAAGATAACATAGTAAGAGTTTCTCTTAATAGTTACTGTGCCATCAGTGATGATACATTTTTTGGATAAATTCATGGTCTACTAACTACTAGAATTTAAAATATGAAGTCTTCTACATAGTGGTTTTATCGTATATTTTATAAATAAAAATATGTATCTGACACTGATAGGCTAGTCAGCATACCTTAACAGTTTATAAAATCATTAAGCAGTTTAACCTGCTAAATATGAACCCTGCCGCAATCTGAAATATATATCGAAGAAGTGCCCTTAAGTGTAATGGAGCTCCATAATCGTTTCATCGAACTCATCCTGATCTACGACTTTAAATCCAAAACGCTCGAAAAAAGGTTTCATGATGTCATGTCCCTCAACATAACAAATGGATATAGAATTAAAGCCTTCAAGTTTTTTTATTTCTGCTAATACGAGTTTCACTGCTTCTGAACCGTAGCCTTGACCTTGAAAGCTGATGTCAATCAATAATTGATCTATAAAAATTTCGTTTGGTTTACCATCCTCATGATTTGGGTAATATTGGATAAAGCCAATGGGCTTGTCTCCAAGATAAACGCCTCGATTGATATAATGATCATAAAACTTGGATGCGGCAATAGCTTCTGATGGAAGAGCTACATAGTTTTCCTGCTCTTTTTTGATGTCAAGGTCAATCATATCGACCCAGTTATCTCTTGTTATTTCTCGTAAGTTAATACTCAATGATATAAATCCTTTTTATATACAATGGGAAGATTAATGTTAATGTATAGAGGTGGAACACAGAGCAGTGAGTGCCTTTGTTCTACATTATTATGGGTTTACTTGAATCACTAGCTGCCGTTCTATGGTCTAAATACTTTCTTAGGCACTTGGCTTTATTGAGAGCTTTGCTTCTCAACTCGTAGTTATCACAAGCATATACATCAATTTTTTGAACAGGTAATAAGCTTCGCGAGAATTTCCTTGGCTTTCTTTTATCAGTGAAAGATTATAGATGGTTTCAGTCTTTGATTCAGAGATACAGTCATTTGTCTCATAAAATACATATGAGGCTACTATTATAAGTGGAGCCAAACAAATTAATACAAGAGTTCCATTCCTCATTATAATTTTCACCGTTGGTGCTGCCTGAGCAGTCCTCAAGGAGCCAGTAAGAATTCCAATTTACTGCCTGCGATTATTAAGTTTTTGTGCTCGAACATTCAGTTGGTAATCTCCAACGCTAGACAGCAAGCACACAACACCGCAAATGAAGGCGAAGAAGGCTAGAATCCAAAAAAAGACAGGTTGATCTTTGACTGTTAAAAGAATTTCTTCTGGACGGAAATTTCCCTTTGTTAGGAGGAATTTTCCATCCAGCACAAGCCAAGGAATTAGCCCTAAAAATATACCTGAAGCTATCAGCAAGTTGATAATTGGCGGCTGATGAGATTGCCTAGGGGCTCCGAATTCTATTAGTGCTTTCCAGTTCATATAAAATCTTAATACAGGGATAAGGTGGCGGTTCGGGTAATATTAACGCGTCGTAAACTTGTTCAGTGACGGGTGGAGCGTACTTCAGCGAATTTTTATATCTGGCCCAATACACAATCCATTTCTGTTTCCACAAGCCACGCCAGATCTATAAAGCGACTTACCTCAACAAATGTGCAAGCAGGCTTTATTGTAGAAAATAGCTCTCCATGTGCTTTTGCTGCTTCTTCCCAGCGGGATATATCGGTAAGCATGATGCGGGTTCTGATTATACCCGTCGGTTTTCCACCTGCTTCTAGTATGGCCTTCATCGAAAGCTCCAGACAGTACTTCGTTTGAGCATACACATCACCAATGTAAGCTGTCTGGCCATCCTTGATAGGTGCCGTACCAGAAACAGAAATTAGGTTTCCAACTCGGCACGCTCTGGAAAAGCCTATCGGCTCTTCCAGATGAGAACCTGAGGAGATTAGTTTTCTCATGTTTCCCTACTTGAGTAAAACACCCACTGTAACGCAGTGAGTACAGGCCTGTAAGGTCAAAGTTACTTCTGCACATTACAAGGAACGAACAGCGAATAGTTTTCTTATCGTAACAGTATTTAACCAAACAATAACAGATGCTACTGCAAATTGACCTAGCGAGTGGAGAAAGAGTTTCGGCCAGAAATCTATTTCCTCAGTTAACAGTGGGTGCCAAACATATACAAGAGTCAAGTTTCCTGGGAATAGAAATATCTTGTACCCAGGCATACCGCCGCCCCAGACATTCCAATTTAGCGCAAATGCAATGAGCCCAATTACTAACACTAAAGCACCGCCATAAATCGCGATGGTAGTCGACTTGAATTTACTCATCGTGCATCATATCCCTTAAAGTAGAGGTATGGTTTTGTGAGCGACCTGCTACTTATGATTTTTAGACAACTACTGATCGTGATTACCCAATTACTAATATGCCAAGCTTTTCAGGGGTCACTTTACTACACCAAAGTATTAGGTGCTCCCCAGCGTACAAAATATCTTTTGGGTCGAATCTACAATTATTCAGCTTTTTGTCTGCATCATAAAATTTGGTTACGTCACTTTCTGAAAGCGACACGTTTTCTATTGTTTCAGCCAGAATTTTTTCATGCCTATGGTCGATGATTGCAGTACTTCCACCACAATATTCCGAAAGCAGCCTTGCTTCCGGTAGTGAGAGGTTAAAAATTGATTCGGCTTTTTCAGAGAGCATCGAGTCAAAATCAATCATTACCATCCCCGAGTGTTGATATGTACTTTCTTCCTGTGCGTACTTGTTCAGGGCATCAAACCATGGAAAGACCATTTCAGTCTTCTGCTTGATAAAAGGAAGAAGTGGTTTCTTGCCGATTTTATGCTCTACTGGCTTTGACTCAACCAATAGTGTATTAATTTCTAATGTATTAATAGTCCAGAAAGTAGAAATTAGGCTCACGAAGTCACCTTTTGCTCAGCGCCTCTCATAACCGACAACTGAAGCGCAATTGATCTGTTGGTTAGGTATAAATTAAAGAACGTCTCTTTATAGGGTTAACTGTAAACACCTTGAAAATAATACTGTTGACAGAGGTAGTAGAAGAGTCACATGAGCACCATGAATTTTGCCTGTGAGGAATAATATTGCAGCCGAAATAAATAGGAACTGCGAAATAATGGCTGTGATACAGCAGTTAAAAATTACTCGATAGTTTCTCTTCCTGTTTTTGAAGGCTTTATAAATGGTAAAAATTGAAAGCGCTATAAATGTCAAAATGACTGTTAGGGTAAAGGTGAATGAAGCTATAAATACATTCTTTATTGTTGAGAAATCCATGCGTACACCTAGCCTCTACTCTTAATGTTAACGTGAGGTGTAGAATCAAACCGTACCTTTATCGGTTGCAAAATAACATTGTTATATTTTTGAGACATCAAAGTACTCATACTGGATTATACTAATTTTTACACCCAGTTCATTTGATATTAATTTAAACTGGTGTCCCACTGTTTTAGATGGATCTTTCAAGAATAGCTGTGTAACCAAAGGTTCTTGAGTCTTACCATTGGCTGCAATATGCAAAGCGATATCACAAGAAAATTTACGAAATTCATCGGTTTCAAAAGCCCAGTCATCTGAGCAAGCAAATTCGATCATTACGCCTATCCGATTATGGTGATTATAGGTTTCAATAAATTTGGCCATATCAAATACTGTGCTTCAAGTACTGGTTGGTGAAGTTGATGGTTTTTTGAGAAAAAACGGGCTGCTTTACCGAGCTTTCTTTCTCTGGTTTGCTAACCGTTGAACTTACGACAGACTACTTTTTTGCTAGCCATATTTAGGCTGGAAATGATTTTATTTCTTGTTGGAGTCCTGTTTCTTATAGTTTTTACTGCATCTTCTTCAAACTCTATTTGATTTCACTGCATATTGAAATTACCCCCTTGTTCCGAGACTGGGTCTACTCATTGTTTTTTCATGTCCATGGTAAGTGGACTCTTTGAGAGCTCTCTGCAAAAGCGTATCGAAATCTAGAGTAAGCTGTCTTGAGGAGGGTCCTTAATCTGCACATACCTCCACTTAACTGGTATGGAGGTATGTGCAAAAGCGGGTGAGGCTCCGATGTGAGATAGGCAGTGCCAAGCTCACGTGAAGCATTATTGCAGGTATCACGTGGTATTTGTGCCTAAGTATCAAAAGAAAGCATTATTTGGGACATTGAGACGGGAGATCGGAGCGATATTTCGAGATTTATGCCGTCAAAAGGGTATTGAGTTTGTTGAAGGGTATGAAATGAGAGATCAACTTCATAAGTTGTTAATGTTTCCTCCTAAATTCAGTGTTTCCAATACGGTTGGGTTTTTGAAAGGGAAATCTGCGATCCAGATAATTCGGAAATACAAGCATGTACAGAGAAATGTTACAGGAAGACACTTTTGAGCTCGGGGGTACTGCGTCAGTATAGTAGGGCTGGATGAGCAGATGATCCGAGAGTGCATCAAGGATCAAGAAGCTGAAGAGTGCCGTCAAGAGCAGATGCAGCTGGGCGGAATTGTAAACTAGCCCCTTTTGCGGGCTTTCACCATACCACCCGCTATGCGGGTGGTTGGTGCTTGTAATTTTTTATATGATAAAAATTGTATTTAATGATCTTTCCATTTTTGTATGTAAATAAAGGGAATTTTTGTGGAAGAAAAAAACCGTTTGTTTTTTGAGCCTTGTGGGTCAGCGCCAACCAAAATGGGGCTATTATTTTGTACCACACCTCCTTTTAACCATTCCCCATTTTGAGCCACATGGATATTATTAATCCATAAGTGCACCTGACCATTACCATCATATGCACCAATGATATGATAAGCATCAGTATCATTTAAGTTCGTCACAGGATAACTAGCATAGTAATACTTTGAATTTACTCTTACTGCAAAACGTAGCACTGTTGTGGATATTCCTGGTGGATTATGTAGCTCTAAGCCAAATCCTCCATTGTCTGTTTTACTGATTAGGCTACTAGTTTCTCCATCTGGTAAATCAAGATGATCAAAATTGACAACAGTGGCGAGAAAATAACCCTCTCCTGGATTATTATCGGCATCATAAAACGTAATTGCATCTTGTTCGGTTGCTCTGAAAACTACAGAAGTTCCATAACGATCTTCTCCCAAGCCAAGATACTCCACATAAGGTATACCATCGAATGGTATCGCTGAAGGGGAATTAACGCTTATATTGTAACCATCAATAGAATTTTTCTTATAAAGTAAAGTGTCTCCGTCCGCTCTCTGATTGTACCATTGAGCTAAAAGAAGCCCATTATTATCACTGATAACCTTGCGAGCCTTATCGAGATCGTAATCAACTGTCATTACATCTACATCTTCCCTCATTGCAGCAATATAAACCTCCCCAAAAATTTTGGGTATAGTATAGGTGCTAACTAATAAATTCAGGGATTTGGCATAAGAAATAAATGAGTATATGTTTTTGCTTCTATACTCAAATTCTACACCATGAAAGCCACTGTTTTTAGCTGCGAGTATTTTATCTTGTAATCCTTTTATACTATTTGCTTCTTGGTTACCGAATAGCTCGCTAAGCTTAATATACGGTCGTAAATGTGAAAATTTATCATTTAATAATTCGTTCACTCTCTTAAGGTGATGCCTTCTATCGTTGAATGCTCTAATAAAAACAGGTCTTTTAAATGAGCCATAGCCTCTAAGATCGAGAACAGAAAGTAGATTATGAGCAATGTCACTTTCCTGAGAATTTTCTTTGATTTCAATAAATAGTATTTGATCTCCACTTTTAAGTGTTGGATCAAGGAGTACCGTATCTAGCGGGGCGCCTTTCTCATCCGTAGTATTATCATGGTCAACTCTAACTGTGCCATTATGCTCGATAACATCTAATTCAATCATATCTGCACCCAAAAGTTGGGCTTCGTGAATTTTGCCAATAGTTTTTTGTGTGCTTTCGCCTGCATTAGATGATTTTATGTAACAATTGTGGCAAGAAATTGCAACTTTCTTACCATAGGGCGTGACAGCTATATTTCGATTTAGGTCCTGCCAAAAAGGATTATTATTTGCAACAGATTGAGTCGTATATACTGTAAAGAATAATAAGGTGCTAATATAAATAAATAAATGCTTATTCACAATCAATAATCTTTCCATGTGTTAAATTGTAGATTTTTGGTTGGCTTATTGTTATTTGATTTCCTGATGTCCCATGCAGTTAAATATATTGGAAGCTGTGACTCCGCCTTGAATGTCGAGATTGGTAACTTCATCAATAACGATATTACCTACAGGGCAGCCCTCATTAAAAAGTTGTGCGTCGATTAGTAGTTCATTTGATTGAATATAAGAGTCCGAGAATCTGGAGACTGAGATTCCCATATTTGTATTTGTTCTTATGCCTGCTGTCGTATTATGATGAACTGATGCACTTGTTCCATAATCGGTATTGCTCCCAAACCAAGGTTTAGTTCCGACACTTAAAATTACTCCAAAATGTGAAGAGCGACTTGACCAAACTTTATTGTATGAGATATCGGTGCCAGAAAAATTAAACTTCGCATTGGAGTCAAAGTTCGATAGTTGATCAATAACAATTCCACCATATGCTGAATTCCCAGCGTTAACAATACTATTTGCATAAATAATAGATTGTTGGGTTGCGTTACCTGACCTAAACACTACGATTCCCACATCGGTTGCATCAATAATATGATTTCCCGTAACATAAGTATCTTCGCAGGCAACACGAATTCCATCGGTATAGACTCCACCTGAATAATGCTCTGCGCTGTAGGAAGTTATTAAGTTATTTAAGATACTTAAGTTTTTGCAAGGATTTAATTCTGCTGAGCCCCAGGAGGAAATATTTGCACCTCCTGATGAATTTGAAACTCTGTTGTTTGAAATTGTAATGTTGTCGCTAGTGTTTGTACCATTATAACGTCTTACGTGAATATTTAATTTCAGCCCATCTGGTGTGTAGCGATCCCATTGCCCATCAACCCAAATGCTGGATAAAGTGCTGCCAGACAAAGGGATAATCATGGCAGTGTTGCTGTTAGTATTTCTAATTAATCTTGCCATTTTAGCATAATGATCAGCGCTTGGGTTACCAATAGTAGTCAAATGAATGTTTTCTGGGATGATTATTGGCTCATTAACTAATACTACTGCACGCTCTTCAAGAAAAACAGTAGATCCTGGTAACGCATTATCCAATAATTTTTGTAGCTCCGAGCTTGTACCGCCGGAAAAATAATTATTGCGTGTTGTAGGTGGCTGGATTACAGGGTTTGTTCCCCATCCTTCCAGTACATTATTGCATAAAGTTACTGTTCTTGAATTGGACTCGGTAAATGCAACGTTGAGAGTATCCGTAACGAGTTGACTCCAAGATGTTCCGCTATTTAGATTTTTAAGGTCTCTAAGGTAGTTTCCAAGAAGTGGTTCCATGCTATATACGCTACGGTGAAGAATTAGAACTTTATCTTCATAGCTATAATTTTTATTTATGAATTCATCAGAGGTCAAAAATCCATATGCAATTCCTCGCAGTCTTGGTGCGTTACAAGCATTTTCAGAAAAGTGTATGTTAATGTAATGATTCCACCCATTTGTATCTGGAGATCGACCTAGTACTTCAGAGTATAATTTTGCAATCCATTGTGTTGGTACATCAGCGATTGCGTTATTAGTAGAAAGTAACATGATAAGTAAGGCGCAGGTCTTTTTTGTCACTTATATTCCTTAGATTAATTCCATTTTCTGTTGAATGGTAAAGTATAAGCTAAATCGACAGCATAAACGACACGCGCCGGTCTATCAAAAATTCCAATTAGTTCCAGTAATTTTACACTTTTCGTGGTAGGGTATTGATGTGAAATATCGCATCATCAATATAGCTCTTTGACGGTTTGCCAATTCTCATTCCTTTCGGAAAAGAGTATGGTTTTATTCTACCGTGTGCGGATATACCAAAATATATTCATTTGGCTAGATCCTTGCACTTCTTTCCACTCATCAAGTCAGACAGACACATGCCGAGCTGCAGAGCAGAAGAGTTTGCTACGATAGGTGGCGAAAACCAGGTACAAGAAATGGCCAATAAGAATACGTGCTATTTTTCATTTAAATATTCTTAAGAGCTTAATTCAGCCTAATTTTTTATATGGTGATAATTACGGCCACTAATATCCTGATTGCTATTTCAGAGGTGGCTTTACATCAGTTTCTGAAAAGTAAGCTAAATCATCGGCTTAAATTAATTGGTACTGATGTAATATTTTAGATGGTGGTCATGGTAACCACTACTCTAATAGTCACGTGTTGGCTTAAGATATTGATCTCAATTATTTTTTCTTGTATCTGGCTTGATCCAGAAATAACAACCACAAAGAGCTAAAAATCTTGGTCAAATTGATCGCTTATGTGAAAAGGATCTGAGTTATTCAGGTGCTACAGCAATGGTTATTATTAAGCAGAATGGGTGGCCTTGAAAAAGAGGGTGTTGAAAATTTTGAGGGCTGTCTACAAGCGGTAGGTTAGAACCCTATACTGTTTGAGACTACAACAAACCTTGTGTAACTAGGGCTATAATTACTTTGGCTATCATAAGTTGATTTCTACCAGCTTAAGTCACTTGATTTAAATGCTGGGTTTTAAGCCCTCCATCCTCACTGATTCATCATTAACTTAATAGCTGCCACCAAAAAATAATTTTGTTGTTTTTTTGAGCACCGCACCGCTTCTCATGTCACTAAGTTCAAATCCCTGCAGATAAAACTACTACGCCCCCCTGAAGGGGGATGTGTGCGTTAGTACCATTTCTTTACTCTGCAATAGGTCACACCCCAGAGAGGGTGGGCACTTGTGTCAGAGTCGCTAGGTTAGAAGCACTCTTTGAGTTAGGTATAACAACAATAACTAGGTTGATCTATTTCCTTGCCTGTCATCCTCTGGCAATCATTTGCTCACACGGATACCAGCTTTTCGCTTGGATGTATCTTGCTGCTGAGCCTAGCCGTGATGCCTGGCAATTTGAACCTCATATTGACTGTTGTGCCCTTGGCTTCTTTTACCTTTGTCGGAAGAACCTTTCTCAGGTTCAGAGCTTGCTATTTCTCAACCGGTGACTTTGGTATTCAAATCCAGGAAATCTAGTCTCCTTGATTCGCTCATTGTGTGATTGAGGGCTCAGATACCTGGCTTTTAAAAAATAACAGCGAAAAGATGACTAAGAGAAAGCAATAATGAACAGTTCATTTCCCCTAAAAAGGCTACTGGCCAGTACAGGCCTTGTAGTTGGTACACTATCAAGTGCCCACGTTAATGCCGGTACCGCTTTTGTGCATTTATTCGAGTGGAGCTGGAATGATATTGCCAGTGAGTGCGAGAACTTTCTCGGGCCTAAGGGTTTTGATGCGGTACAAGTATCTCCACCCAATGAGCATATTAGCCTGTCCACCTGGTGGGCGCGCTATCAGCCAGTGACTTATACCAACTTAACCAGTCGCAGCGGTACTGAGCAGGAACTGCAAAGCATGATCAATCGTTGTCATGCAGCAGGTGTAAAAGTCTATGCCGATGCGGTAATTAACCATACGGCGGCCTGGAATGGCGGTGGCACCGGTTGGGGAGGCACTCAGTGGACCTTGCTGGACCATCCGGAGTTTTCTGATAACGACTATCACTCCGATTGCACCATTAATAACTACAATGATGCTAATCATGTGTGGAGCTGTTGGTTGAGTGGTTTGCCAGATTTGGATACTGGCTCCAGTTATGTGCAGGGAAAACTCGCTGGTTACCTGAGTAAATTAAAAGGCATGGGAGTTGATGGCTTCCGTATTGATGCCGTCAAGCACATGTCCCCCGGTGATTTACAGGCAATTGTGAATCAAGCTGGCAACCCCTGGGTATTTTCAGAGGTTATTGGTGCTGCCGGTGAGGCCTCAGAAATCCAGCCTTACAATTATACTTTTCTAGGTCGGGTTACTGAATTTAAATATGGCACCGATGTAGCCAGCAACTTTAACGGTCAGATTAAAAATCTTGCCACTATTGGTGAAAGCTGGGGACTGCTCTCCTCCAGTGATGCCGTTCATTTTATTGATAATCACGATCGCGAGCGGGGCCATGGTGGCGGTGGGAATCTGACTTATCACGATGGAGCCAAATACAATCTGGCCAATGTCTTTATGCTCGCTCACCCCTATGGCTACCCCAAGGTAATGTCCGGGTATAACTTTACCGATACCGACATTGGCCCTCCCAGCAGTGGCCCGAATAACTGTCAAAATGGTGCCTGGGTCTGCCAGCATCGCTGGGGCAATATCGCCAATATGGTAGGTTTCCGTAACTATACCAATGGCACCGCCATGAATAATTGGTGGGACAATGACAACAACCAGATTGCCTTTGGCCGTGGCGACAAAGGGTTTGTGGTGATCAATAATGAGGGGGGCTCTCTGAACCAGATGCTCTACACCGGCATGCCTGCAGGGGATTATTGCAATGTGTTGGCGGGCGATAACGAGTGCAGTGGCGATGTGATTACTGTAGATAGTAGCGGCTATGCCACCTTTAATGTCGCTGCTAACTCTGCCGCGGCAATTCATGGTGGGCAATTGGCGACGCCTTGTGACGATTGTGCTGAACCTGGTTTCCCCAGCCTTTACTTTCGCGGTACCGCCAACAACTGGGGTAGTACAGCATTCGAACAAGTGGGCGATAATACCTGGCAATTAGTTGTGAACTTTGATGGTCAGACGGACCAACGCTTTAAGCTGGATATTTATGGTGATTGGACAGAGAACTACGGCGATGATGGTGCCGATGGTACTTTGGATAAGACCGGTGCAGATATTTATACCTCTGTGAGCGGTAATTACCGAATCGAAGTCAACGACCAGAGCCTGAGTTACAGCCTAACTGAAGTTTCCTCACAGCAGGCACCGGTTGCGGTTGTCACTCCCTCAGCAGTTACCGTTACGGTCAATGAAAGTATCACGTTGGATGCCAGCGCTTCTAACGATACCGATGGCAGTGTCGTGTCTTATAGCTGGAGTAGTGGAGGCAGCAACGCTAGTACCTCCCTGAGTTTTGCCAACGCTGGAACCTATACAGAAACCGTAACGGTAATGGATAACGATGGCCTGACTGACAGTGCCACTGCGGCCATTACTGTGACTGATCCCAACGGAGGTTATGCACAGAACTTCACGGCACTGCATTTTCGGGGAACGCCCAATAGCTGGGGCACCCAGGCCATGACTCTGATGGCGGATAATATCTGGCGTACTACGGTTGTATTTGATGGCAGTAGCAACCAGCGTTTTAAATTTGATGTAAGCACTAACTGGGATGAAAATTACGGGGACAACAATGCCGATGGTTCTCTGGAGCAGGGAGGCAATGATATTTATACCAATGTGGCTGGTACTTATCTTGTTGAAGTGAATGATAAAACACTCAGTTATACCCTGACTTGTGTGGATTGCGGCAGCCATGCCTCTAATTTTTCCTCTCTACACTTTCGTGGAACGCCAAATAACTGGGGAGCTGAGGCTATGCAGTTAGTGGCGGACAACCTTTGGGAAATTTCAGTTAACTTCGATGGTCAATCCCAGCAGCGTTTTAAGTTTGATGTGAGTGGCGATTGGAGTGAAAACTATGGTGATAGTGACTCTAATGGAACTTTGGAGCAGGGTGGTTCTGATATTTACACCTCCGTTACAGGGAACTATAAGGTGCAGATGAATGATCAGACCTTGATTTATAGTCTGGTAGCCCAGTGAATATTATCTAGTATTGATACAGAAAACCCGGCTTCGATCCGGGTTTTCTGTAATAAAAGACTGTATTTGCTAGTCAATTGTCAAGTTTGAAGATATGGCCTTCAAAGGGGAGAAGATTAAGGGTTATTCTGCCTTGGCCGTTTTGGATAACCAGCTGTTGCTTCGCATTGTTGATCTGCCCTTCTAATGCATAGCTGCCGTCTTTCAGTTTCCACTGTTTAAGTAGCTCATTGGGGATCAGCAGTTCGAATTTGCTGGCCTCTCGATCAAAATTTGCAACGATCAAGAGTTTTTCTGTTTTATTCCAGCGCGCAAAAGAAAATTGTTTTTCCCCATAGCCGCTATCCTGTTTGCGGTTGTAGCTGTGCAAGTCTAGATAATCGCCAAGTAAGGCCGGGCTCTGTTTGGAGAAATTAAGCAGGCGCTGGTAGAAGCTGCGCAATTCTTTTTCTTCTTTTGTCAGCAGAGCAGTGTCAAAAGCGCCCTCATTATTCCAGCGGCGCACACTGGGTACTGACCAGTAGTCGAAAATGGTGGTGCGGCTGGCTTTACCGAAGCCGGCATCTTTGTTGGCGGGCTCTCCTAACTCCTGGCCAAAGTAAACCAAGGTAGGGGCTGGAGAGAGCGCGGCAGACACCAGCATTGCAGGTTTGCCAGCCTCTGGGTTGCCAGAAAATTGTGGGCTGGCAATACGCTGCTCGTCGTGGTTCTCAATAAAGCGCAACATATGAGAGGAAATATCTACCAGGCTTGCCTGTACCTCTGCGATTTTATCTGTGCTGCCCTTGTTCTCCATGACCGCACGAATAGCGTCGTAAGTGCCGACTTTATCGTAGAGGTAATCCATTTTGCCCAGATGCAGATAGTCCCGGTAGCGCTCTGGAGTATAGATTTCGGCAAGTAACAGTGTGTTGGGGTTGCGCATTTTGATGGAGGAATTCAGGTAGCTCCAGAATTCTACCGGTACCATACCGGCCATATCATAGCGGAATCCATCCACGCCAAAGTCCAGCCAGTAGTGGGCGATATCGCGGAATTTTTCCCAGGTGTCCGGGACTTTCTTGTCTGCCCAAAACTGGGCGTGGGCCCGGTAGTCACGCTCGGCATATTCCTGGGGTAGCTCAGAAAAATTCTTGCTGTCATCGGGACGAACGCCAAAATTAATTTTGACGGTTTCATACCAGTCGTGCATGGCAGGTTGTGCACGGCGCGCGCCATTACCGGTCCATTTCGCTGGACTCTCTATAAACTGCCCATCGACAAGATCATTGGCTTCGCCATTGAGAGGCTGATAACTGTCTTCTGCAACGGGCACGCGGAAGTCTTCTCCCACCACATAGTAGAAATTGTTGTTGCGGGCGTAGGTGACCTGGGTGTTGTCGCCAGCTCCAAAATCCTGTGCGCCTTGGGGTTTATCGAGAGAATGATAGGCGCGGGCTACATGGTTGGGCACTATATCGATAATCACTTTCAGACCGGCCGCGTGGCTGCGTTCCACCAGTGCACGGAATTCCTGTAATCGCTCTGCTGGGTTATTGGCCAGGTCCGGGTTTACGCTGTAGTAATCCTTGATGGCATAGGGAGAGCCGGCGCGGCCTTTGACCACATCTGGATCATCGTTACTGATACCGTATTCCGTATAGTCGCCAACGAGCGCGTGGTGTAGGGCGCCGGTGTACCAGATATGGGTGGCGCCCAGCGCGTGGATTTCATTCAGTGCTTTTGGGGTAAAGTCGGAGAACTTACCTACACCATTCTCTTCGAGTGTGCCCCAGGGTTTGTTGGTGCTGTTAGTGTTGCCAAATAAGCGCGGTAGCACTTGGTAGATAACGGCTTTTTTCTCCGCAACTTTTTCAGCGGGTTGTAATTCTTCCGGGCTGCTCTCCTGGCTGCAGCCGGCAGTGCCGAATAGAGCAGCACCTAGTAATGAAGCCGAAATGAGTTTGGCAATAAACAGGGAATGTAACTTCTTCATTGTTTCCTGATGACTTTAAATTTTTTTGTCAGTGAACAGCGGTTTGCTGAATTATTGATTTTTGAGCACTAAATCCAGCGGTTCTTTATGCCAGTCAAATTTAACCAGCAGTTGCTGCTTGCGCTTGTTGTACCAGGCCCCACGGGGTGTCTGAGCAAAGTCTTTTTCACTGTCGAAAATAGGCAGGGACTTGCCGGTAATATTGAGCTGCACGGGCACTTGTTGCCAGTTGTGAATCTTTAAAGTGACCTTGCGGGACTCCGGCATACCGGTATAGCCCTCGCCTTCACGCCTAAAGGAAAAGGATAAACCCTGCTGTTTGTTTTCTGCTGAGAAATGCAGCTTCTCGTATTTGCCTTTTTCAAAAGCTTGCGCGGTAGCACCATCATCCTCATAAACATAGCGCTCAGATTTTGCTGCTGATGGGTGCGCGTAGTAATCCAAGGTCAGGTTTTTACTGGAGTAATCACGACTGCTGTGAATACCGTCAATGGTGGGAATAATGGCGCCGGCCCGCACCAGTACAGGAATAGTTTTCAGGTTCACTTCTACCAGGGCCTGATCGCCAGAATATTGTTCATCAGTCCAGTAATTGAACCAGGTGCCGCCGGGCAGTTTTACCGCGACCTCATCCACATCTTCTTCCACGACTGGGGCAACGAGGAAATCCTGACCCCACAAGTAAGCATCCTTGTAGTCCAGTAGGGACAGATCACTTTCGTTTTCGAAAAACAGCGGGCGCATCAACGGTATGCCGGTCTGGCTGTTTTCGAAGGCGAGGGTGTAGTTGTAGGGCAGCAGGCGATAGCGCAGTTTTACATATTCGCGCAGGATGTCGCGGGTGCGGCGGTCGTGGAAAACTGGCTCGGAAGCAATATGCTCCTGGGCGTGCGGGCGGTAAACCGGTTGGAATACGCCGTACTGTAACCAGCGGATGTAGAGTTCACGGTCAAATTTCTCACCACCGGCAAAGCCACCCAGGTCTGAATGGGTGTAGCCAAAGCCCAGCAAGCCCATACTCAGAGCCAATTCCACCTGGGGCTGTAAGCCACCCCATTCCCGAGCAACGTCGCCGGTCCAGGGGATCATGCCGTAGCGCTGGGAGCCGGCAAAACCGGCGCGCATCATAATAAAGGGGCGGCGTTCAGGGTGTTTTGCCGTTTGGCGTTCGTGTAGTAATTGTGCCCAGGCGTGGCCGAAGGCGTTGTGGATTTCATCGGCCATACCGATTGCGTGAACGGTATCGGAGGGGTGAACTTCCGGTTCACCCAGGTCGCCCCACCAGCCAGCTACGCCCTGTTCCAATAACCCGTCGTAAATATTCCAGAACCAGTCGCGGCCATCTTCGGAGAAGACATCAATCAAGCCGGTATTGCCGAAGTAGAAATCAAAACGCTTGGGCTCTCCGGCTAGGTTTTTGGCCAGGGCATTATTCGCCACGGCTTCCTGCCAGCGCTCGGAGGTGGAGAGGACAAAAGGCTCGGTCACCAGGATGGTATTGATACCGCGTTTTTTAAGGTCGGCCATCATCTTTTCTGGTTCGGGAAAGGCTTCCTTGTCCCAGGCCAGGTTGCCCATATGGCCTTTGATATCCGGGCCAAACCAGTAGAGGTCCAACACCAGGGCGTCCAGGGGGAAATCTTCTTCGGCAAATTTATCCACGGTTGCGCGGACTTCAGCTTCGCTGTGATAGCCAAAGCGGGAGGCGAAGTTACCCAAGGCCCAACGGGGGGGCAGGGGCTGTTTGCCGGTGGTGGATACATAATTTTCCAGCAACTGTGGATAAGTCTCACCGGCTACCACGATGTAAGCGGTGCGCCCGGCTACGGCTTCAAATTGCAGGATATCTTTTTCGTTTGCGCCCAGATCCAGGGTGCCGGTGGCAGAGTTGTCGAACAGCAGAATGTATTTGTTGCTGGACAGTACTGCTGGCAGGGAAAAATACATCTGGTTGGATTCGGTGGTGTATCCGTAATGGGCACGGTTATACAGTGGCAGGCGTTGACCGCGACGGTCCATCCCCATAACCCGCTCTCCGCCGCCCAGCAGTTTTTCCTCTGGCGACAGTGCGAAACGGAATCCGCGCATCGTCTCGGTGGCAAAGAAGCCACGCTCTTCACTCAGGATTTGTTCGCTACCGCGCAAGTACTCGATTCGGAAGGGAGACTTGTGGATGACTGCAGTAAGCGAGCCAGTGCGGTAAACGAGCTTGTCCCCTTTTTGCTTCAGCGTAGCCTCGGGTCGGCCGGCAGAATCGCTGGCCAACGCAAATGAGGGCAACTGCTTCAGGCCTTCGCGGCGATAGTGCACCGATAGCGCTGACGGACCAACCGGGGTGAGGGTGACCTCGCCCTCACTCGTCTGTACAGTTAGTGAGTCTTCGCTCATGGTGTGATCGTGGTAGTTGCGCTGTTCAGCGGCCAGGGATTGAGCGCTCAGGCAGAGTGTAGCTGCGAGGCACACCAGGCGCAGGAGTGGGAGTTTTAGGATCATCGCGCGGGACTTCAGTTGCTTGATTAGGATTCACTGGTTTTTGTTGGCCCGACGCGTACGCTGGGCCTGAGTTTATCCTAAAGCGCAGAATCTGGCCCGCATCCTCCCCGCTGGGGGGAGGATGGAGGTCTGTGGTGGGCGTGTCAGAATGGCAAAATAAGCATAACGAGAGATGCGGTGACCCTATGAGCCAATCAGAGCCCAATCCTATTCAACAGCCCCGTCTGCCCTTCTGGCAGGTATGGAATGTCAGTCTCGGCTTTCTCGGTGTGCAGTTTGGCTTTTCCCTGCAAAATGCCAATGCCAGCCGGATTCTTTCAGATCTGGGAGCGGACCTGCACTCTCTGTCGCTGTTCTGGATAGTGGCACCGCTCATGGGACTTATTGTGCAACCTATCGTGGGCTCGGCATCGGACCGGACCTGGAGTCGCTTCGGTCGCCGCAACCCCTTTATCCTTTTTGGTGCCATCGCCGCAGCCCTGGGGATGGCGTTTATGCCCAATGCCGGGATTGTGGTGGCGATAGTGGCCCCAATTATTTTCGGCGGCGTTATGTTGGCCCTGATGGACGCGGCCTTTAACGTGACCATGCAGCCTTTCCGCGCCCTGGTGTCCGACATGGTGCCATCAGAGCAGCGCACCCTGGGGTACTCGATACAGTCTTTGCTGATTAACATTGGCGCCATCTTCGGCTCCATGTTGCCATTCATCCTGACTAATGTGATCGGTCTGGAAAATACTGCCCGTGCGGGAGAGGTGGCGCCCTCCGTTATATGGGCTTTCTATATCGGCGCCACAGTGCTGCTGGGCAGTGTGTTGTGGACTGTGCTGCGTACCAAGGAGTATCCGCCAGAGCAGTACAATGCCTATAAAGGTCTCGACTCCGCGCAACTGGAGCGGGAACGACTGCAAAAAGCCCCACTGGCAAAGCGTTTGATCGGTTTTTTCCAACTGCTAATTAAAATGCCGCGTACTATGCGCCAGCTGGCCCTGGTGCAATTTTTCTCCTGGTTTGCCCTGTTTATTATGTGGGTTTACACCACGCCAGCAATCACTCAACACGTTTGGGGAGTGGAAGCCAAGTGGTTTGATCCCGCCTATCTGGAAAGTGTCAAAGAAATTCCCGCACATATCGCTGCCGCTAAGGGTGCTGCCGGTGACTGGGTTGGAATTATTTTTGCTGCTTACTCCCTGTTCGCAGCGATCTTCTCCATTGTCCTGGCCCGTTTGTCTCAGGTACTGGGGCGTAAGCTCACTTATTCCCTATCGCTGGCACTGGGCGGTTTGGGATACATCAGCTTCCTGTTCTTCCAGGGGGGCGATCCCACACAGGTGAATCTGTTGATTACAGAAGTTTCCGTACCCAGTGGCGCCCTGGGATTATTGCTACCGATGGTGGGTGTGGGCATTGCCTGGGCCGCTATTCTGGCGATGCCCTATGCGATCCTCTCCGACTCGCTGCCGGCGGATAAGACCGGTGTTTATATGGGGATTTTTAATTTCACTATCGCCGCACCGCAGATTGTTTCCGCCCTGGTAGCTGGCTTGATATTGAAAACAGTTTTCGAAAACCAGGCAATTTACATCATTGTTTTGGCGGGGGTGTGTATGTTGCTTGGCGCTATATCGGTGGCGCTGGTGAGGGAGAGTTCAGAACCCGAGCCCGCATTAAAGGCAACTACTACAGCTTGATAAAAAGTTGTAAAAGATTGTTAGAAAAGCCCCTGTTAGGGGCTTTTTTATTGCCGGGATTCCAGGTTTTCGCAAAGTTTTCGCATTTATGGGTCTACGGAATTTTATGGCAGCATTTTGACAGTCTGGTGTGAGCGTACCTAGACTGGGCGGATCTCACCGGAAATGAATTAACTTATGTCGATATTCCCTGCAATTGATCAGGCATTAGAGGCTTTTGCCAGTTTTGTCTGGGGTCCCCCCTTATTAATGCTACTCGTTGGTGGCGGCCTCGCGCTATTAATCTATTCTCGTGGCCGTCCCTACCGCCATCTTGGGCACAGTATTGGGCTTTTAAGTGGCCGATATGATGACCCCAATGACCCTGGCCAAGTGAATCATAGCCAAGCGCTATCCACAGCGCTTTCGGGAACCCTGGGACTTGGCAATATTTCCGGGGTTGCCATCGCAATTACGATTGGTGGGCCTGGGGCGATTTTCTGGATGTGGGTAACTGCCCTGGTGGGGGTGGCTACCAAGTTCTATACAGCGACGCTGGCGGTGATGTTTCGCGGTCGCGATGCCTCCGGGGAACTGCAAGGTGGCCCCATGTATGTTATTCGCGAGGGGTTGGGCCGACGCTGGATGCCGCTCGCGGTACTGTTTGCCGTGGCGGGACTCTGCGGTATGTTGCCGGTGTTTCAGTCCAATCAAACCACGCAGTTACTGCGCGAGTCTTTTGCTGAGCCCTTGGGTTGGGTAGCGCCCGGAGGTTCACTCACTTTTGATTTTGTTATTGGCTTATTAATTGCTGTTGCATCGGCCTACGTTATAGCCGGTCGTATCCAGCGTATCGGTAAATTCTCCGCAAGAGTAGTGCCGGGCATGGTGCTGCTTTATTTGGGCATGACCCTTGTGGTAATTGCCAGCTTCTGGGAGCAGGTACCGGCAGCATTTGCGCTAATTTTCTCTGATGCTTTCAGCGGTCAAGCTATTGCTGGAGGTACTCTGGGTTCGGTAATCACAGTAGGGGTGAGCCGGGGCGCATTTTCTAATGAGGCGGGTATAGGCACAGAGTCTTTGGCCCATGGTGCAGCGAAAACCCGTGAGCCCGTTCGAGAAGGCGTGGTTGCCATGCTGGGCCCCATTGTAGACACACTGGTTATCTGCACTTGCACTGCCCTGGTGATACTACTGACTGGCGCTTGGCAGCAGGAAGGGGATATTGCCGGCGTTACCCTGACTGCACAGGCATTTTCTCAGGTATTTGGGCAGTTTGGTCCAATTTTGCTACTGCTAATGGTCCTACCACTGGCTTTTAGCACCATCGTCACCTGCTGGTATTACGGTATGAAGTGCTATGTTTTTCTTTTTGGCTGCCGCTGGCAGGGCCTTTATACCGGGCTCTATATGATACTGATTGTATTGGGTGCGGTGGCTTCTCTGAGCGCGGTCAACAGCATTATTATTGGCATGTACGCCGTAATGGCTGTGCCCACTATGGTTTCCACATTACTGCTGGCACGGCATGTAAACCGTGCAGCGCATGCGTATTTCACCCGTATGGAAGTCGCAAAGCGGGAGGGGGCAGAGGCCTCTCAATAGCAGACGTTTTTCCAGGCAAAGAAAAAGGCGGACTTAATAGTCCGCCTTTTTTATGGTGCCTTTTCACAAGTGTCTAGATTTTACCTAAGGTACAACGGATACCTTTGTGCCGACTCTGGCGTGGCGGTAGAAAATCTTCGCCATATGCCAGGGGATGCGGATACAGCCATGGGAGGCCGGGTAACCGGGTACATAACCGGCATGCATGGTGACTGGGCCATTAATCCGCATCATGTAATCCATTGAGGCTCCGCGGAAGCGAGACCCGGCAGGCTTGCGATGGCGGCGTACATCCACATTACTGCGCAGTACTTGGCCACGAGAGCTTATATAGTGACCGTACAGGTTGGAGCGGTGGCTGTATTTCTTCTGTGAAATACGAAAGTTACCAGTAGGAGTTCGATGGCCTGGTTTCCCGGTAGAGACCGGGGACATGCCGGCGAGACGTCCTCCCTTATAGAAGTAGGCCATCTGGTCACTTAAGTCGATCACAATACGCGGTGTACCTTGTACATGGCCTTTAAACCACATATGCCGGCTATTTTGTGGTTGAGCTTGTTGGTATCTGCCATATCGAGAATATGCCCTTTGGTTCCTGCTGTATCGAGAGTAGCTCCTTTGATTCCTATTGTATCGGGAGTGTCCCCTATACTCTCTCCGGTACCTGTAATCCCTGCTATATCTGGAGTGCCGGTCATAATGCCCTCCATGCCCCTGATGAGCGACATACCTTGGGCCCTGGCGGGAATAGGGATTGGAATAATCCGCAGCATAGGCCAGGGGGGCCAATATTGCCGATCCAACAACCATTAGCGCAGCGGCGAACGAAGCGTTTTTACGTAGAGCTCCTTGTACTTTTTGTAGGGATGATTTCTGTCGTGTAGGTATAGTTTGATGGTTTTGCAGCGAAGGTCGGTTATGCATTACACACCTCTCTATTGCCAGTGGGCCGTGTAAACAACCATGGATTTAGAGCCTGACCATTGCCTGCCAGGGTGCGGTATCCCTAGCACCCAATCAGAAGCACGGCGCAGGTCAGAGATTTCCCCAAAGCAGCTCCCCGTATACTCGGCCTCAGCTGCGGGATGGGTTAGCACAGGTTTTCACCAATGCAGGTCCAAGGGATGGTAAGGTCCGTGTCTTGGGCCAGTCACATCAAAAAGGAATAAGTGAATTGCTGGTTATTAATCTCACAGACATTTGCAAGAATGGTTTGCGAAGGGATTGATAGGCGTTAGAGCTCCAATCTGAGGAATTATCTTAAAGAGATTTCTTCAGCGGGGTCTTTAGCCGATAAAGTATCAGCGGATTTGCCACATTAGTGAACTTTCATTAGCGGGATCAGGGGTTAATTTATGGAGCGTTTATTTTCCTACGGCACTCTTCAGCAAGAGAATGTACAACTGGAGACTTTTGGCCGTAAGTTACAAGGATCTGAGGATACTTTAATTGGTTACCAGCTTTCTGCAATAAGAATTATAGATCCACAGGTTGTGCAAACTAGCGGCAAGGAGTTTCACCCCATACTGAAGTACACAGGGCATTCTTCTGATACGGTTGAGGGTACAGTCTTTGAAATCTCTGCCGAAGAGCTTGCTCAGTCTGATGCCTATGAAGTGGATGCCTATCGGCGGGTTGCCGCCAAATTGAAATCTGGTAAAGAAGCCTGGATTTATACTGAGGCGAGCTAAAGTAATCATTTACTAAGAAAGTTAATCTTTTAATAGGGGGCATAGGGAGGTGTTTCACAGGGGAGAACGGCCGAGGGGATGCGGATACTGCAGATCAGACCAGGTTTTTCTCGGTTTCTCTGTGAATCAATAGATATGAAACAATATTTCGATAAAGGCAAGAAGGGCCTGGTTGACCTTTCCTGTAAAGTGCCAGCTGAAATCACCGGCAGTTTAAAAGTTTTTCAAGAAGTAGTTGCCGGACTGCCAATATTTTCTTCTGCGGAGCGCAGTGAGAATTTTGTGCAGAGATACGATGAAAAGCACTACTTTGTGATTCCCTATAAGCTCTCACAAACTGGCTTTACTCTGCACACAATGCGTTGTTTGCCTGATGATGCCCCAGAGGTAAATGATCTATCCAAACGCCGAATATTTCACTTTCCCAACTCCCATTATGAGGGGAGTTTACGTAAATTTATGGTGGAGAGCGCCGTAGAGTTATCCTTGGAAAGGGGAAATTCTGGAAAGAGTTCTCTCGAAAGACTGGCGGATGATATCGACAAACTCGATAGAAAATTGACCGTTGGTATGCTGTTAGTTGGGGGTGTTGCCGCAGTGTTTAATCCCCTGATCGGTGCCGGGCTGGCAGCCAAGGCGGTGCTGCCCGGTATGAGAGGCCTGGTCAATTAATTCGGCTTGCGCCCAGCCGGAGAAAAGCTATCGGAATTACAGAGCAAAAAAATGCTTCGTCAGGCAGAGGAAGATGTTGCCAAGCAGTTTTCCGAATCGAATACCCTCAAGGTGATCAATCCTATTCTGCAAGAATTGGAATTAGCGCTGAGAACCACTGAAGCCCAGCACGACCCATTGACCGATCCCAATTTAGCTGATGGCTCAATCCCTGAGCTAAATAGCGAACACTGGCGCGAGTTGACCGAGCGAGCGGTTTATCATGTATATAAGGATGTGTATCGAGATAAGAGACTGGCCAAAAAGGCTCAATTGGGGCCGGAGGACTTGCGCTGGTTTGAGGTATTGTTTGTGGGGATAAAGTAGCTTTAGAGTTTTTTAGAGATAAATTCAGCAGCCGATTTGGCTGCTGAAAAAAGTAAGAGCGGTCTTTAGAAATTGTAAGTCAGCGCTAGGGAGGAGAGGCTGGGCTTTTGCTCATCCATTTCGAAAATAGTGTGCTCCAGGCTTAGGCTCCAGTTGTTGTGGTTCCAACCAGCGGAAACACCATAATAGAGGTCGCTACCATCAGTAGACTCACTATTAGCTAAACTCTCATTATAAGAAATATCATCAAATACTTGAGAGAAGTCATCATTCCATTCATATTTTGCATTGAAATTTCCCTTTCTTTTTAATTCTGCATCCCATGTTTGATATCCAGCACGAATGCCAGCATAAAAATTTTTACTGACATCGGTGGAGAGGAACATGCCCAGCATTTTAGTTTGGGCGTTAAGTACGGCCTTATAGCTATAGTCGTAATAGTAAGTTCCGTTCATGTCAGGAATTACATCATTATCACTTTTCTTAGCTTCAGCCTCGCCTAAGTCTGCATAGCCGCCTTCAATGGCAAGAAAATTATTGAAGCGGTATCCCAGTGTTAAAGACCAGCCGTTAGGATCTGAGAGTTTTGTTCCGAACAGTTCCTGAGCTTCTTGTGAAGAAACATCTGTATCTACCTTTCCATAAGATGACTTAAGGTAGAAGCTGTTTTCTATTGCCATAGTATTGGATGCGGAAAGAGCGATAACGGAGCTGAGAATAAATCTTTTCAAAGGATATCCTTACATCAATATAAAAGACCACCTACCTGGATAAGTAGGCAGCGGTGAGTATTTTGTGGTGATGAATTGGCAGAGAGGTGAAGTATCAAATTCTGTAATGCATTTTTTGAAGTTTGGTAAATGCGTACCAGTTATCAATTTTGGCGCATAGTGCAGCATTAGGTGCGCTTAGTCAATAATCATCCATTACTATCGATTACAGTCTCTTGAAAAGTCAATTTCTCTGTAAACCAGGAAGCAATGGTTGCGTTAAACAGTTGTATTCATAACAAACTGTGAGACCCTCTATGAGTAAATATATTAGGTTGGCTGTTTTTCAATCAGTATTCTTACTGTTTTTAACAGGTATTGTCCCTAAGGTTTTTGCGCAGGAAGATGATGCTGTTCAATTAGTACTCAGTGCTCACCCAGAGAACCATCTAATGGTGAATGCCAGCGTGATTACTGCGGAAGCGGCGAGAGTGGCAATAAGGTTTAAATCTGCAGATACCAGCCGACGACGTACAGCTTATAGTGAGTCAGGCACAGACCACGAAGTAACTGTCGTCGGCCTGCGCGCTGATACTACCTATCGATTTACTGCGGTTGCACTTTTAGATAGTGGTGAGGTTGTTCATAGTGAAATCGTAGAGTTTAAAACAGGATCGGTGCCTGAGGGGGTCCCCGCTGTTGAGCTTTTGAATAAAACGGTTAAGTCCGAGGGGGGCATCACTATCTTCGCGCCATCAGCGGAGAGGGATAGTACTTTCTGGGGATTTGATGAAGAGGGAGAGGTTGTTTGGTATCTGCACGGTGATGTTCCATTAACTGGTGCCCCAGTAGCGAGAAACCTACAGGATGGGCGTTTACTTTTATTACTCAGTGGGGAGGCCCGAGTAATCTCCTTCTCTGGAGAGGTGTTGTCCTCTTTCGAATTGCCGAGTTATCACCACGATGTGCATTTGCTGGAGAATGGCAATCTGTTGGTGTTAACCAACGAAACTGGCCAGTTTGGTGAGCATTTTTTACAAGGAGATGCCATTTTGGAAATCGATACTGAAGGGAACACAGTTTGGCGATGGTCAGCATTTGATCACTTGGATACCAGCCGTTTCCCCGGTGCTTTGGCCAGTAGGGTTTTGGATAACGGAGCCCTTGACTGGAGCCACTCTAATGCACTGCATTATGTTCCTCAGGATTACTCCATTTTACTTTCTAGCCGCTCTCAGAGCTGGGTGGTCAGTATTGATCATCAGTCTGGTGCGGTAAATTGGATAATGGGGAGGGACTCAGATATTGAGAGCGATTTGAAGGATAAATTCTTTACACTACATACTGGTTCCTGGATGGCTTCGCAGCATGCGCCAATGTTGACAAGTAATCATGAAATTCTGATTTACGATAACAGAAATGAAGCTGAGTTGAGTGGCAATATCTACAATAGCCGTGCAGTAAAGTTTCTGCTCAATACATCGACAATGAGTGCTGAGCAAACCTGGGAATACATAGCGCCCAAGTATACTCAATCATTGGGTGACGTTGATGAGCTTGCCGGTGGAAATATATTACTATGTGCCGGTGGCCCATCGGATATCAGTACGGGGAGTGATCGCAATGCTTACTTGATAGAGGTAACATCGACTAGCCCAGCGGAAACTGCGTGGGAATTAAAAGTTTACGATAGCACGATTTATCGAGCAGAGCGTGTTAGTTGGTTGGAAATGTTGACCACCAATCCTGTTTTTAATTTTCCTCAGTAATGACACAAGCTTTTAGGGGGAGTGGTCCTTATAGTTTTTTATTTCAGTGGGAATAGATTTTTTTCACTGCTGATGAAACTTATAAATGTACTGCCCTTTTATGATTCAAGTGTCTCCTGTTACTTTCTGAATATTCTCCTTGGCCCACACTAATTTTGTTGTGGGCCTATGATTATTTACTCTGCTGGAGAAAATCGTATGTTTTTAATCGGAAGTATGCTGATATTTTTCGATTCTTGGTTCTTTAGCTAAAATTGGTTCTAACTCTTTTAATGATTCTTTTAAATGGGGCTCATCCCAGTGCCTTCTTTCACTTTCTTTTGAATCCCATACCTCTAACGTCATAAAGGTATCTGTTTCCTCACTCGAATATAAAATCTGATAACTCAAACATCCGCTCTCCTTTTCAGAGTTCGCTGCCAGTCTTGTCAGAATGCTCTTAGCTTTCTGTGTTTCTCCAAGTTTAGACTTCACTTTTGCCATTACATATAGATTGGGCATTGTCAGATCTCCAGATATATTTATGAATTGCGTTTTACCACTAGTAAGATGCCTGTAATCATTAGAATAAATCCAATAATTCGTTTGGGGTCCAGGCTGGTTTGTTGTGCACCAAAGAGGCCAAAATGGTCGATGGTGGCCATAGCAAAGAGCTGGCCGAGTAACACAAAGGATATAGTATTGCCAACGCCGTATTTTGGTGAAACCCAGGTGACGCTGAGTACGTAAAAAGCAACTAATATCCCGCCGAGATAAAGGTGCCAGGAGATATCTTTGTGAAAACCGGCTACTTGGAAACCTTCAGTTTTAAATAAGTAAATAATAGAGATGGTCAGTCCGACAAAAAACAAAATCGTCGTAGCGAGAGCCGAGCTGCCAAGCTTCACACCTAGACCGCTATTTAACGTGGCCATCACCGGGATGCCGATTCCGGCAATTAACATAAGCGACGGATAAAGAATTGAGCTAGGCACTGCTGGAACCTCACGGAAGGGGTTTTAAGGCTATAACTGCTCATGTAGATGAGTTGTGTTGGCCCACAATGGAAGCTGAAGGGTTATGGAAAGCTGGCGCAGGAACATCAGTTTGCGCCAGCATTATTGATGCGTTATTAACGGCTAGTTTATTAACTGTTTAACGATCGCTTTTCCAACAGCATGTGCACTGGCTGGGTTTTGTCCAGTAATCACACGGCCATCCTCAATGACAAATTCCTGCCAGGGTTGCACTTTGTTAAATCGAGCAGATTTTCTGCTGATAGCCTCTTCAAGCAGAAAGGGGATATCTTCAATGGTGCCAAAATCGATTTCTTCTTCTCGGGTAAATGCAGTCACAGACTTAGTTGCCAGTAAGCTTTCACCATTGCTCAAAGTGATAGGCAGCAGGCCAGCTGGTCCGTGGCACACGGCAGCAAGTACGCCGCCATTTTCATAATGCTCCGCAGATAACTTGGCAAAGTCCTCATTGCTTGCTAAGTCGGAAAGTAGACCAAACCCACCTGGATAGAACACCGCATCGTAACTAGCAGTATTCAACTGGTTTACTGGAATAGTGTTGTTGACACGGTTCTGGAAGTCTTCATCGGCCAATACCTGGCTGTTGACCTCATCTCCTTCAATATCTGTACCGTAGAGTGGTGCTTTGCCACCTTTAATAGAGGCAATATCGTAATCAATGTCATTTTCTTTAAGTACATGCACGACGTGAGTCAGCTCAGGGGAGTAGGTGCCATTAGCTTGGTCGGTTTCCCCGAGGGTTGCATGGTTGGTTACGGGAATAAGTACTTTCTTCATGAATCTCTCCTCTGTGTTAAGCATTCAGTGGGGAGGATTCTAGGTTGTCCCTGATAAGATGATAATATGAGATTTCTGTGAAATACTTTTGCTAAATAGCAATAATGGTGGGGTATGGATACATTTGACGGTGTAGTCGAATTTGTTGCTGTAGCTGAGTGCCAGGGTTTCTCTGCGGCCGCCAAGCAGCTGGGGTGCAGTACCAGCCATGTGAGCCGGCAGGTGGCTCGTTTGGAGGAGCGTCTGGGGAGTGCGCTTCTGGCTAGAACAACGCGCTTGGTCAGCCTGACTCAGGCTGGGGCTGTTTATTACCAGCGCTGTAAAGAGCTGGTTGTGGGTCTGCAACAGGCCAATGAACAGCTAAGCCTGCAGCAGTATGAGCTGAGTGGCACGTTGCGCGTGAGCTGCGCGGGTTTATTTGCTGAACAGTATGTGGCTCCAGCACTGATGAATTTCGCCTTACAACACCCTGACTTAAAGATCGACATCGATTTCAACAGCCGAATGGCCAATTTTGTAGAGGATGGTATCGACTTTGCGATCCGTTATGGCCGCCTTGAGGACTCTGGGCTGGTGGCTCGCAAGCTGGCTGGACGCCAGATGATGGCAGTTGCCAGCACGGAATATCTTGATCAATTCGGCAGGCCAATCCACCCACAGGATTTAAAGTCGCACAGTTGTATTGTTGCGAATAATGAGAACTGGATATTTGATATAGAAGGCACCGAGGAGTCTATTCGCGTTAATGGACGCTGGAGAAGTAATAATGCCCATACAGTGGTTAACGCATGTGAAAAAGGCCTAGGTATTGCCTATATGCCAAAAAGCAGTTTTAACCGCTCTATAGAGTCACAGCTATTAGAGCCCGTACTGGAGCCTTTTTGGGGGCGCGGAGCCAGTAGCTGGATTGTGTATCAGAATCGCCGCTTTTTACCAATACGAGCGAGAATGGCCATTGATTATCTAATGGATCACTTTTCTAGCTGGCAGGAGTAAATATGATAAATATTCTAGAAAACCTCCCGAAAAACACTGAGGTTGAGCACTTCCAGGACATCATAAAGAGTGATGCTATACGAATTGAAAGAATTGTTTCATACGGCCAGTCTTCACCGGAGGAAGGTTGGTATGATCAGAGTGAACACGAATGGGTGCTTGTACTGAGTGGTTATGGTGTGGTGGAGTTTGACTGCGGGGAGATATGCCAGCTGAAGTCTGGTGATTGCTTATTGATAAAGGCTGGAAGAAAGCACCGGGTGATTGAGACATCCTCTGATGAGGCGACGGTATGGTTGGCAATATTTTATCGCGAATAAACTTAAAATGAAGTTCAAAAATAATTGAATTTTGTAGTTTAAATATATCTTCTGTTAGCCAAATTTTTTATAATTTGTAAGTTTAAATTCTTTAATTAACTTCTCTGCACCTAAGCTATGGGTTATTTCCCTTCGATACACCAAGCAGATTTCATCTTTGAAGCCTGGTTGGTCTTTACTAACCCATTGAAGCTGATTTCTTCCAATTGTTTGAGCAACTCGACCAGGAATAATGCCGACCCCGACTCCCTCAAGTGTCATATTTGTGATCAGTTCGTGGCTAGAGGAAGTAATATATTGTTTATATTTATTATTTTTTTCCATGTTTTTTAGCAGCCAATCTGTTTGCATCAGCGCTGGGTCATAAATTAATACGTCCCTAGACTGTATTTTTTCAGGGTTATGCCAAAAACTTACCATATCATGACAGAGGTGCTTTATTATCAAATCAGGATGGGATACGGGATTTACCACAATGCCGATATCAATTTTCCAGCTGATCACTGATTCGACAATTTCCCGAGAAAGCGCGTGTTGGAAGCTTAATTCGATACCTGGATTTTGAGCAATAAATCCGGCTAGCCTTTCAGGCAGCATATGTAGTGAGATGGAGCTGTGACACCCGATAGTGAAGTGACCAACAGCTTCTTTGTTTTCGCGCAGCGCTGAGTACTTTACCTCATCCCAATCATCAAGTAACTGTTGAGCACTTTTTAATAGTCTTAACCCTGCACGAGACAATTGCACACCAGTTTTTTCTCGTATGATTACTTCTGTACCAAGCTGTCTTTCCAGCCTCTTGATAGCCGCGCTTAAACTCGGCTGCCGAATCCCTAATCTCTCTGCAGCTCTTGAGATATTTTTTGTTTTAGCAACTTCAATAAAATAATTGAGTTCATCAGCGTGTGGAAACATAGGTATAACTTATTTAGCCACTTAAAAAGCCAGTGTGTTTAAGTTGAGTCTACATCGACATTTATTTTGTTGCCATAGATATTGCCTATGGCAACCAGCGACGACATCTATTTTTCAAGTTTCAACTCCCATGCTAATTTCTTCGCCTTCCTAGTATTCAAATTATTTCTGGAGTCAGGGTGTCTACATCATCTCTAAGCTATCCGGCGGTAGCGAATGGTAGTGCGGTAACTTATGAAACTAATTTCAATTCAGTTTTAACTTTTCCTCTACATGCTTGGTATGAGTGGGGATACTTACATAATCCAATTACTGCGAGTGACATAGACCTTTCTAGAGTTAAGCACTCCTATGCATTACTGCAGGAACAGCTTGGAGATGATGGAAACCCTATCTACGGTTTGCACACAAGTTATGGAGAGAATGAACGCAATCGCTTAGATCCAAATCAGTGGAAAGAGACACAAGTCAATCTTCTGGAGTACTTAAGAGTTGGTGTTGGTGCGCCATTACCGAAATCGGTAGTCAGGCGTGCATTAAAGTTACAGGCTCTAAAAACAGCGCACGGCTTATCTGGTATCCATCCTTCCACTTATCAAGCGCTTCTTAAGCTGGCCAACAGTGAAACGCTTCCGAGAGTACCTCGAAAAGGGAGCCTTGGAGCCAGTGGTGATTTGATTTCCATGGCCCATGCTATTTCACCACTGTTTGAACAAGGGCCAAGAGGCCCCCGTGATGTCATTGGGCTTGTAAATACCAATGCTATGATGGCTTCCTGGGCTATTGAACATGATTATCAGCTAAGAAAGCTATTAAGAGATTGTTTCAAATCTGTGGCATTAACCTCCATGGCCATAGGGGCAGGAGATGAACACTTCTCCGAAGGGTTGAGCTACGGAGAGGTGCACGGTAGTTATGCTCGTGCTGGCCAATTACTTACCCATTTACGACGTGATTACCTGCGGTCCTCAAGAGTTATCGAGGGTGAAAAAAGCTTATTACAAGCCCGATATTCTGTTCGCTGTGCTCCCCAGATATTAGGCCACTGCCTTGATCTATTGGATTATTCAGAGGCAAAAATTCGTTCCGAAGCCACTGCTGTTGCAGATAACCCTCTAATTCTTGAATCAGGTCCATGGCATGGTGGATTGTTTTATGCGATTGGATTGGCAGCTTCTGCCGAATTTATGCAGGAAATTATCCATCGCTTAGCCGAAATGCTTGATCGACAAATATTGATTTTGATGGATCATCGCTTGAATGGAGGGCTGCCGGATAATTTAAATGTTGAATCGTTTAACCACTGTAAAGGAATTCATCAGTTATCGTCGGCTCTGTTCCAGGAAATAAAAGCTAGATCAACACCTGTGCGTCAGATGAGTTTCTCGTGTGAAGGAAACAATCAGGACTTGGTTCCCTGCGGAATGACAGCTCTCAATAATATCAGTGACCAACTGGATAGTTTAAGGGAAATTATTCGAGCAGCGACTTTTTGCTCAGCTAGGGCAGCAATAATGCGTTCAAGTGGCGATTTGCCAGAAGCATTAAAATTAGTGAATTGGCCGCAATATACAACATCTCAATTAGAGAGCATTCTATGAATTTTAACTATTTAACAGGAAATTTTGGTATTGAGATTTCCGCTAAAGAAATTTCTGAATTAGATCTGGACACTAAGCAAACATTAAAAAATTTATGGCATGAACATGAACTTTTAGTTATCCGAGATATGGACCTGGATACTCAGGCATTTGTTAGGTTCTGCAGCTTGTTTGGGGAGCTTCAGCAGAACTATTTCTTCTTTCAAGGTCACTCAGAGGGTTATCCACAAGTTGCTAAAATTATTAAAGAGCCTGGTGAAAAGAAAAATACAGGAGGAATATGGCATCACGATCAGGGCTATTACTCCAACCCGGTAAAAGGTATCGCATTGTACGGTATTGATATTCCTCCTAGGGGTGGTGATACCCTATTTACAAGTTCAACGCTTGCTTATGAGAGTCTGTCAACGGTAATGCAACAGTTAGTCGGTTCACTCAATGTGATACATACGACAGAGTTGATGCTTAAAAAACAGCCGCTGAAGAAATCAGTAGAAGGTAAAGATGGAGATGATTCAAGTATAGAACGAGCACTAAAATTGATGCCACTAGAATCTGCTATACATCCAGCAGTCTGTAAAAATTCTGTAACCGGTAAGCCTTTTCTCTACCTAAACCGAACTACCACCTCGCAATTTGAGGGAATGACATGCGATGAGAGTATGGGGCTTTTGAATTATTTATTTCAGCATATAGAAAAACCAGAATTCAATTGTCGAGTGCAATGGCGTCCTGGGACCTTGGTTATTTGGAATAATCACCAAGTCTTACACTATGCCGTCAATGATTACAATCAACGACGAGAATTACATCGTGTACATTTTTCTGCTGAAAAACCGATTAAGTATTATAAGTGATTAATTGGTGGATTTTATGAATTATTATGAGCTGCGAGCTGAATTTTTACATGTCAATAGTCAGCCTGAAATTGAAAGGCAGAGTTTAAAAGATGAACAGGTGAGGCAATTATTGCGAGAATCCTTTGAAAAATCTGATTATTATCGCAAGCTAATTATAAATAATAACATTGATATAGAGGAAATAAGAATTTGTGAAGATTTATATAAGCTACCGATTATAAGTTCGGAAGTATTCTCAACTTCTATGTCAGAAGTTAGTATGAATTATGATAATATTGTTCGCTATTGTCATACTTCAGGCAGTACCGGTGCACCGAAGCGCGTGCCTTATACACGTAAAGATATTGAGCTGGCAATAATCTCTCAGGCTCGAAGCTATTTGCTTGCAGGTGTTGAACCATTCGATAAATGTTTATGTGCAATGACTTATGGTCCTTGGCCTAGTGGGATGATCTGTCATGCTGCCAGTGAAATTTTTGGTCTCACTATTCCTGCAGATTCTTTTCTAGGAATTGATCATCAGCTACAGAGTCTACAAAAAGATAAGCTGAATTATATGGTTTGCTTACCTTCATTGTTACCGAGGCTAGAGCGTTACTGTCTGGAAAAAAACGTATTGCCCGCGTCTTTGAGTATCAGGAAAATATTCGTAGTGGGTGAATTATTTTCAGAGACTTTTCGGAGTTACTATGAGGGGGTATTCAACGCCAAGTTAATTAACATGTATGCAAATACGGAATTTGGACTAATAGCGAGTGAATGCCAATATCATAACTTACATGTCTGGGAAGATTTTTTTCATGTAGAGGTTATTGATCCAGATACGGGTAAGTTATGTGAAGATGGCGTCACTGGGGAATTAGTAATAACAGCGCTGAAACGTGAAGCTCTTCCTCTGATTCGTTATAACACACACGATTTGGCTGAAATGTATAAGGAGCCATGTGAGTGTGGCCAAACTGGAGCCTATTTGGGCCCCATCAGAGGGCGTCGCGATAATATGTTCACAATCAATGGGGGAAATATATATCCAATTGTGTTGGAAAATATTGTTACAGCCATTCCTGGACTCAGCTCCTTTTACCATTGCATTATTGATAAGATTGATGGGCACGATCAATTATCATTTAAAATTGAAGCTAAAGATAATGTTGATGATCAGGAGAAAGAGTATTTGGTGGGTGAGTTTTATAGAGAGTTGACTAGTTTTGATCTAACGCTTCGTATGATATTCCTTGGGCTTGAGTCTGCTTCAAGACTAAATATAGATATCCTGCAGCCTGGTATAATTAGTCAGAAATCAGGGAAGATTAGAAAAATTATAGATAGAAGGTGATTTCTGCATCATCAATATCTTTTCAGTTTGTTGCTTTTGTGGTTAAGTGTTCCCCCGTATAGATGTAGTATATCGAGTAAGGTTGAGGCTGGCTTAAAGTTAAACATTGTTGGTTTGATAGGTGTGAATTTGGGTAAGCCTTATTTTTTATTAATAAAAATAAAATTACATATTGGGTGAGCTCATGTTCAGATGTTGGATTTTTGCGTATTTATTTTTGATCTCCTCTTTTTCTTTGGGAGTAGAGGTTGACAAGTCACCATTGATAGTTGGCGATTCGATAAGCTTTTCATCTGCAATCTTAGATGAAAAGCGCACGTTGAATGTTTACCTACCAGAGAGTTATCAACGCGACACTAAAAGAAGTTACCCGGTAATCTATCTTTTAGATGGTTCTATGAATGAAGATTTTGTTCATATAGCTGGTTTGTTGCAATTTGGGTCCTTTTCCTGGATTAATATGCTACCGGAATCGATTCTTGTTGGAGTCGTAAATGTAGACAGGAAACGGGATTTTACATTCCCCTCGGCTAAGAAGCTGGATAGGCAAGAGTTTCCAACCTCTGGTGGTTCGGATAGTTTTATAGGTTTTCTTGATAGAGAAGTTCAGCCTCTAATTGAAAACAATTATCGTGTAAACGGGGATTCTACTTTGATTGGTCAGTCCCTTGGGGGGCTTTTGGCTACAGAAATTCTATTTAAACGTGCAGATCTCTTCGATAATTACATCATTATTAGTCCAAGCTTGTGGTGGAGCGGAGAGTCTCTTTTGAAAAAAGTTCCTAAAGATTGCTGTGATGATAAGTCGGTCTATGTAGGTGTGGGGAAAGAAGGGGAGGTCATGGAACGGCTGGCAAGAACTTTATTCAATAAGTTAGATAATAATAAAAATAATATACACTTCGGTTATTTTGAACAGCTGGATCATGGCGATACGCTGCATCTTGCTGTATATGATGCATTTGATAAAATTTTTAATACTAAATATTTAGGTGATAAAAAGGATTAATTGGGTGCAAGTAGGCAGTAGTATTATGTCCTGATTTGTTGATCAAGTGGTTTTATATATTAAGATCATTTGTTTTTTGAAGGGAGGGTATTTATTAGCCCTTCCTGTAGTTCCTTTTTGTCCAGCTGGTGATATTTCCTCTTGATTTCATTGATATCCACGCTGGGCTTGGGAAAAGTCATTTTTAAGGACTCCATTGCATCTGCCACTATGGAGGCAATCGCAAGATTCCTAAACCATTTGTGGTTTGCGGGAATGACAAACCATGGAGCATGAGAGTGGCTGCATTTTTTTAGGATATCCTCAAAAGCCTGGGTGTAGGCATCCCAGTAGCTTGCCTCCGTATAATCGCTCTCGCTGATTTTCCAGTGTTTGCTTGGGTCATCAATACGCTGTTTAAAGCGTTTCAGTTGTTCATCTGCATCAATATGCAGAAAAAATTTTAATACCAGGGTGTTGTGGTCGGCTAATAATTGTTCGAAGTGGTTGATATGATCGTAGCGCTTGGACCAGATGCTCTCTGGTACCATATTATGCACCCGTTGAATTAATACATCTTCATAGTGGGATCGGTTAAAAATCGCCACATGTCCCTGTGCAGGGGTGACTTTGTGACACCTCCACAGGAAATCATGGGCGGCTTCTTCTTTAGATGGTTGCTTGAAGCTGGTTACTGTACAGCCTTGGGGATTCATTGCTCCAAGCACATGATTAATAGTGCCATCTTTACCGGAGGCATCCCGACCCTGTAGGCAGATCAATAGGGAGCGCTTGTGCTCGGCATACATAAGATATTGCTGTGCGCGAATTCTTTCATCTAATTTATCAATGACTGGCTGGGCCTCTTCGCGATTTTTATAGCAATCTTTAAAACTGGCATCGATCTTATCTAACTGTACCTTGCTGCCGGATTTTACCTGGAATGCCTCGAAGCAATTCATAGTTTTATTTCTTCATGGTAGGTTAAATGATTTGTCCATGCAGGTTGGATTAAATATCCTGCAGACGTTGATAGAGTAGCTTCTTCACCAGATCCAGAATAAACATCCACAAAATCATATAGAGCCAAACGAGCCCGATAATACGCCAGGGAATAGCAGGTACCAGCCAACCAAATCCACACATCAAAACCGTGAGCGCCTGAGTACCGACAATAGCGATAAATAACTTCATTGCGGGCAGTGGCTTTGCGAAGAAGGCAGAGCGAGATCGCACGACAAAAAGTAGTAAATGGCCGCCGGCAACAATTTGTAAAAAAATAATCGTTTGGATCTGAGACTTATCCAGGGGTATCCAGGATTGCCATTGACTGTTTTGTAGCCATTCCATACCAATCAAAAGCAGCCCCATGGTTTGTGCGATAGAAAAAATGCCGATAATGGTTGAACCCAATAATAAATCGCGCATTTCCCAATGCACCGGCTCTTTCGGCAGCAGGGTGTTGTCGTAGGCAATAGTCATAATGGGAATATCGTCAAGCAGTGCCACTAATACGATCATGACTGGGGTGAGGGGAGAAAAACCGAAGAGGATAGTGGCAAACACCACCACCACCATAATATCCAGGGTCATGGATACCCGAAAGAGCACATAATTAATAATGCGCTCAAAGATCTTGCGTGCTTCGTCAATAGCATCCACTACAGTGGAGAGGCCTGGAGCGGTGAGAATAATCGCCGCTGCGGCACGGGCCGCATCGGTGGCGCCACTAACGGCAATTCCGCAATCAGCTTGTTTTAGGGCTGGCGCATCGTTGACACCGTCTCCGGTCATTGCCACCTGGTGCCCTCTCTCTTGTAAGGCTTTTACGATTGCGTACTTATGTTCGGGGAAAACACGGCCAAAGCCATCGGCGCGTTCAACACAATCGACCACCTGCTTGGATAAGTGGTCCATATTCTCCGAGTCGGTAAAAACATCGGCGGCGGCGTAAATATTCTGCCCAATCCCCACCTGAGCAGCGATTTCTTTGCCGATAGCGACGTCGTCGCCAGTAATCATTTTTACCTGCAGCCCGTGCTCCCTGGCCCGGCTGATGGTTTGTTTGGAATCATCCCGAGGCGGATCTTCTAGAGAGAGGATGCCAAGAAAGTTCCAGCTTTTCCCATCATTGGAACTCGCCACACCCAGGGAGCGTAAACCCCGTGCGGCGAGTTCCTGCACACAGTCTGAGGCTTTCTTTTCATTATCACCACTGAGCTTGCACAATTGCATCACCGCTTGGGGCGCACCTTTGCAATAAAACAAAGAATTTCCACTGTCATCGACTACTTGGGCCTGGGCACGCTTGATTACTGGGTCGAAAGGAGTGAATTCTTTGAGCTGGTAATTATTAAGTGCTTTCTTATCTTTGAGGCCGGCAAAAATTGCCTGATCGATCGGATCACTAGAACCTTTTTCCGAGGCGAGTGCCGCGGCGAGAATTAACTGTTCCGGGCTCTTGGCGACAAATAATTTGGGGTCGTGCAGGCTTAGCTGGTTCTTGGTGAGCGTTCCGGTTTTATCGGAGCAGAGAATATCGACCCCGGCAAGCTCCTCTATAGACTCCAGTCGCGAGACTATGGCTTTTTTTCGGGATAGCGCCAGGGCACCGAGTGCGTTAGTGACAGTAATTACGGAGGGCATTGCCACGGGAATCGAGGCAATTAATAGCACCAAGACTGTGCGTAAAATATTAATAATGTCCGACCAGTGCCAGCTGGGAGCCACTACTATGTCACGGTAGAGCTGGGTACCTACCAGTAACAAAGCCAGCACCAGGCACAGCACTATCAGGAAATCGCCAATATGAGTAACGGCTTTTTGCGAATGGGAGGCGCCTTGGCCGGCACCGGCTACCAGCTTTGCGGTGCGGCCAAAAAAAGTATTACGCCCGGTGCCAATTGTAACGGCGGTCATTTCGCCGCGCTTGGCGATACTACTGGAATAGCCGATGTCTCCTATTTTTTTGCTGACCGGCAATGACTCACCCGTAAGTGCAGCCTGATCGATACTGATGGATTTGCCGTCGACAAAGCGCACATCTGCGGGTACCACCTGGCCGAGTTTGATTCGTACAATATCCCCAGGAACTACATCGGCAGCGTCAATGGTATGAAAACTACCATCGCGCAACACCTCCGCCTGCGGCGCCATGCTGGCCTTGAGCGCGGCCAGGGCATTGGAGGCCTTGTGCTCCTGCCAAAATCCCGCGACGGCGTTGTAAAGTAGTAGCGCCATAATAATGGCGAAGTCGGGCCAGTGACCAATAAGTGCCGATAGCAGGGCAGCGGCTTCGATCATCCAGGGAATGGGCCCCCAAAAAAAACGCAGAAACTTGAGCAGTGCGCTTTGTTCTTTCTCCTGGATGCTATTGGGGCCATAGCGTTGCAGACGTGTCTCGGCCTCGGCCTGGCTTAACCCCTGAGGTGAGGTGTTGAGTGCCTGGTAAATGTAGGGTAAATCGGCTTTCTGCAGGTCAACCTGGGAGCCTTTTAAGTCGGCTTTACTGGCGTTTCCGCTTTCGGATTTTGGCCCGGTTATTGGCACGGATCGATTCCGCCTGTTGAAAATAATTTCTCGTCGAATGGTCCGCCTGTTAACGACAGTTGGGGTTAAATACGGCTAATCATTATTGAATGATTGGGCGGTGTATCCATATTAATTGAACATTATAGGCTGTGATCTGATGGACACCCGTAGCTAATAATTTTCACCTTGATCAGCTTAAAGACATCCTTTTTTAAAGGTGTCCAGGCTGAAGTCCCAAAAGGCTTTAACGCGTGCTGAATTGCGCATTTGAGGATGAGAAAGTAACCAGAAATGGCTTTGGAACTCTTTAAGCTCGAATACTCTCTTTAGTTTGTAAGGTTGCACCATTTTTTGGTCCCCTTCGGGCAAAATGGCAAAACCCAGTTTTGCATTGGCTGCACCTGCCGCCGCCATTACCGAATTACAGTAAATTACTTTGCGGCTATTCTTAAATATTTTTTCACTCCAGCGACCAATCGGCAAACTCAAACCGCGATAACCAATAATATTCTGCTGCTTAATCTCATCCAGTGTCATTGGACCGCTAACCAAGTCTGGATGGGCAAAAATATGCCAGTTGATATCAAAGAGCTTCTTGGCAATGACGTTATCCGGAGCGCTAGGTGATCCACGAAAGGCAATGTCCGCCTCCCTCTTCTCCAGTGATAGGTGTTCCGCCGAGTCTATGAGTTCAAATTCAACTTTGGGGTGGTGTAAGCGAAAGGCGGCACAGAGTTTTGGGATCACCTCATAAGAGTAAGAGCCGATTGAGGTAATACGGATAATGCCTTCCATTTCCAGGTTTTTAATGCCGGTATTCAAGGCAATGGCATTGATATTCTCGGCGGCTTTTCTGGCGTGTTCTAAAGCTGCATTCCCTTCGTCTGTGAGGAAATAGCCCTGCCTGTCTGCCACGAAAAGCTGGCAGCCAAGATCTTTTTCCAAGCTCTGTAGACGCCTCCAGGCGGTGGAATGGTTTACCCCCAAGGCTTTGGCTGCACTCTGTAGGGAGCCGTGATCTGCCACGGCTATCAGGTATCGAAGATCGTTCCAGTCCATCATTTTGCATTTATGCAATTATAAATTGCATAAATTGATAATTTAGTTGCCAATTTGCAGAGATTATAGTCTCCGCATCATTGTTGTTCACTAGCTGGAGAGACTATGAGTCACAAAATTCTTGCCGTTTATGCCTCTGCCTTAGGGGACCATTCGACTTCCAGGTCACTGGCTAAGCACTGGCTGTCACGACAGGCTGCCACTGAAGTCACCGAGTTGGATTTAAGTCTTAACCCGGTTCCGCATTTGAGCGGTGAAATGGTAAGTGCTTTCTTCACCCCTGAGGAGCAGAAAAGTGCAGCCCAGAAAGCGCTAACGGAGTATTCGAACAATCTTATTGAACAGGTCAAAAATGCAGATACGGTACTGATTGCAGCACCCATGTATAACTTTGGTAGCCCATCTACCCTGAAAGCTTGGTTTGATCACTTAGCGCGGGCCGGAGTGACTTTTACGTACACAGAAAATGGACCAGAGGGTTTGATTAGAGATACCAAAGTGGTCTTGGTCACGACATCTGGGGGTTTCTATAAAGATTCTGTGATTGATTTTCATGTGCCCTACATCAAACATTTTCTCTCATTTATTGGCATTGACGATGTCACGGTCATTTATGCTGAAGGGCTGAATATGGGGGATGACCACAAAGAGACTGCCTTAACTCAGGCTAAGGTAGCTCTGGAAGCAATCTGATCTATGAGGCGCACAGCAAAGTAAAATAAAGCAAAGTAAAAAAAGCCGGCTTTGGGCCGGCGGAGAAGCAGACGTCGAAAGGATAAATGACGTTGCAGAGAGACAGAAAAACCAACTTATAGCCCTGGGAGAGATACTGCCGTTTTTCTGAAATTGGCAGCCGGTGGTTGTTGCCACCAGCTGGTAAAATTTTTTGACGGGCTGTTAAAGCCTGAAATTAATTATTGTTTCGCAATACACCGGCGCCAGCGGCGGGCAAAACCAGCGTGTTTTCTCTCAGCTCCATTGCAAACAGGCCTGGAGTAATATCCTCGGCCCCAAAAAACTCTTGTGGCAGAGCGTAGCTTTCCTCAGTGGCGCCTAGGTTCAGGGCGACTAGGTACACTTCCTTATCTGCGCGGCGCACGAACACCAATAAATCATTGCCGGTATCGAGCACTTCCTGTTGTGCGGTAGCCAGACTTTGGGGCAGTTGCCGGTGCCATTTGATCAATGCACGGAACTGGTTGAGCATAGAGTGCTGGCTGTCTTGCTGCAGGTTCACGGCTAAGTTCCGGTGACTCTGGGAAATCGGTAACCAGGGTTTCCCGCTGGTGAAGCCGGCTTGATCAGCGGTATCGGTCCAGGGCATAGGCGTGCGGCAGCCATCGCGACCTTTGAACTCGGGCCAAAGGTTAATACCGTAGGGGTCCACCAAATCCTCAAAGGCGATATCCGCTTCCGCCAGACCCAGTTCTTCCCCCTGATACAGGCATACGCTACCGCGCAGTACAAGTTGCATCAGTAGGAACAGGGGCGCGCGCTTTTGCGCTAGCTCCAGACTAAGGCCGCGGTTCCAGCGGGTGATAGAGCGCGGAACATCGTGATTGCTAATGGACCAGCAGGGCCATCCTTTTTCAATTACCGCGCGGTTCTTTTCCAGGGTTTCGCGCAGGAATTGCGCGCTGCAATCCTCGGTTAATAAATCGAAGGAATAGGCCATATGTAGGCGCTGTTCCGTGGTGTAGTCCGCCATGATCTTATGGGTATTATCGTCACCCACTTCGCCCACGGTAACGGTACCCGGGTATTGATCCATCAGCTGGCGCACACGCTGTAAAAACACCAGGTTTTCTGGCTGGGATTTGTCGTTCTTGTGCCATTGGTAATCGTAGTGATTGACCGGCGGCAGTCCTTTTTGATCCAGCTTAAGCGGGCGGGGAGGATTATCGCTGAGGGCCTGTTGATGGAAGATAAAATTCACCGCATCCAGGCGGAAACCATCCACACCGCGATCCAGCCAGAATTTCATATCCGCCAGTAACTGTGCCTGCACCTCGGGGTTGTGCACATTGAGATCTGGCTGCTCTTTGAGGAAGTTGGCCAGGTAGTATTGACGGCGGCGGGTACACCAACGCCAGGAGCCACCACCGAAAACAGATACCCAGTTATTGGGCGGGTTGCCATCGGCTTTAGGGTCCTGCCACACATACCAGTCGGCTTTGGGATTGTCGCGGCTGCAGCGGCTCTCCTCGAACCAGGGGTGCTGATCTGAGGTGTGACTCAGAATCTGATCGATAATAACTTTCAGGCCGCGGGCATGGGCGGCCTCAATTAAGCGGTCGAAGTCCTGCAGATTGCCGAAAATCGGGTCCACATCGCGATAGTCCGCCACGTCATACCCAAAATCCACCATGGGGGATTTAAAGAATGGGGATATCCAAATAGCGTCCACACCAAGGGACTTCACGTAATCCAATTTCTGGGTGATACCTGGCAGGTCGCCGATACCATCGCTGTTGGCGTCGCAGAAACTGCGGGGGTAAATCTGGTAAATAACGCTGTTGCGCCACCACTCGGTGCTGTTGCCGCTCATGGATTACTGCCTTGTCTCATTATTCGAAGGGTGGGGCGGGCCCACTCAGGAAAGGATAGGGTGAGTATGGCGAAGGGCGGAGCCGCGTTCCTCCTCCCCATAGAGGGGGGGAGGGGCTGACCGGGGGGATTTAGAGCAGGAGTAACAAGTTTCGGGAACTGCTCAAATAGAGATGTGCAGAAATCCTGCGGTGGAGTTTTGCGCACATCCCTGTGCCCCGACTCGCAGTTATTCCTATGGGCGGTCCTGCACCGAGCGCAGCATTTGTTCGGCCAGGGTAATCGCTTCCTGGCGGTCTTTGACATCCAGCTTTTGGTAGAGGCTGCGGATGTGGGTTTTGATGGTACTCGGCGCCACTTTGAAATGCCTGGCGATACGCTCGTTCGAAAGGCCTGAATGAATAGCGTTTAAAACCTGCCACTCCCTTGGAGTGAGTGGTGAGTGACGCAGAAAATCCGGTACCGCGTCGCTGGCGAGAATCTCGCGAATAATAGTGTCGTCCAGCTCAATACGAATGCCACCGTCCAACTCCGGCTGTTGCTGGGCGAGTTTAATCAGTACTTGGGCCTTGTCGGTGGATGCCTCATCCAAGCCCCGTTCCAGCGCAGCCTTGAGAATCACAATCAGGGGTTTGCCAATTTGTAGAAAGCTGGCGCGAAATCCTCTACCTGCGGCCAGCAGTAGTGCCTCGCTAATGGCCTCCACGGCCTCACCGTGCTGTTCGCGCAGCCACAACAGGTGGGATTCCAGCACACGGTTGCGCAGGCGATCGGTGACTAAATGACACTCTTCCGCGACCTGTTGCAGGCGGCTCAGCAGGCGATTGGCGTCGGACCAGCGGTGCAGTTCGATCAGTGCGCGCACATGGTTGCGGCCGTGACACTGTTCAAAGTGATTACTGGGCCTGTCTGCAACTGGCGCAGCTTGCTCCAACCAGCTGGCAATGGCTTGTTGGTTGTCCAGGGCGCGCCAGGTGCGAATACGTGCGGCATCGGCATTGGCAACCCAGTCGCGGTGGTAGCGCCCATCTGAGAGTAAGCGGTCGATGCGGGTCAGCCACTCCAGCGACTCCTCTTTTTCTCCGCGCGCCTGGGCTAGTTTCAGGAGCAGCGTGTATTCCGGCAGTAGCCAGTGTTCACCCACCTTGCGGTTGATCTGCATTCCCCGCCGGGCCGAGTGCTCGGCGCTCTCCAAATCCCCCTTTTCCCACTGCAGCTGTCCGAGCAGGCGGCAGACAAACTCGGCGATGGGCAGGGTGGAGAGGTGGTGTTTCTGCACCAGGTTGGACACCTTTTTCTGCAGTGAGGCAGATTTTTGTAGAAGCCCCTGGGCGAAGGCGATCTCACTCTGTTGGCAGATGGCCCAGGCGGCGCTGGGAATATCTCCCTCGGCGATGGCCAGGGCCTCCACCTCCAACATATGGGTCGCGGCGGGCTCTAATGCGCCCAGGCAAAAACTGGTCTCACCGGTGACAAGCAGTGCCGAAATCCGCTCGCCTAGTTGGTTGGGTTGTAAAAGCCCCAGGGCCTCTTCGGCATACTCTTTGGCCTGTAGGGTCTGGCCGCGAGCGATGGCCACCTGGGCGCGCATGGTGGCGAAAGCCCCTTCAAACTGACGCCATTGCTGTGGGTCCTGCCGCTGCAGCCAGCTCTCGGCGGTGGCGAGCATTTTCTCGCACTGGTCGTATTCAAAATTCTCCCGCGCCATTTTTGCCGAGAGCAGGGTGAAGCGCGCACTCTGCTGCAACGCCTCACTGCCGAGCCATTCCAGGCAATCACGCAACAAGCGCGACTGCCCGCCGCGCAGCAGTATTTCTCCCTGGCTATCGAGCAGCTGACACAGGCGCTCGCGGTCACTGCCAGCGAGGGCATGGCGCAGGGCTTCCACCGGCTGTTCCATTTCCTGCCAGGAATCACAAGCGAGAGCGTGCAGGTGCAACAGCTGCTCCCGATTGGTGAGCTGGCGCTGCAGGAAGCGGGCGAATACCGGGTGGAAGCGGAACCACTGGCGGCTGGAGTCCTGTGCCTGTAGGAAGAGTCCGCGCCGCGCCGCCTCTTCCAGCAGTTGTTGGCCATCGTTGCGGCCACTCAGGCGTTCCGCCAGCTGGGCATTGACACGGGTGAGGATCGAAGTGCGAGCGAGTAACTCGCGCAGCTCTGGCTCCAGCCTTTCCAGCACTTCTTCGGCCAGATAGTCGAGGATATGGCTGTGGCCCTGCTCCAGTTCCGTCAGGTAGCGGTCTACTTCTTGGCGATCGCGCACCGACAGGGCGAACAGTTGTACCGCTGGTGGCCAACCCTCGCTCAGGTGGTGCAGTTGAGCGGCGCGGTCGCCATCGAGATTAAATGGCAAGCGCTGCTTCAGCAGACGTGCGATCTCTTCGGTATTCAGGGCCAGTTGATCGCTGCCCAGCTCTAATAGGCGGCCTTGTACGCGCAGGGTGGCCAGCCCCAAGGGCGGCTGGCTGCGGCTGGTGAGAAGGACCCCGACGCCTGGTGGTGCGTGGCGCAACAGGAAGCGAGTGACGCTGTGCACCGCCTGGTTGTCGATATGGTGGTAGTCGTCGAGCACTATGCGCAGTTCGCTGGGCAAGCTGCGCAGTTCACCCAGCAGATGACTGATGACAGTTGTTGGATCCGGACTTTGTGGCGCCGCCAATAAGCGACAGGTTTGCGGTACGCCTTTGCCGGTAGCGCGATGCACGCTTTCTACCAGATAACGACAAAACTGGCTCGGTTCATTGTCGCTGGGATCAAGGGTATACCAGGCCATTGGATTTTCCTGCGCCGAGGCCCAGGAAGTGACCAGCGTGGTTTTACCGTAGCCCGCCGGTGCCGTCACAAGCAGCAGCTGGTCGCTGTGGCTGTCGTCGAGCAGTGCCAGTAAGCGCGGGCGCACCAGGGTATGCTCGGGGCAGTCCGGCAGGCTGTATTTGGAAGTTAAAAGCATCGCTGCGGGCAGGATTGTTTTAAATGTCTGATTTTTATACAGGGATATTATGCACTAGCGGAGCGCTTTTGTGACAGATTTGCGCTGAGGATAGGACGACTTGCTGGATTCTCTTTGGCTAATACTAGAAGAAGCTTTGCTTATGACGGTATATTGATTGGCGGATCCAATCAGTCTTACCGATCCAGCCCAAAGAGACAAAACAATCAGAAAAAGACCCTGCGGCCAGTTTTTGGCTTGCGGTGTCCGGTGTCAGGAACACATCCCTGTGTTCACCGAGACCGGCGTAGAGCTACCCGACAGCGTTATCTGCTTTCCCGGCTGACATTCGTTGCCGTAATACACGAACGTTTGTACGCAGTGGGGGATTCTTGGATCACTGGATTATGAAAAAACAGAGTTATTTCCGAAAAAATTTGGTGAATAACTGATGCCGTCAGGGAGGTAGGTGCGGCTTCGACAGCAATAATAAAAAAGAGGGAGTTATGGCCGATATTGTGGTTTTGGCAGCGCCGGCTGTGGATGCCGCACACAGGAACTGTGTAAAGCACTTGTTTTCCATGCTCAGGGAAAACCTGGGTGACGACTGGGCGCGCCTTCATTGCGATACTTTTCCTACTGTGGAAGCACTGCCTGGTAATACCCAGCGAGTATTTGAAGATATGCGCAAGTGCGAGGTGGATAGTCTGCGCGCGCGCAAATTCCTGCTCAACACCCTGGCTGAGAACTCGGCACAATTGGGGGATATCCATAGCCGTAGTGGTCTCTACGAGAGGACCCAGACAGCCATTTATCAAACTCTACAAAAGGCTGCAGCCGCCGCTGGCGATTGCGCTCCGGTGTTGCTTATCAGTCATTCGGCCAGCTGTATTAGCTTGTCCAACTATTTGTGGGATGCCCAGCGGCCCAGCGTTAACCACGGTGTCTGGCGCGATGGCGGGCCAGCCGAGGTGCGCAAGGGCTCCGCGCGGGAGCGCTTTTTGCGCCTGAAAACGCTCAGCCATTGGTATACCCTCGGGGCCGGCACGCCGCTGTGGTTTGGGGCCAAGCAGCGGGATCAGATCCAGGCGGTGGCTACGACCTCTCGCGGGTATCAATTCCGCTGGAAAAATTTCTACCATCCGGATGACCTGCTCGGCTGGCCTCTTAAGCCTCTCAGCCCCAGTTACAACCAAGCGGTATTTCGGGATTACGCGACAAGGCCACTGTCCGATCCAGACAATGCCCTGGCCGGTCCGCAGCTACTGCCACCGGAGGATTACTGGCGCAATGAATTGGTGTGGGAGCAGCTCGGCAAGGACCTGAGCACTCTTCTGCAAAACACCAAGCCGAAGGCAGACGCATCCGCACAGCGATCTCGGCGGGCAGTCGCGGTATAATCGCGGCACTAGCTACTACTCCCGAATCTAGCCACTACTCCCGAATAAGGATGGGTTTTACCATGTCGCTGCAATTTCAAACGGTCCCGGTCACTCCTTTTCAGCAGAATTGCACTCTGCTCTGGTGCGAAGATAGCAAGCGTGCCGCAGTGGTGGATCCGGGTGGCGACCTCGACAAAATTCTGGCGGCGGCGCAAGAGCGCGGGCTCAACATTGAGAAAATCCTGCTTACCCACGGTCATCTGGATCACGTGGGTGGTACTGCGGCGCTCTCTAAACAATTGCAGTTGCCGGTTGAGGGCCCCCATGAGGGCGATGGTTTCTGGATCGAGCAGCTGCCCGTGCAGGCGCAGATGTTCGGTTTTCCCTCAGTGGAGGTGTTCACCCCCGATCGCTGGTTGCAGCAGGGCGATACCGTGACTGTCGGCGACCAGGAGTTGGAGGTGCATCACTGCCCTGGCCATACCCCGGGACATGTGATCTTTTTCCATCGTCCGAGCAAGTTGGCACTGGTGGGCGATGTGCTGTTTGCTGGTTCTATTGGCCGCACCGATTTCCCCCAGGGGGATCACGATACTTTGATTCGTTCGATCACCGAGCGCCTGTGGCCACTGGGTGACGATGTACGTTTTGTTCCGGGTCACGGTCCTATGTCCACTTTTGGTCAGGAGCGTCAGACCAATCCGTTCGTCGCCGATAAACGTTTCGGCTGATAGGTGGTACCGGCAAAACAATAATCTATCGGGAGCCCCTTCCCATGCCTATAAAGCTGAGTGTTTTCCTGTTGACACTGGCCACTGCTATTAGTGGTTGCGCTGTTATTTCCGAGGCGGATTGCCGCAGTGGGCTCTGGTATGAGCGAGGCCTACATGACGGCGCCCGCGGGCGCTCCCAGGCGCTGGTGTACGATATCGCCAAGGAATGCCAAAGTTACGAAATCTATGTGGACAGCGAGGCTTGGTTGCAGGGCCACGAAGAGGGCGTGGAACAATTTTGTACCGCTGAAAATGGCTACGCTCAGGGACGTCAGGGGCGAAAATATGAGGGCGTATGCACTGGGCCCACCGCGGATATTTTTTTAAAGAGTTATCAGCGTGGCCTCGCCCACTATCGCGTAGCACAGGAGTATCGCGATTTATTGTGGCGTCGGGATAATTTAGAACGTGAGCTTTACTCCCTACATCAGGCCCTTAGGCACAGTGATAGCGACAAGCAGAGGCGTGCGCTTTACTTCCAGCACAGCCGACTCGAATGGGAGTTGCGCATGTTGGATTTAGAACTGCACCGCTATGGCCTTTTCGGCCCAGACTATTTCACGCCGGGTTTTTATCCGCGCGGCTTTTTTTCATCCGGTTTTTTTTACTGGTGAATTTAGTGGGCTGATATGGCAAGTCAATTCAGTCATTTCCCCCGACCCCAGTTTGGATTTTCAAGAGAGTTATTCCCATGGCAATTTGGCACGTTACTCCCACCCTGGAAGAGATTAACCGGGGCACCGCCCAGTGTATGCCCGGGTATCTGGGCCTGGAGATTACCGCAATCGGTGAGGATTACCTGGAGGGCAAGCTGCCGGTGGATCATCGCACTCGCCAGCCGTTCGGTATTCTACATGGCGGTGCCAATGTGGTGTTGGCGGAAACCCTGGGATCTATCGGTGCCAACCTGCTGGTGGATACCAGTAAGTTTTACTGCGTTGGCCAGGAGATTAATGCCAATCATCTGCGTCCTGTGCCTGAGGGTGAAGTTACTGGCCGGGCCAAGCCGGTACATATCGGGCGCACCAGCCAGGTGTGGGAAATTCTGATTTACGCCCCCAATGGCAAACTGAGTTGTATCTCCCGAATTACCATGGCAGTTGTGGCTCATGCCGCTGGGTAAACTTAACCGGGTTTTATTGAGGCGGTTTTTATGAGTGAAGTGCGGGAATATTTTTTTGAAGATATTCCCTACCGCTTGGTGCGTTCGGCAAGGCGCAAGCGCCTGGGTCTGGTATTGGCTCAATCCGGCGTGGAAGTTCGTATTCCTCAGCGCTGCGCTGCCCGCCACGGCCATCAGTTTTTGCAGGAAAATATCCAGTGGGTACGCGCCCAATTGCTCGCTGCCAACCAGCGTGCGGCACAGGTGCCACAATATCGGTTTGAGTTTGGTGAGCACTTTCCTTGGCTGGGTAAAATGCGCCCCTTGGAGCGCGCGTCTAATCGAGGTGGTGCGGCAATCACCGAAGAGGCCATTCATCTCTATACCTTATCGCCAACCCCCACAGCGCAGCAATTACAGGGGGCCCTACAGCGTCTCTACCAGCGCGAGGCGTTGGCCCTGTTAACAGAAAAGTCCCAGCGCTTGGCCGAACAACTGGACTTGCAGTTTTCCACACTGCGAATTCGGCGCACCAAGAGTAAGTGGGGGCACTGCAGTATTCGTGGAGACCTGCAATACAACTGGTTGGTATGCCTGGCACCGGAACCGGTGGTGGATTATCTGGTGGCCCATGAGGTCAGCCATTTGCGTCACCATAATCACGGCCGCGATTTTTGGCTGCTGGTACAGAGTGTTTGCCCTCGCTATAAGGAGCTGCGCCGCTGGTTGCGCGATAATGGCCACCGCCTCACGGTATAGACTTTACCGACAGGTCCCATTGATTTCAGATGTTTTGAATATTCAGTAATTTCCTATGAGCAGAAAACCGCGTTTTATCACTCCGCGTAAGACGGTAAAAAAATCTTTGCCCACCCAGGCAGAAGCCTGTGTGGAAAAATTTAGCCACGATATGCGCGGTCTTGCCCGTGTGGGTAAAAAAACAGTATTTATCGATAACGCCCTGCCTGGTGAAGAAGTGCGTTTTCGTTATAGCACTCATCGGGCTCGCTTCGATGAAGGTGTTACCAGTGAGATAATTCAGGCTTCGCCACTGCGCTGTGAACCGCGCTGCCCCCATGTGTCCCTGTGCGGGGGCTGCTCCCTGCAACACCTGCAGGTCGATGCGCAAATTGTCGAAAAACAAAAAATCTTGTTGGATCAGCTGGCTCGTTTTGGTGGTATTGAACCCGAGGAAATTTTGCCTCCTCTGCTGGCCGAACCTTACGGCTATCGACGCAAGGCACGTATCGGTATTCGCCAGGTGAAATCGGCAAAAGGTAAAAAACTCGTTTTTGGTTTTCGCAAAAAGCGCAGCAACGATTTGACCGATATCGATGAGTGCCATGTTTTGCACCCTTCTATCGCTCAACATATTCCTGCGTTAAAGCTACTGGTGGCGGAGAGCGAGGGGCGTGCGCACTTTTCCCAGTTGGAAGTGGCGGTCGGTGATGATGTGGCGGCCTTAGTGTTACGACACCTGCAGCCTTTATCGGAAGGGGATCGACAGCGCTGGCAAGACTTCGCTAAATCATCAGGTATATACATGTATATACAACCTGGTGATGCGGCTTCGATTCAGCCTCTGTGGCCACAGAATAACGAGAATTACCTCAGTTATCGTCTGTCGGAATTTGACCTGAGCCTGCACTTCCAGCCGATGGATTTTTTCCAGGTGAATTTCGAGGTCAACCGACAGATGGTGAGTCGTGCTGTGCAGTTATTGGACCCGCAACCCGGCGAGAGGGTGTTGGATCTTTTCTGCGGACTGGGAAATTTCACCCTGCCATTGGCACGCCGCGCCGGGGAGGTTATCGGTATCGAGGGCGTTGGCGCTCTCACCCAAAGGGGCAAGGATAATGCCGCACTTAACGGACTGAACAACGTGCGCTTTCACACTGCCGATCTGAATGAGGAAATGGTGAAAAAGGCCTGGGCCAGCGGCGGCTTCGATAAAATTTTGTTGGACCCTCCGCGCGATGGCGCCTTGCAGGCGGTGCGTGGTATCGCCCGTTTCAAGGCGCAGAAAGTTGTTTACGTGTCCTGTAACCCGGCGACTCTGGCGCGGGACGCCGGGGAATTGGTTCAGCTGGGTTACCGTCTTAAGCAGGCCTGTGTCATGGATATGTTTCCGCAAACGTCCCATGTGGAATCTATGGCGGTATTTGAGCTGGATTCCTAAAGCCATTTATTCAATTTTATTCCGTCCCTGTATGTCATTTAAAAAGTCCTGGGGGACGGAAGTAAAGCAGTTTTGCCTGATGCCAGAGCCGTGGTCTTTGCGTTGGTGCGGGGGGCAAACTGGCGTAAACTGCTGGCAAACTTATTAAGCGAAGATGTTATGCAAAGCGAACCCTTAACTGATGATTTTGAAGAAAACTGCGCACGTTTTTTGCCAGAGGCAGCCGAACAGGGCTGCGTCTGGGCGCTGCAGGGGGAAGAGGGCTTTGCGTTGTGCGAATCCGAAAAACGCCCACAGACCGAAGTGATGCCCTTCTGGTCCCAGCGGGAATTTGCCCAGGCACACTGTGAGGGCGATTGGGCGGAATATCAGGCGGTAGCTATCGACCTGGAAGAATTTATGGATGACTGGCTCACCGGTATGCACGAGGATGTACTGCTGGTGGGGCTGAACTGGAACAATGAGCTGGAAGGTGTGGAGCTGGAACCCATCGACCTGCTGGAGCAATTGGAGCAGGAGCTGCAATAAGCTGCGCCATAGTGCCCCACCCAGCGGATAAAAATTAAACAACGGGGTGTCTTAATGGAGCAGTTTCTCGGCCTGCGTACAGTAATTTACGGTGTAACAGATATTGCAGAGGCCCGTGCCTGGTATGCGCAGCTGCTGCAGAAAGAACCCTATTTCGATAGCGATTGCTATGTGGGTTTTCATCTCGGCCATTGTGAACTGGGCCTGAATCCGGATGCGCGCAGCGCGATCAGCCGCGCGGATGGGGTGATCGCCTACTGGGCGGTTGCGGATATGGCCGCACAGGTCGAGCGTCTTGGAGCCATGGGTGCGCGACAACACAGCGATGTGGTGGATGTTGGCGAGGGCGTACTGATGGCGAGTTTTCTCGATCCTTACGGCAATATTATTGGCCTGATTGAGCAATCCCAGGCCGTGTTGGAGGATTCGAACCAGTAAACGGAGCAGTCCCCGTGAACAAACCACCAGTTTCCAGTTTTCGAAAATCTCCTGATAGCTTTGCCGCAGAGAGCCTTGCGCAAATTGGCCGTGGCTATGTGGCGCCAGACAGAGTCGCTCTGATTACGGGATGTTCCAGTGGTATTGGTCGCGAGCTGGCCTTGGCCTTACATCGCCGCGGTACTATTGTTATCGCTACCGCGCGACGCCCGGAAAGCCTGCAGGAACTGGCGGACCTGGGCATCGCTACCGAAGCTTTGGATGTTAATAGCCAGGCAGATATTAACCGGGTGCTACACGCTCTCAAGGCCGCCTACGGTCGCCTGGATATATTGATCAACAACGCCGGTTACGGGCAGATGGGCCCGCTGATGGAGCTGGATACCCGCTCCCTGGAAAATCAATTTCGCACCAATGTATTTGCACCGCTGGCACTGGCGCGCGCTAGTGTGCCGTTGATGCGCTCGTGCAAGAGTGCTGTAATTTGTAATATCGGTTCCGTATCCGGTGTTTTGGCTACCCCTTTCTCTGGGGCCTACTGCGCTTCCAAAGCGGCCCTGCACACACTCTCGGAAGTCTTGCGCCTGGAACTGAAACCTTTTGGCATTCGCGTAATGACAGTGCAACCTGGGGCTATTGCCTCAGAGTTCGGTCGCCACGCGGAAGTATCACTGCGCGGTCTCTTGCCTCCGGATTCAATGTATAAGCGCCAGGAGGAGGTGGTGCGCGCCCGCGCTCAGGAGTCACAACAGAACGCCACTTTGGCTAGTTCCCTGGCGCGCAAGTTGGTACGTGAACTTCTACGCAAACGGCCGCGCACACTGGTGCGTATCGGCAATCGCAGCCGCCTGTTGCCCTGGCTTGCGCGCTGGTTACCGCATAAATTGCGGGACTGGATTTTATTGCGCCGTTTCAAGTTAAACCGTTTGGCGCACAAGGTATAAGTGAGGCTTAGGACTGCTTCAAGTTAAACCGTTTGGCGCACAAGGTATAAGTGAGGCTTAGGACTGCCTCCCCGGTGTTTTTCATTTGAGTAATTAATTACTTTTCTGCTCAATGCATTACTGGAAATTATCCACTTAAAATTTTTAGCTATTAACTAACAGTCGCGCCTGTGATTCAGCCAGTCCTTCACTTCTGAAAAACTACCGCGAAATAGGATAGGGCTGTCACGCTTTTCCATCAGGTGGTTGTAACCACCATCGTAATATTCTCGCAATAAACACATCACCAGTGGAATATAGGCCTCACTGTTCCCACTCTGTTGTAATTCTCGATTTGCATCCATAAGTTGTGCATCCAATATTTGATGGCGTAATCCACCGAGGCGCTTGCGGATTTTACTCAGGTTGTTGCGCAGTTCTTCTCCCAATGTCGCTGCGGAGGAATTGTCAGCAGTTTTAAAGCGCGGCAGGGCCTCGCACACATAATCTTGCACAATACGCCGGGCTCGTTGCTCCAGCGGTTCCTCCACCAGGACTCTGGGAGCGCTTTTCATGGCATTTTGTAATACTGGGGGCAGGGCACAGCGGCCAATAAGCCGGCTTTCATCCTCGATAAAAACTGGTCCGGTAGCTTGCGACAGCTTGAGTAAATCGATACCCACTTGGTTTTCAAAATCGATTTGAGAAGGCTGATCACAACCCGTACGGCCAAAGCTGGAGCCGCGGTGCCTGGCAATCCCCTCCAGATCGAGTGCGCGTTCTGCATCCTGGATTAACTCTGTCTTACCACTGCCGGTGTGACCGGCAATAACGATCAGCGGCAGCTCTTGGCTCAGGCCTTCCAGCTTGCTGAGCAGATAGGTGCGCATAGCCTTGTAGCCACCATCAATCAGTGGATAATCAATTCCCACATCTCGCAATAATTGCTGTGTAGTGCGCGAGCGCAGGCCGCCACGAAAACAGTAAAGATAACCCTGGGGGTGGCGATGAATAAATGTACTCCAAGCGTTGAGCCTATGCTCTACGACTTTATCCGTGGCTAGTTGCCATCCCAAATCAATAGCGGCCTGTTGCCCCTGCTGTTTGTACTCGGTACCAATTAACTCCCGTTGTTGGCCGTCTAATAACGGGTAGTTTTCTGCATGGGGAAATGCTCCGCGCTGGAACTCCACCGGTGCTCGTACATCCATCAGCGGAATATCGTGTAGGAATAGATCACGGTAATTCGTAGTATTTTTGCGCAAGGAGGGTCTCCAATATTGCTGTGGAGAGCTTCACTCATTAATGAGGGCTGACCACTCTGAGGCTCTTATAGAGTTAATCAAAGAAACTTTGGTCGATTGTAAGGCTTTTGCTTGTTTGTACGCCAATCCACTTTAGCGGTTAACCGAATAAAATGGCTCCAGGGTATGTCACCACCAATAATTGAGGAGCTAGTAAAGCATTAGTCGCGAGTACTTGTGGCTAATTAGCTGAAGGTGTATGTAACGCTTTGGGTTAATTTAGGGCAGGGCCCTTTATGCTCAATTAATAAGTAAGAAGAAAAGATATGGCTAATAATAGGGTGAGAATTTCAATAGAGAGCAGTTATTAATAATTTGGTATCCGTTATGGTTTGGATATCATAATTTTTGGTGAAATTTGACGCCACTAAAATACCTGGGCAGAAAATATCTCCGGATATTCCAATATTTTTATCTAATTTTACACTTTGCTCTATTAGCATAAGTCCAATTAAAATTTCCCTTAATCGTAATAAGAAATATAGATTTCCTATTGGTCCATAAAACTATTGGAAGATTGCTCTCGACTTCCATTGAAACCGAGTCATTGAACTTGGTTAGCGCAAATTATGCCTCTAAACGATCAGTGAAGAGTGGTCTTCCGGCGCCTTTATTCCCGTCAAAACCTTATCCTTGTATACCCTGAATGAGTTGCCCCGTGGAATTCTTCACGAGTGCTTCATTCAGGAAATACGTATTTATGTCCCTAGATCAGTTGCTTATTCTAATCATTATCGCGATTACGATAGCGCTGTTTATCTGGGGGCCTTGGCGCCACGATATGGTGGCGCTCTCTTCCCTGCTCGCTTGTGTGTTTTTTGGATTAATTCCTCCTGAAAAAGCATTTGCTGGATTTGGTCATCCAGCCGTGGTTACTGTGGCTTGTGTGCTAATTCTCAGTCGTGGCCTGCAGAATACCGGAGCTATGGGAGCCCTGGCCCAGCGGGTAGTGCCTCGAAGCGGCAATATCACAGTATCAATGTTACTCCTGACTGGGCTCGGTGCTCTTCTATCAGGGTTTATGAACAATGTGGGGGCTTTGGCGCTGTTGATGCCGGTAGCGGCGGATATGGCGGAAAAACAGGGCCTGGCTCCGGGTAAGGTGCTAATGCCCTTGTCTTTCGCCACGATACTCGGTGGCATGACTACCCTGATTGGCACGCCGCCAAACCTGGTGGTCTCCGGTTTCCGCGACAGCGCCGGGGCGGGCAGTTACGGCATGTTCGATTTCACCCCGGTGGGCTTGGCAGTGACCCTGGTTGGCCTGCTCTTTATCGGTCTGCTTGGCTGGCGTCTGGTGCCAGGTCGCGGCCAAGCGGGTGCGTCCAGTTTCGATACCGGGACCTACCTCACCGAGGCACTGGTTGGGGAAAAGAGCGCGGCAGTAGGTAAGAGCCTGGGTGAAATTGGCAAGGTATTGGGGGCTGAGGATGCACAGGTAGTCGGGTTGGTGCAAAGCGATGCTCGGGTAGCGGCAGTAGCGCCCTGGCAGCGGATACAAAGCGGGGACATTCTGGTAATCGAGGCAGAGCCGGCATCCTTAGCAGCGAGTCTTACCAGGCTTGGACTCACCATGGTTGGTGGGGCTGAGACAGAAAAAGACAAGAAAGTGGTTGTACAGCTGGGAGGGGCAAAGCCGCTGCAGGACGAGGATTCTCGGGATAAGAGTAAGGAAAAGAGCGTCCCCGCCGGTGAGGAAATGCAGTTGCGCGAATTGGTTGTAATGCCCAATTCTATTTTGGTGGGGCGTTCGACTCAGTTTTTACACCTTTCGACCAACTATCAGATTAATCTGCTGGCCCTCTCCCGGCGGGGGCGCCGATCGGTAAAGCGTCTGCGTTCTACGCCGTTACAGGCGGGCGATGCCCTGCTGATGATGGGTCCGGATAACCATCTCAATAGGTTTGCCCGGGAACAGGGCTGCGTGCCTCTGGCTCAGCGGGATATCGGCATGCCGAACAAGGAAAAGGCAGTCATTGCCCTGCTTGCTATGGCATTGGGAGTTGCGGGTGCAGCCTTTGGCCTGGTCCCCGCAGCGGTCTCATTTGCTACCTGTGTGCTGGCTTTTATGGCACTCAAGGTTGTGCCGCTGCGAAACATTTACGAGGCCTTGGATGGCTCTGTGATTGTTTTGTTGGGCACATTGATTGCTGTGGCCGAGGTGATGGAAAGTACAGGGGCGGCGGACTTGGTGGCACAGGTGCTGCTGGATAGTTTGGCTCAGGGTAGTTCGGTATTGGCTCTGGTGTTGATATTGATCGTTACCATGACATTGTCGGACTTTATGAACAATGTAGCTACTGCGGCGGTGATGTGTTCAATTGCCATTAGTACCGCTGAACAACTGGCGGTGAATCCGGACAGCTTTCTAATGGCTGTGGCCATCGGCTCATCCTGCGCTTTTCTAACCCCGGTGGGCCACCAGAACAATACCTTGATTCTGGGGCCGGGGGGGTTCGATTTTGGTGATTATTGGCGCATGGGGCTGCCCCTGGAGATACTGGTGGTGCTTGTGAGTATCCCCATGTTGCTGTGGGTATGGCCTCTCTAAGCTCAGGCGATGGAGTCGTCCACAGGCTGCGCTAATTCCGCAAGATAGTTGCTACAAAAGCGCAGTATATCGGTCACTGTGACGATACCCACCAGTTCTCCTTCGCGCATGACCAGTACCGAGCCGATACCCGTATCGGCCATAGCCATTAGGATTTTATCCAACGGATCGTGGATATCGGCAATAAAGGGCCGGCGCGCGCACAGGTCGTGGACATAGAGTTGTTGCTCTTCCAGCCGGTGTCCGGGGGCGTTGGCCCTTTCGATATCTCCCTTGGAGATGACCGTTTCCAGATCTCCGGCACGGGTTACTGGCAGATGACGCACCTTGTGCTCTTCCATTAGCGCAAGGGCATCCTCAACGGTGGCATCAATATCGATGTGATAGGGAAACGGCGTCATCAGAGCCGCTAAAGTGGGCATGTGATGAATATTATGGGTATTGGACATAGCGAGCGTCAGGTATCCAATGGTTTTTGGCAATGAGCGCTATAACAAAAGCCAGCGCAATAATTTGCAATTGGCGACTGCGGTTACAATATAGCCAAAATAGGGATGTTTGAATATCCTTTTGTTCAGGCGAATATCCACGCCTTTGTTACATTTTGTTAGCAATAACCGTGAAGATTCCTATTATATTCAAATGATAGAGCGTAAACGGTTGATATTTGTTGGCGAAAGATTATTATTCGCGACCTCAGCCGAGAAATATAATCAGTGTTTCGGTTTCAATACCGGAAAAGGCTGAAGTCGGCTAGCTTTTAATAATGCATTTGCCGAATATATCTAGCGCTGGAGTCGACCGGTGCAAGGGTATCTCGTTTTTCATTCGGCTAATTCGTAATATGCCGAATATAACATCACTTAACCGCCAGTAATCGGCTAGTGGTGCTGTTAACAATTTTGATATTTCGAATAACCGGACTCGACTCTGTGTCGGCCTCCGCCACAGTGTTTTCTCTGTATTTTTAATAACCGTCGTTGAGGTTTATTGAATGTTCCAGGAATACGAACAACTCGAACAGCAAATTGCCGAGCATCAGGCAAGAATCGAAGAACTGCAGGAGCAAATGGCTCAGGCAGAACGCAAAAAAGATGGCGTTATCGCGTTTGATAAGGCACTGGTTAATCTGGCTGCCGAATATCAGATGGAAGAAGAGGAATTCTTCGTTGCACGTGGCCGCCAGGTCGTTGAGTGGCTGGTAGACCAGCTGAATGATGAAGACGCTCCTGACTACGTACAGACTCTTAAGTCTCGCGTTGCCCGTCACCTGAAAAAAGAGGGTGATAGCCCCCGTCGCGGCCGCCGTGCTGCAGCTACTGCGAGCAAGTCTGCAGAGCCGAAGCTGGAAACCGGCCACTACCGCAATCCGTATACCGGTGCCACTGTAGAGAAGAAAAAGCGCAACCCTAAAGCGCTGAGCCAGTGGATCGATGAATACGGTCTGGAAACCGTTAAAGAGTGGAAGATCTAATTCTGCTCAGGTTTCCTATCCAGCATCGGTAATACCGGTGCTGGATAATCTCCACCAGGGTATTCTTTACATTTCTTAAAAATTTAAACGCATTCTCCTGTATTTCATCGAATATGGGTTTACTGCCCCTATATCCTTTGCATAACCTCCAACCACTATTGGATTGAGAGTATCTTCTTGTGTTTACCCGAATTACCAGTCTGCTAATCATTGGCTTTATAAGTTCGCCTTGGGTCAACACTTGGGCGGAAAGCGCGACATCAAATACCAATAGCCAGATCAATAGCCAGGTTATTTATTTGGTGCGCCATGGGGAAAAAGAGCTGGGGCCTAATGCTGGCAAAGATCCACAACTAGCAAAAGCTGGCAAGGCCCGTGCCGAGCAGTTGGCGCGGATACTCAAAGGTGTGGAAATTGATGCGGTATACAGCACCGATTTTACTCGTACCAGGGAAACTGCCCGCCCATTGGCTGAACAGCGAGGTTTGCCGGTACAAAGCTATGATTACCGTAAATTAAAAGAGTTTGCCGTGGATTTGGACCAGGCCGGCGATCGAATCTTGGTCGTTGGGCATAGCAATACTACGCCGGAAATGGTGGCCCTTCTTGGAGGGGAACAAGGTGCTCCAATTAGAGAATCCGATGAATACGATCGCCTCTATATTGTTATTCGTGATCGAGGCCAGGTAACCACTCTGTTACAACGCTATGGTAAGGACAGCAGACAACATCACGTAGCTGAACTTTCGCAAACGCAGTAGCCGCTTAGTTGTGTATACGCTAGTCGAGCAGCTCGCGCACAAAATCTCCAACAATCGCCGAGGCCGGTCCGTAGCGGTGTTCGGTGAAAGCATCACCCACACTGCTGGGTTCTAAATTTAATTCCACACTGTGTGCTCCCGCCAGGTTGGCACATTCTACAAATCCGGCAGCCGGATAGACATTGCCGGAGGTGCCAATACTGATAAACAGGTCGCACTGGCTCAGGGCCTCGTAAATCGCCTCCATTTGCAGCGGCATTTCCCCAAACCACACCACATGGGGGCGCAAGGTACCTGATAGTCCACAACAGTTGCAGTGATCGCTAACCAACAGATCCTCCCGCAGGGAAAACAGCTGGCCGCTGCTGCTGCAGCGCGCTTTGAGCAGTTCGCCATGCATATGGATCAGATGATGACTGCCGGCGCGCTCATGGAGGTCATCGATATTTTGGGTAACCAACAAAAATTCCCCGGTGAATTCTTTTTCCAGTGCGGCCAAAGCCTGATGAGCTGCGTTGGGTACTACATCTCCAGATATTAGATGTTGACGACGTTCGTTGTAAAAACGCTGTACCAGCTGAGGATTGCGCTCAAAAGCTTCGGGGGTAGCGACATCTTCGATACGTTGGTTTTCCCATAGGCCGTCGGCCCCGCGAAAAGTACGGATACCAGATTCTGCGGAGATACCGGCGCCGGTCAGCACCACGATACGTTGATATTGCATAGGAAATAATTTCGTCAAGCTGCTGTGATTAGGGCATAAAAATATATTGGACAGTTTACGGAGATCAATATTTTATCGAAAGCCTGAAAGCTTTAGTTATGTAGAGCAAGAAAAATATTACGGTTGATAGGCATAAATCAGATGGCCAAGTTAAAGCGGCCAAGATTGACCGCTTAATTTATTGAGATAACTTTTTTGGTTTCCTCAGTGTAACTTAAGACGAGGGCTCACCGCGCGGTTGGCCTGTCCAATGAGATAAAGCAACATCGCCTTTGGCCAGCCGTGGATTGCCGCCAGGTGCATGCGATAGAGTGAGCGGTAGGCAAAACCTGCAATACGCCCTTCTACGGTGAGACTGCCTTTTACCAGGGTGCCCATCAAATTTCCTACCGCAGTGTATTTACTCAGTGAAACCAGGGAGCCTCGATCCCGATAGTAAAAATGTTCCAGGGGTTTGTTCTCAATCAAAGCGATCAAATTGGAGGCGGTGAGTTTGGCCATCTGTTGTGCTGCTTGAGCGCGCGGCGGTACCCGCTGATCGTCACCATCGACGCAACTGGCACAATCTCCCATGGCAAAAATACTTGGATCAGTTTGAGTTTGCAGTGTGGTTTTCACCTCTATTTGATTGAGGCGATTAGTGGCGAGCCCATCGAGACGGTTGAGAAAATCGGGAGCTTTGACCCCAGCGGCCCAGACGCGAATCGCTGCGGGAATTTCCATGCCGTCACCGGTGGTGAGACCCGTGGGATTGGCACTCGCGATACTGCAACCGGTGAGTACGCGCACTCCCATTTTACTCAGTTCGCGCTCGGCGTTATTGCCCAAGCGCGCCGGCAGGGCCGGCAACAGGTGCGGTCCGGCTTCGACTACGGTGATATCAATAGCGTCCGAGCTGATTCGCCCATAGTTGCCCATCTGCTTGCTTGCATCCACCAGCTCTGCCGACAACTCCACTCCGGTAGCGCCGCCACCAACTATGGCAATCTGCAAGCTGTTCTTAGTGTGGGTTTCCAGGCGCAAAAAATGATTGAGAAGCTGCTGGTGGAATTTCTGTGCCTGCTCACTGCTGTCGAGAAAGACGCAATGATCGCGTACGCCGTGAGTGTGGAAATCGTTGCTCTTGCTGCCGATACAGAGAACTAAATAATCGTATTCCAGTTCGCGGGAAGCCACCAACTCATGGCCCTCGTCATCCAACACCGCCCCCAAAGTGACAACCCGACGCTTTCTGTCGAGAGACTGTAGGGCGCCGAGCTGGAATTCATAGCCGTTAGCGCGGGCGTGTACTTGATAGTTAAGGGCGTCCATATTGGCGTCTAATGCGCCAGCGGCAACTTGATGGAGCAGGGGCTTCCAGATATGGGTACGATTCTTATCGACCAGAGTAATTTGTGCTGTGGGAGAGTTGCGTCTTTTTCCCATGAACGGGGTAAAACTGAAATAGTGCCCGAGCCGCGTGGCTAGATGTAGCCCACTAGCGCCGCCGCCGATGATCACAATTTTTTTCATGGTGGGTGGTCTTCCTGTCGATTACTAATAAGCCGACTCCCCAATCTGTGAAGACCTATCGCCGCAATACATGGTTAGCGGCGCTTGTTTTGCTGCCAGTATCCTCCGCATTGGCAGTGATATCAACAGGCCCGAACAAGTGATGATAAATAGAAATAAAAGCGGAATGATTACACTTGGCTGTGTTCCGCCTCGCTATTGTGAGTGATTAACTGCCGCCAGTGGCCATCCCGACGCAGGCGTATCTTTGGCTGGGGGTTGCCCCTAGTGTTGATCACTCCGATGATGGCGGCCTGGCTGCAGCCACTCTGTAGTAGGGCGCGAACGCAGGCTTCAGCCTTACTGGCAGGAACAGCGGCGAGCAGGCCACCACAGGTCTGTGGATCAGTGAGTAGCGCCCAGTGTGGTAGGGATTGCCACTCCCGGGGGTTTTCCACAAAGGAATAGGCACTGGCGTTCTGCGGTTGTAGGCTGGATAACCAGCCGCGCTCAATGCACTGACGGGCGCCGGGAATCAGTGGCAGCGGCTCGGCGATTAGAGTGGCACTGAGCCCATCGGGTTTCAGCATTTCCAATAAGTGGCCGAGTAAACCAAAGCCCGTGACATCAGTGAGAGCGTGGGCGCCGTGTTGGGCGAAAACCCCGGAAGCGGCGGCATTGCTGTGCAGCATGGTCTCCAATGCCTTTTGCAGCCAGCGACCTTTGGCTTCTCCCATCCCCTCGGCGGCGAGAATGGTGCCGATGCCCAAGGGTTTACTCAATATCAGACAGTCTCCTGTGTGAGCCCCACATTTTTCCAGCAGTTGCTCGCGTTCAGCCAGGCCGTTCACAGTGAGGCCCAACTGCATCTCCGCTCCTTCGGCAGTGTGGCCACCGGAGAGTACGCAATGGTGGCGGTTGAGTTCGTAAATCGTACCGGCGAGCAGCTGTTGTAAGTCCCGTTGGGTGATTTCTTCTGCCGCGGTGGGCAAGGTGGCCAATACCTGTGCGCTCACCGGGCGGGCATGCATAGCGAACAGGTCAGAGAGTGCGTGCAAAGCGGCAAGTCGCCCGAACAGCCAGGGGTCTGCAACCGGGGCGCGCAGTTGGTCGGAACTCTGCACCAATAATTGCGAGGCGGGCAGGTCCATCACGGCGGCATCATCTCCGAGTCCGCGCAGTAGGTACTCAGATTGCTGTATGGGAAGCTTGGCCAGAGCGCCGCGTAGTACTTTAGGGCCTACCTTGGCACCGCAGCCATTGCAGCGCATGCTCGCCAGAGAGATGCCCTGGCGCTGGTTGAGTGTCTCGCGAGGTTGGGCGCTCGGCATCTCTTCCATGCTGATGGGTAGATCGCTAAAGCGCTGCATAAAGTTGCGATCAATATGGTCTTTCCAGCGCCACAGGGGGGCTCCCACTGCGGCAAGTCCATTACGCACCGCAACCGCGCGCTTGCCGCCACAGGCCAACAGGCTCAGAAAGCGCTTTTGCGGTCGGTAATTTTTCAATGGCTGTCCGGTGAGAGTGGCGCGCAGATTGTGAAACAGCACCGGCCCTTGCCGCACTGCGTAGACACCCGCCTTGGGCAGCGGCCCGGCGGAAAAACTGGCCACGTCACCGGCGGCAAAGATTTCCTGATGTCCCTGGGCACGCAGTTTACGGTCTACTACTACGAAGCCTTTATCGTCCAGAGCTAGCTGGGAATCCGCCAGCCAGGGGGGAGCACAAGCGTTGGTTGAGAGCAGCACCTGATCCAGGTTGAGTAGCTCGCCATTGTTGCTGCGTACGCCCTGCTCTGTAATTTCTGATACCGGCCAGTTGTGATGTATCTCTACGCCGAGGCTATCGAGCTCACGGGCCACTAATTTTCGCGCGAGAAAAGGATAGCCTTGGGGGATTTCATCAGCTCCGTGTATCAGGTGTATTTGTACGCGCCCGGAATAGATCTGCTCCTCCAGGCTATAAGCCATTGCCATGGCCAGTTCGCAACCACCGGCACCGCCGCCGACAATACCCAGGCGCAGAGATGTGCGATTTTTCTGTACATGTCTCTGCAGTTTTTGCCAGAAGTTGTAAAAATGTCCGATAGGCTTGATGGGGATTGCCAATTCTGAGCCGGGCAGCTCACGCACCGGGGTGGCACCGACATCCAGGGACAAGAGGTCGTATTCTAATGGTGGACGCCCGAGCAGTGATACCGTGTGCGCCTTTACGTCGATATGGTGGGCACAGGCCTGAATAAAACGAGCGCCTGCAGCGCGACACAGGCGCGCCAGATCGATATGGGTGTCATCCAGTGAATAGTGGCCCGCTACCATCCCCGGCAACATGCCGGAATAGGCGGTTTGGATTTGTGGAGAAACCAATGTCAGGCGCGCACCCGGCAGCGGGTTCATTGCCCACATTTGCAACACAATGGCATGGGTGTGGCCACCGCCGACCAGAACGATATCCTGGTAGTTAGGATGCTCCTGCATTTTTGCTCACTACTGATTTCTGCAACAGTTGCTGGGGTAAAGCCATTGCCCGCCAGCCAAATTCTCCCGCCGTGCAAATTCACTTCTGGATAAATTTTAGACAGCGTGAGTTGGGGCGAGACTGATCACACGACGTAAGCCTTCATTATCGCGAATCGCGACGCCAGGGTAAAAAAAACTGTGGGGCTGGTCTTTACTTTATGGGCTTGGCTGTCGTTGCAGCTTGCGTTCAACTCATTTCGCGGCGCGATTTTTCCAATGCCAACAGAGCCTGCCCGTCATAATGCCCGCTTTCATCACCTGCTGTGGTGGTTGATTGGCGGATTATTATTGCTGGAAGGCTTTTCATTCGTGCTTTCCGGTTTGGTACGCGATAAGGCCAGTTCATGGATGGCCGAGCGCGGACTGGATTTTCAGGCGCAACACTTTCGAGTGTCTCTGCTGGATTTAAACTTGTTGCTTGTGGATGCGCGCGCAATCAACCGCGAGGGGAGAGGATTTTCCGCCCAGGAGATTCTGCTGGATTACAGTTGGTGGCAGTTGCTGCGTGGTCGCGCCAATCTGCCTCGAGTCTCTATTAGTGGCGCCTATATGGATCTGCAATCTGTGCCGGGAGAATGGCGCAGAGAATGGGAGGTGGGCGGCTGGGATTTGGCACAGGTTGAGCGCAAGGATAGGGATTTTAAGCTGGCAATCGAGCGAGCACGAATTCGTAATAGCGAACTCTGCTATTTACACAAGCCCATCTGGTCTACAGCCTCCTGCGTTTACATTGGCGATATAAGAGCGCGGGATTTCACCCTGGGGCTGTGGCGCAAAGGAAACGTTCCCCTAAAAGTTGATATTGCCGCCGCTGGAATTGAATTACACGAATTACTAGCCAGAGAGAGAAAGTCTGCGCGATATAACACTACTTTGGCGCATCTGCACTTGAAGTCTGGGGATTTTCGTTGGCCTAGTTTGCGCACCGAAGCGGATGCCTTCCACGCAGAGTTTTTTTCCAGTTGCCCGCCACAACAGTGGGCCGATGCGATTCACGGATTACAGCGCCTGATCGGCCACTGTGCCGCAGCGCGTCGTCTGAAAGCCGCTGGGGATTTAAAATTTGATTTTGGTCGTGTCGCTATGGCGCAGTGGCGCCGTGCCAATGGCGAAGGCGTTATATTACGGCGAAGCGATCAGCGTTGGCAGGACTGGCGCGCAGAAACCATTGCTATCCGCGATTTTGATTATGTTCGTCCGATTAAACGGCTGCGCTGGCGTCGTGCGGGCGCTACCGCCTTCGATTGGTGTCCACAGCACTTACGCGATGCCAAGCACCACTTTTGTGTGCGAGCCACTACCCTGAATCTCCCCGGTCCTACCAAGTTTGACTGGAATCAACCGCTTAAAATAATTACCGGTCCCAGTCGCGCCCAACAGGTGCGCTATGTGGATGTCGCCCAGCCCCACAGGCAGCCTCTGACAGCACAGCAAGCTCGGCTGGGTTCACTGGAGTTTGATAAGGCCAGCCGAATTCTCTCGGTGGGCAGTTTATCCGTGAATAGTGCCAGCGGCTGTGTGCCCGGTGAATTGTGGGGTAAACCCGATCACTGTGTGCGCTTAACTGGTTTACGTGGAGAGGAAAAAGTGGCGCTGCGTTTTGGTTCGCAGTCAAAGTCGATTCCATGGGGAGCTGCTAGTGGGCCAATGTATCTGGGACAGATGCAGCTAGAGGGATTGGCAGAAGAGAGGCTGCGACTGCGTCAATTAAAGTGGGGGGGTATCGACACTTTAGCATCGGATACACCTTACTCAATTCAGGATTTTTCCCTGGAATCCTTGTCTGGCTGCTTATCGCGTGGCTTGCTGCCTGAGGGCCTGGGGCCCTTGTGCGCCCAACTCAACAGTCTTAAGGGACAGGGTAACTTTGCCCTGCAAACGGGTGAGGATGGGTATGCCATTTTTGGCAAATTGGGGGTGCAACGACTTATGTTGGGGGATAGCCCCAGCGGTAATAAAGGGCTTTTATTACAGAAAATGGCCAACGGCAGCGGATATTTTCGCCGTGAAGCCGTTGAAGATCCCTGGGCTGCCAGCGCCATGGCATCAAGTATCGGTCCGATAGAGGCGGATTATGGTACGGAGAAGGGCAATCTAGAGGAACAGGGGCCTCAAGCCAGTAACCAAATGGCCAGTGTCAACGCGCCAAACTTCAAATTGGAAAATGCCAGTTTGCAGCGCTTAGATGGTTGCTTACCAGATTCTTGGGCACGGTTAATTTACCGGGATTCCCTGCCGCTTGAGAAAATGCCCACTTGCTTTGACTTTCGTGACTTGCGCCAACAACAGCCTCTTCGCATTGCTTGGCGCGGAGGCTTTGATATTGCCACTGCAGAATTTTCTATCGAGCGTGCTCTGGCACACACAACACAAAATCGCTCCCTGCTAAATATTGAAGACCTGAATTTCCCATTAGTTAGAATCCGTTATTTACCGTCTGCGGCGCTCAGCACTTATATCGCCTTGCCTGAAAGTGCACTGGAAATACTGGATATTTGCCTACCGGATATCGCGGTACTTTCTGATATTCACATTCGCTGCATAGACCTGCAGAAGTTGCATTTAGGCGAAGCCTTCCACTTGGAGTTTGGTCGACAGCAAGCATCGGCCAATTTGAATGACTCCAGCATTGCTCAGATTCAACTGCTGGAGATGGACGGAATAGCTGCACTGGATATTCAACAGCTTTCTCTGCCAGAATTAGAATTTCTCTGGTCCCGCAATGGTGCTGCCACTTCAGAAATAAAGTTTGACAAGCTGTCTGCAGAGTCCCTATTGGCTTGTCTCCCACAGCGACAGGGCATAATGGGAAAACTCCCCCATTGTATATACAGTCGGGACTTGCACTCTATCAATAGCAGTGGGGTGTCACTGGGAGTGACGGAATTTACCCGTGCTGCCTCTGCCGAGCCCATTTGGCAGTTTGCAAAACTTGACATTCCTCGGATTTATTTTTCCCCCGGCTCCATCGATCTCTACGATTTAACGATCGACAATATCTTAGTTTGTGGTTTACAGCGCCTATTCCCTCGTGAAATCGATAGGGCAAATCTGGCTGACTGTATTGAAACACCACAGATAAAATTTACGGGTAACCCAATTAGTATCGGCTTTGAAAGTAGTATTGATCGGATTAGTTCTGGCGCTGTTTACACTGGTCCAATCGCTTTTTGGCAAAAAGGCGGAGATTTCCTGCAGGCAGGCCTGCAACAGTTGAGTTGGCGGGGAGTCAACTGGAATGGTGGGAAGGACTTTTCTGTTGCCGACTTAAAGATTCTCAATACCCGGGTGTGCCTGCCAGACTCCGGCAAGATTGTAACGATAGAAAGGCTTGAGCGATCCAGAGCTGGAGATACGCAGAGCTGTTATGGCGTCGATGAGCTGTATATGCCAGGTTTGCAGCGCGTATCCCTAAGTCGGCCTTTTACTCTTGAGGGCTCCTTACATTTAGCTGGTCTCTCTATTCCACGCAAAAATACTGAGCCAATTAAAATACCCAACTTTCAGCTGGATAATATCTCTTTTGAGGGGGAGGCGCTGGTACGGGTGCAGGGTGCCAGTGGCTGTTTACCCGCCGGACTTTTGAAAGACAAAAATATTGCCCCTTGTTATCAGTTGAGCCAATTACGCTTGGGAGGTATGGAAAGTCAACAAGGGGCGACCGGAAGGATTTTTCTGCTCAGGGACATCAGTGTGGCGGAAATACAAATGCATGAGAAGGGCTTTACGCAAGCATTGTCTTTCCCGTTGTTGAAGACGCAGAGATTGCAAGTGGAGCAACTGCGTTTGGAGGGGCGAACTATAGGAGTACAACAACTACGGCTTCTGAGTATTGCCAGCTGTATTCCCGCCGGTTATTTTGATCAAGGGATTCATTGCTTCAAACTCGGAGCCGTTGAGTTGGATGGTAACTTCAGTGGCGTACACGGGCTAACTCTTCCACTGTTTAAGGTTGAGAATATTGATCTTTTTTCACCACGAGGCGAATTATTAGTAGAGGGGGAAAGTATTGAAATTTCCCACTTTTCTCTGAATTCAGAAGAATGGTACTTCGCCTGGGGGGAGGCCGTACATTTCCATTTCTTCAACCGGGATCCTGGTGTTCCCGAGTTTGAACGCCACAGTACCATTGGGGACTTTAGACTGTTGCATATTAAAGGCTTGAGTTTCCATAAGCGTATGGAGTTATTGACGATTGATTTTATCGATTTCCTGCGCCCACGTTTTATCTTGTTGAGGGATGAGCAGGGTCAGTTTCCGGTAACCTGGGAGATTGCCGAACTGCGAGGGATACCGATTAATCAATATCTGCATAGGAAGAAAAAACACCGGCCTCCACTCTTATACCATATTGGTGATATCCACCTACGCCATGGTACTTTTACCTGGGTGGATCGAAAACATGAGTTTCGCGCACGGCTGCCAGTACGCGATATCAATCTTAATCTCAGCGATATCAGTAATGTGGGGGAGCATCCTCCAGCTGTGATTGTCGCGAATGGCCGCCCCGGTGGATTTGGCGATATTCAATTAGGGGGGACAATAGACTACTTGGGGCAAAAAAAATGGAATGCGGATCTGACCGGTTACTTAGCTAATGTAAATCTAATACCGGCTACGCCTTATATGGCCAAGCTACTCGGTTTCAAGATACTGCAGGGGCAGATGGATGCGGTGGTGAATATCCATGTCTATGAAAATCAATTAAATGCCTTTGCCGATGTGGTGTTGGAAAAAATAAAGGTTCGGCGTGTACGAAAAGATGATCAATTACCAGTTAAGAAGAGGTTTATCCCTCTGAACCTTGCCCTTTGGTTGTTAAAAGATGGTAAGGGGAATGTGAAATTTGGTATGCCCGTAACCGGCAATATCCGCGATCCAAAGTTTTCTATGGAGTATGTCTTCAGCGAATTATTACATAAAGCCATTATGGATGCTTTATTTAGTTACTTCACCCCCTATGGTATTTATCTTTTGGCTAAATTGGCCTGGGGGCGATTTATGGCGAAGTCCTTTGATTCCATTGATTTTGCTCCCGGCAGTGCGGAGTTAAGTGGTTTAGCGCTGGCACAACTTCAGCAAATGGTCGCAGTGTTACATAAACATCCGGATGCCCGTCCTGGTGTTTGTGGTATTGCCAATGCCAGGGATTGGAATGCAATGTACCCAAATTCAACAATTGGTCTACGCGGTAGTCGCAGATTTTTATCAAATTTCTACCGTAGGCCGCCGATTTTCTTGCGTGAAGAATTTGAGAAGCTAGCCTTAGAGCGCAGTCGAAAAGTTGAGCGCTATTTGATTGATGCAGGTATCCCAGCTGCTGAGCTTATTCCTTGCGCACCGGATTATATGGGACGTGACTTTGGTGATCCAAGAGTTGAATTTTCTAATTAATATCAGTGACTTATTTCTAAGGGAAGTTGATATTTGATAGGTGCTTTATTCTCTATGCTGGAGATATATCATCCTCTTGGATGAGTGTTTTGTGGAAGTGTAAGTGGCTATATTTATCAGTGTGGAGATATGTTGTTATTAATAAATGAAATACTTCCTATATTCTAGCTTGCTTTATTTATCAATAAAATCTGCAAGATATTTCTATGTTTTTTCAGTGAAGTTTGGGTTATAAATGCCCAAAAGGTAAATCATATTATCATATCTTGAAGTGCTTCTCATTTTTGTGACATAGTTGGGATGAGTATACCTCTCTTTGGGTAGTGCTATTTACTACTTATATTGCGACTATCTGTCAAATTATTTACTGCTATATGTATTCAGGGATTGAATATGAGAATAATTATATTTTTCCTACTGCTGTTCTCAAGTTCTTCATTTGCTATTGAGCAGCAGCAGCAGCAGCAGCAGCAGCAGCAGCAGCAGCCTCTAAAAACCATGTCTACATGCCTGGTTATGAATAAATGGAGCTCCTGGGGGATGTGGGAATTCCAGGTTTATGCTATGGCCAGAGAAAAAATCTTAATTGGTAATAAAGAAAACCACTTTCTTATAACGGCAGACGAACCAGGTTTTCGTCATATCATTGCGGGGGAAGTAGTGGCAAATTACCCAGAGGCAATCACCCTGAAAGCGCTTGGTAGCCAGTGTATGGAAAACTGCCCAGAGAATCACACTAAAAGAATTAACTGGTTCAAGCGCCGTTGTAAGTTTTATGAGTCTTAGATTGCCCTGTGGCAACAGTTAGTAAGTGTACGCTTCTATAGCTTTACAGAAGAGAGAGGAAAATATGAGTGATACTAATCCAGTACAGGGAAGCTGCCTGTGTGGTTCTGTGACCATCAAGGCCGAGCTGCCTTCTTCTGACCTTGGAGTCTGTCACTGTAGCATGTGTAAAAAGTGGAGCGGTGGTCCACTGTTGGCGGTGGACTGCCAGACCAGTGTGGAAATCTCTGGTGAGGAGCATGTATCTGTATTTGACTCTTCGGACTGGGCTGAACGCGGTTTCTGTTCCAATTGTGGCTCCCATCTCTTCTACCGATTAAAGGAAACCCAGCAGTATTCAGTTCCTGCGGGTATCTTCGAACTTCCCCCTGAAGTGACAATGACCCATCAGATATTTATTGATGAAAAGCCCACATACTATAGCTTTGCCAATGAGACCAGAAACATAACCGGCCTGGAGCTGGTCACTGAATTTTCCGGAGAGTAAGTGATCACACACTTCTGATTACTTTTGGGGGGACCATTTGTCCCCCTTTAAGGTTACTATTGTTCGCTAACAGCGCTATCGGTTTGAAAGCGGCTGTGCCCATGGCAAATCGTGGGTAATTTGGGCTATCTGGAAGCAGCATTATCAAGCTGTGAAAAGGGCCTGAAAATTTGCAATGATCAAGTAGTAATAGGGAGTGGCAGAGTGCCATGACAGAAACACAGATAGTAGAAATTTTCCTGGCTAATCAGTGGTGGTCCATAATCGCCTTGGTAGTATGTGTCATAGGTGTGACCCTGTGTTGGTTTGGGGGCCTAATGGCTGCATTGACTGCCTTGGGTAATAAGCACTGGGTTTGGGGAATTGTCACTATATTTCTTGGCCCTATTACCGGAATTCCCTATGCTTTGCGGTATAAAGAAGCGGAGTATGCTCGCTCTTTGATGCTTCGAGGAGTATGGGTGTTGTTGGTTGGTTTAATCATTGCTTTCGCCGTTTTATTTTTTGGGCGTTAAAAGACATGCGCGTTGCTAACGGGCTGCGCGCACCCCTAATCTCCTATCAAAGTTTCCTTTCAGTCCTTATATATCCGATTTTCTGACGAATTCTCACTTATTGAGATGTCCGACCCCTATGGCTCTTAGGTGGATCAATATTATATTTTCAAGCTCAATCTTCTACTAGAGATGAAACTCCACATGACTTTTAAGTGGTAGTAAGGTTTCTGCTCATCATTTAAAGGATTTCTAAGGTCAAAATGTGACTCCGGAGAAAAGCTTTGTTGCCATTTGCAAGCTGTGGCGTGAGGGCAAAGGGTTACCCATCTACCCCTCTTGCTTTGTTAAATAAAGAACGGTAATGATCGAGGTCAGTTGAGTCAGGCTTAAATTTATTTCTGATTTTTATGGATTAAATTTTATTATTGGTAATGGCCTTTAATTGGTTTTTCTTGTGTCGATTTTCTTGTAGGGATCTTGATCTTTTTGTATGCCTGCCTCTTCTTCTTTATGAAAGATTAATTATTCTTGCTTGTCTTAACTTGGTAGGCCAGTAATGTTCTGATGGACATGTAAGTCACTACCGTTAGGTAAAGTAATTTGCTTAAATTGTCTTTGATAATTCCTCGTTTAAATGTGCTGGGTCTACCAGTGGGGTATATTTGGACCTTGTATTTAATATTTTTTACATTTTTTATTCCACGCAGATCCAAAGGAAATAGACAAAACTTGATTTTTTTTGGCTTTTTTCTTGAAATAAAGATGATCTCACCGATAAAATCTACCTAGATGAAAATCTAAGATTGGTTAGCGGCTCTTTTTAGGTGTATCCAGCTACCATGCTTTTTCTTGCTTCGAATTTCCCCCTTCCATTGAGCAGGGGTTAGCGAGGTAAACACTATTAAATGCAAAGGCGTTCATTTTTTTGAATGTCGAAATGTGGCAGGTCTTCCTGAGCGTAAGCTCTCGATTTATTAAGTTTGCCTCATAAGTTTGGTGGTTCTAGAGAGGCTTGGAGTTAAATTACTTTGAAGAGTGATGATGCAGATTGCATGATATTTGATCGAATATAAAGTATGGAATGTTAGTCAGAGGGAATTGGTAACGTAGTATGATCGCATCTTCAAAATTAATGAGTTCTCTGGTTATAACAGGGCTTGTACTCATTGCCGGGGTACCAGAGAAAGCGCTAGCTTCATGTCAAAAATTACTTAGTGAGCTTCCGGACATAATAGAGTCCTGTACTCTCGAATTGCCGGATAGCTTCACGCTTAGCTATTCAAATAGAAAAGCAACACTTAAATGGCAAGCTTATGAGCTTGGATCTTCAAACCTGTATAGACGACAAGAAGATTATTCAATAGTACAGGTCCTAAATGGCAATGAAACAACGCTCGATAGTGCGCCCCCTCTCACTGGTACTCGAGTGGTGAATTTAACTGCTGATGGAAATTACTCACTTTGTTTTAAGGCTGAGGGTATACAAGGCACTTATAGGGTTGACCGACGTGCACCTTTGGGGGCAAAACAGGAGTGCCGCGAGGTAGCAGTTACTTCTACACCTACTACCTTAAGTTATCCAAGTGCAGATTATGACGGTTCTTATATCGTCAGTTGGTCCTCACGGCCTGGCGCTAGCCATTATGAACTCGAGCGTAGAATAAATGGAGGTTCTTGGAGCCGAATTTATAATTCTTCAGGAACCAGTTTCAGTGAAAGTGGACGATCCTTGGGTAGTTATCAGTATCGAGTGCGGGCCTGTACGCCCAATATGTGCAGCGATTTTAAAACGGGTCCCGTAGCCGCTGTTGGAACGCCGCCTGTTCCCTCCTCTTTCAGTGTGCCAAGTTATGTATCATCCAGCAGTGTAAATTTAAGCTGGGGGTCTAGTAATGGTGCAACCAGCTATGAGGTACAGCAGCGCAGGGATAATGGTAGCTGGTCTGATGATATTCACTCAGGCTCTGCTGCAACCAGCAGGTCCGTCTCCTCTTTGGTGCATGGCAGTATCTATCGCTTTAGGGTTCGCTCTTGTGCCACCCTCTGTTCTTCGTATCGAGAAAGTGGTGACCTACAGGTTTATTTTCGTCCAGGCGTACCAGATCCCAAATTAAATACGAACACCAGTCTAGACGGTAAATATACGCTGAGCTGGGAAGCCAAAGCGCATGCCACTAGTTATCAGGCTGTAGATGGTAATGACTCTACTGTTTACAGTGGTTCTGATCTGAGCAAGAGTTTTACTGACATTAGCAATGGTACCTACAGCTACAAGGTGCGCGCTTGTAATGTTAAAGGCACCTGCTCCAACTACTCTCCACCGGTCAGCGTTATAGTGGATCGTGTTGTTGGTATACCGGTGCTGTCTGCAGCGCCCACTAGCAGCTGGGATGGCAAAGTAAAACTAAGCTGGACAGAAATTGATAAAGGCGGTCTCACCGTTGAATATCAAGTGGTAGACAGTGCAAATAAGCAGCTTTATCGCGGCACTGCACGTAGCTACCAACTGAGTAACTTGCAGGATGGTCGCCACTGCTACCGGGTACGCGCACTGACTTCAACAGATCATTCCAATTACTCGCCAGAAGCCTGTGCCACCGTAGATTTGCTACAGCCACCAGCAGCGCCGAGCTATATCACTTTGCCTTCTTCTACCGGTGAAGCTTATACCGTGAGCTGGCCATCAGTTGCCGAAACTGATAGTTATCTGCTGCAGCAACGTATTAATAATGGCAGCTGGCAGGCTGTGTATAACGGCTCTGGCAATACCTATAAATACAATGCTTCTTCATTGGTATTCGGTACCCACGATTATCGTGTACAAGCGGTCAACAAGGCGGGCTCCTCCGACTTCAGTGATATCTTCACGGTCACCATGGAGCTAGATCCCACAGTACAGATCCGTAAGCAGCTGTACTACAACGAAGCAGATCAAGTACCAGCAGCGCAGGAAAACCCTGCTCAGGGTATTTTCTCCCAGGATAAAGCGGCCTTCCGCTACCTGGACTTGATGTATATCGTTGATACCAACACCAATACGGTCATCAATCCTTATGCCAGTGGTGAAGCCACGGTTGAATTTTCCAGCCTGTACGACACTGCCGAGCGCAACCGTGCCACCGATGTGGAAGCGTTTATTTTCGAGCAGCTGACCCACCACCCCGACAATGAAAACCTGCAGCGTTTCACGCTGGATGTTTACTACGATCGCGCGGTAGCGGAAATGATCCTGGCTAATGAAGCCCTGGATAATGCCCGTATTAGCCGTTTGCGTAACGAAGCGGTGACTGTCGAAGTTGGCCATATAGAAACTGCACACCAGTTGTTGAAAGACGCCCTGGAGCAGTACAGCTCCCTGCTGACTTATGCACCGGAGTTTTTAGCGCAGTGGGGTCCTTCCCGTGGTCAAATCAGTCCCCGTTACTATGATCCCAACGATCTGGCACAAAAAGATGTAACCCCGGCAGAATTACTGTTCACTGGTTACAAAGATGTCACCATGCTCTATCAGCTGATGAGCAAATTGGCTTCTACCAAAGTGCAGCAAGCGCGTTTGGCCGTTGTAGCTGGTCAGACCAATACCACCTTGTTGGCGCAAATGGTTGACGAGATGGACACGCTGCGCAGCGAGCTGATTGCCAAAGAGGCATCGTTGCGTGCGATCTTCCTGAATGTCGACTTCACCCAGGTGCAGGGTTTCTCTGGCCTGCCCGAAGCTATATCCGAATGGAATACCCATATCAGCGATTTGGAAAACTCCGTGAGCTGGCTCACTGGAGAAACCAATATTCTGGGTCTGCCCCAGGATGCTGTGTTGCTGGTACAAGGCTACGGTATTGATGGCAACACCGTGTTTGACTCCTTCGATGCACTGAGAGACTTCCTTGGTAACGAAAGCAGTGGCCCTATTGCCACAGCGCAAAACAGTTTGGTAGCTGCGAAAACTAGCTATGAGAACTATCGTCACAGCGCTGACAAGCTCGCTACGGAATATACCGATCGCCACCAGCAACTGGGCAACTGGTTGTACAGCTTGCTGGGCCTGGAATTCCCGAGCAATTGTTTTAACCAAGACTGCATCATTATTGAAGAGTCTGCGCAGCAAGGTAGTGAAATTGCGCTACAGGCGAATAACATCGAGCTCGCAGAAATTGCGCTGAGTAACAACCTGCAGCGTATGGAAAACCTGCTGAGTGCGATTGAAATCGAAATTGAGCGACGTGCAGAGGAAGAGGGTATCGTCGATGGCATGTCGAAGATCATCCTGGATTATGGCTCCAAGCAGGAATCCATTTCGAAGCAGATCACCAAGATTCGTAAAGAGGCGGAGAAATCAAGGAAAAGAGATGGCTTCCTTAAAGTCGTGGGTGGTGCTGTAAAAGCATACTTTTCCCAAGGGAAGGATACTGCTTTATTGGAGCAAGGTATCAGCCAAGTGGTTTCCAGCCATATCAACCTCAGAAGTATTAAAGAGATTGGTAAGCTGGAAGCGCTGAGTATTCGCCTGGCGGCGGAAGAACGTGCCAAGCTTAATGACAGTTCTAACAAATTATTAGAAGTCGAAAGCAGGGCGCGGATACGTACCATGTGGCTGGAAGCGAATACTATCGCACTAGATATTGCCCAGGCAGAAGCGACCGTAGAGCAGGAAGTCGAGCGTCTGATCGGTATGCTTAATCAGGCACAGCGGGTTATGAACCAGATGTTCACCACCAACGCCAACTTGGCCGATCGCTATTTTGCCGACCCGATTCACGCCAGTCGCCTGACCACAGAGATGCTGCGTGCGGAACGTCACTTTGAAGAAGCACAGAAATGGTTGTTCTATACCGCCAGTGCGCTGGAGTACAAGTGGCAGGAATCTTTTATTGGGCCGGTTAGTGGTTCTAGAAAAGAAGCTATTTTCCAGTTGCGTAATACTGAGGAGCTGAGAGATTTCTTCAGTGAGATGGCATCTTTTGATCAGTTGCGTAACTTAAATGGCACCCAGCAAGCGATAGACACCTTCTCGCTAAAGGATGATGTATTCGGTTATGTGGATGATATCAATGGTATTCCACAAACCTATGCACATCCAGATCCTGATCAACAAGGCGGTCCAGAATTGAACCCGCAGGAAGCTTTCCAGGAAAAGCTACGTTTATTGTCGCGCTCTTTCGGCACCGATATCTGGTTGACTGTGGAATTTAGTACAGTGAAGGAATTGCCGCGTAGTAATTTCTTCCTGGGTCCGGTTATTGCGGATAATGGTGATCTGTCTTGTCTTGCCGCGGGTGGGTCCTACCTGGATAAAATTGAGACCATTGGACTCAATATTCCTCTGTTGTACAACGTCAGTGGTGAAACAGAAACACCGGCTTACTTAACCTATGGCGGTACCAGCTTTGTGCGCAGTAAAACGCCGGGTACTTTGGTGGAGACGGCAGATGGTGTAGGTATCAAGGACGAGTTGATTACTTATAGCGCACGTTTCTGGGATACCGTTGATGGAGCTAGCCTGGCTTTCCGTAATAGCTATCGTGTGCCTATGGCTGCAAATCTGGATATGTTTAATAGTGGAGCAGGCTCCAGCTCTACGGTTACTAGTGTCTTTAAGGAGCGTAGTGTTGCTGCTACTGGCTGGCGCTTGTCTATCAAATTGGCAGACCGCTTTGGTTCGCTAGTAGATCTTGATGCTATTAAGGATGTTGAGTTGATCTTCAATCATCGTTTCAAATCAAGAAATATTGATACCTGCGGTGGTGGTAATGGTGGCGGCCCTCTGCTATTGCTGCGAGAGCCGGTGAGATAGTAATTTCATTAATAACGCCATTCTAAAGCTGGCATATTTATTTGGTAGTCCGACGGGTTTTAACCGTCGGACTGCTACTCTAGGGCTATCATTTTTTGCCTAAAAAGTGGGGGATTGGAGCATTAAATTTGTCCCTATGTTTTAAAGATGGCAATGTAACCGGTTACATTTTTGGGCCACGCTTCTGTGTGGTATAGCTAGGTCTAAAAATATTGGAGGGTATTTCTTTCTTTATAAATGTGGAGTGCTAGTTAACTCTCCACCTATAGTGCCGCTGTACTGCCAACTATTTGTAATTCTATTTTTTGAGGGCTGGCTGATTTTTGTCAGGCAGGATAGGGGTGTTTTGAGCCTCTGGTTGATCTTGATTATGTCGATTTTTTTGGGTGATTTTTAGTTGCTAGTTTACCTTGGGGGAGTAAAGGTGTTTGCGGCGGTGAGTATGGTGGGTGACTGTCATTGTTGCGCGAATCTAATTTGAATTTAATTTGCTAATCGTGATGTCTGATAGTTTGAATGTTTTTTCTGTGGGTTGACATTGCTTGAAAAATTAATTTCCTGTTGTGCAGGAGTGTTTTTCTTAAATAATAAAATTTTAACCATCTTTTCTTGGGGTGTTTTTACTGAGTTAATTTTTTGCAATCTTTTTTGTCCGGCTGTTGGTGCTAATTTTAAGGTTTGTATGAGACTTATATGGTGGGTTTTTGAGGGTTAATTTTCAGTGTTGGTTATTTTTTGTGGGTTGATATTAGATTAGATCAATAAATGGATTGAAGTTGGGTTTCATTCGTCGATAAAATTCAGCTCAATACTATTCTGGATCGACTTTTAATCCAGGCGTGCTTCTGTAAATGGATGTAAGTAACTTTAGGGAGGGAAGTCATCTGTGGTTCTATCTCATAGAAAAATTTCTTAGATTCATCAATTTTCTGTAGCGGTTTTTTTTTGCTGCTGTGTAGTTTTTTTAGGCAATTTTTTGCTTAAATTTTAAATAGATCATGATTTTTTGGTTTTAAAAATGTTTTCTCTTTTACGCAGTTCTTTAGTGTTGCCAGCCTTGTTTGTCGGCACTATAGCGCATGGGTTCACCTTGAGTGGTCCTGATATAGATACAGATGGTAAGTATTTTCTGAAGCCCCAGAGCGTGTTCCATCCTGGCACAATGGGTTTGTATCTGAAAGAATATAAAAATGGGAATTTTACTCGCAATATATCCTTGGACTCTGGGGGGGCTGATCCCTCAGCGTATATAACCGTAAGTTCAGCAGGGGAATATTACTATGAGCAATGGCATGAATATTGTCAAACTGGAGATATTGGATTTCCAACAGAGCCGGTTTCGTCATGTTCCGCAAATAAGTTCACAAAATTAAGACTTGGCACTCATACCGTTAACGTTATATTTCAACCAGCAGCGCCCTCTAGTATTAGTTATGGGACTTTCGATAGTGATGGTGCCTACAAAGTTAGCTGGTCTTCCAGCGCTGGTGCAGGTCGATATGAACTCTACCGTAGGCTAAATGATGGCCCTTGGAGTAGAGTTTATAACTCCTCTGGAACTAGCTTTAATGAGAGCGGTCGGTCCAGTGGTGATTACCAGTATCGTGTACGAGCCTGTAACACTGAAAAGAATGTATGTGGTAGTTACAAGACTGGCGGAGCCATGGAGGTAGAGCGCACACCGCCAAAACCATCTTCTATCACTGTTCCCAGCTATTCCTCTGCCAGTAGTGTCAATGTTAGTTGGTCCTCCAGCAGCGAGGCTACCCGTTATGAGTTACAGCAGCGTAAGGATAACGGTAGTTGGTCCGGTAATATTTATTCTGGTTCATCTACCAGTACAACGGTTTCTTCCCTGAGCCATGGTAGTACTTACCGCTTTCGAGTGCGTGCCTGTAATACCACCTGCTCTGGCTATCAAGAAAGTGAAGATTTAGAAGTCTATATTCGTCCTGGCGTACCAACCCCTAAATTGAATACGACTACCAGCCTTGATGGTAAATATACTGTCAGCTGGAATACCAAACAATTTGCCACCAGTTACCAGTTGGTCGATGGAAGTGGCTCCACTGTTTACAGCGGTTCTGGCCTGAGCAAGAGTTTTACTGACATTAGCAATGGTACCTACAGCTATAAGGTGCGCGCTTGTAATGTTAAAGGCACCTGCTCCAACTACTCTTCACCGGTCAGCGTTATAGTGGATCGTGTTGTTGGTATACCGGTGCTGTCAGCAGCACCCACTAGCAGCTGGGATGGCAAAGTAAAATTAAACTGGACAGAAATTGATAAAGGCGGTCTCACCGTTGAATATCAAGTGGTGGATAGTGCCAATAAGCAGCTTTACCGCGGTACTGCGCGCAGCTACCAGCTGAGCAATTTGCAGGATGGTCGCCACTGCTACCGGGTACGCGCACTGACTTCAACAGATCAGTCCAATTACTCGCCAGAAGCCTGTGCCACCGTAGATTTGCTACAGCCACCAGCAGCGCCGAGCTATATCACTTTGCCTTCTTCTACCGGTGAAGCTTATACCGTGAGCTGGCCATCAGTTGCCGAAACTGATAGCTATCTGCTGCAGCAACGTATTAATAATGGCAGCTGGCAGACTGTGTATAACGGCTCTGGCAATACCTATAAATACAATGCTTCTTCATTGGTATTCGGTACCCACGATTATCGTGTACAAGCGGTCAACAAGGCGGGCTCCTCCGACTTTAGTGATATCTTCACGGTCACCATGGAGCTGGATCCCACAGTACAGATCCGTAAGCAGCTGTACTACAACGAAGCAGATCAGGTACCAGCAGCGCAGGAAAACCCTGCTCAGGGTATTTTCTCCCGGGATAAAGCGGCCTTCCGCTACCTGGACTTGATGTATATCGTTGATACCAACACCAATACGGTCATCAATCCTTATGCTAGTGGTGAAGCCACGGTTGAATTTTCCAGCCTGTACGACACTGCCGAGCGCAACCGTGCCACCGATGTGGAAGCGTTTATTTTCGAGCAGCTGACGCATCACCCCGACAATGAAAACCTGCAGCGTTTCACGCTGGATGTTTACTACGATCGCGCGGTAGCGGAAATGATCCTGGCCAATGAAGCCCTGGATAATGCCCGTATCAGCCGTTTGCGTAACGAAGCGGTGACTGTCGAAGTTGGCCATATAGAAACTGCACACCAGTTGTTGAAAGACGCCCTGGAGCAGTACAACTCCCTGCTGACCTATGCACCGGAGTTTTTAGCACAATGGGGTCCCTCCCGTGGTCAAATTAGCCCCCGCTACTACGACCCCAACGACCTGGCACAAAAAGATGTAACCCCAGCAGAATTACTGTTCACCGGTTACAAAGATGTCACCATGCTCTATCAGCTGATGAGCAAATTGGCTTCTACTAAAGTGCAGCAAGCGCGTCTGGCCGTCGTTGCCGGACAGACCAATACCACCCTGCTGGCACAAATGGTTGACGAGATGAATACGCTGCGCAGTGAGTTGATTGCCAAAGAGGCATCGTTGCGTGCGATCTTCCCGAATGTCGACTTCACCCAGGTGCAGGGTTTCTCTGGCCTGCCCGAAGCTATATCCGAATGGAATACCCATATCAGCGATTTGGAAAACTCCGTGAGCTGGCTCACTGGAGAAACCAATATTCTGGGTTTGCCCCAGGATGCTGTGTTGCTGGTACAAGGCTACGGTATTGATGGCAACACCGTGTTTGACTCCTTCGATGCACTGAGAGACTTCCTTGGTAACGAAAGCAGTGGCCCTATTGCCACAGCGCAAAACAGTTTGGTAGCTGCGAAAACCAGCTATGAGAACTATCGTCACAGCGCTGACAAGCTGGCTACGGAATATACCGATCGCCACCAGCAACTGGGCAACTGGTTGTACAGCTTGCTGGGCCTGGAATTCCCGAGCAATTGTTTTAACCAAGACTGCATCATTATTGAAGAGTCTGCGCAGCAAGGTAGTGAAATTGCGCTACAGGCGAATAACATCGAGCTCGCGGAAATTGCGCTGAGTAACAACCTGCAGCGTATGGAAAACCTGCTGAGTGCGATTGAAATCGAAATTGAGCGACGTGCAGAGGAAGAGGGTATCGTCGATGGCATGTCGAAGATCATCCTGGATTATGGTTCCAAGCAGGAATCCATTTCGAAGCAAATCGCCAAGGTTCGTAAAGAGGAGGCAAAATCCAGGCAGCGTCATGGTTATCTAAAAGCAGTGGCTGGTACGGTGCTTGCTATCTATACGGGCAATACAGCTTTGCTTCAGGAGGGGGTGAACTATGTTACAGAAGCTCACCGCAATATTAGAAGTATCAAAGATACTGGTAAGTTGGAGGCTATGAGCATTCGTCTGGCGGCGGAAGAGCGTGCCAAGCTGAATGACAGCACCAATAAACTTCTGGATGTGGAAAGCCGCGCGCGGGTACGCACCATGTGGCTGGAGGTAAATACTATTGCCCTGGATATTGCTCAAGCGGAAGCGACAGTTGAGCAAGAAATGGAGCGATTGGTTGGCATGTTAAGCCAAGCTCAGCGGGTTATGAACCAGATGTTCACCACCAACGCCAACTTGGCCGATCGTTATTTTGCCGACCCGATTCACGCCAGTCGCCTGACCACAGAGATGCTGCGTGCGGAACGTCACTTTGAGGAAGCGCAGAAATGGTTGTTCTATACCGCCAGTGCGCTGGAATACAAGTGGCAGGAATCTTTTATTGGGCCGGTTAGTGGTTCTAGAAAAGAAGCTATTTTCCAGTTGCGCAGTACTGAGGAGCTGAGGGATTTCTTCAGTGAGATGGCATCTTTTGATCAGCTACACAATCTAGGGAGCATAGAGCAGGCAACCGATACTTTCTCTTTGAAGGATGATGTGTTTGGCTATGTGGATCATATTAATGGTATTCCACAAACCTATACGCACCCAGATCCTGATCAGCAAGGTGGACAGGAGTTGAGTCCGCAGGATGCTTTCCAGGAGAAATTACGTTTACTCTCACGCTCTTTCGGTACTGATGTCTGGTTAACTGTAGAGTTTAGTTCTGTGAAAGAGTTACCTCGTAGTAACTTCTTCCTGGGTCCGGTTATTGCAGATAACGGTGATCTGTCTTGTCTGGCCACAGGTGGTAATTATCTGGATAAAATTGAGACTATCGGGCTCAATATCCCCTTGTTGTTCAACGTCAGTGGTGAAACAGAAACACCTGCATTCCTAACTTATGGTGGTACCAGCTTCCTGCGCAGTAAAACGCCGGGCACTCTGGTGGAGACGGCAGATGGTGTAGGCATCAAAGACGAATTGATTACTCATACTACTCGCTTTTGGGATGCTGTAGAGGGAACTGGCTTGGCGTTCCGCAATAGCTATCGTGTATCTATGGCTGCAAATCTGGATATGTTTAACAGTGGTATGGGGTCCAGCTCTACAGTCACCAGTGCATTTAAAGAGCGCAGTGTTGCCACCACGGGCTGGCGTTTGTCCATTAAATTGGCAGACCGCTTTGGTTCGCTGGTGGATCTTGATGCGGTTAAAGATATTGAGTTGATCTTCAATCATCGTTTCAAGTCAAGAAACATTGACACTTGCGGTGGTGATAATGGTGGTGGCCCGCTGTTATTGCTGAAGCAACCAATAACTCACTAATTTTAATAATAACCTCCTAAAATTAGAGTAGTTATTTAGTAATCCAGTAGTATTTACACTGCTGGATTACTTTTCTAATGTTTTTATAAAACTAATTTGGTATTAATAGATATAATGGTTAAATCAAAATATTTAATTGCATTTCTATCTTTTTTCTTTTTCTCTTCTGCTTATGGTCAGTTCAATGAACCTGTGTCAGGTGAGCTCGATGGGCCAACTTTAGACAAGGATGGAAAATTTAAACTTACTCATAGGGATAGAAGTTATTTTGGAACTATAGTGCTTCGATCTGTGAAGGAGTATAGAAATGGTGTGTTCACACGTCAAATACCCCTGCTTACAAATGACGCAACCTCAGCTTTGGATAGAGAGTATTATCCAACAGAAATAACCGTTACTTCTTCGGGAGAATATCGCTACGAAAAAGAATACTGGGTAAAATATGCGCGATTTGGGCCTCCAGTATACGAAACAGAGGTTCCGGGAGTAAGCCACACAGTAAAAGTTGAGTTGCCGCCACCAACGCCCGAATCTCCCGCCTCAATCAGCGCCCCCAGCTATACATCATCTAGCAGTGCTAATCTTACCTGGTCTGCCAGCAGCAGGGCTACTCGCTACGAGGTGCAACAGCGCAAGGATAACGGCAGTTGGTCCGGTAATATTTATTCTGGTTCATCTACCAGTACAACGGTTTCTTCCCTGAGCCATGGTAGTACTTACCGCTTTCGAGTGCGTGCCTGTAATACCACCTGCTCTGGCTATCAAGAAAGTGAAGATTTAGAAGTCTATATTCGTCCTGGCGTACCAACCCCTAAATTGAATACGACTACCAGCCTTGATGGTAAATATACTGTCAGCTGGAATACCAAACAATTTGCCACCAGTTACCAGTTGGTCGATGGAAGTGGCTCCACTGTTTACAGCGGTTCTGGCCTGAGCAAGAGTTTTACTGACATTAGCAATGGTACCTACAGCTATAAGGTGCGCGCTTGTAATGTTAAAGGCACCTGCTCCAACTACTCTTCACCGGTCAGCGTTATAGTGGATCGTGTTGTTGGTATACCGGTGCTGTCAGCAGCACCCACTAGCAGCTGGGATGGCAAAGTAAAATTAAACTGGACAGAAATTGATAAAGGCGGTCTCACCGTTGAATATCAAGTGGTGGATAGTGCCAATAAGCAGCTTTACCGCGGTACTGCGCGCAGCTACCAGCTGAGCAATTTGCAGGATGGTCGCCACTGCTACCGGGTACGCGCACTGACTTCAACAGATCAGTCCAATTACTCGCCAGAAGCCTGTGCCACCGTAGATTTGCTACAGCCACCAGCAGCGCCGAGCTATATCACTTTGCCTTCTTCTACCGGTGAAGCTTATACCGTGAGCTGGCCATCAGTTGCCGAAACTGATAGCTATCTGCTGCAGCAACGTATTAATAATGGCAGCTGGCAGACTGTGTATAACGGCTCTGGCAATACCTATAAATACAATGCTTCTTCATTGGTATTCGGTACCCACGATTATCGTGTACAAGCGGTCAACAAGGCGGGCTCCTCCGACTTTAGTGATATCTTCACGGTCACCATGGAGCTGGATCCCACAGTACAGATCCGTAAGCAGCTGTACTACAACGAAGCAGATCAGGTACCAGCAGCGCAGGAAAACCCTGCTCAGGGTATTTTCTCCCGGGATAAAGCGGCCTTCCGCTACCTGGACTTGATGTATATCGTTGATACCAACACCAATACGGTCATCAATCCTTATGCTAGTGGTGAAGCCACGGTTGAATTTTCCAGCCTGTACGACACTGCCGAGCGCAACCGTGCCACCGATGTGGAAGCGTTTATTTTCGAGCAGCTGACGCATCACCCCGACAATGAAAACCTGCAGCGTTTCACGCTGGATGTTTACTACGATCGCGCGGTAGCGGAAATGATCCTGGCCAATGAAGCCCTGGATAATGCCCGTATCAGCCGTTTGCGTAACGAAGCGGTGACTGTCGAAGTTGGCCATATAGAAACTGCACACCAGTTGTTGAAAGACGCCCTGGAGCAGTACAACTCCCTGCTGACCTATGCACCGGAGTTTTTAGCACAATGGGGTCCCTCCCGTGGTCAAATTAGCCCCCGCTACTACGACCCCAACGACCTGGCACAAAAAGATGTAACCCCAGCAGAATTACTGTTCACCGGTTACAAAGATGTCACCATGCTCTATCAGCTGATGAGCAAATTGGCTTCTACTAAAGTGCAGCAAGCGCGTCTGGCCGTCGTTGCCGGACAGACCAATACCACCCTGCTGGCACAAATGGTTGACGAGATGAATACGCTGCGCAGTGAGTTGATTGCCAAAGAGGCATCGTTGCGTGCGATCTTCCCGAATGTCGACTTCACCCAGGTGCAGGGTTTCTCTGGCCTGCCCGAAGCTATATCCGAATGGAATACCCATATCAGCGATTTGGAAAACTCCGTGAGCTGGCTCACTGGAGAAACCAATATTCTGGGTTTGCCCCAGGATGCTGTGTTGCTGGTACAAGGCTACGGTATTGATGGCAACACCGTGTTTGACTCCTTCGATGCACTGAGAGACTTCCTTGGTAACGAAAGCAGTGGCCCTATTGCCACAGCGCAAAACAGTTTGGTAGCTGCGAAAACCAGCTATGAGAACTATCGTCACAGCGCTGACAAGCTGGCTACGGAATATACCGATCGCCACCAGCAACTGGGCAACTGGTTGTACAGCTTGCTGGGCCTGGAATTCCCGAGCAATTGTTTTAACCAAGACTGCATCATTATTGAAGAGTCTGCGCAGCAAGGTAGTGAAATTGCGCTACAGGCGAATAACATCGAGCTCGCGGAAATTGCGCTGAGTAACAACCTGCAGCGTATGGAAAACCTGCTGAGTGCGATTGAAATCGAAATTGAGCGACGTGCAGAGGAAGAGGGTATCGTCGATGGCATGTCGAAGATCATCCTGGATTATGGTTCCAAGCAGGAATCCATTTCGAAGCAAATCGCCAAGGTTCGTAAAGAGGAGGCAAAATCCAGGCAGCGTCATGGTTATCTAAAAGCAGTGGCTGGTACGGTGCTTGCTATCTATACGGGCAATACAGCTTTGCTTCAGGAGGGGGTGAACTATGTTACAGAAGCTCACCGCAATATTAGAAGTATCAAAGATATTGGTAAGTTGGAGGCTATGAGCATTCGTCTGGCGGCGGAAGAGCGTGCCAAGCTGAATGACAGCACCAATAAACTTCTGGATGTGGAAAGCCGCGCGCGGGTACGTACCATGTGGCTGGAGGTAAATACTATTGCGCTGGATATTGCTCAAGCGGAAGCGACAGTTGAGCAAGAAATGGAGCGATTGGTTGGCATGTTAAGCCAAGCTCAGCGGGTTATGAACCAGATGTTCACCACCAACGCCAACTTGGCCGATCGTTATTTTGCCGACCCGATTCACGCCAGTCGCCTAACTACAGAAATGCTGCGTGCGGAACGTCACTTTGAAGAAGCACAGAAATGGTTGTTCTATACCGCCAGTGCGCTGGAATACAAGTGGCAGGAATCTTTTATTGGGCCGGTTAGTGGTTCTAGAAAAGAAGCTATTTTCCAGTTGCGCAGTACTGAGGAGCTGAGGGATTTCTTCAGTGAGATGGCATCTTTTGATCAGCTAGGTAACTTAAATGGCACCCAGCAGGCGACAGATATCTTCTCTTTGAAGGATGATGTTTTCGGTTATGTGGATGATATCAATGGTATCCCGCAAACTTATCCTCACCCAGATCCTGTCCAGCAAGGAGGAGTAGAACTTAGCCCGCAAGAAGCTTTCCAAGAGAAGCTGCGTTTATTATCGCGTTCTTTCGGCACTGATGTATGGCTAACTGCGGAATTTAGTACGGTGAAGGAATTGCCGCGCAGTAATTTCTTCCTGGGCCCTGTTATTGCAGACAATGGAGATCTGTCTTGTCTTGCAGCTGGTGGTAATTACCTGGATAAAATTGAGACAGTTGGCCTCAATATCCCATTGCTATACAACGTCAGCGGTGAAACTGAAACACCAGCTTATCTGACCTATGGTGGTACCAGCTTCTTGCGTAGCAAAACACCGGGTACCCTGGTGGAAACTGTGGATGGTGTAGGTATACAGGATGAGCTAATTACCCATAGCCCACGATTCTGGGATATCACGGAGAGGACCAATTTAGCTTTCCGTGATAGTTATCGTGTGTCTATGGCTGCGAATTTGGATCTGTTTAACAGTGGTGCTGGCTCCAGTTCTACGATTACCAGCGTCTTTAAAGAGCGTAGTGTCGCTGCTACGGGCTGGCGCTTGTCAATTAAATTGGCAGACCGATTTGGTTCGCTGGTAGATCTTGATGCGGTTAAAGATATTGAGTTGATCTTCAATCATCGGTTCAAATCAAGAAACGTTGATACCTGTGGCGGTGATAATGGTGGTGGCCCGCTGTTATTGCTGAAGCAACCAGTAACTCACTAGCTCTGTTAGTCTAATTTCTAAAAAATAGAGAACTTTCTTGGCAATCCAGTGGCATTGATGCTGCTGGATTTCTCATTTATTTATAGGAGGAGTGCTGAATTTCATCAGTATTTATTTATAAATAAAAAAATTTTTAATGTGCTTTTTATAAAGCACTTCTCTTTAAAACAAGGATGCTTATGCTGCGCAAATTATTGCTGTCTTGCTGCTTGCTTGCATCATCTACGGCGGTTATCGCTGCGGATGAACATACAGCTCTGCAAGCGCCCGTTCTCAATCTGCCGACAGGCCCGGGCAGTATCTCCGGGCTCGGTGAGGCTTTCACCCCTAATTTAAATACCGGCACCAGTTCGCGCCTAGTGAACTTGGCTGTGCCCCCTGGGCGTAATGGACTGGCTCCGGATGTATCACTGGAATACAACAGCGGGTTTGGTAACGGGCTATTGGGACTGGGGCATAAACTGGTTATTCCCTATATCCAGCGTCAAACCGACAAGGGCCTGCCTAATTATTCAGAGTGGGGTCAGGCTGATCGGCAGGATAACGACCGCGATGGTCGCACCGATGAGTTTGATGAATTTGATACGTTTATCAATCACCTGGGTGAAGAATTAGTTCTGGTGGAAGACGGTGTTTATCGCACCAAAAATGCCAGCGATTTTGCTCGCTACGAGCGTCTGTCGAAGGGTTGGCTGGTGACTCAATCCAACGGTCTGCGTTGGTATTTGGGGCAAGACTCTAATAGCCGAGTCAGCGGCAACAACGGCACATCGGTATTCTCCTGGTATCTAGAGGCGGTAGAAGATACCCATGGCAATCGTATCGACTATCAATATCGCAAGTTGGATGATGGCGTTCAGATTTATCTGGACAGGATTCAATATAATACGAATGGCGATATGGCAGTGCAGTTTCACTATGAAGACCGCCCTGACGTCCTAACAAATTATAAAGCGGGTTTTGAGATTAAAACCGCTTATCGCTTGCAGCGCGTGGAAACACAATTTGCCGGGCGCCACTTACGTAAATACGAATTTTCCTATCAGCCGCTAACGGAATGGCAAAGCCTCTCTTTGTTACAGGAAGTCCATTCCAGTGCAGGCGAGGGCGAATCTACGGTAACCCTGCCACCAGTGCGCTATGGCTACACCCACTATCAGCAGGATCAGGTGTTTATGTCACCGATGCCGGCTGCGAGTCAGGTACCACTGAATAACCCCGACGTTGCCTTCTTGGATATTAACCGGGATGGTTTGCCAGATGTTGTTAACACGGCACCGAATAAAGATGTTTACTGGCTTAATTTAGGTCCTGATAAAGATGGCCTGCCGCAATGGCAGAGTTATCGTGAAATGAATACTTTCACTACCAGCCGTATTTCCAGTGACTCGGTCACCTGGGCTGATATTGATGGCGCTGGTGATGTGAATCTATTGCAGTATAGCTCTGGTAGTACCCATTACTTTCATCTTGATGATAACTATAGTTGGCAGTATAGCGGTGCTATAGATGGACTCTATATTCCTCTCGATAGTCCCCATGTGGATATGCTGGACATCAACAATGACAAACGTATCGATGTCTTTGCGACGATAACCAATAGCAGCGGTAAGGTTTTATCCCATGTGGTGCAGCTGAACCATCCCGATGGCTGGTCACAGCCTATTCAATTGCCGATGCCCACAGGCACCGCAGCTATGCGTTTGGGTGATCCCAATGTCTTTCTCCGGGATATGAATGGAGATGGTCTGCCTGATCTGGTTTGGGTCAGCAATGGCTACGCGGCTTACTACGCTAACCGTGGCCTGCAGGGTTTTGCTCCCGCAGTAGTGTTTGCCAATAGTCCCGATACGTTACACAACCTCAAGAATGTTCGTGTTACTGATATCAATGCCGACGGCCGCGCTGACCTGGTGTATCTGAATGGAACCCATGTATCCATCTGGCTTAACCAGGGCCTGAACAGCAACCAACATCAATTAGCCCAATTTAGCCAGCCGCAACTGATCCAGGCCCAAGGCAATGTTGCTCCCGAAGAAGTGCGCCTGGTAGATATTAATGGTAATGGCTCCACGGATATTGTTTGGTACAGCCCCGGTCGCGGTGCTAATACTTTTTATTTCGCAGAGCTATTCCCCAATGAGCAACCGAATCAGCTAAAAACGATCGACAATGGCCTGGGTGCATTGACGACCCTGGAGTACGGCTCTGTTGTTGAGGAGATGGTGAGAGACCGCGAGGGTAGCAGCCCCTGGTCGCAGGGTATCCCTGTGGCAATGCAGGTACTTAAGCGCGTTGTTGTGGATGATGGCCGCGGTGGTGAACAGCAAACCACCGAGATGGATTACTGGGACGGCTTCTACGATGCTGCCGATAAAGAATTCCAGGGCTTTGCACACAGTGAAGAGCGCCGCGTGGGTGATGCCAGTACCCCGACACTGGCAACCCGCTACGAATTCCACCTGGGCCAAAAAGCCGATGGTACCGAACAGGAAGCCCTACAGGGCAAGATCAAACAAATAGAAACCCGCGATGCCTTCGGCGGAATTTTCTGGCGCGAGGAAAATCAGTGGGAGTTGCGCCAACTGCTGTCTGGTTATGCCGAGGAAAGTCGCAAAGTCGAGTTTGCGGCTATGACCGAACGCCAGCAGCATATGCTGGAGCGGGGCAGCGGTACCCCAGTGACCCTTGCCTGGGAGTATGACTACGATAATTACGGCAATACCACTTATATCAAAGAGCTGGGCCGTACCGATGGAAACTGGCAGGACGAGCGTATTACCCAATTGCGCTTCAGTGCGGAATCCGCCTCTGCACAGGGCCACTGGTTCCTGCACCTACCGCTAGAGCGCAAGGTTACCGACCTATCGGGCCGCGCTGTGGCCAAAGAGCAGTGGTTCTACGATGATGAAAGTTTCTCCGCTGGTAATTTAGGCGCGGTCTCCAAGGGCAACCTGACCCTGCGTCGACTCTGGCACGATGCTGAGAGTGCAGATGCCTATGTTGCCGCAGAGCGCCACCGCTACGATGCCTTTGGCAACCGCATTCAAAGTTATGACCCCTTGTGGGACGCCAACACAGGCCACCAAACCAAAGTCACTTACGACTCGCAATATCACACCTTCCCAACAGAAGTGGGTTTGCATACCGGCAGCCGCTGGCTCACCGCTCGTGCGGGTTACGACAAGGGCCTCGGTGTACTTACCGATTACACCGACTTTAACGGGCAGCAGACTCAATATGGTTACGATAGCCATGGACGCCTCACCGCCATGGCCAAGCCAGGGGACAGCCTGCAACTCCCCACGGTCGAGTACGATTACCAACTGGCGCAGATGGTAGATGGTCACCGTATCAGCTGGGTAGAGACTCGCCAGCGCGAGCGGAGTGGTGCTAGCGGTACCATCGACAGCCGTCGTTTTTACGACGGTCTGGGCCGCACCCTGATGGTGCGCAGTGAAGCCGAGCAACCGGGACAGGTTGTGGTCAGCGATCACAGTAACTTTAATGCGCGCGGCCAAGTAGTGCAGACCGCACTGCCTTACTTTGCCCAGGGGCTCGCCTATCGCGCTAATGATAAAGGTCAGCACCACCGACAATATCTTTACGACGCCCAAGGGCGTACCCAGGAGGTTTATCAGCCCTATACCGCGCAAAGTGGGGAAAGTGTCTTCAATCGCATCACCTATTTGCCCATGGCACAGGTGCTGGAAGATGAAGAGCAAACTCGTGCGAACAGTGTTCACCATGGCGCCGCCAAAAAACTGGTGTTTGATGGCCTGCAAACGGCGCAGGGTGAATACCGCCTGAGGCAAGTGGATGAAATTGTTGGAGCCAATACCCAGGGCGGCATCGGTGGTGCCACCTGGTCCACCTATTACGACTACGACCTCAATAATAATTTTACCCGCCTGCAGGATGCACAAAATAATGTGCGCACCATGCACTACGACGACCTGGGGCGCATGCGCTTCTTGGACGACCCCAACCGCGGACAGCGCTGGCAGTACTTTGACGATGCCGGCAACCTACTGGCCACCCGCGATGCCCTGGGGCAGGAGCGGCACTATCGCTACGATGGCGCCAACCGTCTCTTTGCCGAGTATCAATTATCACCGCGAGGAGAAGCTCCCAGCGGCGCAAATTGGCAACCGGGCTTGCAGCTGGGCTCTACTTCACCGGTAGTCAGCTACCAGTACGATCAGCGCGGCGAAGAGGGCGGTGCCTTCCTACTTGGGCGCCTGGCCAAAGTGACCGACCAAGCCGGCTTCGAGCAATGGGTTTATGACGCGCGCGGCAGAGTCGTACAGCGCCAGCGCAAGATCATCGGCCCGCAAATTAACAGCCCCCTCTATACCTCGCGCTTCGCCTATGACAGTGCCGGGCGTATGACACAGCAGTTCTACCCCGACAATAGCCGGGTGAACTTTGAATACAACGCCCGCGGTTTACTCGAGCGCATCCCGGGAGTGGTAGAGCGCCTGGACTATACCGCCAATGGGGTTTTGCAGTACCAGGGGCTGGCCAATGGTGTTGAAACTGATTGGGGCTTTGACGAGCGCCAGCGACTGGCCGGCTTGCGCACCCAGCGCAGCGGGGACGCCCTGCCACTGCAACAGTGGGATTACCGTTTTGATGCCGTCTCCAATGTACTCGGTATCGATGATAAACGCCCCAGCGACGCTCTCGCCGCAATGGCTGCCGAACTCGGCGCAACCAGTGCCCAGGCAGCCTCCCTGGCAAAAAATATTGTCTACAGCTACGACGATGTTTATCGCCTGACCGGCGTTGCCGACGATATCGAGCAGGTTTATTACAGCTACGACAAAATCGGCAACCTGCTGCAAGTGGGCCGCGCGAGTGTCGACCTGGCAGATATGGCCACCGCTGGAAATACCCAGATCACAGATCTGCGTTACGGCGGCAGCAATGACAATAATAACAACGGCGCCTCCAACCGCAGCAGCCGTGGCAGCCTGCCCGGCCCCCAAGCGTTGAGCTGGGCCCAAGGCCTGATTGAATACGATGACAACGGTAATCGTACGCAAGCCGGTGACCAGACCTACCACTGGGACCACGACCAGCGCCTGACTTACGCCGGTAATCAGCAAGCCGCTGACCAGTACGGTTATGACTTTAAACACCAGCGCCGCTTTAAAATCACCGAACGTGCAGGCGGAGCTCGCAGCGTCACCCTGTATATCGACGGAGATAGTGAAGTACGTGATGGCAAATTACTGAAGTACATCAGTGTTGGCCAGAAACGTATTGCCCGCAGTGACCAGAGTGGAGAAGTGTTCACGCCGACTGAGTATTACCTGCACACGCACGTAGGTTCTACCGACCTGACCCTGGATAAGGCTGGCAAGATCGTTAATGCCTTTACCTATAAGTCTTACGGCGAGCTGGAAAATGTCTTCGGTGATAGTACCGCAGCACCTTACCGCTATGCGGGTAAAGAGCTGGATAAGTCCACGGGTTTAGGTTACTTCGAACGACGCTACCTGCAGTCTGACTTTGGTACTTTTATTAGCCCGGATCCAGTGCTAAACCATTCGGGACGTTTTGTAGATCCACAGCGTTGGACGCCTTATCGTTATGCGCGAAATAATCCAATTAATTATGTGGATCCGAATGGCGAAGCTGCCATTAAGCTAAATGATGGAAGAGGGAAGGTAGCTAATAAAGCGGAGTTACTAGCAATCGAAGCTAGGTACAAAACTATGATTGTCGGAGCCAAGAGGAAAGGTTGGGATATTGCTGCTGGTGTATTAGAAAACTTTATGAGCCAAGAAAAAGATCCTTTTGAAATACCTTCAGAATGGCTTCTTCAGCAACCATCAATTAAGGAAGGAGTAGAACTAAATAAGCAACGCTTTTACGATACCTTGATGGAAAAAGCTGATTTAATGAACTCCGGAGAAACAACTTGGGATGCGGATTATTGGGATGTTCAAGTCAAGGCAGATTTGTTTTCTGAGTTTTATTATGCTAGCGGAACTTCGACTCTTACATCATATGGATATTTCAATCTCGAAGCAGGGGGAGATGGGACAGTAACCATTACAGGTACTATTCGACATGTTTGGTATGATCGCTATGATTGGCACGATGGTTTGAGTGCGACAGTCCCAATTTTTGGAAGAGTCGGCGATGAGTCAGGAAATAAATTGGTAGAAGGTGGAAGGGCGAAGGAATTTGATATGCAATCAGAGTGGACGGAGAACGTGAAATGGTAAGTTCAATTATTAAGAGCACTATAGCTTTCGCACTCTTGATGGCTGGTGCCGAGGTGTGCGCAAAAGATCTTGAGTGTGAGTTTCGTCCGGTTTTTATGAATGTAAAACCTGGGGAGAACCCTTATGAGCTGGGATCTGAAGATTTAAGTACAGAGATTCGAGATAATCTTATGTTGATCCTTAAATATTATGGGAAGGATGTGGAGGTGCTAGGTCAGTCAAATTTAAAGATTTCCTGTGACTTGTACTCTGATTTAGATTTTCTTGTAAGTGTTACGAAAAAATCTCAAGATAAGACTTGGTTAAAACAACATGAAATGTTGAAAAAAACATATAAGAAATAGAGGTCTGGTAAACGTTAGCGTGTTGACTTTTTATAGTGCAGATAGTGGCTGAAGTTAGTGAAGCTTCTGTGTGAGATAAAGTCCGATCTAACTTACTTGCTCATTTTTTATTAGGCTTCCAGGTACTCAGTGATTACATTTTCTGGGTGCTTGGGTGCTTGGGTGCTTGGGTGCTTGGGTGCTTGGGTGCTTGGGTGCTTGGGTGCTTGGGTGCTTGGGTAGATTTTTGGGGGAATAATTAAACTTTTATTTTTTGTTTTTTCTTCATGTCTCATATGTTTCTGTTTGAATTAGGGTTTGTTCTTCTTAATATGAACCTATAAGCCTTCTTAAAAAGATGGCAGCACTCAATGTCTCAATTAACTGTTATTCTCTATTTTTAATCTACTTAGGCAAAGCCTCTCACGATCATCAAATAAATGTTTCGCACACAATGCGACTGCCACAAAAGTACCAAACCCAGTACCCGCAGCGATCGTAAACATAATCAAAATCTGATATTTAACCGCAATAGTAGGCGCGGTACCGGCTAGTATCTGCCCGGTCATCATACCGGGTAGAAAGACAATACCGGCTGCAGCCATCATATTGATCGTTGGCATCAACCCCGCGCGCATGGCATCCCGGCGAAATTCAATACTGGCTTGCCGCCAGGTTTCGCCCAGCATTAGACGATTTTCAATAATATCCTGTGAACGCCGCATACTTTCTGTCAGCCGGTCTAGGCCTAGGGCAACGCCGGTCATGGTGTTTCCCAGAAGCATGCCTAATAATGGAATAGAGTATTGCGGTTGGTACCAGGGCCGGGGGCCGATTAGCACCACTAGACTCAGTATTGTGACGCTAAATGCGGAAACCAGCATGGATAAAGTGCCAATGGCAAAACTCCAGCCTCCGCGGAGACGATATTTTTGCCGTGAGACGACTTGTTGCCCGGCAAACAGTAACATCGCGAGCCCTAACAGGCTGACCCATAACAGGGTGCCTACGGCGAATAGCGCTTCCAGTATGACTCCGACAAGCGCCAGCTGTATCGCTGTGCGCACCGCCGCAATAATCAGCGGTTTACCGAGCTGTAATCGGGCAATATGGGTGCAAATTGCCAGGGCGACTACCAACCCCGCAGCCAGTGATAACTGCCACCAGGAAAGATCGATCATATTCATTTAGATAGTTCCCGCTCCACAAGATAGCTGCCTTGAATTTCAATATTCCTGCTGGCCACTCGTTGGATTTGCTCTCTATTATGCGCCACCCAGATGACGGGGTATTGGTGCTTGCTGATTTCATCCATAAGCCATGTTTCTACTTTGCTGGTAGTATCTGCATCCAGATTGGCAGTAGGTTCATCCAGTAAAAGTGCCTGTGGAGTGTAGGAAAGCGCACGAATAAGTGCCAAGCGCTGTTTCTCCCCGGAAGAGAGCCGGCTTACCTGCCACTCTGTTGCCTCATCGGGAAATCCCAATATTTTTAACGCTTGCCCCATCGGCTGATTAAAGTGTTCGCCCACTGTCTCGTACCACCAGGCACTTTGTGCCGGTACCAACATAACCTGGCGGCGCCACTGGTGACCAGACATAGCCTCTTGTAAATTATTGCCAAGAGAGATCTGGCCGTTGTGAGGATCGACATCGGCGATGGCACGTAGTAAGCGGCTTTTACCAGATCCTGAGGGGCCAGATAAGCAAACAACTTCGCCTGGTGCTATAGCTAGATCTACTTTCTGAAGTAAATCGTTACTCAGATTTTCTATATGTAGTTTAGACATGACTCTTGCTGCTTACTTCTATTTATTGGGTTTCTAGGCTTCTTAAGGGCTGCACCTGTTCTCTATAAATGAACTTGCTTCGATATTATAACCTGGATATTAATTTTCCTGATGAAATAATTCGGAAGCTAAATGTCATATTAATGGGTTAAATTTTTCATGCTAATATTTTTAGTGGCTGTTATCTGTGTCAGTTGTTAATGTGATTTTAGAATGGGTTGATAGGGAGGTATGAGCCTCACTGGAGGCCTATCTTCTTTTGGTATGTATGAACTCTGAAGAAGAATAGCAAGCTCGAAAAAGTGTTAGGTGAAGATCTCCCCGTAGGAAATTGTGCTGGGTCTGCCTATAAAAAGTGGCTGAATCTAGTGCTGCTTTGAAAATATTTATGTGAGTGGTTGGTTGAGGGTACTTGAAAAAGTTTTTAAGATAAATTTTAAAAAAATTTTATAATCCTGTTTATTTTGGATAGACGAAGTTTTTTGTTGCTAAATAATTTAATTGTTGCTTTGTTTTAAAGGTAAAAAAGGAAGTGTCAAATTGAATATTGTCGAGTCCGGTGAGTATGTTGAATTAGTGTTGGTGAGAAGGTCCTGATGCATGCTTATGTAGATTTTTGCTTTTCATTTACCCAGTGATCTTGCCCCGATAAAACGGACACACTACTTTTCATACTGCTATTCGCTCATATTCCATTGGTGATCGGTAGCCTAGAGCTGAATGCAGCCGCCTACGGTTGTAAAAATCATTAATATATCGAGCCAAAGCATACTTTAGATGGCTCATTGTCTGGAATCTAGTTTCTCTAATCAGTTCAGCTTTTAAGCTATGGAAGAACGACTCCATATGGGCATTATCCGTACATTTACCCGCTCTACTCAAGCTATGCTGGATTCCATATTTTCTCAACTCTTTTTGATACTCGGACCCTCTGTACTCTACACCTCTGTCCGTGTGTAATATTAATCCCGGTTTGGATCCTCTTTTCCTTACAGCATTCATCAGGGTTCTTCGGGTTAATTCTGTTGTTCTTTTCGTATCTAAACTCCAACCGATTACTCGGCGAGAATACAAATCCATCACCACTGACAAGTACTGCCATTGACCCTTAACCTTAAGGTAGGTTATGTCAGCAACCCAAACTTGATTCTTGCTTTTAGGCACAGCTCCATCCGGTCTAAGATTCTCCCCAGAGGCTAGGAAACGCTTTATGCCTGGTGCCCTACGTGTCACTCTCGTAACTCTGGCTACGACTCCTAATTCCTGCATCAGCCGGGCTACGCGCTTACGGCTAACTTCATATCCCTTGGTCAGCAGGGCTTTCCAAATTCTTGGACTACCATAGCGCCCTGCAGAGTCATCCGAAATCTTTTGAATCTGAACCTTTAGATCATCATCTTGGTGTTTTCGGTGCGATCGCTGCCTCTTCAGCCAATCATAATAGCCACTGCGCGATACTCCCAGCCACTGACAAGTTCTTTTGATACCTAGTTCTGATCCGAACCTCTGGATGAATCGATATCTTGCTGATGTTCCTCCGCAAGAAACCGTTGCCACTTTTTTAACAAATCAAGCTCCTGCTTTAATTTACGATTCTCCGCCTCTAAACGCTTTACTCTAGAAAGTTCTTTCTCTGCTTTAGAGACTACACCAGTAAGCTTTCTTCGTTTATCTGCCACAATCTTCCCCTCCTGAAACTCTTTTCGCCATCGTGACAGCATGAAAGGGTGAATGTCGAGAGTTTCGGCCACTTCCTTAACTTGAACACCCTCTATCAAGCTAAGCATTACCGCTTTCACTTTGAATTCGTTTGAATACTGCCAAGTCTTTCTAGGTTTGTTGTATTTCGGCATAAGACACCTCGTCTGTTTGACTTTGGTGTCCGTTAAAACGGGGCAAGATCACAGTGTAACTATAAATATGAGTTAGTTTGATTGGTTTTTTCACCTGGTTGGCTGCTTCTCTAGGTCAAGAAATAAGTTTCTTCTAAACGCTTGGATGTATCAATCTTTCGACTGTCTTTTCAGTTAAGTCAAGTGTGATATGCCAATTTGAGGTTAATCTTAGAATCAGTGAAATGGGTTGATACAAGACGGCTTCTTAGGTGGAAGAAAAGAGGGATATAATGTGCTACTGGATAGCATATCCAGTGTATATGGCTAGTTGGGTAAAGGGAGATTGACTGATAAGGCAGTTAGGCCGCGGTCAGATATGGACTAAGTGGGAAACTACTGATGAGACTTTGGGGCTCAATGCTTTATGAAGACTTACCTGAGAACCAGTTAGTCTAGGATTTGATAGTGGCGCAATGAGTGTTAGTCATCATAAAATATATCTTAAAACCACCTGATAGACAGGAAGGGGCAGAGATCCTAGGTAAGCCTTACAATAGATTGAACGACCAAAACAGTATTTCCCCAGAATACGGGAGGATTTTATGAAAACGCAGGATAAGCGCATCACCGCTGAATTCCTCGCTGCTCAGGCTGCGGGTTCATGCCGAATAGAAGGTCTCAAGGTGACTCCTGAAGAGGAAGAGCGGATGAGAGATATCATTTCTGGAAAAGTTGATGCGGAAGAAGATATTCAGAAAATAGTGGATGCCTTCAAAGCCCAAAATACCAAAACGAAAGAATAAATTTATTAGCTTTTAGACCATTAGAGTTTTAGACATGGATGCCTACGCCCAGTATGATATTTCTGAGTACGATCCGTACTTGTTGCACAATTCAGAATGCCTAAAGAACTTGTTAGGATTTACTGATACATCATCTCTTAATGAAGCGGAAAGGGTGATCACTCAGCGCACATTGGCAGATCTGATAGCCTCTCCCGTGACTCCCACCTTTGATCTTGTACATCTATGTGAGATCCATCGACGCTTATTTCGACATGTGTACCCATTCGCGGGGAAAACAAGAAAAGTAGAGATTAGTAAAGGTAATAAGCTTTTCCTCCCTTATAGCTTGATTGAGAAAGAGAGCAGCAAGTGCTTCCAACAGCTGGCCTCTGAAGGATATCTGCAGGGCCTCGATCCAAGAGCATTTGGACAGAGAGCGGGTTTCTATTTAGGTTGGATCAACAAGATCCATGCTTTTCGTGAGGGCAATGGGCGTTCGCAGCGGGTATTTATAGATCAGTTGGCCAGTCAGAACGGTTACTTTGTGGAGTGGTCCGCGATAAGTGGGCAAGCCATGGCTGATGCTAGTCGAGCGGCAAGGTCGGTAGACCCCGAAGCTAAAGAGCTTTCTAGACTGATCGGGCTGAATGTCGTTAGAAAAGTTTGGTAGTGAAGACGAGCGGCTCGTAGAAAAGCAAGCTTGGCGGTTCTAGCAGGCTCTTCAAATAGTCCAGCATGATGAAGGGGTTCGTTGCTCTTCACACCTTACCCTTTCAATCAAGTTCGCCGAGCGTTCACTCTGCTTTTAGGGAACTCTAAACAAAAGCCTCATTTTTTAGAGCTCCCTACGGTATATATGTAATCAAGAGTTGAGTGAAAAGTAGGTAATTAGGATTGCTTTGCCAAGTATGAAGTTTTTTGAAGATCTTGATGCCGTTTACTCGGCATATAAAAGATAGTAGTTGTTGCTTTAAAACAAGAAAAAATTAACTTTGTAAAAAATTCATAATAAGCGATTTATGGATAGTTAATCGCTTATAAAGGCTTTAAGCTTGTAAGTAGAAGCTTTTACCAGAGATGAAAGTGTTTCAGAGCTAATAAGCTTGATCTACTTCTCATAAGTTTTGCTGTGGACAGGTAACCAGGTTCAGGCTTGGGTCTGGCAATCCCAGTAGATGCAAGTTGCAGCAGTCTATAGTCGGGTAGCCGGGTGAAATAATTTTTGCTTTTCAAGCTTACTGATGTCGAGGTTCTTCCCATTCTAGAGATATTGGCCTAGCAATAGTAACTTAACCCCCTTTGAACCTCCCGCCCCAGTCCGCCATAATCCGCTCCTTCCGAATCGAATAACGAGTGCTGTATGACCGACACCTCTGTCTACGAGGCCACAGAGCGCCTGCCGTTAAAGGAGTACACCGAGAAGGCGTACTTGGATTACTCCATGTATGTGATCCTGGATCGCGCCCTGCCGAATATCGGTGACGGCCTGAAGCCTGTACAGCGGCGAATTGTCTACGCCATGAGCGAGCTGGGCCTGAAGAATACTGCCAAGTATAAGAAGTCTGCGCGCACGGTTGGCGATGTGATCGGTAAGTACCATCCCCATGGCGATAGTGCCGTGTATGAAGCGATGGTGTTAATGGCACAGCCGTTCAGCTACCGCTACCCGTTGATTGATGGCCAGGGCAACTGGGGCTCGCCGGATGATCCCAAGTCCTTCGCAGCCATGCGTTATACCGAGTCGCGCATGGGCAAATATTCGGAAGTGCTGCTGTCGGAACTGGGCCAGGGCACGGTGGATTGGCAGCCAAACTTTGATGGCACCATGGATGAGCCCTGTGTGTTGCCGGCGCGGGTGCCGAATATCCTGTTAAACGGTACCACCGGTATTGCCGTGGGTATGGCCACCGATATTCCGCCGCATAATTTGCGCGAAGTGGTCAACGCGACGGTGGCACTGCTGGAGAATCCCAAGGCCACGGTAGAAGAGCTGTGTGAGCATATTCTTGGTCCGGATATGCCCACCGAGGCGGAGATTATTACCCCGCGCGAAGACATTCGTAAGATTTACACCAGTGGTCGCGGCTCTATCAAAATGCGCGCCCTGTGGAGTAAGGAAGACGGCGATATTGTGATTACCGCGCTTCCCCACCAGGTGAGTGGCGCCAAGGTGCTGGAGCAGATCGCCCAGCAGATGCAGGCGAAGAAGCTGCCGATGGTGAGCGACCTGCGCGATGAGTCGGATCACGAAAATCCCACCCGCCTGGTGATTGTGCCTAAGTCCAACCGGGTGGAAATGGAATCGGTGATGAATCACCTATTCGCTACCACCGACCTGGAGCGCAACTACCGCGTCAATATGAATATGATCGGTATCGATGGCCGTCCGCAGGTGAAGTCCCTCGATAAGATCCTGCGCGAGTGGCTAACCTTCCGCGCCACTACCACGCGCCGCCGCTTGCAGTTCCGCCTTGATAAAGTAGAGAAGCGCCTGCACCTGTTGGCCGGCTTGTTGGTAGCCTTCCTCAATATCGATGAAGTGATCGAGATTATCCGTACCAGCGACGAGCCCAAGCAGGAGCTGATGGACCGCTTCGAGCTGACGGATATACAGGCGGATTACATCCTCGATACCAAGCTGCGCCAGTTGGCGCGCCTGGAAGAGATGAAAATTCGCGGTGAGCAGGCGGAGCTTGAGAAAGAGCGCGATACCCTGACCAAGACTCTGGACAGTGAGCGCCGCCTTAAAACCTTGATCAAGAAAGAATTACTGGCTGCAGCTAAGGAGTTCGGCGATGAACGCCGTTCGCCCATCGTGGCCCGTGAGGAAGCCAAGGCATTTAGCGAATCGGAGCTGCTATCTTCCGACCCCATTACCGTGGTGGTTTCTGAGAAAGGCTGGATTCGTGCCGCTAAAGGTCATGAGATCGATGCGGCGGCACTGAGTTATAAGGCCGGTGACAATCTCGGTTTTGCCGCGCGCGGCAAGAGTAACCAGCCGGCGCTGTTGCTCGACAGCACCGGGCGCAGTTATTCCATCGCCTCCCATACCTTGCCATCAGCGCGGGGCCAGGGCGAGCCATTGAGTGGCCGTATCAACCCGCCTTCCGGTGCCACATTTGAGGGGCTGCTCATGGGGTCGGACGACCAGCGGGTTCTGTTGGCCTCCGATGCGGGCTATGGTTTTATCGCCAAGCTTGCCGACCTGCAGTCGCGCAACAAGTCGGGCAAGGCCATGCTGACCCTGCCCAAAGGTGCTCAGGTCTTGCCGCCGCAGTTGTTAGATAGTCCCGAAGAGGCACTGTTGGCGGCGGTAACCTCTGAGGGTCGCATGCTGGTATTCCCCGTCACAGAGCTGCCGGAATTATCGAAAGGCAAGGGCAATAAGATTATCAATATCACTGCCGCACGGGCTGCTAGCCGCGAGGAAGTGGTGGTGGGAATCGCCGTGTTGGAGGGTAAAAACCAGCTGGTCGTGCATGCCGGTAAGCGCCATACCAAGATCAAGATCTCGGAAATGGAGCACTACCGCGGTGAGCGTGGCCGACGGGGCAACAAGCTGCCACGGGGCTTTCAGAAGGTCGATAGCATCGAGGTGCTGGAAAAATAAGCCTTTACTAATGTGGCACGGTAAAAGCGGTCATTGCGACCGCTTTTTTATTGCCAGTTTTTAGTATTGATAAGCCGCGCATTGATGAAATAATAAGCAGGCTTATAATGAGCGCCCTCAAAAAGGGGGAGACTATGTCAGGGATGGGCGGGTCCGGAAAAGACAGCGCAACCGAGATGAGCTTTGCGCTGCATAGCGCGGCGCGCCTGTTGCGGCGTAACTTTGACCGCCGAGCACGGGATCACGGCCTCAGCGATGCCCGCTGGCAGGTGCTCTGGCATCTGACACGGGAGCAGGGACTGAAGCAAACTGCCCTGGCGGGACGCCTGGAGATGGCACCGATCAGCCTGGCGCGCCTGCTCGACAAGTTGCAGGGCGAAGGACTGGTGGAGCGACGGCCCGATCCACAGGATCGGCGCTGTTTTAGGATTTATCCCACCGACCGGGCACAGCCGGCTATGGCGCTGCTGGGAGACCTGGCGGAGGAGACCCGCAGTCACGCCTTGGATGGCTTTACTGCGGCGGAAATAGGACAACTGCAGACGCTGCTCGGGCGGCTGCGCAAGAATCTGGTAGGCGAAGAGATTGAATGTGACTGACAAGCTGCACCTGAAGCTAAAGCCGAGTGCGATGCGCAAGCTGGGGGCCGCCCTGGGATTGGCGTTTGTCGCCCTGGCGGCCGGCTGGAGCCTGTATGGCGGCGGCGATATCGTCGAGACGCAAAACGCCTATGTAAAGGCGGATAAAGTTTCCCTGGCACCAGAAGTTCATGGTGTGGTGACCAAGGTGTTGGTAAGTGCCAATGAGCCGGTTTTTAAGGGCCAGTTGTTGATTCAAATTGACCGCACGGCTTATGAGCTGGCGGTGACCGAAGCTGAGGCGCGCCTGGCTCAGGTGCGCAATGATCTGCTGGCGCGCCGCGCCGAATATGCCGAGGCGGATGCCGCCCTGCAGCAGGCGCGCAAAGATGCAGATTTCTACCGGCGCCAACTGGAACGCAATGAAAAACTGGGCAAGGTGGCCTTCTCTGAAGCGGAGTTGGATAGCGCCCGCCAGCAGCTGGAGCGGGCCCGCGCGCAGATCACCATCAATGCGGAAAAGCTCTCCAGTCTGCGTGCCGAGCTGGGCGGCGACCCCAGTGTGGCCCTGGAAGAGCAGGCCGACCTCAAGGTGGCCCAGGCGCAGTTGGACAAGGCCAATTATCAACTGTCGCGTACCCGTATTATTGCACCTATGGATGGCGTGATCGCCAATACCCTGCCACAAGTCGGAGAGATGGCCACCGTCGGCGAGAGCCTTCTGTTTATGGTGGGCACCAGCGGCCTGTGGGTAGAGGCCAACCTTAAAGAAACCGAGCTGGCCAGGGTGCGCACGGGCCAGCAGGCGGAGGTGACCCTCGATGCCTACCCGGACTTTGAATGGCAGGCCCAGGTGGACAGCATGAGTCCGGCCAGTGGTAGTGAGTTTTCACCTACTCCGCCGCAGAATGCCAGCGGCGAATGGCACAAGGTGGTACAGCGGGTACCGGTGCGCTTGCGCCTCTACCCCCTCAAGGATGCGCCGCCGCTCCGTGCGGGTATGAGCGCTAAAGTGCGTATCGATACCAGTGAGGATGCCAAGGTAGTATCCGCACGCGCCTCTACCGATGAGAGTGGCAGGGTGGTTCTCTAGAAGCACTTCAGTGGCTGGGATTTGCGCTGTGCGATGGAGCGGTCGATTTGGCTGTCAGAATCTGACTAACCAGTGGCAACCGGCCAAAAAAAAAGGCCCGCAATGCGGGCCCTGTAATTTACTCTTCGACTCTGTGCCAGGTCTGGGTGCGGTAGAGAAAACCGAGGTACCCACGCACTTTCAGGGTGTTGTCGTTTTCCAACCAGAACTTGCAGTCGTACACCTTGCCTTTCACCGGGTCCATAATTTCCCCGCCTTCGTATTTCTTGCCTTTCTGCACCATATTGGTGATCACGTCCATTCCTACAAGAGGCTTGCCCTTTAGGTCACCTGGGCAGTTTTCACAAATGGTGTCATTGGGCTTCAGCAATAGCTGAACGATCTTGCCGAAGTACTTACCGTCCTTTTCATAAATTTCCACGATGGATCTGGGCTTGCCGGATTCGTCATCAATAGTGCGCCACTTGCCTACAACATCTGCGGCATTGGCCTGCAGGGCGAACAACAGGCCGAATGTGGCCAGGAGCAGGTTTCTGATCATCTGTAGGTTTTCCTCTATTCAGTGGATGACCCAGATCTTACAGCAAGTCACTTGCAGCGACACCGCATAAGTCATCATCGGGTAAAAAAATAACCGCATACAGACGACATTTGACCGCAAATACCGGCAATTTGTTCGCAAGTTGTACCAATTTGGCCCTATTAAGAGCTACAGCTCAACGGGATACGCTTGCCGGATTCTGGGGGAGCGCTGGCCCAGACTTCGTGTTGAGGGTGCTCGTCAAATGGGCTCTGCAGTAGCTGGCGCAGGGTATGCAAGGGTTGGTAATCACCGGTTTCGGCGGTCTCAATAACCTTCTGTGCCAAGTAGTTGCGCAATAGGTATTTGGGGTTTGTCGCTAGCATGGCTCGGTTGCGGGCGCAGGAATCACTGTGCTCACGCGCCAGGCGTCGATCGTAGTGCCCCAGCCACTGCTCAAGGGCGCTGTGCTGAGCCTCGGCGAGACATTCCTGAAGTCCTTGGGCGGGACGCTCTCCGCGGTAGCGGGATAGGGCGCGGAAGAAGAGGGTATAGTCTGCCTCCCCCTGTTGTAACAACTGCAGTAGATCTGCGCAGAGTGCCTGATCGCCCTCCTCCTCGGTGGTGAGCCCCAATTTGGCGCGCATCCTCGCAGCAAAGGCATCGGTCACCTGGGGTTGGAACTGCTCCAGACAGTCTCGCAGTGCCTCTACACTGACAAAGCCGGAGAGAGAGTGGGCCAGGGCATTCAGGTTCCAAAGTACTACACCGGGCTGCTGCTCGAAGGCGTAGCGGCCGGTATGGTCTGAATGGTTGCAGATAAAAGTGGGATCGTAGTCATCGAGAAAGGCATAGGGGCCGTAGTCGAAGGTGTCTCCAATAATCGACATATTGTCGGTATTCAATACGCCGTGGGCGAAACCCACCGCCTGCCAGCCCGCCACCAGTTCAGCACTGCGTCTGGTAGTAAAGCGCAGCATGGCCTCTGCCTGTTCACCAATACTGAGTTCTTGGGAGTCGGGGAGAAAACGCCGGCAGATCTCGCCGATAAGCTGTTGTTGGGCTTGCAGCTGCTTGGTGTAAAACAGGTATTCGAAGTGACCGAAGCGTACATGGCTTTCGGCCACGCGGATCAACATGGCGCCCTTTTCAATTTGCTCGCGGGTTACCGGCTCGTCACTACCGACGATACTCAACGCGCGGGTAGAGCGGATGCCCAGGCCACTTAGGGCTTCGCCGGCGAGATATTCGCGAATGGTGGAGCGTAACACTGCGCGGCCGTCGCCAAAGCGGGAATAGGGGGTTTGGCCGGCGCCTTTCAGATGTAATTCCCAGCTTTTGCCTTGGTGTTCAACTTCCCCCAACAGCAGGGCGCGGCCGTCGCCCAGATCCGGGTTGTAGACGCCGAATTGATGGCCTGTGTACTTCATGGCAAAGGGTCGGCTGCCGTGAAACAATTTGGCACCACACCCCAGTTGGGCCCAGTCGGGATTGCTCGCCTCAGCGGCATTGATACCCAGCAGCTGCAGCACAGCGGGATTGATATCGATAAGCTGTGGATGCTTGAAGGGAGTGGGGTTGATACGGCGGCCAAAGGCATCGCCCATATCGGCGTAGCGGTGGCTGAGGGTAACTTCGCTGAGTTTCATAGATTTTGGGTTTGGGCTAAAAATAAATGTTGCCAGGCATGTTACCGGCATTAATCGCTATTCGCAGGGACGCTTATACCGCAAGTAGGCGTAGAGGGCGTGTCTGTGATTGCCAGTGCTGCTCCTCCTGGTAAAGCAATTCCTCTATCGCCGGGCTGCTATCCAGCCATTCACGCTCAATTTGCAAGCGATAGGCATCTCCCTGGTCTGCCAAGTTGATTCCCCGCAAAGTGCGCTCTGTGCGGTCGCGATGAATAATGCTGGCAAGGCGCAGACACAGCAGTAAATCTGGGCTTGGGTGGAAACCGTAGTGCTCTTTTGGTGCTTTGATTGGACCGCGCTGGTTGCGCACTAGGTAGGCCAGGTGCTCCTGTTCGCCGTTGGAGAATCCAGCCATATCTGCATGCTTGATCATATAGGCACCGAGCTTGCGAAAGCTGCTGTGGGTGAGTGCCAGCCCCACTTCATGTAGCTGGATGGCCCAGCGCAGTCGTTGCCTTCCTTCCAGCGGGTATTCGGGGCGCAATTGCTGCAATAGTTTGAGGGCGGTGTCGTTCACTCGACGCACTTGGTTCTGGTCAATCTGCCAGTGCTGTACCACAGCGTCTACAGTACTGGCACGGCGATCGCCACCGTGCAGCCGCCCCGCCAGGTCATGCACTATGCCCTCGCGAATGGCATAGGGCGAAACCTCCATGCGCTGGATATCCAATTCACAGAAGATGGCGTGCAGGATTGCCAGGCCGGCGGCGAATACCGGGTGCCGCTCCTCGTCGAGATCGGGCAGCTCCAGTTCGGCGATATGCTCCACCTTGGCAACTTCTTTGGCGAGACGGTCGATATCCTCGTGCACGATATCCGCCACCTCTCCTCCATTCAGTACCCGTGAAACCGCCTTCACGCTGCCAGAGCAGCCGATAACTTCCGCTTCGGCGGCAATGTGTTGTAACCCTTGCAACTCGGCGCGGGCAGCGCGCTGTGCGCGCTTAAAATGGTTGACGGTATTTTCACTGATCAGGCCATCGGCAAAAAAGCGTCTACTGTAGGAAACGCAACCCATTTCCAGGCTTTGTAACTGTTGGGGGGATTCGCTGCCGCGCACCAGTTCGGTGGAGCCACCGCCGATGTCGATAATGCAGCGAAGCCGTGGTGGGCCGTCGGCGGCGGCCATTACGCCACTGTAAATCAGGCGTGCCTCCTCAATACCGCTAATAATTTCCACGGGCACGCCGAGAATGGATTCGGCCTCTTCGAGAAAACCATCGGCATTAGCCGCGGCGGCGCGCAGGGTATTGGTACCGACGACGCGAATATGATCGACTGGTAGTTTTTGTAGTACAGGTTGAAAGCGAGTGAGCGCGGTCAGGGCTCGCTCCGATACCACGGGGTTTAGGTGGCGGTGGGCGTCCAGCCCCTCTGCCAGTCTCACCATGGCGCGGTCGGTATGCAGGCGTACCATGCGTTGATCGCGAAATTCCGCTAACAACAGGTGGAAGCTGTTGGAGCCGAGGTCGAGCGCAACGTAGCGCTCACTTGGTGATTGCATCGACATCCTTAGGCCCGTGTTAGTTAAGACGGCAAGCTACTCTACTATTAACTGTATAACCTTGTGCTCATATTGATTATTTCAATCTGGCGGGGTCTTCCCCCTGGTCGTGACGAAAATGCGCGTAAATCTTCCTTTCGCGAAAATAGCTCGTCATAGGTTGATGCCTGTGCCCCTATAAGTTGTTCGATATGTACTTCCCCTGAATTGGCATCGAATTCTTGGGGCAGGGAAATTCACTCCGGTTGAATATGTTTTACAAACCTTCAATACCTAACGATATCCCTCTATACCCAAAAGAGTTGAGCTGGTTGTCCTTCAATGAGCGAGTGCTACAGGAGGTTGAAGACGAAACTGTACCCATTATTGACCGGGTGCGTTTCCTGGGAATTTTCTCTAACAATCTCGATGAATTTTTTCGTGTACGTGTAGCAGATGTGCGCCGTCTTGCCGCGTTCGCAGGGGCTGAACAGGAGAAAAGACATTTTGCCAAACTACTCGGGCAAATTAATGAGCGTGTACTACGCCTGCAACGACGTTATGCACGAGCTTACGCTAAAGCACTGGCAGATCTCGATAAACACAATATCCATGTAGTTAGGGAAACCACGCTAACTGAGCACCAACGCACCTTTGTCGAAGAATATTTCCATCGGGAAGTGTTGCCAGAGCTGGAGCCTTTTTTTATTGATGATCTTGATACTATGCCGCTGCTTAATGAGGCGAGTATCTATTTTGCCATTTTTCTGCGCCTAAAAGATGGTATCCAGCGTTATGCGGCAATGGAAATTCCCACTAATACTTTATCGCGTTTTGTTGTGATTCCACCCCGTGAGAGGAAGCGTGAAAAAGTATATATCGTTCTCGACAATATTATACGGGCCTGCTTGGTGGAGGTGTTTCGCCAGGTTTTGCCGATTCGCTCAGCCAAAGCGTATATGTTTAAGATTAGTCGTGATGCTGAGCTTGAATTGGGTGAACAGATAACCCAAAACCTCGTGGACCGTATGGAGAAATCTCTCAAGAGGCGTAAGCGTGCCGATCCGGTGCGCCTTGCTTACGATGCAGAAATGCCTGAAGTGCTCCTAAATATGGTGAAGAAAAAATTAAAAATGGGGCGCTATGATACTTATACGCCCGGTGGGCGCTACCACAACTCCAAAGATCTGATGAAGTTCCCCGCAGATTCTGGGAGTTATATCTATAAGCCACTATTACCGCTGCCAACGTTACCTGGTAAGGGGGGCGCCTTTGCACATATTCGCAGTGCCGATCGGCTTTATTATTACCCTTATCATGATTTTCGCGTAATCACCAATTTACTCGCATCTGCAGCAATTGATCCACAGGTGCGAGAAATTCGGATCAATCTCTACCGGGTTGCAAAGAATTCACGGGTGGTGGCTGCTTTGATCAATGCCGTGCGGAATAATAAAAAAGTCATTGCTGTTGTTGAGTTGCGTGCGCGATTCGATGAGTTGGCAAACATTCATTGGTCGAAGGAGCTTTCCGATGCGGGGGTAGAGGTTATTTATGGCGTTCCAGGATTGAAAGTCCACTGTAAATTGATTTCTATTCTTCGCCGAGAAGAGGGTAAGGATAAGCTTTACAGTCATTTGGGAACAGGAAATTTTAATGAGAGTACTGCGCGAATTTACTGTGATTTTAGTTTGTTAACTAATAATCAGGAGTTGAGCCTGGATGTCTACAATGTTTTTGAATTTATTCGGCGTACTCGACGTCGTCCGGTGTTTCAGCATATCGCAGTTTCACCTCTGACAAACCGTGCTGCGCTTTTGGGGGCAATAGATCGAGAAATTGAGGCCGCCCAAAGGGGCGATAGAGCTGAGTTGTTTTTTAAGTGTAATAACTTGGTGGATAGCCAGGTAGTGGATCGGCTTTACAGTGCAAGTGCCGCAGGTGTAAAAGTAAGAATCATTGTACGAAGTATGTGCACCTTAGTGTGTGAGACAGCGGGTCTTTCTGACAATATTCAAGTTGTCAGTTTGGTAGATAAGTTTCTGGAGCATGCGCGTGTTTATATATTTTATAACGGTGGAGAGGAGATAATGTGGCTCTCTTCAGCAGATCTTATGACTCGTAATTTAGATCACCGGGTGGAAGTGACATTTCCAATTATGAATACTGATCACCGTGAGACGATTCGAAAAATTTTGGAGCTGCAATGGAGTGATAATCAAAAAGCTCGGATTGTGGATGCGAGACAGAGTAATACTAAAATTGCCAACTCTGGCAAAAAAAACTGTCGTTCCCAGGATGCTATATACCGCTATTTGAAGAAGCAGTCTGACGCTTGAACTTAGTTGGTTTCGACAAGAACTGGTTTGCAGGCTTTAAAAGCACTCACAGTAATTTGGCTCACTTAGTCCCGGCTGAACCCCACCAACTTTCCTCGATTGAATGAAAAGCGATAGCGTTGTCCGATTTGCAGCCATTCATAGCAAGTCGACTGGATAATCATACGTGGAAACTGTGGGGTAACTACCCAGGTCTGGAAATCATTGCCAGGTCCTCTCCCGATCAGCCAATAGTAATCCCCTCTTTTGCAAAAGGCGCTGGGTGCGCAGGGTTCGCTACCCCAAACATAGGCCAGTACATCGTATTGCATTGGCACACTGGCCTTTTCCTGAAAAGGCTGGGGCTCACTGCCGGTGAAGGTGTAGAGGTTGTCGAATGGAATTGGGCGAAACCCCTGTGCTGGAGTTGCGCAGCTGACTACTTGGGGTTTTCCTGTGATACGGGCGTGAGGAGGCGGCGCCTTTTCCTTACCGGGAATGGTCATTTCACTGGGCAGATATCCGCAGCCACTGACCGTTAATAGAGCCAGGGCCGCTAGAGTTGCGGCCCATGCAAGTATGCGCACTGATCACCTATTCGAATTGTGGGGGCCTCCTACCAATATAGCCATAGATTGAGTGCTTATTTGTTGCGGGCGATGGCCGGAGCACGGCGATGGAAGCGCCACTTACGCCGGTAGGGGAAGGCGCTCTCCACATGCCCGGCGCGGATACGGTCTTGCAGGCGTCTCCAGTATCGATAATCGTAGAGGTCGCTGTGCAACCTCTCAAAAGCTGAGCGCGCGGTGGGATTACCGGAGAAGAACAGGCGGAACTCCTCGGGGAAGACGTCCGCTTCATCCACGGTGTACCAAGGTTTGTCTGCCAGTTCCTGCTCAGGTGTTTGCGCTTCGGGAATCTTGCGGAAATTGCACTCCGTCAGCGGGCACAGCTCGTCGTAATCGTAGAAGACCACACGGCCGTGGCGGGTCACACCAAAGTTCTTAAGAAGCATATCGCCGGGGAAGATATTGGCTGCCGCCAGTTGCTTGATGGCATTGCCATATTCCTCCATCGCTTCTCGAGTTTCCTCTTCGTTGGAGGTTTGCAAATAGAGGTTGAGAGGTTCCATGCGCCGTTCTACATAGAGGTGCCGGATAATTACCCACTTCTCATTAATGACTAGCTTGGAGGGCGCTACCTCCTGTAGCTCACGCAGTAGTTCCTCACTAAAGCGATTGCGATAGAAGATGAAATTGGTGTATTCCTGAGTATCGGCCATACGCCCAACGCGGTCTGAGCGGGATACAAATTTATATTTTTCCCGCACAATTTCTTCGGTGACGGTTTTGGGGCGATCGAAGCGATCCTTAATGACTTTGAACACCACTGGATAGGAGGGCAGGGTAAATACGCTCATTACCATGCCCTTGATGCCGGGTGCTATCACAAACTGATCATTGCTCACCTTCATATGCGCAAGGATATGGCGGTAGAACTCGGTCTTGCCGTGCTTGTGGAAGCCGATGGAGTTGTACAGTTCCGACTTTTCCTTGAGCGGCATAATAGTGGAGAGAAAGCGCACGAAACGCGAGGGAATGGGCGCATCCACCATAAAATAGGAACGGGTGAAGCTGAAGATAATACTAGCGGAATCATTGCTGTGCAGCAGGGTATCCACAAAAATACCACCACGGCCGTTATTCAAGCAGGGCAGAATAATAGGCACCACTTCGCCATTAAAAATCATGCGACCCACTAAATAGGCGGCCTTGTTGCGGTAGAACACAGACTCCAGCATATCTACACGCAGCTGTTTTTCATTCTCCAGCTTGGCCAGCGGTGCCTCGCGTAAAAGCGCACAGATATTTTCGATATCCCGTTGCATATTTTCCCAGGGGGCGGAAAAGCTGAAGTCTTTGAGGATGTCCTCGATCATATATTCGAGTCCATCACGACCGCTATAGCTGATATAAATGCTGTAATCCCGCAGCGGTTTGTCATCTGGTGCGCGAGAGGGTTTGACAAAAATATTTTTGTCGTGAATATCCGCGTGTCGGAATTGGCTGCAAAAGACCGAATTGAAGAAGGTTTCGGCAATCTCGTAGTTGCTGTGATTGGCGATTAGTTGTGCGTAGGTGGCACGGGCATCCCGCCACAATTCCAGTTGGCTGGTATCTTTACTGGTAACTGAGTGCACCAGTTTGAGCACCTGGTTGACCTTGGTTTTGTACAGGTCGATGCGTTCCTTGTTGGCCTCATGTGCGGCCTGCCAGGAAGCGGTCTCAAAGCGCGCCTTGGCGCCCAGAGTGATGTTCTGATAGTCTGCGAAATACGCATCAAAACCATTCAGGATGGTCTTCGCGATGCGGCGGGCGGTCGGTGAGTGATTGGTCATGCACTAGACTTGGTTTTTGAGTTTCAGGTTAAGCATCTGCCTGGGGAGCATTTGGGGTGGCTGACGGGGTTAACCCGCGCCTTACCAGATTCCACCGCCCCGGCGCTTGCCGATCTCCCCGCGGCAGGGAATAAGCGGATAGTAGCACGGCACGCCGGAGTACCAGTTGAACGATTGGATCAGTAGTTTTGTCTTTTTCTTTGCGGTGATCGATCCGGTGGGCACTCTGCCGGTATTTATTGCGGTCACTTCCCGTCACGCCGAATGGCAAAAACGCAAAATCGCCTGGCTGGCCGTATTGGTAGCCGCTGGCATCTTGCTGTTCTTTTTATTGGTCGGTCAATTCCTGTTGGAAGCAATCGGTGTACCGCTGTCAGCTTTTCAAGTGGCGGGTGGCGTAGTGTTGTTCCTGTTTGCCCTCACCATGATATTTGGCGATAGTAAGCCAGAACAGGAGATGGAGATTGTCCGGGAAGGCCACGAGACCGCGATATTCCCGCTGGCGGTGCCCTCAATAGCCTCGCCGGGCGCCATGCTGGCAGCAGTGGTACTTACCGATAATCATCGCTTTGATATGATGCATCAACTCAACACTGCCACGGCGATGCTGGCGGTATTGGGGATTGTGATTGCACTATTACTAACCGCAAATTGGATCTATCGGTTTATAGGGGATGCTGGCGCCAGTATCGTCAGCCGGGTGATGGGCCTGATACTCGCCTCGGTAGCCACCACCAATGTACTACTGGGTATACAGCAGTTCTTCTCTATCTAAGCTGCCCAGTCAGAATGAGCAGGCACTTCGAACGTCAGTTGGGGTGTCTGTACAAGTTCTCTTGCCGACTAGTTTCGATTATTCCATGTTTCGATTTCCCCATGAAAGATGTGTTTTACTCAATAACAAGATGCTATTGAATACTGTATTGTACTATGGTGAAGCATGCTTTCTCTGTGACTTTATTATGCCGGTACAGCTAAAATACGTCTGAGTAATATTTTATGGCTTATTATTTTGTTTTCTAAATATCATTAATAAATGGCCAAAAGAAGACTGTAGTCACAGTTACGCCCTTTGTTTGTCAGGCAATAATCAGATGGTTGTTCACATCACTAAACCTAACTATGATTAAGTGATGCATAATGATAAGTAATTGTTTTATGAGAAACGAATTGGCTAAGAGATAAGATATTCAAAAGACAATCCTTTATCATTTTCTTGATGTGTTTCCTTGCTCTTTTTTATTGCCGTTTTAGGAGCCTTGGAGGCATGTTGTGTTTCATTATAAGGACCTTTTACGGCAGTGAACCCTCTTTTATTTGTTCATGTTCCAAAAACAGCGGGAACAAGTTTTCGATTCGGCGCATTAGCTTATTTTGGTGATGGCAGTATTTGTCTTGATTATGGACCGGAGTCAATGGAGACCAGCGATGTTGTAAAAAAATGGATGGGGGAAATCCCAGATCCATGGTCCTTTTTCCAGGAGATGAAATACGAAAATAGAAAAATGCTCTCGGGTCATTTTAATGCAATACGTTATGTCCCGGTATTTGGCCTGGAAAATACAGTAACGATATTGAGAGATCCAATACAGAGAGTGGTATCAGAGTATAAACACTTTTCTCGTCACAATAGATATAAAGGTGCCTTCAGGTCCTTTTACAGTAAGCCATCATTTACTAATCGACAGCTAAAAATTTTTAGGGGCTTATCTTGGCCTGCTCTTGGGTTTGTCGGTTTGACAGAGAGATATGATGAGTCTCTACAGTTGCTTAATAAAAAATTTGGTTTGGAAATCCCGTATCTGGCTGAGAATCTAGGGCGTGAAAAGCTTGAGGAAAAATATGATATTCCCCAAGATGAGTTGGAAGAGTTGCGTATTCTGAATGCGGGTGAAATTACTCTGTATAAAAAAGCGGTGTCACAGTTTGAATGGAGGGTTTTACTTTCCCGGCGAGGGGAGAGGTTTGTGGCGGGTTCTATTTTTAGCCAATCCAATAAACGTATTAGAGGTTGCGCTATTCCCGAACAAAATAATGAGGCGGTTGTGCTTCGTGTGAAAGTTGATGGGGCCTATAAGGGCGAAGTTCTAGCGAATGAATATCGTGCTGATCTACGCGCAAATGGTGCAGGCCGTGGTGGTTTCGTCGGTTTTTCTATAGATATCTCTGGCTTTGCAAAGGGCGCAATTCTGGAGTGTGAGGTGGCTGAGACGGGGCAACCGCTAGTAAATTCTCCCTGGGTAATTCGCGGTGAAGATTAAGTCTATTGGAGAAGTGACTTTTCTTCGTTATTTCTACCGATCTTTCTATGGTCTATATTGACTGACTCTGCGGGCTATCAATCGCCTGCAAATTTATTGCCTGCCTAGCAGAGGCATCTTTGAGCTGCGGATAGGAGCATGATACTAATCCCAGTTTTACTAATCTTTGGGGCCCTCTCCTGGTATATCTGCACCTTCGCTGCCGGTGGTGGGGCCATGCTGATGATTCCACTAGTCGGTCTCTTGATTGGGCCACATTTGGTGGCTCCTACGATTACGATTGGCAGTGTTATTGCCGCACCTTCCCGCGTGTTGTTCTTTTGGCCATATATTAACTGGAGCGTTATTTGCTGGATGCTACCCGGTAGTATTCTGGGGGCGATGGTTGGTGCCTATATTTATAGTCAAATGCACCCAATATGGCTTCAACTCTTTGTGGGCATCTTCTTGATGTCCACTTTGGTTCAATATCGGCTCGGTAGAAAACAATCTTCTTTTCCAATGCGTTTGCCCTACTTTTTCTTCCTAGGTGTAGTAGTCGCATTTCTCTCTGGGATTATTGGTGCTATTGGCCCGGTGCAGAATCCCTTCTTTATCAATTACGGCGTTGATAAGGAAAATTTGATTGCAACCAAGGCGTTGAACACCATGGTCTTACAGGCCACCAAAATAATGACTTACCTTAGCTTTGGTGCTATCACCATGAATTTGGCAAGTTATGGCGTTGCTATTGGTATTGGAGGGATTATTGGAGTTTACCTTGCTAAGCATCGCATCTTGCGTATGAGTACACAGCGCTTTCATTACTATATGCTCGCTCTAATGTTTATTTGTGGAGTGTTTCTCGCATCACGATCTTTGACACAAATTGCTCAATTAAGACCCGATATTTTTTCTGATATCACCTTACTCAGTTAGATACTTGTCGCAAAACGAGCGTATACCGATAAGCATTGAGACAGTGGAGTAATCTCTGTGATCAAGGATTAGTAATTAATAGGGGAATTGCTGCAATATTGTGTCTTTTGTGTAAATTCGAACTTTAGTGGTTGCTAGTACCTATGGTGCTCCGATTGAGAGCCAAAAGATATGCAAAACTTTATTGAGGGGGCGGATTGATCACTGTGAAAGCGTTAGCTAGCCAGAATGTCTCGCGTTAAGTGAGAGGCTGTCATTTACTGCTCTGGAGGAAGGCATTATAAGGGGTAAGTGTTATCCCCGCGCGCCAAGACTATGAAAGACAGAATAATAAGACTGCGGTTACTGGATCTGTGGCGTTCTATTTTTAAATGTTGGTACATTCGTCCCTCTTTCTATGTTTTTCTACTATTAACCTTCTATGCCCTTTTCCTGTCCAAGGTTCCGGTATGGGCGCATACTCCCCTGGACGTGAACACCAATGAGCAGGGGGAAAATTCCACCGGACTCCATGCGATATGGCACGACAAGAGTGGAGAGAGCGATATTTATAGTGCACGACAAGCTCATGAGTTGGGAGAGTTTCGCATTCTGGAAACAGCGGGTTCCACCGGTCTAAGCGCCGGTGTTTTCTGGTCTCACTTTACGCTGCGCAATCGCGACAGCCACCCGCTAACCCTAAATATTGAGTATGTCGATCACCAGCTGGTCGGTTTGCAAGCTTTTAGCCGGAAGGCGGGCAGTGGTGATCTCTTCCGCGAGGTGAGCAACCTTTCTATTTATGAGCCTTTTACCCGTCGGCAGGTGGCGCATAACCGTTTTGTTTTTCCAGTGACCATCGCACCGGAGGCCACTCAGGAGCTAATGGTAAGGTTCGATTCTGGTGAATTGGGTGTGGTCTTTCCTAGTCTGCGTATCTGGAGCCCCCAGGCATTGCAACAAAATAGTAAGGGTGAGACGAGCCTGATCGCTTTTCTGTTTGGAGGCTACTTTCTAATGGCGGTCTTTGCCCTGGTGGGAGCGATCGCAATCAAAGAAAAGATTCTCTATATCTATTCTTTTTACTGCGCCAGCAAAATCCTGGTGTGGGGTACGGTGCTTGGATATACTCATCAATACCTGATGACCGGCAGCTTCCACTGGGGATACGGCTCTCTTAGTGGGGCTGTGGCAATTATGGCCGGGCTTGTCTTTGCACGGACATTTCTCGAAACCCGTCAGTACACGCCAAAGTTGGACTTCCTCTTACAGCTGATGTTACTCAACGGTGCTTTCCTGATTGGTTGCGTGTTTTTAGAGCTGAAGGCCCTTTCCCAAATATCCATGATCATCGCATTGCTTTGTTATCCCCTGATCGTGCCCATCGCTATGATTCGCTGGCGCCAGGGAGAGAATGCTGCAGGAGTGTTTGCCCTGGGGTGGGCCACCCTAGTGCTGGGGCTACTGGTGCAGGCAATGCGTGATCTCGGTTATGTGGTGCACAACCCGGTCAATTACTATTGGCCGCCGGTGGCCTCTTTTGTGGAGATGCTGGCGATTATGGCAGCGATCGGTTTAATGGTGCAGCGCCTGCGGTTACAGAAGGATCGGGCGGAAAAAAAATATCTGCAACAGCTGGAAGTATCCAAGATTGATCTTGAGGAGTTGGTGCAGTCACGCACTCGGGAGTTGGAGGCTGCCAAGGCCAGGGCGGAATTGGAAGCACGTACCGATCCACTTACCGGCATTCACAATCGCCGCAGTTTTTTTGAAGAGTCCAATCTTTTGCTCAAATTGGCTCAACGCAAGCAAATTCCCCTGGGTATATTGATGATGGATATAGACCGCTTTAAATCAATCAATGATTGCCATGGCCACCTGATCGGTGATCAGGCCTTGTGTGCCACTGCCCGGGTAATAGCCCAGCATGTGCGTGAGGTGGATGTGTTTGGGCGTATAGGCGGTGAGGAATTTGCACTACTGGTTAGTGCCGATGGCCCAGGTACGCTGGCTGTTGCCGAGCGTATCCATGAAGATATCGCCAAAATTATGATCAAGTCCGCTCTGGGGCCGGTGCAGTTTACCGCTAGCATCGGCGTGGCCCAGCTGCAGGGAGAGAGAGACGTGCTGGAATTATTGCAGCATGCCGACAGCGCTCTTTACCGGGCCAAAAGGACAGGTCGCAATCGTGTCTTAGAGTATGCAGTGGCGGAGGGCTGAGCTACTGCACATAGGTCACTGCGTTGAGCACCCTGATACGCACGTTTTCCGGTAGAGGTACCAGGCCGATATTGCCGGCTTCCGACTGGGAATTTTGGCTCAACATAAAGACCAGCATCTGTCTTAGAGCCAGAGCAACATCATCTTTCTGATTGGCGTAGAGCAGCAACCAGGAAAAGCTGGTAATCGGGTAGGCATCTTTACCTTTGGGGTCCCAGACCCAGGCGATCAGGTTGGGCGCGCCACTCACGGGCAGTTTGCTATCGGGAAATTCCACTTCTTCTAATGCAGCTACTCCGCTCTTGGCATTGGCTTCGATAAATTGACCGGCGCGGTTTTCCAGGATTGCTACCGGTAAATTGACGATGTTGGCAAAGCCGTGCTCCACATAACCGATGGCACCGGGTATTTCTCGTACTTTGGCCGCTACACCCTGGTTACCTGGTGCGATTTTAAAGGTCGACAGTCGGGGCCAGTCGGGTGTTCGGTCCAGGCCAATATTCTCACGGAACTCTTCACTAACGGCGCTGAGGTGGCCGGAAAAAATATAGGAAGTTCCGGAGCTCTCAGAGCGGGTAACCACTGAAATATCTGTGCGTGGTAATTTAATATCTGGATTACTGGCGGCGATGATTGGATCGTCCCAATGGCGGATCTTGCCCATAAAAATGCCCACATAGGCTTCCCGCGATAGTTTCAGTCTATTGATACCCGGTAAATTAAACACTAACACTACTTGCCCGGCAGTGACGGGTAATACAACACCTCCCTCTTTGAGTTTCTTGAGTTGATCGACTTCTATGGCCGCATCTGAGGCGGCAAAATTTACTGTATGGCCGAGGAAATCGCGGATGCCGTCCCCGCTATTACTCATTTCATAAAAAATAAAAATATTGTTCTCGCGGTGGGTAAACTGGCGAAACCACTCCACATAAATCGGATAGGGGAAACTGGCGCCACTGCCCCGCAGATTAACGGGGTTTTCCGGCACCTGGGCTTGCACTTGTAGGCCGAAGAGTGAAATGCCAGCGGTCACCGCCAGTATGGCTGCAAGGCGGCGTAGTACCGCGGTGTACCTCGATAACATGGGCTACCTCAACTGAAGGGTCACCGGTCTCTTATTGGAGATCAGCGACGAGCCGCCAAAAATAGGCTTCGATTAAAAAATTCTAGCAGGACCGGCGGCTTCGTGTGAAAGCGCGCCGTTCTGGGATGACTAGCTGCCCACTTCACCGCCATCGTCCCTATAGATGGCCAATACCGAGGGGCGCGGTGGCAGCTCCGGATTGTTATCCGGCCAGCGGTGCAAGGGGTGGTCGTAAGTAGAGTTGAGCGCGTCGGCAGGGTGTTGTACTGCGATAAACAGAGTTGTCCCATCGGGAGTAAACTCAGGGCCGCACACTTCAGCGCCCTGCGGGCATCCAAAGAAGTGTTTGGGCGCGGCACGCATTGGCCCCTCGGTGGCCATGGCCCAGAGACCGTCGTGAAAGCCGAAGCGCTCGCAGCCGTCAGTGGCCACCCACATGTTGCCATGGGGATCGAAGGCGACATTGTCCGGGTTGGTAAACCAGCCGTGATTAGAAATATTGTAAGTGGATTGCTGCCCGTAAGCGCCGCGCTCCTTGGGGTTCTCCGCATTGGGGTTGCCGCCAAGTAAAAACTGTTGCCAGCGGAATTGGTCGCTGGTGTGATCTCGGCCGGTTCTTTTACCAGGCATGGTGGGGGGCACAATTTCCAAAATATGCCCGGCAGTATTTTGGTGACGGGGATTAGCCGCATCCACACCGTCTTCGGCGCGACTTTTATTCTTGGTTAACATCACATAGGTGCAGTCGTTGTGGGGATTGGTCTCTACATCCTCAGGGCGGTCCATGGGAGTGGCGCCCAGCAGTGCAGCGGCCTGGCGTGCGTCAATCAAGACATCTGCTTGATTGTCAAAACCGTTGCTGCTGTTTAGAGGGCCCTGCCCAAAAACTAGTGGCAACCATTTCCCACTTCCATCCGCATCAAAGCGTGCCGCATAGAGGGTGCCTTCGGTCAGTAAATTGCGATTGTGGATTGGATCTTTGGGCAGATAAGTCTCTTTGGAGACATAGCGGTAGACGAATTGATGTTCGTCGTCATCGCCGCCATAGGCTACCACCGGTTGGCCCGGTTTACAGACCAGGGTAAAGCCCTCGTGTTCAAAGCGGCCCAGGGTGGTCAGCTTGCGCGGTATAGATTGCGGGTCGTAGGGGTCGTATTCCACCATCCAACCAAAACGATTGGGTTCGTTGGGTTCTTGCTGTATATCGAAGCGTGGGTCGTAATCACCTAGGTTGCGATTGTGGGGCCTTACGCCGAAGTCACGGTGATTGCGCGCCTCGCGAGTATCCTCGACTTTGTTGGGATCTCCTTGGAAGGCGCCACCAAATCCCTCCTCGGCCACCAATACCGTGCCCCAGGGAGTCTTGCCACCGGCGCAGTTGCCAATGGTACCGAGCACCTGGGTGCCAGAGGGATCTGCGGTTGTTTGCAAGCGTTTGTCTCCGGAGGCGGGGCCACTAATTTGCATCGGCGTGGTCGCGGTGATGCGGCGATTGTAGGGGCTCTCCAGAACCGGCTGCCAGCCTTTGTCGGTACGTGTAATTTCTATTACCGAGTGGCCACAGGCGGCTAGTTCTATGGCTACATGCTCGGCACTGACTCCCCGCGTGGCACTATACTCATCGTTGTAACCAGAGAACATCAGGTGTGGTTGGGTGTACTCGTGATTTACACATAGTAGGCCGCGATCGCTGTTACCACTCTGGCAGTGGATATCTCCGTGCCCGGCAGGGGTATTCTCCGCCAATGGCATAAAGGCGATAAAGTCGTTGTTATAGCCAAAGCGTTGAGATTGCCCCTTCGCCGTCAATTGTTTCGGCTCAAATTCTTTGAGGTTAGCGACAATGGGGTCGCCCCACCGTAGGAGGATATCGGCGCTGTAACCCTGCGGTAGATGATGATTGAAGTCCAAGCTGTGGGGAACTTCCTGAAATGAGAGATTCTCCCGATGATGCTCCGATCCGCAGCCAGGCATAAAGCTGGTTGCGGCTCCCGCAGCCGTGGCACCACCAATGGCCTTCAATAGCTTTCTACGGTCAGGGTTTTTAGGGGAATCTTTCATTGCTGCTGCTCCGTTGCGGGGAACCTAATAAAATTAAATTAACCTGACCTAATTAAATCGATGACATATCTTTTGCGCAATCGATTAATTGAAAGAGGTTAATAAAAAGCGATAAATAAGAATATTTAATTTATCTGGGAATTTTTCCAGCTATTTCTGAAAGCTTGATGACAGCTTAAAAAAACCGTCATGTAAAGTTCATAGTCGCCTACTAGTCTGCGCCCAAATAAATACGCCGCCGGCACTAATTGGAGTGGGACGCGATGATAAGCACAACCATCAATTTTCGAACGCTCAACACCCCCGTTACCGCGCTTGCCATAGCGGTTTTTTTTGCTAATAACGGCTTGAGTGCCAATGCTTATGCACAAGAGAGCCAGACCCGCACTATGGAAACGGTGACGGTTACCGCCCAGGCCAACAATGCGCGCAGCGACCTGGATCGCCAGCGTGACTCCAACAAGCTGGTGGCAGTACAAACTTCTGATGCCATTGGTGAGTTGCCGGATGCCAATGTAACAGAGGCCCTGCAGCGGATGCCTGGAGTCTTTATTGCCCGCGACCAGGGTGAGGGACGTTTTGTGGGGGTGCGCGGTATTGATCCCAACTTGAATGCCGCCAGCATCAATGGCGTCAGTCTGCCCGCACCGGAAACTGGCAGTCGCGCTGTGGCTCTGGATGTCATTCCCTCAGACCTACTTGCCAGCTTAGAGGTATTCAAAACCCTTACACCGGATATGAGTGCAGACTCCATCGGCGGGGCCATAGAAATCAAGAGTATTAACGCGCTGGACTACGTTGGCAGCCGCTATAAATTCAATGTTGAAAACAGTTATAGCGAACTGCAAGAGGAGCACAGTCCAAAATATGCAGCCACCATGACCAATGTTTTCGATCTCGATGGCAACAGACGCTTTGGTGTCGCTCTGGCAGTCAGTCATCAGCAGCGAGATTTCGGTTCTGAAAATATTGAAACCGATGGTAGCTGGGAAGCGCTTGTGGCCGAGGACGGTAGTGTGGGGATTGGGGCAACCGAAATAGAACAGCGGGATTACACCATTACTCGTGAGCGCACCGGTATGGCCGCGAATTTCGACCTGCAATTGAGTAGTGATGCACGAATCTATCTGCATAATCTCTATTCCGACTTCTCAGATCAGGAGATCCGTCAACGCAATTCCTGGAAACTGGATGCAGAGCGCGATGAGCCAGAGACGATCTCCAGACATAGCGCCATTTGGGAAGAGGCGGCACTGGAAAAATCCTTGAAAGATCGCCTGGAAGAACAGGAGATTATTTCAACAGTATTGGGTGGAGAACATAATTTCGAACAATGGGGCCTTGCCTACGTGCTGGGTTATTCTTACGCGGAGGAATCTGAGCCACATCGACGCGATACCGACTTTGTCCTTGAACCGCTGCGCCTGGGTTATGTGGAAGCGGGTAAAACTCCGCGTATGGCAGTGGACAGTAGCGACGCTGAAAAAATATTAGATCCCGCCAATTATCAACTGGACGAGTTGGTTATTGAGGATAATTTTACCGAGGATGAAGAGTTGAGTTTACGTCTGGATTTTACCAGGGAGATAAACTGGGGCACCTATGACTCAACGGTGCAATTTGGCCTGCACGAACGCCAGAGGGAAAAACGTGGTGATCTGAATGCCAGCGTTTATGATGGTTTTGCCGGTGACTATACCTTGGCAGATTTTGTTCGTAACGATATTGATTACCGTCTCCATACCTTCGGACCGGGAGTTAATCCAGGCAATCTCAATCGATTTATTAATCGCAATATTGCCAGTTTTGAGATGGATGAAACTGAAACCGCCCTCTCTTCTGCGCGTGATTACCAGATGCAGGAAGACATCAGTGCGCTCTACGTAATGAACACCATCGAACTTGATCGCGCTCAATGGGTCTTTGGAGTGCGCTATGAACGCACCGATTTCAGTGCCGAAGGAATGCGTGTGATTGAATCCGAAGAGCCAGTACCCGGTGCCGATTTCATTGCCGATGAGGTCTATGCAAGTGTGGTCAATTATCAGCGCGATTACGATCACTTCTTCCCTAGTGTAAACTTCAAGCTTGATTACAGCGATAATATTGTGCTGCGTGCGGCCTACACCGAGTCCCTGTCGCGCCCCTCGTTTGGCCATCTGAATCCCTCACCGGCGCAAATTGAGTACGACGATGGTGAGCTGGAAGTGGAAGCCGGCAATCCAGCTCTGCAACCTTATGAATCTCGCAACCTGGATTTCTCCGCAGAATACTACGCGGATCATCTGGGTATGCTATCGCTGGGATTGTTCCACAAGTCTATCGATAATTTTATAGTGATGTCCGATGTTTCCAGTAGCGCGGACTTTACTCAGTATATCGGTAACCTGAAAGTGGAAGAGGCCGAAATACTTCAACCTATCAATGGTAAAAGGGCACGGATTAACGGTGCGGAACTGGCTTGGACACAGGGCTTCGATAATGGTTTCCTACTGCGTGCTAACGCAACCTTCACAGACTCTGAAGCCAGTCTAGGATTGGGGCCGGATCGTCAACGCAGCGACAAAATTTCTATGCCATCCCAAGCAGATCTGGTGGGAAATTTTATTGTCGGTTATGAGCGAGATGCTTTTAGCCTGCGCTTGTCTGCTGCTTTTCGCAGCGAGCGATTGCTGGAGGTAGGTATGGAGGATGCGTCCCGTGATCGTTATGAAGAGGATCACTTGCAATTGGATCTCTCTGTGCGCTACCACTTGAACAACGGTTTACTGCTGACATTCACCGGAGTGAATTTGACCGATGAGCCTTATTATGTGCATAACTCTGGTTTCAACGGTCAATATGAAGAGTACGGGCCGACTTATGCCCTGGGCCTGAGTTTCAGCACTTTCTAGCGGGACAACATCTAAAACATTTTTAATAAAATTACGGTGTTTATGCACTGCAAGGAGCCTCACACAGGTGGGGCTCTTTCTCCGGAATTGAATGGCTTTCCATGAAAAAACTGCATTTTATTATTGCGATCATGCTCGCCGCTGCGCTACTCGTTAGCTGTGGTCACGATGTGGATTCTGTTTTACGCATTAAAAAGGCCTTGCCGCAACGGGTAATTCCCTTGGGTGCGATAGACGCAGAACAGATTCTGCCAATACGGGTTGGGGTTGAGCAATATTTATTGCTTGCCAGCGAGCGTCGCGGTTTGCTTGTAATAAATTCCTACGGAGAAATACTCGCCTCCCAAGAGGGAAGGGTGGAACGCCTAGCCGTACAAGCTCTGCCTAATGAAACTTTACTGGTGGCCTCCTACGATGAGAGCCTGGCGCAAATAAATTTACATGAAATACGCTATAGTGATGCTTCAAATAACGTAAATTTTAGGCTACTGGGTAGCCAGAAAATGCCAACGCTACAGAGTGCCCTGTGCTTTTCCCAACAAGAACAGCGCACTCATTTGTTTAGCATTGGTGAAGATGGAATAGGTCGTGAATATTTATTATTCCCAGCCCAACAACAGTGGCAGATGCAAGAAGTACGTCCACTCTATTTTGGTGAGCAAGTTAATGCTTGCGCAGTAAGCCCACGCTCCCAACGCCTGCTAGTATCTCAACCACCCATTGGAATCCTGAGCTTAAATACAAACGCGGAAAAGGATGAGCAGCGTAAATTATTCCTCAGTGCTCAATGGCTTGGTGAAGACTTCGGCAATCTATGGTTTGATGCTCGTAGTGAAAGTCTGTGGCTGAGTGCAGGTGATCAGATACATCGCTACCGACTGCCTTTTTCCTCAGAGGAGCCAGAGTGGCACATTCATATTAACGAGAACCACTCGGCAGTCTCCCCAGTATTCTTAAATGGTCAGCTCTGGGCCCTGGATGTTGGTCGGGATCAGCTGTTGGTTTTTGATGATGTGGAAAGTGATTACTTAGAAACTGAGTCTATAGGATTTGATCCCGAGAGCGGTGATTCTATCGTCAGTGTATTTGCTCGCAATCAGACGGACCCGGTAGAGTCATTTGGTGATGCTGCCGATGATCCTGCTATCTGGGCCAATAAATCCCAGCCACAGAATAGCCTGATTTTGGCAACGGACAAAAAAAGTGGCCTGAATATTTACAATTTATCGGGAAAGCTGCTCGAACATTTTCCCGTGGGACGTGTGAACAATGTGGATATCCGCAGTATTGAACATCCTCATTATAGTGCATTAGCGGCAGCATCTAATCGCTCGACCGCCGGGGTGAACCTCTTTGCCATCACGGCTGAAGGGCATGTCGAGCACCTGGGGCTACGCGCTATAAATTTGCAAGATCCTTATGGCCTATGTTTGCAGAAAACCGATAATCAACTTTTTGCTTGGGTATCGGATAAAGATGCTGCCTTGCACCAGTTTGAAATTGATATTGGCGAGAATCCCACAGAATTTTCGTTAAAAAAGCATACAGAAGTAGTCGTAAATAGCCAGGTTGAAGGCTGTGTCGTCGATGATAAGTGGCAGAGGCTCTTTTTTGCCGAGGAGGATCGGGGGATTTGGTCACTGGGCCTTAAAAAGCAACAGAATAGTGAATACCAGGCTAAATTGGTTGCTGAAGTTGATGGTCAGACCCTGGTGGATGATGTGGAAGGGCTTGCCCTCTACCTAACAGAGGATAGTGGTTACCTGATCGCCTCTAGCCAGGGTAATGACAGTTATGCGTTATTCACACGTGATGGTAATGACTTTGTTGGTCATTTTAGGGTAACAATGAATATACGCTCAAGTATCGATGGAAGTTCTGAAACCGACGGTCTGGATGTTACCAGCCTGAACCTGGGACCGGAATATCCAATGGGTTTGCTTGTTGTCCAAGATGGCAGGAATCGTCTGCCCACTGCCAAGCAGAATTTCAAATTGATTGATTGGTATACGGTGAGTGAGGCATTGGGTTTGTCGGTCTTTGTTAAAAATTAACCATTTATATTTTTTATGACAAAAACCTGATGAAATTTTCTATAGAGTTACTATGAAAAATATCGAGGTTTATATTTGTTATAAACTAGAGATACATAATAAAAAATTGTTGCTGATTTTTCTTGCTCCAAGATATGATCTAGCGTTGTTGGTTATAGTGAATTCAATTAAAATTTCTACCTGAGTCAAAAAAATCAAAGTTTGATGAAAGGTAAAATCTAGGCAATCTCTGAATAATTTCGCGATTCCTTTAGCCTTCAGAGTATTTCATAATAAAAATGCTGCTTTGCAGGAATACCTAGAACTTCCAAGAAGTTGCAATACAGAGTGTAAATCGCTCTGAAAGCCCAGAAGGGCAGGCCCTGCAGGCCATATCTGATACGTTCCAGCTCTTGTAATAGGGATATTCGCGGCCTGCTGCGGCTAACCTCTGTAACCCTAAAGGGCCGTGGGATTATTTCGGAATTATTTTGAGGTTTCGCAGTATCTCCAATAATGATTTTTGACTTATTAATGGATTAATTGTTGGGGCAGGTTTTGTATAGGTGATATATTTGCTTATTAACCAGCTCTTTAAAATCCCAGCTACTAACTGCCCCTACTACTTTAAAGCTTAAATTCAGGAATATATTCAGCTGCAATTTTGTCTACAAACTGGATTGGCAATCCGCCAATTAAATTTGTAAGAACAACTATAGATAGCTTATCCTCCGGATAGTGAATCATGGTTGCCGCATTTCCACCGCTCGCGCTAACTGCACGGTGATGTTTCCGATCGATAACTTGCCATCCAATAGCATAACCATTCTCTACATGATTAAACCCAGCAGTTTGGCCATTCTTTAAAGTGATCGGTGTCCAAAGAGAATGGAGGTTTTTGAGCAGCTTTTTAGACTGCAAGGCAATAAGATATTGCGCAATTTCTGTTGCTGTTGAATTCATGCCAGCTGCACTTTGTAATATGTAAGGGAATTCAACGTAGTTATTTTTGTGCTGGCCCTTATCGGAATCGTAGAGATATTGCCTTGCATGATTGTTAATAGGACGCGTCATGTGTTCAAAGCCGGCATCAGCTGTTAATTTCATATTGGCGATTTTAAGCTGATTATCGGTAATGAATTTTGGGAAGCCACCTTGTACGTATTTATCGATTATTTTGCCGATAATAACATAACCCGTCTGATTATAACTAAACTGTGTATTTACTTCAGATTTTAAAGGTAATTCTTTTACTTTGTTCCATGCAGCATCTGGGTTGCCACGAACAACCAAGTCAGCAAGATAACCACTGAAAATATTGGGCAGCCCAGAAGTGTGTGCCATTAAATGTTTTATCTTTATTGACTTCCAGTTGACAGGTAAGTCAGTAAGGTGTTTGCTAATCTCATCATCTAAGGAAAGGCGTCCTTGCTCTGCGAGCTGTAGCAATGCAACACCCGTAAACGCCTTAGTCATTGAGTTAATTGGAAATACAGTGTTGGATCTAACCGGCACATTGTCTTGTAAATTAGATAATCCATAATTTCCCAGTCTGATTATTTCACCGTTTTTAACGATGGCCAATTGGAGACCAGGGATTTGGCGCTTATCCATGATACTTTTGATAAGATTATCCACAGAGTCTGCATATGCTGGAAAGCAGAAGGATATCATAACAACAGCTAGAATTGTTAAGCGTAGTCTAGTTAGTAATCGAAGCGTATAATTCATAAACAATATATCCTTATTGTTTTCCAATCTTGGGGGAGCTTTATAGCTGAATTGTCTTTTTTATAAAGAATATGATCAACGTTATAGCAAGACTGTTATCTTGCCATAGATTCTTGAAAGAAGGATGTTTTACTATAGAAATGTAATTATTTGTAATTTCTATTTTTCATGGATATTTATGCAGTCAATGTATTTATAGGCTAAATTATTGCTGCTCAAATATACTCAAAATAAATACACACTTCTTTATGGCGAATATCTAAGGTAGCAAGTATTTATATATATTAAATATCCGTTAATCACTTTAAGTTAAGAGCAGTTAAATTTCCGGTTCCTGTTGGGTTGTACAATGTATACCTCCACCACCGGCTGCTATGCCATCAATATTGATTTGTATAATATCGCGATTAGGAAATGCTCTTTGTAATTTTCGCTTGGCTGAGGCATCTGCATAGTGATCGCCGAACTCAGGTGCTATGACCGCGCCATTGCAAACATAGAAGTTAATATATCCAGCGGCGAAATCCCTGTTGTCAAACCGCTCTCGAACTATTGAAGGTGCCTCTAATACAATAACTTCTAGTTCGCGGCCACTGGCATCCGTTACAGAGCGTAGAATCTCAAGATGCCGCTTTGTTACGGCGTGATCGAAAGAGTTGGGATCGGGATCATAGCCGGCAACAACTACACCTGGGTGCACGAAACGGGCATAAAAATCTGTATGTCCGTCAGTGATATCCATATCTTTAATGCCAGGTAACCAGATAATTTTCTCTAGACCAAGAAGCTGCTTTAATTCCCGTTCGCATTGTTGCTTACTAACACCTGGATTACGGTTATCGTTGAGCACACAACTCTCGGTTATGATCGCGGTACCATACCCATCAACCTCTATCCCGCCGCCTTCGAGTATCAGGTTAGTTTGGATACTGGGCACACCGGCCGACTGAGCCGTGAATGCAGCAACTTCTGCATCATTATCAAAATCCTGCTTTTCTCCCCAACCATTGAAGTTGAAGTCAATAGCCGCTTTATCACCGTTTTCATTTACAATAAAAACGGGGCCTGTATCACGTATCCACAAGTCATCTAGAGGGCAAACAACTAGTTCGATCTTATCTCCCATTAGTCGCCGGGCAAGTGGGAGATCTGCTTGTCGAACCAGCATTGAAACTGGCTCGTACTCCGCAATCGTCAGTGCAATTGTTGCCAAATTCTGCTGGACTTCCCTAAGGAGTTTCCGTCCCCAAATTTTGCGGCTTGCACCAAAGGCCATCCAAGTACGCAGGTGAGGCTCACCCTCATCTGGCATGTACCAAGTACTTTTACTATTCATTACTGCAAATGACTCCTTGGTGCCACTCAGTAGAGAGGCTGCAGTAAAAGCACCTAGAACCTTAACGAAATTACGGCGATTGGTCATAAAGTGACCTCCCTTTCTTGACACAAATGATGCTACTGAAGATGATAAGTTGTTTAAAAGGATATCAGGTTAACTAACCCATAGCAGTAACCCATGTATATTTGCCTCTTTTATGGCTACCAATAATTCACAATAAGTATAAAGTTCACAATCATCATAAAAAAGTGATTCATTGCTTCTTAAAATACGTAATTCAGAGTCATATGTGTTTGAAAGTGTTGGCCAGTAACGTTTTTTATCAAGTAACTCAATATCTAATGGAATAAATGCCTATGAATACTCGATTATCTTAGTTCTTATTTCACCTAATGTCGGTTTTAATAGATCATATAGTTTACCTAAGCTATTCCATGAGCAACCATGTGAGCAGTAAAGCTCTTGCTGAGTATCATTAAATGACAGATTTAATTTCTACTCTAATGCTTTTTTGCAACAGATGCCAAAACTATTATTGTGAATTAATGTTGAAGTTCATGTCCAAGGGTCAAACATATCATTCTTTTTTTTGTAATACTTAGAATTGGTCATTTTATTGTTAGTTTTTTTCTGTAGGCATGAAAAATATACTTTTTAAATTGCCAATTTATTCACGGAGGATTTTCAAAGCCTTAGGATCCAGATAGGGTAAGCTTTAAACATAGAGTGTTGTTTATGGCTTAAGTAGCAGGCTTGCTGGCATCTTTGAATTGTTATCTTATTCTTGTCTGGTAGAGGGCGCTTAGATGAAAGTTGTTTTTTATCCTCTCAATTTATTTAAGCTTTTCTTTAAGGTTGCATACGGCGATCTTTCCGAGATCTAAATAACTTCCTGATGCTCAAAATCAGTTAATAAGTCTGACATTATTTGATACAGTCGCATACACTTTTTGCGTCATGATATTATGTGGTGTCTGAAGCTGGAATAATCATTATCACAATGTCACTTTCACTTATTAACTAGGCCGAGCCCTCTAAGTTCAACTTAAACTGCCAGGAACTTAGGGGGCTTGGTGTTGAAATTTTATGCTCGGATGAGTATCGTTAGGGGGTGACGGCTATAATTACAGCTAACCATATAATATATATTTACCATCCACTAACACTATGTTTTTCGCCTACTTTGGCGATCATTCGTATCTGTTGTTTTCCACCTTCAGATCTTTTGAATACTAAAGAGCTAACAGAAACTTCATAGGATTGTTCTCCAGTCATCTTTTCTATAACTTCAGTTAAAGATTTTTCGAGATCTTCTGCAGAAATACAAATTAAGTCTTTATTTCTATCTAAATCCATTGTCTACCTCTATTCTCACCAGTTGTTACAATCAATTTCTATCGTAAATTCAATAGCACCATCATCAGAGCATCCCCCTGATGCGTATTCGAATAGACTTATGTAAATTGAGTGAAACTTAGAATCTGTAATTTTCTCTAAGTTTTGCCTTAACTCTGCTTCTAATCTTCCTGGTGAGAGGGACTTTAGTTTTTTAGGATTTTCTTCCATAAATAAATCCATTTAACGGGAAAAGGTCATAAAATATTTAGCTCAATCATTACTGGTGTAAATTTCACCAGTCGGTATACCCTACAATAATATGTCCTCATTGTGTATGTGTTCAATTCAAAGTTACAATTTATTTTGTTTTTTTGTATTTTATCTCAATGTGATAGTTTTTAAGTCTAAGTTTTCGTGTCCATCTTTGAGTTGTGTATGCATACCTCTTGGCAATCCCTCGACCTTGATCTCAATACCGGACTCCGGGAATTTACCCTTTGCATACATTTCTATAAATCTGTTTGCCAACTTATGCCCATCATGAAGATGTTTTTCTGGCCAACCCACCAGGCTAATGTCGGGCATTCAAAATATTCGCATCCCCCTTGGATGTAACTAAATTCCATCTTTCTCCGGAGATTACATTAGAAAAGCATGTTTTTGTAAAGAAGGTCTCCGTGGTTCAAAAAAAGTATCTGACCACTGATCAGGCGTTTAGAGCCTAGCGTTTTGAAAGTCTATTACAGCCCCCCCCTTTGTTCTGTAATGACTTTAATAATACCAATGGTGTTTTTGAGGTACTTAAGTGATTGTACGCCCTTAAACTCACCTGGCACTATGGCCATACTGTTAGTTTGTATTGTTTTTTGATATAACTCCGGTGATTACGTTTTTAGTAGTTGCCCATTGTTTCTGGCAGTAACCAAATTTTAGGTTATGACTCTGGTGTGCCATTGTTTCATATCCTTTATCATCGCCTTGTAAGTTTTATCATTAGTTTTGATTGTGCTGCGACATTCCATATTGAATAAAACAATTTTCTTTTTATTTGTAGCTACTTTGCCTGTGTCGATGTCTACTTCCAGGATGGCACTTTCTAGTTGCGAAATGTCAATACTGTCTTTTTTGCTTTGATACTTATACCAAGATTTAATCTGCTTGGCTATATGTAGATCTACGGCGCCAGAAATAGAATGATGAGCTTCGCCCGAAAGAATATTTACAAAGATAGTGCCATCTGGTAAGTCGGACATCATTTCTAGGTCATTGCTCATGCGCCAGCCGAAAAACATTTTACAAACTATATCTGCATAATGATTTAATCGCTTCCTACGCATTTTTTTAATCCAATATTCATTGCTGGTATTTTTTGTCACTCCGTATTTTGTAATGTAAGTGACATTTCATGCCAGCTAAGCCCGCCATGATCAGAATCCGATTTTCCAAGGTGTATAAAGCCGTATTTGGCATACATGCCAACAAGTTCAGCCTGACATATAAGGTAAATTTTTATTTTCCCTATATCCCGCATGGAATCAATAAATCTCTCCATTAACGTACTTGCCATGCCTTTCCCTTGATATTTAGGGTGAACTACCACAGACATGATGATAATGATCTTTCCACTCGGATCATGGCCTATTAATTCTTTGAAGTTTTCATCGGATAGTTCAACCTTATGGGTTGCTCCTGAATTAATAAAACCAATAATTTCCTCACTGTTTTCTATAACGAGAAAACCATCAGGGTAGGTCTTAATTCGCTTTAAAATTTTTTCTCTAGTTGCAGCCTCGTTACCGGTATAGGATGCAGACTCAATCTCATAGCACCTATCCAGATCTAGCTCATTTGCAGTGCGAATGTTTACTTTAGACATTTTCGATTAATAGTCCTAAGAAAAAACATTTATATGGTGATTAACAGGACCTCTACCACCTTGATTTCTATTCCAAACGCATTTCTGCGCTAATGTCTCCCAAAAAACAAAATAAATCAATCTGCCACTTCTAAATGGTTCCATGGTGCATACCAGAGGCTGATAGAGCAATAAATCTACAATTCTTTAAGTTTAAGAGGCGTTCTATCTTTTTGCGGAGGCTCGATAAAAAGAATGATCAAGGTGATCTAAATCTTTCAGTAGATTCGGTCATATTTTTTGAGAGTATGTGGGGAAATAGGAGTGTTGGAGGGGGAGGACGCTAAGGGTATTCCCTAGCGCCGGATGAAGAAGATTTAAATACCTAACTCAGCCCTCAAGGCTGCCATTTTTTGCGCATTCTCTTCTTTGGAAAGCGGGGTGCCGGGGTTTTCTTCCAGCTTTAATTGTTCCGGGGCGCTGAGTTTTTCTCCTTCCAGTACGCGTGCACAAAGTTTGCGGTAGTGCTCTGCAAATACCGGGTAGGCGATGGATTCTGGGTTGTTGGAGAGAAAATACCAGTTGGATTCACGCCCAGCATGGTAAACCGCTGGGTGACTCCAATTGTGATTGGTTTTGGGGCTGGGCGCATTGCAGGCTTCGCGGTAGGCGGCGCGGGCTTCTGGTAGGCCGTTTTCGCCGGCGGCGCAGAGCTGCAGCATTTTGTGTACTGTGGGCAGGTATTCGCTCTGCAGTATCGCGCGCTTTGCACCCTGCATAATATCCTGCGCTTCAAAAGCGGCCAGCGCTTCGAGCCACAGGCGTTTTGCGTGATGCAGGGTTTCGGTATCCGGAAATGCGGCACTGAACTGGTTATGGTAATTCAGTTTAAACAACGCGAATACTTCGTTAATCGCGCGTTTTTTTTCGTTCAGCAGTTCCTGATCTTGCGCATTACCAGTTTGTGTCTGTGAGTATGTCGCCGATTGAGCGGTCGCGGGTGCGCTGGTTTGCGCTGTTGTGGGCGTCTTGTGGATTGCCATAAGAGTTTCCTATTGCCAACTTGTTGCGTTCTGCCCATTGATGGCGAGCGTGACGCACAAATACGGCGTCCCAGCTTTTGCGCGCGGCGTTTTGGCCGCGCCAGTAAATAATAAATTCCGGCACCAGTGATAGGGCGAAGTCACGCTCTATCTCGCACTGGTTCACCAGGTGGCTCAGGCAGTCGCCGCCGGGCTGCCAGTTGCGCGCTATGGGTTTGGCTACCGGGTTTTTCTCAATACCCTGGCAGTAGTAGGCCCATTCCTCGCGAGCGTACTCAATAAACAGCTCGCCCCAGCGCGCGCTGTGGCCACCGCGCTCTGTCCACTTGTAAATAAATTCCGGCAGCAGTTCGGCGGCAAAGCGCGGGTTGATCGCCAGGCGCTGTAGCTGTTCCCAGGTATGTTCACTGGGTTGCCAGTCGCGCGTCATGGCAGTGGGTTTGCGCTTTTCAATAAATGGAGTTTCCTGTTTCTCCCAGTCTTCCATGATCCAGTCATTGAATTCCAGATCCCAGGAAATGGATTGCTTGCCGCTGGAACGGTGGTAGTCGAGGAAGCGCTGTAGGCCGCGGCTGACAAATGTACTGGGTACCCCCTCGTCGGCCAGTTTGCGCAGGGTGTCGTTGTTCGGTTGCCAGTTATCCGGCAGGGCCTGCTTGCGTTGGGCAGTAGCGCGAAAGGCTTCCCATTTGCTCTTTACCTGGCGCAGGAACAGTGAGCCAAAGGAGTGGCGTGGCTCGGCCCGTTCGCGCCAGTAGGTGACAAACTCCGGTAACTGCTCCCGCACAAAGTGTTCCGGGATGCCGAGCTGGCTGATGCGCGCCATAGTTTCGGCATCTGGCTGCCAGCTGGGGGCAATGGTGTTGGCACTGCGATTGGCTGGTGCCGGGGCGCGGCTCGGTTCCGGGGTTTGAGCCAGGGCTGTAGGGCGGCGGTGTTCACTGGGCAGGGTGAACTTGAGGACTTCACTGCTACCGAAAGGAGCTGCGCCCAGCATCAGGGCGCCCTGATTGCGCAGGCTGGTGGCTACCCGCTGGATATCTGCTGCCTGCCAGAACGGCAGAAGCAGATAGAGTTGCTCGCCGGTGGCGGTAAACCAGTCCCGCCCAGCGTAGGGCTCTGCGGGCAGGAAAGGTATCAGGTCGCCCAGGGCGGTGAGCAATACCGCTTCCTCCAGGCCAACAGTTGAGGCCAGAGTCGGGGAGATACTCAGGGGTCTTTCGGGGAGCAGGGGGTGTTTCATGGCGCGATAATAACACTCCGGCGTGGGGCTTGCGCGGCCTTTACAGTGGCTCTTTATGGCCTGCTTTTGCCAGAGCAAGGCGCGCCAGTCCAGCCGCTAAGCTGAATAATGGCGGCCCGGAAATAGAGCAGGGTAAATTGTGGCTGTAACCCGTTGCCTTACCCCTGGGGTAAGGTTGTAACTTTGTCGCCAGAAACGGTATTGAGGGAGAGCATTATGGCGAGAGAACAGCAAGCAGCGCAGACACTATTCCGCCTCAGTGGCGTGAGCTGTGCCGGCTGTGTGAATAAGATTGAAAGCGCCGTGCAGGGTGTTGCGGGGGTGCAGGATGCCCGCATAAACCTGGCCGATAAAACCCTTAAGGTGCAGGGCGCGGCGGCGCCGCAAAGTTGTATCGAGGCGGTGCGCCAGGCGGGTTATGACGCCGAGGTGGCCAAGAGTAGCGAGCGCCAGCGGCGCGAAGAGCAGCGTGCCCAGGAAGAGCGCCACTATCACCAGTTACTGTGGCGCTCCGCTATCGCCCTGGGTGTGGGCCTGCCGTTGATGGCCTGGGGCCTGATCACCGATAAAATGTCCGTCAACAGCTTCGCAGATCAGCTGGCTTGGGGCGCCATGGGGCTTATTACCCTGGCGATTCTGGTGTTCTGTGGTGGTCAATTTTTCAGCGGGGCCTGGAAAGCGCTACGCCACCACAGCGCCACTATGGATACCCTGGTGGCCCTGGGTACCGGCACGGCCTGGCTTTTTTCCATGTTGGTGGTGCTGGTGCCCCACCTGCTGCCGGAAGCGGCGCGCCATGTGTACTTTGAGGCCAGCGCCATGATTATCGGCCTGATCAGCCTGGGCCAGGCACTGGAAGTGCGCGCTCGCGGGCGTACCAGTGCGGCGGTGGAGAAACTGCTGGAGCTGCAGGATACCTCGGCGCGGGTTCTGCGCGACGGTAAAGAAGTGGATCTGCCGATTGAGCAGGTTCAGGCCGGTGACCAGTTGCGCGTGCGCCCCGGAGAAAAGATCCCGGTGGATGGCGTGGTGCTGGAGGGCGGTAGCCTGGTGGATGAATCCATGCTCACCGGCGAGCCAGTACCGGTGAAGAAGGGCGAGGGGGACAATCTGGCTGCTGGCACCCTGAACAAGAACGGCAGCTTGCTGTTCCGGGCGGAAAAAGTGGGGGCGGACACCCGCCTGGCACAAATTATTGAGATGGTCAAAAACGCCCAGGGCTCACGGGTGCCCATTGCGCGCCTGGCAGACAAAATCTCGGCCATTTTTGTGCCGGTGGTGATGATCATCGCTGTGGTGGCGGCACTGGTCTGGTTCAACCTGGGACCGGATCCGCGCGCCGCCCATATGCTGGTGGTTCTTACCTCGGTGCTGATTATTGCCTGCCCCTGCGCCCTGGGGCTGGCTACGCCCATGTCGGTGATGGTGGGCGTGGGTAAGGGTGCGGAGTACGGTGTGCTGGTGCGCAACGGCAAGGCGTTGCAGCAGTCCTGCAATCTGGATGTGCTGGTTGTGGATAAGACCGGCACGCTCACCGAGGGCTCACCACGCCTCACCGATATCGAGAGCGAAGGCGATAGCGATGAGTTACTGCGTTTGCTGGCGAGCCTGGAGCAGGGTTCGGAGCATCCGCTGGCTGAGGCGGTTGTGACTGCGGCCCATGAGAAAAAGCTTGATCTACAAAAGCCCAGTGATTTCGAAGCCATTACCGCACATGGGGTGATGGGGGTTATTTCTGGTAAAAAGGTACTGCTCGGTAACAGTAAGTTAATGCAGCGGGAAAATATTCCCCTGGGTGACTGGAAGGCCCGCGCCAATAATCTGGCGGAGGCAGGGCGTACGGTGATGTATGCGGCAGTGGATGGTGTACTGCAGGGAGTTATCGCTGTGGCTGATCCAATTCGGGATGATGCCGCAGCGGCCATAGCCCGTTTGCGTAAGTTGGGCCTGCGCCTGGAGATGCTGACTGGTGATAACCAAGCCAGTGCCGAGGCCGTTGCCCGCCATCTTAAAATCGATAAAGTGCACGCTGAGTTGTTGCCGGAAGACAAAGAGCGCATAGTGGCGCAACTGCAGAAAGACGGTGCGCGTGTGGGCATGGTGGGAGATGGTATCAATGATGCCCCAGCACTGGCTCGCGCCGATGTGGGCTTTGCTATCGGCGCCGGTACCGATGTCGCTATCGAAAGTGCCGATGTCACCCTGATGCGATCCTCCCTACATGGAGTCGCCAATGCGGTGGAATTATCGCGGGCGACTCTCGGCAATATCAAACAGAACCTTTTTGGAGCCTTTATTTATAACACCCTAGGTATACCCATCGCCGCAGGGGTGCTATTTCCGCTCACTGGCATGTTGCTGAGCCCGATCGTGGCAGGTGCCGCTATGGCACTCTCCTCGCTTACCGTGGTGAGCAATGCCAACCGTCTACGCTTCTTTAAGCCCTCGGAGGTGCACTAATGATTGCGACCCTGGTAAATACCATCGGAGTACTGCTAATTATTGCCATCATCTGGTGGTTCTGGCTGGGCCCGAGGCGCGGTGCGGCAAAGACAGTGGCGGTCAGTGAACAACTGCAAATAGTGGTCAAAGATGGCGTATATGAGCCGGATCATATTCGCCTGCCTTCGGGTCATGCCGCCACCCTGCATTTTTTACGGGAAGATCCCAGCCCCTGCTCCGAGTGGGTGATTTTCCCCGATCTCGAAATCAGTGCTGAGCTAGCGCTCAATAAAGAAACAGCGGTAGAAATCCCTGCGGCCAAACCGGGAAAATACCCCTTTAGCTGCCAGATGCAGATGTATCGTGGGACGCTTACCTTGGAATAAAGTGAACTCAACCGGAAGAGGTCAGTTTATTTTCTGCGAACAAGTCAATTAAGGTGTAATTTTTTCCAATCAGGACCGACAACATTAATAGGCCTTCAGGCACTTCCTTCACAGCTAACCCGACTTAGAACACTTAATGGGTCAAAGAAGCATAGGGAAGTGCCCGGAGGAGACAGAGGGGAGGCCACTAGGTTTTCCAGAAGTGCTATTTATGATTTGGTCCCTAAATAATGAACACCTTTTTGCAAAAAACTTCTAGGGCCCTGCTGGGCCTTTCATTCACATTGATTGCTGCTGCCTTGTTTCTTGGCCAGAATGGGGGCCTGGCCTCCATTTTCGGATTTTATGGCGTTAATAGTGAGGCGGGCTTGCACATCGTAAGAATTGCCGTAGCACTTCTCTTTGCGGTAGCTGCGGTTTTAGCCCTGCTATCACTGTTAAAACCACAATATATTCGCCCCCTGGCACTCTTGATTATATGTATGTCCTTGGTCCCTTTGTTAAGTCTCTTCGGAAGTGCGCATTGGATCGATAGCCTCGGTGGGTTTCCAGCTATTGGCTCCGGGCAGGGCGTGATCAAGTACTTTGCCCTCACCGCGATTGGTCTGACACTGTTGAGCTGCAGTGCCTGTCAGTCAATGCGCTATATCTGGCTGAACTATTTACCTGTGGGGTTGGTTCTGTTGTGGATTGGCGGAATGAAGTTCACTGCAATAGAAGCCCAGGGTATTGAGGGCCTGGTGAGTAGTTCACCCTTGATGGCATGGCTCTATAATTTCTTTAATATACAACAGGCCTCCAATCTGATTGGCATTTATGACTTGATCGCTCTGATCATTCTGGCTTTGGGGTTAGTCATCCGGCCCCTGTTTTGGCCGGGGATACTGCTCTGTGGTGCGGTGTTTGTAACAACTCAGACTTTTCTATTCAGCTATCCCGGAAGCTGGCAAAGCCCAGGAGTTTTGGCCTCTAGTGGCATATTTATTATTAAAGATCTTTGGTTTATCGCCAATCTGCTAATAATGATCGATATCCGTAAGCACCTAAGTCACTCAGTTACCGGTAAGTAACAGGGTTGCGTCTAATCTTAGATATTGAGGCGTAAAGAGTAGTATTTTTTATTTTGGAGCATAAATCACTACTTTGGCTGTTGGGCCTTGAGGGTTTCATTTCCTTCTGCCCCTGCCTCTCAGTAGACTTTTTATGGCGGCATAACATATGGATGATTTAATCTTTTTGCCCTTTAGCCAGTTTTTAGAAGACTCGTCTACTGAGTGAATATGTCTAGGTAACACAGGGATGTGTCGCTTTATGACTACTAAATAAAAATGAGGTGTTTATTGGTCTTCTAGTCTTGATTATTTTTTTAAGAACAATTCCTAATTTTTAGTCATATATTCATAGAGATTTTCTTGCTGTCTAGGTAGTTACTTCCCGTTGCCTATATGTCTAGATCTTTCTAAATATTTATACGTGGTTTTATTTTTCTTTTGTCATGACAGTAAGCTTAAATAGAAATTCCCTTACATGAATAATTTATTCCTTTCTCAAAATGGCAGTATGGCTTTTGATGACAAATTTTCACTATGTTTGCATAATTGCGAAATTATTTGGAACCGTATCTAAAGGTCAAAGTCCATTAACCTGACAATAACGCCTCACAAGTATTTTTTAAATAAAGCGATGTTTACTTGGTCGGGCAAAAATAAGGAAGTAAATAAACCCAGGAAGGAAATCGCACATGCATAAATAATAGCTGTTGATATGACTTTACGAATGAAAAAAGCGGTTTCGTCACTGAAGAAACCTGCATTAAACAAAACTCTATTGGCGATGATTCTGGTGGGGGTCAGCTCTAATACAATTGGCCATGGCTACGTGGAAGAATATGGTGGAGGTGTGGCATCTGCGCGGGGTACTTTATGTAAATACCCTCTAGCCTCTACAGGTCAAAAAAACATAAATTGTGGAGCCGTTCAATGGGAGCCGCAAAGTGTTGAAGGGCCCGAAGGGTTTCCAGAGAGTGGCCCGGCTGATGGCATGATCGCTAGTGCCGGTAGTAATGTATGGTCACCATTAAATGAACAAACTGCTGACCGCTGGCTGAAAACTCCCATAACTGCTGGTAAACAAACTTTTAAGTGGCACTTTACCGCGAATCACGTAGCTCGTGACTGGAAATATTATATTACCAAACCGGATTGGAACCCCAATCAACCATTATCCCGAGCTTCATTTGATTTAAATCCATTCTGTACTATTGATGGAAATAATCAAAAGCCACCCATTGATATGCATCACGAATGCTTGGTTCCTGAGCGAGATGGGTACCAAGTTATCCTTGCTGTGTGGGATGTGGCTGATACAGCCGCGGCCTTTTACAATGTTATCGACGTAGAATTTGATGGCGATGGCATACCCGAATCAGAATGGAATCAAGGTGGAACAATTAATCCAACACAAAACTTAAAAGTTGGCGATAAAGTTTCCACACGTGTTTATAGTAGCAGTAATGAAGAGCCAGCTTATGCAACAGTGCTGGAAATTGCTACTGATGAGCAGGGTATGGCTAATAACTGGGCACATGACCTTGCAACCAAAATCAATCAAGAACAGACCAGTATTCGCGCAGGCCAGTTTAATGGCGAAGATCAATTTAGCCCTGTCTTTGGCTCAAACCCAATATATTTACAGGATGGCAGTGGCTTAGAGCGTGTTGAAATTAATTATGAAATCAATAGTCCAACACCAGATTATGATTTAAATGTGTCAGGACTTGAGGATATGTACACAATATCTGATGATTCACTCTCACTACAGCTTACTCTCACGGCAAAAGGAAATATCAGGGCTGAGCTAAAAGTCTTGAACCATGCTCGTGAAACACTGGCTAATTATGAAGTTAATATGAGTGACGGTCAGAGATTAGATAGGACTTTGACACTTTCAAAGTCTGAACCTGGCCATCATATGCTTGTTATTGTGACAAAAGATATTGATGGCAATTTGATTGATCAAACTACACAAGATTTCCACTTGATGGAAGACGAAACTTCTCCACCGCCAGCAGGTGACTACGACTTTGTTTTCCCCGAAGGTCTAAAATCCTATACGGCAGGAACTAAAGTAATGGGCAGTGATGGGAATATTTATCAATGTAAGCCCTTCCCTAATTCTGGCTACTGTGTCCAGTGGAGCAGAAGTGCAAACCAGTATGAACCTGGCAGAGGTAGCTACTGGCAGATGGCCTGGGAAAAATTATAAATCCAACTAACCAAACAAGGCCCCACTAGGGGCCTTTTTGTATTTTACGATGTGCATTACTTACGTTGAGCTACTCCAATAGGGCACTGGCTCTATTTAGTATGTGATTTGCAGTTTTCTATGGGTTTCATGAATTTCTTTAAAGCTGGGAATTCTAGGAGGTTTGGATAAGTAATTGTAGGCTGCTCGCATATGGCCAGCACAACGCCTAGCCGGTAAATTCCCAATGCCAGTGCCCAAGCCTGGGCAAACTATGGAGTTTATCTTCTTCGTGGGGCCTGACTTATTGAATAGTTTTACTGAGTTTAAAATGGCTCTGAAAGCATAGTAGGCATTCATGGTATTTGATATGTCCTCAGGAATACGCATAGTGGGGGCAGAAATCATGTAAGGCCAGTTGGCATTCGAGGTTGAAATCACTATTGCTGATCCAATGGGCAGTTCACCATGAAAATCAGATTTAATTCGCTCTTGTAACTGATCTTCCACCTCAAACCCTAATTCATTTCTAATCGGCAGGTCGAGGCCTCCATCCATAATTCCAAAACTGTTTGCTGGGCTTACCATTGCATCGGCAGGTTTTGAGAAATAATCACCCTCAATAATTTCAAAAATCTCAATATCACTAAAAGCCTGGTGCCATGCTTGAGTCAGCTCTTTTGATTTGTCGATTAAATATATCTTGTCAGGGAGCATTGTCTTTTACTTATATTTGAGGAGTTAGGCACTTTATATCTTTGTGCTCATCAAGCACTCAATATGTCCCGTATGATTATCTACTTGCTCTTTTAGTGAGTGAAAGCCTTGAGATAGGTAAAACTGATAGCTATTAACATTCTCTTTGTAAACCGTTAGGTTTAACGGGTTTCTCTGTGATTTAGCGTGCGCTATAAGCCGTTTCCCAATGCCCTGGCCTTGGAATTCTGGGTCCACAAAAAGCGCGGCTAAAGTATTGTCAGCTAGAGAGTAAAAGCCGGATATTTTTGAGTGTATATCATAGATATATGTTTCTGAACTCGGTATATAGATGTCGCGCATAATATCTATTTGAGACTCCCAGAAGTCAGCTGCGATAAAATTATGCGCCCTAATGGAGGCTTTTAGCCAAATATTTAAGATGGGCTCTATGTCGTTTGGGTTGTAGCTTCTAATCATTGTCAGTATATATCCTGAGCCATTAAACCTAGGCTCAATAGCCTAAGGGAAGATTAATACGATATTGACATGCCTGATTCATTTTTGCAGTTGAGTTTCCTGGGGAATCCTGATTGCTATTTAGAGCTTCCAATCTGAGTATTAAACCTGATAATGACTCAAAAACATCTCCGCAGTACGCTCCGCCAGTGCGGCTTGTTCGGTTGAGCTAGGCGGGCCGGAGAGTTGTAACATCTGTGGCCAAAAACAGCTTCCCTTAATTAAGTTGTGTATCTGCCCGCTGGCGATTTCTGGGTCCAGTGGCTTCAGTCGACCATCGGCTGCGGCGGCTTTAATCCAGCGTTGTACGCCGGTTTCATGGGCTTTGTATTTTTCCATTTCCTGACGCAGGGCTTCCGGCTGGTGGAAGAAGTAGTCGAAGGCCATACGGTTTAGTTCAATATACTGCGGGTTACAGATAGTTTTAATTTCCAGCGCCAAAAGCGTGTGTAGCTGAGCATAAAGGTCGCTATCCGGGTTGTAGTCACAGCCTGGGGATTGGGTTGCCTGCTGCCAGAGCTCGCCAATCAAAAACATCACCAAGGCTTCCTTGCTGGCAAAGTGGTTATATACCGTGCGCTTGGACACCTGGGCGCGGGCTGCCAGCTCATCCATACTGGTTCCCTGAACGCCCAGTTCCTGAAAGGCCTGCTTAGCGGCATCAATAATGGCCTGGCGCTTAATTTCGCTTCTGGTCGGCTTCTTTTCACTCATGTGACTCTCGATATCTCTGCTTGCGTCAGGAAAGCTACCTGGCGGGGAATTAATCTAAGTGATTAATTTTACACTAACTGGTTTACTTTTTCTTCTATCGATAATAAACTGCACTGTATAGTTTACTTGGTGGTATCTATGAAGAAGCGCTGGTGGTTATTACTAGGAGTGATAGGTATGTCCGTTGGTCTATTTAATAGCTGTGCTACACAGCCGCAAAAGTTTCAAAACACGGAGACCGTTTATAAAGCGGGGCTGGGTAAGATGGTGGACATCATTGCAGCCTATGCCCGTGCTGACAGGGCGGCACCGGTACCTAGAGCACCTCTTCCCCTACAGACGATCACAAAGGAAATACTCACAAATAATGAGGGTCAGCCCACGATCTATCGCCTGGGGCACTCATCCGTTTTGATCCATCTTGATGGGGAGTTTGTGCTTACTGACCCGGTATTCAGTGAGAGGGCTTCACCAGTACAGTGGATGGGGCCGAAACGTTTCCACCCGCTACCTTTGTCTCTGCAAGATTTGCCGGCGTTAAAAGCCGTAATAATCAGCCATGATCACTACGACCACCTGGATAAAACCAGCGTGCGCACCCTGGATAAGAAAGTTGAACGCTTTGTTGTCCCTACAGGGGTAGGCGATTACTTACGGGATTGGGGAGTCGCTTCAGGCAAGATTATCGAGCTGGCCTGGTGGCAGTCCTTTTCATTAGGCAGTCTGCAATTGACGGCCACTCCGGCGCAACACTTTTCCGGGCGCGGCCTTACTGATAGGGACAGAACCTTGTGGGCCAGCTGGGTAATTGCAGGACGCGAGACACGAATCTTCTTTAGCGGTGATAGTGGTTATTTCGGTGGCTTTCGGGAAATCGGGGAGCGTTTCGGGCCCTTTGATCTAACCCTGATAGAAACCGGTGCTTACAACGATCTGTGGAGTGAAGTCCATATGCTACCGGAGGAGAGTGTGCAGGCTCATTTGGATTTGCGTGGCCGTGCCATGGTTCCTATCCACAACAGTACTTTTGATCTTGCCCTGCACGATTGGTTTGAACCCCTAGAGCGCGCGTCAGTGGCCGCAGAAGCTCATGGGGCAACAGTTCTTACGCCTGTTATCGGTGCTCCGGTGAATGTGCGTACGCCCGCCCCGACACAGGCCTGGTGGAGGAAGTTTATAGCTGAAGGGCAGATCGATCTGGCTACTCAACCATAAATACGGTCTTGCCAATTCAGTTGAGTTTCTTTCAAGAGGGAAGTGCAGATGGATAAACAATTTGTATTCATAACCGGAGCTACGAGGGTTATGGGCAAGGGCTCTGACTGAGTACGGGCCGTAAAGGGTTTTTTGTCTACACACCTGCCCGATGTCGGGATTGAATGGGCGACCTAAAGGATCAAGATACTGCCCCCTTTAAAAATGGATCTCACTCGCGAATGGTTTGGCGATCGTATTTGCAGCCGGATGCTTTTATCAATGTTGCGGTAAGAGAAACTCACAGGCCGATATTTTCCTAAATAAATAGGATTTGAGTTGTATTGGGATAGTAGTAAATGAAATCAAAGACTGTATTAGTTACGGGAGCTTCTTCGGGAATCGGCGAAGCATTTGCGTATGAATGTGCTAAAAGAGGTGCAAACCTAATTTTGGTGGCTCGATCTGAAGACTCCTTATCGAATATCGCAACAAAAATTAATGAATCATACCCAGTAGATACAAGCTTTATTCCTATGGATTTAAGCGTGGAAGGATCTGCGCAAAAGCTCTTTGATAAAACTAAAGAGATGGGTATTGAAGTTGACATTCTCATTAATAACGCAGGTTTTGGCAAGTGGGGAAGCTTTGAAAGCTTCACTCTTGAAACCTATAGGGATATGTTGCAGCTGAATATTAACACCCTTACAGAGCTTTGTTACTTATATCTACCAGAGATGAGGCTTAAAAAAACAGGCGGTATCATTAATGTTGCCTCTGGAGCAGCCCTGATGCCGGTACCTTATGCTGGCGTCTACTCTGCATCCAAAAGTTACGTACTGAATTTTTCGGAAGCTCTGCACAATGAACTACAAGGAACAGGTGTAACAGTAACCTGCCTTTGCCCCGGTGGAACCAAGACAAACTTTGCTGAGGTGGCGAATAATCAAGTCAAGGTGGATGAGAGTATTTACGAAACTGCTGAGTACGTCGCTCAAATAGGGCTAAAAGCATTCTTCTCCAAAAAAAGTTATGTACTGTCAGGTAAGCAAAAATGGGCACTTGTTTTACTTTCTCGACTATTGAGCCGAGCGCAGCTGCTGCGTCTATCTGGGAAAGTATTTAAGCGTATTGTAAGTAATGAAAAGACATAAAATTTCACTATTTTACTAGAGCTGGATTATCCACTTGGCCTTGCTGTGGGCCTTATTGATAATCTGGAAGGGTTGTATTCCTGCTGACTCTGGTGCGTCAGAATACTGGGTTGCCGCTGAGTGGTATTTTTACGCTTCAGTTAGTAAAGGTTGCCTAAATTTCCGGGGTTAAAATGGTGATTCAATATTTTCTTGTAGCTGGTAACAGTAGTTTTGGGTATTGGATTTAGGCTATTTGAGAATCGGGTGTGTCGCCATATTCAACGCGTAGAGTAAAGATTAGAGTGGATCCTGGGTAAGTTGTCTCAAAAGATACAATGATGTCTTATTTTGCAAAGTTGTAGGATGTTGTGTTGGTTTATCTTTACTTGAAGCTATGAAAGGCTACACTCCGCGAATTTTTTGTTTTTAAATAAATGTGAGTTTTATGCCTATCTATTTACATGGCTATTAATTTTTGTGTCTAAGTTGACATTATGGTTTGCTCTGAATTAAAAACTGGGGTGTCGCTGATTGCATTGGTGATAGTAATTTCATTCAGCTAGGGAAAGTTTATGCGAATATTATTGTCAACGGTTGTTTTTATACTTGTCGTTTCTGTGGGGGCGGTGTCTGCAGGAACTGCCGAGCCAGTCTCTTTTACTCGTGGCGAAATATTGTCTTTTTATTACCAGTCAGACCTCTTGGCGCGTCAGTATCAAATTGATGTTCTATTGCCAAAAGAATACGATCCGGAGAACGATACCGTTAAATATCCAGTTGTTTATATGGTGGATGGTTATCTCGATTTTCCAATGATGGCTCCAAATTTCTTCAAGCAGAGTGTAACAGGAAAGATTCCGGCTTTTATTTTTGTAGGTATTGATTATGTTGATGATAGTTTGGGGAAGTTACGGCGTCTCGATTTGACACCAACTGCTGTGGAGATGGATGGGGAGATTCAGGGGGGTGGTGCGAATCAGTTTCTTGAGTTTATTAACGAAGAGTTAAAGCCCTTTATTAGCAATGCTTTCCATGCAGATCAACAGGATCAGACCTTTATGGGACATTCTCTGGGGGGATTATTTGCTCTTCATACTTTGTTTACTCAGCCAGATAGTTTTCACCGTTATATTGTAGCAAGCCCTAGTATCTGGTGGGATGATAAAGTGATTTTTGCCGAGGAACGAATTTATGCAGAAAATAATATAGATATGGAGAAGCATATATTCATGTTTGTCGGTAAGGAAGAGGGATTTATGGTGAAGGATATGAAGCAATTTGTGCGCAGGTTAGAGTCGCGCAATTATCCCAGCCTTAAATTGTCGAAAAAGGTATTTAAGGGGGAGAATCACCTAACGGTTCCAGTGGTGGGTTACAATATCGGAATTAGGGAAATATTTAAAGAAGATTAACGCTTTAGTTGCACGGTTGATCTTTTTGGCGCCTCTGTGAGTTGTTCTTATTATCCTGTTTGATGTTAGGCAATTAAAGATTTAAGGTTCATAGGATGAAGAGGATAGCTTTTCAGAGGTGCCGCTATTATTAATAGTACCAATTTTAGCTAAGGGGGAATTAGCTTTGGTTTATAACCAAGCTCGAAATCCCAGAACCCACACTGTATCGTATACTTTTTCTCCCTCTTCGCGTTCAAAATCTGCAGTTCTTCCGATATTGCGATATTGATGTATGCCAATATATGGGGAGAATTTTGGATGAAATTCATAGCGTAAACGTATGCCAATTTCTATTTCAGATAGACCAGACCCTCCGTCTGCACTTTTGTCATTTTGCCCAAAAAAATCAAATTCTGCACGGGGTGCTAAGCTAAACTTTTCTGAGAGTTTAAATGTATAAACCCCTTCTATACGAAGGGCAGTGCTGCCGCTTCTACCAAGGAAAAGTACAGCGTCCATTTCAAATGAGTAGGGGGTCTCGCCAATAATACCAATTGCAAACCAATTGCGGCTGGTATTCTCCAGGTAAAAATCATGACGAATTCCTGCGAGAATATTCCAATTAGCAGAAACTGCGTGGCTGTAAATGCCCCATAGCTCATTCTCCTCCGTCTCCCCGTTGGAGCGCTCGTAGTCTACTTCTGCGGATAGCTTGCTTTGGTCTGTACCATAGCTGATATCCCCCTCAATGGTGGCTCCGTTATTACCTTGTAATTCAAATTGATCAAGGCTGAGCTTGGCGATGGGTTTGTCTTCTCCTAGGGTTGCATCATTGTTACTTCCAGATGTGGAGTGATACTGAAGGCCATGATGTAAATCCTCTTGGGATTGTCCTTCGATAGCCAGCATCCCCATTAGTAAGGAAATAGTAATCGCTGGAGTTATTGATACTTTACGTAGAAGAATTTCACTTGCGTATCGTCTGGATTCCCGTTTATCCCACATAGGCTTGGTGCGACCTATGAGGTTCAATGAGGAGAAATCTTGCTGCAGATATGGTGAGTGAATAAAGTGTAGAGCTGAAGTGTTTATGTGCGACACTTTTTGCCCTTTCTATACCATTTTTTCCTGATGTAATAATTTCATACATTTAATAGAAGCTGTTTCAGTATTCTGCCATTTTATAAAGTTTTGAGCTTGCTTGTTGTAAGGAATATTTTCCAGTATAAGCACATTGTCTTTCTAACCTTTCAAATTTGATCAAATCTCTCTATTAATGAATCCTAAGAAAAAGTGTGAATTACAACTGTAAGCCAAGAAAATTTCTGGTTTCCTGCTGCTTTTACTTGGCGGATAGTTTGTTGTGAACAGAATGTTTTATAGAACAGGGAGCTAGAACCAGGCGCGAAAACCGACAACCCACACGGTGCTATACACCTTTTCCCCTTCTTCACGGGCAAAATCTGCGGCATTGCCCACAACTCGTTCATGGTGAACGCCGACATAGGGGGAAAATTTAGGGTGAATTTCGTAGAGTAGGCGCAAGCCTATTTCTATTTGAGACAATCCACTGCCACTGCCAGCGATTTCATCATTTTGGCCAAAGAAATTCAGCTCCAGGCGCGGAATAAGGCTCACTTTTTCTGCGAGCTTTGCATCATATTCCCCTTCCAGGCGAAAAGCTGTACTGCCGTTCCTTCCCAGAAATAGCACTGCATCCATTTCTAATGAGTAAGGGGTTTCTCCAACCAGCCCAATCGCCAGCCAATTGCGGCTGGTAGTTTCCCGCTGTAGGTCGTGTCGGAAGCCGGCGAGGAAATTCCAATCTTTGGAAATGGACCGGCTGTAGACCAGCCATCGCTCATTTTTTTCCGTTTCTCCTCCTCCCCGCTCAAAGTCTACTTCCAGCACTACTTTATTGACGTCATCTCCATAACTGAAATCGCCTTCGATTGCCGCGCCGTTCATACCGCGCCGTTCGAATTGGTCAAGGCTGAGTTTGGCTACCGGCTTGTCCCCCTCCCCGGCCATACCATTGTCCTCTCCAGCGACTGATCCTTCTGAGGGGGCTTGGAAGCTGTGGTGCTGGTCTTCCCGATTTTGCGCTTTAGCTGCTTGAAAACCCAGTTGCAAGCACAGGGTAACAATTATTATCACTGTCGCTTTGGTACAGAGAGTGCGCCTCATACCACGCGCACCTCTCGGAAAATACCGTATGTGCGATAAAGCATTTGGCAGTGTAATGCCCAGCGCCCCCGGGTATCTGCATTTACCAGGTAACTGATCTTGGCACCGGGCTGCACCATCACCGTGTGCTTGCGAGGTAGATACTCTCCGTCACCAGTTTCCAACTCACTCCATAAACCGTGCAGGTGCATGGGCTGGGTGAGTAGGGTGTCGTTCACCAGAGTGATACGTAGACGCTCGCCATAAGCCAATAATATTGGTGTGGCGTTTTTATATTTAACACCGTCAATGGACCATAGGTAACGAGCTGGATTACCGGTGAGATGTAGTTGTAGTTCTCGCTGCGGTTGGCGTTGGTCTAATGATGGTGTGAGACTGCGAAGATCCCTGTAGGTTAGGATGCGGCGGTTGTAACGCTGCTGGTGTTCACGGAGTCCAACACCGGGATCATCCATTCCATTTTGGGGAGCGAGCGCGCGCAGGGCTACGCCATGCCCCTTTTCTGTTGGCTGGTGGATGATGGGGCTATGGCTTCCCAGGCCAGCGGGGGCCAGTTTGGCATTGCCTTCTTCTGCAGTGGGCTGTCTATCAGCAGCTCTAGCACCACTGGCACGGGTGAATCCCATATCGCGCTTATCGAGAATAGGGATTGGATCCATGGGGGGAACTTCGGCAGAAAGACTCTGAGCGGGCGTTAAGGTACCGCGAGCGTAACCGCCGCGATCGATCGCCTGGGCAAAAAGGGTGTAGGCTCTGTCGCCACTGGGCCTAACTACCACATCGTAGGTTTCCCCAGTACCTAGGCGGAATTCATCCACTCTCACCGGCTGAATATTCTGGCCATCAGCAGTCACCACGGTCATATCCAGATCGGGAATGCGTAGGTCGAAGATTGTCATGGCAGAGGCGTTGATAAAACGCAGCCGTACTATCTCACCGGGGGTAAATAGGGCACTCCAATTGTCTTCCGGAGTTTGTCCATTGATCAGGTAGCTGTAGGTGTAGCCTGTGACATCAGACACATCTCGATCAGACATGCCTGCGAAGTTCCATGGGTGTCGTTCACGCCAGGTTTGCTCTATGCCTTTCGCGCGTACATCTCGCCAGAGATCTGTGGTGGTGCGGTGGCGGCGCCGGTTGTAATAGTGGCCATCTTTCTTCAGGTTTGAATAAATCCGCTGGGGGGATTCATCGCTCCAATCGGAGAGCAACACTACATAGTCCCGGTCATAGGTCACCGGGTCTCCCCCAGCTGGATCGATGACGATAGCACCGTAGAGTCCCTGCTGCCTCTGGAAGCCGGAGTGACTGTGATACCAGTAAGTTCCGCTTTGTGTGACTTTAAAGCGGTATCGAAAATTTTCCCCGGGCCTAATACCGGAGAAATTGAGCCCTGGTACACCATTCATAGGATTGGGCACCCTGATGCCATACCAGTGAATGGAAGTGTTTTTATCTAATTGGTTGAGGACATTGAGAGTGACAGTTTGCCCCTCGTGCCAGTGCAGGATTGGGCCGGGAATAGAATTGTTAACTGAAATTGCGTTGCGGGGTTGTCCGGTCAGGTTGACTGCCCTTTGGTCTACCTGCAGGGAGAAATTCTCGCCAGTTAAAGTCGTGGGAGGGGGGACTCGCGCCCTGGCGGGGGTAGGGGAGCCGGGCAGGCCCAGCAGGGCCATGCCGGCGCTGATTCCGGTTACAAAGGTGCGGCGCGAAACCGAGCCGCACCGCGGAGGTTTTGTCATCGACAGTCCTCAGAACTGTTCTCCGGCCGCGTTGATTTCTGCATAAACCACGCTGCTGCCGTCCTTGTTTAACCGCATTACCTGGTAGGGGGTAAAGCGATCGCCCATCTCCATGCCAGGGCTTCCGAGAGGCATACCGGGCACAGCCAGCCCCAGCGCACCCTTAGGCGGACTTTGCAAAAATTGCTGAATCAGCTTGGCTGGCACATGCCCTTCGAAAACATAGCCTTCCTTGGACACACTGGTGTGGCAAGACTGGTAGCGGGGTTCGATTCCGTGCTGTTTTTTGACGCCGTTGAGGTCATCGACATCCTTTGCCACCACTTCGAAGCCGCTATTGCGAGCGTGGTCCACCCAAACTTTGCAGCAGCCACAGGTAGCGGATTTATAGGTCGTTAGGTTTTGCGCTTGAGGTTCTTTAGGCTCGGTGGGTTCGGCACAAGCACTGAGGGTTAATGTAGTAACAAGCGCGGCAATTGCGGCTAAAAAAGATCGGTACATGGAATTACTCCTGTCATTCATATCAACTGACCCACCACATCGTCAGCGCAGCATAGGTGCAGCTAGTGGCGGGCAAAAAAGATTTATCGGCGAAATTTACTGCTGGAGCCGAGGCTCAGGTGGCAATAGGAGGCCGCAGGGCGCTTTCCGGATCGGGGGAAGGTTTAAATACTGTGTAAGCAGTTGCCAGGGAAATTGCCCGCAAAAAATTCGGGATATTGGCGGAGATTACGGCGAGGCTATTGCTCAATCCCGGGCAGCAGCCGCATTCGATACCACAGTCACCGCGGTGCTCACTGTGGCAATCATCGGCTTTATCCGCTTCGCAGTGGCCCTGTTCGCTGCTTTCCATGCTCAGTATATCTGCAGGTTCCGCACAGGGCACGGCCGATGCTAGGCCGGCGAAGGCCAACAGCAGTATCAGCAACAAGGTGCGAAGGTAGGCAATATACATAAAGCAGCCCAGGAGAAGTATGCCGGTCAGTGTATGTGTGGGCAGCAGGGGGCGCAAGCACAGCGAGAGATTGGAGGAGGTTAAGGGAAAGCGTCCCGCTCTCCCTTGGTTTTATGCCTGTATTGATTCGGAGCCTACAGGGTTATCGCTTGTAAATACTGTCCTCGAGACAGGTCTTTAGGGTTTCCTCAGAGGCAAGCGATAGTCCTGATGTCGCAGCAGATCGGGTCCACATTCCAACCGCTCCAACCAGCTCAGGAAGCCTTCCTTAACTTCTTCAGATGCAAAATAACCGCCGTGTTGAGGCACAATCATGGCCGGATTCAGTTCTCGCACCATTTTCACCCACAGACGACAGGCCCAGTTGCCTCCCATATAACGCTGGTGGAAACCTTCCATGGATGGAATATGCGCATCAAAATCGATGACTTCGCCCTCCTCTCCACCGAGAGAGGCGCCCACATCACCGGAAAACAGGATGCGGCTAACCGGGTCGTAGAAACTGAAGTTGCCGCAGGAGTGCATAAAGTGTGCGGGCAGGGCCCAGATTTCGCTGTCGGCAAAAGGCAGCACCTCGCCCTTGTCACTGATGGGAATGATACGATCCTGCCAACGTTCACTACCGGCACGTGAGGCGACAAAGCCAGACACTAGGTGGGGCAGGAAGCGCGACCACAGTTTGGATACCGCTACCTTGCAGCGCGAGTGCAGCATCCAGCGTGGCAGTGAGGCAATGATGTCCGGGTCCTGGTGCGAGGCCAGGATATATTCCAGGTCACTCAGGTTCAGGTGGCGGCTGAGTTCGATGGTTAGGGGTGTGTAGGTGAGATCACCGCCGGGATCAATCAGCGCACCTTGGGTGCCGCGGCGAATCACAAACTGGTTGGCCTGCACTCCATCGCTGCCATTCTGTTCTTTAACCAGATCGCAGAAACGCGCAACCAGGTGAGGGCCTTGCTCAAATAAAATGTCCACGCCGCGGCCTCTCTTATTTAATTAGGTCAAGGTACTGGCTGAGGCGCTCCTTGTTGACGGCGATACGTTCACTCATTCCTTGAGCGTGTTTCTTGGCATCTTCCAGGTTGCCGGCCTGGCCTACCTGAATTACACCGACCATGCCCAAGGGCAGGTGCGGATCGCACTGGTACAGGTAAACGCCTTCCTTATTCAAGGTCACACTGACTTTCTCGCCCATGCCGCCATTCCAACTGTCGCCATCGGCTGGGGAGAGTACGGAACGGCTGTTGTGTGCCATATCGGTGGGCAGGAAGGTGACAGTATCGCCCACTGCAACGTTTAGGAACGCGGGTTCGAAAGTCATCATGCCGTCCTTGCCCTGGTTCAGCATCTTAACTTCGTGATCTGCTGCCAGGGCGGACGTCGAGGCCATGACGAGTGCGAGAAGCGCACTGCGAAGAGTAATAGACGACATATTTACTTCCTGTTTTGAGTAGTCGGTGATGTTGTAATGACTCTGCCTATAGGAGGAGGCGAGACGCGCCGGATATTAGCCCGGTGAAAATACGAAGAATTGATCTAGATCAATCGCGCAGATCCCAGAGAAAGTGGGAAAAAGTGCCAATACACCACTTGGGTAAAGGAGAGTCATATCTGTCTGTTAAGCGCTGCCCTCTGAAGGGAGATAAGGGGTAAACTGTGCGCCAATTTGACTGGGTGACGCTTTGGGGGAATAACCTTGGCTGCTAAACGCAAAACTGCCTATGTGTGCAATGAATGTGGCGCTGACTATACAAAGTGGGCGGGGCAGTGCAGTGCTTGTGGTGCCTGGAACAGTCTTTCTGAAGTGCGTTTGGGGCCGGAGCACAAAGACAGCCGCGCGGCCAATTTCACCGATGCCCAGAGTGGCTATGCCGGCGCCGCCGGTGCAGGCAAGGTGCAGAAGCTCTCGGAAATCGACCTGAGTGAGCTGCCGCGTATTCCCACTTCCGCCTCGGAACTCGACCGGGTGCTGGGGGGCGGCCTGGTGCCGGGTTCGGTGGTGCTGATCGGCGGTCATCCTGGGGCCGGTAAATCCACGGTATTGCTACAGACTCTGTGCCACCTCGCTACTTCAATGCCGGCGCTGTATATCACCGGTGAAGAATCTCTTCAGCAGGTGGCTATGCGCGCCAAACGCCTGAGTCTGCCCACTGATTCCCTGCAGCTCCTCAGTGAAACTGATGTGGAGCGCATCTGCCTGGCGGCAAAAGAAGTCAATCCACGCGTGATGGTGGTGGACTCTATCCAGGTGATGCATATGAGCGATGTGCAGTCCGCTCCGGGCTCGGTGGCCCAGGTGCGTGAGAGTGCTGCTTACCTGACCCGCTTCGCCAAGCAGACTGGTACTGCGCTGATTTTAGTGGGCCATGTCACCAAAGACGGCAGTTTGGCAGGCCCCAAGGTGCTGGAACATATTATTGATTGCTCCATATTGCTCGAAGGTACTCACGACTCTCGCTTCCGCACCCTGCGTGCCCATAAAAACCGCTTTGGAGCGGTGAATGAGCTGGGGGTATTTGCCATGACCGAGCAGGGCCTTAAAGAAGTTTCTAATCCCTCCGCTATTTTCCTGCAGCGCGCCGAGGAGATCGCCGCGGGATCGGTGGTGACTTCCGTGTGGGAGGGCACCCGTCCGCTGCTGGTGGAACTGCAGGCACTGGTGGATGACAGCAGCCTCGGTAATCCGCGCCGGGTGGCGGTGGGCCTCGACCAGAACCGCCTGAATATGCTGCTGGCGGTGCTGCACCGCCATGGCGGCGTCTTGGTCGGCGATCAGGATGTGTTTATCAATGTGGTAGGCGGCGTCAAGGTAATGGAAACCAGTGCCGACCTGACTCTTTTGCTGGCAGTTGTTTCCAGCTTTCGCAATCGGGTGTTGCCGCGGGATCTGGTGGTCTTCGGTGAGGTGGGACTTTCCGGTGAGATCCGCCCCGTGCCCTCGGGCCAGGAGCGCCTGCGCGAAGCCGCCAAGCACGGTTTTCGCAAAGCGATAGTGCCCGCCGCCAATCGCCTGAAAAACGATATCGAGGGTATGGAAATGCACTCGGTAAAAACCCTGGCGGAAGCCCTCGCCGTGATCGACATGAGCTGAGTCGGATGAGTACCCGTACGTCCAGGCGTCATCTTCTCTGCTGGCAACTATTACTCGGTGCAGTGTTCATTCTGGCCGCGAAAGTCCAGGCCTATGAGCGCATTGCTTCGTTGAACCTGTGTCTGGACCAAGTACTGCTGAACTGGGCACAACCTGCGGATATTGCCTCCCTGACTTGGCTGTCCGCCGCCGAACAGTATCGCTCCCTGCCGATTCCCGAACACGTTCAGCTCAATCGCGCCCGCGCCGAGGAGCTGCTGCCATTAAAGCCAGATCTGGTGCTTGCCGGGCAGTACGGTGCCCAGCGTGCGGCTGAGCGGCTGCAGGCACTGGGTATGAATGTGGTGACCATCCCCGATGCCTACAGTCTGGAGCAGTTGCAACAACAACTCGGTGCTTTGCAAGCCGTACTGGGCCCGCTTCCTCCGCTGCAAGAGCAGAAACGCGCGTTGGCACAACTACTCGATCAGCCCGCTGCTAAACAGCGCGCCAGTGCGGTGATTCTCTCTGCCAATAACATCACTTACGGCAGCGGCATGCTGGAGCACCAGTTGCTGCAGCGCGCCGGTTTTGACAATCTCGCCACCACTCAGGGACTGGCACGGATCAGCCTGGAAGAGGTGATTGCTCTGCAACCGGATTTGTTGGTGTTCTATGGCAGCGAGCAGCATTTCGCACTGGCTTACCTGGCCGCGCGCCACCCGGTACTTCAGCGCTATATCGATAGCGGCCGCACCTATACCCTGCCGAAGCAGCTGAGCCTGTGCCCGGTACTGGCAGTGGTGGATACACTGCAACAGCTGATGGATAAGAGGGAAGCGCTTGTACAATAAAAACGCGGTTTTGTTATTACTGGCGGCCCTGCCGCTGGCCCTGCTCGGGGCACTGGGCAGTGGCCCGGTTTCGGTGGACCTTTCCAATGCGCTGGCTGAGGGCTGGAGTGGCCAGAGCAGCGATGCGGTGATTCTGTGGCAATTGCGACTGCCCCGTGCCCTGTTGGCAATACTGGTGGGCGCTGCCTTGGGGATGGGCGGCGCCGCCATGCAGGGGATGTTGCGTAACCCTCTGGCGGAGCCGGCGCTGCTCGGTGTTTCCAGCGGTGCGGCTTTGGCGGCGGTACTGTTTCTCTATTACGGCGCGGCCTGGAAATCCGGTTGGTTGTTGCAGGCTCTGGCTATTGGTGGTGCCTTTAGCGCGGCGGCGGCGGTGTGGTTGTTGGCGGGGCGCGGCGCCAGTGCCGGACGGCTGGTGTTGGCGGGGGTGGCCATTAACGCTTTCCTATCGGCACTGATTGCACTGGCGCTTAACTATGCGCCGAGCATGTTCGCCATGCAGGAGGTGGTGTTCTGGTTGATGGGCTCGCTGGCCAATCGCGGCTGGGACCAACTGTTTTTGGCATTGCCCTTTTTAGCCGTGGGGGTGCTGTGCCTGTTTTTCACACGCAATTATTTGCGCGCGCTGGCCTTGGGTGAAGACAGTGCGGCTTCCTTGGGTTTCCAGAGCCGCGCCTATCCCTTTCTTATTTTGCTGGGCATCGCCAGTGCCGTGGGTGGTGCCGTGGCAGTAGCTGGCACCATCGGTTTTGTCGGATTGGTGGTGCCGCACCTGGTGCGCCCTCTGGTGCGCCAGGACCCCGCCCGTTTACTGTGGATCAGCGCTTTAGCTGGAGCGCTGCTGTTGCTGCTGGCAGACATTCTGGTGATTAATTTTGTCGGCGCGCAGGAGCTGCGCATTGGCGCGGTCACCGCTTTTATCGGTGCACCTTTTTTCTTCTGGCTGATTTTGACGGCGCGCAGGGGGCAGTGGTTGTGAATATGGCTAGTGAGAAAACCATTGAGGCCGCCTGCGTTGCGCTGGAATTGCAGCGAGGGCGCAAGAGTGTCCTGCAGGGAATCCATTGTGCTTTTAAGCCCTTCGAGCTGACCGCCGTGGTGGGCCCCAACGGCGCCGGCAAGAGCAGCCTGTTGCAGTGTTTATCGGGCGTCTTGTCCCCCGATGCGGGTCATGTTGAGCTGAATGGTCTCGATGCGGGGCAATTGCCGGCATCCCAGCGCGCGAGGCTGGGGGCTTTCCTACCGCAGTCGGAAACTCCGGCCTGGTCTCTCAGTGCGGCGGATATGGTGGCCTTGGGTTTACTGCCCTGGGGACGCCTGCCAGATCGGGAGCAGAGAATTCAACAGGCGTTGTTATTGGTCGATGCGCAGGAGTTTGCCCAGCGCCCGGTCACTCAATTATCCGGTGGCGAGCTGCGCCGCGTGCAATTGGCCCGCCTGTTAGTGGGGCGGGCACCGCTGCTGATCGCCGATGAACCCACTGCGGCGTTGGATATCCGTCACCAACTTCAGCTGATGCAGAACTTCCGCAGCCTGGCCGACAGTGGCAAAACCGTGGTGTTGGCACTGCACGACCTCAGCCTGGCGGCGCGCTTTTGCGATCGGATTCTCTTGATGCTGGATGGAGAATTGTTAGCTCAGGGAACACCGCAACAGGTACTGACTCCGACGTTGATTGGCGAAGCCTACGGGGTGAGTTGTGAATTCCGTTGGCGCGACGGTATCGCAGACTTTGTACCACTGGATTTGCTGCGAAAATCCAGTGGCTAGAAATTCCTGTCTCAGCCAAATCGCCTGCGCGGGGGCTGTGGCCGCCCCATTGCGGGTCCGCGGCGGAAGTCCTCGGAGGGTGTTCCTTTGTAGCAGCGCGGAATTATTGGCCACTCCTCAGTAAGGAAATAGGCATAGATACCCTGGGGAAAATCAGGGGTGCGCACAAAGCGGCCATTGCACTCATCGAGGGAGCCCGCCCCTTCAACATATTCGTAGTCCGCCACAAAGGTGCCGTCGTAATAGCCGCCAGGTTGCTTGTTGCTTGTTGGCCGATGTCCAGATTTCACCCGATAGCTGGAGTGCATTTTTACTACATCAGTCTCCTCATTCATGCCATCGCCATAGCCATATAGTGCGTAAATGGGAAAACCATCTGCGGCCCAACCAATCAATGGTGAATGCTGCTGCGGGGTGACTTGTAGTCTTGCCAATAGTCCGGTGGGCAGACCGTGATAATGGTAGGCCCCGTTGGGCTGTACATGGGCGTAGTTGTCGTCAACGCCGAGGGGAACCGCACCGGAGAGCGCCTCATAGCGCCAGAGGCCGCGATTACCCAGGTACCACTCTGCGGCGCTGGGATCAAAGGGCACGCCGTTAATGCCAATACCAAAATTTTGCAGGCTTACTGGTGTGGATTTTTTTGCCAACTTGGGGGCTGCGGGTACTCGGTATTTGTAGCGTTGGGTTTCGATTTTGTGGGGATTGCCGGAGTTTGGGAAGGCACCGGTTTTATGGGTGGAGATACCGTTGGCTTCAATCACCCGCCAGGGCCCCTCGATTGTGACTTTAACGCGGCTGGTGGTGATTGGGTTGTGGTCGGCGGGAACCATATATTGTAATCCCTCCGACTGCACCACCCGATGCCTGCGCGCCGGTGGTCTGCCGTTAGCGCGCTCTTGAGAAGGGATTCTGGCAATAGCCAATGTGCCCGTCACACAGACCGGAGCCTGATCTTCAGATAAGCGCAAGCATTGGCCGCTACTGTGACCGATGCTACAACTGGAGCCGGAGGTTAACCCTTGGCAGGCTTCCACGGTTGTTTCCGGCAGGTGTCCCAGAGCTGCCGGGGCGACACAGGTGAGGCCCACTAATAGCCACTTTTTCATACTGCATACTCGAACTGCGAGGCCCGCAAGGGCCCCAATGATTTACTCGTTATTTTCTTTCCGATCTTTGCCCGGTCTGTGGCCTTCCATTTTTGTGGGAACACACACCAGTTGCTCTTCTCTAGGGGGCATGCGGCAAGTGCCTTCCAGGGTACCGTGCGGCGTTTCCACTTTGCAGGCATCACCCTTCGACATGGCCTTGCAGGCATCAAAGGCTTCCTGAGGAGGTTTGCGTGGCTGTGCGTTTGCAGAGGAAATCATGGCCATTAGGGCGACAGATAATAAAACCTTGTACATGGTGCTCTCCATTGAAGGCAGCTGGACAGCGCCTGCACTGAAGAGCAGGCGCGTGCGATTAGCGGCGGCCAGTATCCCCCCTTCCTGGGAGGTGTTTTTTAACCAGCCGCTGATAGCCAACATAGTTCAGGAATGCGCAAGGAATGTGGATTTTTGGTAAAGAAGTGTGCAAGCGAGTAAGGGCTGAGTGGTGTTTGAAAAACAGATTTTTATTGAAAATTACCCCGTGGATTTAACGTCTCACTTTCGCTGGGGAAGCGCCAGCCACGCTGTTATACTTGCCGCCGCTTTGGGTGCCCAGCAGTGTATTTACACTTGGCTGGGGTAAACGGGAAGTCCGGTGATGTGTATACAGAGTCCGGCGCTGCCCCCGCAACGGTAAATCATTTTTCTTTGCAAAATGATAAGCCCGATACCGGCCCTCGGCACTAAGCCGGAGTTTTTATATCTGGCCTCGAGGATAAAGCGGAGGGCTTTGTCTGGTCAGTGTGCCCGCCTGGGTTGCGCACCGATTGTACTCACCCTCCCTCAATCCGTTTTTCAGTTCGAGATTGGGGAACCACAATGAAAAAAACTTTATTAGCCGCTGCCGTCTTTGCCGCGGTGCAACCGCTATTGTCTGCGGCTGCGGACCTGGAAGAAATCACCGTGACTGCCAGCCGTCTGGATCTGCCCAAGAGCCAGCTGGGTGTCTCTGTTTCAATTCTTAATGCTGCCGATATTGAGCGATTGGGTTATACCAGCCTGCTAGATGTGATGCGCACTCTGCCAGGTGTTGCTGTCAGCAATAGCGGCGGAGCGGGTAAGGTCAGTTCCTTGTTTATCCGTGGGGAAAGTAATTTCCGCACCCTGGTGTTACTGGATGGGGTGAATATTGCCGACCCGACGGGTTTACAGGTAAGCACCCAATTGCAGCACTTGCAGGTTAGCGATATTGAGCGTATTGAAGTCCTGCGCGGGCCCCAGGGCATGCTTTACGGTGCCGGCGCCGGTGGCGTGATTAATATTATTAGCAAAAGGCCTGCTGAGAGTGTTAACGCCAGTGCCTCTGTAGAGGTGGGTCGTTACGGAAGCCAGAACACCAGTGCGAACCTTGGGGGAAGCATTGAATCCTGGTACTACGATTTGAGTGTTTCTGACTATTCCACCGATGGTTTTAATGCAACCGAAAAAGATTCTTCTGGTGAGGAAGATGGTTACGATAATTTTACCACCAGTGCACGTCTCGGTTACCAGATAAATGAAAATCTATCTCTCGAGGGTCAGTACCGCAAGGTGGATACTGAGACCGAGTACGACAACTGTTTTTCGGATTATCCTAATGATTGCATGAGTCGCTTCGACCAGGAATTTTTCATCTTTAGTAGTCATTACCAGTTTGCCAACTGGAATCATATAGTAAGCCTTTCTCAACAGGAGATTGACCGCGAAGAGGGTATCAGCCCTGGGGCCTTTCCATTTATAACAAGTGGTGAAATTCGTGAGGCAAATTATATCGGCAGCAATACCTTGAGCAGTGGAAAACTACTGTGGGGCGGAGAGTATGAACAGCAGAAATATGCTACAGAATTTGCCGATGAGGTATTGGAAAGTACTGGCTTCTTTACGGAGTGGCACAGTGATTTCGCCGAAACAGTTTTCTATACCCTAGGCTACCGTCGCGATAGCCTGGAGACTGAGGATCACAATAGCTGGCGTGTCTCTGCAGCTCTACCTGTTTCTCTAGGTGATGATCAGCAGCTTAAGTATCGCGCGAGTTTTGGAACTGGTTACCGTGCTCCGAGCCCGTACGAATATACTACCAATGCTTCTTTGGGGGCTGAAACCAGTCGTGGTTATGAGTTGGGTCTGGAATACCAGTGGGCACAATTATTACAGGCTGAGCTGACCTACTTCGACCAGGAGATCAGCGATGCTATTTTTTATAATTACACAACCTGGTCTTATGAGCAGGATGATGGTGATAGTCAATCTGAGGGGGTGGAACTGTCCTTGGGCGGCAACCTTAATAGCAACCTGGATTGGTCTATAACTGGCACTTGGCTGAACTCAGAGGACTTCACAGGCGCTCAGCGTGGCGGAGTTCCCCAGAGGGTATTTAACTTCGGTCTCAGCCAACAATGGCTGGGAGATAAGTTGACTCTGAGTGGTAACTGGCAGCGGGTTGAGGATCGTATTGATGGTTATACCGGAATTGCTCTGGAGAACTACAGTAAGGTTGATCTGAATGCCGTCTATCGGGTCTCCCCCAATATGCGGGTTAATCTACGCGGTGAAAATGTGTTGGACCGGAACTATCGCGAAGTTGCGGGTTATTACACAGCAGGCGCAGCAGTTTATGCCGGTATAGAATTTAGCCTATAAAAATGTTTGGAGAGATAGCCCCTTGGGCTATCTCACTGTTCACTCTCTTCTAACGATTCAATCCCGGTGTTTCTCTTCCCGGCGGCTACTATTGCAGCGTCTAGTTTTTTCCGGGAGCTATTTTGTGGCGGTATTTAGTAATGATGGCGTGGAATTGCATTTTGAAGTTCGCGGAAGGGGCCCGCGCTTAGTGTTTCACCCTGGTACCCTCAGTGATCTCAGAGCAGCCCCGACTATTTTCGACTCCCCGTTGGCGAATCGGTTTGAAATCTTAACCTTTGACCCCCGTGGCATCGGTCAGTCTAATTCACCCATCGATTCTCCCAATATGGCCGATTACGCCCTAGACCTTAAACGACTGATGGATCATCTCGATTGGCGGGATGCGCATCTACTGGGAGAATCATTTGGTGGCATGGTCGCTCAGGAATTTGCATTGCAATATCCCCAGTTGGTGCGAAAACTGGTTTTATTGGTAACCAGCTCCGGAGGCCGCGGAGGCGCTTCATTCCCGTTTCATCAATACGATATTGAGGCTATGAGCCTCGAGGAAAAAGTGAATCTATGGGTGACTGCAGGCGATAGCCGCCTGCAAAGTGCCGATGGTATACATTCAGAATCAGCACTCTGTGCTTTTTTAAGTAAATATTATCGCCAGGTCTGCGAACTGGCGGCAAGCAAGCCTGACGGAGCCCAGTGCCGTATCCGACAGCTTCAGGCGAGAAAAGGCCACGATACTTTTGCTCGCCTACCGACCCTGGAGGTAGAAACGCTGATCTGTGCCGGGCGCTACGATAGTGTCGCCCCTTTTGAAAATCAGCGGGCTTTATTTCGGCAGATTCCCAATTCGCGCTTGGGCATTTTTTCCGGTGGCCACAATGTTCTCTGGCAGGATGATCTGATTTGGGATTTTATTTCTGCATTTTTAGCAATGACAGAGTGAGAAGCCTCTGAATAACGACGCACACTTGAGTGCAATCTGCACGCTCCCTTTACTTTAAATGTTTGATGGTCTTTATGAGTTCAGAATCACAGGATAAAAAGAGTCGACATAAGTCACGTATGCAGAACCGTAAAAAAATTGTGGATGAGGCGGTTTCTAAAGCGCTGGAGGAGCGCGGCATAGTGATTCTCTATACCGGCGATGGCAAGGGTAAAACCACTGCGGCGATGGGCACGGTCACACGTGCCCTGGGCTTCGGTTACTCTACCGTGGTGGCTCAATTTATTAAGGGCACCTGGGAGTGTGGAGAAAAGAATCTTCTAATGGGCGCCGCCCACCCTTTACAGTGGCATCAAATGGGCACTGATTTCACCTGGGAAACCCAGGATTTTGAGGCCGATAAAGCTGCGGCAATGGCACTTTGGGAGAAGGCGCGGGAGGCGTTGCGGGATGAGCGAGTTTATCTGGTGGTTTTGGATGAGCTCACCTACGCGCTGAATTACCGCTGGTTGGACAAAGAAGAGGTAGTACAGGCGATACAGCAGCGGCCCAGGGAGCAGACGGTTGTCATAACCGGGCGTGGGGCCAAGCAGTACCTCAAGGATGTAGCCGATACTGTGAGCGAAATGTGTTCGGAAAAACACGCATTCAATACCGGTATTGCCGCTCGCAGAGGCATAGAGTGGTGATTGTGAAGTCGTGCAATGAGTAGAAGCTTTGAATAGAGGAGCTAAATAGAGACTTAAGCTGAAGCAGGGTTTACGCAGCCAAAGCCTCTTGTCAGCAGTGCTTATTCGACTTCAGCCAGCTCTTGTGCGGCTTCGCGGGCTACTATCTGTGCCATCAGCTGGCGTCTGACTCGCATTGGGGTGGTGGCAAACCAGCGATAACAGGCGCGGTTGAAAGAGCTCTGTTCGCGATAGCCCAGCATATCCGAAATCTGGGACATGGGGGGTTGTTTACCGCTTAAATAATACTCTGCACGTTCCCGGCGAATGCGATCCAAAAGATCCTCAAATACCAATTCCCGGTCCCTCAGCCTGCGCTGTAGAGTACGCTTGTGCATACCCAGCTGATTGGCGACTTCTTGTAGGCTGCACCTTTTTAAAGGCATCAGGCAATAAATCAGCTGCTGCACCTGTTCCACCAAACTGGCTTCCCCCTTTTGCAGAAGCTCTTCGATATAGGTTTTCAATAGTGGACGCAGGCTGGGATTGCATTTCTCTGTAGGTTGCAGCAGGGAGCTGCTATTCAGGATAAATGCATCAGTTTCTTTGCCGAAGTGTACGGAAACCCCAAAGAAGTTTTCGTAATGGTCATGTACGGGGCGCTCGGCTTTTAGGTGAACACTTTCCAGCTGAAAATTACTCCCACAAAGGTGTTGTAGAGCTACCAATGAAACACCGAGTAGAAACTCGCGGGATTGTTGCTGGGGGGGAGGAGCGTCCCCGGCAAGCTGAGCTTCCAGGTCATCGATACACAGAAAACTTAGATGCGTGTGTTTCCCCTTTTTTGTGAGTTCAACTCGCAGATTATAGGGAGCATTGCCTAGCTGTTTTATCGCTGTGTTAAGGAATTCACCCAAAGTAAGGGACTGTAGTACAGCAGCCCCAAGAGAACCCAGTGCGGCAGCGCCCTGACTGTAGGCAAGACGCAGTCCAAAGTCGGCGCAGTTCAACTGGCTAGCGGTCTTGTTCAGCAGCTCAGCCACTTGATCTAGTGCCAGATACCCATCAAGGCTCTCAACCTGGTGGGGGTTAATACGGGAGCTGATCAGCAGGGCTTCAGGGCTACCTTTTAATTGGCTCACCAACTCGTAAAAGCCTGTTAACAGGGTCGTTCTTATTTGTTGAGTCAATTTTTATAAATCCTGTGAATCCCCTGGAAAAATTACTTTTATACATTTCCCAGGTGGAGAAGGGTTAATCCAGCGGAATAGATCGGATCTGGGCGGACGCCAAAGATAAAAAAGAGCCATATGGCTCAATCTGTTTATCTAGTGAAGGCTTCTTTTCGACTGGTTTAAAGGACAGTCTCTCTGGCCAGGGCCTGCTCTGTGTCGACGTCCTGTAATGTCGGTAATGGAGGGCAATAGCAATCTTTACCCTTCAAAAGGGCAAGGTAGGGCACAACCACGGTGCTCGTCCTGAGCGGAAAAATGAATGATAGTTAGATCAGGGCAGGTCTATGCTGGCGATAATCCGCGTATCGATCTCCGCAAAACGTTATTACTGCGTAATGTTACTCGTTTTATTTAGGTGTTTTAAAGGCCAAAGATAACTTGGGGATACTTCCCGGAAGTAGCCCCTTGGGAAATAAGTCTTTTTATTGTTATTTTTTAGGTATTTTATCCCTAAATTTTTAATTTAAGTATTTTTTGTTTTATGACGACTGCGTCACTGGGAATATAAATTTTTTAGTCTGGACGGATAAAAAATTTAATATTGGCTCAATGGTACCAATTATATCAGGGGTCGTGGAGGATTAGATGAGACGCTCGAGATCTTTCAATTACAGAATTGAGCTTAAATGTGCATATTTCTTTCACAATTGAAAAGGCCCGCTAAAAAGCGGGCCTTTTCAATAAGTGGGTTTTAGCCACCATAATAAGTTGCTGCACCGGGACCAACGGGGAGGCCCAGGGCAAATACCCAGATATAGAACAATGCAGTCCAGCCAACAAAGAAGAAGATGGAGTAGGGGATCATTGTGGCGATCAGTGTTCCCATACCCAGATCTTTTTTATAGCGGGCGGCGAAGGTGATGATCAGACCGAAGTAGCTCATCATCGGGGTAATGACATTGGTGACCGAGTCGCCAATTCGATAAGCAGCCTGTATCACCTCAGGCGCATAGCCCAGCAGCATCAACATAGGCACAAAGATTGGAGCGGTAACGGCCCACTGTGCTGAGGCACTACCCAGCATCAGATTCACAAATCCGCACATCATGATAAAGAACAGGAATAGCAGCGGGCCTGTCAGGCCGATGCTCTGCAGGGCATCGGCGCCCAGTACGGCGAAGATAGTCCCCAGGTTGGTCACCTTGAAGAAGGCGACGAACTGCGCGGCGAAAAATACCAGCACGATATACATACCCATGCTGTTCATACTTTTGGCCATGGCATCAATGACATCACGGTCATTCTTCATGGTGCCCACCACCTTGCCATAGACAAAGCCGGGGATAGCGAAGAACACCAGGATAAGGGACACAATACCTTTCAGGAACGGCGAGCCGGCTACCAGGCCAGTTTCCGGGTTGCGCAACACACCCCACTCGGGCACAACCGTCAGGGCAAATACCGCGGAGACAGCCAGAACCGCAAGACCAGCGTACTTAAGGCCGCGTTTTTCATCGTCGGTAAGCGTACCAAGTTTGTCCTGACTCAGGTCAACGGAGGCCTCGTTGGGATCGTACTTACCCAGCTTGGGTTCAACGATGGCCATGGTGACCCAGCTGCCAACAATGGTGATCAGGAAGGTACTGACGATCATAAAGAACCAGTTCACTTCCGGGCCAACGCTGTAAGTTGGGTCAATCATATGGGCTGCAGATTCGGTGATTCCCGATAGGAGTGGGTCCACCGTCCCTAGTAGCAGGTTAGCACTGTAGCCCCCAGATACGCCGGCAAAGGCAGCAGCTAAACCGGCAAGGGGGTGGCGGCCAAGAGAGTGGAAGATCATGGCGGCGAGAGGAATAAGTACTACATAGCCAAGTTCAGAGGCTGTGTTGGAGATGATGCCGGCGAATACCACGATCACGGTGACTGTGCGCTTGGAGGCTTGCAGTACCAAGCCGCGAACGGCGGCACTCAACAATCCAGAGTGCTCGGCGATACCCACTCCAAGAAGGGCTACGAGAACGGTACCCAGTGGCGCGAAGCCAGTAAAGTTATTCACTAGACCGGTGACGATCATCCGGAGGCCGTCGCCACTTAATAGATTGAAGACCTCAATTACCCCATCGGGATCGCGTCCCGCAGCACCCACCGGGCGTGGGTCTGCTACAGAAAGGCCAAAGTAGGAGGCTATACCGCTTAGAATCACCACACCCACAGCAAAGAGCGCAAAGAGTGTAATGGGATGGGGGAGCAGGTTGCCGAGCCATTCCACCACATCCAGGAAGCGGGTAAAGGCCGTTTTGCGTCCGGGCGGGCTATCCTGCTGGTCGCTGGGGGAGGTCGTTGTGGTCATTGTGTGTCCTCAATTTCGTTGGCGAGTAGCCCTAATTGCCTCTGGGATACCCGTTAGCCCAATAATTGGCTGAAAAATGTGCTAAGTGCGCGATCATACACAAAAGTCCTTTAGGTAAGAATGCCCGCACCGGAATGTTCTTGGTTAGTGGGTCGGCAAAGTCGGAAAGCGAAAAGCCCTACGTGGAAGAGGGCTATATTGGCAGGCGGCGGGAAATGAAAAGCACCTATGGGTAGGGAGTTGAAGCTTAAGAGCTGGTATTTAACGTTTTAGATGACTTGTTCAAGCGACAGACAAGCCGCCTTTGCATTCCCGAATATGCCATAATCCGAAAACTCAGCAGTCAACCCAGCGGTGAAATAATGAAGATTGGAGTTTTAAAAACCGACGATGTGCGCAAGGAGCTGGTGGGCGAATACGGTGAATATCCGGAGATGTTCGCAGATCTATTGCGCAGCCAGGACCCCACACTGGAGTTCTCCACCTATGAAGTGCAGCACGGCCAGTACCCGGCCCAGGTCGATGAGGTGGATGCCTACCTAATTACCGGCAGTAAAACCGGTGTCTATGATGACAAGGAATGGATTCCTCCACTGATGGACTTTGTGCGCAAGCTGCATGACCAAAAAAAACCAACTATTGGAATCTGCTTTGGTCATCAGCTGATTGCTCAGGCACTGGGTGGAAGGGCTCGCAAATCTGATAAAGGTTGGGGTTTGGGAGTGCATTCCTATGAAATGCAGGAAACCCCCTCCTGGATGTCGGAGCCCACGAATAGCTTCAACCTGTTGGTTACTCACCAGGACCAAGTAGATACCCTTCCTCCAGGCGGTCGAGTACTGGCTTCCAGCGAGTTCTGCCCAATGGCGATGCTCCAGGTTGATGACCACATGCTTACCTTCCAGGCCCACCCGGAGTTTACCAAACCTTATTCCAATAGCCTGATGGAGTTACGTCGAGAAGCTTTTGGTACAGATGTGGTGGAAAAGGGCCAGGCCTCCCTGCAAAACGATATTCACGAGAATATGGTTGCAAAATGGATGCTGGAGTTTTTACGTAAGTAGCTTTATTCAAGGGGTAGATAATACTGCCCCTTGAGTTCGCCATCTAGTTTTAAATATTCTTCCTTCTTCCTTCTTCCTTCTTCCTTCTTCCTTCTTCCTTCTTCCTTCTTCCTTCTTCCTTCTTCCTTCTTCCTTCTTATTCTTAAATTGACAAGATGAATTGATGATCATCTTTCTGATGATTTAGTAAAATCTTCTCGTTTATTGATTTAGACCTGAGACGGACTATCTCTGCCTCCCTTTCTTTTTCTCTCGTGATGATTTTAAGTCCTGTTTGAGTGTTTATTTGCGTCGCTTTTAATGCTTTTAAATCATTTTATTAATTTATTTTTGTTGGGGAGGTTATAGGGGTCGATTTTGTGGCGTTAATAATATTTTTCATTTTAAATAAATTTTCATGCCTGTTGTGTTGGCTGTTTGAAGGGGAATAATATGGCTGTTTTGGTTGGTTGAATCAATATTTTATTAGAGTTGATAATGAGGTCGCTGGGGGACGATCATCGGTTTAAGTAAAGCTTGTAAATAATAAATTATAAATTTATTGATAATCAAAAGGATGGCTTTATGAAGAACTTCAAGCGAGTGCTGCTGGCTGCATCTATTAGCTTGCCGGTTATTGGGGGGCAAGCGTTGGCAGCAGGCAACGTGAATGGGTCTATTGATGGGACAGTTATTAGTAGCAGTGGTAACGACCTGAGTGGCGCTACAATTATCATAGAAAATGATAAAAATGGCTTTAGAAGGACTATGTCCACGGGTGAGGATAGTGACTTCCGTGTGAATTTGCCCACAGGCATCTATAAGGTGACTGTTCAGAAAGATGGCTACCAGCCCGCGGTGGTTGAAGCCGTTGCCGTTTCAATAGGTAGCTCTACCAAGTTGGATATACCGTTGATATTGGGAGATCTGGAGGAGGTGGTTGTAGTGGGGGAGGCGATTCCCCAGATCCGCACTGGCACGGCAGAATCTGCACTGAATATAGGCTTGTCAGATATAGAGATGTTACCGGTTGCTCGTAATATTGAATCGGTTGCTTTATTGGCTCCTGGTACTGTTTTAGGTGATTCTGGGTTTGGTGAAGATAAGGATCTTATATCGTTTGGGGGGGCTTCCGTAGGAGAAAACGCCTATTACATTGATGGCCTCAATGTCACTAATTTCCGCAACGGGTTGGGTGGATCATCGGTACCTTTTGAATTTTATGACCAGTTCCAAATAAAAACGGGGGGGTATAGTGCTGAATTTGGTCGCTCTTTGGGGGGAGTGTTCAACGCCGTTACCAAGAAAGGCTCCAACGAATTTGAATATGGTGTTGTTGCCTATTATGAGCCAGCAGCCTTGCGTTCAGAAGCACCGGACTCTCTCTCTGCAGATGGGACTCTCTATGACTTAAATTCGGAAAATGAGGAGTCCAAGTACACAACAGATTATTATGTTAGTGGCCCTATCATTCCGGATAAATTATTTTTCTATGTCCTTTACGAACAGCAGGAAACGGTTGAAGAATTCACTACAAGAGGGAGTCCAAGCAGATACAACGATAGAAGTATTGATGATGATTTCTGGGGAGTCAATTTAACCTGGAATGTAACTGATAATCATATCCTCTCTTATATGCAGTTTTCAGACAAACGCACCAGGGAAAATGATCAATTCAATTACGACTATTTTAATAGAGATAAAAAAGAGTATACGGGCACTAAGTGGGATAAGCGTGGCGGAGATAACTGGCTGGTTCGTTATGATGGTCAGATAACAGATAATTTCAGTGTTTCTATGCTCCATGGCCAGAATGAATACTCACTTACTACAATTAGTACAACTGATATGGAGTGCCCGTATGTAAGGGACTTTAGTGCCGGTGCTTTACCTGGAAATACGGATGACAGACCTGGCTGTCAAGCTAGCTCTAGAATTCAGTCTGGAGGTGATGAAAGGGTAGCTGATCGTATCGATTTTGAGTGGGTGATTAATGATCACACAATACGCTTCGGCTACGATCAGGAAACTAACTCCTCTTCGTCTAAAGAAACTTATTCTGGAACAGGTTTTAGGGAAGATGGGGGAGTGTTTTACACTTATGATTCATATAAACCTGGTGTAGAGCTTCCCAATGGCACGGTGGTTGACAATGTAAATGGTGATGGCTCTCTTGTTCATATAGTCTCTTATCGGGTTGGCGATGTAGAAGGGGACTTTGAGGTTGAGTCAAAAGCTTTTTATATCGAAGATACCTGGGATATTACGGATACACTTACTTTAAGTGCAGGAATTCGTAATGAAACTTTCTCCAATTTTAATGGAGAAGGCGATACTTTTATTGAAATTGATGATCAGTGGGCGCCACGGCTAAGCTTCTCTTGGGATCCAGGTGGTGATGGCGAGTCCAGAGTATATGGCAATTGGGGTCGTTACTTTATGCCTATCGCTTCCAATACCAATGTGCGCTTATCTGGCGGTGAATTGGGATTTGAAAGGTATTTCATTTTTGATGGTGAATACGATCCGAAAACATATGCCCCTACAAATGTTGGTGCCGATGGCGTTCCTACATCTGAAGAAGTTGGATCCGCAAGGGTAACTTCAGATGGTAATGTGCCGGATAGTGCTCAGCTCTCGGATAAAGACCTCAAGCCTATGTATCAGGATGAGTTTATTCTTGGTTATGAGAGGCTTTTTGCTGATGACTGGACATTGGGAATTAAAGCTACCTATCGTGATTTAAAATCACATATTGATGATGTGAGTATTGACCATGCGGTAGATGCTTTGGGATATGAGCACACTGGTGATGGTCATGGTTATGTGCTTGCAAACCCGGGAAGTGATATCACCATACCTTACGATCGTTATGGAACGGGCCAGTTGGAAATGACAACATTTTCGGCTGAACTGCTTAACTATCCAGAGGCCAAAAGGACTTATAAGGAGTTAGAATTTTCCGCGAAGCGCGCCTTTGATGGTATTTGGGGTTTAAATGCGAGTTACACCTGGTCTCAGAGTAAGGGGAATAGTGAGGGGTACGTTAAGTCGGACAACGCCCAGGATGATGCTGGGATTACCCAAGATTTTGATTTCCCCGAGTTGATGGATGGAGCCAACGGATATTTGCCAAATGATCGTACTCATAAAATAAAAATTTATGGGAACTATCAGGTGATGGAGAATCTTTTGTTGGGGGCTAATTTTCTTTTGCAATCAGGACGTCCAATTAACTCCTTTGGTGCTGGCCATCCCAATGGAACCCCGGCTTATGGAGATACTTATTATGTGACTGACTCAAATGGAAATCTTATTAAGACAAGTCGAGGCAGTAGAGGGCGAACTAGTTGGGTCAATCAGATAGATTTATCCCTTGTCTATAGTACTCGCATTGGTTTGGCTGATGTGGAGCTTAGAGCTGAGGTCTTTAACCTGCTTGATGCGGATGCTGAAACAGAGGTTTATGAGTTTGCTGAGTCAAGTCCCGGTGTGTTAGATCCAAGCTGGGGGGTAAATCAAGAATATCAAGTCCCTCGGTATTTTCGCTTTGGGGCAAGTGCTAGGTTCTAGCTAAAATTTGTTGTAAGTTGATATTTTTTGCTGGAGGTCTTCTATAAAAAGAAGGCCTCCTTTATCGAGAGTGTTCATGTTTACTCTCAAGGCCTAGTTTATGCTGGATAAAAAATCATCATCCACCATTTGAATCCTTACTCCGATAGGTTCGTCAATCTGAAATATACTTCTAGCCGTATTATCTAGCTCAATGGCCATGCTTTGTATCACCTCATGAGTGCGATGAGGTGTTCTATTACAGAGAATTTCGATATAACAACCGGCCGGCTCAACCTGCTTGGATTCGATCACGATAACTGGAATCTTTTCTCCCTCTGCTTCCAAGCGCTTGGTGACTATCTCATTAAAGATATTGGCTGCAGAGTCAGGAATTATCTTCGAGACTTCTACAAATATTTTACAGCTGGACATATGCGGGATTCCTAGTATCTCTATTGAAGAGGCTCTCGCTTCTTCGTGCAGCTAATATACAGTTAGTGTAGCTGTTAAAAAATGAGCTGCTAATTTTACAAATCTATTAGGGTATCACTGGCAATATAAGGGTCATTAATGGGGGCGCTGTGCACTGTTGTTGTATATTTAATTTTCTAGTTATTTTGGTTTTTGCCCAGTGTCTGCTTGAATGAAAAAGAGGGGTGTAGAGTTTTACTGTACGCGATGTAAGTGCAGTCTAACCCTGATCCAACAAGCTTCGATATATTTACAGAGTCTAGATAAGTTCTAACTGGATAGGGTAAGGTGGCTCTCTACCTAAGCTATATCATTCGGATTTGTTATATCAAAATTGGAGGCTGAGGTAGGCATAAAAAATTGGCTGCCCCGAACTAATAGGCTATTAGCGAATCTCTGGGCCCTGTTTTCATGGCAGCTATTTATAGAAGCAATGGCTCACCTGAGCGGTAGCAACATTGTGATAAATCAAATGCTGAATACGCTCTCTTAATTTATCAGATAAAGTGGAGGTTGTGATCCCACCAAGGCCGTGCCCCACTACCAGTATTTCTTGTAACTCCTCCCCTGCTATCAGGTTGACTATATCGTCAAAGAAAGTATTGATACCCACTTTAGTGGAAAGGAGGTGTTGGCACTCACCTAGGCCTGTTTGGGTTAGGCTAAAGACCCAGCGCGAGCCTTTGATTGACTTTAGATCAGTACCAACCACTATGAAACAGACCGTGTATCAGTACCAGGGTTTTTGTAATTGGCTGTAATTTTATCGTCAATCTACTCAGTATAGAGCGCAGAAGTCCTCAGATGGCCCCAGAGGTATTGCTTGATATCCTAATTTCAAATATCTAAAGAGGGGTGAGTTATCAGCCCTTGCCTTTTTCGATATTTCCAGGCCTGCTTGAGCTGTTATCACGGGTTTGATAGTGATGTGAAACTTCTCCAGCAAGTAAAATTTCTTCGAATTTGACTATCAGATAATAGAGAATTAGATTTGGCGCCGCGGCACACAGATCACACTGGTTTCGCATAAATACAATGAATATCTTACTCGCCTTAACTGGTACAAACAGGGTGAATCCTATTGCCAACTCCGTTTATTCAAACTTCCCGCGCGATCAACTCCGACTCAATCTACTCTCTAGCGCTGATAAGCACATTAGGGGTATTTCTATTACTGGGCTGGGGGATATGGTTTTTTTTTAAAGAAATCACGGTTTATAGCGTTAGTGACCAGGCGAGACTTGAACAAGAGCAGAATACCGTACATGTCAGCACTCAGAGTACAGGAAGAGTAGTTGCTATTACTGCCTCGTTGGGAGATACCTTGAGAGAAGGAGACTTGCTAATAGAGCTGGATACCAGGGCATTTGATTTGGATCTAGATGGTGATTTTCGAGTATCTCAGAGCCTCTCGGATCAATTACTGGCAATAGAGCGAGAAGAGCGTTTACGGGATAAAAAATTTACTGAAGACGACAAGGCTTTAAGTGATCAGCTGAAGCTGCTCCAAGAACAGCACAAACTTCAGATGAACAACCAGCAGATTCAGGCAGATGTGGCGGAGCGCTATGAACGCTTGCTGAAGAAACAGCAAAGCTCTGAACTTGATTACCTTGCAGCTAAACGTACCTATCAGCAAATGGCCATGGCCACTCTCGCATCGAAAGCGGCAATAAGAGCAACCCATGATCGCCGGGAGCAATTGGCTAGCGAGTATCAGTTATCCATGAGTGAATTGGAACAGCGTCGAGCAGATCTACAAAGACAGCTGGCGGAGGTGGATACTCGCATTCAGCAGAGCACCTTGGCGGTAGATGAACAGCGTCTGCGTGCGCCTATCTCCGGTAAGCTTGCTTCACTGGCGGATATTCAGGAAGGGGAGGTATTAGTCGCAGGGCAACAGATTGCCACACTACAGGCTGAGGGTAATATCACCGTACAGGCGTTTTTCTCTCCTGCCCTTGCTTTGGGACATATTCGTTCAGGGCAGAGTGCGCGAGTAAAATTAGATGGGTTTTCCTGGGCGCGTTATGGTCAGTTACAGGCCCGTGTAGAGCGGGTCGCTAGTGCTGTGCAAAAAGGAAAGATTCTCGTTGAGTTATCTCTCCGTGGAGAGATTCCCCCACAGTTGCCGCTATTGCATGACCTACCAGCAAGGGTAGAGATTGCCACTGGAGTAAAGACACCATATCAGTTGCTATTGCAAAGTGCTGGCGACTTCTTATCAGGCCAAGCAGAAAGTAGTGTAAATTCGTTGGAGACCCTGTAGTGAAGGGACAAGTTCGCTGGTTGGTTCCCGAAGTTGTGCAAACTTCCAATATGGATTGTGGCCCTGCATCCCTTAAGAGCTTGCTTGAAGGCTTTGGTGTAAATGTACATTACGGCCACTTGCGTGATGCTTGTCAAACTGATGTAGACGGCACTTCTATTAATACCCTAGAGAAAATTGCAGTTGAGCTGGGGTTGGATGCGGCACAGATGGTCGTGCCCAAAGATCACTTGCTGTTAGGTTCAGCAGGCTACTTGCCGGGGCTGGTGGTAGTGCGCTTGCCCAATGGTAATACTCACTTTGTTGTGGCTTGGCGTAATCACCGAGGAATTATACAGGTTATGGACCCAGCCTCGGGAAGACGTTGGCCCAGTGCGCGACACTTTCTCGATGAGTTGCATATCCACACTATGCGCGTTCCGCCGCAAGGGTGGAGAAGTTGGGCTGGAGGAAAAGATTTTATCGATCCCCTGCAAGAGCGGATGGAACAGCTGAGAATTTCTAAATCCATCAGCGAAGTAATGTGTGAGCAAGCCTTGAAGAAAGGGGACTGGCTCTCACTGGCTTTTCTAGATGCCAGTGTAAGAATGTTGGCAGCGCTCGTTGGCTCTGGTGCGGTGCGACGAGGGGCAGAAACAAGTGCATTGTTGCAAAGGCTGATAAGTGACTTTTCAGAAGACACGATTAACGCTTATCAACTAGTGCCACAGAGCTATTGGTGTGTACGCCCTTCCAGTTCTCCCGGCACTGAAGAAGTTGACACAGTTGAGCTTAGACCAGAGCTGTTGGAGTTTAGCGGCGCCGTAATAGTCAGCGTAAAGGGAGTACGTGAAAGGAAAGAAATCAAACCTAAATCGGAGGCTCTAAGCAAAGCTTTACAAGTACAGTCAATAAGCCCACTCCGTCAGTTATGGGAGTTTTTGCGAGAGGATGGTTTGCTTGCCCCGAGTATCGTGATGCTAGCGATGTTCGCTGCGGTGCTTGGTGTGATGGTTGAGGCACTGCTATTTCGAGGTTTGATCGATATCCACTCGGAACTAGCTACGGAGGTGCAGCGAATCGGCGCTGTCACTTTATTACTGGGATTTATGTTGACACTCATACTTGTGCAATGGCCGATGACCAAGCTACAGTTAATTATTGGTAAGCACTTGGAAAATCGTTTTCGCATGCGCTTTCTTTCCGCATTGCCGAAAATACCAGATCATTTCTTTCAAAGCCGCCCAACCTCAGATACCGCAGAGAGAGGTCATCGTATAGCAGCTCTGAGAGAGTTGCCTTTACTGGGGGGAGGGATACTCTTCAAAGGGTTGTCACTGCTCACAACAGCTATTGGTATCGTTTGGATAGCGCCCACAACCGCGCCTCTGGTGTTATTAATAACGGGGTTACAGGTAGTTATTCCTCTGCTATTTCAGCCAGTACTTAGTGATCATAATATGCGTGTCCAGACCCATACTGGCGCTCTGGCTAGATTTTATATGGATGCCCTGCTGGGAATAATACCAATTCGTACACACGGTGCTGGAGAGTCTGTTCGCCGTGAACATGAAAGTTTGCTCACCGAGTGGATTAAAGCAGGCTATTCCTCTTTGTGCTTCCAGCTTAATAGCCAAGCGGTGCAGCTGATTGTGAATGGGGTTCTCACTTGTGTACTGGTGATTTACTGTGTTCAGACCCTAGGGGCAAATCCCTACTTACTTCTGCTTATTTATTGGGTATTGGCACTACCGCCACTGGGGGAAGATATCGCACAGTTAATGCGGAGCTACCCTCGTCATAGGAATACCTTGTTGAGAGCTTTAGAGCCGCTGCAAGCGGTTACGGTTGGTGCTAGTGAAGAGCCTTTTAATGATAAAAGGGTTCAACCTTTAAAGGCGCCTGTATCATTTCGTTTTGATAATGTCAGTGTTAAAGCCAGTGGTAGAAGTATTCTTAAGAATATTAATCTGAATATTGCCTCCGGGGAGCATGTCGCCATTGTTGGTTCATCTGGTGCTGGCAAGTCAAGCTTGGCCGGTTTATTGTTGGGTTGGCATAACCCTGAGAGTGGAATCCTATTGCTAAATGGCGAGAAATTACAGGGTGAATTACTGTGTCGTTTTCGTCTAAGTTGTGCTTGGGTCGACCCTGCAATACAACTTTGGAATAGCAGTTTGCTGGATAACCTAAACTACGGTAATAACTCCTCTTCCTCCTTGTTCCCAACACTGCAACAGGCTGATCTATTAAACCTAGTTGCCTCTTTGCCTGAAGGTTTACAGAGCACCTTGGGGGAAAGTGGTGCGCTTGTCAGCGGAGGGGAGGGGCAGCGCGTGCGATTAGGTCGTGCCCTAGGCCGAGAGTCTCCAGCTTGTGTCATTTTAGATGAGCCGTTTCGCGGGCTAGACCGCGGGCAACGCCAGCGCTTACTTGCTCGTGTAAGGCGAGTATGGAAAGACACCACCTTAATTTGCATCACTCATGATATTTCAGAAACCAAAGATTTTCCTCGCGTATTGGTGGTAGAAGATGGGCAAATTATTGAGGATGACGCACCCGCAAATCTGGAAACACAAACTGAATCTCGTTATGTCCAACTTCTTACAGCGGAAAAGAGACTCTGGCAAGAGTGTTGGCAAAGTGCCGATTGGCGCCATCTGCGTATGGAACAAGGGCGAATTACTGAGCTTCAATCTGCAATAAAAAAACGGGCTCAAGATAGAGGCGCTGTGCAGTCTCAAGAGGTGCATAGTGAAACCTGAAGCTTCCATAAGCAAGCTGCGCCATCTCTGTTGGCCTACTGCCCAGCTAGATGGTGCAGTGAAAGCCTTGGCTCTTCATAGCGGCCTTGAGCCTGCAGTTCCTGACTCCGAAAGCAAAGCGCAAGTATATTGGGATACAGATGCTCGCTTACAGTTACAGGCAGAAGCTTTCGATTTAAATATTGAGCAAGTTAACTGCAAATATGGGGAGTTGGAGCAGATGCTGGTTCGGGCCGCACCAGCCTTACTGCGTTTGCGCTTTGCGGAGGGGGAATATTTCATTGCTTTGTGTGGTGGTAATCGTCGTTTTTTACATCTTCTTACGCCATCACAACAAGTCGTAAAGCTGCGTCCAGGTCAAGTGTTGAGAGTACTAACAAGCGCACAAGAAACACCTCAGCGTCAACGTATTGCACGCCTACTGGACAGTGCCGAAATAGTTGGGCGGCGGCGTAAAAAAGCCACCGAGGCATTATTACGAGAAAATCTAGTAGGGCTAGAAATCGATGATTGCTGGTTGTTGCGGCAGCCTTCCCACCGCTCTTTTTGGCAGCAGCTGCGCCATCATCGCCAGCATTTGCGCTTTCTAAGTATGATCACCTGCCACACAGTACAAGTACTCTTGTTTATAGCCAGCTGGTGGTTGATAGGTCGTGCTGTTCTTGATGGCCATGTAGATAGTGGCTGGCTGGTAGCCTGGGTATTATTACTGATAACACAGATCCCCCTTTCACTCTTAACTGCTCGGTTACAAGGTTCCATATCGCTAGAAACTGGTGCTCTGTTGAAGCAGCGCTTACTCGCCAGCGCTTTGCGAATAGATCCAGGCAAGGTGCGCCATATGGGGTCGGGACAGATACTTGGGCGTGTTTATGATGCAGAAAATATTGAAGCCAGTGCGCTACAGGCGAGCTTTATGCTACTACTCGGTGGTGTAGAGCTGGTATTGGCTTTCATAGTGCTACAGCTAAGTCTTGGAACTCCAATATCGTTGGGGATTTTGACCATATTTTTACTTATAGCCATCGCTTTAGGGCGTGCCCAGTATTTGGCTCGTCAATACTGGACTGGTCAACGTTTGAGTATGACCCACCGTCTAATTGAGAAAATGCTTGGCCATCGGACTCGATTGGCACAGCAGAAACCTTCGGATTGGCACCGGGGGGAAGATCAGGAACTGGAAGAGTATTTGCGAAGTTCTACGGCAATGGATGGCAACATGACTCGGCTCGTCGCATTTTTGCCACGTTTCTGGTTGCTATTGGGTATAACTGGCTTGGTGCCTGTTTTTGTCAATAGCAATACTGAGAGTGGGCAAATTGCTGCGGCTTTGGGGGGGGTACTGCTTGGATATCGCGCAGTACTGAAAGGCATGACAGGGTATTCCAGTGGACTCAGCGCCCTGGTGACTTGGGAAAAAGTGCGTGAACTTTTTTCCTTGGAGGCTGCTTTAAAGCGGGGCGTTACCTCTATCTCATTGGCCAATAAAGTTCATTCAGACATACAAGGGCCCAAGCAGCCATTGTGCTATATCCGTGACTTAAGTTTTAATTACCCTAATCAAGACAAGATGGTCTTAAAAAACTGTAAGCTGAGTATTTATCCCGGTGATCGAGTAATTTTACAGGGGGCTTCTGGTTCAGGTAAATCTACTTTTGCAAATGTGATTGCCGGTATCCAAAAGCAAAGAGAGGGTATATTACTTATTAATGGGTACGATAGAACCAGTATTGGTGCTGAGTATTGGCGCAGGCTGGTTGCATCAGTACCACAATTTCATGAAAACCATGTACTTGGCGATTCTTTCTTATTTAATTTATTAATGGGTGATGAATGGCCACCAAAGGCGGAGAGTGTTCGTAGAGCCTATAAAGTTTGTGATGAATTAGGTTTGACTCCACTGATTAAAAAAATGCCTGCAGGGATGTTACAGACGGTGGGAGAAATGGGATGGAGATTGTCTCACGGTGAGATGAGCCGCTTGTTTATTGCACGGGCACTTTTGCAGAATTCTGAGTTGTTGGTACTGGATGAGAGTTTTGCAGCTTTGGATCCAGATAATTTAAGACGATCGTTTCATTGTGTGCAAAAATATTCGAATAGCTTAATTGTGATCGCTCACCCATAATTTTTGGTTAATTGTGGTGTGATTGAAGAAGGCGGGTTAAGCTATGACTATCTAGCATGTGTATATCTGCTAGATAACTTTTTAGAATTAATGATAAAAGGAGCAGGCGTATGTATACTGAAAGCGATATCCAGGTAGGTCCTATAGGTGGTATCGATCCTCCCGAAGAGATTTCTTTCTTCGCTGTATAATTTGCAGTGTGGCCAGAGATAGATAATTTCTCTTCTTTGTTAATTGGAGGAAGTTTTTCTCTGGCCTTATCTTATACGCTATAATATAAGTTTGTAGTTTTTCAGCGTTGATTTTTTGATTGAGATTTACATGAAATGCAAATCTCAATATTATATTTCACTACTGGTGCACATGGTTTCTATACTGTCATTGTGGTGACGCTTGACAGCCTTATCTTCTTGGGCAATAAAAGTTTCAATATCTCAATCTCATGGATCTTTTTTGTCAGTCCATAAGAAAAAACGTCTGCGAAAAATATATATTTCGGTGTGGTTACTTACGATTGATTAGTGATTATCAAGTACGTAGCTGATGTCGAGCTTTCGCAATTACTTGATGGATTTAGCATCCGTTTGATCGATGCTTTTATTAAATTCATAGTTTACAAGTACATTTGCAAAGGCTCTTTCTGTGAACTTTAGTATCTTCCCTGTATTACTTGAGGTCAGCGTCTTTAACAGTCTTTACGGGACACTTATCAATATTAACGCGACTATGGTTTAGTTTTCTTAGATTGTAAAAAAGCCCGCATAATGCGGGCTTTTTTGATCAAGTCTTCAGCTTCTTATAATGCATCCTATGCGGTGCGGCATCCTCGCCTTTGCGCTGCACAAAGTCTTCGTGGTACTCGGTGTAGTTACCTTCAAAGAAGACCGCTTCACTCTCACCCTCATAGGCGAGGATATGGGTGGCAACGCGGTCCAGGAACCAGCGATCGTGCGAGATCACCAGGGCGCAGCCTGGGAAGTTGAGCAGGGCTTCTTCCAGGGCGCGCAGGGTTTCGATATCCAGATCGTTGGAGGGTTCGTCCAGCAGCAGTACGTTGGCGCCCTGCTTGAGGGTGTAGGCCAGGTGCAGGCGTCCGCGTTCACCACCGGAGAGTTCGCCTACGCGCTTCTGCTGGTCACTGCCCTTGAAGTTAAAGCGGCCAACATAGTTGCGCGAGCCCACTTCGTAGTTGTTGATCTTGAGCATATCGTGGCCGTCTGAGATGGCTTCCCATACGGTCTTGCTGTCATCCAGATTCTCACGGCCCTGCTCAACGTAGGCGACCTTAACGGTTTCACCGGTCTTGATCTCGCCGGAGTCCGGCTGCTCGGTGCCACTGATCATACGGAACAGGGTGGACTTACCGGCACCGTTACCGCCGACGATACCCACAATTGCGCCCTTAGGCACGCGGAAAGACAGGTTGTCGATCAGCAGGCGCTCGCCGAAGCCTTTGCTTACTTCTTTAAACTCAATCACATTGTCGCCGAGACGCTCGCCGGGCGGAATGTAGATTTCGTTGGTCTCGTTGCGGGCCTGGAAGTCCTGGGACTGCATTTCTTCAAGGCGGGACAAACGGGCCTTGTTCTTGGACTGACGGCCCTTGGGATTTTGACGGGCCCACTCGAGTTCCTTTTGCATGGCTTTGGCGCGGGCCTGTTCGCCGCGCTGCTCTTGCTCCAGGCGCTTTTCTTTCTGTTCCAGCCAAGTGGTGTAGTTGCCTTCCCAGGGGATGCCGTGGCCGCGGTCCAGTTCCAGAATCCAGCCGGCAACATTGTCGAGGAAGTAGCGATCGTGGGTGATGGCTACCACAGTGCCGGTGAAATCGTGCAGGAAGCGCTCCAGCCAGAATACGGATTCTGCATCCAGGTGGTTGGTGGGCTCATCGAGAAGCAGCATATCCGGGCGGGACAGCAGCAGGCGGCACAGGGCCACACGGCGCTTTTCACCGCCGGATAGGTTGTTGACGTCTGCATCCCAGGGCGGCAGGCGCAGTGCGTCAGCGGCGACTTCAAGGCGGTGCTCCAGGTTGTGGGCGTCCCAGGCCTGGATAATGTCTTCGAACTGTTGCTGTTTCTTGGCCAGGGCATCGAAGTCCGCGTCGGGCTCGGCATAATCGGCGTAGACCTGTTCCAGGCCGGCGAGGGCGTCAATGGCTTCGCGTACACCGTCCTCTACGTTGCCGCGCACGGTCTTGCTGGCATCGAGTTGCGGTTCCTGGGGTAGGTAGCCGACCTTGATGCCGGGCATTGCGCGGGCTTCGCCGTTAAAGTCCTGATCGACCCCAGCCATAATGCGCAGCAGGGTGGATTTACCTGCGCCGTTGAGACCGAGTACGCCGATTTTGGCGCCGGGGAAGAAGGAAAGGGAAATGTCCTTCAGAATTTCACGTTTGGGGGGCACTACTTTGCCCACCCGGTTCATGGTGTATACGTATTCAGCCATTTGGGGTTCCGTAACTGGGTGTTGCAATCGCTCAGATTTTGCGCGCAACTTATCAGTTTGCGTAAAAAGTGCAACCGCGCCGCAGAGCATGTCGCCGTTGTACTCGCGTGTGGCTGACGTTGAATCTGATCTGTGCTTAACTGCGACGCTAATTAGTACAAGAGCAATAAGACAGATAGCAATGGATCAGGACTCCCCGGTGTTGTTCTCCCGGCGCGGCGCATTGGCGATCGCGACCCTCAACCTGCCCAAGGCGCTTAATGCGCTCAACCTGCAGATGATTGATCTGCTTTCAGCGCAACTAGGTCAATGGGCGCATGACGATGACGTGGCCGCTGTGTGGATAGAAGGCAGTGGAGATAAAGCCTTCTGTGCTGGGGGCGATGTGGTGGCGCTGTATGAGCAATCGGCCGCCTACGGTGAGACGCCGGAATATAGTTACACGACTGAATTCTTCTCTCGTGAATATCGTCTCGATTACCAAATACACACTTATCCGAAGCCAATCGTGGTCTGGAGTGGCGGTATTGTGATGGGCGGTGGTATCGGCATTATGGCAGGCGCCAGCCACCGTATTGTGACTGAAACCACACGTATGGCGATGCCGGAAATCACTATCGGCTTATTTCCCGATGTGGGTGGAAGCTGGTTCCTGAACCGTATGCCGGGTCGCCTGGGGCTTTTCCTGGGGCTGACAGGGGCCCAGTTTAATGGGGCCGATGCCCTGTTTGCCGGTATGGCCGACCGTATTATTGCCCAGGATCAGCGCGAGCCCGTGTTGGCGGCGCTGGCGGCGCTGGATTATTCGGCCAGTTGTGCGTTTAACCACCGCCTTGTAAGCGATTGCCTTAAAAGTTGCGAACTCTCCCCATTGCAGCGGCCGGAATCACAGCTGCGTGAACACTACGATCAGATCCAGCAGCTTACCGACTTTGCCAGCCTGCCTGAGGTTTGCGCGGCAATCAGCGCCTACCAAGGAGTGGATAAATGGCTGCAGCGCGCCGCCACTACTCTGGCTGGTGGTTCGCCATTGACCCCCTGGGTGGTGTGGGAGCAGTTGCGTCGTACGCGCCACTTGTCTCTAGCCGATGTGTTTAGGATGGAGCTGATTCTCGCGGTAAACCTCTGTGCCAGTGGTCATTTCAAGGAGGGGGTGCGGGCTCTATTGATTGACAAGGATCGCACACCAAAGTGGCGGCCCCTTAGCCTGGAGGAAATTAGTCCACAACAGTTGGAGAGCTGTTTTACTGCTCCCTGGAGCAGTGCGCATCCGCTTGTGGATTTATAACGCGACCCGGGCCGCTTTACGCACGGGATACCAACAACAAAATATGGAGTGGCTTTTATGGAAAAAATAGCCTTTTTTGGTCTGGGGAATATGGGCGGCCCTATGGCGGCCAATCTGGTGAAAGCCGGTTTTAGTGTGGCGGCTTTCGATCTCAATCCCACGGCTCTGGCGCAGGCGCAAGAAGATGGCTGTAGGCCCTGCGACTCCCCAATGCAGGCGGCTGAGGGGGCTTCCATTGTAGTCTCGATGTTGCCCAGTGGTGCGGCGGTGAAAGGGCTTTATCTGGGAGAAGAGGGGCTGCTGAACCGCCTGGCTGAGAATACTCTGATTATCGATTGCTCAACCATCTCTGCAGAAGATGCCCGCCTGGTGAATGAGGCCGCATCTGAGCGGGGCCTACTCGCCATTGACGCGCCAGTTTCAGGGGGTACCGCGGCAGCTCAGGCTGGCAGCTTGTGTTTTATGTGTGGAGGTGAAGAAGCGGCAGTAGATGCTGCGCGGGCGCCGTTACAGGCGATGGGCGCCAAGATTTTTCACGCCGGCTCGGCTGGGGCAGGGCAGGTGGCAAAAATTTGTAACAACCTGCTTCTGGCTATCCATATGACCGGTACCGCCGAAGCCCTGCAGTTGGGGGTCGACAAAGGCTTGGACCCCAAGGTTCTAAGCGAGATCATGATGCAGAGCTCTGGCAACAATTGGTCTCTGGCCAATTACAATCCCTACCCAGGTGCTATGGAGAATGTACCTGCAGCAAATGGTTACTCTGGTGGTTTCACCGTGGCGCTAATGCTGAAAGACCTGGGGCTCGCCATGGATGCCGCAGCTACCAGTGCCTCTTCCACGCCTATGGGGGCTCTGGCAAAAAACCTTTATCAGCTACATGGAGCCAGTGACGAAAACCAGAAGTTGGATTTCTCCAGTATCCAGAATATGTTCCGCCGCCCGGCAGGTGGTCTGACCTGGTAGATTTCTAGCTTCCGCGGGCTCCCTCCTCAGTTGATTGTTTCTGGCCAGTACCGGAGAGGGAGCTTTGCTTCAGTGTCGCCTAACGTTAAAAATTTGGACCAGTTCGCAAAATTGGCAATAGGTACCAATTACTAGCCCCCTAGCCGTTCCTTCATTACACCCCTATCGCTATCTTCGCTGCCCCGCTCGGAAGGCCATCTGATGATTGGCCAGACAAGCGTTATGGGTAATACGCTGCTTTTAATTCCGCGAAATTCTACAGCTTGATTTGGATCAAGCTCACTATTGCGGCCAGCGGTTAACCTGCCTGCGACTTGTGATTGTGCCTGGAGGGGGCCTTCCAAAGTCGGGAAAAATGCTAAATCGCTATATGGAGAAGTTAATGAATCGTATAACTGCTTGTGCGACAGCCGCCCTGACCGCCGTACTTTCTGCACCGGTACTGGCCTACGAAGAGGGCAGCTTTATTTTGCGCGGTGGTATGGCCACAGTAGCGCCCGACACCAGTTCCAGCGCACTGTCTGCGAATGGGAGCAAGATTGGTAATACTGGGGTTGATGTGGACAACGGCTCAGCCCTGGGCTTGACCGGTGTGTATATGTTCCGCGATCACTGGGGAGTGGAGCTGGTTGCAGCAACGCCTTTTAGTCACGATATCGAAGTTGTTGGTGAAGGCCTTGGCAACTTTGATCTGGGTGAAACCAAGCATTTGCCACCCACTCTGTTAGTGCAGTGGTACCCAATGGATACTCAATCCACAATCCAGCCCTACGTAGGACTGGGGGTGAACTACACCGCTTTCTTTGATGAGGAAGTTAGCAGCACCGGTAATGCCACCCTTAAAGGCATTGGCGCAACTGGAGATTCAAAACTATCTCTCGATAATTCCTTCGGTCTGGCGGCTGAAGCGGGTATCGACTTCGCCTTCGGCGCAGATCAGCGCTGGTTGTTTAATATGTCTGTGTTCTGGATGGATATTGATACCGACGCCACCGTAAAGGTACCTGGTGTGGGTAATGTCACCGCTAAAGTAGATATCGATCCGCTGGTTTATATGGCGGGTCTCGGCTACCGCTTCTAAGGTGGCAGCACTCTAGTTTTGGAGTGTGGCAGTCGTTGCGGTTTTCCCCGTGGGAGCTCGGCGACTGCCTTTTAGTTTGTGCGGGAGGCTGTCGCAAACAATTGATTGAGGTTGTGGAAATATGATGCAAGAGACTAAAAGCACTATAGGTGGCCTATCAGAACAACTGTTATCCCGATACAGTGGCCCCTGCCCGCGCTACACCTCTTATCCCACAGCCGACAGATTTAAACCTCTGGATGGCAGTATCAAACCTTGGGATGCACTAAAAAATATTCGCAGCTTATCCCTGTATGTGCATATCCCCTTTTGCCGTTCTCTCTGTTATTTCTGTGCTTGCAACAAGGTAATTACTTCCCAATACGGTCTCGCCTCCAGCTATCTGGATAACCTCTTGCAGGAAGCTCGCTGGTATCGGGACAAGGTGGCACAGGTACCGGTCACCCAGTTGCACTTGGGAGGTGGTACACCCACATTTCTCAGCGATGGAGATATGCGCCGCTTGATGGAAGGACTGGGTGAGATTTTTGATTTACGCCCAGGCGATGGAGTGGAGTACAGCATTGAAGCCGATCCACGCACCTTGGAGCTGGAGACCTTGGATACCCTAAGAGAGCTCGGATTTAATCGCTTGAGCCTGGGCGTGCAGGATTTTGATATCGAGGTGCAGAGATCCATCAACCGAATTTGCAGTGCCGACCAGGTGACTGAATTAACGGTTGCGGCGCGTGAGCGGGGATTCGAATCTATCTCCTATGATCTGATTTATGGTTTGCCCAAACAAAACCTCAGCAGTTTGCACAGCACCCTGGATAAGGTGCTAGATTTACAGCCGGATCGTATTGCCCTCTATCACTATGCGCATTTACCCCATCGTTTTAAAGCTCAGCGTCTTATCGATACGGAACTTATTCCCTCCGCCTCAGAAAAAGTAGCAATGCAGCTGGCTGCGGTAGAGCACTTGGGCCAGGCCGGTTATGAATTCCTGGGTATGGACCATTTTGCCCGGCCGGGAGATGAGCTGGCCAAGGCCGCTCATGCGGGGATGTTACAGAGGAATTTCCAGGGCTACACATTAATGCCCGCCGATGCGTTAGTTGGACTGGGGGCTTCCGCAATCAGCTACAGCCGTAATGGTTTCTGGCAGAACCTGCACCGTCTGAAAGAATATACCCAGGCCGTCGCTGAGCGGGGTAATGCTTCGTGTCGCGGCTGGTTAATGAGTGATGAAGATAAGTTGCGTCAGTGGGTTATTACTGAACTGATGTGCCGGTTAAGCCTGGATAAAACTGAGGCTGAGCGTCGCACTGGCGTACCTTTTAATCAATACTTTTTCCAGGAACTCAAAAGGCTGGAACCCATGTTTGAGGATGGTCTTATTTATCAGGATGAAAAAAAGATCACCGTCACGGAGCAGGGGCGCTGGTTTGTACGCAATGTTGCCTCGGCTTTTGATATTTACTTACACAGTCAGCAAACTGATACGCAATATTCTCGTGTTCTTTAATGTTCTACAGGAGACGATTGTCTTCACAGCGGGTACAATAGCCGCAAATTAGTTTACCGACTGGTTTAGTATGATGGATTCCTCAGTAGCGGTTAGTTGCAGCAACTGCTCGGTTAGACGTTTATGCCTGCCTGCGGGGTTATCTCAAGCAGATATCGATCGACTAGAGCAGGTTACGCGACGTAAGAAAATTGTAAAAGCCGGTGAGACCTTGTATCGCTCCGGTGATCCTTTTGCAAACCTTTACGCTATTCGTTCAGGCAGTTTTAAAACTGTGGTTATCGCAGCGGATGGCGATACGCAGGTCACTCACTTTGCCCTGCCAGGTGAGCTGTTGGGGCTGGATGCCTATAGTAGCCGCGTACACCCCAGTTACGCTGAGGCGCTGGAAGACAGTAGTGTCTGCCTGTTGCCCTTTACTCAGTTGGAATTACTGGCTAATCAGGTCACCGCGTTGCAGCAGCAGATTTATAGTATTTTTTCTGAAGAGCTGCGCCAGGAAAATGATATTTTAATGCTGTTGGGCAAGCGATCGGCTGATACCCGCTTAGCGGCTTTGCTGATTAATATTTCCAGCCGCTATGCTCGTCGCGGTTATTCGCACAGTGAATTTGTGTTGTCTATGCCGCGCACAGATATTGCCAACTACCTTGGATTAACTGCAGAAACCGTAAGTCGATTATTTTCGCGTTTTCAAAAAGAAAAGCTGATCAAGGTAAGTGGTCGGGCGGTGGAAATACTGGATATGATCAGTCTCAGTGAACTGGCCGGAACCCATTACGGTTACGATGAAGACTGATTAAGCACTCTATCAGAGTTTGATAAGCTTAGTTGATTAAAAGGGCCCAGGCTAAATAATTAGCAGGCCCTATAAAATTTTTCAAATTATTTACGTTAGAGTTGCCTTAATTAAATAGCGGCGATGACCTCGGCCCATTTTCGTTGTTGGTCTTGCGAAATATAGCTGGCCTTAAAGCTGTTGATAGCCAGCTGTTTTGCCTGTTTCTTGGTCATGCCAAGACTTTCACTCAGTGCTTGGTAATTGCGGTTTACGTAACCGCCGAAATAGGCCGGATCATCGGCATTTACCGTGACACAGAGCCCGCGCTCCAATAACTGTAATATGGGATGCTGGCTCATATCGTCGTAAACACACAGTGCGGTGTTGGATAGAGGGCATACAGTGAGGGGAATTCCCTGATCGATAAGTCGCTCAATCAGAGCCTCGTCTTCCACACAGCGCACGCCGTGATCTATGCGGCTTACATCGAGTAAATCCAGGGCCTCTTTAATATATTCAGATGGCCCTTCCTCCCCCGCATGAGCGACCCTCTCCAGGCCTAATTCTTTAGCCATGGCAAAGACTTGCTGGAATTTGCTGGGGGGGTGTCCCAGTTCTGAGGAGTCCAGGCCAACACCCTTAATAAATTCCAGGTAAGGTTTGGCGGATTCCAGAGTAGTGATGGCCTCTTCCTCACTCAGGTGGCGCAGGAAGCAGAGAATCAGGTGGCTACTAATTCCCCACTCAGATTCGGCATCTTTTAGAGCGCTGTGGATGCCCCGAATAACCACACCGATATCAATACCCCTTTCTGTATGGGTTTGGGGGTCGAAGAAAATTTCAGTGTGCACAACATTATCTTCACGACAGCGCTGCAAGTAGGCCATGGTTAGATCGTAAAAGTCCTGTTCATGGATAAGGACCGAGGCTCCCTGGTAGTAAATATCCAGGAAGGACTGCAGGTTGTGAAACTTATAGGCAGCCTTAATTTCCTCAACACTGGAAAAGGGGATTTCAATTTTATTGCGCCGGCTAAGCTCGAACATTAGTTCTGGCTCCAGCGAGCCTTCAATGTGCAAATGCAGCTCTGCCTTGGGGAGAGTCTTAATAAAATCCAGATCGGCGATGCTCATAGTAATAACTGTATTGGAGATAAGTGTGGGAGCTGTTACCCGGGCCGGAGGCATCGATTCAACAGCCGGAAAAATTGGCGGTAATGGTAACAGCTTCTTCCTTATGGCTGAAAAGCCATTCACTAACCTGCCGGCCCGGGCATGGCTGGTGAAGCCGCAAGACTATAATAATGTAAACTAGACGGTTTACTTTGTGGGTTAAAGGTGTAACATACACCAGGCAGTGTACTTTTTCTGAGTGTTGGAGTGGGTCTATGGGCAAAGTAGTACTGATTACGGGAACATCGACAGGTTTGGGACAGAGTTTGGCCACCAAAATGGCGAAGTGGGGGTATGTTGTCTACGCCACCATGAGGGGTTTGGACAAAGCGGGCCCACTGCTGAAAGATGCCGGGCTTGGGCACAAGCTCAACGTTTTAGCGCTAGACGTGCAGGATGCAGGAAGTATTCAACATGCTGTGAATACCATTATTGAGGAGCAGGGGCGTATCGATATTTTGGTTAACAATGCCGATGCCGGCTTTGTGAAAACCACCGAAATGGCCTCAGAGGCAGAGACACAGTGGGTTATGGATGTGAACTTCCACGGGGTAGTGCGTTGCACCAAGGCAGTACTCCCCCATATGCGAAAGGAACGCAGCGGTCGGATTATCAACATTTCTTCTGTGGGTGGGTTAGTGGGGCAGCCGTTTAATGAACTTTATTGTGCTGCCAAGTTTGCTGTAGAGGGGTACACAGAGGCTATGGCTAGCTATATCCAGCCCAGCTTTAACATTCAATTCACTGCGGTTGAACCTGGCGGCATTTACTCTGAATTTGCCAACAGTGTTTTATCTCAACTGCAAGTGGATGGTGGTGTGCCAGAAGGAGATTACCAGGGCTTATTCGAACAATATATGAGTGGTATCCAGAGGCGCACACCAGAACAAACGGCCCGTCTTTATCAGAGTGCCGGGCAGGTGGCGCAGGTAGTTTTAGATGTTGTTGAAAGTGAAGATCCACCGGTTCGGGTCCGTACTTCTCCTTGGGCCAATGAATTTTGTGCAAAACGGATGCAGATCCAAGTGGTAAAGCTCAGCAGAAAATGGTGATAGATACCCTGTTATCTGCCAATCAATGATTTACCGAAAAGTTCATTGATTTCGCAGGCCTTTGTTTATTTAGATAAGCCCAGAAGTACCCGCTAGTCATTATTTCCATGTAGAAGAGTAATGTCTGAAATTGTGTAAACGTAGTATATATTAGTCCGTTATTTTAGAAAGATGGTTAGCCTCGATACTAATTTTTTAATATTTAGTGTTTTATTTCTGGGTGGCGACGCTTTTCAATAATACCGTTACAATTTTCCTATATTGTTAAACGGCGATTTGGGTATGGCTGATTCACCAGTGGCAGTAAGTTGCAGTAATTGCTCTGTCAGGCGTCTCTGTTTGCCTGCGGGCCTGTCTCTGGCAGAGATTGATCGCCTCGAACAGGTCACTGGAAAAAAGAAGGTCATTAAGGCCGGAGAACCTCTGTACCGGGCAGGCGATTCATTTCAAAATCTCTACGCGATTCGCTCTGGCAGTTTTAAAAATGTAGTAATTGCCGCAGATGGTGATACCCAGATAACACATTTTGCCCTGCCGGGAGAATTACTTGGCCTCGATGCTTATAGTACCCGTGTTCACTCTAGCTATGCCGAGGCGTTAGAAGACAGCAGTGTCTGTCTCCTGCCTTTTGCTCAACTGGAAGTACTGGCGCAACAGGTTCCGGCCCTGCAGCAACAGATTTACAGCATTTTTTCCGAAGAGTTGCGCAAGGAGAATGAAATTTTAATGCTGCTTGGCAAGCGTTCTGCAGATACTCGCCTTGCCGCATTGCTTATGAATATTTCCAGTCGCTATGCCTGTCGAGGTTATTCCCCCAATGAATTTATCCTTTCAATGTCGCGTACAGATATTGCCAATTACCTAGGATTAACTGCAGAAACGGTGAGTCGTCTGTTTACTCGTTTTCAAAAGCAGGGGGTTATCCAAGTAAATGGCAGGGTAGTGCAGATTCAAAATTTACTGGGGCTTAGTGAAATAGCGGGAACCCACTGTGGTTATGAGGGCGAGGTTTAGAAGTCTTTGAAGTGGCGAAAATTTTCTGGAAAGGATAAGGGTTTGAGCATTAAAAAATAAAAAAGGGGGCGAAAACGCCCCCGGAATCCACTACTTATCAGGAGTGTGTGGAGAAAGCTAATTCCTTTTCTGGACCTTTTTTCTCTACTTCTTCCGGTGCTTGTGATAGCCAGTCCATGGCCTCGTGCTGCTTCTCAAAGTAACGCACTTCGCCACTTACAAACCATCCTCCAACTTTGGTGGCCAGCTGTTGCCAGCCTTCATCCCCAAGTACAGCAATGCGGCAGAATTCATTGCCATGTTTAAGGGTTAGCTTGAATTCATCCCAAATCGCGTGCAGACCCCAGCCCTCAAAATCCCGCAAGTCAATCAGCATTTGTACCTGTGGTTTTTTAACGCCCTCAAGAGCATACTCTAGCAAAGGCGTTATATATTCGTAGTCCTCATGGGTCAACTGCCCAACAGCTTTGATATACAGGAAGAAATCATCATCAATTCTCTCCATGCCAATGGAGATTCCGTGACGCTTGATTTTCATGTCTCCTCCTTTTTATAGTTTGTGGAATGACCCGGTCATCTTAAGCAAATACTTGTGAGGGTGTTTCTGGTTGAGTCAGATATTCGCGTAAAGATTCATATACATTTCTGGTGTTTTTATCGAAAAAGGGATCTTTTAACTGCTTTACCTGCTTGTATATTTGTTTCCAGTCTTCTACCTGTAAATATTGCTCTATTTGAGGAAAAATCGCAGAATTTTCCAGCTCAATATGATTCCGCTGTAACTGCAAATAGCTATTACTAGCTCCTTGTAACACTCTCCTCTCAACCATGGCGTCATTGGCTACGGCATAGAAAAGTGCACACATATGCTTGGTGGTTGCAGCAATTTTTTCGTGCTGCATCTGCGCTTCATAAATAGCACTTCGGTCATGCACAGGTTTGGTCAACAAGCGAGCAAGAATCAAGTCTTCTACCGGATGATGATATTTATCTGGGTAAACAGAAAAATAATCCAGTGCGTCAAGAATCAGAGAGAGGGTGTTAGGGTCTCGCTCATGAGTTCCAAAAAGGTCCTGTAGCAAGCGCTCAAAGGCATTGAGCATTTGCTGCATATTTTTATGGTCTAAACAGAGTTGTCGGTAGATGTTGTTCATCCCAGACCCCCGCGATCAGTTTCGAAGCTTATTGTTGCCAGCAGACTCAAGAGAGGAATTGATGTGGATCAAGTAGCGAAAAAAAAAGTGGTACAACCTGAGGATTTTGACGCAGTAAAGAAATTAAAGGGCACCATTTTTAAAAATTATCTAAAACCAGTTATCGAGTTAGAGTCATACAAAGGCTGTGAGATAACGAAATTGGGCTCAAGCCATGTTAATTGCCACGCAGGGTTTGAGTATTAATTCCTCATTTTTATTTTGGAGGCTGAGTGCTGTGGTGCACTCTAATTACGGGGGGCAACGGTTAAATCAATAGGAGGATAGGCCATACATTATTATTGGTGTCCTACCGGTCCACACAAGCTGATGACGGTGGGTATAAGTCACTGGTGTGAGAATGAGGCAGTGACTGGTGATCCTAGTATGGTTTTGATGTTGGCTTAGCTTAAGGGCCAGCAGTGACAAGGTATTTGAGTAAAGCAAGCTTTTAAAGAGGTGGCTTATGAGTCCGGCCCCTGAATTGCTCATTTCTAAGGCAATCAATAGTCGAAAACACGGCTAACTGGCCGGGTTTTGGTTTTCGCGCAATCCCTGTGACCTTGGTGTACAATGCGCGCCTTTCTAAAATGCTCAGGATTCTTTGAGTAGTCAGTGGGGCCTGTTGGCGCCTGAGGCCAAGTTGCAAGGCCTGAGCACAGTGGTACCGAGTTACACCAGTCTCTACTCAGCCCGCATTACCGAGGGAACACCATGTTTGATTCATCTGTCACGCTCGCTTCTTACGATCCCGAAATCTGGGAAGCTATCCGCGAAGAGGATTCTCGCCAGGAAGACCACATTGAGCTGATCGCCTCCGAGAACTACACCAGCCCACAAGTCATGGAAGCCCAGGGCAGCAGCCTCACGAATAAGTACGCAGAAGGTTATCCGGGCAAACGCTACTACGGTGGCTGTGAGTATGTGGATAAAGTGGAAACCCTGGCGATTGAGCGCGCCAAGGCGCTGTTTGGTGCGGATTACGCCAATGTACAACCGCACTCTGGCTCCCAGGCCAACTCGGCGGTATATCAAGCCCTGTGCACCCCCGGCGACACCGTGCTAGGTATGAGCCTGGCTCACGGCGGCCACCTGACCCACGGTGCCCGCGTCAACTTCTCTGGCAAAATCTACAATGCGGTGCAGTACGGCCTGAACCCGGAAACCGGTGAGGTGGATTACGAGGAAGTGGAACGTCTGGCTCAGGAGCACAAGCCCAAGATGATCGTGGCCGGTTTTTCCGCCTACAGCCGCGTCATGGATTGGGCGCGTTTTCGCGAAATCGCCGACAAAGTGGGTGCCTACCTGTTTGTAGATATGGCCCACGTAGCCGGTCTGGTTGCCGCTGGTGAATACCCATCGCCGATTCCCCACGCCGATGTGGTGACCTCCACCACTCACAAGACCCTGCGCGGACCGCGCGGTGGCATTATCCTGGCCCGTGCCAACGAAGAGATCGAGAAAAAACTGAACTCCGCGGTATTCCCCGGTGGTCAGGGTGGCCCGCTGATGCATGTTATCGCGGCCAAGGCGGTTTCCTTTAAGGAGGCCATGAGCCCAGAATACAAGGATTATCAGAAGAAGGTGGTAGAGAATGCCCGCGCTATGGCGGAGACTTTCCTCGACCGCGGTATCAATATCGTTTCTGGCGGCACCGATGACCACCTGATGCTGGTGGACCTGATCGGTAAGGAATACACCGGTAAAGATGCCGATGAGGCCCTGGGCAATGCCAATATCACGGTGAATAAAAATGCGGTGCCTAATGACCCGCGTTCTCCCTTCATTACCAGTGGACTGCGTGTCGGTACTCCGGCGATTACCACGCGCGGTTTCGGCGTGAAGGAAACCCAGCAGCTGACCCATTGGATCTGCGATATCCTGGACGCACTGGAAGGCGGCGATGTTGAAGCCACCATCGCCGATGTGAAGCAAAAAGTTCTGGAGATCTGTGCACAGTACCCTGTGTACAAGAAAGCCTAATTTAGCTTTGCTGGAAAAAGCGGCTCGGTGAGCCGCTTTTTTTATGGCTGTATCACAGTGTGCTGCACCGCAGCGGTGCGTGGTGCAGTCACAGGGGGCAACGGCTGTGATAAACTGCGGCCCATTTTCCATTCCCCTGGGGACGATCCCACATGCACTGTCCTTTCTGCAGCGCAGAAGAAACCAAAGTAGTCGATTCCCGCCTGGTGGCGGAGGGCGATCAGGTGCGCCGCCGGCGCGAGTGCCTCGAATGCCATGAACGTTTCACCACCTTTGAAAGCGCAGAGCTGCTGTTGCCCAGGGTGATCAAACAAAATGGCCAGCGCGAGCCCTTCAATGAAGACAAATTGCGCGCGGGCATCCAGCGCGCGGTAGAGAAGCGCCCGGTCAGTATCGAGCGGGTGGAATCCGCAGTCTCCCAAATCAAGCATGCACTGCGCGCAACGGGTGAGCGCGAGTTGCCCGCAAGGGCCATTGGCGAGCTGGTTATGGAGCAGCTGCGCGAGCTGGATGAGGTCGCTTATGTGCGCTTTGCCTCGGTGTATCGACGCTTTGAAGATGTCAGCGACTTCAGTGAAGAAATTGAGCGCCTGACCAGTAAGGAAAACCAAACGCAATGAGTCAAATGGCTGTAGAGAGTGCCCAGGCACTGATGGGCCGCGCTATTCAGCTGGCGGAGCGCGGTCTCTATACCACTATGCCGAACCCCCGGGTCGGCTGTGTGATCACCGATGCTAATGGCAAAGTAATTGCCGAGGGCTGGCATAAGCGTGCTGGAGAACCCCACGCTGAAATAGAAGCCCTGCGCGATGCAGGCGAGCGGGCCCGCGGCGCCATCGTCTATGTGACCCTTGAACCCTGTAGCCACAGTGGCCGCACAGGTCCCTGTGCCGAGGCACTGGTACAGGCCGGTGTCGCCCGCGTGGTATACGGTATGGAAGACCCGAATCCCAGGGTTGCCGGAAGCGGTTTACAGAAACTACGCGATGCGGGCATTGAGGTAGAGGGGCCAGTGCTGGAAGAGCGCTGCCGCGCGCTCAACCCGGGTTTTATCAAGCGTATGACTTTGGGGTTACCCCTGGTGCGCAGCAAATCTGCGATGAGCCTAGACGGCCGCACCGCCATGGCCAGCGGTGAATCCAAATGGGTTTCGGGCCCGGCTGCGCGCGCCGATGTGCAGCGCCTGCGTGCGCGCAGCTGTGCAGTGGTAACTGGCGTAGAGACTGTGCGATTCGACAACCCGAATCTCAATGTGCGCGCCGATGAGATGGCGCTGGAGCTGCTCGAAGCGGAACAGGCTGCAGAAGTTCAGCCCCTGCGCGTTATTGTCGACAGCCAGCTGCGTACGCCGGCAAAGGCCTTTATTTTGCAGGGGGACGCCCCCACACTGGTGTGCACTACTGAGCGCGCCGATCCAGAGCGTCGTCAGCGACTGGAAAACGCCGGTGCCGAAGTTGTTGTTTTGCCTCAGGACAAGGACGGTCGGGTAGACCTGCTTGCCCTGCTCAAAGAGTTGGCCCGACGCGAATGCAATGAAGTACTGATAGAAAGCGGTGCGATCCTTTCCGGTGAGTTTCTCTACCGGGGGCACGTAGACGAATTGATTGTCTATCTGGCGCCCAAGCTGCTCGGCAGCACGGCGCGGCCGCTGTTTGAATTGCCCATCGAGCGTATGGGCTCGGTGCTGCCGATCACGATTACCGATATGCGCGCGGTCGGCCACGACTGGCGCATCACCGCAACCACGGATATCGAGCGCTGATGTTTACTGGAATTATTGAGGCGGTCGGCGAGATTGCCGATCTGCAGCCGCGTGGTGGGGATCTGCGCGTGCGTGTTAGGAGCGGCAAGCTGGACCTCGCCGATGTGCAGCTTGGTGATAGTATCGCCACCAGCGGCGTCTGTCTGACCGTAGTGGAGTTGCCCGGTGATGGCTACTGGGCGGATGTTTCCGCGGAGACGCTGGATGTCACCAGTGTCAGCAGCTGGAAGCGCGGGGATAGGGTCAACCTGGAGAAGGCATTGACCCCACAGACCCGCCTTGGCGGCCATATTGTCAGCGGCCATGTGGACGGTATCGGCGAGGTGGTGTGGCGTAAATCCGAGGCCCGTGCCGAGCGTTTTCGCCTACGCGCACCGGATAATCTGGCTCGTTATATTGCCCACAAGGGCTCGATTACTGTCGACGGTACCAGTCTTACCGTGAACGCGGTGGACGGCGCTGAGTTTGAACTCACCATTGTGCCGCATACCCTGCAGGAAACGATTATGCAGGGCTACGCGGTTGGCACCCGGGTCAATCTTGAGGTGGACTTGATCGCACGCTACCTGGAGCGCCTGCTTCTCGGCGAGGAGGCGGCCAAATCCAGCGACGGTGGTATGACACTCGAATTTCTCGCCCAGAACGGGTTTTACAAGCGCTAGCTGGCTTTATCCCGGCATGCCGCGCCAGTGAGGGCGGGTGAGTGTAACTGCAGGGAAAGCCGCTCAATTTGCAATTGATTAATTTATCCAGAGTTAGCAATGGAATTAAATACGGTTGAAGAACTGATCGACGATATCCGCCAGGGCAAAATGGTGATCCTGATGGACGATGAGGATCGCGAAAACGAGGGTGACCTGGTGATGGCGGCGGAGCAGGTGCGCGCCGAAGACATCAACTTTATGGCTACCCATGCCCGCGGCCTGATCTGTATGCCCATGTCCAAGGAGCGCTGTGAGCAGCTGGACCTGCCGCTGATGTCGCGGGATAACGGTGCCCAGTTCAGCACCAACTTCACCGTCTCTATCGAAGCTGCCGAAGGGGTGACCACCGGTATTTCCGCTGCGGACCGTGCACGTACCGTGCGCGCCGCCGTCAATAGAAATGCCAAACCCAGCGATATCGTTCAGCCCGGACATATTTTCCCGATTATGGCCCAGCCCGGTGGCGTACTGAGCCGTGCCGGTCATACCGAGGCCGGCTGTGATCTTTCCCGCCTTGCGGGTTTCGAGGCGGCGGCGGTAATCGTGGAAATCATGAATGACGATGGCACCATGGCACGCCGCCCGGATCTGGAGAAGTTTGCCAAGGAGCACAATCTTAAGATCGGCACTATTGCCGACTTGATTACTTACCGCGCGCTCAACGAGAAAACCGTGGAGTGTGTGAACGAGCGCAAAGTGCGCACCGAGTTTGGCGAGTTCAAGCTGCGCACCTATCTTGACAAGGCCCGTCGCGAGCGCCACTTCGCCTTTATCAAAGGTGAGCCCACGCCGGAGGAGCCGACCCTGGTGCGCGTACATGTGGGTAACACCCTGCGCGATGTACTCACAATTCAGCGCGGTGATGAAAAATTTGTCCCCTGGACTTTCCGCCGCGCCATGCAGCGCATCGAGAAAGAGGGCAAAGGTGTGGTGGTATTGATCTGCCATAACGAGACCACCGAGGAAATCGAGGAGAGTATCGATTGGCTGATCAGCGGCAAGCAGCAGCGCCCCAGCCAGGACCTGGTGTACAAGCAGGTGGGTACTGGTTCGCAGATACTGCGTGATCTCAAGGTGCGCAAGATGCGCCTGATGAGTGCGCCGTTTAAGTTCAGCGCTATTTCCGGTTTTGAACTGGAAGTGGAAGAGTACTTGAACGTCGAAGAGTAATAACAGAATGTTTCCCGGCGCATTTGAAATGGCACGGGTATGGAAAGAAATACGGATTGGACATTATGAGCAACATTCAAGTGATTGAAGGGGATTTTGTCGGCAGTACAGGTAAGTACGCGCTGCTGGTGAGCCGTTGGAACAGCTTTGTGGTTGAGAGCCTCAAAGACGGCGCCCTCGATACCTTGCGCCGCAAGGGCATCAAGGATGAGGATATCACCATCTATTACGCCCCCGGTGCCTTCGAATTCCCGCTGGCCGCGCAAAAGCTGGCGGAAACCAAAAAATTTGATGCGATTATTGCACTGGGCGCGGTGATTCGTGGCGGCACTCCGCACTTCGAATATGTCGCTGGTGAGTGCACCAAAGGTCTGGCTCAGGTATCCCTGAATACCGGTATTCCGGTGACCTTTGGTGTGTTGACTGTGGACTCCATTGAGCAAGCTATCGAGCGCTCCGGCACCAAGGCTGGCAACAAAGGTTGTGAAGCCGCCGAAACCGCCCTGGAAATGGTTTCCCTACTCGGCAAAATCTAATTGCCACAGCGCCGGCCAGTTGCGTCGGCGCTGTCCATTCTGAGAAGTATCTACCGGAAAAGACAATGACCGTAACTGCATCTGCCCGCCGCAAGGCGCGCCACTACGCCATGCAGGCGCTCTACCAATGGCAAATGGCCGGCGCCAGCCTCAATGCGATTGAAGCCGAGTTCCATACCGACAACGATATGAGCAAAGCCGACGTGGAATATTTCCGCGATATCTTCCACGGGGTAGCCAAAAACCTCGACGAAGTGGAAGGCGCTTACTCCTCCCATCTGGATCGCAAAGTGGAAGATCTGGACCCGGTGTCCCGCGCCCTGCTGCGCATGGCCACTTATGAACTGAAAAACCGCATCGATGTGCCCTACAAAGTAGTGATTAACGAAGCAGTGGCACTGGCGAAAAAATTCGGCCCCACCGACGCTTTCAAGTTCATCAACGGCATCCTGGATAAGACTGCTGCAGACCTGCGCGCTGCGGAAGTGGCTGCAGACAAGAAGTCCTGAAGTCACGCTTATGGGAACTGCGCCGGGCGAATTTGAAATTATCCGCGATTTTTTCGCCAGTGCTCCTGTGGGCGAAGGGGTTGCTCTGGGTATAGGTGACGACTGCGCTCTCCTGCAGGCACCCGCCTCGGGGCAGCTGGCCACCTCTATGGATACCCTGGTGGCAGGCCGCCACTTCCCCGCTGATGCGGACCCTGCTGCTATTGCCGCGCGTGCACTCAGGGTTAATCTCAGTGACCTGGCGGCAATGAATGCGCGCCCGCTCTGGTTTACTCTGGCCCTGACCCTACCTGACAGTGATGCAGTTTGGTTGCGCAAATTTGCCGATGGCCTGCTGCAGACCGCGGCACAGTTTGGTGTTTCTTTGGTGGGGGGCGATACCACTGCGGGCCCTTTGTCGATCACCATTCAGGTGATCGGACACACGGAATCGCCACTGCGCCGAGATCTTGCCGGCCCCGGTGATCACGTTTATGTCAGCGGTCCTCTAGGTGCTGCTGCCGCCGCTCTGCCGGTGGTGCTGGGAGAGCAGCGGGTGAATGCCGATGTGCAGTTGCAGTGTGAACGCGCCTTCTATTATCCCGAACCCCAATTCCCTGTGGCTGCGGCGATTGCCGAGTTGGCCAGTGCGGCTCTGGATATTTCCGATGGTCTGCTCGCGGACCTGGGACATATTTGTGAGTCCAGCGGTGTCAGCGCTGATATTCATCTGGAGCGATTGGCCGTTTCTCCCTTGGCGCAAACTCTTGCCGCAGAGAAAGCAATGGCTCTGGCTACAGGCGGTGGCGATGATTACCAACTCTGTTTTACCGTTCCCCAGCAGCGGGTTGCAGATTTGGACCAACTGGGCCTGAAAGTAACTGCTATCGGCACCCTCATTGAGGGCAGTACCGGGGTGCGCTGCTGGCATAATGGCAACCCTTGGTCGCCAGCGGTCACTGGCTATCAGCATTTTTAAATGGTATTGGCCCGGAAGTGCCGGTGGTGGCTTTGGAAATAAGACAATGAGAATACATAACCCCAGTTTTTCCGAGCTTTTGCGCGATCCTACTCTGTTGCTGGCTTTTGGTTTTGGTTCGGGGCTGGCACCCAAGGCACCGGGTACTTTTGGCACTCTGGTTGCCATACCTTTTTGGTGGCTGATGAAAGATCTCCCCCCATCTTGGTACCTGGGAATCCTAGTGGTGACGGGTTTAGTGGGGTGTTATTTATGTGGCGCTGCGGCAAAGAAGCTCGGTGTACATGACCATGGGGGCATCGTTTGGGATGAGATGGTGGGCTACTGGCTCACTATGTTTATGGCCCCGGCTGGATGGATTTGGGCACTTTACGGTTTCGTACTTTTTCGCCTGTTCGATATCGCCAAGCCACCGCCCATCGGTTGGGCAGATCGGCGGGTACAGGGTGGCGTCGGAATTATGCTCGACGATATACTGGCCGCCGTTTATGCGGCTTTAATATTGCAAATAACCGTGTTTTTTGTAGGGGCTTAGCGGATAGGGATTATCGATGCACAAGGCATTTTGGCTTCTGCTGGGGTTACTGGTTTCCAGTACAGCCTGGGCACAACAGGTACAGCTGAAGGGTTTGTTTGGCGATAGCGCCATGCTGGAAATCGATGGCCGCCAACGCATTCTTAAGGCAGGCCAACAATCACCGGAAGGGGTTGGCCTGATTGAATCGACGACCAGTTACGCGCGTGTTCGCGTGAATGGACGCGAACAGAAGCTCACCCTGGATGCGCCCATCGCCGCAAGCTATGCCCAGGCTGAGCGCGCCGAGGTGCGCTTGATGGGAGATAGTCGTGGCCATTTCAATACCGATGCCTGGATTAATGGGATGCGGGTTCCGGTGATGGTGGATACTGGAGCGACTACTCTGGCAATCAATTACCCCACCGCCCAGCGTCTGCGTTTAAATCTTAATGGTGCCAAGCGCATACCGGTGTCGACCGCCAGTGGTATCACCAGTGCTTATTTGATCAATCTCAGCAGTGTCACTATCGGTGGCATTAAATTGCACAATGTAGAAGCTACCGTGCACACTGATAACTTTCCCCAAGTGGTGCTTCTGGGAAACAGTTTTCTCGGCCGGTTAGATATGGAACAGCAGAGGGGTGTGCTGATACTGCGCGCCCGCAACTGACGTGAAGAGGTATTAAGTTGACCATTCGTTATGTGGAATCCTCAAAGCTGCCCACTTCCTGGGGTATGTTTGAAATGCACGGCTTCGAGGAAGTGGAGACCGGCAAGGAGCATGTGGTGCTCACCATGGGGGACTTCGATACCAGCGAGCCCCTACTGGCCCGCATTCACTCGGAATGCCTGACCGGTGATGCCCTGTTTTCCCTGCGTTGCGATTGTGGTGCCCAGTTGCAACATGCCATGCACCGCATTGCCATGGAAGGACGTGGAGCTATTTTCTACCTGCGCCAGGAGGGGCGTGGCATAGGCCTGTTAAACAAGATCCGTGCTTACCATTTGCAGGATTGCGGTGCGGATACCGTGGAGGCCAATGAGCAGCTCGGCTTTGGCGCCGATATGCGGGATTATTCAATTCTGAAAGCGATGATCGACCACCTGGGTATTCATGCCATTCGCTTGATGACCAATAACCCGCGCAAAGTAAAAGCGTTGGAGGACTTGGGTATTAATGTGACTGAGCGCCTGCCGCACCAGTCCGGGCGCAATCCCCACAATGCCAAGTATTTGTCCACCAAGAAAGGCAAGCTTGGCCATTTGATTGAAAATGAGGATGAGGAAGGGAAAGAAGAAAAATAACTTTTAACCTCCTTCAGGCACCCCCACAAAAAAAGGCCGGATAATCCCGGCCTTTTTTTGTGGAAATTAATTAAAGCCGAGCTCGAGTATTTGAAGTTCGGCTTTGAATAATTCAGAAGCTCCAAAAATATTGGGCTTCTAATCTTTAAAGACCTTGCCACCTTTCATCACAAAGTCCACGTCTAAGAGTTCCTCAATATTATCCAGTGGCGAGCCATTGGTGGCGATAATATCGGCGTACTTACCGGACTCAATGGTGCCCAGTGAATCGCTCATATCGATCAGGTCGGCGGCGTTAACGGTAGCGGACTGCAGGATGGCCATATTGTCCATACCGGCTTCACTCATCAGGACCGCCTCGCGTGCATTGATGCCGTGCTTGGATACACCTGAGTCGGTACCGAAGGCAATTTTTACTCCGGCATCGACCGCTTTACGGAAATTGCCGCGCATGTCTGTGCCAACACGAATGGCTTTTTCCTTCTGAGCTTCAGATAAGACATCGGTATTTTTTGCCAGCTGTACCACGGTATCGCCGGCGAGAAGTGTCGGAACCAGGTAAGCGCCGGTTTCTTTAAATAGCTTATGGGCGCGGGGACCTGCGTAGGTGCCGTGCTCAATACTGTCTACACCGGCCTCCAGTGCGGCGATAATGCCTTCTTCCTGGTGCGCATGACTGGCTACTTTGCGACCCATGCGCTGGGCTGCCAGGACCACCTCTTTTAGCTCATCGATTTCCATCTGCTGGCCGGTACCTGTAGCGCGATCGGTAAGTACGCCACCGGTAGAGGTGATCTTGATAAAGTCAGCGCCGTATTTGATCGTATGACGGGTCGCGCGGCGGCAATCATAGGGGCCGTCGCATACCGTTCTGGTTTTATCGTCATGCAGTGCCATTAACTCGGGGCTGACTCCACTGATATCTGCGTGCCCTCCGGTAATACCCACTCCGCCGGCTGCGATAATACGTGGGCCATCTACCCAGCCATTATTGATAGCATCGCGCATCGCATACATTTCTTCACCGCTATTACCCGCATCGCGTACAGTGGTAAAACCTGATTTCAGAATACGCATGCCAAACATTTGCGAGCGCATTTGGGTCAATGGCATGGACATCTTTAGGGCTTCGGAATCGTTTTTGGGGCCCAACTCAGTTTGCAGGTGAACGTGCATATCCATTAAGCCCGGCATTACGAAGCTGTCCTTAAGATCAATGACTTCGGCATCATCTCTGTTCACATAACCAGGGCGGATGGAAGTAATCCTGCCATCCTCGATTATTACGCTTTGCTCTTTTAAAGGTTTTTTACCGGGAACAGTGAGCAGTGTGCCTGCGTGGATAATGGTTTCTGCCAGTACTGAGGAAGAGAAAAGAGTCGCTGCGATACTGCTGAGAAGGAAACGCTTCATGATTTGTACACCTATTTATTATTTAGGCACACGCTAAATCAATCTGCGGAATATGACAATTGCGAGCTGATTACTTGGTGAGAGCCGGGAAATAGTTTCTAAAAAATGAAAAAAAGGCCGGAAAATCCGGCCTTTTAAAATTTATAAAGAATTAATATCTACGGCGTGGTTGCACAAATACTGCGGTAGTTCGGCCGGGTAGAGTAAAGGTGCCGCTGCTCCTATCAAATTTTACTTTGTGCAGGCGTGAGTCTACTGATCGGCGCTGACGTGGGTGCTTGAACAGGTACTCACCAATAAGGTTTTCGCTGGTAAATTCCAATGATTCGTCATCGCCATTAAACAGCACCACAATACGTTCAAAGCGGCGATCGATGCTGCCACTGGAATCTGATAACTCCATCACAATCAGCCCAGGAATCTGGTCGGGTCCGGTGTTGAGGAAATTGAGGTGTGCCTCTACGGACTCTGCATCAGACAAGCGGAACAGGGGAGAGCTGTTGCGAATCGCCAGCTGCTCGCGGAATAGAGCGGAGCTCCACAAGCGGTGCCGGCGCTCGGGAGCCAATTCCGGGTTTGCCAGTAAAGGTTGCATCAGGGACCAGTTATCTTCGTTTTTATCTGCAATAGGTAAACCCGCACCCCAATTATCGGTGGCGAGGCTGAAGTCCAGTGCATTAAACCAGTCACCGGAGTTGTAACTGTCCCGATCCATCGACTTTGAGCGCAGGAAATCCTGGCCTGCGTGGATAAACGGCACTCCCTGGGCGAACAGAACCAGGGAATTACTGAATGCCTGGATACGCACTCGTTCAGCCAAGTCGGCGCTGTCGCTGGCTTTGATCTGTACTCCGTCGAACAACGTCTCGTTGTCGTGGGCGGCAATATAATTAATGGATTCCTGCGGGTCGGCGGTATAGCCGGTGGGTTGGCCGTTATAGACCAGCTCGCTGCCGGTAATGATATTGCCGTTGGCATCTTCAAAAGGATAATCCGCCAGGTTGCCGGCGAGGGAAACGCGGACTTTATCTGCCAGGGTTAGCAGTGTGGCACGCTCATCTTCTCCCTCAAACTTGCCGTTGCTGTCGGTGAACAGACCGGTACCAAAGCCCTGCTCCTCAAAGCCTCCGAAGGGGTTGCCGCCACGCACGGAATCGCGCAGGCGATCGTTAAAAGTGCCGATACCGCTGCCCGCCATATTGCCCTGGCGGGCCTGTACAAAGCGAGCATCGTCAGCCACCTCGCCAAAATTCCAGCCTTCACCGTACAAATAGATAGCGTTGCCATCGACACCATCGGCTGCCGGGGTCAGTGATTGCAGTGCCGCTTGCGCCTTGAGGATATTGTCGAGGCTGTGGTGTCCCATCAGATCGAAACGGAAGCTGTCCACCTTATAGGACCGGGCCCAGTTGACCAGGGAATCGATCATCAGCTTTTCCATCATGGCGTGCTCACTGGCGGTATTTGCGCAGCAGCTGCTCATCTCCACTCCGCCCTCCAGATTACGGCGGTGGTAATAGCCGGGGACGATTTTATCGAGTACGGATTTGTCGTATTGGCCATAGGAGCTGGTGTGGTTGTAAACCACGTCCATCACCAGTCGCAGGCCGGAGTGGGATAGCCCTTGCACCATTTGACGGAATTCGCGAATGCGCGCAGGTCCATCGGGAGCGCTGCTATAGCTGCCTTCGGGGACCGTGTAGTGCAATGGATCGTAGCCCCAGTTAAAGCCATCGGTATCGCGAACAGAATCTACCTGGGCCTGCTGCTCGCTGCTGTCCGATGCGTAGTCTGAGAGGTCCGGGGTTTGCTGCTGCTGCGTGCGATCCTCATTGACTGTGGCAAAGTCAAAGGCCGGCAGCAGGTGGATATGGGTGAGGCCGGCGCGGGCCAGTTTATTGAGGTGGCGCATGCCGTCGCTGTGCTTGCGGGTGAAAGCCTTGAAGGTGCCGCGCTCTGCTTCGGGGACAGTTTGATCCGCAATACTGAAATCGCGTACGTGCAGCTCGTAGACACTGATATCTTCCGGCTGGGTTAACTTGGGCTTGCGCAGGCGGTCCCAACCGTGTGGCTTCAGGTCCCGGTCATCCAGGTTGACGATCTGGCTTTTGCCGCTATTGATGGAGAGGCTCAGGGAGTAGGGGTCGGTGACCAGGTTGGTTTCAATCTGGCGGCTGAAGTAGGAATACACCTCGACCTCGTAGAGGTAAAAGCTGCGGTCCCACTGCTTATCGACATTGGCACTCCAAACCCCGGTAGATTCATCGCGCAGCATGGATACCACGTGATCGGCGCTATCGCTGCTGGGGTCTGTAAACAGGTGCAGCTTTACTGCCCTTGCAGTGGGTGCCCAAAGATCGAGCTGGATTCTCTCCTCGCCGACACGGGCACCGAGTTCACCGTCGTAGTAAAAGCGATCATCGAGCGCACCGGCCATCTGCACACCAGTCGCATCCAGTAACGTGTCCTCCGCATCGTAAGCAGCGAGGGCGAGTTGCTGGGTGACCAGATCACTGATGGAAGCCTGCCCCGGCAATTGCCAGGCACTGAAACTGGCCAGGTGCGGGAATTTTTGTTGGGTGCTGTCGGGCAGGGTGACGAGAGGGGTGAGATCGATGGTGCCATCGGAACGGATATCACCGTCCTCCAGTTTTAGCTCGGCGCTGTTGCTGTAGTGCAATTTAACCTTGGTGCCTTCCAGCACCTGGATATCCCAGGCAAAGCTGCTGGTATCCACCCAGTGCGCTTTATCGCTGCTCAGGTCACCCTTGGCGAAGCCATCACTGCTGACGGTGACTTCTTTACTATTCGAGTCAAAAGCAAAGTAGATTTCGTCGTAATCGGCGGCCACGGTAAAGCTGACGTTGGCTCCATTGTTGCCGTAGCTCTCCTCCCAGCCTTCGTGCAGGGCTACCTTGAATTCATAGGAACCGGCAGGCAGCGCAGAGGTGATGAAGGTGTGGGTGCCATCTCCATCGGCATCCTGCATCCAGCTGCGCAGGCAACCGGGTTGCCAGTCTCCCGGGCACCCCAGCAGGGATTGGAAGTTGCCGGCTACAGTGGCGACCACGCTATTGTGGTTGTCGGTGATCCAGTGACTCTCGTGGTCGTAGATAAATTTAACTTCGCGGGCCTCATCCAGGCTAAGGGAAATATTACCGCCGTCCCGCTGGCCGCCCCAGCCATAATTCTCATCCCAGCTGTTGTTGAGAGCGGCCTTGTACTCCCAGTTGCCGGCGGGTATCCAAAAGCTGCCCTGCCATTTGTCGTCTTCGCTGTCATGGCTGAGCAGGGTGGCGACACAACCTGGTTGCCAGTCGCCATCGCAGCCCAGTTGGCTTTGTAGGTTGCCGGGAATATTGACCTCTGTGGGGTCTGGTGTGTCAGATGCCCATACCGGTATTTGGATGGAGCAGAAGACTGCCCCCAGAATCAGCCCGGCCTTTGTGCCGGGCCCTGTAAATTTTGTTGTTGGCATAGCGCTTCCCATTTTTTGTTGTACTTGTTGCGGTTCTCTCAGTTGGTATTGAATCGCAGTCACGCATTGACGGCCTCCCACCCCGAGGAGGTGGAGGTCTGGGGGAGGTGGTTGGGGGTGTCATAAAACCTTTATAAATTCGTCACTTGGTGGAAACACCCGCAGGAGAAGATGCTTCCCGAGTAAACGTGATGGCGAAAGAAAAAGCCGGATCTATACTCAACTGATCGGGTTATAGTGAGTCGAGAAAGGTGATGCACTCGCTGTAATCGGATTCGAAGGCCGGCTTTTGCCGGCTTTGCTTTTTGTGGCGGGGCAATTACTGAGAGGCTTCCCGGGATTATCCTTGCTCCTACCCCCTGGTAGTGCTAATTTGCCCATAACCCGCCAGGTACTATGGCGGAATCCAGAACTCAATAACTGCGGAGGATGATTGATGATTGTTGCAACCCTCCGTCGGGTCCAGTAGCAGCCTCCAGCTGCCCACGCCCGGCGATAGATTCCTAGACGTCGGGCTTTCCCTGAGAAAGCTCTGTTGGCCGCGTATCTGCGGTCGCTTGGTGCTTTGTTGCGCCCAGAGGGTTTCAATTTTGAGTAAATCTCACTTTACCCGCCGGTCTGTTAATAGATTCGGCACTAAATCCCCATCTATCAAAATTGAGCGGGAAGCTTCTCCGCTACAAAAACTTGGTTGGAAGTCTTTTTTCCAACAGCAGCTGACACTCGACGAACTCGAACAGTGTTTGCCGCTGCGGGTTATGGCTGTACACCGCAGTCGCCTGGAATTGGCCGGCGAGAAGGGGGCTGTGTCCCTTCCCCTAACCGGGAGTCTTGTGGCTAATTTGCCGACGGTGGGGGATTGGTTGTTGTTAGAGAAGAGCAGTGGATATTTTATGCGTTTGTTGAGCCGTAGCAGCCAGTTTGAGCGCATGGCACCTGGGGGGCATCAGGTGCAGATGATCGCCGCCAATGTCGATAGTGTTTTTATTGTTTCGTCCCTGAATGATGACTTTAACCTCTCACGCATTGAGCGCTATTTGGCTCTGGCGCGGGAGTCCGGTTGCCGCCCACACTTGATACTGACTAAGGCCGACCTGTGTGAAGATACTGCCCCTTTTCTTCAGGCTTTGCGCCCATTCGGTGAATTACCTGTTGCAATGGTAAATAGCCTGGATCGAGAAAGCGTGGCACAGCTGCGCCAGTGGTGCTTACCTGGGGAAACTATCGCGCTGTTAGGTTCTTCTGGAGTGGGTAAATCCACTTTGCTAAATGCGCTGTCTGGCGAATCCCTGGCTGAGACTGGGACCATTCGCGAAGCCGATAGTAAAGGGCGTCACACTACACGGAAACGCTCTCTTCACTCCCTGAGTTGGGGAGCGCTGTTACTCGATAGCCCTGGAATGCGGGAGCTAGGATTGGTGCATGTTGAAGATGGCGTGGCGGAGACTTTTTCTGATATCGAGGCCTTGTCCAGAGAGTGTCGCTTTTCTGACTGCCAGCACCAGTCAGAGCCAGGCTGTGCGGTACAAGAGGCAATAACGGGCGATTCGCTGGATGATCGGCGCTTGCGCAATTGGCAAAAACTGCAACAGGAACTAAGCCGTAACGGTCAAACTCTCGCGCAGAAACGGGCAGGGGAGAGAGCGCTATCCCAGATGTATCGATCTGTGCAAAACCAGGCGCGTAAACGTAAGTATCACGGAGAGGATTGAAAAAATGACTGCCTCTTTTTTTACACCTCTATTTTTTTAAGCGCTATTTAACCAGGCTTTGAAGGGCAGCATTCGCTGCCCTTCAAAGCCTTTATACAAGCTAACGAGCCAGTTTTAATGTGACAACCCCGACGATAATTAGCAGTACTCCGAGATATCGTCCGAGACTGGCTGTCTCACCAAAGAAAATGACTCCCATCAGAAAGGCACCGGCCGCGCCGATACTGGTCCAGACGGCATAGGAGATGCCAATGGGAATCTCTCGCTGGGCCAACCACAATAAAAACCCACTGAGGCCAATAAATACGACCGCCATTACAACACCCAGCAGGCGAGTCGATGTCTCTTGGGATATTTTTAGCCCCAGCACCCAGCCTATTTCACAAAGACCAGCCATTAACAGATAGAACCAGGCCATGCTTTTCCTCTTTAAAGGGTAATTTTTAAAAAATCTTATTTCGACCTCCTCTTGGAGGTTAGGTCGGAGAATAGCTATCTGCCACTTTGCCTAGAAGTTAGGAAAAATAGATTGACTAATTTGTAGATGACGCTTTTTTATAGCGTGTTTTTACTTCGGTATAGCTTTTGACAGGGAGCTTGATAGCTTAATGCGGAAGGAGACTTTGAGAGAAGTAGGGGGAGAGTGGGAAAACCCTGCCCAGGTCCTGTATGGTGGACTGATACTGAAGGAAAAATAAGCTGGAAGCATGTTAATAAAAACCAAGAGCCTGGTGCTAATACTTTTGTCGGTCAGTCAGGTGGCTTTGTCGGATTCGGCGAAAATAGAGTCGGTCGTTGTCACAGCTAGTCGTGTTGAGAAACCGTTTCAGGATTATCCAGAAAGTTTCTCCATGGTTGATCGTTTCGAGTTAAAGCTGATTAAGCACAATCATATCCAGCAAAGTTTAGTGCGAGTTCCTGGGGCCAATGTGGCAAGGGGTAACGGCCAGGAATATTTACCCGCATTGCGTTCGCCAGTACTGTCTGGGGCTGGAGCCTGTGGCAGTGTGCTGACAATGGAGGATGGCATCCCTCTGCGAGCACATGGATTCTGCAATATAAATGAGTTGTTTGAATCCCATAGTGAAATGGCTCAGAGAATTGAAGTTATTCGCGGCCCAGCCAGCACCCTGCATGGTTCCAATGCTATGCATGGTGTCATGAATATTCTGAGTCCGGAAATTGAAGAAAATACCAAGGCCTTTTCTGGCATTTTAGGCTTTGAAGGTGGTCCTCACGATTACTATCGAGCCAGTATTTCGGCAGAATCTAACCTTTCTAACAAAGGCAGAGTACGAGCAGATCTTTCCCTGACATCTGATAGTGGTTATCGGAACCACTCTGGTTACGATCAACAAAAGCTCAGCCTTTTACACTCTGTCACTACAGGGAAGACACAAATCCGTTCTCGTCTGGCAGTCACGAATTTAAATCAGGAAACAGCGGGTTATATCGAAGGATACAATGCCTATCGGGATGATCAGCGGGACAGGGAAAACCCGAATCCAGAAGCATTCCGCGATGCCTCCGCGGTACGGCTTTACTCCATTCTCGATATTGATTTGGGCTTGGGAAAAAAGCTGTCACTGGCCCCTTATCTTAGAAAAACAGATATGCGTTTTCTGCAGCATTATTTGCCAGGGCAGGCGTTGGAAGAAAATGGCCAGGAGAGTATCGGCTTGCGGAGTAGCTATCTTTTTAGCTGGGAAGGCAACTTGGAAGTAGTAATGGGGCTAGATACAGAATTTACTCAAGGCTACTTACGAGAACGCCAAAAGGATCCAACTGAGGGATCAGATTTTTTGCGGGAGACTATCCCTGTAGGTAAGCACTATGACTATCAAGTAAATGCTTACAGCGTTGCTCCTTTTACTTTGGCTACCTGGAATGTTACCGATACTTTAAAGCTTTACAGCGGTGTACGTTTTGAGTCGGTACAGTATGACTACAACAATAAAATGCTTTCTGGCCGTACGGCCGAGGATGGTCTCCCTTGTGGCTTTGGTGGCTGTAGGTTTAGCCGGCCAGAGGACCGCAAAGACAGTTTCCAGAACTGGTCACCCAAACTAGGAGCTACTTACGATTTCACATCAGACCTGCAATTATTTGTCAATATGACTCAAGGATATCGGGTTCCCCAGGCAACAGAACTTTACCGTTTACAGCGAGAACAAACTGTTGCCGAATTGAAGTCCGAGCAAATCAGCAGTATTGAATTGGGGGTACGAGCTATTAAGGAAAACCTTTCTTATGAGCTCGTCGCTTATGGAATGCGCAAGCGCAATGTGATTTTTCGGGATACGGAGTACTTTAACCAATCTAATGGGAAAACCTCACATCGCGGTGTAGAGATGGCTCTTGGCTATAAATTTGCCCAGGACTGGCGACTGGAGGCTTCTTCCAGTTATGCGGAGCACCGTTATCGAGATGAGCGAGAGCTGCAGGGAGTATTACTGGATGGCAATCTTGTGGATTCAGCTCCCAGGGCTTTCGGTAGCTATCGCCTGCAGTGGCAACCTCGGCAAGGTATAAACGCTGAACTGGAGTGGTTGTATCAGGGGCGCTATTACACCGACCCCCAAAATCAGCATGAATATTCTGGGCACAACTTATTGAACCTGCGAGCCCGGTGGGAATTCGATCGTTGGGCTCTCTCAGCAAGGATGTTAAATCTAACCAATAGGGCTTACGCAGAGCGAGCGGACTATAGCAGCTTTGCTGGGGACAGGTATTTTCCTGGGGAGCCACGCGCAATCTATTTATCTGTATCTTCAGAGTGGTGATTTGATTAGAGGGTTTTTAGCGGAGACTTCAGTCATAAAAAAGGGCAGGAAATACCTGCCCTTTCGCTTATCTAGCCCGCAGAGATTTGTGATGTTATAGGGGGAGTAACCTGGGCCGATGCAGAGCCCTGGCTTTCAATCCAGCTGTTCATTCGTGTTTCGAGAATATTTAAGGGCAGGGCACCGGCGCCAAGAAGGGCATCGTGGAAGCTGCGGATATCAAAATTATTGTCGAGTTCCTCTTCTGCTTTTGCACGTAGCTCCTTAATTTTTAATTGCCCTAATTTATAGGCCAGTGCCTGTCCAGGCCAAACCAGGTAGCGATCAATTTCCACGGTGACATCGTGCAGAGGCTTGGCACTATTTTCCATAAAATAGTCAATTGCCTGCTCACGGCTCCAGCCCAGCTGATGCATGCCTGTGTCTACAACCAGACGCACGGCGCGCCACATATCGTAGGTCAGCGCCCCAAACTCGCTGTAGGGATCTTTGTACAAACCCAGGTCATAACCGAGGCTTTCGGAGTAGAGGCCCCAGCCTTCCACAAAAGCGGTATAGAGAGCCATGCGTCGCAATGGGTGAATATCAGCTTGCTCCTGGGCCAGGGCAATCTGTAAGTGGTGGCCAGGCATTGCCTCATGTACCGTCAGCGCTTCCATTTCCCATTTGGGTCGACTGGGCAGGTTGTAGGTATTGGCAAAGAAGATACCCGCGCGGCCGGCTTCGTTGGAGCCAGGCTGGTAATAGGCTGTGGTCTGTGACTGCTCCGAGTAGCCGGGAATGGGTTTAACTCCATAGGGCAGCCTGGGCAAGGTACCAAACAGGGCGGGCAGCTCGCTATCGATGCGCTTGGCAATATCCCGGTAGTCTCGTAACAGGGCCTCACGGCTGGTGTGGTAAAAGCGTGGGTCAGTGCGCAGGAATTCTGTAAAGGCCTTGAAGTCACCCTGGAAGCCTGTTTTCTGCATGACAGCTTGCATCTCTGCACGGATACGCTTCACTTCGGCCAAGCCTATGCGGTGGATTTCTTCCGGGCTAAGGTGAGTGGTGGTGCTCTTTTCTACTTTGTAGGCATACCAGCGCAGGCCGTCTGGGCGACTGCTGAGGGCGATGCCTTTCTGTGCTTCAGGAATGTATTCCCTTTCGATAAATTCCGCCATGTCTCGCCATGCCGGTAATAACTGGCTTGCGTAGATGGCGAGGGCGCGCTGGCGCAGGCTTTTTTGTTTCGCTTTGGGGATGGCGCTGGGCATTTCCGCAAAAGCACTGAGTAGAGGACTCTGCTCGGGAGTTGTGGGGATCAGCGCGCGGATCTGCCGGGGTAGATCACGCAGAGTGATTTGCGGCGGAGTAACCCCTTTTCTTAATCCCTGCTGCATTAGCGTCTGTGTCTGTGTTACCAAAGTTGGTAGCTTTGATAGGCGTGCCAGAATATCTTCGTAATCAGCAACCGTACTGCGCGGCATACTGTTGAGTACATTCGGCACATCGAGCTGGATACCGCTCATATGGGTAATGGGTTGTAGATGTTCGGGGAACTGGAAGCCCTTCACCCCACCGAGCAAATCCTGGTAAAGCAGTTGGTAGTCCAGTTGTTGCTGCTCGGGTAACTCGCTGACATCGAGGTTGCGGGTAGCACCTAAAAGTTGACGAGTCTGTTCTTGTCGAGCCTCAATGCCTCTCTTTGAGTTGTCTACCCAGCGATCATTTTGCCCTGGATAGCCCTCATAAGTGGCCTGGCTGGGAAAGCTTTCCATAATCCAGCGATAGCGCAGATCCTGTAGGGCCACCAGTCTTTCAGAGGCATTCTCTTTCGGCAGCGCCCGATAGGCCTTCTTAAAATCTTCCTGTTCCATAGCGGTTGCATTGAGGCTGGCGAACAGACCGATGGATGCGACAAGAGTTTTCTTGAGTAGTGACATCTTTCCCCCAAGGCGTGCGGAAATTGATTGATAGAAGGGCGCTAGGTCACGCGGTATCGTCAAATCAATAGTAAGCGGCTGAGTTGTGGTTCAGGACCCGATATCCCAGATGGTTATCGGGCCCTTACGGTTAGTTTGCGGCTGCGGCGCGGTCGTTAAAATTGTGCCGGTTAAGCAGCTGCAGGCGCCGGCGGATTTGTTCCTCAATGCCGCCGGCATCGAGGCCTATCTCTGCGAGTAGGTCTTTGTGTTTGCCGTGCTCAATAATGCGGTCCGGCAGGCCCAGTTGCAGTACGGGCAGGGTTCGCGCAGAGCTGTTGAGATACTCCATAACGGCGCTGCCAGCACCTCCGGCGACGGTATTTTCTTCGATGGTGACCAGCAACTGATGGCTGTCGGCCAGTTCATCAATCAGCTCTTCATCTAATGGCTTGACCCAGCGCATATCGGCGAGAGTGGCGCCCAGGCGCTCAGCCGCTGCCGTAGCGGGAGCGAGTAGGGTGCCGAAATTCAAAATGGCCACGCCGCTGCCTTTACGCAGTAGGCGGCCCTTACCGATAGGTAACTCGCGCATCTCTTCTTCTATTGCGGTGCCCATACCGGTACCGCGGGGATAGCGCACAGCGGCGGGCCCCTCGTACTTGTATGCGGTATAGAGTAATTGGCGGCATTCGTTCTCGTCGCTGGGTGCAGCGATGGCGAGGTAGGGCAAGCAACGCATAAAGGTCAGATCGAAGCTGCCTGCATGGGTTGGGCCGTCTTCACCTACAAGGCCGGCGCGGTCGATGGCGAAGGTGACATCCAGGTTTTGGATAGCAACATCATGCACCATTTGGTCATAGCCGCGCTGTAGGAAAGTAGAGTAAATGGCCACAACCGGCTTTTGGCCCTCGCAGGCGAGGCCGGCAGCAAGAGTAACGGCGTGCTGCTCGGCAATAGCTACGTCTTGGAAGCGTTTTGGAAAACGCTTGGAAAACTCTACCATGCCAGAGCCCTCACACATGGCGGGGGTAATTCCGATTAGGCGCTCGTCCTTTTCGGCGGTGTCACACAGCCACTGGCCGAAAATATCCTGATACTTGGGCAGCTTCTTCCTGCCCGGCACAGCCACCTGGACTTTGCTCTCTGGCTCCAGCTTGTTCAATGCGTGGTAACCCACCGGGTCGGCTTCAGCCGGACCAAAGCCTTTGCCTTTGGTAGTGGCGATATGCAGTAGCTGGGGACCGGGCTGGCTGCGCAGGTTGCGCAGGGTGTGCACCAGATCGTGCATGTTGTGCCCATCCAGTGGCCCAACGTAGTTGAAGCCCAGTTCCTCAAACAGAGTGCCGGGTGTGATCATGCCTTTAACATGCTCTTCGGTGCGGCGCGCCAACTGCCAGGCCTTGGGAATAGCCGATAAAATCTTGCGGCTGCCCTCGCGCATATTGAGATAGGTTTTGCTGGCAAGAATCTTGGCGAAGTAGGTAGCCAGGCCTCCGACATTTTTAGAGATCGACATGCTGTTGTCATTGAGCACAACCAACATATCCCGGCCTGTGTGAGATGCGTGATTGAGTGCTTCGAAGGCCATGCCAGCGGTCATAGCGCCGTCGCCAATCACCGCCACGACTTTGCGCTCGTCGGGGGAACCCAGGGCCATTCCCAGGGCGGCACCGATAGAAGTACTGGAATGCCCCACGCCGAAGGTGTCGTAGGGGCTCTCACTGCGCTTGGGGAAGCCTGACAAGCCGCCTTGCTGGCGCATGGTGAGCATCTGCTCGCGGCGGCCGGTGAGTATCTTGTGAGGGTAGGTTTGGTGGCCCACATCCCAGACCAAGCGGTCCTCTGGCGTGTTGTAGATATAGTGCAGGGCGATGGTCAGCTCCACCACACCGAGACCGGCGCCGAAGTGTCCGCCGGTTTGGCCGACACAATACAACAGGTACTCGCGCAACTGGTTGGCGAGTTCGGGCAGTTGGCGTTCATCGAGTGCGCGCAGCTGTGCCGGCTCGTCAATGACGTCAAGCAGCGGCGTATGCGGGCGTGTGCGTGGAATTTCTTCGAGCATCAAACGGTTCAATTGCTACAGATGGTATTAGTGAAGGGGATTGTATGCCTGTGAAGGGCATATTGCATCCCAATGACGGGGTAGAGATCCCGACTTAGTGGCCGCGTTGGACGATATAATCGGCCAGCTGCTTCAGTAGTAGTGTATCGCCGGGCAGTGTTGAAAGGGCACTTAAAGCCTCCCCGCGCAAGCCCTGGAGCTTCTCTTTTGCGCCTTTGAGCCCCAGTAGGGAGACATAAGTCGGTTTGTTGAGAAGGGCGTCTGCGCCCTGAGTTTTACCCAGAATGGCAGTATCTACTGTGACGTCAAGGATATCGTCCTGTACCTGAAAAGCCAGGCCAATGGCTTCTGCGTAGAGGGTTAGCGCTTCCAGTTGGTCGCTGGTAGCACCACCGTGCAGCGCGCCCATGCGCGCACTAGCGCGAATAAGGGCGCCAGTTTTCAGGCGATGCATCGCTTCTAGTTGTGCTAGGGTGAGGGTTTTATCCACAGAATCCAGGTCGATGGCCTGACCTGCAACCATTCCCCGGCTGCCAGATGCCTTTGAGAGCTCCGCAATAAGTAGTAGCTTCAATGCGGGTTCGGTGTTATCGGCCAACAGCAGTTCGAATGCCTGGGTTTGTAGTGCATCACCGGCGAGAATAGCGGTGGCCTCGTTGTAGGCGATATGGCAAGTGGGACGGCCCCGGCGCAGATCGTCATCATCCATGGCTGGCAGGTCATCGTGCACCAGTGAATAGGCGTGGACGCACTCAAGGGCAGCGGCGCTGGCGTCGCATCTGGCAGGATCAAAATCCACCCCACGGAAGACCTGGGCACAGGCGTACACGAGTGCTGGGCGCAGGCGTTTGCCAGGGCCCAGTGCGGCATAGCGCATGGCCTCAAAGAGCTTATTGGCACCGGGAATAGATTCTGTCAGCGTGTCGCGGAGACGGCTTTCGACACGCTGAGAGGAATCCTTGAGGAATGCACTCAGCTCGGCGGGCAGGGTAGGGGAGCTCACTTAGGAATCGCCTGAGGAGTTATCGGCTTCGAACGGCAACTCGCGAATACTACCGTTCTCCTCCATCAGCATTTTGACCTTTTGCTCGGCGCTGGCGAGTTTTTTCTGGCACTCACGGGTGAGTTTGACCCCTTGTTCAAAGTCGGCCAGGGCCTCCTCCAGGGGCAGGTCTCCTGCCTCCAGGCGTTCTACTAATTCTTCAAGAGCCTCCAGGCTCTGTTCAAAACTTGCCGATTTTTTCTTTGCCGCCATAGCATCGCCTCGTAATTGCGGGGCAACCTTAGCCGCTGGCGCGGCAGGGGTCAATTGGCATGGAGTAAGGGGTAAGAGGGAGTTATTGCAAAGCTTCCCTTGAAAGCAGGTAGTGGGCCAATGCTTTTTTCTGCTCCTCGGTGAAATCATATCTGGGCATCGGGGGGGTTGGCGTATCAAAATAGTCCGCCAGGCTTTGCACGGTGTACTTTTTGTTGAGCCCTGCTAATGGTACCTGTTGCTGGTGGCACTGCGCACAATTGTGGCTCAGGTATAGCGCTCTTCCCTCGCGCGCGGCGGTGGCATCGGTTGGTGGTGGTTTTTTGGGTACCCTAGGTGTGGTAGGTGTTCTCTCCGCGGATAACTTTACTTTTTGTGGGGTAGCGGTGGGTGAGAGACGATAGATGGCCCCCGCGTAATCGTCTGATATATAAATATTGCCCTTGCCATCTTCGGCAATTGCCACTGGCCTGCCAGAAACCTCCTTGCGGTTGTTGCTGAGGAAGCCCCAGAGGAAATCCCGCTGGGTGATTTTCCCGCCTTCATCCCAGTGTAGAGATACCACTTTGTAACCATCTTTCACGCTTCTGTTCCAGGAACCGTGCAGTGCTACTAAGGCAGCGCCGCGATAACCTGTCGGTTGTTCCGGACTTCGCAGGAAGCGGATGCCTAGAGGGGCATTATGTGCGGCGAACTCGTGTACAGGGGGGAGGGAAGCGGCAATCATTTCTTTGATGGTGGGGTCTTCATCGTCGATAAAGTCCGGGTCCGGTACCCGGTCACCATAGGCATAGGGCCAGCCGTAGAATTTTTCGGCTTGGATAAGGTTGAGCTCATCGGGTGGCAGGTTGTCACCCAGCCAATCGCGACCATTATCTGTGGCATAGAGGCCGCCATCTTTGGGTGACCAGTCAAACCCCACACTATTGCGCAGGCCGTTGGCGAATATTTTGAGGTCACTGCCATCGGGACGCAGGCGCATAATACTGGCGCGTCGACGATCTTTTTCTACACAGACGTTACAGCTGGAACCGCTACTGAGGTACAGCCAGCCATCCGGTCCCTTTTCAAGGGTTTTGGTCCAGTGGCCGCTGTCTGCCAAGCCTTTGACGATTCTCTGGTAACGCCCTGCCAGGCGGGCATCGGAGTGATCAAAGGGCACTCTGCCTACAGCATCGCTTTCCGCTATATATAGCCAGTTCTCATGCAGTAGAAGTCCGTGTGGGCGGTTTAAGTCTCCAATTAAGATGCGCTGGCTGTCGGCGCGTCCATCACCGTTACGATCGGGGGTTAATAGGGAAACCTGTCCCTTCTTGGGTTGGGATACGAGGATATCCCCCGAACGGGTTATTGCCAGCCAGCGAGCATTGGGCACATTATCTGTAAATAGTTGTAGTTGATAGCCAGTGGCGGCTGTTAAATTTTGAGTGACCTCCTGCTCGCTGGTTTTCGCGCCTCCAATGATTTGGCGCCAGGGAACGCTAATACCCGAAGAGACTGCTGTGAAGGCGCTTGAAACAACGGCGCTGAAGATAAGCAAAAAAATTAGCGTATATTTCAACGTCTTTTTCCCTGTTTCGATTGAACTTGAAATAAAGGTGTTTATAGTGGCCGCGCTCATGCACTGAGCTCCGTTTTAGCACAGTGTACTCATCGAGTCTCCCTCTCATTTATTAAAGAAATATTTCACCTTGTGAGATATGTCTTACATAAAATTCAGCAGATTACCCCTACTCTTTTTTCGCCTGATGTCCATAATTAACTGGCAGGGACGCAAAAGGGACTGCAACTCTGCGGCAAAGGATAAAAGGAATGCGCCGCTCGCCCTAAGGATATGGGCACCATCCTGTGAGACGCACCGCCCGGGCCGGATTGCCTGGGCGGTGTTTTACATGCTCGAAGACTTTATATTTGTTCAAATAACTTTTAATAGTAATTTTTTACTTAATCTTCGCTCTCTCTAATCGTTAATTATTCACGGTCGTTACTTTTTGTAAGGCAGGTCTGCTTCTATCTGGAATTTGTAATATTTATCCGCTTTAATGATGAGAGGTCGGCCATTATTGCTCGGGCCGGTGGAGGATGGCGCATTCAGCAATCAATCATTAGCAGTGCCCGTTTACGCTCTGGCATTCTCTCACTGCCGGACTCTTGTCCTCTCGCCATTGAAATCATCAGCGGGTTATCGCCTTTATCACTTTAACGCCTTATCCAAACTGGACTCTCATGTTCAGGCTTATTTGTCTATCTCTTTCTTCCAGGCAGCTTGTCAAATCAGATATTTGAGTGCCGGAAAAGCATCCGCTTGGTTAGTTGTAGTAGTAGGCCGGTTTCTTCTGTCTAACTGCGGGGAGGCGAAGTCATGCAAGCACGCATTTTGCGCCTGAATTTGGCGGGACAGCCATTGGACTGGCTCACTTGGCAGGAGGCTTCCTGTTTATACGTCCGGGATCTGGTTACCTGGTCTTTGGGGGGCATAGTACGGAGGGTAAGGGGCGGGTTTAATCGGAATGGAGAGCGTTCGGCCTTGGATCTGGCATCAATTATCGCCTGTGGCGGTGCTCGAATGGCGCGGCCACGCAACCGTCCGCCGCTTACAAACCGCGCACTTTTTTTTCGTGATGTGCACACCTGCCTCTACTGCGGAAGTATTTTTAAGTCAGCTGAGCTAACTCGAGATCATGTTATCCCTGTGTCGAAGGGAGGGATGGACTCTTGGGAAAATGTGGTCACAGCCTGTCGCCGCTGTAATCAGCATAAGGGCAATTTTTTACTTGAAGATATTGATATGGAATTACTGGCTCTGCCCTTTTGTCCCAATGCTGCAGAATATCTGGCTTTGATTAATAGTGAGCGGATTCGCGGGGATCAGATGGAGTTTCTGCGCAGCCAATTTTCCCGTAGACGGCAACAGGATTGGTTGTTGCACTAGTTGTGTTTCGTTTACTGACATTAAAAAAAGGGGCTATTGCCCCTTTTTTTAATGTCAATTTTCTGAGTGGGGTTCAAGGTAGTATTTATTTAAGCGATTGTTTTACCGCGGAACGAATTTGACCCGTCAGATATTCAGTAAAATCATGGCCATGGTTTTGCATCATTTTGGGGAACATAGAGTTGGGGGTCATTCCGGGGAAAGTATTGACTTCATTTAGGTAGAGTTCCCCTTCGTCTGTTAGGAAAAAATCGATGCGAGAGAGATCTTTCAGCTTTAGGGCCTTAAAAGTACGTATCGAAACTTCCTGAATCCAAGCCAATTGCTCTTCGCTCAGACCCTCAGCTTTAATAAACGTCTCGGCGCGACTGCCTGCGGCATATTTTTCCTTATAGGTATAAAAAGTATCTGCTGGCGCGCGGACCTCACCGGGACGAGTGGCTATGAGCTCTTCGCCATAAGTGTAAACTGCCACCTCGAGTTCGCGGGCATTGAGGGCTTTTTCTACCAATACATAGGATGAGAGGGTAAAGGCTTCTGCGATTGCATCTTCCAAATCTTCCTTATGGCTGACTTTAAAGCAGCCCACCGAGGAACCCTGGTTTGAAGCTTTGATAAAGACCGCTTCCCACTCTTCCAGTGCGGCGTGGGCCTTACTCAACTCTTCAGCCTCCAGGCTGTGTAGAAACAGATAGGGGGTGTTATCGATCCCTAGCGCGCTCAGCCACATTTTCGTTTTAATCTTGTTAAAACAAATTTTGCTCGCCTCCGGTGCTGAACCGAAATAGGGGATGCCGAACATCTCGAGTTGGGATTGCAGGTCGCCAGTTTCTCCTGGGTAACCGTGAATTGCTGGGATAACGTAATCGACATCCCAGGCATTGCCGGCTTCATCGCGAATCTTGCCATCGTAAAAGATATGATAGACGCGACCTTCTTTATCAGTCAGGCAACCGCTAGCATCCATCTCAACTCGCATCAGGGCGATATCTTCAGATTCGGCCAATTGTCCTTCAATAAAATCTGCGGTGCGCAAGGACACTTCGTGCTCGCTGCTGCCACCGCCGCAGATAAGCAAGGTGTTGATCATAAAGTTATTCCATCGTGGTGCCAGCTGGAGGTGCCAGTAAAACCTGCTGGCACTGCTGCGGCATCGTCTTGGGTTTGGGTTTTGTCGGCTGGGCCTTAGTGCCGTTCAGTATTGCGTAGAATTCTTCGCTGAACCACCAGTCCAGGTCATTCCCGCAGGGTGTGGTGCGCACTGGAGCCTGAGGCTTGCAGTCACTGCTGCCGGCCGGGCAGGCAAGCCGCACATGAAAGTGGTAATTGTGTCCCCACCAGGGGCGTACTTTGCGCAGCCATTCATTGTCGGTGCCCGAAATTTCACATAAGTGACGCTTGATGGTGGGATGGACAAAAACCCGCTCTACCCGCTGATCCTCTGCGGCCATACGCAGGATCTTGGGGACTCGTTCGTCCCAATTTTCTTTGACCAAGCGATGTTCGCGGGTATCGGCCAGAGGTATCGCGGAGATATTATCGCGCTCCCACTCTGTCAGTGCCCGCTCTGCAGCGCGCTTGTCTTGTGAAAACCAAATATCCACATCAAGGCCGGTCTGATGGCTACTGTGCCCTCCACTGCCAAAGGGACCACCTCGCGCCATGGACATATCGCCGATCTGTATTCTGCCGAGGTTATTCCGTGCGACACTCCGGGAAAAGTCCTTGAGGAAGGCGATGGTGTCCGGGTGGGCGAAGTGGCGATCGCGGCCGGTGCGCACCAGTTGATAGCCTTCGCCACGTAGAGGCAGGGTTTCTCCTCCTGCGAGGCAGCCATTGGTATAGGTGCCTATGCTGGCTGGGTTCTGTGCGCTGGGGCTCTCACTCTCCTCCCAGGGGTTGGCCTGGGCCTGATAGCTCAGGATGGCGGTGGCTAGAGCCAGAGCGCTGGCGAAGAGCTTGGTATTGGCGAACAGTTTGGGGCGATTAAATAAGAGAGACATAAATCCCTAGTTACCGATAAGTCTGGTGGTCGGGTTGCGCTGGGCGCGGACCCGACGAGTATAGACTGACAGTTTACTAGCTCTGTGACGCAAGTATCTCTTTACAGTTCCCTATCAGTTGGTCCATTTCCTGATCTGTGCCAATAGAGATACGCAGGTATTCACTGATACGGGGCTTATTGAAGTATCTCACCAGAATGCCCAGCTCGCGCAGCGCCAGGTAGAGGGCCTCGGCACCAGGGGCAGGGGGCTTCGCCAGGATGAAATTCGCTTTGGAAGGTATAACTTCAAACCCCAGTTCAAGCAGTGCCTTTTCTGTGCGAGAGCGTGTGGCGACAACCTTGCTGCAGTTGTTTTCATGCCAGGCCCTATCGCGGATGGCTGCAGTAGCCACTTCCTGTGCGATGGCATCGATAGGATAAGAATTGAAAGAGTTCTTGGCGCGCAGCAGCCCCTCAATCAGGTGTTCCTGCCCCATAGCAAAGCCGAGGCGCAGACCTGCCAGAGCATAAGACTTAGACAGGGTGTGAATGACCAGCAGATTGGGGTATTGCTCGATCAATTGGGTGGCACTTTCCCCCCCAAAATCGATGTAGGCTTCATCAATGATCACCACTCGCTCTGGTTGTAGCTGCAGTAGTGCTTCAATTCTATCGAGTGATAAGTGGCGTCCTGTCGGGGCGTTGGGATTGGGGATAATAATTCCAGCGGCAGTACCCGAGAAATCCTCTACATTGAGACTAAAGTCTTCTGAGAGGGGAATACTGCGGGACTCTATGTCGAAAAGCTGGCAGTACACTGGGTAGAAGCTGTAGGTGATATCGGGAAACAGTAAGGGTTCGTTGCGGCGGAAAAAACTATAAAAACTCAGCGCCAAAACCTCATCAGAACCATTACCGACGAAAACCTGCCTGTCATTCAGTCCATATCGCGTGGCAATGGCTGCGCGCAACTCACAGGACTCTGGGTCGGGATAGCGACGCAGGGCGTCGGCAAAATCTTTCTGTGCCAATAGTGCCAGTGCTCGGGGCGAAGCGGGGTAGGGGTTCTCGTTGGTGTTCAGTTTAATCAGAGTTGTACCGCTGGGCTGCTCACCGGGAGTGTAAGGTTCCAACTGTTCCAGGCCGGGGCTCCAAAACACTGTATTCACTGCTCTACCTCTACGTTCTCGTTTTCTGCGGAAGAGCTCTCCTTGCTCTCATTTTCCGGCTCTTCTTTTTTGATAGGAATATCAAATAGTGCGGCCGAACCGGTGATAAATTCCTGCATGGGCACCGGTTTACGCAACAACATATTATCGTATTTGAGCTCAGTGGAGAGCGCCGGTGTTTCTCGGAAGTCATCGATCGAGCTGATCGTTTCCACCAGACTGAGGCCTAAAAAGCCGAGCGGCAGTACTAGTGCTACCGCCCAGCGCCAGGCGCGCCCTAGGTTGGTGGCCAGATAACAAGCGCACCAGAGCATAGTGGGCAAAATGACAGCGAGTACCAGGAAGTCCAGAACCTCCATGGTATCCCCTATGGCGAAGTTGTAATTCAGTATACTGCCTAACCACTCCCAGACGGCGTAAGTGAGTACGCCCATAGCGGCGATGGAAAGGTGGGCAAAAAAGTGTGTTTCGTGGCGGACCACCCTGCCTACAAAAGCCCAGGCACCCGCATAAATCACCAAGCCAATCACCGCACTCACTAAGATGTTGACTGCGATGGTCCACTGATAAGTACGCGCGTAGCCGAGGTAGCTGAGCAGTACCGTGGACAGAGCTACGGCGAGTACCAGGAGGGTAGCGTACAGAGGGTTGGATAGGCTGGCAAACAGATTTTCCAGCGAATGCAGAGGGGTGGCCTCGGCAACATCGTCATCGCAATTAAATATTCGTAAGCGCGACTTACCACATTGTATTAGATCCCCAGAGGTAATCTGATGGGAGGAAATCTCCCCCGGCTTAACCGATCGGTCTTTCAGATTCCCCAGTAGCTGGCTGCCATTCACCGTATTCAAATCGTGCAGAATATAACTGCCATCTTCTTCCCGACGAATTTCTGCATGGCGCCCATCTGTGTGGATGTCTTCCAAGATTGCATCGTTGCTATAGGCGCGGCCCAGGGTGAACTTTTCACCTTTCATTCGGTAGCGCACCTGCACCCGGTGAGCGCGGTTGAGTTCTTCAATTATCAGTGCCATTGGATTTCGCTCGTGAACTTCTCGGCAAAGGCGTCGGCAGACTCCCGGGTAAAGCCGGATAGAGTAAAGTGGCTGACCAGCGCGCGATTCTTCTGGTCCACGCTGAGGCTCAAGAAAAAGATATCGTACAGATCGGGGAAGTTTTTATAGCGTCTTACACAGTAACTGGTGCGGCTAATTAGCGGTTTTTTACTGCGCTCTGGTTTGGATACGGGGCCATTGCCATTGCGCGGCTGGGAGGTAAAGTTCTGGCGGCAGCGGAAGTTGGTGACATCCTCTTCACCGGCACTGTTGCCAGGATAAAAAGTGCTCATCTGATGCTCGTATTCCGCATAAAAGCGTGCCGGTAGAAGACCTTCAGATTCGAGCCAGAAAAACTCGTACTCCACTCGACCGGTGTTAAAGTCGTCGGAGAGAAAAATCACATCCTGCCCAGTACAACCTTTATCGATGCGTTTAATAGGATTGTCGCTATCTTCCTCACTGTTGCCCCAGCACTTAATGGCGGGCACTATTTCCCCAACAACCTTGGCCTCGCCGAGGGAGCGGCGCTGCCAGTCCGCCTCCAGTATGGAGTCGATAATACGCTGTTGATTGTCGAGTAGCTGCTGGTAGGTGACCTTTTGTAGGTCCAGTGCTACATTGCGTTGATGGAAGTGCTTTAACAAGTTGATCAGTTTATCCACCGGAACCAGGAAGCTTACCTGGTTACCGGCAGTTGCCACATTGATCCCCACTACTTGGCCGCGAGTATTAATAGCCGGGCCACCACTCATGCCGGGATTAATAGAACCGGCAAAATGAATACGATCGTAAAAACTGCCTCCGGCGATACCGTTGTAAGTGCCTGGGATCAGGGTCATCCCAAGATCCAGAGGATTACCGAGGGAGACTATGGTTTCGCCTTGCTTTGGGGTTTCGGTGGCGAGTTGCAAGTATTCTTTGCCGGGCTTGTCCTGGCGTAGTAGCGCCAAGTCATTGACGACATCGATATCCAGGAGCTCCAGGGTGCCCTTGGTGCCATCGGTTGAAAGATATTCCAGTATATATTTATCCGGATCGCTAACTGCTTGCGCGACAACGTGGTAATTGGTGGCGAGTAGACCATCGGCGGAAATCTGGAATCCTGAGCCGAGCCCGGCTTTCGAATTAGAAGATTTTTCAATTAAGCGTATTTGATAGAGGCTACCGCGATAGTCGCTGTAAAGCTGCTCATATCCCTGTGCCAGCGCCAGAGTTGAGAGACAGAAGAGCACCCAGGCCAGAAAGTGGGCAGAAAAATTCGGCATTTTGTTTGATTAAATTATGGACAGAAGCGGTGATACTACGGGATATAGGGTAGTGCAACAAGCGGGCCACGGCAGGGGATAATTACTGTGCGCCCGCTTTTCAGATTTTTATAGGTAGTCGGTGATTTTCGGTTGTGCTTCTACAACTTTTTTATGTGATTCCAGATAGAAGCGGGTGAAGGTAGCATCCGCTTCCTGCGGTGAGATAAAGCCCTCACTAAATCCAGGGCTGACCGGGTCAAGATGTAAGCGCGCACAGCTGATCACATGAGCCGCTAGCTGAGCCATATTTTCATCTCCCACCGATATTCGGATTGTGGTTGCGAATATACCCGCCGCTTCCATGGCCTGAGGAGAAAGTTCGGAGTGAGAAGTAAGAGCGGGGCAAAGTACCATGGTATTGGTCTGCCCCAAGCTTACCATCTGTCCAAACGCGGGCTCCAGCGCATCGAAGAAACTCTTGAAAGCCTCAGTGGGAATCTGTGCCGCTTCCATATCAATACTAAATAATGGGGTTGGCAGCTGATAGCGCATCAAGGCTTTGCGTAGCTTCGCGTTCGGATGGCTTTCCACCGCATGGCTGTTCACACGAATTTTGCTGTGACTGGCGAAGAAATGGCTGAGGCACTGGGTATTGATACACTTGGTCAACATACGCATTTCCAAAGTGCGCATACCACAGTGCACCTCCCAGGCTTTATCCGCATCTAGGAAAGCGCCTTTGATGTAATACACATCCCAGAACATGCACTGATCCCAGTTCAGCCCCTTGGCACTGTCGCCCTTGGGAATAAACATACGGTGGTTTTCCCCAATCACCACGCCAGCGGTTGCGGCACCGGTGCCGCCAATGTCTTTGGTGTAGGAGTGCACAACAAAGTCTGGACGCTCCTCGCGATCTTGGCGTCGCAGTGGTTGGTAGAGGAAGGGGGTGGCCAGGGTGGCATCCAGGCTGATCAGAATATTTTCCTGGTGTGCAGCCTTACAGATAGCGGGTACGTCCAACATGATACCGTGGGGGTTGCAGGGCGATTCGATATAGACGTGGAGCTTGGAGCCTTGCTGAAGGGCATCGGCGTAATCTCGCTGTGTGTCGGCCAGTAGTTTTTCGAAGTCTTTACCGCTGGTGCCGTCAAACCAAACCAGCTGGATCGCCAGTTTGTCTGGTCGAGCATAAAAATCCTGTAAGAGCTGGTGTACGCCGCCATAGATATTGCGTGAGACGATTAAAATATCGTCGCGGCGCAGCTGATTGGAGAGTAGTGCGTCAATGGCGGCCATACCGGAATTGAAGTTCCAGGCCATATACTCATTGGCTGCCGGTCCGCACTCCAAATCCACAATGGCGTTGGCCAGGGAGATAGAGGTGGGGTTGAGTAGGCGAGAGTAAATATCGTGGCTGGGTTCACGGCCGCGGAAGGCGTCGTCTACCCACTCGGTACAGGCATAGATATAAGTGGCGGTGCGTGCAATCACCGGCGTAGCAGAAAAAATCGCCGGGATATTATCGAACAGTGGGTAGCCACCTCGGGTGGTGATATTGAAATCATCTCCCTGCAGACTCTGAAAGCTGGCGCGCAACGGATTTTGAAGGGTGTCCAATAATTTTGCCAGCTGGAAACTCATAAAGCGTTTGGCATTGAAGTAGGCAATTTTGTCGGACCGATCCAATCGGTTCAGGGTTTCGCTTATCTGGCCCCACAGCTGATTTAAGTTGCCCTGTGCCTGATATAACAGCGCCGCAGTTTGCTCCAGTAAACGCCCGTGCTCTGACTCCTGATCAATACAAAAATGCTGGAGTTGCTCCCGAGCAAGCTCCGCAATATTAGTGGCCTCGGTGCTGTTGCGTCGGGGAGAGAGAATTTTTACATCTTCGAGATTCGCTTCCATCGTATCCTCATCAGGTGATTCTTTTTGTTATTAGATGACTCTAACAGCCTAAGAGAAAGGATAAAATACTTGGCGTGTAATTCCTTGTAATTGGCCGTGATAGACCTGTAATTCCCGAATTCGTAAAGTAGCTACCAGTTGAGGGGGTACGGGAGATTGTGAAAGCGGTTCCCTGCCACGGATGGGCAGCCCCCACAACATTTCGGATGGATTTTGTATTCTCGCACTGTCGGAGGTGCGAGAAGCGGGAAGAATCAGCGCAAGCTGAGCGGACAAGCTGGAACCGACGGGTGCAGAGTCTTAGTCGGACCTTGTGGATGAGCTTGCCCGAGGCACGGATGCCAAATTTTGCTCTTGATAGTGTTGTTGTAACCGTCGATGGTTGGGACCATCATTCCGGGCCGGCAGTGGCTATACTGCCGGCTTTTTTTCAGAGCTGAACTGGTTATCATGACGCAGTCACAGACGTATTTTACACGAATAAAAACGTCTTAGGATGACACCAAATAACAAATGCTTACAAGGGGATGAACGATGAGCACTTGTGCCGATTTACCCGTACTCGAGTGCGAGGTACCTGAAGAGGGCTTGAAGCTGGATCTGGTTTTGCGGCCCAGAGAGCAAAAAGATGGTGAGCCGCAGTACTGGCCGCTGTTTAATGCCGATAATCCGGAGGAGCATTTTGGCAATATGCGCTTCAAGATCCACAAGGGTGGTGTGGTTGTTCTGAGAATTACCCTGGATTTATCAGAGGTGTCGGGGCGCGAGTTGGAGTTTGTGCGTTACCAGCAGAGCCAAAAGTTAGATGGCATTATTGCGCTGAGCCCGGATTTTCGGCACCAGTTCCGTGCTCGCGCCAGGCAGGTGGATGGGGATTACACCAAGTTAATTATTAAAATCAAGGATAAAGAGCAGATTCCGGATCGCTTTAATTTCCTATGGATGTGTGTCGATCCAGAAACGGGGATGCACTTTGTTTCCGGAGACCCCGAAGCTGGTGTTGACCCTGTTCCTGGAAAGGGTGGTGAGGAGCCCTAAGGACATATGGTCGCTAGTGTTTTCTCTGATCCATGGGATTGGGTGCAAAGTTGCTTAAGTGATGGAAGGTTAAACCACTTCGCATCCATTCCCTGGTTCAGCAGTTGTTCAATATGATAATTTGCGGACTGCCATTCCCCGGCAAGTGCATAAACTTGCGCCGCGTAGTACTTTATATAAGTGCTATCAGGCGACTCTCTTAGGAGTTCTTTGATTAGACTAATAGAATTGGCTGTTTCGCCTAAATAGCCAAGTGCTAGGGAACGGAACTTTTTTGTTTCGAGGTCTGTAGCTTCTGAAGTGAGTTCCATTACCTTTAAGAAGTGCTCTTTAGCACCCTCTTCGTTTAGGAGCATCAAGTGGGTTTCTGCAATTTGTAAATGCATTTGTACATTTTCGGGAGACGACTCTAAAATATCCATATAAACATCTAGTGCTTGTTGATATTTTGATTGAAAAAAAGCAACTGTGCCCAGGTTACCTTTTGTTCTCCAGCTTCGGTTTTCCTGAGGGATGGCTAGTATGGCTTTCTCAGCAAGATTGAAATTTCCATTCTCAAGCTCAATAACTCCTAATAGTGCGTAGGTGGGCCAATACTTTGGGGAGCCTTGAATTAGCTCAGTTAAAACTTCTTTGGCTGCTTTATAATTGCCTGTTGCCATTTGATTGATAGCAACTAAATATAGATTATTTGAGGATGGGTTGAGCTCTGCGGCTTGCTTGGCGTAGTCTAACCCTTGAATATAATCCCCTTGTAGATACTGGAAGCGAGAATACTGCGCGAGTAAGTGTGATGAAGGGTGGCCTTTACTTTGTAGTTTTTTTAATATTGTTTCAAACCCCTTTTTATCTGCTGTGACAGACATCAGAGCCAGCTTCGCTTCAAGAATGGTAGTTTCATAAGATTCCGACACCTCCGCATTGGCAAGAATTCTGAGGGCCTTGGTAAGAAACTTTCTATCGTTTGTGTCGCCGTAGCTTGTAAGAGCCATGCGTGCATATAAAGAATAAAGGTTTATATTCCTAGGGTATTTAAGGATCAAATCCTCAACGCCAGTCAAGTCAAGGCCTTTTGCGGAAGCACTAATTCCATACATGGCAAGCGTTGTCAGATAGATGTCATAATCTGCCGGCTCCATCTTACTGTCATTTATCGCTCCTTCATGATAAGCGTTAGGAAAAAGCTCCTGTAAACTGTTGCCAACCGTATATTGAGCTTCCTGTTGCTTGGAGCTGAGGAAAACAAAACCGGTTTGTTTTTTGACTTGTGAGTCTGCTGGGTTGATTCGCTGCAGTTCGATATTACAGCGAGATTGCATACAATCCAGGCGAGCGCGAAGAGCATCAGTAACCCCCCTGTCCTTCAGTTTTTGTAACTGCTGTTCAAGGCTTAAGTTTTGGGAAGGATTAAAACTGAACAGTGCGCTGGATTTAAGCCGGGCGGGAGTACCCATTAATGCTTGACGAACCATTGCCTTGATCAGGGTTTCCTGGTCTTCACCACCACGCACCTCGCCATTAAACTCCACGGGAAGGATTGCGATATACTGTGGGGGCAATTGCATAAAAGTGCGCCAACCCCAAAATATGCTTAATCCAAGTAGGGCTATACCGGTTAATACTGCGGTAATACGCCCTCGTCTCCTACGTGGCTTAATTAATAGCTGGGTGACAGTTTCCGAATACTGTTGAGTGTCTGCATCAATGCCATGCTTTCTCACCAGCTCCAGGGCCTCAAAAACTCTTTCCGCGGACTCGGGTCTCTGTTCTGGGCGCTTGCCCAATAGTCTGTCTAATAGTGCAGCTAAAGGTTTGGGGATCTCCGGCCAGACCTGTTGCGGTGGAATATGGGGCTTACTGGTAATTTGCTGGGCAAAGGCCAGTGCACTCTTATCGCCACGCTCAAACGGTTTGTGCCCGCAGAGTAATTCATAGGCGATACTGCCCAGGCTAAACAGATCGCTACGGGCATCTAGGGTAGTACCCTGCAGCTGCTCAGGAGACATGGCCTGCACGCTGCCGGCGATATGGTCTTCTCTGGTGAGTTGCTGGTCGCAATCGAGAGCTTTGGCGATGCCGAAGTCGGTGATCTTGGCTACACCATCATTGGTGACCAGGATATTCTCAGGTTTTAAATCCCGGTGGATAATCCCCAGGCAGTGGGCCTTGCCCAGCCCTTGGCAGATCTGCATCAGCAAATCGAGTTTCTCAGCTAGCGTGGCGGTACGTTCGCGTATCCACTCTTTGAGGGTAACGCCTTCAACCAATTCCATGACCAGGGCGATATTATGGTCTTCCTCCAGGACATCGTACAGACGTACAATGTTGGGGTGGTTCAGTCTGGCTAATAATTGTGCTTCGCTGCGAAAACGGGCTTCGGCGGAGTTGCCTGTCATATCAGAGCGCAGTTGCTTGATGGCGACTTTGCGCCCCAGCTTTACGTCTTCAGCCAGATAGACAACACCCATACCACCGGCGCCAAGGGTGCGCTCTACCCTATAGCGACCTTGATATACCTCAGTTTTCTCCAGCGCAACTACGTCCATTGTATTTAGTTCTTTTCGGATGGATAGGGGATTCTACCCGATAGTACATTTTCGTGAAGCTATCTGTCTCCATTTCAGAGGAAATGGTTCACGTTATTCCATTTCTTTTGGATTGCCATCGGTTGCAAAAAGAGACGTGCCTAACGTCTATAAAGTCTTTATTTTAAGGAAAGAAATGCGAGAGTTTCAGCACGTGAACCTTTAAGGTGAGTTCACTCTGGCGGAAAGTCATATATGTCAAGAAAGGCTTTGCTGTTTATAAAGGCAAACAACGGGGGCATAAGATCCGTACCTTTAGCGTGACTGCTATACGTACGGATCGATTCTTTTGAGCTACGAATAGCGATAAGGCCTAAGCTCCAAATTACGCTTCCTGCAGCTCAGTCTTCGCTTCCAATTGAGTGCCTTTATAGATTTCAAACTGGTGGCAGCCTAGGCGGATTTCCCAGGAGCGTCGCTCTACTAAGTTTGAGGTATCTACGGCATCTGGCAAGGATTCAGAGATCTGCTTGCGTGCGCGGAAAATCTGGGTGTTCAGGTGGTTGACGGTGATGCCCAGTTCGTGAGTGGCTACCTGGATGGAAACCCAGCCTTGGGAATCTATATCCATGTCATTTTGCATATCACGGAAGCGTGCTCGAGCCAGGTACAGCAGCAGGTAGTTGTGAATGCGTGCGGGCAGGGACTGCTTCATACCCTCTCGCTGTAGCTGCAGTTGTACATGTTCCTCGTGGGAGCTGACAGAGAAGCGCAGGCCGAAATCTGTAATGGATAACTGCTGTAAAGAGAGTTCTTTGGTTGCCCCTTGGTTGTCGGCGAGAAACAGTTGCCAGCTCTGCAGGCCGCAATCAATACGATCCCCGTGATTGACCATGCTCTTGCTGCCCCCTTCGCCGGTGCTACCGGTAAACTCGTATTGCCATTGGGCGGTAACGGGGCTGAAATGCAAGCTGGCGAGGGGCTCGCTCTCGTCCGGCAGTAGGTGGTATTGCTCCAGTAGCTGGGCTTCACCAGTCTTCAGGTCAATCAACAAGTTTTCCGGGGCATCGAGATTCTCGACAATCCAAGCGGGGTTATTGACTCGTCCGAAACAGATCTTGTCGCCGGTTTGCAATGGGTAGCTCTTGGCTGGAACCAGTTGCTGGCCATTTAACCAGGTTCCATTGCGACTAAGATCGCGAATATTCCAATGTGTGCCGGTCCACTGAATGGCCGCGTGAATACCAGAGATTTCGGCACTAGTGATACGGGTATCCACGGCTCCTTGACGGCGGCCGATGGTGTGGTGTGCCATCAGGTATACGGGTTGGTCCCTATCTGGATGCTGTAAGCAAGCCATTATCTTGTCCTTTTTCTCCGGGTTGCGTCGGGCGCTGAGCTAGAGCTGCTTGCCAGAATTGTTGGCAGTTCAATGCTGCAGATGGGATTGCTCACTCGGCAGCAATAAAAAGTAACCTACAAGTGCTATTGTCCAGATTCTTTGAGATTCGCTCTACAAGGCCAAGAGAGTTTGGCTATTTCCCCCTCTAAGGGAGAAGTGGGCGCTCACTAGGGATCTGGCTGTAAATAAGTTTGAGGTTCTTTATACCTACTGTGGAATGATTGTAATCACTGCTACTACTAATGGTTGCTATTTTCACTGAAAAACTTTGCTGTCGTCAAAAGTAGCGTAATAGTTTGTGCTTACTAATTGTGAACTGGTTAAAATTTTAAGTGCTTGCAGTTTCTTTATTGCCATCTGGGCTAGCTGTCAGATGTCTTTTCTCCAGTATTTAGCTAAAGCTGAGAGATTCTTTAAGTATTAGTTTTAGGGAGCTGTAGGCCATTTGGCACTAATCTAATGGATCTGTTAGCGCTTAAAAATGCCATTTTTGCGGCAGTTTCTGCCAAGTGGTGTTAAATGGGTACTTGAGGGATAGGAGCCCGATTTGTTGTAAATCGGGCTGTCAAAGGAATAAGAGTTTCTAAATAGGTTTAGATACGGATGCCTTCAATATCCAGAATCATTTCAACCTTCTGGGAGGCTGGGCCCAGATTGTAGTCGATACCGAAATCCTTCAGATCAAACTCTGCAGTGCCACTGAAGCCCTGACGGTAGCCACCCCAGGGGTCCTTACCGCCCCCAATGTTGGTAACGTCGATAGTTAGCGGCTTGGTTACCCCACGCAGGGTTAACTCACCTTTGAGCAGTGCCTTTCCGTCTTTTGTTGGTTCAAAGCTGGTGCTTTTGAAGGTTGCTGTGGGGAATTTTTCCGTGTGGAGGAAGTCGGAACCGCGCAGGTGCTTGTCGCGCTCGGCGTGATTACTGTTAAGGCTGGTTACGTCGATATTGACGTTTACTGTAGATTTTTCCGGTGCCTTGTCATCATAAAAGAATGAACCGTTGAAATCGTCAAAACGCCCATAGAGCCAGCTATATCCCAGGTGTTTAATGCGAAACTGGACGAAGGCATGGGCGCCTTTGGTATCGATTTTATATTCCGCCGCTTGGGCTGTGGTGCCGAGCAGGGCAGCGAAAAGAAGGGCCGTGAGCTTCTTCATAGGGAGATTTCCTTTTTTGTGGTTGTAACTGTGTTTTGCTTATTCAAACGGGTGGGCATGCCTGATAGCCCAAGCATCCTGCGAAGTGTTACGTCCCTGTCGAAAAAATGATGCTTCAATGCCGCCAGGGCGTGAAGGCTGACCAAGATGATCAAGGTCCAAGCCAGAATTTCGTGAAGGCTCCCGGCAATGTCTTCCTGATTGGGAATGCCCTGGATAGTAGCCGCTACGCTAAACCAACCGAATACATCAATGGGGCGTCCATCGGCGGTCGATATCAGGTAACCCGATAGCATAATGGCCAATAGAAGCAGGTAGATGAGGTTGTGTATGCCACTGGCAGTGAGTGCTTGCCATCGAGGCGTTCCTGGGGCAGCCCTGGGGGTGATATTCACTGAACGCCACAGTAAACGAAGCACCAGAGCAATCAATAGCAAAATTCCTATGCCTTTATGGATGCTGGGGGCCTGCTGATACCAGGGGTCATAATAGGACAGCTGGCGCATCCACCAGCCGAGTACAAAGAGGCCTATGATCGCTGGGGCCATTAGCCAATGCAGCATAATCGCGACCCAGCCGTAGTTATTTTGGTTGTTACGAGCTTGCAAGCTCTTTCTCCAAGTGTGTTTATTGATCGGGTAAATAGATGAGGCTTCAGTATGCTGGTTTGATTAGCCTCGAATCCCGCCAGGGTTTTTCTTTCTGCTTGAAGAAGGTCTGGAGAGGCTACATTCGCATTCACCCCGTTAGCGGATTATAACTTGGCGCTAGGGTATCGTTTTTGTTGTCTATGACCAATGCCTGAAGGGAATCTTTGCGAGAGAGATCAATTAGGCTCAGGTGACGAATAAAAGAGACAGAAAGCACGATAATTGTGCTGTTAGTGGGGGCGGCTCCGGTTACCCTCACGTTCTGCGGCAAGAAGAATGCGCTCGCAGGCCCCTCTGTCCAGGGCTGTAGATCGCTGTGCCAGCTGCTCAGCCAGCCAGCTGGTGGAGTGATGTTCGCGGTCCAGGGCTAATTGTTCAAGCTGCCAGATCACGTCGAGCATTAACTGCCGCTCCAGTTTGTCTTCAGTTTCCTGGCTGGAGAACAGCCGTGGCTCTAGCATCTCCAAGTCGCTGCGCTTCAATACCAGCTCTGCCAGGCTAGGGTACCAGCGGCCACTGAAGGGCTCAGGGCGTTGATGATAGTCAAATGTGATGCGCAGGCGATTGCCCTCGGCGTCCTCGAGTAGAGGGGTGTCTTGCTCATAAGCGGGTAGGGCGGGGCTGTGTCGCAAGATACCGACAAGGGCCCGCCAGTCACTGCGGTTCTCTGAGCACAGGCGCAGTGGCTCAATCAATTCTCTCTGCCCCTCGCGATTGAGAAAGGTCAGTTTCTGCCCCGGACGATACCAGTAGAGATCGAGGAGCTTTTCCTCGGCTAAATCTGCAAGATGGATGCTGGTTAGGGGTTCCTCCGCTAGGGCGCTCAAGTGGCTGACGGCCTGCTGGACACTCAGCCATTGCTTGCGATGGAAATGTTTGCCATTGGACGTGGTCATGCGCTGCTCCAGCCTCGCGTTAAGCTCCCCAAATTTTAGCAACCCTGAAAAACCACTATAAGTGGCTTATAGGCTTGGCAAGTGATAAGTGAAGTCATATTTGCTGGCTATGATCCAATCAAGCCGTGAATTATCGCCAGATTTATTCAACTGTAGGAATATTAAAGTGGTGCTGATTGAGGAGGCCTGGGAACACCTATTACATTGCCAGGATATTAGTTTAGCAGTGGAGCATTGGTATAGGTTCGGCTCAGGAAACTGTGACTGGAGATTATTAACACAGAGACTGGGATGAATTGGTGGGTCATGCCAATGGCTGGAGATGTACAATGGCACTTTTATTTACCTGGGGTGCTTATGAAGTTACGAAATGCTCTTTTACCGCTGTTTCTCTCTGCAACCCTGTCAGCACCTGTTGTCGCTGGTGTGTCTTCTCAGGCACAGGAGACTTCTGACTATGCAGTTGAAAAATATGAAGAAGCCATGACTGAGACCTTAGCGAGCTTGGTACGCTTTGAAACGGTAGCTCGCGAAGACCTGCCTTTGGAACGCAACCCTGAGTTTAAAGGCTTCAAGGACACTCTACAGGATAAGGCTCGGGAGCTGGGGCTGGAGTATCAGGATTTCGGCCATGTTGTGGTAATTGCCCTGGGTGAGGGGGCAGAGAAAGTGGGTATTGTTACCCATGGGGATGTCCAGCCAGCCAACCCGGCCAAGTGGCAGAAAAGCCCGTTTATGTTGGATGCGGAAAGTGAGCCAGGCAAGCTGATTGCCCGTGGCAGTGAGGATGATAAAGGTCCGATCGCTACGGCCCTTTATGCTATGAAAGCGATTAAGGATCAGGCGGTGCCCATGAAGCGCAGGGTTGAACTTCTGATCTATTTGGCGGAAGAGTCTGACTGGGAGCCCCTCAAGGAATTCCTGAAAACTTATCCAATCCCTGCCTACAACATCACCATCGACGCTAATTATCCGGTAGTGACTGCCGAGAAGGGCTGGAGTGAGGTGCAAGTCACCACTGCTGGTGTACTGGCAGCGAACTTCGATAAGCCTTATATAAAAAGTTTCTCAGGTGGCTATTTTCGCAGCCAGGTGCCGGATGAGGCGCGTGCTTTGCTGGGAAATGTTAATGCTGAGCTAGTTTCGGCTATCCGCGCGCGCGCCGCTCAGAACAAGCTTGTCTCATATGAGTTTAAAAGCGGTAATGGCAGTTTAGAGGTATTGGCCCGCGGTGTGGCTACCCACAGCTCAGAGCCTGAACATGGGGTAAACGCGATCGCCTATCTTGCGGATGCGCTCAGTGTGTACGATTGGCCCGCCAATGCCGCTGGTGCGACGGTGCACTATCTGAATGACTTGGTGGGCACAGGGGTCCTGGCTGAGAAGTTTGGCAGTATCGCTTATCGCGATGCATTTATGGGTCCAATGACGGCGGCAGTCACCATGGTGAAAGAGACTGACTCTGGACTGATCAGCCACCTCAACCTGCGTCGCCCCACAGGTAAAACAGCCCCGCAGCTAGAAAAGGAGATTGACTCTACCTTGGCCGAATGGCAGGAACTTTCGGGTATCACATTGGCAGATACAAAAGTGATTTTGGGGAACCCCTACCGAGTAGACGATGCTCCTCACGTGAAACCTTTGCTAGAAGTTTTTCGTCATTTCACCGGTATGGAAAAGGCTGAGCCGGTCGCGATTGGTGGTTCCACCAATGCCAAGCTATTACCTAATGCTGTGAGTTTTGGGCCCTCTATGCCTGGAGTTGCTTATTCCGGGCATTCGGAACATGAATTTATTACCGTTGAACAGTTTCGGCTGAACCTAAAAATGTATACGGCGATGATGATTGAGGTGGCTAACCTCTAGACTGGTGAATCTGCGAGTTGTTGAATAAGAATAAGAATGTGGGCGCCAGAGTTTACTATGTAAAATCGGTTTTCTCAGGCGTCCGTTAGGAATCTCTTTTACCACTATTTTAGAAGCATAAGATGTTAAATTTTCTTCCCTCGGCAGTGTTGTTGGTATTGGCTTCGGTGTTGCTGGTCATCAGCACAATCCTTTGCTTTATTCCCATTTTGTTTTTTGTTGTAGTGCGATTGATTTTTCCTTTTTCAGCGCTGCGCAAAATCTACACATCCATTTTTATGTCGATTGCTGAAGCCTGGATTACCATGAATAAAGGCTGGATGAAACTTACGCAAAAGACAGAGTGGGATGTGAAAATTGGGGGGGAGCTGAAAAAAGATGGCTGGTATTTGGTAACCTCCAATCACCAGAGCTGGGTGGACATCTTTGTACTACAGTCAATTTTTAACCGAAAAATCCCTTTCCTGAAATTTTTTATCAAGCAGGAGCTTATCAAGGTCCCTGTAATGGGGATCTGTTGGTGGGCTTTGGATTTTCCATTTATGAAGCGTTATAGCAAGGCATATTTGGAGAAGCATCCGGAAATGCGCGGCAAAGATCTGGAATCAACCAAAAAGGCTTGTGAGCGCTTTAAATTAATTCCCACCAGTATTATGAATTTCCTTGAAGGTACGCGTTTTACTCAGGAAAAGCATGATAGGCAGGGTTCACCTTTTAACTATTTGCTCAAGCCCAAGTCTGGTGGCATTGCTTTTGCTATGCAAAGTATGGGGGAGCAACTTAACCGCCTGTTAAATGTAACCATTGTCTACCCAGATGGTATCCCATCATTTGCGGATTTCCTTGGGGGGAAAGTTAAGCGCGTAGTCGTTCGGGTGGAGCAGATTCGCATACCAGATAAATTTTTTACGGCTGATTATATGAATGATCAGGTATTTCGTGCTGAATTTAATCATTGGGTGTATAAACTTTGGCAGGATAAGGATCAGTTGATTGGGAATCTATTGAGTGATTCAAAAGGGACTTAAGAGGCACAGGCTAATTTTATGGCGAATGCTACTTAAGAAGGCTTGAGGGGCTGTTTTTTCAGCCCCGCCTTCCCAACAGATTTCCTCAATGAGGAATCAATCAAAGCCAGATGGGTAGCTGAGCACGAATTTCATCTGGCTGGCTGTCGACCAGGTTTTTACCGGTCTCTCCGGCAACGGTGGCACGAGTGGGCGTTTTCAATGCATCGCGCAAGCTCCCCACCATATAGGGTTCAGCCACAATATATAACTTTTCAAAGCGGCCTTCTTGGCGCCCACGCTCCAGTGTATGGGCAATTTTCCTGGCAAAATCTTCACCACTGCGGCGGTGTAGATTTGCAAAATTTCCCATCGCATGGCGGCCCTGGCCGTAGCTGTCGAAGCTGCGTCCAGGTGCATCGCTATCTATTTCGCGTCCTGATAGTCGGGACTCTGGATGGAGTAGGGCTTGAATTTCATGGAGGTTGCCGGCGCGTTTTTGTGCTTCAAATATTCTGGCTTGCGATTGGTTGGCCACAAGAACCCATGCTAAAGCCATGAGCGTATCCTCATTCTTTTACTCTCTCTTATCCTAGTTAATTTCAGCGCCATCCACTATCTGTCTGGATTTAATTGGGTAACTATCTGTTTTTTTTTCATTTTCCAGAATATTGGAGAGTTAATTGTGGATAGAGGAGTGGGATTTGCCTGCGATGCTTTTCGGTTCATTTCGTAGAGCGTTATAGATTTTCTAAATAGATGAAATCTAAATATTCACAGTTGTCTTTATGCCTTTTGTGATGGTTATTGCAGGCACATATTCCTACCGAATGGCGTGAGATTACCTAGAATGAAATCAAGATGTGAGAGGCGCAAGCCGGATCCATGGGTCTAGCTTGCGCCTCTTGCGACATAGCGGTAGATGGAGGTTGTAAGTATGAGTCTGATACCCAGAGGTTCCCTGCTGGATCTGGATAATATGTTTGAGCAGATGTTGTCACCTGGCCGCGCTATCGGCAGTGAAAGGGAGGGATTTTTCTCGCCACGTATTGACGTGAGTGAACGGAAAAACAAATATGAAATCAGTGCCGAACTGCCAGGTGTTGGTAAGAATGATATCAATATCACTTTGGAGAATGGAGTTTTAACCCTAGAAGCGGAAGTACATCGCGAGATCAAGGAAGAAAAAGATGGCCGGATTCTGCGACAAGAGCGCCGTTATGGCAAATTCCTGCGTAGTTTTAATCTGGGGGAGGATGTTCGAGAAGATGAAATTGATGCGAATTTCAAAGATGGCATTCTGACGCTGACTGTCCCCAGACACGAGGGACATCCGCCACAGAGAAAGCGTATCGAAGTGCACTGATTTTTTCATGCGACGGGCTTCCGTCGCTTTAAAAGTATGTTTTCAGTATTAGTTGAGGTAAAGAAATGAAAGTGAAACAGGCAATGCACCAGGGTGTGACCTGGTGTACACCAGATACCTCTCTACAGGAATTGGCAAAAATCCTGCGGGACGAGGATATCGGAGCGGTTCCCATCGGTGAAAACGATCGATTAGTGGGTATGGTAACCGACCGAGATATCGTATGTCGCGGTGTTGTGCAGGGAGGCAATCTTTCTTCCCTAACTGCCCGTGATGTAATGACTGAGGGCATTGAATGGTGCTGGGAAGAGGATGACCTTCTCTCCGCGGTACACAAAATGGAACAGCAGCTGCTACGGCGAATGCCAGTTCTAAATAGTGAGAAGCGCATGGTCGGCATTCTCAGTCTCGGCGATATCACCTCAGCCATTGCCAGTAAGCAGGGTGGTCACTTCGCCTCTGCGGTTTCGGCTCACCACTAGTTTCCGTAGCCCCATTATGGGGCTTAACTTATTTTTCTGGGCCCTGTGAGGAGAATTCTCCGATGGGGCCCAGTCTTATTTTACTTTCTTATTGATTCATAGGTTCTGGTAGGGTTGCACGAATTAGCGAGTGAGGGCGTATACTCCGCACTTTTTGAGGTAATCCATGGCGGTCAGTCAGGAACAGCTGCTTCAGCGCAGTGGTGGTCAGTGCGAACTCTGCAAAGCTCAGGATAATTTGGAAGCTTATGAACTGCCGGAGTCCCCTGTCGGGACGGAGGGCCATTTACTCCTGTGCCAGACCTGCCGCGATCAGCTGAACAATCCAGCCGAACTCGACAGCGCTCATTGGCAGTGTTTATCTGACAGCATGTGGAGCCAAGAGCCGGCGGTGCAAGTTTTGGCCTGGCGGCTTCTCAAGCGCCTGTCTACGGAAACCTGGGCGCAGGATTTACTAGACATGCTTTACCTGGATGACGATCTTCTTAACTGGGCCCAAGCCGGCGCACTACCTCAAGCGGGCGACATTCTTGTTCACCGCGACAGCAACGGCGTGCAACTGCAGGCAGGTGATAGTGTGACCATTATCAAGGATCTGGATGTAAAAGGGGCCAGTTTGGTGGCCAAGCGCGGTACTGCAGTTCGTGGTATCAGTTTAACGGATAACCCAGAACACATTGAAGGGCGTGTCGAGGGGCAGCGTATCGTTATTCTGACTAAGTTCGTCAAGAAAATTGGTTGAAACTCTATTGATTGCCAGCTTTGGATATAGGACTAGTTTACGAAGGGAAGGGGTGTTTCCTGTCACATTTCAGTCTTGTGAAAGATTACTGGAATAAATTTGCCCTGTTATCATCCCTGGAATACTTCCCTAGGACTTTAACCGCCTGGCATTGCCCGTAGATCCCAATGCTAGCTGGTGCGCATGGCTATGGCTGTGGTTGTAGCTGTGACAGGCAGTGGAGATGGATTGATGAGCCCAACCTATGAAATTCGCAGCGGCACCCTCGCGGGTTTCAACACTCTGGTTCCCCAGTTGGGCGGAATACCTTCGGATTTGCTCGCTGAGGTTGGCCTACCCGCGGATTGTATGCGTCGCCCGGATATCTTGATTCCAATCTCTACTCTGATCGACCTGTTAAACCTGTGTGTGCGTGAGCTGCAATGCAATGACTTTGGCTTGCGGCTGGCGGAGCAGCAGGGCCTGCGTATGCTTGGAGTGTTGGGTAAGTTGGTGCTCAAAGAGAAAGACCTGGATGCCGCGCTGAGTGCCAGCCACCGCTACATGGTATTACACAACCAGGCTGATCACTGGCGAATAATTGAGCGCGATAGCAGACTCTACGCTTATCGCATTAGCCATTATGAAGGGCTTGGAGTTACTGAGCAGTACAGCGAGCTGGCCTTGGGCGCCGCCTGCAGGCTATTTAGGGAGTTGGCTGGAGCGGATATTCGCCCGCGCCAAGTGCATTTTTGCCATGTACCGGTTTCTTCACTCCAGCGTTACCGTGAGTACTTTGAAGCTGAGGTATTTTTTGCCCAGGAATATGATTGTCTCGTGTTTGATGCTGAAGTGTTAGAAAGGCCTTTGAATGCGGCTAGTGAGGGATTGATGCAATATTTTGAGGAATTTACCCAGTTGCTCATTCAGGGGCAAAGGGGGGATATAGCGAGTCAAGTGCGAACGCTGATCTTGCAGACATTGGGGGCCCAACAGCATAACCTGGCACAGGTTGCCCAACTGGTGGATACCCCTGTTCGAACTTTGCAGCGCCATTTACGTGCTGCCGGCACCTCTTTCAAGCAGCTTTTACAAGAAGCGCGCATGGAAACGGCTCGATGGCATTTACGGTCCTCAAATATTGATATTGCTCTACTGTCGGCGAGCCTTGGTTATACCGATACCAGTGCCTTCTCCAAAGCTTTTCGCACTGTGCATGGGAACTCCCCCTTACAATGGCGCAAGCTACAACATTGATTTTTACTTCTAGGTTTTTCAAAGGGTATTTACCCGGCAGTGTCCCGCCTCATTTCAGTATCCTATTTTGTCCTTCCCTTTTTGCCTCATAAATACTGGCAGGCTATGCTGGGCACCTGTTGATTGAAACAACGACTAGTAAGGAATAACACCATGGGTGCAGAGACGATTCGCTGTAAAGCTGCTGTGGCCTGGAAAGCGGGCGAGCCGCTTTCTATCGAGGAAGTTGAGGTGATGCCGCCGCAAAAAGGCGAGGTACGTATCAAGCTGACGGCTACCGGGGTCTGCCATACCGATGCTTTCACACTTTCGGGGGAGGATCCTGAGGGTGTCTTCCCTGCGATCCTTGGCCATGAGGGAGCGGGTGTTGTGGAGTCGGTGGGTGAAGGAGTTACCGGCTTAACGGTTGGGGATCATGTTATCCCGCTATATACCCCCGAGTGTGGCGAATGTAAGTTTTGTTTGTCTGGCAAAACGAACCTCTGCCAAAAAATTCGAGCAACCCAAGGTAAGGGTTTGATGCCGGATGGCACCACGCGTTTTTCGATCAATGGAAAGCCCATCTATCACTATATGGGCACCTCCACTTTTTCTGAGTATACGGTATTACCGGAAATCTCCCTGGCGAAAATTAATCCCGAGGCGCCGCTTGAGGAAGTTTGTCTTCTTGGTTGTGGTGTCACTACGGGGATGGGAGCGGTGATGAATACCGCTAAGGTAGAAGCGGGTTCAACCGTGGCAATCTTTGGCTTGGGTGGAATTGGCCTATCGGCAATTATCGGGGCCAAGATGGCGGGTGCTGAACGTATTATTGGCATTGATATCAATGAAGATAAATTTGCCCTGGCAAAAAAACTCGGTGCGACAGAGTGTATTAACCCCAAAAATTATGAACAACCCATCCAGGAAGTCATTGTCGACCTTACCGATGGTGGAGTGGATTACTCCTTCGAATGTATTGGTAATGTAAATACTATGCGGTCTGCGCTGGAGTGCTGCCACAAAGGTTGGGGCGAGTCTGTAATTATTGGCGTTGCCGGTGCGGGTCAGGAAATCAGCACGCGCCCCTTCCAGTTGGTTACTGGTAGGGTGTGGCGCGGCACTGCATTTGGAGGAGTGAAAGGTCGCTCTGAACTTCCGGATTATGTCGAGCGCTATCTGGCCGGGGAATTTAAGTTGGATGACTTTATTACCCACACGATGCCCTTGGATAATATTAATGAGGCCTTTGATTTGATGCACAAAGGCAAGAGTATTCGCAGCGTCATTCATTACGAAAACGTTTGAGTGGGATAACCTATGTCAATTGAGCTTGTCAGTAGCACCAGATCGTTTGATGGGTTACAACAAGAATACCGGCACCGCTCCGCTGTGTTGAATTGCACTATGCAGTTTTCTATTTTTTTGCCTCAGGGTACAGACAGCGAAGAAGGGCATCGCTATCCGGTGCTTTATTGGTTATCGGGCCTGACTTGCACCGATGCTAATTTTAGCCAGAAAGCGGGCGCCCAGCGTATGGCTGCAGAGCTGGGTATTGTGCTGGTCATACCAGATACCAGCCCTCGTGGAGAGGATGTTGCCGATGATCCCTCCTACGACCTTGGCCAGGGAGCAGGGTTCTATGTGAATGCCACTCAAGAACCCTGGAAGCAGCACTACCGTATGTATGACTACATAGCGGCTGAATTACCGGCGCTAATTGAAGGGCATTTTCCGGTAAGTAAGAAGCGCGCCATCAGTGGTCATTCCATGGGAGGTCATGGCGCCCTGGTTATTGGCTTGCGTAACCCTGAGCGATATACCTCAGTTTCAGCATTTAGTCCGATCTGTAATCCGATCGCTTGCCCCTGGGGAGAGAAAGCGTTTGGTGCATATCTGGGCGCGGATACAACCTGCTGGGAAGGTTACGATGCGAGTGTTTTAGTAGGGCGAGCGACAACGCACCTCCCGATACTGGTCTCCCAAGGCGATGAAGATCAATTCCTTGAGCAGCAGTTACGACCCGAGGCCCTGCAAATGGCCGCCGAAGCTTGTAGTTATCCTCTGCGACTGGAGCACCATGCTGGATATGATCATAGCTACTTCTTTATCGCCTCATTTATTGAGGAGCACCTGCGTTTCCATGCGGATTACCTCTTGAGTAACGATAAAATTCCTGCCTAAAGCTGCTGTCATATCGTTTAGAGCTGCGCTGCAACCGGGCACTTTATAATTGCCCGGTTGTAATACATGAGCTTTTTATCGAGCTTATCTGGGTGTCTTTCACCTATCTGATTGAGCGGCAACTGCACGACATTCACCGTGAATCTCTGCCCGGCCTTTCTCGAAAGTCTGTTCAATCAGGAACCAGCCGTTAGAACAGAATCCATTTTCATTTGTGAGGAGTTCCACCCTCGCCATTGCCATTTTCTTAATATCGCCTGAGTTTGATTGACTGTGGCCAGGTTTACCAGAGCTGGGTTTGCCCCTTGCTGGCTTACCCTTACCGCCCATTCCGGGGCCACCGTTATGTTTACTGCCGTGGCTTCCATCGTCATGGGGCGCTGCCCCCAGGCTTGCCTTATATACAAAGCGTTTGTGTCCTAGTTCAGTGATGTTAGCAACAAAAGATTCGTTAGTGGGAACCTTAGGCGTGGAGCTACAGCCGAAGATGAGCAGGGAAGCTCCCATAGTAGAGAAGAGGTTAGCCTTCATTGTTGTTATCCTGTGAGTCATTCGTTTCCAGTATGACCTTTGCCCTGTACTAACGTCGGTTAAGCAGAGTAAACAATTGTTAAGGTCAATCAATTCAACAAGGTGTTTCTTTCTTAGGGGCCTTTACCGGATATTTTCTTCTTACCTAAATAAGTTACTCTTGAAATCTGTGTTTTTATATATGCGTAGAGGTCTACCCAGATTATTTTTACTCTAATCTATGGCTTGATAATGGGATAAGGGCCTAAAGAATAAAATAATTTTATAGTTCTATGACGATTTATAGAGGAGAAATAGAGAGCAGATTTTCGGGTTTGATTTTAGGGTGCACAGTGTCTCCTCGGCAGCTGGAGAGGCCTATTTTTCTGACGCGCTAGGAAATTGTCCTCGGTTACAAAGACCTGTAGAAAAGTTATAATCTGACAACAAAGTGTGGCACAAGCATATAAAAATGCTTTTTTCAACGAATTCGCCCTGGTATTGGTCGGCGGCGGCAATACGTCCTTGTATTGTCTCACTTATCTACTGTGATTTACGGTGAGGAACTATAGTTTTCCTAGGCGCAATAAAGTTTTATCAGGCTCGTCGTCTCTGAAAAGAAAGCAATCCGACAGCAGTCAGCGTTTTTAATACTGAGGTCCAAGCACTCATATTTGGTTTCGTTGGCTTTCCTTTGCCAATAAGGGCCAGCTGTTGTTCGTACCAAGTGACATCCAGCATAGCCATAAAATCCAGTCTGGGAATACCTGTGGTGAGCTTTTTCAATGTTATCTTATGGTTGCCATCCGATAACAGTTTGTGCGATAGCCGTGGGTCAATCGCTAATGGGCGGGCTAGGCCGATCATATCCACGGCATTTGATACAAGGGCGGCCTCCATGGCAGCTGCGGAACGGAAGCCACCGGTGACTACGACAGGAATTTGCAACTGTGCACGTGCCTTTTCTGCATAATCGATAAAATAGGCCTCTCGCTTGATAGTGCTTTCTTTCACATTGGCACCAACCATACTTGGGTTTTCATAATTGCCGCCGGAGATTTCAATTAAGTTAATACCTTCATCCTGCAGGGCTTTCAGAACCTGCATGGATTCCTCTTCACTGAACCCACCTTTTTGAAAATCTGCTGAATTGAGTTTTACGCCTACCGGAAAATCTTCACCAACCGCTTCGCGAATAGCGCTATACACCTCGCGTAAAAATCGTAAGCGATTTTCTAAGGTACCTCCCCACTGATCATTTCGCCGATTGTGGTGAGGGGATAGAAACTGATTGATCAGATAACCATGAGCAGCATGTATCTGAATCCCAGTAAATCCAAGTTCTTTCGCCTGTGCTGCGGCCCAGGCAAATTTTTTAATGATAATTACTATTTCATTTTCAGTGAGTTCTCTCGGGCGGTTGAACGTTTTCTCTAAGCCATTAGCCAATGGAATTGCAGAAGGTGCGACGGGTTCGGTACTTAAAAAGTTGGGTGTTTGCTTGCCTGGATGATTTAATTGCATCCAGATTTGTGTACCGTTTTGGCGCCCAGTTTGGGCCCATTTCCGGAACAGGGAAAGGTCCGACTTCTCGTCTAATACCACATTCCGCGGCTCACCCAGAGCTGTTCGATCAACCATGACGTTGCCGGTGACCAGTAAACCTGTGCCTCCTTCTGACCATGTGCGATATAAGTTTATCAGCTCCTCGGTGGGGGCATGATTGGGATCCGCTAATTGCTCACTCATAGCAGATTTAAACAAGCGGTTTTTCACACTGGTTCCCGGCAGAATACTCAGTGGACGAGCGAGAGGTGTAGCTCGATCGGTGTTTTTTAAGGCGTTGATACTATTTTTCAAAATGAATGTCCTGCCTGTAAGTTTTAATACTGGCCAGTGTTTGTTCCCCTTGTTGCGTCACCAAGGTGCTAAAAAACGTCCGTAGCTGTCTGAGTAAATCATTGGGATCACCGGATACCTGGTATTGCAGAATACTGCCCTGCCAAACGCTATAACACAGTGTCGCAAGGTTATCGGCGGGGACGTCACTGCGTAGATCTCCTTGATCTTGTGCCAAATGTAATATCGACTGAAGATTTTCCAGCCACCTGTGCTCTACAGACTCAATGGCTTCACGGCAAAGAGGACTGGCCTGGGCTACCTCGGCCGACATCGCGCCGAGTAGACAGGCACAAGACTGACCAACTTTTACTTTGTTTTGAATACGGTTATGAAAGCAGCACCAGAGCTGGATCAAGCCAGGTGCCTGATTGAGGTTTATTATCGTCTGCGCTAGTTCCGCATCAATCTGCTGGCCGTAGCGGTGAATAATGCTGGCTACGAAGGCCTCTTTACTGGGGAAATAGTTGTAGAACGAACCTTTGGGTACACCTACTGCATCCAAGACCTGCTTGATACCAGTGCCGTGATATCCCTGGCTGGTCAGCATCGCGGTGCCTGCTTCTAACAGTGCTTCTTTGGTGTTTTCGCTTTTACGTGGTCGAGCCATGAATATTAGACCGGTCGTATATTAATTGGTGGTCAATATATGACCGATCGTCTTGGAATGCAAGAGGGAGTGTTTTGTTTTGGTATTTTCTAGGCTAGGGATCAGGAAAAGGTTGCTAATATGGGGAGATTGGCCCCGACGGCCTATTAATCATTGGCCACACACAATAGTTTACTGAAATCGAAAATACTCTTTCAGAATAAAATTTATTCAGGGATTTTGAATCAATATAAAGCTTTTTGTGCTCTTTAATTGGTTATTTTTGGTTTAAATTACCTGCTTTGGCAGGGGCGCTACTCTTTTCATCGCCGCATACTGAGATGGTTCCTCTATCAACTTGCCTGCTCCGACTATAGAGTCTCCCACAGAGTTAGATAAGTAAATGGATCGATTGTGATTGAGTTCGCGGTGGAAACTGGGAAGGGCTGCGACCTGGATATCTTTGGCGGCAAATTGTTATGGAAGGAGGTGAGAACTGTTTTAATAGAAGAAGTAGGTTGGTTCTTCTTATTGATTTTGTTTCGCCAAAAGCCAGCCCCAAGATTGTCTTCAGGCACTGCGAATATCGATGATGCAGAGTAAATGACGGTAAAGTAAAACAATTGCAGAAGGTTTGATTGTCACTCTGTTAAATTCAGAAAGAGAGCTTGATGCCCTCCGTTATCTGGAGATTACATTGTAGAATTCAAGGACTTTGTTGCTTGCAGAGAAAGTGGTTTAACGCCTTTCTTAACGCAGATTTGCGCCTAGCATAAAACACTAAAACAAAGAGCCCTTCTATGAAAAGAAAACTGCTTGCCCTACTTAGCTGTACAACCTTTGCGGGACTCTGTTCCGCGGATACGTTGACTATTGAGCGAATATTCTCCGATCCGGCCCTTGGAGGCACAGCGCCACGTGCCCTTGAGTACTCTCCCGATGGTAGTCGGGTAACTTTTCTGAAGGGGCGTGATGAAGACTATAACCGTTACGATTTGTGGGAATATAACATTGCCGATAAAGAGTCCCGTATCCTGGTGAATTCCGATAGCCTGCACAGTGGTCATGAGGAATTGTCCGATGAAGAAAAAGCCCGACGCGAGCGCCAGCGAATTTATGGCAGTGGCATTATGGAATACAGCTGGTCGGAAGATGGTAAGTCCCTGTTATTTCCGTTAGCTGGAGATGTTTATTACTACGGCCTGGATAGTAAATCCGCGCGGCGCTTAACTGAAACTGAAACTTTCGAAACCGATGTGCGGGTTTCCCCTAAAGGGCGTTATGTTTCTTTTATTCGCGACCAGGATATTTTTGTTGTTGACCTAAAAAATGGTAAAGAGCGTGCATTAACCAGTGATGGCCACGGGCCTATTAAAAATGGTATGGCCGAATTTGTTGCTCAGGAAGAGATGGGGCGCATGAGCGGATACTGGTGGTCACCAGATGACCGTCATATCGCCTTTCTGCAGGTGGATGAGTCTCCGGTGGATAAGGTGACTCGCAGTGAAATCTATGCTGATCGCATTGACCTGATTCAGCAACGCTATCCCGCCGCAGGGAGAGCGAATGTAAAAATTCAGCTGGGCATTCTGAATGTAGAAACCGGTAAATCCCGCTGGGTAAGCCTTGGTAATGAGCAGGATATTTATATTCCTCGCGTGCAGTGGGCGCGCGATAATCTACTGACTTATCAATGGCAGTCCCGCAATCAACAGAAGTTGCAATTGCGTGCTTTTGATCTGAAGACGAACACTGGTAATACCCTGTTGATTGAGTCCAGTGATACCTGGGTAAATTTGAGTGATGATCTTCATTTCTTGGAGAATAAAGATCAATTTATCTGGTCTTCAGAGAGAGATGGTTTTAAACATCTCTATCTCTATGATCTAAGTGGTAAATTGTTGAATCAGATCACTCAGGGTGACTGGGTAGTGGATGAAGTTGAAGCGATTGATGAGAATCAGGGCCTGGTGTATTTCACCGGGCGTAAAGATACTGTGATAGAGCGACATTTGTATCGAGCGCCATTCAATGGGGATGGAAAGATACAACGTATCTCTAGCAAGAAGGGAATGCATGATATTGAGTTTTCCCAAGATGCCTCGGGTTATATCGATAAATTTTCCAGTGTAAATACCCCGCCTCAAGTAAGCTTGCATAATGCCAGTGGCGAACTAACGACCTGGCTGGAAGAAAATGCGGTTATTAATGGGCACCCTTTACACCCTTACAAAGCTGGTTGGATTACTCCTGAGTTCGGTACCATTGAATCCCCTCTGGGGCATCAGCTTAATTATCGACTTTATAAGCCAGCTAATTTTGATGCATCAAAGCGTTACCCGGTTATGGTTTATGTCTATGGTGGACCCCATGTTCAGGTAGTTACCAATAGCTGGGATAAAGCCTTTAACCAGTTTATGGCCCAGCAAGGGTATGTCGTTTTTTCTCTGGATAATCGAGGTTCTGCTAACCGCGGAACGACTTTTGAGAACCCCATTTTTAAAAATATGGGTAGCCCTGAAGTTGAAGATCAGGTTACTGGAGTGAAATTCTTGCGCACACTACCTTTTGTTGATAGTGAGAATATTGGTATCTTTGGGCACAGTTATGGGGGCTATATGGCTCTTATGAGTATGTTTAAAGCGGGTGACTATTTTAAGGCAGGTGTATCCGGTGCTCCTGTTACCGATTGGTCCCTTTATGATACCCATTATACTGAGCGTTATATGGGGAACCCCGATACCGATGCGGATGCCTATCAGGCTTCATCAGTTTTTCCGTACACTGAGGGACTTAAGGGCTCCCTGTTGATTTATCACGGTATGGCGGATGATAATGTCTTGTTTACTAACACCACCCGACTGATCAAACAGCTACAGGATAATGGCCAGCAGTTTGAATTGATGACCTACCCGGGCAAGAAGCATAGTTTGCGCGGTAAACAAACTCGGATTCACCAGTACAGAATGATCAGAGATTTCTTTGATCGACATTTACGTTAAGACAGCTAATTTTAGTTATATTATTTTCTGTATATCAGGACCCCAGGCAAATAAAGCTTGGGGTTTGATCAGTGAAGTACTGATATCATCCTTATCCCTTCTACATTTTTTGTACCAAGTCTCCAATCATCCCAAGAACATCTCTATTTGTCTCATATGGTGTTCAATTATTTTTGGTGATTGATATTTTCTGTTTACTTTCTTTCTCATGGATTATGTTGTTTGAGGAAATTGGGAGTGCAAATAATCTACTAAGTGATTTTTGGTGGATCTGTTCAGGAATATATTGGGTTAGGGTGAATTATGTTGAATAGAATTGGTGGTAGATTTATTGTATTAGCTGCATTAATAAGTTTTTTTGGATGTGCTGGTGTTGGAACTGAAAAAGAGATGCCGTCACAGGAAGTAAGTCGCGAAATGGTGGGAGTTGAAGCAGGACTACTATCTGCTTATATGCAGGACCAATCCCTATTGACTCTAGTTGATGCGCGAACAGTGGGGGAATTTGAGGCTGGACATGTAAACGGTGCAATTAATGTCCCTCTAGGTGATTTCGATGAAATGAGAGAGCATTTAACAATAGGTCTTGACGAGATGGTATTGGTTTACTGCAAAAGTGGCACACGGGCAAAAAGATTGGCAAATAAATTATTTGCAGTCGGCTATAAGGATGTCAGAGTTATATCATCGCACCAGTTGAAATTTATTGAAGGAGAAATAATTTTTGCAAACTTGGATTAAAGTTTGATGTGGCTAAAAGAGACAAGGTAAACCGGCTGATATGCTGGTTTACCTTGAAGTAATTATCGTAAGAACCATTTACTGACTAGCTGTGTCAAAACGATCCAGATTCATTACCTTAGTCCAGGCTTTAGAAAAATCCTGCACGAATTTCTGCTGAGAGTTATTGAAGGCATAGACCTCAGCGACTGCTCTGAGCTCGGAGTTGGAGCCAAAGATTAGATCTACAGGGGTTGCCGTCCACTTTACCTTACCGGTTTTGCGGTCGCTACCCTCATAAACCCCCTCTGCTTTATCGGATTTTTTCCATATTGTGGACATGTCTAGTAAGTTGACAAAAAAGTCGTTAGTGAGTATTCCTGGTTTATCGGTAAAGACGCCGTTTTTCGATCCATCAGTATTGGCGTTCAGCGCGCGCATACCGCCAATCAAAACCGTCATTTCCGGTACAGTGAGGGTCAACAGGCTGGCGCGGTCCACCAGCATCTCGGTGGGTGTACGGCTATTATTACTGCTGAAATAATTGCGAAAGCCGTCGGCTGTGGGCTCAAGCATGGCGATGGAATTAACATCAGTCTGTTGCTGGCTTGCATCGGTACGACCGGGCTTGAAAGAAACGCTGATCTTTTGCCCCCCATCCGCAGCTGCTTTCTCAACAGCGGCAGTGCCACCGAGAACAATAAGGTCGGCGAGAGAGACTTTCTTACCCCCAGATTGGGCATTGTTAAACTCTTGCTGAATTTTTTCTAGCTGTGCTAGAACCTTGGCAAGTTCCTCTGGGTCATTGACTGGCCATTGTTTCTGGGGATCCAGCCGTATACGTGCGCCATTTGCTCCTCCACGCATATCTGAGCCGCGAAAAGTCGAAGCAGAGCCCCAGGCCGTTCTTACCAGCTCAGGCACGGTAAGGCCAGAGGAGAGGATTTTCGTTTTAAGTTGGCCGACATCATTGTCATCTATTAGAGGGTGATCAACTTTTGGTACTGGGTCTTGCCAGATCAGATCTTCTTCGGGAACTTCCACACCCAGATAACGCGCTTGTGGGCCCATATCGCGGTGAGTCAGCTTGAACCATGCCTTGGCGAAAGCGCGTTTAAATTCCTCAGGATTTTCCTGAAAGCGCTTGGCAATTTCCCGGTAACTGGGATCAAACTTTAAAGATAAATCGGTGGTAAACATGATTGGTGCATGCCGCTTGTTTTTATCAAAAGCGTCTGGCACCAAGTTGGCCGCAGCTTGATCATCGGGGATCCACTGTACTGCACCAGCGGGGCTCTTGGTTTTTACCCAGTTAAACTTGAATAAATTATCCAAGTATTGTTGGCTCCAGTTAATAGGAAGGGCCGACCAAGCCCCTTCAAGCCCAGAGGTCATTGTGTCATCGGCATTACCCTTACCACACTTGTTTTTCCAGCCCAGTCCCTGTTGCTCAATTGGGGCTGCTGCCGGTTCTGGGCCTAAGCAATCGGCTTTTACCGCGCCATGAGCCTTGCCAAAAGTATGGCCACCAGCGATCAGAGCAACCGTTTCTTCATCGTTCATGGCCATACGGGCAAAGGTTTCACGAATGTCGATAGCCGCAGCCTTGGGATCAGGATTACCGTTAGGACCCTCTGGGTTTACATAAATCAATCCCATCTGAACGGCCGCCAGTGGTCTTTCTAACTGGCGATTACCGGTGTAGCGCTCATCGGCCAGCATCTTTGTTTCCGGGCCCCAATAAACCAGATCTGGCTCCCAGTCGTCTATACGGCCACCGGCAAAGCCGTAGGTCTCAAATCCCATGGATTCAAGAGCAACGTTGCCAGTGAGCACCATTAGGTCAGCCCATGATAGATTGGCGCCGTATTTCTGCTTGATAGGCCACAGCAGGCGCCGTGCTTTATCTAGATTGGCATTATCTGGCCAACTATTCAGAGGGTCGAATCGCTGCTGCCCCCCCCCTGCGCCTCCGCGTCCGTCGTTAACCCGGTATGTACCTGCGCTGTGCCAGGCCATTCGGATCATAAAGGGGCCATAATGCCCATAATCCGCAGGCCACCACTCCTGGGAAGTTTTTAACAGCGTTTCAATGTCACTCTTTACTGCTTTGAGATCCAGTGTTTTAAAAGCCTCGGCATAATTAAAGTTTCCTCCCATGGGGTTAGACTTTGGGGAGTGTTGCCGCAAGGGGCGCAGATCCAGCTGGTTGGGCCACCAGAATTGGTTTGATTTAGGTTGGAAGTCCTTTGGGCCCTGGCGGGTGACGGGATCGGTCACTACCTCCTCCTCAGCAGAATACGTATTTGACGCCAATAATGACAGTGTGATGAAAAGAGCGGTACCAAGTGAAGCTCTATAGAATCGCATTGCAATCATCTCCATACGATAAGGAATGCAGATTACAGCTTTTTAATTTGGTCTTTCTTACGAATTTAAAGAGGTATATAGCCTATATTGGCGACGTAATTTTTGCGAGCTTTGTCGGACCAAGCAGCTGAGAAAGAGTTTTATTTCCAGTGGATGATAAATAAATAATATTGGCTAGCGTGGTTTTTTGGGGGCGATATTGGACGTTATCCGTATTTATCTATCGTGATTTTATAGGTACTAATCACCTTTGTCTTTGATGAATAATTTCTAAGGATTAAATGTAATCTATTTGGTTGTTAAGCTTCTTTAAAAACTTAATTGTTGAAAATGACGAAATAAATACGGGTGCCTAGCACTATTTTTTAATATTGGTGGCTTTTATGATGTGTGAGCGATAGCTTCTTTGGGAAGTTAAAACAAGACCACCTCAATACGCAGAGATAAGCTGTTGCGTTCAGGTGTGCTGGCCCATGATTCTATTTTCTTATTCTAGGGCTAAGCCTATGGCAATGATTTATAAGGAGATTCTGTATGCGTATTTTTTTTATTTTTGGGGTGCTTTGTCTTTTATTGATGGCTTGTGGTGAATATTCACAAAAAGCGACCAAACATTCTGAGGAACTGAATGCCAAAGTTAAGCCGGCGAGTAAAGTTACCAAAGCGCATAACTTGTCTGTAGCGAAGCAATTGCCTTTCTCCAATGACTTGGATTTCCGCCTAGCCAAACGTGGGTTTATTGCCACGATTCCGGGAGCACAGGTTACAAACGCTATGGGAAGAGAGGTCTATGGACTGGCTCAGATGCAATTTCTAGATGGGGCGCCAAAGGATACAGTTAATCCGAGTCTTTGGCGGCAGGCTCAACTTAATGCTTTGAACAATGGGTTGTTTGAAGTTGTTGAAGGGATTTACCAGGTTCGCTCACTAGACCTAGCCAATATGACCTTGATCAAAGGGGAAACGGGATGGATTGTTATCGATCCCTTAACCTCTATGGAGACAGCTGCTGCTGGCTTGGCCCTGGCTAATAGGGCGTTAGGCAATAGGCCTGTTAGCGCTGTAATTTTTACCCACAGCCATGCGGATCATTTTGCCGGTGTAGCGGGAGTTCTCACCATGCAACAGCTAGCCGAAGGAAGTGTGGAAATTATCGCGCCTGACGGATTTTCCGAGGAGGCAATCAGCGAGAATGTCCGCTCGGGCAATGTGATGCAGCGGCGGGCGCTCTACCAATTTGGGGACCTGTTACCATCCAGCCCAGATGGATTTGTGTCCTCGGGTCTTGGCAATCGCGTGTCTGATGGAGAGCACGGTATTGCAACGCCTACACAGTTGATTCCCGAAGAAGGGGCAGAGATGAAAATAGATGGTGTAGATATCATCTTTATGAGCACCCCTGGAGCCGAAGCTCCCACTGAGATGGTCTTCTTCTTTCCCCAGTTTAACGCCCTATGTATGAGTGAGATTGCCAATCACACTTTACATAATATCTATACGCTTCGCGGTGCTAAAACTCGGGATGCGCTGGCGTGGAGTCGCTACATAGAGAGAGCCATGGAAAAATTTGGTGGAGATACCCAGGTGGTTTTCAGTAGCCATCACTGGCCCACCTGGGGAAATAGTGAGGCGCTGGATTACCTAGTAAAGCAACGAGATCTCTACAAATATATTCACGATCAGACTCTACGCCTGGCTAACCATGGCCACGACATGATCGAAATCGCCGAACAAATACAATTGCCAGAGGCGCTCTCCCACACCTGGGCTAACCGGGGTTATTACGGTACGGTCAATGTGGGCGCAAAAGCGGTGTACAACCGTTATCTAGGATATTTTGATGGGAACCCTTCCAATCTACACCCACTCCCTCAGGAAGAAGCCGCGCTTCACTATGTAGAGTATATGGGGGGGGAAGAAGAAATAATGAAACGGGCACGGCAGGATTTTTCCCAGGGAAATTACCGTTGGGTGGCGATGGTGTTAAAGCACTTGGTTTTTGCTGAGCCAAAAAATCAGGAGGCACGTTATTTATTGGCGGATGCTTTCGAACAGCTGGGGTATCAGGCGGAGTCTGGAATTTGGCGCAATTTTTATTTAAGCGGTGCCAGGGAGTTACGCCACGGAGTTGAGTTCCGTGAAGAGATGCAGCCGCCGGAAGAAATTGTAGCGCGGGTGCCTCTACAACTTTTATTCGATGCCATGGCGGTGCGCCTTAATGGGGAGAAGGCGGCGGAAGCGGATATCCGCTTAAATATTGAGATGACGGACAACAAAAATAAATACTTAGTGGTCGTTAAAAATGGAGTTTTACACGGTTATCCAGATCGACACAGTGAAGATCCCTCAGCGAGTTTGGCACTAAGTAGCACCGACCTGCGACTGATGTTCAGTGGTTTGGTCGGTGCTCCCACCATGATCAAGGAGGGGCGCTTAAAGGTGCGCGGCAATCCCTTGGCTTTGATCCAGTTTGGCAGACTCTTCGATAAGTTTGATAGGAACTTCAACCTGGTGACCCCTTAATTGGGAGATGCCGGGCAAGGTGGGCAACAGTTTGTCGGGCCTCATATCACCCGTTAGTCGTTGCGGTATGAGTCCCTGATAAGTGGAAGCGGCCGGCTTCGCTTTTAGAGCAAAATTGTTACAAGTAGCCTCAACTTTGAGTGCCGGTGACATGCCGCTTTCCTTGGAAGTGAAGTCCACACCGTTAATACCAGTGCGCGCGGCAATAACAAGCCCGGTATTTATACCGCTAAGCCAACTATTGAGAAGCCCGGAAGACAGAAGATCGATACTTTCTAAACCCTTATAAAAAGGCACAAAGCTCTCTGCCAGATTGCCACGTACCGATGAGCCCCCCACAGAGTTCCAGGTGGCGTTTTCCTCACTCCAGTTATTGGCGGCCTGGTAGATACCGAAAGTGCTACCCGATCGATTCGTGACATTCAGCTGCAGAGTGGCAGAGCTGATAGAGGAGCAGCCGGAAAGACTGCCTAGATCAAATTTAATCAGTGTGTAGAGTGTCCCATAGGTGTGGTCACTCCCATCGGCCAGTAGTCCTTCGGGGTCATGGTTAAAATTACTTGATGCGTAACGGGAGGAGATAAACACATCATCGCTTATTGGTAGGGAAAAGCTGCCGTTACTATCTGAGCTCTCTTGAATCACGGTGCGGCCAGCGTTATTAGCGATCAAATTCATGGATTCCCCCAGGCGGTTGGCGGTCCACCAATTCACATTATCTGGCAGGATGAGTGGATCGGCGGCACGCGCCTCCCGAGTCAGAGTTTCTGCAGTGTCATCGAACTGTGCAGTGCGCACTACCAGTCCACTTTCACTCACCTGGATGACCTTAAACTGCTGGATACTGGCCATGTCGATGGTCCAGGTTTTGGCGTCGTTAGCGGAACGCGCTGGAGCGCCCCAACTCCCTTCCCCCACGTAAACGGTACCGCCGTTATTGGTGGTAGAAAAGTTAATGCCACTGGGTATCACGGCCTCAGTCATTTTGGTGAGATGAGTATCGGATTCCACCACCAGGTTCATCGCATAGTCGTAAAATGACTGCGCCCACCAGTTAAATAAAGTGGGATTGTCAGACTTGCCGCTGTAATGGGGGAACATGGGCTTGTGATATTGGGCGAGACGCCAGCTGGCGGCGCTGCCATAGCTGGATAAATCGCTCGACAGCCAATTATTCATTGCGCTGGCGTAAGAGGACCATCCACTATTCTGAAACTGGCTATTTAAGGTGTAAATACGCAGTAAAGGTGACACCTGCACGGCACCATAAGTGTCGCTGGGCGAACAGTCTCCATCGCCATTAAAATCCACGCCGAAGACTTCGCAGATGGTCGAGTAATTATCATCTTCGTGATTGCCGTGAGTGGGGATCAATGGGTAGATTCGCTTGTAGCTATAACCATCAATCGTATCGCTGGAGTAAGTCAACTCCCAGTCGTCGAGGAATTCTCGCATTTCTGAGGCGCTATTGGCATTGGTGAAGTCGCCGCCATGCATCACTGCGAGAGGGCGTATTTTAGCTAGCAGAGTATTTCCCTGGCGACGAGTGGTATGTCCTGTGCGGGTATCACCACCGGCAATTACTACAAAAGGCGCGTTTTCTGCTGGAGCTGTCCTAAACCAAAATCGCTCACCACAGCCATTTTGGTCACATACACGAAAATAAACAGGAGAGTCCGCATTCAAATCTTGCAGGCGTACAAAATGGCTGGTGATACCGCTATCGAATGTTTCGCTATTGCTGACAAATGCGCTGTTCCAGCTGCTTTCATTGGTGGAGTAACCGTAGCTGACATAGGGATTACTGCTGTTGCCATCTGGAGAAAAACCGATGACAGCACTGCTGGAAGCATCGCCATCCCAGGCAAGGCGGTAGTGTTTGGTGGCGGCACTGACGTTGACTGCCAGCAACAATGTCGAAATAGTGAGAGCGGGGCCTATATATCGTCTCATTGCGGAAATTCCTCTGCAAAGTTGGGACTTTTTGTGAGAGGCCACCGCCTGGAGGGGGCAGGTTGGTGGCGCGCAGGAATTATTGGGGAACGATGTGACAGATGCTTGAACGATTGGTTACCAAGCGTGTGAAAGCTGCATTGCGATAGGGAATTGTGACGGTTTGCCCATTTATAAAATTGACCGCTGCGCCACCGACTTTTAGATAGGAGTAGATGCCTTCGAGGGGGAGGTCGCCATCACTGGTCCAGTAATCACCGCGCTGGGTTTTGGGGAAGTATCCAGTTTCGATACTGGGGCTTCCCGGCTGTGCGTCTGGAGCCACCAGTGAACGCAGTTCGCTGGAGGAGGGCAGGCGCCAATGTTTTGCATCACAGAGTTGTTCCCGGTTAGTGTGCCGGATTAAATCCTCTGTGTCACAGCGCTCTGCTTCGAAATAACAATCTCCATTATTGGCAACGCCCTGATTGTTTAATAGTCGCGAATAAGTCCAACGTCCATCGTGAATGTCCTCACTATCTGTCTTGACCTCCCACAGCAGACCGCTGCGGCTATCGCAGACACAGGACCAGGGGCCCTCCCAGGTATCCATTACTTTTCCCTCAGCGCTCACTTTTAGAAGGTGGTATTGCTGCGGTTTTGGAGCCTGTGGTGTGTGGATAACGGCAGCACCAATCAGACAGGCGGGGAGAATAAAAATCAAAAAGAATCGCGTGATCATAGCGCTTTACTCAGATTCAGTTGGATGGCTCTGGTATGACGGGTGTGGGCAACTTGTGCGCGATCAAATGCGGAAACCCACAGGCAGGTGCCATCTTCGATAGAAATGTCCAGGGGAGAGGCTGTATTTAATTTGCGTACAAGCTCTAGCGACCAGTATCCATCACGCCAAATACCTTTGGCTCTAACATCCGCACGATCACCCTCGAAGCGATTGGAGGTATAAAGTACCGAAGGCATAAGAGTACCTGGTGCTATCAGGTCGCTTTCTGCTGAGTAAGGTTGGTAATCAAACCAGGAGATGGTCCAATCAAGCTCCTGGCCTTCTTTAACATTTTGAAAGGGAGCCAATACATTAGCATCACTAGGCAAGCGTTTAGGAGTGATGCCAGTGGGGGAATACCATTTCCAGTTCAGTAAATAAGCACCGGATTCCTTTGCATCCTGTTGGTAACCTGCGGTGTAGCGGCGTTTACCTGCACGCACTTTATCTGGCGCGCCGATAAAATTGTCATCCGCCAGATACATTTTATTAGTGCGTACTGCTTTCCAGTGCCAAAGATCGTGAAGTTGCCCCGATTGGCTGTAGTGATACCCCTTGCCATGCCAGTTTGATGGCTTGTTTGCCAGTGGTGAACGTCCGAGATGGGCGGTGCCAGCACCTCCGAAGTCACAGTGACTGGAAAGTAACAAGGCAAATTTGTCTTCGTAAAAATTCTTTTCATCAAAATTCTCAAAGCCTTGCTGCTTGATCTTCCAACCTTGATCCGTTTTTTTCAGGGGTAAATGAGTCAGGCTTTCTGTGGGATCCTGCCAGGAAATATGAAAATAAATCTCCTCACCATTTTGCAGAGCTTTGAGATGCACATCAGTACGACCCTGATAAAAATTTGCGCCGCCATCGGTACTGATTTTTAGTGGCTGAGCTTTTGCCCATTGGGGTTCATCGGCATGGCCATCAATATCAATGATCGTATGTATAGGAATTGAGGTTACCGGCAGTTGATAATAAGAAAATTTGGTCAGAAGCAGCCAACCGCCGAGCAGAAAGATGGGCAGCAAACTACATAGCAATGCCAGTTGAACTCTTCTGTTTGTGGCTGGCTTGAGGATATAGAGAAGAGCACTTTGCCCGAACTGCAGTAGATAAACGCCTGCGTGTAGAAAAATATAGACGCTGAGTCCAAGCGCGGCGAAAAAATGTAATATTCGGACCAGTGATAACTGGCCTATCCCAGTAAAGAGCAGCCAGCCACTGGCCAACGAGATGCCAATGAGGCTAATGCCCCCCCAGGTGACTACTCGGTGGTAATTCCATTGTTTATGAGCGCATGATTGTTCAATTCGATAAAGTCGAATAGCATTCGAGTATAAATAGGAAAGGGCAACTAGCGAAAGCAGGAGTGCAGAGAAGAAATGTACACTGTGTACCTCTCCCTGGGGCAGCAGTTCTTCAATTGAGGCAATGGCGGGTTTAGTGAGTGTGGCAATACGCAACCCACTGAAAAGACTGCAGATCACTGCTATTGCTAATGCAGCATGCAGCAGTATCCACATGGGGCTTTTTGATCTGTCAGACATAATTAGGCCCTAAAAAAGCCCACAGGCTATCGGCGGGATATGACAGTTTAGAGAAACTTATGTGGCTCTGAGAAATGGTTAAAACTCATTACTCCGCCAAAATGCAGTCTTTGCTAGAAAAGTGATGTAGGGAGATACGTTGAAAATATTTAAGTCATGCTTAATTAAGTTGAAATTGCAGGCAGTCTTGGCGACGCTAAGTTTTACTTACAGATTTAAGAGCTAAGTTAGTCGCGTAATGGCGTTATTTTGAAGCTTTCTCGTACTTCGAGGATTTCTGATAGGGCGCTTAGTTGTGGCCTATCTTTGCGCCAGTTGAAGTCTTCGTGCCGAAAATCTAGGTATGAAAGTGCTGAGCCGAGCGCAATTTGTAGAAGACAAAATGTCTGGGGAAATTGAAGGACTCTGGCTTCAAAAAAATCCAGGGTACGATTGATTGCACTGTTGTAGCGCTGCCACCAAAATTCTGAATGAAGCCCTTCACGCCCGCGAATTTTCTCTACCTGTCTGTGAACCAAGATCTCCATTAGACCTGAGGACACACTATAGAGTGTTTTTAAATTCCAGTCATTGTCTATCGCAGAGCTGAGGTGGCCATCTCCAAGTTGTTTATCTAGGAACTCACAGATCACTTCGCTATCCATAATAACGTTGCCGTTATCTAAGGTCAGGCAGGGAACTTTACCTAAAGGATTACTGGATATTAAATCATTTGTATTGTGAAAAGGGTGAGAAAAAACTTCATTAACGCGGGAGTGTAACTTGAGTTCTTCTATAACAATTCGGGTTTTTCGGGCAAAGGGGGAGGAGTAAGTCAGAAAGAGTTGCATAACGGCGCTTAATCACTCAGCCACTCTATATGGTCGGCATTGGTGATGAGGCGCCGCTAATTTTGCAAAATAACTACTAATGATGGGGAATGACATCAGTAATACGGTTATAGAGGTGTTGTTTGAGATAGGCGCGTTGTTTTTTTAGTCTTGAATAGTGATCGTCATCAGTGCCGATGCCACTATCCTGTAGTCCTCTAATTTGTTTATCCAGTTTTCGATATTGGTCGTTATCTAGCTTGAATTCTACGTCATTCCTGATCAGGTGCTTGATAGTATCGGCGTACTCGGGAAAATCCAACTCCAGCTCATGCGCGGCTATGGACATAGAAAACCTCCCCTCCATTCAGTTAAAGCATCAAGGGTAATATTAGTTTGTGAATTTAAAGTCACAAAAATCACCACCAAGAAGCAGACTGGGCTGCTAATCATTGGACGATGATTTACCCCCGTTGTTTCAAGCTGATAACGTATTAGGCGGCTAATTTTTAGGTGTGAAAAGGTTGTTCAATTATAGGATTTCTTGAAGGCGGTATTCTTTATGAAGAAAAATTCTAACAAAAGAAAATTTTAGAATGCCAGTTTTTTTAGAGAGTATGCTTGTGATTGATCAGAAGTTTACTCTGAGTGTGTCGTTTATGACATTGTAAGGCGAAAGCGATGGTGAAATGTTAATGGCTTTCAGTATTGCCGCATTCGTAATTTTTATATTGATAAAAAATGAAATTTAACTAATTGGAAGTTTTGTTGGCTGGGTACACAAAAAAGCCTGGCAAATATTATTGCCAGGCCCTAGGTGTGTCGATATTATCTAAATTTTAATTAATAAAATTTAGGCTTTATGCAGAGGCTTCTAATGGAGCAAAGCGCAACTGACGTCTTTGCAACAGCTCTCCGAGATACAGCTTTAAGTAAGCTGCAGCGGCACGCTTGCCCTCTGCGGCGGCTTCCTCGGTAATTCTTCCGAAACGCGAGTATGCCTGGGAACAAAACGAATCATTGATATTGATGGCGCACATAAAACGGTCGCGCCAGTCCTGTGATGGAGGCAACTCAAATTCACGAGACAGATTCTTAATCAAGGTATCTGCCAAGCGCCAGTTGTTTTCCATCTGTAATTGACGTAGAGCCCAGCTGGACTGTGGCCCGTAGTGTACTTTGAGTGCGGAGATATTATCTTCGTAATAACTACGCACTAAGTCGCACAGGTGGTAGAGCATATCTTGCCAGCTATCCGCTGGTGAGAAATCAGAGTGCCCCAGTACCACATCGCCAAATGACTTGTAGTGACGTTCCGCCAGAGCGGTAAGGCTGGCATCTACGCTTGGGAAAAAGTGGTACACGGATGCAGCTGGGACCCCAGCTACCTGGCTCAGATTGGCTAGACTTATGTCCGTGGAATCCTGCTCGGCAATGAGGGTTTCCAGCGCGTCGAGAAGCTTTTCATACTTCTCACGGCCGTTTTTACGTTGTGGTTTGCGCGGACTAGCAGTGTCGCGCCGGCTAATAGCACGTCGATCGATTTGGTTCAAATTCACCTCCCCTTAGACAAGCGCAGTTGGCAAGCGCCAGAAGTGCGCTTTACTTCCTTGTAAAAAATTGTCTTCTGGAATTGATGATTATTATCGTACCAATTTCGGGGAGCAAGGGGATTTTGTTCGAATTGTGGGATAGTTCCGCGCTGGCGGATTAATTTTGATCAAGTGTTACTATCCCACACAATTCGAAAAAGGTTGTGCTAATGGTAGTGAAGTTCGGAAGCTTTACCGCGAAACACATAGTACGAGAATGCCGTATAGATCAGTATGATCGGCACTACAATCAGGGCGCCCACTAAAATGAATTTCAGTGAAGCGGTGGCACTGGCTGCCTGCCAGATATTCAGCTGCCCAGGCACTATGTCGGGAAAGAAGCTAAAAGCCAGGCCGATAAAGCACATCAGAAAAATAGTCACTACCAATGTGAAGGGCAGCGCACTGTGCCTATCGTTGGCTTTGGGTAACCTGGCCAGCAGGAGGTCATTAAAAATAAAAGCCAGAAAACACAGGGTGGGTATCAGGAGTACGAACATCACCAGTGGATAGCTGAACCAACGATCAAAAACGGCTGGATTGACCAGTGGATTGATCGTGGAGACTGAGACTACGCCAAGGAGAGTCGCCCGCCCAGCCCGACGCGCCCAGCGTACTGCCCGTTCCTGCAACAGTGACTCGGTTTTCAATACCAGCCAGGCCGAGCCCATATAGCTGTAGGCGGCAGTTACCCCCAGGGCACTGACTGCAGAGAAAAGCTGTGCCTGCCAGCCAGGCTGGAACCCCATCACATATTGCCCCAGCATATAACCCTGGGCCAGGCTGGTGATTATGGATCCTGCTTTAAACGTCCTGTCCCAAGCGAGCTTATGCCCCACGGCTGCTTTGGCGCGAAAGTCAAAAGCCACGCCGCGCAAAATCAGCCCCACCAGCATTATCGCTGCTGGTATATAGAGATGCATCAGCACTAGGTTGTGGGCGATGGGAAAGGCGATAAGCAGCAGGCCGATGGCGAGCACCAGCCAGGTTTCATTGGCATCCCAGAAAGGACCAATCGAGGCAATCATGGTGTCCCGCTGGGGCTCGTCTTCCTTACCCAGGGGGAGGAGAATACCCACCCCAAGGTCGTAACCATCCAGAATGGCGTAAACCAGTACTGCTAGACCCATTAGGCCGATAAAGACAACGGGTAGCCAATAGGCTGCGGATGATGCGGCCTCATTCATGGGATTCCCCCTTGGATTGCTCTTGGGTGGATTTCGGTAGGTTGGTCAGGCTGCCACCGGCGAGAGGTTCTTTGGTTTCAAACTCCTCCACTTTGACAGATTTCAAAGCCATTACTTTTAGGGTGTGAATATAGGCATAGAGCAGGATGACATAGACAAGCAGATATAGGGTGAGAGAGAAGCCCACATGGGAAGGTGGAATCTGGGTTACGGCATCTGCGGTTTTGAGAACCCCGGTCACAAGCCATGGTTGCCGACCAATTTCAGTGACATACCAGCCTGCTAAGGTGGCTACCCAACCCGCGAACGTCATTCCTACCAGGGTTTTGAGCGCCCAGTTGGGTAGCTCTTTGCGCCGCCAGAGGAGGTAGCAACCTCCCCAGGCGACAGCCAGCATTAATATCCCCATACCCACCATAATTCGGAAGGCGAAGAAAACGGGTGCAACCGGCGGATGATCATTGGGGAATTCTTCGATACCTTTTATTTCTCCATTTAAATCATGGGTCAGAATAAAGCTGGCCATTTTGGGGATAGCTATCTCGAAATGATTGGTCTTCTTCTCACCATCGGGTATTGCAAATAGTAATAGTGGCGCGCCCCTTTCGGTCTCCCATACTCCCTCCATTGCCGCCACTTTCTGCGGCTGGTACTTAAAAGTGTTAAGACCGTGTAGGTCGCCGACAAAAATCTGGATTGGAATAAAAACAGCTGCCAATACCAACCCGGTTTTTAGTGCTAGCCGCGGTGCACGCTTTGGGTCACCTTTAAGTATCCGGTAAGCAGAGATACCTGCGACAAAGAAGGCTGCAGTGAGACCCGAGGCCAGTAGCATATGAGTGAGGCGATAGGGGAAAGAGGCATTAAAAATAATAGCCAGCCAGCTCTCGGGGTAGGCGACACCATCTCGTAGTTCAAAGCCGGATGGGGTCTGCATCCAGGAATTGAGTGCAATGATCCAGAAGGCGGAAAGTGTGGTGCCAATAGCTACTACAAAGGCTGAGAAGGTGTGAACTTTGCTGGGGACACGATTTATTCCAAACAACATGATACCTAGAAAAGTGGCTTCCAGAAAAAAAGCGGTAAGCACTTCATAACCCAAGAGAGGCCCGGCGATATTGCCAACCCGTGCCATAAATCCTGGCCAGTTGGTACCAAATTGGAAAGACATAGTGATGCCACTAACGACACCGAGCGCGAAGGTTAGGGCAAAGACCTTTACCCAAAAACGATAGGCTCTCATCCAAACAGGATTATCAGTTTGGTCGTAGCGAAGCTTGAAGAAAACAATAATCCAGGCGAGGGCTATTGTGATGGTGGGAAAGAGAATATGAAAACTGATATTGGCCGCAAACTGTATTCGGGAGAGGATCAGAGTATCTAGCATGGGAGCCTCTGCTGGTCGGACTAATTTATTAACCAGATAACCGGGCGACTCTTCCTGATAGGCCCGGGGGTGCCCGTTAAACACCATTGCAGGAGTATGGACCCACGGTGTTTATTGAGCGGCTGCCGACGTTGTGTCGGCGGCGGTTTATCCTTTTACCGCCTGTCTTGGTTGCCCAGCGGGCAATTCAGGTATAGGTTTATTCTGGAGCCTTTCCTCCTGTCATTTTACTTTTCAGCTCCAGTAGCTTGACGATGCCGGAGCCCAGTTTCATTAGCTTGAGTAAATCGTCGTGTTCCAGCTTGCTCAGGGTGTTGGCAAACTCTTCAAGTAATTCCAGCAGACTGTAGACTTCTTGAATTTTTTCCTGGGCCTGTGCTTCTTGTTCATCCTGAGGCTCATTGAGCAAGAGCTGGCGCAATAGGCTCAGGGTGGGGTCCAGTTCACGTTTACGTCGCTCTTCAAATACAGTTCGAGCAAGCTCCCAGATGGACCCTGCAGCGGTGAAATAGTCTTTTCGGTCACCTGGCTGGTGCTGTAGCTCAACAAGGCGCCAGGCTTGCAGTTCTTTGAGGCCCATACTCACATTGCCGCGACTGATCTTCAGTGCCTGAGCCAGCTGCTCGGCATTTAGGGGGGAAGGGTGGATGGTAAGCAGGGCAAACATCTGGCCCACGGTGCGATTAAAACCCCACCGGCTGCCCATTTCTCCAAAGTGCAGTACAAAAGCCTGGGCTTGACTGGATAGTTTCATTATCTTCTTAAGTTTCAGAAATTTCTGAAAATTGTAAATATAAATTGATCCAAGTCAATATATAATTGGAAAAATTTTGCTTTAAGTTTTTTGCTGTGGGCTTTAGATAAGTAAATTGGTAGGGAGGGCGGGCCCACAAGTAGTGGTAGGCAGAAAGTGTTTTCTCTCAGGACGTTATGGGTGTTTCTGTGGGAATGATGCCTGTGCTCTACGCGGCCAGTCGCTAGGCACAATAAAGCCGCGACCCATTTCACCTTCTTGGCCCATAAGAGCAAAACATAGAGGCTTATCAATTGCTGAGCTCTGAAGTCCGGCCATAAGTTGCTCAAAAGAGACGCCGTGGGGTTCTTCCCATTCTATTGATGCTAGCCAGGCTTTTTTGGGAAGTTGGAGCCAGCGCAGGCCTGCTGAGATATTTCCTTGAGTGGCAAGGTTTCCGAGGGTTTCCAAGTCGGTCCACCAATTACTATTGCATAGTTGTTTCAGATTACCCCCAGCTGTCCGATTACCAAGAGTTGGTAATCGGTTAAAGAGTCGGCCTGGCATCAGCGTCCACTGCCGATCAATATAAAGCTCCTGAGCTTCTAATAGAGTTTGTACGGATTGTTGCTGGATGAGAGGCAGTTGATGTTCCGCCATACGCTTTAATTTGATATCCAGGCGATCCTTGAGGCCTGGGCCAACCCAGAAGCCGACGGGCTGAGCGAGGTAGAACTTCACCGCAACCTCCCAGTGCTCGCAGCGATTACTGGGTAGGTGATGAACCACAAAGTCCAGTTCGCCGAGAGTTCTACCCTCAATACGCAGGGGCAGGTTCTGGTGCAGCAACTGGTAATCTGGGTGGTATTGAAAAGCGAAAGACCAGAGTCGCTCAAAGTAAACGCCAAGCCGGTTGGTGGGTTTGTGTCGGTCGCCTTCAATCAGGTATGTTTCGAGCTTATCTATTAATTCTTGTTTGACTTCTTTGTGGGAAAAATAAGTGTGCAATTGGTTGCGGCGAGCCATAGGTAGCCATGGCAGGTCAATGGTGCTAGTTGATTTGTCACTAGTATCAACAATATCGCTACTGCCCAGGGACCAAAGTAGGTTGGACCAGTCATCTACAATAGGGCTGGGAAGTCGATTGGTCATATAAACCCTGTTAGCGGCAAAAAAGCGCTCTGATTCTACCAGAATCGGCACTTGACTTGGGACTGTGCTAGGGTTCATCTTCCAGAGAGATATTTAATAATAAAACTGCTGTCCCCCTATATCTCACCTCGTGTGGATTACACGTTTTTGCCAAAGCGTAATCTACATGGGATATGGGGAGATATAGCCAGACAATAATAAAAAGAGGAGGTGAATGTGGAATCAGGGCCTATGATCTCGATCGGTCTACCCATCGCACTGTTTATCATTATGGTGGGCATTGGAATGACCCTGACCGCCAGGGATTTCCACCAGGTGACGGTAAAACCAGGTGGGTTAGTGGTGGGCACACTTGCCCAGATTGTACTTATGCCACTTGTGGCTTTTGTTCTGTGTTGGGCGCTCAGTTTACCCGCACCGATAGCTGTGGGTTTGGTGATTATTGCAGCCTGCCCGGGTGGAACGACCTCAAACCTTTTTACGTTGCTCGCTCGCGGTAATGTAGCGCTCTCCATAGTGTTAACGGTTTCGGCAAGCCTAATTACGATTCTGACCCTGCCATTCTTCACCAATTTTGCCCTGCGCCAATACTTTGGAGCAGAGCAGGAAATCGTTCTCCCTTTTGCCAAAACTGTCGCCATGTTATCGGTGATAGTCTTGCTGCCCGTGGTGATTGGTATGTTGATACGGGCTTGGAACCCTCATTTAGCCAGCCGCGCTGAGGGCATTGTAAGTATTTTTGGGGCGCTGGTACTGGTCATTTTAGTGGTGGGATTGGTGTGGGGTATGAGAGACCGGATTGGAGAGCTCATGCTGTTGGCCGGCCCCTCTACAATTTTGCTGAATTTACTGGGGGTGTTGACTGGCTTAATCATCAGCCACTTCAGTGGGCTTTCCCGGCGGGATGGTCTGGCAGTAGCTACCGAGCTGGGCATCAAGAACGGGACTATTGGTCTCATGGTGACCCTCACACTGATGCACTCCAGTGAAATGTCGGTGCCTTCAGCCGTATATGGAGTACTTATGTTTCCATCGGGGATGTTGCTTGCCTATTATGGCCGCAAGAAAGCGCGCGAAGCTGGTGAGGCAGACGCGGCGCAAGCTGGCGAGGTCGGATGAAATCCTCTCAGTCCAACAGCTTTATATAGGTATCCAAGTGCGAGATATCCGGCACACTGATGCGACCGTAAGAGCACTCTATTAGTCCCTTGGATTCAATATTCTTTAATACCCGGTGTACTCCCTGCCGGGTCATCCCCATGGTGTTGGCGAGTAGTTCTTTGGTGAGGCGGAAACTGGTTGGGCCACTTTTTTCGCCGCCGTTGTGCATTTGGGCCATAAAAAGCAGACGTCGAGCAATTCGCGCTTCGGTACCACGTAGTACGTCGTCCTGGATAATGGACATTACTGTCCAAAGCCTGAGGCTAATTTGTTCCAATGCTATTGGGTAGGCTTCGGGGTGTTGTTTCATTTTTGCCCTCAAGATTTCACCCGGAATATCGACTACAGCACAGTCAGCGTGAGCGCATGCACCAAATACTCGCGGAGTGCCAGGGCAAAATACGGTATCACCAAACCAAGCTCCACTATCTAAAATCGCAAGGGTCGCTTCGCGCCCGGCAAAATTACTGGAGCATATTCTTACTTGTCCTTCAGCGATAATTGAAAGGCGCTCCTGATGGGAGCCCGAAGGGTAGATACTATCACCCTGAGAAAAGTACTGGCATTGTGCCTGTTGGGCTAAGAATTCTCGAGCCTCACCGGGTAGGCCAGCTAGCAGTGGGCATTTATCAAGGAAACTAACGTTTTTATTCATTTGCCAAGTGTAAACAATTTGACAGTGTTTACAGCAGGGATGATTCAGAATTTGAGCTCTAATAAAGCTGGGGAGAGGACGATGAAACTGGAAACCATACCTTCACTTGAGGGACGTGTTAGCGATGAAGAGTGGCAATTACGTATAGATTTGGCTGCGGCTTACCGATTGATCGCCTATTTTGGGTGGGACGATACTATTTTCACTCATCTCTCTGTACGTATTCCTGGGCCAGAATCACACTTTCTTATTAACCCTTTTGGGATGTTTTTTGACGAAATTACTGCTTCCAGTTTGGTAAAAATCGATTTGCAGGGGGAAAAAGTGGATGAAAGTGCGGCAATGGTGAATCCTGCAGGGTTTACTATTCACAGTGCAATTCATGAAGCGAGGAAAGATGCCCACTGCGTTATACATACCCATACTACTGCTGGGGTAGCTGTATCTGCTCATGCAGAGGGGTTACTGCCAATCTCGCAGCAATCACTATTTCCCCTTTCAAGTATTGCCTACCACGACTATGAGGGAATTGCTGTGCGCAAGGATGAAAAGTCACGTTTGGTGGCTGACCTGGGATCAGCGAACTATATGATCTTGTGCAATCACGGACTGTTAACCTGCGCTTCTACTATTCCTGATACCTTTTTAGCAATGTTTATATTGCAGCGTGCCTGTGAAATTCAGGTCACAGCTCTTGCTGGCAACCCACCACTCACTCCGGTGCCTCAGAATATTGTGGATAAAATAGTGAGTGAAGGAGATATGGTTACCAGTAATCAAGGGGGGCTATTGGCTTGGCCTGGATTTTTAAGGCGGCTGGATAGAGTTAACCCTGGGTATACTGAATAGCATCTGTCCCAAATGCCCTGAATGTGATTTTAGGTTCTATATTTCAGGGCATTGATCAAAAATTTAAGATTTAAACTGGATGCTGGGGAATTAAGCGCCACAATGAAAGGAACCCTGATTTAGACCTGGCTAATGGACTTTACTTTCAACAAAATGGAATTAATGTGGGCTTATCGCCACCAATGAGTCCTCGAAGGCTAATCAACGGTATTCCAACATGCTCCAGTACTTTCTTAAAAAAAGATTAAAAAAACATGACTCTAATAATAATTTAAAGGTGGAGTCTCTGGTTTTAGGTCATCTTCTAGGCTTGAAGGCTCTAAATTGTGAGTCATCCGGCGTTGGCAATGATAAGCCGCATAATATTGTCGTTTCGCTGACTTCTTATAATAAGCGTATTTATGATGTTTACTTATGTATAGAAAGCCTTTATCAACAATCCTTGAGAGCAGATGCAATAATTCTATGGTTATCCTTACGTGATTTCCCCGATAGGAGATTACCTGAGATACTTCGAAAACAGCAGGCTAGAGGCCTACAAATTCATTTCGTGGAGAATGATTTTGGGCCTTATATGAAATATATGTATGCCTTTGATATGTTTCCAAATAGTCTCATTGTCACTGTGGATGATGATGTGCTTTATCCTTCAGATACTATCGATTTACTATATCAATCTTATTTGAGAGCTCCCTCACATATCCATTGCCATAGGGCACATAAGATTCTGTTAAACGGAAAAGGGGAATTGAAACCTTACGAAAGTTGGCGCTCTTATGGACTAAATAGTGAGCCATCTCCTTTCCTTTTTGCTACGGGAATGGCTGGGGTTTTGTACCCTCCGGATTCATTACATGAGGATGCTTTCAATAGTAAAAAATTTATGGAGTTATGTCCTGCTGCTGATGATGTTTGGTTGAAGGCGATGAGTTTATTGCGAGGAAAATATGTTACTAGGGTTCCAGACTATCGATACTGGAGGGAACGCTTTCTTACTATTCAGGGGTCACAGATTCAACAGTTAAAGGAGATCAACTTGAGAGGCACAGGTGGTAATGACTGCAAGATTAAAAGGGTGTTTTCAGAGTATCAATTACTTGACTATTTACAGGAGCGAAATCAGCCTGTTTTAAGTCCTCACTAGGGGGTGACTTGGGTGAAAGACTAGAGCTGCCCCAGATAGGGGTAAGCTACTCAAGCACTTTTTTTTAGGTGAAAGAAACTGCCCCTCGGCCTTTAATTGGGTTTTTGTCCTAAATATGGTGTTTGAGTGGCCATTGGCTGTGGCATCTGGCATAATCTGCCAAGTTTGTACCCACTTCCGCCCTCTTCTCTTTTGATGGTGTTCCCAAGCTGAGCGGATTGCTGTTCGGCTATTCGGTACAATAGGTTGAGTTTGCTGGATGGCCCTGAATGTTCCAATATTTTTTAAAGAAGCGCTTAAAAAAGCACGACCTAAACAATAATTTGAAGTTGGAAGCGCTTGTTCGCTGCCAGTTGCTTGGTCTACACGCTTCAAGCAATACAGATCTTGGAGTGGGAAATACTAAGAGAGATAATATCGTTATATCTCTAACGTCCTTCGATAAGCGAATCCACGATTTATATTTGTGTATTGAAAGCCTTTTCCAGCAATCCCTTAAGGCTGATGCAATTGTTCTGTGGTTGTCTACCAAGAACTTTCCAAATAAGACTTTGCCCGAGACCCTTAAAAAGCAACAGCAAAGAGGGCTGCAAATATTTTTTGTTGAGGAAGATCTGGGACCCTATAAAAAATATGCTTATGCTTTTGAAAGATTTCCTGACAGCCTGATTGTTACTGTTGACGATGATGTTCTTTATCCGCCGGATATGATTGATTTACTTTATCAGGCATATGAAAAAGATCCATCCAAGATTTATTGCCACAGGGCTCATCGAATGCGTCTAGATAAAAAAGGAGCACTACTGCCTTATGGAAGTTGGGAAAGTAGCATAAGGGACACAGAGGCATCTCATTTAGTCTTTCCAACAGGCATGGGAGGGGTTATGTATCCTCCAAACTCTTTACATAAGGATGCGTTTGACCCCGAAAAATTTATGACCTTGTGCCCAAATGCAGATGATATTTGGTTGAAGGCAATGAGTATTAAAAGCGGGACTTTGGCTGCGCGTATTTCTGATTCCCGTAGCTGGAGACATCGCTTCTTAATGATTCAGGGCTCACAAGAATATGCATTAATGAAGGAAAATCATAAGAACCGTCAGGGGAATGATTGCAAAATTAAGAAGGTTTTCTCTGAATATGACATCTATGATTTGTTAAAATAGTAAAAGATTGAATTGTCGTTGAGATTAGAAGCTAGAGTCTACCATTTATAACGAAATCCAAGCTCCAGCCCTCCCACAAAACTGTCCCCAATACTCTCCAGGCCGCTGCTGAAAAATAATTCGGTATAAATGGAACAGTGGTCCCCGCATTCCTCATAGCTAGCCCCCATTCTTAAGTCTGCATACCAAAAGTCTGGTTTTTGGTAGAGGCGGGCTCCAGAAACGACCAAGTCAGTTTCCTGATTGAGATTTAGAGTGACTCCAGGAGTTACATAATAACCAAAGCGCTCTAGAGGTAGGGAACCGTACATATTTCTACTTGATTTTCGCTGGCTTTTACGCTTTTCGAAAGTGGTGCCTAGGCGCAATAAAAACCCATTATTATTAATGTCTCCTACTTTTACTTCGTAGGTATCTTCGAAATCCTCAGCTTCCTCAGAAGTATAAATAAGTTGTGCATGGGGGGTAATAGAATAATAATCATAGAGCTTGAAGCTCCACCCTCCTTCTACAGAAAAGCCATAACCATAGCCCTCACTGCTATTACGAAGAGTACGTAGGTCTTTTGCGTCAAAGTCAAAGTCAAACCAACTTAGCTTAAACTGAGTATCCAGGTATAGGCCTTGGTAGCCATACCAGGTTAAATAGCTACTGACCCCATATGTTTTGGCATCTATATTGCCATTACCAAAAAAAGATTCTACTGTATTTCTTGAATCGCCATAGTGCAAAGCCAAACTAACAATAGGTGTGGTGTCAAGAATTAATAGGTTGAGAGGAAAGTCGATACCAAACTGAAATTGATAATAAGTTTGATCCCAACTTGCCCAGGTGGTGGACTCTTTGGGAGTTGTAGTTATATAGCGTGCGCCATTACGTAGCCATAGTCCCTTGCGATCAATAGCGGTTTCCAATGAACTGGTGTAATCGGTGTTATAGACGTCCCGATAACTGCTACCAACCCAATAACGATTGCCTACACGACTCCGCAATGTGGAGGGGATATTTAAAGAGCGCAGCACTTGCGGAAGGGTTTCATACATTACCGCAGCGGGCTGCCAGCGAATCATACCGCCTTTGGGAAGGCGGCTTGAATTACTTACCGTAGAACGTAGATACCAATTACCATCCTCATTTCCAGTTTCGTCACTGTGGTGCAGGGTATAGGCGTATGCTCCACCAATAGTCGCTGGTTGCTCATCCTTGGTAATGTAGTCGCCGTTTAAAATAAAAGCATCTTCAGTAGAGTCACCCTCGATAGAAATTAGTTTTATTCCATTGTCTTGGGTGCGTGCGCCAGTGCCGTTGCGATTATAAACGGTTATATAAGTTGATCCGCTGGTATCCCCTCTGATGATTAGCTGGTCACTGCTGGCAGAGCTGTCATTGAGTGCTACATCTAACCACAAGCGTCCTTTGTCGCCGCTATAGTGTCCATAATTATTATCACTATCTTTTTGAATGATTAGAGTGTTGAATTCTTTATTCGCCAGATCGATAGTACCGTCGTTAGCTACGTTGCCGGTAATTCTATACTCTTTGGCATCTATAAAAGTTTGGCCGCCCCATTTGATGTGTAACCCTAATGGATTGTTTTCAGAGTCTTGGCCGCCGCCAACATTTAAACTGCCCGTTAAAATAATTTTTGAACTACCCCAAACAACAACACGTTCCCAGTTGGTTAGTTTGTTGCCATCCACACGGTAGTCTAGCTTGAAAATCAGTGTGTCGATATCCCCATCTTCTGCACTGAGATCATCACCACCATTTAAAATTGCATCACCCTCGAAAGAATAGGAGTCAATGACTAAGGTATCTGACCCATAGCCACCGCGTATCTCATTGCTAATTCCCTCATCCCAGTGGATGTAATCATCTCCCCCGCCGGCATCCAGGTAATTAAAAATGAAACCTCCATCCAGAGTGATTTGGTCGTTACCTTCACCACCCCAAACATGAAAGGTGAGTCCGTCTAAAATTTGGATATTATCGTCACCAGCTCCGCCATAAATACCCCCGCCATTGAGGTAGTTACCAATGTCGCTACTGCGATTATCCAGTACGATTAGATCGTTTCCATTTCCGCCAAAGACAGAATCTTTAACTATTGCCCCTTTCACATGAATGGCATCGTCGCCATCGCCACCGAAGACGCTAGTGATCGTGCCGCCATTTAAATCCAAAGTGTCATTGCCGCTTAGTGCATCGACATCGGCCTCTTCTGCATCATTATCTTCGTCACAGATTATTTGATCTGCGCCATTGGTACCCGTATTACTCGGAGTACACTGCGCAATGGCTTTCAAGGGGAAAATAATCACTAGTGTCAATGCGGGAGAAAAAAGTAAAGCATTAATCCACTGGCGGACGAAATAGTTTGATTTATAGTTTTCCATTGGGGTGTCTGCACTAAGTTTCATTTACAGAGTTCCGCCATTCAGAACTTGGTGCCAATGCCAACATTGATGATCCAGGGGTTGTAATCGAAGTGTGCGTAGAGGCGGTCTGATCCTAACTCTGTGGGGAAGTTAACTGTGGGGTCGGTATCTGATAAGTAGTAAAGAGCCGCCAGATTAATTAACAGAGGATAACGAAATTGACGGAAATCTAGGTTGAAGTCGATTCCCCCTTGAAGAGCCCAATCCCAGGAATGTCCCATATTAAGATCCCCGGGCGCCACTGACATACCTGAGTCCATCAAATATTCATCAAATTGTCGGCTGATAGAAACTGTATGGTAATCGGTATAGTTAATACCGGCGCCAAAATAGGGTCTAAAAAAATAGGATGGATCGAGAAAATACCAGTTAGCAAAGGCGAGAGTGGTTGATACCTTAAAATCCCCCAGTTGAATTTGGCTGCTGCCTGGGTTGCCAGTAAAGTTGTCGAGGGTCACATCATAGGCAGCACTGTTGATGTGCATCAGCTCGAACCCCAAGCGGTCTGAGGGGCGCCATACTCCGGAAATTTGCCAAGTTTGTGCTGTGTCTATTTCCCAGGTCGAATTATATAAGTCCCATTGTTGTAATACGCGGTATTTCAGTGAAGTTCCGGCATCATTAGGAGCAACATAACTGAGCCCGAAGCGAACTATAAATTCACCCCAGTCAATGTTGCGCCAATCTTCCTGAGCTTTAACACTGATTGTGCTTGTGGCTAAAAGGAATATAAAGAGTCTGAAAATTATTCCCTGGATTTTCATCGTTATACCTTTCTGTGAAAATCGATGACGGCCGGCGCCATTTATTGTTTCTCGTTGCATTAGATAACTGGTGATTTTGGACTCACCAATAGGTATCCAAAAAGTAGCAGGATTCGGCAGGTGCAGAGGAAATTTGACGAGTATTAAATCGGGATTTTTTGGTGGAAGATTGGCTATCAGCCAAGAGGTTTAACCTGTGTGCGGAGTTAGCCAATTCAAATACTGAATTTTTCTGTGCTTTTACACTATGGATTATTGATTGGGAGATAGAGGCCAAGCGATACCGCTCTCTACCGGTACCGTCTCAAGGTTGCGGGCATACTCAAGAAATTCTGCGGCGGCAGGAGATAATGGACGGGACTTTCGCCTGGCCAGATACCAATGGGTAATAATTGGCAGTGATTCCACTTCTAAAATTGACAGGCCGGAATGGCCGCCAAATGCGAGAGTATGTTCGGAGAGAATAGATACCCCGAGCCCTGACATTACAGCGTGCTTTATCGCTTCATTACTTTCGATGGTCATGCGAATATTGAGGTCGATATGTCTCTCCTGTAGGAAACGCTCAATGGCGTGACGGGTTCCAGAGCCCTCCTCTCGCCGCAGGAAGGGACCGCTGGCAAACTCTTCAAGGGGAATTTTTTTTCTACCTGCTAACGGGTGCTTCTCCGGTGCTATGGCCAACAGTCGATTGGGCAGGAATTCCACCAATTCCAGATCAGGGTTTTTGGGAGGATGGCTGAACACATAAAAATCATCCTCATCCTCACTGGTGTAGTCGATGATCTGCTGACGATTACCCACGCGAAAGAGAATATCCAACTTTGGATGCTGCTCGTAAAATTCGCCAATCAGGTGGGGAATAAAATATTTGGCGGTAGTGACGACTGCCAGTTGTAAACGCCCTGTTTCTAGACCGCGCAGTCTGGCTAGCTTTAATTCCAGATATTCATAGCTCTTGAGGATTTCTCGGGCACTGTCCACCAGAGTCTGTCCGGCTTCAGTGAATTGCAATTGCTTGCCTACGGCGTAGTAGAGGGGCAAGCCTACGGCACCAGACAACTTGGCCAACTGCATGGATATACTGGGCTGAGTCAGGTGCAGCGCTTTTGCGGCGCCACTGATACTACGGTGTTCATATACTGTAAGTAAAACCTCCAACTGCCTGACAGTGCCGATGCGGGAGTGAGCTCTGCTGGATAACATGATTTTTCTTATTCATAGATAAAAGATGATAGTTAGCATAATCATTATCTATTTTTATCTATTGGTCTACCTAGGGATAATGCGCCCACTTCAATCTATAGGGGGCCTCTGCATGCACAAGTCACAACTTTACTTTGGTACCTTGGTAGGACTGTTAGTTATGTCCATTGGATGGATATTGGTGCTGGTTGGTATTGATGCCGCCGCACTAATGGTGGTGGGGCTGGTGGTGGTGCTTGCCAATGTGGGGTACGTGCTAATGAAGCGTGTTCCCCAGAAAATTCGAATACCCCTATCTGAACTCCGTGATCGCTCCAAGCGCGGGAAGCACTGATCATGCAGCTGGATGTTGTAGTTGGTTTCTTCATCCTTGGGGCTCTGGCGCAGCTGGTACGTAGTGATTTACGCCTGCCCACCGGTCTCTACCAAAGCTGTGTGATCTTTCTGCTGCTGGCTATAGGGCTCAAGGGTGGGGCGGCGCTCAGTACTTATTCCGCTTCCACCCTGATTCCTCAATCTCTCGCAATTTTGGCCTTTGGTGCACTGCTTCCTTTGTTGGCCTTCCCGCTTCTCTATTGGATAGGCAAATGGAGTCGGCTGGATGCAGCGGCTACTGCAGCCCACTACGGGTCGGTCAGTGTGGCAACCTATGCTGTGGCGGTGGCCCTGTTGGAGGCGAAGGGTATCGATTATGAAGCCTATTTCCCCTTATTTGTTGCCCTGCTAGAAGTTCCGGCTATCGTGGTGGGAATTCTTCTAGCACGGAAATCGATGCTGAACAGCAACAAGGGGCGCCTGGCTCATGAACTGACTTGCAATCAGGGGGTTCTTCTCCTGCTTGGCGGGATCGCCATCGGCGCCTGGGCCGGTGAGCGCACTGCAACAGTAATGCCTTTCTTTGGCCAGTTATTTCACGGTGTACTGGCTCTTTTTCTGCTGGAAATGGGCAGAGTCGCGGCGGCGCGACTGGCAGATGTGCGCGGGCAGGGTGCGTTCTTGCTGAGTTTTGGTATATTTATGCCCCTGCTAGGCGGTGCAGCCGGGGGTGCCCTGGGAGCATTACTGGGGTTGTCGGCGGGAGGAATTTTCCTGCTGGCAGTACTCGGTAGCAGCGCCTCCTATATCGCGGTGCCCGCAGCTATGTCTGTGGCTCTGCCGCAGGCCAATGCCAGCGTGTCCATCACACTGTCCCTGGCGATAACGTTCCCTTTCAATGTCCTGGTGGCGATTCCCGTCTACCTGGCGTTTGTTCAACATTGGAGTTAGCCGCAAGTGAAATCACTGCCCTTTGAAAAAGTCACCATCGTTATGGGGTCGCGATCGGATTGGCCCACCATGGCCAATGCCACCAAACCCTTGAACGAGCTGGAGGTTCCTTTTGCCACTGCGGTTGTGTCCGCTCACAGAACCCCCCAGCGTCTGGTGGAATTCGCCAGTGAAGCCCACAAAAACGGCACCCAGGTGATTATTGCCGGAGCTGGTGGCTCTGCCCACCTGCCGGGAATGATTGCCGCTATGAGCCCGCTGCCAGTGATTGCCGTGCCTGTTGAAAGCCGTTTTATGACCGGAATGGATAGCCTTCTTTCCATCGTGCAGATGCCCAAAGGTATCGCCGTAGCTACCCAGGCGGTAGGTGCCTCTGGGGCTTATAACGCGGGCCTGATGGCGGCACAGATGCTCTCCCTGGGCGATGCTGAACTACAGGAGCGACTGATCGCTTGGCGCGAGCGTCAAACTGACCAGGTTCCGCTAACGGTGGAGTGAAGTCAGTGAGTGAAGTAACCAGACATATCGCTATTGTCGGCTGCGGGCAGCTGGCGCAGATGATGGCACAAGAGGGTAAGCCCCTCGGTATTACATTTAGTTTCCTGGCGGAGAAGGGCGAGGACGCGGGTTGTGTTGAAGGTCTCGGCACAATAGTCAGGCTGGATGAGGCGGGCAGTGGCGAGGATTTATTTCAGGCACTTGGTTGCCCTGAGGTGATTACCGCCGAGCGTGAGCAGGTGGATGTGGCGCTGTTGAGAGCGTTGCAACGCTTCTGTCCCGTTTACCCAGATCCCCATGTTTTTGAGAAAGCCCAACACCGCTTGAGAGAGAAGCGGGCACTTACTGAGAGTGGTCTTCCGGTTGCGCCTTTTATGCCGGCGCAGGGGCGCGATGAATTACTGAATGCCTTGGATAAGCTCGGTTATCCAGCGTTTATCAAGAGCTGTGAAAATGGCTATGACGGTAAGAACCAGTGGCGGGTGAAAGATGCAGCAGAGCTGCAGGAAGCCATAGAAGAGGCCAAAGATCTGCCCTGCGTGGTGGAAGCCTCGGTAGATTTTTCCTGTGAGGTTTCCCTGATCGGTGCCCGCTCTGTTTCAGGGGAAGTAAAGACTTACCCACTAACTGAGAACTTGCATCGCCAAGGTACGCTGTTACTCTCCAAGGCGCCTTATCAGGATGAGCAATTATTGGCCAGTGCCCGTGCCTATTTGCAAAAGCTGATGGATGACTGGGACTATGTGGGCGTACTCTCAGTGGAGTGCTTTGTCACCAGTGAAGGCTTGCTGGTGAATGAAATTGCGCCACGGGTCCACAATAGCGGTCACTGGACTTTAGTGGGTGCGGACACCAGCCAATTTGCCAATCACCTGCGTGCGATATTGGATATGCCACTGGGTGACACCGAGTGCCCACGACCCGCTGCCATGGTCAATATGCTTGGTGTGGATCGAGCGCCAACAGGCAAGAATGAGGGCGTTTGGCTCTACGGCAAGACGCTCCGTCCCGGGCGTAAGATGGGCCATGTGCTCTTAGTGGATGACAGTTCAGAAGAGCTGGCTCAGCGCTGTGAGGCGATGATTGCCGATCTCTATCAGCAGTAACTAACTCACCTGGGCAGGATCTACTTTAAGTCCCTCTTCGGGTTTTTGAAGCGGGGACTGGCGGTCCTGCCTCGCCACATAGGGGTGCCTACCCGATAGGCCGCTCGCGCAATCATATGCACCCCGATGGGCACAGTGAAGAGCAAAAATAGCAGCGCCGCCACTGCGCGTGCGGTTACTTGGGTATCGTGGAACATTGCGGCTACGCCCCCCAGTAACAGTCCGCAGCACAGGGTGGCGGCTTTGCCCGAAGTGCTCATGCGAGTGTAGAAATCCGGCATTCGTAACAAACCCAAAGCCGCACTAAAACCGAATAGGCTGCCCACTAGCAAAAGGGTAGCAATAAAAACCTCATCGAATACCACTGCCACTTCCCTCTTGCAATACGGTCTTTTTTCCGCTTTTCTCGATAAAGCGGGCGAAGGCGACACTCACCAGGAAGGCTACCAGTGCCAGGGCAATGGCCGCACTCAGATAGGCTGGCTCTCCCGAGGCAATCGCCAACAGAGCGCAATAGGCCACTGCAAGAATATTCAGCACATCGAGGGCTACAACCCGGTCTGCCAGTGTTGGACCGAGAAAAATTCGCATAAAACACATGGCCAGAGCCAGTAATAAAATGAGTGATGAGACATTAATGGCCGCTACGATTAGCGGCGCGTTGATATCAACGATAGTACTGTGCATCAGGAAAACGCCTCCCGCACGCGTTTCTCAAATCCCAGATGAATTTCCTCACGAAAAATATCTGGGTCATCAACGAACATAGTGTGTACCAAAAATTCAGAGTTATCCGGAGTGATTTCCAGAACTACCGTTCCCGGTGTGAGTGATATTAAATTCGCCAGTATAAAAATCTGGGTTTGATCGGTTATTTCTAGAGGTAGCCGCACTACCTGTGGACGACTTTGTAATTTTGGTGAGAACACCTCCAAGACTGCACGTAAACTTGAAAGTACCAGTTCCTGTAGAAAAAAACTGCCTAGGCGGATTAGACGGGGTAGACGCTGGAAGTACTTGGTTCCCTCAGGGATCTTGGGCGAAACCCGCAATGCCAGATAACCGACAAAATAACCAAAACAAAAGTTTGTCAGTGTCGCATTACCGGTCAGGGCCGACCAGCTAATGGCCAATATTAAATTGAGTAAAAATACGCGCATAATCAGTGGTTCCCCGCGTATTGGGTTTCCATTCCCAGTACTGCCTCAATGTAATCACTTGGATTCAACAATTCCCCTGCCGCGGCCAGTGAGTAGTCGATTAAAGGGCCCGGTACCAGCCCGAGCACTAGAGTGATCAGGGCTAGTAATGCCACCGGCAATAGGCGCTGGTAGCGATCCTGCTGGGGAATATTCTTTAAACTCTGACAATAGTCCTTCGGGTGGTCCTTTAAAAAAGCTTCCGCCCAAATTTTGCTCATGGAAAACAGGGTCAGGGCTCCGGTAATTAAGGCCACGGCCACAACCCAGTAAGCGTCTAGATCTAGGCTTGCCTTCAATAGCAATAGTTTGGCCCAGAAACCCGACAACGGTGGAAAACCGGCCAGGCTGAAGGCGGCGATAAAGAAAAAAACAGAAAGCAGTGGACTGGCCCGATAGAGGCCTCCAATCTGGCTTAATTCGTAACTGCCTGTCAGGCGTTTGGCAGTACCACTGATAAGAAATAAATTGGTTTTGGCGACGATATTATGAATGGTATAAAAGATCGCTCCGGCCAATGCCAGTGGCGTATCGAGTGCCAAGCCCAGTACCAAGAAGCCAATCTGGCTGATGATATGGAATGCGAGAATTTTACGAAATTCATAATGTGCAGCTGCGCCCAATACGCCGGTGAGCATGGTCAATAATGCAGTGCCCAGCAAAATAGTGTGGGGGAACTCCAGCTCACTGGGAAAAATAAGAGTGAAGGTGCGGATTAAAGCGTAAACCCCTACCTTTGTAAGTAGGCCGGCAAAAACTGCGGTCACTGTGACAGGTGGTGCATGATAAGAGGCGGGCAGCCAAAAAAATAATGGAAAAATGGCAGCTTTAATACCAAAGGCACAGATAAATAACACCGCCAGAGCAGAAACAGCAGTGGGGTTATCCACAGTGGTTAAAGAGACATGCAGCTGGGCCATGTTCAAGGTGCCTGTTAGCCCATAGGTCATGCCGATAGAGGTCAGCATTAGCAATGTGGAAACTAGGTTAAGTGCTACATATTTAATTCCGCCATCCAGTTGAATACGATCTCCACCAAGCACCAGCAATGCGAAAGAGGCAATCAGCATCACCTCAAACCAGACATACAGGTTGAATAAATCTCCAGTAATAAAACTACCGCAAACTCCAGCCAGTAATAACTGGAAGAAACTATGAAAGCCCAGTTTAACCCGGTATTTCCTGATATCAGAGAGGGAAAAGACCGATACACAGAATCCAACGATACCGCTAATCAGTAGCATAATGGCGCTCAGCCGATCTGCGACTAGAGTGATACCGAATGGCGCAGCCCAATCTCCCATCTGTGCCGCACGGGTGCCGCCTGTTTCCACCAAGTACAGAATGATAAAGGTCACACCGAGTAGAAGTGTGCAGCCAAAGACAGAAATAGCACCACACAGGCTCTTTCGCCCTCGCGCCGGAAAAGTGGCGAGTGCGGTAAGGATTGGTACTAGGAAGGGTAGGGCCAGTAACCAACTCAAGGGGATTTATCCCTCTTGGGCAAAACCGGCTCGGCAATACGCATCGAATCCACATCCAGGGTGCCGAGTACTTTATAGGCCTGAGCAATCAGGGCCAGAGCAAAGGCCAGTAGGCCAAAGCCAATCACAATGGCGGTAAGGATTAATGCCTGAGGCAAGGGGTTGGAAATTGGCCCAGGGGCAACTTCCATGCCTTTTGGAATTAGGGGAGGGGCGGCGCGAGTGACGCGCCCCGCGACAAATATTGCCAAGTTGGCGGCATTGCTAATGAGTATCAGCCCAAAAAGATAATGTAGTAAATTTCTGGCCAACATCAGGTAGACACCGGTAGCGATCAGAATGCCAACAACGAGAGCGAGTGGACCTTCCATCTTAGTTGGACTCCTCCAGGGCAAAAATCAGGGTCAACACAGCGCCGAGCACTGCGAAATAAACCCCGATATCAAAAATCAGTACATTGCTAATAGTGATTCCGCCAGTATTTTTACCACCGGTAATCTGCAGCCACTGTCCTGAGAATGGCGCTTCACCAGAAAAAAGGCCCAGCATTCCGGAAACTGCGGCAATGAGTACACCGCTCGCAGCCAAAGTGCTCGGGGGAATCTTTAGGGCACTCTGTGCGGACTCCATGCCCCAAGCGATGGCAAATAAGGCAAATGCGGAGGCGGCGATCAAGCCAGCAATAAATCCTCCTCCTGGATAATTGTGCCCACGCAGTAACATATAGATAGAGAACAATAGAATCAGAGCTACCAGTACTCGGGTTGCGGTTTGAAGTATCAGGGAATTCATTGCTTACCTCGCCGCAATTGATGGCCTAGCAGAGTGACTGCAGCCACAGCCGCAGTAAAGACCACAATAATTTCTCCAAATGTGTCCAGTGCTCGAAAGTCCACCAAAATGACGTTGACGATATTGCGGCCGTGGGCTTCCGGAACCGATGCTTTCTCAAAAAACTCGGTGGTTGGGCTCTCCAGAGGTGTCTGTAGTACCGCAAGTAAGCTGAAGGTGACCAGTAGACCTAAAACCGCGCCGAGGGTGGCATCTCGTGGGCGGAACAATACCTTGCGACCGGGATTAAATACCGGTAGGCGCGGCAGGATTGCCGCAACCAATACCAGGTAAAGGGTTTCTACTAGTAGTTGGGTAATCGCGACATCCGGTGCGCCAAGAAATAAGTAGATCAGGGCAATTCCCACTCCTAGGGCTCCCAGGGCACAGATGGCAATAAGTGGCTTGCGCGCCGAGCCCGCCATATAGGCCCCTCCCACGGTCAATAACAGGGCGGCCCATTCCTTTAGGTTGAGACGTGGCCAAGCGTATTCCATAGGAAATTGTCCACTGCGTATCAGGGCATAAGCGAGGGCCAGGGACACAGTGACAAAAATTACTGTTAGGTAACGCCGCATAATACCGTTTTGTAGTATACGGGTTTGTAGTGCGGCAAAGGCTTTGAGTAAATCCAGAGATTTATCCCACAACTGATCGGCATTGGTGGGCGCATATTTGAAATCCCAGGCCAACCAAGCACGCATGCGTCGTAAGCCCAGATACATGGTGACTCCTAAAACAAAAGTGAGAATACTCATCAGCAGGGGAATATTAATGCCGTGCCATAACTTAAGCTTGATGGTCTCTGGGATTCCCAGAATTGCGCTCAGTGCCGGTTCTACCAAGCCGCCACCAACAAGATCTGGCGCCATACCGAAAGTAAGGCCCAAGCCACTTAAAATTAACGGGCTAATCCACATGCCCAGTGGTGCTTCTTGAACATTGGATATATGTTGCGGCTTTTTTTTCCAGAACGGTTTGATCGCCACCATTCCCGCTACGGTTACCGTGACGGCATTGACAAAAACCGCCACTGTGGCAACCAGCGCCGGTTCTGAGGCCACTGCTAAAGCGCCTTCATATTTAAGCTCTTTGCCGATAAATCCTAAAAAAGGTGGAAACCCGGCCATGGAGAGAGCCGCCGCTGAAGCCGCAATCACAGTAATATGCATTGAGTGACCGAGTCCGCCCAGTTTGTTGAGATTGCGTGTGCCGGCCTGTTTGTCGATAATGCCCACCACCATAAACAGCGCCGCTTTGTAGAAAGAGTGCACGATAAGAAAGGTAATGGCAGCGGCCACAGCCGCCGAGGCATCGGAGCCCAGGAACATGGTCAGGGTACCTAGCGCAATCAGGGTGGTATACGCCAGGGCCAACTTCAGATCGGTTTGTCGCAGCGCCGCCAAGGCCGCTACCGCTGCCGTAGCGGCACCCGTACAAGTCAAAATCCATTCCCAATACTCGGTATGTGCTAACACTGGATGCATACGCGCGAGCAAGTAAATACCAGCTTTTACCATGGTGGCGGAGTGAAGATAGGCACTTACTGGAGTAGGGGCGGCCATAGCATTGGGCAGCCAGAAATGAAAGGGTAGCTGTGCAGACTTACAAAAGGCGCCTATTAATATCAGTATTAAGATCGGTAAATAAAGAGGGCTTGCTCGTACAGTTTCACCGGTAGCCAATACCTGGACTAAATCGAAACTCTCTGCCAGAGAGGCGAGTAGTAGTAACCCAACGAGTAGGCACAACCCACCTAGTGTGGTGACCAGCAAGGCTTGTAAAGCAGAGCGACGTGCAATGGCGCTGGTGTTGTTATAGCTAATTAGTAGATAGCTGGAAATGGTTGTTATTTCCCAAAAAACAAATAGGGTAATTAAGTCTCCCGCCAGAACCAAACCCAGCATCCCCACCATAAAAAGGTAGAGGTAAAAGTAAAATCGGCGCAAATCAATGTCGCCGCGCATATAAGCGGCAGCATAGATGGTAACAAAAATTCCAATGCCACTAATTAACAGGGCAAAAAGGAAACTCAGGCCATCGACATAAAAACGCAGGTCAATTCCCAGTGCTTCAACCCAGGTAACGCCAAAGGAGAATTCCTTACCGGCTGAAATATCCGGCATATGCACCATTAAGATAATGGTGAAAATAGTCGGAAGCACAGGTGAGAGTAGGGATATCCATCTCCCTGGCGTAGCCTGATCGATTTTGCGACCTTCCGTGTCGCCCACTGCGCCCATCAATACATCCCCGATTGCCTCGATCTATTTTAGGAGGGAATTGGCAATAGAGCTGGCGCGGAATCTTAGTATCGAGATTATTATGTTCCTGTCGATTGGAATGCTTTGCAATTGGCACGTATCGAGTTGAATGGAAATTGCGACTAGCTGCTTCTATATATGCTTTTCAGATGAGCCTTTTAAAAAGTAATTTTCAATCAGATAGTTGGAAATAATTCTTATTAGAATTGTTTAAAAGCCTGGAGAGGGTATCCGTCAATTACAGAATCTAAGGTATTTAGGGGGGCAGGTTGAATATCTCGGTGAGTGCCGGTTTATTCGACTAAGAAATTTATCTTACCTAGAGTCAGGTGTTCTTCTGAGGGTATGACTTTGCGCCATATTGCATAAATAGAAGTAGGGTAATAATTTGATGGTGGAATACCTGCTATCGAGGGAGTCTCTGACAAATTGCGTAATACCTCTGCAGGCCCTGAATTCAGCGGATGTAGCCTTTAAAGCCTGCTCTTCGGGGCTTTCAGAGCGATTCACACTTTGTTTTGTGTCTTCTTGAAATATCTAGACTCACCTGTGAAGCCGCGTCTTGATTGAGAGCCGCTTTGAAAGCTAGAGGCATCACAGAATTATTTAGTGCCTCCCTGGGTAGTTGGGCAAGATAACAACTTCACTAATCTCATAAATATTATGGTTGAAGGATGCAACTATGGATCGGTCACTTAACGAACATCCTGAGCTAAAGATTCTAGATCAAGATTTATTTGAGTTGGTGCGTGGGGTGGAAATTCTTGCGGCAATTGAGCCAAGAAATTTTCGGGCAATGAAAGAAGAGTTTTTCTCGAAGAAGTTTTCCATTAATCCTCAGTTTGTATACCGTGAACAAAAAATGGATATATTTCAGCGCAAACGGCTGCTTTATGCCCTTCCAGTCGAATCCCTGCCAGATGAGGATCTGACTCAGCTATATAGCGATATCATCGAATCTTATGTCGATAAATTGGATCAGTTTCGCTCTGTGGGAACGGATGATTTTGTTTATAACTCCTTGCGTTACTTTGGAGAGCCCACAGATAAGGATGTAAATAATGCCAATTTTATTCTGCACTTGCCTGATGATTTGGAATCTAGTGATGATCGGTTTCTGAATGCTAATGAGATGATGCAGTATCTCAGTGACTTCGCTAATAGACAGGGCTATAGCTACGATATTTTCATCGATGATCATATGATTGCCAATGCTTTGGTGGCTGGTAGTACGATTAAAATCAACTCCCATGCCAATATTTCGGAAACTGAGGTATCTGCGTTGGCTCACCATGAGCTGGGGGTTCACCTGGTCACCACTCTTAACGCCCGTAGCCAGACGCTAAAAATTCTAGAGTTGGGTTGCCCGGTCAATACAACTACTCAGGAAGGCTTGGCGATTCTGTGTGAGTACCTGGCTGGATACCTCACTCTGCCAAGACTAAAAGTATTGGCCTTGCGGGTGGTTGCGGTGCAATCCATGTTACAAGAGAGGGATTTTAAACGTACTTTTATCCTGCTCAAAGAAAAATATCAGGTGGAGGAAAATCTAGCCTTTACGATTACTACCAGAGTCTATCGAGGTGGCGGCTTCACCAAGGATTATCTTTATCTACAAGGTTTTCATCAGATGTTAAATGCCATGGAAAACTGTAAGAATTTTAATAACCTTATGACTGGTAAGGTTTCAGTAGAATATCTGCCTCTTGTTTCTCGGTTGATTGCTAAAGGCTATCTGCATGCACCACATTTTATCAGCCCTGCGATAAAAGAACCGCAGTCTATTGATCCCGTTAAACGGTTTATTGCCCATGCGATTAAATAATTTTTTTAGAGAGTCTTACCTAAATTCAGTTGGCTGGTAGGTCAAACCACAGGGCCGTGATGCTATTCTTTATCGCTTTCAGTTGTAGTTGTTTCTTGAATAAACCCAGGCCGTCCCCTGAGGCCAGTATAGATTTATCATTTACACTGGCCTCACCTTCAATGACATGTAAGTAGCCGGGCCGCTCATGGGTTTGTATTGTAATGCTTTCTCCGGTATTTAATTGCAAACGGTATAGACTGGTATCCTGATGTATGGAGAGTGTGTTTCCGCTTCCATCGGGGGTGATAAGCGCAGTCAGCTTATCCCGTTGTGGGATTGACTGCTGTTCGTAACTGGGTTTTATGCCTCGGCGATTCGGTTCAATCCAGATTTGCAAAAATTTAAGCTGCTCCGTTTGTGAGTGGTTGTATTCCGAGTGAGTGATGCCGGTTCCCGCACTCATCCTCTGAATCTCTCCAGCTGATACGACCAAACGGTTACCCTCACTGTCTCTATGTTCAATCGCACCCTGCAAAATGTAGGATATAATCTCCATATTCCGATGGCCATGAGTATCAAATCCTGCACCAGGTATAACAGTGTCATCATTGATAACACGCAGTACAGAAAACCCCATATGATTAGGATCGTAATAATGCCCAAAAGAAAAGCTATGTCTACTGTCTAGCCAGCCAAAACGGGCTCTACCACGTACTTGTGAGGGTCTGTAATAATACATAACCTGATCCCTATTAATAAGATTGGTTGTGATGATAGGGCTATGATAGATAATGGTTACGAAAACAAATATTGGATAAAAACGGATAAGTAATTCGCCTTAATCGAATGAATGGCCTCCAACTTAACATTCGTCTATCCCGTCTTTCCATGCTAAAAAAGAGAAAGCGATAAAGAAATATGGATCTATGGAGAAGAAAGGAAGCAGGAAAAAATGAAGAATAAGCACTATTACTCAGAGGCTGGCATCTCCAGGGTTAGTAGGCGCAGTTCTCCAATAAATTCCCGAGCCACAGGTCCAAGCTTATCCTGGTCTTTGAAGTTTATATAAAAACTGGTGGAACGTGTCCCACCTTTTTTTAAGCGAAGCAGCTTCAGAGTCCCATCATTGAGTGAGTCAGCCACCAGTGGCATAGGCAGCCAGGCAAACCCCATGCCCTGGGTGATTAAATCTAGAGATGCACGCAAACTACCTACTTTCCAGCGTTGCTCTGCTCCCAGCCAGCCGGAATCCCGGTTTGTTTGAATCGCCGAATCCCGCACAATAATCTGCCGATAGGATTTTAGATCTTCAAATGTCAACTCACGGTCAAACTGGAGTAGTGGATGTGCATTGTGAGCCACGGCCACAAATTTGATACGGCAGATTTCATCGTTGAGGCTGTCATCCATGGTAAAGGCCGAAAGGCCCAGGTCTACGAGTCCTTCCTGAATTAATTCGTTGGTACCGGATAAAACAGTATCCACAATATCAATATTGACCTGAGGGTAGATTCCAGATACTTTCTCTAAAGCCTGGAAGACTACCTTCTGTGGAAAGGCTCCATCCACCGCAATGCGTAACTCCGATTCCACCCCTTCACTCAGGCTATCGGCAATAGCCTCAATACGAGATACCTCTTCCAGTAGGAACTTGCCACGACGCAGCATTAATCGACCAGCTTCAGTAAGTACTACCTTACGCCCCGATACTTCAAACAGCTTAACACCGAGTGCGGCTTCCAAGTTCGTTACCGCATGGTGAATACTGGATTGGCTCTTGTGAACCACCGAGGCTGCCTGATTAAAACCGCCAGCATCTACAACGGCCTTGAACATCCGCCATTGCTCAAGGGTAGTCTTTTGCATGAGTTTTCCCTCTCCTGAGAGCCATTTCAGAAAGGCTACTTTATTCCTTGACTACACAGAATGATAGTGAAAATTATAGGCGGTACTCCTGTGAAGATTTTAAAGTAGTTATTTCTCCGGCTTGGTAAGGCGCTATGAAAGAGAAAAAAGTCGGTATCTCCTTGTGTTGTATCTTTACACTTGTTGTCCAGGGGAGGAGAGAATGAGCGAATTAGCGGTTTTGTTTTTGAATGCATCAAAGCCAGTCGGATGAAAAGCAAGATAAGCTCTGATTCGAGTATGGTATTGCTCGTGTCACTTTTGAAACAGATATAGAGAAAAGTTGAATACTCTGCTATTGATATTGAAAAAATTTGTTGCTTTACCGTATTGGTCTTGGCTAAATCTCAACGTCTTATATTCTCTGGCATATTAATCTTTGTATTCCGTACATGGAAAATCTCGAAATTAGCTTGCTCAGTAATTAACTCTGTGAGTTGTAAACTATTGTGACGTGGTTTATCTGCAAACAGACTCACGCTTTAAGACCCCAAAGTAAAAAGGAGGCCGCGTTGCGGCCACTGTAAGGATATGTGGATAAGTGTGCAGTAACGGCTTTTTGGGCTAGGCTTAACCCCGATTGTGAGGGTTGGTGTAATCGATATCTGGTCCCACTGGAACTATCTGAGTTGGATTGATCATTGTGTGACTAAAGTAGTAATGCCGCTTGATATGGTGAAAGTTCACGGTCTCTGCAACTCCGGGCCACTGGTATAGTTCGCGTACATAATTGCTGAGGTTGGGGTAATCCTCAAGGCGTTGACGATTACACTTGAAGTGTCCGTGATAGACGGAATCAAAGCGTATTAGGGTAGTAAATAACCGCCAGTCGGCCTCAGTGATTTTTTCTCCTACTAGATAGCGCTTTTGACCTAAAATATTCTCTACCCGATCCAGGGCATCAAATAAATTTGTATAGGCTTCTTTATAAGCTTCCTGAGTGGTGGCAAAACCGCTTCGGTATACGCCGTTGTTGATATTTTCGTATACTAGTTCATTGATGGTATCAATTTCTGTTTGTTTTTCCTCAGGGAAAAAGTTCTGCGTATCCCGGCTAATTTCATTAAATGCTTGATTAAACATACGGATAATTTCTGAAGATTCATTGCTGACAATACAATTTTGCAGCTTATCCCAAAGTACTGGCACAGTAACGCGACCAGTGTAATCAGCTTTATTACGTGTATATAACTGATGCAAGAACTGATAGCCAAATAGCGAATCACCACTGCTGCCCTCATCGGTATTAAAACTCCAACCATGTTCAAGCATATCCGGGCTGACTACAGAAACACTGATGTGCTCCTCCAGTTTTTTTAACTTGCGGAAAATTAAGGTTCGATGAGCCCAGGGGCAAGCCAGAGATACATATAAATGGTAACGCCCGGATTCCGCCTTAAAGCCACCTCTACCACTGGGGCCTGCGCTGCCATCACGGGTAATCCAATTGCGCAGTTGAGCAGCTTCTCGCTTAAACGATCCGCTGGAATCTTTGGTGTCATACCACTGGTCTTTCCAGTGGCCGTTGACTAATAGTCCCATGTTTCTCTCCTGAATCAGTGTTTGTGCTAATCGGCCCTGAGGTAGCTAGGGCGAGATAAAAGTATGTTGGCTAAATTATCAAATGGTATTTTTACGCTTATCGATGCTTAAGCGCCCGGCGCCATGAGCGGCCAGTACCAGGAAGCCGCCAGCCATGGCCAGGTTTTTAAAGAACATCAAAAATTGCATCTGATCGGCTAAGTTATGGTGATACAAGGCCGCGGTTAGCAGGCTGAATGCCGCAAATGCCAGGGCGGCAAGGCGAACATGGAAGCCGACGATCAATGCCAGGGCTCCGCCAATCTCAAATAAGATTACCAGTGGCAGAAGGAATTCTGGCAGGCCGCCCATAGCCAAGTACTGGGCGCTGCCCTCATAGTTCTGAAGCTTATTCACTCCCGCTAGTATAAAGATTGCTGCCAGGCCGATACGCCCACTGAGGTCGGCGATGTCTGCAAACAGATTCGAGTTTGTACTTGTCTGGGATGTGGATAAAGTAGAAGTGGTCATAGGGATGCTCCTCAAAATGTGAATAAGTGGATAACACTGGGTTTTGGCTAAGTAGTCGATGTCTTTAAGGAGCAGTTTAGTGATATTTAATAGAATGAAAATTGGTATAAATGGGCTTATTCATTCTAATAAATAGAAAGAGGGGGCTGTGATGTACTGAACACCTCAGAAGTGGTAGCCGATACCCAGGGAGTAAACAAATGGGTCTATATCCACATTCACCCGAATGTGAGAGCTATCATCAGCTCCAGAGTGAAAATGGATCTTTGCCTTGGTATCAATATCCAGATACCAAATAGCCGCGTTAAACAACCAGCGGCTCTCCCTGCCAAAGGCGACATCTATACCAACCTCCCCGGCAAGTCCCCAGGAGTTGTCCAGCTTGAGTCTTGCCCGTGATTCAGCTCCGAGAACTGTCTCAAAGTAGTTCTGGGCTACACGGTTGATATGCTCGCTGAAAAAATGGGTGTAATTTACTCCAACACCAATGTATGGCTGCACCCAGGATTCTGTGCATACCGGGTACCACTGCAACGTGAGGGTAGGAGGTAGGTGTTTGATATCCCCCAGGCGAACCCTGCTCAGAGGTTCCCCGGTATTCGGGTCTGGCAGGCCACTCACCTTAAGGTCGTGCTTGAATGGCAGTGCAGCCAAAAGCTCCAGCCCCCAGTGATTGGCGAATAACCAGGTGCCTGTAAAGCTCACGGAGTAACCAGTATCCACGTAAACTCGTGTATCAGGCAGTATGGTGCCATTTAGGCGCAGATTGTCGGAATCGTCGTTGGGAGCTACTGCAGCGGCGCCAACACGAATTATAAAGTCTCCTTTTTTATACTCTGCCAAAGCTTGGCTACTAAAGAGTAAGGCGGCAAAAAGCGTTATTGCCAACTGAAGCCGTTTCATTTCTTGCTTCCCTGCGCATTTTATCGAAATGGAGTTACGCATTCAGTGTAGTTGGTCGGCAAATTGGCGGTTGGGGTAACGCGTTCTTTGATGTGATAAGACGTCTTTAGCAGGAATATATAGATGGGATCTGTGCCAAGCCTTTGTAAGTATTGCTTCAAAAGATAGAGCATATGGAGTTCTTGTATAACCCCACACAAATCATAACTAATTTAACAACTGTAAATAGTAATGGGCCTAAAAAGGCCCATTACATTTTTGAGATAAGCTGATCAGTATTTTTGGTATTTTCAATTTCTGGGGGTCAGAAATTTCTGATACTGGAATGCAGCCCCCAGCATGCACAGCCCCACCAACATACAGACCACAATCTTTTGTATCAGGGAAAAGTCCTGCATATCCCACAGTACAATTTTTAGTGCAGCAATGCCGAACAACATGAGTGAGAGCTTCAGTAACTTTTTGGTATCAGGTTTTAGGGTTTGGAATAGTAGCAGTGTTGCATGCACCACCAAGGCAAATGATATTGCCGGTAGCCACATGGTTTCCAGCACTTGGGCCAGCAGAGCAATATAAGCTGGGATGGTTGTAAGGTGTAGCACCCACAGGTTAAACATCCTGCGACCGGGCCATACGGCTCTATTGGCGAAAAAGCGCTGATAAACCAGCAGCGAAGCAATTCCCAGGGCGACCAGGTTATACAGTCCCAACATTGGCGCCTTAGCGGAATTGGCAATGACCGCTGCAACTTGTAACAAGGTAATAAACTCAAACAGGCGCAGACTTAGCATATAAAGCGGGGTCAACTGGTTTCGCAGTGGCGCTAATTGGGGTTTAAAAATATACAGACCGGTGAAGTACAGCTGGCATAGTAAAAGTGCCAGTGCAAAGTCACGGCTTAGCGCGTAGCTAATAATAAGTAGCGTTGCCGCAAGATAGTAAAAGGCCAATGGAAAGAGTGGCTTAAGTGCCCGGTGCAGGGCCAACCGCCAATCCTGGCCGACCGGCTTCCGCCGCAATCCCAGGCCGATCCACAACAGTGCAGCCATTGATACCAGCCCCAACAGCAACCCACTCAAGGCAAACCCTTGCCAGTTGGCGAACTCCTGCAGGGCACAACTGATTATTGCTACAAAGCTTGCCCCTGCGATTAAGATGCGCAGTTCCTGTTTCAATACCTCCAGCTTCAGGCGTGTATAAAGTGCCAGGGCGATAGCGCCAGACAGCCAAACGGCGATGGGGAAGTAGTCGTTGGCCTTATAAAGTATTGTTGGTAGGAAAAATATTGGCACCAGAGCGTAAAACAGCTTGCGCAAATTGAGTGCCAGAGAGAAGCCAGTGGATTGCATATCCAGGTGTTTATACAGAGCCGCAATCATCCACAAGCTAAGGAAAGCCTCTACACTAGCGATCTTTCCATAAGGTATTTGATCGTAGAAATGCAAGTTACCCACAATCGATGCACTCGCCAGTAGTGGGATAAACAGCAGTAAGTAATGGCTGAGTCCAAACCATTCACTAAATGCTGAGCCAGTGCGCTTGCCGTGCCAGATTAAAAAGCCCATCGGTAGCAAGGCAAGCAGCCACATACCCTGGGGCCAAAGGATGCCAACAGATAGCAGAAAGCTTGCGGATAAAAACACCACAAAAGCGTTATCTGCGAAAGAGGTTAAATGGTGCTCTCTAGGAGTAATCCGATCTGCGCAGTGCTGCAACAGTCGGGTTAATGCAAAGGCAGCCGCACAGAGCGCCAACCAGTTACCCCAACCAGCATCTGCGCTTAATGACAGCAACATTGGTGCGGGAACAACGCCACCAGCTACCCAGGTCAGAGCTTGCCACAGCATGGTAACGCCAGCTGCAGATAGGGCGATGTACCCCTCGCTTCTTACACTGATAAAACCAAAACGGGCACCGAGAAAAATCAGCAACAATCCCTCTAGACACCAGACAATCCCCAATAAAGCGGGACTGCACAACGCAAGGATCGCCAAGCCTGCCAGTAATCCACCGTGTAGCAGAGCCATATTCTGTACAACACGGGCGGAAATGCTGGTGGCGTTGTAGCCAAACAGCCAGCGTGAATAAATAGCCAGTGCTATCCAGGGTAGAAGGTTCAGTAACCACACAACACCCAGCGCGTTGCTGCTGGGTGCCAGGGACCAGCAGATGTGGATAAACAGCACCAGATTTGCGGCAATAATAATCAGGCGCCTTCGCTCCAGCCCTTTGGACTCTATCAATTCAGCGCTTAGTCCTCGCAGAGCGTAGTGGGCAAAACCATAAAAGAAGCCGTGTAGTATTAGTAATGGCCCCCAGGTAGATGTAGCCTCATCCAGATTTGAGACGGAAAACTCCAGCATGCCTGCGCTCAGTACCATGGTTACGATCGCAAGCTGTGGCCAGCGTATTTGCCTGGACAAATGCAGCATCGCCATGGCGAGAGCCAATAAATAGCTGAGATAAACAAGTGCGGAAGGATCAAAATGATTCGCCACCAAAGGCATGGTGGCGCCGCCCAGCAGTGTGACCATGGATACCACGCGTGTCTCAAACAATAAAGCCAGTAAGTAAGAGAGCCCCGTTGTCACCACCAACAGGCCGACCCCAACAGCAATAGGTACTAATTGATAGTAGGGCCCGGCAAAGTACCCGCAGAGGTAGAGAAGAATCACCCCAAGCGCTATCAGCCCAGAGCCGTAGTCCGCCATATGGGGCATACGCCGGCTGAAAGTCACACCGCCAAGAGTTGTGGCTGCTGCGACAACAAAGCCCAGGGTAACCTTACCGGCGGGGCCCAAATAGTTATTGAAAGAGAACTGCAGCAAGTAAGCAAAGCCAAAGACCAGTGCCAGTATGCCGGCAGCGGTCATAAAGAATACCGGGGCCTTACCCTGGCGCTGGTAATGGCGATAAAAGTTTGCAAGGGGCTCCCACACGCGATTCAGTGGTTCTAGAGCTGGTGCCACTAGGCTAGCTAATTCCTCCTGCAACCAGGGTGTGACTACTGATACTTTTCTGTTTTCTTGTGGAATTGATTTGGATTCAGCAGACGCGGTTGTAAGGGGTATGTTTGCTGGCTGGGTTGGCTCAATGGTTTGCCGGGACTCCGAGGGGGAGCCCATAAGTAGGGCTAAATCATCCTCTAATCCAATAGTGTTTTCTGACAAGGCATCTTTGTTTTCTGTATTGCCTCGCTTGAGTTGTGCCTCAAGGGCGGAGAGTCGCCTTTCGAAGGTCTCCAGCCGACGCCGGTTGTCACGTTCCAGTAGGGCTAGTTCAGCCCGGAGCGACAGCAGTTCACTTTCCATAACTTGCTCTTATCGTTTTGGTCGAGACTATCCCGTGTCTGTTTTTACAACAAGTCCCGGGGGAGCCTCTGAAAACCCTGTAGGCGGGTCTTGAAGACTACAGCTGCCTTGCAAAGGGCTATGGCCATTCGCTGCAAGCTGTGCCTAACACCTGCAGTTTTCAAAATCTGCAGAGATATTACGGAGTTATTCAGGGGCTCCCTAGTGAACTGTACGGGTTTAATCGATCATTTTTCCATCGTCTTTCTTTAATGTACCTGAGTAGCCAAAGATAAGGCCCAGCAATGGCAAGGAGATTTTTATTTCAAATTGGTAGAGCCCATTCACAACGGCTTTTCCAGCGGAAACCCTGGGCCTGAATATTGTTGGAATAGGAATACGAAAAAGTGACACAGATTGCTGTATCCATTGCCAGTTGCCACCCTCTGTTGAGACCCCTAGCTGTATTTTGACCGGGCCAGTGGATTCCACCCAGTAACCACCTTGTTGGTAGGTCTTTACTGGCTGGAACTCTGAGGTAACAGTATGGGTTCTGGCAAAAGTGCGGGACCAAGTCAGTTTTTCTGGGGAGTGATGGATGTCTACAGAAAAAGGCACTTTGCCAGCTGTCGTTGGAGCCCCTAGCTTGTGCGCCATTCGCCGACCAATCCAGCCGGCGACGCCGGAACCAAAACGGATATCCACTTCCCCATACAGCTTGGCACCTTGCGTATGCAGGTGCTGCAAAAGTGGATTCAATTCACTAAAACTAGGCCCAAACCAGTTGATGACAGCAGTATTCACTGGTTAATACTTAAAGAAATCACTAGAACTCTTTTGTTTTCTGCAGTGTTCAAGCTTTAGGGCGAACCACGGCTCGCATTGCGCAGTAAATGGTTTTATCACCATCCTTAACCAGCACTTCAGAAGACTCAGAAATCACCTGGGATACAACGAGGTCTGAAACACTAACCACCTCCATTAGCTCTTCCTTGCAGCCTGCAATATTGGCGGCATTAGAAATGGCAGAATCGTAACTGGTTTTGTGGGAGAAACCTCTCTCTTCCTCACCGCGGCGGCTGCGTTGAATACTTTGATAAGCCTCTTTGCCCGCATCCACGGTATCGCCAATAACACGGCCCGGTTTGACTTCGAGTTGCATGCAGGAAGCGGTGGCAAGAGTAATGGCTATAAGGGCAAAAAGTTTGTTCATTTTTCGATCTGAATCCATTTGACATTGAATACTGACGTAGAGCTTTGAGACACGCTTGTTACGGTCGCAAAAATTACCCGCGGGATCTTATAGGGATATTGTCAGCAATCAAGTGACTTAGTGGGTAGATAGGCCCAACAGATGGTTAAGAACAGCCAGTCAATAAGTGAAGCCTGAGATTTGTCACAGTTCTCAGATTTTCCGGAACAGGTGAGGTTGCTTATATTCAAAGCTACCGGGTGTAAGAAATTTACTAGCTAGTACGACAAATCTAGGTAAGCAGCCAAACTTGCCTATTTATTGAAATTTTCAACCCTTCACTTGGGATATTACTAGCATGAAAGTATTTCACCGCACCCTGTTCTTAGCTATCTTACTGCTCTCTATGCCCTTCGCATCAGCCGGAGAGCCCTTCTCCGAAGAGCGCTTCAAAGAGCTGCAAGCTGCCAAGCAACCCGTATTGATTGATGTACGGGCTGACTGGTGCCCTACCTGTAAGAAGCAGGGCATAATTCTTGCGCAGTTCCAGGAAGATAACCCCCAGTGCGGCCTCACAATCCTTAATGTGAACTTCGACAAGCAAAAAGAGTGGGTAAAGCATTTCCGTGCGCCCAGGCAGTCAACTCTGCTGCTCTATCGTGGGGACAAGCAGGTGTGGTTCAGTGTTGCTGAAACACGCGCTGATGTTATTCGCCAGAATATCTTTAACTCAGTTAAGGCCTGCGGCGAAAATGCTTGAAGTCAGCGCCATCCCCCTGGCCTTGATTGCGGGCACACTTAGTATTCTCTCCCCCTGTGTTTGGCCACTGGTGCCAATGGTGGTTGGTGCCTCCAGCAGCGCTGGGCGCTGGGGGCCTTATGCGCTCGCCATTGGGCTCAGCTTGTCATTTGCCCTGGCTGGAACTGTGCTCAGTTTCTTGTTGGTCTCTTTAGGGCTGGACCCAGAGCTATTTCGCTATATTGCTGCAATCCTGCTTGTGGCCGTTGCCCTTATTCTGCTGATTAAACCCCTTTCCGACTGGGTGACCCTGCGTTTGTCGAAAGTTACCGCTGGGGCGAGCATTACTGGTGATGGCGCCTGGGCCGGGCAGTTTGGTATCGGCTTTCTCACAGGAATCATCTGGTTGCCCTGCGTAGGTCCCACGCTAGGTGCAGCAATCGCGCTTGCTTCCATGGGCCAGCAATTAGGCCAGTCATTTATGGTGATGTTTTCTTTTGGGCTTGGTACCGGCGCTGCGCTACTGGTGGCAGGCGGGCTATCACGGAAAATTTATAGCCGCTTATCACCATCAGTTGGTACTTTTGCTGTTGGCGGTAAAGTAGCACTTGGTACCATACTTTTGTTGCTTGGGATTATGGTGTTGAGTGGCTTTGATAAAGTCCTGGAAACCTGGGCTTTGAACTGGATTCCTGAGTGGACTTTTAGTTTTTAATAATCATCTCAAAATAAATCACTATTTAGTCGAGGTGTCAAAGCGTCTAATAGTTATTTTAGTGTCTAGAAAAACACTGAAAATCACCTCAGGAATCCAAGAAGTTTTACTAGTAAATTTAAAGCCCCAGTAACCTTCAATTACTGGGGCTTTTTTATGTCCTGTTAAGGAACTATTAAAAATTATGGCTGGTAAGAAGGGTAATCGGTATAGCCCTCATCGGTACCGCCATACATAGTTTCTGGGTCAACCTGATTGAGCGGCCAATCATTGCGAATACGTGAGGGAAGATCCGGATTGGCAATGAAAGGGCGGCCAAAACCAAAGATATCTCCGTTACCCGCCTGCAGCACCCGCAAAGCCTTCTCTGGGGAATACTTGCCGGCATACATGATGCGCCCGTCAAAGATCTCTCGTACTTCCTGGTAGAAATTCTCAGGTAAATCCGGTGCGTTCTCCCAATCCGCTTCTGCTAGTGATAGATAGGCAATTCCCGCCTCGTTCAACAGTTTGATAGCTTCGATATAGGTTGTGTGTGGGTCACTCTCCACCAGGCCAAGATAAACACGGTCTTCATCGGTACTTTCAAACAGCGGAGCAAATCGAACGCCGAGTCGATCATTGCCTACCTCTGCTGATACCGCTACAACAATCTCTTTGAGGAAACGCAGTCGGTTCTCCAGGCTACCGCCATACTCGTCATCGCGTTGGTTGGTATGCTCAGAAATAAACTGGTTTACAAGATAACCATTGGCACAATGCAGCTCAACGCCGTCAAAGCCTGCTTCCAAAGCATTGCGTGCTGCCTGGGCATAGAGTTGCACCAGTTCTTTAACTTCTTCTGTTGTCAGTGCACGAGGCTCACTGGGTTCAGCCAAAGCACCTTGCCCTGGCCCTGTCTCAATAAATACCTTTACCGCATCTGCTCGGATTGCAGACGGCGCAACGGGCGCTGCATTGCTGGGCTGTAATGAAGTGTGAGATACTCGCCCCACATGCCAAAGCTGCGCAAAAATAATACCGCCTTGATCGTGTACGGCTTTGGTCACTTTTTTCCAGCCTTCTATCTGGTCCTGTGAATAAATTCCGGGAGTCCAGGCATAACCCTGGCCGCGGGGCTCAATTTGCGTGCCCTCTGTAACCATAAAGCCTGCACCGGCACGCTGAGCGTAGTAGTTGGCCATTAAGTCATTAGCGATGTTGCCAGGTTGTGAACTACGCGACCGGGTAAGCGGCGGCAGCACAATGCGGTTTTTCAGGGTGTAAGGGCCCAGGTTGATTTCACTGAATAGTGCTTCGTTTTTCATAACTACTTTCCTGCTAAAAGCTTATTACAGTGAGGCTTAAAAAAGACCGTAGGGCTTTTCATTAAGACTGATAAAGATATTCTTCTTCTGCGTGTAGGCATCAATCATCGATTTATGGGTTTCACGCCCAATACCTGATTTCTTGTAACCGCCGAACGGTGCATGGGCAGGGAGTTCGTGATAGGTATTCACCCACATGCGGCCAGTTTCCACGGCTCGTGCAACACGCAGCGCACGGTTTATATCCTGAGTCCAAACAGCGCCAGCCAAGCCATAATCGGATTGGTTGGCCATCGCTATAACTTCCTCCTCAGAGGAGAATGGAATCACTACCACCACAGGGCCAAAGATTTCCTCCTGAGCCACTTTCATAGCGTTGTCGGCATGGGTAATAATTGTCGGCTCAATATAAAAACCCTGTTCTAATCCCGGCTTTTGTAATCGCTTACCTCCAGTCAGGATTTTTGCACCTTCCTCTTTGGCGACATCTATGTAGCCAAGAATACGGTTCATTTGCGCTTCACTGATCTGGCTACCCATCTGTGTGTTGGGATCCATCGGATCGCCGACATTCACGGCTTCAAACCTGGCTTTTAGTTCCGTAGTAAAACGCTCAACAATATCTTCGTGCACAAAAAGACGGGCACCAGACTCACAGACTTGTCCCTGGTTCAGCAGGATAGACAGGGCTCCGCCCTCCAGTGCTTTTTCCCAGTTTGTGTCGGGGAATACGATATTGGCTGACTTGCCACCCAGCTCCAATGTAGCTGGTACCAATTTATCAGCCGCAGCTTTGGCCACGTTATAGCCGATGCCGGTAGACCCGGTGAAGGCCAGCTTCGCGACTTTAGGGTGATCCAGTAAAGCCTGGCCCGCTTCTGGGCCTACGCCGGTGACAACGTTCACCACACCATCTGGTAATACTTCTTTGAAAATCTTGGTCAGCTCCAGCAGGGTGGATGAAGTCATCTCGGATGGCTTAATCACTACGGTGTTACCGGTTGCGATAGCGGGTGCAATCTTCCAGGCGGCCATCAGCAGAGGGTAGTTCCATGGGATTACCTGACCGACTACACCCATTGGCTCGCTGAATACCAAGCTCATGGTTTGATCATCAATCATCACCGCTTCGTCGCTGTGAGAGCGGATAACCCCTGCAAAGTAGCGAAAGTGGTCTATGGCCAGTGGGATATCAATATTTGAAGTTTCGCGAATTGGCTTGCCGGTTTCCAATGCCTCAAGGTGGGCGAAGAATGCTTTCTTTTCTGAAAGCATGTCTGCAATTTTGAGCAGTGCATCCTGTCGTTCAATAGCGGAGGTAAGTTTCCAGGTGGGAAACGCCTTTTCTGCCGCAATGACAGCAGCATCGACATCACTTGAATCGGCCAACGGTATGCGAGTCAGTAATTCGCCTGTAGCAGGATTGAGGCTGTCCATCGTACGCCCCGAGTTGCTATTAACCCATTCACCACCAATAAATAATTTATAAGATTCCTGAGGAGCAAAGCGCTTAGTGGGTCGGCTCATATCTATCTCCAGATAATTAGAAGAGTAACTACTTGGGCTATTAAATAGCCCCAGCCAGATGTGGCTGTGCCTTACGATGGTGGGAATAATAGATAGGCAAAGATACAATTAGAAACAACTACTCTTTGTCCTGGTTACAAATATGAATGGTATAAGTCGGTTAGACCTGAAACAGCTACGTATATTGGAAGCGCTACTGCAAGAGAGAAACCTATCGCGGGTAGCGGAAAAGGTAGGGTTAACTCAGCAAGCAATCAGTGAACAGCTGCGTAAGTTGAGGGAAGTATTTGATGACCGTCTGTTCATTAGGCAAGGTAACGGCATGGTGCCCACTCCTATTGCCGAACAACTGGGCGGTAGGATCAGCAGTATTTTAAAGGATGTAGAGTCACTGCTGACCCCAATAGCTTTTGACCCGGCAACCTATAAGGGGGTTTTTAGCATTAGCGCCACAGACTATGCGATTCAATCGGTACTACCCCAACTACTAGAGGTTGTCCGTAAATCTGCCCCAGAGCTTAAAGTTATCGTCAGGGATTTTGAAACAGATAACCTAAATCAATTAATGGTTGCCGGCGAGATCGATCTAGCGCTCACTTTCCCTGATTTCATCCCGGATGACCTGCCTTACAAACTGTTATTTGAAGAGCAACATGTCTGTATTGCAGGAAAAAAATCTCCTCTAAAGGGCAGATCATTAACTTTGCCTGACGTAGCCGAGCTTCCACAATTGATTATTTCGCCTTCTCGCCCGAACTTGAGAGGGTCTCACGATGAATGGTTTGCTATGCAAGGACTAAAGCGCAATATCGTAATGTCAGTACCTTGCTTTTCAGCCGCACCAGATATTATTGCTGCCACTGATACAATTGCTTTTTACCCTTCAAGATTGCTGCCCAATAAGAAAGTGATTCCTCTCAATTTGGATACACAAACCCCAAAATTTGAAGTCATTGCAGCATGGCACAGCCGATCTAATCACGGCCAGCTCCATATGTGGGTAGTTGATCAGCTTATGAGATTATTTAAAAGTGAGATTTCACAATAAGTGGCAATATTCTGGAATTATCGATTCCAGGATAAGGTGTCGATTTCTCGTCTTAGTGAGCAGCTCTCCGGAATGAAGAGCTGCTCACTGTAGTAGTAAATCAAAGCTTTGAACTCTCAGTTGGCTCAAGCAATTTCTCTATAGTTATGCGTGGGACTGGTTATAAATCGTTACTCGCTTTTCTATATGGCCACTCTCAAACAGAATTATTTGATTCCTTAAGCTCCGCCTGACACTCTTCGATCTTCTTGTTTTGGCCAATCAAACTGCGGCGTTTGAACCAGAAAATTATGGCACCTAATGGGAATCCTGCGGTAAGAATTAGTGGAGCATGCTCACTTGCGGATACCGCTCCGCCTCCAAAAAGCTGGAAGCTGAGGAGCTTTATTTGGTAAGCCCTAGTGGTCCAGTTAAGCTTGATTGCCCCGACACTAAATAGGATAAATAGTATCCATAACCATTTGCGCTTTTGTAGTGGTGTTCTAATACAGACTACTAGCGTTATAAGGATAAATATTGGGGAAATAATGGTCATCGCCAGCACTAAATAGTGTAAATGGGATTTGTCGGATAAGGTGAAACGGTTCAATTCCTTTTGTGATGCCAGTGTTTTATAAACATTAAGCCCTATAATGGTAGTCTTTCCCTCCGATCGCTTAATTGCTGCATTTGCCAAGGCCCAGCCACCTTCAAAGTGATACTCGAAGATGAAATTTCCAATCCAAGTGTCATTGGTGGCTTGTGCTTCTGAACCAATTAGCTCAGTGGAAAGCAGGTTCCCCTCTGGAAGGTGGCTGAGCATTTTTTCAAGTAATTCAGGTGTGAGTTCATCAGCCAGCTCTGGATCGACAAGACTTATCACATAGTCGGAATCCTTTTGCATAAATCTGCCAATATAATTTTGGGCGAAGTTTGCATCTTCCTGTGATATCAAGCTGTTCTCCGAAAGCTCGGCAGAGGTCAGTTGAGAATAGATTAATATGGTGAATACGAGGAGTTTCAGAATGCACTTCATTGTTACTTCTTAATAGTACGAGGGTTATAAACTAATGGTTGTCGCCAAATGGTAAATTCCTAGAGGCTGCCATGCCGAGGTGAGCTTTCAGCAGTACATAGTGGGTAAAGGTGATATCCAATAGGAATGTGCGCATGATAAAGCTGGTATTCAATCATGCCAACTGGCTACAGCTTAAGGGATAACTTAATTAGTGGCGGAACCTATATTCACTAAACCTGTGTCGTCACCTTCTAACGGAAATAAGTAAAGAGTTCGTTGTGATAGATAAAGTGGCATCTGTGTACAACTTATGAAACTTACCGATCGCGAGATTACTACAGCAATATAAATCTTAAATGGCTTGATGCGTCGAAAGCATCTAAGAGGAGTAAGGATTTAAATAGTCACTATTGGCATGAAGGTTCAAAAACACAGGAGCTTCTGCGAAGAGATATATTTTCTGCAGAAGAATATCAAGTAAGTGCCGAAAAATGCCGAATACTTTATAGGGAGGAGTATGGCTAGAGGTTATATCGCTGTTGGTATTCAAGGCATCATAAGAATTATAATGATCCTTTAAATAGGGAGCCGAATATGAAGCAGTTTTTCGGAAAAACATTGACAACAATTTTACCACTAATTTTTTTGTCAGCCTGTAGCGGAGGTGGTGGAAGCGGTTCGAGCGATGGTGGTTCGAACAGTGGCAGCCCCAATAGTCCATCCAATCGTACGCCCGTGTTCTTATCCGCAAGCGAAATAGCCTACGGGGAAAATGGTTCCGGTGCTCTACTCACACTATCGGCTAGTGACGCCGATGGAGATAGTATCAGTTACAGAATTATAGGTGGTGAAGATCAGTCCCGTTTTTTGATTGAGAATGGAAACCAGTTACGTTTTGGTTCTGCACCGGATTTCGAGAATCCTGCCGACTCAAATGGAGATAATGTCTACCGGATAACGGTCGAGGCCAGCGATGGTAACGGCGGCCAATCAACCCAGGAAATTGTAATTACCGTTGTTGATGTTAATGATGGCGCTCCCAAGTTTTCTTCCGCAACAGAAGTCTCGGTCGAGGAAGGTGTGAGCGATATTTTTTACATCGCTACGGCTGAGGACCCAGATAAGGACGAGGTCACATACTCCTTAAGCGGCGGCACCGATGCTTTACTGTTCTCTATTGACTCCGCTAGTGGTGAACTTCGCTTTAACACTGCCCCAGATTTTGAGTCGCCTGCGGATAGAGACGAGGATAACAATTATCAGCTGTCCATCAGTGCCTTCGATAGCGAAGGGGTTGCTAACCAGCTTTCGTTGCAAGTCACTGTAACTAACCTGGCCACTCTTTCAGCTCGAATCGATTTCCCGACCGGCGGTGCCAATATGGGCGGGAAGCTTTCCAGCGTCGCTCTTACTGCCAGGGTGTTCGACCAGGAAAGTGGTGAGAATGCCTCTAAGCAATTGGTTAACATCCTTCTCGATGGACAGTCACCGACTGTGGATACAGCTTCTCCGTCAACCTGGTATCTCGATACTCCAATTAGTGAAGGTAGAAATTCTTATGCTCTCTCAAGCCAGTTCGTCACTGGTGAAACGGTTCAAGAATCAATCATCGTCAAGAACGAGCTGTCAATCTCGTACCCAGTAGGTGTTTCCTATGACAACTTTTACGGAGGCTGGTATTTCGCCGACGCCTTTTTAGGAACGATATTTGAGGTAGGCAGTACGCGTCGAGTGATTTCTGGGCCATCGGTTGGTTCAGGCCCGACATTCGATCCGATCGATATGGAACAAAACTTCCCTGAAATACGCAGCAATCCTGCCAATGACTACTTTATCGTATTAGATGATAACGGGAGTATCTACTCTGTCCAACGCGACAGCGGTGACCGCACGCAATTGACCAAATGGGTATCGGGAGACCTCACCTCACTGACCCTGACGGGCTCTGGAGGTGAAGCTTACACCACAAGAGCAGCGGGAACTTATGGAGAGATTATTAAATTTGATCTGTCGAGCGGGGATTACTCCGTGATATCCAGCTCAAACTCATCATCCCCGACGGGTACTGGTGCAGATATGGTGTACCCGAAGGGGGTTGCATTAGATGAGGCGAATGGACAGCTGTACGTGGGTGATGATAGTACCGACTCTATTCTTAGGATAGATATTGCCAGCGGCGATAGAACGACAATAAGCGGTAATGGTATTGGTGGTGGTGAACCTGTCTACCAGCCAATGGATTTAATCGTCGATTTTGATAGTAATCAAATTTATGTCGCCAACGGTAGCGCCCAGAATATTCTGCAAGTGGATATTGCAACTGGTAATCGATCAGTTGTAACTAGTTGGACTAAAGGTAAAGGGTTGCGACTTGAAAACCCTTGGTCAATTGGCCGGGGGGCTGATAGCGATCGTTTGCTGGTTTCTGGAATTCTTATCGATCCGGTGCTCATGTCCGTTGACACCAGTACTGGTGATCGTGCAGAAATTTCCTCCAACCATGTCGGGACGGGACCCAGCTACAGATGGCACGATGTGAGCTATAGTCGTTCGACCGACCGGTTATTGGTGGTCTCCCAAAGTAATCACGCAGCTGCGGAAATAGATTTGCAGAACGGCAACCGTACCATTGTGTCTTACTTTGATCCGAACGACTCGCCGCGCGTGGTAGCGTCTACAATCGTTTCCGGCGCGTCAGGTCGCAACGCCTATATATTCGATGAATACTCCGATCGATTGCTCAAGATTGATCTAGAAAGCGGTGAACCCGAGGTAGTCTCTGCTTCAGATATAGGTGAAGGTCCTGAGTTCTACGGTCTCGTAGAGGCTATGGAGTTGGATGCCACTAACAATCGTATGCTTTTATTACAGGCCTCAGGGCTGATGAGTGTCGACCTTGACAGCGGTGACAGGGAAATTATCTCCGATAACTACACTGGCTCCTCGCCCTTCTTTGACTCCGTCGAGGGCTTAGCACTGGATCTCGTTAACAACCGAGCCTTTGTCAGCGATTCTCGAGTCGGTGATATCGGAGGCATCTGGCAGGTGGATCTGGCTACTGGCGACAGGAAAATTATTGCTGCGCCAGTGCACGGTGGTACCACAGACCAGATTCCTACTGACGTTGTCTTGGATCCAACTGGTAACCGTCTTCTGGTAGGTACTGAAAGTGGAAGTCTGGTAGCCATCGACCTGGATGGGTTTTCACAATCAACCCTCTCCAGCGGTAAGGGGTGTGATAGCGACTGTCGAGGTGGTGGTGTTGCAGTGGCAAGTCTTGACTCCCTGACCATTGATGCAGATGGCCGCAGAATCTTTGCCTATGACAATGGTATGTTTGGTGTCAGAGGAGTCGTTGTTATCGACTTACGTTCTGGCCAACGTGCACTAGCTTCCAAATAACGAGCAACAGGGTCCCTGCTCTAAGGGGCCCTATTTCTCTATCCTGAAATGTGGATTTTAATTTTTCTCAGAGACTATAAAGTGGTTCTCAACCAATACTGTAATTTCTACTGGGATGGCAGTATGCCTATGTCGACTTTGTAAGCTTCCAAATAATTTAATTACTTCTCTGCATTCAATATTGGGTAGCCTAAATTCTCCTAAACTTTTTTCTTGGCTTATCTATTTTTTAAAAAAAGCTCAGCCACTTCCTTTTTAGCGGCAACAACATAGGTAATCATCAGGTTCCCTTGATTAACATCGGTCAAGTAATCGATATCCCTGTGCACTGCCTTCAAAATGGAAAAGTTATCGGTGTCGAGATTGTATGACCACAGCTGATCGTCTCGATTGATTGAGTAAATCACATTATCTTCGATAACGAATCGCTTTTCGCTACCTTGATCAACCAGCTTCTCGATAAGCTGGTCTTCCGCGGCGCCAGGTTGCCAGAAGCGGTTCATATGGTCCATATAGATCAGCCGGCCATCTTTAGTCCTCTGGGCCCAGTTAACTTGTTTTTCATTGATAAACCTGGTCCCAAGGCTATCTAAATCGACCTCTGCAAACTGTGTAATCCCTTTAATCATCAAGGATAACAATACTGAATTATCGATACTGTCCCACTGGAAGAGCTGATCAATCGGCGCATTCAGGGGCAAGCCCTCTACACGGCCATCCAAGAAAATTTTATTGAGCTTGTTATTGGCATTTACCAGGATACTTTTTCCATCGGCAGACCAATGGATACCGTCGATATTGGTATCGATTGAAAGCTGAGATACCTGCCGTAAATCACTGCCATCAGTTACCCACACCTGGTCTTCACCAGAGCGTCTGGAGGTAAATGCAATCAAGTTGCCATTGGGTTGGAAAATGCCGTCAGCTTCCCCGGAAATCGACCGTGTGGCGCTTGGGTAAATTGTGCTGACATCTTCTTCTGAAGGTGTGGTGGTAGCCCCAGGCAGGTTTAGCGGTATCGAGGCAATATCACTATCGTATTGCCCTTGAATAACCAGTGCCCTATGTCCACCTGGATGAAAGTCTGGAGAGCTGGCGGATTGGTCTAGGGGTAACTGAATTTTACTGACCTTGCCATCATAAGTGAGTGAGAAGAGCCGTCGCCCTGTACTAAAGATTAACTCATCCTCTCTCGATGAAAAGTTAGGGGAAATGGCTCTGTGTTCAGATATCACATCTGGATAGTCAATCGGAAGGCTGGTTAAAAGCACCCCCTTAGAATTCAGCATATCAATATAAAGCTGGCCATCTTGATGATAGCTGGTGACGGCTATTAAATCGTCATTGATTGAATAATCAAAGTGGGCTAGGTTTCCCTCTTCCTGGTCATAAAGTACCTGACTCGTGTTATCTCTCACTGAATATTTGATTAACCGCCAACGATCAGACTCTTTATGCAAAATAGCGAGGTCATTGTTGTTTAACCATGCCGGATTCTTAATGGCCGAGTTTTTACAGCGCATTAATACACTTGGCTGTTGCGGACTTACTAATGCCTCTTGGAAGTCCAGGCTTACCAGGTTGTAACAGGTATTCTGGGTTAGCGGTATGGTATAGTCTTCTTCCGGTGCTGTCTTATCCTGTGGAATAGAATCATCATTCTGCCAAATAATAAGAATTGGTTCATATAATGGGAAAGGAAGTGCTCTAAGTATATGGCCTACACACCCACCAGGAAATATACATACAATTCCCGTAGATTGGGATAATGATATTAGGCGTGGTTATGATGGCTGGGTTTTATCAGAGGGTACACCTTATCGTCATATGTTAGACCGGGGAGGAATATGTAATACCGTTGGAATGGTTTTGAAAAGTGGCCCAAACGGTTCTGTACTACCCTGTTCAACGTATTAGTGTGAAAGAAAGAGAGCCAAATTTAATCATTCGTAAGATTTTTTATTATTTAGCTGTGGGCTATGTTTATTTGTTTTCTCTGCATTGGGTGATGAATTAGACTTGAAAGATAAATTATTTTCTGGAAGGGGCGGGGCTGAATAAATATTTCCTATTGCATTTAAATTCTACCGGGAAAAAACGTCTTGTTGAAGATGAATCTATTTCTTTTCATGATTCGAAATTAATCGCAAAGTGTTTGGCTAGATTTGGTGGCGTCGAAACTCCATCTGGGGTATCAAATGAGAATTTAGGCATAAGTCTTTCTAAGGAAAAAAATAATAACATGGTAACTTTGTCAACATCAAAAATTTATGGTTGGGGTTTGCGTTGCTTTGTAAATAATGATTTAGAAGTGCTAAGTGTTCAATAATTAATAAAGCTCAATGGTATTTCTTTTTTTCGGGTTCAGTAATAGTTTAGCGCTATTAGTAATTGGGAGCTATCATGGAAGATTTATAGTTGCCTATAACCGTTAGATGGGGTTTTGCAGTTGGATGAAAGTAGTTCTTGATGCCATATTTTAGTTTAATGTGTAGTAGTCCAGACTTGGCCTGTCAGTTACCGGTTTTCAGAAGGTGCTCTGATAGGTCAAGTTCAGTTTACGAGTTTTTCTTTGAGGTTTTTTTGTCCTGATGAGTGTGGTCATTGTTGTACTATGTGAACCATTCATCCATCCTCTTTTGAGGATCCTCTATAGATCTTGCGGCGCAATGAGGGTTAGTGGAGTTCCTGAAAAATGGTTTTATGAAAGCGCTCACAGATACTGATCGTTTGTGTATGTCTGGTTGTTGTCTTGATATGTTCTATCTCGTTCATGCTCAGGTATAACTAATAATTTGGTCTAATTCTAACTAAGAAAAGACATACATTTATTAACGTAGCACATCGCTCAGTTTCCGCGTTTATTATGCTTGCCGATAGCTTAGTTCCGTAAGCTTGCTCAAGGTGAGGCCTTTGTTTTCTATTATAATATACAGCTCTCGAGTATTCACCGATGCGAGTTGCTTCAGCAGTCCCGCAATTGCCTCCAGTAGTGATTAGCCCTCTCAGGTTGTAAATCAGGTTTTGTCAATTTTCACTTTGTTGGTAGTAGTATGTTAAGGTCCATCGCTTGGTTGGGAGAGATGCCGAATTTGCCAGCTAAGCTCTCCCTTTTCAATTGAACTTATTATCCGAAGGCAAGAAAATTTATCCAGCCCAGTGTTTATGCCCATTGCCCCAGGTGTTTTCTTTAACACCGAACACATTTCGGATATAGGAGCTGGTGTGCTTTTTGGCGTCCTTCCCCACTATATAGCCCAAAAGACCAAATCCACTAATAATTGCTATGTTCGCTGCTAAGTTTGGTGAAAGAAGATCAACAGTTTTGTGTACAGAGGCTATCGCTTTTTCCACTTTATCGAATCCGGTAGCTGCAAGGAGGCCACCTGTTATACCACCGCCAACAGTAAATTTAGATCCAACTACCATAGCTCCATCTATCGCAGCTTGTCTTGCATCGGGATTTTTTAAATCCATTCTATTATGTTTTGATCCTAGCCAGCGTATACCCGCAGTTTCACATAGCTCTTTGAGTTTTTTCTCTTTTGTGTTTTTCCCCCGGGGATTAGAAAAGAAAACGCTTTGATTCTCCAGGGTATTTTGCATAGCAACCAATCTAGAAACGCTTGGCTGCTCAATCAGGTGTTGTAGAGCTTGAGCAAATGTGCCAGCGCCTTCGCCGTGTACTAGCCAGTTGATGGTGGCATTATTTGTCTGTGCCTGTTGGATAAGTGCAGCAAGTTTTCTACTATTGGATTTGGTCGAATGATCACGGTTTTGCCAAAATAGAGAGTAGTGTTTATTCCCTATATTTAGATCTTTGGGGTTTAGGGCGGCTTTGTAGGCAGGCACTATATGTTTAATAAGTAATCGGCCTGCCTCTTCCTTATCATCAAACGAACCACTAACTGCAGCGTAATGGGCATTATTCCAACGGTGATTGTAATCCATCGATCGCAATCGCCTAGAGTCAGTTGTCCATTCTTGCGTTATTCTATCTATTCTCACCCGGTAAAGTCCCGAGCTTTGATCTGTGTTATCTAAGGTATTGTCGCTGGTGACAGCAAGGAAGTGAATGCGAACATCACCTTGCGGAGTAATCAGGTAATTAATTTTTGCTCCGTCTATCTCTAAGTTTTTATTACTTAGACTTCTACCTCCGGGGGTCGTTGCTAAACTATAGATAGCTCTTATTAAATTGGTTTTATAGTAGTTGCCAATATACTCATTCTTAATTGTCATCCAAGTGTCGTACAATTGTGAAGATATGAATACATTGCGGTTAATATTAGGACTTTCACCGCTGTTGACAACGGCAATCCAACGAAGTGTATTATTTTTCATAGCTTGTCCTTGCTTAATGTAAAAATTAATCCAACCAGTCTGGCGGTGGGCTACCGGGCTTGATGATAATTATATCTTCATCAAATTCACCACCTCTGTGCCACTCTGGATAAACCCAGGGCTCAAGTTTACGTTTAGTACTAGCTTTGTCATTCGGTCGCTGTCGTTGTACTTCAGCAAGTTGTTTTTTTATATCTATACCAAGCTGTAAGCTAACGCTATTACAAACTGCATCGCGAATACTATTCATAGCTACTAAGCAGTGTTTAGCTGGGGCATAGCCTAGATACCTAAAATTGAGTGTTAGATAGTGGGCTCTATCAAGAGGAATAAAGAAACTACTAGTAAAGTAGGTTTCATGATGGGGATTTTTTGTCAGAATTTCTGGAGAATTAAGGCGATGTCTCTCAAGAAAGATTGCTGTAACCTCACCTAATTTATAAAGTTTCCAATTAACAGGAGCTTTTTGCACATGATCGTTAGGGTTACCAGGGCCCCAGTAATATAGGCAACGCATAACAACCTGTTCAAAGTGCTTGGGATTTAAGCAGCTCATACTGTGGGGAAGGGTGTCGTGGCGATTTAAGATTAGATTAAAATCAATAGTGCCAATGGGACGGCTGCGCCAGATAGGTCCAAAAAGTTCCCAGCTTCGTTCCATTAAGCACTGCCTGGCAACACCTTCACGCTCCATGTCTTCGCAATCACTACCATCATTATAATCACTATCGTCAAAAATATTAATTTTTTCAGGGTAGTTCAATTTGAATTCTGCAAAGCTATCGTGACAAGTGTGAGGAGGGAGAAAAAATTTAACGCGGTTTCCTGAGAGATCAATGGAAATCTTCTCTCTTTCATTGCGATGTGGTATATAGGGATGTCGGCGGGAAGCAAACAGACGCTCTAGCATTTTGGAATAAATCCTTTGAGTACTTGCTAAGCATTATTCTAATCGACGAATATTTTTGATACATTAAAAATCTATCATTAAATTGAGATGTTAGTCACATAGAGATACCAGTAAAGAGAAATTTCTTGCACGCCCGTTTCAATAATTCCTAATGACTACCCTTATTAAGCAATAAGTCATAATTAGCTGTATATAAATGTAGTTGCACCGTTGATATGGAAGGGAATCTGTTATGGCTTGCAACAGGGTGTAGCTTCTGAAGAGTATTTTTCTGCACCTATTCCCTAAAATGTACGGCACTGAGGAATAGTACTTCTGTCCAATCTGTTGATGACGCTGGCTTCATGGATTTTGTTGCGCTTACTGCGAGTATGAAAAACATCGACACCTCGGTTATCGCAATCTTTAACAATGTGATTGGCACCGACGTCAGGCTTCGCTTATCCCCCAGTACGATTTTTGACTTCCCAAAGCTCCCCTTAAGGTCCGGCTGCTTGATATGTTTCTGATCACCTAGATCAGGAAAGGTATTTCCTTTATGAAGCTAGCTTGTTATTTGGGTATCACTCGCTATGCTGCTAGGCACTTGAAGCAGAGGTTCATACAGGTAATGTTGGAGCGGGGCCAGCGGTATAAGTTGTCCGGTCTTATTGAATTAGATAACGGCTATCCCGGCGGCGAGCATACCGAATTTAAGTGTGGTGCAGAGCCAAGGGAAAAAATTCCCTTTTCAGCTGCAGCGCAGAGATCGCGAATGGGCATTCATGCTTCAATACCATTAAAGAAGCTGGTTGTTTGCATAACCATATTGTTTACGGCACTGCTCAATTTTCTGTCGAGAAACCTGAGTTCTATTGGATGAATACGCTATTTGGTAATTCTAAGAGTGCATCGCGTGACACCCATCATGCGATTAGCCCGAAGATACTTAGCGATGTTTGGCAGAATTACAATATAGATTTATTCTGGAACTAGATTTATCGGTATTCATCCCCAGTCTTGTTTACGCTTCTGTGTAGTGGTCAACTATTTCCATGCAGTAAGTTAAGTTTTTCTTCCGCTTTTGTAGTAGTATTTCAAACGCTTTGCAGTCCAGTTTCACAGGCTCCTGCTCACTAAATCGGTCTATCCAAGAGAGCGGTAGACTTTTTTAGTATCCCTTTCTCCCTTTCCAGGTGATTTATACGGGCTTCAAGCTCCTGAATTTTCGGCTGCTTAGTGGTAAGCGCTCTACTTGCAGGCGTCTCTCCACTCCGCTCTGCCTCTAGTTGCTTCACCCAACGGCAGATAGCCGTCGTAAGTAATTTCGCGCGGCTAGGAAGGCCCCCCAACTTTTCTTCACCCCTGTTGGGGTTGCCCACTCCCGATACCACCCTAATATTTCTTAATAATTTGGGCCTGAGCAGTCCTCATGTTTACTGCTTGCTCTCCCGGCGCTCCAGGTCTTCCCGACCGCACTCGATTAGGTTTGCCCATTCATCGGCAAGGTAAGCCCCAATAACTGCCAGCTCTTGGCTGGTGGCGTTGCTCTCGGATATCAGGCTAATACTTTGGAAAAGGGTGCGTAGCTTGTTTATTGACTCTAGGCTGAAATTTGCGATATCGATTGAACGATCAAGGAAGTTATCTGCTTGAGGGGTAAATGCGACTGGGGCTTGGTTTACCATGGCTTGGGCTCCTTGTATAAGTGAGCCGCTGCCCACGATGTTCCAATCTCAATTGGACGACGGGCTGAATGGGTTAGAACTACCGTTACAAGGGAACGGCGGGCACAAGGCCCCCCAAAGCGCCCACCATAATATGCGGGTGGTTGCTAATTTAGTGCCCCAAGTACCAAGTACCAAGTACCAAGTACCAAGTACCAAGTACCAAGTACCAAGTACCAAGTTTAGCGGTGACTCTTATTCATAATCATCTTTAAGATCTCACGAAAGGTGCTGAATTTCTGTAAAGCAGCTTCGCATTGTGAGCTACAGTGGTCATAAAGTTATCTAGGATTTTTCGGGTCCCTTTAATCGGATGCCAAAATGACGCATCAAGACCTTATTGCCGGCTGCCAGAAGGAATGGGATCTGTTTGTTCATCACCCATTCGTTAACCAACTTGGCGATGGTAGCTTAGACAAGACCTGCTTTCAGCATTACTTACAGCAGGACTACCTGTATCTGATTCAATATGCTCGCGCCTTCGCTCTTGCGGTATTCAAATGCGAGAATCCCGCACAAATGCGGGCCACCATATCGTCATTATCCAACTTGATAGAGCATGAATTCAGCTTACATATGGACTATTGCCTTGAGTGGGGTTTACAGGAGTCTGACGTTATGGATATCCCTGAAGGGTTTGCTACGGTTGCTTATACCCGCTATCTAATTGATGTGGGTTTACAGGGAGATCTGGCTGATCTTTATGGCGCGCTAGTACCCTGTGCGCTGGGTTATGCGCACATTGGCCAGTTTCTTTCTCAGCGAAGTAGTAATACGACAAAAAGTAATCCTTATACGAAGTGGATTGAACTCTACTCAGGCCCTGAGTGCCAGAAGGCGGCCAAATTAACTACAGATTTTTTTAATGAGTTGATTGCCGAAATACCTAATGAATCACATCGCGCCAAGCAACTTCAGAAACATTTCACTACGGCTACCAGGATGGAAATTGCTTTCTGGCAACAAGGGCTTGATCTATCAACTTGAGTCGAATAATAGCTTTTCAGCTCATAGGCAAGGACAAGTAAAAGTTGCGTGATAAAAAAGTTGGTTTAGCTGTAGAGAGTAAAAACGCCTTACTTGAGGGTTTGCCCCACCCAAAATGAGTTATAGGTTTTTAGGGTGTGGTACAGGTAATAAAAAGGCCGACCTTGCAATTGACCTTCTTCGATTTGATGGAGATGACGGGAGTTGAATCGTTTGCTGTAGCTATCGTATTTGCACGGTTTTTATTTGGTTTAATCATAAAAGCCGAAAGAAAACCCCAACACTAAAGCAAAGTAATCCCCCATTTAGCGCGTGATTTATCTGGATCAACTGTGCCCTAGGCTCTCTCTATGTGTCATGCCTCAGCAGGCATTCTTGGGGCGCTTACTGATGTGAAAAAAACCTTTATCGATGTCAACAATTGTCAACAGGCGAGCGGCCTCCTTGATTGTGGATAAACCTTTCTCTCGTGTATAAGTGCATCACATGATCGATGGTTGAGGCTTTGTTCTTTTTGAGGTGAGTGGCTAAGTGGTTTCTTTAAGGTATTTTTTTAAGTTGGTTAATGGGTAGAAATGTGGGTACTCCTAACACAATATTGATCTGACCCCGCTTATTTAGAAGGCTCCGACAGGCATTGAGCCTGCCGGATGAAAAACGTCCAGCACCTAGCAAGTAGCTAATAGGGAAATCGAGACTATCTATTGCTAGTCACTCTTTTAGAGCCGACGTACATTGCAAATAACCGAAGGCCGATGGAAATTAAGACAAGCATACTTGGCGCAGTATAAGCGGGCATTGCCTTTAATTGGGTGATATCTCTTTGAAGGGTTATCGTTTGATGTGGATTGGACTGGTGCTTTGGAACCTGAATGACGTTTTTCTTAAGTAATTTATCGAACGACTCGATTTCTCCCGCAAGCATATCCAGGAGTTCCAACTCGGTCTTGCCGTCCCATGGTAGCTGTTTCCTATATGCGTCAACTGCTTTACCAAGCTTGTTCCATTCTTCTGCGAGGAAGGCTTCAAGTGATGAGAGGGTCCTAAGCTTCGAGTTCATGGATTGATTGGCTCGGTAGGCGTTTTGTCCATGAGCGCCACTCGCCATAATTCCACCAAAGTGCTGTACGTTATGTTTGGCAGTATTCAGGTTCCGGCTGATTAAGCTGAGTTGATCCAAGGTGTGGACCAGAGTCTGATCAAGTCTCGGATCTTTATCCTTAATCGCTGCAAGAGCGGTATTAACCAGTCGACTCACCTGTATCTTGGTTGCATGTTCGTTGATAGACATACCCTTTTATCCTCGTAAATCCATTGAAGAATGTGTTCCACCTCTCTGATTTGAGATGAATGTGCCACATTCAATTTTTTCCTTGATGAATACGCGAATTCTAAATCAAATCTGCCGAGTGTCGTGGTCGAATAGAGTACGAGCCATTGCACGGAAGCCGTGGGCAGTCATGGTTTGATTGTCATGAGTGCAGTCCTCACACCATTATCAGGCAGTGGACGGCTCTGGCATCGAGCTGATGGGAAAACATATTTGCCATGGCCTGTTAGCGGCTCCAGTTCTTGCAGTAAGGCTAGAGCCTGTTTAGCAAGAGGAATAATGTGTGGCGGGTCCATTTTTATCTTTTCGCTGGGCAGTTCTATGTGCTTGCCATCCCAATTGATTTCCGCCTACTCAAGTTTTCGTAATTCTCCAGGGGGGCAGAATAGGAGAGGGGGATAGTTTTAGGGCTGCTCTTACTACTGGGGAGCCCTGGTATTCGTCTATGGCTGTTAGTGGGTGCCCAACTTCAGCAGGGTCTGTAATTGCTGTCAGATGCTTTTTCTTGGTGGCGGTGAGTGCGCCGGCCAAGTCTGTGGTGGGGGGACGGTCGGCCCTTCCGGTATTTGTAGAGCCAGTATGCACGTTGGTACAAGATGCAGCTGTCAGCTCCCCTTCCAGACATGCCAGTAACAATGCCCTCGTAATACAATCGGGCACCCAGAGTTAAAAATATAAGAAGTAGAGCTCGGCTCCAGGTTTGTCTTTGCAAAGATGATGGTATCCGTTATTGATGGGGTGTATAACATATTCCATTAATAGTTTATAAGGGCTAGCTTTTTAGTCTATAAATTGAGCTGAAATTTCGATCTAGGTTAGTTGTGTACCTCAGGTTAGGGCCCATATCTGGTGGCTGTTGCAACCTTCACCGATTGGGCCTACTTAGCAATTATCAGGTTGACTAGTTGTGTGTCAGATTGGTGCTGAGTAGAGGGCCGTGGAGCTTCTCAAGCAGAATTGAATTCTTGAAAGCCACAGTGTAAACATCAAAAGTATCAACAAAATCTCAATCTATTCTAGTAATTTGGTTTATTGGTGGGCCATTACAAATATACTTTGTAGTTAATGGTTCCTACTGGCCAATATCTTCATGCCAGATTTCAGGATGTTGCTGAATGAATTGATTCATCAGACCAATACATTCAAGATTATTAAGAACAACCAAGCTTACACCTTCAGATTTGAGTAATGATTCATCACCTAGGAATGTTTTATTTTCACCGATAAATATATTCTTAATTCCGAATAGACGTATGGCCCCACTGCACATTGGGCAGGGTGATAAAGTCGTGTAAACGGTGCACTTTTGGTAATCTGTAGAACATAATTTTCCCATATTTTCCAGTGCGCTCATTTCAGCATGCTTGATAACACTGTTTTGCTGGACGTGTTGATTGTAACCTCTGCCGATAATTTCACCATTCAGTACTATTACACAACCGACAGGAATTCCTCCCGTTGCTAAACCTTTTCGTGCCTCATTAATGGCTTCTTGCATGTAAGCGTCATGGTTAGCTTCACTCATTACAGCTCTCTGTTTTAGGTATTAAGAATATTTTAACCAAAGAATGTTGAGCATATTATTAATACATCATTGCATTAGTGAGCTACCGACTAGAATCAGTGTAAACAGGCGCTAGGTTGAGCTATGTCGGCGATATTTGGGGGGGGCTGAAAGGGGACTCAGTGAATTGGCGATATGTTTCATAACTTGATTCTTCATCGCTGTGAGTTGCTAGAATGTGTCTTCCTTGCTGCTAATGATCACGCCTTTTTGCAGATGATTTAAATAACTTCTTTTCAAACAGATGTTTGGATTTTAGGGGCTGATTTTAGAGGCTATAGAAAGATAGGCCGGTAAATTTACGTGTCATTAAAGTGACTGGAGTGATCGTCCTAGATTTGTGAGCTGGCCGGTAACCCAGTGGTTTTTAATTGGTTTGTTTAGTGCTATCTAACGGGATTCTTGAATTGTTAGTAACCTGAACAAACGCTAATGGTGAGCTTTTTGAGACCGTCAATATTCGCCATCGATAAGCTATGCCAAAAATTTTCGTCGGAGGAAGATTGAGTAGGGAGTCGACCAAGCAATAAAAAGGCCAACCTTGCGGTTGGCCTTTTTCGATTTGGGGATGGCGGGAGTCGAAAAATAGCTATAACTCTATGATAAATATAGGTTAAATATTTTCTGCTTTTCAAAACCCGTCAATAAACCCGTCCACTAGAGCAAAGTAACCCCCAGTTTGGCGCGTTAGTCACCTGCCCCTGGTTGGCCCACTATGGATGCGCTGGCAGGCTTCCTGGAGTCCTGTACTGATGCGAACAAAACCTTCGCTGATGTCAACATTTGTCAACAGGAGAGCGCTGCTCCTCTTTGTGCTGGTGCTCTGTTCCGGTCTGACCCCGCATAAACCTTCCTGGCAGTGAGATAGCCCTCAGATAAGGCGAGGCAACTGATTGTGGAAAAATCTTCCCCTTGATGGTGCCTAGTTTTTTTAGTCAATAAAAAAAGCCGAGATTCTGGTTTCCCAGATGTAGTTTCAAGATGAGCTTATTTGTAATAATTGGCGACAGATAAGGGATTATGAGTCATAGGGTTATGAGTACACTAATACCATTTGCGATAAATAGGGAAAGTGGCGAACTTTGTGGTGTTGAGGATGTGCCGCGTGGGCGCAGCTGTAATTGTGTCTGTCCCTCTTGTGGGCAGAGCGTTGTCGCTAGGCGTGGTGATAAGGTGGAATGGCACTTTGCTCATGACAGTCGTGCCGAGGTAGTAGCTGAAAAAGAGTGTGACCTATCTTTTGAGTCGGTTTGCGCTCAAATGCTTAGGCAAATGTTACTTAGTTTAAAAAATGAGCCCTTAGCCCTTCCTGACTACATTGGAACTGTGGAACTAGTTAGAGATGGGAAGCCATTCGAAAAATCGATGCTGATAACTGGGGCTTCGAATCCTGTTGTCAGTGAGTACAAAGAGTTTTCTATTCCTTATACGCTCGTGGCAGCCATACAAAACCATGAACTACTCATCGATGTTATTTATAGAGAGCGTACTGGGATAACTTTGGAAGACTACCCTGGGAAAATAGCGGGTCACCTTGAGTTGGATGTGTCGCAATATGCAACTCTAATCGAGCGTAAGGGCGCAAGCGGAACCACTTATAAGGCTGCTCTGAGGGGATGGATAAGAGAAGAGCTTATAGCAAAAAAATGGCTCTATCATGCCAATGAAGAAAAAAAACTTGAGAGCCTTACCGCAACGCTCAAATCAGAAATCGAGAATGAACTCTCTGATTCGAAACAGTGGTCTGATTCAGGGGGTGGGGTAAATGAATCCATGAATGCTAATAATGAAATTTTTAAGCGTCAGAAAAGTGGTTATTCAACGGACCCTAACTCTAAGTATACCCATGAGACGATGAGAAGAAGAGCTAAAGAAAAGGGCAGTAGCTTCAGGCTAAACCTAGAAGATAAAGAATTGAATATCAAAAAGTGCTGCCTATCTTGCAGATTACAGTTTGTCACAAAGGAATGTCCTTTATGTTTTCCTGATGAGAATACACGGATATTTTGCTCGCGCTGTAGAAATCATTATGCTGGAAATTCTTGCCCGAGATGTGAAGCTCTAGCTAAGAGTGAGCCTCAGGTTTTCTCAGGCTAAGGCCCATATCTGGTAGCTGTTGCAGCCTTCACCGATTGGGCCCGCTTCGAGGTCGTCAGGCTGATTAGTAGTGAGTCAGGTCGGTGCTGAATAGTAGGCCGTCGAGCTTCTCAGTCTCAACCACGTCTTTGAATGCGTCGGTGCAGTAGATGGTTATATAGGATTCCTTACTCCTAAATACCGGAACATCCTTCAGCTTGTCTTTATAGAACTCAATACCTGATAACAGGTTCCCATTCTTGCTGACTGAGCCGGGCGCTACTGCGCTGAGGTCTTCAGCAATTGTCAGGGGATTTAATAGGTAGAGCTTGGCCCCCTGGTGAGTGCAGGGGAGAAACTCCCCAAAGGGGTCTAGAACGCCCTCTACGGCCTGATAAGCCGATTCATGCAGTTTTGCCACTTGGAAAGCGTAGGAATAACAGGAACCGCGTCATCAATACTGAATTTAATCTCTAGAGGCACCCAGTCTTCAGCGTACTTGATGGGCTTAGTATCGATTACAAAATCATCATTCCGGCGCTTATCTTCAACTTCATCCGGGTCGAAGTAGGGGGCCATGAATTCAAAGTCACTTTGTAAGACTTTGTAGAATGCTGTCGTTAGCATTCTTGGCGACCCTATAACAGGGGGCTCATTCTCTATGTAGACTGGATTCTCTCGGATAATTTGCTTTGCCTTTTTCCTGATTACTTCGGGGGTCAAAGGCTGCCTTTGCTTCTTGTTGCTCATGGCCGAGGCTGCTTATTTTAATCACGCATCCCGCGGTCTTTGTTTGGTGGCGGAATCAACTGACTTGGGGCGTATTGCCAGCTTTTCAGGAGTAACCAAGTCCTTCAGTCTCTCTTTAGCCTCTTGCATTGTTTTTACTTCTTGTTTTTACTTCTTGTTTTTACTTCTTGTTTTTCTGGCATGTCTTGTCCTCTTCGGCTTCCTGTTCATCCAAAATTTTAGGGTCTGTAATGAAGTCTGGATTTCCAATGATGGTGACATCATCAAGGGTGTCATCCTCAAGGATATGCTTATTTTCCCTTATGGAGGATTTCATTTCCTTTATTCTTTGATTGAATTTTTTTGACTTTTGCATATCCATTTATATTTCTGAAGTGTAGAAAATCCATGCTGACTGATGTTACATGGCAGTCCGGTTTGTGTCCTACATATCGGACCAAGCTTCTATTAAAAAGGGTCATTAACTGTACTGTAGTGAGGCATAGGAAGATTTTATAGTTAAAAACTAAATTGCACCTTCGTACAATAAAAATAGCCAAGTCATAGTCGCTGGATATATTGCCGGGCAAAGTAAGTGTGCCGTAGTATCCCTCTTGATTAATAAAGCGGGAAAGGATTCGATGCTCGCAACACATCAAGATGCTGAAAGGCGTTATGGAGCAATTAGAACTCAGGTATTGGCGGTGGCTGAGGAGCTAGTTAAGGTTGATTATCCAGGGTTAAAACTCACAACTATCAACGAGGCGGTTTTAAGGGCGGCTAAAGGCTGGGAGTCTCACCCTAATCGACGTATCAACTGGGATTGGACCGAGGTTTATCCTGAAATTAAGTTCCGCTACCCCAAGCGCTTTGAGTGCGCTGTATGGAATAGGGAGTCTCTTGACGTTTTATCATTTGGCCGTCCGACCTACACTAGTGGTAGTCTTCGGTTAGATTTCGTCGAGGCCAGCCCAGTTAAGCGGAAGCACTCGGTATTTAATATTATTATTGTTGCGATGCGGACCTATGCAGAAGTGCTAGGGGCAAATGAGCTTCGAATCATGCGCCCGATTAATGATGTAGTGAAATCTTATTATGCAACGTATGGGTTTACTTATGTTGCCAAGGGCGATTATCTATTCAAGAGGATTTAGTTATGGGGAAGGTCACTGATATCCGTGATAAAAAGTCCCGGAAGCCTGTCTCTGTAGAAGAGGCTGCTAAACGTGCATATAGAGAGTTTTATAGAAAAATCCCGGTAGAAGATGAACCGCAAGAGCTAATTTCGGGCAAAACTGATGCTGAAGGCCGTATGGTGCTAGAGGATGACGACGATGAAAAAACCGAGTGATAAGAAAGACCCCAGGCACTTAAGCCTAGCCGAGAAGCAGATAGTTCCGCTACCAGAAGAGGTAGACCCAAAAGACGTGGCAATGAGAGTGCGGATTGTTGCCTTTCAGCACATGGTTAAGGTAAAGCACAACACTCGGAACAAGTAGCAGATTGCTTGTAAAACGCAGTATGGCCGGTGAAACGCACCCCCCAAAAGGGACTCGAGAATACGAGAAGTGGAGAAAGGAGTGGTCAAAGAAGCGAACTGAAGAGCTGCTTTCCGCTGATTGTGATTTTGACCAGGTAGGGCTTCTAAGTGGTGGCAAGCGCGCTATGCGTGACGAGAATCCGGACGAGAAACCTAACCTGAAAGAGGCTGAATAACCCTTTTAATGACGACCCACCTATGACGTGCTGGAGGTGACCAGCCGTTAACCCGGATGCCGGTATTTAGACCAGCTCCTCGGCTCTTTGGGGGCCTCTTGAAAACTGGACATATTTGCACAGTTTCTCTCCAATCGAGGCCCTTGGTTTGAAGTGCATCCCCATCGATTACTGTATAAGCAGCCAGTATTTTTAATCCCGAAGATTTACCCTCTTTACCTGCTGAGCTAATGACCGACAGTTGTGGATAAACCTTTGCTCCAGGTCTAAGCCAGAATTCTAGCTTAGGTCAAAAAGTAGTCGGTTTAGTTGGGTGTGGCAGCCCATTTGGCTAAGTCATCTTGGGGTATTCGGAATATCGAAGGGGGTATTTAGGAAAGCTAAAAAACCCCGTTAGGAAACCTAAAGAGGGGTATTTAGGAAACGCGAAGGAGAGTAATACATTACTGAGTAATACATTAGAGAATAATAATACTGGAACAAATCCGGAAGTTGACTCTGTTGAATCCGAATTTAAGCGGCCTTGAACGACCCGACACGCTGGCACATTAACCCCCTGAAACCAGTCCCAAAAACGGACCACGAATCTAAAAAGAAACTAAAAGAACCTAAAAATAATATTACAGGATTGGATTTTTCGTCATGGCCAAACGAGCCAAGCGCAGAAGTTCTTCGAGATTGGAAAAAAGTTCGCAAAGCCACGCTAACCCAAACCGCTGTTAACCAGATTGCCACGCAGCTCCACCTGGCCAACCAACACGGCTACAGCGTTGACCACTGTGTCTCGCCGTTTGCTGTGAGCGTGAGCGGTGAGGATTCCAGTTCCAGTTGCGGCTGAATCATGAAAACCAAGGGAAAAAGATTCCCTGTGCAACGCTCTCCGTTTGCCGTCGCCCTTAAAGCTGCCTCTAAGGCTTCCTGATGGCTTTTATCGCTTAATTGGTATGATGGGGTGGGTAAGGATTAAAGCCCAACAGCGAGCCTCTGAGGTGCGTTTTCGAGTGTTGAAGGTGCAGGCGCAAAATCCATCGCGTGATGTTTGATTTTCAAGCTTGTACGGCAGTGCCAGAATCGGGTGGCTCCTGGGTTGCGCACTCTCAGACTGGTTACTTAGTCCAGTATTTACTTTGTTATATTCTTTACTTTGTTGTGTCGGATTTACCGTATCTGGATTATCCGTATCTGGATTATCCGTATCTGGATTATCCGTATCTGGATTATCCGTATCCGGTTTTTCAGGAAGTGGATTGGGGGAAGCGGGTCTGCGTTTGGATAGCGTTGAAACTGCCTAACTTCAGCTCTGCTTGAACTGTCTCTTGGCTTTTATCTTTCTCGATCATCACTAAGGCGGTTTTAAGCGCTCCTGCCGGGATTTATTTCTTTCTTGGTGCGATGGGGTGGCTTGTAGTTAAGGGCTGCGAAAAACCCTCTCAAGTGGCTTCAGCGCGATTTCGCTAAATTCACCTTTTTGTGCTGGTTTGTATGGCTGGGGGGTGATTTTCAAATCTCCCAGTGAGTGCAAGCCCAAGCGGGTTTCTTGCTCGGTGTTTGGTTGCCAGTGAGCCTTAGGTGAATTGGCAGATTTATTTTGAATTTTGTTTAACCTGCAAGGTAGGTTCATTGACTGGTTCAAAGAGTGACTGGTTCTGGGTGACTCTGTGTCACTACCTAGTGAATCTCTGTCACTACCCAGTGACTCTGTGTCACCACCCCCAGAGCGGTCGATAAGTGCAGCCAACCCCCACAAACGACTTCCAAAAAACCTTCACTTTAGCCATCACGCAACGCTATTCAGGTGTTTTGGCCAAGGCGTTGAGGGTTGAGGCTCTTAGATATGAAATCCAGAAAGGTAAGCACTAGGCGCACACCCCGGGCACATTGGTTTCAATCCCGCCATTTCGGCGGGTTAGGGCTTCGACCGTGCATATACCTTGCGCGCACCGAGGCAGCCTCAAAGGGTTGCGTTTGAAACGTGACTCCTGACTCTGCTAGCGCGCGTACTGGTCGCAAAACTCTGAGAAGGTGGCAATGGGGCGCACCCTCTGCTGCAAGGGCCTGTGTGGCTACCTGAGCCGTTTTGCTGGCCTCGGGGATATGTCGGTACTGAACATATCTTAACGATGCGTAGGTAGTGCCTGTGGTTCTAAGCAAATACTCCGAGAGATTGGCTTTATTGGCACTTCGTACACTTAGAATCTGCTGTTTGTCAGGGCTAAGCTTTCACTTCTTCAAATCACAGTTGCCCGCCTGAGGATTTTGTCAGGTCTCGTTAAGTCGATTTGTTATTTCATTCCCATTATTCTTCGTGACAACTAACTGCGAACCCTCATCGGCTGTATGGGGGAGCAGATTCAACTAACGCTTGATTTGTTAGTAGGTAGGATTATCAATTGCATGGACATTTTGGACGAGCTTAAACGATTAACGGCGGATGATAAGCGTGAAAGCATACTTTCTTCGATAAACAACTTTAAAGACTGGGAAAGCAAAGTCGGACCCTTGCTAGTTGATGACCCAGAATGCAAGCGTAGGTTTGAACTCTCAGCGAAGCAGGCTGAAGATTATTTTTTGATTCTCCGTGATTGGTCTCATAACTCTATGAGGGACGCTTTCCGTATTGCAGCTCGGTTCACAAGAGAGATGGAGGTCAAAAGTATTAGAGGAAATGCCCTTAAGGGTAAATCAGGGAATTCTGTATACGTTAGCCAAGAGAGATTGAAGCAATTAGAGGTATTGAAATCTAAATTTGATTATTCGCGATTAATTGCACTCCTTAAAGAGATTAATCTTGCGTTTGAAAATGAGATGTTTTTTTCAGTGGGATGCTTAATCAGGTCAGTTTTAGACCATGTCCCCCCTGTTTTTGAATGTTCAAACTTCAAGGGAGTTTATAGTAACTACTCAGGCAGTCGTTCCTTCAAAAGCTCAATGAAAAACCTAGATGACCAAATAAGAAATATTGCGGATTCATATCTCCATACCCATATACGAAACAAGGAGTCTATCCCAGAGTCTCAGCAAGTAGATGTCCGTACATTGCTTGATAGGCTGCTAGAGGAAGCAATCCGCATTGAAAGTGCCAGACACACCTAAAGGCACTGCTCAAGGACCTCTGCGGCCCCCTGAGCTATTTTATTGGCCATGGGGGTGTATTGGTATTGACTCGCCTCAGGGGCGCTTAGAGGCCACCTCAGTATTACTCAGTAATTCTCCGGGCCAGGCAGCCCCTTATCTTTTTTCAAAAAATCTGTATCCTTTTCAACATTTACTTATACAAAAGCCCGCACTTTACTAAGCCGTAAAATACAAGGAGGTAAAATGAGAGAAGTAAGGCTCCTCAATAAACCGAGAGCGCCCCTCCAACCTGTCATGAGAATGATGCATTCAATCAGTCCGCTGAGTATCATCACCCTCTCTGTAGTTCTTTTAGATCTACATTTACTCAAATATTGGAGTACCGGGGATTCAGGTTGGGTCGTAGCATTTGGTGCGGTCCCTATAGTCCTTGGGATTTTGCTTGTTTTTTCTTATTCATACCCCCTGGAGGAGGTGGAGAAGCTGTTGAGCAGTTGGGATGAAGATTCAATCATGGTGGGTGCTAGCTTTAATGCGGAGTTGATGCAAGGTAATAGTCAAGTCCGAACAATAATCCAAGGCCAAATCACGAAAATTAATACAAAGTACTTGTGTATTCTGGTTTCTATATTTTTTACAATCACTGGAACATTAGTTGCGGGCTATGCTGGTTTTCTTCCAGATAATTTTTTTCCCATCAGCCCACCGCAAACATTATAAGACTGCTCAGGCACCTCAACTTTTCTCAACTATTCCGCATCCCTGTTGAGGCTGCCTGCTCCCAATACCACCTTAATTTTTCTTAATACTTCGGAGCTGGGGTGGTCCCACGCCTACTACTTGTCCTCCAAGCGCTCCAGGTCTTCCCGCTCGCAGTCGATAAGGTTTGCCCATTCATCAGCAAGGTGGGCGCCTATAACTGCCAGCTCTTGGCATGTGGTGTTGCTCTCGGATATCTGGCTGATGCTTCGGAACAGGGTACGAAGTTTATTCAGCGATTCCAGGCTGAGATTTGCGAGGTCAAGGGAGCGAACAATAAGGTTGTCAGCTTGAGGAATAGATACAGCTGGGGCTTGGTTTGCCATGGCTTGGGCTCCTGATATTGGGTGGGCCGCTGCCCTTGAGGTTCCAATCTCAATTGGGCGGCGGGCTGACTGGGTTGGAACTACCGCTATCAGGAACGGCGGGCACAAGGCCCCCCAGAAAGCCCACCATAACAGGGTGAGACCATAGAGGTCTGGGCACAAAAAAACCGCATACAGGGTAGGCGGCTTCGGGGCGCCTGATAGTTTCGGGGTTCCAATCCCGGTTACGGATTTTGCCGCAACGCCTCAAGTATGCTTGCTCAGTGTAAAGCCTTTCAATGCCGGACGTCGAATGTGATGCCAATATTTAATTAAGCAGTTTGACTGCTTAAGTTTGGAGGGAGCACCCAAAACTATTAAATCACCCCGCGCGCTCATAACAGGCTAACCATTCCTCATTAGTCTGTTCTTGGGGGGGAATAGGTGTTCCCTTATCCCCGCGTTCCCTTATTACCGTATTACCGTGCTTTTTTTCACCCGTAGTTTGAATTGGCTGTATTCCCCGTGGTTGCTGGGTTTTCTGGATTTCCTTGTCCGGAAGTTTTGTCCGGGAGTTGTCCGGAAGTTGTCCGGCACTTGTCCGGGAGTTGTCCGGCAGGTTCACCCCCATTAACTCCAGTAAATCGGCGTTGCATAGTGAGAGTGGGCGGACATCACTCAGGCGCTCACCATCTGCCGCCGTACCGGTGAAAACCAAGCCGGCAAGTTTGCCCATGTAATCGTGAAAGGCACTTAGACGCCGCGGCACAGGTAAGCCCGTGGATAACCAGAACCCGTAGAACTTGAAGCGAGTTGTTATCCGGAATTGTCCGGCGGGCAGGGGGGAGCCTTTCTTACCGTGCTTGGTGGTCCTGTTGCGTCGTGTCTCGACGTTGAATACGGAATAGCGCTCGCTGCCATCAGTTAGGTTGCGGAATTGCAGGGATACACCACCGCGCTTGCTGAGGCCATAGTTCCCCACTGAATAGCTGACATACTCCAGGGGCTCCATACCGGCTAGACAGGCTGCTTCGGTGATAAGGGGCCACTCATGTTCGGAAAGCCACTCAGCGGGCACAGGGTGGCCACTGGCAGGGGTTAGGGTAAGGCGGCCACCATTGACCGCCACACCATCACCACGCGCTAGAAGCCGTTGTAAAAGCTCTCTAGCAGATTCAGCCATTAGCCCTCCAGCAACTTAAGGGAGCCAATACGTTGACGCTCGCTATCAGGCAACCAGTAAACGCCGTGACGTCCTGCAATGCCATCGCGGTCTATATGCCCCTCCATTCGGCATTGAATGCTTATTCCACGCTTTCTGAGCTGCATGATTACGTTTGGGCCGTTGCTGGCCCCCGTCACTCTGTCGAGCCTTTCCCGGCTGCATGGGCCGGTGAGCAATATTTCCAGTGCTCGTGCCTGGCGGGGTGATAGGGGACGCCAAATCTTACTGGCTGAGTATTTTGTGGTTTGGGTGTTGTTGTTAGTATTGCTTGGCTTATCTTGTGTATCGGGACCGCTCTGTGCCGGGGCGGTTTTGATTATCTCCATGGTTATCTCCCCCCCTTAGCAGCATTCGGCTTCATTGATTAGCTTTTGCTTCAGCTCAAGCAGGTAGGCCCCTTCCCACACTGTGGTCTTTGGTCCTAACTTTGTCCCTCGCTTGGCTTTGCCTGTTTTGGTCCAGTTCCACCAGGTGGATAAACCAATGGAATAGAACCGGGCGCAATCTCGAGCCCGGTACATGGCGGAAGGGTTTATGGATTGTTGGTTGAGTAGGTTGGTCTGCACGTATCAGCTCTCCTATGGGTTTTTTGAGGCTGATACGTAAGATATTGGGCAATTACGGGTTATTGAACAGTGGGCTTATCTAGCTGGATATGAAAAAAATCTACCTAGATTTTGAAGGAGATTAGCCTACTTCCTCAGTTGGAGTTCGATGTTTATTTTGTTTGTTTGCTTCACCCAAGACTTCGCCTAATTTTGCTTTTGAAATACCCCTGAGGCCGCCATATTTATCTACCAGTTCGGTGATAATGGTGGACTGGTTGGCATTGCGGCTTTTTGTTATAGATAGTTCTTTCAGTGCCCAGATGATATTTATCAAGCTTCTTCGTTCGGTTGGGCCCAAGCCCTCAATTACATCCTCTTGGGAATGAACTTTTTGAGTCTTATTCTTTAAAGGTTGAAACTGAATCAGGTCATCGGGGTTGACCGCAAGCTGACCAAAGGAAACCTCCTCAACAGGCTGCTGAAGCCATAGTTGATTGGGGTTAATTTTCAGGTGCTGCTTTGCTACTGCTTGAAGAACCTCTTCATTTATTAGCTTCCCGTCAGGAGTCGTAGGTTCGCGTCCAACAATTATGGGGGCTTCTTTTTCATTAAGAAGCGTTAAGTCCCAGCATTTTCGCTTAGTTGAGAAAGCAGAATACCTACCCCCTGTAACTAAGTCGTATAAAGCGGATTCGGCAAAAAGGCAGGCAGTTTCCTCGTTCAAGGCAAAAGCTCCAGGGCCTTCTTCGAGATTGCTACTACCATCCCAGATTATTAATTTCCCTGTTAAAAGCTCATCGGTAAAAGGGTCGGAAGTGTGGACGGTTACCGAAATCCGATTTTTCTGGTAGTGGGAGATGTGGTCAACGAAATAACCGGGCGGCACTAAATAGTAAATTGGTGTTTTAAGCTCCATTATTGATTCCAAAAGCGCTTTGAAATCAAGATTCAGATATTTTGTTTGTATGTCGTGAATTAGTACTAGAGACTGCCAATCTTCCATATTCTCCCCCTTCGAGAGACACCCTTTCATTTAGATTCAGCGCCAGGCCACTAAGGGTTGTGGCCTTTCGGGAGCTACCCTAGACGCTGAAATTCGATTGTCCGTTATCGATTACTAAAGTTCGCTGCGATGACATTCCCTGCTTTTTCGCTAGCTTTGAGGCTGTCGAGGTAATCTGCCCACTTCTGCATCATTGCTGCCCGTTGTTCTAAGTGCTTTGTACGGTTATAGGCGCGGCCCAGTGTATCTTTCACCTCATGAGCTAGCTGATGCTCAATGTAATCCACACGAAAACCTAGAACCTCATCCAATAAGGTCCGGGCCATGGCGCGGAAGCCGTGGGCGGTCATGGTTTCGTTGTCATAGCCCAGTGACCTGAGCGCAGTCCTTACCCCGGCATCAGACAATGGGCGGCTCTGGCCTCGAGCTGATGGGAAGACATATTTGCCTCGGCCGGTGAGCGGCTCCAGCTCCTGCAGTAGTGCCAGCGACTGCTCTGCAAGAGGGATAATGTGCGGCTGTCCCATTTTCATTTTTTCGCTGGGCAGCTCTATTTGCTTGGCCTCCCAGTTAATTTCGGCCCACTCCAGTTTGCGTAGTTCTCCAGGGCGGCAGAATAGGAGAGGGGATAGTTTGAGGGCGGCTCTCACTACTGGGGTGCCTTGGTATTCCTCTATGGCGGTTAGCAAGCGCCCAACTTCAGTGGGGTCAGTAATAGCTGCCAGATGTTTCTTCTTGGTGGGGGTGAGTGCGCCGGTCAAGTCTGTCGTGGGGTCGCGGTCGGCCCTTCCGGTGGCCACGGCAAAGCGGAATACCTGGCTGGCTACTCGCTTTACCCGGTGGGCAGTCTCCAGGGTTCCTCGGCTCTCTATACGGCGCAGGCACCGCAGCACTTCCGGCGGGCTTATCTCGGAGATAGGACGCTTACCCAAATAGGGCTTTAGGTCACGCTCTAAAGCGAGGGTGGCGCGGTCCTTTGATGAGCTGGATAGGTGCGCCATCTTGGCGGCGAACCACTCATCGCTCACGGCGGCGAAGCAGTTGCGATTGGCTTCCAGGGCGGACTCTTTGCGGGCGCGTTTTATATCGCGGGGGTCGACACCTTCGGCAACATGCTGGCGGGCTTCATCACGGAGTTCGCGGGCGCGCTTCAGGCTTACATCGGGGTAGAGCCCAATTGCCATTTCTGGGCGTTTGCCATGCAGGCGGAAACGGAATACCCAGCGCTTGGCCCCGGTCGGGGTCACTTCGATTGCCAGCCCTTTCTCATCGGACTCAATGTACTTCTTCTCGCGGGGCTTGAGGGCGCGGACCTTGGTGTCAGACAGCGGCATAGCTCACCTTCCATGGAATTTGGACGGGTTGGACGGTGGCACTACTATCAACCCGTCCAATAACCCGTCCACTTGAGGCTGGATTTGGACGGGTTAGCTTAGATTAACTGGGATGGTCCAGATAAGCAAAAACCCCGGAAACTCTAGGTTTGCGGGGCTTTTGAGGGCTGTCTGAGACAGCAATTTGGTGGAGATGGCGGGAGTCGAACCCGCGTCCGTCAGCACTCTGCCAGAGGCTCTACATGCTTAGCTCCGTCTATTGATTTAACCCATTACAGCCCGGCGGTCAGGACGTATAGGGCGATCCCGTAAAGTGTTTAACCGCTTGCCCACGAGTATGGCTTGCGGCGATCCAGTTCTGTATAACAGTCTACAGCGCGATACTGGAACCTTGCTGAAGACTGCTAAGGGACGAACCCTTAGTTAGTGCTTCACAAGCTGCTTACGCAGCGAGTTGGGCACCGTAGTTGTCGTCGTTGGCAACTAATAAAATACAGCTTTGGATTAACGTGATTCGCTGCCATCACGGCATGCACCCAAGGTTTCGTCACCGGCGTCGAATCCAAGTCATCCCCGATAAGAAACACTCTCGTGTGTCATCTAAGTATACCCCAAACTCGGCCATTGCAATAAATTTTTATGCGCCAAGGATTTTTGGGAACTTTGATCAGGGGCAGGGGGAAAGCGGGGTGCCCCGGCAGCAGTGGCCGCCGGGGTAGTTAGAAAAGGCGTTACAGTATCGATTGGGCGAAGGCTACCAGGATCAGCAGTGGGCACACGATGCGCACATACCAGGGCCAGATCTTCCAGAACAGGGTGTGCTCAATATCTTCGTGGCCTTTCTTCAGCTCGCTCAGCAGCTGGTCGCGGCGCCAGATCCAGCCGGCAAAAATACACAGCGCAATACCCAGCAGGGGCTGGCCGTATTCAGTGCTGATGCTAACTGCCAGTCCAAACAGGCTGTCGAAGTTGTAAATAATGGTGCTGCTGATGGCAAAGATCACCAGGCCCACCCCTGGGGTGGCAATACGGCGGGGGATGCCCAGGTTCTCAATAGAGAAAGCCACCGGTACTTCCAGCATAGAGATAGAGGAAGTGAGGGAGGCGATCACCATCAGGGCAAAGAAGGCAATGGCGACGAATACACCAGCTTCGCCCATGGTATCGAACAGCGCTGGCAGCACCTGCAGGATCAGGTTGGGCCCGGCGATGAGGGCACCGTCTGCAGCGAAGATCTGGGTGCCGGCTTCCTGGGCCACATACATGGCGGGCAGGATCAGCAGGCCGGCGGTGAAGGCGATCCCCACGTCGATCAGAGTGACCAGGGCGCCGAGGCGCGGCAAGCTCTCTTGTTGGCTCAGGTAAGAGCCGTAGATCAGCATGGTACCCACCCCTAGAGACAGGGAGAAGAAGGCCTGGCCCATGGCAGAGATCAGTAGCTTCGGGGTGAAGTGACTGAAGTCTGGCATCAGGTACACCTCCAGGCCGGTAAAGGCACCGGGCTGGGTGAGTACATAGGCGATCAAAAGCAGCAGCAGGATAATCAGCGAGGGCATCAACAGGGTGGACCAGCGCTCAATGCCCTTCTCCACACCGCTGGCAATAATCAGCATGGTGAGGCCACTGAAGATCGCGGTAAAGATCAGGTTGCGCTGGGTACTGTTTTCTGTGAGCCATTGGACGGCTTCCTGGGCGCCAAACAGGGCAGCGAAAGGTTCGGCCAGGTGGGCCACCATCCAGCCGGCCACAATAGCGTAAAAACTCAGAATCAAAGAGGCTACCAGGATGCCGCCAAAGCCGGTGAGGCCACCGAAGAAGCGGCTCACAGGGCCAATAGAAATAGCCCGCAGTGCCTGCACCATATTGCGCCGCGCGTAACGGCCAATGGTAAGTTCGGCCATCAGCGCCGGGTAGGCGAGGGCGAAGGCCAAAAACAGATAGGCCACTACAAAGGCGGCGCCGCCGTTGCTGGCGGCTTTGGTGGGGAAGCCCCAAATGTTGCCGAGACCAACGGCGGACCCGGCGGCGGCCATCAAAAAGCCAATATTCGAGCTGAACTGTCCTCGCGGTGCACTCATAGTAAATCCCGTAATTATTCTTCTAGTTGTCTCTGTGCACTACTTGTGCGTGGCGCGCATTAGGCGCTGCTTTTCACGGTTCCAATCCCGTTTTTTCTCGGTTTCGCGTTTGTCGTGCATAGCCTTACCCTTGGCCAAGCAGATTTCGCATTTGACCAAATGGCCCTTCCAATACAGCGCGGTGGCAACCACGGTGTGCCCCTTTTGCTCCACGGCGGCGATCAGCTTGGACAGCTCGCGCTTGGTGAGCAGCAGGCGACGGGTGCGGTCGGGCTCGGTCACATAATGGGTGGAGGCGCTGGCAAGCGGCTGGATATTGGAACCCAGCAGCCAGGCTTCGCCATTTTTAAAAATGACATAGCTGTCGGTGAGCTGGGCCTTGCCCTCACGACAGCTTTTCACTTCCCAGCCCTGCATCTCAACGCCCGCCTCAAACTTCTCCTCTATGAAGTAGTCGTGACGGGCCTTCTTGTTGAGGGCGATGGTATTGGATGTTTGCGCTTTCTTTTTCTTGGCCATGAAAACTTCTAGTGACTAGATAAAACTGTGTCCAAAAAACTTCAGGGCCACGGTGTTGATAAAGATCAACAGCAGTATCAGAGGGATAAAGGTGCCCAGGGAGAAGTTTACGTATTTTTGTGAGAAAGAGCCGGCAAAGGCGGAGTCGCCTTCCTGTAGCTCTTTGTCAAAGTTGGCTTTCTTCCATTTGTAGATCACAAACAGACACACCAGCAGGCCGTTTAAGGGCAGGATGGTGTCGTAGAAAATGATCTCTACCAGGTCGAAGAAGGACTTGTTAACGCCGGCCAACTGTACAAATTCAGTGAACCAGTTGACCATGCCAAAGGAGACGGCGCAAGCGATGGCCAGTACAAACTGTACTCCGGCAACCCAGTAAATGGCTGTTTTACGCTCCATATCGCGCTCGTCGCGCAGGGTGGCGATGGGTACTTCAATAATGGAAACCAGGGACGTGATCGCTGCTACCAGAACCAGGAAGAAGAAGATTGCAGCCACGGCACTTGCGCCGGCATAGCCGATGCTGTCCTGTAGGGCAAGGAAGATCTTCGGTAGGAACAGGAAGATCATTCCGGCAGAGGACTCGCTTAATTCGGAGGGATCAATCTGCGGGTTGAAGTGGAAAATACTCGGCAGAATCAGCAGGCCCGCAGTAAAGGCCACCATGGTATCGGTAATGGCAACGGCGCGGGAGGAGCCGGGGATAGAGTCCCGCTTCTTCATATAAGAGCCGTAGGTGATCATGATGCCCATACCCAGAGACAGCGAGAAGAAGGCCTGGGCCATGGCTTTGCTCACCACGTTGCCATCAATTTTGCTGAAGTCTGGCACCAGGTAATACTTCACACCGAGGATGGCGTTATCCAGGGTCAGGACAAAAATCACCAGGCCCAGCAGCATTACAAACAGCATCGGCATCAGGGTTTTTGCCGCACGCTCAATACCGTCTTTAACTCCCATAGCGAGGATGGCGTTAATAATCAGCATCAGTACCACCAGGTAAATAAATACCTTGGGTGTATTGATAAAGTGGATAAAGAAATCCTGGGTGGCGAGCAGGTTGAGATTACCGGTGACGGTTTCAATCAGGTACCCGAGTACCCACACAGTAACCACTAAATAAAATACCGCGATCATAAAAGGCGTGATCAAGGCTAGCCAGCCGGGGATACGCCACAGGTGTGAACCGTTGGAGAGTTGACGATAGGCACCTACTGGGTCTTTATCGGAGCGGCGCCCCAGAGCCAATTCCGCCATCATAACGGGCAGGCAGATCAGAAAAACAAAGAGGGCATAGACCAGTAGGAAAGCACCGCCTCCGCTCTTGGTGGCCGCTACCGGGAATGCCACCAGATTACCAATACCAACTGCGGAACCAGCTGCGGCCAGGATAAAGCCCAGCCTTGACCCAAAATGCTCTCTCACTGCGGTCATAGTACTCTCGCTATTATTTTTTATCAGATACAGCTTTCGTTTTTGTTATTCCAGCGGGGCCGGGTATGTCCCGCCGGCAAAAAATGCGATTGTTGCAGGAATTCTCTTGCTTGAGTAGCGCCGACTGGCAAAATTAGCGGCCGAACGACAATCCCAGGCGATTTCGCCTGGCGGACTGGATTTGACAACAGGAATGACTGAAATAGAGCGCAGCGCGCTGGTGATGTACAGCGCGGAACAAATGTTTGATCTGGTCAATGATGTGGCCAGCTACCCACAATTTTTACCGGGGTGTCGCAGGGCTGAAATTCTGCATCGGGACGAAGAAACCCTGGAAGCACGGTTGGATTTATCGCGCGCGGGTATTCGTCAAAGTTTTACCACGCGCAATCAACTGGTGCGCCCTACCAGTATGACCCTGACCCTGGTAGATGGTCCCTTCGAAAATTTTACCGGGCACTGGATGTTTACTCCCCTGGCTGAGAGCGCCTGTAAAGTGACTTTTTCACTGTCGTTCTCCATGAAGAGCCGTTTGATCGCCGCCGCCGCGGGTAAGCTTTTTAGTGATCTGGCCAATCAAATGGTGGCGGTAATGTGTGAGCGTGCCGAGGACATTTACGGGAAGCCGCAATGACAGAAGAAAAAATGATTTCGGTAGAGGTGGTTTACGCACTGCCCCATGAACAGCGATTGATGCGGTTACTGGTAAAACCTGGCACTACGGCAAGGGAGGCTCTGATTCGTTCCGGTATTCCAAAAGAGTATCCGGAAGTGGACCCGGATAGTGCCAAGATGGGTATCTTTGGCCAGGTTCTGGGGAGCAAAGGATTGGCGCCGGCAGAGAGCTACGAGTTGCAGCCGGGCGATCGGGTGGAGGTTTACCGCCCGTTGATCGCCGACCCGAAAGAGGCGCGCAAACAACGCGCCGAGAAGGCCAAGCGTATGGCCGAGAAAAAGAAAGGTGCCGAAGACGCTTAGGCTTAGGGCCAGTCAGCCGGCTGCAAGTCACCGCTGGTGGCTACCAGGGAGTCTTCATCAAAATAAACGCTAAAACGCTCCTGGCTGATATCACCCTTCTTGTCGCGAATGCGGTTGACGTAGTCCCAGCGGTTGGGATTGTAAGTGTCTTCCAGCAGCGGGGTGCCAAGAACAAACTGTACCTGGCGGCGGGTCATACCGGGCTTAAGCTGGTCGATCATCTCTTGGGTAATGATATTGCCCTGCTGTACCTCAATGCGGTGCACACCGGGAAACTTAACCAGCGTACAGGCGCCGAGAAGGGCGCAGAGGCTGGCGATGGCGATAAATTTCAGGCTAGGCGGCATTCATTGCTCCATTATGTTCTTTCACACGGCACCTCTCGTACAAATTTTAAACGGTTGTCCGGAATAGGACCCTATACGTAGGGAAAGTTCCCTTCCTCTGCGATTTCCCTCTCTCATGGTGCCTGGGGTTCCGCTGACTCCGTTCGGCATGGGATAATACCCGAAGAGCCGGCTCGCTGACAGGCGGGAATCTGTGGTCTTATTCGGGTATAGACCTTTTCAGTGAGCTGATGCAAGTAAAGACAATTCATAAAATCCTGTCGGGAAATATTTATTCATGTCGAACGAAAACCAGGAATTGCGCAAGGCTGGCCTGAAGGTCACCCTGCCGCGGGTTAAGATTTTGCAATTGCTTGAAAGCACCAGCGAGCAGCACTTGAGTGCTGAAGATGTGTATAAGCTACTGCTGGAAGCGGGGGAAGATGTCGGTCTGGCTACCGTCTACCGGGTACTGACCCAGTTTGAGAGCGCGGGTCTGGTTGTTCGCCATAACTTCGATGGCGGCCACTCCGTATTCGAGCTGGATCGTGGTGATCATCACGACCACATGGTGTGTACCGATACCGGCAAGGTGATCGAGTTTCATAATGAGGAAATTGAGGAACTGCAGCGCCAGATCGCCGATGAGCACGGCTACGAGCTGACAGGCCACAGCTTAGTTCTGTACGTGAAGGAAAAAGAGAAGTAATCCAGTCGGGTGCGGCGTCCGCCGCACCCATCTTATGCCCGCTTACTGCTGTGGCTGGCAGGGTGGCGTGTACAGCTCTGGGAATTTACCGACCTTATCCGCGTAAAACTCCCTTAATTTGTTCAATTCTGCCTCCAGGTTTTCCCCCAGTTGGGCGATAGGGCCGATGCCCACTTCTTTCTTGGAGAAATTGATAAAGCCCAATACCAGCGGCACCTTGGCACTGCGTGCAATATGGTAGAAACCGGACTTCCAGCGCTCACCCAAACCGCGGGTGCCCTCCGGCGGGATGGCAATAACCAGCTCTTTGCGCAGCTTAAACTGGCGCACGGTGGCATCTACCAAGTTGTTAGCCTTGCTGCGGTCTACGGCGATACCGCCAAACCAGCGCATGGGGCCGCCCAGGGGGAACTGGAACAGTTTGTCTTTGCCCATCCACTGCGGAGTCATCTTCAATTTGAGCGCGGCGAGAATAAAGTAGTAGCCGTCCCAGTTAGTGGTGTGGGGAGCCCCGATCAATACATATTTTTTCAGTTTTAATGATTGCTGATCGCCGTTAACGCGCCAGCCGTGAAATTTCAGCAGCAGCTTGGCAACTTGGCGCAGCAGCGGCGTGATAATCGGGGTATTAAAAATCGTTCTCTGCATAAACTCGGCCGATACTACTCAAACAAAGTTAAACAAGCGGCTCAGTATATGGTGACTTCTGCCGCCAGACCCAGTCATATTTGGTCTATTTGTCCTAAAACGGCATTTATCACCGGCAGGCCGGCTATTTTGCCGGATTGTTGGCGGTTATTTATTGATCTGCGAGATATGATTGCCCACCGCTCCATTGAAAGTGATGGGCTGTCCTGTTGGTCAGCTTTGAAACTCGGCTGAAGGGCTGTTCTGAGATTGCCCTGGGGGCAGCTCAAAGGGGCCTGGTCAACATCTCTTCCGCATGGGCCAGTGACTGCGGGCTGGGTTGCCCTCCGAGCATGCGTGCGATCTCTTCGCGGCGCTCGCCGTTTTTCAATTCACGCAAAGCCACAAACGCCTGCTCACCATCACTGTGCTTCTCCACCAGATATTGGCGGTGGGCTCGCGCAGCCACCTGAGCCAGGTGGGTGACACAGATCACCTGGCCGCTACAGCCATTGCGGGTCTCTCCCAGCTGGCGCAGCAGGCGGCCTACTACGTCTCCAGTGGCGCCACCAATGCCGACGTCTACTTCATCAAAGACCAGGGTGGGAGTGCGTGAAGTCTGTGCCGTGACCACTTGAACGGCGAGGCTTACCCGAGAAAGCTCACCGCCAGAGGCGATCTTGCCCAGTGGGCGCGGTGGCTGGCCGGGGTTGGTGGAAATTAAAATTTCCACTTCCTCCAGGCCGTGGCTGCAAGGCTTGTCGAGAGCTTGTAAGGCAAGTTCGACCTTGGCGTGCGGCATGGCCAAATCCACCAGTTGCCGATTGACCGATTCGGCGAGTGTGATCGCTGCCCCACGCCGTAGCTCGCTTAATTTTGCTGCGACTGCCCGAAACTCTTTTTCCAGTTTGCTGCAGGTTTCGGCGAGGCGCTCCAAGGTATCTTCGGTGCCGATATCTTCCAGTTCCTCCTGCAGCTGTCGCTGCAGGGCCGGTAGCTCACTGGGTTGTACACGGTGTCTGCGCGCCGCCTGATAAATAGCACTGAGGCGCTCCTCAACTTCACTGAGCCGCTCAGGGTCCATCTCGAAGCGATCGATATGTCGCGACAAAGTAGCGGTCGCTTCGTCGATCTGAATTCGCGCACTATCGAGCATCTGCGCCACCTCGACCAGGGCCGGCGCCTGTTCGGGCATGGCGGAAAGCAGTTGCAGGGCGCGGTGCAGTTGTTCGGCGATATCGCCCTCACCGCCGGACAGCAGCGCGGCCAGCTGATAGCTGCCGTTAAGAATATCGCCGGCATTGGCCAGCTGACGCTGCTCGCTCTCCAGGGCCTCTATCTCACCTTCGCTCAAATCCAGTTGTTCCAGCTCGCGCAGCTGGTACTGCAGTAGGTTGCGGCGCGCCTCGGCCTCCTCAACGCTGTCGGCCAGATTGCGGTAGCGGCGGTATTGGTCCTGCCAGGTCTTGTAGCGGCTGCGGGTTTCGGCAGCCAGCTCCAGGGCTTGGGCGAACTCATCGAGCAGGCGGCGGTGGGTTTCCTTCTTCAGCAGGGACTGGTGCTCGTGCTGGCTGTGGATATCAATCAGTTGCTCACCCAGGGTGCGCTGCTGCAGCAGTGTCACCGGCTGGCCGTTGATATAGGCCCGTGAGCGGCCATCGGCGCCGATGGTGCGGCGCAGTATCACTTCCTGCCCGCTATCTAGCTCCTGGGATTTAAGCCAATCGCTGGCGTTGGGGTAGCCGGAGATATCGAAGGTGGCACTGATATCGGCGCGGTTGGCTCCAGCGCGTACCAGTTCGGCACTGCCGCGACCACCCAGGGCGAGCCCGAGTGCATCTAGGGTGATGGATTTGCCCGCGCCGGTCTCGCCGGTGAGGGTGCTGGTACCTGGGCCGAACTCCAACTCCAGTTGGTCCACCAGGGTGAATTGGCTGATAGACAGGTGCAGCAACATATAGAGATCGCTTCTGTGTCCTTTCTTGTGGGTGGGTCTGAATACCCAATCAGTGGTTATTTATACAGTATTCCTTTCTGGTTAGCTATAGCGTCAAGCGCAGATTGTCCAGCTATTGCGCGCTAGCGCAAAAAACCACTTGAACTGTGCGGGGATGGCCCCATATAGCCCCCAGAGCCCGCAGGACGGGCCCAACTCATTACTGACAGAGTCGACGCGACGGAGAAAGCAGTGGCCAGAGAGCGCAGCGAAGAAGATCAGATTACAGAGGGGGTGCAGCCGGAAGCACTGGCTGATGAGCACCTGACAGCGACAGACGAGGCGGCTTCCGCGGAGATTGAAGATCCCACCGCGACCGAGCGCGAGCAGGCTGAGCAAGCATTGCACGAAGAAGCCGAGAGTGCCGATGCGCTGCACGATGAAATTATCAAGCTGCAAGAGCAGTTAGTGGTGCAGAAAGACCTCGCTCTGCGCGCCCAGGCTGAGGAGCAGAATGCCCGTCGTCGCGCCCAGCAGGATGTGGATCGCGCACGCAAATTTGCAGTGGAAAAACTGCTGCAGGATTTGTTGCCGGTTGTGGACAACCTGGAGCGCGCCCTCGCCACCATTGATAGCGCTGATGAAAGCAATAAAGCATTGGTGGAAGGTATCGAGCTTACTCACAAATCTTTCGTCGACACCCTGACGAAAAATTCTGTGGAAGTTGTCGATCCAGCTGGTGAGCCCTTCGACCCAGAGTTGCACCAGGCCATGACCCAGGTGCCGAATGGGGAGGTGGAGCCGAACACGGTTCTAGAGGTATTTCAAAAAGGCTATCGCCTCAATGGTCGCCTGGTTCGCCCGGCCATGGTTGTGGTTAGTAAGGCCCCGTAACGGCAAATGCGTGAAACGGCCTTGAATTTCGCTGGCCGGCACCAATATAGCTGACATCAAGAATTATTCGCGCGCTGCATACAGAACAGAGCTGGCAGGGCGTAACAAATGAGGATTTTACAGATGGGAAAAATTATCGGCATCGACCTGGGTACCACCAACAGCTGTGTGGCGGTACTGGATGGTGACAAAGCGCGTGTAATCGAGAACGCCGAAGGCGATCGTACTACACCTTCTATTGTTGCCTTCACTGACGACAACGAAATCCTGGTAGGCCAGTCTGCCAAGCGTCAGGCGGTGACCAATCCCCAGAATACTCTGTTTGCGGTTAAGCGTTTGATCGGCCGTAAATTCAAAGACGACGTTGTACAGAAAGATATCAAGATGGTGCCTTACACCATCACTGAAGCCGACAACGGCGACGCTTGGGTAGAAGTGAAAGGCGATAAAAAAGCTCCGCCGCAGATCTCTGCCGAAGTTCTGAAGAAAATGAAAAAGACTGCAGAAGACTTCCTCGGCGAGAAAGTTGACGCTGCAGTAATTACTGTACCGGCTTACTTTAACGACTCCCAGCGCCAGGCCACCAAAGACGCCGGCCGTATCGCGGGCCTGGACGTTAAACGTATTATCAACGAGCCGACTGCTGCTGCTCTGGCCTACGGCCTGGACAAGCAGGGCGGTGACCGCACTGTAGCGGTATACGACCTGGGTGGTGGTACCTTCGATATCTCCATTATTGAAATTGCCGACGTAGATGGTGAGAAGCAGTTCGAAGTACTGTCCACCAACGGTGACACTTTCCTCGGCGGTGAAGATTTCGACCTGCGCCTGATCGAATACCTCGCAGACGAATTCAAGAAAGACCAGGGCATCGACCTGAAAGGCGATCCCCTAGCGATGCAGCGCCTGAAAGAAGCTGCAGAAAAAGCCAAGATCGAACTGTCCTCCAGCCAGCAGACCGAAGTCAACCTGCCGTATATCACTGCAGATGCCACCGGTCCCAAGCACTTGGTGGTTAAGCTGACCCGCGCCAAGCTGGAAAGCCTGGTAGAAGATCTGGTTACCCGCTCCCTGGAGCCGGTAAAAATTGCTCTGCAAGATGCCGACCTGTCCGCTTCTGGCGTAGACGAAGTGATCCTGGTTGGTGGTCAGACCCGCATGCCGCTGGTACAGCAGAAAGTTACCGAGTTCTTCGGCAAAGAGCCGCGCAAAGACGTTAACCCTGACGAAGCCGTTGCCATGGGTGCCGCTATCCAGGGCGCTGTTCTGTCCGGAGACGTTAAAGACGTACTGCTGCTGGACGTAACTCCGCTGACCCTGGGTATCGAAACCATGGGTGGCGTTGCGACTCCGCTGATCGACAAAAACACCACTATCCCCACCAAGAAGTCCCAGGTGTTCTCCACTGCGGAAGATAACCAGACTGCGGTAACCATTCACGTGGTTCAGGGTGAGCGCAAGCAGGCTTCCCAGAACAAATCCCTAGGTCGTTTTGACCTGGCCGATATCCCGCCGTCCCCCCGCGGTGTACCGCAGATCGAAGTAACTTTCGATATCGATGCCAACGGTATTCTGCATGTACACGCGAAAGACAAGGCGACTGGTAAAGAGCAGTCCATCGTGATCAAGGCTTCCTCCGGTCTGTCCGAGGACGAGATCGATAAGATGGTTCAAGACGCAGAGGCGAATGCCGAAGCGGATAAGCAGTTCGAGGAGCTGGTGCAAACCCGCAACACTCTCGACGGCTTGATATCTGCCACCAAGAAAACCTTGGAAGAAGCTGGCGACAAAGCCACCGCTGAGGAGAAGTCTGCAATCGAAGCGGCTATCAAAGAAGCGGAAGAGGCGGTGAAAGGCAACGACAAGGCGGCTATGGAAGCTGCCACCACCAAGCTGACCGAAGCTTCCGGCCCGGTTGCACAGAAGATGTACGCCGAGCAGGCCCAGGCCGCTGGCGCTGAAGGTGCCGCTGGTGCAGGCGCTCAACAGGGCGAGCAGCAGCAATCTTCCGCTGGCGACGATGCGGTAGATGCAGAGTTCGAAGAAGTAAAGGACGACAAAAAAGAAGGTAAGTAAGCGTTCGCTTGCATTTCCGGTGGCAGCTTTTAAAGTGGCCGCCGGAGAACTTCAGGGGCGCGGCGCCTTCTTTATTAGGCCCCGCGCCCTGTGTTGTTTCAGGTATCCATCAAAGTTTGTACCGAGTTCGCAGTTTGGTGGTGCTCCGCAATGCGGGGCTTGGTTAGAAACTGAGAAGTAGAAAGAGTTTGGCCGTTCTTGATGCCGGACCAGAGAACATAGTTTTATGTCGAAACGCGATTATTACGAAGTCCTCGGCGTCGAGCGCGGCGCTTCGGATGCAGAGCTGAAAAAAGCCTACCGCCGGGTGGCGATGAAGTTTCACCCGGACCGCAATCCAGATGATGCGGAAGCGGAAAATAAATTCAAGGAAGCCAACGAGGCTTACGAGATACTGTCCGATTCGCAGAAACGCGCGGCTTATGATCAATTTGGTCACGCCGGTGTAGAAGGGCAAATGGGTGGTGGCGGCGCCGGTGGCTTCGGCGGTTTCTCCGATATCTTCGGCGATGTATTTGGCGATATTTTCGGTGGGGGCGGTGGCGGCCGTCGGGGTGGCCCGGCGCGCGGTTCAGACCTGCGTTACGACTTGGAACTGGACCTGGAAGACGCAGTGCGCGGTACCACGGTCAAGATCCGTGTGCCAACGCTCGCTTCCTGTAATACCTGCCACGGTTCAGGCGCCAAGCCTGGTTCCTCTCCGCAGACCTGTAGCACCTGTGGTGGCGCCGGTCAGGTGCGTATGCAACAGGGCTTCTTCTCTGTTCAGCAAACCTGCCCCAACTGTCGCGGTCGCGGTACCACTATCTCCGATCCCTGTGGCAGCTGCCACGGTCGCGGTCGGGTTGAAGAGACCAAGACTCTGTCCGTTAAGGTTCCGCCTGGCGTGGATACTGGCGATCGTATCCGCCTGTCCGGTGAGGGTGAAGCTGGCCCCGATGGCGGGCCCGCTGGTGATTTGTATGTACAGGTGGTGGTGAAGGAGCACGAGCTGTTCCAGCGCGATGGCAAGAACTTGTATTGCGAAGTGCCCATCAGTTTTGCTGCCGCAGCACTGGGGGGCGAACTGGAAGTGCCGACCCTCGATGGTAAGGTGAAGCTAAAGATTCCCGCAGAGAGTCAAACTGGCAAGCTGTTCCGCCTGCGTGGTAAAGGTGTCACTCCGGTGCGCGGTGGCGCTACCGGCGATTTGCTGTGTCGGGTTGTAGTGGAAACACCGGTAAACCTTTCTGGTAAACAGAAAGAGTTACTGCAGGAATTTGCCAATACCCTGAGCGAAAAGAAAAATGCACCACGCCAGACCGGCTGGTTTGAAGGGGTGAAAAACTTCTTTGGGGATATGAAGCTTTAACGCTAAGCGAGCATCCCCAATCGCTATTCGACCATCGGTAATTTAGGGCTTATATAGTTGCTTAACGGATGAGCTCTTTTAAAAGTTAAAAGCAGGAAGAATAGCGAAAACTGGCCCGGTATCTCTGCCGGGTTAGTTGGCCTGGGCAGAACGGGCCCTCAGACGGGCAGCCAGTGCCATCAATAATTCGTGTTGAATCTTACCTAACTCCCTCATCTGTTGTTTTTTTAGTATCCCTTCCAGTTCTTTGTTTGCCTGCGCGCTAATCGCGGCCAATTGCGCACCGATTTCCCCGCGCTGCTTAGGTGTTAAGGTCAGTTTAGGGTTGTCCAAAACGCCATAGCGATCCAGTACGGCTTTTTTCTCTGCAAGGCTCTTTTGCAAGATGGGCAGTACTACTTTTTCCTGGCCAGGGGTGAGCTGCAGACGCAGCGTCACCCAATCTGTAATGTCGTCATATTTCTCCCAGAAGTCGGGGTTTGTAGTTTGCTGTTGTGCGGATACGGGCGCACTGCCAAAGGCCAGGGTTAAAGAAATAACCACCACCAATAAATGTGGCAGGTGGTTTGATCGAATCATTAGTCGCATGTTGGCGCTCCATTTACCCCTCTGGCTTAAGCCTAGCATCGTGATTTGTCATTGCTTTCACTCAATTTCAGTTAGTTGGTAATAAAAATATGTTTTGTTATTTCCTCTATGGCTGGAAGTTTTATGGTCAGTTTGGTCCCCAAAAATGATCACTTTTTAAGATTGAGTTTTTGTAGCTGCTTTCTGGTAGGGCGGGGTAAGATTCGCAGCAATATTGGGCGTAGACAGGAGTGTTGATGTGGCAGTAAGAGTAGCGATCACCGGGTTTGGCGGGCGTATGGGAAGGGCCTTGGCGGAGGCACTGCTTTTAAGTGATGAGGCTGAGCTCAGCGCGGCAGTTGTACGGCCGGGCTCCAGCTTGGTGGGGGCAGATGCCGGTGAAGTTGCGGGCCTCGGGCGCAACGGCATCGCCATTGTCGATAGCCTGGATAAAGCCGACTTCGATGTACTGATCGACTTTACCGCGCCACAGGCAACTGTGGATAACTCTGCCTATTGTGCAGCCAACGGACGCCCCATTGTTATTGGCACAACCGGTTTTGACTCTGAGCAGAAAAATCAGGTGCTGGCTAATGCGGGCAAGGTACCGTTGTGCCTGGCCAGTAACTTTTCCACCGGCGTAAATTTGTGCTTCAAGTTATTGGAGACCGCTGCACGGGTAATGGGTGAAGATGCCGATATAGAAATTGTTGAAGCGCATCACCGTCACAAAGTGGATGCGCCTTCTGGCACTGCGTTAAGCATGGGAGAAGTCGTCGCCGAGACCCTGGGGCGGGATCTGGAGAAAGTGGCGATTTATGGCCGCGAGGGCCAGACAGGTGCCCGTGAGCGCGACACTATCGGTTTTGCCACTGTGCGCGGCGGCGATGTGGTCGGTGAGCACTCTGTGATGTTCCTGGCTGAAGGGGAGCGCGTAGAAATCAGTCACCGCGCCAGCAGCCGTCTCTCTTTTGCCCGCGGTGCGGTACGCGCAGCGATATGGTTGATGGGAAATAAGCAATCGGCACGCGCGCCGGGCCACTACGATATGCGCGATGTACTGGGGTTAAATTAATAGGATCACGCAAAAAAATCGGTAAAGGGCGGCCTTTATTCAATAGTTCTAAGGCAGTATTTATACGGTTGATCGATAGGCGAGCCTTATTTTTATAGTGAAAGTCAATACTTCGGGTTTTCGACTCTTTAGGTAAATCAAAAACTTTTTTGAGGATTTTTTGTTTGGAAAAAAAGCTGATTGTCGGCAGTGAAGAATGGTGTGCGTTTCCCGGTCTAGGTATCCCCGCAGTTAAGGCCCGGGTGGACTCCGGGGCTAAGACTTCTTGCCTGCACGCATATAATATTCAGACGTTTAAACGGGATGGTGAGCCCTGGGTAAGCTTTGAAGCGCATCCATTGCAGCACCAGCGTCGGCCGACCGTGCGCTGTGAGGCTCGAATTCTCGACAAGCGCCTTGTACGCAGCTCCTCTGGTGAGTCGGAGCGGCGTCCGGTAATTCGTACCGCGCTTTCCATCGGCGGAAGTGTCTGGGATATCGAATTGACCCTGACCAACCGTGACAGTATGGGCTATCGCATGTTGTTGGGGCGCGAGGCCATGCTCGGCCGCATGATGGTGGACCCCTCGGAGAGCTTCTGTCTGGGTGAACTGCCAAAAAGTCAGCTGGATGAATTTTATCGGGACGAGCACCATATCGCCGGCACCGGCTTGCGTATCGGGCTGTTGGCCTCAAATCCGGATCTTTATAGCAACCGCCGCATTATGGAAGCCGGTGCCGAGCGCGGCCACCGGATGACTTTCCTGGATGTTCGCCAGTGTTATATGAAACTCGATGCGGATGAGCCCGAAGTACATTATCGCGATGGCAGAATTCTCAACAATCTGGATGCCATTATCCCCCGTATTCGCCCCAGTCAGACTTTTTACGGCTGCGCCCTCACTCGCCACTTTGAGAGTCTGGATGTGTTTGCCCTGAATGGCTCTGCCGCGATCAGCCAGTCGAGGGATAAGCTATTTTCCCTGCAGTTGTTACAGCAGAGTGGTTTGAGTATTCCCACTTCAGGCTTTGCCAACTCGCCGGTAGATACCAACGAGTTGATTGACATGGTGGGTGGGGCACCATTGATTGTGAAGTTGCTGGAGGGAACTCAGGGGCGCGGAGTGGTGTTGGCGGAAACCCGCAAAGCCGGCGAATCGGTGATTAATGCGTTCAAGTCACTTAAAGCCAATTTGCTAGTGCAAGAGTTTATCCGTGAGGCCCAGGGCAAGGACCTGCGCCTGTTTGTGATTGATGGCCGCGTGGTGGCCTCGATCCAGCGAGAGGCGGCGCCGGGAGAGTTCCGCGCCAATATTCACCAGGGCGGCACCGCTTCGGTGGTTAAAGTCACAGCAGATGAAAAGCGCATAGCCATTAAAGCGGCTAAAGCGCTCGGGTTGAAAGTGGCTGGTGTGGATATTATTCGTTCGCGTAAAGGGCCGTTATTACTTGAGGTGAACTCCTCCCCCGGTCTTGAGGGTATTGAGAGTGCCACGCGCAAGGATGTGGCCGGTGCGATGATTATGTCGATCGAGAAGGCGCTCAAATGGCGTCCCGTAACAAAAACCCAGGATGGAAGTGCCGACTTGGATAGCCGTGTACCCGAGTAATCGACGGTGAACGGGGCGCCGACGGTGCAAAGCTCGGTGGGCTAACCTTCAAAGGTGGCCGGGCTTTTCGCTGGCGCGCCGTTCGAGCCTCGGCAGTGGTTGATTGCCCAGGTATCCGCCGATAGACACTTTCTGCCGGAACCGCGCCTTCCGCCGGCAAAAGGTGTGAACTCCAGGGTATCAATGACCGTGAAGACACTCTTTGCCAGACTTTCTATCACTCGCTCATTCCTGACGATTTCCCTGATATTGGGCCTGTTGCTTGCTCCCTTGGTACAGGCCGCAGTACACCTTTCGGATACCCCCCTGGGGCGGCGTGTCATGGTGGATTACATCGTGCACTTCGCCTACAACCTGCAGTGGCCGGTCAACGCTTTTGATAATTACAGTGCCCCCTTTAAGGTGTGCTTGATGGGAGGGGATTCCCTCGGTGAGCAGCTGGCTCTGCGCTTCAAGAATCAGCGTATTGATGGGCGCCGGGTGGCGCTGGAGAAAATTGGCTTCAAAGATATACTGCGCGCGCGCAAATGCCAGATTGTGGTTCTTGGCTCTATGGACCGCTCGAGCCTCCTAAAGACACTGGTTACAGTGGAGTTCTTCCCGGTTCTTACGGTGAGCGATGCCGAGCGCTTTGCCGCAACTGGCGGCATGATTGAATTTGCCGATAAAGGCGGCGAAGTGGCGCTGCGCATGAACAAAACCATGCTGGAAAAGGCCGAGCTAAAAATGGGCAATAGCCTCTTTCGTCTCGGGCAGAAGCTGGAGTAAAGAGAAGTTTTTCGTCAGGTTTGGCGTATTTTTGCACTAGCGTCTAGAAGCGAATTCGCGTAGAATCTGCGCCCGAATTTGGGCCGGTGTCGCGAAGCTGAATCGCGCAGCGCGAGCCCACCAAAAAAAGCCGGTGGCAAGCATCGGCCAATATGTGAGAGCCGCGCGTGAACAGATTTTTAAAGCGAGATGAAGCTGCGATGTTTCATCTCGCTTTTTTATGCGCGCGCCAGTCAGGAGCCGCGTGCTCCGAAGCCCACAAACCCCGCCCGGAAGCAGTTCTGAAGATTGGAGTTCAATTTGACTAAAGCTGTCCCTACGTCGGAGGCCTTCATGCCCCACAACTTTATGCAGAGTACAACTCCCGCACTGCTGGTGCTCGCTGATGGTAGCGTCTTTGAAGGACGCGCAATCGGTGCCCTCGGCAGTTCTGTTGGCGAGGTCGTGTTTAACACATCCATGACCGGCTACCAGGAGATCCTCACCGATCCCTCCTACGCCCGCCAGATTGTGACTCTGACCTACCCGCACATTGGCAACACTGGCACCAACCAGGAAGACGAAGAGTGCGCTGATATCTGGGCCGCCGGCCTGGTAATCCGCGACCTGCCGCTGCTGGCCAGCAGCTTCCGCAACGAGCAGTCCCTGGAGGACTACCTGCGCGAGCGTAATATCGTTGGTATCGCCGATATCGACACTCGTCGCCTGACCCGCCTGCTGCGCGACAAGGGTGCACAGAGCGGTTGCATCGTTGCCGGTGACAATATCGACCGCGAAGAAGCCCTGGCCAAGGCCAAGGAATTTGCCGGTCTGAAAGGGATGGACCTGGCCAAGGTGGTGAGCACCAAGGAAGCCTACCCCTTTAGCGAAGGTACCTGGGAACTGGGCGAAGGCCATAAGGCCGCGCCGGAACAGCCCTTCAAAGTTGTGGCTTACGACTTCGGTGTGAAGCGCAACATCCTGCGCATGCTGGTGGATCGCGGCTGTGACATCACCGTAGTACCGGCGGAGACTCCGGCTTCCGAAGTACTGGCGATGAATCCCAACGGTGTATTCCTGTCCAATGGCCCCGGTGACCCCGAGCCCTGTGAATACGCGATCACCGCTATTCGCGAAATCCTGGACGCTGGCATCCCCACCTACGGCATCTGCCTGGGCCACCAGTTGTTGGGCCTGGCGGTGGGCGGTAAAACTGCCAAGATGAAGTTCGGTCACCACGGTGGTAACCACCCGGTACAAGACCTGAACAGCACCAAGGTGATGATCACCGCGCAGAACCACGGTTTCGAAGTGGACGCCGACAGCCTGCCGGACAATGTGGAAGTCACCCACAAGTCCCTGTTCGACGGTACCTTGCAGGGTATTCACCTGAAGGACAAGCCGGCCTTCAGTTTCCAGGGACACCCGGAAGCGAGCCCGGGCCCACACGATGTGGCGCCGTTGTTCGACCACTTTATCGATTTGATGAAAGAGCGCGCCTAAGGGCGTAGCCGCCCAGGGTCGGGCAATTAACCGCCGCTTTTGCGGCGGTTTTAACAAGAAACGAATGAAATTTAGCGCAGCCGGCCTTAGCCGGTAGTAGAACGGAAGAAAGATGCCAAAACGCACAGATATCCAAAGCATTCTGATTATCGGCGCAGGCCCCATCGTGATCGGCCAGGCGTGCGAATTTGACTACTCCGGCGCCCAGGCCTGTAAGGCGCTGCGCGAAGAGGGTTACCGGGTGATCCTGGTGAACTCCAACCCGGCCACCATCATGACCGACCCGGCCATGGCCGATGCCACTTACATCGAGCCGGTGGAGTGGCGCACCGTTGCCAAGATTATCGAGCAGGAGCGCCCTGACGCCATCCTGCCCACCATGGGTGGCCAGACTGCATTGAACTGCGCCTTGGACCTGGACAAGCACGGTGTCCTGAAGGAATTCAATGTCGAGTTGATCGGTGCGGACAAAGACGCTATCGAGAAAGCGGAAGACCGCGACCTGTTCGACAAGGCGATGAAGGCGATCGGCCTGGAAACTCCGCGCGCCAAGATCGTCCACTCCATGGAAGAGGCGAAGAAAGTACCGGAAGAGTTCGGCTTCCCGGTAATTATCCGTCCGTCCTTCACCATGGGTGGTTCCGGTGGCGGTGTGGCCTACAACTGGCCGGAGTTTGAAGAGATCTGTAAGCGCGGTCTCGACCTCTCCCCCACCAACGAACTGTTGATCGACGAATCCCTGCTCGGCTGGAAAGAGTACGAGATGGAAGTGGTTCGCGATAAGAACGACAACTGCATCATCGTATGTTCCATCGAGAACTTCGACCCGATGGGCGTACACACCGGTGACTCTATCACCGTGGCCCCGGCGCAGACGCTGACCGATAAGGAATACCAGCTGATGCGCAACGCCTCTATCGCGGTACTGCGCGAGATCGGCGTTGAGACTGGCGGCTCCAACGTACAGTTCGGCGTCTGCCCTAAGACTGGCCGCGTGGTGGTGATCGAGATGAACCCCCGCGTATCCCGCTCCTCCGCACTGGCCTCCAAGGCCACCGGCTTCCCGATCGCCAAGGTCGCGGCCAAGCTGGCCGTGGGTTACACCCTGGACGAGCTGCAAAACGATATCACCGGCGGTGCTACTCCGGCGTCCTTCGAGCCGTCTATCGATTACGTTGTCACCAAGATTCCGCGCTTCACCTTTGAGAAATTCGGTGAAGCCGATGCGCGCCTGACCACCCAGATGAAGTCTGTGGGTGAAGTGATGGCGATCGGCCGTACCTTCCAGGAGTCCATGCAGAAAGCCCTGCGCGGTCTGGAAGTGGGCAGCTTCGGCCTGGAAAGTAAAATTGACCCAAGCAAAGACGGCGCTGAGACCCGTCTGCGCAGTGAACTCTCTGTTCCGGGTGCCGAGCGCATCTGGTACGTGGGCGACGCCTTCCGTATGGGCATGAGCGTCGGTGAAGTTTACGACCTGTCCGGTATTGACCCCTGGTTCCTGGTACAGATCGAAGAGCTGATCAAAATTGAAGAGCCGCTCAAGTCACTGCCTACCTCGGCGCTGACCACTGAGCAAATGCGCTTCCTCAAGCGCAAAGGCTTCTCCGATCGCCGCCTGGCGGATCTGCTGGGGGTGAGCCAGAAGACTGTGCGCGAATTCCGCCACAAGCTGGGTGTATTCCCGTCTTACAAGCGCGTGGATACCTGTGCCGCTGAGTTCAGCACCTCCACTGCGTACATGTACTCCACCTACGATGAGGAGTGCGAAGCGCAGCCGTCCGACAAGAAGAAAATCATGGTACTCGGCGGTGGCCCCAACCGTATCGGCCAGGGCATCGAGTTCGACTACTGCTGTGTACACGCCGCCCTGGCGATGCGCGAAGACGGTTACGAGACCATTATGGTCAACTGTAACCCGGAGACTGTTTCTACCGACTACGACACTTCCGACCGCCTCTACTTCGAGCCGGTAACCCTGGAAGATGTGCTGGAAATTGTTGCCAAAGAGAAGCCGGAAGGCGTGATCGTACAGTTCGGTGGTCAGACTCCGCTGAACCTGGCGCGCTACCTAGCCAACGAAGGTGTGCCGATTATCGGTACTACCCCAGAGCAGATCGACCGCGCCGAAGACCGCGAGCGTTTCCAGCAGATGATTATGCGTCTCGGCCTCAAGCAGCCGAAGAACGCCATCGTGCGCTCTGTCTCCGAAGCCATCCAGGCGGCGAAAGACGTGGGCTACCCGCTGGTTGTGCGCCCGTCTTACGTACTGGGCGGCCGCGCCATGGAGATCGTCTACAAAGAAGACGAGCTGCTCACTTATATGAAAGAAGCGGTACAGGTTTCTGACGAAGCGCCGGTACTGCTGGATCACTTCCTCAACGCTGCTATTGAGGTGGATATCGACGCGGTATCCGATGGCCAGGACGTAGTGATCGGCGCCATTATGCAGCACATTGAACAGTGTGGTGTTCACTCCGGTGACTCCGCCTGCTCCCTGCCGCCTTACAGCCTGCCGGCGGATGTGCAGGACCGTATGCGCGAAGAAGTGAAAGCCATGGCCCGCGAGCTGGGCGTAGTTGGCTTGATGAACACCCAGCTGGCCTACCAGGATGGCGAGATCTACGTGATTGAGGTGAACCCGCGCGCTTCCCGTACCGTACCTTTCGTCTCCAAGTGTATCGGCACTTCACTGGCGAAAGTGGCTGCACGCTGTCAGGCGGGTATCAGCCTGAAAGAGCAGGGCTTTACTGAAGAGATCGTTCCGGACTATTACTCCGTTAAAGAGTCTGTATTCCCCTTCAATAAGTTCCCCAAAGTGGACCCGATTCTTGGCCCAGAGATGAAGTCTACCGGCGAAGTGATGGGCGTAGGCGCCACCTTCGCGGAAGCCTTCGACAAGGGCCTGGTTGCCGCTGGCGATCGCCTGCCGGAGTCCGGCCGCGTATTTATCTCTGTTCGTGACTTCGACAAGGCCGATGCAGTGGGCGTTGCCCGCGATCTGGTGGAGCTGGGCTTCGAGGTGATTGCCAGCCGTGGCACCGCCAAGGTCTTGCAAGAAAACGATATTCCCGTTACAACCGTCAACAAGATGAGTGAAGGTCGCCCGCATATCGTCGATATGATTAAAAACGACGAGATTGCACTGGTGGTAAACACCACCGAAGGTCGTCAGGCGATTCGCGACTCTGCGGATATCCGCCGCAGTGCCGAGAACCACCAGGTGTGTTACACCACCACCCTGGCAGCGGCCCAGGCCATGGCGATGGCCATGCGTCAGGAGCAGCCGCTACAGGTTCGCCGCCTGCAAGACCTTCACCAGCGTGTGGTAAAGCTGTCTTAATCATCTAAAAACAATCCGTCATTTCCGACCGGGCCTTGTGGCAACACAGGGCCCGGTTGCGTAGTAACAATAATGGAGGTCCCACAGTGAACCGGGTACCAATGACCGTTGAAGGCGCGGAAGCGCTACGTTCAGAGCTGGATAATCTGAAAAAAGTCGAGCGCCCTGCGGTGGTAGAGGCCATTGCCGAAGCACGCGAACACGGTGATTTGAAGGAGAATGCCGAATACCATGCGGCGCGGGAAAAGCAGGGCTTTATTGAGGGGCGTATTCAAGAGATTGAAGCCAAGCTGTCTCACGCCCAAGTGATCGATGTGAAGTCGATTGAGCCCAGCGATAAGGTAATTTTTGGCACCACGGTAACGATTATTCACCTGGATGACGATGCTGAAGTGACTTATAAAATCGTGGGTGACGATGAAGCGGATGTGAAAAAACAAAAAATCTCAGTGAACTCGCCGATTGCCCGCGCACTGATTGGTAAAGAAGTGGGGGAAGTCGTTGTTGTGCACACGCCTTCCGGCACGGTGGAATATGAAATCGATACTGTAGAGCATCTATAAAAAGATCTCTTAGTAAGAAAAAGGGCGGCCAGAGGCCGCCTTTTTTCTTTGGGGCAGGAGCAGTTTTTACTGGTGAACGAAACTGTTGTTACTGTCGCCATGTTGGTGAACTTTGGCGGTTTCATTGTAGCCAAATTGGGCTACTAAGCTGTTGTTATGTGAACCAATCTGAGTGACTTCTGCATAGTGGTTTTCGCCTATTTGGCCTACATAGACATCATTGCCATAGCCAACCTGCATGGTTTTACCGAAGTGGTGGCTTCCGGCCTGAGAAATATCCGCTTCGTTATACCAGCCATCTTGATACATATAGGCTTCATGGTTATGGCCGATCTGACGGGAATCAAGATCGTTGTGTCCACCACCTGCCTGAATCAAGTGAGCCTTATGGCCTTCACCAACTTGAAGAGCATCAGCTCGATTCATTTCGCCAACCTGTGAGAGCATGGCTTCACTGCCATAGCTGCCTACTTGAGTAACAGTGGCATAGCCGTAGTCGCCGTTTTGTAAAATGGTCGCTTGGTTATTAGCGCCAGACTGTTGATAAGTCCAGGCGGTATTTCCGTGGCCTTCCTGAGCATGGTAGGAGAAGCTATGGTGCTCATCAAACTGGAAAGTTAAGGAACTATTGTCGATACCCAATTGTTCACTCACAGCGGTGTTGCCAGATCCCCCATTTTGAAAGGCATTGGCATAATTACTGTAGCCATCCTGATATTGAAGAACCGTGCTGTGGTGTTCATGAATCTGGATACTAACCGCTGTATTGTATCCCCCGTGTTGTTCCTGATCAGCCAGGTTATGATGGCTACCGGGGCCGGCCTGATCAATATAACCGAGTTGGCCCATACCGTTTTGATCCTGGTAAGCGGTATTGTTATCGGCTATGGCTGCACCGCTGATTACAAAAGCAATAGCGGCAGCGATTGGGGTTAAAGTCTTCATGAGTATCTCCATTACTACTAGAAAAGAGCATCGCGGTTGGGGTTCAGTATCTACCGGCTGAGCGTAAGCACAGCGTAATTCACCCAAGTATTTTGCAGTAATTCGCTAGACGGTATTTAGCGGCAAACTATAAATTACTCAGATATACACTCGCTGTAAGTGCCTGTGCAAAAAGGTAGAATCGAAGGGAAATCAAAGATAGGAAATAGCTGGTTCATTCTGATTGGCATCCCTGTTACTGCTTAGGAGTCCATAAGTTCGTTCCGTCTATATTATTGTTGCTTCAGTGACTAAGAAAAGCCATAGGATAGAAGTTTCATTTACCTGGGAGATAAGTTTTAGTCGGAAATAATGATAAAAAAATTAACAATGAAATTTGCTTTTAATGGGGAATACATACAAGTGCTCAGGGGGAGGGGTTTATTGGGGGTAAGTAAATAATTACAAATGCCAAAGATCGTTCCTGATCTTTGGCATTTGTAGGGGGAGCAATGTTTACTGATGTACTATAGCTGTGTTGCCGTAGCCGGTTTGGGTAATATTTGCAGATTCAGAGAATCCGCTCTGAATAACTGTAGCCGTATTCATACCACCAGATTGATTGACCACAACCAAATGGCCTCCACCCATGGCACCACCCCCTGACTGCATAATCGTTGCCCGGTTCATGTAGCCATCTTGAGTCACAAACGCACTGTTATACCAGGAGACTTGAACAATCGTACTGTAGTTGCTTTCTCCCCTTTGGACAATATCAGCCTCATTGTGCATATCGGCCTGGGTTATTTCTGCGGTGTGAGAAATACCAGATTGAGAGATACTGGCATAGTGTCCGGTGCCCTCTTGTCTAATTATGGCCTCGTGATAAGAACCATCTTGGAATATATAAGCTTCAGCATTGAAGCTGGCATACTGTCCAACTAAAGCGCCATGGACATTACCAATTTGCTCAATAACAGAAATGTTATCACTTCCCAAGTGTTGATGAATCTCTGCTTCATTCCCAGCGCCATTTTGGCGAATGGTTGCTTGGCTATTTTGAGTAGCAATTTGGTAGGTATTGGCACGGTTATCCATACCAACTTGGTAAATCAGAGCATTATTACCGAAGCCCCCCATTTGCAAGCTGTAAACGTCATTGAGTTTTCCCTCTTGAACTTGGTGTATCAGGCTGTCGGTTACATTGGTCTGGACAGACTCTACATTATTGAGGTTGCCGTTCTGAGCAATTTCTATGCTGTTGTCGATAGCACTATTATCAGATTGATCAATCAACACCTGATTGTTATTGCCACTTTGTTCTAATGACGTTGAATTCCCCGCTGCATGTGTAAGTCCGCCATAAGATATCATTAATGCCAGCGACAGAACTGGAAACTTCCTCACTTTCAACTCCTGTTTACTGCTGTACCCATTTTGGTTCAGTGTGTTTCTGGACTAGCTATACGTTCACCATTTTGAAGGTAGTAGCTTGCTGATTTAACTTTAGCCTAGCTGGTTGGGAAAAAAGGCTATTGGCGTTGGGTACTTTGATTTGTGAATTTTACTTTTATAGAGGAGAGAGGGATTTAGGATCTTCAAAAAAGAAGAGTGGAATGAGTTTGATGTCTGCTTAAAAGCTGGCCCGTTCTAGGCCAGCTTTTAGTTGTTTCACTTGTTTTATTGAACAAGCATAAAGACATTGCCGTCACCAATTTGAGTGGGCGCAATGTTATTACCGTTAGTTTGCTGTACTACAGAAATAAGGTTGGAATTGCCAATCTGTGTCGCCTCAAATATATTACTGCTACCACTTTGAGTAATAAGCGTTGTATTCATGTTGCCACCGGACTGAGATATGCTTGACATATTCATATTACCGGATTGGTCGGTTGCCGCGTAATTATCTATGGTTAACTGCTTGGTAACAGAGTGATTGTTATTTCCTGTTTGGTCGACAATAGCTATATTGTTTTCCCATTCCTGTATAATATCGCTCACATTGTTACTTCCAGGTTGAACAACGTGAATCTGGTTACTCCTGCCTTGTTGATTGGAGTGAGAAGTATTATTTGAGCCTCCAACTTGAGAGATTAATGCGCTGTTCATGCCGCCGTATTGGGTGGCATTGATTGTATTTAAATTACTGAGTACCTGTACAGCGGTTAAGGTATTTCCGCCAAGAGTACCTCCTGTTTGAGTAATAGTTGCAAAGTTTGTGATTCCGTCAGTCTGATTTATGTGAGCAATATTGGAACCTTTACTTTGAGTTATGGTTGCAAAACTTGAGTTGGTGTTCGTTTGATTTATTGTTGCTAACTGCGGTGCAAAGCCACTTTGAAAAATTTCAGCGGCTGAATTATTGACAGATGCTTGGCTTGTGACGGCTTCGTGCTTGTTGTCAATTTGTCGGATCACGCCAAATGAATTAAGGGCATTATCCTGTGAGGACTCTGCCTTATTCATATTGCCTGTCTGTCTATGGCTAATAACGCTATTGTTGCTGTGATTTGTTTGTTGGGAAGAGGATTCATTAAAATCACCATTCTGATCGATGATAATGGTATTGAAGTTTACTGTTGGGTCTTGAAATGGAAAGGCTAGGTTCCCGTTACCATTCTGATTGAGAAATATATTATTAGATGCCAGTGCACCACTTGAGGAATAGGCTATTAATATTCCAGCTGTAATCGAGGTATATTTCTTCATGGATTACTCCTTAGAGACATCAAATCCAAGTTGTGGGAAGGGTGACTTACAATATGGTCATAGAAATACAACGAAATTGTTATCTTTATAATGAAAAACAAGTCGTATTATTTTTAGCATAAGATACATCTCTCGGCTTCAAGTAATAACTGCAATTTTCTTATGCTGTAGGAAGATCATCTGCAGCCTATAAAAGCTCATTCGTAACATTCTATCCCGTATGCTCGGCGTACCTTTAAAAGCCTGTATTACATACATCTTTCGACTGATCAATTAGGGATGCTTCTCCAAGAATTATGCAAATGCTTTTCGAGAGCGTCCGACTTTCTCAGGCTGTAAATTTGATATTGTTCCTTCTTGCTCAGTTGGTATTAACTCATCAGTGTCCTTCGCTTGATCGGGTGAGATGTAAGCTCTAACAGATGAGCCTCCTCTAACTAATTACTCTATTTATCCGAAACCAAGTTAATTGGTGATGGTAAATAAAGAATTTTTGATTTGTTGAGTTGGTTTACAGATAATTTTTACTGATTTTTGATAAAACTGGCCTGGGGCCAGCTTTAACTTCTTTAAGTAAAATGTTTACGGGAAGGTAAAAATATTACCGTTGCCGATCTGGTGAACTTCCATTACGCTGCCATTATTTTCCTGTACCACAGATATTAAGTTGAAATTTCCAGTCTGTGTTGCTCTAAATGCGTTGGAATCGCCGCTCTGGGTTATAAGATAAGTATTCATGTTGCCGCCTGACTGGGTAATAGTAGAAATATTCATATCACCTGATTGGACAGTTACAGAAAAGTTATCGATCGATAGTTGTTCAACAATCAGGAAGTTGCTATTTCCCGACTGGTTGACAAAAGCTATATTATTCTCCCACGTCTGTAAAATTTCACTAGTGTTGTTATCACCTGACTGTGCGACGCTAAATTGGTTTCCCCGCCCTCTCTGTTGTGAGAGAGACATATTATTTGATCCGCCTACTTGCGAGATGGATAAGCTATGCAAGCCACCATCTTGATCGGCAACGATAGTGTTGAAATCACCATTTACTTGTAAGGTCGTAAGAGTATTCTCGCCAATATCTCCTCCTACCTGGTTGAAAAAAGCAGTGTTAGAAGTGCCATTAAACTGATTTACTGAGGCAAAATTGTGACCGCTATCTTGATTTACCGTAGCAGAACTTGAGGTGACGTTACTCTGGTGGATAACTGCAATTTGTGCCACGGGGCCGCTTTGATGGATGGTGGAACCTGAATCAAGTGTTGAAATTTGAACAGAAGTGGCTTCGTGATTGTTGCCCACTTGATCAATAAGGGAAAATGAGTTCGATGTATTTTTTTGTTGTGATTCAGCTTTATTCATATCACCAGATTGAGTGTGGCTAATCGCGCTAGAGTTGGTGTTGTTAATTTGCTCAGGATAGGACTCATTAAAGTCTCCAACCTGATTGATAATGATAGTGCCGTCGATTACAGAGGCATCTTGAACTGGTGCCGCCAGGTTTCCAACACCATTCTGATTTAGAATGACGGTATTGGCTATGCTGTTACTCGCAGCAAGAGCTATGGTTATTCCTGCAAAAATGGGGTTGTAAATATTCATTAGTCACTCCTTTATGATATCGTCCCTAGCTTGAAAAATATTTGCCTTAGGGATGATATCTAAACAGCATCGAAAACTTTCGTAAAAGTTGCTGTCCTTAGCGTAGGAGAGATTACTCAAGGTTTTCTATGGATATAAAGAAGAAGGTAATCCTCTTTAAATCATTAATAGTTACATATACCTTATGAATATCCGTATTCCATTAGTCTAATTTTGGAGGAGTAGTGCTTATTCACAATGAGAGATTAATCTCATTCATCTAAGAAGAAAGTTTATATTCTACTACCGTTGGTATTTAAGTACTTTATAATTTACAAGCAGAGAATTATCGGGCCGGTCTACGAATAGCAAAGCGATAATCTAATATGCGTCTTTATCATTTGAGTGGGCTAGTGATGAAAAAGCTGGCCCATTAAGGCCAGCTCTATTGGATTTTAGAAGATGATATTACTGGACCAGCATAAAGACATTGCCATCACCAATCTGGGTGGGTGCAAGCACATTGCCATCGGTTAGCTGTACTACTGAAATTAGGTTTGAGTTACCGATTTGAGTTGCATCAAAGAAGTTATTGCTTCCGCTTTGAGTAATGAAGGTTGTATTCATGTTGCCACCAAATTGAGAAATGGCGGATATGTTATTATCACCGGACTGAACGGTTGCAGCAAAGTTATCTATAGTCAGCTGTTCAGTGAAAGAGAAGTTATTATTTCCTGACTGATTTACAATAGCTATATTGTACTCCCATTCCTGCCAGACTACACTCGTGTTGCCATTGCCTGACTGTGCAGCGTTAATCTGGTTTCCTCTTCCCATTTGATCTGACAGGGAAGTATTGCCGGAGCCACCTATCTGTGAAACTAATGCACCATTTAAACCGCCATATTGAGTGGCATTTATGGTATTGAAGCTACCGAGACTCTGTATCGCAGTTACACCGTTACCGCCAACATTGCCACCGGTTTGAGTGACAGTAGTGCTATTAGCAACACCACCAAATTGGTTCACGGATGCAAAGTTAGGGCCTTTTTCCTGATTGACCGTTGCAAAGTTTCCAACCACGAGGGTCTGGTTAACAAATGCTTGTTGCGGTGCAAAGCCACTTTGAAAGATTGATGCACCAGAAAGACTAGAGGAGAGTTGGGTGGTGGTGGCTTCGTGATTGTTGTCCACTTGGTTAATAAGTGCAAATGAACCAGAGGTGTTATCCTGTTGCGACCATGCCTTATTCATATTGCCGACTTGGGTGTGGCTAATAAGACTGTTACTAGTATTATTTGTTTGCTCAGGATAAGATTCGTTAAAATCTCCAGTTTGATCAATGATAATAGTGCCATTGGTGACAGTCGCTTCTTGAACTGGCATGGCAATATTGCCTACACCATTCTGATTTAAAATCACAGTGTTGGCCATGGCGCCACTGGTGGCAAGAGCCATTAATACGCCTGCTGCAATTGGGGTATATTTTTTCATTGGATGCTCCTTAGAGAAATTAGATTTAAGTTGAAACTTATGCTGGAGAAAATATCAAAGCAGCATCAAAAAGAGGTGTGGAAGTTTTTTCCTGGCAAAGGAAAAGCCTCTGAGGGGCTTACCTGATTGGTCGATGGGTAATCCTTTCCTTTTTTGAGTCTGGAAAAATTCATGTCACACTCATGTATATCAGCTTGATGCTGAGTAGAGTCTTGTATTGAAAAAGTAAAACAGCTATAGGAGATAAGTTTCGATAGTTTAGGAAGAAAGTGTGTTTTATGCTGAGGTGATGGCTTAAATGCCGATGCAGAGAGGGTTTTAGATTAGAGGTTATTTGGTTACTAAAAATGGTTGGATGGTTGCTTCTTGATTTGCGTGCATTAGCTATAGGAGGTTTTTCTCAGTAGGTGCCAGCGACGCCTGTTAAAAAGTCAGTTAAATTATCAATTTTTAGGTGTGTCTATTTTGTGAGGTGCTAAAATAATATCCGCAGGTAATTGAGCTTGTGATTAATTGCTCTCCCCTGTTGCGTTTTCTATTTTGGGTATGTTGGTTCGGATTGATGTCTGTGTATTGGGTGAATTTATTTTTTTTTGGATGTTGTCTTTTTCTTTTTAATTGTTGTGGGCAAAGCCGCCCCGGCTTGGGCCGGCTTTGCTATAAGTAATTAGGCTTGTATTATTGAACTAGCATAAATACGTTGTTATCTCCAATTTGTGTTGGCGAAAGCATATTGCCATCTGTAAGTTGTGTTACAGAAATATAGTTATAGTTTCCTAGCTGTGTGGCATTGAATATATTAGAGTTTCCCATCTGATCTATATAAGTTTCATTCAAATTTCCGCCTGATTGAGAAATGCCTGATATATTATTGTTGCCACTCTGGTTGAGTGAAGTATGGTTATTCATGGTTAACTGTACAGTTGTAGCTATATTTCGGTTTCCTATTTGGATATGGTTAGCTTTATTGCCATCCGATAGCTGTGTTATTTCGCTTAAATTGTTTTCACCGCCAATATGCGAAACTTCAGCATCGTTATTTCTGCCTTCCTGGTGGGAAATAGATTTATCACCGGATGAAAATATCTGCGAAACGGCAGTCAGATTAGAGCTGCCTCTTTGAGTTGCTTCTATAGAGTTAAAGTTAACTGCTGACTGAAACGCGGCTAAAGCATTATTCCCTGAACCCCATCCTTCTTGGTTGATGGTAATAGAGTTTGCATTAAAACCTAATTGGTTAACCGTAGCTTGGTTAGAGCCTCCTTTTTGGGTTACTACTGCAGTACTTCTTGAAGCTCCCATTTGAAAAATTAGGGCATATTGAGCCCCGAAACCACTTTGATTAATTTCGGTAGATGAACTGATGTTTAGTTGTTGAAAGCTTTCGGCATAATGATTGTCCCCTGACTGGGTAATAATAGAATCATTAAAGAGGTTTGTTCCTTGAAGTGATATCGCAGTATTGTTGTTGCCGCGCTGTGTCTGTTTGATCGAGATATCGCCCATATTTCTTGCTTGTATGATGTCTACGTAGTTATTGTCACCAATTTGAATTTGTTTGATATGACTATTTGAATCTTCTGGATTTTCTAGGATGCCCATGGACATATTTCCAATACCGTTCTGGAAAAGGACGTAGGTGTTAGCTATGGCTTCACTGGCAACGATTGCCACAATTACGCCAGCGGCAATGGAGATATACCTGTTCATCAGTTACTCCTTAGAGAAGTTGGGTTGAGCCAGAAAAATTTTTCAATAAATATGTCGCTTCATAAATGTCGAATACCGGCTAGAGCTTTGCAGGAAAAACTTACTTGTCATTAAGTTGATGGTTTCTCGGTCGTTTAGGATAGTATTCCAGTTTAATCTATTAGAAAATTATCCTTGCCAAAACAGATGTGAGTGAACAAAGCTGACCCAATTTTGGTCAGAATTGCTGCAAGTAATTAGGCCTGTATTATTGAACAAGCATAAATACGTTCTTATCTCCAATTTGCGTTGGCGAAAGCATGTTGCTATCTGTAAGTTGTGTTACAGAAATATAGTTATAGTTTCCTGTTTGTGTAGCATTGAATATATTAGAGTTCCCCATCTGGCCTATATAAGTTTCATTCAAATTTCCACCTGATTGAGAAATGTTTGATATATTGTTGTTGCCACTCTGGTTGAGTGAAGTATGGTTGTTCATGGTTAACTGTACAGTTGTAGCTATATTTCCGTTTCCTATTTGGATATGGTTAGCTTTATTGCCATCCGACAGCTGTGTTATTTCGCTTAAATTGTTTTCACCGCCAACATGCGAAACCTCAGCATCGTTATTTCTGCCTTCTTGGTGGGAAATAGATTTATCACCGGATGAAAATATCTGAGAAACGGCAGTCAGATTAGAGCTGCCTCTTTGAGTTGCTTCTATAGAGTTGAAGTTAACTGCTGACTGAAACGCGGCTAAAGTATTATTCCCAGAACCCCATCCTTCTTGGCTGATGGTGATAGAGTTTGCGTTAAAACCTAATTGGTTAACCGTAGCTTGGTTAGAGCCTCCTTTTTGGGTTACTACTGAAGTACTTCTCGAGGCTCCAAATTGAAAAATAAATGTATCTTGATTTCCAAAACCGCTTTGAGTAATTTCAGTGGATGAGCTAACGACTTGTCGTTGTACACTTTCAGCGAAATGATTATCACCTATCTGGGTAATAACAGAATCAACAAAGGAGATTATGAGTTGAACTGATCTTGCAGAATTGTGGTTGCCAAGTTGTGTCTGTTTAATCGATAAGTTGTTCATGCTTCTATCTTGTGCGGTAAATGCGGAATTATTATCTCCAATTTGAGCTTGTCTAAGATAGCCGTCTGCTTCTGGAGTATTTCTATTTAGGGCCGTGGACATATTTCCAGTGCCATTCTGGAAAATTATGTAGGTGTCGGCTATGGCATCACTAGCACCGATTGCCACAATTATGCCAGCAGCAATGGAGATATACTTGTTCATGAATTACTCCTTGGGGACGTTAGGTTGAGCCAGAAATATTTTCCAATAAATATGTCGCTTCATAAATGTCGAATACCGGCTAGTGCTTTTCAGGAAACAAAACTTAGCTGTCATTAAGTTGATGGTTTCTCGGTCGTTTAGGATAGTATTCCAGTTTAACCTAGTAGGATATTGTCCTTGCCCAGACAGATGTGAGTGAACAAAGCTGACCAGATTTGGGTCAGCTTTGCTGCAAGTAATTAGGCTTATATTATTGAATAAGCATAAATACGTTGTTATCTCCAATTTGTGTTGGCGAAATCATGTTACCATTTGATAATTGTGTTACAGATATATAATTAGAATTCCCTATCTGTGTCGCATCAAACATATTTGAGTTTCCGGTCTGGCTTATATATGTTTGATTAAAGTTTCCGCCAGATTGAGATATATATGATATGTTATCGTTGCCAGGTTGATATACTTCAGCCAAATTCTCAATAGTTAGCTGTTCAGTCATGGCCACGTTTCCATTGCCGGACTGATAGTGAATGGCTAAATTACCCTCCCAGAGTTGTGTGATATCACTTAAGTTGTTGTCTCCTGGCTGAGTGACATAAACTTCGTTGCTTCTCCCTTCCTGATAAGAGAGAGAAATATTGCCAAAACCAGATGCCTGTGAAACGATGGCTTCATTAAAGCCACCCCTTTGCGAAGCATCTATAGAGTTAAAATCACCATTTTCCTGTAGCGCAGATATTACGTTATTTCCAAAGAAACCCCCTTCCTGAGTGGTGGTGACAGAGTTTTCGTTACTGCTCAACTGGTTGACTGTAGCTTGGTTCGGACCACCTTCCTGGGTGATAATTACAGTACTTCCTGAAACCGAATTTTGATAAACCTGAGCATGTTGAGGCCCAAAACCACTTTGGGTAATTCCTATTCCTGAAAAGTCGGTATTTAATTGCTTGGTATGGGTATAATGGTTGTCATCACCCTGAGTAACTCTAACATTTGTGGAGGAAGCATTGTTTTGGATTGATTCTACAATGTTATTGTTGCCTAGTTGCCCTTGCTCGATCCTACTATCTTGAGTATTGCTCTCTTGTTCCGCAGTTGCGTAGTTGTGGTTACCTATTTGAGCCTGAAAAATAACACTATCGGTTACGCTAGGGTCACTTTGGTCACCGGTAGCCATATTCCCAGCGCCATTTTGTATGAGGATGTAGGTGTTGTTCGCGGCTATGACTCCACTGGTCGCGATAGCCATAATTACGCCAGTGGCAATGGGGGTATACCTGTTCATCAGTTACTCCTTAGATAAATCAGGTTTAGTTGAAAATATTTTTCCAGCTAAAAATACTACAGTATAAAATACTCTTGCGGGCGAGATTTTTCTTACAAAAAGAAACTTAATGCTGTTTAATTGAAAATAATCAATACAGAAAATACTCCAATTTATAAATTTCTTTGGTCAGTATGTCGCTTTGTGAATATCGAATACCGGTTAGAACTTTGAGAAAATATAACTAGCTGTCATTTAGTTGATATCTTCTCGGCTGTTTTGGGTAGTATTCCAACTTGACATATTGGGGCGTAGTCTAGCCAATTGTAAGTCAACAAAGCTAACCCTATTTGGGTCAGCTTTGCTGCAGATAACTAAGCTTGTATTATTGAACAAGCATAAATACGTTGTTATCTCCAATTTGTGTTGGAGAAATCATGTTACCATCTGATAATTGTGTTACAGATATATAATTAGAATTTCCTATCTGTGTCGCATCAAACATATTTGAGTTTCCGATCTGGCTTATATATGTTTGATTAAAGTTTCCGCCTGATTGTGAAATGGTAGATACATTTTCGTTGCCAGGTTGATACACTTCAGCATAATTCTCAATAGTTAATTGTTCAGTGGTAGCCACATTTCCATCACCTGATTGGTAGTGTACGGCTACGTTGCCCTCCCAAAGTTGTGTAATATCACTTAAGTTACTGTCACCTGGCTGTGTGACGTAGATTTGGTTACTTCTACCTTCCTGGTAGGAGAGTGAAATATTACCAAAACCAGAAGCCTGTGAAACGATAGCTTCATTAAAGCCGCCCCTTTGCGCGGCTTCTATAGAGTTAAAATCACCATTCTCCTGTAGTGTGGATATTACGTTATTTCCAAAGTCACCTCCTTCCTGAGTGGCGGTAACAGAGTTTGCGTTGCTGCTCAGCTGGTTGACTGTAGCTTGGTTAGGTCCACCTTCCTGGGTGACAACTACAGTACTTCCTGAAACAGAGTGTTGATAAACCTGCGCATGTTGAGCCCCAAAACCACTTTGGGTAATTTCGGCAGATGAACTGACAGCATTTTGTTGGTGTGTGTAGGCATGATGGTTATCATCGGCCTGAGTAATAACGGCATCTGTAAAAGAAGCATTATTTTGATATGACTCAGCTGTATTGTTGTTGCCGAGTTGTGCTTGTTCGATCGAACTGTCATTTGTATTATTTTCTTGTTCGGCATTTACGTAGTTGTTGTCACCTATTTGAACTTGGCTAATAAGGCTGTCTGTTACAGTTGGATCACTTTGGTCACCTGTGGCCATGTTTCCAGCACCGTTCTGGAAAAGGATGTAGGTGTTGGCCATGGCTCCACTGGTTGCGATAGCCATAATTACGCCAGCGGCAATTGGGGTATACCTGTTCATCAGTTACTCCTTAGAGAAATCAGGTTTAGCTAAAAAGCTTTTTTTTGCCAGAGAAAATATCAATACAGCATCAAAAATATTTGTGAGTTAACTCTTCCTGGGTAGAGGAAAAATTTAAGGGTGTTTAATCGAAGTAATCAATTGGGGAAGAGTTCCCACTATGAAATTCTTTAATAGACATGGCACCCTCGTGAATATCAACTTGATGCTGATTAGAGTGTTGTAGGAAAAAAATGATGCAGCCATGGGAGATTAGTTTTAATAAACTAGGAAAAAAGTGTGCTCTTTTGGGGGGCGGCTAATTGAGTGACAACTTAACCGAGGGGGATTTGTATAGTGCTAAAATTGATTTAGTCTGACGTCGATTTAACTTAATTAAATTGTTACTCTGTGGTTCTGGGAAGTTTCCTTCAATTAGATAGAAAAAAGGCGGCCAAATAGCGGCCGCCAAAGGATATTCTCTCTCTAAGGAACTACAGTAAGAGCTACTGTAGAATGAAGCCGACGTTGAAGGCTCCAGCTTGATTTGCTACGGCGGTTTCATTTAACCCAAACTGGATTGTGGTATGAACGTTTGCGAGCCCAAGCTGCGAGGTCGCAGCATCATGACCTATACCTGTTTGGGTGATGGTGGATACGTTAAGAATTCCAGCTTGAGCGGAGAATGCATCGTTGAAAGCACCAACTTGCGCATGTGCAGAGAAGTTACCAAAACCAGCCTGAAGCATCAGTGAGTCGTTACCTAAGCCTGCTTGAAGAACGAGAGCATTATTTAGGATTCCGGCTTGTGAAGAGTTTGAACTATTCAGTAAACCTGATTGTGCATGGGTAGCAATGTTAAGAGTGCCAAGTTGATTAGCAACCGCGGTATTTCCAGCAGCAAAAACCTGGGCAATATTAGCAATGTTAAGAGTGCCAGCCTGATTGGCAACTGCGGTATTTCCAGCGCTAAGAATTTGAGTTACTGTTGCAAAGTTTGCAGTGCCTAATTGGTTAATGGCTGCAAGATCCAGGGTTGATGCAGCTTGAGTTACCAAGCCAAAGTTAACATCTCCAGCTTGATTAATTAGTGCCGCTGATGCAAAGGACGCGGACTGATCTGTAATGCCGACATTTCCGTCACCTACTTGGGTAATAGAGGCAGCATTCAAAGCTCCGCCACTTTGTATGGAATCGGCACTGTTCAGGTTGCCGGTTTGAAAGTGGTTGATAACATTGGTGTCACTGCCGAAAGTTTGCAGTGCGTTAGAGTCATTGAAGTTGCCAATTTGAGTTTGAACAACCAGGTTATTATCGACACCCGGACCTACCTGGGTAGATGTAGCCACGTTACCAATACCAGCTTGGTTTTGTAAGGTGGTGTTACCTGCCGCAAAAACACTGCCACTTGTAGCGATAAGAATTGCAGCTGCGATTGGTGTTAACGCCTTCATGCGATACTCCTTTACTCTTGACGTTTTGATCCAGCACGCACAGTGCTGAAATTACTGACATCATCCAGATGTCATGGATTCACAATGCAGGATTCCTAAATTCCTGGAATAGCTACATCGTTGAATTCTGGCTGAATAAAATAATCAGCGATTAATACTTCAAAATGCTAATTTACTTGATTGGCTTAACTACTCTTGTGCCTATGGGGAGGTATGGTGTCTCCCAGATACTACATTGGGGACCACTCTTGAGAGAGGGCCAGTTTGGCTTTGAGAAATTGATCTCTAAACAACCTAATGTCTGCATGACAAAATGTCCAAGAGGTGTAAAACAACATTTGATCAGATATGTAATGAGTTTTGTCTGTAAAGCGAAGATACGCTATAGGACATAAGTCACTAATAGATAGGAATATAGTTCTTTTGTTGCGGTTTGATTTTTAATGTGTGATTTAGTCTTCAAAAAAATCAGGTTTCATAGGGGGATGATCTGCTCAAATGGTTACTACTTTAGTTTTTACGCAGATAGATCGTTCTGGATCACAGGGTTGAAGAATATGGCAAAAATAGGCTTTTTTCTTCAGATTTATTTTTGTCGTCAAGATGTTTTAATAGGGGGCGGTCAAGCTGGTAACTCTGGCACTTATTTAAGGTGTTAGATTAAGGGGGTAGACGTGCGTAATTTCAGTCAAATTGTCGGATGGAAGTAGTGGTCGCAGTGCCTATTACCGTTACAGAGGTGTGTAAGCCATGACCACTTTGATAGATATTAACCTTGTGTAGCATACCAATCTCTTCCACATGAGCACTGTTCTGTGTGCCAAACTGGGAGATGCCTGCAGAGTTACCTGCACCATATTGCTCAATATTAATCAGATTTTCATAGCCAACCTGAATCAATCCACTCAGGTTTTGTTCCCCTATTTGACGTGAAAGTACAATGTTATTTTCACCTGCCTGTGTTACAGAAAGACTGTTTCTATTACCATCTTGATGAGCAGAAGTATAATTAGTTCGACCCGATTGCCGTACGTTAACATTGTTCACGCCACCTTCTTGGTTGATTACTGTGAGATTGGAGACTGATAGAAGATTAGCTGCGCTCAATTCGCTGCTTAAGGCGAGTTCACTGCTGGCATCCAAATCAGAAGCGGTACAACTTTTTGTATATCCCCCGGTACACAACCCGATGAATATTGGAAGGGATAAGAGGTGATTTTTCTGACTGCCAAGCATAACTTACTCTACCTCGTTGTGCTGCCTGATCCCAGTTCACTATCACATAATAACGGTGCTGTCGTTTAAATAGTATTGCAGTATGGGATTGTTAATTTCATCGGGATTCGCCAAGGCCCAGGAATTGTGCACAATCCCCTCACTGATCAAGTGAATCACTGCAGATTCCATGGCTGAAAGCATAGCAAGTTGTGCCGGCTCGTTATACGTTACCCCGGCTTCCATTTCCAATAAGCGCCGAAATTTAACATAACGAAATACATCGGCACTGATTGCTTTTGAGTAAACAGTTTTTGATGTCAATACAGAATGTAATATTCTGCCTGAGCGTATATCAATAGCCCTTAGATTGACTGTCACCTGGTCGACACGATATTGCTCATTGGCACCGATGCCAAAGTATCTTGCTCCGGCACCACCGGTTTGAATATTTTGATCGTAGGCGACAATCCCCCCCTCTAAAAGCACATTGGCGGCAATTAGCGTTGGCAGAGGAATATTGTTGTTGACCGGGGCATCGGGCTTAGTAAGTCCGGCGCGTATGATTTTTCGCTCGGTCAAGAGGTTTTGTAAACCTTCCCGCTCCAATGCGATAAACCATCCGGATTCATTGAGTACATCGGTCAACATAGCGGCTCCACCCTGAGTGACTGCAGTAGAGAAGCTGCTATTTGGTGCTGGTTTGTATTGTCCGGTTTGGTCGCGGAAACTATATACCGCAGCCAATATCTTCCCTTTAGGTTCAGGAAGATTCACCAAGTCCCGATAGGTGTTCATTCGTGGAGTCAGCATGGCATCAGTCCGCCCTGGTCCAAATAGGGCATCACCAAGGCTTTTAAATGCTGAGCATCCACCTAGTGTGAGAGTAAACGCCAGTGCGGGCAAGGCTAGGGCTTTTTTTATTGCATTGCGCATTGCCAGTTTTCCTTCCGTGTTGATTCTTATCTAATTCGTGGGGTTGAGTCCACTGACAACGATCTCACTTTTATCCCCTGTACTTCTGTCGGTGATTAGTACCGTAAGAACTCCATCGTTATCGACGATCTGTACGATAAAATCGTCGGTGATCAATTCGCCACTATTACCGTCGCCGACATCTGTTAGTAGTTGATTGAGTAGTCTTGTTTCCAGTGAGTCAGTAAAGCGATCCAGAGCACTTGGTTGTTCGTAGAGACTGTTATGCTTGTCAGGATCTTCATGGCTATCCTGAGATTGCGCGTTTTGCAGTAAGAAGGTCCCATTTAGAGGATTACCGCCAAAATTCGGGTTCACTGGCTCATAAATTAATTCGGTTGCGATTACAGAGCTACATGAGAATAGGGTAGCTACCAGGCTAGCTGGATAAATGAGGTATTTTTTGTTCATTAGAATTCGTCCTTTCCCAAATCAAAATTATCTATTAGGGCACTGCTCACACGATCTTTTAAGACCGCTTGATTTATATATTGGGCTGCTTCATCTGCAAGGCGATGAATATTGTTGGTACTTGGACTGATAAAGCGTCGAAATACAATTTTGTCGTTATAGGTAACCCATATTAAGTTTCCCCAGCGAGCTGAAGGGCGTTCGTAAACTGTTAAATTGTAAGTGGCATCCGGATAGTTAAGATTTCTATATTCACTGAGGTATCTGGCAAAGTCGTGGCCTGTTCGAGTAATAGTTCTGTCGATATTAAACCCGCTGATTTCATCCTCTAACCTTCCTGAGTCCGTGTCTGCAGGAGGAACTCTGGTGTCATCTTGAGCAAATCCTGCAGTTGTGAAGAGAATGAAAATCAGCGGGGTTAATCTCATATTCTCTCTTCCTGGAGATTGAGTTTTGCCCAGTTACTGGCTTGTAAGCGATTCTTTACGCCGATTTTCCGAAAAATGTTATACATGTGATTTTTAACGGTGTGTTCGCTAAGGTGTAGCTTCGTAGCGATGACACTATTGGGTTCTCCCGTTGTTAGCTGCCCCAGGATTTCCTGCTCTCTTCGTGTGAGAGGAAGAGGGGACTGCGAACTATCAGCGTGACTACTTTCACAGCTGTGAATAGCTGTGTTGAGTCTTTGAATAAGTTTTTCCTGGCTGATGTTATTGTCACACAACAAATAAAAACCACTTTGCCGCAGCTTTTCTGAGATGTGGGTTGGGAGGTCGGCAGGAAAGTTAATGAGAATTGCTTTTGGGTGTCTGATTTTTTTTAAATCAGAAAGAAAATCCTTAGAGTAGCTGTTGATGCCAATCTGCCAGCAATCAATGATTATCGCCTCGTAGTGTTGTAGACAGTGCCTTTGTTTTCCTATACAGGCTTTCTCCCATGGCATGGGAATAGACTGAGAAAACAGTGAAAATAAAAGATCGCCCTGAAGGCCGGAATTGCTAAAAAAAAGAACCGGCATATACCTCGTACCTCTCCTTGAAACAAATGGATAGCTCTCAACTCGAAGAGCGAAATCCGTTGTCGACTCCTGTCGTTTAAGTTTCCTGGTTGATCTTTGAAGACCTCAAAAAATATTACTGTTAACGCTAAGTACCTCTTTGTTTAGGGAAAAATAACTCATTTGCTGAGAATTTAGTTTGGAGTGTAGTCGTGGGTGTGAGGTGTTCTGGAAAATATGATGCCTGTTTTTATTTCAAAGTAAGGCGGCTGTGAATGATGTCGTCATTAAATATTATTGGTTGAATTCTATGTGATTGACTGAGTTTTGCTTTTTGTTTTTGAATTTTCGTTGGGTGTGGATGGTCGGGGATAGTTGGTGTGTGTGGGCGTTGCTTTCTTAGGTCCCTTCTTTCTAACGCTTGGTTGTGAATATGTAGCAAATTTAACTCTGAAGTTAAAATACGCGTATGAGTGTAGTTACTTAGTGATTGTTTTTCAGGTGGCCTGTGGAATATGCCACTGATGTAGTCTTTAGATGAGGTTGAAATTTTTTGGTAGGCGGGAAAGTACTGATATGAACACTGGATTATGTTATTCCCAGGGTGAATATTGTGAGTAGTAATGCTGGGATGACTGTGGTCCAATTTTTACCATTAGGAAGCAATAAATAGATAGTGAATCATGCCTGCTAGCAAGTGACGCAATATAGCAACGCAAAGTGTGACATTTTAGGCGATTGTCATAGCTTCAGCTGTTAGGATGTGATATCGCTCGGTTCTACAGGGAAAAGTAACGTCATGAGTCACCTATTTGAGACACTACCGCCCTGGTTATGGGTTAGTTTGGCGGTTATTACATTTTTCTTGGCCAGAGGGCCTGTCCATAGGACTATTTATTCCCTGGCAAGGCTGTGTCATCGCTCATTATTATTTTCTGCAAACGCTGTTGATGTTGCCGGACAGGGCCTACGCGAACGCAATCGAGCGGTACTGCTGGCTAGAGGTCGTGAGGTAACAGAGTGGCAAATTGAGAGGGAGTTTGAGCGAATAGAAAGTAGTTTAAAACGGGATATGGCACAATATCCTACATTGCATCGCCATTTGTGTGAGCAGATGGCAACCATAGATGATGATTATGTGCGTAGTGCAGAGGTTCCTCCAGAGCCATCCAGCTGGGCCCGGGCAATCCGCTCTGTGGCGGAAATTCCTACTCCAGATGATACGGTTGTAGCGGATGTGCTGGAGACTATTAATCACTCTATGCGCAAGGCTGAAAGCAAAGCTCTGGAATCTTATCGGGAGTCTATAAGAGAGCGCCATCAACTACTAAAGCGCATGATGCCTGGTTGGCGTTCCATATTGAAAACTCTGGGAAGAATAAATAAGAGTGTGGAATCTGTAATTTACCGTAGCAAGGTATTGGATGAGCATATGACACGCTACGAGGAGATATTACAGGAGAGTGATCGTAGTTTACGCCTTCTATCCACCTCGTTTTTTAGTCGTTTTTTTATCTCTTCACTGGTATTGTTTTTGATAATGGCAGGGATTTGGTTGAATCATCAATTAATTGCCAGGCCAGTGGCAGAAATCATTGGAAGTAACAGCTTTCTGGGGGGATATGGAACAGCGGATATTGCTGCTTTGGTTTTAATCTTCATACAAATTGTCACTGGTATTGTGGTTATGGAGTGTTTGCGGATTACGCGATTATTTCCTTCGATCTCCGCATTAACTGATTCAGTACGGAAGCGTTTGCTGTGGTTTGGGATGCTTCTACTCTTGTGTATGGCCTCTATTGAGGCGGGACTATCACTCTCAAGGGAGTTACTGTTGCAACAGGATCAGTTGCTTACGGGGTTATCCGAAACGAGCGGTTCTGCTGTTACTGAGGTAAACGCTTACTGGTCTCTCGGGCTCGTACAAATGATGTTGGGTTTCACGCTCCCTTTGGTCCTGGCCTTTATCGCAATACCCTTGGAACAATTTGTTTCTTCTGCCCGCACGGTGTTTGGTAGTGTCTTAGTATTTTTCCTGAATGTGTTATCAGTGGGCTTACGTCTTCTGGCGGTTATTACAATAAATTGTGGCACAGTACTTAATCGTATCTATGACCTAATAATATTTCTGCCTCTTTGGTTGCAGCATACTTATTGGCAGTTTCGTAAAGCTCCAGAATTAGATATTGCATCGGATAAGTCGAAATCACCAGTAAGCCACTCCAATTCACAAATAAATGTTGAGAAAGAAGTGTCTACAGGAGGAGCCGCTAGTGTCTGACTGCTATTTAAGTAATGATTGCTGCCCGGATAAATCAATTTAGCGTCTTTTTATTGATCTTAGGTTTTTGAAATAGATGTCAATGTTACTTATTTTTTTCTTTCTTTTGCTTGTGTTGTTCTTACATGCCCGCTCGGGCATTGCGCCAAAATCAGCATTAAAACTACCTTCATGCAAAGGGCCTATGGTTATCGCACATGGCAATGATTGTGGCAATGGGCTTTTCCCGGGGAATACTCAGGAATTTTTGCAAAATATGGTGATGCAGGGGGTGGATGCTATTGAAATAGATGTTTGGCTTAGTGCTGACGGGCATTTGGTTTTACGTCATGATCCTGATTTGGAAGATTCAACCAATGGTAGTGGGTTTATAGAGGACTTTACCCTGGCTCAACTGCGTAACTTAAATGCAGCTTACCACTGGAGTCGTGATCAAGAATCCTACCCCTATCGACATAAACCTTTGAAAATAATTACCCTGGAAGAGACTTTACAGATAGTGGGTAAGACGCCACTAATATTGGATATAAAAAGTAAACAGTTACGGGCCGCACGACAGTTGAGCGCTTTGCTCGAGCGTACTGGCAAGAACAGTCAGGTTATCGTCTCCTCATTTAATCACAAGGTTCTACTGGAATTTCGACGATTGAGCCCGGAGACGGCGACCGGTTCTACAAGCTGGGAGGCGACCCTTTTATTTTTTGCTCAGTTACTGCGTGCGGAAAGCCTGCTAGCACCCCGTTATCAAACTATGCAATTGCCCATGCAATTTTGGGGGCTCAATGTGGTTTCCAGGGGCACTATGCGTGCGGCGCGTAAGCTTAACCTGCACGTCTCTGTATGGACTGTAAATGGGCGGGCTGATCTACAGCGCTATATCGATATGGGAGTGAATGGTATTGTTACCGACCGCCCGGATGTATTGATGAGTATGTTGCCCAGTCGGGAGCCGAAGGTAGAACCAAAGCTACTTGAACGGGCTTCCTAAATTGAGCAACATCGCAAAAACAATATGACAATAACAACAGAGAAATGTTTATGAAGCAGATTGCAGGTATTGGGGTGCTGTTAGCGTCTCTAATCAGCCCCCCGGTATTGGCGGAAGACCGCTTTGCCAAAGTAGAAATTAGTAGTGAGCCGGTGGCAGGAAATGTTTATATGCTCCAGGGGGCTGGCGGCAATATTGCAGTACTGGTCGGAGAGGACGGCACCTTTATGGTGGATGACCAATATGCGCCACTCACTGCAAAAATACAGAAAGCGGTGGCGGGTTTGGCAGATCAGCCGCTGCGCTTTGTGATCAATACCCATTGGCATGGCGATCATACTGGCGGCAATGAAAATCTGGGTAAAAGCGGTGCCCTGATCGTTGCCCATGAGAATGTACGTAAACGTGTGAGTACCGAACAGTTTATTGAGGCTTTTAAGCGTAAGGTTGAGCCCTCACCGCCGGCAGCACTGCCGGTAATCACTTTTACCGATGCCACTACTTTTCACTGGAATGGCGATGAGGTGAAGGTGCAGCATGTTGGCCCAGCCCATACCGATGGTGACTCTATTGTGCATTTCGCCGAAGCCGATGTGATTCATATGGGTGACATCTATTTTAATGGCACTTATCCATTTATCGATCTTTCATCTGGTGGTTCGGTGGATGGCATGATTGAAGCGATGGACACCGCATTGGCGCTTTCTGGCGAAAACACCAAAATCATTCCAGGACATGGCCCTCTGAGTAGTCCTGCGGAGTTAAAAGTGCAACGGGATATGTTGGAGACCCTGAGGGATCGTATCCAGAAGCTGGTCGATAATGGCCAAAGCCGTGACCAAGTCATTGCTGCCAAACCCACCAAAGATTTTGACGAACAGTATGGACAGGGTTTTATGACACCAGATATATGGACTGGTATTGTGTATGACTCCCTGGCTGCAAAATCCAAGAAGTCTTGATCCCATATTGATGGTGACTATTAAAAGTTGCTGAAATAAAAAGGCCCGGATATTTCTATCTGGGCCTTTTTGTTTAGGGGCTTTCTTGAGCCCGGCTATTAAAGCATCTGTAGTTATCAGGATGCTTGGGGTTCAGCACCATTTAACTCCGTTGGAGTTTCTACTGCTATCTCTGTTTTCTCCTCTCGCACTCGGAACCAAGCTGCATAGAGAGCTGGCAGGAAGATCAGGGTCAAGCCAGTAGCAACGATTAGTCCCCCCATAATGGCGACAGCCATGGGGCCGAAGAAGTCACTGCGTGACAGTGGAATCATCGCCAATACCGCAGTCAGAGCGGTTAAAACGATCGGGCGGAAACGCCGCACAGTGGACTCAATAATTGCCTCCCAGGTACTCAAGCCCTGGCTGATATCTTGCTGTATTTGATCCACCAGAATGACGGAGTTGCGCATAATCATACCGGCGAGGGCAATGGTGCCGAGCATGGCGACAAAACCGAAGGGTTTGCCGAACAGCAGCAGGAACAAGGTAACCCCGATCAGTCCCAAAGGCGCGGTGAGGAAGACCATGGTGGACAAGGACATACTGCGCAGCTGCAGCATCAGTAGGGTGAATACCACCAGGACAAATAGCGGCATACCGGCATTCACTGATTTTTGTCCACGCTCGGATTCCTCCACACTGCCACCAACTTCCAGAAGGTAGCCCGGTGGCAGTTGCTCTCGAATGTTCTGCAGGCGCGGCCAGACTTCATTCACCACGGTTGCGGGCAGTTCTTCACCATAAATATCGGCACGTACTGTGACGGTGGGCAGGCGATCGCGGTGCCAGATAATCCCTTCCTCGAAGCCGTACTCCAGGGTGGCAATCTGGTTCAGGGGGACACTGCGGCTGCTGTCGGTTTGCACCGCCAGGTTACCCAGTTGGCTGAGGGCGTAGCGTTCCTGCTCGTCGCCGCGCACACGCACGTCAATCAGCTCATTGTCTTCGCGGTATTGGCTAACGGTAATACCGGTAAGTGAGCTTTGCAGGGCGCGGGAGAGCGAGGCACTGTTCACGCCCATAGCGCGGGCGCGGTCCTGATCGATATTCAGGTTGACGGTTTTACTGGGTTCCTCCCAATCCAGGTGGACGTTGGTGACCTTGGCATTTTCCCGCACGCGCTCGGCAACCTGACGGGCCAGGCTGCGCACTTCACCAATATGCTCACCAGAGACGCGGAACTGCACTGGATAGCCAACCGGTGGGCCATTTTCCAGGCGGGATACCCGGCTGCGCAGAGTGGGGAATTCCTCCTCCATGGTTTCGATCAGCCAGCTGCGTACCTGTTCGCGCTCCTCTACGTTACGTGTCATCACTACAAACTGGGCAAAGCTGGCCGCGGGTAACTGCTGGTCCAATGGCAGATAGAAACGCGGCGAACCGGTGCCCACATACACCACATAGTTTTCCACCAGGTCGTTTTTATCCAGCAGAGATTCCAGTCGCTTGGCCTGGTACTCGGTGGACTTCAGCGAAGCGCCTTCGGCCAGCTTGAGATCGACTAACAGCTCCAAACGCCCGGAAGAGGGGAAGAACTGCTGGGGCACCAGGCGGAAAAGTGCCAGGGAGCCAATAAAGATCGTCAGGGTTGCCACTATGACAGTTTTGCGGTGGCGCAGGCACCAGGTAATCAGGCGGCGAAAGCGCTGGTAAAAGGGCTTCTGGTAGGGGTCCTGAACCTCGCCACTGTGATTGTGGCGAGCCAGATTGGGCAAAAGGTAATGGCCCAGGTAGGGCACGAATATGACTGCGGCAATCCAGGAGACAACCAGGGAAAGCGTGACCACCTGGAAGATTGAGCGGGTGTATTCCCCGGTGCCGGATTCCGCCGTGGCAATGGGTAGGAAACCGGCGGCGGTGATTAAGGTACCGGTGAGCATGGGGAAGGCGGTACTGGTCCAGGCGAAGCCGGCGGCTTTCAGGCGACTGAGCCCCTGCTCCATTTTAATGGCCATCATTTCCACGGCGATAATGGCATCGTCCACCATCAGGCCAAGGGCAAGTACCAGGGCGCCCAGAGAAATCTTGTGTAAGCCGATATTGAAGTAATTCATCAGTGCGAAAGTCATGGCCAGCACCAATGGTATCGATAGCGCCACGATTAAGCCGGGGCGGCTGCCGAGAGAGAAAAAACTCACCAGCAGGACAATGCCCAGTGCCTCCGCCAATACTTGCAGGAATTCCCCCACACCGCGTTTCACCGCCGCGGGTTGGTCGGACACCTTGCGTAACTGCATGCCGATCGGCAGATCTTCCTGCAACTCGGCAAAGGTGGCGTCCAGCTGTTTGCCCAGCTTGAGGATATCACCGCCTTCTTTCATGGAAACGGCCAGGCCGATGGCGTCCTCGCCCATAAAGCGCATGCGCGGTTGTGCAGGATCGCTGAAACCGCGGTGTACTTCGGCAATATCACCCAGCCTCTGGGTGCGTCCGCCGGCAGTGATGGGGAAGCGGCGAATTTCATCGACCGAGTGAAATTGACCGCTAACGCGAATGCGTACGCGGTCGCTCACCGTATCTACAAAGCCCGCATCGGCGACCTGATTTTGCGACTGCAGTGCGCTTTGCACTGCACTGAGGGGAATCCCCAGAGAGGCGAGCTTGGTATTGGAAATTTCCACCCAGATTTTTTCATCTTGCAGCCCCAGTAATTCCACCTTGCCTACATTCTTGACCCGCTGCAGTGCCAACTGCAGGCGCTCGGCATAGTCTTTCATCAGGGCGTAATCGAAACCGCTGCCGGTTAGCGCATAAATATTGCCGAAAGTAGTGCCGAATTCATCATTAAAAAACGGGCCCTGGATATCCGGTGGCAGGGTGTGGCGGATATCCCTGACCTTTTTGCGTACCTGATACCAGAGATCGGGAATGTAGCGCGAGTGCATATCGTCGCGGGCGACGAACAACACCTGGGATTGGCCGGGACGGGAGAAAGAGGAGATGCGCTGGTAGTCACCAGTCTCCAGCAGTTTTTTCTCCACCCGCTCGGTAATTTGACGGGACACCTCCTCGGCACTGGCGCCGGGCCAAAGGGTATTGATCACCATTACCTTGAAAGTGAAGGGAGGGTCTTCGCTTTGCCCAAGTTGTGTGTAGGAGGCAGCGCCCAGCAATCCCAGCACGATCATGGCGTAGAGTACCAGCGGGCGGTTTTTCAGCGCCCATTCGGAAAGGTTAAAGCCCATGGTTATTTCTCTGTATGGAAGCACGGATTGATCGAACTAACAGTGCTTCGGCAATTTCATCGGAGCGCGTTTTAGCGTTCAGTCCAGTTGTTATTTTGGGGTGGTGCTTAGTTAGTCCTGCTGGGCAAGCGCGCGGTCCGGATCGATCGGGCGATTCATACGGTCCACGGGGCGAATCTGTTGTCCCTCCAATAACAAGTGCGTACCAGCGGCAACGATCCAATCATCGGCGCGCAGGCCAGAGAAAATCGGTACAAATTCTTGGCCGAAGGCACCTACGGTGACTTCGGTTTTATGCAGGGTTTGTTGTTCGCGGTTCAGTACCCAGACAAAGGCTTTGCCGTTATCGGCGCTCACTGCCGACATGGGTACTTGTAAAACATCGGTGGCCACTGCTTTGGGCACGAATACTCGGGCGCTCTGACCTATTTCAATGCCGGTGGTCTTATTGGTAAAGGCCACGCGTGCTTCAAAGGTGCGGGATACCGGATCTGCGGCTGGGGAGAGTTCCCTCACCTGGGCGGGGAAGGATTTACCGGGCTGCGACCAGAGTTCTACGGTCAAAGGTTGGCCGACACGGAAATGGCTAATTGCCTGCTCCGGTAAATCGATGCGCACTTCGCGTTCGCCGTCGGCGGCAAGTTCGAAAATCCCCTGACCAGCGGCGACAACCTGGCCAGCCTCGGCCATGCGGCGGGCGATAACACCGCTCTCTGGAGCTTTCAGTTCCGCATAGGCGGCTTGATTACGCGCTACGTCTAATTGCGCCTTGGCTTGTTGCAGGCGCGCATCGCTGGCTTCGAAACGGGTCTCCACCGCATCGAACTGTGATTGGCTGACCAGCTGGCGCTCCAATAGTTTGCGGTGGCGCCCCAGCTCGCTGCTGGCCAGGCGCTGGTCTGCCACGGCGGAGGTGAGGCGTGCGCGTGCGGAATCCAGTTGTAGGAGCAGGTCTTCGGTATCCAGTTCAGCCAGCGGTTGGCCCTGCTCAACACGGTCGCCTACATTAACCAGGCGCCGCTGTAATTTGCCACTGATGCGAAAGGCCAAAGCGGGTTCGAAGCGGGCTCGCACCTCGCCGGGATAAAAATCCTGTTGGGCACTGGCCACTTGTGGCTGGACCATCACCGCTGGGCGGGGTTTTTCTAATTGTTCGGTGGACTCTGATGGCGCGCAGGCGGACAACAGCAGGCTGAACGACAGGGCAGCGAAGAGTAGCGATCGGTACATAGGGGCTCCCTTCCTCGGCGGCGAGGCGACAAGGTAAGTCCGGAAGTGGACGAGTCATGGCCGGGCGGCCGGTAATGTTATACTAGCGAGTATAGTAAATTTATTAAACTGGCGAGTCCAGTATATGGAGTGCTATGTCTGAACAGACTCAGACGGCCGCCCAGCGCGGGCGTCCCAAGGATCTGGCCAAACGCCAGGCCATTCTCGATGCAGCCAAAGAGCTGTTTCTGACCAAAGGCTTTGCCGCTACCAGTGTGGATGCGGTGGCCTCTGCTGCGGGCGTATCGAAACTGACGGTGTACAGCCATTTCTCCGATAAAGAGACGCTGTTCAGTGCTGCGATTACCTCCCGCTGCGAGATGATGATGCCCCTACCCATTTTCGATCTGAAAGAGGGGGATTCGGTGGCAGAAGTACTGGAGCGCATTGGTCAGGCTTTTCTAAGCATGGTGGATAGCGAGGATAGTATCCGCCTGTTACGGCTTTTATGTGCTCTGGCGGCGCAGGAATCAAAACTTGCTCAGTTGTTTTTCGATGCGGGCCCCCAGCGCATCCTTCGAGATATTGAGCAGTTGCTGCGCCGCGCCACCGAGATGGGCAAGCTGCAGGTGGCAGACCCGGCCGAGGCCGCCGAGGACTTTATGGGCATACTGCTGGGTTGCCGGCACATGCGGGTATTGATCGGTTGTTGTGAGGTACAGGCGGAGGATGAGCGGCGCGAGCGGGTGCGCAAGGCAGTGGCGCTTTTTATGCGGGGGTACCGCTGACAAGCTACTGGTTGGGGTTTTCCGGCATCGCTGGGCAACGGTTGATATCGCCGCTTATTTCCAGCCAGCCCGGCTTGTTTTGGTAGTAGACGTAACGCTCTGGTCGGATAAATACCGGGTCGTCGAAGGCGCCCCCAGCTAGGCCGCGAAACTCTGGGAGAAATTCCAGTGTCCAGCTGAGGGCGCTGCCGCATTGCCCACAAAATTGGCACTCTATCCAACGGCCTGCATCGGACATTAACCGGTGACTTTTCAGCTCGCCTCGAATGAACTCTACATTGTTTTTTTCGAAATACACTGATACGCCTATTAAGCTACCGGTGCGTTTCCGACACCAGCTACAGGAACAGAGGCTCACTCGGCGCGGCTGGCCAGTGGCGCGAAATCGTACAACACTACAGGCACAGCCACCTTCGTGAAATTCCTCCATCCCTAAACTCTCACCGATCAGGTTTTAATGCGGTAACCGGTGCGGAAAATCCACCAGACTGTTACCAGGCATAGGAAAAGGAAGAGTAATGTCATTCCCACGCTGAGGCCCAGGTTTACATCGGCCACACCGTAGAATGCCCAGCGGAAACCACTGATCAGATAAACCACCGGATTAAACAAAGTCACTTTTTGCCAGAACTCCGGCAGCATACTGATGGAATAAAAAGCCCCACCGAGAAAGGTTAAGGGGGTAATAATCATTAGCGGAATAATTTGCAGTTTTTGGAAGTCATCGGCCCAGATGCCGATAATAAAGCCGAATAAGCTAAAACTAACGGCGGTTAGCACCAGAAATGTGACCATCCAGAATGGATGAAGGATTTCGTAGTCCACAAAAAATCGCGCGGTGAGAAGGATTAGTAGCCCGAGCAGAATTGACTTGCTGGCCGCAGCGCCGACATAGCCGGCGACAATTTCAAAGGGGGATACCGGTGCCGATAGCACTTCATAAATAGTGCCTGAAAATTTCGGGAAAAAGATGCCGAAGGCGGCGTTGGCAATACTTTCTCCCAAAAGCGCCAACATCAACAAGCCTGGGATAATAAAGGCCCCGTAGCTCACACCTTCGATGTCTCCCATACGCGAGCCGATAGCGGCACCAAAAACAATAAAGTACAGGGATGTGGAGAGTACCGGAGAAGCGACACTTTGTATCAATGTGCGCCAAGTCCGTGACATTTCAAATTTGTAAATTGCCGCAATACCATACCAGTTCATTATTGTGCCTCCCCACTGAGTTGCTCCTCGCCTTGGTGCTGTGCAGAGTGCACCAGATTGACAAATATTTCTTCGAGAGAACTCTCCCTGGTATATAAATCGCGAAATTCAATATTTGCAGAGGTGAGGCGGCGAAGGAATTCCGTAATACCGGTATTTTCACTCTTGATATCGAAGCGATAGATGAGTTCACTACCATCTCCGTTGAGGCGCAGTGGCAGGTCGGAGAGGCTGTCAGGAATAGTTTCCAGAGGCGTGGGTAATTGCAGACTGAGCTCTTTTTCCCCCATTTTTTGCATCAAAGTTTTTTTATCTTCAACCAATACTAATTCACCGCGATTAATGACACCGACCCGGTCGGCCATCTCCTCCGCCTCTTCAATATAGTGCGTGGTGAGAATAACGGTTACGCCTGAGTCGCGCAGGTCGCGCACCATCCCCCACATATCCTGGCGCAGTTCCACATCGACCCCGGCGGTGGGTTCGTCCAGGAAGAGCACGCTGGGCTCATGGGATAAGGCTTTTGCAATCATCAGGCGTCGTTTCATACCGCCGGACAAGGTGACAATTTTGTTGTCTCTTTTTTCCCATAGGGAAAGCTGTCGAAGGATTTTCTCCAGGTAAGCGGGGTTGGGTGGCTTGCCAAACAAGCCGCGGCTAAATTGAATTGCGCCAAGCACGCTCTCAAAGGAATCTGTGGCAATTTCCTGGGGGACCAAGCCAATTTCGCGCCGTGCATGGCGGTAATCACGCTGGATATCGTAACCATTGACTGTAACGTTGCCCTGACCAGGATTGACGATGCCACAGATTATACTGATCAGAGTCGTTTTGCCGGCACCATTGGGGCCGAGCAGTGCGAAGATCTCACCCCGTTGAATATCCAAGTCAATACTTTTTAGGGCGTTAAACCCACCACTATATGTCTTGTCGAGATCTCTAACAGAAATTATCGGTTTCACTTTCTCTCCTAAGCGTGGCCTTACAGGCAGCTCGGCCAAAATATTTTTAGTGTGTATAGATCCTACTGCAAAAACATTTTTGCGGAGGGCTTCGGTTTTAACCAATGCAGGAGCAGTGCCAGGGAGGCTAAAAGTAGCAGCGCAGTGCTGGCTGCGGAAAAACCACTGGCGAGGCCAAAACGTTCTATCCAGGGCTGGCTGATAAATGGTGAGATAAATTGTCCGATAAAAACACTGGCGGCGAGAGCTCCAGATATTCGCCCACGAATATTGGGAGTGGCAGATTCCAGCCCGGTGGCGAAAATATGGGGGATCAATGTCCCCATACCGCAGCCGTAAATCGCGGTGGCCATTATTATCGCATTAAATGAATCTGCCTCGGCGATCAGCCCCATACCACAGGCCATAACAGTAAAACCTAACACAAAAACGCCACTTTTTCCCAAGTAGTTACGTGCCAGAGGGTAGAAAACCAGTGAAGCCAGGGCACCCATTAAATTGCTGGCAGCAATGGCAATGCCCGCGAGGCTGGGGGTGTTTGCTCCAATCTCTTTTAGCAGGAATGGGAGCTGTGTGGGAATCAGGAAAAAGATAAGGCTGTTTAGTAGGGCTGCACCCAGCAACAAGGCGAATGCTGGCCAATCGGGATTTCCATTCGTGACATTGTTGGGGAGTGGTTCAATGCGATTGCGTGTAGGTTCTGGCAGAAAACGCAACACGGCAGGGATTAGTAGTAGTGCCACTGCATAAATAGCAAAGGGCGCGCGCCAATGTAAATCTGCCAAGAGTCCACCGGCCAAAAGGAAGACAACTCCGCCGAGGCTGATAAAGGCGCCCTGCTGACTCATATAGGTTTGTCTTTGAATGGGGCTGAAATAGTCACCAACCAGGGCGGTGACTGAAGTCATTGTGCCCGCCACTGCAATTCCCAGAAGGATGCGACTGGCCAAAAGTCCCACCAAGCTTTCCTGTAACAGTGCAGAGATGCCGGCCAGGGCGTAAATAGTTACCGCCAGTAACAGCAATTTCCTGCGACCATAACGGTCGGATATAAACCCGGCGATAGGTGCAAATAGAGCGATCATTAATGCCGGTAGGCTCAAAATCAGGCGACTGAGCAGGGCAATATCGTCATGCTGGGCAAAATGTGCCTCCAGTGCCGGTAAGGATGGCGCTATGGTGGCACCAGACATAATTGTGAGCGCCGCCAGGCACAGCAATGTGAATCGCATCGGCACCGGTATAGCTGATTCCGCCATTTCGCGGGTTGGTGCTGCGCTGTTAAGTATCACCGGCGCCCTCCGCTATCGGTTTCTCTATTCTCTACGCTCATGGAGGTGATTGGTTGGCATAGCCCCTCTTGCACCGCCAGGCTGATACTTTGACTTTGTGCTGCCACTAAAAGGGAAGTGGCAGTTGTAGCCGGTACTTCTATGACTGGGTAGGTTTGTTTGCTGTTACGGTTCATCATGATTCTCCCTGGGCTTGCAATGGAATGCTGCGCAGTGTAAAACCTCAAGCAATATTGAGGTCAATAGTTGTCGGAGACATCTGATGTCTGATACCAGTGAAAAGAAAGAGTCGGTTTGTGGAAACAAGAAATGCCGTCGTGAGATGACCGTAGGTGAGGTTGCAGAGCGTAGTGATGTGGCGGTGAGTGCGCTGCATTTTTATGAAAGTAAAGGGCTGATCAGCAGCTGGCGCACCAGCGGCAATCAGCGGCGTTACTCGCGGGACGTATTGCGACGTGTGGCCATTATCAAGGTGGCACAGAGCACTGGTATTCCCCTCGCCGAAATTCGCGAGGCCCTGTCTAATCTGCCTGATGGGCGTACACCCACCGCGAAGGATTGGGCCAAACTTTCCGCCGGCTGGCGTGAGGAACTGGACCAACGCATTCGCCAGCTGACCCAGCTACGCGACCGTTTGGAAGGCTGTATTGGCTGCGGCTGTCTTTCCATGGAGAGCTGCCCGCTCCGCAATCCAGGGGACCAAGCTGCAGAGCAGGGGGCTGGGGCGCGCTATCTGGATATTGGCAAGTAGCGGAGTATTTTTACGGGGTGAACTATTCGACCCCTGAGATATTTGATTGAAATTACTGGAAAATTTTCCGATAAAAATCCAGAGTGCCCAGCCGTGCGTCCTGCGCGGCTTCCTGGTTATAGGCCAGCGGCAGGCCAAATTTCTGCCCGCGCTCAGTTGCGGCAGGATTGGTGAAGCCGTGTAATACGCCGGGGTAGCTCACCAGGGTAAATTTGGCCTCGGCCTCCTGCATCTCCGCCACAAAAGCGCCGACCTGTTGCGGTGGGATCATGCTATCGGCACCACCGGTGTAAACCAATAATTCCGCTTGGACTCCCCCTTTTTTGGTACGAACCTCGCTGGCCAGGGCTCCGTGGTAGCTGACCACGCCACGAAGTTCCACACCGAGGCGTGCCATGCTCAAGGCTACGCCACCACCAAAGCAATAGCCCTGAGCAGCGACTTGAGTTTCCTCGACAACTTTATGCTGTTGAAGCAGGGTGAGGGCGGTGCGGAAACATGCCTCGAGGGATACAGGATTCTCAAGTGCCTCATCGCGATACTGCTGGGCTTCAGCGGGATCATCGGTTTGCCTGCCACTACCAAACATATCCACCGCAAATGCACAGTAACCCTGTCCGGCGAGCCTTTCCGCCTGCTCGCGTACAAAGGCATTGTGACCCCACCATTCGTGAACCAGCATAACGCCGGGACGTTTTTTTGGAGTTGTGTCGTCCCAGGCGAGATAGCCGCTATAGGACTTGCCACCTACTGCATATTCGATCACTTCGGTTTTCATCGTTGCATGTCTCTCTGGCGAATGATGGATACTGTTATTTCAATAATTTGGGGGGGCCTTTGAGTTCCACTAAATTTTGCTCGGGATCATAAATATAAATTGATGGGCCCAGGCCTTCGGCACCGTAGCGCTGTTGTGGCGCGGAGGGTTCAATATTCTTCCCCTTCAAATAAGCAATGATTTTATCGGCTTCGAAAGGGTCTATACGCAAACAGAAATGATGTAAATTACGCCCCTCTATGCCTGGGGCTGCACCACCCTCGCGACCGATGCCTTGATCAACTGGAACCAGATCGATTAATGAGTGCCCTGCGCGCAACTGATAGAGACCCAACTCCTTATTCTCTCGCTCCATGGTGCAGCCGAGGACTCCTTCATAAAAATCGCGCATTGCAGCCAGGGATTTAACCCTCAGCACTACATGGTCAATATGTTGAATTTTGAACACTGGAATTCCTTATAATTGTGGCGGGCGCTAATCTGGCGAATAAAAAATAATACAAATAACCGCCACCGCTGCTAAAAGCCAATAATGGCTGTGTTTGAAACCTTTGATCCAAATATCTGCGCCAGTGTATTAACGGCTCTAAGTGTAGGGGGTGTGAGGCTTTATGGGCCAGGTGGGGCGTGTATTGCGACTAGTGCTATGTCTTTGCGCGGAGTGCTGGTTGAGAAAACCGCAATCCGCGCATTTGGATATGAATTTATCGAACAATATTGGTCTTAAGCACTATAAACCTTATCAAATTTCTCACGCAGACTTTTTGCCGATCTGACAATCTCTGTTTCCAGCACCGCCGCAACTGCGTGGTTCTGTGTATTATGCTGCAGTCTCGTGCGCAACAGCTGGGAAATCTCTGGCTTGCAGGAACCACAGCGGGTCCCGCAACCCAGAGCGTCACCCAGCGCATCAATGGAATTGACCCCCTGGTTGATTGCTTTTTCAATCTGTGGACGTGAAACCTGCATACAGGTGCATACTATGCGCTCACCTGGTGGAATTGCCTGGAGAAACTGGGCAGGGTTTTCAGGTAATTCCAGTTGTAGGTAGCGTTCCAGGGTGCGTCGATCAGGAAGTGTCTGCCAATCATTACTGGAAAAAATAAGCAGCTCTATTTGTTCGCTATAAGCGAGCCAACGCTGGCTATTTAAGGTCTCTATTTGCTGCCAGCGTATATCTGGTTTTTTTTGTAGTAATTGGGCACCCAGTTGGCGACCATCCAAAGGGGTGCTGAGCGCCAACTCAAAGCGATATCCATTTTGACAGGGCACTCGATACCAGTGCAGTAGATTTTCTTCCATATGGGTCTGTAGCCAGCGCCAAAGGTTTTGTGCCAGTGGTTCCGGGCAAATAAGGGTGATAAAGCTCTTACAGGCGAGGGCTTTCAGCTGAACCGGTACCTGTTTGAATTCGGGCTGACCGGAAATTGGGTCTACCTCTGCCCCGGCAAGAGCGCTGACCTTAGACTCTTGGGCCAAGGTCTGGCTCCAATGAATAGGAGCGAATAGCTCACCGGGTTTTTGGCCACTGTTTAATACCGCACGTCCGCACATTTTACCCTGGGCACTGTGTAACTCTACCAACACGCCCTCGTCTATACCGTATTTACGCGCGTCTCTGGGGTTTATCTGAATTTCGGCAATCTCACTGTGATCCAGCAATTTCCGCGCGCGGCCGGTACGGGTCATGGTGTGCCATTGGTCACGTATGCGGCCGCTGTTTAGCCATAGGGGATAACTAGGACTTATTTGTTGCTGGGGTGTACGCGGCTTGACAGCAATAAAATTGGCTCGACCAGTTTCAGTGAAAAATTTTCCATTGCCAAATAATCGTGCACTACCCTGGGGATTTTCCCGATTTACCGGCCACTGTACTGGTTCAAGCGCATCGTATTCATTTTGCTCGATATTACTAAAGAGTGAGATATCAAAGGCGCGACTGCCATTATTTTCGAAACCGGACAATTGTGCATGTTCTCGAAAGATATCTGCGGGGTGGGCAAAGTTAAACTGCTCGCGGAACCCTAGGCGGCTGGCCAAATCACAGATAGCCTGCCAGTCGTGACGCGCTTCTCCAGTGGGATCGATAAAAGTGCGCTGCCGGGAAATACGCCGCTCTGCATTGGTAACTGTGCCATTTTTCTCTCCCCAGCCGGTGGCCGGCAGTAGTACATCGGCGCAGCGGGCGGTATCGGTATCGGCGATGCAATCGGAAACAATCACCAGTGGACATTTACGTAGTGCCTCAGTCACCCTCTCTGCTTCAGGCAAACTCACGGCGGGATTAGTGGCCATAATCCAGATTGCTTTGATTTGGCCGGTCTCCACTGCATGGAACATATCCACCGCTTTTAGTCCGGGGGCCAGTGCCATATTGGGAGCATCCCAGAAGCGTCGCACCCGATCGATATCACTCTCTTTAAACTCCATATGGGCGGCGAGCATATTGGCCAGGCCGCCTACTTCACGCCCCCCCATCGCGTTGGGTTGGCCGGTAATAGAGAAAGGACCAGCTCCAATCTGGCCAATGCGACCTGTTGCCAGGTGGCAGTTAATGATTGCATTGTTTTTGTCTGTGCCGCTACTGGATTGATTAACCCCCTGTGAGTAAAAGCTAAGTGTTTTTTCCGTTTCGGCAAACAAACGGAAGAAAGCTAATAACTTTTCTGCAGGTACACCACAACTCAGTGCAGTTTGCTGAAGGGACCAGTGCTGGGCCGCTTCCAGAGCCAGCTCAAAGCCTTGGGTATGATGCTGAATATAGTGGTGATTGAGGCGGTTGTGCTGGGCGAGGAAATTAAGCAGACCATTAAACAGTGCTGCGTCACTGCCGGGATTTATCGCCAAGTGCAGATCGGCCATCTCGGTGGTAGCGCTAGCCCGCGGATCAACGACTACTATTTTGGCCTTGCCTGCCTGCATACGCTGGAACAGTATCGGGTGGGTCCAAGCGGCGTTAGAGCCTATTAAAACAATAAGGTCTGCCTCTTCCAGATCCTCATAACAACAGGGCACGGCATCTGCACCCAGGGCGCGCTTGTATCCTGCTACGGCTGAGGACATGCAAAGGCGTGAATTGGTATCAATATTGGCGCTGCCAATAAACCCCTTCATTAATTTATTAGCAACATAATAGTCTTCAGTAAGGAGTTGCCCGGAAAGGTAAAAAGCTACTGAATTCGGGCCGTGTTCGTGAATATTGCGGGCGAATTCATTGGCCACATAAGACATAGCGGTATCCCAGTCACAGGCTTCGCCATGCAAATGTGGGCGTAAGAGTCTCCCATGCTCACCGAGTGTCTCCCCAAGGGCTGAGCCCTTAACACACAAACGGCCAAAATTAGAGGGATGTTGTTTATCACCTGTGACGGAAATTACAGAAGTACTTTGCCGCTTTTCCTTGTTAATAGTTACTCCACAGCCCACCCCACAATAGGGGCAGGTAGTGCAGGAACGCTGGGTGCTTAGGTATTCCTTTACTGCCATTACTATTCTTGCTTATTTATCACAACCGATATAAACGGTATTTCCATTAAATGCTAAAGGGTAAGTGGCAAGCTGGATATTACCGTCCTCCATACAAACGCCATCTTCAAGGCGAAAGTGATGTTTATAAAGTGGTGAGGCAATAGTTAATTCACCATCCAGTTCTGCGATTATTCCCCGTGAAATAATGCCAGCTTGTGCGATCGGGTCCCAGTTGTCAACGGCGTAAAGTTGTCGCTCTTGCCCCGGTAAAAAAAATAGGGCGATACCTTTCCTCTCAGGTTTTGCTAGATAGTCCGTTTTTTCTGAGGAGGTATCGCCCCAAAGGGCACACACCCCGGAGTTGCTGACTAAATCTGATCTTTGGCAGATCGGCAGCCAATGGGGGTGGGTTATGGCATTGGATGTATGTGAGCTTTGTCTGGCGCTGGCTTGGTGCATAACAATTTCCTTGCGGGATTAAGAGAAAAATCAGCAATTGAAATTAAATTTTCATAAATTAAATGTATAGGATTGTCTCTATGCAGATTCAGCAGTTTCTATTATTTCTTCAATAGTTGCGGGACGGGGCTGGCCGCGTTCCTTGACGAAAATAATATTGTCATCGCTCTCATTGCTGTTAACAAACTGACGAAATCGTTTAAGTTTTTCCGGATCGTTGATTGCGGACTTCCATTCACACTGATAACTATCGACAACGCGTTCCATCTGGATTTCCAGTTCGGTACAGATTCCCAATTTGTCATCGATAATGACTTCACGTAGATAGTCGAGTCCGCCATCAAGGCTTTCCAGCCATACCGAGGTGCGCTGCAATTTATCGGCAGTACGCACATAGAACATCAGGAAACGATCGATATAGCGAATCAGGGTTTCATCATCCAGGTCGGTAGCGAATAGATCGGCGTGGCGCGGGCGCATGCCGCCATTGCCGGCAACAAATAAGTTCCAGCCTTTTTCTGTGGCGATAACGCCCACATCCTTGCTCTGCGCCTCGGCGCACTCGCGTGTACAGCCCGATACAGCCATCTTTATTTTGTGTGGGGAGCGAAGCCCCTTGTAACGGTTTTCTACACGCAGGGCCATGGAAACACTGTCCTGCACACCAAAGCGGCACCAAGTACTACCTACACAGGACTTTACCGTGCGCAGAGATTTGCCATAGGCATGGCCGGTTTCAAATCCCGCATCAATGAGTTCCCGCCAAATTTCCGGTAGTTGTTCCAGGCGTGCGCCAAACAAATCGATACGCTGGCCACCGGTAATTTTGGTGTAGAGGTTATAGCGTTTGGCAACATCGCCAATCACGATGAGTTTCTCTGGTGTGATTTCTCCACCGGGAATACGCGGTACTACAGAGTAGCTACCATTTTTCTGCATATTCGCCATAAACGTATCATTGGTATCCTGCAGGCCAACGTGGGCTTGCTCCAGGATATGTTCATTCCATAGGGAGGCGAAAATAGAGGCGGCGGTGGGTTTACATACTTCGCAGCCCTTGCCGCTACCATGCTTTTGAAGGAGATCATCGAAGGTTTTAATTTCCTCCACCTGAATAATGTGGAACAACTCTTGGCGACTATAGGGGAAGTGTGTACAGAGATGATTGTTGACCTCCATTCCCAGAGCGGCTAATTCACTATCGACGATATCCTTCAGCAATGCGGCACAACCACCACAACCCGTGGAGGCCTTAGTGGCATCCTTCACTTCAGCCAAGGTATGACAGCCGCCATGTACAACATCCAGAATTTGCCCTTTACTCACGTTATAACAGGAGCACACGGTAGCATTAGTGGGGAGAGCGGAAGCACCAAGGAGTGATTCCGCTCCGTCAGTTGAGGGAAGAATCAGTTGTTCCGGGTGCTCTGGCAGGTCGATATCATTGAGATGATATTGCAGAAGAGTATCGTAATCCCCAGTATCACCAACCAGTACAGCGCCGAGCAGTTTCTGGCCTGTAGCATCGGTTATCATACGCTTGTACACGCCGTTCTGTTCATCGACAAAAGTAATTGCTGCAGCGCCTTCGCTGCGGCCGTGAGCATCGCCAATAGAGCCAACCTGCACACCGAGAAGTTTTAATTTAGTGCTCATATCGGCACCATTAAAAAACGTCTCCATACCGGTGAGCTGTGCGACGGTGGTGCGAGCCATACTGTAGCCTGGAGCCACCAGGCCAAAAATTTGCCCCTCATAGAGAGCGCACTCACCGATGGCAAAAATGTTGGGGTCTGATGTACGACAGCGGTTGTCGATGACAATACCTCCTCGCTCACCGACTTGCAGCCCTGAGGATTTTGCCAGCTCATCTTGAGGTCGAATTCCTGCAGAGAACACGATCATATCGGTAATCAGTTCGTCCCCCCCTTTAAATTGCATACGCAAGCGGCCGTCAGCCTCCTTAATAAGTTCGGTAGCTCGGCTGGTATGTACAGTAACGCCAAGGGCCTCGATTTTTTTTCGCAGTAAATTGGAGCCGCCCTCATCAAGCTGAGTGGACATCAGTCCTGGAGCAAATTCCACCACATGGGCGTCAAGCCCCAGGGTTTTCAAGGCGTTTGCCGCTTCCAAACCGAGCAGGCCACCACCGACAACGACGCCACTTTGCGCGTTAGACGCAGCTGCGCGAATCGCATTCAAATCTTCGATGGTGCGGTAGACAAAGCAACGCTCGTGTTGATGCCCTGGGATGGGGGGCACAAAAGGATAGGAGCCAGTAGCGAGGACCAATTGATCATATCTATGTAAGCTTCCAGTCTGGGTGGTAACAGTTTGCTTTTCGCGGTCGATGGAAGCTACCGGATTGTTGAGCTCTAGCTCAAAACCCCATTGTCGATATTGCTCAATATCACCCATAGCCAAATCTTCCGCACTGCACCCAGCGAAGTATTCGGATAGATGTACTCGATCATAAGCAGGTCTGTTTTCCGCACAAAAGACTGTGACGGTAAAACCGATGCTTTCATTTTTTTCTGCCAGCTGCTCAAGAAAGTGGTGCCCGACCATGCCGTTACCAATCACAACCAGCTTTTGCTTTTTTGTCTTTTCAGTCATTGATATTCCTGCCATCTAGAAGCGATTCTCTTGGCAGGAGGGGCGGATGATATGACAAGGGCGCCTCCTCTTCTGCCGAAGAGTACAGGCGCCGTTGCCTCGAATTGGGGGATAATTTTGTTGGTCATTAAATACATTCAATCTTCATGCCAGTATTTATCCCAGGGATGGCGCCTATCCGCTCCTATTGTCCACAATTTTTGCGGTATGTTGGTGCAGAAAACCTTTTTTCTGCTCTGAATTGGTGCTTAGTTAAATTTTGTGGAATATTAAGTAGGAAATGTCATCTTAAGTTACTGAGAGGCAAGTGAGGGATTAACCAAGAGGGGCTTTAGAAAACATACAGAAGGTGGGAAAGCAGTAGAATCAGCGCTATGAGTTGCCAGAATAAAATTGGATTTTTTTCCAGTAGAGGATGGCTCTGGGCAGGTTTAAAGGTTGGATTGGGATGCTGCAGGTCCTGGATAAATTCGGATAGGCTATCGTATCTTTGTTGAGGGTTGGGGGCACAGGCTTTTTGCAAGGCACTATCTATCCAGTGGGGGATATCCTTGCGGTGCACATATGCATTTGTATAACGCAACTGTTGATAACTTTTGAGGTGATAGTGCAGATTGCCGAGGCGCTCAGGGTAGGGATATCTTCCTGTGAGTAATTCATAGGCAATTACTCCGAGAGAAAAAATATCCGAACGATGGCTGGCGCTATCGCCATAAAAGAATTCAGGAGCCGCATAATTCTTACTGCCTGGAGTATCAATTTCTGTGAAGTGTAATTGCTCTCTAAGGCCTGGCCCATCGACCCCTCCGAGGTCAATGATTACTAGGCGACCATTATTGCGGATCATAATATTCTCCGGCTTCAGATCGCCGTGCACAATCTCTAATCGCTGCAGGCTGCGCAGGGCACTTACCAGCTGAGAAAGTAATCCCCTTACCTGGGATACCTCTGGCTGAGGGTTAAGTTGCATCCACTGTCGCAGCGTCTGCCCCTCAATATATTCGAGAACATGATATAGGCAAGCGCGTTCGGCTCTTGGAGCGTATAGCTTGATAACCCCTGGATGATTTATTCGCCTGCCGGTCCATTCTTCGGCGATAAAACGCTCGATATAGTTTGGATCATCACAGTAATTTACCGATGGAGTTTTCAGCGCGCGAAGCTCTCCGGTCATATGATCTTGGGCCAAGTATAGGTGGCTACGTTTACTGGCATAAAGCTCCTGCAAAATAAGAAAACCATCGAGTTTTTGTCCTGGGTTCAGATCGGGAGCGAAGGGAAGCGTTCGGCTGTGCATTGCCAATTCGTCGCATTGAGGAAAGTCCAGATTATTAACCCTGGTGACGATTGCACTAAGGTTATCTTTGGAGCCTGATTTTAGGGCCGCATCAATGAGTTGTTGTGGTGTAGTTTTGTCAAACTCAGAAAGTCTTTTCTGGATAGAAGTCTCTGGCAAAAAATCGTGAATGCCATCGGTACTCAGTAAATAAATATCACCGGTTTGCAGTGCTTCACAGCGGTAGTCCACTTCAATATGGACATCCATCCCCAGGGCTCTACTGAGAAAAGTGCGCCCAGGAGACAGCTGGTGGCTGTGATCACGCGTGAGGCACTCAAGCGTGCCAGCGCGCAGGCGGTAGATACGTGTATCGCCGATATGCACCAAGTGGGCGCTGGCACCTTTAAAAATCAGGGCTGAGAAAGTGGTCAGCCAACCCCGCTGGATTTCCACGCTGCCTCCACTTTGCCGGTATAGCCAGCTGTTGAGGGAGTGGAGTACTCGTGCAATAGCATGGCGAGTAGACCAGGTTTCCGGGGTGCTGTAGTAGTCCGAGAAAAAACCGTTGATGGCTGCACGAGCAGCTTCGCCGCCGGCCTCGGCGCTGGCGACACCATCCGCTACTGCGGCGAGTGCGCCATAGCGCTTTAACTCTAGCCTCTCGGGTAGCCGTACGGCACAAGCATCATCATTGTGTTGGCGATGACCGGAACAGGTAGCACTGAAAATTTGCAGAGCATGAAACTCTTTACTCTGCAAATTTTTAGAAGCTCCATGGGCGTTTTGTATCCCTACCGGAGTTTTTGTGTGCTGTTCTTTATCAGGCGACATCGATCATCGACACGCTGCCATCTGGGTGTACCTCAGCCATTTGACCCTCGGGTTCCTCCAATAATAACAGTGCTGTAAAGCCGAGAAGTGCGGTGATGCCGATAACCATAAAAAATGTTTGGTAGGAAACCAGGCTTAACACGGTGAGATAAAAAACTGCTCCGACATTGCCGTAGGCCCCAGTCATACCTGCGATCTGCCCGGTAAGACGGCGCTTGATTAGAGGGACTACAGCAAATACAGCCCCTTCACCGGCTTGCACAAAGAAAGAGCAGGCCATGGCAGCGGCTACCGCCAAGTAGAGTGGCCATTCGGCATCAATCAGGCTCATGGTGAAGTAACCCAGTGCCAGGCCTGCAGTTAGTATCAGCAAGGTGGGTTTGCGTCCCCAGCGATCACTGATTAAGCCGCCTGCTGGACGAGACATCAAGTTCATGAAGGCATAAGCTGAGGCAAGTAATCCCGCTTTTACAGGGTCTAGGGTAAAAGTCTCAGAGAAAAACAGTGGCAACATGGATACTACTGCGAGTTCTGAACCAAATGTAGCAAAGTAAAGAAGGTTGAGTACGGCTACCTGCTTAAATTTATAACGATGTACGGGAGCCGGTGGATTAGTGAAAATCTCCCGGTTGATGCTATATGTCTTGCGTGCATCCAGTAGGTAAAGTAAGCCGAGCCCACAATAAATCGAGGTGGCAGCGAGACTGGAAATCAAGTTTACACCGCTTGAAAGTTTCCAGGTCAACAACGCCAGTGCGGCATACATTGGTACCTTCATAATCAGTAACAGTACAAAGTCTCCTGAACTAGTGACCTCCATAGCCCCTATTTTTTTGGGTTTGAAATAAGTGGAGCCCTTGGGGGTATCGGTAACTGAGAAGTAGTAAATCACACTATATACCAGTGCAATAACTCCGGTGATTCCAATCGCATAGCGCCAGCCATTGTCGCCACCAAAAAATAGAGCGATGGTCGGTAAGCTCATAGCGGCAGCGGCAGAGCCAAAATTACCCCAACCGCCGTAAATTCCCTCAGCAGTGCCCAGTTGACGGGCGGGGAACCACTCGGAAACCATGCGGATACCAACGACAAAACCAGCGCCAATAAAACCGAGCAGAAAGCGACCTATTGCCGCCTGCATAAAGTTATCTGCTAAGGCAAAAATAAAGCAGGGTACACTGCCGATAGCAAGTAACAGGGAGTAGGTAAGCCTGGGGCCGTATTTATCGGTGAGCATCCCGATTACTACTCGTGCTGGAATGGTTAGGGCTACATTTAAGATCAGTAGCGTTTTTACCTGATCAGGAGTCAATGACAGGCTTTTCGATATTGCCATCAATAATGGGGCATGGTTAAACCAGGCAAAAAACGTAATGAAGAAGGCCACCCAGGTTAGGTGAAGAATCTTTATCCTTCCTCGAAATGAAAAAAGATTGAGGGATTCACTAGACATGCGCATTTCCTTTATTTGCATACTTCACAGGCATAAAAAAAGCCCACCACCGCGCGCCTTTGGTCGCAGTCAATGGACTCCATTGCCCGATATTTTTGTTGAAAGAGCGATTGACTGTGCGAATGCGCTTAGCGGCAAGCCATTGCACCATCGATATATTCTCATTCAATTAATGTGCCATTATTTCTTGGAATTGAGGAAATCCACAGTTTGATGGTATAGCTCTGGCCTGAAGTTTTGACTGTTTATCGTTGCTATCTCACTAAACCCCCTGCACATCTCTATTAACTGCCGGGCTTTTGTCTCACAGGGACGACCGTTGTCATTATCGATATGGGCAAACAGGTGCCAGCCTGGGTTGGCTATGATATTGGTGTTGCGGCGGTAGAGAATCTGATCATTCAGGGAGTGCTGCAACAGTGACTCTGGTAAATTCAGATAGTGTTTCTGTGATAATAATCCGGCGGCTTCGCAGCGATTTTCTCTTGCTATTAACCAGGAGCAGGCTTTCAGTAATGCTGCACGCAAAGCTAGATGGCTGACCGGGTTGGCCTTATGCCAGCTCTGGGTCACAGCTAATACTTTTTCCGGCATTGCCGGCAATAGTGTATTGCAGGCCGTAACAACCACTCCAGTACCCTTTTGGGCTGCAAGGCTATTCCATGGTTCGCCAACACAGTAACCATCAATAATGCCGCTGAGAAGGCTTTCCAGCATTTGTTCGGGGGGTAATATAATAAGCTGTATATCCCGATCCGGATTCACACCTGTGGCCTGTAACCAATGGCGCAACTGTAGTGTGTGACTGGAGAATGGGTAAACCGTGGCCAGTCTTATCGGTGAGATGCCAGTGTTTTTCTGTAGGTACTGTTTTAGTGCTACACCAATATCAGTTTTCGTTTCTTCTGTTGTGTAGTGCTGCAGGCGTTGATAGAGATCCTCTGATAGGGTAATGGCGTTGCCATTACAACTGAGAATCAAACCACTGATAAGTCGCTCTTTGCAGTCAGGTAGAGTTTCTGGGAGCGTTAATGGCATAGGGGCCAGCATGGCTGCGGCATCGGCCCTACGCCCGATCAATTTATCGCGCAGAGTTGCCCAGGAAGTCTCCCGCTTTAACTCCACCTCAAGGCCAAATTGACTAAAGTAACCTTTCTCCTTGGCAATGATTAGGGGGGCGCTGTCGGTGAGTCTGAGATACAGCAGCTTGATAGATTTCTTTTCCGGGTACAGTAAGGAAGACATTAGGGATTCAGTGCTCGCTCTGAAAATATTGAATAAGCTGTTCGGCTACCGCGTGCATGGTGGCATTACTACTCATGGCAAGATTACGCAAAATCTTATGCGCATCCTCCTCGTTGAGTTTTTTCTTGGCCATTAGTAATCCTTTGGCTCTTTCAATGGTTTTTCTATCACTGAGTTGCTGTTGGGTTTTCTCAAGTGATTGTCGCAACAGCTGAAAGCTCTTGAATTGAGCCATGGCAATTTCTATTGCCGGGGCAACTCTCTCGGTAGTGATCCCCTCGGCCATATATGCGCTGACCCCAGACTCAACTGCGCGACTGATAAAGTCCGCACTGTTGTGGCTGGAGAACATAGCTACTGGTGTCGGTGCCTCACGATTAACGATGGCAAGGCTCTCTAGGATGTCTCTATCAGGGGATTCAATGTCGATCAACACCACATCGGGGCGATATTTCTCTACTTGGAATAGAAGCCCTTCGGCACTGCTGATTTGCGCAACAATAGTGTATCCGGCAGATTTTAAACACTCACAGACAAGGTGAGCGCGTTCTTGATTATCATCAACCAACATGATGGCAGGGCTAATATTCGTCACGACTTGAAGTGGCACTCGTTTGTGGCTAGATAGACGGCTTACCAAAGTACAATCAAAACTTGTGCCAAAATCGTGAGAGAGGGGCAAATAAAATAAATTCTTCTAATTCCATGAAGTACAGTATGAGATATCCGCTGTTTCTTATTACGCCATTTTGGAACTATTGATCTTTTAGTACAAGAGGAGTTTTTGAGAGGAAATCTGGCCAGGTCACTTTGAAATGAAGATGCTAAAGAAGTTTTTTGAAAGCATTTCCAGGTGGGTATATGAAAAGAATTTACATCATTATCAATTTCTGATGGGTGAAAGATCCTATTGCCAGGTTTTTTTTGTGATGATTAGCCTAATGAGAAAGAACTTTTAGGGAATTAACAAACCCAATTGTTTGGCCAGTGTGAAACCAAAGAGTATTTGTATTATTTAAGTTGGCCCGATTCCTTTGTTGCTTCTCACGGGTGATAGAAAGTTCCTTTTCACAGTTTATTCTTTTTTTGTCGCTGTGACCTTATGATGTGCTTGAATTAATGTTGCAGCTGTAACTTATTAATAGCCTTATAAATTTCACCAATTGTGGCTATTAGATAGCTTCTCTTTCAATCCCAGTTTGCTGAGTTTACACTCGGCCTGACTATAAAGTGGGCAAACTAGTCCTTTTTGAGGTGGATGTAGTTGTAAATTCATAATATTAAATGTGAGGGGCACGGCGGTGATAATAGCCATACCTAGAGAGACCGTAGAGGGGGAGGCGCGTGTTGCGGCAACTCCGGAGAGCGTAAAGCGATTAATTGACTTGGGTTTTTCTGTTGTTGTACAAGCCGGGGCTGGTGAAAAGGCTAGCTTTGCCGATGAATTATATCGACAAGCTGGTGCTGAGATCCGTGGGGATATAGTGGCTTGCCTAAAGGGGGCGGAAGTTGTTCTTAAAGTGCAACCGCCAACGGATGAAGAGTTGGCTTTAATCCCTAAGGGGGCAACATTGATTGCCTTCTTAAAGCCAGCACAAAATGCCGAGCTCCTACAAAAGCTTGCCGATAATGATATTAACGCACTTGCCGTAGAGTCCATCCCCAGGATTTCCCGGGCCCAGAAAATGGATGCGCTCAGCTCCATGGCTAATATTGCCGGCTATCGAGCCGTCATCGAAGCCGCACATAATTTTGGTCGTTTTTTTACCGGGCAAATCACCGCGGCGGGAAAAATCCCTCCAGCCAAAGTTCTCGTTATTGGTGCCGGTGTTGCCGGACTCTCGGCAATAGGTACAGCTAAAGGTATGGGAGCCATCGTTCGGGCATTTGATACCCGAGCCGAGGTGCGCGAACAAGTAGAATCCATGGGGGCCGAGTTTCTCACAGTAGAGGTGGAAGAGGAGGGCTCGGGTTCTGGCGGATATGCCAAGGAGATGTCGAAGGAATTTATTGAAGCGGAAATGGCGTTGTTTCGCGAACAGGCCAAGGATGTGGATATTGTTATTACGACGGCATTGATACCCGGTAAACCAGCACCAAAACTATGGCTTGCCGATATGGTTGACAGCATGGCGCCTGGCTCTGTGGTGGTGGATCTGGCGGCAGAAATGGGGGGTAACTGTGATTACACCGTCCCTCACCAGAAAACAGTACATAGTGATGTGACAATCATTGGCTACACCAATTTACCCAGCCGTGCAGCGGCACAGTCTTCCCGATTGTACTCCACCAATCTCGCCCATTTACTCAGTGAACTCACTCCGAAAAAGGATGGTGAAATAGATCTTAATTTTGAGGATGAGGTTATTCGTGGAGCGACTGTGGTTAAGTCAGGGGAGATCACCTGGCCGCCTCCCGCTCCCAAGATCTCTGCGCAGCCCCAGAAGCCAACAAAAGCCGCAGAGGAAACCAAGGTTTCCCTCGAAGAAAAAGTTGAAAAGCGCAAATCTCCCCTATCTATTTTTGTTTTCTGGGCAATCGCTGGAATATTACTTCTTTGGCTTGGCCGGGTAGCTCCATCAGACTTCGTTTCACACTTTACCGTTTTTGTGCTGGCCATTTTTGTCGGTTGGCAGGTAATTTGGAATGTCACCCATGCCCTGCATACCCCATTGATGAGTGTTACTAATGCGATTTCTGGGATTGTTGTGGTGGGGGCATTGTTGCAATTGGGAGCTACTGGTTCTGGGCTTGTAACCTTGCTGGCCTTTGTTGGTGTACTTGTAGCTAGTATCAATATATTCGGTGGTTTTTTTGTTACCTACCGGATGTTGAAGATGTTTCGTCGTTAAGAAGGGAGATAAGTGATGAACGGTATGATTGCAATGGCTTATCTTTTTTCCGCGGTAATGTTTATTTTAAGTCTGGGCGGTTTGTCCAGTCATGAAACTGCGCGCCGGGGGAATATCTACGGAATGGTTGGTATGGCGGTTGCCATAATAGCCACTATTTCCGGTATTGCCTCCGGCGCTTACTGGATGGTGATTATTGCCATGGTGGTGGGGGCTGTAATAGGCCTGTCACTCGCAAAACGCGTGGCTATGACACAGATGCCGCAGATGGTAGCCCTTCTGCACAGCTTCGTTGGCCTTGCGGCAGTTTTAATTGGTTGGGGAGGCTTTCTCGATCCTCGAGTCAATCTCCATGGTTCTGCACATGTTGTGCACAGCACAGAAATTTATCTTGGGGTGTTTATTGGGGCTATCACCTTAACGGGCTCACTTGTTGCTTTTTGTAAGCTACAGGGCATAGTTTCCGGTAAGCCCTTGATGTTGCCGGCTCGGCACTGGCTTAACCTAATTGCGATCCTGGCCTGTATCGTATTAGGTGTGCTCTTTGTGCCTGCAGAAGTGAGTGGGCCTACGGTTATCAATCTACTAGTGATGACCGCTATTGCTTTATTGTTAGGTATCCACTTAGTGGCTGCTATCGGTGGGGCTGATATGCCGGTGGTTATCTCCATGCTGAACAGTTACTCAGGATGGGCCGCAGCGGCTACTGGATTTATGCTAGGTAATGATCTGCTTATCGTAGTTGGTGCACTCGTTGGTTCTTCCGGTGCGATCCTCAGCTATATTATGTGCCGCGGTATGAATCGCTCTTTTATCAGTGTGATTCTCGGTGGTTTTGGCTCTGACGGTGGGGAAGTCTCCGATGAGGAAGTCGAGGGTGAGGTGATTGCCATTGACCAGCAGGAACTTGTCGATGACCTCAAGAGCGCCGATAGCATCATTATCGTGCCTGGGTTCGGAATGGCTGTTGCCCATGCGCAACAAGCCGTCAGCGACTTGACCGATCGCCTGCGCGGTATGGGTAAAACAGTGCGTTTTGGTATCCATCCTGTTGCAGGGCGACTGCCGGGCCATATGAATGTCTTACTGGCCGAAGCCAATGTGCCTTACGACATAGTGTTAGAGATGGATGAAATTAATCCCGACTTCCCCAGTACCGACTTGGTACTGGTGATCGGAGCCAACGACACTGTTAACCCCGATGCCGTAGAAAAACCCGGCTCTCCAATTGCTGGAATGCCTGTAGTGGAAGTTTGGAAAGCGCGCAAAGTGGTGGTGCTTAAACGTTCTATGGCCTCTGGTTATGCGGGCGTGGCAAATCCCCTGTTCTATAAAGAGAATACTCGTATGTTGTTTGGCGATGCCAAAGACAGCCTGCAGGGTGTAATTGGGAGGGTTTGCGACTAATAAAATAACGCCTGAATGTTTAATCATTAGGTGGCCATTACCCAATGGGGCTGAGACGCTGATGCCAGATTGGTATTGGATGTTTCAGCTCCATTTGTTTTTTCAGAGTGAAATTATTCTTAAATTACTTTGACTATCGCTGGCTTTCATTAATAGTGATAACCTCCCCTACTTTAATAGTATTAGACAAAAATATTAAAGGAGCTGGGGGATGGGGGCCTGTTTTCGTAAACTTGCCTTGCAAGGAATGATGGCGTTTGGAGCGTTTGCTCTGATTGCTTGTGGTAGTGGCGGCGGCAGCGGAGATGATACACCTGAAAGAACGGGTACTGCTGGTAATGCAGAGGTTCCTACCCCGGCTGGAGCATCTTGGGTAGAGAATAACTTTTTGCCATCCTCGACTTTTGTAGCTAGATGCGTCTCACCAAGAACTGGTACCGACCCAGCAACTGGCTACGAATATATCGATCAGCTGGGAACACGCGTCGACGAAAACAACTGGCTTCGTTCCATGAGTAATGAAGTCTACCTTTGGTACGATGAAATTACAGATAAGGATCCGGCAAGCTTTGATGACTCTTTGGCTTACTTTGATCAGCTGAAAACGTTTAAGAAGACGCCCTCCGGCCGAGATAAGGATCGTTTTCACTACACGATTCCGACCAGCGAATGGTTATCGCAAACCGAGTCCGGAGTCTATGTTGGCTATGGACTTCAGTGGGCACTTCTATCGAGTGAGCCACCACGAAAGGCAGTAGTTGCTTACCTAGATGAAGAAAGCAATGAAAGTTTGCCAGATATTATTGCTCGGGGTGCTGAGGTGATCAGTGTGGATGGAGTCGACTTGGCCAATGGTGAAGATATAGATACGCTAAATAATGGCCTGTGGCCTGAGAGTGAAGGTGAATCCCACACTTTTGAATTTAGGCAAGTGGGCTCTTCCACGATTGAAAAGGTTACTCTAGTTGCCTCAGCAGTGAAGTCTGATCCAGTTCAGTTTGTAAAGACCGAGGTGACGGGCTCCGGTCGCAGAGTGGGCTATATACTTTTCAATGATCATATTGCAACAGCTGAGGCGGAATTAATTAATGCAGTTACCCAGTTAGATACTGCTTCTGTTGAAGATTTAGTGTTGGATTTACGCTATAACGGCGGTGGGTATTTAGATATTGCCTCAGAGCTAGCCTATATGATTGCTGGTACAGTAACAATTGGCCAGCCCTTTGAGCGGACCAAGTTTAATAATAAGCATCCAGAGACAAACCCAATCACAGGGAAACCAATTGACTCGACCCCGTTTCATACCTCTGCGCTTGGGCTTATAGATGAGGGTTTGAAAGGAGCCCCTTTGCCTACATTGAACCTTCCACGTGTATTTGTTTTGACCAGTGAGAATACTTGCTCGGCCAGTGAAGCTATTATTAATGGCTTGCGCGGAGTAGATATAGAGGTTATTCAGATTGGTGAAACTACTTGTGGCAAGCCCTATGGTTTTTATCCGTTGGATAATTGTGGTACTACTTATTTCACAATTCAGTTTTCTGGTGTGAATGCTAAAGGCTTTGGCGATTATTCAGATGGGTTTGTCCCTAATGGTACCGATAATACAGCTGCTGATTTGCCGGGTTGTCATATCGGCGATGACTTTTATCATCTTTTAGGTGATGCCAATGAGGCTCGTTTTGCGGCAGCCCTCAACTATATTGAAACAGGGGAGTGTGGTGATATAGCCGTTAGTGCATTTTCTGAGTCTGGTATCAATTCACGCATTCCAATATCAAATGTTCAAGTGCCAAAAGAAGCTTCTCGTAGCAATCGGATAATGGTGAGATAAAATGAAAATTGCAGCCCTGATAGGTTACTGCTGTCTTGCCGTTATATGCTTGGGATGCGCCTCTCAGTCAAATATTCAGAGTGTCCAACCGGCGCTTTTGAAAAAGGTTAGCCCAGAAGTTACTGCGGAGATACAAGTGCTGGTTTCAGAAGCCTTGGGTGGGGTTAAAGTTACTCTGGGCTCTGAAGTGTTTGTAGAAAAAAGTATTCTGGTCGTTGAACGTAATCGGCAGCATATGGCATTAATTGGTCGAGATATGGCGAAGCCCATCAAATTCCAGTTACTTACGGATGGGCGGAAGTGTTGGCTTGCTCGACTTTCTAGCGATGAGATGTGGGAACTGTCTGTACCCTGTGAGCTTGCTGTTGATGAAGATACTTGATGGAGATTATCAAGAAACGGCAAAGGCCGCTTCTTGATAAAACATCAGCGCAGCAAGTTAGACTTGCGTACATCCGGCTTCTTCGCAGCTCGATAGATTAAAGCGATTTTACCAATTTCCTGGATCAGTTCAGCAGAGGATTTCTGGCAGAGCTCCCCTACAACCTGGTGTCGGACTTCACGGTCAGCGATCATCAGCTTTACCTTGATCAGCTCGTGATCTTCCAGTGCACGTTCCAGTTCTTCCATCACGCCCTCGCTGAGCCCATTGCCCGCTACAGTCACGACAGGTTTGAGATTGTGACCGAGAGAGCGCAGTGCTTTTTTGCGGTCGGCGGTTAAAGGCATACAATACTCCATTACCACTTTGTGGATATCGATATGGGAGTGACCAAAAGCCTCGATCTTCGTCAGCAGTTGTTTGGCTGACCCGATCGCGGCTTATGACCGCTCTTACTAATAAGCTGTAGTGATTGTAGGCATTGTACCCGATGGGCCGATCTAAGAGCAGCCACCGCTGGCTGCGTGAACATTTTAATGACCATTACGTCAAACAGTCCCAGAAAGAGGGCTATCGCTCCCGTGCCAGCTACAAGCTGCAGGAGTTACAGGATAAGGACCGCCTGTTCAAGCCAGGCATGACGGTTGTCGATCTGGGCGCTGCACCGGGAGGGTGGTCTCAGGTGGCGATGGAGCTAGTGGGGCACAAAGGCCGGGTTTTGGCGTCTGATATATTGCCGATGGACCCCCTGGCCGGTGTGGACTTTGTGCAAGGTGACTTTACTGAGGAGTCAGTGCTCAATGAGCTGCTGCAACATCTTGGCGATGAGATGGCAGACCTTGTGATTTCCGATATGGCCCCCAATATGAGTGGGATACGCGATGTTGATCAGCCCGCCTCCATGTATTTGGTAGAGTTGGCAGTAGATATGGCCCGGCAGGTATTAAAGCCTGGCGGTGCTTTTGTTGCCAAAGTCTTCCAGGGGGAGGGGTTTGATGAGCTGATCCGCGACTTGCGCGCGAGCTACAACAGTGTTGTGACTCGTAAGCCTGGCGCCTCCAGGCCTCGCTCTCGCGAAGTCTATTTGGTGGCCAGGGGCTTTAAGGGCAATTAGGCGCGAAGGCGTATTTCTAGTCTGCCTGCTTGATATGGTATAAGCATTATTCCTATTGGGCGGCAGGGCTGTTGTCTCCTACACCTATACTGATTTGATGGGTATAGATAGGATCGGCACAGCAAAATGAACGGATTTTGAGTGCGAAAGCGAGAGGGCTATCCCTTTGAATGATATGGCAAAGAACCTTGTACTGTGGTTGATCATCGCGGCGGTGCTGCTGATGGTATTTCAGAATTTTAAGCCGCAGACACGGGATGAGGCTCTCAGTTATTCCGACTTTGTTCAGGATGTGCAGTCGGGACAGGTGAAAAGCGTCGTTGTGGATGGTCTGGTGATTACTGGCGAAAAAGCTGACGGCAGTCGCTTCAAGACTATCCAGCCGCAGATTATTGACGATGAACTCACCAATGAGTTGGTGCGCAGTAATACCCAGTTCGTTGGCCGTGAACCTGAATCTCCCAGTATCTGGCAGCAACTCTTGGTAGCGAGCTTCCCGATCCTCATTATTATTGCCGTCTTTATGTTCTTCATGCGCCAGATGCAGGGCGGTGCTGGTGGCCGTTCCGGGCCTATGGCTTTTGGTAAAAGTAAAGCGCGCCTATTAGGCGAAGATCAGATCAAGACCACCTTCGCCGATGTTGCGGGTGTGGATGAAGCAAAGGAAGAAGTACAGGAGCTGGTAGAGTTTCTACGAGACCCCACCAAGTTCCAGCGCCTGGGCGGTAATATCCCCCGTGGTGTACTGATGTGTGGTCCTCCCGGAACCGGTAAGACCCTGCTGGCTAAGGCCATTGCCGGTGAGGCAAAAGTGCCTTTCTTCTCTATTTCCGGTTCCGACTTCGTAGAAATGTTTGTTGGTGTGGGTGCTTCCCGCGTCCGTGACATGTTCGATCAGGCCAAGAAGCAAGCTCCCTGCATTATCTTTATTGATGAAATCGACGCTGTAGGCCGCCACCGTGGCGCCGGTGTTGGCGGTGGTCATGACGAGCGTGAACAAACACTCAACCAGCTACTGGTAGAGATGGATGGCTTTGAAGGCAATGAAGGGGTGATCGTGATCGCCGCCACTAACCGCCCGGACGTACTCGACCATGCTCTGTTGCGCCCTGGTCGATTCGACCGTCAGGTATTTGTCGGCCTACCGGATATCCGTGGCCGCGAGCAGATTTTGACTGTGCATATGCGCAAGGTACCACTGGATGACAAGGTCAATGCTCAGACTATTGCGCGGGGTACACCCGGTTTCTCCGGTGCCGATTTAGCCAACTTGGTGAATGAAGCTGCACTTTTTGCTGCTCGCGCCAATAAGCGTACGGTGACCATGGAGGAGTTTGAGCGCGCCCGTGACAAAATCATGATGGGTGCCGAGCGCAAGTCCATGGTGATGAATGAGAAAGAGAAAGTGAATACTGCTTATCATGAAGCGGGTCATGCGATTATTGGTCGCCTGGTTCCAGAACATGATCCGGTTCACAAAGTCACCATTATCCCTCGCGGCCGTGCACTGGGTGTTACCCAGTTCTTGCCTGAGGAGGATAAGTACAGCCTCTCCAAGCGTGCGATTGAATCCCAGTTGTGTTCACTGTTTGGTGGTCGTATTGCCGAAGAGATGACCCTGGGTATAGATGGTGTGACAACCGGCGCGTCCAACGATATCGAGCGCGCTACCGACTTGGCACGTAGTATGGTGACCAAATGGGGACTCTCTGAGAAACTTGGTCCCTTGCACTATGGAGAAGATGAAAGTGGCCAGCCGGGGCAGGGTAACCCGGTTTCCGGCAAGACCTCTAATGATATTGATGAAGAAGTTCGCCGTATCATTGATAGCTGCTATGAACGTGCCAGCCAGTTGCTAGAGGAAAATCGGGATATCCTTGAAGCGATGAAAGATGCCCTGATGGAATATGAAACCCTGGACGCAGAACAAGTGGACGACCTGATGGCTCGTCGCAAAGTGCGTCGACCTAAAGACTGGGAAGATAACAATTTTGGCTCCGGTGGCAACAGCTCAACCGATGAGGTGGATAAAACGGATACATCTGAGGCCTCTACTGAGGCAGACAAGAGTAACCCGGTTGGTGGCCCGTTAAACGAGCACTGATTCCCAGCGAAACATTCAAATGGCATAAACGGAATGTAGGTCGGGATGGCGTCAGTCCATCCCGGTTCGACATTCCGTTTTTTTATCTCTGTATATGAAAATCACCTGTGGAAAACACACACTAGACCTCTCCTCACCGGTAGTGATGGGGGTTCTCAATACCACCCCAGACTCTTTTTCCGATGGCGGCAGTTACTATCAGGCTGGCATGCTAGACCTGTCTCTTGTCTTGTGCCGGGCCGAGCAAATGCTAGACGAGGGGGCCGCAATTATTGATGTGGGTGGGGAGTCTACTCGACCTGGAGCTTCTCCTATTTCTGAGCAGGAGGAGCTCGACAGAGTACTTCCCGTGGTAGATGCGATTTGTACGAGGCTGGATGTCGTCGTCTCGGTAGATACCAGTACACCAACAGTGATGCGCGAAGCCGCTAAAGTGGGAGCAGGGCTTATCAATGATGTTCGTGCACTTGAGCGAGAGGGGGCACTTGAGGCTGCCGCGCAAACAGATTTACCGGTATGTCTTATGCATATGCAAGGGCAGCCGGATACCATGCAAACTTCCCCCAATTATAGAGATGTAGTAACGGAAGTCGCCCATTACCTGGCGAGCCGTATTGAGGCCTGTGGTGCTGTGGGAATTAACCGAGAGCGCCTCTTGCTGGACCCAGGCTTTGGCTTTGGCAAGACCGACGCTCATAACCTGGCTTTATTGGGTGCCTTGTCGCAACTGGGCCCAGTGGAAGTCCCTATACTGGCTGGCTTGTCGCGTAAGTCGATGATTGGGCGCCTGTTGCAGCGAGAGGTGGAAGATCGGCTTCCAGGTAGCCTTGCACTTGCTATGCTAGCAGCCCAGCGAGGAGCAAAGATTTTACGGGTGCACGATGTTGCAGAGACAGTTGATGTTCTGCGATTACAGCAAGCTGTCGAGGGGTTTAAAGCCTAATTCCTACAAACATTAGCCTTCTAAAATTGTAGAGGCATTTGTAAAATTTTTACAAATTAAATGCGGCGTAGTTAGCTGCAGTAGAGATCAGAAATGGAAAGAAAGTACTTTGGCACTGACGGAATTCGTGGACATGTGGGAAAGGGGCCAATAACCCCGGACTTTATGCTGAGGTTAGGGTACGCCACTGGTAAGGTACTGGGTAAGATGTCTGCGGGTAAGAGGTCCAGTCGCCCCTATATTTTGATTGGCAAGGATACGCGAGTGTCCGGCTATATGTTTGAAGCTGCCCTGGAGGCGGGTTTAATCTACTCAGGAGTTGATGTGGGCCTATTGGGCCCCATGCCTACCCCTGCTATTGCCTACCTCACTCGTACTTTCCACGCTCGGGCGGGAATCGTAATCAGCGCCTCGCATAACCCTTTTCACGATAACGGCATCAAGTTCTTCTGTGCCGAAGGCTACAAATTGCCCGACGAAGTAGAGCGCGAGATCGAAGCTGCGCTCGAGCTTCCCATGGAAGCGGCGGAAAATCTAGGCAAGGCATATCGAGTAGATGATGCGGCCTCGCGTTATATCGAATTCAGCAAAGCATCCACACCTTGGAACTTTTCCTTGGGTGGTCTCAAAATCGTTCTTGATTGCGCAAACGGGGCCACTTATCACATAGCACCAAAGGTCTTTCGAGAACTGGGGGCAGAAGTGACTGCCTTAAGTGCTAGCCCGGATGGGCTAAATATCAATCTGGAATGTGGCTCCACCAAACCCAAGCAGCTACAGAGCGCAGTAGTGGAGCAAGGTGCTGATCTCGGGATCGCTTTCGATGGTGATGGCGACAGGGTTTTGTTTGTTGATCGCAATGGTGATCTTGTCGACGGGGATCAGCTGCTCTTTATTATCGGCCTTTACCAGCAGGAGCATCTTGGGGGCTGTAAGGGCATTGTCGGTACCCTGATGAGTAATTACGGCTTTGAGTTGGCCTTGCGGGAGCGCAATATCCCGTTTGAGCGCGCTAAAGTTGGCGACCGCTATGTGCTCGAAAAAATGAAGGCCAATGGCTGGATGCTGGGTGGTGAATCTTCTGGCCATATCATCTGCGCCGATGCTTCAACAACCGGAGACGGCATTGTTGCTGCTCTTCAGGTGCTTCGAGCCCTTTCTGAATTTGGCCTACCTCTGCACCAGCTCAAGGCGCGCATGCAGATGCTTCCCCAGCACATGATTAATGTGCGACTTGGACATCGCGATGGTATACTCGACCATCCGGAAGTTATGGCAGCGGTCAGTGATGCGGAGCTTCAGCTCGCTGACAATGGTCGTGTTCTGCTGCGTCCCTCTGGTACTGAGCCCCTTATCCGGGTAATGGTGGAAGGCCGTGATAGCACACAGGTAGAGCAACTGGCACAGCAGATCTCCGCTGTAGTACAAAGGGTTGGGGGCGGCTGAGCCCTTCATTAGGGGTGCTCCTGAGGCGTTCTATAGGGCGCCATCAGTGAGATAGGCAAACTCGTATATTTTTGGTTGTATGTTGGCGGCAATGTCGCTAAGATTTGCGCCCCTTAAAGGAGCACACATGCGAATACCGCTGGTAGCAGCTAACTGGAAAATGAACGGCAATAAAGCCTTTGCCGAACGTTTTTTTTCTGACTTCGACTTGCAGGCTATTGCCGCTCACGTGGTTGTTTGCCCGCCATTTCCTTATATTCCCCTGGTGTCCCAGGTAGCAGAAGATAGGGAGCGCTTTAGTGTTGGTGCGCAAAACCTCAGTCAGGAATCCAGTGGCGCGTATACCGGTGAAATATCCGCTGAAATGCTACTCGACTGGAATGCTCGTTATGTCATTGTTGGGCACTCCGAGCGTCGCAGTCTCTATGGGGAGACAAGCGAGCTGGTAGCCAAGAAGTTTGTGGCTGCCCAGGAGGCTGGTTTGATCCCGATCCTTTGTGTCGGGGAAACCCTGCAAGAGCGTGAGCAGGAGCGTACTCTCGAGGTGATCGCAAACCAGCTTAAAGCTGTTAGCGACATCATCGAAAGTGATACCTGGAAGCATTCAGTTGTGGCTTATGAACCTGTTTGGGCAATAGGCACAGGTAAAACTGCAACGCCTGAAGAGGCGCAGGACGTTCACCAATTTATTCGGGGTGAGCTCGGTAATGTAGGTGAGCATGTACAGATTTTATATGGCGGTAGTGTAAAATCCGCTAATGCCAGCGCCCTGTTTGCGCAGGCTGATATTGACGGCGCCCTTGTGGGTGGCGCTTCGCTTGATGCGAAAGAGTTCGCCGCAATTTGTCGCGCTGCTGAATAATATTCAGCGAGCGGATTAGGGAATACTAAAAACGGGTTAGCACAACCCCGGTAGAGAGTTTCCAGAAAATGGAAGAAATTGTTTTAGGTATACACGTTCTGGTTGCATTGGGTATTATCGGCCTGATTTTATTGCAGCAAGGTAAGGGTGCCGAGGCCGGTGCCTCCTTTGGTGCAGGTGCATCTCAGACAGTTTTTGGTAGTCAGGGTGGCGGAAATTTCTTTTCCCGCTTGACAGCAATTCTTGCTACTGTATTCTTCGTCACCAGTTTGGGGCTGGCCTTTCTGGCTCGCCAAAACGCAGATGCCGATGTCGATGCAAATCTGCCGCAAATACCTGCTGCAGTTGAGCAAGTTGGACCGGCCAACGAGTTGCCAGAAATCGAAAGCGATATCCCGCAACTTGAATCAGGTCTGGAAGCCGGTGATGTTCCTCAGGCTCCGACTGAAAGCAGCGATTCGCAAGAGCCAGCTGTAAATCAGGAAACTGATTCAGAGGAACAGCAGTAAAGATTTTTGCCCAGGTGGTGGAATTGGTAGACACGCTATCTTGAGGGGGTAGTGAGCTATGCTCGTGCGGGTTCAAGTCCCGCCCTGGGCACCATACATGAAACTGAGAGAAAACCTCAGTCAAATCAAAGAGTTAAAAGGAGGCTTAGGCCTCCTTTTTTTATGTCTGATACTCCGCTGGCACACAATTGGTACACACTCATGCACCTGTTGAAGCGCCCGGATAGCCCCCACCTTTACTTCAATCTACGCCTCCCTAATTCATCGCGGTTCTTGCGCTTCTCCTTACATACAGTTGAAAGAGATAAGGCTTCTAAGAGAGCGTTATATCTAGCAAGGAAGGTCAAGCAATGGCACTGGTTGGGTATGGACTACGAACTGATAAAACGTAATGCCTACGAGCAGGCAATAAAATTTCGGGATGATTGGCTGGATGAGTTCTTTAGTGAAGGGGGGTACGCTCTACATAGCTATGATGCAAAGCAGCTTTTAGCGGAGCATTTAGGGGGGAGTGTTGAGAGTGGTCCTCAGGTTGAATTGGATTTAGTGGAGACCGAGGAAGAGTTTCTTAGTAGCGGTGTAAGACCTGAAAGAACGGCTACGGCACTTCAGGCGCGGATAGGGAGGTTGCAGAGACAGTTATTGAGGGCTCAACAACGCCTTGTTTCTGGCTTGTCTACACCCGATGAAGTTGAAGATGATTTAGCGGATTTACTCGGAGCCCAGTTAACAATAGAAGCCCTTGAGCAACATAGGAGGCCTGAAGGCCTTACCGAAATTCTCAGAGCTGTATCAAGGCTGTGTGGATAACAAAAAGGCCGAAACTATAGCTAATCCACTGGGACAGGGAGCCTATGATGCGCTTCGTTTGGCCGCAGAGGATTTCATGTGGGTGTTCGGGGATATTTCTTTAAATGCTTTCAAGGTAAAGGATGCAATGCATTTTAGGGATGTGCTGCTGAGAGGTCCGAGTAACAGGAAAAAATATCCCGACCTTACACCTGAAGCGGTTTTATCTGGTGATGCAGGGTTCGGTAAAGGAATGTCGGCCACCACGGTTGGGGAGCGACTGCTCTATGTCTCTCAAATTTTTGAGTATGGGGTTAGGTTTGAGTACATCAGTAAGAATCCCTTTAAAGGCATTACGGTACAGAGGGATACTCCAACGATGCCCGATTATACGCAGGAGGATTTGGAGCGTATCTTCAAGTCACCGCTATTTGTTTCTGGTAGTTCATACTGGAAGCGGTCTGCAAGGCAGTCGCATTTTTGAGCGTTGATGATAGCGCTATTTACTGGTGCAAGATGTGGTGAGATAGCACAGCTTAGAGCCGAGGATGTAAGGGAGCAGGATGGTATTGCTTACTTCAGCATCAATGATGAGGAGGGAAAGGCGGTCAAGTCTAAGGCCGCTATAAGAAAAGTCCCGGTCCACTCTAGATTGGATGAGCTGGGTTTCAAGGATTATCTGAAAGGTTTGCCTAATGTGTGGAATGAGACTCACCGCTCAGGGCTACTGTTACCAGGTATTCCAGCTCCATCAGTAAGGCAAAGGCCACATGCACGCCTTAGTAAGTGGTTCAATGAGCAGTACAGGGATCGCTTTCTAGGAGGCTTTAAGGCAGAGAATAAATCTTTCCATACATTCCGTCGTAATTTCATTCGTAACTCACTAGTTAGTGATGCAAGTGAAACTCATGTGCTGAATATGGTTGGTCACCAAGAAGGTGAGTTCAGTACAGCAACTATCCACTATGCCCCCGAACGCTATACCCCTAAGCAGCTATATAATGAGCTTGTAAAGATGGACTATCCTTTTCTGGACTTTACAGCATTGGCTGCTTTTTGGAGAGAGATACCTAAGCCGTAATACCTATGAAGAGTGCTTGAAGTTATCGTCCTTGTTTTTGGGTGTATCGTCTTCATCAAAAATCTTAGATGGATCACCAGTATATTGTGGTTCATCAAAGTCAGGGCCATCTTTGAAAATTTCTTCAGAGCGTTTCTTAAGCTTGTATTGGAGGTCTTTCGTTGAAGCCATGGTTAAGATTTATGCATAGATGTATTCACGGAATGCCATCAAAGGCTATGTCTCCTGATGGTACATTAGAATTACCTTTTTAGTTCATAGAAAAACCCTCCCTTCCAGGGATACCCTTTCAGAGCTTTAAATATTCTTTCTTTAGGTTGTTGGTAGTGGTGGTTACTAAAAGACCCCTATAAGCCCTTATAGGCATTTAAAAGCCCTTTAAAGTGCCCCTATAACCCTAAAAAACAAAACCCCGACGAATCGACGAAAAGAAAAAAATATTGCCTTAGGGCAACAAAATTCCAAACCCAGTAACCATGTGGGTTTCAGAGTATTTGGAAGGGAGGTGAAAGAAGTGGAGTTGGCGTGAAAATAAACGTATTGGGGTGATTAGAGTTTCCCCCCCTGACTTATGGGCATCATACTCTTGAGGTTGTCATAGCTGATTGAACAACAGACTTAAAACACTTGGTTGCTATTTAATCAAAAATCTATAAGCTGCAGCAAGTAATGGTCTTTCTGCGGGCCTTGAAGGGGCTCCCTTAAAAATAGTAACTAAGCAGATAATGAGCCGTTCGCTAATTAGTAATCAGTTATAACTCGGCATGAACTACAAAGAAGAACTAAATAAAGCCAATAACTTTCGCATTAAAATTAATACGATCACAAATGGCATAGTTATTCCTGGGAATGCAAGGTCTAAGGTGTCTAGTGCATATCATCATCTTACATTAGAACACTTTTGCTCCCTGATCCACTTGCTGAATCTAAATTTATACGCTTCATCAGCCGCTCTACTTCGACCTCAGTATGAAGCTTCTATGAGAGGCATATACTTTTCAGATTACGCATCTGACAAGGCACTAAAAAACTTCATTTCCGGAGAAAAGAAACCTACTCTGGGAACAATAATCGGCGATATCACGAGCAAGCTTGAAAAGAAAAAAGAGAGTCCATTTTGCCGGTTTTTCTCGTCTATAGAAACGATGATGAATGAATTTACTCACGGTGGAATGGACCAAGTAAATCGCAGGTTCACGGAATCAGAGCTAATTAATAACTACAGTGAAAAAGATAAATTTATTCTGGTTTCTGCCTCCTTAAGCCTCGCAAAAATATCATTTACATGTACGTTGAATACGGCTGGTAGGAAAAGCGAGCTGGCAACGCTTTTCCCTGAGGTTGAGGTAGATAAGTTATGAGCATCACTGGCAATATGCGTAAGCCCCTTGCGGGGCAGGCTGCGTCAGGACTGTCACCAGCTTTGAGTTTTTTATTTTGGGAGGAGATGAATGTCTTCCGAAAAATCACTTGGCATAATAGCGATTATTATATCAGTTTTTGCTTTGGCAGTATCTGTCTGGCAGGCCGTAGATAATCGAAACTTTAACAAGCTATCAATAAGGCCGCATTTACAAGTAAGTCCAAACTTAACTAGCGTGTCAGAGTCTGGGCTATATCTTGAAAACGCTGGAACTGGAACAGCATTTATTCATTCAATTAAGTTGAATATAAAGGGAAAGTCTTTTGATCTTATTGAAAACAGCTCAACAGATTTTTTTAAATTTACTGACGTAAAACCAAACTGCTACAGAGAAAGCTGGCCGCGACGTGGAGCCGCCATTCAGGCTGGCAAAGAATTCCCACTGATAAGTGTAACAAAATCCGACAAGCCACTGTGCGGTTTAGCCGCGATTGAGTTTCTCACAGAACCGGGAATAACAATTAACATTTCTTACTCATCACCTTACGGTGAAATATTTGAGTTATCTGACAGTATCTCCTTAACTGAGAGAGAGCTTGGCGAGTATTTTGAGCTGATTAATAAAATTAAAAATATGAAACGCCGAGTTTATCCGGCCAGCTAAAACGCTTTTGCCGTGGAAATCATGTTTAACAAATAAAGTTTAGGTGTTCATTTTAGGGGGGGATAGTAGAGAGTATGCTATTTATTGAAGTTGTTAGTAGTACCTAAGAAACCACCATTGTTCAAATAGATTCTAATGTGGCACCAAGACCCGGTGAGGTTATTGACATCTCTGACCATGAGAATGTAAAAGATTTTGATGAAGTAATTGCCTTTGAAACTTCTTACAAATATGAATCTGGCAATTTTCAAATATGGGTATTAGCTGAAGAAAATGAAGATAATCTTCAGCAGCGTCAGAGAATCATGAAAGATAACGGTTGGGTATAAGCATACATGGAACAGTTAGACCCGGTAGAAATTTATATGTCTACGATTCTTCTAGCTACGGCTGCTAGCATGATCGTGCCAATGCTGCAACATATAACTGGTCGTAAAATTCCTGATTTAGAATATCTAAAAGAAGGAGAAAAGGACATAAAACCGAAAATAAAATCTCAGAGCCTTATAGAGCGATACCATTATATTCTGTGTTGTGCTGTCTGCGGTCTCCTTATCGGTATTGTGTTACCCGCCTACTGGTTTGGATTTGATAAGCTACCAAATGTCCATCAGCAAATATTTTGGCCGTTAGTTATTGGCTTTCTTTCTCAGCAGGTACTTATGTACGCACAAACGAAGAACATAAAGGAAATAGAAAAAGAGCTATAATACAGCTAGAGAATTTCTAAGTTACTGAGTATATTTTTTCTATAATCAGGCAAAAGTTACTTCAGAAATTCTTATCACTTATAAAGCTAGCAAAGATGTGAGCATTACTCTATGGAAGCTGATTAGCGGGGATAGGGTACTCAGCCGTAAAAGAAAGTTATGGTTAACTAATTTATATAGCAATACGCCCAAATCGACCTCGCGCTGGGGCGATTCTATATTCATTTTCTCCTTTATGAGCCAAATATCTCACACAATTAAACTATACCCGTTTATAAAAAAATGCCTGCAAAACCCCTCAAAGGTTCTACAGGCATCGTCAACAAATCTTAAGCGGTTTACTGGACGTATCCAGTCGGACGGCTGACAGTGGTTCCAGAGGCGTCCATAGCGGACACAACGGTACTGCCAGCACTCATAAACTTCTCTACATTATTCAGCAGGTCATCAATAGCCTGCTCTCTGTGCTCCCTACTCACCTTTGCAGTGTCAACTGCCATACGTTCTACCCAGGCATTTCGGTAGGTAATTACAAATAGACTTGAAAAGGTATGGAAAACTGTAACGCAATTAAGCTGATAGAGGCTTACTAAGGGGCAGGTATAAGTAGGAAGTGATAGTGTGATTACGTATGGTTTTTAGTTACGCAATTAGTGTTGAAGGATAGGTGTTCTTAAGTGCTCCGTAACTGTAGCAATTGTCTCTGGGAGTTTCTTTCCACGGCTCTTGGGCCTAAAAGTGTATAAGGAAGACTGATTGAAAGTGCAGTTTTCTACTTGCTGGCGCCATGACCTTAAAGAAAGTTTGTCATAGATGCATTCTTTACAGTGGGCATTTATCTCTTGTTGTCGTGACATTATTTTTTACCTATAGGTTGAGCACCCAAAATCTCTGCTGTAAGTGCCACATAGAGTGAGGGCATTGTATTTAGGGGATTTTTAAACTGAAAAGCTTATTTATGAGTCCCTACGAGCGTGCTATAGGCCTTTAACAGGTTGGGCTGTAGTGGTCAACTATTTCCGGACAGTAAGTTAAGTTTTTCCTCCGCTTTTGCAGGCAGTAATCCGTCATTGTGTTGGTGGGGACGCTCCCAGTTGTAGTAAGTCATCAAAGTAATGGCTGATGTCTCAGCTTACTTGTAACCGAGAGAGGGTATCCATTCACTTTTCAGACTCCGGCACAGTCTTTCCATTGGTGCATTATCCAAGCAATTTCCACGTCGACTCATGTTCTGGGTCATTCAGTAGCGCCATAGCCGTTGGCGGAACTGATGGCTGGTATACTGACTGCCTTGATCTGAGTGGAACATAACCCCATTAGGCTTTCCTCGCTGCTCCCAGGTCATTTCTAGTGCCTTTATCGTTAGTGTGCATCTGGTTTCCCTGAGAGGGCCCATCCAACGATACGGCGAGCGTGTAAATCTATAATGGTAGCCAGGTAACACCAGCTTGAACCGGCCCAGATATAGGTAATGTCACCACACCAAAATTGATTGGGTTTCTCAACATTAAACTGGCGATCAAGTTCATTCGGTATATCTGAGTGCTCGACTATTGCTCTCTTATGCTTATGAGGACCAAGTTGTGTACACACTAAGTCGGCCTCACACATTAGTCTTCGGACTTTAAAGCGTCCGGTTGATACCCCTTGCTCTTAAAGCAAACTTACGACTGTACGACTTCTTGCAGAGCTACGGCTGCGTTCGAAGACTTCAATGACTTTGGAGCGGAGCTTTATTCTGGGAACATCAACGGAGTTCTTCTTTATCCTGTATTCGTAGTAGCATGATCGCGGTATTTCAATCGCTTTGCAGACCAGTTCCACGGGCTCCTGCTCACTCAATTGGTCTAGCAGTGCGTACGATTCATCTCGTCGGACACTAAAAGAGCGGTAGCCTTCTACTCCGATCTGCCTCTAGTTGCCACATCCAACGGCGGATAGCCGTTGTACCAACATCCAGTGACCGGGCTGCTTCAGCAATTGAATAGCCTTGACCTACAACCAAGCGGGCAGAATCTAATTTAAATTCGGGAGAAAAGGATCGACGTTGTCTACTCATTGAAAACCATCTATTTTCGATGGCAACTTTACCACCTAAATTGGTGTCCGGGTTTAGGGGACCACTACACAGCGACTAGTTCTAAAGAACAATTCGAATGAGTGCAAAATCTCAAGCCTTGCCTATTTGTTAGCCTAAAATAAGTAAGACAGGGAATAGTTGATACAAAGTAGAGATTTAAGTGATCAGTAATAGCTAGCCATCATTGATATACCTGACTAGTATTACCTTGCCCTACTTGATGCAAAGAGGCCCGGCTACTAGAGTTACTTTGCACTATTTTTTGTCGGTTCCCATTTCCAATCTGGACACTTTCAATAGCGCTAAAATTACTTTTCTGAATAATTGAAAGGCTATTTCTATCGCCAAGTTGCTTGGTAATTATGTTTAAGTCACTTCCCGTTTGATGAAAGGTTGACTGATTTTCATTGCCAATCTGGCGAGTAAGGATGGTGAGGTTCTCTCCAGCTTGATCAATTCCTGTAACATTTTTATTGCCTTGTTGTTCATTAGAAGTGTTAATGTTTAGAGCGCTCTGGTTAATGGTTAGTTGGTTAGCTAAGCCAAACTGATTGGAGTTAATGCTGCTTAACTCAGTACCTTTCTGATTGACAATTACTTGATTGTTGGAATTGGTTAGTTGTATGTCTTTGCCGTTTTCAGTGGACTCCTGGCCTGGAATGTCAAGTGCGCGGTCTCCACTCTGGCGTAAGACGATAGTGTTGTCAGAGCTACCGGTTTGGCTGATCAAAGCAATATCAGAAGTTCCCAATTGTCGAATTTGCACACTATTTCTAGTAGACAAGCGCTGCAATATTCCTATGTGATTTTTGCTTTCCTCTTGAAATATATCAATGCTGCTATTATTTGTTGCAATTAAATTAATAGTTGCTGAGTTTTTTAGATTCAGCTGAATAACTGAAACAGTGTTGAAAAAGCTAGATTTGCTTTCCTCTACAGCGGCATGCTGAACATTGCCTTCTTGATGTACTTTTATAGTACTGGATATGCTCCCTTCTTGTTTGGTAATGAAATAATTTGAACCTCCTATCTGAGTATTGATGACTCTATTTTTGTCTCCAGAAATTTGGTTTGTGTTTGAATAGTTTTGGTTGCCCTGTTGATTAATGAAGATGTTGCTGTTGATGTTGTTAGTCTGGGTGATAGATAAAATATTTTTACTGCCAAGTTGGCGATTAATAATGGATGAGGTTATGGTTCCTGACTGAAAAATATTTGCCTGATTTAAGTTGCCTATTTGAATGGGTTGTATGCTGCTTCCAAGTGTTTCTTCATTTTGCTGGGTATTCACAATATTCTTATTGCCATTTTGAATGCTCGCCCTGAAGTTATTGTTATTTTTTTCTGGTTGATCGCTGCTGGAGTTGAAATCTGTTTGTAAGTGATCCTGAGAGTTATGATTCCCTGCGGCAAAGGCTGCAATGCTAATAAATGTAATTATCCCTGTGAATAAGTTGCAATATGGCTTCATGTGTGACTCCTTTACTGCATGAGTCTGAAATAAATGGCAGGTCTATATTGAGATCTAATTATTTTTTGGATTCTTTAAGTGGAAAATAAGGTTGAAATGATCTCCTTCGTGAATTTAGAGGGAGCCCCGCTTGTAGGAGAGTGTTCCATCTAGCGTTGCGATTGGTCTGCCTTCTAAGTAAATCTTCTCATAAAAGTATCTATAGGTGTCAGATTATCCGCCATGGGAAATAAGTGTTGAAATTATGAGAAAAAAGTATGGGTTTGGCGTATGTTGCTTTTTTTGTGATTCTGCATATGCCTAGAGTGAAGGTCTGAAAAAAATTTGGCAATTTATTCTACGGATTGTTTTATAGTTTTAGGCGCTTTATTGATTATTTGAGTTAACTGTATAGGAATATTTTCTTAGATTTGTTGAGTGTCTATTTCTATATGTACACTGGCGGATTTATTATATTGAGGCGCTGTTGAGAGACCATGCTTTTGATTGCGTCGCCCCAGCTTTTTTCGGTTAAATGATAAAGCCAGCGGTTTTAATATGCATTGGCTTCTGGATGTGGATATTGTTGTGCTGAGGAAAAATAAGAGTTCAGCCTGTATCTCAAATGACAGTAATGCTGTTGGCATATAAATATAGATAAACGTAAGGCCACCTAACTCCAACTCTTGTAACCATTTATTGCTGATGCCACCGCAGTCTATGCTGCTTTGGGGCTTATTTAAGGTGTGTAGTTAGCAAGAGGTTTTAGCCGCCAGAGTATTACCAAATTTTAACGCTAAGATTATGAGGAGGGATTCTTCTTGTCTCATTTATCACGTCGAGATTTCTGTCTTGGTACCTTGGCGGCATCTCTATTGGCTAGTTCTAATATGAGGGCGCAAACCAATGGCACCTGGGATTCCTCTACAAGGCCTGTACTGCCAATTCCTCCGGAGTTGAGGGCGGACTCAGTCGGAAAAATCAATCTAGTAGCCAAGCGAGCAGAGAAAGTATTTCTCAAGGGAGTAACAACGCCGACCTATGGCTTTAATGGCCCCTTTTTAGGCCCGGCTTTGCGCTTGCGCAAGGGTGAAACGGTAACGGCCAACGTACATAATCAGTTGACCCAGAATGTAACTGCACACTGGCATGGCCTGATTGTGCCGGGTCATGCCGATGGTGGTCCCTATATGCCCATCAAGCCAGGCCATACATGGACTGCAAAGTTACCGATTATCCAGCCGGCGGCGACGCTTTGGTTTCATCCGCATCTCTATCCCACCACTGCCGAGTTGGTACTTAAGGGGCTGGCAGGGCTGATTATCATTGATGATGAAAATAGTGATGCCTTGCCTCTGCCGAAGCGTTGGGGGGTGGATGATATCCCTCTGATTATCCAAGATAGGCGCTTTAACAAAGACGGCAGCTTCTTTCATCGCTTTAATGAGATTACGGTTGCAGCGGGCTATTGTGGGGATATCTTGCTTACCAATGGCGTGGTCAACCCGGTTGTTAATCCCCCAAGAGGATGGGTGCGCTTCAGGATTCTGGACGGATCAAACGCTCGTAACTACCGACTCTCCACTAGTGATCAGCGGCCCTTCTATGTGATTGCCACAGACGGTGGATTTTTACCGGAACCCGTAGAGGTTAAAGAATTACCCATAGCTGCCGGGGAGCGCTACGAGGTAATGGTGGACGCTCGCAATGGCCAGCCCTTTGATTTTATAACTCTACCAGTGCCCCAACAGGTGATGCGGTTGCCCCCATTCGATGGGCCTGTAGTGTTTCTCAGTGTGGTCCCCACTAATGAGGAGGGGCGGGGTTCTTTGCCTGAGCGGCTGGTATCAATGCCTGAAATACCGGCTAAGCTGCCGCCGATCAGCCAGAAGTTGGTAATGCAGATGAACCGCTGGCAGATCGCAGACAAACTTATTGATGCGACCGGACTGGAAAAAATGGTAGCCTCGGGAAAAACGGACCCTGCTGTGGTAGCTAGGGTGCTCAAACTCATCACTGAGGCGCCGGCGTTGCCTTTGAAAGCACAATTGACCGCTAATGCGGTTAATGGTGTTTCATTTTCATTCACTGAACCTGGGTTCAAGGCCCCCATTAATACAGACTTGCACTGGCGAATTTCTGAGGGTAAAGACACTATGCTACACCCGGTCCATATTCACGGTTGCCAGTTTCGGCTGGTTAAATTTAACGATGCTACGCCGCCGGCCTATATGCGTGGCTGGAAGGATACGGTGCCTATATCCAATGCCGGTAGTGCAGAAATCTATGTACGTTTTCCTCTGGAGGCGATGCCGGATATGCCCTACATGGTGCATTGCCATGTTCTGGAGCACGAGGACTCTGGCATGATGACAGAGTTTAGTGTGGCCTAGTAAAGAGGGCCGCGCGGGATTATTGCTCTCCTTAAAACTCAACCACAAACCTACTGAGCCTTCTTTGAACAAATGGTAGATGATTGGCCGCGGCTAATAAGGCAGAAAATTCGAGCCTGGTGAGAAATGATTGTGACGTGACAATTTTTCTTCCTCGCTCTGTGATATCTATTACCTTCTTATCTTCCCGACGGCGTAGCGGCGAGTAATTATCCAGCTGGCCTTCTGCAATACATTTGGCTAGCTCGGCTGCATCGGCGATACCCAAATTCATACCTCGTCCGCCAACTGGGGAGTGGCAATGTGCAGCATCACCGGCTAGATGTATTCTGCCCTTGGAGTAGCTCTGTGCCTGACGGATAGATATCTTGAAGACCCCTTCCCGCCTCACCTTGTGAATTCTTAGCGGCAGCGGAAAAACTTCCAAAACCTTTTCGCAATTACTAACAAAGCGATAGCGATTTTTACCGATGGGGACTGAAACTGCCACTATTCCCGGCTTGGTCTGCGTGAGGGTGAACATTTGTGGATGAGGCCAATCATCCAGTTCCACATCGGCGATTGACCAGTCTTCGTTTAAATCAAATCCGGGATAGGGGATATTGGCACTTTGTCGAACTGCGCTGCGAACACCATCTGCGCCGATAATAAGATCGAAGCTACTCTCCTCTCCACTGGATAATTGAGCTGTAACGGATTGCGCTTCCTCATGAAGCTCATTGAGTGCGAGTTTATACTCGACTTCCACACCCATGGAGGCCAGAGACTCCGCTAAGATTGTTTCGGTGCGGTCTTGGGGTAACCCCAATATGGTAGGAAAATAAGAGGTACTTGAATGCAGCGGCAAGGTCAAAGCAAGGTGGTTATCTTGATAGATACAAGCATTTTGAATGGGCACCCCCTCTTCAATCAGCCTTTTAGATACACCTGAGTGTGATAGTAGCTCTAAACTTTTAGAGGTAATACCAACGGCCCTACTCAGAGTAGAGGCACTATCACGTTTATCTATAATCCTGGCAAATATATTCCGGCGTGCTAATTCCACGGCAAGAGTAAGACCAGTTGGTCCCGCACCGACAATCAGTACCTTCATAATAGCAAGCTGTTGTTTTCCTTATCACAACGATAGTACAGCTCTCAAGGGAAGTATCTGGTTGGTAAAGTACAAAATGGGTGGCTGTGAATCGATACCTTCATGACTTTTTTAAATGTACCGGTCATTAATCGTTTTATTTGTAGATTGCTTTTCTTGTTTTCAGAACTGGCGGCATCCTCAATAAGATCTTGGGCTGCCAGTATTGATTTCTTTGGAAGGTGCATTTATAGGTATCACAATATGTAGTGATTCATTTAGCTCTCTATCAAATCTTTAACTGTTTACAAGCTTCTCAACAGGTTAGTGGGGTGGCATCTTTAAGAGAACAACAGATTATTGGCTGTGACTTAGCTTGTTCTGAGTCGTTTCGGTAGAGTCATCAATAGGCTCTTGCTGTAATTTCATTGCTCTTTTCACAAGGTTTTGGAAGTTTGAACACTCCAGCTGATTGTCCTCTGGGCAATTTGCCACATGCCTCAAACCATCGCGCATAGCTTCCAGGCGGCGGATATTCTTATCCACTGCATCGGCCTTTTCGAGCAATTGCTCCCGATCAATATTGGGTTTTCCGTTGTATGTAAACATACTAGCGATCTCATCGAGAGAGAAGCCCGCATAGCGTGCCAGAGCTATTAGAGAGAGCTGCTCCAGCACACTGATATGGAAGACTCTGGCAATACCTCGTCTACTGATAGATTGGATCAGACCCTTCTCCTCATAATATCTAAGGGTAGAGGAGGGAAGCCCACTGCGCTTCGCGACTTCGCGAATATCTATATCCTGTTGACCACTCATCTGTATTTACCTCAAGCTAACTTGAAGTTGTATCCTAGTTTTGACTGCCCCCGCTGGCAACCCTTCATTACTTAGTGGGTAGAGACTGGAAGAGAAATAGAAGTTGTGATACGTCCGATGCCTTATTGGCTCGTGTCTTTATCTTTATATCGATTAGATTCCAAATAAGTTTCTTAATGTTGCTTTATTTTAATGATTGCTAATCTCAGAGTCATCAGAGGTTGCTCTAATTACGGGGGGTATCGATGCTAAGCCTGGCATTATGACTTATTGCCTTGAGTGCGATTAGCACCAATATCTTGCTCTTTGATCTATTAGTTTTTTTCTCTGTGTTTTTTTAATGTTTTTTTCTATTTTGTCATATGGTGGGGAAACAGTTGCTAGGTAATCCTGGTTGTCCTTTAAGGGTAATTCGGATGAGGCTCAAGCTGGGCTGCAGGTTGAAGGGATAAGTTCGATAGCCGATTCAATTGTAAAGCTGGAGTTGAGGCTGAATGGGAATTGATAGTTTTACCAGAGATTTTCTATTGAGGCTCTAGCCCACTCATAGGGAAAAGGAGGGCTGTTAAGCTGGATTGTTGGAAGTACGAGAGAAATTGCTCTGGAGAATGACATTGGCTCGTTTAGTTTTTTTACATTTGCCGACAGCCTGAAATATATAAATATGGAAGAAATATGCAAAAGATTATCTATGGAATGATATTTATGTGCTTTTTGTGTATTGATTTGTCTGTTTTATTAAAAATTAAATTTCTATTTAAGATAGGCTGAGTTGAATCTAGGCAGAGGTGTTTTCGATATGCTTTGGAATAGCCTTCCTATTTGCTTCCGCTTCCTAGTACTTTATGTGTGTTTTGAGGTGGCTGTTTTGTAAAGAATTGTTTTTTATGGTGGGAACCATTCTGAGAAGGTTCTATCGAATTTGCAGTGTATGTATGGGGTTTTGGCTATAAAGCGCAGAAAAATTTTAAGTATTTGTTGAAGGTATCATATGGCTCAGTTTATCTGTGCCGAAATAAGAGTCTAATTGGATGGGAATATTATTCCTCTAAATGCCTGGGGCTAAAGTCAGATGGTTTATAAATTCTGACCACATAATTAGAAATTGAAAACCCACTATAGAGTTTAACGATAAAATCTTAGCCCGCACTTCTTGTAATAACACTAGCGTGCTGCACTACCTCCTTGCATACATCCATTTTTGAAAAGAACCCTTAAAATGAATAGTGGAGACTCTATGAGCCACCTTTTTATTCGTACAGCGATTGCTTCGGCATTGATCATTGGTGCCCAGGCTGTGGCAGCCGATCAGCCCGCAGAAGACTATGTGGAAGGCCAGCATTACCGGGGAGGTAGCCAAGTTTGCTATGGCGGCGATCTTTTTAAAGCGCAGTGGTGGGCTACTGCAGAACAGCGTCCAGCTGAGGCCCTGACTGCGCAGAACACCTGGGATTCCCCCTGGATCGTGCAAGAAACGGGAGTCTGTGACGCCTCTGATGATAGTAGTGACAGTGATCATTCCGATAATCACAATGACAACGACAATTCTGATTCCGGAAATTCTGCTGGTTCAGATAATTCCGGTAGTGATAGCTCCAGTGACGTAGCCGCTTACCAATCCGGGCAAAGCTATCGCAAGGGTAGTGAAGTTTGCTATGCCGGCGATATTTTTGTTGCTCAATGGTGGGCAAATGGTAGTGACTTACCCTCTGATGCACTGACAGCGGAAAATACTTGGGATTCACCTTGGGTTCGCAAAGAGGCCGATGGATGTAGCGTTAACGATAACAACAATGGAAGCGAAAACGGCGGAGACTCTGGCGGTAATAACGGCGGTAATAGTGGAGGAGATACTGGTAACAGCGGTGATACTGGCAATACTCCGATCTCTCTCAACCTGTCTACTTCACAAACGCAAGTGACTGGTGGTGGTACGGTGCAGCTCAGCGCTAGTGCTTCCGGCGGTGATAGCGCGCTCAGTTATAGCTGGGCACAGCTCTCACCGAGCGCTCCTAAAGCGGATATCGCCTCAGCGACAAGCGCCATGACTTCTGTGACTCTGCCGGCCACAACCTATGATGTGAACTTTGTTTTTAGTCTGATTGTCAGCGATGGTGAAACCAGTGAGGAGGCGCAGGTTACAGTGCAAAACCTCGCCATTGACGCTGGTAACGGTGATGACGCCAATGATAATAGCAACTCAGGTGGTGCAGTGAATGCGGTGATCTCCGCTTCTGCCAATAGTGTGGGCTGTACTGGCAGCATTACTCTGGATGGTTCTGATACTACCGGTGGTAGTGGTATGAGCTATATCTGGAGCCAGACAGGTGGCCCTTCCATCAAGCTCTCAAACTACGTGGGTAGCTCCACTCAGGCGGTATTGTCTGAGGTTTACAGCAATGTGACCTACACCTTCCAGCTGACGGCTACCGATTCCTCTGCGGCCAGTGACGTTGCAGAGGTAAGCATCAATCAAACGGGTTGTGCCTCCGCAAGTGGTCATGTCATGGGCTTGAGTGAACTGAAGGCGGAGGAGAGTGCCCGTACCACTGATTCGCTTCTGCAAGAAGTGAAAAATACTGTTGAGACCCGAGACAACGCGATTGTGGAAGCGGTTCAACCCGGTCGCAGTGCCAACCCGACAAATGTTCAGCGTGTTGAGAGTATTATTTCTGAGGATACCTGGGACTATTTGTTCCCCCTGCGGGCCGATGCATACACTTACACCAATTTCCTGCGCGCAGTGGCCAAGTTCCCGGCTTTTTGCGGTGACTACACCGATGGTCGCAATTCCGATGCTATTTGCCGTAAAGCGCTGGCAGTAATGTTTGCCCATTTTGGCCAGGAAACCGGTGCCCATGCGGCGGCCTGGGATGAGCCGGAATGGCGTCAGGGGCTCTACTGGATTCGTGAGATTGGTTGGACCGAGGAAACCTCCGGTGGTTATGGCGCCTGTGAATCCAGCAGCAGCTGGGCGGCGGATGTATGGCCCTGTGCCATCAATGCCGATGGCGGTTACAAGAGTTATTTTGGCCGCGGTGCAAAGCAGTTGAGCTGGAACTATAACTACGGGCCTTTCTCCCAGGCTATGTACGGTGATATTTATACACTGCTGGAAAATCCGGAACTGGTTGCGGATACCTGGTTGAACCTGGCGAGCGCTATTTTCTTCTTCGTGTATCCACAGCCGCCCAAGCCGAGCATGTTGCATGTGGTTGATGGGACCTGGGAGCCCAATAGTGTTGACCGGGCCAATAACCTGAGTTCAGGTTTTGGTGTCACTACCAATATTGTGAACGGTGCTATCGAGTGTAGTAAGGGTTCAGAGGATGCTCGCTCTCAGAATCGCATGGACTACTACAAAAGTTTCACCGGCTATTTGGGCGTGAATATTCCTGCGGATGAAGAGTTGGGGTGTGCCAATATGGGTCAGTTTGAGACCGGTGGTGCTGCCTCCCTGAGTATCTATTGGGATAAGGATTGGGGTTGGTCTGCCGACAATCCCAATAATGAGAGTTTTGCCTGTCAGTTGGTGAACTATCAAACCGCCTACTCCGCACTGAATCAAGGCGATTACGCTAAATGTGTAGAGGGTAATTTTGATATGACTATCGATTACCAAAACTAACTAATAGTGGCGATAGTGGCGACTTAAAATCTGGGGCCGTAAATATGCGGCTCTTTACTGATCAGTGGGCCCGGTAGCAAGTATTGTTACCGGGCTTTGTACAGATAATTTTTATACAGTCTGAAGCCAATGCAAGTTTTTCGGCAATAAAAAATTGGGTTAAGAGTTTTCATCCAAGACCTGCTGTACCAGTGCAGAATCCACATAGGCAGTGCCTTCAGTAATTAAGCCATTCTCAAATTTAACAATCCAACAGTAGGTATTGTTGTATCTTCTACCATTCAATGCGATGCAGGTGCTTTCCATTTCAACCACCGCATAGTCCCCGTCGATTAGTATTCGCTTGACCTCCATCATTACCTTACCTCCTTGGAGTACCTTGCCAATTCCATGAAAGGCACGCTCGACCAATTCTCTCTTGGAGGTATATTCACCAGCCATAGCATGGGTACCCTTTATAACCCAGTGCACATTGTCCGCAACGCGCTCTAAAAATGGTTGTGGGTCGGTACGGAGAGCGTTGAATACCTCTTCGACAGTTTTCCGTTCGAGCATATCAGTAGCTCTCCACTAGATTAAAATTAATAGTGTTTTCGATAAAGTGCTGGCAGATATGAATATAGCGCACGGGGATCGTATATGGTGTGACAGTAAATGGTGAGTAAAAAAGACAGCTAGGGTGGTTGCTATAGAATAACAGTCCCATTACTTTTGCCTGGCTACGACTGTAAGTGTAGTCTGGCCTAAATCTTTAACTATGACGGTAAATCGCTTTAAGTAAGCGGGGTTATATCGTAAGTGTGAGTCATTGTAGTTACAGTGTGTACACTGGATGTTATTCACAGCTGGCACTGAGATCTATATATTATTTTTTGTTCGTTCGTAAAAGTCCGACTTCAAGCGCAGGCGACTACTTTCCGCCTCTGCCTGGCGCTGAAGTCGGTTTACTGCATTGGATCGGCTTTAGCGGCGGATCAGTCCCAGAACAGCTTAATAGAACTCTTCCCAAACCACTGTTAATGGCACTACTGCTTGTCTTTACCTAGGTGCCGGTCGATGGCGGAGTTTGAATCAGGATGGGTTTCACTATTCTCATCCTGATGAATTAAATTCATGGCGCATAGGATTAAAATCCGAATTCTACTGCCTCGTTCTCACTGTGCCGTGAGATACCCTAATTCATTTCTGAGAGTAACTTTCCGGACTCACCTTGTTACATGGGTAAGTGTTGGTGATAAAACGAGAAGGCGGTATGAGAGAGAAGTGTAGAAATCCTGGGAAGAAAGTAGGAGACTATTGGTTGGCTACAGTTTATAAGGGGGTTTTCTCAGTAATATAGGACTTTGTTATCAGTAATTAGATCCCAGCTCTTAAAATGTCAAATTAAACCCTCTCCTTTAAAGTTTGAGATCAACTTTTTACTTCTAAAATTGTGAATAGATTGAGCCGATAAATTCAGCTATTGGCAGCCTGGAGTACCTATGGCAGCGGCAAAAGAGGCACTTTCAAAAAAGCAGATCATTGCTCTAACCGCATTAACCTTTGCGATTTTTCTAATCGCCAATGACTTTACAGCTTTCTCTGTGGCAATACCGGCTATGCAGAGACATTTCCAGGCAGATATTTCTACGATGCAGTGGGTAATTAACGGTTATGCACTGGTATTCGGTGTGTTGATTGTCACCGGAGGTCGCCTGGCTGATATGTTTGGGCGTCGCCGTCTGTTTTTTATTGGCAGCAGTATTTTTATTCTGTTTTCTCTATTGGGTGGCTTTGCGGTGAATGTCTGGATGCTATTGGGCAGCCGGGCGCTGATGGGGGTGGGTGGGGCCTTGATGTGGCCGGCAATTCTTGGGATGACCTATCAAATTATGCCAGAGGATCAAGCTGGACAGGCTGGTGGTTTGATTATGACAGTTTGCGGGTTTGCCAATTCGGTTGGGCCGCTACTCGGAGGCTTGCTTACTGATTTCCTTAGTTGGCGTTGGATATTTCTTATTAATTTCCCTATTGCGCTTATCGCTATGTTGATTAGCTGGCGAGTAATTGATGATGACAGTCCAGAAAAATCTGGTGAGCAGGTGGATTATGCAGGAATTATTTTCCTGTCGATTTCTTTATTAACACTCTTGCTGGCTCTGGGTTTTGTTGTGGATATGGGCTTGAGTAGCTCCTTGGTTTTGGGGTTGCTTATCGTTTCTGTTATTACATTTTGTTCTTTTTCCTGGGTGGAGGCTCATGCGAGGGTAAGCCCACTCATCCCTGCGGATGTGGCAACAAATGGGCGATTTTTTACTGTGGGCATTACAACGCTGTTACTTTCCGTGATTTTTGTCTCGATGTTGCTTTATGTACCACAATTTTTAATAAAAGAATTAAAATTCTCCGCTGTCTGGTCTGGTGCCGGCTTGCTGCCAGTTATGATTACTTATGGAGTTGTTTCCTATGTTGCTGGCAGGCTCTATGCCATGCTTGGGGCCAAAGTGATTTTGTCAGCGGCAGCTATCTTTCTTGGCGGAGGGATGTTTTTGTTATCGAACCTCTTGGAGCACACTCGTTACATTCATTTGGTGCCAGGCTTAATTTCTCTAGGAATTGGGCTGGGTCTATTTTTTCCCACCATTACCACTGCTGCTGTTACTGCAGTGGGCCCTGATCGAGCTAGCCTTGCTGCAGCCCTGATTTTTATGTTTCAGATTATTGGTGGGGCGATAGGGTTGGCAATGAATACCACCATAGTATCCTTGGCCCCGAGTTTAGCCACAGGTATTGATCGTGCGTTTGTGGTCAATGCTTACTTGGCTTTATTGGCGCTGCTGGTATGTGTTCTGTTTGTACGAGGAAAGCCTGCAGATAACAAAATGTAAAATATAAATCCTAGTTGTTTAATTGTTGATATTTCGATGTTTATAAATTTTATCGATAGCCAGTGAGGATTCTTTGAATAAAATTGTTGGCTTACTAACTTAAAGTTGAACTTTAAGTTAGTGGTTTTTTGCTGGGGTTGCTTTTTTGTCAATCATTATTTGATTTTTTTTATGGGGAAAATGCCCGCTTTTTGTATAGGGTTATAAATTTTATAAACTATGCCCCTTGCCTATTAACTAATAGGGTTGATTGGGGGAAAATAAGCGGAGTGCTCAATTCTTAGAATGGACTCTCAGGTGTTAATTCACACTGTGATGAATCATCAGGCTGGCATTGCATTGGGCATTGAGTAGAAACGGGACTTATTGGTGCTGACCCCTTTCTTGGCTCCTGCGTTTAAATTGCTGATTTCGAAACAGTGATAATGGCGTTGTGCAGTGCGTGTTAACTGTGAATGGAGCCTTGTGAAGGCAAATACCTGCCCCGGGAGAATTAACCTCCCTTTGTTTAAGGAGAAAAGATTGTGATACCCATTGTCGACCGCGCGAGCGCGGAATCCATCGCCCCTTTCTGGCGCATGCCTTTTCGACCTTTCTTTTGGGGGGGTGCCCTGTGGAGCATGATCGCATTACTGATCTGGCAGGCCTCTCTGTCCGGTTGGCAGCTGCCCGCCCTACGTGTGGGGGTTGCCTGGCATTCCCATGAAATGTTGTTTGGCTTTGCCGCGGCAGTAGTGGTGGGCTTTTTGGGTACCGCCATGCAAACCTGGACCGGAATTCCCTCACCAAAGGGGACTCAGCTAATAAGCCTGGTGGGTTTATGGTTGCTGGCACGCCTGGGATATCTCTTTGCGGCGGTGCCTCTGTGGATGCCGGTCGTGGCCGAGGTGTCTTTCTTCCTACTGGCTGCATTCTTGTTAGGGGCGCGTGTACTGCGCACCAAGCAATGGCGCAACTTATTTGTGCTGCCGGCTATGCTGGCCTTTGCTGGACTGGCGGCCAGCCACTGGTTGTTACCCGCTGCGCAGAGCCGGGTGGCGTTGATGGCTCTGCTCTTGGTGACGGCGATTATTTTGGTGATTGGCGGCAGGGTTATTCCTTTCTTTACTGCGCGGCGCTTCCATTTGAGCCCGCGTGAGAAGTTACCCATTGTGGAATGGGGCACGCATATTGCGGTCGTACTCCTACTGCTTAGTGTGGCCTTGGATCTGCCCAAGATAGTTTGGGCATTGCTGGCCATTACCCTGGGTGTTTTGCAGCTGGTAAGAGTGTTGCGCTGGCATCCCACCAAGATCTGGGCGGAGCCCATGGTTTGGTCCCTACACCTCAGTTATTGGTTGGTGATTTTGGGTTGTTTTCTCGCTGCTTTGGCCTGGAGTGGAATCGCACCCGCTTGGCAGAGCTCAGCGCTACATGCTTTTGCGGTGGGTGGCATTGGTGGTTTGATTCTGGCTATGACCAGTCGTGTGAGTTTGGGGCATACCGGCCGTATTTTACAGGCGCCGCGTCTTATGCCGTTGGCGTTTGCCGCACTGGCGCTATCCGCCCTGGCCCGTATTTTCTGGGCGCCGGCTCCCAGTGGCTTTCTCGCTGCTATTGTTGCCTGGGTGCTGGGTTACTCACTTTTCCTGATTTACTACACCCCAGTTCTATTTCAACCCAGAGTAGATGGTCACCCAGGCTAAAACTTACAAAAGGTTGTGAGGTGCTGCTTTGCTTATTTGCAAGCGGCACCGTTGTTCCTTTCAGGGGGTGTCGGCTTTATCAACCTGGGGGAAACCATCGAGTTCTGGTACTTTGCCAAGGTCCTTGTCCCAATCGGCTTTACTGGCCATAAAAATATGTGCATTGGGTCTGATGGTTATAGGGCTGTTAAGGCTGCCAGCGGGCACTGCCAGTAATTCTGCTTCTTTGTCGGCAAAGGGCAGGGCGGACCCGCACTGACCGCAGAAGCTTTTTACGTGCCGGGTTGAGGGGAGTTTAAAGACTTTGATGAGTTCTTCCCCGTGGTTCCAGTGGAGCTTGGCCGAGGTGGAAAAGAGGCTGGCGGCATGGGCGGAACCAGTGTCTTTACGGCAGTGGTCGCAGTGGCAAAGGAAGAAGCTTTCAAAAGCCCCCTCCACTGTGAACTGGACTTCATTACAGAGGCATGAGCCTTTGTGATTCATTTTTTTTTCCATTTATTTTTTTGTGGCAAAGGATTTTTTGTGCGTGAAATCTGACGATCGTGCAGTGACTAAGAACTACTTGTCCTTTTCGACTACATCAATCACGCCGCTAAGGTATTGCACTGCGTTACCGGAGACGATCACTCGCTCCCCATCAAGCTGGCAGTGTAGCAGGCCTCCGCGTTTTGAGGCTTGGAAGGCTATCAGGTTTGATCTTCCCAGTTTTACTCCCCAGTAGGGTGCCAGTCCAGTGTGAATGGAGCCAGTTACTGGATCTTCATCACCGCCATTGGTGGGCCAAAAATACCTGGATATAAAATCGTATTGCCTAGATTGTGCGGTGACTACCACATCATAGGGAGCGAGTTTTGCCAGCCTGGCGGGGTCCTGCTGCAGCTGTAGGATATCCTCTTCTTCAGCGTAAATGGCAAAGTAGGCTTGATTGTTGCGCAGAACTTCTCTCGGTGTGATCGATAGCCCTTCGAGCAGGTCACAGGGAATGTTAGCTAATGGCTGTGGGGTGCGGGAGGGAAAATTCATAGCGATCAGGCCGTCCCCTCTATGAGTGACATGCATCTCACCGACTGCCTCGGCAAATAAATCCAAAGCTTTTAAATGTGGGTGCTTTCGAAAGACTACAAAAGCAGAGGCCAGGGTGGCGTGGCCACAAAAGTCGATTTCGGTTAACGGAGAAAACCAGCGGATATGATATTCGCTGTCGCTGCGTTTTTTGAGTAGGAATGCTGTTTCTGAGAGATTGTTTTGTGCGGCGATGGATTGCATCAAGGGCTCGCTGAGCCACTTTTCAGTAATGATTACCGCTGCAGAGTTGCCTCCAAATTGGGCGCTGGTGAAAGCGTCGACGATATCGATTTCTACCTGCATATACGATCCTTTGTATGTGTCTATTCTCTTGTTGCGCCTGCCTTGAGGTTTTCTGATTTGTATCAGTTGCCCCGCTGTTACTCCAGCATACAGTGAGCTTCGATCGGTCGATAACAAAAGTTATTTATCACAAGCAGAAATTGAAGTGGGATGTTCTAGGGGGGGGAGGATGCTGCACACAGATGTCGCGATTGTAGGGGCGGGCCCTGCGGGTCTGGCTTTGGCGCTTATGCTGGCTGCTCGGGATTGCAGGGTAACGTTACTGGAGCGCCAGGATGATGAAATGCTGGCGTGTCCAGCGAACGATGGGCGGGAAATTGCGCTCACTCACAAATCCGTAAGATTGTTGCAGTCTCTAGGAGCCTGGCAGCGGCTGAAGCCCGAGGAGCAGAGTTCGCTGCAGTCTGCGCAGGTGGTGGATGGCGATTCCCCCTCTAGTCTGGACTTCGATACTCGGGGGCGAGGTCCACTGGGCTTTATTGTGCCCAATGCTGCAATTCGGCGGGTGCTTTATGAGGCGGTGCGTGAGGATAGCAATATACAGCTGCTGCCTAATAGTAAGGTGATTGGCACACGTTGCGAGACGAGTCGGCGACTGGTACAGCTTGAGGGGGGGCAGGTTGTTACTGCGGCCTTGTTGGTGGCGGCGGACAGCCGCTTTTCTGAGGTTCGTCGTATGGCTGGGATTGGCGCAGATATGCGCGACTTCGGCAGGGTTGCGGTGCTAGGTCCGGTGCGCACAGAGCGGGAGCATGGTGGCGTTGCCCGGGAGTGTTTTCGCTACGGTTCAACCCTTGCTCTACTGCCAATGTCCGATGCGCAAACCTGTTCGGCGGTAGTGACGGTATCCGCCAATTGTGCCGAGGAAATGATGGCCTACAGCGATAGGGAATTTGCGGCCCATGTGCAGAGAGAGAGCGCTGGGGCTCTTGGGGCTGTTGAGGCTTTCACTAGGCGCCATTGTTACCCGCTGGTGGCAGTTTATGCCCATCGATTTCTTGCTGAGCGCTTTGCCCTGGTGGGAGATGCTGCGGTGGGGATGCACCCCGTTACGGCGCACGGTTTTAACCTGGGCTTGGCCGGCGCGAATACTCTGGCTAGCCAATTGCATAATGTAACGCGGCTGTATCAGCCGGCGGGGCTCTCCCTTGCATTGTCTCGCTATCAGGATCAGCACCGTTTGGATTCGCACCCTATTTATACCGGTACTAACCGGGTTGTGGACCTTTTCACCGATGATCGACTGCCAGCGAAATTATTACGCAGAGCGATATTGCGTATCAGTGAACATTTTCCACCGGTACGGCGTGCCATAGTGCACCAGCTCACCCGCTAAACAGCAAGGCTTGATGTGGTGAATACACACAGGGCCGTGGCATTGGAAGTAAGAATCGGCATATGCAGTGGGCTGTATTTGCGGGATTTTCTTCCTTTTCTATACTGATCAGCGAGGTATATTCGAGGCTGTTCCCGACTGAAGGGGAAAACAAATGCCAATTGTGGCTTGACTCATGGGGACGCTAACCATAGAATGCGCAGCCTCTTGAGTGGTTGGGCTGGTCCCGCCGCAGGGAAACAAAGGTCAACCAGGCTTTGTTTCTCGGAGTTGTTGCGGGGTGGAGCAGCCTGGTAGCTCGTCGGGCTCATAACCCGAAGGTCGTAGGTTCAAATCCTGCCCCCGCTACCAATTTTGCTTTTAGCAAAAACTTTGATGTGCATTTGTTGTTGCGGGGTGGAGCAGCCTGGTAGCTCGTCGGGCTCATAACCCGAAGGTCGTAGGTTCAAATCCTGCCCCCGCTACCAATTTTGCTTTTCTATAAAAGCTTTGATGCGCATGTGTTGTTGCGGGGTGGAGCAGCCTGGTAGCTCGTCGGGCTCATAACCCGAAGGTCGTAGGTTCAAATCCTGCCCCCGCTACCAAATTTTGCATTCATGCATACTGGCTGCATGAATGTGCGGTCAAAGCCCCGTCAGGGGCTTTTTCGTATCTGCAAGAAAAGTTGCAGATAATTTTCGAAGTGGGCCGCAGGCCCATTTTTTGTATGTGGTGACGTAAATGGCGAGCAAACGCGAATTGCTGGAAGAACTTCTGGCGCCGGTGGTGGCATCGCTGGGGTGTGAACTGTGGGGGATCGATTATCAGACCCATGGTCGCAACGCGCTGCTGCGCATCTATATCGATTCTGAAAATGGCATAGGTGTGGAGGACTGCGAGAAAGTCAGTCGCCAGGCCAGTGCCGTACTGGATGTGGAAGACCCCATTAGCGGTAGATATACCCTGGAGGTCTCCTCCCCAGGACTAGACCGTCCCCTGTATAAGCTGGAGCAGTACGAGCGTTTTGCCGGTGCCCAAATCGAGGTGCGCCTGCGTATGCCGCTCGACGGTCAGCGCAAGTGGCGCGGCCTGCTGGCCGGTGTGGAAGGGGATGAAGTCGTTCTGCGCGTGGACAGTGAAAATGAATACCTGCTGCCGATCGACAGCATCGAGAAAGCAAATATTATTCCCCAATTTACCAAGTAACCTGTAGGAGCCTGAGCTCAGGCGATTTTGAGGCACAGTTGCATGAACAAAGAGATCTTGCTGGTAGCCGAGGCGGTATCCAACGAGAAGGGCGTTGACCAGGAGATTATTTTCCAGGCCATCGAAGCGGCATTGGCAACGGCCACGAAGAAGCGCTACGACGAAGATTCAACCATTGAGGTTATCATTGATCGTCGTTCGGGCGATTACGAGACTTTCCGCAGCTGGGAAGTAGTCGGTGATGAAGTCCTGGCGGAGCTGGGTACCCAGTTCACCCTGGAAGAAGCCCATGAAAAAGATGCTGAGCTGAAGGCCGGTGATATCTACCGCGAGCAGGTAGAGAATGTAGAGTTCGGCCGTATTGCCGCGCAGACCGCAAAGCAGGTTATCGTGCAAAAAGTACGTGAAGCCGAGCGCGCCAAAGTTGTAGACGAGTACCGCGATCGCGTAGGCGAGATGGTCAGCGGCACTGTGAAAAAAGTGACGCGCGACTTTATTGCTGTGGACCTGGGGAATAACGCCGAAGCGCGCCTGCCCCGCGACCAGTTGGTTGGCCGTGAAATTTTCCGACTCGGTGATCGTGTGCGCGCAATTCTGTTGGAAATCCAGCCGGAAGCCCGGGGCCCTCAGCTAATGCTGAGCCGCTCTTGCCCGGAAATGATTATCGAATTGTTCCGCATTGAAGTGCCGGAAATCTCCGAGCAGGTAATCGAAATTAAAGGCGCGGCCCGCGATCCCGGCCTGCGTGCAAAAATCGCAGTAAACACCAATGACGGCCGTATCGATCCTGTCGGTGCTTGTGTGGGCATGCGCGGTGCGCGTGTTCAGGCAGTCTCCAATGAGCTGTCTGGTGAGCGTGTAGATATCGTGCTGTGGGACGAAAATCCGGCCCAGTTTGTAATCAACGCCATGGCGCCGGCGGAAATTGAATCCATCGTTGTCGACGAAGACACCGGTTCTATGGATGTGGCGGTAGCTGAGGAAAATCTCGCTATGGCTATCGGCCGCAGTGGCCAGAATGTTCGCTTGGCTTCAGAGCTGACTCAGTGGCAAATCAATGTCATGAGTTCCGACGAGTGGCAGAATAAGCAGGAGGCTGAATCCAGCTCCATCATGCAGGTGTTTATCGATCGCCTGGATATTGATGAAGATGTCGCCGCTGTACTGGTGGAAGAGGGCTTTACCTCCCTAGAGGAAGTGGCTTACGTGCCCATCGAAGAGATGCTCGGAATCGAGGGCTTCGATGAGGATATCGCCGAAGAATTGCGCGCCCGAGCCAAGGATTCCCTGCTCACCCAGGCCCTGGCCTCTGAAGAAAAGCTGGATGCTTCTGAGCCCCAGGAAGATCTGTTGAATATGGATGGTATGGAGCGCCACCTGGCCTTCCAGCTGGCCAGCCGCGGTATTTCCACGATGGAAGACCTGGCGGAACAAGCGGTGGATGACCTGCTCGATATCGAGGGTCTCGATCAGGAGCGCGCCGCAGCGCTGATTATGAAAGCGCGTGAGCCCTGGTTTGCCGACGATGATGGCGAGCAGGCTTAAACACACCGCAACAAGTATTACGTATAAGTAACCCCCTCCGACCAAGTGACTTTTAGGAGAGAGAATGGCCGAAGTAACAGTTAGCGAACTCGCCAAATCGGTTGGTGCCACCGAAGACCGTCTGCTCAAGCAGATGAAAGAAGCGGGTTTGCCTCACACCTCTGCGAATGCAGTGGTGTCAGATGAGGAAAAGCAGGTCCTGCTCAGTTTCCTGAAAAGCAGTCACGGGGAGCAGGGCGCTAGCCCACGCAAGATCACCTTGAAGCGCAAGACCACAACCACGCTGAAAACCGGCTCTGGCACCGGCCGTAAAACTGTAAACGTGGAAGTGCGCAAGAAGCGCACTTATGTGAAGCGTCCACAGGCTGAGCTTGAAACAGGAGCTGGTACCGAGAGCGCTGCCGAGGTGGAAGAGGCTCTTCAGGGCGCGGATGCTACTGCTATCACAGAAGCGGAAGCCAAAGCAGCCGCTGAAGCTAAAGCAGCAGCGGAAGCCAAGGCTGCCGCTGAAGCTGAGGCCGCTCGTCGCGCTGCTGAGGAAGAGGAAGCACGTTTGAAGGCTGAGGCAGAGGCGAAGGCCGCTGCCGAGGCAGAAGAGAAGGCTCGCGCGGAAGCTGCCGCAGCGGAAGCCGCTAAAGAAGCACAGAAAGCCGATAATAAGGCAGAGGGTAAACCCGTAGATAATGTAGCGAAAAAGGCGGAACCCGCCGCACCCATCCGCTCAACGTATGTAGACGATATTGAGGCGATGCGTATCGCCGCGATGGAGCGTCGCAAGCAGCAGGCTGAGCAAGAGAAGCGCGAGTTAGAAGAGAAGAAGGCGAAAGTAGAAGCCGACCGACGCGCCGCCCAAGAGAAAAAAGAGAAGGCTGCTCAGGCCTCTCAGGCTGCTAAGGCGAAGCCCACCAAAGCTACGGAGAAAACCGAAGAGGTTAAACCCTCTTTGCGCCGCAAGCTAGAAGCCGCCCCAAGCGAAGCTGCTCGTGCTGAGGACGAGCCCCGCAAGCGTCGAGGTCGTCGCTCCAAGTCCGGCCCGAAGAAGTCCAGCAAAACCTCTCTGTACGAGCAGGCACTGGAAGTATTTGAGGAAGATGAAGCCAGCAAGCGCAGCACGCGCTCCCTGTCTCGTCCGAATCTGAAAATTAAACCGACTCATGGGTTTAAACGGCCCACGGAGAAGCAGGTGTACGAAGTACAGTTGGGCGATACCATCACCGTCGCAGAACTGGCCAAGCAGATGAATGTGAAGGCTGGGGAGCTGATCAAGCGCCTGATGAAAATGGGCGAGATGGCTACCATCAACCAGAGCCTGGACCGTGAGACTGCACAGTTGATCATCGAGGAAATGGGCCACAAAGTCGTAATGCGCTCCGAGACCGAGCTGGAAGACAGCTTGGTGGCGCATGCCAAGGCTCAAGAGGGCACCGAGGTTACCCGCGCACCGGTAGTAACCGTAATGGGGCACGTCGACCACGGTAAAACCTCTTTGCTCGACTATATCCGCAAGACCAAGGTGGCTTCTGGTGAGGCTGGTGGTATTACCCAGCATATCGGTGCCTACCGAGTGAAAACCAGCCAGGGCGAGATCGCCTTCCTAGATACTCCGGGACACGCCGCCTTTACTGCCATGCGTGCCCGCGGTGCTCAGGCCACCGACGTGGTAATCCTGGTAGTGGCCGCCGATGATGGCGTTATGCCGCAGACCGAGGAAGCCGTGAATCACGCCCGCGCCGCCGGTGTACCGCTGGTTGTTGCCGTGAACAAGTGCGACAAAGAAGCCGCGGATCCCGATCGCGTGAAAAATGAGTTGGCCGCAAAAGACGTAATCCCAGAAGACTGGGGCGGCGATACCCAGTTCATCAACGTATCCGCGCATACTGGCCAGGGTATTGATGACCTCCTGGAAGCGGTGTCCCTACAAGCGGAAATGCTGGAGCTGAAGGCCAAGGTAAATGTACCGGCCACTGGCGTTGTGATTGAGTCCCGCCTGGAAAAAGGCCGCGGTGTTGTTGCTACCCTGCTGGTGCAGAATGGCGAATTGAAGCGCGGCGACATTATCTTGGCTGGTCAGAGCTATGGTCGCGTACGTGCCATGACCAACGAGCACGGCAAGCAGGTGAAGGAAGCTGGTCCGTCCACCCCAGTAGAGCTGCTGGGTCTGGATTCCACCCCGAATGCCGGTGACGAGTTCATGGTGGTTGCCGATGAGCGCAAGGCCCGTGAGGTGGCTGAACAGCGCGCTGACAGCGAGCGACGCGATCGTATGCAGCGCCAGCAGGCAGCCAAGCTGGAAAACATGTTTGCGGATATGGAAGCTGGCGAGCGCAAGGTGCTGCCGGTTGTCATCAAGGCCGACGTGCGTGGTTCCCTGGAAGCTATTCTGGGTGCACTGGCGGATATCGGTAACGAAGAGGTTTCTGTAAATGTAGTCTCCAGTGGTGTGGGTGGTATCGCCGAGAACGATATCAACCTGGCACTGACCTCTGGTGCTATCGTACTGGGCTTTAACACCCGTGCCGATGTTGCAGCGCGTAAAACTGCAGAGACCGAAGGCGTAGAGATTCGCTACTACAGCGTGATCTACAACCTGCTCGACGAAGTGAAGCAGGCACTGTCTGGTATGCTGGAGCCGGAAGTTCGCGAAGAGATTGTGGGTATTGCCCAGGTTCGCGATGTATTCCGCTCACCGAAGTTTGGCGCGATTGCCGGTTGTATGGTTACCGAGGGTACCGTTTACCGCAACAAGCCGATCCGCGTGCTGCGCGACAACGTTGTAATCTACCAGGGCGAGCTGGAATCCCTGCGCCGCTTCAAAGACGATGTGCAGGATGTGCGCAACGGTATGGAGTGTGGTATCGGGGTGAAGGACTACAACGACGTTAAGTCCGGTGACCAGATCGAAGTTTACGATATCGTCAAGGTTGCCCGCGAACTGTAAAGCGTTCCGGCACCTAGTGAAGGAAAACCCGCGCGGCTTTGGCCGTGCGGGTTTTCCTGTCTTTAAACCGCCATTCTCAATAGGTAAACAATGGCAAGAGAATTCCAACGCGCCGACCGCGTCGCCGATGCTATGCGTCGCGAGCTGGCCCAGCTGATTCAGCAGGAAGTGCGCGACCCGCGTCTGGGCATGGTCAATATCAACGATGTTGAAGTCAGCCGTGATCTGACCACCGCAAAAGTGTTTGTCACCTTTGTGGGTGAGGACGACCGCAGTAAGATCAATACCTCGATGGAAGTGCTTAACAAGGCCGCAGGTTTTCTGCGCAGCCAGTTGGCGCGCGCCATCCAGATACGCACCATCCCGCGTCTGTATTTCCGCTACGACGAGACCTCGGTGCGCGGCCAGGAGCTCTCCGCTCTGATCGACAAGGCGGTGCGCGCCGATCGCAAGCACCAAGACGACAGCGACTCTAACGAAGATTGATCCATGGGCCGCAGACCAAAATGGGGCCGGCCGGTTCACGGCGTGCTGTTATTAAACAAGCCCGCCGGTATTACCGCCAATGACGCCCTGCAGAAAGCCAAACGACTCTTTTTTGCCAATCGCGCCGGTCATACCGGGGCCTTAGATCCACTGGCAACCGGTGTGCTGCCGATCTGTCTTGGCGAAGCCACCAAGTTTTCCCAGTACCTGCTCGATGCTGACAAGCGTTACCGCAGCACCTTTGTCTTCGGTATGACCACTGCCAGTGGCGATGCCGATGGTGATGTACTGGAAACCAAAGATGCTTCCGGTTTGACCGAAAAAGCAGTGCTCAAGGCCATGGAAGCCTTTCGCGGCAGCATCAAACAGGTGCCCTCCATGTATTCCGCCCTTAAGCACAAGGGGCAGCCCCTATATAAGCTGGCGCGCCAGGGCTTGGAAGTGGAACGCGAAGCGCGTGAAGTGGAAATTTTTGAGTTTGAACTGCTGAGCTTTACGCCGGGCGCACAGCCTCGTGCGGAAGTTGAGGTGCACTGCTCCAAGGGAACCTATATTCGCAGTATTGCCGAGGACCTGGGTCAAGCTCTGGGTGTAGGCGCCTATGTGGAAGTACTGCACCGCAGTGCCGCCGGCCCCTTCGATGAAGCCGACGCAGTGACCCTGGATGAGCTTACAGAAGAACGCGGTGAAGATAAGGCAGAAGTGCTTGATCACCACTTGTTGCCGATGGATTCTCCAGCGTCTTCACTGCCCAAACTCGTCCTGCCGGACGACTCTGGTTACTATGTGCGTCAGGGGCAACCGGTAATGGATTTGCAGGTCTACCGTATCGGTACAGAAGGTGATATGGTGCGCCTCTTCCTGGAAAACGGTGATTTTCTGGGCGTAGGAGAAATTACCGACGAAGGGTGCGTGGCACCACGACGTCTGGTAAGTGGCACCTGAATGGAAGCTGCTTTTTGGTGAAAGCCAACATTCGGTAACCCGCAAGGTGCCCGCGCGGCGCAGCCGCATTCACGATTAGCTGGTCTGTAAATATGCACGGGCCAGCCGAATCTTTTAAAGCATATTACGACGAGGTAATTCGTTATGGCACTGTCTGCAGTTGAAAAAGCAGCCATCCTGAAAGAGCACGGCCAATCTGAAGGCGATACCGGTTCTCCGGAAGTCCAGGTAGCCCTGCTGACCGCTAACATCAACAAACTGCAGGGTCACTTCTCTGCGCACAAGCAGGATCACCACTCTCGTCGTGGTCTGATCCGCATGGTAAACCAGCGCCGTAAGCTGCTGGACTACCTGAAGCGCAAGGATCTGAATCGTTACGCACAGCTGATCGCCAAGCTCGGCCTGCGTCGCTAAGACCCTGGAATGCCCGCCTCTGGCGGGCATTCTTTTTTAATGCTTGCTGAAAAGTGGCCTTACTGTCATTTTTCAGAAGTCGCACTGCACAGGCCGGCGGAAAACAACCCGAGCTGGATGTGTAGTGTTTGCACCGGCCACCCCAGGTCGGTGGTGGCACATCCCCGTGCCGCCTCGGGTGAGGCTTTCGGAACTCTCTCCCGGGCAACTATGTAGGGGTTACTGGAATGGGCCAGTAACCGTAAGGAAATAGGAAAAAACTAGTGAATCCAGTAAGCAAAACTTTCCAATACGGACAACACCAAGTCACCATCGAGACCGGCCGCATCGCGCGCCAGGCAACCGGTGCTGCCCTGGTTAGCATGGGTGAGACCGTCGTCCTGTGTACTGTTGTCGGCGCTAAAGAAGCCAAGCCAGATCAGGGCTTCTTCCCGTTGTCCGTGCATTATCAAGAAAAAGCCTACGCGGCTGGCAAAATTCCCGGTGGTTTCTTCAAGCGTGAAGGCCGTCCGTCTGAAAAAGAAACCCTGACTTCCCGTCTGATCGATCGCCCGATCCGCCCGCTGTTCCCGAATGGCTTTATGAACGAAGTTCAGGTGATGTGTACCGTTCTCTCCGCTGAGAAGGACATGGATCCGGATATCGCTGCCATGATCGGCACTTCTGCAGCGCTGTCTGTTTCCGGTATTCCTTTCGCAGGCCCAATCGGTGCTGCGCGCGTGGGTTACACCCAGCAAGACGGCTACCTGTTAAACCCGGGTTATGAAGCTCTGAAGACCTCCGAGCTGGACATGGTCGTTGCCGGTACCAAAGACGCTGTGTTGATGGTGGAATCTGAAGCGCAAGAGCTGCCGGAAGACATCATGCTCGGTGCCGTACTCTACGCACACCAAGAGATGCAGGCCATCATCAAGGTTTGTGAAGAACTGAAAGCGGAAGCGGGCAAGCCCCAATGGGACTGGCAGGCACCTGCAGAAAATACCGAGCTGAAAACTGCCCTGGAAGGTCAGTTCGGCGAGAAGGTTGCCGAAGCCTACCGCATCACCAACAAGCAAGAGCGCAGCACCCGCCTGGCGGAACTGCGCAGCGAAGCCGCTGAAGCCCTGGCTACTGAAGAAATTAGCGCCGATTTGGTAAAAAGCTACTTCGGCAAGCTGGAGAAGAAACTGGTGCGCGGCGCTGTAGTGCGCGGCGAGCCCCGTATCGACGGTCGCGACAGCAAAACTGTACGCTCGATCGCAGTGGAAGTTGGTGCTCTGCCCAAGTCCCACGGCTCTGCGTTGTTCACCCGTGGTGAGACCCAGGCTCTGGTAGTGGCTACCCTCGGTTCCACTGGCGATGCACAGATCATCGACGCCCTGGAAGGTGAGCGCAAAGACTACTTTATGCTGCACTACAACTTCCCTCCCTACTCTGTAGGTGAAGCGGGTCGTGTAGGTGCTACCGGTCGTCGCGAAATCGGTCACGGCCGCCTCGCTCGTCGCGGTATCGCTGCAGTTCTGCCGAGCCCGGACAGCTTCCCCTACACCGTACGTGTGGTTTCCGAGATCACTGAATCCAACGGTTCCAGCTCCATGGCTTCAGTATGTGGTTCCAGCCTGGCGCTGATGGATGCGGGTGTTCCGCTGAAGGCACCGGTAGCCGGCATCGCTATGGGTCTGGTGAAGGAAGACGAAGGCTATGCGGTTCTGACCGATATCCTCGGTGACGAAGACCACCTCGGCGATATGGACTTCAAAGTAGCGGGTACCGCCTCTGGTGTAACCGCGCTGCAGATGGACATCAAGATCGAAGGTATTACCGAAGAGATCATGGAAACCGCTCTGGAGCAGGCCCTGCACGCACGTCTGCACATCCTCGCGGAAATGAACAAGGTGATCGACTCTTCCCGTACCACCGTGAATGAGAACGCACCGCGCTACGCGACCCTGAAGATCCATCCGGACAAGATCCGCGACGTGATCGGTAAGGGTGGTGCGACTATCCGCTCCATCACTGAAGAGACCGGCGCCTCCATCGATATCGAAGATGACGGCACTATCAAAGTCTTCGGTGAAGACGGTGAGAGCCTGGAAGCGGCGGTAACCCGCATCGAGGAGATCACTGCGGAAGCTGAGATTGGCGCTATCTACGAAGGTACCGTGGTACGCATCGTAGACTTCGGTGCATTCGTTAACTTCCTGCCGGGCAAAGACGGTCTGGTGCATATCTCCCAGATCGCTGAAGAGCGTGTAAATGCCGTAACCGATTACCTGAGTGAAGGTGAGAAGATTAAGGTTAAGGTGCTCGACGTTGACCAGCGCGGACGTATCAAACTGTCCATCAAGGAAGCCAAGGCTGACCAAGCCGCTTCCGAAGAGGCGAAACAGGGTTCCGAAGAGGCGTAAACCTCTCGAGCTGATGAAGCCTGAAAAAACCCGGCCCAGTGCCGGGTTTTTTTGTAGCTTTTCAAAGTGGCTTCACACGGAATAAAGGCACTTGCCCCAGGGATTTTTCGGTTAGAATTTGTCGAAAAAGGGGAAAATTTTGCACAACTACTGGCTTCTCGATGCACTCCTTGGTCTCGCTAGCCTACTGGTTGCCAACCAGTATTGGTATCTCACCCGCGCGCGCTTTCAATCGGCAGCTCTGATAATCGTGGCCGCCCTGATGATTATGGCCCTGGCCGCCCTGGTGGGCGCTTATCGCTATGGCATCGATCCCGGAGTGACAGAGCTGCATCGGGCACTTGCGCAGATCTCCGGTTTTGCCTCTTTCCTGTTGATCGGCATAGGTCTTGCCTGGGCACGTCTGGAAATCTCTTGGGGCCGAGATACTCGCGCGCCGGCTTATCTGGTAATGGTTTTGATATTGGCTGGGGCAATTGGTCTCGCGCAAAGTAGCAGCATGTCAGCCCTTACAGTGATCGACCTCTTTTCTACTGTGGGGCTGGTACTGTGGTTATTGGTAGCATTATTGGAGCTGATAGCGCCGCGCCGGCTCAAGCGCAACCAAGCCCTGGTAATTGGCGCTGGTGCACTGTTAGTGGTGTTCAATGGGCTCTTTATTGGCACCGGAGCTTCACGACTGTTGGGCCTTGCCCGTACTAATTGGTTCCACCTACTTCTTGCCCTCTCAATTTTATCCCTATTGTGGGCACGTCCATTATTTAATCTGGATCAATCTAATAATGAGTGAAGTTACCTTGCCACTGCAGGGCGGTTGCCACTGTGATGCTGTGCGCTTTCGTGCGATACATCGTCGCCAAAATGGAGAGCCGCTGGTGGCGCACGCCTGTAATTGCTCTATGTGCGAAAAGGTGGGTTACTTACATCTGATCGTACCTGCGGCAAACTTCCAGCTGGAGCGGGGAGAGGAAGCCCTCACTTGTTACACTTTTAATACGGGTGTGGCAAAACACTATTTTTGTCGTCATTGCGGTGTAAAGCCCTTTTACATACCGCGCTCCAATCCCGATGGTTACAGCCTCAATGCGCGTTGTCTCGATATTGTGCCGCAGGAATTAGAGGTCGAGCCATTTGATGGGCAAAACTGGGAACAGAATGCTGCCGGATTAGCGCACTTGAGTCAGGCCGAGTAATCCGTATGCGTTATGTCTGGATGTTCTTGTAACTTAATTTTGTTTGTTGGGTGAGGTTTAAGAGCGCTCCTATGGGGTGCAATTTTTTAAATGAAAGTTCAGTAAATGGAAGTCTATGTCCATGGAATCTGAGCACGTTCGTGCAACCTTGCTCGATCGAAATGGATCGGGCCGAGAAGTGGCTTGGCCGGAGGTGGAGTCTTGGCATCCCCGCCAGGGGGTGTTGTGGCTCCATTTTGATAGTGCTTGCGAAGAGGTTTTAACTTGGATAAGCGATAGTAGTGAATTGCCTACTGTGGTTAAAGAAGCATTGCTGGCCAAAGAGGTGCGACCGCGTACCCTGGCTGTAGGTGATGGATTATTTCTAGCTTTGTGTGGAGTCGATCCAAAGCATAAAGCACGGAGAGAGAGCCGGGTCTCTATTCGAATATGGGTGGAAGAGAATCGTGTCATCAGTATTGGTAAGAGACGCCTGTTGGCCGAGGAGGATTTGATCTCCCGGTTGTGCAGTGGTTGTGGGCCACGGGGGACAGCGGCATTGGTAGTGTCCCTGGCAGATTTACTCGTGCTGCGTATGGGAGACCGGGTTGATGACTTTGAGGAAAAGGTCGATGAACTTGAGGATCAATTACTCGAATGGTCGGTGAAAGATCTGGGGGCGAACCTGGTTCAGTTTCGTAAGAGGACAATAGCATTGCGCCGATACCTCTGCCTACAGAGGGAGGTTTTAACTCGTATGCAGCAGGAGTCGGCTCCCTGGTTTGATGAAGGGAGCCATATCCTACTAGCGGATATTAATGAGCGCCTGCAGCGGCATATCGATGATATAGATACAATTCGTGAACGGGCGGCAATTGCTCAGGAGGAACTACTAAGCCGTAGCTCCGAACAGCTGAATAGTCGTATGTATGTATTGTCGATGGTTGCAGCAATTTTCCTGCCTCTGAGCTTTTTAACTGGATTGTTTGGAATTAATGTTGGTGGGATTCCATGGGCTCAAGCTCGAGAGGGATTCTTGGTATTTTGTATTTTGTTAGTAGCTGCACTTGCCGGACAAATCGCCTTTTTTTATTGGAAAAAATGGCTCTAAGGCTCCCTCCACGTTGCAGTGGAAGGAGCCCTTTTAGGGATTAGTTTTTAACCCAGGAAAAATCTACAAAAACTGGGTCGTGGTCGCTTAACCCAGAATAAGTTGCAGAACCGATAAAATAATCAGTGACTTCCAGTGTGTAGTTGGGATTATTGTTGATGATTACTACATGGTCTGTGTCATTTTGTAGCTCATCGGAGCAGGCTTCCAGGCTGGTGTCATTGCCAGAGAGCATATATTGGCAGGCGTGCTTACCGCCGGTTTTTTCGAAAAAGGCCTTCCAGGTTTGGTAGTTAACGCCGCGCCAGCCATCATCATTTTCATCGAATGCCATATTGAAGTCCCCTGCCAAAATAACAGTGGCATTATTTGAGTGGGAGACAATCATATCGGCGATTTGATCAAGTTGCTTTGCCTTGGCGTTTAGGTCGGCATCTTGATGGCCCGCATCCATGTGGGTGTTATAAATATGTACATGATAGTTCTCCGTCACTTCAACGTTGGCCACGGTGAAACCTTTCTCGGTATCACAATCGTTGCCTGAGCATTTATCAAAAGTTTCCTCTTCATAAGTGGCAAAGGAATAATCGTTATCGTCGCGATTGTCCCGGTCAAAGGGGAATTTGGAAAAAGTCAGCAAGCCGTTACCAAAAGAGGTGCCGCCACCTTTCCAGTGTTTTGAACGATAGGGAACCGTATCGTTGCTCAGTTTGTCATCGTCATCCAGGAAGTTGGCTTTGGTTTTACTCCACACCTCCTGCATTAACCAGAGATCCTTGGGGTCGTCATTAAAAGTGCGGATAATTTGTTTGAAATCTGACTTACTGTTGCCACCAATACATTGTAAAAATCCATCCATGTTATACACCATCATGTCAAAGTTGCCTGAGTTGGCATCTTCGAAGCTGGTGTCACCATACTCGTAGCCATCCAGATCTTTTGAGCCCGTGTCATCCACATCATCGATAAATTCGAACCAGTTGCATGAGGTGATCGCATCCCATACATCTTCAAAATCTGCTGCGCTAGCGGGATAGCTGATCAGTAGAGCAAGGGATATACAGATTTTTCTTATCATTTTTTATTCTCCATGGTTCTTATCGCCGGTGGATTGAAATTAAAAAGGCGAGGCCTTTTTGTCTCGGTCTTTGATTTTTCGAGGGTGGGATGATGGATAGCGTAGATTACAAATTGGAGTAAGGAAGGTTTTTTTTATTTTATTTTTTACTTTAATTGACGTTAATTTGTACGCTTTGCCAGGAAAATACCCAGCGTCAGAAAAGTTAGACACTAACAGGCCGGTCAGTTGAGATTATCCTGACAATAAAGCGGCGCCAGCTACACGATTGCTCACAGGTTTTTCTGCATCAGTATTTTCTGGTTGGCAATTAAGTAAAGAACTTAGTCGCAGAGCACTTTCTTTAACTTTATTAGAATATGGCCCTGCGTGGTATTGGGTGTGGTTTCTATATGGCGCGCCTAAAAGAAGGGAAGTCAGTAGTGAGTTTGCTTAAGCAAAAATAGTCACCATTTGCCGGGATAAAGCGACGAGTCTGCCCGCGTTATCCCAAAGGCGCGCCTGGATCACCGCATAGCCATCTTCAGCCTGCTCCACCTCTGCCAAATATTGCCACCAATCCGATGCGCTGCGTTGTGGTAGCGGTTCCATCAGCTCCAGCGTCCAGGTGAGCGAGCTGGCCGGTGCTGGAACTTTTAGCATCGGTAGAGTAGCTGGTGGCCAGGCGTCGATGAGTGTGAGTAGATGGCTAATACCTACAGTAGATTCGCTGCCGTCTTTGAAACGCACCCAACCACCCAGTTGCCGCTCCGTGGTGCCGCTGAAGGGGAGTTGGCCACGAGCGATGCGATAGTCATATTTCTGAGTGAATTCTGGCACCACACCCTCGATATAAGGTAGGGCGATACATTTATCCGGGCTGGCAAACTCAGGAGCGGCAGGGGTGTCGACTTTAACGGAGGATTCCCTGCTGCTGCCAAAACTGGCAAGTCCAGCGAGTACAGTCGCGTTATTTTGCAGTAATTGGCCCTGCACCTGGGTGACAGAGCGGCCTGCGCGCAGTAGCTGCGCTTCGACTTTTACCGCATCCGCGCTAACCGGGCTGACGAAGGAGAAGGTGAGTGAGCGTAAACTGCTTTCTGCAATCACCTCCGCTGCCATTTTCTCATAGAGCATGGCAGCAACCAGGCCGCCAAAAGTAGCGCGGCCCTGGCTCCAGCCTGTCGGTACCACATTGGCGCCATGTTTATCGCGCCAATCAAGGAGAAGTTCATCAAAAGTCATAGTGTTACCGCTGGGAGAGCGGGCTTTGTGCAGTCCGCGGGAGGAGATGTCTGGGCCACTGCACTGTCGTTAAGTGGCCCCGTAGAAACTTAATTGAAAGTGTGGCTGTCTTCTGGGAATACGCCGAGTTTAACGTCCCCTGCATACTTGCGCAGGGCACCGGGGATATCGCCGGCCTCCACTAAAAAGTTCTTGGAAAATTTCGGCGGCTGTTCGGTAAGGCCAAGGATATCGTTGATAACCAGGACTTGGGCATCGGTATCGCGCCCAGCGCCGATGCCGATTGTGGGCATGGAAACTGATTCTGTGATGCGTTTGGCCAGGGCGCTGGGCACGCATTCGAGCACGAGCAGATCGGCGCCAGCCTGATCTAGGAGGATCGCATCTTCCAACATTTGTTCGGCGTGTTTTTCGTCGCGCCCCTGAACCCTATAGCCGCCCAGCTTGTGAACGGACTGAGGAGTGAGCCCCAGGTGAGCACAAACAGGGATACCGCGGTCTGTCAGCATTTTGACTGTGTCGGCAAGCCAGGCGCCGCCCTCAATCTTCACCATATGGGCGCCAGCCTGCATGATACGGGTGGCGTTTGTGAGCGCTTGCTCCGGTGTGGCATATGTCATAAATGGCATATCACCCATGATCAGGGATTTTTTATTGCCCCTTGCCACTGCTTCCACGTGGTAGATCATCTGTTCCATGGTGACCGGCACTGTGCTGTCGTAGCCCAGTACGGTCATACCGAGGGAGTCGCCTACCAGCACGGTTTCCACTCCGGTTTTCTGCGCCATGGCCGCCATGGGCGCATCGTAGAGGGCGACGGTAATAAATTTCTCGCCGTTCGCTTTCATTTTGCGCAGGGTTTGCACGGTAACGAGCTTTTCTAATTCTGAAGGTGCATACATAGCGGTTAACTTCCTGGGTTGTAGTAATGACGGCCCTTGGTGACGGTGAGCATATACTCCACCAGTTGTTGGTAATCCTCGGGGCTATCGACGATATCGATTTCCTCACTGTTGACAATCAACAGCGGTGAGCTGTCGTAAAAGTGGAAAAATTGCGTGTAGGCGTCATTGAGTGTGGCCAGATATTCGGTGCTGATAACGCGTTCAGCTGGGACGCCTCGATTGCGGATACGAGCCTGTAGGACTTCCAGTGGGGCCTGTAAATAAATAACCAAGTCGGGCTTGGGGGCCTCTAGTGTGAGGTGCTGAAATACCTGTTGGTAGAGCGCGAGTTCATCCGCGTCCAGCGTGACTTGGGCAAACAGTTGGTCTTTCTCGATAAGAAAGTCTGCCACCCGCACGGGTTCAAACAAATCATCCTGGCGCAGGGCCTGAATCTGTTGAGAGCGTTGCAGCAAAAAATGTAACTGGGTGGGTAGTGCGGCGTTTTTGGGGTCGCGATAGAAGCGTTCGAGAAAGGGGTTTTCCTCGGGTAGCTCCAACAGAGTGTCGTAATTGAAGGTACAGGCCAGTTTTTTGGCGAGGGTAGTTTTGCCCACTCCGATATTACCCTCAACGGCAATAAATTTCGGTGGCGTTCTCTCCGGCTGGCCAAACTCACACGAACTGGTTTCGCTGTTGTCGATAACCACGTGCTTGACTCCTCTGGTTGGGGCGTCTTCCCTGATGGGTTACAGGCGCCAAAATACTATCAAGCGGGGCGGCCAGTCGAGTACTTTTAGCGCTGTATTTGAGGCTGTTTAGAATTTCTCCAGGCGGTTTTGTGGGCAATCCTGCAGCAACTGTTGCAATAGCTCCCCCGATGGCAGTTGCAATTGTGGATCGAGCTCAGCGAGTGGCTGCAGTACAAAATTGCGCTCAGCCATACGCGGGTGCGGTACCTGCAGACGCGTCTCGTCTAATTGCTGTTCGCCAAACAAAAGTACATCCAAATCGAGGGTTCGCGCTCCCCAGCGCACCGAGCGCTCGCGCCCGTGAGCCTGCTCAATCGTTTGCAGCTGGTCGAGTAACTCAATGGGCGTTAGTGCGCACTCCAGCTCAGCCACGGCGTTGACATAATCTGGCTGCTCGCCAGGGCCTATGGGCGCACTGTGATAAAAGCTGGAGCAGCGCAGCAGGCGGCAGTCGGGGATTTCCTCCATAGCCGCCAGGGCACTGCGCAGCTGCTTCTGTGGCTCAGACAGATTACTGCCGAGCCCGATAAAAACCCTTTCCATTATTCGGCAGCCTTTGGCTTGCGTCGGCGTCCGCCACGGGAATTGCGGCCACGTCGATTGTTGCCGCCGCTGCGCTGGAGTTTGCGCACCATTTGCTGGCGTTGTTCATCATCGGCTTGCTGAAAGTCGGTCCACCAGTTACCCAGACCGGGTTCAATTTCTCCACACTCTTCGCGCAATAGCAGGAAGTCGTAAGCGGCGCGGAAGCGGGGGTGCTCCAGCTGGCGCTGGGCGCGACTGCCGCCGCGTTGTGGCAGGCGATGCTGGAGATCCCATATCTCGCGCATGGGGATAGAAAAGCGCTTGGGAATAGCGGTGTGGGCCAGTTGGTTACTGGTAATTTTTTGAGCCGCCTGGGCCAGTGCCGGCGCCGGTGGAATCCCTTTCTCGATGAGCTTTTTCTGCTCCTCGTCCACAGCCGGCCACAACAGGGCAGCGTATAGGAAGGCGGGGGTCACGCGCATATCAGCCTGGATGCGCTGGTCGGTATTACGAAGGGCGCGCTTTGTCAGCTCCAGTGCTGCGGGGTTCTTTTCAATTTGGGCTGCATTATCTGGGAACAGGTGCTGCCACAGATGATAGCGGCGCAATAGTTCGAAAGTGCGCTCGCCCTGGCCGCTCATCAGCAGTTTGAGGATCTCGTCAAACAAGCGCGCGGGGGCGATATTGCGCAGTAGAGGAGCCAGCTCTTTTAGCGGGGCCTCGGTAGCGGGTTCGATGGCAAAATCCAGTTTGGCTGCGAAGCGCACCGCACGCAGCATCCGCACAGGGTCTTCTTTATAGCGGGTAGCGGGAGCCCCGATCATGCGGATCAGGCGATTATTAATGTCCTCAACACCCCCGGTGTAGTCGTGAACAGCGAAGCCATCGGTGGTGTAATAGAGAGCATTGACTGTAAAGTCGCGGCGCATGGCATCGCTTTCCAGGTCGCCGTAGACGTTGTCGCGCAGCAACATACCGTGTTCGGATTGTTTTGCTTCGTGCGTCTCGCCATCGCTGTGGTGGCCCCGAAAAGTGGTGACCTCAATAACCTCGCGGCCAATACGAGCGTGCAGGATTCGAAAGCGCCGACCGACAATGCGTGCGCCGCGAAACAGTACTTTAGCCTGTTCTGGTGTAGCGTCAGTGGCAACATCGAAGTCTTTGGGGTGGCCGCCGAGCATTAGATCCCGCACGCCCCCCCCGACAATGTACGCTTGGTAACCTGCTTCCTGTAGGCGTTTCATGACCGTTAGGGCTGCGCGGCTGATATCCCGGCGGGATATATTGTGGTCGTTGCGGGCGATAACCCTGGGGCCTTTCTTGGCCGGCTTGCGCCAGCGTTTGATACTACTAATCAAATTATTGAGCATACGGCTGTCTGTCTTGACTGCTGCCATCTGTTGGTGACCGAAAATGCCCTGTTGGTGCTGAGGCCACATCTCCGGTGGCGACAGGCATTACACCTGCACTTTCCTCCCCAACGAAGTTGGGGCATGTTGTTGCACTACTGGGGCCTCTGTACCTGGGCGGGCCCAGGGGGCGAAGTCCAAAACAGGGGGCGGCAATGGCATCTGCTGTCAGTGTGGAGGACTCGCTGGCGCGATTCTAACACACGCAAAGCAATGCGCCCGCAATCTGCGGGTGCCGGAAAGTTGGGGAAAAGTTTGGGAATTATTATTACAGGTATGAAGGCAGCGGCTTCCTTGCGCTCTTAATTTGCTATCAAGCAAACACCCTCTCCCAGGTATAAATCAGTCAGTTTGCAACGCGCTTGTTGTTATTTTTATTCTTCTTTCGAAATTATTGTTATTGTTTATTGTTGTTCTTGCGGTTTTGGCCACTCATTGCTTTTGTTATCGGCCGCCCCATTATTTTTATTGTGTTTCGCCCACTTATTTTGAGTAGTTATAGGGCTTTTAACGGTCATTTATTTTTATTGTTGGCCGTTTTTAATTTTTGTACTAAGAGTAAAGCATTTAGTGTGCCAACTTTTAAAAACCCTTATAAATCAACAGCTTATAATCTTTACGAAAATTGATGGAACTTTTCTGGGTGGCATTGCGTTACGTAAGGTGCGGCAACTGTTACTTGAGGTAGGTCTTGGGTAACACTTCCCTCTGTTACCGGTGATGTAACAAAGTGGGACAGCGGTAATGGACGCGGCTAAAGCCTGTTGAAGAGAAGTTTAAGGGGCTACTTGTTAAGGAAGTGTGGCGTAGGTGAGGGAGGGGGCTCAGCCCCCAAGAAAGTTGATCAGGCTTCGGCAACCGCGCTGCGGCGGGTTTTCTTGCGGGGAATGCCCAGTTTTTGGCGGCGCTCCCACAGGCACTTGCGGCTGACCCCCAGCTTTTTCGCCAGCTCGGTCTCGCTCATGGTGTCCTGGTGCTCGATTACGAAGCGAGCGAAGTAGTCCTCCAGCGAGAGATCCTCGCGGGGATCAGTATGCAGGCTGCGCGGGCGAGGCTCGCCGATGGCCTCCTCCACGGGGACCAGGTCCAAGTCTATATCTAGGGTTTTGTGGTCGATTTCCCGGCTGTCACGGTCGGTGAGGATGACCGCGCGTTGTATGGCGTTCTCCAGTTCGCGAACGTTACCAGGCCAAGTGTACGTGGTGACTGCCTGAACTGCCTCGGGAGAGAGGCGCAGCAGTGGGCGCTCAATTTTGGTGCAGAACTTTTCCAGAAGGTGCTCTGCCAGTGCAAGGACATCGCGGCCGCGCTCGCGCAGCGGTGCCAGAGTCATCTGCACCACGTTGATGCGGTAGTAAAGGTCTTCGCGGAACTTGCGTTCAGCGGCGAGTTGACGCAGGTTGCGGTGGGTGGCCGTAACCAGGCGCACATCCACTTTGTGCGACTCGATAGAGCCAATCGGGCGCACCTCCCCCTCTTGTATCACCCGCAATAGCCGTGCTTGAGCCTCTAGCGGGAGTTCACCGATTTCATCGAGAAACAGGGTACCGCCATCAGCGGCGGCAACCAGTCCCTCGCGGGCACTCTGGGCGCCGGTAAAAGCGCCTTTTTCGTAACCAAACAGCTCCGATTCGATCAATGTCTCAGGAATGGCGGCACAGTTGACCGAGATCAACGGCTTGCCAGCGCGGCGGCTCTCTTCATGGATAGCTTTGGCCACCAGCTCTTTACCGGTGCCGGTTTCTCCATGTACCAGTACGGTGGCGTCTGTGGGTGCCACTTTGTGAATGCGCCTGTAGAGTTCGCGCATAGCCATGCTGTCGCCAATCATTCCGGCGATAGTGCCTGGGTTACTTTTATCCAAAGGCGCTTGGGCGCGACTTTGTTCGGCCTTGCCGATGACGCGGCGCACGGTGGCGAGCATCTCGTCGTGGTCGAATGGCTTGGCGATATAGTCCGCGGCGCCCATGCGCATGGAGTCCACAGCGGAGCGCAGGCTGGCGTAACTGGTCATGATCAATACCGGTACTTCACCGGCATGTTTGAGCAAGTCGGTGCCCGGTGCACCGGGTAGGCGCAGGTCTGAGATAACCAGGTCAACTTCATTGACCCGGTGCTTACTAAGGGCCTCCCTAACTGAGCCCGCCTCACTGACCTTATATCGGTGCCGCTCTAACAGTTTGCGCAGCGCCGTTCGAATAATGGCTTCATCTTCGACGATCAGGATGTGGCTCATATGTTACGCCTGGTTACAAAATGCTCAATAAACGCCTAGTTTTACCCGGCCGCCGTTTCGATGCAACTCAAAAACGGATAACCGGGTTATTTTTGCCCAGTTCCTGGCCGGTTTGCCGGCTGGAGTCTTAGCCTGCCAAGGGCAGCTGTACAGTAAATCTGGCGCCGCGGCCGGTCTCCGGATTGGCTGGGCTCTCCAGTTCTAGCTGCCCTCCGTGCTCCTCAACAATGCTGTACACCATGGCCAAGCCCAGGCCTGTACCTTCTCCGGGTTCCTTGGTCGTGAAGAAGGGTTCCAGAATACGCTCGCGGTGTTGGGCAGAGATACCGGGGCCGTCGTCGGTGACTGACACACAGGCACAACCTTTGGCTTCTCGACCTTCAATGCGGATGAGCCCGCCATCCGGGCTGGCGTCGCGGGCATTGCTGAGCAGGTTGATAAATACCTGGATCAGACGCTGGTTATCCCCGGGGGCGATCAGATCTGCTGGGACTGCATTTTCGAAGCGCACCTCGGTTTTATCCCGTTGCAGGGATAGCAGGTGCACCGCTTCCTGCACACAGGCGTAGAGGTCTACCGGAGCCCGCTCGCTCTCTTGGCTGCCACTGTGAGAGAAATTCACCAGTGAGTGTACGATGCGGCTGATGCGCTGGGTCTGGCTGAGGATTTGGTCGGCGGTTTCCAGCACTTCCGGGTTGTCGCAATCGAACTGGAGGTTCTGTGCCAGGCAGGCGATGCCGGTCACTGGGTTGCCCACCTCGTGGGCGACACCGGCGGCGAGGCGTCCTACCGAGGCCAGGCGCTCGCTGTGAATCAGCTCCTGCTCCAGAGTCTGGGTCTCGGTGATGTCCTCGAGCAGTAACATCTGCCCATCGCCTCGCTGGTTGCGGGCCCGCCCGCTGCGGCTGCGTTTCTGCCGGGTTTTGTGCAGGTTGAGCCAGTGGCTGTTGCCGCCGAGACTGACTTGCTGCTTGAAGCGGCTGGCATCGCTGGATTCGGCAAACTCCGCGAGCAGACTCCGCCAGGGCTCTGCCAGATATTCCAGCTTGGAGCCAATTACCTCAACGGCGGCAATCCCGGTGAGATCCTGCATGGCGTAATTCCACAACAGTATCTCGCCGTCGCGCCCCAGGGAGCAGGCGGCCATGGGCAGCTCCTCCAGCATTTGCCGGTGGTACAGCCGCAAATTGTTTAGCTCTGCGGCCAGCCCGGTCAGCTGGTGCTTGTAACGCCCCAGGCGTGTCTCAATCAGGTGGATATCCTTGTTGGCCGGTTGATCGCTGTTCTGGAAGGGAAAGTGGCGATCGATAATCTGGCCGGCCAGTACCCGTCCGAGCAGTCCGGACAGGTTGGATTCAATACGATTGCGCAGCTGGCGCAGGGCGTAGGGGCGACGCTCGTTATCGGGCAGGTTGAGCTGATTGAGGGCGCGCTTCACTTCGGTGTTGGCGGTGGCCGCCCCTAGGCTCTCCGCCAGGCGCAGGCGAAAGTCCGCTGCGGACTGCACATCGAGCCCCAGGCGCAGAGCCTGGGCGATGGTGTCGTCACTGCATAGGTCGGCGGCATATTGCTCCAGGCTGCTCGTTGACGTGAACAGTGAGAGGCTGACGAATAGGAGTATGTTGACACCGAGAGACAGGGTAGTGACCTGGGTCCAGATGGACATGCCCAGGGGTATCTGCAGAGAAGTACCCGGTAGGGTAATACCGGTTAGTTCGAACACCGATGGCAGCAACAGGCCGCAACCCCAGATCAACATCCCCGCCAGAAGTCCGCCAATCAGTCCGCGTCGATTGCCTCGCGGCCAGTGAATAACAGCGAAGATACCCGGTAGGAATTGAAGGGAACCGATAAAGGCCAGCAGGGCTAAATCCGACAGGGTTAGGCGATTGTCCAGCAGCAGATAAAAAGCAAAACCCGCAATAAACAATGCAGCGATTAAAGCGCGACGCAGCCACACCAACTGGCGGTACATATTGTCTTCGGAGTCCCAGCGAGTGCCCGGTAGCAGCCAGTGATTCATGACCATGGTAGATAATGCCAGGGTGATCATAATCAGTGCGCCGGTTGCGGCGGAGAGCCCGCCGATAAAGGCCAGTGTTGTGAGCAACGCTGAGCCACTGGCACGCGGCACCGCCAGCGAGAAGTACTGTACCGGTTCAGCCACATCCAGGGCGAAGCCCGCCCACATAATCGGAAAGATCGGCAGCGCCATTAGCAACAGGAAAAGCGGAAAACCCCAGCTGGCGGTGCGCAGGGCCTGACCGGTGGGGCGCTCGGCGATGCTGAGGTAAAAGATATGTGGCATGGCCACGGCAGTAGCGATAAAGACTAACAGCAGCGTATGCGAGGAGCCCTGTTCAATGGGGGTGTAGAGCAGCTGCTGCATATCATTGTTTTCCAGCAGCCACTGGTCGAGCCCCGAGAAACCGCCGAACACACCGTAAACGGCATAACCACCGACCGCGGTCAGTGCCACCAGTTTAACCAGGGATTCCAGTGCCATGGCACTGGCGAGGCCCTCACCGCGCTCGCGGGTGGCGCCGTACATACTGGTGAAGACTGCCAACAGCACACAGTAGAAAAAGGCGATCAGGTTTTTACTGGAAACACCACTGTCGGGTAGGCCGAGGGCAGCGACGCTGTCTCGTGACAACAGTGCCAAGGTTTCCGACACCGCCTGGATCTGTAGGGCGACCAGTGGTAGCAGCGCCAATAGCATAAACAGGGTGGCCAGGGTGCCCACCTGGCGGCTGTGGTAGCGGAAAACCAGTAGATCTGCGGGGGAGTAGAGCTGGTAGCGTTGGGCCAGGCGCGCCAGGGGCTCCAGTGCCACTGGCGCAAATAAGAACATGGCACCGGTGCCCAGGTAGTAGGCAAGCACCCCGTAGCCGTATTGCCAGGCGAGGTCGACAATGCCATAGAACGTCCAGGCGGATAGAGAGACCCCCAGCGAGAGTACGTACACCAGTGGATGGCGCACCCAGCGTGCGGGCAGCCAGCCCTTGGAAGTGGCGAAAGCGACAAAGAACAAGGTAGCGATATAGGCAACCCCGATCAGGGCGATATGGGCGATCTCAAAGCTCATTCGAGTTGCGCCTCCACTGGATAAAAATCGCCAGCAGGATCAAAACGAACCAAAGGATAAAGGGCCGGTACCAGGCGCCAACGGGGTTGATCATCCAGGTAAATATGGTGGGGGAGAACACATAGCCCACCAGCACGAGCAGGATTAGCAGGGTGCGGTTGCTCATAGGTTGTTATGTAAATCCGCGTGGAGGGTGAAAAGTTAAATGGCGAGCCTGTCGGCTGGCGCAAAAATGTTAATTGCCTCCAACGATCAGTGCAATTGTCGGTCGCGTTTATCGATCTGATGACGCTGCCAGCGTGCAGCAGCCCACTTGAGAATATGTTCTGGCGCCTCGCCCTCCAGCCCATCCGCGACATGAAAGCCGAGAAAATCCAGTGCGGAGCAGAGATTGTTGGCGGCTCGGTTGTCGTCGATGGCCGGAGCGTGGTTTTGTTTGCTGAGTTTTTGCGCCCCCCCCGGCCCCATGACCAGCGGCAGGTGGCCGAAGATCGGTGCTCTGTTATCGAGCAGGTGAAACAGGCGAATTTGTGCAGCAGTGGTGTCGAGCAGGTCCGTTCCGCGCACGATATGAGTAATGCCCTGGGCAATATCATCGACCACTACCGCCAGCTGATAGGCGTAGAGGCCATCGCGGCGCTTGAGAATGGTGTCTTCACGCACTGGCTGGGATTGGGGCCCGCGCCAGATATCTTCGAAGTGCTCCTCACCTCCGGCACAGGAGAGGCGCAGGGCGCAGGCACCTGTGCCCTCGTCTTTTATCCGGCAGGCTTGATTGTCGTGCCCACCATTTTGACGGATCTGGCTGCGTGAGCAATAACATGGATATAGGAGTCCGCGTTGGCGTAACTGTGACAGAACTGCCTCGTACTGGGCGTGGCGCTTACTTTGCCACACCACAGGGCCGTGCCAGTGCAGCCCATGGGATTCCAGGGATTTCAGTATTCGAGTGGCTGCGCCGGGCTCCTCGCGCGGGGGGTCGAGATCTTCCATACGCACGAGCCAGTGCCCACCATGCGCAAGGGCGTCCAGATAGCTGCCGAGAGCGCACACTAGCGAGCCGAAATGCAGAGGACCGCTCGGCGAAGGCGCGAAGCGACCGAAATAGGGCGTTTTACTATTCAAAGTGATAGGGGCGGTCCCGTCGACCGCCCTGTCGAGCTGGGCGATCAAGGGTGATCGCCGCAATACGATGGGGAAAAATCAGCCGGAAAGCTGTTTTTCTTTGATTTCCGCCAGGGTTTTGCAGTCCACACACAGGGTTGCGGTGGGGCGCGCTTCAAGACGGCGGATACCAATATCGACCCCACAAGCTTCACAGAAACCGTAATCATCCTGGTCGATCAGTTCCAGGGTGGCGTCGATTTTCTTAATCAGCTTGCGCTCGCGATCGCGGGTGCGAAGTTCAAGGCTGAACTCCTCTTCCTGGCTCGCACGATCAGCGGGATCGGGAAAGTTTGCAGCCTCGTCTTTCATGTGGGAAACGGTGCGGTCCACTTCCGCCATCAGTTCGGCCTTCCAGGCCAACAGCAAGTTGCGGAAATGCTCCTGCTGCTTCTCATTCATGTACTCTTCGCCCTTAGTCTCCTTGTAGGGCTCAAAGCCGTGCAGAGAATCGGTGCTCGCAGCAGTTTTGGGCATAGTCGTTGCCTCTCTTTCTTTACGGGCCCCCGATAATGGGGGCGATACCACCAAATTCAATCTAGCCTAGACCGGAATCTTTTTGGGTGATGCTTTTTTCACCTATCAAATCAGTTGCGGTGGCAGGCTAATCCTTGCCCCGATTGCCGGTACCCCGGCGACCGAGAGCGAGGAAGCTATCAAATCTGCGCGATTCGCGCCACAAATAGTTGTCTGCTATTTTGTGGCGCTGAAATGTACAAGAGTGCCAGCCAGTGAAGTTTTCCCCTGAGTTACAAAAGGCCACCCTGTTGCGTCGCTACAAACGTTTCCTCGCTGATGTGGAGACGGCTGATGGCGAGAAATTTACCATCCACTGCCCAAATACCGGTTCTATGAAAAATTGCTGGATCGAAGGCGGCGCCTGTTGGTATTCGGACTCGGGCAATCCCAAGCGCAAGTACCGCCACACGCTGGAAATTTGTACAACACCGGATGGATCTCTGGCCGGCGTTAATACTGGACGCGCGAATGCCCTGGTGGAAGAGGCAATAAATTCCGGTGTGGTTAGTGAGTTGCAAGGGTATGAATCCCTGCGTCGGGAAGTGCGTTATGGCGAAGAAAACAGCCGCATCGATTTTCTGTTGTCTGGCGATGCTGGCGACTGCTATGTGGAAGTTAAGAATGTCACCCTGGCGGATGGTGCGCGGGGTTATTTTCCCGATGCGGTGAGTGCTCGCGGTGCTAAGCACCTGCGTGAGTTACAGAAATTGGCTGAGAGCGGTGTACGTGCAGTGCTTTTTTACTGTGTACAGCACAGTGGCATAGATAGCGTAGAGGCAGCGCGAGAAATCGACCCGGCTTATGGTAAAGCCCTCGACAGTGCTGTCTCAGCCGGTGTGCAGGTGCTCGCTTACCGGGCGCGGATGAGCGCCGGTGAAATCGTTTTAGGCGAAGCTCTGCCGTTTCGCTGAGGGAATTTAGAGTAACTGGCCGGGTGGGGGCCACCCAGCCAGTAAAATCTTATTCAGGCAGCAGGGCGTAGAGGCCGTCTTGGGCGTATTCCACGGGTATGGGAGTCAGTGAATCGCCGGTGCAGGGCCCGGCAATACACTCGCCGGTTTCAATGGTGAACAGCGCCCCATGGGAGGCGCATTGGATCAGTGCGCCATCGGGATCGAGGAACTGGTCTTCCTGCCAGTCGAGATTGATGCCGCGATGGGGGCAGGTGTTTTTATAGGCGAAAACCTCGCCCCCTTTCATTACCGCAAACACATTGTCGGTGCCGGCGGCGGTGTCACCGAGGGAGAAGCCCTTGGATTGCCCTTCCGCTAATTCCTCGTAACGGCACAGGAAGTATTTCTGCATAACTGGTCGGCCTTAGGCGCAATTATTTATTCGTTATTGCGGCGCCTTCTCTCCAGATAGGTTGATTTGGGGAAGCTGCGCCAGATTCTGCCCCGATTTATTGGGGCGCCGCGAGTGTAATCGAGGTGTAGCGGATTGTCCCGTTGCGCATTATCCCCAAAGTGATCTGGTCGCCGGCGCGGTACTTCTCCAGTGCGTTGAGCAGGTCGTCGTAGCTGCGGACGGGTTGCTGCTCGACTTCCACGATAACGTCTCCGAGCTGCCAGCCCCCTTGGCGTGTGCGATAAATGCCTTGCAACCCGGCTTTTTCCGCCGGCATACCAGGGGCTGTGCGCAGCACCGCCACACCTTCAAAACCGTAGCGGCTGCTCCACTGATCCGGTGCGGATTCAATGCCGAGAATCGGTCGCACCAGGCGGCCGTAGTTAATCAGTTGCGGCACTATTTTCTTTACAGTATCCACAGGAATAGCAAAACCGATGCCCACACTGGCACCGCTGGGGCTATAGATGGCGGTATTTACCCCGATCAGACGGCCGAGGGAATCGAGCAGAGGACCGCCAGAGTTGCCGGGATTAATGGCGGCATCAGTTTGAATCACATTGCGAATGGTGCGGTTGTTGGCGGCCTCGATTTCACGCCCCAACGCGCTGACCACTCCGGTGGTTAGGGTGGTATCGAGGCCAAAGGGGTTGCCGATGGCGAGTACTTTTCGGCCCACAGAGAGTTCACTGGAAGTACCGGCAACCAGTGGTTTAAGTAATTTTTTCGGAGCCTCGATTTTCAACACCGCCAGATCTTTTTCTGGAGCGGAACCCACTACAGTGGCGGGCCACTCACTGCGGTCCTGCAGGGTGATTGTGACTTTACGCGCGCCCTCGATGACATGGAAATTGGTCACAACGTGACCCTGTTCATCCCAGATAAATCCACTGCCGGCGCCTTTGGGTACTGCGTGCAGGCGCAGGGTTCTGCGATCGCGAACCAGGGTTTCATTGGTGACATACACCACAGAGGGGCTGGCAAAATTAAACACCTGCATGGTGTTGCGTTCGTCATCTGTGGCGAACTCCTGTACCTCTGCGTACAGGGGAGCACTGAGAATGAATAAAAGGATCGACAGAATAGTGGGCAGAGTTTTAAGCGGTGTCATGGTCGCTGTCTTCGCTTTAGCACTTTAATGAAAAGTTTACTTTGCTCGTTGTGAGGGAGTGAAGATGGGGGCGCGGCAAAGAATTAAAACCCGCCCCTAAAACGTGCCAACAGCAATGAGGGTATTACTTACGGAAGTTTTGTAGGGCCAGGATACGATCATCCAAGGGCGGATGGGTGGCTAATAGTGCGCCCATATTGCCGAAAATACCGAAGGCTTTCATATTGCCTGGCAGAGGTTCCTCATGACCCCGTTCAGATTCCACTTTGAGCCGTTGCAGTGCGGCGATCATTGAATTGGGACTGGCGAGGGTGGCGCCGGCGTGGTCTGCGCGGTACTCCCGACGGCGGCTGAACCAAGCGATGATAAACATGGCGAGGAAGCCAAAAATTATATCCATCACGATAGAGGTAACGTAATAGCCGATGCCAAGGCCTTGCTCATTGCGCAGTATCACCCGGTCGACAAAGAAACCGACCAGCCGTGCAAAGAACATCACAAAGGTATTCACCACTCCCTGAATCAACGCCAGAGTTACCATGTCGCCATTGGCCACGTGACCGATCTCATGGCCGATCACCGCACGGGCCTCTTCGCGGCTGAAGCGCTGCAGTAATCCGGCGCTTACAGAGACCAGGGCATTGTTGCGATTCCAGCCGGTGGCAAAGGCGTTGGCTTGGGGCATGGGAAAAATACCCACATCCGGCATACCGATATTGGCCTTGCGCGAAAGCTCCCGCACAGTCTCCACCAGCCATTGCTCATCGGCGCTGCGCGGCTCGGTGATAATCTGGGTGTGGGTACTCATGCGGGCGATGGTCTTGGAGAGAAACAGGGATATAAACGAACCACCAAACCCAAAAAGAGCGCAGAGGAGTAACAGTGCCCCCAGATTCAGGTCGACCCCGTTGGCCTGAAGGATGCCCCCGATGCCAAAAATATTGAAGATGATGCCAACCAGAACTAATACCGCAAGGTTGGTCAGCAGGAATAGCCCAATGCGCAACATCGGCTCTCTCCGTCTCTTTGCCCTTAGACAAGTTTAGATAGGTTGTGGTGGTTTGTGTGTCAAAAGCTCGAGTTATTGCGTAGCCGTAGCATGGGGTAAGGCATTAAGGGCCTGTGCGAACGTCTCGGTACATCTTGCGCAGGCACTCAGATGCGCAAGGGCCCCAGCGTAGCTTTTCCCTTTCTAAAATTGTTGGTGACAGGCTTTAGTTTGAATTCTGTGTAGCCAGCAGGCGGTCGGCTTCAGTGACCAATTGCTGTTTAAGATCTGGGTCCAGATCGTTCCAATGCACATCGAGTAGAGCACCTTGCAGTGCATAAAGCATGACGCGCGAGGCGTTGATCCCGCGGTTGCGAATACTGATAAAGGCCTCAACCGGGCCAATACGATGGAGGTCTTCGTAGGTGCGAATACCAATGGAGTGAAGGATGTTAACGGAGGCGAGCCCCAAATTTTTCAGCTTAAGTAGTTCTGATTGACTTGGGTGCATTCAGTTTTCCCTGCAAGGTTTTCCGTCCAGTAGTCACGATCAATCCCCAATCGCGGGGCTGAACTTAACATAAATTAGCAAGCTGCCAACAAAGATAACCGCCGCATGGCCTAAGACAGCGCCTATTACTTTGCCTAGCATTTCCATTGGCCACTTATTCCATGCCGCTCTTTGGTAGAGTAATAGCTGGGGGTTTACTCACTTTAGCCCGCCTTTTGAAAATCGCCTGTCTATAGGAGCCAAATGTTATCCACACCGCTTAAGAGTATGCTCTTCGGGCTAACCGATATGCACGTTATCCTCGATCCACCCTCAGGACAGCTGCTGCACCCTGAGGCACTGGTGGCATTCCAGCGCCTGCGGCGCGATGCGCGAGATGCCGGTTTTGACCCCAAGGTGGTCTCAGGTTTTCGCAGCTTTGAGCGCCAGCGCACCATCTGGAATAACAAGGCACAAGGCCTGCGTCCAGTGCTGAACACCGATGGTGTAGAGCTTGAAGTCTCTAGGCTGCCACCGCAGGAGTTAGTGCTGGCCATACTGCGTTGGTCGGCACTGCCCGGTGCCTCGCGCCACCATTGGGGTACTGATTTCGACATTATCGATGCCGCCGCTGTAACCGAGGACTACCAGGTACAGCTCACCCCACAGGAAGTGGCCGATGATGGGGTTTTTGGCGCTTTTCACCAATGGCTGGATCAGCGTATAGCCGCGGGGCAAAGTTACGGCCTGTTTCGTCCCTATGCCGAAGATCTCGGTGGCGTTGCACCTGAGCGCTGGCATTTGAGTTATGCACCGCGAGCCCTGGAGCTACAGCACCTGCTGACACCCGAACGCCTGGAGGCGCAGTTGCGCTCCTGCGACTTGGCGCTGTGTGACACGGTTTGCGAGCAGCTGGAGCAAATCTATACGCGCTTTGTATGGGTTCCGGATCACTGTTATCCAACAGATATGCCGCTCTGAGCAAAATCTACGTAAATCGGTACGCTTTATTTTCACCGCCGGATGGCGCTTGAAAGGCCCTGGTATTCCTGCGAAGCTGCGCGGGCCCAATGGCGCAAAGTTGTGTGAGACAAATCAAATACATTAGGAAAGCGTCGGGAAAATGAGTACGACAGGTGAGGAACTGAATATCGACAGCCAAACTGAGCCCAGAGACGTATGGAGTGCTATGCGCGCAGAGGCTGCCGCAGCCGCCAGGGATGAACCGATTCTGGCGAGTTATTTTCACAATACGGTGCTGCGCCATAAGTCGGCGGAGCACGCAATCGCAGACCAGTTAGCCTCAGTCCTGGATCACAATGCACTCACCTCCACCGCTTTGCAGGAGGTGATCGCTTCGGCCTTGCAGGCTGATACAGGGATATCCCGCAGTATGCTGGCGGATATCTGTGCCTGGTACGATCGCGATCCCGCCTGTGATCAGTACCTCACCCCCTTTCTCTACTTCAAGGGCTTTCATGCACTGCAGTCGCACCGAATTGCCCACTGGCTGTGGAAGCAGGGCCGCACGACGCTCGCGCTGTACTTCCAGAGCCGTGTGTCGGAACAGTTTTCTGTGGATATCCACCCCGCAGCTCAATTTGGCAGCGGTATTATGATTGACCACGCTACGGGCCTGGTCGTGGGAGAGACCTCGGTGGTGGGCGACAACGTCTCTATTTTGCACTCAGTGACTCTGGGCGGCAGCGGTCGCGGTTCCGGGGATCGCCACCCGAAGATTGGTCATGGGGTTATGATCGGTGCCGGCGCCAAGATATTGGGGCCTGTGCGGGTGGGTGAGGATGTGAAGATTGCTGCGGGTAGCCTGGTTCTACAGGACGTCCCCGACCACACCACAGTGGCCGGTGTCCCCGCGCGTCAAGTCGGTGGCCGGATAGAAAAGGCCCCCGCCTTTACCATGGATCAAACCCTGGATTCCGAAGAATAAACTGGCTGCAGCAAGTATTATCCAACCAGCATTACACATAGGGATTGAGTGATGACCCAAGCCACCTATAGCCTGATTTTCCGCGGCGACCTGATTGCCGGGTTTACTGCCGGAGATGTGAAGGCCAATTTGGCGCGCTTGTTTAAGAGCAGTCCGCAGGCAGTGGAAAAACTGTTTAGTGGTCGACCGCTGGTGCTGCGCAAGGGATTGAGTCGCGCCCAGGCGGAGCAATTTCAAGCGACCCTGGCCAAGGTTGGGGCTCAGGTCAACCTGAAAAGCGAGGGGGGCCCTGAAAACATCCCTCCGGTGCCCGAGCCGAGTCAAACACCTCAGCCAGAGGGCCCTCGCGTTCCAAACTGGACGCTCGCGCCAATGGAGGGCAATCTGATTAAGGACCACGAACGTGAGCAGATAGCGGAGGTGCAGGTGCCCACCGAACATATCAGCCTGCGCGCGGCGGAGGGGTTGTTACTGGATGAGAGCGAGCGGGCCGAAACAGTTGCTGCACCAGTCAATATTCCCCAATGGGATCTCAATTAGATCTTCTGCGATTCGCGTTGATTACAGCGCCCAGGTATAAAAAACCGGCTAGATGCCGGTTTTTTTATACCTGTCAGCCCGGCCAATACAAAATCGTGCCGGGCTTAAGAGAAGCTGTGATTAGCCTTCTTCTTTCAGGTAGCGCTCGCGAGAGGAAAGCACTTCTTTGCGCGCTTCTTCAGCGTCGGCCCAGCCTTCCACTTTCACCCACTTGCCGGCTTCCAGAGCCTTGTAGTTCTCGAAGTAGTGTTCGATCTGCTTGAGCAGCAGCTCGGGCAGGTCGCCAATTTCCTGAACGTGATCGTACAGCTTGGTCAGCTTGGTGTGAGGTACCGCCAGCAGCTTGGCGTCAACACCGGATTCGTCGGTCATTTTCAGAACGCCGATCACGCGAGAGCGGATTACGGAGCCAACCATTACCGGGTAGGGTGCCACTACCAGTACGTCCAGGGGGTCGCCGTCTTCGGACAGAGTCTGGGGTACATAACCGTAGTTGGCTGGGTAGAACATGGGAGTGGCAACGAAACGATCCACAAATACGGCGTCTGAGTCCTTGTCCACCTCATATTTGATGGGGTCGGAGTTGGCAGGGATCTCGATGATTACGTTGATATCGCTGGGCAGGTCTTTACCTGCGGGGATCTTGTCGAAGCTCATTGCTGGTCCTGAACTGGGTAAAACGAAAAATTTGGAGCGCGGATTATATATGCAGTTCGGCACGGCTGAAAGTCACGCCCTTAAAGGAAATATGGGGCGTCAAGGCTCGGCTGGCGGGTCTATCCTGTAGGACATTGATAACAACAATGGGCAGGGATGGCCATGATCAAAGCGCGGGAGGTAAAAACCGTTCAGGAGGCTCGTGCCATCGTTGAGGGGCGCGGTCTCAGTCATGTGAAAGTGGGCCTGTTTGATTTGGATGGGGTCATGCGCGGCAAATATATGAGCCGTGAAAAATTCTTCTCTGCCCTGGAGCAGGGGTTTTCCTTCTGTGATGTGGTGCTGGGCTGGGATGTCAAAGACCAGCTCTATGACAATACCCGTTATACCGGCTGGCACACGGGCTACCCAGACGCGCCGGTGCGCATCCTGCCGCACAGCTGTCGCGATATTCCCTTTGAAGACAATATGCTGTTATTTCTGGCGGAGTTTGATGAACGTGCTCAGGTCGTGTGTCCGCGTGCGGCTCTGCAGCGGGTGGTAGACCGTTGTCGGGCTATTGGATTTGAGCCCTTCGCAGCTTTGGAATACGAGTTCTTTTTATTTGATGAGACACCCGAGTCGGTACGGGAAAAGGGCTTTCGCAATCTGAAGCCTTTCACGCCGGACTGGTTTGGCTATTCAATGCTGCGCAATTCGGTTCATGCCGAACTCTACCGGGAAATCCTCGAAATGGGTGAGTGTATGGACTTCCCTTTGGAGGGGCTTCATACAGAAACCGGCCCAGGGGTTCTCGAAGCGGCAATCGCCGTGGATAGGGTCGAGGCTGCTGGGGATAAAGCCGCACTGTTTAAAACCTTTATGAAAGTACTGGCCCAGCGTATGGGCCTGATGGCGACTTTTATGTCGCGCTGGTCTAGCGATCTTCCCGGGCAGAGTGGCCATATTCATTTATCGCTGCGCGATTTGAATAACGGCAATGCCGCGTTTTTCGATGGCTCTCAGCCCCAGGGAATCAGTGAGACCATGCGTTACTTTATCGCCGGCCAACAGCGCCTGATGCCAGAATTCCTGGCTCTGTTCGCGCCAACTATCAACAGCTACCGTCGCCTGGTTCCGGGTTTTTGGGCGCCTACCGATGCGAACTGGGGCGTGGAAAATCGCACCACGGCCTTGCGTGCCATCCCCGGCGGGGAAAAATCACAGCGGGTGGAATACCGCCTGGGCGCTGCAGATGCCAACCCCTATCTGGCGCTGGCCGCCGCCCTGGGCTCCGGCCTTTACGGAATCATGCAGCAGTGGCAGCCCAGTACGCCCATCGAGGGTAATGCCTATGCACTAGCGCAAGAGGCACAGCAGGCGTTGCCTACCACTTTATGGGATGCCACCCAGCGTCTAAAAAATTCCGAGACGGCTCATGAATTATTCGGCAGTGAATTTATTGAGCATTTCGCCGCCAGCCGGGAATGGGAGGAGCGCGAGTATCGCCGCCATGTTACTGACTGGGAGCTGGATAGGTATTTTGAAATTATTTAAATGGCCCTTTTAAAAGCCCGCTTTTGTGATTTTTTGGATGGTAAGGAAATCAAAATAAGCCGTGGATAAGGAATATTTAATATGCACCACCTGCGCTGTATTTCCCCTGTCGATAACAGTGTATATCTGGAGCGGGCCCTGGCCGGCGAGGCTGAAATTCGTGTGGCCCTGGATAGGGCGGCGGCTTCACAAAAAGCCTGGCGATTGACCCCTCTGGTGGAGCGTATTGCCATTGTCCACCGTGCAGTGGAGTTTTTTACCGAGCGCAAGCATCGTCTGGCTGAGGAACTCTGTTGGATGATGGGCAGACCCATTCGTTTTGCACCGGGCGAAATAGACGGCTTTGCAGAGCGCGCTACGGCCATGGCAAATCTGGCAGAGGAGGCCCTTGTAGATATCCATTTGCCAATTAAACCAGGATTTTCCCGCTTTATACGCCGTGAACCGCTGGGGGTTTCCCTGGTGATCGCCCCCTGGAACTACCCCTATTTAACCGCGGTAAATGCACTGGTGCCATCTTTGCTGGCTGGCAATGCGGTCATATTAAAACATTCGGCACAAACGCCCTTGTGCGCCGAGCGTATGGTGGAGGCTTTCAGGGAAGCGGGTCTGCCCTACGGAGTATTTCAATATTTGCATCTCAATCATTCCAATACGCAACGTTTAGCCAGTGCCGAAGAAATCCAGCATATTGCTTTTACCGGATCTGTTGACGCCGGGGCCAATATAGAGCGTATTGTTGCCGGCCGATTTATCCAGTTGGGACTGGAGTTGGGTGGTAAGGACCCCGCTTATGTGCGTGAAGATGCGGACCTTGAACTGGCGGTAGAGGCTGTAGTGGATGGTGCTTTTTTTAATTCCGGCCAGTCTTGCTGTGGTATTGAACGTGCCTATGTGCAGGAAAATCTATTCGAAGAATTTGTCGAACGCGCCGTGGCACTAGTGGGTGATTACCAGCTGGGGCGCCCCGATGATCCTCAAACAACCCTGGGTCCGTTGGTCAATGCGGAGGCTGCCGACAAAGTGCGCACTCAAATTGACGAAGCTGTGGCCCAGGGCGCCCAGCCCCACCTGCACAGCAGTAAATTTTCCATGGACAGGCGCGGTACTCAGTATATGGCACCACAATTACTTACTGGTGTGCGACAAAAAATGCGGGTAATGCGCGATGAATCTTTTGGCCCGGTTTTGGGGGTGCAAAAAGTCCATGACGATGGTGAAGCTCTAGAATTAATGAATAACAGCCCTTTCGGTTTGACGGCAGCTATTTTTTCACAGGATGAAGAAACTGCCCTGGCAATTGGCGATCACTTGCGAGTGGGCACAGTGTTTCTCAATCGCTGCGACTATTTAGACCCGGAATTGGCCTGGAGCGGCGTTAAACAGTCTGGCAGGGGATGTACTTTGTCCAGAGTCGGGTTTGAGCAGCTAACCAGGCCCAAATCATTTCATTTTAAAGTTGGGGGCTAGTAAACCAGTAAAGAGGGAAAATTTGTGAGGTGGATTAATTGTTGTATTTATGGATTGTTTTTAATTTGCCCTCTGGCGTCAAGTGCGGAACCTTACCTTTATGAAAATATTACTTTAGAGATTCCTGATGGCTGGTCGAAATACAAAGATCCTTACAATAATAATGTAGGGGCTAGTTTTAGACAGGAGCGCACGGGTAACCTGATGTTCTTAATTCTTAGGAAGGGGTTGTTGGTTAATGGAGGAGACCCCAGTGCGTTCTTAAAAATGCACCCATTGGAGCATCCAGTTTCTTCGGTACAGATTGGCAAATATTCAGGTTACTTTGTCACTTTTACATCGGAAGGGAAGTGTTCGGCAAATTGGTTTTTGGGGGATGGGAGCGATCTACTGATTGCGTCCTATCAAGGTGACTGTCATTCAGTGGATTTTACTCCAGTGATTAAGTTGGTTGAATCTGTCGAGCCCTTAGAAGATGTAGTCGATTAATGATGATTCTGCTGGTTTTATAGGTCCAATTACTAAAATGACAATCGCGCTTTTTTTAGCTGTAGTTTGGCCTATGGATAATAACCCCGAGCTTTTACAGGTGGGATATCCAGATAGCGTTGAGGTCATGAATAGAAAATTTGTTTTTAACCTTATCCTATCAGTTAAACGCATAGAGACTGTGGATAACTAGAAATTTTAAATGGTTAAGCGGTAAAGGCAGAGAGGATAATGTGGATAAATACCGGGTAAACTGGAATTTTCCTACCAATATTTGGGTTGGTCCCGGCCGGATATCAGATCTTGCCAAAGCCTGCTCTGATCTCAATATGCAGCACCCCTTACTGGTAACGGATCCCGGTATTGCAGGCATACCACTGCTTCAACGCGCATTGGTGCCTTGTAAGGAATACGGCCTGGAGGTGGAGATTTTCTCCTCAATCAAGGGGAATCCCAACGGTGAGAATATTGACAGTGGTGTCGAGCTGTTACGAGATAAAAATTGCGACGGCGTAATCGCCTTCGGTGGTGGTTCAGCCATAGATGCCGGTAAGGCGATTGCCCTAATGGCCGGGCAGCGTCGTCCCATTTGGGATTTTGAAGATATTGGCGATAACTATAAGCGGGTTGACCTCGACGGCATGCTCCCAGTAATTGCCGTGCCTACAACCGCGGGCACTGGCTCGGAAGTCGGGCGGGTGGCGGTCATAACCGATGAGCAGGCGAAGGTAAAACGCCTGATATTTCACCCCAAACTATTGCCGGATATCGTCATACTGGATGCCGAGCTGACTCTGGATCTTCCCCCCCAGATTACTGCAGCCACTGGCATGGATGCACTCTCGCATAACCTGGAAGCTTATTATTCCCCCATTTACCACCCCATGGCAGAGGGCATCGCACTACAGGGGATGCGTCTGATTAAGAATTATCTGCCCCGTGCTTACATGATTGGCACTGAGTTGAAAGCCCGTCAACAGATGTTGGTAGCCTCCTGTATGGGAGCCACCGCATTTCAGCGTGGCTTGGGAGCTATTCATGCCCTGGCACATCCGCTCGGTGCCCTATATGACAAGCACCACGGTTTACTCAACGCCATATTGATGCCCTATGTGCTTGTAGCCAACCGGCCCGCTATAGAGGTTCCCATGGGGCAGTTGGCCCTCTCACTGCAATTGACCGGCAAAGATAGGTTCGAGAGCGGTTTCGATGCCGTACTGAATTGGATTCTCGGTCTGCGTCAGCAATTAAATATTCCCCACACCCTGGTTGAAATCGGTATCAAAGCCGAAGACGCCGATAGAATCGCTCATATGGCTGCGGCAGATCCCTCGGCAGCCAGTAATCCTATGTCGTTTAGTGCAGTGAAATATCGCGATATTTTCCTGCGTGCTTGCCAGGGTAGTGTCACACTGTAAGAGTTTACCTCTATGAGTCGACAGAAGAGTAACCATCAATAGAACATTCCATAGGAATTCGTTATGCGCGGTATTTTTACTCTGTTTATTCTTCTGGCAGCCACCCTCGGATATGCCCAGGATTCTCCTGATATACGAACCGCTATTTTTGCTGGAGGCTGTTTCTGGTGTATGGAACCGCCGTATGACAAAGTGAATGGCGTGCTGGAAACCACCTCAGGTTACAGCGGTGGTCATGTAAAGAACCCCTCCTATGATCAGGTCTCTGCCGGTGGCACCGGCCATGCCGAGGTGGTGCAAGTTAAATATGATGCAAACAAAGTGAGTTATTCCGAGTTACTCAATATTTTTTGGCACAACGTGGACCCCTTTGATGCCGGTGGCCAGTTTTGTGACCGGGGCGATCAGTACCGTGCTGAGATCTTTTACGGTAATGAAGAAGAGAAAAAGCTGGCCGAAGAGAGTAAGAAGAAAGTAGAGGCCGAGCTGGGTAAGAAAGTTGTCACCCAGATAAAGCCTGCCGCTACTTTTTATCCGGCAGAGGCTTACCACCAGGATTATTATCAGCGCAATCCCCTACGCTATAAATACTACCGCTTTCGCTGCGGGCGGGATCAGCGGCTTGAGGAAGTTTGGGGAAAAGGTAAGAGCAAGAGCTGAAGAGTTTGGGGTGTTTTTTGATCTCTTAAATAGAGGTGCCCTTAAGCGAATAAGTCTGCTGACTAGGATAATTCAGATGTGGTAAACGGCATGGGGAACACCGAATCTGGCAGGTTGCAAGAAGGGGAGGTAATGAGCACTGCAGCAGGATTCCCCGTTCTTTATCGCTATATTGCTGCAGATAAATCCAAACCTCTAATGGTATTTGTGCCGGGTAACTCTCACTTGGCACGTATCTTTTATGGCTGCCCCGAGGCAAGGGAAGAAGACTTTATCAGTTATTGGGTACATCGTTCAGGCCACCCCTTCCTTGCTATATCCTTCCCCATCGCCAATAAGGCCTTTGAGGGATATTATCCCAATTTCACCATCGCAGATTGGGGTAAGCAGGTCGCGGAAGTAATTGACAAGATTGTCACTGAGAATAACTTACAAGGTGAGGTAATCGTTTGTGGCTGGAGTATGGGATGCAAGATTGCAGGAGCTCTTGGGAAGGAGGCGATTGGTAAGAGCTTCTCAATAGTGATGTTTGTTGCCATGTCGGGAGATCCCGCTGTTCCAGGCTTCTTGCCAAAAGCAAATGCTGAAAATATCGCTATGACACCAGAAGGGCTGGCAAACCGGGAGAGCTTATACCCCTGGTTTTTTCAGGCACTGGAAGATCAAAGTACCTATAACGGCCATACTATTCTCCCAAAAGATATTTATCGGCAGAGGATCCTGGGGGCCACCCCTGTGGGATTGATTGGCACGGGCCTGATGTATAAGAACGGCCAATTTGTGGAAGACTTAGAATGGAGTCTTAAGTCCGCGAACACTTTCAATTACGACGATTATCCTTTTCCTGTGGTTATTCATGGTAATTCGATATCTGATGGGGAAAACGTATTACTGAATACCTCTAACTGGGCGTTTATTAGAAATAGAGTGCTTATTAAGAGGGTGCTTGGGGATAATGCATTGAAGGACCTGTCTCCTGCTCAGTGGGAGCGTCTTCAAGAACTAGTTGAATGCTCTGGTAGCCACTTTTCGCAATCCCTTCCCGGGGGGCACTTCTTTTTTTGGGGAGAAGTTAGTGCGAGGGATGTAGTCAGAAAGTTATTAATGTTATTGTCGCGCGTCAAAAATTTGATAAGATTTTAATGGGTGATTTTTATTCGACATTTATACTTTGATGATATTGTTTAATGGATTTGCGGAGTTTAATTCGGTAAGTGAGCGCAAATCCATAAGGGTCTTTCTAAGAATGACCATTAATTCAACTGGTGGGGCGTTTGTCACTGTTTAATAGGTGTGCCAAATAATCTACAAAGTTTTCACGTTGAGAAGAATTTGTATTTGCGCAACCTAAAATCAAACCAGATATTTTTTTTTCATTAGCATCAGATAGTGAAAGAGGGGCGTTGCCAAATCCTTTTTTGTGTAGTTTTTCTGAAAGCCATTTATCATCGTGATGTGGCGTAGAAAGAACAGCAAACATAATCCCACTACCTGTAATCAAATTTACATTAGGTTCAAGTCGGTTTTGTGTTAATCTGTGAAAGTGTTCCCATTTTTTTTGGTATTTTTTTTGCATTCTACGAGTGTGTCGAACAAAGTGCCCTTCATTCATAAAATCAGCGATGATTGCTTGAGGGAGTAGCGTGGATGGCCCTGAAATAACAGATTTCACACTTACAAAGCTAGAAACTACAGGTTTTGGTACTACTAGATATCCTAATCTCAGGCTAGGTAATAAAGCCCTATTAAAGCTTCCAATGAATATTACTGGAGTGTTATTTCTCATCCCTTGTAGCGCCGCATATGGGTTCCCATTGAATGAAAATATACTGTTAGATTCATCCTCAATGATCCAGCATTGATTTTTATCGGCCCAATCTAATAGCTTATTCCTTTCTAAAGGTGGAAGAATCCCACCCATAGGGTATTGATAAGTTGGAGTTGTATAGAGGAGCTTTTCACTTACATTAATTTGTGGTAATAAATCAACGTCTAGATGATTATTTTTCAAACCAACTAAGTTGATTTTTGCATTCATCGATTCAAATGCTAATTTTGCTCCCCAAAAACCAGGGTTTTCCATTAAGATTGAATCATTTTGCTCTAAGAAGACTTTGGCGCATATATTTAAGGCTTCTTGTCTGCCATTGGTAATAATGATTTGATCTGGAGCACATCTTACGCCTCGAGTGATCAGTAAGTACTCTGCCAGCCATTCTCTTAAAGGTAAATATCCAATAGGATTCCCATATCCATTAATTGGTATTCTATCTTGATGCTGTCGGTAAAGTTTGTTCCAGATAGAAAAAGGGAAAGCTTTTAAATCTGGTACACCTGGTGAGAAGGGTAGGAGAGTAGGCCACTGTGACATAAAACGAGGATAAGAATTTAGCATTTGGCTGTAGACCGACAAACTCGGTAAAGGTGTTGCACTATTAAGCGTGTCATTGTGGGGGTGACGTTCATCGGGATAATTTGCGAAGGACGGTAAATTTTTAGAAACAAAAACTCCTTTTCCTACCCTGCTGGTTAAAAATCCTTCATTTTTAAGTTGCTCTATTGTTTGTGTAACCGTATTACGGCTGATGTCCAAACACTCAGACATTCTTCTGGAAGAAGGTAGTTTTACTCCCGCTAATAACCGTCCATTGATAATTCGTTCAATTAAGGCTTTATAGAGTTGTTTCTGGAGAGGCTTGTTTCGATTTATAGATAAGTCAGATAAGTCTGGGGCGTTCACCGCTGGTACCATATAATATAAAAGCTGAATCTTACTTATTTTGACATTACTATCAATATGGTGTCACCAAAGAGTTAGATCTAGAAAATGAAAATTCATTTTTAAAATGTAATTATCTAAAATAAATCACGCTTTCCCAAGCAAGGCTGGTAGATGGTTTCATTTGTAATCATTTCGTTGTTGCTTAAAAAAATATATTGTGAATTTTACAGCCTTTTCTGTTGATATGTATGCTGGCACCATGGTTTTTTCAAAACTGGACCTAACTCTTTAATACTTTTTCCAGCTATATTTCTAGGGTCAATTTTGACTTTATTTAAATGCAGATTTTCTAGGAGTAAAGATATGAAAATTATGAAGAGGGTTACCTTGTGTGCAGGTATCTCCCTGGTAGCCGCTAATGCATCTGCGAATGAGCTTAGCGGTGCTTGTTATGATTATGCTTCAAGAGAGGCCAGCTCTGCTGTCTCTTACGATGGTCAAAGTGTAGGAATTTTACTTGCAAATAATGTGATATCTACGGCACTCGGTGTGCCGGAATCCTTCTCTCTTATTTCAAAAGCGTACCCTTTTATTTATAGTGCTGTAAAAGGTGGAGTTGTTGAAAAAATGACTCCGGGGGCTGATCCTCAATTGGTAAGTTGCTTGGAAGAATTTAATAGCCGCATTTCAAATTTAGAAGGAGCTTACCTTGGTCAAGATCTAACAGATCTCACCGGCTTGGTTAGTCTTATTCAGCAAGAAATTGTGGATAATGGAATTTTATCTAGCCATGCTAATATTGCTTCCAAACTACAGTTGTTAGCAGTAAGCCTTGGGGAGAAAATAGATAAGGAATTGGATGCCGATACACCAACATCAGCTAAATATAAAGCTCTGATTGATGAAGTTATACCAGGATATATAGCGATCATTCAGATGGAGTTTATGCACAGAAAAGAATGGAATCGCTATTGTTATAATAGAGGCTCCTATGCGTCCTGGAAGAATGTGGAGGATGATGAGTTAATTTCTCCCTCGATATTGAATTCAATTAAACACGATGATGAAGTTGTACTTACAGACTACTTAATTGAGCCAGAAGATGCCCTGGATGCATGCAGGGGCGGTAATGATACTTACTTGACGTATAACCGGGTTAAGGATGTCAATGAAATTGGCTCTTATAAAAAAATATTAGATGATGTTGGTATTAAAGTTAACGAAAATAATTTATTTCCGGGGCTAGTTTCAGTAGAATTAGATTTTCGTGAATCTCGACTAGGAGCTTATAGGGAATCCTTCGTAAGAGAGTGCTCTGGTGGTGGTGTTAGATATTCATATATAGATAATTATAACAACTTTACTTCACAAGCTGTCCCTGAGAGTCAATGTAATCAGTGGCGTGATGAGTATATTGATGATCTTTATAGCAATAGTCAATTCGCAAGTGAATCGAAAAGAAACTCTATCTTTCATAGCCTTGCATTTATTGTGGATTCCTGGGATTGGTATAACCACGCTTTAAAAATAACTGACGCCCAGGCTGATGAAGATCTAATCGAGATAAAGGATGTCTTTGATCTAGAAACTTACAGGGGAGTAAGGCTTAAATATAAGTCTACTGACAAATGTGCCAGTATGGATGGTACAGTAAAGCTAAATTGTGATGTTGGTGCCAGCCAATTTATGATCAGGCCCTATCAGGATGGTTATACGATCTCTAGGCTTGCTGATAATCGTAACTTTAAAGATAAAGGTGAAGATTCAGATGGCTTTGTTATCCGGTCTAGTGTTGGGAGTGACTCTGTTTGGCAGTTTAAGAAAAGACATTTTTTGGACACTGAGTACCAGATTGTGAATTCAAATACAGAAAGGTGTCTAATTGTTGATGAAAACGACAGGCTCATTATGGGAGGGTGCGAGAACGATGACAGGTGGGAAATCGATGGTACAGATATCCCCGAGGGGACCTTTATTCGCTTGCGTCATGTGCCCGATAACACCTGTTTTGGTCGCTTTGGGGCAATTAATTGCGATGAAGAATCCTATGTTTTTGAAGTTGCGAAATATCAAGATGGGTATCGGATAACGGTTGATAGCAGGAGCTTAAAGCAAAAAGATGATGGCCTTGGATTTTATAGTGGGCTTGGAGATGATGCCATCTGGGTTATAAATGATTTTGATGGTGATGGTCTTTTCCGGTTAGCAAACTATACTACCGGTCATTGCTTGAGCAATGAAAATGGAGTGCTGACTACCGTTGCTTGTGGAATTGCGCCATCTGATATCGAGATTTTTGCACTGGAATTTATAGAACTCCCTACAGCAGCGAGTGGTAATCACACAATAATTGCCCCAGAAGGATTAACAGGATTTAATGGTTGCATCAGTTCATTTCACAGCGCAAGTTCAACTTTCCCTGCAGGATATCGTGGTAGCAATTTATCGTGTCAAATAGCCTTATTACCACATAATGGTGGATATTTGATTTGGGACACTGAGGCAAATAATGAATCTTATGTGAGTGATATAGATTTGGGCTTTGGCCATCATAGCATACGTCCTGATACGGAAAAAACTGATGCAACAACTTGGGACTTTATTGGTCCTTATCGTTTTTCCGATGATAGTAGTTTTTATCAAATTAAAAACAGACTCACAGGCCATTGCTTGGCTCCACAGTTCCAAAATGCTCCTAACTGGTTGGTTGGAAAAGTTGACTGTGAAGATAACTCTTCAAAAGTTTGGACCATTAAAGAAGATTCGTTTTCAGATGGCGAATAGGATTAATTGACCTCCTTGAGGTTCTTTAAGGGGCTTAATTTAAGCCCCTTCATTTCACTACACTAAATGACTATTCGACACCTAATCAAGATTGTAAGATGATGGTAAAGAAGTAAAGAAATTGGTCAACATCATTTTTGTTATAGGTAAAATCACTAGTGCACAAAATAGTTTTTCTCTGAGTTCGTCTTGCACAGCTAATGAAGGTCAATTGATTATTTTTTCTAAAAATATAGATCACCATATGTTGAACATGGTGTTGTTAGGTTTGAATTTAATCCATAAAAGAGTAAATTGTATTTGTAGTAGTCGTTGGGTGTTAGGTAGGTTGTTGTCTGGTGATTCTAGGTGATGTCAACTCATAAATATATCCTTTTGGGCTAGGAATCATTTTTTAATTTGATTGCGTTCTTTCTCAATAGTGATATTTAATGTGTCAATCTTCTAGGTCATTTTTCAGAAGGTTTATATTGGTGTTGTCGGGTTTAATGATGGAGTTGGGGGTGCTGGTAGCTCTAGGCTATATAGTTTGTGAATCAGCTTGATACTTGTCCGACCATGTTATTATTAGGGTGTTTGAAAGGTTGTTGCTAAATACTATTTGCTTCTTGGTTTCAAGTAATAGCTGCAATTCTTCCATGCTGCAAGAAGATTATCTTACAGCCCCATAAATTGCTCATTCGGAGACCCTCCACCCAGACTCGCTTTTGATCTACTGTTTAGGTGATCTATTACAAATTGAATCTGCTCCTCTGTTACTTTATTGAAGTAGGTATTCTTTGGGAAATACTGCCGAATGAGGCCGTTAATGTTTTCATTAATTTCCCTCTCCCAAGATGAATATGGGTGAGCAAAATAAATATCAGCTTCCAAGCCTTCTGCAATCGTTGTATGGCCAGCGAATTCAAGACCATTATCAAATGGTAATTGTTTTTATTTTTCCGTGTCGATCATACTTACCGTAGCACTTACGATGGTGCTTTGATGCACTCCTAAGATACTTGTATAAGTCCTCACCAATTGTCTGATCTAAGTAAATTAGCTGATAGATCATTTCATGATGTAGCGTTACACCCGTATGTTCCTTTAAATGGCTTGCAGCCTACTTAATGCTTTTAACGAAGTACTGAACATTCGCAGGAGGTCTTTTGGTGAAAAGATAGATATAGTGTATTGGTGTCAAGGCTACTGTTGTTACTGTTTCCAGAACCCCCTCTTTGACAAGCTTAGCTGCCGTAATATCCGCGTGCCTCTCAATCTTCAAGCCCATTTCTGTTATTTGAAAAAAACTGCGCAAAGAGTTACCGCGGACTTTGGTGTGGCTCGTATTGTGTCTGCATTAAGAAACTTACATTTAACCGGAATTCCCTGCTAATCATTGGCGATATGACTCCATTGGTGTAAATAATAGCGATTCTCTAATAAATTACCTTACCTATCTATTTACTCTCTATTTGGATTAAGGCTTTCACGGAGCACACCTAGATTGGACACTTTGGTTGATTGCATATCCAGGTTGCCTAGGCGAATTGCAATATCTACCTGTAATTCAATCAGGTCGATAGGGGTATCGTTAGCGAGTAATCGAACACTAAGCTGTGTATGCTGCTCTGTGAGCTGGCTGGAACAATAACCGGCTCGAAAAGTGCGTGAGACGCAGTAATTGTCAGTGTCCCCGAGAGTTTTTCACAGGTGCTTTTTAAGTCTGCCAGGGCAGTGCTATAAATATCTATGATTTATGGCAAGAAATGTAGAACTGCGTGCCTGCTTACGTTAACGAGAGCGCTCGGGTACTTCGGTATAGTAGCCTTATTCCCAGACCTTTTTCCAGTTGGGTTACCGTCTGGCTTATTGCCGATTTAGTACGGGCCAGGCTATTAGCCACTGCCATAAAACTGCACACTTTAACAACAGCTAGAAATACTTGCATATCTTCTAGATAGGGTTTCATTGTTTAATTCTTCTAAACACTAATTTAACTTTATGGCTGTTTATCAAAAGGCGGTGTCTGGGGCACTATGCTTGCAGAAAGTTAATACTTAATTATCGTGAAGAGGAATCTGATTTGAATAAGGCATTAATTGAAAAAACTGTAGTAGCCAGCGAGCGTTGGAAGTCATTTTTCAACCAAGGAAATGCAGAAGGTTGCGCTTCTATGTACGAAAAGGATGCGCAAATGATGGCCAAGCCATTTGGGCTATTCCAGGGGCGGGAGCAGATACAGGCTTTCTGGGAAAATCTTGTGGCTCAGGGGTTCTCAGATGTGACTTACCTGGATACAAAAATCGAGGCAATAGATGACACTTCAACCGTACTTTCCAGCAACTGGAGAATGAATAACGCGCAAGGAGTAATTACACGAGAGCTCTGGGTTCTCCAGGAGGACGGCACAATGCGCCTGCGTGAGGACCATTTTGAAGCCTTGGACAAAAATGCGAAGTGAAAGGATATAACATGAACGAATATTGGAATAGTTTTACTCGGGAAAAAACTGACGAACAGTACAATCCGACTCTGTGGAATCATCGTTTGCCGCCAGAAAAATTGTTACCAGCTCATGTAGAATTCACAGAGAGTCACAGCTCCAATTACCGACAGGCGATCAAAGGTGGACTGCAAACAGTTAGTTTTGGGGAAGGGGAATTATCAGGCTCAATGGATATTTTTAGGCCTGAGAATGTTGCTGAAGATGCACCCATAGTCATTTATATCCATGGAGGTTGGTGGCAATGGTTCTCAAAAGAGCAGTTTTCTTTCCTGGCTGAGCCTTTTAATAGAAAAGGGATTGCTGTTTATATGCCTGGTTATCGTATGGCCCAGGATTGGAATAATGGCGTGCCTATGGAGTCCATAGTAAAACAGACACAGTATGCAATGGCTAAGGTACTTAAGGAGGCAAAGCTGAGAGGTGCGCCTGCAGTTTACCTGATGGGGCACTCGGCAGGTGGTCAGTTAGTAGGGATGTTACATCAGACAGATTGGAGCCAGTTTGATATTTCAAAATCTACGCAGGATAAGTTCAAAGGCGCATTTTCTCTGGCTGGGCTTTTCGATATCCGTCCACTGGTGAATAGCTTTGTCAATGACACGATTAATATGTCAATGGAGTCAGCGGAGAAGGTAAGCCCACAGTTAATGCCGCTAAGTGAAGGTAGAAAGCTCTGTCCACTACATTTAATAGTACCTGAATTTGATACTCCTGAGTTTTTTCGTCAGACAAAGGAGTATCAAGAAAAGCTATTAAAGTCCGGAAATCCCTGTCATTTTATCATTGCAAATAATCGTGATCATCTTGATGTGCTTGAAAGATTAGTTGTCGAAGATGATGAGGTGCTAAGTTATCTCTTGAATCATATTTTGGTTTAGTTCTAAAACTAGGGTATGACAAGTAATGTCCATGTCCTCCTGTCTAAACAGTATTTAAAGTTTTGAAATAAATTGTAGAGAAAACCTTGGTGGGGTATCTTTTAAATAAATGGCTTAATTTTTCTAGCTTGGTTTCAAGTAGTAAAGATAAGCCTCTATTGACAACCAAGTTGTATGTCTCAGAGTATGTCTGTTTTTTTTAATATGAAAATGCTGTGTTCAGCTTTAATAAGCTTTTAATTCTTTAGTAATCTGTTTTTGATATTGAATTTTTATCCAAGCCTTTGGTTTAGGTTTTTCTGATTCCTGTGCTAAATTTTTGTGTGAATAAATTATGTGGATAAAAGAGTAGAGAGCCGCGAATGGACGCTTATCAGTTTAGCCAAGATTAAGTCTGATTGATGATTAGTGTTTTGTGCTGTCTTTTCTATAAATATCTATAAGTATCAATATATAAAATAAAGGAATCAGTGTGAGTGCTGCCAAGTGCAATGCTATTATATCGTTTTCTTTGCTGGATGGGCTCACTGAAAATACAATTATTTCCAGGATGAAAAACAAGATAAACAATAGATATTTATCCAGCTTAGATATGGATTCAAACACCTTGGAACCAAGCAGCCAGTAACGCCAGGATTTGCATTTCAAAGCATCAAAAAGATAATAAAGGCCACAGGTTAAGCTTACTAAAGTTGTGAGTAGTAGCTCAAACACCCAGGCCGGGGGCTTGCCAGGGGCTGGGGGCCAAACATTGGTTACTCCAAATTCGGTAAAGGAGAGAATGGCGAATAGTCCGGTAGTTAATAGAACAATAGGGAACCGAAAAACTAATATGACCATACAGATTGCGGCAGAGACTTCGAAAATCCTTTGAATGGGCATAAAAATATTGGCATGCTCTGTAACCCAGGCTAATGCGTTGCGAAACCATAGCGGGGTGTTTCCGTATTCTACATAGGAGTTCACCAGCCCTCTATAGCCCTCTACGGTAAACCAGTTCAGTAAGCTGTCTTCATAAACCTGGAAAATCAACATAACACCTATGGTGATGGTGAACAGGTTAATCCACCGCCCTAGCAGTAGGTTGGATTGTTCTGTCTGTAAGACCATGCGATATCGGTCTAAAAATTTTGAAAGTATTGCTAGGGCGGCAATGGTGATACTGGATAAAAGGCTGGCTAGAAGTATGTGATTACCGCCGTTGCGCGACATCAAAAATATCGCAAACAACACGCTAGATGCCACAATCACCCAGAGGCACCAGGACAAAAAGCTTATATCGGGTGCCAGAATACTACCCAATAGACGCTGGTGATAGGGCGTAGGATGAGATGAGGCTTGATCGGATGGTTTCTGAATGTTTGGGGTGAAGCTACAGCTACTTACCGCTAAGACTAATGCATATAAAGCCGGTGATAAAAACTCAAAGAACCAGCTATTTTCGCCCATATAAGTAAAGCCCCATAATACTATGAAGCTCACAAACATGAGTAGGGCGCCTAGGGTCATTAATACCCGCAATATTAAGAGTACCCCGGCAAGTAGAATGACAAAATGCAGTGAGTAAGTCAGGCTGGTGATGTGCGGGGTGAAAAATATGGCTAAAGATTGAATAGCTGCGGGGACTTCTTCCGTTCGAATAAGCTGCTCTAATACGGCTGCAAAGGCCTGCGGAGCCATCTCGCCATTCAGGTAGCGCATAATGACCAGTTGGATACAAGCGGCGCCTAAAAAAAGGCTTATCATGGCTAGCCATGCAGTTTGCGAGGTTGCCGCTTTTGTTTGGCTAGTATCTAAAGTTTGACTGGAATTGTGCATAAACCCAGCCTAGTTGAATTCGACCCCCATAGATCAATCCTTGTGCCAAAAAAAGTTCGCTATTTCAGCGTGTTTCCATCCAAGTTGTTGTCTTTATCGGCAATAGGAAAGCGTGGATAACTTCAGGCTAGGGCTGGCCAGGCATATGCGGGGTGAGTGTATATAAGAAATACACTAACAATATTTTCTACTGACCATGGCATAGAAATGCTGTTGCCAATAATAATGATATTGAAAGTTTGCTAGCTGAATGAGTGTGTTAAAAAACTCTGCAGAAGATCTATACAGTCCTCTCGTTGTTGTTTACTGGTATTGGCAAACCCTAATACCAGGCCATGGTTCAATGATTTATCGGGGTAGAAAAAAGAAAGTGGCGTGCTACCGAAGCGGTGCTGGGCTAATTGCTTTGACAGTTCTAGGTCATTCCTGCCGGGCGTGGCGAGTACCAAGTGCATTCCGGCACTACTTGCGATGAGTTGCGCCTGGGGTTCCAGTTTATCTCGTGCCAAGTCGCAAAAATGCAGCCATTTTTCCCGATAGTTGATGCGCATTTTGCGCAGGTGTCGTACGAAGTGTCCCTCGTCAATAAAGTCGGCAACAACCGCCTGGGCAAGTAGGGGGGAGTGGCCGGAGAGTATTTCCTTTGCCCGAGCAAATGCCTGTACAAAGGGTTTGGGAACGATCATGTAACCTAAGCGCAGGCCGGGCTGCAGGCTTTTACTGAAGCTGCCCATATAGATAACCGGGGTATGCTCTGCCATTCCCTGGAGAGCGGCGACAGGTTTGTGCTTAAAGGAAAATTCGCTGTCATAGTCATCCTCTAAAATCCAGCATCGCGTCTTGCTGGCCCAGTCCAACAGCTTTAGCCGTTCACTGGCAGGCATGACTCCGCCCATGGGGTACTGATGGGTTGGCGTGGTGTAGAGGACTTTGCCGTGCAGTTGGCTTTTGATCAGTGCATCCACGTCTAAATAGCCGCTTTGCAATTCGGCCAATGCCAACTTGGCGCCGCAGGCTTGAAACACCCAGCGGGCGCGGCGGTAGCCAGGGTTTTCCATGATGGCGGTATCGCCGGGGCTTAGTAGCACTTGTGCGCACAGGCTCAAGGCTTCCTGGGCGCCATTGGTTATGATGATCTGGCTTTCATCACAGAGCACTCCGCGGCAGCTGCGCAGGTATTCTGCCAGTGCCTGGCGTAAGGGTGGATGGCCCTGGCTGTGCCCATAGCCAAGCAGTGGAAACCTATCTTTGTGGCGCCTGTAGAGTCTGGACCAAATAGCTAAAGGAAAGGCATTGAGATCCGGTATACCCGGTGAAAAAGGTAGAGATACACCGCTGTCGGTTTTAAATGCCGTTGCAGTCTGCAGCTTTTGGCCAAGGGCTGAGAGCCCTGGTAAGGGAGCTGTACTATCGGAGCCTTGGGAATGCCATGCCTGGTGCTGTGGTTTCTGTACGTAAGCGGGTAGGGCGCTAGATACAAAAACGCCCTGTCCGACACGGCTGGTAACAAAGCCCTCTGCTTTGAGCTGCTCTAACACCAGTGTGACCGTATTGCGGCTGATATTCAGGGTGGAGGATAGTCTACGAGAGGAGGGGAGCTTGCTCCCTGCTGCGAGACGGCCGCTGCAAATCCACTCCACCAGGCTGCGGTATAACTGGCTTTGTAACGGTTGCCTGGGGTCCAGGGTTAAGTCGGCAAAATCGGGGCTGCTCAAACTGGCACCATTAACTGATTAAAACTGGATCTAATCAGAGTACCAGCAACTCCCTATATTGGCGATATCTGTTGTTGATAAATCGTTGTGGGAGTTTTTAAGAATGGTAGTTTTAGATTCCGCAAAGAGTGAATTGCCGGTAACTGCGAAAAGCCGGGTGCGCCGTGCTGCCAAGAGGGCCAGTTATCGCCGCGAGGATATTTATCGTTTGGTCGATGAACTGAAGCTGGGGCATATTGGTTTTACTCAGGATGGTGAAGTGATTGTTATTCCCATGACAGTATGGCGCCATGGGGACTTTTTGTATTTTCATGTGCTCAATAAAAGCCGCCTGCAGAAATTACTGGATTCGGGGCAGCAGGTGTGTATTTCCTTTGCCCACTATGACGAATGGGTCCTGGCTAAATCCGCCTTTCATCACAGTGCCAACTATCGCTCGGCAGTTTTGTTTTGCCGCGGTGCGCGGGTACAGGACCCAGAGGAGTTTGATGCGGTTTTCAAATCTATTATCGAAGATATCGAGCCTGGCCGCTGGAGCCAGGTGCGCGCTCCAAACCCTCAGGAGCGCAAGGGTACGGCCCTGATGCGCCTGACCATAGAGGAAGGTTCTTTCAAGAGTCGCACAGGGGCGCCATCAGACAATAAAGAAGATCTCGATTTACCGGTTTGGAGTGGCACTAAGCCCGCCTGCCCGTTTAGATAGCATCAGCCTCTTCAGGAATTTTATTGGTGAGGTTGATAATGGCAAGCATATCTTCGTTGTCCTTATCCATACCCACTTCAGTAAAACCAAAACTGGAATAAAAGTCTTTAGCCACTGGGTTTTTGGGGTTGTAGCAGATTTCTATTTGCTCGATATTGGGTGTTTGCCGGATTTCTTGTAGGGCTAGCTGAAGCGCTGCCCTACCTATCCCCTTCCCCTGCTGCTTCTGGTCAACCATAAATCTCCAAATGGAAATTTTTTCACGGCTCTCTTTCACCCACATAAGAAAGCCAACGGGCTTTTCTTCCGTATAAATCGCACGGGTTTCATATCCAGAATTGAACTGTGCCTCCACCAGTGACCACATATTGCAGGCGACGTATTCTTGCTGTGCTTCGGCGACATCCAGATCGCAGATCGCCTCATAGTTATTCTGGGTTATAGGTTGTAAAGAGGTACGCATTGTTGAGTTCTACATTTCCATTGCTTTAAAGTTTGGGTGTGCTTTAAAACGCAGTTTATTTTTTAAGAACCTTTAACGCCACCTGTAAAATTTCTTGCTCGCTGCTTTCAATATTCGGCCTCACCCCCTGACCCTCCCAGTTAACCAGCTCCTTAGATAAAGTCGAAACCGGGCGACTAGAGGGAATTCCAATTTCAAAGTTAAATGGCAGGGTCTGAGGCGCATCCATCATATGGGCTCCGCCGGCGCTGGCACTACCGATAATAGTGGCTCTACCCAGTTGTTGCAGCGAGAAGGCGATGCTTTCTGATGCAGAGAAGGAGCGCCCATTGATCAGTACTACCATGGGTCTCTGGGTGCCATAGGCTGGCCAGGGAAGTTCTTTGATGCGTTCAGGGGAATGTTGCTTCTCTCTGGTTTCAATAACATATGGCAGGGGGGTAGTGGGGTCCACAAAGGATTCGAGGATAGCAGTGGCTGTATCACTATCACCACCGCCATTATTGCGCAGGTCTAATATCAGACCGTCACTGTGTTGCAACAGGGTAAACGCCGCGGCCAGGCTTTGCCGGGCATTTTCAAAAGTATGGAATGAAGAGAGTTTGAAGTAGGCAATATTACCGGGCAATAACTCTAGTTTCTTTACACCATAGTTGTTCTTGGGCGCCTCGGCTCGCCACTGTGCTATCCAGTTGTTGGAATCTTCATTAGGGCTTACCGGCTCCAAATAGAAATGTTTGTCTCCGGACAGTGTTCGGATTTTCTCGGTAATTAGCTTGGCAAAACTTTTGGAGTCCCGACAAAAGCGCAAAGCTTCAGGGCTACTGGCCATCTCAAACAACGCCAGGGAAACGCTCTGGGCTTTGTCTGCGAGTACATAAGTTTCTGCAATAGCGCTGGCGGCGGATTGGATAACTACGGTGGGATTAAACTGGCAATCCTCATCGCTTGCGTAAGTCGCTGAAGAGATGGTGTGGCATAGGGCCAGGCTGAAGGCGGCAATCAGTTTCATGGCTTTCTATTCTCCTTGGCAATGCACTGTTGAATGCGATCGAGATAGGGGTGTTCCTGCAGAGCGGTAATCGCCTCTTCGGCGAGTGCTGTTAATGGTGTAGACAGTTGCCGATTTAATGAACGTTCCGCTTCAACTGTGGCTTGCCAGTGGACTTCAAGCTTTGGTAGTAAGCGCTGGCCTTTACGGCTGAGGCGGACCTTGCGCTGGCGTGCATCCTCCCCGGTGAGGATTTCTAACAATCCCTGCTGGACCATATCTCTGACTGTCTGGCTAACCGCCGGCTGGGAGATTGCGGCACTGGCCGCGATTTCATTGATGGTGACCGGGCTCTTGTGGATAAGGGCTCGCATCACCGGTGTATAACGCGGCTTGTAGTTTTTAATACCGCAGGTGCGGTAACTATCTGCGACATCGCCGTCCAGTAATTCGATTAAATGCCTGAGGCGAGTACCCAACTGGCTGTATTTCATAGTGTTGAATTTATATAAGTGCTTATATAAATGATTGTAGAGTATCTCCCTACGCTGTGGCATTTCCTCAACCTCCTGTGAACCCGTTAACCCTTCGCTTGATCGCGGACACACGTTTTTAGGTTGCCGGCAAATGCCAAGCCTTTCCAATCACCACACATTGAAACCGAAATTTAACATTTGTTTCATCGAAATTTAGGAATTCCCCGCCACTCTTTGCGCCGCTTAATCCGTATCAGGCAACTGGGAATAACGACGATGAAACAATTTGGCTTGGCTGCTCTGGCAGCCCTGGGTCTTCCACTGATGGCTGCAGAGGTCCAAGCCAGCGACCTCATTATCTCGGAGTACATTGAGGGCAGTGGTAACAATAAAGCGCTGGAAATTTTTAATGGCGGTGAAACTGCGATTGATCTGAGTGATTACGCCATCCAGCTTTTTTTCAATGGTTCCGATAGCGCCTCCGCGAACATTGCTTTGAGTGGCACCCTGCAGGGCGGTGCGGTATTTGTTCTGGCCCACGGCAGTGCCGATGCGGCGTTGCTGGATCAGGCCGACCAGATTTATACCAGCGGCCTGTTTAATGGTGATGATGCCGTAGCGCTGGTAGGCCCCAATGGTTTTGTTGATGTGATCGGCCAAATTGGTACTGACCCCGGCAGCCAGTGGGGCAATAGCAGCCTCGGCACACAAAACCAAACACTGGTACGCAATCTGGATGTGCAGACAGGCCGAACCGATGGAAGCGGCATCTTCGATCCTGCTCTGGAGTGGTCCAGTGAGGGGTTGAATAACTTTGATCACCTGGGCTGGCACGGCGCCGATGGTGGCAATGGAGATGGTGACGGTAATGGCGGTATTGAGCTTGGGGCCTGTGGCGATGCGTCAACCTTAATCAGCCAGATACAGGGCAGCGGCACCGCGAGTGCGCTTGAAGGCGAGCGCCACGAAATTGAGGCGGTGGTTGTCGGCAATTTCCAAGATCCCAATACCGGCTTGGCCGGTTTCTTCCTTCAGGAAGAGGACAGCGATCAGGATGGCGTGGATGCGACTTCAGAAGGACTGTTTGTACACGACAATGCTTTCGGTGTGAGTGTGCAAGTTGGCGACCTGGTGCGCGTGGGGGGTATCGTCGATGAATTTTTTGATTTCACTGAGTTGAATCAGGTTGATGGTGTCAGCGTTTGCGGAAGCGGTTATCAGGTAACGGCGGCTAATGTACAGATGCCGTTTGGCTCTGTGGCAGAGCAGGAGCAGCTCGAAGGGATGTTGGTTGAGTTCCCGCAGAGCCTCACCGTTAACGGTCATTACAACCTGGGCCGCTATGGCGAAGTGATCCTATCCAATGGCCGCCTGTACATCCCCACCCACAACAACATGCCGGGCGCTGCAGCGGCGGCTCAAGTGGAAGCCAACGCACTCAACCAGATTATTCTGGACGATGGTTCCACAGTGCAAAATCCCGAGACAATGCCATATCCGGCCTCGGGTCTCAGCGCTTCTAACACCTTGCGAAGTGGCGATACTCTGGAGGGGCTTACCGGAGTGATGGGGTACGGCTTCGGTGCCTACCGTGTTCACCCTGTGGAAGTCCCCCAATTTACCCCGGTCAATCTACGCGATGAAGCGCCCATCTTACCGGGTGATGGCAGCCTGCGTGTTGCCAGCTTTAACGTGCTGAATTACTTCAATGGTGACGGCAACGGAGGTGGCTTTCCCACTTCGCGCGGTGCCGATACTTTGGAAGAGTTTGAGCGCCAAAGAGAGAAAATTATTTCTGCAATCTTGCGTATGGAAGCCGATATTGTCGGATTGATGGAACTGGAAAACGACGGCTACGGTGTCGATAGTGCCATCCAGGATCTGGTCAATGGGCTCAACGCAGCAGCATCAGGACAGAGCTACCGGTTTGTGCAGCCGGACCTCACGCAGCTGGGCAGTGATGAAATCGCCGTGGGCATGATTTACCGCAGCGACCGTGTTATGCCGATTGGCAGAGCCGTTACTCTGCAGGATTATCCTTTTGATGACGGTAACCGCCAGCCGCTGTTACAGGCATTTGCCGAACTCTCCTCCGGTGAGCGTCTCGCCGTGGTGGTGAACCACTTTAAATCCAAGGGAAGTTGTCCAAATGATGGCAGCCTGAACAGCGATCAGGGGGATGGTCAGGGCTGCTGGAATGCTCTGCGTACTCAGGCTGCCGATGCCCTGGTGAGTTGGGTTGAGAATGACCCCACCGGAACTGGAATTGACCGTGTTTTAGTGCTGGGCGACCTCAACAGCTACGCCATGGAAAATCCAATTACGGCTCTTGAAGGGGCGGGTTATACCGACCTGCTGGAATGGTACGGAGCGGGACAGGCTTATTCCTATGTCTATGACGGCCAGTCTGGCTACCTGGATCATGCGCTGGCCAGCCCTTCACTGGCTCCGTTGGTTACTGCCGCCGTGGACTGGCATATTAATGCCGATGAACCGCGAGTGTTGGATTACAACCTTGAACACAAGAGCCTAGAGCAGCAGGAAAACCTCTATTCTACAGGCCCCTTCCGTGCATCCGATCACGATCCCTTAATTGTTGAGCTGGATCTGAGTGCAGATAACCTAGCGCCCACGGCAGAATTCAGCTGGGAGTCTGAAGGGTTGTTGATTAATTTTATCGATAACAGCAGTGATGCAGATGGTGAGCTGTTGAGCTGGTCCTGGGATTTTGGCGACGGCTTAACCAGTAGCGAGCAAAATCCCAGCCACACTTTCGATGTGCCGGGTAATTACTTGGTACGTTTGCAGGTAAAAGACGATCGCGGTGCGGTATCCACACAAGAACAGATTGTTGAAGTGATGGATGATGCGATTTCATTGCAGGCTAACTTTAAACTACATCGCTTTTTCCGTTGGGTATGGGTAGAAGATCGCAGCCAATACAGTGGTGATAATAAACTGCAATACCACTGGGATTTTGGGGATGGAGTGCAGCGCAACGGTCGTTGGGCGTTACATCGCTACGCACAAACGGGTAATTACGAAATTACCCTCACAGTGACTGATGGTGAGGACGCTGAAGATAGCGCCTCCCAAGTAGTAAAAATTTCCTGGCCACGATGATATATGTCAATTTTTGATTAATAATAAATATTCTGGTTGCCCTGGCGCCGGGGTTTTGAATTCCCTGTCGTCGCTTCACCAGGATTCTTTGAGTTGATAGCTTTTCCCTAGAAGCGAATGGCCGCACCCTGGTGGTGCGGTCTTTTTTATTTCGCTCTCCTTAAAAAATTAACTGCCCCCATTTGTTTTTAAGCTGATGACCCCCTTTGGGAGAAAGAAGGACCATACTAGGTTCTGTCTTGTTGGGTTACAGGGGCGCCGCTTTATGTCGTGTGCATTCAAAAATCTCGTAGGTTTAAGCCTGGAGTGGACTGGCACCCATTATTCCGAGGTGGGAGATTTCCCTGATCTCTCCACCTATGTTGTCAGTTATGAGTCAGAATCCAACTGCTATATCACTGCCGGTGGCAAGCTGGTATGTGAAGCCAGTTACTCGTATGCGCCTATGGGAGTACGTATGGCAGCACTGGTTTATCGGCCGAATATCTACCAGGGGCGGCGTGGAGTTGTTCTTTACGCCATGTTGGATTTTGACCTGATGATGGATCGCGCCGTTATTATGCATAACGATCAACCCCTCGCGCTGGCCAATGGCAGTTTTCGGGTGGTTGATACACCGGAAAAACCCGTCGTTGGTTAGGGGAGAATTAAATTAAAATATCGGGAGAGCTTGGTATGAATAATCATGAAAAAATTAATTATGTAGAGTTCCCATCTAAGAGTCTGGCAAAGACCAAGGCTTTTTTCACTGAGGCCTTTGGCTGGGAATTTACAGATTATGGCCCCGAGTACTCCGCTTTCTCCGGCGCAGGCTTGGACGGTGGCTTTTTTCAGGCGGATATGCACAGCTCAGCAGTGAATGGTGCCGCGTTGGTAGTGCTTTATAGTTCTGACTTGGAAGATACGTTACAAAAAGTCGAGCGGTGCGGAGCTAAGGTGGTCAAACCTATTTTTTCTTTCCCCGGAGGAAGGCGCTTTCATTTTGCCGAGCCCAGCGGCAATGAATTTGCGGTTTGGTCAGATATCGGAGAGAAACAGTAATTTTTAGGTTGCACCAATCAATAAGCCCCCGAGGGGGCTTATTGATTGGTGCTAAGAAATTTTCACTGAGCCCTCAAGCTGATAATTCAGTTTGTTTCTCATCGGCTAATTAAGCGCTAATAGATATATACTGCTCCGCTAGAGTATGCCGAATTATCTTGCTGATTGCCGCCGATGCCCGTGGCGCCACTATCTTCATGAAAGGCCCCTACCGCCAAGGTCTGGCCATCTGCGCTGAGGCTGATATTACCAAAACCAAAATAGTCTCCCTTTTCGGTATTACTGGCTTTTAGGTAGGCCTTCTGTTGCCAGTTGTCCTCACTTCGGGCGAAGATATACACGGCACCAGACCAATCTGCACTATTATCGCCTTCATCGCCATTAATGCCAATGGCACTGCTACCCTCCCGAATGGCTCCTACCGCTAGGGACTGGCCATCGGCGCTAAGACTGAGAGATCCACCAAATCGGTCATAAGAATTTGTATTACTTGCCTTAATATAAGCTTGTTGCTGCCAAGTATCGTTGTTGCGAATAAAAATATAAGCTGCGCCAGCACCCGTTGCCTGGTTGTTATTTGCATCGCCATTAATACCGGAAGCATTGCTACTCTCAGCTGTAGCTCCTATGGCCAGGACCTTGCCGTCTGCGCTTAAACTGAGTGAAGAACCAAAATAATCACCTTCATCAGTGTTACTAGCTTTTATGTAAGCCTGTTGTTGCCAGTCGGTGTCACTGCGGGCAAAGATATACACCGCACCAGAATTATATGTACGATTGTTACTTTGATCGTTGTTAATACCGGTAGCACTGCTATTTTCATTTGGTGCGCCCACTCCGAGTATCTGGCCATCGGCACTGAGGCCGACAGTATAACCAAAAAGGTCATTTTCATCGCTATTGCTAGCCTTTATGTAGGCCTGCTGTTGCCAGGTGCCTTTATCTCGGGTGAAGATATAGACTGCTCCGCTATCCTCTCTTGAAGCCCCAACAGCTAAAGTTTGGCCATCGCTACTAAAGCTGAGTGAATCACCGAAGTTTTCAGAGGCATCTGTATCACTGGCCTTAAGGTAGGCTTGTTGCTGCCAGTCATCTTCATTGCGGGCGAAGATATAAACACCACTATCAGTACCTACTGCGAGAGTCTGGCCATCGGCATTCAGACTGAGTTCTGAACCAAAATACTCCCACTTTCTATTGTTGTTGGCTTTAAGGTAGGCCTGCTGTTGCCAGCCGCTTTCACTGCGAGTAAATATATACACCGCACCGGATTCATCTGCATCATTATTGCTTCCATCTCCATTAACACCTGTGGTGTTACTATCCTCTCTAGGTGCCCCTATTGCTAGGGTCTGGCCATCAGCACTAAGGCTGATTGCTTTGCCGAAATCATCGTGGGCATCTGTATTACTCGCTTTGAAATAGCCAATGCTTCCGGTCAGTAAAAAATCGTCAACAGAAAGTATCGTTGAATCACTACATCTTTCTTGAGATCCCTCACCGTTGCAGGCCTGTAGAATATATTGCGCATTAGTTCGGGAATAGAGTGCTGTTTCTAGCTTGAGTGTTAGGGATTCATTACCTTGGGGAATATATTCAGCAACCCGTCTAAAACCGGAGACCCCATCGGGGTTTTCCAGTAAATGATAGTGGCTGGCATTTTCAGCATCAATCCACGCGAAGCGGAACTTCTTTATTGCCTCAAAACTTAAAGCAATTAGCTTTACTTGCTCTGGTGCAATAGAGGAGTCACCTCCATTTGAGGGATCTTCTGTTGCCGGTGGAGTACCGTTTCCTGTTGAAGGGGTACTTGCTACCGGTGGATTTTTTTCAGCAGTATCGCCGGTGCTACTGCTACCAGATCCGCCACCGCTACAACCGGATAGGAGTAAGGCAATTAGGGAGATCTTTATAATTTTTCTCTTCATAACTTTTAACCGGTTATCTTTGGCGCCTGATTATGCAGTTTGAATCTATAGAAATTCAAATGTTACTTTCTATAATTTTTTTTTCACAAAAATTTTTTTAATTGGCAGGCTTCTATAGATTATGTTTTCGAGAGTTGAAAATTTTGCACTTTGGTGCCACTTGCTATTTGGATGTTTTTTTAAGAGTTCTGTACCAAAAGGAAGGGTGTATTTTTGCAATTTTCAGGATTTTTGATTTTATTTTTGTTTGGTGGATGAGCTGGAGCGGCGATTTCTGCGGTTGTGGCTGATTTTTTTGAGTGGGTTGTGTCTACATGCTAGGGCCTGATTGAGATGAGAGTAAATATAAAGTTACCACAAAGAAAAGAGTATCTTGTTAGATATTTTCAGTGGTATTTTTGGAGGGTTTAGGATGATGGTTTTTTCTGGCTTTAGTGGCAGGTTGGTGGTGTCAATAAGATATTTGAGATTTTAAAATGAGAATAAAGGGGGATCTGGTGGCATTTCAGCTCCAGGCAGTCAGAGTTGAAGATAGTAAGAGCCATATCAGGAACAGACGTTTCATTTAGCTAAATTGTATAGTAATGATTTTTTATTTTGATTGGATGTAGAGTAGCAATAACAAGCGCTTAAACAATATTCAATAAAAAAGCCCCCGGTTTTATTCGGGGGCTTTTTAAAATCTGGATGAAAGAGTTTTAAGATTACACCTTAAACTCAGTATCCAGCTTCTTTTCCACCAGCTGCTTTTTTAATTTCGCATACTGGGGTACGCCGTTTTTGTAGGGTGGGTAGTCCTCGCCCTGAATTAACGGTAACAGGTACTCGCGTCCCGCATCGGTAATGCCGAAGCCGTCCTCGCTAATATATTCTTTCGGCATAAATTTTTCGACGTTGGCCACTTCAGACAATGGCGCTTCCGCGATAGACCAGCTGTACTCTTCACCTTCTGCACGAATAATTGCCGGCATAATGGCGTTTTTGCCGGCTGCCGCCATTTCCACGGCGGCGCGACCGACGGCGTAGGCCTGCTCCACATCGGTGGCGGAGGCGATATGGCGGGCGGCGCGTTGCAGGTAGTCGGCCAGTGCCCAGTGGTATTTCAGGCCCAGCTCGCTTTTGATCATATTGGCGAGGGTTGGTGCCACACCGCCCAGCTGCTTGTGACCGAAGGCGTCGGTAGTGCCGGCATCGGCGAGGAAGGTGCCGTCTTCGTACTGGGCGCCCTCGGAGGCGGCGATTACGCAGTAGCCTTTCTCGTCCACGGTCTTTTGCACCTTGGCCAAGAACTTCTCTTTATCGAAGGCCACTTCTGGGAACAGGATAATATGTGGTGCATCGCCTTCCTCTTCCTGGGCCAGGGCGCCGGCAGCGGCAATCCAACCCGCGTGACGACCCATCACTTCGAGGATAAAGACCTTGGTGGAGGTGGCGCACATGGAGGCTACGTCCATGGCCGCTTCCTTGGTGGAAACCGCAACGTATTTGGCTACGGAGCCGAAGCCGGGGCAGTTGTCGGTTAGCGGCAGATCGTTGTCGACCGTTTTGGGAATATGGATGGCCTGAATTGGGTAACCCATGGTCTCAGACAGCTGCGAGACTTTCAGGCAGGTGTCAGCGGAGTCGCCGCCGCCGTTATAGAAGAAGTAGCCGATATCGTGGGCCTTGAATACTTCGATCAGGCGCTCGTACTCTGCGCGGTTCTCTTCCAGGCTCTTCAGCTTGTAGCGGCAGGAGCCAAAGGCGCCGGAGGGGGTGTGACGCAGTGCGGCGATGTCTTCCACACTTTCCTGGCTCACGTCGATCAGTTCCTCACGCAGTGCGCCGAGGATGCCGTTCAGCCCCGCATAGACTTTACCAATTTTGTCCTGGTTTTCACGGGCAGCTTCTATTACGCCGCAGGCGGAGGCATTGATTACGGCAGTCACACCACCGGACTGCGCGTAAAAGGCGTTCTTCTTCGACATGGTTATCCTGTTTTCATAGAGATCTTGGGAAGTGACCCGATCCGGTTGTCCGCCGGACGCTCTTCGGCGGCGCCAGTGGGGAACTCCGGGAGCTCGTATCGGGTGTCGGCCGTAGCTGGAAAATTCCTACCACCCTACCAGGGGTGAGGCCGATCTGTGCGGGGGCGGAGTCTAATGGAATAGCGAGTAAATTGCATGGCAAACGGGGCATTTGGCAATTACTGGCCTGTTTTGCCGTGGTAAGCTTGCGCCGCAACCCCCAGGAGTACAGATTTTCGCCATGCATATCCATATTCTCGGTATTTGCGGCACCTTTATGGGCAGCCTAGCCCAATTAGCGGTGGCCGAAGGACACCGGGTCACCGGTAGCGATGCCAATGTTTACCCCCCCATGAGCACTCAACTACAGCAGGCGGGTATTCAGATCACCGAGGGCTATGACCCGGCTCAGTTGGAGCCGGCCCCAGACCTGGTCATTATCGGCAATGCCATGTCCCGCGGTAATCCCGCCGTGGAAGCGGTACTTGAACAGGGGCTGGCCTATACCTCCGGTGCCCAGTGGCTCTGTGACCACTTCCTCGGTGGGCGCTGGGTACTGGCAGTAGCGGGCACTCACGGCAAGACCACAACTGCCAGCATGTTGGCCTGGATTCTGGAAGCGGCGGATATGCAACCGGGCTTCCTGATCGGGGGGGTGCCAGGCAACTTTGGAGTGTCTGCGCGCTTGGGGGATTCCCCTTTCTTTGTGGTGGAGGCGGACGAATACGATACTGCCTTCTTCGATAAGCGCTCTAAGTTTGTGCATTACCGCCCACGCACAGTGATTATCAACAACCTGGAGTTCGATCACGCCGATATCTTCGACGATTTGGCGGCGATCCAGCGGCAGTTTCATCATCTAGTTCGCACGGTGCCCGGCAACGGCCTGATTGTCAGCGCCGCAGAAGATAATGTGGAGCAGGTATTGCAGCAGGGTTGCTGGAGTGAAGTTCAGCGCTTTGCCAGTGAGGATCAGCCGGGAATCAGTGCCGGCGACTGGCGAGCGGTGAATATTGCCGCGGATGGCAGCAGCTTTAGTGTGCTGTTCGAGGGTGCCAAAGTGGCGCGTGTGGAGTGGGATCTCACCGGTATGCACAATGTGCGCAATGGTCTTGCCGCTATGGCTGCAGCTCGTCATGTGGGCGTGGTACCTGAGCTAAGTGCCACCGCACTCGGACGTTTTCAGGGCGTAAAGCGCCGTATGGAATGCCTGGGCGAAGTGGCTGGTATCCGCGTTTACGATGATTTTGCCCACCACCCAACTGCGATCGAATCCACGCTTACGGGCCTCAGGGCCAAAGTGGGCAAGGACAAGATCATCGCCTTGATTGAACCCCGTTCCAACACCATGCGTATGGGCGTGCATCAGGGCCAGTTGGCCAGTGCCTGTAGCGGTGCGGATATGGTGTTGTGGTATCAGCCCCAAGGGATGAATTGGTCGCTGAATGAAGTTACTCACCACTCTCCGGTGCCGGCCAAGATTTTTGACACTATCGAGAATGGTGTGGAATCGGCACTGCAGCTCGCCGGTGAGGGCAGTCATATCGTGGTGATGAGTAACGGCGGCTTCGGTGGTATCCATCAGCGTTTGATTGGAGCCCTGGAGCAAAAATATAACTATTCGACCTGAAAAGAGTCAGCACTTTAGTGATCGGGGAAGTGATCTTGCAGCAAGCCACATTTAATAAAACCGTTACCCTGGCCATGACTGGGGCTTCCGGGGCCCAATACGGCCTGCGTTTGTTGCAGTGCCTGCTCGCTTCTGGCGTGCGCGTCTGGCTGTTGATGTCTGAGGCGGCCCAGGTAGTGATCAATACAGAGACCGACCTGCAACTGCCGGAGGGCGACGATGACACACTGCAGGCTTTTCTCGCCGATCGCTTCGGCGCGCAGGAGGGCCAGTTGAAATTGTTTGGCAAGCGCGACTGGTTTTCGCCGGTGGCATCCGGCACTGGAGCGTCGGCCAGCATGGTGATCTGCCCGGCCAGCGGTGGCACTTTGTCGGCCGTTGCCTGTGGAGCTTCCAATAATCTGATTGAGCGCGCTGCGGATGTGGCGTTGAAGGAGCGCCGCCAGTTGATTTTGGTTCCGCGCGAGGCGCCTTACTCGGAGATTCACCTGGAAAATATGCTCAAACTCACCCGCATGGGCGCGATGATTCTGCCGGCCAGCCCCGGTTTTTATCAGAAGCCGCGCACGGTCGAAGACATAGTCGATTTTGTGGTGGCGAGACTGCTCGATCAGTTGGGCGTGGAACAAAAGTTGTTGCCGGCTTGGGGTGAGTAGGTCACAGGGAGATAAAAAATAGTGAAAGCGAGCATAACCATCCACTACTGTGTGCAGTGCAATTGGATGTTGCGGGCTACCTGGATGGCCCAGGAGTTGCTTCACACTTTTGCGGATGACCTACAACAGGTTGCATTACAACCCGGAACTGGAGGAGTATTCGAAATCCGCATTGGTGAAAATTTGATCTGGGAGCGCAAGCGCGATGGCGGTTTTCCCGGAGCAAAGGAACTCAAGCGGCGCGTGCGGGACCTATTGTTTCCCGAGCGCGATCTGGGACATATCGATACTCCCTGAAAATATTTCCAATAGCGCCGTGTAAACGCAAATTTTGTATTTGCACCAGCACTGCCGGGGCGATCAAAATATGCGCCGTACTGCGGCCCACTGATTTATTGGATAGAAGCAAAAACCTATGCTGTCAGCTTTCAAGAACTCGTATGAATACCTGGTAACCAAGCGGCCACTGGCTGTGTTGGTAGTTATCGGCCTGCTCACCCTGCTGGCAGCGATGGGCTTGCCCCGCTTCAAGATCGATGCCTCGGCGGACTCCCTCACCCTGGAGGCCGATGAGTCCCTGGATTATTTTCGTGAGATCGCCGAGCGCTACGCTAGCGGGGACTTCCTGGTGGTCACCTATCGCTATAAGGATGGCGACCTGTTTAGCGATAAATCTCTACAAGCTCTGGCCAAGTTACGCGATGAGCTGGCCGGAGTAGATGGCGTTTCCAGTGTACAGACCATCCTCGATGTCCCTTTGCTGTACAGCCCCAAACTGTCTTTAACCGATATCACCGATGAGATTCGCACTCTGTCCCAGGCAGATACTGATCGAGACCTGGCCCGACAGGAGTTTCTCTCCAGCCCTATTTACCGCGAATTGATTCTGAGCCCGGATGGCCAGACCACCGCACTGCTCGCCAATCTGACGCTGGATAGCCACGGTATAGAATTGGTACGCGAGCGCGATGCCCTGCGCCGCAAGCGCAATAGTGAGGGCCTGAGCCCGGAAGAGGCTGCGCGCTTGGAAGAGGTGAGTGCCGTCTATTTGGAGCACCGCACTGCTCAGGAGTTGGAAGCGCGGGCGCGAGTTGATGAGGTGCGGGGGATTCTCGCCGGTTACAAAGGCGAGGCAGAGTTGTTCCTCGGCGGTGTGACCATGATCACTTCGGACATGATCACTTTTATCAAAAGTGATCTGGTAGTGTTTGGTGTGGGCATCCTCGTCTTCATTATTCTGACTCTGTTGCTGATCTTCCGTCAGCCCCGTTGGGTGCTGTTACCGCTGCTCACCTGTGTCACCACCGCAGTGACGATCCTGGGCCTGCTCAGCTGGCTCGACTGGCGCATGACTGTGATTTCCGCAAACTTTGTCGCGCTGCTGCTGATTATTACCCTGGCGATCACCATCCACCTGGCGGTGCGTTACCGCGAATATATTGCGCAAAACCCCGACTGGAGCCGTGAAACACTGGTGCTGCAGACTGTGCGGTTTATGGCCAAGCCCTGTCTGTACACGGCCCTGACCACTATCGTTGCGTTTGTATCGCTGGTGGTGAGTGGTATTCGCCCGGTTATCGACTTTGGTTGGATGATGACGATGGGGGTAACTCTAGCCCTGATGTTGTCCTTCCTGATTATCCCCAGTTTTCTGATGATCCTGCCCAAGCGCCAGGGCAAAGTGAGTGCGGATAATTCCCATGCATTTACCCTGCGTTTCTCTAGCTTTGCCGAGCGCCATAAGTTTGTGGTGTTGGGGGTGTCCCTGGCCGCTGCGGTGATCAGTGTGGCGGGAATGCTGCAGCTTAAAGTGGAAAACCGCTTTATCGATTACTTCGATGATTCCACCGAAATTTACCAGGGTATGCTGGTGATTGACCGCCGCCTGGGCGGCACTGTGACCCTGGATATTATCCTCGACAAGCCTGTGGAAGAGGAGCCTGCCTTCGAAGGTGAGGAAGATCCTTTTGCCATGGAAGTGGAGGAAGATCCGTTTGCGGTAGAGGAAGATCCCTTTGCCTCAGATGACCCTTTCGGCGGAGAAGAGGAGTCTCAGGAACAGAGTTATTGGTTCACCGTAGCTGGTCTCAATACCTTGGAACAGTTGCACGATTACCTGGAGGAACAGCCAGAGATCGGCAAGGTGCAGTCCCTCGCCACTCTGTACAAAGTGGCTCGTGACTTGAAAGGTGGCCAGCTCAATGACTTTGAGTTGGCGGTGGCCAATACCAGCCTGCCGCCGGAAATTCGCGGCGTATTGGTAGATCCCTATCTCTCGGTTGAGAACAATCAGGCCCGCATTACCCTGCGGGTGATGGAGACTGATCCGAATCTGCGCCGTGGCGAATTGATCGAGCGCATTTACGATTACGCGCATAATGAAATGGGTATAGCGCCGGAAAACATCCACCAGACAGGACTGCTGGTGCTCTACAACAATATGCTGCAGAGCTTGTTTAAGTCCCAAATCCTGACCCTGGGGGCGGTATTTGTGGGCATCCTGTTAATGTTCCTGGTGTTGTTCCGTTCTCTGTCGATTGCCATTATCGCGCTGGTACCGAATATGCTGGCGGCCTGTGTGGTACTCGGTGGTATGGGGCTCGCCGGTATTCCATTGGATATGATGACCATCACCATTGCGGCGATTACCGTGGGTATTGGGGTGGATCACGCGATTCACTATCTGTACCGCTTCCGCGCCGAGTTTGCCAAAGACGGCAATTACCTGGCTACCATGCATCGCAGCCATGCAACTATCGGTCGCGCCATGTTCTACACGGCGATCACCATTATTGCCGGCTTCTCGATCCTGGCGCTGTCCAAATTTGTGCCTTCTATTTACTTTGGCCTCTTGACCGCCTCGGCCATGTCCGCGGCACTGCTGGGCTCACTGACTTTGTTGCCATTGTTATTGGTGATATTCAAACCTCTGGGTGCCGGTTCTGTAGATAGAAGTGAGGTGGAAATTCCAGAGGGGGCAGCCAAGGCCTGAGGGAATATTTTTTAGAGTTAGCAATAAAAAGCCGGGCAATTGCCCGGCTTTTTATTAGCAGATTAATTCGCGGAGAATTAATCCTGGCGGCTGGTGATTTCCAGAAGGTGGTAACCAAACTGAGTTTTTACCGGGCCGTGTACCTTGTTCAGTTCCTCAGAGAAAACGACCTTGTCGAACTCCGGCACCATCATACCCTTGCTGAACTCACCCAGGTCACCGCCGGAACGGCCGGAAGGGCATTGGGAGAACTGCTCCGCGATTTTGCCGAAATCGGCGCCATTTTCGATCTGATCTTTCAGTTCCAGGCACTTGTCTTCGGTCTGTACCAGGATATGGCGGGCTGTTGCTTTAGGCATGAATAGTCTCCATTCGTTAATAAACCGCAGCAGCTTAATGGCTGTGGGTCGTGCTTGCCACCGACAATTACCGGGATTCCGTGGAATATTGCACTCAAACAATTGGATTGGCGCTTAAAGGCCTCGCCAGAAATCTCGGTGATCCTGTTGGCAGTGGTATCTTTAGTACTTCAACCCACCCAACGAGAGAGCATTTTGCAACAGATCCCCCTTTTTCCCCTGAGCGTGCCCCTCTATCCAGGTGTTGCGCTACCTCTGCGTATCTTTGAACAGCGTTATCTGCATTTGGTTAGCGAATCTCTGAAAAATGAGAGCGGCTTTGGTGTTGTTTTGATTCGCTCTGGCGGCGAGGTGGGCAACGCCTCGGTTTGGCCCCTTGGGGTCTATGTGCATATTGTCGATTGGAGTCAGGGAGAGGAGGGCTTGCTGCATGTGCAGGTAGTCGGGCGGCGGCGCTTCCGCATCAGTCACACCGAGCGGGCTGAAGACGGCCTGTTGCTGGGGGATGTTGAGTGGTTGCCGGATAATGCCCCCCGGCCGATACCTGCAGATTGCGATGGCCTAATGGCAGTGCTGGAAGAGTTAAAGGAGCGTGCCAAGGATCTTTCACTCAAGTTCGATAATGTCGACTCCGCCGATGCCCTGTCCTGGCAACTGGCCCAGTTGTTACCCCTTGAGGATAAAGCGAGAGTGGATTTGCTGGCCCTGGAAGACCCCTTGGCCCGTCTCGCCAATATTGCTGAGAACCTGGATCGTTGGAGCAGGGAGTAACCCAGCAGTAGGAATCCATTTATGCCGTTTAAACCCCCGGCTGCTGGGTTATACTGCGCGGCCGACCGGATTTCGCACGGAGAGCCAAGTGACCACGACAGCCAGCACTGATCAGCAATCTACCCGCGACAAACTCGAACAGATGGGGCGAGCCGCTAGAGAAGCTTCTCGCACAATGGCGCGCGCAGATACTGAGGTCAAGAACCGTGCCCTTGCAGCAATTGCTGCCGAGTTGGAAGCCAATCGGATCGAACTGGCCAAGGCCAATGCGGCTGATATGCAGGCCGGACGCGAGCGCGGTCTGGATGCGGCACTGCTCGACCGATTGGAACTCAATGATGAGCGCATCGACGGTATGATCGAAGGGCTGATACAGGTGGCCGACCTACCGGACCCGGTGGGGGAAATTGAGGATTTGTGCTATCGCCCCAGTGGAATTCAGGTGGGTAAGATGTGTGTGCCCCTGGGAGTAGTGGGCATTATTTACGAGTCCCGTCCTAATGTGACTATCGATGCGGCCAGTCTCTGCCTGAAATCCGGTAATGCGACTATTTTACGTGGCGGTAGTGAGGCGTTGCAGTCCAACCGGGCTATCGCCGCCTGCATCAGTGCAGGGCTGCGCGAGGCCGGCTTGCCACAAACGGCTGTACAGGTAGTGGATACTAGCGACCGCGCTGCAGTGGGCGCCCTGATCACCATGCCCGATTATGTGGATGTCATAGTGCCACGTGGTGGCACCGGCTTGATCGAAAGGGTCAGCCGCGAAGCCAGTGTGCCGGTGATCAAACACCTGCACGGCGTTTGTCACGTCTATATCGATGACCTGGCTGACGAGCAGAAGGCCTTTGAGATCGCCTTGAATGCCAAGACCCACCGCTACGGCGTTTGTAACGCTATGGAAACGCTGTTGGTGGCCGAGGCAATTGCCGGGAAAATTCTGCCGCGCTTGGCTGAGGCCTATACGCTGAAAGGCGTAGAATTGCGCGGGTGTGAACGCAGCAGAGAGATATTGCCACAGATTAACGTAGCCAGTGACAGCGACTGGAGTGAGGAGTACCTTGCGCCCATTCTCGCTATCCGTGTCGTGGCGGATATGGATGGCGCAATGGATCATATTGCCCGCTATGGCTCTGGCCACACCGAGGCTATTGTGACTCAGGATTACAGTCGCAGTCGTCGCTTTCTTGCCGAGGTGGATGCCAGCTCGGTGATTATTAATGCCTCCACGCGCTTTGCCGACGGGTTTGAATACGGCCTGGGGGCGGAAATCGGTATCAGTACTGATAAAATCCACGCCCGTGGACCGGTGGGGCTCGAAGGGCTCACCTCGCAAAAGTGGATTGTGCTCGGTGACGGGCATATCCGCCGATAGTTTTTCGGGCCCGGCAGCCAGCAAAGAGGTAATTTTGGCAACTAAGCGGCAGACCATCGCCTTATTCGGCGGCACTTTCGACCCGGTGCACTTCGGCCATCTGCGCATGGCGCTAGAGCTGCGCCAGGCCCTGGGTTTCGATGAAATGCGTCTGTTACCCAGCCATCAGCCTCGCCATCGTCAGAGTCCAGGAGTTTCCTCACGCCAGCGTAGTGAAATGTTGGCGCTGGCATTGGCTGGTTGTGATGAATTGCAGCTGGATGAGCGGGAACTACAGCGCGGTGGCGACACTTATACGGTAGATACCCTCGAAGCGCTGCGTGAGGAATTGGGGCCACAAGTGTCTATCAGTTTCTGTATGGGTACTGACTCCTTGTTGACCTTGCATCGCTGGCATCGTTGGCAACGCCTGTTGGAGCTGGCTCACCTGGTCGTTGTGACCAGGCCCGGCTGGCACTTGCCGGAAGCGAGCGCAGCCACTGGCAATGCCGAGCTAGCGAAATTGCTGCAGCAGCATCGCGGCAACGTGGCCGATTTACATAAATATGCCTCAGGTCGCCTGGTTTTGCGCGCGCAAACCCTGCTGCCAATTTCCGCTACACAGATTCGCCAGTTGCTGGGCAGCGGCCAGTCTCCGCGTTTCTTACTGCCAGCAACGGTGTTGCAATATATTGAAGACCATCAACTCTACACAGAATCGGTTGCCACTGGTGACCAGTAATGAATCAAGGTGTTATGACAAATATTAAAGATATCGCGCTAAATGCTCTGGAAGATCTGAAAGGCAAAGACATTGTCGCTCTGGATGTTTCCGAATTCTCTGATGTGATGGACAACCTGGTGATCTGCACCGGTACCTCCAGCCGCCAGGTAAAATCGCTGGCGGAAAATGTGGTGGACGAACTCAAGAAAGAGGGGGTGCGCCCGATTGGTGTTGAGGGCAAAGAGCAGGGCGAGTGGGTACTGGTGGATTATGGGGATCTGGTAGTGCATGTAATGCTCGCGGATGTGCGCAATTTCTACGACTTGGAAAAACTCTGGTCTATGACTCCAAATACCCGCGATGAGGCGGATGGTAGCGATCCCCATCAGGGTTGATTAAGTGAAGATTCGCATCCTCGCCGCCGGAGGCAAAATGCCGGCATGGGTCCAGGAGGGTTATGCCGAATACGCCAAGCGTCTGCCCCGTGAAATTGCTCTGGAAATGGTGGAGATCCCCCTGGGGCAGCGGGGCCAGAAAAGCTCTGCGGCACTGATTGATAAAGCGCGCAAGAAAGAGGGCGAGGCCATGCTCGCTGCTCTCGGCCCGCGCGATCATGTGGTGGCGCTGGATGTTAAGGGCAAGCCTTGGAGTACAGAGCAATTGTCCGACCAGCTGCGCGACTGGCAGCTGCTGGGGGAAAATGTCAGCCTGTTGATTGGCGGCCCAGACGGGCTTTCGCAGGACTGCCTGAGCCGGGCGCGTCAGCGCTGGTCTCTGTCACCTTTGACCCTGCCGCACCCTCTGGTACGTGTGGTTTTGGCCGAGCAAATTTATCGCGCCTGGACCCTGCTTGCCGGCCACCCTTATCACAAATAAGACATTTGCGACCAAGTGCGGAGAGATTTGCCAACTGGAATTCTCTCTCCGTGCGTTCGCTGTGGTAATGTAGTCCGAATTAGTTTTTTCCCGCGCCAGTCATAATCGTTTAAAAAACGCCAATGCCCCACGATCATCACCTCAAGGACCCCCACACGGAGCAGCGACTGTTTCGCAACCGCATGTTGGTGGCCATTGTTGGTGTCATCGCGTTGCTAGGGGTTTTGATTGCGCGTTTTTATAATTTGCAGGTGGTAGATTACGATGACTACCGCACCCAATCCGATGATAACCGTATTCAGGTACGCCCCGTCGCTCCAACTCGCGGGCTGATTTACGATCGCAACGGTATATTGCTCGCGGATAACCGCGCCAGTTATAACCTTTCTATTGTGCGTGAACGGGTGAAAGACCTGGACGCAACCCTCGAACTGGTCGGCCATCTGGTCCGTCTGGGTGACGGCGATGTGGCCAAATTTCGCAAACGCTTGCGTCGCCGCCGTCCATTTGAACCGGTGCCTCTGAGGTTTCGTCTGAGTGAGGAGGAAATCGCACGGATTAGCGTGAACCAGTTTCGCATGCCCGGAGTTTCCGTGGAGGCTGAGTTGGTGCGCTACTACGCCCTGGGAGACCTGTTTGCCCACAGTGTTGGTTACGTGGGGCGTATCAGTGATCGCGACCTGAGTAATTTCACTAAAGAGGACGTGCGCCTCTATCGCGGTACCCGCAGTATCGGCAAGGTGGGACTGGAGCGCTCCTATGAGAAAACCCTGCTCGGCGAAGTAGGTTATGAAAATGTGGAGATCAATGCACGCGGGCGAGTATTGAGGGTGTTGGAGCGCCAGGACCCCAAGCCCGGTGCTGACCTTACCCTGCATCTGGATGCGCACCTGCAACAGGTGGCCTCGGATGCCCTGGGCGATCGCCGCGGTGCAGTTGTCGCCATCGATGTGAACACCGGCGGGGTGCTGGCCTTCGTCAGCAAGCCCTCCTTCGACCCCAACCTGTTTGTAACCGGAATCAGCTTTGCTGATTATCGCGCCCTGAGTGATTCCCTCGATGTGCCGCTGTTTAACCGTGCGGTACAGGGCCAATACCCGCCTGGTTCGACCCTGAAGCCGCTGATGGGGTTAGGCGGGCTCGAGGCCGGACTGATCACCCGTGAAACCAAAATTAAGGATCCGGGATTCTATAAGCTGCCAAATGATCCACGTCTATACCGCGACCATGTGCGCTGGGGCCATGGAGAAAAGGTGGATCTGATTCAGGCTATGGCGCAGAGCTGCGACGTCTATTTCTGGGATATGGCTCACCGCTGGGATATTGATGGCATGCACGATATGGCCGCTCACTTCGGCCTGGGTTCCAAGACCGGCATCGATCTGCCGATGGAACGCTCCGGCCTCTTCCCCTCGCGGGATTGGAAGCGCGGTGCGCGGGGTATGCCCTGGTTCCCTGGCGATAGTCTGAACGCCGTGCTGGGGCAAGGGTTCGTCCTGGCGACGCCCCTACAGCTGGCGGTGATGACCGCTACCATTGCCAATCGCGGTACCCACTATCGCCCGCAAATGGTGAAAACCATCAACGGGGTCGAACAGCCGGCGGAAATTCTGCATAACCTGGAGGCGCACCCTGATAATTGGGACCTGGTGTTCGAGGGCATGGAGGCGGTGGTCAATCGCAGCTATGGCACGGGCAAACGCGCGGGTAAAGACCTGAACTTCCGTGTCGCTGGAAAATCCGGCACCGCCCAGGTGGTAGGTATAGCCCAGGGCGCCCGTTACGACTCAGAGGCTCTGCAGGAGCGCCACCGCGATCACGCCCTGTTTGTCGCCTTTGCTCCTGTGGATAAACCGCGTATTGCTGTAGCGGTCTTGGTCGAGAATGGTGAAGCCGGTGGCGGCGTGGCGGCGCCGGTGGCGCGGGAATTATTTGCCGAGTGGGTGCCACGACCAGACACCCAAGAGAATACGGCGCAGAAAACCAGATTGAGCAAAGGGGTGGATAATGGCTAGCCGCGATTTTTCTCACCGGCTGTCCGATGCTCACGGCAGTCTCCGAAAGCCGGTGAGTCTGGCGAGACGCCTACACATTGATGTGCCACTGCTGGTGCTTTTATTGGTGCTTGCCTCTGTGGGGCTGGGGGTGCTCTACAGTGCTTCTGGCGGCGATATGAACTACGTGCGGCGCCAGTCTATATTTATGTGCCTGGCGTTCACCGGCATGTTTATTGTCGCGCAGATTCCGTTGGATTTTTATCGGCGCTGGTCTCCCTGGGCCTATCTGGGCGGCTGCGCTCTGCTGGTGGGGGTGTTGCTCTTTGGCACCGGTGCCAAGGGCGCCCAACGTTGGCTGGAGATTGCCGGCTTCCGCTTTCAGCCTTCGGAGGTGATGAAGTTGGGAGTGCCGATGATGGTGGCGGCTTTCCTGCACCAGCGCGCCCAGCCCCCGTCCCTTGTGACTGTCATTGGGGCTCTGGCCATCGTGGCGGTTCCAGCTGCTTTAATTGTGCGCCAGCCAGATTTAGGGACCTCTATCCTGATCGCCGCTTCCGGCCTGTTCGCGCTGTATTTGGCCGGGTTGAGCTGGAAGATGATCGGAGCGGCGGCCATGGGCTTGGTGGTTTCCGCTTGGCCAATCTGGCAGTGGGGGCTCAGGGACTACCAGCGCCAGCGTATCCTGACACTTCTGAATCCTCACGATGATCGCTTTGGTGCTGGCTGGAACATTTTCAATTCCAAAGCCGCCATAGGTTCCGGGGGGGTGTATGGCAAAGGCTATTTGCAGGGCACCCAGTCGCAGCTGGACTTTCTGCCGGAGAGCCATACCGACTTTATTATCGCGGTGTTGGCTGAGGAGTGGGGGATGCGCGGTGTCCTGTTACTGCTTTTACTCTATGTGCTGGTGATTGCTCGCGGCATCTATATTAGCTTTATGGCGCAACATCTATTTGGGCGCCTGCTGGCGGGGAGTATTACCCTCACTTTTTTTGTCTATGTGTTTGTAAACATTGGTATGGTTACGGGATTGTTGCCAGTGGTAGGGGTACCCTTGCCAATAATCAGTTACGGTGGAACCTCACTGATTACCTTAATGGCGGGATTCGGTATTCTCATGGCCGTAGGGACCGAGCGGCGCAGGGTACATTTTTGATGAACCAGCGGCGCAAATCAAAAACTGGATGTAGAGACGCGAGATGAAGACAGGAGCGGTGGTTTTGAAGTGGACCTCGGGACTATTGGTTGGTATGGGGCTAGCGCTGGCAGCTTGTGCGCAGGAGCCCGGCCACGGCGATAATGCCGACGCGCAAAAGTTCGTGGAATATATGGTGCAAGAGCATCAATTTGACCGCAACGAAATGCAGGAACTGATGCGCAATGCTAAGCGCAAGGACTCTATCCTCAAGGCGATCAAGCGCCCCGCAGAAAAAGCCAAGCCCTGGTATCAATACAAAAAGCTATTTTTAACTCCGCAAAGCATTGCCGGCGGTGTGGATTTTTGGGATAAGAATGCTGAGGCCCTGGCAGAAGCTGAGAAAAAGTATGGTGTCCCAGCTGAGGTTATTGTCGCGATCATCGGTGTTGAAACCCGCTACGGTGGCAATATGGGAGGCTACCGGGTACTGGATGCACTCTCCACCCTAGCCTTCAATTACCCGCGCCGCTCTGAGTTCTTTACCAAGGAGTTGGAAAACTACCTGCTTTTAACCCGTGATCAAGGTATGGACCCTCTCGCGCTGAAGGGCTCCTATGCCGGTGCCATGGGTTACGGCCAGTTTATGCCTTCAAGCTACCGCGCCTATGCGGTGGATTTCAGTGAAGATGGCAAGGTGGACATCTGGACCAATACAACCGATGCGATCGGCAGTGTGGCTAACTATCTGGCCAGGCACGGCTGGAAGCCCGGTGAGCCAACGACTGTATTAGCCAACCCGCGCCCCAATGCAGATATGACCATCGTCAACGATACCCTACAGCCCGAGTGGACAGTGGGTGAGCTGGCGGAAAAAGGTTTTAATGCTACCAGCCAAGTGGCACCTGAAATGCCCGCGATTGTTTTCTCTCTGCAGACTGAGCAGGGCAAGCAGTACTGGTTAGGCCTGAATAACTTCTCCACTATTACGGCTTACAACCGCAGCCGCCTCTACGCCATGGCAGTGAATGAACTTGCCCAGGAGATTGTTAAAGCGCGCGGCGGAAAGAGCTGAGTTGGAGATAAATAATTCCTGAGAATAATTGCCAAAGCCGGGAACTAATGGTGATGGTGGTAATCAATAATTTTCTGTTTTACTGAGCAGTTATAGATAACAGCGGCTTGGAGATGGCAGCCTGGGGTTGCCGCGCGCCGGGGGGATTATGTTTCAGCGCAATATACGGCGAGTGTTCCTACTCGCCGCTTTGTTTTTGGTCGCTTGTGGCGGCCCGCAAATTAAGCCGAATAAGCAGGGCGAGCAGGACTTCGATAGCCTTAAGGATAGCGGCCCAGCCAAACCGGTAAATATGCTCGCTACGCCGGAGCCCACACCCGTGCGGGAACCAATCGGACCGGCGGGCAATAAAAGCCCTTATAAAGTCAAAGGTGTAACCTATCACGTACGCCCTGCGGTTAAGGGCTACAAAGAGCAGGGTAAGGCCTCCTGGTATGGCACCAAATTTCATGGGCGACGCACTGCCAATGGCGAAATTTATAATATGTATGCCATGTCCGCCGCGCACAAAACCCTACCGCTACCCAGTTATGCCAAGGTAACCAACCTGGATAATGGGCGCAGTATTATTGTGCGCATTAACGACCGCGGCCCCTTTGTTCACGGCAGAATTATCGACCTGAGTTATACAGCAGCGCAAAAGTTGGACTATGTGAATCAGGGTGTTGCCCGTGTTGAGGTAGAAGCGCTGGACCCAAATACCCTGCCACCGGTGACGGAAACCCTATTGGCTGGCGATGTAACTGGCGGCCTGCCCCAGGATGCCAGTATCCGCCTGCCGGAAAATACCTTCCTGCAAGTGGGAGCCTATAGCAGCCCAGCCCAGGCCGAGAAAATTCGGGCTCGCTTGGCTGCAGCAATTGACTATCCTGTTTCTGTCAGTCCGGTTGAGCGCAGTGGCAAGCAATTTTATCGGGTGCGCATAGGCCCAATCTCCCAACAGCGGGCCCTGGCCAATGCACGGGAAACTGTGCAGAAGAATCAGCTGGGAGAGCCCCAGGTTGTGTATGAGTAAAACCCATCGGTAAAAGTGCGGCCCAAACGGTGAATACTCCAGTTTGTGGAGAAAGGTCACGGTTACCGGAGAACCGTAAAATCCTGACGATATTCTTTTCTCGAAATTGCTGAAAAACCCGTCATCAGCTGTGCCGGCAGCATAGGGGGGATAGCTAGTCGTCAGTGATCACCAATGGAATTGACGGTCATAGGAACGACCGTTCACAAAATACTGCGCAATGGCGTGAATTTTCTTGTATTTTGTCTTTATTACTGGCTCACGGCATAAGGTGATAAGCCTTCGCTGTGAAATAATCGCTTAAAATAAGTAATAGGTTAACAGCCAGCCAACGAACACGAGGATTAACGAGACTCTCACCTATGATCACACGGATTATCGCCTGCTCTTTTCTGTTGCTTTGTGCGGGCCTAGCCCAGGCGCAATCACTTATTCCAGCGCCGCCCCAGCTGGCGGCTACCTCCTACTTGCTTGTGGATGCCAATACCGGTCAGGTATTGGTGGAACACGAGGCTGATAAGGAGGTTCCTCCTGCCAGCCTTACAAAAATGATGACGGCCTACATTGTCTCGGAAGAGATGATCAAAGGCAGCATTAAAGAAGATGACAAGGTACGTATCTCTGAGAAAGCCTGGCGCAAGGGCGGCTCTAAGATGTTCGTTAAGGTTGGCGACCAGGTACCGATTATGGACCTGATGCGCGGCGTTATTATCCAGTCTGGTAATGATGCCAGTATCGCCCTGGCTGAGCATGTTTCAGGTAGTGAGGAGGTATTTGCTGAAGTGATGAACCAGCAAGCCGAACTGCTGGGGATGGAGAACACCAATTTTGTCAATGCTACTGGCTGGCCGGCTGAGGGGCATGTGACCACTGCCCGGGATTTGGGGGTTCTCGCACGTGCTCTGATTGCCAACCACCCGGAGCACTACGACATCTACTCCGAGAAGTATTTCAGTTATTCCGGTATCAACCAGCCCAACCGCAATCGCCTATTGTGGCGTGATTCCGCAGTAGACGGCATTAAAACAGGCCATACCGAAGAGGCTGGCTACTGTTTGGTGGCTTCTGCCATGAAGCGCGGTATGCGCCTGATAGCCATCGTGGTAGGCACCGATAGCGATGAAAAACGCGCTTCAGAGACCCAGAAGCTACTGGCTTATGGTTTCCGCTACTACCAGACCCACAAAGTATATGGGCAGGGCGAAGTACTGCAGACCGAGCGTGTCTGGGGTGGTAAAGAACCCAGTGTTGGCATAGCGGTTGAGAAGGATATTTTTGTAACTATCCCACGCGGTGGCGAAGAGGGTATCAAGGCCGACCTGATTGTGGATGGAGAGTTGGAAGCTCCCGTCGAGAAGGGTCAGTCTGTTGGTAAAGTTGTTGTGACTCTCGATGGCGAAACTGTCGCGGATGTTAAAGCGGTCGCCGCAGAAGAGGTAGACCGAGCCGGTTTCTTCAAGCGCATGTGGGATTCTATCAAGCGCTTTGTTATGGGCTTCTTCAATTAAATTTGCTCAGTTTTGACCAGCCAGGGGTGGCAATTTTGCTTCCCTGGCCGGCTCGCCCGGTTCCCTGACCAGTTCCTCTGTCATTCCCTGTCCACTGCCCTGCGCTCACTGTATAATCGCCGCCCGGCTGCACCTAAGCTTTTCTTAATGTCCTAAGGCCGGTCCCGGAGAGTGGTATGAGTCAAGATCCCAATCAGAAACCCCCGAAGATTGAATTCCCTTGCGAAGACTATATGGTCAAAGTGGTACGCGATGCCAATAAGGACGCGCATCAGTTCGTTCTGGAAGTTATGCGTCGCCATGCCCCCGGTTTGGATGAGGAGCGTATTACTCTGCGGGATAGTAGCAGTGGGAAGTTTACTTCCATGACCTTCTTTATCCTCGCTACAGGTGAGGACCAGCTCAAGGCCCTCTTTGAGGAGTTGAAAGTACATCCTGCGGTTCATATGGTGCTTTGATGACCATTGTCCGCAACCTAGCCCGGCGGGACTACGAGATCGTCTGGCGTGCCATGTCCCGATATACCGATCTTCGTGATGAAAGTAGCGCAGATGAAATTTGGTGTGTGGAGCATCAACCGGTATTTACCCAGGGGCAGGCCGGCAAGGCAGAGCATCTGTTGAATACCGGTGATATCCCAGTGGTGCAGGTGGACCGTGGTGGCCAGGTGACCTATCACGGCCCCGGCCAGCTTGTGGTTTATCCATTACTGGATTTACGTCGTGCCCAAATCGGCGTACGCGATCTGGTGACGGCCTTGGAAAAGGCTACGGTAGCAATGCTGGCAACCTTGGGTATTGCAGCTGCGCCCCGTGCTGATGCACCTGGGGTCTATCTGACGGAAGGGCCTCGCAGTGGCAATAAAATTGCTTCCATAGGCCTGCGTGTGCGCCGCGGCTGCAGCTTCCACGGTATTGCCATCAATATCGATATGGATTTGGCCCCTTTCCTCCGAATTAACCCCTGTGGATATGCCGGCATGCAAATGGTGCAGATGGCCGAGTTATTGCCACAGGTACCCTCCTGGGAACAGGTGGCGGAAATTTTTGTGTGCGAATTACTGCGTACCTTGGAGCTGCCCCCGGCAAAGTGGCAGCCACTTGAAGAACATGTATTGGCGCAACTGAGCGCGGAACAGCAGGAATTGAGTAATGGCTGATAAACCCGATCTGGTGCCGGTAAAGCGCACCCGCCGCCTTCAACAGGGGGAGAAACTGCGTGATGGTGACAAAGTAGAGCGTATCCCAGTCAAGGTTATTGCCAGTGATACTGTGCTGCGCAAACCCGACTGGATCCGGGTGAAAGTGCCAGCCTCAAAAGAAGTGGATCGCATCAAGAGTATCTTGCGCTCGCAAAAACTCTCCACCGTATGTGAAGAAGCCAGCTGTCCGAACCTGGGTGAGTGCTTTAGTGGCGGTACTGCCACTTTCATGATCATGGGGGAAATCTGTACCCGCCGCTGCCCCTTCTGCGATGTTGGCCACGGTAAGCCCAACCCTCTTGACCCGGAAGAGCCCAAGAATCTGGCGGAGGCCATTGCCGCTATGAGTCTGCGTTATGTGGTTATTACCTCGGTGGATAGGGATGACCTGCGCGATGGGGGTGCTCAGCATTTTGCCGAGTGTATCCGCGAAGCTCGTGAGCTCTCTCCGAACCTGCAAGTGGAAATCCTCACCCCCGACTTCCGCGGGCGCATGGATATTGCACTGGATATCCTTGAAAAGCAGGCACCGGATGTATTCAACCATAACCTGGAAACCGTACCGCGCCTTTATCGAGAGTCCCGCCCAGGTGCCAATTACCAGTGGTCTCTAAAGCTGCTGCAAGAGTACAAAAAGCGTCGCCCGGATGTACTCACCAAGTCTGGTTTGATGGTGGGCCTGGGTGAGGAAAAGGAAGAAATTTTCCAGGTAATGGACGATATGCGCGAGCATGATATCGATATGCTCACAATCGGTCAGTACCTGCAGCCGAGTAAAGAGCACCTGCCCGTGCAGCGCTATGTACACCCGGATGAGTTTGAGGAATATCGTCGTTATGCAGAGCAAATCGGTTTTAAGCATGCCGCTTGTGGTCCGCTGGTGCGTTCTTCATACCATGCAGATAAGCAGGCTCATGGTGAGACAGTAAGCTAAAAATAAGGAAATAAAAGAGGGGAGAGTTGGATGAGCTTTCCTCTTTTTTAAGATACTTTAATTGTAACTTTTATCTTCCTCATCCTTTATCCTCTCAACTCTGTTGCGCATAAAGTTCTTCGCAGCAGTGAGTTATTCAAAATAACTTTTAATTTAGTAAATGTTTTTCACTGGTTGAGTGTTTCTAGCGAAGCTTTAGTCAGAGTGAGCGATGGTTTGCTGATTCGATTAAAATTCCTGTTTTTATCTTTTAAAAAACGATACTGTTTAGCTCTTTTCATTTCTGGGAACACACATTTGCTTTGACAGTTTAGGCTGGAGAGTAATTAGATTTTTTAAAGTGTGAAAGTATAAGAATATAAGTATTCACAATTATTACTACCGTGATTATAGTTGGTACTGGCTAGTCATCTCTTGCGCCGTAAGCTTTTCTAAGTTTTTTCATTAACTCAAGCTTTTGCCTTTCCACAAAAAGTGCACCAGATACTGTCTTATTGCAATCTCATTGCAACGGACTGGGTAGTCTACACTCTTACTGAAATGGTACATCTATTCCTAGTGCTTAGTAATTGCACTAAGCGAGCATATTCAGTAACTTTAAGTTAAATAATAACGATAAGCTGACGTTGACCTATATATTTGTGACTGCACCTCTTAGAAAGCTGCTAGTCCGAGTGCACTAAAATGGTGATTTAGGTGCGCGGTCAATTGAATTGGCGATCTGGAATTTAAGTCGCTGCTAGTACCCAAGTGCAGGGTCTTACAGTGCTATCCAATATCAAACCATAATAAACACAATAATGAGAGAGAAAGCGATGACTCCAGAAGAGCGATACGAGAAGGTGAAGGGCCTGCAGCCATTGGAGCTTCTCTACAAGAGAGAGGCGGAAGAACCGGAAACGGTATTTCTTCGTCAGATGCAGCGCCGCGAGTGGCAGGATTACACCTGGCGTGAGGTAATGGATCGGGCCAGACGTATCGCGGGCTACCTGCGCAGCCGATTCGAACCAGGCGATCGAATTGCAATTCATGGTAAAAACTGTGCTGACTGGATCATTGTTGATGTAGGTATCATGCTTGCTGGTATGGTTAGTGTGCCTCTGTATCCTGGGCAATCTGCATCCTCTATGTCTTATGTTTTGCAGCACTCCGAGTCGAAATTGCTTTTTTGTGGAGCTACAGATAACAATGCCGCTCTTCAGGAAGTGGCGGACACTCTACCTTCGGTAGCGATTCAGCGCTGTGAAATACACTGCGATGAAGAGTTGGGAGCTGTTATCGCCTCTAATGAACGCTATGAGGAAAGTCCCGTTTTTAATGAGGATGACCTCTTCACCATTATGTACACCTCTGGCACTACCGGTAATCCCAAAGGCGTGATGCATACATGGTCGTCGGTAGTCTTTGTAGTACCCAATATGATTCGTGGTTATGGCTTTAATGAGAGCGACCGCGTGCTTTCCTATCTGCCTTTGGCCCATGCCGCAGAGCGAATCTTGGTGGAATTCCACTGTCTCTATTCAGGTACGCCGGTACATTTTCCGGAGTCCCTGGATACTTTCCTCGAAGACTTACAGCGCACCAAGCCAACTATGTTCTTCTCGGTTCCCAGATTGTGGACCAAGTTTAAGGAGGGAATTGACGAGAAGATTCCGCCTGCGTTGCAAAATGTACTGCTCAGAATTCCGGGCCTGAATAGTTGGTTAAAAAATAAGGTGCGTGCCGGGCTTGGACTGGATCAGGCACGAATGCTGGTAAGCGGTGCCTCACCAATTTCCATCGAGCTATTGCGCTGGTATGAGCGTATGGGGATGCAGATAGCTGATGGCTATGGGATGACGGAAAACTTTATCTATGGCTGTTTTGTGATGCCTGGTGAGGACCCAGTGCCTGGTACGGTGGGTAAACCTTACCACGGTTGCGAGGTGAAAATTTCTGATGAGGGTGAAATCCTTTTCAAGAGCGGCTCTCTGATGAAGGGGTATTACTTGGAGCCAGAGAAAACTGCAGAAGCCATTCGAGATGGTTATTACCATACCGGGGATTCTGGTTTTATCGATGAGAGGGGCTTGCTGCATATTACAGGTAGGATCTCTGAAACTTTTAAAACGAGTAAAGGAAAATTTATTCAGCCCAGCTTACTGGAGGGACACTTCGGTAATGAGACCCTTTTGGCACAACTTTGTGTGTTGGGGCATGGTATGGATCAACCTGTGATGTTGGCGACCCTATCGGAATCTGCGGAAAAGCTTCCTCGTGCTGAGGTCAATGAACAGTTGCGGCGTATACTGGAATCAGTTAATGAGCGTTTACCGCACCATGAACGTATCCGGGCAATTTTTATCTGTAAGGAGGAGTGGACTCCGTTAAATGAATTTCTGACTCCCACTCTAAAAATTAAACGCAAAGTGCTGGAATCCCATTATCAACCTCTCTTTAAGCAGCATGCGACTACTCAAGGGGTAGTTTGGGAGCCCCGGGATATCAAAGAGAAGTCTCAACCGGATTTACAAGCTGTAGATTAAGATCGTGTAGTGCCTTAAAAGAAAAAGCCCGATAGCGGATAGCTTTCGGGCTTTTTTATTGGGGAGGAACTTGCCAGCTGATCCAGGCTCAGTGGGTATAGCTTAGGCAATTTGTTGAGTTGCCATTGCGCCCAACCTCTATACGGTCCGCTGAACATTCGAAGTCATCGTTAAATTTACAGTCTTCCATTTTACAAGCGCCAACACCCGCGGTGCGGGAGCTGCGGGTGTGCCTGGAATTAGTGAAGAAAGTGTCGCAATCTGGGTCCGCGCCTTCACCTATAGTTATCGCCCTGGCGTGGCAGGCATCATTAGCATTATAGGCACACTGAGTTGCGGCACATTTGCTCACTTCAGGCATATCTGTCGCGATTATCATGGCTTTCTTCTCCTAGATTAATAAGTTGGAGACTAGCTTAGCGCCGTGGCATGTCAATAAAGAAACCATGATTTTTGTAAGGCATTAAAGCTTTATCATATTTGTCTTGAATTGATAGTGTAATTACTCAATGGAAATGATTTAAATAGATGATTATGATTCAAAAGTAGTTTTTTATATTCATTTTCGGAATTTCACGATTCTTGACCGTGTCGGCTATATCTTCAGATGCAATGTTTCTACAAAAAATACTATTTAATATTTTGGCCTGAATGCCAGCCCTAGATATTGACTAATCGAAAAGCTCAAAAGTAAAAATTTATTTTTTTAATTGTATTTTGATTGGATTTGTAGGAGCGATATCTGGTAAAGATTGGACTTGTCTCTGGTGATAAGCTACCAATCAACGCAGTTCATAACTTGGTTTGGAGTTCTGATATAAAGAGAAGGGACTTCTGGGTTCAAATGAAGAATAGCAATCTTGAAGTTTTACTGCTGTAGTCAATCAGTGTCATTACGTGTGATTACTGTCAGCATAAAATCTCTTGATTGGTATTGTTCTCATGCCTACTATCCGCCCCCTGTTCATGGTCTTTAGATTGAGGGGATAAATGAAAAAAATAGCTGTGCTGGTATTATCTGTCATATTTCTAGCCTCCTGTGGAGAAAACTCAACACCAGAGGATTTGGCAGAGGATCTTGTAGATGCGCTAACCTCCCAGGATCAGGAAGGCTACAACGATTTATTTATGACAGCGGAAGATCATGAAGGTTTGATTGAGTTGGCTCTAAATGCTGATATTCGTGAATCCAGTAAAAAAGGTTTTATGAAGCGAACCAATGAGTTGGTAGAGAAGATGCAGGGTGCAGATTATATACGTACCCAGAAAAGTAGAATTCAAACCGCTTACAAGAAAATCCTGTTGAAAAGTAAAAATCATTCCTTTGATTGGGATAAGGCTGATCTGGAGTCTATTGACTACTCTATCGAAACTAAGTTTGGCGTTGAGCGGGCAAAACTTGTTATTACGATGGAGTACATGGATATGAAATATAAAATCAATGCCCCCAGAATAATAAAAAGCCAAGATGGTTGGAAGCTGGACCTGATGCCAAGCTGGAGAGGCTAAGTTTAGGTCGCTGAGTCGGTGGTTGAAACTGTCGGCTCAGAAGAGGCACTCTATCCAGTCACTTTTTTACGAGTTGGTCATTATTGGTTGCAGTATTTTTGGATACCAAATGACTTCTGTTATTCTATTAAGCTTCCCATGCCATCAGGAGAAGCTCTTCTGTTTCCCCTGGTAAAACAATCTTTTTCTCTATTTGAAGCCCAATTTTATTCAGCAGCTTTATTGAGGGTGTGTTTTCGGGTAGTGTGATCGCGACAATTCGCTCTAAGTTTAATTGGTGTTGAGCATATTCCAGCACGGCTTGTGCTGCCTCTAACGCGTAGCCTCTGCCTCTATATTTTGCTAAGAAAGCGAAGCCAATATCTACATCATCAAGACAGTCCCGCTTGATTAAGCCGCATATACCAATGCCGATACCATTGCCAAGTTCAACTTTATAGAGACCAAAGTTGTACTTGCGGTACATGGCTATTGGCCCTTTTTTAATGTAATCACTAGCCTGCTCAAGAGTGCGCACTCCGCGATCGCCAATATATCTCACGAAGTCCTTATCATTGAGTAGGTTGAGCATCAGTTTCGCGTCACTTTCACAGAGCTCACTGATCACTAAATTAGGTGTTGTGATTTGAAACATACTGGTTTTTTTCACAATGAGGGTTGGCTTTGTATTGTGCCGGTAAGCTGTTTATATAGCGAGAAGGAGGCTCGGGAGGAACTTAATTGTTAGGAGAGGGAAGAGAGTCGCGCCCCCTGAGGGGCGCGAGTGTTAGCCCTATAGCTGGATTAGAAGCGGTAGGTAACATTGACCGATGCTTGCTCAGCCGCTGGGCGTGAGGTCACATTGGCACTTAAAGCGAGGGAGTCAGCCGCTTGCCAGCGAATACCAGCAATCAGGCCCATACCATCGTCGAAGAGGCCTTGGTCCACGCTGGAATAGCTGGGCATAGCGTTCATGTTACCAGCCATAGACTTAACACCTACCTCAAGGGTATCTGTGTCAGTACCGTTGGTATCTTCATACCAAACCTGCGCGTAGGCATTGATGGTGTTCCAGCTCTTATTGGCAAAAGCACCGAAGCGCAAGGTGTTGTAGTCACGCTCTTGGTCACCGTAATTCATGCCCAGGGGATCGTACTCATTACCCATGGAGTCGGTGTAAGTAAAGCCCTCGATGGCCTTTTCGGTATAGCCGTCAACTTCCATGGTCGCTCGGGTTACGCCGATGAAGGGCCCTAGCTGGAAGCTTGATTCGCTAAACAGGTTGGCACCAACCGTCAGGCTCAGGGTGGTATTTTCACCGGAGGTATCGCCTTCCAGCTCGGAAGCAAAATTATTGCCGAGGGTCAGGGCGCGGTTTGCCTGGTCGAAGTCTACATCGGTCAGGGTCATGCTACCTTCAACGAAGAATACATCGTGATGGAAGCGGCCAAACAAGCTGTAGTTGGTAGAGGTGGACTCGATATCGGAGCGGGCGTTATCCACATCGATATCGGAGCGGCTCACCGCGAAGCCCAGTTCCAGGTTGTCGCGCAGGGCGTAGGTCATACCGATCAGGTTGGCATTACTATCGCCACTCATATCGGCGGCAAAGCCGTTGTCGTAATCGATATCACCGAAAATGCCACCAGCAAATACTGCGGTTTGGGCCTGGCTATAGCGAACACCAGCCAGGTTTTCATCCAGGCTGTTAATGTGTGTGCGAGCAGCCTGAGCGCCGATGTCAGGCAGCTGACCGGCGACCTGGGCGGCATTCACAATAGCGGTGTAGTAGTCGGCAAGAACCTGCTGACCAACTTGGGTGGGATGAACGGTATCGTTGAAGATCAGCTTGGAAGCGTCTGGAGCTGATCCGTCAATGCTGTATATATCGTGCCCAACGCAGTCCCCGCTTCTGTCATCGTAGCAATATCGGCTCTGGTCAAGACCTGTAGCCAAGTTAAGTTTTCCAGCATTTTCCAGAGCGACCTTGAGTAGGCCGGCCTGATCTATCATCAGCACACCATCGATATCTTTGGCTTGAGCTAGCAAGTTGGCGTTGAAGGCCTCAGAGGCTTTGCTGGCTTCAATTAGTAACTCATCAATGGCGCCAGGTAATGTCGCACTGGCCTCTTCTGGCGTGATCTGACCTGCATCTACGGCTTTAGCTAGATCTGCGCTAACTTTTTGATAAGCGGCAGCGTATACAGCTGGAGTCTTGCTGATATCCGGCACATTGGATACCAGAATATAGTTTGCCCCTGCGTTAGATAAGGCGCCGGCAGCGCTCGCGAGCATCACGGATGCCAGACCTGCATTCGCAGTGGCTTCCTCAATGCTCATTTCACCTTTGGCAACACTTTCAAAGCCGCTCAGCAAGTCATTACCGCCACCATTCACCCAATAAAGGGCGTTGGCGTCGGCAGTTCCAAGAGTGGTTTCCAGGTAACCCCTACCCAAAGGGTGTGGGTTGCCAGAAGTACCTAATTGTTCTAGAGCTTGATCAGCCTCGCCTTTAGCAGCCAATGCTTGCTGTTGATACCCAGCTGCTGCGGCTAAATCACCTTGTGCCTTAGCAGCCTCCGCCATAGCGGCGTAGGTTCCAGCTTCGGTTAACTTCTGTTTTAGCAAGCCGGCCAATTGTTGGTCTGGGTAGGCTGGTTTTCCATCGGCACCCACTTTTGGCATAAAAGCGCTAAGAAGGTTGTGTCGATTGACGTCAGCGTCTAAGCCATTAGCTTGAAGGAAAGCCATGTAGTTTTCTGTGCCGATAATATTCATCAGCACGTCAGCAGCTTTGTGGCCACCAACAGCCCATACAGACCCTGCTTCGTTGACTCCGTTAAAAACCTGCCGCGAAACATCTGCTTCAAGCTTGGCGGGGTCAGTCATCAATGCAGGGTCAATACTGGGTAGGCAGAGAGAAGATTGCATACCAGCACAAGATGCTGTTAAAGAGCCCAGGCCAAGATTCTGGGACATGACATTGATAGCGATATCATTTGCATCGCCACCATTAGTGAATACATCGTAGTTGCCTACGTCGGTGAGGCTGTCACCAAAAGCAATAACCTGGCTGAAGGCCGATTCTTCTGCAATTGCAGAAACGCTGGTAAGGGATGCAAGTGCAATAGCCGCCGCAAGGCTGCGCTTGGCGTTAGGCATGGTTTTCTCCTAGTCGCGGTAATGGCACACCCGCGGAGACATCGGGAGGAGTCCAGAGGAAACAACTGGGCGTGCATCTTTATTGTTTTTTTGTTCCTGTACCTCAAGGAAGCTTGGCAATACTAGCGGATTTGACCCAGACAATAAAATAAGTCACGGGTTAAGTGGCTGGCTGCTTGGTCATCCCAAAATTGGGGGCCTTGAGGCACGCACAAAGTGGCGCAATAGTACTGAATGATTCTTTTTAGGTAAATGCGCTATGGCTTTTTAATCGTTCGATTCATGGTGCGTCTGATTAATGGGAAGGGCAAGTGTTTTTCTAAGAATGAGGGGTACCAGGGTACCGAAAGGAGAGTGTCCTAAAGAGTGATGAATTTCAGTAAAATATAAGTTCTCACCCTGATGGTCATCGAGTTGGTTTTGGATTTGAAATTATGTTAAGTGCCCGTTTAAAGATTAACCTGGCTGATGTACAGTTCAGCGCTGTCCGCGCCCAGGGGGCGGGTGGTCAGAATGTAAATAAAGTCTCTAGTGCAATTCACCTAAGGTTTGATATTAGAAGCTCCTCTCTGCCTGAGGCGGTTAAGTCCCGGCTACTACAATTACGTGATCAGAGAGTTTCAGCTGATGGTATTGTGGTTATTAAGGCGCAGCGCTTTCGGACCCAGGAGAAAAATCGGGCAGATGCTTTGGAACGTTTACAGCAATTGGTCGAGCAGGTATCCAGGGTGGATAAGCCGCGTATAGCGACGAAACCCAGTCGAGGCTCAAAGGAGCGGCGCCTGAAAAATAAAAATCGCCGCTCTCAAGTAAAGGCGATGCGGGGAAAAATTAGGGACTAAGTAAGCAATTTCTTTAGTCTTTTTTTATAATGACTGTTTTTATAGAAGCTAAATAGACAGGACCCAGAGAATTTAGTGTTAGCTGGATACGGTTAGAGTTTTGTTTCAGCTGTTTATTTTAGAACAAAAATAAAATAAAACTATACTGCCAGTAAATTATATTGGACTCTGCATTAGAAACTTATTTAAAGGCGGAAGATAATAACTCCTTACAGATAAGGCTATTTGAAGAGTGGCGTTAATAACTAATTTTTCCATGCTCCAGGTCGTTTAATGAACAGTTTCTCTTCTCCTCCGCCTGGGTTTACCCTGTTACTTATTGTGGGTAGGGAGATATAGCCAATAAATCCTGATATTCCAATTGTCTTTGTGTCAGCTCGAATAGTAGGTCGTCAATCTCTAGTCCCAGCTCTGTATGGCGCACCTTAAGACGTGCGATGTCGGCCAACAGGGTAACCCGCTCTTCGCGTGTCGCTTCATCTTCAACCAGTTGGGCACCTATTTCAGTCATGTCATCTAGGAGGTGCTCACGTTCCAGCTCCCGATCATGAATAGCCGCTTCAATTTCTTCAACTGCAGTTTTGGCAATGAAAAGATTCCGGCCGGTTTCATAGCCTTTCAGAAAGAGCCCTTCAAGGCCCGCGGGACAAACGCCGGCGTAGTTTTCCCCTGAACGCCCTTCAGAAAAGCCGCGTAGCTCTGTACAAAAAAGTTCTAACCCCTCATCCCGCCCGTTGCGGTAGGAACTGGTATTGAGCTGAACGCCATACTTTGCACAGGACTCCCGTCGTTTGCCCATGTAACTCAATCCTCTTCCTTCGGCGCCGTCTTCATAACCCAGTGCCTGCCAGTCGGCTACTTGGCATTCATCTTTGCTCATGGTGGCGCAACCGGTGCTTAAGAGCGTGATGGCGACCAAAGAAAGGGTTCCAAATCTTAGCTTCACTGCTGTTTCCTATGATCGGGATAAAAGGGCAACTTACCTGAGCCAACCTGACTGTAAGCTGAAGAGAATGGGTCAAAGGCTCATAAACCTTGTGCGATACCAAAGTGTCTCTGCACTCTCTACATAAGGTGAAAAAGAAGAGGGCTAAGAGTTGAGGTATAGAGTTAAGAAGGCAGTGTAATTCATTGCGCGATAGGCCCTGTCTAATCCAACAGAGTTTATTATGTTGAGTGATTTCGATCGTTTTCTAATAGCCCTTTATTGGATTTAATTCGCCTGGTGATTGTCGTTCTCTATTCACGATAGTGAAACTTTTTATATTCAGAATTTTTTAAGTTCTCTTCAGTCTTAAAAATTATTATTTGTTTTTTGGTGAGTGGTGCTAAATTGTTCAAGTACCATTTTTCTGTTGGTGCTTGTTTCTTTGATTTTTATTGAGTTTTTCTATCTGTTAATCCCGGCGTTTATCAAAGTTTAAATAATAAAAATAAATCCATATGTCGTACAGTATTTCTTCTTGAGTCAGGTTGCGTATTTAAGAACGTTTTTTTATGGGTTTTTTTAATGTCGTCAGCATCGGTACATGCTGTTTGTGCAAGGATTTTGCATGAGTCTCCAGTGCCTCCCTGCGTTTTTTGGGAAATTGCCGACTTACGCTGGGGGAATCAATCAATGTGGAGAAGATAATGAAAAAAATGATTTGTACATCGCTACTAGGGTTACTGGTGGTACCCGGTGTAACTTTAGCTGAGGACTTGTGGATAACGATCGGCAGTGACGGTTATCAATCCCTGAAAAAAAGCAGTGCGTTAATGGCTAAGGAGCCCCTGAATGCACTAGGAGAGCGCAATGGTATAACCATATTGAAGGTGAATGAGGATAATTTATCCGAAATTTCTACGATAATGCATAATAGCCACAATCGTTGTGGTGGCTTTATGGTGCATGATTCCCTGCAGGAGGCGCAAACTGCGCAGCTCTCTCCACTGGCTAACACTGTGTCGAGTATTGCCAGCTATACCATTGATAATGCCAATGTGGTGAATGCCCTACAGGCGGAAATCTCTGAGGCAAATATTCGCTCGACAATCACCAGCCTTTCCAATTTTACCAATCGCTTTTACACCACCTCTACAGGCGTAGCTGGTGCTGAATGGATTCGGGATAAATGGCAAGCATTGACTAGCTCTCGCAGCGATGCATCTGTGCAGCTCTATAGCCATAGTTGGGCTCAGCCTTCGGTCATTCTCACTATTCAGGGGCAAACAAACCCTGATGAAATCGTGGTATTGGGGGCGCATTTGGATTCCACCGTTGGCTGGGGTACCGGGGAAGGCACCAGGGCACCGGGTGCCGATGATGATGCCTCGGGTATCGCCACTCTGACCGATGTGGTGAATGCCATAGTGGCAACAGGTTACAAGCCAGCAAAAACTCTGGCTTTTATGGGGTATGCGGCAGAGGAGGTTGGCTTGCGTGGTTCCGATGATATTGCTACGGATTACAAGAACCAAAATAAAAATGTGGTTGGTGTTCTACAGCTGGATATGACCAATTATTATGGTTCAAACAGTGATATCTATATTATTGGTGATTACACCAACAGCTCACAGAATGCCTTCCTGAAAGATCTTGCTCAGACCTATCTGGGGAACCTTAGTGTCGGCACAACTACCTGTGGCTATGCTTGTTCCGATCATGCCTCCTGGCACAACCAGGGCTTCGCGGCCTCTTTCCCTTTCGAGGCCACATTTAATGGCTCGAATCCTTATATCCACACTGTCAATGACACCTTAGCCAACAGTGGTGGCGATGCAAATCACGCTGTGAAGTTCGGCAAGCTGGCTGCCGCTTATGTGGCAGAGCTGGCCAAGGGATCCATTGGTGATGATCCAGGCCCTGATCCCGATCCGGATCCCGATCCCGATCCAGGCCAGGAGAAAACGGAAAGCTTCTCTGGCAGTGTGACTCGTGGTGGAGAGGAGCATTACGGGCCATTTAGCGTGACACCGGCAACCAATTTTGTTGCGGATATGACCGGCACCAATGACGCTGATCTATACGTGCGGTTTGGAGCAGCCCCGACCTGGCGCTACTACGATTGCCGGCCCTACGAGAATGGTTCAGCCGAAAATTGTTCGCTACAAGTGCCGAGCGGTGATAGTCAAGCTTTCATCATGGTTCGCGGATACAGCCGTCAAACTTCCAACTTTGAGCTGGATGTCACCTATACCCCGCAATAAAAAAAGAGGGCCCAGGGAATTTTCTTCCCTGGGCCTATTATCTCCATCCTGGACTTTAAAATATCAGCAAAAAAATGACATGATTGGCAGTTAAGGCTGGCAGTAGGCTTTGACAACCATTGCTATAAATTAATTTAAACGCCATGGATTTTGGTTTCCAGAGTAACTGTTGTCTAATCGAACGGGGGAAAATGCCAAAAAGTGAAAGGCTTTTAGCACTGACGCCAAAATTTGCAGCTATCTTGGTGAACTGACATATTCCCACAGAAATAAGTCGCGCACAGTTATTGAAATTGTGCGCATGAAAATTACTGTGCATCACTTATCAGGGATATCTTGTGGTGTGCTGTCCGAATTAATAATGAGAAGAGAGGACGGGCAATATGCAAACCCATTTGCTAAAACCTTTATCGTTGGCAATCGCCATCGCGCTGACTGCTCCAGGTGCTTTTGCGCAGGATCGGAATGAAAAATCTTCGACAGCCGATGATCGTACTATGGAAGAGGTGATTACTACCGGTACCCGTAAGGAAGGTGTTTCCCCAACAGAAACTCTTTCACCGGTTGACGTAGTTGGCGGAGAGGAGTTGGCAGATCAAGCAGGCTTCGACCTCACTGAGTCTCTGGCAAAAATTGCTCCCTCGTTTAATACCCAGCGCTTTCCCATCGCCGATGGTACGGCATTTATTCGTCCAGTAACCCTGCGTAATTTGTCCCCGGACCAAACATTGGTACTGGTCAATGGCACTCGTCGGCATCGTTCTGCCTTGGTAAATTTACAGCTCGCTCCTCTGGGTACGGTAAATCAGGGGGCTCAGGCGGTGGACTTTTCCACATTGCCTTCACTGGCTATCGAAAGAGTCGAGGTGCTGCGTGATGGTGCTTCGGCCCAGTATGGCTCCGATGCTATTGCCGGCGTGGTTAATATTATCTTAAAGGATGATGCTGAAGGTTTTGCTCTTTCTGCTCAGACCGGTGAATATTTTGAGGGGGATGGAACTCGTAATTCTTTTGCCGCTAATGCTGGTTTCAACCTTTTTGATCAGGGGTTTGTTAATGCCACTGTAGAATATTCCAAAGCGGATAAAACTTGGCGTGGTGTCACTCACAATCGCGCAGAAGTAGTAGGTTCTATTCTGGGTAGTAATCTGGTGCCTCTAGATGGACTTGGTCAACGCTGGGGTGATCCGGATGTGGAGGCTCTGAAATTTTTTGTCAATAGTGGCCTGGATATTAATGAGAATGTAGAGCTATATGGTAATTTTGGGTATTCCAGTAATGAAACGATTTCTGATTTTTTCTATCGCGAACCCGTGCTGGATCCGGAATATGAATTTGCAGCTGAGCCGACTTTACAGAAGGATGATGATGGCGATTTTCTTCCCGATGCCGCCCCTCAGTCACTGATTGATTATATTGTTACTCAAGGCTTAAATCCGTCCGATTACCTGGTGGCGGATGACTCCAGCCCCAGTGGCTATGTATTGCGCAATCCGATTTATACTCAATTCCCGGGTGGTTACAATCCACAATTTGGTGCGGAAATTCAGGATATCTCCGCTGTAATAGGTGCTCGTGGAGAATTTCAAAATGGTTTGACCTGGGATCTGCGTGCTCGTGTTGCAGAGAATGAGGTGGAATATGTATTGAAAAACTCCATTAATCCCAGCCTCGGGGTTTTGTCACCCACTAGTTTCAAACCGGGCACCCTCACCCAGGAAGAGACTAGTTTAAATGCAGATTTTGTGAAACCTATTGATGTTGCTGCCTTTGCCTCTCCACTGAATGTCGCTTTTGGTGTTGAATGGCGTGAAGAAACCTATTCAATTGGAACTGGTGATACTGCATCTACTGAGGTTGGCCCAACGGCGGTGTATTTTGGTGTGGGCTCAGATGGTTTTCAGGGGTTCTCCAAAGACTCAGACGGTAGTTTTAGTATTGAGAGTATTGCCGCTTATATCGACCTCGAAGCGGATGTTACTGATGCATTAACCCTTGGCGTGGCGTTGCGCTTAGAAGAATATGATGAGTTTGGTTCCACCTCCGACTGGAAGCTTTCAGCTCGTTACGATGTTAATGAGAACCTTGCTCTGCGCGGGACAGTGAATACGGGCTTCCGTGCGCCAACACCTGGGCAAGTGAATACCCTTAATGTCACTACCACTGCAGATTCCAGTGGTAACCTGATTCCGAGTGGTACCTATCCGGTGGACCATCCGGTAGCAATGGCCTTGGGGGCAAAAGAGTTGGCGCCAGAGGAGTCGACCAGCTTTACCTTAGGGGCTGTGTTTACGCCGTTTAGCAATACCAGCGTCACTCTTGATTACTACAACATTGACATCGAAGACCGCCTTGCATTGCGCAACAATAAAGTCGGCGCAGAAGAAATCGAGCTGCTACAGAATGCAGGGGTAGAGGATGCTGCCTTATTGAAAGACAGCAATGCCAACTATTTTGTCAATGCATACGATTCAGAAGTTTCAGGTATCGACTTGGCCATTACCAGTGATTTTGAAGTGGCAGGTAATTTACTGGTTGTGGATTTACGTCACAACCACAATAAGCAAGAAGTGAGTAAAGTAGAAACTAGTACGATTAATGCCTCCAGAGTCTTCGACCTGGAAAATCAGGTGCCCAGTGATCGCACAACTCTGACTTTTGATTTTGATACAGGTGATTTGTTTAGCGGCTACTTAAGATTCAATCGCTACAGTGATTGGGAGTCTACTGGTGGTTTGTTTGGTCCTGGTGATGCTACGGATACCTACAGTTATGGTAGTGAAATTTTGGTGGACTTGGAGGCGACCTTTACTCTCTATGAAAATTATAAATTATCCATAGGTGGTGAAAATATTTTTGATGTGCAGCCCGATGATGAACAAGACGGTACTCTGCAATATTTAGGCGTTCGCCATGCTCTGACATCACCGTTTGGTTTTAACGGCGGCTTTTGGTATCTCCGTGCGAGTGCAGAGTTTTAGTGGATTGGGTTTTTTGATTGGGGACTGGTATCAAGCTTTCATTAATTGATAGCCGTTGCCAATCAAAATTTACTCTGAAGTACTTATTGTAAGCAATAAAAAACCCGGTATTTGCCGGGTTTTTTTGTTCATGGGCCAATCTCTATGAAGACTCAGATTGATTTTCCGCTCGTAATAACCTGCATATTGAAGTCCAGTACTATCTTTGGTTGATCAGTAAAAACACCGTCCACACCTTGTGAGGCTAGGAGTATCAGGTCATCAGGGCTGTTAACCGTGAAGACATAGTTTTTTAAGCCTCTCTGTTTTGCATCGGCAATCAAATCAGCACTGATAAAATCCAAGCTGGTATGCAGGGAATAAGCCTTCAAAGGTACTGTGCTCGCGGCTAAGTCGAGGGGAATACCACTGAATAAAACTCCGCGGCGCACACTGGGTATCAGTTGTAAGCACTCGTGGAGCTGTCGGTGATCAAAAGAGGAAACAATATATTGATCAAAGCTTACGCCCTTGTCGCTGACAAATGTTTGTATTTCTTTGGCTACTAGGGCAGCTGAATTTGGACCCTTGATCTCTATATTGAGTTGGGCGTTGCTACCGATTAACTCCAGTACTTCACGCAGGGTTGGAATGTTATTTCCGCAGGGTAGGGGGCGTTGGCGCAGGGCGTCTGGATGTAGATCAGTTATCAGCTCGTTGCCGGAAAGTAGTCTACCCAGGCGCCTATCGTGTGTTACCAAGAGCTGCCCACCAATATTCCAGACATCGATTTCAATACCATCAACATCCAACGCCAATGCTTGGCTGATGGCCTGTAAAGTGTTTTCACTGGCCTGGCGTTGGTATCCCCGGTGGGCAAAACAGAAAAGTGTGCTTAGGCTCATTGTTGCTTAACTCCCCCCGATAATTTTTAAAAGCTTATTATTAAATGATGAGGCAAGGGTGATTTAAGTCTATCGGTTGTTAACCCAGTCAGACAGGCAAATACCTTTATAGGTTTGGAAAATTTAACAGGGGGCAGAGTGCCCCCTTAAAAGTCTTGATGGTGGAGTCTCTGGTTTTTTTATTCTCCAGACAAGGCGCGGTAGCGTCCGCGGTGGAATATTAGGGGTTCGCCGCCGAAAGCACTGAACTCCAAAACTTCTCCCAGCAGGATGGTGTGATCCCCACCTTCAATACATTGGACACGGCGACAGTGGAAATAGGCGGCGCACTCTTCCAGGCGAGGTATTCCATCTGGGCCCTCGCTCCACTGAATCTGCCCAAACTTATCGGCCCCGCGACCGGCAAACAGGTTGGAAACGTGTTGCTGATCTGCGCGCAGTACGTGTACTGCAAAGTGTTCGCGGCTGGTGAAGGCCTCGTAGCCCAGTGATTGTTTGTCGATACTCCATAGAACCAGTGCGGGGTCCAGAGATACTGAATTAAAGCTGTTGGCGGTCATCCCCGCAGGCTGTCCCTCAGAGTCCTGCGTGGTAATAACGGTGACCCCAGTAGCGAACTGGCCCAGAGTATCGCGCAGCAGGCGGCTTTGTTGAGGGGAGGGAGTGATAATGGAGCTTCTTTCTGTCGACATACGATGGTTGCTTGTACAAAAACTGTGCTAGCCAGCCATTTTACGGCAAAAGCGTACTGATTGCGCGTCTTGCCTCGCAAGCTAGTAAAAGAAGCTCGAATATCGTTATTCGAATGACTTATTGTCCATAAGCGGCATGCACTCACTCATCAGTCGCTCCCTTTCTGTAATTGCGGTGCCAGTCAGTGCGAAACCGAGCAGTTCTCCCCTACTGTTGCGAAACTCGGCACAGACGCCTTTTGTGTCTTGAGATACTTGCCAGCGGCCCTCGGCGCCTGGATGGGGAGGGCAGAGGGTTGTGGGGCGCAGGGTTGTTTTAACCGCAACCGGGATAACGCCGTAGTGTACGGGACAGGGATTGCCGCTAAGGGTTTGAGCCAGGGCGCGGGCACAAGTCATTAGGGGAGCGACGTAAAACAGCTGGTGCCCCTCTACCTCCGCACAGTCGCCAATGGCAAATATATGCGGATTGCTACTCTGTAATTTCCGGTCTACGGCAATTCCCCGCTGAATTTTCAGCCCCGCAGTTTCAGCCAGGGCAGTATTGGCTTCAAGACCCAGTGCCGCCAGGGCGATATCTGCCACTAGCGTCTCACCGTTATCCAGCAGGGCTTCAATACCTTTAGGATTTTTATTCAGGGAGCGAATGGACTTCCCCAGATAAAAACGAACGCCACTGTTATTGAGCACCTCCTGGAGATCGCGACCGGCAGCCTCTGGCAAGAGAGAGGCGAGCGGCCACTCCTGAGGATCTACCACAGCCACTTCATATCCGGCTTGCACCAAATCATTGGCAAACTCACAACCAATCAGACCTGCACCGATCAGGAGGACCCGCTGGCAGCCAACGAGCGCGGTGCGAAAGCGGTGGTAGTCTGCCAGGTTGTTAATTCTAAATAGCCTTGCGTGGGCATTGCCCGCGATAGCCGGCAATTTGCGGCAGTGGGCACCAGTAGCCAATATCAACCTGTCGTAAGGAATATCCGCTATGTGATTATCAACATCCTGCTGCAACTGTAATGTTTTGCTGTGGGGGGAAATTGAAGCCACACGGGTATGTACGAGAATCTGTGCGTCCAATTTACGCGCCATTTCTTCAGCGCTGGTTTGGCATAACTGCTGGGCTGTTTTTCCATGGGAAAGGGAGGCTGATAGAAGGGGTTTAGAGTAAAAGGCCCCGTCATCACTGGAGATCAGAACCAGGGGGGTTACAGAATCGAGCTTGCGAAACTCCAAGGCTAGGTGATAGCCGGCCAGGCCTGTGCCGACAATCACTAGTGGGGCTTGGTTCTCGTTGGAGACTTCACCGCCACTTAGCTCAGTGTCATTTTCTATAGGTTTTGATGCCGGAGTCACCAGCACCATGTCGAAGTCTTCCTTACCCACTCCGCATTGCGGGCAGCTCCAGTCCTCGGGGATATCCTCCCAGCGGGTGCCGGGAGCAATGCCTTCCTCTGGACACCCCCTGGCTTCGTCGTAGACCCATCCGCACACCATGCACTCCCAGAGGCGAAAAGTAGCTGTGCCCTCATGAGTTGGTAACGGGGAGTCAAGCGCGGTATCAAGTGGAGAAGGGGGGGGGGCTTTTTTATCCAACTCACACATTGCAAAGTCTTGCTTGTGTGCTCCGCACTGGGGACAGCACCAGTCTTCGGGGATATCTTCCCAACGGGTACCAGGGGCTATCCCATCCTCAGGCCAGCCCTTGGCTTCATCGTAGATCCAGCCGCAGATTTGACATTCCCACTGGCGATAGTCTGGCATGGTGCCCCCGTGCTAGCTAGACAGTAGCCGGCTGTAGGGCAACCGGCTTTAGGGCAAATATAAGGGAGATCGTCGGAGGGTGCTGCTAATCGTGTTTGCCTTGGGAAATATTTGTCAGTGCATTTTGATAGACGTCTGCAATCTCTCCTGGGTGGCGAATGGAAATCCCCAAATCGTGTACGAGCCCGTCTTTTAGCCCGTAGACCCAACCGTTAATGGAGAGTGACTGACCTGAGCGCCATGCGTCGCGTACTATTGTCGTTTGGCAAATATGGATTACTTGCTCCAAGACATTGAGCTCGCACAGTAGGTCTGTACGCTGTTGTTCCTGGAATAAGTCAACCAGAGTGTGGTGCTTGTCGCGAACATCTTGGATATGGCGCAGCCAGTTATCAATTAGACCAAGCTGTTCGTTGTGTAGTGCCGCCTGTACGCCACCACAGCCGTAATGCCCACACACGATAATATGCTTGACCTTCAAAATCTCTACCGCGTACTGCAAAACGGATAAGCAGTTGAGGTCAGAATGCACCACCACATTGGCGACATTGCGGTGTACGAACAGCTCACCGGGCAAAAGCCCGACAATTTCATTCGCGGGCACACGGCTGTCTGCGCAGCCAATCCAAAGGTATTCCGGTGATTGCTGCTTTGAAAGCTTTAAGAAAAAGTCCGGGTTGTCCTTGTGGGTGGCCTCGGACCAGTTCTGATTATTTTTTAATAGATGATCTAGCGGGTGCAATGGGTTTGTATCCTGATATGACTAATTGGACATAATGTTGGGAGGATAGCGGCTTTATTCCTGCGGGCCAAGAGGGTATGGGCTAACCTGAAAGATGACTATTTTTTAGCATTGGGTCTCAATTTAAGGAGAAATGATGGCGAGAAGGAATCACTCCGGTCCCGGTAGGCGACAGCGCACATCCTTGCGCTCTGGATTTGCTGATCGGCACCGTTTGCGTATGCGCCAGCTACAGGCGCGGCGGACTCGGCTACGTGGATACACCTCTAATTCTGATGAAGAGGAAGGAGCTATTGAACCAATGAATGGTGGAGAGGACCCCTTTAGTCGAGAACTGGAAAGGGAGCCCTTGGCTTGAGTTTTGCTGTTTCCGATAAATTAACCAGGAAATGAAAAGAGCGCTTAAAAGCGGTATGGATTTTATTTGGCAGTAATAATCGTCAAATTAACAAAAATTTGTTTACATACTCGCTTTTCAATACTTTTGCATTTCCCAGGTGGAAAAAGTCGGAGGAATAATAATGGCCTTGGTTACCCCGGAGACTTCCAGCGCATTGCGTGTGGTTTTGGCGAATTATACGGACTGCCATCAGGCTGAGGATATTATCCATTTAATGGATGAGTACTCCCGCCATCCTTTTGGTGGAGGGGGGCCATTGCCAGAGCCTTGTCGCAATGAGCTGGTGCCTAAATTGGCAAATTTTCCCGGTGCTTTCAGCGTGCTCGCCTATGGCGATAATGAGGCCTTGGGTTTGGTTAATTGTTTCACCGGTTTTTCCACATTTTCCTGTATGCCGCTGATTAATATTCACGATGTTATCGTCAGTGAGCGCGCCCGGGGGCAGGGCGTTTGCGCTGCCATGATGGACTTTGTGGCGTTAGAGGCAAAAAAGAGAGGGGGCTGTAAGCTGACTATGGAAGTACTGGAAAAAAACTTTGCCGCGAAGAATGCCTATCGCAAGTCGGGGTTCAAGCCTTATACGCTGGATGAAGAGTTTGGGCAGGCCGAATTCTGGCAGCGGTATCTCTGAATCTTCAGGGGTGGCACAGGCCACCCTTTTTCAAATTAAGCAATAACTTTGTTACCTGGCAGTGTATTGGGTCTGTCCCACTTTCTTTTTCTTGCTGATTATGCTGCTGAGTAGTGCAAAAAGCGCGATAAGTGAGACGCTGACCAGTAATCCCAATAAGGGTTGCTGCGGATCCCTTTCATAAAGCCAGCCACCGATGGCAAAACCGATAGTGTAACCGCCGGTGTGCATCAGTGATAGAAATCCAAATAGCCGGCCACCGCGTCGATTCGCTTGGCTCAAAAGTGCGCTGTAGCCCGGTACCAAAAAGGCAATCCCCACCACAAAGATCAGCAGGCCGGCAGCTGCGAGCAGGCTGCCTAGGGTACTGGAGAGTAAGATGGTGCCTGTGCATAGGGAGCTTACGCCCAACATAAAACTCATCTGCGGCGCCTTGAGTTTGCGCACCAGACCAATCTGAACCAGGAACCCACAAATCGCCACTGCAGCCAACAATACGGCAGTAGCTGATGAGGCGCCCATGGCGCTGAGACCGTAGAGATCTTTAAGAGCAGGTCCCATGACAACCTGCAGCTGACCAACACTAACGGTACCGAGCAGAGCGGTGGCAAAAAGGGCCAGAGCACCAGGAGGGAGGGAGGAATTTCCAGAGGATTCTGTTTCTGCAATATGGCTCTTTCCCTTCGGCAGACCGGCGGTTAAAACGAGGGTGATGAATGGTAGCAATATCAGCCACGCCAGAGGCCAAAGAGCGCCAGCGAGGAGAGCCGGCAAGGCAAGTAGTGGCCCGAGTCCTCGTCCCAGATTAGCCGCCGCACTCAAGCCTGAAAGAATTGATAAACGCTTTTCCGGCTCCCCCAGGTCAATAGCCCAAGCCTGGCAACAGGGGTAGATGGCTGCAGCGTTCAACCCATAAATGACACGACTGATTGCCAGAGCTATTAGGGCATTACTTTCCTCCAGGTACCCCTGGGACATGGCCACCAACAGGGCCACAAAGAGGCACTGGGCCAGCAGTGCTCCAGTCAGCCCTGCGAGTAGTACTGGCTTGCGGCCAACCCTGTCCCCCATTTCACCCCAGAGTGGTCCGGCAATCATCAGGCAAAAAGTACCCAGGGCCACTAACCCCCCGATGCTGGCCAGACTCAGTCCACAGCGCTCAACGATGAGTGGAATTTGAGTCAGTAGAACAACCTGGGCAGCTCCCTGGCTGGCCACCACCATATTGATTTTACGCAGGTGATGTTTGGGGTGATTCAGGGATCTCCGCATCCGGGACTCCACAACAAATTCATAAAAAATCACAGGAAAACGCGACCCTTTCCTGTGCAAGAGTTCACAGCCAGATAATTTCTCTGGCAATGGGCTTGAAGTGCGAGAAATTTACCTGCATCATAAGGCTAATGCAAACCATTCTCACTTAGATTTAGCCGATAAAGAATCACCACCATGAATAATCCTCAATCCGATGCAGCCAGCACTGGCGGCGTCGACGGCGATGCTTTTGCTCAAAATCCAGTTATGACCGCCGGGGATACGGAGGTCAATATGGCTGCGGAAAGAATGTCAGCCAACTGCTTCTTCAATGCGCTACTGCGGGAGACAGATAGCGGTATTTGGCACGAACGAGCTGGCGAGCAACTTCCACAAGGGATCAGTGTACCGGCGGTGCATATTCCTCTACCGGCCAGTGGTGCCGAACTCTGGCTGAGTGTCTCCTATCGCAGTGAGTGTGGCAGGCACCAGTTTACCCTGCCGATGATATTGCGTAACGCAGAGGGTGCCAGCAAAACTATTGGGTTTGCCGATGCGGCGCAGCAGGTTGCACAGGAGCCTGCTTTTTTCCCTGGCGCCACAGCAGAATCCAGAGCGCAATTTACTTGCAGGGTCTCGGCCAGCGTGAAAAATATGGCTCAGGCACTGAATGCTCGTCACGCAGATACAGAGAAACTATTTACTCAGCCCCTCACTTTTGTCGAGTCGGAACAGGCACTTTTATGCGGACACTCTATCCATCCGACTCCTAAAAGCCGCGATCCATTTACCGATAAGGATGCCGAATGTTACGCCCCGGAATTTGGCAATAGTTTTGCCCTGATGTGGCTGGGGGTGGACCCACAATATTTGCTTGGAGCCAGTGGGGCGGAAATTAGCGAGGCGCAGTTTGCCGATCTGGTGCGTGCAACGGATGGTGCTCCGGTGGCACCGAAAGGATTTATTGCTATCCCGGCACATCCCTGGCAGTGGCGTCAGCTAGGGCAAGACCCACGTGTGGCCGAATTACTTGAGAGTGGAAAAATTATTGAGTTGGGTGAGGGCAGGGAACCGTGGCGGGCAACCTCTTCACTGCGCGCAATTTACAGCGCTCAAAGCCCTTATATGCTCAAGTTTTCTCTCAGCCTGAGGCTGACTAATTCGGTGCGTACTCTGCAACCAAAAGAAATGGTGCGTGGTCTCGAAGTCTTAAAAGTAAGAGATACGCCTCTGGGGCAGGAGTTTGCCAGCCGCTACCCGCGCTTCCAGGTGTTGGCGGAACCGGCCTACCTGATGCTTGCCGATGGTAGAGGTGAGCAGATTATAGAAAGCCTGGTTATGTTTCGGGAAAATCCTTTCTTGGAAACAGCCGCAAAAAATACCTGCCTGTTGGCAACATTGACTCAGGATCATCCTAATGGTGCTCCCTGCCGGGCTGCGCAATTGGTACAGCGCCTCGCTGGAGAGGAAAATATTTCCATTGAGGCTGCTAGCAAACGCTGGTTTAAGGCTTTTCTCGATGCAGTTATTGAGCCCTTGCTAATTGCCCAAGCCGATTTTGGAATTTTATTTGGCGCCCATCAACAAAATCTGATTTTGAGCTTCGAGGGTGCTCTGCCTGTGGCTGGTTTTTTCAGAGATTGTCAAGGCAGTGGTTATAGTCGCCTGGGCGAGGAATTACTCAAACCTTATCTGCCTAATCTGGCCCAGGACAGTGAGAATGTCATTGACGAAGAAATGGCCAACCGCCTTTTTGTGTATTACCTGATCGTTAATAGCTGTTTTGGTTTGATCTGTGCGCTTTCCGCTGCAGGTTTAATTTCCGAGCAGGAGTTGTTGCGCCAGCTGCGCGAGCGCCTGCAATTGCTGTACGAAGGCCAGCGACGTGACTTTAGCTGTTTGGCGTATTTGCTCAATGCCGATGAAATTTGGGCTAAGGGCAATTTTCAATGTGCGGTGATTGGTATGAATGAAACCACCACCGAAGACCCGCTTTCCATCTATCACACTATGGCGAACCCCCTGCGAAAGGTAGTAGACGCTGAAGTTGCTGAAGCTTGATCACCGTGACGATAAAAATTGAAAGGAAAGAATTATGACCAGCTCAACAGCTGCGCTTGAAATATCTTTTGGGGAACAGGGTCAGCTTCCCGATGGGCGCTCTTGGCAAGTTGCTGTGGGAGGATATCGTTGCCAGTTAAATGGCGATAACTATTTTCAAATTGAATATGTTCCCGGACAGGAAATAGCAATTTTCATCCTGTCGTCTGGTGAAATTTCGTTAGAAGCGTTAGATCTCTGGTTCGACTGGCTTTTTGCGCTGAATCCAGCATTGCAAAATATGGATATTGTCGATGCGGATACTGTGGTAAGCCGAGTTTCCCGCAGCAATTTTTATCAACGTACAGAGCTCTGGTATCGAGGTAACAATGCCGGTGAGTTTCCCTTGCAATGGGTAGAAAATACGCAGGGAGTTCGCCACCCTCTCCGTGCGGAACCACCTAAAGGGGAAGTTTATCACCGTCATTTCCACACACTGGGAATAGATTTCAGTTTACGTCACCTGGATCCAGAGAAAGATTTGGAGCGCTTTACCAACTGGATGAACCAGGAGCGTGTCGCAAAATTTTGGGAAGAAGAAGGTGATAAAGAAAAGCAGAGACAGTTTATTGACTCTGTTATTCAAGATCCCCATAAGCATCCATTGATCGCCTGTATTGATGGTGAGCCCTTTGCCTATTTTGAAATTTATTGGGCGCTTGAAGATCGTATCGCACCTTACTATGACAGCCAGCCCTTTGATCGCGGTGCACATATGTTGGTTGGCGACCAACGCTTCCTGGGAGGCCGTTTTGCTCAGGCTTGGTTTAATGGTGTTACCCATTTTATGTTTCTGGATGACGCTCGCACAGAAACTTTGGTTGGAGAGCCGCGCGCAGATAATCGCGCATTGCTTAAATACATCAACGGCACTTTTGGCTGGAAAAAAGTTAAAGAATTTGATTTCCCCCACAAAAGAGCTGCTTTGATTATGTGCAAGCGAGACGAATTCTTTCAGAGTATGGGGGGAATATGAGCGGCGATAAATATTGGAAGCAGGCGAATAGAAACCTGCTGGTGAAATCGCTGGCTGAGCTTTGTTATGAACAGGCTCTGACGGCAAAGTTAGAAACGGGTGCCCGTTACTTTGTGGAACTTGCTTCTGGTGTTATCTATCGTTTCCAAGCTCAGTTAACTGTGTGGGATTGGTTATTAATTGATGCAGAAAGTATTGAGCGGGAAGGTGATGGGCAAGTAATACCTGCGGATGACGCAGCACAGTTTTTTATTGATGCTGCTCTGGATCTTGAAGCCTCCCCCAGTACTTTGGGCAATTTATTACACGAACTGGCCAATACCCTGGTTGCGGATGTTACTTTGCTGCAAAAGCGTGAATCGCTCACAGCGCATACCCTAGCCACACTAACTGATGAAAAATTGCAGTGCCTACTGGATGGTCATCCTAAGGCTATGGTGAATAAAGGCCGTATCGGTTGGGGCGCACAAGAGTTTAACGCCTTTGGTACAGAGGCCGCTCAGGGGGTCAGGCTGTTATGGCTTGCTGTGCGCCGGGATCTCGCTGTGAGTGGCAATAGCGACCTGTGGGATTGGCCTCAGCTATTGGCAGAAAGCCTGAGTGAATCACAGCTACAACAGCTGGACGATAAATGCCGTGAGAAAGGGGTTAACTGGCAAGAGTTTTTGCCGTTGCCGGTGCATCCATGGCAATGGCAGCATCATATTAGTCAGCATTATGCACAACAGATTTTTAGTGGTGACTTGGTTTTACTCGGTGAGTTTGGCGATGAATATTTGCCGCAGGTTTCACTACGTACCTTGTCCAACTTGAAGCGCCCGCAGGCTCTCCATGTGAAGTTGCCATTAACGATATTGAATACTTCCTGCTACCGTGGAATTCCAGGCAAGTTTATGCGCTGCGGACCGGCGTTATCTGAATGGATGCAGTTACTCTGTGAGCGTGATGAGCAATTACAATCGCGGGGCACCGGTGTTCTTCAAGAAGTAGCTGGCCTGCATGTACCGCACTTACACCAAGAGTCGATAAAGGGCGCGCCCTATCGTTACCGTGAATTACTGGGAGCTACCTGGAGGCAGAGCCCGGCAAGCTTGTGTGCTGAGGGCGAGCGCCATCTTTTAATGGCCGCGTTATTACAGAAAGATAGCAGCGGCAAGTCTGTAATTTCTGCTCTGATTGAAGCCTCCGGCCTTTCAGTAGAAGCCTGGCTTGAGCAGCTATTCGACGCTACGGTGGTACCTCTTTATCACCTGCTTAGCCGTTATGGCATAGGTTTGGTAGCTCACTCGCAAAACCTAACGCTGGTATTGCGCGACAACAAAGTTGTTCGTGTTCTTCTTAAGGATTTCCAGGGAGATCTGCGTCTCGCCCAGGGTGATTTTCCCGATCGTGCGGACCTGCCGGAATCGGCGGCACAAGTTCTCGATCAATTGCCTGCTAATTACATTATTCACGACCTGTTTACCGGTCACTTTGTCACAGTGCTGCGCTATCTGTCCGCCCAATTAATGACAGAGATTGGTCTAGAGGAAAGGAAATTCTACGGAGTTTTAGCCAAGGTCCTACGCCGATATCAAGAATCCGCACAGCGAGATAATGGCGGTATGGCGGAGCGTTTCCAGCAGTTTAATTTGTTCCGTCCCCATATCGAGCGCGTTTGTATTAATCGCGTGCGCCTGCGTCAAGGTTACGATGACAGCGCTGAACGTCCGGTCCCCATTGTCGGTGGAGACCTGACTAATCCCCTTTGGCTCGCAGAGCAAGAGTCACAACAACACCAACCAGCAACCGCTTCCGCTTTAGAGGCATAATCATGAGCAATTTCCTAGATCTCGCCGGTATCGGAGCCGGTCCTTTTAATTTGGCTGTGGCCGCTCTAATGCGGGACACATCTTTGAGCCATCGCTTTTTTGATGCTAAAGCGGAATTCTCTTGGCATCCTGGTTTAATGTTGCCGGGGGCTATGATGCAGACTTCTTACCTGAAAGACCTGGTAACGCCGGTTGATCCAACCAATCCCTGTAGCTTTATGGCGTACCTGGTAGAAAATAAACGTTTCTATGACTTTCTACACGCAGAACAGCGTACCGTAACCCGTCGCGAGTTTGCCGATTACCTGGCGTGGGCTGCCCGTCGCTTGGATTCTATCCAAATGAGCAGCCGTGTACAGAGCGTGGTGGATAATGGGGATTTTTTTGAGTTGGACGTGCACGGCCCCAATGGTCGCGAACAGGTACTCACCAAAAACTTGTGTGTTGCAGCGGGTAAAAAACCAAATATTCCAGAGTGCAGCCGCCCATTCCTGTCTGATAATTGCTTCCACGCGCTGGAAATTGCCCTGCGTAATCCGGATGTAAGTGGTAAGCGCGTCGCCGTGGTCGGTGGCGGCCAGACTGGTGCGGAAGTGGTTATTAATCTTTTGAGTAAACACTGGGGCCGCCCACAGCAGGTAACCTGGGTATCCCGCCGCAGCAATTATTTGCCATTGGATGAGACCCCCTTCACCAATGATTGGTTTACCCCAGAGTATGTCGATGTGTTCCGTCAGTTGAGCCCTCAGCGTCGTGAGGAAGTGGTTGCAGAGCAGAAGCTGGCTTCTGATGGTATATCTCCTGATACCCTCAAGGAACTTTACCAGTTGTTCTACCGTCTTGTGCACCTGGAAAAGGATGCTGAACGAGTAGCATTATTGCCCAATCGCGAACTGGTGGAGATGTCTCACCGCGGTGACTATCAACTGCAGCTGGAAAATCACTTGCTGGGTGAGGCAGATGGTACTGAGTGGGTTAATGCGGATATCGTTATTCTATGCACTGGCCTGTGTGAGGCTCTACCTCCTTGTCTGGCGCCTTTACAAGAGCGCATTGCACGCGATGCAGAGGGTCGCTTGCTGTTGGATGATGCTTTTGCGGCAAGACTCAGCGGCGATGAGAGTGGTCGACGTTTGTATTTCCTTGGTACTGGCCGGACCAGTCATGGTATTGCGGAGCCACAGCTGAGCTTATCGGCCTGGCGTGCGGCACAGGTAGTGAATGATTTACACGGTAATGCGGTCTATGACAATCAGCAAACCGGCAACTTTATGAAATGGATTACCCCGCAAGCCCAGCAGGCAGCTGTTGCTTAAATAGAGGGAGAAATCATGATCGACCTCCAGGTGTCCACCAATAAGGTCGATCATGGATATACAAGTTTTTGCAATCCTATCTATAGCCGAAATGGCTGCCAGCCTTACTTGGTTACGTCAACAAAAATACCCATGTGGTCAGTGACAGCTGCAGCCATATTGACACCGTCAATATTCACTGCAGTACTCTGTGATAGGTAGTCCACATTTACGATATTGATAGTCGCAGTATTGTAAACCGCTACATCATATTTTTTACTGGCAGTACTATTGGTGCCAGAAAAACTGCGTTGATGGGAATCTGAGGGTGTTACCTCGCTTGCAGGGTGTGCGTCGTGAAAGATCGTATTTGTTGCCCGGCTTATTACTGAAGGAGTAAAACTGTTGCTGCCTTGGTTGGTATCTCCCATCACGAGGTCAATTGCACCGTGGCCCTGTTGCAACAGGTATTTTTTAATATTCTGATAAAACAATGTTGCCTGCCCTTCACTCTTGGCAATGCTATTGGGGACATGCACAAATACAGCATTGACATTGCCTGTTTTCACCGCGATCCAGCCCATACCTGACCCCAGGACTTGGTGTTGGGTAGTTTTTGCGGCATGGACACTAAAACTGTTGCAGGCCTTGCCTGTGGAGCTTGATCCCACCAGCGCTCCGGCATGTTGCTGCATGGAGCTCCATTCGCTATTAGCCCCATCCATTTCACCATATACCAATAGATCGCAAGTTTTTCTTAGCGAGCGATAGAGATGTTGGTGAGTCTGTCGCGCCTTGCCCTCAACCATAGTGAGAAATTGGCTGCTGCTGTGTTGGCCCTTGGCCATATAACCCACAGGTGCCTGGGAGACCAGCTGGGCGGGGCCGTAAAGCGGAGTGTGGGGGTCCAGTCCTTTGGCGGTTGGCATTACCAAAAGCCAGGGACTTTGATTGGCGGCTTGGTGGTTATGGGTAACACGAGTGAAATGCTGGCTGTTGGAAGCACCAATATCATGATTGGTACTAGCGTTTGAATTTATGGATTGATAGGCAAAGGTTGGCATGTCGGTTACTCATTTTTATTGAATCTTCCAATGAATCACGAGGTTTAATACCTTTTGTTAATAATAAAAGCCAGATCTTTTTTGCGATTGTGGTCTTTTAGAGCAGGTGCTTGTTACTGCATTTTGGCGTCAGTTTTATTTTTCTGGCTGTAGTTTTGTAGGGTGATTAAAAGTTTTTATTTGCTCGAATGAATTTTCAGTTGATGCCAGGTGAATTGGTTTTAAATTTCAGTGCTGGAGCAATGAATAAGTTGCCTTATAAATAAATGAATTGCGGATTGGATCAATCAGGATTTCACTTTTATTAAGCATTGTGTCTAATCGATAGGTATTATCAAAGATTAACGAGTCGGATTTGTCAGTCGCTGTTTCTTTATTTTTCTTAATAACTAGTCTATGCCAGCATGGAATAGTGCTAGTCAATACTTGCGTTACTTGTTTTGATAGCGATGAGATATATCCATTTTTCTCCTCTTATTTCCGCTCGGAAATCCCCGTACAAGCGCATAAATATATAGTTAATCTCCGCGTCAAAGCCCGGGTGCTCAAGCCACCTTGTGCAATACTTTTTGGGTACTGAACCATCGGTCTGGTGCATGCAGTGAGCAGGGAGGAAATCTGTAATGCGTTTGAACTCAACCCTTGCACAAGGGCGTTATCATTACAGCTGTGACGGGCGTGAGATGCCTGTTCAAGATAGCTGGCAGTTGGGCTTTGATGCCCTTGGACGCCGCTCTCTGGTCAGCCAGAGACTGGTGGGTGATCGAGGCTTCGGCATAGAGGTCTTTGCGCTGCTAAATAATGGCTTGGTGAGTGAATGCCAAGTGAATTGGCGCGATGAGGTTGATGAGGTTAATGCGCATTATCATTTGTGTTTCCCTGAAGGTCAGCCTCCCCGATTAGGAGATGAAATAGAGGCAAACTGGAGTGGCCCTAACGGCCCTCAAGAGTTGCGTTTGGGGGGAGAAAACCGTCTGCTATTCCCTCTAATGCGCGTTTTTATGGGGCCGCTATTGAAAACACTGGTAAAATACCAAGCGGGTTTGGAAGTGGTTTCTCCAGATATTGTCGACCCCTCCCAGCGAGGAAAACTATTGGCCCCAAGAGTAAGCCATCGCACGGCGCGAATTATGGCGGGTGATCAGGCTAGTCAGCGCTCTCAGGATCTGGGCCCAGATATCAGCGGTTATATTTATCAGGGGGATGAGGCCGAGCGGGATGCGCACTGTTATGTGGATAACCGCAGCCTGCTAGTCGGTTATGATTGGCCTTCCAGTACCGGGCGTTTGTGGCAGGTTCGCCTCAGAGACCTGGAGTGGTCTCCCAGTCTCACCAGTCTCCTTTTTTAATTATTATCTTGATATTGTGTTCACCGGACTTATACCCTGTGAACACAACTGGGTTTATCAGTCTAGTGAATAATGATGATTATTTGACGCATCATTCACTCTGCCGGAGGCTTATAGCCTTTCCAGCCTGGTAAGAATTTCCTCAAAATATCTTTTCTCCCACATTTTGAACTTTTTGTGTCTGATGCACATCGTAGTCAACCGCCGGTAACAGGACTTTGAGAGAGTGCCGGGGGAATTTATACCGCGGGATTTTTTCAGTACCGCAGTGTAAGATTTCGTCACTTATGTGCTAATGGGGGAGCCATTTTGCCTTTATCCAAAACCAATTCGCGCTGGGGTATGCCGCTGGCGGTCATCTTATTTGTGACTTCACAGTTACCGCTTAATGTCGCTTTGGCAAGTATTGATGGTGAGACCGAAATAGAGCTTAAGGAGTTAGACACAACCCCGGAGCAACAACAGGAGCAGTGCTTGCACGAGCAGCTGCTGATTTCCTCCGCCGATACCACACTGAGGGATATTCGCCTGCTCTGTGCCGATCGGGTGAGAGCCCAGCTTGGTCTGGAGGAGGATTTCTTCGAAGTCGACCCTGTGGTGGAGGAGTACTCTGAGGAATTGCCTACGGATGAGGTCTTACTTGGTGGCCGGGCCCAGGCCATTCGCGATGCCGCCAGCAACCCCTTTACACTTGCCTCCCACAAGACCAACTACATATTGCCATTTACCTATAACCCAACTCCTGAGAAGGGTGGGCTATCGGATTACGAAGGCGAAGGGAAAGACCTTGATAATATCGAGGTGCAATTCCAGTTATCAGTACAAGTACCGGTATGGCGGGGTTTTCTTGGCAGCGCTTCATTTATGAGCGTGGCTTACACCAACCGGAGTTTTTGGCAAGCCTATAACTCTGATAACTCGGCACCATTTCGTGAGACCAACCACGAGCCAGAGCTGATTCTCACCTGGCTCAATAACTGGAGCCTGTTTGGCTGGCAGAATGTCGCTAACCAGATCGCTTTCAACCACCAGTCCAATGGACGCAGCGAACCTTTCTCCCGAAGTTGGAATCGGGTATATGCCAACTTTATTTTTGAGCGGGATAATTTCTCGATTGGTATAAAGCCCTGGTATCGTCTCAAGGAGGATCGTGAGGATGATGACAATCCGGATATAGAGCATTATTTAGGACATTTTGAGCTGGGTGGCCGCTACCGCGATGGCGATCACACCATAGCCGTTATGGTGCGCAATAACCTGCGCTCGGAAAATCACGGTGCGTTTGAACTGACCTGGGGTTTTCCCCTGGGTGACCGGGTGGATGGCTACATTCGCTACTTTAATGGTTACGGAGAAAGCCTGATCGATTACGATGAGTCAGTGCAGACTCTTGGCTTCGGCTTCACCCTGGCACAGGGGTTCTAACTCCTATTGGGCAAAGATTCAGGGATGGAATCGATGGGATTTGAAGATAGCTACCGGCTCAGTGCGCATGCGGTGATTACCAATGACTCTGGTGAGGTCCTGCAGCTGCTGGCGACCTATGCCAACCGCAGTTGGGGGTTACCCGGTGGTGCACTCGATCCCGGAGAGACCATTCACGAGGCTCTGCGGCGGGAGTGTCATGAAGAGTTAGGGCGTGAAGTGCGTATCGAATACTTGAGCGGCGTCTATTACCATAAGATCTACAACTCTCATGCATTCATATTCCGCGCCCACTTTACCGACAGAAGACATATCACCCTCTCTAGTGAGCACTCAGAGGTAGCTTATTTTCCCCTTGAGCGCCTCTCCGAAGTGCAACGGCAGAGGGTCAGGGACTGCCTCGAATTCGACGGCGTTGTTCGCAGCGCAAAGTTCTAACTTTACCCCCTTCTTTGGCAATAGATCTGGTCGGTCAGCACGCTTTTGGCGATTTTCGCCAAAAGCACTGACATCGCGGAATTCCCCGGTCCGCTCCATTAATATTTGCGTCCTGGTTTTTTACCCAAGAACTCCAGATTCTCCGCTTTTGCCGGGGGACTAAATAAAAGTTAATAAAATCAAATAGTTGAATAATTAAGGCAGCGGCCCTCAGCAAGTTGCGGGCTATGCTGGTGGATAAGAATATGGGTTTGGAAATGAAGATGCCTGAACTGGGCAACCTGAAGCACAGCGTACAGAAGCTGGAATGCCATGTCGCGCTAGTGAGCGCAGACAGCAAATTAGCGGGAGACTGGGTTAGCGCCCTCAATAACACCGCGACTCTGCATGAAAACCCCTTTGGCCTGGTGTTTGAGGCGGTGTTACCGGCAGATGTGGAACAACTGGCACTGGAGGAGTCTCGTCTTCAGGCGATTATCGTAGATGGTGGCACCGATACACAGGGGTTGGAAGCTGCCGATCTGCTTGCTGACCAGATACATGCACTTCGTTCTCAACTCAATATTTTTTTGGTGGCACAAAGTGATGTCGCCGGTGGTACTCCTCTTGCCGGTAAGAGTGGGGTCAAGTCACTGACCAACCTGCGCCGCCGCTTTGACGAGTTGTTTGATCGCCGAGAGGGCAATTTCAACCATATGTTCCGCCTGGTACAGGCGTTTATTGCCCGCCGCGCCTCCACGCCTTTTGCCGATACCCTGAAGGAATATGTATTCTCCGCACGTGACGCTTGGCATACTCCTGGTCACTCCGGTGGCGACAGCCTGCGCAACAGCCCCTGGGTAGGGGACTTTTACCGTTTTATGGGCGAGCATGTATTCAATACGGATTTGTCTGTTTCCGTACAGATACTCGACAGCCTGCTGGAACCGCACTCGGTAATTCAGGAAGCACAGGATCTTGCCGCCCAGGCGTTTGGTTCGCGCCATACCTTTTTCCTGACCAATGGCACTTCTACTGCTAACAAGGTAGTGATTCAGCAGATACTCGGTGGCGGCGGCAAGATTATCGTCGACCAGGCCTGCCACAAATCGGTTCACCATGCGATAGTGATGAATCGCTGTGAGCCGGTTTATCTGAAGTCGGTACTGCACCCTGAATTCGGCATTTATGGCCCGGTGAAGCGCTCGGATATCGAGGCGGCGCTTGATGAACATAGCGATGCGCGCTTATTGGTTATCACTTCCTGTACCTACGATGGTCTGCGCTACGATTTGAAACCTATTATCGATTATGCCCATGAGCGCGGTGTCAAGGTGCTGGTCGATGAGGCCTGGTTTGCCCACGGTTTCTTCCATCCAGAGCTGCGCCCGACCGCGCTCGAGTGTGGCGCCGACTATGTGACCCAGAGTACCCATAAGATGTTGTCGGCTTTCTCCCAGGCCAGCATGATTCATGTGCAGGACCCGGACTTCGACGAATTCCGTTTCCGCGAAAACCTGAACATGCATGCGTCTACCAGCCCGCAATACGCCATGATCGCCAGTCTCGATGTGGCGCGTAAGCAAATGGCGATGGAGGGTTATGGACGTCTCAAGCAGTGTCTGCAGATGGTGGAAACCCTTCGCCGTGCAGTCAATGAAACCGGAGTATTCCGAGCCCTGACCCGCGACGACCTGATTGCTGAGCCTCTAGCGGGTGACAATATCGGCCTGGACCCCACCAAGGTAACCATCGATATTTCCCGCAGCGGTTACTCGGGCAACGAGATGCAGATCAAGCTGTTTGATCAATACGGTATTCAAGTGGAAAAGACCACCTACAATACCATCACAGTACTGGTAACCCTGGGCAGTACTGAGAGTAAATTGTTGCGCTTGATTCATGCGCTGAAGCAGCTGGCGGGGAATACTCACAAGCGTATTCATGTCGGTACTCCGCGCCGCCTGCCTGAGTTTACCCGCTTCACCTGTCTGCCGGCGGATGCCTACTTTGCCGATACGGAAGAGTTGCCGTTGATGGACAATGGGGTGGACGCTACACAGAATCTTATCGGTCGCACCAGCGCCGATGAGATAGTGCCTTATCCGCCGGGCATCCCTGTTCTGGTACCTGGCCAGGAGATTTCTGAGCAGATAGTGCAGTACTTGCAGCAGTTGTTGCAGGGGCAGAATACTACGGAGATTCACGGCCTGATTTTCCGCTCAGATGAACCTATGCTGCGTGTAGTCAAGGAAGTCGCTGAGAAATCAGAAAACAAAGACAAAAAGTCCGGCGGCAAAAAGGCAAAATAAAGCCACACGAGCTATCCGGCATGGAGGCCGGTATGTTTGATCAACCAAGGATGGTATTACTGGCTGGTGCCTCGGGCGGTTTGGCTCGCGCGATCGGCGCCGAAATCGTTCGGCGCTATCCCGATATTACTTTGGTGACTTTGAGCCGTGGTACAGTAGATCGGGTACCTGGACACGCCGGCGAGCGTCGTCACCTGACAGTCTCTCTCGCGGACGAGCACTCTATCAGGGCTGTCGAGACTTTCCTTTCTGAATTTTCCTCTCCGCCTGACTGGGTAATTAACTGTTGTGGATTGTTGCACGATGAATTCCATGGCCCGGAAAAATCTCTAGCGCAATGTGAGGATGATTGGTTGATACAGTCTATGCGTATCAACCTCCTTACTCATATGCATCTGGCCCAGGCGCTGGATAGAAAATTACAACGCAAGCAGCCGCTGTTATGGGTATCCCTGTCTGCCAAGGTGGGTAGTATCGGCGATAATGAGTTGGGGGGCTGGTATAGCTATCGTATCAGCAAGGCGTCACTCAATATGTTGGTAAAAAACCTGTCTATTGAATGGGGGCGCCGATTGGAAAACAGTTGTGTGGTGGCCATTCATCCGGGCACTACGGATACAGCACTTTCCAAACCCTTCCAGGGTAATCTGGCGCCGGGAAAATTATACAGCCCGGCACTGAGTGCCCGGCGTATTGTGGATGTACTACAACAACTGGCGCCCGCCGATAGTGGTAATCTGTTTTTTTGGGATGGTAGCCGTTTGCCCTGGTAGTGAATCAGGGGGTCATCAAGCCTGGCCAGGTTTCATTATCTGTTGTTCTCGGATACCCACTGTATGCTTGATCAGATGTGATGGAGTAGCGTATATAGCGCTGGTTTTTGAGGAAAAAATATGCACGAAATGTGTTCCATTGGTGGGCTGCGGTAATCTCCGTAGCATAAGGACCGAGTCCTGGCCAATTGCTGTCATTGATAGGTTGGGGGTAGCCGCTGTCAAGTTGGTCTTCTTCCAGGTCGTAGCGTAAATAATTCCCGTCTTTGAGAAAGAAATAAACTTTGCTATTAGGCCATTTCAGGACAGCGCGAATTCTTGTCGCGTAGGTAGCCAAACCTGGCCAAGTAATGTTGTCCACCAATTTGGGATAGCCGGAATCGACCCGATCTTCATTGAGGTCATAGCGCAGGTAACGCCCGTCATTTAAGAAGAAATAGCCTTTGTCACTGTTGGCTTTAAATGCAGCAACAATCAGGTGGGCATAGTCGCCCAAGCCAGGCCATGTACTGTTATTGGTTGTGCGCGGATAACCGCTAGAGGCTTTGTCCAGGGTTTTATTGTAGCGTACATATTGATCGTCACCGCGAAAATAGTAAGCACGTGCACTGCCCCAGTCCAGGCCAGCAGTAATTTCCAGGGCCGATTTACGCAAAGCAACTGGGGTATCGTTATGTACGAATACATAGTCCAGGACTCCCTGTGCTTCTGTATAGTCGGTCCAGCTTTGTGAGCTAGCGTCGACGACATCAATGAACTGGTCATTCTGGTGAATCTCCACGGGTCCGCTATCTATGGAATACCATTTAATTGTCTTATTGTCAGCAGCCATCATTTTACGTATTCCAGGGCTGCCAATCAGTGGGTTACCATCCAGCTTCCAATTCGTTTGCAGCTCAATATCCATAAAACGCAACACCGTTGGTGCAATGGAGGTTTGGGCTGCATAGCCATAAATTCCATTGAAATCTCCATTGTGGATATCTCCAATAAACTCGCTGTGCTCAGCATTTAACGGCAAATTACTGCCAATAAAAATTGTTTTCTCGCTGGCAGTTTGTGCCCCATGCCCGCAGCCGCGAGAATCACGGCCGTGGTCTGTAGTTACAAGCACTAACCATTCTTCACCTTTTGCAATACGTGTATCTACGGCATCTAACAGAGCGCCCAGCTGAGTGTCGCTTGTGCGAATGCTTTCGTTATAGTGATTGCCAAAACAGGAGCTGTGACCGACACCATCGGGGTCATCCAGGTGCAGGAAAAGGAAATCCACATGACCTGAGGATATTTCCTGCACGCCGCGTGTGGTGATATCCGCATCGGAAAGGCCACTTAAAACCAGGTTAGCCTGTGCCAGGTCGGTAGTAAAAAAGTTGGTATTTATAGGGCTCCAATGGGATATGCTGCCCACCCAAAGGCTATTATCAGCCTCCTTTATCCGTTTGAACAAACTGGGGAATTCTGCATTTGCCAGGCCTGAGTCATTGGACGTGACTTTGTGCTTGTTAACCCAAACTCCTGTAAGGATAGTGGACCAGCCGGGGCCACTTTTAGTGTCCTGTTGACTTTGAGAGCCACTGATACCACCGGTATAAGCCTTGTGTAGAATTAATCGATCATAATTGGGGGTGTCTATATCCTTGAGCTTTTCGTACTGCAGCCCATCAACGCCAATTAGAAGTACCTTTTTATTATTCTGGGCAAAAACGAATTGGTTACTGGAAACAAACGAAATTAACAACAGGCAGGAGATAAGTGTCTTCATATCGAATATCCCGTATTTTCAATGATTTTCTGGTCTAGACCAGTAATGGTAGAATAGACGATAGCTATTAAATCCCAATGAAGGGACTTTTACAGCGATACTGCAAAGAAAAGACAGCTATTTAAAAGCTAACAACTAACCAATCTCCCTCATTAAAATTAAAGAGCAAGGAATTTTTTAGGTGCGGTAAAAAATAAGTACTATCTAGTGGCTACTTCCATTTCTATGGCGTGGGGTAGCCAGTATTCAATATTGTAATCAATCAGATATTCAGCAGAATCATAGCGAAGTCTTAAGATTCTCAGGCCTGGAGCACCAGCGTGTATACCCAATGGCTCTGCATATTGCAACTCCAGGTTCGCAACCTGAATATTACAGCGCTCGTGAGTGATATTTACCCTATAATTATCTTGCAATATTTCGGTAATAGATCCGGATAAATCGAAGTCAGATAATTCAGGAAAACACTCTGATGAGAGATAACTCTCTTCTACCATGACTGGCCTTTGGTCCAGGTAGCGGATTCTTCGGATTTCAAAGTACCTGGTACTTTTAGTGGCGTTAAAGGCGGAATAAATATTGTGTCTTACGGTCAGCTTACGGACCCCAAGTACTTTGGTGGTTGCTCTAAAACCCTGTTGTCGGGCCATGGAGTTGAAATTTACCTTTTGTGTCGGGTTCATCACAAATCGATTTGGTGCAACAAACCAGCCTCTGCGATTTTGTCGGTACACCAGTCCCTCACCTTCAAGACGGTTTAAACCATCTCGTAAAGTAATACGTGTGACTTGCAGCTGCTCCGCCAGCTCGCGCTCAGCGGGCAGCTTGTGATTGGCGGCCAGGCGACCATTACCGATCAACAATTGGATATGTGATTTAATTTCTACGTAACTGGAGGACACAGTATTTCTCTTGGGTTTGACTGAAACTCGGTCTTAAGCCTGGGCTACCAAACTGGTATTCCTGAAGTTTGATAGCCTATCAGGGGCGTTGTCCAAGAGCCAGTCGGCGATTGATATCGACCAGTACGGGTTCAAGCTTATTGATATCGTCTATCAAATAATGAGCGCCGCAATTCTCAAGTTTTTGATAAGCGCCAATACTGTGATTTCTTTTTTCTTCCTCCGAGAGTGCTTGCCAACTTCCCAGGGATAATCCCGAAGCATTTCCTGAAATTACCACTGCAACTGTCCACATGCCGGCATTGCGCCCCTCATGAATGCCTGCGGCGGTATCATCAATCTTGACACATTGGTTGACAGACGGGATTTCCATTTCAATGACGTTCTTTAATGCAGCTGCGGGTCCTGGTCTTGCGCCCACAGCTTCATCTGCTGCAATAACACAGTCGGGCTCTAGGCCTTGTTGTTGAGCTTTTGCCAGCATGCCTTCAATCATTATGCGACTGTAACCTGTGGTGCTACCAATACGTATATTACGCTCACGCAAGCGGACAAATAGTTTGTCGGCTCCGGGTATTATTTGGCTGTGCCTATCGATTTCCTGAATCTGTATCGGGGCCAGACGGCGATATAGTCCGTCTATATCAGATTCCTGGGATGGGCGCCCATGAACCACTTGCCAGGCAGTTTGAATGGAATTTTGTTGTAGCATCTGGCGAATATGTTCTTTCTTCTCAGTACCCATTGGAATACGGGTTTGCTCTTCACTGACCGTAACTCCAGCCTCAGCAAAAATTTGCATAAACGCTTGTAAAGGGGCGCGGGAGCCAAAATCTACTAAGGTTCCGGCCCAGTCGAGGATAGCAGCTTTAAGTTGCAGTGGTTCCATGGATTATCTCCTTTTTGGTAATTGATAAGGGAGTTGAGCGGTAAAATATCTATCGACTAAGTACCTTTGAGCAGATCTTTAGCCAGTGATCCAAAGGAGCTACGGCTAAACCAGGCACTTTTCCTGAATCATCCCACTCGCGCAGACGTAGAGCATCCTCGGCGAATGGGGTATTAAGAAAATTATCTTTTTCTTTATCTGTCATTCTTTTTCCTTGTTTTTTTAGGGTTTTGTGGCTTGCTGCGGATAGCCGTGTCTCATAAATGTTATCTGTACTCATTAAAAATCTTTTAGCTTGAACATGTAGGGCGATAGGCTTTGTGACTGTATTGGGAAAACCCCACCTTTCGAGTAAATCTGCACCTATTAGGTCATGTGCACTGTAGCCTTCAGTATCCGTCCCGGGTATTTTTTCCTTTATAGCGTGGAGATGGCCGATATCATGAAGAAACGCTGCAACAGTCATTTCACCGGAGATACCAGAGTGTTCCGCCAGGGTGGCACACTGGGTAGCATGCTGTAGCTGCGTGCATTTTTCTCCAAGTGTTAAATTCCCGTACTGCAAAAATAACTGTTTAATTTTATCGACAACATTAGCTCTCATCGATTAAGCACTCATCTAGAGGGATCTTGTCCAAAATACCTTTCACCACCCGTTCCATTAATGCTGGTCCGGTTGTCATACCTTTTCCTCCAATACCGGTTATTAAATGAATATTTTCTGTTGCGGATTTTAGGAGTACGCCTTGGCTACTTTCCTGGCTGTAATAGCCATTCCAAATCCTGGCAACATTTAAATAGGGTAGATTAAGGATACGCTTGGCTTCGGCTAACATCAGTGAGTTGATTTCCTGACATATTTCATAGTCCAAACTGCCTGAGTCCTGGGCAGTGAAGTACTCATGAGAATCGCCAATGATGATGCTGCCATCGGCAGATTGTCGAAACAGAAGGTGGATACCAAATTTTCCATAGCTTGGATCAATATGAGGCTTCGGTAGATTTTTATAATTAGGGCAACTTTTAAATGCTTCATAGCGGCGTATTGTCAGACCTGTAAGCAGGTTCCCTGGTATTTTGACTCCCTTGATTTTTTGGGTGCGCAACATCTGCAATTTACTAAGCTGTAGTTGTTCTGTTTGTAATAAGTGCGGAAATAAATGACTAAGTTGGTGGCCACAACAAATCATTACCTGTTCTGAAATAAAAGACTCACCTGTTGAGCAGCGAAGCTGGACCCCATTTTTGACTTCCTCTACGGCTATTACCGGAGTTGCCTTCTTAAAATGTAAATTTTTCGTGTCTTCAAGTAGTTTCCAAAAATACTTCATTAGCAGGGAGCTTTCGGCACTCATTTCCTGTGGATAGTAGAGGCCACCATGGCAGTAACTCTGCTTTAGTAAATTAATTTTCTTGTGACACTGCGTCGAGGTAAGAAGCTTGGAAACGTAGTTAGTCTCACGATTAATCTCATGCATTTCCTCTAGTAGATTGGCCTCTTCTAAAGAAGAAGCCACGTAGAGAGAGCCATTCTGCCAGAGTGCGTCCGGCATTATTGTCGCCAACTCGCCATAAAGTTCCAGCGATCGTCGCCCCAGATTTCGCCATAGTTTTAGATTCATACCAGATGGTACTACTTGGCCAAAATTGCGTACCGTGGCTCCGTGAGGCTTAGTGCTGGCTTCAATTAACAGTACTTTTTTTCCGGATTTGAGTGCATGGTAAGCAGCAAAACTGCCTAATATCCCGGCACCGACAATGGCAATATCAAATTTCATAACTGCTCTATAGCCTTTTTTACACTGGAGAAGTAATAAGCCTCAACCGTGAAGAAGAATTACGGTGCAAGCGGCGAAAGAAAAGAAGTGAGAGCAGCATTAACAAAATACATGCAAAACCAGTAGCATAGGAAAGTTGCTGAGTAAACTGTAACCAGTTTAGGTTTGGTTGCGCGAAAGTCTTATAGAGCATGACACTAATGCTGCCGATATAACCCGCACTATCTGCCAGATAAATCACAAATCCTGCGTTACCTAGGCTCTTGGTGCAGGCGACCAGACGTTCAAATAATAAACAGTTAAATGGAACATAGCCTATATAGAGCCCGATATTGATCCCAATCATCCAGGCAGCCCCGGATACAATATCTAACTCAAATGCGAGAGTTGAAGTTATGCAGATTGCTCCCCCAGCCGTGACTAATAGCTGGTTTAGCTGCAATGCGCGATAGTTGTTACGTACAAAAATAAGTAGCGCCAGGGATGCTAAAACTATCAATGCCACGGGTAGAGTGCTGGTAAGGAAGATCTGGGGTGCTTGACCATGACCCAAAGCTTGCCAAAGCTCTGCAGCGAAATTATCAGAGAAGTCACGAAATGCCGTTAGGAATACATAAGCGATGATTAAAGCCAACAATCCCAGATTCGTTTCGTTGACGAAAGTCCAACGCATTTCATTCGTCATTGGTACTCTTTGTTTTCGTGCACGGATGTCTGCTTGGTTGGGTTGGGGAATTCTACTGAGTGTAAATGTCGATAGAATCAGTGCAGGTAGAAATAATAAGCCCACGGTTGCAGGCATCCAGATTTCCGGCACTTTCCATTCCAGCATTAGATATGCGGCTACTGCTTTTACGGCTCCTGAAGAGACGATTAAGCTAACACATAAAATGGTGCCTAGTGCTTCAGTAAGACGACGCCCCTCTAAATAGCTGAATACTAGTCCCCACACCATTCCAAGTGGGAGACCATTAAAAAAAAGCATGACAACATTATAAGGAGTGGGGATCAATGCGAATGCTATCAAGGCCAGATGACTGAAAAGAATTAGAATTACCAGCATTCTTCCCCGCTGCAATGGCCGTAACTCTGAGACAACCTTAATCCCGATAATTTTTGAAAACGCATAACCCAGTACTTGGGAAATTATAAGTGCGGTTTTAAAGTCTAGAGTGAATTCCCAGCCGGAAATGTTGGCGTAAGATGCTGCTGCAAAGGGCTTGCGGAAAGCATACATACAAAAATAAGTGAAGAATGCAGCAACTCCGGAAAAGAGTAGCAAGAAAAGCTCACTGTTGAAATCTTCACTGGAATCAGATTCCTGTTTTTTACCGGTTTTTTCCATTTTATCGATAGCTGCCATTTGGTCTAGACCAGATTTTAGGTGCTTATGATTGCGTTTTTGTGACAGTCTTTTTTTAAGTTCAATAACCATTCCAGATGGTAAAAATTTTTCATTTATATATTCGCAGGGAATATTCACACACCTGTTATACAAACGTCATAGCGGCAATTTAGGATTCTGGTCTAGTCCAGATTTATGTTGATGATCGAGCAAGTTAATTTGTGTCGATAAAAATTTGCCAATCATTTTTTGATTGATACAGGGGAAGTAAAATGATTTATGTCAAATTATTGCCTGCAACGATTGCTCTGCTGGTGGGACAAGTAAATTACGCTCATGCACAAGAAAGTAGTAAGCAGAGTGTCCAGGATGATAGCGAAATAGAAGAGATTGTTGTGCTTGGACGAATGTTTGAGACAGAGTTACGTTCCCTGGAGTTACAGAGGGAATCCAACCGGATTGTTAATGTGGTATCGGCAGATGGTATAGGAAAGTTACCGGATCGTAACGCCGCAGAGGCAGTTCAAAGAGTCGCAGGCGTATCTATCGAGCGTGACCAGGGGGAAGGACGGTTTGTGGCTGTGCGTGGCCTCCCGTCCCAATGGAGTTCTTCTAGCCTTAATGGTCATCGTTTGCCATCTGCAGAAGAGGAAACTACCAGCAGGGCTACGGCGTTTGATTTCTTTCCATCGGAGCTGATTGAACGTATTGAGGTCTCTAAGTCTGTTACCGCGGATCAGGAAGGTGACTCTATTGGCGGCAATGTTAATTTTGTGACTCGTACAGCCCCTGAAGAACGCACTTTGGATATATCCCTATCTGGTGGCTATGCGGATAAAGCCGACGGTGATATTAAATCCATGAGCATTCTTTATGGGGATAGAAGTGAAGGTGGTAAATGGGGATTTTTGGCCAATGTAACTGGTTGGAGCAGGGATTGGGCAACAGATAACTACGAGCCCCGCCGTAAAGGGGAGGGAATATATCGATTGGAACTGCGGGATTATACCGGAACCAGAGATACCCTGGGGTTAAACCTTGCTACTGAATACCGATTGGAAGAAGGAGGTAAGATTTTTGCTCGTGGTTTGTATGGGACATTAGAAGATGAGGAGACACATTACAAGTACAGGTTGCGGTTCGATAAAGATAGAATGGAACTTCAGCATATCCACAATACTTTGATAACACGTATGCAAGGTGTTGAAGTTGGTGGAGAGCACTTTTTTGGTGATGATAAGCAGCTGAATTGGAATTTAGCCAGCTATGATAATGAATTCCGCTATGGGAATACACCCAATAAAGATGATCGCTCTTATTTTGTAATGCGTTTTGATCAAACGGAAGTAGGTTATGTTGGTCTGGATGATGATGGGCTGGCTTACAACCAAATCGATGGTGGTACTGACCCAGCAGAAAATATACCCACTCACCTCCCGGATGGTTTTGTAATGGACCCAAGCCAGTCCAGCCTATCTTGGGTTGAACTATATAAAGTGTATGTCAACGAAAAGGATAAAGTGGTAGCCACTTTTGACTTTTCTTCCCAGTTTTCCAGTGAGCTGGAGTTAAAGTTCGGTATGAAATATCGGGACAAGGAACGGGTGTCTGAATTCTCCGATGCATTTTACAGTTGGGATGAGGAAAACTATGGGCCTGCCCCAGCTCTCTCTGACTTTACCTTGTCTGATCAGCCTGGCAGAAATGATTTCCTATCAGAGTTGGATATCAACTATGACTCCCAATTCTCTCAGGTTGCTTCAATGTCTCAATTGGAGAATTTTTGGAACCAAAACCGGGATAAATTCATTTTGATTCCCGAAGAATCAGCTCTAGTTGAAAATGGAGGGGCTCTTGGGCGAAATTTTGAGCTAACAGAGAGGCACCTATCGGCTTATGGTATGGGTAATTATGAGCTTTCAGATAGAGCCATTCTTGTAATGGGTTTACGACTCACTCAGACCCAAACGAAGGTGGAAAGCCAGGTATTTGTTAACGATGAAGCTAATAACGGCTATTTGGTGCCGTTTAATGGTGATAAAGAGTATTTATCCATTCTACCATCGGCACATCTAAAATATGCGCTCACAGAGGATAGCAATATCAGGCTCGCGCTGACCAGAACCTTTGCCAGGCCGGACTTTGGTGACCTGAATCCGGGAGGGTACTATGCCGAGCACGATAATGAGTTTATAGGAGGTAATCCAGATCTTGATCCTACTTACTCTTGGAATCTGGATTTGATGTATGAGTACTACTTTGATGACTCGGGGATTTTATCTGCTGGTTTATTTTATAAAGATATTACAGATCCAATTTTTAAAGATGTAAAAGAAGGTGAATACAATGGGGTGTCAGGAGTCGATATTTATAGTCCGGAAAATGGTGAAGATGCGTGGCTGAGGGGATTGGAATTTAATCTGGTGCGAAAAATGGATTTCCTTCCCGGATTTCTTTCAAATATTGGGTTATCGACAAATTTAACTATGATGGATTCAGAAATGCGTATTCCGGGCCGTGATGGTGTAGTGCCGATTTCCCGTCAAGCTGATTTATTACATAATCTCTCTATCTATTATGATGATGGTACCTTCTCCATTCGCCTAGCTCAAAACCATAAGGGGGAGTATATTGAAGAGCATGGTAGCAATAAAAATGAAGACCAGTACTACGGTGCTTACACAAGCCTGGATATGAGTGCAAATTATACGATTGGGGACAATTTAGTTATTTTTGCTGAGGCCTTAAACCTTACGAATGAACCTTTAACTTATTATATTGGTAATAAAGATAGGCCAAAGCAAGTTGAGTATTATGGGGTTCGTGGTCAACTGGGCTTTCGTTATAGTTTTTTTTAGCTGATCTTTTATCTTGCACAGGAGAAACATCTCGGTTGTCGTCGAGTTGCTTCTCCCAAAAGCAGTTAAACACCAATTGTAAGCGGGTCGCCGCGTCTGAGTAATGTTTCAATGTCAACACCCTTTGGTAGACTGCCAGTGCTATGAGCTCCTCTAGTTTCCAGTCTTGATTGAATAAATGCATCACTAATCGATTCGTTGCCTGACTGTAAAAGTAGATGAACCTGCATTGCAATCGCCATTTGATCAATAATACTGCGTGCTCTGTATTCAAATTGATCCAAATCAGCAAGCTCTTTTTTTAGTGAATCTATAGCTTTATCGAAGCGGATATCCATACCAATGCTTGTTGCCATCTCATCCAGCCAGTGATTTACGACATTGGGTGTTTTTGTGATGGCACGCAGCACATCAAGAGCCTGGATATTACCGGAACCCTCCCATATGGCATTAATTGGAGCATCGCGGTAGAGTCGTGCAGTGATAAAACTTTCAATAACACCATTTCCACCGAGGCATTCCATCGCCTCATAGGCATGATGCGGGCTGCGCTTACAAATCCAATACTTACCCACAGCTGCTCCCAGTCTTAGAAGCATTTGTTCGTGTTCTTGATCTTCATGATCCATAGCTCGGGCCATGCGCATGGTCAAGGCCACTGACCCTTCAACTTCTAATTGCAGGTCTGCCAGGACATTTTGCATTAGGGCTTGATCAATTAGCTTTTTTCCAAAGGCTTCTCTATGGGATGCATGGTATATCGCTTGCAATACGGCTTGGCGTTGGCCCCCAGAGGAACCGACCATACAATCAAAACGAGTTATCGCGACCATCTTGATAATTGCATTGACTCCCCGACCTTCTTCACCCAAGAGCCATCCTAAGGCACCTCGCATCTCCACTTCGGAAGAGGCATTGGATACATTACCAGATTTCACTTTGAGCCTTTGGATTTCTAATGGGTTTTTACTTCCATCCGGACGCCATCGGGGAACCAAAAAACAAGAAAGACCGCCCGGTGCCTGAGCCAGAATTAGAAAACCGTCACACATAGGAGCAGACATAAACCATTTATGCCCAAGTAGCTCATAAGTTCCATCATCCATGGGGATTGCACCGGTTGTGTTGGCACGTACATCTGACCCACCTTGTTTCTCTGTCATACCCATACCGATAGTTAGAGAGTGTTTTTCATAGTAGGGGCGATTACTGCCATCGTAGCCCCGGCTAAGAATTTTAGGGATCCACTCCTTGGCGATTGATGGGTTTAATTTTATCGAAGGAAGAGAGGCAAAAGTCATCGTGATTGGGCACCCATGACCCGCCTCAAGTTGACAATGCAGATAGTTCTTTGCCGCTCGAGCAACATTGGCACCGCTACAAGGATGACTCCAGGGGGAGCTGTGTAGTCCTTCTGATAAGGCAAGCTGCATAAGTTGATGGTAAGAAGGATGATAACGAACTAAGTCTATACGGTTTCCGATTCGGTCATGACTTTCAAATATGGGTTTAAACTCATTGGCAGCATAACCCCGTTCAATCATTTCTGGTCTTCCACAAACCTCGCCATAGCGTTGTAGATCATTTTCGGCCCAATGTCCGCCATTAAGGTGTACCGAATCGAGTAGAGCCTGATCGCCGGCATACAGATTGTGCCCTGAGAGAGGGGAAGTCTGATTCTTTACCGTATGAGTGGTTGCATGGGCAGAGGGGTGAAGGTGATCGCTCATGATCAGGGCCTCAATGGTTAACATAGTTATATGTTCTTTGATTCATCTACTTGTACCAAAACACCAAACAGGTACCAAGAGACATGGTGATAGCGTACCAATACAAAATCATAAAGTAGTCCCACCCTGATTACTATTTGCGCACTCATTAAATCTATTACGCACTATAAAAATATTTAATAAGTATAATTTATAGGGTTTCTTTGGATAGGTTATCCAAAATAATATTACTTTCATGAAACAGAGTGTATTTATTATTTTAGTATGATTGATTAGCTAAATTTTAATTTTTGTTGCTACTTGGCTTTTTGTGCCGTTTATAGGTTTTTAACTTTTATAGGTATGCTTTTTTTCATGCTAATATTTAAAATAAATCCATTAATTTTGTGGGTTAGTGCAAATTTATTACTATTTTTTAAACGCTTTATTTTTTTTAAGTTTAGACAAAAGGATGTTTCTAGTTGGTTACTTAATAATCATCTTTAATACCTTTGTATGAAAAAATGACATTTGTAATAATCGCTGGCACACTTAAGATTGAATTTTTGTTATCTGTATCACTTACTGTTGCAGTGTGTTGGTTGATCGAATAGATTTAGCTCTCAATATCGAGAATGTGGATAGAAAATAATAAAAAAGTAAGAAGTCATTAGATAAAATCTTAAAGAGATTGCATATTGGGGGAACCCAGATGAATTTGCATAAGGAATATGCACGCCTCAAAGTTGTTTCGCAGGATCATGTTTGTAAGGGTCCCGCTGTTACCTTCTTAACCTCATCAGTCAACTTGCAGAGTTCAATTTTTGCAGGGCATATTGAAGAGGAGTTTAAAACCAGATGCTCCATTGTTCAGCGAGTCCCATCTTTTTCACTTGATGGAGTTAAGGCTGATTATCTCTTGCTCGACTGTGTTGGGCTCTTTAAAGCGGATCTTGATCAGTTATTACGTGATATTCATGCTTCTACTAACTCGCCTGGCATTATTCTCTTAAATGTTGACGACCCTAATGAGTTTGACTTTGTCTTACACTGGGAGAAGGTCCTAGGATTGATGCCGGCAAAATGTGAGCCCGGGGTTATTATGGAGCGATTAGGTAAGATATTCCTGGGGGAATATTGGTTCCCTAGAGATGTTCTGCATAACTTTTTAAGGCAGCATAGACGTCCTAAAAGATGGATGGATTCTAGCGCAAACCTTACACAAAGAGAAAGACAGATATTGGAGCTTATTTGTGAGTGTAGAACCAATGCAGATATTGCGGAGGTACTATGTGTCAGTGAGCATACCGTTAAAAGTCACCTATACAAGGTTTATAAAAAGATTGGTTGCAAAAACAGATTGGAGGCAAGTAGTTGGGCGAGTCAAAATCTGTGAAATTAAAAATTCTATTTTTTTCTATTTGGTTTATTTCTAGTACAGTTATTTCCCAGGAGTCAGAGTTTGCTCAGAGCGAAGAGTCAATCCTTACCGGTTTGGTGATTGATAACACAGTAAGCGGCATAGGGCATGAGTTCGCACGCTCTTTATCGTTGTATATTACATCCAACTTGACTGACTTTGATTATAACCTGACTGTGTATGAAAGGCCTTCTGCGCGGTGGGGTAGTGTTGTGTGGGTAAATTATGAAAATAAGCAGGTGTTCAAGACTGTTATTTACCCAGGTAGAAGACGTTTTGGGCAGATAGTTGAGCAAGCTGTTGCTCAAATCAATAATAATGTACGACAGCAAAGGCTGCAGCAGTTATTTTCACAAAACTTGGACTTGGCCGGGGAGGAATTATAGTGAGGTTCTATGTTTTATTGGTTTTATCTTTCTTTTCTGTCTCTGCCTATTCGACAGAGCTTATTTACACTCCAGTAAATCCATCCTTCGGAGGTAATCCATTAAATGGTAATTATTTGTTAAATAATGCCAGCGCTCAAAATAGTAAAAAAGATCCTAAAGCTGGTAAGTCACCATACTCTGATTCATCTTCACTTGACAGGTTTACGGATACACTAGAATCCAGATTGTTGTCTCAGTTGCTCACAGATGTTGGAGATGGAAATGATGGTACTCTCGTAACCGATGACTTTATCGTTAACATACTTGATGTAGATGGTACCCTAACTATAACTATTACAGATGCTGTCACAGGAGAGCTTTCTGAGATCGTAGTCGTTGGCCTAAATCCTGGTAACTGATTTAATTGGTCAATAGATTGTTTGTTCTTTAGGGTGGTGGTGATGGTGGTTAGAATAATAGTTATATTTTTGTTTTTTATTTTAAGTGGTTGTAGTTTCTTTCAAAATGCAGGAGAGGCGTTGTTTGGCCCAGGGCATCAAAAAGCCACTTTGACGGATCGAATGAGTACTTATGCAGATCTTTTGAATTTGCCCTTACCGAGGGGGAAGATCGTAGTAGCGGTTTATGGATTTAGTGATCAAACTGGCCAGTACAGGCCAGCACCGTCTAGCTCTTTTTCTACTGCAGTAACACAAGGCGCTGCCTCTATGCTCGTACAAGTACTCAACGAGTCAGGTTGGTTTGTTACTCTTGAGCGTGAAGGGCTACAAAACCTGCTTACTGAAAGAAAAATCATACGAGCAGCAATCAAAGAGCATGAAACTCCCCAACCCTTTGAGCTCCCCTCCCTGATGTCAGCAAATATAATGTTGGAGGGCGGTATAGTCGCTTATGATACCAATATCAAAACCGGCGGAGCCGGTGCGCGTTATTTTGGTATTGGACTTTCTGAGCAATATCGAGTAGACGAAGTGACCGTGAATTTGCGTGCGGTCGATGTTAGAACTGGAAGAGTTTTAAATAGCGTTTTAACCAGTAAGAAAATTCTATCAAGGCAGATTCAGGGAGACGTTTATACATTTGTTGAGTATAAACGTTTGTTAGAGATTGAGGCTGGAATGACGACCAATGATCCGGCTCAACTTTGTGTGCTTTCTGCGATTGAATCTGCAGTTATTCATCTTATTGCCAATGGTGTGACGAATAATATTTGGGCAATGCAGGATGTCAATGAATTCCCTGCATCGGTACTGAGTGAATATGCGGATGCAACTGTGAAAATTCTTTAGAATAATTTTTTTATTAAATATTCTGACTAATTTCTTTGTCTTGCAATGGTTGCTGGCTGCTCACATTCCTGTGTGGGCGGTTTTTCTTGTTGAATCTTTGTGTAAGTTTATGTAATTTAGTAAATCTACTTGTCGTTATCTTACATCTTCGTATTAAATCAACTTTCTAGAAAGGCTTTCATACAAAAGTCTTAAATATTTATTGTTTTCCTGCCCCAAAAAATATTCTTTTTTCTGATTTATTGTTTTCGCTTAAATTCCTATAGTGGTCCTCGATGAGCGGAATTGCTCTCGCTTTAATTAACCTTTAGGAGAATTTTGGTGGGCGTTATCAAAGTGAGCCTATGTGGTTTATTTTTACTCCTTACCTGTATTAACTCTGTCTGGGCTGGTGACTTAGATGATCATGATGAGCTGTTTTCTGGTCAGGGAAAGCTGGATCTCATGTTGCAACGGGATGAGTCTATTACTGGTCAGTTAGCTGAGGTCGTTCAGACAGGGGAATACAATTTTGCAGAAGTTTCTCAGTTTGGGCAGTTCAACCAAGTTTTTTTGGTTCAGGATGGCTATTCGAATGAAGCAGCAATTCAGCAGGCTGGGGAATATAACTATGCGGCAATTTCTCAGTCTGGAGCTTATAACCAAGCTACCGCTATACAAAATGGTTTAGATAATATTGCTCTAATAAATCAAGTGGGCAATGGAAACTCAGCCAACATCATCCAAAACGGAGATGGGCTCTTTGGATTTGTCGCGCAGTTCGGTGACAACCATGCGGTGCAGGTCGTTCAGCACGATTAAAGCACTGCTTTCTTTTTGTTTGTATTTGTTTACTTAGTCTGATGGAGAAACATAAATGAAAAAGCTTTCACTTGCTGCTGCGATTGCAATGCTTGTTGGTGCTGGTCACGCAATGGCCGATGCTAATTATGGTGATCAACTGCAGGTTGGAAATGACAACGCTGCTGATATCTATCAAATGGGCGAGTCCACCAATAATGCGGCTTATCAGTGGCAGGAAGGTAATGACAACCGTGCTTACGCAAGTCAATCCACCGCCGATGCGAACTATATCGACCAGACTCAGGTAGGTAACCGTAACTACTCTGAAACCACGCAATTCGATCAAAATAGCTCCCAAGCGTATTCTTATCAGCAGGGAGAGGGTAACTGGGGAGTTGTTCATCAGTGGGGCGGTAATGGCAATGCAGCTTATGCTACTCAAATGGGTAGTGAAAATACTATGCATCTAGATCAGTACCGCTCAGATGGTGGTGAGGCTAATTACAATACCCTTGATGCGGTTCAGGAGGGTAATGACAATATGGCTGCCCTGCAGCAGGACGGAGATAATAACCTGTTTGTCAGCACTCAGTCTGGTGATGGAAACAGCGTTTGGAGCAGCACCTGGATGAGCTCTGATGAAGGCTTCGTAGGAGGCCAAGTTGGTGAAGGTAACGTCGGTTTTGTTTATCAAGGCGGTGTTGAAAATACTTCTAACTTGGTGCAGTCAGGTGACTTCAACTATCTGAATATGTCCCAGGATGGGGCCAATAACTTCAATACTATTGCTCAGAATGGCACTGGTAACTCTAGTGTTACTGGTCAGTATGGTAATGCCAACACCATGACCGTTACGCAGAATGACCTCAACAATATTGGCGATATGTACCAATACGGCAATGATAATGCTGCAATTCTGCAACAAACGGGTGATCATAACGAAGCTGAATTCTCTCAGTTTGGGGATCTCAATACAGCTAATATTGATCAGCTGGGAAGTGCCAACTTCACTTATGGCCATAGCGAAGGTATGGCCAACACAGTTGATGTTGACCAGAGCGGTGAGCTGAACTTGGCTGAGATCCATCAGGACATGGGTGAGTTTAACCTGATGGTTGTATCTCAGGATGGCTTTGAGCACGGTGCTCACCTGGGACAGTCTGGTAGCGAGAACACTACCTATGTAACTCAGGCTGGCAATTTCAATATGGCCAGTGTGCACCAGGTCGGCAACAGCAATATGGCTACAGTTTCTCAAAACTAATACGCCTATAATGACTATTGTCTAAACCCTCCTCGTTTCGGGGAGGGTTTTTTATTAGCGGCGTTTAAAAGAATCCGATTGCTTGGGCTAACTTTCTAAACGCTTTTCTGTCCACTCAAATTAAGCGTGAGTTCCATAAGGCCATTCCATGGGGACTGGTGAGTGTTGCCACCTTTGATCGCCGAATCCACGGCTCTGGCTTTTAAAAGGAGAGCCTCCAGTATATTTGGCGTTAGACGGTTTAAGGCATTTTGTACAAGTGGTTGGCGTTTTTGGATGCGAACTAAACGTGCTAGTTGCTGGCCCTGATTGAGTTTCTCCATTAGTTCCAGTAATGAGCGCATCTCTCTTGTTAGGGCCCAGAGCACCACAGGTGGCTCAATACCTTCCGAGCGTAAGCCTTGTAGCGTTTTGATCGCTTTCTCGGCTTCTCCTGCCAAAGCTCTGTCAATTAAATCGAAAACACTGTATCGCGCAGAGCTGGTTACACTTTGCTCTAACAGTTCGACCGTTATTGTCCCGTCACTATTTAAAAGTTTGAGCTTTTCGATTTCTTGGCTTGCTGCGAGCAGATTACCCTCTACTCTTTCGGCGAGAATACGTATAGCTTCTTTCTCAGCAGATAACCCTGCGGCATTGATCCTTTGGTTGATCCAGTGTGGCATTTCCTGGGCGCTAACAGGCCAAATTTGTACGAGAGCACCATGCTGCTCAAGTGTTTTAACCCATTTGCTATTGAGTTGTGATTTGTCCAGCTTGGGCAAAACCAGCAGTAGTATCAAATCCTGACTGGCGAGAGCGGCAAATTCCTGTAAGGCTTTACTGCCTTTATCCCCTGGTTTTCCACTGGGGGCGCGTACCTCGATAAGCTTCCTCTCTGCAAAAAGAGACATATTTCCGGCTGAGGCAAGTAATAAACCCCAGTCGAAATTATGCTCTGCATGTAGAAGTTCCCGCTCAGCGAAACCATTCTGCCTCGCTGCCGCACGTATTTGGTCGCAAGATTCCTGAATCAGGAGTGGTTCATCGCCTGAGATAATATAAACCGGCGCAAGCCCTTTCCGTAGTTGCTGGGGAAGCTGTTGGGGATTAATACGCATGACAGAACTACCTAGTAGCTCTTATCTTGTAAGGGGGCATTGACATCGATACGGCGCAAACGGTTGATCATTCGGCTAATCAACTCGCGGCGCATTTCCGCGCGTAAGAGGCGTTCCTCTTCTCCCTTGCTGACTATTTCTGAGACGTTCCACTCCAATGATCTATAGACATCGGCCTGAGCTTTATTTAGCAGTACTTCGCCACTGTGTGTACGCACGCTATAAATCGCGCTGGTAATCAACTCGTACTCAGAAGCCCGCCCTTCAGAATCCACGGCGACAGTTAATTTTCGTTCTATTTCTTTATGAATGGTGAGTAGGTAGTCCGCTTCAATAGGGGATGGAGCAACAGGGACCCCGCCGTTTTCCAGAAGACGGCTAATTTCATCGGCAATATCACTACGAGGGTTCTCACTCGATATGTAAATAGTACTGCCTGGAGGAAAGTTTTTTGGCGCTCCCCGCAGGTGCCAACCGCAACTGGCGGTGGCCACAAGGGTAACTAGCAGGACGATACGACGTGCAAATGTTTTCATAAACTACCTGGCTTTAGTGCCAGCAAATAAAGGGTTTGCAGATATGGGCCGGGAGCATAATGCTCCCGGCTATTGGTTGGATATAACTGCGCAGTAATTTTTACTTCGCGACAATATTTACCAGTTTGCCTGGCACAACGATGACTTTGCGTACGGTGGCATCGCCAATAAATTTCTGGACGTTTTCGTCGGCTAGGGCGAGTTTTTCCAAGCCCTCTTTGTCCGCATCAGCAGGTGCATCCAGCTTTGCACGTACTTTGCCATTGACTTGAACGACCAAAGTAATTGAGGTACGCACCAGAGCCTTTTCATCTACTACTGGCCAGGGAGCATCAATTAAGGTGTTGTTATTGCCCAGGATTTGCCACAGTTGGTGGCAAATATGCGGAGTTACCGGAGCCAGTAGTAAGACAGCTGCCTGTAGAGCCTCTCTCTCCACTGCCAGCCCCTGCTCATTACTGCGATCCGCCAGTTTACCAACCTCATTGAGAAGCTCCATCACTGCGGCAATAGCCGTGTTGAAGGTTTGACGGCGCCCGTAGTCGTCGCCAACCTTCTGAATCGTCTCGTGGGTTTTTCGGCGTAATTGTTGTTGCTGGTCGCTCAAAGACTGTTGGTCAATCTGAGCGCTGCTAGTGCTTACAGCAACATGTGCTTGTACAGTTTTCCAGAGCTTTCGCAGGAAGCGGCTGGCTCCCTCCACGCCGGCATCGTGCCACTCCAAAGTTTGCTCGGGCGGAGCTGCAAACATTGTGAACAGGCGTACAGTATCGGCACCGTATTCTTTAACAGCAGCATGGGGATCGATGCCATTGTTTTTTGACTTGGACATCTTCACAACGCCATCGGCAATTACTTCTTCACCTGTTGCGCGCTCAACTGCCTTGATGGGTTTTCCTTTCTCATCCCGCTCGACATCAACATCGGCGGGGTTGATCCAGGTTTTATGGCCGTTTTCTTCCTTGTAGAAGGATTCAGCCAACACCATGCCCTGGCACAAAAGCTGCTTGAAGGGTTCATCGCTGTTGACCAAGCCCTCATCCCGCATCAATTTGTGGAAAAAGCGCGCGTAGAGAAGGTGCAGGATGGCGTGCTCAATACCACCTACATATTGGTCGACAGGTAGCCAGTAGTTGGCGCGATCGGGGTCGAGCATGCCCTCTTCGAAGTCTGGGCAGGTATAGCGAGCGTAGTACCAGCTGGACTCCATAAAAGTGTCAAAAGTGTCGGTCTCACGCTCGACCGGCGTACCATTGAGTTCGTCTTTGCGCCACTCGGGATCGGCTTTAATGGGGGACTGAACACCGTCCAGCTCCACATCTTCCGGCAGTAAAATAGGGAGTTTCTCGGCGGGCACCGGGATTTCTCCACCATCTGCGAGGTTGAACATGGGGATAGGGGCGCCCCAGTAGCGCTGGCGGGATACACCCCAATCGCGCAGGCGATAATTGGTGGTCACACGGCCTTTGTCTGCTGCTATTAAAACTTCGGAAATCGCGGTAAAGGCACCATCAAAATCCAGACCATCAAAATTGCCGGAGTTCACCAGTTTGCCTTTTTCGGTGAAGGCTTCTTTGTTGAGATCGATTTCCTGGCCATCGGCGGGCGCTATGACTTGAGTCAAAGGCAACTGATACTTGTGTGCGAACTCCCAGTCGCGTTGATCGTGGGCGGGTACTGCCATCACCGCGCCAGAGCCATAATCCATCAGTACATAGTTAGCTACCCAGACGGAGACTTCCTCCCCGCTGATGGGGTGAATAGCCTTGAGACCGGTGTCCATGCCTCTCTTGTCCATTGTGGCCATATCGGCTTCAGACAGAGACTGCTTTTTGCACTCAGAGATAAATGTTTTTAGCTCGGGGTTAGTCTCTGCTAACTCCAGAGCGATTGGGTGTTCAGCGGCGAGGGATACATAGGTGACGCCCATCAGGGTGTCTGGGCGGGTGGTGTAAACATCGAAGTGATCCATACCAGCCACAGTGGTGGGCAGGCTAAAGCTCAGCTCCACACCTCGGCTCTTGCCGATCCAGTTGCGCTGCATGGTGCGCACCTGCTCAGGCCACTCCGGCAGCTTATCCAGGTCCTTGAGCAGCTCTTCTGCGTAGTCAGTGATCTTGATAAACCACTGGGCCAGCTCACGCCTCTCCACGGTAGTGCCGCAGCGCCAACATGCACCATCTTCAACCTGCTCGTTGGCGAGCACGGTCTGGTCATTGGGGCACCAGTTCACCGCGGAATTTTTCTTGTAGACCAGGCCCTTTTCATAGAGGCGGGTGAAGAACCACTGCTCCCAGCGATAATAGGATGGCTGGCAGGTGGCTAGCTCGCGGGACCAGTCGAAGCCAAATCCGAGAGCTTTCAATTGCCCCTTCATATAATCAATATTGGCGTAGGTCCATTTTGCTGGCGCGGTTTTATTCTGGATCGCAGCATTTTCAGCCGGTAAGCCGAAGGCATCCCAGCCCATGGGGTGCAGGACATTCTTACCCTGCATACGCTGATAGCGGGAAATAACATCGGTAATGGTGTAATTGCGCACATGGCCCATGTGCAGCTTGCCGCTGGGGTAGGGGAACATGGATAGGCAGTAGAACTTTTCCCTGCCGGTATCTTCCTTTACCTCAAAGCTTTTCTCTGCCTCCCAGAATTCCTGGGCGGAAGCTTCGACTGCGGAGGGGTTGTACTGCTCTTCCATTGATTGGGGACCTATACTCTGTGATCAAATTTTGCGGGGAAACTTTTCAGTGTTTTAGTGGAAGCAGCTCTGGATCGACAAGCAAAAGGATTGATTGCGATCAAGGACGGCCCCCAGAGCATCTTTTAGGATGCGTAAACGCGAGATTATAGGAGGGATACCGTGACGAAGGAACCGAAGTTACCGCCGAAGGACGATCTGGCCGATGAGTTTCGTGAAGACCTGGAGGATTTGATTGAGGGAGAGCTGGCAGTTGAGGACCTGACCGCAAATAAGGTCGCTTTTCTTCGCGCCTGGTTAAAAGATGATCTGCATCGAGCCGGGGATTATATGCGCGGTCTGGGAGGGGAGCTGATTACTCTGGAAGAGCGCGGGGGTGACTGGTTGCTGAACGCGGCGGACCCTACGGAAACGGCTTGGCCCAATCTTATGCGCTGTATCCGTGAGGGCAAACCCTGGGCCCTTGCGGGTGAGATAGTGGGGGCCGACGAGGAACTTCAATGTCTGGGGTGTGGTTATCTCGCTCAGCCGCCGGAGAATAGTCAAATTACACCCTGTCACCGCTGTGGCTATGGTTGCTTCAGGCAAATAGAAGGCGGCCTTGAGTATTGATTGAGCTGTATAAAATAGCGGTCAATTTGTTGATGCCACCACTGGCGCCAATGCTGGGGCTGCTGGCGGCATTCTTGATACGCTTTTTTCCTGAAGGCTCTTTGCTGGAGAAATTGTCCCTGCCATTGGCGATTCTCTCATTTTGTCTGCTCTGGCTTAGTGCTACTCCGGCTTTTTCAAGCTGGATCGGTAAGCGCTTGGGCGTTGTAGCAGATTTACCTGGTACAGAGTCTGCTCCCAGGGCTGTGGTGATCCTCGGAGGCGGTGTTTATAGGGATAATCAGCAAGGCTATGAGTACCTATCTGCGTCCAGTTTGGAGAGGGTGATCTGGGTAGCAAAGCATGTCCCAAGGAATATGCCAATCCTGGTGTCCGGCGGCCGTATTTCACCGGATGAGCATGTCTCTGAGGCAGAGTTGATGGCGAAAATGTTGGATGAGATGTCCCGCCCGGTGAGTTGGCGCGAAGCTTGCAGTCGAACTACCGCAGAGAACGCGGTAAATAGCGCGGAGATATTGCGCAATTCAGGTGTGGGAACTATTGTGCTCGCCACTCACTGGTGGCACATGCCCAGGGCTGCGGCAGTTTTTACCCGCGCAGGCCTAAAGGTACAGCCTTTATCAGTGGGCAGTGCTTCTGAGTTAGAGTCAAGGGAAAAGGGTGGGGTCTTAAATTGGGTTCCCAGTGCTGAGGCGCTGCTGCGGACTCAGGCCTATTGGCGGGAACTATTGGCACAAGCCTGGTATCAATATCGACCACTGCCGCAGGCCAAAAAGTGCTGAGGAACTTTTGTGATGCGGTGCTCTCAGATACTTATCAGGCATGAGGGAATAGGCGTCGGCGAGGGATTGCATCTGTTTTTTGAAAGCTGGTTGTACTAGGTAAATGGACGACTGGCGCCACAGATCTCACCCGCTAATTACTACTTACATTGGAGTAGCGACTGTGGATAACAACCATAACAATAAACGAGATAACCTTATGATGAAGGGCATCCCGGTTTCCTTCACTCCCATCCAATTGCACAACCGACTCAACCGAGCTGTTTGGATCGGCTTCAAGCGTGTGGACCAGGATGGCCGAATTCTATTTTTCCTGTGTGGCGGTGCTGAGAGCGGGGCCCATTTGAATAAAAATTTCGAGACATTTGCGGGGCAAATTGTCCGTGAGTTCGGTTTAGATCCTGCAGAAGTGGAATTCATCGAGCTGCGGGTAAATGCAGAGGAGTCCCAATGGTATCGCTGGCACGCGCACTGGGTTGGCTCAGCCCCTATGGGTAGTCACGGGGATTTAGTCACCAGTGAATCCAGTCGGCGTTATTTAATGCAGGCCCTGGAGAGTAGCGTGGTCGCTGCTTAAGCAGCATAGCCTGATCCAGCCAATAAAAGTGCCCAGGAATCAGACACTTACCTTATTACTAGCATTGTCTTTAGCTAGCAGGTCGGCTAGTGCTTGTTCCAGGGTAGGAAACTGAAAACTGTAGCCGCTGTTTAAGGCGGCTCGGGGCTCCACTCTTTCGCTGGCAAGGAGTAGCTCTTCTGCCATCTCCCCGAACAGGGTTTTCAGCAGCCAGGCTGGAGAGCGGAAAAAGCAGGGGCGGTGTAGCTGTTTTGCCAATAAGCGGCTGAAGCTGTTATTGGTAACTGCTTCTGGAGCACTGGCGTTAAAAGGGGTGCATAGGCGTTGGTCTATAGCGTGAAGTATCAATCCGACTTCGTCGTCTTCGTGAATCCAGCTCATCCAGTGTTCGCCAGAACCCATTGGTCCACCAAGTCCCAGACGAAATGCCGGTAGCATTTTGGGAAGTGCTCCCCCTCGGTTGGAGAGCACAATAGCGGTGCGTATGACTCCGACGCACATTCCGGCCCTTTGTAGTGGCAGTGTGGCCGCTTCCCAGTCACGGCACAGTTGTGCGGAAAACCCTCCGCCAGCAGGGCTGTCCTCCTTGAGCAGTTCGCCGCCACGGTCTCCGTAGTATCCAATAGCAGATCCTGAGAGAAAGTAATTGGGGCGTTCTCTTTGGGCGAGTGTCCAGCGTACTAGCCGTTCGGTGGTATTTAGGCGTGAGTGGCGAATTTCGGCACGGCGTTTCTCGGTCCAGCGAGAGGAAATGGGTTCCCCTGCCAGATTGACAACAACATCTACCCGCTCTTGCACCTCTTCAGGAGCGCTGGCGGCATTGACAGACTCTCCGCAGAGTTGGTGTATCTTATCCGGATGGCGACTAAGTACTGTAAGTGTGTCGCCACGAGCGAGCCAGCGTTGGCAAAAGAGTCTACCGATCAAACCGGTGCCACCACTGATTAAGCAATGCATAGACTGCCCATCCCCGCCATAATTTCACAGGTAAATTGCATGCAGCATAGCAGTCATCTGCACATGCGGGGTGTCTCGGCGGCGCACTTTAGAGTGATCAGTGGCAGGTCATTACTATTCGGTCACTCCCCCGGTCATTGGCTTGGCAGCGCTGTTCTTTCGCTTGCGATTGAGAATTACAGCTAGCGCCAACATTGGTAGTGCCAGGGCAAATACTGAGAAAATTCCGGCAAGCATAAATGGTGTTGAGCCGCGCATCGCACGTATGTCACCGCTCATATTGGCTTGCTCAAATTGTGGCAGCTGCTCAATGATAAGTCCGCGGGGATCGACAATCGCGGTTACACCGGTATTGGTGCCGCGGACTAAATAGCGACCGGTTTCCAGTGCGCGCATTTGCGCCATTTGCATATGCTGCAACGGCCCTATGGATTCACCGAACCAGGCATCATTACTGATGGTCAGGAGTACCTGGGAGGTGAGAGCGCTATCCGCCACTAGGCGAGGGTAGACAATTTCATAGCAGATTAGTGGAGCCCAACGTGCTCCTGCAGCATTCAGTGGCCCCTGTTGGTCGGGTCCGGAGCGAATAAAGGAGGTGGGTAAATTGAAGAATTCAATAGTGCCTCGAATCAGCTCCTCCAGTGGGACATACTCACCAAAAGGTACCAGGTGACGCTTATGGTAAACACTGGGGCTGCGGCCAAAGACCGCTGCGGAGTTGTGGACTTTGCGAGAGTTATCCACAGGGCTGTGGGTGTCGTAGAGAATTCCGCTGATAAGATCAATGCCGGTTTTCTCTGCATTGCGTTGCAGAGCCTGCATTAGGTTTGGGGCCTGGCCGTAAAGCATGGGTAGCGCTGCTTCAGGCCAGATTATAACGTCGACATCACGCTCGCTCAGGGTGCGGGTACCCTCCTGATAGCGGCTAATAGTCTCGCCGCGAAACTCCGGCAGCCACTTTTTTTCCTGGGGAATATTAGCCTGTACCAGTCCAACGGTTATGATGCCTCCCTCTGCCTGAGTCCACTGAATATTGGCGAGGGCAGCACCGAGGGGCCAGGGTACGATTGCTGCGCCAATCAGTACAATATGGGCTGGTCGCTTGAGAGGGGACAAGCGGCCACTGGCAGCCAGTGCGATGACCACACCGGAGAGGGCCAGAAAAAGCCCGATCCCGTAGACACTCACCACCGGAGCCCAACCAGATAGCCAGGTCTCCAAGTGGGCATAGCCGGCGAACAGCCAGGGAAAGCCAGTGAACATCCAGCTGCGGAACCACTCACTGATAAACCAGAGTGCGGCAAAGGCGAGGGCGAAGCTAAATTTGTTGGCGGTAAAGCGACCGAGGAAATAGAACGGTGCTGCAAGCAGCGCCGCCATCAGCGCGACGAAGCTGGCGGTGAGTGCGAATCCCAGCGGCGGCGAAGAATTGCCAAAATTGGTAATTGAGACATAGACCCAAGAGCCACCAGTGGCGTAAAGGCCTAGCCCATAACAGAAGGCTAGCCAGAAGCTGGTGTGCCCACGTAGCGGCTTGCCGCGAGAGGCAAACAGGAATAGCCCGGCAAAAAGCGCCAGAGAGAGTAGGCCGCACAACCAATAGTTGAAAGGGGCCAGGGAGAGCGTCATTAGCCCGCCGGCAGCTGCACCAGCGGCAGGTAAAAGTAATCTTCGCATAGACTCGCTTAATCGGTAGCCGCCGTTGCGGCTGCATCCTACCCGAGAAAATCTTGGCTAGAGCCCCAGAGGGGGCTCAACTCAATCTTCATCGGGTGGTTTACGCATATGGGCCACGCGCAGCAGGTGGATTTGCCGGCTGTCCGCGTAGAGCACCCGGAAGAGGAAGTCTCCCAGGCGGGTGACTTCATCGCGACCGGGCAAATGGCCGAAAGACTGCATAATCAGACCACCAACTGTGTCGAATTCTTCATCGCTGAATTCGGATTTAAAAAATTCATTGAACTCTTCGATCGGCGTGAGGGCCTTGACTATGTAGTCATTTTCTCCCACCCGGCGGATAAAGCTATCTGCCTCTTCCTCATCGGTTTCGTCTTCGATCTCACCGACAATTTCTTCGAGGATGTCCTCAATGGTCACTACGCCGGAAACGCCGCCATATTCGTCGATAACGATGGCCATGTGGTAGCGGTTTTCACGGAACTCTCGCAGGAGAATGTTGAGGCGCTTACTTTCAGGGATGATATTGGCTGGGCGAATAATATCTTCGAGTTGAAATTCGCCGACGCCCTTGAGGAGCAGGGGGAGTAGGTCTTTGGCTAGCAGTATTCCGCGGATATCGTCGATACTCTCGCCGACGACAGGAAAGCGTGAATGGCCTGACTCGATAATCTTGGGGAGAAACGTTTCCGGCTTGTCCTGTAGCCCTACAACCACCATCTGCGAGCGAGGGATCATTATCTCCCGAACCTGCTGGTTGGATACGTCCAGGGCGCCCTCGATGATGGACAGGGCCTCGGCGTCAACCAGCTGATTTTCAGCGGCGTCTTTGATGATGTCTAATAGTTCATCGCGGGACTTGGGTTCGGCAGAAAATGCACCAAACAATCTTTCCAGCCAGTTCTTTTCACTCGACCTGGCTTTGCTGGAAGAGTGACTACTTGGGGGCTCGTCAGTGGTCATGGAAGTGGCCATGCTCCGAATATCTCTCGTCTATTTCAATCAGTAATCGTTAGTGGGTAGATTCATTTCAACCCTCGTTATCCCGCCTCATCGAGAGGGGTGTAGGGGTCCGCAAAGCCGAGATGGGTCATTAGGCCAGTCTCTAGCCTTTCCATGATTTCCGCATCGCTATCTTTGATATGGTCATAACCCAGAAGGTGCAGTGTGCCATGGACTAGCATATGTGCCCAGTGCGCCTCAGTCGTTTTGTTCTGTTGCTCCGCTTCCTTCTCCACAACGGGAGCACAAATTACCAAGTCTCCCAATAGTGGGAGGTCCAGCTCTGCGGGAAAGTCTGCTTGGAAGGACAGGACATTGGTCGGCTTATCTTTGCCGCGATATTGCGCGTTGAGCGCTTGGCTCTCCTCTTCGTCGACGATTCGAACTGCCAGTTCGGCCTCATCTTTTCGGCCGGACAGAGCGTTAATGACCCAGGTGCGGATCTTTTCATCGGAGGGTAGGTTTGTACAGCGGCTAGCCCGCTGCACATCAAGGGTTAAATCAATCATAACTCTGTGGAGGAACCTCAGGCGGCATTCTCGTCGGCTTTGTTGCTGACACTGGCATCCCGCTCAGCCTCGTGGATATCGTAGGCTTCGACAATGCGCTGTACGAGAGGGTGGCGGACAACATCCTTAGCGCCGAAATGGGTGAAGCTGATGCCGTTGACCTTGCCCAGGACTTCCACCGCGTGACGCAGCCCCGAGGCCTGTCCTCGTGGCAGGTCCACCTGGCTAGGGTCTCCGGTAATCACTGCAGTAGAGCCGAAACCGATCCGGGTCAGGAACATTTTCATCTGCTCGCGGGTGGTGTTTTGGCTTTCATCGAGAATGACAAAGGCGTTGTTGAGGGTGCGCCCACGCATATAGGCCAGGGGGGCTACCTCGATCACATTGCGCTCAATGAGTTTGCCCACTGTTTCAAAACCGAGCATTTCATAGAGTGCGTCGTACAGCGGTCGTAGGTAGGGGTCAACCTTCTGACTCAGGTCACCGGGGAGAAAGCCGAGCTTTTCGCCTGCTTCTACCGCCGGGCGCACTAGTAAGATGCGCTCCACTTGGTCTTTGAGCAGGGCCTCGACCGCACAGGCTACTGCGAGGTAGGTCTTGCCGGTACCCGCTGGGCCAATACCGAAATTGATATCGTTACTCTGAACCGCATGTACATACTTGCGCTGATTCAAACCTCGGGGACGCACAGAGCATTTCTTAGTACGAATCAATACCACCTGGTCTGCTTCAGTGGATTCGCTCTTCTCTCCCTTGTGGAGAAGCTCCTCTACACCGGCTTGTTGCAGGGCTAAGTGGATCTCATCGGGGGTCAGTTGATCCCGAGAGTCAGTCTCCTTGTACAGGAAGCTAAGTAATTCACAGGCAGCCTTGGCTTTTTTAGCTTCACCGTAAACGGCGAACTGATTGCCGCGGTTGCGGATCTCAATATCCAGTCGCTGTTCTATTTGGCGCAGATGTTGGTCGAACTGACCGCAGAGGTTGGCGAGACGGCGAGCATCGTTGGGCTCGAGGGTAATACTTTGAGCGAGGGTTTGCGTTTCCAAACTGGTTTCCGGCACCTTAATCTAGAGGGTTCATAGCTAGGGTATACCCATTTTCCCCAGATAGGAAAGCTTTGGGTGCTACCAATAGGTTCTAACTTTACCCGATTTTAATTACAGCTTGTAATTTCAGAGGTGTTATTAGGAAATTTGGGTGGCAAGGGGTGGTTTTAAAGCACGCCTTGCCAGGAGGGAAGGGCGGTTACAATGCCTCAGATCAGAATAAGTCCTCTTCCAGTTCCGAGGTGAGTAAAGTGCCGCGTAGGGAGTTTGGCAGGGCTTCCTCAATCAGCACATCTGCAAATTTGCCGATCAGGGCCAGGTCATCGGCGCGGAAATTAACCACCCGGTTGTTCTCAGTGCGTCCTTGCAGCTGGCCTGGATCCTTCTTGGAAACTCCGGTCACCAAAACCCGCTCAGTATTACCTACCATGTGCCGGGCAATTGCCTGGGCCTGCTGGTTGATACGGTTTTGCAAAAGCTGCAGGCGCTCTTTTTTGACGTCTTCCGGGGTGTCGTCGGGGAGATCCGCTGCCGGAGTACCTGGGCGCGGGGAATAAATAAAGCTGAAAGATATATCAAAGCCCACTTCCTGAATCAGGTTCATGGTAGCTTCGAAATCTCTGTCGGTTTCACCGGGGAAGCCCACGATAAAGTCCGAAGACAGGCAGATGTCCGGGCGTATTTTCTTCAGGCGGCGAATCTTGGACTTGTATTCCAGCGCGGTGTGTCCACGTTTCATGGCCATTAAAATGCGGTCGGAGCCACTTTGCACTGGCAGATGCAGGTGGCTGACCAGTTCAGGCACCTGTGCATAGACGTCGATCAAAGCATCGGAGAACTCTACCGGATGCGATGTGGTGTAGCGGATGCGGTCGATGCCATCAATTGCCGCTACATAGGTGATCAGCTCGGCGAAGTCCACTTCCTGTCCGTCGACCCCGGCGGCGCGGTAAGCATTGACGTTCTGGCCAAGTAGGTTCACTTCCCTGACACCCTGCTCTGCTAAGTGTGCAACTTCTTCCAGTACATCGGCGACTGGGCGGCTTACTTCCTCGCCGCGAGTGTAGGGCACTACACAGAATGTGCAGTACTTGGAGCAACCTTCCATAATGGAGACAAAAGCCGTGGCTCCGTCGGCTTCAGGTTGTGGCAATCGGTCGAACTTCTCGATCTCCGGGAAGCTGATATCTACAACGACCACGCCATTCTTCTGCTCTTTGGTTTCCATCATTTCTGGAAGGCGGTGCAGAGTTTGCGGGCCGAAGATCAGATCTACATAGGGCGCGCGCTTGGCGATAGCCTCGCCCTCCTGGCTGGCTACACAGCCTCCGACGCCGATAACCAACTCGGGATTCTTTTCCTTGAGGCGCCTCCAGCGACCCAGCTGGTGGAACAGTTTTTCCTGAGCCTTCTCGCGAATGGAACAGGTATTGACCAGGAGAACGTCCGCCTCTTCGGGATCGTCAGTGGGTACCATAGCGTGAGACTCGCCGAGTAGATCGCGCATCCTGGCGGAATCGTACTCATTCATTTGGCAGCCGTGGGTTTTGATGTATAGCTTTTTCGCCGGTGTATCGGACATATCGTGCCTGATTAAAAACTGGTCAATTAAACGGGTGGGGCATTATAGCGACAGGACCCGGCACTGCATAGATGGCTATATTAGCGGTTGAGAACCTGTGCTATTCTTGCGCGCTTTTTCGGGCTTTGCCCGCTTTCTGAACAACTTCGAGCTTCGGGGTATTCCCCATCCTGAGAGACTTATGGCCAACCCGATATATAAAGTGATTTTCCACAACCAGAGCCAGGTGTATGAACTCTATGCCCGGGCGATTTATCAGAGCGATATGTACGGCTTTATTGAAGTCGAGGAATTTGTTTTCGGGGAGAAGGCCCAGCTGGTAGTGGACCCCAGTGAAGAAAAGCTAAAAACCGAGTTTGCCTCGGTAACCCGTTCCTATATCCCGATGCACAGTATTGTGCGTATCGATGAGGTGGAAAAAGAGGGGACAGGCAAAATTGTCGAAGTTAAAGGCGATAAAGTTGCAAAGTTTCCCTTTGCGCCGCCCATTCGTCATCCCCAAGACACCGAATAACCCTCTCCTCTTTACCGAATCAGCTGGCCTTGGGCCAGGCTGATTCGGGCGCCTAAAGCCCTCGCAGTCTAGCGGGTTTCACTGCAATATAAGCTTCAATAAAGGTCCTCTGGACTGTCATCAAATCGCTGCAAAGTGACTGCGCAGGCGATCATTGGCCTTAATGGTATTTGATCGATATCCAATAAGCGTTCGCCTGTTCGCGGCTTGCAAACTATTGACCGATAAATTCCACTGCATGGCATAGGTTGGCGCTCGGCAGGCAGGTTATCAGTCTTTACGCGAGTTGATTACTGGTCAAAGGTTGGAGCCTTGCTATGGGCAATCGCTACCATGCGCTGTGGATATCTGATGTCCATTTGGGCAGTAGAGACAGTGAGCCTCATCGGTTGGCGGATTTCTTGGCACAGAATCGTGCCGATAAGGTGTACCTGGTAGGGGATATTTTCGATATGTATGCCCTCTCTAAAGGGAAGGGCACCTGGTGTCAGGCATCCTCCATGTTGTTAGGGATGCTTTCGGAGTTAAGCAGTCTTACTCCGGAGGTTATTTATATTCCCGGAAATCACGACGCCCCCATGCGCAGCTGGGCGGGTAAACGTTTGGGCAATATTCGTATCGAGCGCGATTGGATTCACACAGCTGCCAGCGGTAAACGCTACTGGGTAACCCACGGCGATCAATTTGAACATAATATCAAAATTAATCCGTTCAGTTACCACATTGGGGATCGCAGTTACTATCTTATGCTGCGATTTAACCGCTGGATTAATTATTGGCGCAGCCGTTTCAACAAGCCCTGGTGGTCTCTGGCCAGCCAAGTAAAGAACCGTGTGAGTGCAGCCAGGCAAATGATGACCGATTTCGAAAATGTTGCTGTGGGTGAGGCTCAGGCCAAGGGGATGGATGGGATTATCTGTGGGCATATTCATCGCCCGGCGCTGCGCAATAAGAACAGAGGTGGGCGTACGGTTACTTACGCAAACTGCGGTGATTGGGTTGACTCGATGAGTGCCGTGGTAGAACAACAAGATGGCAGCCTGGAACTGCTTCATTGGTACCGGGCCCCAAAAATAGCCAGCATAATGACAGAGGTGGTGGCCGCATGATTCAGCTTGAAACACTGTTACAAAAAAATGCCTGGTACAGCGCAGCGCCGCAAAAGCCCACACGAAAATTGGTCTCCGCTACCCTTAAAAAAATTTGTTGTGAGGAACAGATTGTAGAATTTGGGCGGCGTTACCCTCACTTGGGAGGGTTGGATTTTATTCGCCAATTATTTAGTGACCTCAACTTCCGCTATGAGTTAAATCCTTCGGAATTGGAGCGGGTGCCAGTGACTGGGCCCTTGATTATTGTGGCTAATCATCCCCTGGGCAGCCTGGATGGCCTGGCATTAATCGATATGGTTGCCAGAGTGCGCAAGGATGTGCGTGCAATTGCCAGTCATCTTTTATGGAATATTCACCCATTGCGTCCATATTTTTTGCCGGTAGATAACTTTAACGGACGTACCCGCCGTGCCGATGTGCAAGGGATTTATGATTATCTCGGCCTGGGTGGGGCGGTAATTATTTTTCCCGCCGGTGAGGTTTCACGCCTAAGCCCCCAGGGGGTGCGCGATGGGCGCTGGAACCCTGGGTTTGTCCGCTTTGCTGAGAAGGCCAATGCACCGATCTTACCTGTGCAAGTGCTCGGCAGAAATTCCTGGTGGTTCTACGGCCTGTCGATGCTGAATAAACCACTTTCAACCCTTTGGCTTATTCGAGAAATGTTTAAGCAGGCCAGCCGTGGTATTGATATCCGTATTGGCCGCCCCTTGGAAGCGGAGCACTTCCGCAGTTGGCCGCTAACTCCCCGTGCCCAGGCGGCTCTCTGGCGCAAACATGTTTATAAATTGCATCGTTCTCCCGCGCCTCTGGGGCCGGAACTTATTGCCGCTGCTGAGTCTCGGGGGGAGGTGAAAAAAATAATCGAGAGCTGTGAAGCTCTGACCTCCCAGGGGAACTTCTCCGTGCGACTCTATCGACAGCGGCCGGATTGCCCAGTTATGCGTGAGCTGGCGCGTACGCGTGAAGTGGCTTTCCGGGCAGTGGGTGAGGGAACAGGGCAGAGTCGGGATTGGGATGCATTTGATGCGCACTATGACCACTTGCTACTGTGGGACCATCATTGCCAGCAGATAGTGGGCGCCTACCGTATAGCGGGCACCGAGAGCTTGGCAGAGAATGAAATCTACAGCAGCACCCTGTTCAATTATCCCTCCCCACCGCGATATTGCCTGCCGGGTTCGGCAGAACTTGGTCGCAGTTTCTTACTGCCTGAATACTGGAGGGGCAAAGGGCTGGATTTGCTATGGAGTGCTATCGGCCAGTGGGTCTTGCGCAATAAAGTACGCTATTTATTTGGCCCTGTTTCTATGCCGGGAACATTTTCGGTGCGGGCAAAGTCGGCAATTGTAAGATATTTTTCCCATTATTTTGCTCCGCAAAACCCACTGGGCGATGCGCGTCTGCCTTTCCTGCAAGCCGGTGCACCTCTGCCAGATCTCTCTGGGGATTCAATTGCGGATATGCGCCAGTTAAAACTGGTGTTGCGTGAAGAGGGGGTGGTTTTACCGCCACTTTTCAAAAAGTATGCTGCATTAACCAAGCCGGGTGGCACTAGTTTTCACGCCTTCAATGTTGATCCAGACTTTTGTGATTCCGTTGATGGGCTTGTGGTGGTCGATTTAGATTTAGCCGATGAGAAGTTCGCACGACGCTATCTCTCAAGCGAAAACGCTGCTTGAATCAAAAGGGCAGTTTTTAATGCCGCCCTTTTGATTCTCTGCCAAACCATTTCAGAAGGTTATCCTGCCTTTCGCTGTTGCTCCAGCTTCTGGCGCACACTGGCTAGTTTCACGCACAGTACAAACACCGACATGGCGGTGTCGAGTTCTTCCAGGGGGGGGAAACTCGGTGCTATGCGGATATTGCTGTCCTCAGGATCTTTGCCATAGGGGAAGGTGGCACCTGCAGGGGTGAGTTTTACACCGGCCTCTGCTGCCAACTTGACTACGGCCTTGGCACAGCCTTTGCGGGTATTGAAGGAGACAAAATACCCTCCTTGAGGTTTTTCCCATTGGCCCAGATCCATTTCAGCCAGACCGTTGTGCAGGTGTTCCAGCACACAGTCAAATTTGGGCTTAAGGATATTGGCATGCTTGCGCATGTGTTCCTTCAGGGTGGTGAATTCGGTAAAGAAGCGTGAGTGGCGCAGCTGATTCACTTTATCTGGGCCAATAGTCATGGTCTGCATCTGTTGCTGCAAGGATTGCAGGTTGGCACTACTGGCACTGACAAATGCGACACCGGCTCCGGCATGGGAGACTTTAGAGGTGGAGGCAAATTGAAGCACTGAGTCCACAGTGTCATTTTCCAGAGTGGCAGCACGAATGCTGGCGAGACTGACATAGTGTCCAAGGTCGTGTACAGCATAGGCGTTATCCCAGAATATTCGAAAGCCTGGATTGGCGATTTGGCCGAGCTGAGCCAGGCGCTCTACGGTTTCATCACTGTAAGTGATACCACTGGGATTGGAGTACTTGGGCACGCACCAGATACCGATAATTTCATTGTCCTCACGAATATACTTTTCTACAAGGTCCATATTAGGTCCTTGATCATTCATGGGGATGCTGACCATACCGATCCCCAGTTGTGCACAAATACTGAAGTGCCGATCATATCCGGGCACAGGGCAGAGGAATTTGGGGGCTTTCAATTCTCGCCAGGGGGTATTGCCGGCAAAGCCGAACAGGTAGCCGGTTAGCACTGCGTGATACATCAGGGTTAGGGAGCTGTTGCCTGCGGCGATAACCTCTTCTGTGGGTACTTGAAGCATATCCGCACCAAGTTCACGGGCACTAGTGAGCCCGATTAAACCGCCGTAATTGCGGGTGTCAGTGCCTCCTGCGGCGCGGTAATCGTTACACAGGATTCCGTCCAGCTTGTCGGATAAATTCAACTGTTCTGTGGAGGGTTTGCCACGGGTGATATCCAGATTTAGCTCGTGTTGACGGATGCGCTCATAGTGGGAGCTCAGCTCTTTTTCCCACTCGGCTAACTGGTCAAAACTGGCGGATTCGATTTGCACGTGAAGTCCCCTGGCTGGTCATTAGAGTTGGCGAGCTTAGCAGTATGAGCTGGGCTTAGTCAGCCCCATGTTACGATTTTTGAAGGTTACTTTTTAGGGTGCATTGGCTTATAAGTGCGCTTTATCTTTTTTCTTCGGTATTTTTATTGGTTGGCGAGGGAGTGAAAATCCTGCGCGTATTCTCTTAGTGTTTTACTGAGATGTCGGCGTTGTTCAAGGCTGGTACTCGTTAATATTTTTTTGGCCAGTTCTTGCGCCTGCTGTTGGCGCTGTTCCTGATTCTGGCGATATTCTGGCGACCAGAGTTGTTCTGGGTTGAGCAGTAGGCTGCGGATTTTTTCCAGGTATCCCTCCGGTTTGTTACGCAATAATTCGAAGGTTTTGGATTGCCAGAGTCTTCGTTGCTCGATGCGCTGTAGAGGGTTGTACTCCATTTTGGATACCCAGGCGGTAATCATTTTTTTTTGCTCTTCGGTAAGGGCGCCGAGCCAGCGAATGCTTTCTCTCCGGATAATTTTGTCGCGCTTATGTTGTACTTTTTCCGGAGAACGTTGCCATTTTTCCAATCTCTTTTGCTCTTTTCTCCACATATTGCCTTGTAGTTCATTAATCTGTTGTTCACTCAACTGCGCTGCCAAAGGCAGCATCAGGTTGTAAGCATTTTCACTGGCGGCTGCTAAAAACTGATAGACCTGCTTATCGATAGGTTGCAAGTTGGGCTTTTCCAGTGCTCCCTCATCGACCCTTTTTGCTAGGTTATTCAAAAAGTCGGCGTAGCGAGGGAGTTGGGTCTGTCGGTGCCAGCGAAAAAAGCTGTTGAGTGCGCCCTGCAGCTCACCTTTTTGGGTGCGGTCCAGTTCTACATATTTTTGGGCTTTCCAGCGAATCCAGTAATCCACATTGTTGTAGGCAAATTGGATGCTGGAGCAACTGTTAATAAATAGTAATAGGATTAGGAGCGTTATAACTCGCCAGAAATGGTGTATTGGCGTGCCACCCGCTTTTGTCATCGATTTTTCCTGTAGGCATTGCCCGATTGATGTCGGGGAATTATTAGAAAGCATAGATGATTAGGGTATAAGCGTCTTGTGGCGTGAAATCTCCTGTTTCTCTCGTGTAGGCCTGCTTTGGGAAGCTTTATACGCTTATCGGGAATGAGTTGAAAATGGTTTGATAAAAGAAGTGACAATGACCTCCCCAGCTATTAAAACAGCCGCTCTTTATGTGCTACCTGCACATAAACTGATAGTTGGATTCCTCCAAAAAGTTTGCTGGGAGTCCGGTTTCGGGGGGAGGGGTAGCCTGAGTGAATGATGGAATGACTACGACGATTATGGAGGCCGAAGCCCGAGAGGCTCCGGCAAGAATTGCTGAACAGCTACAAACGAATGCGAAAGTGATGGAGCGCCTGGGGGAGCGTTTGCAAGCTCATGCTCCGCGCTTTGTCATGATTGTTGGGCGGGGTTCTTCTGACCATGCTGGTGTTTTTGCCAAGTATCTGATCGAAATAGAAACAGGGACGCCCACCTTTGCTGCGGCGCCTTCAGTTTCCAGTGTGTATGGACGCCGATTGAAATTGGAAGGGGCATTGGTGCTGGTGATCTCTCAGTCGGGGCGCAGTCCGGATATTCTGGCTCAGGCGAAGATGGCCAGGGAGTGCGGCGCCTATACGGTAGCTTTGGTGAATGATGAGCAGGCGCCAATCAAGGATATTGTCGATTTACTGATTCCCTTGAAGGCGGGGCCGGAAAAAGCGGTGGCAGCAACCAAAAGTTACCTGGCCACGCTTTCGGCAATTTTGCAGTTGGTGGCTTGCTGGAGTGGTGACAAGGCGTTGCGCCTGGCCTTGGAAAAACTACCTGAAACTTTAGAAGCTGCTGTTCGCGCAGAGATACAATTGAGACCTGAGGATCTGGCTTCGGTGCAGAATCTGGTGGTGCTCGGACGCGGTCCCGGTTATGCCATAACCCGCGAGCTGGCGCTGAAATTAAAAGAAGTGTGCAATATCCATGCGGAGTCTTTTTCCAGTGCAGAATTTTTGCATGGGCCGGTAACTCTTGTTGAGGACAAGCTGACCGTGGTAAATGTCCCTATTGAGGATGAGTCATTCAAGGCGCATAGTGAGCAAATTGATGACATAGTGCAAAGAGGGGCAAGCCTGATCAATCTGCATGTGCCGAGTAAAGGAGTACATCCCCGCATCGCCCCCCTTGCTTTGCTGCAGCGCTTTTATATCGATGTTGCCCATGTTGCAGTAAACCGCGGTATTAATCCTGATGAGCCGGCAGGCCTAAAAAAGGTCACTCAGACCGTATAATAATCTGCCAGAAATTTCGGTGTAAATAATATTCAGTGTTAAGGAGAGGTTGTGGCTTTCGCCCTGGTCGCAGAGAAGCTTTTTGATGGTGAACGGATCTTGGAGGACGTGTCACTGATTATCGACGATGATGGTCGCATTGCCTCCGTTGGAAAATCCCCGCAGTCCTCAGCGACATATTTACAGGGCCTATTGGCGCCGGGGTTGGTGGATGTGCAGGTGAATGGTGGTGGTGGTGTACTGTTTAACCAAGAGCCCAATGTTGCAGGACTACGTACAATGGGCGAGGCTCATGCCCGGTTCGGCACTACAGCTTTTCTCCCCACGCTGATTACCGACCGTCTCGATATTATGCAGGAAGCTGCGAATGCGGTTAGTGCTGCGCTGCATCAGCAAGTACCCGGTGTGATCGGTATCCACTTTGAAGGACCACATCTTAGCGTGCCGAAAAAGGGGACTCATGAGCAGTCATTTATTCGTCCTCTTAGCGATGAGGAGTGGGAAATTTATGCGCGAGAGGATCTGGGTATCAAGGTTGTTACCCTGGCGCCGGAAACAGTGCCCATGGAGGATATCAGTCGATTGTCTTCTATGGGGGTGCGGGTGTGTTTGGGGCATTCTAATGCCGATGGGAAAACCGTGCGTTCGGCATTGCAGGCTGGCGCAGTGGGTTTTACACATTTGTACAATGCCATGTCGCCGTTGCATTCTCGCGAGCCGGGTATGGTGGGATCCGCTCTTGTTAGCGACGAAGCCTGGTGCGGAATTATTGCTGATGGTCATCATGTCAGTGCCGAGGCTATTACTCTGGCGCTCAAGGTTAAGCCGCGTGGAAAGCTGCTTCTTGTGACTGATGCCATGTCCCTGGTGGGGAGTGATGCGCTGAGCTTTCCGTTATTTGATCGGGTGGTAACTAGAGAGGGGGATAAGCTCACTTCAAGTACCGGAGAGTTGGCCGGTTCGCATCTGGATATGATGGGGGCAGTGCGTAATATCAGCGACTGGTGTGGCTTGGATATCTGTGAATCCTTGCGAATGGCAAGCCTCTATCCTTGCCAGTTTCTGGGTTCGCAGGGCGGAAGTATTGCTCCTGGAACCAAAGCGAATTTTATTTTGCTCGACCGTAGTTTTAATGTGCAAAAAACCTGGATCGGTGGGCGTCAGGTTTATGGTGAGTAGTGTGCCTGCCTCTCAATCAAGTTTGAGGGTTGTAGGCTTTCTCAACTACCGGACCGCTGGATTCTCGCACGATTAGACTCGGCGTAAAACTGCGGTAATTGCTATCTGACTTTACGCCGTTTAGTTGTTCTTTTTCCTGTCCTCCACGGCGATGAATATGCTCCAATAACAGTTCTGCAGCGCGACGGGCAATATCTTCGTTCGGTTGGTGAGCGGTGGTGAGCTTCGGCCAGGTCTGGCGTGAAAAGGGGCTGTCTTCGAAGCCAGCGATAGAAAGTTGTTGGGGCACCTCAATGTTTAACATGCGCGCGGCAAAAAGTGCTCCTGCAGCCATTTCATCATTACCGGCAAAGATGGCCGTGGGAGGGGTGACTGAGTGTAATAAGGCGGTCGCCCCGGCTACGCCGGAGTCAAAGGAATATTCGCCCTCTATGACCTGCTCTTCAGTAAAAGGTAAGCCAGCTTTTTGCAGGGCCTTTTTGTAGCCCGCTAGTCGGCTGAGGGTGGATAAGTGTTCGGCGCCACCGCCAAGGTAGGCAATTTGTCTGTGCCCCAGCTGCAATAAATGTTGGGTAATTGTGAAAGCGGCGGTTTCGTCATCAATTGCAATGCAGTTTTCCTCTCCCTGGCCGCAACCTTCAGAGGAAATTATCCGTACAAACTCCACATCCAGTGACTTCAAAGTATCGATAACTTCCCGGGTCTCGGAGAAAGGGGGAGTGAGTACCAGTCCGGCAACCCGGCTTTGCTCTATTAGTTTGCGCAACTCTTCATGGATGGTTTCTCTTCGGCCACTGCCAGGATGGATAAGCAGTTCGTAGCCCCGTTCGCGGCAGGCTTCGAGGATGCCGTTTTGCATGTCGATCACATAGTAGGCATTGGGGTTGTCGTAAATAAGGGCAATGGAATAGGAATGGGTACCTGCCAGATTGCGTGCGGCCAGGTTGGGACGGTAGTTTAGGGCTTGTACCGCCTGCATGACCCGCTCGCGGGTGCTGGGGCGCACAGAGGGTTCATTGTTGATGACCCGGGAAACTGTCTTTATTGATACGCCTGCGCGTGCGGCAACGTCGTTAATGGTGACTTTCATCGGCACCGATTCCTCTAGCAAAACCTGCCCTGGGGAGGCCTTAGCCTCAAGCTCATCTCATCTTCTTTGTTCGGACCATCCGAAGTAAAAAGGATCACTCGGTACTGACAGTTTGGCAGCAGCTAGTAATCCCGGTTAATGGCGGTAGTGGGCATGAGCAAAATATACTGATCTGACATCTTTTTGTAATTTTCTTACATTATTACCTTTTGGTACTAAAAATATATTTCCCGTATATCTTGCTATTGTGGCGTTTAATTCTCTTTATTGGAGGATTTCGCATCGTTTCACTTGGCCTTCCCAGGCTAATGGCTTGGTTCTTATGTCGACTATAGGTTGGCTCTTGATCTTTTTTGTAGTTTTACTACATAATGCGCTTCATCAAGCTTGCAGGGCCTTATTTTGCTAGTGCCATTTGAGGTTTGTGAGCTTTCTACTCCATCTGGAGGGGGGAGGTTTTGATCTCACTGGCCCATTAGTATCCGATGGAGTTAGTGGGCTCCGGTAAAAATTAGGCCTGGTAAGAAAGTGCATTTCTTGAGGTTTGGTAGGGGTATTGATCAAGCCTATTAGTTTTTCCTGAAAAAAAAGTGCACTTTTTTTGCTGGGTGGGCGATGGAATTCTCCAGCTTGTTCATCGCCTGCCGGGTGATAGGGCTTCGTCCGCACTACAACCCAGTCAGGCGGCGGGATTTTACTTGCCGAAAGGCCTTTTCAGGGATGAAAACTCAATGGTGGCTGTGCCGCCACCGCAATAAGGCATCGATGTCAGCTCAAGCGTGCATCGAGCAGAATTAATACGGAAGAGTCATGGTTCACAGCAAGGTTCAGGCAGTTACCGAGCGAATTATCCAGCGCAGTGAGGAAACCCGCGCTCAGTATTTAGCTCAGGTGGAGAAGGCGCACATTGAAGGGCGTGCCACTGCGCACCTGTCCTGTGGCAATCTGGCCCATGCTATTGCAGCCTCTCCAGAAAAGGACAAACAGCTTATTGTTTCCGGGCGTGGCCCCAATCTGGGGATTGTTACCGCTTATAACGATATGCTCTCAGCGCACCAGCCCTATGGGCTTTATCCGCCACGCTTGAAAGAGGCGGCGGCGCGTCACGGTGCCACTGCGCAAGTAGCCGGTGGGGTACCGGCGATGTGCGATGGGGTGACGCAGGGGCGGCCAGGTATGGAGCTGAGTCTCTTTTCCCGCGATGTCATTGCCATGTCCACAGCCATCGCCCTTTCCCACGATGTCTTTGAAGGCGCTATGTTCCTCGGTATCTGCGACAAGATAGTGCCGGGACTGGTAATCGGTGCCCTCGCTTTTGGACATCTACCCTCAATTTTTGTACCGGCGGGCCCAATGCCCACTGGGCTTTCTAATGCGGAAAAAGTACGAGTTCGCCAGCTCTATGCTGAGGGCAAGGTTGGTCGTGCCGAATTGTTGGAGGCGGAGAGCGCTTCTTACCACAGTGCTGGCACCTGTACTTTTTACGGCACCGCTAACAGCAACCAGATGTTGGTGGAAATTATGGGCCTGCAGTTGCCAGGCAGTTCATTTGTCAATCCTGGCACTGGCCTGCGCGATGCACTTAATGAAGCGGCGGTGGCACAGTTAGCAAAAATTACTGAGCCCAGCCAGCACACACCCATCGCGAAAATCCTCACAGAAAAAACATTTGTTAACGGTATTGTGGGACTGCTCGCCACAGGTGGTTCCACCAACCATACGCTGCATTTAATAGCGATGGCGCGAGCTGCCGGTATCCAGATCACGTGGCAGGATATGGCCGACCTCTCTGAAGTGGTGCCTCTGTTGTGCCATGTCTACCCGAACGGTACAGCCGATATCAATCACTTTGCGGCAGCTGGCGGTATGCAACTCCTGATGAGTGAGTTGCTTGAGGCTGGCCTGTTACATGGTGATGTATGCACGGTGCTGGGTGATAGTGGTCTTGAGTCCTATTGCCAAGACCCCTTCCTCAACGAGTCTGGTGATGGTGTAGTTTGGCGGCCAACGGCGAAAGAGAGCGGCGACACTACAGTGATTCGCCCTGTTAGCGATCCTTTCTCCCATCACGGCGGCTTACAGCTACTGGAGGGCAACCTCGGTCGTAGTGTGATCAAAGTTTCCGCGATTAAACCAGAGCATCTCAAGGTGAAAGCGCCGGCGATTGTGCTGCATAACCAGGATGAATTGCTGGAGCGTTTCAAAGCTGGCGAGCTGGAACGGGATTTTGTTGCGGTAGTGCGTTTTCAGGGACCACAAGCAAACGGTATGCCTGAACTGCATAAGCTGACTCCAACCCTGGGTGTACTGCAAGATCGAGGCTTCAAAGTGGCCCTGGTCACCGATGGGCGGATGTCCGGTGCTTCCGGCAAGGTGCCGGCGGCTATTCATATGTCTCCTGAGGCCGTCGAAGGCGGCCCCATTGCCAAGGTGCGCGATGGTGACATAGTGGAGCTAGATGCCGAAGCTGGCGTGTTGCGGGTCTTGGTGGATGAAACGGAATTACATGCGCGCGAACTCGCTCAGTGCGATTTATCTAATAGCGCCCGCGGTATGGGCCGGGAACTCTTTGCCAATATGCGCGCTATCGCCAGTGGTGCCGAGAGTGGTGCCAGTATCCTTTATTAATATGTGTCGCTCAAAAGAAACGGCGCAGTAGAAAACGATTTCAGAGCAAAATTTATGTCTAACCCATTTGATATGGTGTTATTTGGTGGTGGTGGTGATCTTGCCCTGCGCAAGTTGATTCCAGCACTGTATCGCGCTTACCGAGAGGGCAGCTTAGCAGAGGGCTGCCGAATTCTTCCTGTTTGTCGCCACCAGCAAGACGCCGATCAATATCTAAATGTGGCACTTCAGGCCCTACAGCAGCATTTGCGCGATGGTGAATATTGCAATTCCATCTGGACTGGTTTTAGCCAGTTATTACGCCCTGTGGCCCTGGATATTTCTGTACCGGATCAACAGTGGACGCACTTATCGGACATCCTCGAATCAGATCCCGAGCGAGTACGAATTTTTTATTTGGCGATTCCCCCTGGTGTTTTTGGCCCCTGCTGTGAAAACCTTTCATCCAAAGGCTTAATTAGTAAAAATTCCCGGGTGGTGGTAGAAAAACCTCTCGGTTATAACGCGCAGACTTCCGACGAAATCAATAGCAAAATTGCGAGTTACTTTCCGGAAAATAGTATTTTCCGCATCGATCATTACCTGGGTAAGGAAACCGTTCAAAACTTGCTGGCCTTGCGTTTTAGTAATGTATTGTTCGAGCACCTTTGGGATGCAAAAACTATTGACCATATACAGATTAGTATTTCTGAAACTGTCGGCCTTGAAGGCCGCGCGGGTTTTTATGATGAAACCGGTGCGCTGCGGGATATGGTGCAAAATCATCTTTTACAACTTTTGTGCCTGATCGCTATGGATTCTCCGAATTCCATGACCGCGAAAAATGTTCGAGCGGAAAAAATCAAGGTATTGGAGGCGTTGCGCCCACTAAAGGGCGGTTTGGTAGATAAAAACGTTGTGCGTGGCCAGTATGTTGCTGGAGAAATTAATGGTCAAAAGGTGCCGGGGTATCTGGATGATCTGGAAGGTGGCGCTAGTGCCACGGAAACCTTTGTCGCTTTGCGTGCATATATCGATAGCTGGCGTTGGGCGGGAGTACCTTTTTACCTGCGTACAGGCAAGCGTATGGAAAAACGCTGTGCGGAAATTGTGGTGCAGTACAAAAAAGTTTCCCACCTAGTCTATGACGAGAGTGCCGGCAATGTTGTCCCCAATCGTTTGGTTATCCGCTTGCAGCCGGAAGAGAGCATCCGGCTGATTTTGATGGCCAAGAAAATGGATAGCCTGACCACTGAGCTACAGCCGGCGGAATTGAATTTAACGCTTTCAGACACTTATGACAGCTTCCGCAGTGATGCCTATAAGCGGTTGATGCTCGATGCCGCTGCCAATAACTCGGCCCTGTTTATTCACCGCGATGAAGTGGCGGCAGCCTGGGCCTGGGTGGACCCTATTATTGAACACTGGCGTGAAACCGAAAATCAGCCCAAGCCCTATCCTGCGGGTAGCTGGGGACCAGAAGAAGCTAACGAACTGCTAGCGCGTGATGGTCGCCAATGGTTTAACGCCTACTAATGATTTTGTGGATTACCTATTTTTAAGGTAATCCATGACGATGGATGGAAGTATTCATGGCAGAAGAGAAATTCTTTACCGATCGTGAACGCCTGGTACAGGCACTGGCCTACGACTGTGCCTGCGAACTGCAGCAAGGCATTAAAGAGTCTGGTCAAGCCACTTTTCTTGTCTCGGGAGGCAGTACTCCGGAACCGGTTTATCGCGAACTTTCCAAGCGTCCACTGCCCTGGGCGCAGATTACGGCGGCGCTGGTGGATGAACGCTGGGTAGCAAAATCCCACACTGGCAGCAACCAGGCATTTATTGAAAACAGCCTACTGCAAAATAATGCCGCCGAGGCCACTTTGCTGGGTATGAAAAACACTCATAGTAGTGCTGTAGAGGGTGAAGCTGATTGTGAGCGCGCCTATGACGAGCTGCCGCGCCCCTTTGATGTGTGCATTCTGGGAATGGGTAACGACGGCCACACCGCTTCTTTATTTCCCCATGCGCAAGGGCTTGCAGAAGCACTAAATCCAGATTCGGAGAAATTGTGTAGCGCCATTACCGCGCAACAGAGTGCCGTAACCGGTACCAATACCGAACGTATGACGCTGACCCTAAATGCCATTTTACAGGCAAAAAATATCAAGCTACTGATTACCGGTGAGGAAAAACTCAAGGTTTATCGTGAAGCCCTGCTCGGTAGTGATGAAATGGAAATGCCGGTGCGCAGTATTCTCAAGCAGGGACTGAAGCCGGTCACTGTGTATTGGGCGCCTTAACGAACGATTTGGAATTGATTGATGCAGAAAAATATCGCCGACATTTTGCAGTCTGCTGGCGTTGTCCCAGTGTTGGTTATCGAGCGGGCTGAAGATGCGTTGCCCCTGGCTGAGGCCTTGCTCAAAGGTGGCTTGAATGTTCTTGAGGTGACCCTGCGTACAGAAGCGGCCTTGGCTGCAGTAGAGCAAATTGCCAAACACCTACCCGAGGCTCATGTGGGTACCGGCACAGTGCTAAATGGCGATGACCTGCGCCGTTCTGTCGATGCAGGAGCGCGCTTTATGGTAAGCCCTGGTGCTACAGAAAAACTATTGGCATCAGCGGAAAAAAGTGATGTGCCTCTATTACCCGGTGCCGCCAGTGCCTCTGAAGTAATGAGCCTGTATGAGCGGGGTTACCGTTATCAGAAATTTTTCCCTGCCGAGGCCGCCGGTGGTGTGGCCATGCTGAAGTCCCTTGCCGGTCCATTAGCGGAAGTAAAATTTTGCCCAACGGGTGGTGTGAGCCCCAACAACGCGGCGGATTACCTGGCACTTAACAACGTGGTTTGTGTGGGAGGTTCCTGGATGGCCTCAAGTGCCTTGGTACAGGAGAAAAATTGGGCCGAGATTACCCGTCTTTCGCAACAGGCTGCAGCACTGGAATCTTAATCTGTTAATTGCCTGTGTCGTTCCCGAATTGTTCGGGTAGTACTTTAGTGACTGATGCAAGTGCGCTACACCATCAGGCAAATCGTCATAAAAGTTCGCTAGAGTGCATTCATAAATGGATGCAATAGGGGATAACCAGAAGCTAAAAAAAAGGTAAAGCCAGATGAAAATTAAAGTCGCCATCAATGGTTACGGCCGTATCGGTCGCAACGTCACCCGTGCCATCTACGAGTCCGGTTACCGCGATCGTATCCAGTTGGTTGCGATTAATGACTTGGCTCCGGTTGCCTCCAATGCGCATTTGACGCGTTTTGATACTATTCACGGCCGCTTTGCCACCGAAGTAAAAGTGGACGGCAATGCGTTGATTATCGGCTCTGATAGAGTTCAGGTCTATCAGGAGCGCGATCCGGCTAAACTGCCTTGGGGAAAGCTGGGGGTGGATCTGGTATTGGAATGTACCGGCCGCTTTACTGACAAGGCTTCTGCTTCTGCCCATATCGAAGCCGGTGCTGCAGCGGTGCTGATTTCCGCTCCTTCAAAAGATGCAGATCTCACCGTAGTTTACGGCGTGAATAATAGTAACCTGACCTCGGAGCATCGCGTAGTTTCCAATGCTTCCTGCACCACCAATTGCCTGGCACCGGTGGCACAGGCGCTGCACCGTACGCTGGGAATTGAGCGGGGCTTTATGACCACGGTGCATGCCTATACCAACGACCAAAACACTCAGGATGCGGTACATGCGGATATTTATCGGGCACGTGCTGCGGCCGACAATATGATTCCCACCAAGACTGGGGCGGCGGCGGCCGTGGGTCTGGTATTACCGGAATTAAAGGGGCGCTTGGATGGAATGGCGGTTCGGGTGCCGGTAAGTAACGTCTCTCTGGTGGACTGTCAGTTTATTGCGAGCCGCGATACTACGGTTGAAGAGGTAAACCGTATTATGCAGAGCGCCGCAGAAGCCAGTGGTGGTGTTTTGAGCTATTGCGACCAGCCTTTGGTTTCTGTGGATTTTAATCACACCACCGCTTCCAGCCACTTCGATGCCAATCACACGCGGGTGAATGGAAATCTGGTGAAGGTGATGGCCTGGTATGACAATGAATGGGGCTTCTCCCACCGTATGTTGGATACCAGCTTGGCCATGGCAGCAGCTTTACAGTTGGATCTGCCGGTGGCGGAATCTGCCTGAGTATATTCTTATGATAGGTTGCCCCTAAATTAGAAAACCCTTGTGGGAAAGCCTGTGAATTCGTCTTGTACTCTAGTGGGCCGGCTAAATTTACTTTTGCAGTGCTAGCCGGTCGTAGAGATTTTCTTTCAAACAAATATCTAACGGGACCATATGATTCGCCATACAAAAATCGTCGCCACTCTGGGACCCGGTACCGATAAGCCGCGTGTGATCGATGAAATGATTCGTGCCGGCGTGAATGTTGTGCGTTTAAATTTCTCCCATGGTAGTGTCGATGACCATCGCCGTCGGGTGCGGGAAGTGCGAGATGCTGCTGAGGCCCAGGGGAAAACTGTCGCAGTACTGGGCGACTTACAGGGCCCCAAAATTCGAATTGCCCGTTTTACAGCCGGCAGCGTGGCGCTTGAGAACAATGATGAGTTCACACTGGATCTCGACTGCCCTCCGGAAGGGGGCGATGAGCATCGTGTGGGGGTCGACTACCCCAGTCTGATCAGCGATTGCCATTCCGGTAATATTCTCCTACTCGACGATGGCAAGATTCGCCTGGAGGTGACGGGCACAACTGCCAGCAAACTGTATTGCCGTGTGCTACAGGGCGGTAAACTCTCCAATAACAAGGGCATTAACCTGCTTGGCGGTGGCTTGTCCGCGCCAGCTTTAACTGAAAAAGATTACCGCGATATTGAACTGGCTGCCGAGTTGGAAGTGGATTTCCTCGCAGTGAGTTTCCCCCGCTGTGCCGAGGACCTGGAGACCGCGCGCAAGGCCATGCAGGCTGCTGGTAGCCAGGCCGCTATTGTGGCCAAGATTGAGCGCGCCGAAGCCGTTGCCGACGATACACAGATGGATGCCCTGATACTTGCTTCTGATGCGATTATGGTGGCACGTGGCGACCTAGGAGTAGAGATTGGCGATCCCGCTCTGGTGGGTGTGCAAAAGAAACTGATCAACCGTGCCAATGCGCTTAATCGTGGCGTAATCACCGCGACGCAAATGATGGAGTCCATGATTACCAGCCCAACGCCTACCCGCGCGGAAGTGATGGACGTGGCTAATGCTGTGCTGGATGGTACCGATGCGGTGATGCTTTCTGCAGAGACCGCTGCAGGAGATTACCCGGTCTCTGCAGTGGAATCCATGAGTGAGGTGATTGTGGGGGCAGAGCAGTATCTCGGCAGTGTGCCTTACTCGCCAGAGGAACATGGTGCTTCGGATCGTATTGATACCGTGATCGCCCAGGCCGCTATTGATGTGGCTGCCCGAGTGGAGAATCTCTGCGCAGTGGCTGCGTTGACAGAGTCTGGCCGAACCCCGCGTATGATGTCCCGCGCCAATACCCGCCTGCCGATTTACGCTATGACAAGGCACCCCAATGTTGCACGTCAGCTGGTACTCTTGCGCGGAGTAGAGCCCATCAGTTACGACCCAACCACGGTGCCTCTGGGGCACCTTACCGAGTCAATTATCGAAGTGCTGGGCGCGCGCATAGACCTGCAAAAAGGCCAGCGGGTATTGATCACCCAAGGTGAGCGCCTCAATGTCGGTGGTCATACCAACTCGATGCGTATTAAAGAAATCGAATAAATCTTTATGGTGTAAGTCATTACTAACGATTTGGGAGTTGAAATTAGTAATGGCTTTCACCTGAAAAGAAAAATTGTCGATAAACTTTTCATTTCTCCATTCTCAGCTGCTCACTTTTTCACCCAGCTCTAAATTCTTTCCAATCTTTTCTTCTCTCCTGGTTTGTGATGTTGTTCACGTTGCGCCTGATCCTGGAGTGGTTCTATAGATCCAACTAGTAGCTACTAGTTAAAGCAGTGAAGAGGGATGGCAGCACAAATAACTTTTTTAATGAGTTATTGCCGGTTAAATTCGAATTTGATTTTTCTTTTAGATCTTTGCAGTAAATTATCTGTTGTTAGGATGATTGCCTTTATATTTATTACGCTTAATTCAAAATATTTTCAGTAATTTATTTGTCTGCAGCGCTACACTCGTTGTCGTACTCGTGTAATACCGTTTATCTATCCCCCTCGACCTATTTGCGGTAATCTGCCCAGATAGGTCGCAATTTCAGGTATCCCTTACCGGTAGCTTTGGCCTCATCCCATCCAGGTGCCGGTAAATTGGAGCTATTGGCAAGTAGTTTTCCATAAGCTTTCGGGATCATGAGGTTTACTATTTAAGATTTCACAAATTGCGAACATCCTAATCCAAAAGATTTTGGGCTGTGACAAGTACTAGTCGTGTTATTACTTGCAGAGTGAACAATTTTTATTGGAATAGAGGCCGGCCATGTGCGCCGGGTTGTAAATAGATGTGAAGATAAATCGGGATGATTTATTGGATCTGGCAAAGATAAAAGAAGCTGGCGTAGAGCGGGCTTACGGCGTTTGAAGGATTATCCATGCAGCTAAGTGTCGAGAATAGGCAAGGCATTCGTTATATGGTGAGAGTTGGCTGGGCGTACCAGATGGGTATTCCCCTGCAGGTGGATGCCACCCAGCTCTTATCTATGTTCGATAACGCCGCCATTCAGGAGATCTATGAATACTTTTTCGGCTTGAATGGGATTTCCTGCAATACGCTGAGTGTCAGTATCCAGTCCAGTCAGTCGGGTACGATATTTCTTGGCCCCTTAAGTGAAACTCCGGGACATTTAACCAGCCGGGAAAAAGAAATCTACCTGGCCCTGGTACAAAACCGCCTGATTATTGAGGAAGCCCCATTTGCCGCTACCGAGCTGGTCGACAAGCAGGCGCAACTGCTCAGCAAAATCCGTATAGGGTTTCAGCAGATTATTGCTCAAGAGCGGGCTGAGGCTGCGTTGATTCAGCAGCGCCATGAACAGCGCTCGGGTCTAAAGAAGGTAGGTGCTTATATTAATCGAGGCGCTACGGGCCTGGGCAACGCTGCCTGGGGGCTGGCCGTTTGGGCTAAAGACGTGCTTGAAGTGGCTGCACTAATCCATCCTGTACGTCAGTCCTTTGAGCAAAATAAAGCGGTTGTCAATTACCTGCTCCATGATAAAAGTCTTGTAGAGTCTCAACGGGAATATTTATCGGCTGTTCAGCGAGAAGCGGTAGATGTACTCGGCTTCGACCCCTCTAAAATCACCAAGCAGCAATTTGATCTGGCCCTTGAGGTGGCTGAACTGATTTATGACGATCCGGCGCTACGCGATATCATCATCCGTTTTGCCAAGGATTACGCCAGTGCCCAGCACAGTTTAGAAATCACCGAAATGGCCGGTGGTGGAGCTTTTGAGATTATTCTCACCATCGTGTTGGCTGCGGCTACAGGGGGTATTGGTGCGGTAGCGGCTATGGCGAAAAATACGCGCCTGCTAACAGCCTTCCGTGGCATCGGCGACCTGATGATGGATTTTGCCAAGCTGAAAAAGCAGCGCAATTTGCTCTCCAAAAAACGCGGTGGCAATGCCAAGGGCAATGGAGCCAGCTTCTCCGATTTAAGCTCTTCAGAGGCTTCAGTGCCGTCATCTTCCAGCGGCCCCTCGTCAAGCAGTTCCTCCTCAAGCAGCACTTCCTCTAGTGGTAGCTCTAGTACTAGCAATAGCTCTTCTAGCGGTTCCAGCAATGGCAATCAAAGTAGCCAGGGTGCTGGTTCCGGCTCCAACACAGAGGGCGGGAGTCAAGCAGGTGGCAACTCCGCCTCCAACGAACCTGATAGAGCCAACAGTGAAACAGGCACAAACCAGAATGGTGGTACTTCCCAGTGCAATGCGAATGCCTGTGAGGGCGGAGAGCCTATCAACCTAAAAACCGGTGAGGAGCGTCTCACTCTGGTGGATACGGTATTAGATGGGCCTCTGCCACTCACTGTAGCGCGTACTTACCGCAGCAGTAACCCCAAAGACTTTGGTATGGGGCACGGCTGGACCCATACCCTGGGGGAAAAGCTGATATGGCGCCCCGGTAAAGCGGTGCAATTCCACGATGCCGAGGGCCGAGTGATTAACCTGCCGGCACCAGGAGATAGCGGTCGCAGCCACAACGTGGTGGAGCAGTTATCGCTTACTCGCGTTAATGATGAACATTGGATAGTTACCCCCTATGGTGCCCCCAATGGAGTGCAGAGGCACTTTAAAGCTATCGGGGATAAGGGGACTCTTAAGCTTGCAGAAATTCGCGATGGTTACGGCAACTTCTACCTGTTCCACTATATCGATGAGCGTTTAATCTGCATCGAGAGCAGTCTCGGTGAAGCCCTGCATATCAGTCCTCCGGAAGGGCAGGCAAAAAGTTTACATATTGGTGAACTGAAAAAAGAAACCCGCGATGGTCGTATTAAAGTTCTCGCAAAATATGAGTACAACAATGAAGGCGACCTGATCAAGGCCACCGATGCTGATGGCCACAGCGAGCAGTATCAGTACCGCCAGCATGTTATTAAGCAACGTACCCTAAAAACCGGCTACCGCTTCCACTTCGAATGGGATGCCGAAGGTCCCTCGGCCCGCTGTGTACGCCAGTGGGGCGATCCTATCGATGGACAGGCCACTTACAATTACCAGTTTGATTGGGATGATGACGGCAAGGGTGTCACCGTAACTGATACCCGCGGCGGTAAAGAGCGTTATCGCTTCAATGAGCGCGCCCTGCCCATTTATCATCGCGACCCTGAAGGTGCCGAGACCCTTTACAGTTACAACGACCTGGGCCAGATCACTAAGGTACAGCTGCCAAGCGACGATGGCAGCCTGCGTGAAGAGATTTATCAATACGACGATCAGGGACGTCTGGTACAGAAAACCGATGCCGCCGGCAATAAGCACCGCATTGAATACAATAGCGAAGGCCTGCCCGCAAAAGTTATTGACCCTGCTGGGAATAAGTGGCAACGCGAGTACAACAAAAAAGGTCAGATCGCTGCCACCAAAGATCCTCTCGGCAACAGTACCCAGTATGGCTATAACCCCGTTGGTCTGATCGGCAGTGTTACCGACCCACTGGGAAATACCACTCGCTACTTGTGGAATCCTGAAGGTAAACTCGCCGCGGTCAAAGACCCCATGGGCCGCGCCCAGCACTACCACTACGACAGCGCTCGTCGCCTGGAAGAAGTACAACACGCCCCTGGCCAAGTCACTCGCTACGAATACGATGCCCAAGATCGCATCCATGCGGTAATCACCCCAGATGGTGCTCGCACCCAATACAGCTACAACCCCCAGGGGTTACTGGCCGAAGTTACCGACTCCGAAGGTCGCAGCACCTGCTACGCCTACGACGGCCTCAGTCAGGTTAAGACCCGCACCAACCCGGACGGCAGCCGCCTTGAATATCACTACGACGGGGAGCGCAACTTAGTTGGCCTCACTAACGAGAACGGAGAGCGCTACCAGCTTAAATACGATCTCAACGAACGCCTGATTGAAGAGGTCGGCTTTGATGGCCGCGTGACCCGCTATGCCTATAATCGCGCTGGCCATTTAATCAGCTCCAGAGCCGTAACCGACACTGATACTGGTAAGGGTATCGACACTATCTTCGAGCGCGACCCCTTCGGCCGCCTTTTAGAAGAAGTCACTCCAGACGGTATTACCAACTTCCGCTACAACCGCAGCGGTCAGTTAATCGAAGCGGAAAATGCCCACCGTAAATTGCGTTGGGAGTGCGACGCCAATGGGCGTGTTGTGGCCGACTGGCAGGGCAAAGACAAACTGAGTCACCAATACGATGCTGTCGGTAATCGTATTGCCACAACATTACCCGATGGTGAAGTTCTGAACTTCGCTTTCAATCCCGCTGGCCAATTCCAAAGCCTGCACCGCCGCCCTGTCGGTGGTGACGCCGCTCAACTGATCACCAGCATCAGCCACGATGAACAGGGCAGGGAAAGCCAGCGCCAGCACGGTAATGGGCTGGAAAGCCAGAGAGATTACGATCCTCAGGGTCGCTTGCAAAAACTGCGCCTGGGCAAGGCAAACGGTCCGGTATCAGATCCGACTCAGCAAAATTCCATCCTGGAGCGCAGCTACCAGTACAACAAAGCTGGCCAGATCGCGCAAATTGAGGACAGCCTGCGCGGCACCCGCAGCTACCACTACGACGCCCTCGATCGGCTGACCCAGGTAGACGGCCCCAACCCCGAATACTTTGTGCACGACCCCGCGCACAATATTCTGGCCGCCGCCAACTCGAAAGACGAAGCCAAGCAGCAAGCCAGTGCCACCCAGGTCAAAGGCAACCGTTTAGCCTTCCGTGGTGATACCCACTACCGCTACGATATCCACGGCAATCGTATTGCCGAGCTACGCGGTAAAGGACAAAAACTGCAAACCCGCTACCACTACAACAGTCGCCAGCAGCTGGTACGTGTAGAAAAGCTCAAGGTAGAAAAGGGCGCAGAGCAATTCCAGCAGGTTATTCACTACCAATACGACCCCTTGGGGCGTCGTATCGGTAAAGCGAGTGAAAGCGAGCAAACCGATTTTCTCTGGGATGGCGACGTACTCCTGCAGGAAAATAAAGTCGATACCCAGACCCAGCAGGATCTCAATACCCGTACCTACTACTTTGAACCGGGTACATTTAAACCTGTTGGATTAAAAGAAAACAAACACGAGAAAGAGCAGGTTTATCACTACCATCTGGATCACCTGGGAACTCCAGATACCCTCACTAATCAGGATGGTGAAGTGGTATGGAGTGTTGCCTACAAGAGCTATGGCAATATTGCTCTGGTCCATGAAAATCAGATAGAGCAGCCGATTCGTTTCCAGGGCCAGTACTTTGATGAAGAGACTGGCCTGCATTACAACCGGTTTAGATACTATGATCCTCAGGTTGGGGAGTTTACTCAGCAGGATCCGATAGGGCTCCATGGTGGAGTAAATAACTATCAATATGTCCTTAATCCAATTAGGTGGATTGATCCATATGGTTTAAAAAGTAAAGATTGTCCACCCGAGAAAGATCATCAACTAGTTATTGGTGCTTACTCAAGTTCTTTAACTGGACATGCAGTTGTGGCTGTAATTGATCCAAGTGGAAATGAAATTTTAGCTGGTTTATCTATGGAGAATTATACTGGGCCTAAAGATTTATTTAATGCTTTGAAGGGATCGCCAGGATATATTCATTCTGGTACTTTGGCTGAAATATCTGCAAGAAATCCAGATTTTGCGACATTATCTACTCCAATTACAAGAGAGCAGGCTGATAAGGCACTTGAGAAAATTTATGAATATGCGGATAAAACAGAGTCAGGAGAATTTAAATACAATCTACTTAATCGACAGTGTGCAATTTTTGCTTGTGAGGTTAGTGAGGCTGCAGGAGTGACTCCTCCTGATGCAGGTAAGATAGTTCGTAGGCCGAAAAAACTACACTCCTCAATTAAAAAGCTAGTTAGTTCAAGTGAGAAGAATGATGGATAAAGCTTATGGATCTGACTTTCATGTTGAAATTTATTCTGAAGGCTGTTTGTGGTTGAAAAAGCCTACAGATGTTAATGAGGTTGTGTGCACAATAAGTAGTAAAGAAATTCAGTTGTCAGGGGGGAAGGGAGTGCTTCCAATGAAAAATATAAGGAAAATCCTTGCCAAAGAACGACCGGGTGGGAAGGCTGAATTTCGAGTTTATATGAAGGAAAATAAAACCTGGAATGAAAATATGAAAAAAAAACATCCTGTTCGATGGCGGCTAGGTTTGATAACTAAAAGTAAACCTAAAGAAATTATGCTTGGGGTGGCTAAAGCTGTAAAAGATAAAGATATTTTAATTGATTTTTTTCGTGAGGCTGGTATTTGTGTCGAGTCAGTTTCATAATTTTTCTTATTATGATCAGTATTCGGGCAGTATTTAGAATAAATGGGGTCAGAGTAAACTATTGTCGTTTAATTAACCTTTAAGCAGTTTTCTGATCACTGGCTAAGAATACGATGCTCAGGATTGCATCCATGCGGTAATCACCCCAGATGGTACTCGCGCCCAATACAGTTACAACTCCCAGGGGTTACTGGTCGAAGTTACCGACTCCGAAGGTCGCAGTACCAGCTACGCCTACGACGGCCTCAGCCAGGTTAAGACGCGCACCAACCCAGACGGCAGCCGCTTGGAATACCACTATGACGGCGAGCGTAATTTAGTCGGCCTAACCAATGAAAACGGTGAGCGCTACCAGCTTAAATACGACCTCAATCAGCGCCTGATTGAAGAAGTCGGCTTCGACGGTCGCGTGACCCGCTATGCCTACAACCGCGCCGGCCATCTGATCAGCTCCAGAGCCATAACCGACACTGATACTGGTAAGGGTATCGAGACCATCTTCGAGCGCGACCCCTTCGGTCGTTTGTTAGAAGAATTGACCCCGGATGGAATTACCAACTTCCGCTACAACCGCAGTGGGCAATTAATTGAGGCGGAAAATACCCACCGCAAACTGCGCTGGGAGTGCGATGCCAATGGGCGTGTTGTTGCCGATTGGCAGGGCAAAGACAAACTGAGCCACCAATACGATGCCGTCGGTAATCGTATTGCCACAACATTACCCGATGGTGAAGTACTGGACTTCGCCTTCAACCCCGCCGGCCACTGGGCAGCGAAACCGATCATCTGATCACCAGCATCAGTCACGATGAACAGGGCAGGGAAAGCCAGCGTCAGCTCGGCAATGGGCTGGAAAGCCAGAGAGACTACGATCTTCAGGGCCGTCTGTAAAAAACTGCGACTGGGCAAGGCCAATAGTCCGGTATCAGATCCGACTCAGTCAGACTCCATCCTGAAGCGTAGCTAGCAATACAACAAAGCAGGCCAGATCGCCAAAAGAGAAGACAACCTGCATGAGAACCTGCAATTGTAACTACTGCACCCTAGAGTGCCCCTCACTGAGGGCCTTGGTTTCAAGCAAAACTATAATACCTACTGTGGCTTCGATTACACAGGTCAGGATAAATTCCTATCAGCCGTAATACCGCTGTAATGTAGAGGATAAAGTAAATTGCATTACTATTGGACTTAATGAGATCTGTCAGTATGGATATGATTTCAATGAATGCTGGAGCGCAAAAGTCAACTCTAGTGGATTCGATGCCTATCATATCCACAATTGCTCTGATCGCTTAATAAGTTAAACTCATTGATGGATGCAGATACTGCTGGCAGGAGTAATGATTCTTCCATCAAGGGCGATCTTTTTTATCAATCATCTAAATAAATTACTTTGATTGGCGCTTATATTTTTATATACATTAGTACCGTGCCAGTCATCTAATTTTGGTGGGTTTTAAAAATGTAATAAGTGCTTTGTGTTTTTCAAGTGTCTTAGAATTGCAGAATACTTTCTGATGGGTTTGCTGGTTAAAGCTAATTCATTTATACAGAAGTACATGCCATTACATACAATATATTTTTACTGATTTATAAAGTTTTAAATTGTTTAATTTTAGTATTAAAAAACTGCATAGAGTTTACCATGAGCAATAGAGCTAAAATGTCAAAGCCATCTTCCCGGCCAAAGATCCATAAGGAAGGGGTTTCAGAAAAGTTGATCGGGCGTTTTGATAAAGATTTACTAGGTTTCAGTAGGCATCATATTGTTGATATACAAGGAATGGGCGAGTTTTTCGATATTGGGCGCATGATAATCAAAAATCCAGCTTTTGATGGATCTAAAGTTGATTCTTTGCAGCGTTGTGTGGCCTCAGGAGGACCACTAAGCAATGCATCTAGATCTGCCCCAATTGGATTGTCAACCCAGCAGTCATTGAGAGATTGCTTTATGTGGTCGCCTATTAATTTATTTAGCGGTCCAAGTGCTAGGTTTAGAAGTGATGACCCTGAAAGTGGCTATGAACAGGTTAGGCCACTAAGTATGTCAAAAATTCGGTGGGAAGTTTTAACGGATATTCAGGCTTTTTTGGATCTATTTCCAAGAAGGCAAGGGCGAATTGATGGTGATATATTGAACTCTCAATTGGTAGTTCAATATATGGAGTTACTGGATAAGTTGGTAGGCTTAACAAAGACAGGTGAAGGTAGGATTCATATCTTTAATTATTCTGACTGGAAGCTGACAGGGACAAGGCGGGAAAATAGCTTTGGTTATCGATTAAAGAAGTCAGTTTACTAGTGCTTGGTTGATGTTAACCTTATCCTCAGTTGCGCTTGGTTGATGAGTACAATTTTCTGATACTATGAAGGTTTTACTGTGGTCTAAATTAGATAAAAAATATTTTTCCAAGTTTTTGGGTAGATTAGAGGTCTGAAGATTAAGTTCCCAAGTGAAAATGGTTGGTTGGAGTGTGGATGTTTATCGTTTATATAGCATTCACACAGGAATTAGGTGCCCATCTAGGAATATGGTCCCTATGGTCGGTTACATATGGTAATTGCTTCAGGTTTTTCCTGAATCTTATGCACCTGTACCCCTTAGAGGCACCAGCTAATGTTAAGGGTTCCAAAGACAAGGGCGCGATTTTATCTACGAAAATCTGTGTCAATTCAAGGGTCTAAAAAAATCCCTGATCGTATCGAGCAGCTTAAGCTGGTTTTCTGAGATTATTGGTCCCACTATGAATAATCTTGCCTAGCCTGTAAATACACATCTACTTAATCTAATATAAATCTAAACAAACCAAGCGTATATAAGATAGCTAGCTATTCCATACGTAGCTAATAGGCTAATGCTCATAAAAAGACCTCGCAAGCCAGTTTTTCCTGCCAGATAGGCGACTGAATGACCCAACCTGCCCACAGCAAAACCTATAATCCAGATAGCAGTGACTGTTAATGGCGGAGAAATTAATACAAAAGGAATCGCGAGCACAGTGAAGATGCAAGTGTTTTCAGTTAGGTTTCTGTGTGCATTATGATTTCGCTTAAGCTCACTAATTGCTAATCCAGATGTTACTTCCCTGTTATTGCCGCTTTCTTGCCATTCCTCTGGTGTGGAGTACATTTTGAATTTCACTCTAGTGATCTCCGTCGATGTCATTAACAGGCTGTGGTTTCCTGTCAATATCAGAGCCGAAATAATTATTATGTGTAAGTGTGATACAGAAGGCAGGCTGACTTTGGTCGATCCTATATCCGCAAGGGGTAAGTTAATAAAGGTTGAAATAATGAATAAGGCAAATGGATAGATGGTAACTAATTTTATTGCTTTTCTTTGCTTTTGATCGAGTTCCATTCTTTATTTTTCCTAGATTATTAATCTCTGTTGTTATCAGATTGATTGGCTTGTATCGAGTGCGTCAGGGGGCTTAGGTCATGTTTGAAATTTCTGTAAGGGAGGGAAGTTATAGTAGCTAACAACTATTTTTCAAAAAGAATTTTCGGATATTGACTCATCGTAAGGCAATGTTTTTAAGGTGTGGAAAGCATTTTTTAATATTTTTTCACCAGAAATGATTACCTGTGAAACTATTTTTCCTGTCTTTATTGTGTTTCTGGTGTGGAGTCTTCATTTGAAGTAGTCCTTGAATTTAATTCTTTTTATGCCATTTGGTTGAACTTGCCGCCTCATTAAAGAAACCAATGTCATTATTACTATTTTGAGAGTTGGTACTATTGACAGTAGTTGTCTTCAGCATGGAAGGTGAGCGGGCTGTCTGGGGTTATCAATTTAATAAAATAATTAAGGTTCAGGTTATGAGAAAAGCTAATCTTTCAACTTCAATAAAAACTGCATTATCTTTGTGTTTGCTAATATCACCTGCTATCAGTTTTGCTGAAAGTGATTCTTCACTTGAGCGTGCTAATGACAACGCTAAATTTAAACGTTGTGGCACTAATCACCCCTCTATTCAGGAGGCTGCTTTGAAAGAGCAGCATTTTACTGCGCTGCGCGGACAGTCTCGTAGTATAAGCAGTGGAACTCATACGCTACGTCCAGCGGGTTCTGTAACTATTGATGTATATTTCCATGTTATTACTGATAACGCCAATAATGGGTCGCTACCCAGCAATGTAATTAATGCGCAAATGGCAGTACTTAATGATGCTTATGCGAGTACACCATTTACCTTTAATCTGGTTTCAACTTCAGTAACGGCTAATAATTCTTGGTATAACGTTGGATATGGTTCCTCCGCAGAGCGCGCTATGAAAAGTTCATTGCGTGTTGGTGATGCGGGAGACCTGAATATCTATGTGGCTGATATCGGCGGTGGTCTACTTGGGTGGGCAACTTTCCCAAGCAGCTATTCTTCAGATCCGCTGGATGACGGGGTAGTTATTTTAACCGGTTCTGTGCCTGGTGGCGATGCAGCGCCTTACAACGAGGGCGATACTCTTACTCATGAGGTTGGTCACTGGTTAGGTTTGTATCATACCTTCCAGGGCGGCTGTGGTGGAAATGGTGATTATGTTTCCGATACTCCTGCCGAGAGGTCGCCGGCTTACGGGTGTCCAGTAGGTAGGGATTCCTGTACTAGGGGGCGGAACGCAGCCGGTCTTGATCCGATTACAAATTTTATGGATTACACTGACGATAGCTGTATGTACGAATTCACAGAGGGGCAGGCTACTCGCGCAGATGAGCAAAGCAGTACCTACCGCGGTCTATAATAATATTTTCGGGGGGATTATTCCCCCCGATACACTGATAATTATGAAAAGTATCCGATTTTTTATCCTATTTACTTTGATATCTATAAATACGGCTAATGTAACTGCCCAGAGGCTCGCTGTGCCAGACTATGTGGCTTGTAATAGGAACCAGCTGACTTCCTGGCAGGGAGAGGTGACAAAATTAGTGCGGACAGGAAACAGCATTAAAGTATGGATTTCCACTGATTACGACACCAAAGAATCATTAGAATTGACGATGCCTAGCTGGAAAGCACTTCTCGGTCAGTTCCGTTTACAAGGGAAAGAGTTTCTGGAGAGTGACTGGGGAAAGGTTACTGATCCACAAGCAGGACTTAGGCCTGGGATTCGAGCAGTAATTTGGTTGTGCGAGAATAAGGCCTATCCCACTGTGATCAATTGGCAGCCTCGGCCAGAGTAGGTGCCTGCATTCTTACTTTATGTGTAATCAAGATTTAACTAAATTTTTAGTGCCACCCTAATTAAGTCAAAGAAATCTTCTCTAATGGTTGGTGATTTTTAAATTAAAGGTTACAAGTCGTGGAAAAGTAACCCCTCAATAAGTTTCGGAAGCCTGCTCCTATATTGAGAGGCGTTTGTTGGGGGGAATATTTAAGAGGATTCTATTGCTGGAGCTCTCATCAATTAATTGATTTCTTTCTTCGTGCAGAATTTTCTGCATTTATATTTGCGCTAAGATCTACATCTACCTTGTAAATGTATTCTCGATTGGGTTGCTGGAGCTAACTGAGTAGTCCTCAAGTTCAACCCCTTGCTTGAATATAAAAATGAACATGTGGCTATTACTATCTGTATACTTCCTTCTGAGAAAAAAGAAGGATGTGAGCATCGCTTGGGCTAAAACACTGTGTTGAGGTCGTTAGATAGACTCCAGTTTTAGCAGGCTGCCCTTGGTGTTTCCTGCTGGGAGTTCCTTTTATAAATTTATCTGTAATTTTTTAAAAGACTCATTTTTTTGGTATTCCCTGATCTAGAAATCCAGAATCGACACCGAACCAAAAGCTTCCATCTTTATTGTTAAAATACATATATCGAATGTTGCCTCCGCTGGGTACAGTCGTTTGACTGACAAACTTTTGTGCTTCTGTATCAAAAGCAAAGATGATGTTAGGAATATCACCGGTGTCTGCTACCCATAGCCGGCCTTTGTTATCCATTGCGGTTCCGTAAGGGCGAGGGTTTTCAGTGGGGAGCTTCCACTCTTTGAATTCTTTTGTACTGGGCGTATATCTGCCAAGATAGCCCTCTGGATAGTCCACATACCAGATATTGTTAGATGTATCGATTTCCAGCCTGCGAGGCCGAGCGTTTGGTCGGGGAATTGAGATTTCGTTTACCACCATGGTTTTAGGGTCTACCCAAGCTAGTTTATTTGTACCAAATAAAGCAACCCAGGGGCGATCTTGGGAGTCTACCTTGATTCCATAAGGGCGTGCGTTGGCAGTTTGTGGTGTAGCTACTTTCACCTCTCCATTATTTACATCCAAAATGCCTATGCGATTGCTCTGTTGGGCTGTAAACCAAATATTGCCCTCACGGTTGAATACCAGTGTATGTGGATCATTTACACCTTTAGGCATTGGGTATTGAGTGATTTTACCGGTCTCTGCATCCATACGCCCAATATGAGCATTGCGGTTGCCCGCATACCAAACCATGCCCTGCTTATCTACTATCAAGTTGTGAGGGTGGGTTCCTTCAGGGACCTCGAATTTTTTAAACGTCTGATCAGACGGAGAAAATCGACCGACGTAGTTTCCGGCCTGTCCACAGAACCAAACTTGCTGCCTGTTATCCACATGGGGGTCTCTGGGCAGTCCCTGCCAGGGGACCTTCCATTCGTTTAATTTGAGTCCGTCTGGCAGTTTATTTTCTTGTGCCGCAGTATTTAATGACGTCGATAAGAAATATATGACGCAGATAGTGAGTTTTAGTGACAGCGCAGGAAGTTTTGGGGAGATGTTCATTTGCCAATTCCAGTGATTAAGCCGTCAAGGAGAATTTATACGTATATGCCGTAGTATGGGAAAATGGGTGATCTGAGTCCTGGTCAAAGCATAGGTGATAATTGATGCTTATTGAAAATGGTTTACAGGGTCAATGTTTCGCCGAAGAGTGATTGCAAACTGCTATGTAGCGATTAAGAATCTCATTGGGGCACTTGATCATATTTACGAGAGAGACACTGAAGTCTCAGAACTCTATTTGTGTAAGTTCTAACTGACCCAGTGGGGTTTAAATGAGAAGAGCCTTGTCTTTACTACAAGGCAGAATTAATAGCCGGTTTGGTGGTGATTGGCAGTCATCTTAAGCTCAATTTACACGCCAGCGTTGTATAGCGTATATTGCTGTCCTCAGTGTAGGAGTCCCGCTATGTTACAACGCCTCCGTCGACCGGAAATTCTGCTGTTGATCCTTGCAGCCTCAATGCCACTTTCTTTTTCTGTCTGGAATACCCTCCTTAATAACTTTGTGATAGCCAAAGCTTCATTTACTGGGGCTGATATTGGCTTGCTACAAAGTGTGCGGGAAATCCCAGGTTTCCTTGCCTTTACAGTGATCTTTGTTTTGCTGCTTATTCGTGAGCAGCGGTTGGCGCTTCTCTCACTTGTAGCAACCGGGATTGGTGTGATGCTGACCGGTTTTTTTCCATCTCTCACAGGTTTATTACTCACGACATTATTGATGTCGATCGGTTTTCACTTCTATGAAACCCTGCAAACCTCTCTGGCTTTGCAGTGGTTTCCAAAGAAGACTTCGGCAATCTGGATGGGTCGAATGGCTGCAGCTGGCTCTTTTGCCGCATTATTGGCCTATGGGCTAGTTTGGGGCTTGATGGATTTTGGCGGGTTGGACTATTCCTGGGTTTACCTGATTGGAGGAGGGAGCACAGTTATTATTGCCCTGGTGGCCTGGATACTTTTTCCTCAATTTCCCCAGCCCCATAGCCAGAGAAAGCAGTTGGTTGTACGCAAACGTTATTGGCTTTACTACGCTCTGACAATGATGAGCGGTGCACGTCGGCAGATCTTTATTGTTTTTGCTGGTTTTTTGATGGTTGAGAAGTTTGGTTATAGCGTAGGAGAAGTTGCTGCACTTTATACCGTAAACCACCTGTTGAATTTATATATTGCCCCGAAAATTGGCCAGTTTATTGTTCGCTTTGGTGAGCGCCGAATCCTCACTCTGGAATATATTGGTTTAGCACTAGTCTTTGCTGGTTATGCATTGGTGGAGAGCGCGATGATGGCAGCTGCGCTTTATATTATCGATCATCTGTTTTTCTCTATGGCCATTGCCATCAAGACCTATTTCCAAAAGATCGTGGATGAACGTGACATCGCAGCCTCTGCAGGTGTCAGCTTTACCATTAATCATATCGCGGCGGTTATTATCCCCGTTTTGTTTGGTTTGCTATGGCTCACCTCTCCAGCGATGGTTTTCTTTGCTGGATCTTTGATGGCTTTGGTTTCTTTGGGATTGGCTCAGCTGGTACCGGAACACCCCGGACCAGGCAATGAAGCGCGCTTAGGGCAGGGTGTTGCTGCCACATAGTGGCTCTATTATTTTTTAAGTTTGGATTCTTTGATCGTTATTATGGGTTGTATATGCATCAAATCCTCCTACTCATAGTGCTTGCACTTCCGCTATATGCTTTTGCGTCGCCGGAACAGATTCCTGTGGGTGAGTACCGTATTGAATATGAGATCAAAGGATCTGGTAAGGCTATCCTGTTTTTAGAAGCGGGGGGCTCGGCTGGCATGTCTGACTGGAATCCAATCTATGATAGGTTAGCAGAGCATGCACGAGTTATACGTTACTCGCGTGTTGGCAATGGTAATTCTACAGCCATCAAGAAACATTTTAGCTCTGAGGATTATGCTCAAGGGGCCAAGGCCTTATTGGAGGCTTTGGGGGTTAAAGAGAAAATTACTTATATTGCGCACTCCTATGGCGCTCATGTAGCCCGAACGTTTGCCGCACAGTACCCTGAAAGAATGGCAGCGTTGATGCTGATAGAGCCTTCTTCTGAGCATGATGTGGATATTATGCGATCTCTGAATTTGGAATTGGCCGAAGAGCAAATTGCTCAGGTAAAACTGGATGATATGAAGAACGGCATGTCGAATCAGTACCTGGATTTTTGGTCTAAACGCCCTTTACCTGACTATCCTCAAATCCCAGATATACCCGTCACAGTAATTGCTTCAATTAAAAAGTATGACAATCCTCCTCTTCTTTTCTTTACTGATGAGGCCCGGGATAGATGGGGGGAGTTACATTCAAATTGGGCCCATGCATTTCCACAGGGGCGGGTTGTTTTGACTGAGAAGAGCTATCACTATCCTCAAAATGATGAGCCAGAAATGGTGGTGAAAGAGATTTTGGCACTCACGTTAAAGGCTTATCCACAAGAATGAAAGTAAAGAAGCTACGCTTTAGGCTATCTACTTTTCACGATGAAATGTTCTTTTTTTAAGGTGAGCTGAGCTATCTACCTCATTTAAATCTGTAGCATGAGGCACCTTGGTTTTAGGACGTATATTATGTTAAAAAAAATAATTCTAGCATTTTCTATTGTGGCGGCCTCAGCGAGCACTACCTATGCAGATAGCATTGATGTAGTGCCCGATAACTTATCTGATGAAGAAAAGTTATACGGTCTTTCTTTGTTTTGGAAAGAGGTCAGTTACAATTTTGCTTTCTTCGATCAGGTTCCAGATCTTGACTTTGATGCGAAGTATCGCGAATTTATTCCTCGAGTTTTAGCTACAGAAAACAGCTATGAATACTATCGTGAGTTAAGTCGCTTTAACGCATTGCTTGAGGATGGTCACACCAATGTTTATTTCCCCAAAGATATGCCTGCTAAGTATGTCGGATGGCCGGCTATTCGCCTAAAGGAAGCTGATCAACAGCCGGTGATAATCGGGGTGGAGAGGAGCTTAGCACCTGAAATTCCTTTGGGGTCAACCATTGTTACTGTAGATGGCCAGGGTGTGCAGAAATACATGAAGGAACAGGTGATGCCTTATATCGCCAGCTCTACCAAACACGTTTTATGGGGTATAGCTGTGCGAGATCTGTTGGACGGCGTTCCGGGTTCCAAAGTTGAGCTCACTATAGAAACCCCTAAAGGTGAAATTAAGAAAGTACAGGTTGAGCGGGATGCGCGTGGGAGGAAGATTGATTACACCTCTATTGCACAACCTCAGTCGAATGGTGAGCCATTTGAGCTTAAGTGGCTTGATGATGATATAGCCTATGTAGCTTTAAATACTTTTGGGAAACAGGCGGTTGTTGAGCAGTTTAAATCTCATTATGAAGATATTGCCAAATCAAAAGGGTTGATAATAGATTTACGCTTTAATGGTGGCGGCAATACCAGTCACGCAGGAGAGATTATCTCTTATCTGGCTGACCGAGATTTACCAGGTTCTGTCTGGAAGACTCCCAAGCATATCGCAGCCTATAAAGCTTGGGGTGCTTTCGCTGACCAGTTTGAGGAGATGGAAAAATATCGCCCTTATGGGGAGGGGAATGCTTGGGAAGTCGGTGGGGACCCTTCAGAAAAGCTTAAGGCTAAATTGGATAATAATCACATAGTGCCTACTTATGTGCTAATTGGAAGAAATACGGCATCGGCAGCGGAAGACTTCTTGATTTATGCTGACCCACTTGAGCACTTTACCATTGTTGGTGAGCCAACAAATGGTAGCACTGGTCAGCCAATATTTTTCGATCTTCCTGGAGGTGGTTCTTTTAGGGTTTGTACCAAGCGGGATACCTATCCAGATGGGCGTGAATTTGTTGGCTATGGAGTTAAACCGGATATTTTAGTTGAGCGTACAGTGAATGATGTCCGTAGCGGTACGGATATTGTACTCACTAGAGCGGTCAGTGAGCTGAAAGCTAAGTTAAACCTGTAGGTAGAGCTGCAGTCCTGTCGGCAACTTGTGATATGGGAAATTAATAACAAGTTGTCGGCCTATGCTTATATAACTTGGTAGCACCTTATCATTAGCGTGCCTGGAAGTTATTCGTCAGTGGGGTTGCAATATTTATCTAATCGCGTCACTGGGTCCTTTCGTATCTCCGCAATGACTTTCTTTCAAACAAGTTGTTGCGGCCTGCTTGAAAGTCTTCCTTATAATCCACTAAATTTGGTTTTTGGCATTTACAGCAGGCTTTGTTTGCCTGTTGGCCCGCTTACCTGTTTAATGCTGACTTTGGTTTCCGGCGACTACAGGAAAGCGCTTGTCATCGTTTATAAGCCAATTAAGTGGTACGTTAGGGTATCTCTGAAAATTAAGTAACTATAAAAGTAGCTAGGAGTTGTACTTATGGCACAGATCAAAGCTTTGGATAAAAAGGCACACGCCAACCTGAAACTCACCCAGGACATCACTTTTGACCATGTGAGCAGCAATCATATTTTGCCGCTGGTGGTTCAGGAAATTGTTCAGGCGGCCCAGAGCTATCCGATCCTGTTCGTAAAAGACCAGAATGCTGAGCAGTTTAAAGTGGTTGCCCTTACAGGCCTGCGTCCCGGTGAAAACCTGTTCTCTGGCGCTGAGGGCTGGAATGGCAGCTACATTCCTCTGCAGGTTCGCACCTACCCATTCGTGCTGGTGAAGAACCCAGAGAACACTGATCAGGCGGTACTGTGTATCGATGAAGACTCCAGTATGTTGAGTGAGTCCGCAGGTGAGGCTCTGTTTGACGGTGAGGGCGAGCAGACTGACTACCTGAAAAACCGCGCTCAGGCGGTGGTAGAAACTGCCCAGCGCGTATCTGTTACCGAGTCGTTTATCGAATTCCTGGTATCCAAAGACCTGCTGACCCAGAAGAAGCTGACTCTGCGTATTACCGAAGAAGATAAGCCCTACGATCTGACTGGTTTTTACGTGATTGACGAAGAGAAGCTGAACAAGCTGTCCGATGAAGACTTCCTGGAACTGCGCAAGCGTGGCGCTCTGCCGGCGATCTACGCTTCCATGATGTCCTCCATGCAGGTTCAGAATCTGATTCGCAAGAAGCGCCTGAACTAATCCTGTATGGCCCGGCAATTGCAGTTGCCGGGCTGCCTGCGCGTATCAGTATTACGAGATGTAGTTATCAGCAGTCATTATCCCTCCTTGATCCCGCCTTGCACTCGTACCACTATTAGCCCCTCTGACGTTTAAGTTCGCGAATAATAAAATGAAATACCTAGCGCGGCTCTCTCTCCGCTACTGGTTTGCCTGGTTGGCGTTATTTTACGGAGCCTGGCTGTTTCTCGTTATGCAGGGCGATAACTTGGCCCTGGCACTGGAGCATTGGTCTATGGCGCTTGCAATGGCGCTCGGCAGCTATGCCGCCGGTTCCACGCCCATGGGCGGAGGCACGGTGGGCTTCCCCGTGTTGGTGCTCTTATTTGATATGCCTGCCAGTCTCGGCCGCGACTTCAGTTTTGCGGTGCAGTCGATCGGTATGGTTAGTGCCAGCCTGTTTATTCTTTGTCGGCAGCAGCCGTTAGCCTGGTCGATGCTGCGCGGCGCCTTACTCGGTTCTTTATTGGCCATCCCCGCGGGCATATTGCTGTTTGCGCCGATGATTTCTGAGCTGTGGGTGAAGCTCTCTTTCGCGGTGCTTTGGGGTAGCTTTGGGATATTTCATTTGTATCGGCTCGCCGAGATCACCGACTGTGAGCACAAGGGTGATCCGCAGTGCCCAACGGATTTTCGTGTAGGTCTTCTGCTTGGGGCTTTTGCAGGCTTCTGTGTGGTCTCGGTAACCGGGGTTGGTGTGGATATGCTGGTGTACGCGGCTTTGGTGCTGCTGAGCCGTGTGGACCTGAAGGTAGCGATTCCCACCTCGGTAGTGATTATGGCCTTCTGCTCTGTACTCGGTGTGCTGGTGAAGTCGCTGGCCGGCGACTGGCAGCCAGGGGTTTTTGGTAACTGGCTGGCAGCGGCGCCGGTGGTGGCCTTGGGGGCGCCCCTTGGTGTTTTTGTTGTGAGCTTGCTGGGGCGCAAACCTACCCTGCTAATTGTGGCTCTACTGTGTGTTGTACAGCTTGTGTGGACCTGTGCGTCGGAACGGCAAGCCCTAAGCGGCCTGGGAGGACCTCTAGTGCTATTGGCGTTATTGCTGTGCTTACTGGGATTCGAGTGGCTGCGGGTATTGGGGTTGCGCCGAGCGTTCAACCGTGGAACGGCCACAGTAATAGGATCTGGTTCAGAGGCTAAGGCAGTTGCCGTAGAGGAGAGTTTGATACCGGGGGTTAAATAAGGGTACTTGGCGAATGCTGGCGCGCGACTGCGTGCCGGCGGCAAAGACTAGATGTTTTGCGATAAAAAATATCAGCTGTAGCTGGTAACTGTAAAGTAGCCTGGCTTTGAGTGCTGCCCTGATTCGGGCCTGCGGGATAAATTCTGGAAGATGGCTGGGGCGGAAGGATTCGAACCTTCGCATGACGGGATCAAAACCCGCTGCCTTACCGCTTGGCTACGCCCCAGTTTCAAGGTTCACAAAGAATAGTCTCTGTGATTTGAAATGGTAGCAAGGGGGAGACTCGAACTCCCGACCTCAGCATTATGAGTGCTGCGCTCTAACCGGCTGAGCTACCTTGCCATTTCTTTTGTTGTCTCGGCTGTCCCGAGGGCGCGCATTATTAATCGATGGGCTGGGTGTGTCAACACTTTTTTGTATTCTTTTCAGTTAGTTAGCGATTTTTTTCATCTGGAGCCGCAGAGCCCTTGGCGCGATGCCCGGAACGGATAGCGGCGAGGGCGGAACCCAACACCACCGCAGCGGCACCACTCCAGCTGATCCAGTTAAGCGGCTCCACCGCGATGTAATCGGGCCAGATACTGCTCACCAGGGTGCTGAACAGCAGCGTGATTACTGGTACCAGTGACAGAGTGGCACTGACACTGGAGGCTTCCCAGTGCGCCAGGGCCTTGCTAAAGGCGCCATAGGCGATCAGTGTGTTGGCGGTAAGAAATGCAAGTAGCAGCCAGTCCAGCCAGCCCAGATGGGTGACATCCAGTGGATCTGCCATGGGTAGGAAGCACAGGGTGCCAGCAATATAAATCAATACCAGCAAGTCCTGGGGTGTGGCGCGGCTGAGGATTTTCTTCTGGAAAAAGCCATATACCGCCCAGGATACCGCGGCGATCAGGATCAATCCGAGCCCCAGCAGGTAATCACTATCGGCGCCGCTCCCCAGCTCAGCGAGACGCTGGTTGAAAAATAACAGTAGCCCCATCACCACTAGGGCCACACCGGCCCACTGTCTCGGAGAAAAGCGTTCATTAAGCCACAGAACACTGGAGATCAGCAGTAGTAGCGGGGCTAGCTGGATCACGATCTGTGCCGCACCAGGGGTGATGTGATTTAGACCGCTGGCATAGGTGAGGTAATTCAACAGCAGCCCGGCCACGGCGAGTAGGGTGAACAGCAGCAGGCTGCGGCTGAACAGTGCCTTTAATTTCAATTGCCGTGCACGCCCGTAGTAGAGTCCCGCCAACAACGCCGCGCCAGCAAAACGATACCAGGTGGCGGTCTCAGGGCTGATGTGTTCCAAAAGGCCTTTGAGGGCGATGGGCAGGGCTGCCCACATAAAGACGGTGGTCAATGCCAAAGGCAGGCCGACTTTCCAGTTTGATTGCGCCATGGATCTTACGCCGCAGAGACAGCCTCCCCGGGGTGGGGAGGCGAAGGATAGATAGCAGGGGGATTAGACGTTGAAGCGGAAGTGAATTACGTCACCATCAGCGACAACATAATCTTTACCCTCCAGGCGCCACTTGCCTGCGTCTTTGGCCCCAGCCTCGCCATTGTGATCGACAAAGTCACTGTAGCTAATCACTTCGGCGCGGATAAAGCCTTTCTCAAAGTCCGTATGGATCTTGCCGGCGGCATTGGGTGCGGTGGCTCCCAGCGGGATGGTCCAGGCGCGCACTTCCTTCACGCCGGCGGTAAAGTAGGTGTGCAGGCCAAGCAGTTGGTAACCGGCGCGGATTACCCGGTTCAAGCCCGGCTCTTCCATACCCAGTTCTTCCAGGAATTCTTGCTTCTCATCGTCGTCCAGTTCGGCAATTTCCGCTTCAAGCTTGTTGCAGATGGGTACCAGTACAGCGTTCTCTTCAGCGGCGATGGCGGCAACGGCGTCCAGGTGCGGATTATTTTCGAAGCCGTCTTCGTGCACGTTGGCAATGTACATGGTGGGCTTCACCGTGAGCAGGCTCAGTTCACGCAGGTCCGTCAGTTCATCTTCGGACAGGCCAAAGGAGCGTAGCGGCTTGGCTTCGTTCAGGTGTGGCAGGATTTTTTCCAGCAGCGCTTTCATCTTGATGGCGTGCTTGTCCTGCCCCTTGGCGGCGCGGGTAAAACGTTGCAGAGCTTTCTCTACGGTGTCCAGGTCGGCGAGGGCCAGCTCGGTGTTGATCACCTCGATGTCGGATACCGGGTGTACCTGGTTGGCAACGTGGATAACGTTGTCGTCTTCGAAACAACGCACGACATGGGCGATGGCGTCGGTTTCGCGGATGTTGGCGAGGAATTTGTTGCCCAGACCTTCGCCTTTAGAGGCACCTGCAACGAGCCCAGCGATATCGGTGAATTCCATGGTGGTTGGAATCACTTTCTGGGGCTTGACGATCTCCGCTAACTTGTCGAGGCGGGGATCCGGTACAGGCACTACGCCGGCATTGGGCTCAATGGTGCAGAAGGGGAAGTTCTCTGCGTCGATTCCCGCCTTGGTCAATGCATTGAAGAGGGTGGATTTGCCCACGTTAGGCAGGCCGACAATACCGCAAGTAAAACCCATGGTGATATTTTTCCGTTTGCCTGAGGCGCGTAGCGCGCGCTCTGCTAATTGCGTTTGAAGTCCGGTAGTGATTACGCTGGCGGGAGTCTGGGCGGGCTGGGTAGCGCGGCCTCCGAATGATCCGGGCCAGCCGGGAAAATACCGGCAATTTGGCGCAGCACACTATCGAGATTTCCGGGGCAAAAGGCAAGCCGCCCGGTGGGATCTATTTGGCGGTGTGCAGCGTTTTCATGGCTGCGCCCCAGTCGCCGCTGGCGGCGGTGGGCAGCACGTCGATCGAGTGATCGATGGCGTTAGCCAGAGTTTCCTGTTCCGCCCTGGGGGCGCGCTGAAGGACAAAGCGCGCCACCTCGCTGGCGCTACCGGGGTGGCCGATGCCGAGTCGCAGGCGCATAAAGTCCCGGTTGTTGCCCAGAGCGGCAATAATATCCCGCAAGCCATTGTGTCCGCCGTGACCGCCGCCAGCTTTCAGGCGCGCGATACCGGGGGCCAGGTCCAGCTCATCGTGAGCGACCAATATGGCTTCCGGGGGAATTTTGAAGAAGTTCGCCAGCGGGCCTACAGCCTGGCCACTGCGATTCATATAGGTGGTGGGAATCAGCAATCGGACTTCCCGGTTGCCGATTCGCACACGGCCGGTGAGGCCGTGGTATTTGCTGTCGGAGCTGAGCTGAGTGCCGTGGCGGCGTGCCAGTTCGACAACAAAGTCGGCACCGGCGTTATGTCTTGTCCGGTCGTATTCCGGCCCGGGGTTGCCCAGGCCGACAATCAACTGGATCGGAGTATCCGGTGCCGCAGCCAAGGTGATTACTCTTCGCCTTCGCCAGCTTCTTCGGCTTCAGCTTCAACAGCGCCGCGAGGCTTGTGAATAGAAGCTACAACCAGGTTGTGGTCTTCGCCGTGGCTCAGATCCGCAGACTCAACACCTTCCGGCAGTTTCAGGTCGGAGATGTGCAGGATGCCATCCAGTTCCAGGTCCGCCAGGTCCACTTCGATGAACTCGGGCAGTTTACCGGCAGGAGCATTGACTTCCAGCTCGGTCAGGGTGTGAGAAACGATGCCGCCGGCCTTAACGCCTTTACAGGTTTCTTCGTTGAGGAAGTGCAGGGGCACTTTCACATGTACTTTGGTGCTGGCGGAAACGCGCTGGAAGTCAATGTGCAGAAGCAGCTGCTTTGCAGGGTGACGTTGCAGATCGCGCAGAATAACTTTCTCTTCTTTGCCGTCGACGTCGATGGTCAGCATGGAGGAGAAGAAAGCTTCGTTTTCCAGGGCCTTGAACAGGTCCTTTTGCAGCAGGGATACGGACTGCGGCTCAACTTCGCCACCGTAAACGATGCCGGGTACACGGCCTTCCAGGCGACGCAGGCGGCGGCTCGCACCTTTCCCTTCATCGCTGCGGGCAATGGCGTTCAGTTTGATATCAGACATGGGTAAAACCTCGGGTTGTCTGTCCAGAGAGACCTGCGACCGGACCGCTCTGGCGTTAGTGTAAATTGGGCGCTTGCCCAGAAGTAATAGCCCGGCAGTGCCGGGCGGGCGCGTATTCTACGGGAATCAGTCCCAAACGCAAAGTGCCCCGCTGCTGCGGGGCACTTTTCTATTTGCCGATAAGGAGTCCTTAGCGGAACATCGCAGAGAGGGATTCCTCATTGCTGATACGGCGCATGGACTCGGCCAGCATGGCAGATAAGGTCAGCTGGCGAATTTTTGGAGCCTTTTCCATTTTGTCACCCAGCGGGATGGAGTCGGTAACCACCAGCTCATCCAGAACGGAGTTGTTCAGGTTGCTGATGGCATTGCCGGAAAGTACTGGGTGGGTACAGTAGGCGACAACTTTCTCGGCGCCGTGCTCTTTCAGGGCGTTGGCGGCGTTGCACAAAGTGCCAGCGGTGTCGACCATATCGTCTACCAGCAGGCAGGTGCGGCCACTAACTTCACCGATGATGTTCATCACTTCGGCAACGTTGGCGGCGGGGCGGCGTTTGTCGATGATGGCTAGGTCGCAGTCGAGGCTCTTGGCCACGGCGCGGGCACGAACAACACCGCCAATATCGGGGGATACCACAACCAGGTTCTGGTACTTCTGGCGCTCGATATCGTCGAGCAACACGGAAGAGCCGTAAACGTTATCCACAGGCACATCGAAGAAGCCCTGAATCTGCTCGGCGTGCAGATCGACAGTCAGTACGCGGTCGATACCCACGCTCACCATCATATCGGCAACCACTTTTGCGGAAATTGGTACACGCTGGGAGCGCACGCGACGGTCCTGGCGGGCGTAGCCGAAGTAGGGAACCACTGCGGTAACGCGGCCGGCTGAGGCGCGGCGCAGGGCGTCAACCAGTAGGATTAGCTCCATCAGGTTTCGATTGGTGGGCTGGCAGGTGGATTGCACTACGAAAACGTCGCGACCGCGTACGTTGTCGGTAATTTCAACTGCAATCTCGCCGTCGGAGAAGCGCTTGACCGTGGCTTCGCCCAGGGGGATCGCCATATGGTCGACAATTTTCTGCGCCAGTTCCGGGTTTGCGTTGCCGGTGAAGACCATTAAGTCAGCCACTGCGAGTTCCTTTAATTCTGTCTTGAAGTGAGTTGAAGTGTAGATGCCGGCATAATTTGCTAGCAGTTAGGATGCGATAGCACCACTTTTTATAGGGGGCGATAGAGCGGATAGCGAAGCTGTTAAATGTGCTGGCCGTGGCTCCTGGTCACCCAGGTGGTTGCTTTGATATTCGGAAAGCCTCCGGGTCGACGGCAGGGAGTTGCATGCAAAACTGCCTTCGACATTATTCTTTAGAATTCGGGGATAGGCTTTTTGTAGCCCGCTACGAGTGGCCTCGGCCGGTTGGGTCAGTGTCGACTGAAACATGTCGGAACCGGTTTTTGCTGGTGCCACTGTATAAAAGGAAAATGGCTGGGGCGGAAGGATTCGAACCTTCGCATGACGGGATCAAAACCCGCTGCCTTACCGCTTGGCTACGCCCCAGTATCTTTCCTCAATTGCTTGAGGTTAATTTCGCGAGCTGCTGATGTGTCGGTGAAATCTGTACACCGGCCGCAACAAAACCCTGCCATTTTCGCGGTAGCCTGGCAAGTGCCGATCGGGCTGCTTGCTCAGTTTCGAAGGCGGCAAAAACGCAACCTCCGGTGCCGGTGAGTTGTGCTGGCGCAAATTGCTGCAGCCACTCTCGGGCATCGCGAACTTCTGGGTAGAGACTCTCAACAAGTTCCTGGCAGTCGTTACCGAAAAATGCTTCCAGTTTTTTACTGCTGAGTGGCGTTTCATTGAGCTGCCCCTCGCGAAGGGCCGCTAATGTAATTGCGTCGGAATCTCTTGTCAAACGGGAATCGGAAAAAATTTTTGCGGTACTCACCTGGCAACCGGGAGCAAGGACTAAATAGTGGCGTTTTTCTGTGCAAAGTGGTGTGAGTTTTTCTCCAACACCTTCGGCCCAGGCGGTGTGCCCTCGCACAAATACTGGAATATCTGCGCCGAGTTGCCGGCCGAGCTCGGCGAGGGTATCGATGGATAGATGGCATTGCCACAGATAGTTGAGGCCGAGCAGAGTGGTGGCTGCGTCGCTACTGCCGCCGCCGATACCGCCACCGTGTGGCAACTTTTTACTCAGGCGGATATCAGCACCGGGAAGCGATTTATTCTGCCACTGTACATTTTTGCGTAGCAACAGAGCTGCGCGGTAAACCAGGTTGTCCTGCTCAGGGACATCCAAAGTGCCCGCATCTACACGGATAACACTGTCGTCCCGCAGGGAGAACTCAAGACTGTCGCCGTAATCGAGTATTTGAAAGAGGGTTTGTAGTTCGTGGTAACCGTCGGGGCGACGGCCGAGTATACGCAGAACCAGGTTGAGTTTTGCGGGGGCGGGTAAGGTCAGCATGCGGGAATGTTGGGCCGGTTAATTCTGTTGGGCGCATCATACCCGCATGCCGGGGCTTCGGCATTTAAAAAGCCCAGTCCTTAATTACCAGAGTGACTTGTACCGGCCCGGCGGCACCGTTGGTCTGGGCTTTAATACGTGTGGGAAGTAGGTAAGGGCCGTTTTGGCGATAATCGCTGAACCGCAACGACCAGCCGGATTGTTGCAGGCTCTGTAGCTCGCCCTGGCCGTTGTGTTTTTCAGCGCCTCTTGGCCCGGGCGCGGGAAGACCGCGTACCCAGTAGAACATTTCCCTTGCGGGCAGTGGCCAGCCCAGAGTTTGCTGAGTGAGTTGGGCGGCATCGCGGGCGACTACCGGCGCTTCATTGCCGCGCACCAGGCTGACACCGCCAGCGGAACCGGAAATTATCGTGGTACCAGCACCCAAGGGGCCGCTTAAGTGAATACGAAAATTTTGCGGGCCACTCTGTTGCCAGGTCAAATTGGCACTGCCGTTATCTGCCGGAGAGCGCACGCCGAGTTTTCCTTTGATAGTCCACTGTTTGAGCTGGGCTACCGAGGTGGGAGCTGCAGTTTCGCCGGGGGGCTCCTGAGCAACGGGCTCTTTGGTCTTTTGGCCAGCACAGGCGGAAATTAGCAAAGTCAGTGCTGTTGCCAGGAGAAAATAAAACTTACGGGTAGCGGCGTCAGTTGTCGGATACATGTTGTTCCAGTGTTTCTTTGATTTGCAGTCGTTTCATCGCAGCCGGAATAATTTTGCTCTCTGGATTGGCGGCCAGCCCATCGTTCCAGACTTTGAGGGCCGCTTCGCGATCCCCCTGGACCCAGAGCACCTCACCCAAGTGGGCAGAGATTTCGTGATCCGGCAGTTTTTCCAGGGCTTTGCGCAAATATTTTTCCGCGTCGCGATAATTCCCCAGACGGTACTGCACCCAGCCCATACTGTCGATAATGGCTGGATCCTCCGGTTCCAGCTCCAGAGCCCGGCTGATAAGTTGCAGGGCTTCCTGGCGGCGGGTCTCATCGTCGATCAGTTTGTAGCCCAGTGCATTTAATACCGTGGCGTTATCCGGGTCGCGTTCCAGTAGTGTACGCAGGTCCTTCTCAAACGCTGCGGCATTGCCCAGCTGGTCGTTGAGCAGGGCGCGGCTATACATCAGGCGGCCGCTGTTATTCAGTTTAGAAATGGCCTGGTCTGCCACTTGTAGGGCCATCTGTGGCTCACCATTCCTGCGCAGCAGTTCGACCTCCATCAGGAAAAAATGTTCTACCTGTCCGGGGTGCCGCTCTCGCAACTTGGCAAACCACAGGCTGTTCTCACGGTGTTTACCGCTGGCTGCGAGTAGCTTGGTGCCCTTGGTGATGGCTTCCACGTAATCGTTGCCGGGCTGCACTTGTTGGAAGTGAGCGGCGGCAGTGTCGTTGTTCCCCCGCTTCTGCGCGAGGCCGCCCAGGTAAAAGTGTGCCGCTGATTCGTGTTGTTTTAGTTCCAGTAGACGGTCGAGCAGGGGTTTGGCTTCACCGAGCTGGTTGGTTTCATAGTGAATCAACGCCAGGGATAAAATCAGGTTGCCGTCCTCTGGACGCTGTTTAACTAATTCGGCGAATTGTTGGCGAGCAAGATTGAGGTCTTCGCGAATAAGCAGGCGCGCGTATTGTAGGCGCAGGCGGGTTTCCTCTGGATAAATTTTGACTAAATTTTCCAATAATTGAATGGCTTCGTTGCGCCTATCCAAGTCCACCAAAAGATGGCTTTGTAGCAGCGGTGCATCGATTTGTTCGGGGTGTTGTTCCTGAATGTGGCGTACCAGTGCGAGGGCGCGCCTGTACTGCTTCGCATCACGCAATACCATGGCATAGGCCATAACGACTTCATCGTTATTGGGGTAAACCTCAGCCAGCCGGGCAAATTCAGCACGAAGTTGTTTATCGAGTTGTTGATGGCCGATGGCGGTGGCGGCGAGAGATTGCATCGGTGCTTTGCCGCCGAGAGCGAGCGCTCTCTCAGCGTGTTTCATGGCCTCTAAAAACTCTCCAGACAAGGTGAGCTCTGCGGTCAGTGCCAGCTGGGCATCCGCATTGTCCGGCTCCAGCTCAGCCCACAACTGTGCCGAACGCAGTGCGGCCTGACGCGCATTGAGAAAGCGTGCGATGCGGGTTGCACGCGCTGCCACGCCTGCATCTTTAGTAACTTCAGCCTGGTGGTAGTAGTTGGCCAGGGCCACATCGTACTGTTCGCGTATACCGGCGACTTCGGCTACCAGCAGTGTGTAAAACGTATCTATGGGGAAGCTGCGCGCTGCATCCTCCCCGGCAGCGGCCGTCCCTTCATCGCGGTGCTGTTCCCGAGCTGAAGGCTCGGTTTCCTCATTGGTTGTCGTTTCAGGCGGCATTTGGGCGCAGGCACTCAGTAGGTAGACGAGGGATAGGCAGAGCGCACCGAGTGATAGAGTTTGGTTTTTGAGGAGGGGGAGCGGACGACGGGGTGGAAGCATAGATCGTATCCATACATGGCTGCTACTGGGATGCAGTGTCAGAGTGGCGTGTTTTAAACGTTTATCGCCATATAATTCTAGCCGTGAATCCGCTTCTGGAGCGCGGGCCCTGGGCCGGTTATTCAAATCAGCGCATAATTAAACCGCCTCATCAGCTTGCAAGCAAAGCGGTGGCCCGTGAAAATGCGCCCCGAATGCGGATGACGCGCCTCTAGATTTAGCCAACGGAATTCTATGCCAATTGTTACCCTGGGGATCAACCACGACAGTGCGCCAATCGAGGTGCGCGAACGGGTCGCTTTTGCGCCCGAGGTGATGTCCGGTGCCCTGGGGGATGCGCGCAAGGCGCTCGACTGCCGGGAACTCGCCATTCTTTCCACCTGTAATCGCACCGAAATCTACGGCAATGTGGAGGCGGAGCCGCTGCTGCAGTGGCTGGCCGAGTATCATCAGGTACCGCTGGAGCAGCTGCGAGGTTGCAGCTATATCCACAGTGGTGAGGCGGCGGTGCGCCATATGATGCGCGTCGCCTGTGGGCTCGATTCACTGGTCCTTGGAGAGCCGCAAATTCTTGGCCAGATCAAGTCCGCCTATGCGGTGGCGCGGGAGTCTGGCAGTGTCGGCAGCGAATTGCACCGGGTTTTCCAACGGGTATTTACCGTGGCGAAAAAGGTGCGCACAGAGACGGCGATTGGTGAAAACCCCGTCTCTGTTGCCTATGCGGCAGTATCCTTGGCTTCGCGTATTTTTACCGACCTGAAGCAACAAACTGCGCTGCTGATCGGTGCCGGTGAGACGGTGGAACTGGTGGCGCGCCACCTGTTAGATCAGGGCATTAAGCAGCTGATTGTGGCTAATCGGACTCTGAGTCGCGCGCAGTCTTTGGCGGAAAATTTTGGTGCTGAAGCAATACTGTTGGCAGATATTCCCGAGCACTTGTCCCGCGCCGATATCGTGATCAGCTCCACCGCCAGTCAGCTACCGATTTTAGGTAAGGGGGCGGTGGAATCCGCGCTGCGCAAGCGCCGTCACAGCCCCATGTTTATGGTGGATATCGCGGTGCCACGGGATATTGAAACCGAGGTCGGCGAACTGGACGATGTCTACCTGTACAGTGTTGACGATCTGCGCGGCGTGATCGATGAGGGGATGCGCTCCCGCGAACGCGCTGCCGAGGCCGCCGGGGAAATTGTAGATAGCGCTGCGGCAGAATTTACCAAAGAGGGGCGTGCTCTCGGAGCTGTGGACACGATTCGCAGCTACCGCCAGCGCGCACAGCAGATAAGTGGCACCGAACTTGAGCGGGTACTGCTGCAGCTTGATAAGGGCGATGATCCCAGGCGCCTGCTGGAGCAGCTGGCCCGTTCACTGACCAACAAATTGATCCATGCTCCCACGATCAGCCTGAAAAAAGCGACTGCGGATGGCGATCTGGAGCGGCTGCGTATCGCTCGCGAAGTGGTGGGGCTCGATGACCTCGCCGATACCGAATTAGAGAAAAAACAGAAATGAAAGAATCCCTATTGAACAAGCTGGAGAATCTGCAGGAGCGCCACGAAGAAGTTTCCGCGCTGCTTGGTGACGCCAGCATAATTTCCGATCAGGATCAGTTCCGCGAGCTATCGCGGGAGTACTCCGAGCTGGAAGAAGTGGTCAAGTGCTACGGCCGCTACAAGCAGCTGCAGGAGGATATGGCGGCGGCGCGGGAAATGCTCGACGAGAGCGACCCGGAAATGCGCGAAATGGCCCAGGAGGAGTTGCGCGAGGCCGAGGTTCAGGTTGAACCCATGGAGCGTGAGCTGCAGACCCTACTGCTGCCGCGCGACCCCAATGACCGCAAGAACGTCTTCCTGGAAATTCGCGCCGGTACCGGCGGCGATGAGGCGGCGATTTTTTCTGGCGATCTGTTCCGCATGTACTCCCGTTATGCGGAAAAACAGGGCTGGCGCATCGAGATTGTCAGTGAGAATGCTGGGGAACACGGTGGCTACAAAGAGATTATCACCCGTGTGGCCGGTGAGGATGTATACGCCAAACTGAAATTTGAATCCGGTGCACACCGTGTGCAGCGGGTGCCTGAAACCGAGTCTCAGGGACGTATACACACCTCCGCCTGTACCGTGGCGGTGATGCCGGAGCCGGACGAGCGCGACGCGATCGAGATCAATAAGGCCGATCTGCGGGTGGATACCTACCGCGCCTCTGGTGCAGGCGGTCAGCACGTCAACAAAACCGACTCTGCCGTGCGCCTGACCCACCTCCCTAGTGGCATCGTCGTGGAGTGTCAGGATGAACGCTCCCAGCACAAGAACAAAGCCAAGGCGATGGCGCTGCTGCAGGCCAAACTTTCCAGTGAACAGGAAGCAGCCGCCGCGCGGGAAATTTCTGACGCGCGTCGCAGCCTGGTGGGCAGCGGCGATCGTTCCGAGCGTATTCGTACCTACAACTATCCTCAGGGCCGGGTGACCGACCACCGTATTGGACTGACCTTGTACAAGCTTGATGAAGTGATGCAGGGTGCCCTGGAAGAGGTGATTGAGCCGCTGCGTACCGAACACCAGGCGGATCAGCTGGCGGCGATGGGACAATAGTTGACGTTTTGTTTGCCGCTATTGGGTAGCACTTTCCTATGAGCAGTGTGAAGGATAATCTCGCCCGCAGTATTGAACTTATCGACAGCGAGTCAGCGCGACTCGACGTAGAGGTCCTGTTGGCACATGTTCTCGGTCGTGAGCGCAGCTGGCTGTATACCTGGCCGGAGTACGAGCTGAGCACGAGTGAGCAGAGTGAGTTCGATGGACTGCTGACGCGCCGTAAAGAGGGTGAACCTGTGGCTCACCTGACCGGTGAGCGGGAGTTTTGGTCTCTCACCTTGAGGGTCGATGCCTCTACATTAATTCCCCGTCCGGATACTGAACTGCTGGTGGAAGCCGCGCTGGAACTCTGCCCTCAAGAGAAATTGCGCGCACTCGACCTGGGTACTGGTAGCGGGGCAATTGCCCTGGCATTGGCCTCAGAAAAACCGGGATGGCAGATTGTTGCGGCGGAGAAGTCTCCCTCCGCCCTGGCGTTAGCGGAGGATAACCGCAGGCGCCTCGGTTTCACCAATGTGCAGATCCTGGAAAGTGATTGGTTTACCCAGCTTCTGCCACAGCAATTTGGCCTGATCGTCAGTAACCCCCCCTATATCGATGCAGCGGACCCTCATCTGGCCCAGGGCGATGTGCGTTTCGAGCCACACTCTGCGCTGGTGGCTGAGCGCCATGGGCTGGCGGATATTGAAGAAATCGCCAATCGCGCGGGAAGATTTCTGCAAGACGGCGGCTGGCTGATGGTAGAACATGGATGGCAGCAGGCAGAATCCGTACGGGAAATTTTTATTGCTGCCGGTTACAGAGCGGTAGAGAGTCGCAAAGACTATTCCGGCTGGGAGCGCATAACCCTGGGGCGCAAAAACTAGTCGGGTGGTTATTGCTAGGAATTTAAAGGGAGGGAACTCATGCACGACCACGTTCACCATCGCAATGGAAATGGCGCCCTCCGCCCGTTAATTATCGCTCTGATTCTGACGCTTAGTTTTTCAATTGTGGAGGCCATCGGTGGATGGCTGTCGGGCTCCCTGGCGCTACTCGGGGATGCCGCCCACATGCTCACGGATACTTTTGCCCTGGCACTGGGTGCTATTGCTGCGGTGCTGGCAAAAAAGCCCGCAGACCGTGAATTGTCGTTTGGCTGGGGGCGTGCGGAAGTATTGGCAGCAGTGACAAATGGCCTGATTATGTTGCTGATTGTTGTGGGAATCTCCTTTATGGCGATCAACCGCCTGCGCAGCCCCCAGCCGGTGCACGGCAGTACGGTGATGTTGATAGCTGCAGCGGGCCTGTTGATCAATATTCTGGCGGCTTGGGTACTGCTGCGCGGCGAGCGCACGCTCAATATTCGCGGCGCATTGCTTCATGTGATGGGGGATATGCTCGGCTCGGTAGCCGCCCTGGCTTCGGGTGCGGTGATTTACTTTACTGGCTGGGTGCCGATTGATCCGCTGTTATCGCTGTTGATCTGTTTTCTGATTTTGATTTCTTGTGTGCGTCTGCTGCGTGATGCGGTGGATGTGCTAATGGAGCGTGTTCCTCGGGAATTGAGCCTGCCAGTTGTGGGGGAAGCCCTGGCCGCGGAGGTAGGTGTGCGCTCAGTACACGACCTGCATATTTGGCGTCTGGATTCCAGCACCATCTCTCTGTCGGCACACATTGTGGTGGATGATTTAAGTGCTTGGCCCGCGGTGTTGGAGCGCTTGAGGAGGACCCTGACCAAGCGCTTTGATATCGAGCATATCACTTTGCAACCGGAGCCCCTGGAGCAGCCCAGCCCTAGGATTATCGATAAAGTGAGTGGCCCGCAGTAGCGGGCTAGTCCTCGTCCGCTTGGAGGTCCGCGGCGCTATTGTCGGATACTCTTGTTTTTTGGGCATCTGGAGATTGGGGTTTTTGTGCCGCCGTCTCTTCTGGGATGACTTCTTCGGGCGGGCTGATTTGTTCCTGCGGAGCCTGGATACCGATGTGGTAGGCGGCGAAGCCAGGTTGCACCACCTGATCCAGCGCCATGCCGAGAATACGGCCGTTGTGCTGCGAGCGAATTTCTGTGCGCACATTGGTGATGGGATTGGTCACTGTGCCCAGTAGATCTCCCTTGCGCACAAACTCTCCCAACTGAACCTCACTAAAAATAATGCCGCCAGTGGAAGCCCGCTGCCAGGTGGAGTTGTAGTACACGGGCTCGGGATCACCCCATAGGCGGAACTTGCTCACCATACCCAGTTGGTTAAGCAGGGTGCGAATCCCTTTCACACTGTGGCTAACGGAGCGCTCGTCCAGCACCATCGGCGCGCCGGCTTCCAGGGTTACGGTGGGGATACCCGCATCCACCGCGGCGCGACGCAGGGTACCTTTGGCCCCGGCGCTGTGGAGTACCACAGTGGAGCCAAAACCCTTGGTCATTTTCACGATTCTGGGGTTGGTGAGGTCGCCGCGTAACTGCGGCAGGTTGGTGCGGTAAAAAGAGCCTGTGTGCAGGTCTACCACTGCATTGCAGCGGCTGATGACTTCGTGGAAAAAGGAGTTGGCAATCCGTGAGGCTGAAGAGCCATTAGGGTCTCCGGGGAAGTGCCTGTTCAGGTCGCGGCGGTCGGTGAGGTAGCGTGAGCTGCGGTGGAAGCCCTGCAGATTAACGATAGGCACGCCGATTACCGCGCCACTTAACTGTTCAGCATCGAGGTCGTACATGACCCTGCGCACCGTTTCTACGCCGTTTAATTCATCTCCATGGACCGCTGCGGTCAGGCAGAGTACCGGTCCCGGTTTGGCACCGTTGACAACCAGGACGGCGGTGGGGCTGTAGACACCTTCGAAGTGTTGACTGGGAGACCAGGCCAGGCGGGTGGAGGTTGCTGGGGCTACCTCGGCACCGAGCAAACGCAGGGGTTTGGCCTTTTCCACTTCTATAGAAATATTACCGGTAGGGGATGATTCTGGCTGAGTGGATGTATCTACTGTAGGCCTGGTTTGCGGCTCTTTATTTGAAGGCGGTGCTTCCAGTTCATTGATGGGCTGGTCTAACTGCAGATTTTCCGCCTGGGGCAGTGATTTCTGAGAGGGGGCTTCCCCATTGGCCTGCGTATCAATAATTGGTTCCGTGGCGCCAGTGGGTGGGCCCAGCTCGGTAATCACCGGCTGGTCCAATTGCAAGTTTTCCGCCTTTGAGATGACGCCTTCCTGCTCTTTTTCCTGTGCCTTCACGCTGGGTTTTTCTTGTTCGCCGATGGTGGCACTCATTGCCCAGGCCTGGGCTGAGGCCAAAATCAGGGCAAGGCTCAACAGGCGCCGAGGCCCGTTGGGAAAAAGGCGCGGGATCATTGGGTAACTCCGATTAACTGCTTGTGCGGGCGGTGCCGGTTATTGTTGTTGCCCGGCACGCTTGGGGACTTGGAGCGCCAGTATAGTCAAAGCGTTCCCTGGGAATGTGAACCAACCTGTATTCCCCAGGTTTTGGCAATGGCTTTGCGGCTGGTTCGTCGCAGTCGAAGCGCTAATAGGATTGAGGCGGTGCCCAGGCCGATACAGACACCAGTCCAGTAGCCATAAACGCCCCAGAAGTTTTCACCCAGCCAATAGGCGCTGGAGAGCCCTACCAGCCAGTAAGAGAACAGCTGTATATACATGGGAACGCGGGTGTCTTTGTAACCTCGCAGTGCTCCCCAGGCCATGGCTTGAGCGGCGTCTACCAATTGGTAGGCGGCACAGAGCAGTAGTAGGTTGCTTGCCACTGCAATAATTTCCGCATTGTTGGTATAAGCCTGTACAAACAGGTGGCGAAAGGTGATCAGTAGTACACCTGTTCCGAGGGCATACACGACGCCACTACCAATCCCCACTTTACCGGCAAACAGTGCCCGCTTGGGGCGCTTCTGGCCGAGTAAGTGTGCCGTACGGATGCTCAGGGCCTGGGCTAGCGCCAGGGCTACCAGGTAAAAAATTGAGCCGATACTCATGCCGATTTGATGCGCTGCCACTATGGCTGCGCCATAGGGAGCGAGCAGAATCGTCAAGCTGGCAAAAAATGTGACCTCACTGGCGGCGCCGACACATACCGGCAGTCCTACAGCCAAAAGATGTTTCAAAATGGGCCAGTTGGGCCTGGGTGGTATCAGCTTTAGCTTGAGTTGGTGGTATACAGGATCTGTGGCGGCATGCCAAAACAGGGCGATAGCAATCAGGGTGCTTACCGCTGCGGTTGCCCAGCCACAGCCGGCACCGCCCATAGCTGGTATAGGGCCGGCGCCAAATACAAAGAGAATGTCCAGGGGGATATTGAGCAGGGCGGCGGCCAGATAAATACGCATGACTGGGCGCACCTGTCCCATACCCTCACAATAGCCGCGCAGTGCGGTTCCGAGGGCAAAGGGTAGGGTGCCTACCGTGAGTGCCAGGATATAACCCTGTAAAACCTGTCGAACAGGCTCCTCGGTTTTGATCCACTGGCTCCACACAGGCACGGCGAGCAGGGCAAGTAGCACTAATATGCCGCCGATCAAGCCAATCCAGAGAGCTTGGTTTAACTGGGCAGCACAACCTTCCTCATCGCGACTTCCGCGCAAGTGGGCAACAACCGGGGATACTGCAGCGAGCAGGCCGATCAGGGTAACTGCGCATACAGCCCAAATACTTGAGCCCAGCGCCAAGCCGGCCAGGTCTACCTCCCCGGCGTTACCGGCGACAATGGTATCCACAACGCCCATGCTCACCACTGCCAAGTTACTGACTACTAAGGGGCCCCCCAGTGTGGTGAGGTGGGAGAGTTCGGTGGAGATGGCGCGTCGGTAAATCTTGAGCAAGGGAAAAACCAAGTTTATTAAGGCAGAGCCTGTCGATGATTTTGGTATATCAGCCAAGTTCAGCCGGGGCTGGGCAGAAAATGTTATTGAGGCAGTCGGTTGTGCCAAATGATCTTTAAAGCAGAGCGGGGGAGCTGGATGGGAGCTGACAGCAAGAATTTCCCGTCGCCATAAAGGCGGAATATTCTACGGCTAAATCATGTTTTCTCCCAGCGGCTACAGAGGAATTTCCTGCAATAATCTGGCGACTTTGTGCGGTGTGAGAAAGATACAACCGTGGCTGACGGCAACTTCTCGGTAGTGCCAGCCGGGAATCTTTTGCGCGCGCTCACCGCTTACATTGGCTGGGGGGTAGTAGGGCTTGGTGCAGCGAATAAAAGTACAGCTCGGTCCTTGCTCGGGTGGGAGTTTCATTTGGATGGGATCCAAATAAGTTTTCACGGGGTGAGGGGTCATACGCCGGCGCAGCCAATTTTGAACATCCTGCTTCTTAATCCCCATTTGCGCCGGATCTATCGGTAAAAAACAGCGGGTGCCGTGAATTTCTTTTGCCTCTGCCAGGCGTTGTGTGAGGATATCTTGCGGTAGTTGTTCGGCAAAAGCGTGATCGGGATTGGGAATGGCACCATCCAGGTAAACGAGATGGCGAATGCGCTCGGGAAGTGCGTCAGCGGTGCCGGCGGCCGCCATGCCCCCAAAGCTGTGCCCCACTAAAATCACCCGGTTTAATTCCTCAAATTCGATTACGTTCACCAGGTCTTGGATAAAGGTATCCATACCTATTGTGGGTGAAAGTAAATGATGTCTCTCTCCCAGGCCTGTCTGGGTGGGGGTGAATACCCGGTGTCCGTTGGCAGTCAGCAGCCTGGCTACGGGGCCCCAGCACCATCCCCCGAGAAATAGGCCATGAACCAGTACGTAGGTATTCACTATGCATTTACTCCATTCCGCGATTCGGAAGAACAAGCTTAGTTGGAGGCAGTGTAAGAGATGCCTGGGCCGCTCGACTAAAGTGAACACATATACTGAAAAGAGAGTGAAAAGGATGGTTCTGTTATGAATACCCTGGGTCGTTGGTATGGCTGCTTTGTGCACTGGGTGCAGAAAATCGACTGGCTCGGGCCTCTGGCACTACGGATTTATTTGGCGCCGATTTTTATTTTGGCGGGCCTCAATAAAATGGGGGATATCAATAGTGTGGCCGCTTGGTTTGGTAACCCCGACTGGGGTCTTGGCCTGCCGGCACCACTGTTTATGGCTTGGGCAGCGGCATTGACGGAGTTTTTTGGCGGTATTGCCATCCTACTGGGGTTTGCCACTAGGTTGGTGGCGATCCCCTTAATGTTTGTGATGGCAGTGGCGGCGTTTACCGCACACTGGGAGAATGGGTGGTCAGCCCTGCCTGATAAAACTCTGGTTGCTCCTTGGGAGTGGCGCGAGGACCTGATTGATGAAGCCATCACTCGCAAAGAGAAGGCTATAGAACTCCTAAAAGAGCACGGCAACTATGAGTGGTTATCCGAGAAGGGTAGTTTTACTGTTCTGAAGAACGGCATAGAGTTTTCTGCGACCTACTTCATTATGCTGTTGGCACTGTTATGTAGTGGGGCGGGGCGCTTCTTTAGTATTGATTATTGGCTGTGCCGCCACTGTAGTGGGCGAGAATCCACCTAGAGTGGTGGTATACTCGCCGATTATTTGAACATTTGAGCGAGTATTTCACTTGATAGGAAAGTTGTTCCGCCGTTCCTCCTCCTCTGAGGAGAAGACTCCCCACCAGGGAGACGAGCACTCCCAGCAGCGTAAAAGTGGCCAGAATCCCTCTAAAAAGCCTCGTGGAGGCCAAAAAGCCGAGGGAAAATCTGGCCAGAGCGAGGGAGGTTCGCGCCGGAGCGGCGGCAAAAGTTCCCAGAGGGGACGTCAGCGTTCTCGCTCTCCTAAGCCGGAGGCCCCGGCAACGCCCTGGTCCTTGGGTGATTTCAAGGTTCCAGAGCAAGAGGGTAAGGTCCGCTTCCATGACCTGGGCCTGCCGCCGGAGTTAATGCGCGGTATTCACGACCTGGGTTTCCAGTACTGCTCGCCAATCCAGGGCCATTCTCTACCTCACACCCTGAATGGCCACGACCTGGTGGGCAAGGCCCAGACAGGCACTGGCAAGACCGCAGCTTTCCTAATTACCGTTATTGATGATCTGTTGCGTCATCCCTTTGATGGTGAGCGTTACGCCGGTGAAGCCCGCGCCCTGATCATCGCTCCCACTCGTGAGTTGGTAATGCAGATCGCCGATGATGCCAAGGCGTTGTGCAAATACACCGACTTGGAAATCCATACCCTGGTGGGGGGGATGGATTACGATAAGCAACAGCGCAATCTGAATGAGCGATTAGTGGATATTCTAGTGGCGACACCGGGGCGCCTATTGGATTTTGTCGGCAACCGCGATTGCTTCCTGGATCAAGTGGAAGTGCTGGTGATCGACGAGGCCGACCGCATGCTGGATATGGGCTTTATTCCCCAGGTTCGTAGGATTGTACGCCAGACACCTCGCAAGACTCATCGCCAAACCATGTTTTTCTCTGCCACCTTCACCCCCGAAGTTGATGACTTAGTGGAGCAATGGACCGAAGAGCCGGTAGTGGTAGAAATCGAACCTGAACGAGTGGCCACCGATTCCGTCGAGCAGCATGTCTATCTGGCCGCTAGTGAGGAGAAGTACGCACTCCTCTACAATATTTTGCAGCGAGATGAGGTGGACAGCCTGATTGTCTTCGCCAACCGCCGCGACCAGTGTCGCCGCTTGCATGAACACCTGCTCGCCCACGGCATTTCCGCCGGTCTACTCTCCGGCGAAGTGGCACAGAACAAGCGTGTACGCACTCTCGACGACTTCAAGTCGGGTAAAACCAAGGTGTTGGTAGCCACGGATGTGGCCGGGCGCGGTATTCATATCGACGGCATTAGTCATGTGGTGAACTTCACGCTTCCCGAAGAGCCTGAGGATTACGTTCATCGCATCGGCCGTACCGGTCGTGCTGGCAAGACTGGAACATCGATCAGCTTTGCCTGTGAAGATGATGCTATGCGTCTGGAGCCGATCGAGCAGTTACTGGGGCAGAAGCTCAAATGTGAAGTCCCACCGGAAGAGCTACTACAGGAACCCCCGAGAGTCGAAGTGCGTCGCAGTGGTGGTGATAGGGACCATCGTGGAGGGCACGGTAACCGTCGCGGTGGTGGCCGGGGGCGTTCTCGCCATTGACTCCATCTAAGCTAATAGGCCGCTAAAGGCCTATTGGCGTTTCTAGTAATTGGAAACATACCTTATCTACTTAATAAGTAATGAGTGCATCAGTTTTTGCCTTTTTCCCTCTTCTGAGCTCCCTTTTCTCTCCTTGAACTACACTGGTAAAGATTTTTCCTGTTGTTGGGATCTTCACTCCGTGGGCTGCCCCATTTGTTCAGGTGTTTGACACAGCCTTGAATTCGGATGTTTTTTACCTGTGTAAAATCAAAAAGTATTCGAATGCGAACTCTCTTTCTACATATCGGTTTTCATAAAACTGGCTCTAGTGCACTGCAGCTTGCCCTAAAACAATCCACCAAATTATTAAGTTCAAAAGGTATAGAGTTTCTTTCCTTGGGGAAAAAGGGGAGTTCCTCTCGTACTGTCGATTTTCAGAAAAAAAATGGTCGAATGTCCTATCGTCTGAACCGGCGGCTTAGTGACTTACTGGCATCAAGCCGCGGTGATAATGTCGTTGTGTCTGCGGAGCACCTGTGTTTCCTGCATACGTTTGAAGATATTGACAGTCTCTACAAGGAGTGTCGAAGATTTTTTGATCGCTGCCAAGTCGTTGTTTATTTGCGACGGCAGGATTTACAGGCATTCTCATTTAAAAGGCAGGCTGCACGGGCGGCAGCACCTGATGTCAGTCCCTCCAGCTTGTTATTTGGGCACTGTGAAGGCGCTTTCCCACATCTCAGTACTGACTTAATGATGTATTTTGACTATTTTTCAAAGTTAAAAATATGGGCTGCAGCTTTTGGGGAAGCAGCCCTGAATGTGCGGGATTTCTCTGCTGAGTTCTTGCGTGAAGGCGATGTAGTTAGTGATTTTTGCTCATTGCTTAGTGATCATTTTCTCAAGAAATCCTCCGGTTTGGCATTTAGTGATGACTTTTCTGGGTATACCGAAAAGTGAAGTAACTACTTAACCCTGCAAGACTTGTCAGATTGGCTTCCACAGATATTGGCTGTTGGTGTGAGAGGTTTTCGGGAGATGCGGGATCGTTTGCAGAGCAGTAATGTTAAGAAGAGAAAATTGCTTTGTGAGCCGGAGGACGCAGTGAAATGCTTATCTCTTTTGGCTAATTATGAGCTGGCTAGTCCTTCCCTGTTTAGTTTTTTGCGTGGCTGATTCTTTAGGGGTATTTCTCTGTGTTTGGGTTTTTTTGTTTGATTTTTGTCATGGAGTTAGATAGCTGGAGTAAGGGGTTTATGTCATTCCGTGAAAGTTTACTGGTTTTAGTAGTTGAGTGCTGTGCGTTATAAGTTGTAGGTTTAGAGTTGTGCATTCCTATTTTTTTATGGCTGGTCAGGCCTCAAATCTAATGGTGTAGAGGGTAATCGCCTCTGGGTTTTTTAGGTTTTGCGTAAAGCGCGTTATTACTCTAAATTTAATATTTATAGGGTTTTTAATTTAGAGGAATATGGCAGGTGCGCTGTCTGCGGGTTGCTGAAGAATGTGCCTGGGGTGGTGCGAAAAAATAATTAATTGTTTGATTTTTTAGGTGGGATTTTGTGACTTGGCGGATTGCAGTTCCTATTTTTTTGGTTTAAATCTTGCCATAGGTTCCCAAAATTTTAGGTCGATATAGGTTTTACTGAGGTGCGGCTTGCGGAGTAGGGCTATAAAAGTCGATATGGAGTGTGGGGCACATTGATGGGGGTGGTGAGCTTTTTTGCCCCTTCCTAGCATTGAAAGGTAAATGATTGCTCATATTGTCTGGTTATTTTCTATATGTTTGATTTTAATTTATCAGTTCTTAGTCAGCTTCTCATGGGGTGAAGGTGGTTGGTGTAGAGGGGGCGTATTGAATTAATTGGCTTAGCTTAAGCTGCCTGATTTATCCTTTTTTTGTGGGTGGTGTTGTTTGGCAGGCTTTGTCAATCTTTATGTTGCTGAGTTGTATTTTAGATGCTGCTTGTGCAAACTATACGGAGTATTATTATTTGTTGGTGTATGTTACCTATGGTAAATCCTTTTTGGCGATTTGTCGCTGCCCGCAGGACCGTGTTTCGCAAATCTTCCTATCTTCGCAGGACCGGGTGGCTTGAGTCTTTCAAGCGAGGTTACCCTTGTGATGCTGAAGGTAATCCGCTGCCTTGGATGAATTATCCAGTTATACGCTTTCTCGAGGAGCGCTTAAATAAAAGTATGGATCTATTTGAGTATGGGAGCGGTTTTTCTACGCGGTTTTATGCGGAGCAAGTGGCTTCAGTAAAGAGTGTGGAAGATAATTCCAAGTGGTTTGAAATAATAACTAAAGAACTGCCGGCGAATGCTGAAGTACTCTTGCAGGCGGCCGATGATGATGGCGACTACTGTCGCTCTATTCATAAGTTTAAAAACCACTTTCAGGTGGTAATTGTGGATGGTCGAGATCGTATCAACTGTTTCAAGCAGGGTATTTTACGATTGGCAAGTGATGGAGTCATTCTTTTGGATGATTCGGCTCGTAGTAAATATGCCCCCGCTATAGAGCTTGGTAAGGCCGCCGGGTTTAAATTTCTGCACTTTGAAGGAATGAAGCCTGCATCAACAGGCTCGCACCGGACGACTTTATTTTATCGCTCCGAGAATTGCTTAGGATTATAAACCTTCTTGATAGTGTGTTATCCATTCCAGCATTAACTTTCAGTTTCATATAGAAAATACTCTTCTGTGAATAGTATTAGAGGTTTCGGTTTTGTGAATATTAGTTTGCTGGAATGGTTGATGCTCAGTTGGGTTGTGTTGCAGAGTGAGTTTCTGTTCCGGGATCTCCCTCCCTGCGCAGTCGCTCTACCCAGAGTGCGGTACCCCCTGCTACTGCCGCAGGCATAACAAAGATATTCAAAATGGGCACCATCTTGGCCAGCATTACGCTTCCACCAAAGGCGAGGCTGGTTAGTTTGCGCCTGCGTAGTACGCTCTTTAGTTCGTCAAAAGGACGCTGGTGGTTATCGAGAGGGTAGTCAACGTATTGTATTGCCATACACCAGGCACCCCAAACTGCAGCTAATACGGCAGGGATAATTATGGTCCAGCTGGTTACTGTGGATATCAGAAAAATGATCAGTCCCCAGAAAATAAAATAACCTAACTTGCGCAGTTCCCGTCCCAGTGTGCGCCATACCATCTGTATCATTGGTTCTGCAGGAGGTGCTTTACCGGTGAGAAGTTCTTCAACTTTCTCGGCCAGTAGGCCATTAAAAGGGGCCGCAATAATATTGGTGATTATCCCAAACAAATAGCCATAGGCGAGGAAAAATAAAAACAGCACCAAAATTGCAATGATCCAGGCGAGCCAACGAAAAACGCTGGCGGTCCAGGCGGCACCTTTGGCCATCACGGCTTCCCACCAGGACATATTGGTAGTGTCCACTGGGGTGTGTGACAGCAGGCTGCTGATAAACTCACTGAGACCACCGAGTTGGGTAATCATGATGCCGCTGATCACGATAAATAACACTAGGTTGATCAGCAGGGGAACCAGGATAAAGGGGCGTAGTTCATGCTTGGTTAATAGGCGGGCGCCGCGCATTAGCGCGTCAATACCATGGACTGGATTTGAAGTCATAAAGTTACCTCTCGCAAGTGCGCGGCGGCCAATCAGTGTTTAGCACCGGCGGCTTTTAGTATTTCTATGTACTCGCTGCTCTGGCGGTGTTCACTAATGCGGGTTAATAAGGTTTTTCCATCCGGATCCATACTGTTGAGGTCGTGACCTTCGGCGAGAAATAGTTGTACAAAAGTGGCAAAACTCTCCGCTTTCATACTGCGGTAGGCGCGTTCAAGTAAATGGAAATCCCGGTTGGTATTTTTTGGTGCTTCCCCCACTAGGAAACCGGCAATTCGCTCCTCGTCAAATACTTCACCGAGGACTTTTTGTTTGTCTTTTTTTAGGCTCAAAATCTTTTCCTTAGTTCTGTGAAAGAAGCCAGGTAGATTGAACCTGGCCGCAGGTTAAAAAGGTTTAAAGGAGAGCGTCGAGCTTATCCTTGAGGATCTTGTTGATCATCTGTGGATTCGCCTGACCCTTCGAGGCTTTCATGATTTGGCCGACAAAATAGCCCATCATCTTGGGCCGCTTGGATTCGTCGGCTTTGCAGTAGTTATCTACTTGTGCGCTGCTGGCAGCAATAACTGCCTCTACCATCTCTTCAATGGCACCGGTATCAGATACCTGCTTGAGACCACGCTTTTCGATAACTTCATCCGCACTACCCTCTCCCTGTGCCATAGCTTCAAAAACCTGTTTGGCAATCTTGCTGGAGATGGTGTTGTCTTTGATACGCATGATTAAGCCGGCGAGTTGCTGGGCGCTAACCGGGGAATCCTGTATAGAGATTTCCTGACGGTTCAGCAGTGCGGCTAACTCACCGGTAATCCAGTTAGCGGTGAGTTTTGGTTCTCCGCAGGATTTGCATACTGTTTCAAAGTAGTCGGCGCTGGCGCGCTCCTGAGTGAGTTGGTCAGCGTCGTAGGCAGATAAGCCGTACTCTGACTGGAAGCGCTCGGCTTTGGCATCGGGCAGCTCAGGAAGTAGTTCACGCAGTTGCTCGACATAGTTATCGGTGAGCACTACGGGTAGTAGGTCTGGGCAGGGAAAATAGCGATAGTCATTGGCAACTTCTTTACTGCGCATGGAGCGGGTTTCATTTTTATCCGCGTCGTACAGTCGGGTTTCCTGCACTATGTTGCCACCATCTTCGAGAATATCGATCTGACGCTCGGCTTCAACTTTGATAGCTCGCTCAACAAAGCGGAAGGAGTTGATGTTTTTAAGCTCGGTGCGAGTGCCCAGCTTTTCCTCTCCCTTTAATCGCACAGAGACGTTGGCATCACAGCGGAGAGAGCCTTGAGACATATCTCCATCGGAGATGCCCAAATAGGTGACGATACTGTGGATTTTTTTCAGGTAGGCAACCGCTTCGGCGGCGCTGCGCATATCGGGTTCTGAGACAATTTCTATCAGAGGTGTGCCCGCGCGGTTTAAATCGATACCAGACATGCCGTGGAAGTCTTCATGCAAGGATTTGCCCGCATCTTCTTCTAGATGGGCGTGGTGCAAGCGTACTTTTTTACTACTGCCATCCTCTAGATGAATTTCAACTTCGCCAGCCCCAACGATAGGTTGTTCCAACTGGGTTGTCTGGTAGCCTTTGGGGAGATCTGGGTAAAAATAGTTTTTACGCTCAAAAACAGAGCGTTTACCAATGTCCGCATTCATCGCCAGGCCAAACATAATCGCGTAGCGAAAGGCTTCTTCATTAGGGACAGGCAGGGTACCGGGCATGGCCAAGTCTACGGCGCAGGCCTGGCTATTCGGTGCCGCACCGAAACGGGTACTAGCGCCAGAAAAAAGTTTGGATTGGGTGGATAACTGCACGTGAATTTCCAGCCCGATAACGATTTCCCATTCCACAGTCGATCTCCTTATACGGCGCTGGCTTGGTGCCAGTCGGTAACCTGTTGGTATTGATGCGCAACATTGAGCATGCGGGATTCGTCCAGATAGTTACCGGTAATCTGAAGCCCTACAGGCAAATTGTTTACCAATCCACAGGGGATAGACATGCCTGGTAGGCCCGCCAAATTGGTCGCGATGGTATAGATATCTTCCAGGTACATGGCTACCGGATCAGCCCCCTTGGCTCCCAACTCAAACGCTGGGGAGGGTGTGGTGGGCCCCATAATTACGTCGACTTTTTCAAAGGCCTGTACAAAATCCTGCTTGATCAGTCGGCGCACCTGCTGGGCCTTATTGTAATAAGCATCGTAATAGCCAGCGGATAGCGCGTAGGAGCCAACCAGAATGCGGTGCTGGACTTCTTCGCCAAAGCCCTCACCGCGGGAGCGCATATATAAATCTCGCAAATCTTTGGGGTTTTCACAGCGATGGCCATAGCGCACCCCATCGAAGCGGGATAGGTTGGCGGAGGCCTCGGCTGGGGCTATGACGTAGTAAGCGGGAATAGCCAACTCAGTATGTGGCAGATTGATATCCACCAGCTCGGCCCCGAGTTTTTCAAACTCCTTAAGGGCATCTTGTACGCGGGCGGCTGTTTCAGCATTCAAGCCTTCCCCAAAGTATTCTTTAGGGACTCCGATTTTGAGGCCGGCGATAGAGTCGCTCAGTCCCGCGGTGAAGTCTTCATGCGGACGGTTTAGGCTGGTGGAATCTTTTTGGTCGTGGCTGACCATAGCAGACAACAGATAAGCGGCATCCTCAGCATTGCGCGCAATAGGGCCTGCCTGATCCAAGCTGGAAGCATAGGCGACAATACCCCAGCGGGATACACGGCCGTATGTAGGTTTAAGGCCGGTGGTATTGGTCAACGCGGCGGGTTGCCGAATGGAGCCGCCGGTATCTGTGGCCGTGGCTCCAGGCACTAGTAGCGCCGCTACTGCTGCAGCGGAACCTCCGGATGAGCCGCCCGGTACACAACGGGTATTCCAGGGGTTTTTTACTGGGCCGTAATAGCTGCTTTCGTTGGAGGAGCCCATGGCGAACTCATCCATATTGGTTTTGCCCAGAGTTACGGTGCCGGCGCCGTTTAGGTTTTCCACTATGGTGGCATCGTAAGGCGGAATAAAATTGTCCAACATCTTTGAAGCACAACTGGTGCGTACGCCATTGGTGCAGATGATGTCTTTATGGGCAACTGGCACTCCGCACAGGGCGGGTGCTTCGCCTTTGGCAATACGTTGATCGGCGGCTTCGGCCTGCGATAGGGCGAGTTCTTCAGTTACGGTAATAAAGCTGTTATAGCTGCTGTCTAGTTGTTGGATTCGTGCAAGTAGATGGCGAGTTAACTCCACACTGGAGAATGCCTTACTCTGCAGGCCGCGGATCATCTCGGCGATAGTAAGCTGGTGCATGTTATTCCCTTAAAGGCTTTGGGCGGGCTCAGGGCGAAATCGAATAATTGGGTACTTGCCTGGGGGCCTGTTCAGTCGATGACTTTGGGGACTAGATAAAGCCCTTCTTCAGATTGCGGGGCCAAGTTCAGGAAACTCTGGTGCTGGTCAGTCTCTGTTACCTTGTCGGCTCGCAGGGTCTGCACTTCATCAAGTGGGTGCGCCATAGGTGCGACCCCATCGGTGTTGACGACCTGTAACTGGTCCACCAGTTGAAGAATATCGCCGAGGCGGCCGCTGACTTCCTCAATGGTTTCTTCGGATATGGCGATGCGAGCGAGTTCCGCCAGCTTCTCTACGGTTTGCGTATCCACAGCCATGGCAATAGAGCTCCTCCGGCTTCAGTTGCGAATCTGGGTTGCTCCGTATAAGGACGGGGCAGGGTCGGCAAATTTAGCACAATAGGCCGCTATTCTCACCGGCTCAGCTGTAGGGGGTATTCTGCAATCGATTAGCCGGGCTTCAGCCTTGCCCTGAACCGGTGCCGTTGTTAGAGTTTGCCCAATCCTGCCGGGCGCTCAGAGACTCCGGCGTATTGCGTAAATTCCGATTCGAAATGCGGCTCGGAACTCAGAATTATTTGCGCGGACTAACTAGGATTTGTATCCATAAAATAAGCCGCGCCCGCAGTGCCCGATCTGGGGGCTGACAATTAGTACAAGGTAATCGAATTCCATGTTTAAACGTTTGCGGGGCATGTTCTCCAGTGACCTCTCCATTGACCTGGGAACCGCCAATACGCTGATTTACGTTCGCGATCGCGGCGTAGTACTCGACGAGCCCTCTGTCGTCGCAATCCGTCACTACAATGGCCAGAAAATCGTTGAGGCAGTTGGAGTGGAAGCCAAACGTATGCTCGGCCGCACCCCCGGTAATATCACAGCGATTCGCCCACTGAAGGACGGGGTGATTGCCGATTTCCAAGTGACTGAAAAAATGTTGCAGCACTTTATCAAGAAAGTGCATGAAAACAGCTGGATGCGCCCAAGTCCCCGTGTGCTGGTATGCGTACCCTGTCAGTCCACCGAAGTGGAGCGTCGTGCAATTCGCGAATCTGCTTTGGGTGCCGGTGCCCGCGAAGTATCTCTGATTGAAGAGCCGATGGCGGCGGCGATTGGTGCTGGCCTGAACGTGGAGGAGGCCAGCGGTTCAATGGTGGTGGATATCGGTGGTGGTACGACTGAGATTGCCATTATCTCCCTCAATGGCGTGGTCTACTCCGACTCTGTGCGTATCGGTGGCGACCGCTTTGATGAAGCCATCGTCAACTATGTACGCCGCAACTACGGTAGCGTAATCGGTGATGCCACTGCTGAGCGTATTAAAGAAGAAATAGGCTGTGCGTACGCGGGCAGTGAAGTTCGTGAGATCGATGTACGCGGCCGCAACTTGGCGGAAGGGGTGCCCCGTAGTTTTACCCTGAATTCCGATGAAATTCTTGAGGCCTTACAAGAGCCGCTAACTGGTATTGTACAAGCGGTGAAAAGTGCCCTTGAGCAATCTCCCCCCGAGCTGGCTTCGGATATCGCTGAGCGCGGCATGGTATTAACCGGCGGTGGAGCCTTGCTGCGGGACCTGGATCGCCTGCTGATGGAAGAGTCAGGTCTGCCAGTGATCGTTGCTGATGACCCCCTTACCTGTGTTGCCCGCGGTGGCGGCAAGGCCCTGGATATGTTGGATCGCAGCCGTTTGTATCTGATGTCCAACTGAGTGGGTTGAAGCTGGCGGGTTTTCCTAACAATTAGTGAGGTAGCCCTGCCGGCAGTTAGTTTCACGTTTCAGTGACATCCGATATATTGTGAGATCAATAATCATTGACCTGTACAAAGGTGGCTGCCCTTGAAACCGCTTTTTACCCGCGGCCCCTCCCCTGAGTTCCGCCTTCTATTATTGGTGCCGCTAGCAATCGCCTTGATTGTTGCAGACCACTACACCAATTGGTTCCAGTCTACTCGCGAGCGTCTTTCTGGTGTTACAGCGCCTCTTTACTGGATCACTGGTGCTCCAGAGCGTGTTGGCGATTGGGCTGGAGAGCAGTTTCGCTCTCGCGAGGAGCTGCTTGAAGAAAATGACCGTCTCAAGCGTCAAGTATTGCTGTTGGAGCAGCGCAGCCAATTATTGGCTGCGGTCAAGGCGGAAAATACGCGTTTGAAGGAGCTGATGAATTCGGCAGAAATGGTTGATGACCGGGTGCTGGTGGCCCAGGTTATCGGTGTCTCACCGGACCCCCTTGAGCATGTGCTGTTGATCGATAAAGGGCGCGATCATGGTATTGATGTGGGCACACCGGTGATGGATGCGAGTGGTTTGCTCGGGCAGGTGATTGAGGCTGGGGATGCGTTCAGCCGGATTCTCCTGATCACTGATTCCAGCCACGCAATTCCTGTCCAAGTGTTACGCAACAGTATGCGTGCCGTCGTTGAGGGCACCGGTGACCTCTATCGCCTCAAGCTCAGGCATCTTGCGAATACCAGCGATATCCGCGAGGGTGATCTGCTACTCAGTTCCGGTCTCGGTGGACGTTTTCCCGCAGGCTACCCGGTGGGCGAGGTTATGTCGATCTCCCGAGACCCCGGTCAACCATTTGCCGAGGCGGAAGTGCTCCCGCGCGGGCGTATGAGTCGCAGCCGCTTTGTTTTGGCGGTAATCGGGAGTGGGGGGCAGGGCCTTGCAAGCGAATAATCGCTGGTTTATCACGCTCACGCTCTTTCTCTCGATGTTACTTGTGGTTATGCCCTTACCACAGCAGTGGCTGTGGTTCCGCCCCGCGTTTCCGGCGCTATTGGTTATTTTCTGGGTTACTCGTATGCCTCAGGCCTTGGGCGTTGGTTTTGCCTGGCTGGTGGGTATCCTGGAAGATCTGATCAGCGGAGCCAGTCTCGGTACCCATGCATTGGCTCTGGCAGTTTTGGCCTATTTCAGCCTGTTAACCTACCAGCGTACCAGGGCCTTTAATCCAGCTCAGCAGCTTCTATGGGTGTTCGTTTTGGTGGGTATCCACCAGGTTGTGGGTAACTGGGTACATGGTTTGGAGGGAAAAACCGTTCCCGGCCTGACTTTCTTATGGCCGGCACTCACCACGGCCCTGCTATGGCCTTGGGTTGCTCCGCTATTGCATCGTCTCTGCAGTCGGCTGCAGGTTCGTTGAGCGTCTCGTCAGTCTGTAAATCAATGTAAAATTCTGATCATTTTTCGATCAGTATCGCTATAATCAGCCGCTGGCCCACAGGGAATATGTAGTACAGTGACAAATATCACCTCTTCGAATCGCCTTCTTCTTGCTTCGGGGTCGCCACGTCGAGCCGAATTGCTGGAGCAAATAGGCGTTGTGTTTTCCCAATGCCCGCCCTCGGTGCCTGAGCAGAAAGAAGCTTCAGAGACTCCCCAAGAATATATTCAGCGCTTGGCGCAGGAAAAATCTGTGGCCGGGTTATTGGCGACACCAGAACAGGCCGGGCTCTGGGCCCTGGGGGCCGATACAGTCGTACTTTGTGGTGAGCGTCTCCTGGAGAAACCGCGGGATTTTACTGACTTTGAGTCCATGATGTCGGCCCTATCGGGCAGAGAGCATTCTGTGCTGACTGCGATTTGTCTTCGCAGTCAGCACAGGCAATTCAGCTGTCTGGTGGAAACCCGGGTGCGCTTTCGCCAATTATCAGTCCAGAGTATTCAAGACTACTGGCACACCGGTGAGCCCGCCGATAAAGCTGGAGGATACGGTATTCAGGGAATGGGAGCCGCGTTAGTGGAGTCTATCAGCGGCAGTTATAGCAATGTGGTTGGCCTGCCCTTGGAGGCGTTAGTTCCGATGCTGGAACAGGCCGGGATTTCTTACTGGCAGGAGGCCAAGTCTTGAGTGAAGAATTGCTGATCAATGTTGCCCCAACAGAGACCCGAGTGGCACTGGTAGAAAATGGTGTGCTACAGGAAGTCTACCTGGAGCGCAGTGCACGTCGGGGCATTGTTGGCAATATCTATAAGGGCAAGGTGATTCGGGTATTGCCGGGGATGCAGGCGGCTTTTGTGGATATTGGCCTGGAGCGAGCCGGGTTTATCCATGCCTCTGATATCGCCCCCCTGGATGATGATGGGATGGAGTCCAGGGATGCTGAAGTTGCAGATATTCGCGCTCTTGTGCGGGAGGGGCAGCCCCTGGTCGTTCAGGTAGTAAAAGATCCTATTAGCAGTAAAGGCGCGAGACTGACCACCCACTTGTCAGTATCTGCCCGCTATCTCGTCTACATGCCGCAAACCCGTCATATCGGGATCTCCAATCGTATCGAGGATGAGGGAGAGCGCGAGCGCTTGCGTCAGCTTGTGGAGGCCGCCTCGTCACGTCTCGCCGAAGATGGCCTTTCCGCTGATGGAGGCTTTATTTTGCGCACCGTGGCTGAGGGTGTCAGCGAGGAGGAGTTGCTACGGGATATCCCCTTTCTTTACAAACTTTGGGGGGAGTTGGAGCAGCGCATCAAGGAGCGGGTAGTGCCCTCCGTAATTTACGAGGATTTGCCGCTATTTATGCGTGCCCTACGTGATCTTGCGCGCCCTTATACCGAGAAGATTCGTATAGACTCCCGCGAGGCGCATGGTCGCGCGGCAGAATTTGCAGGCAAGTATGCACCAGAAATAGCTGGGCGACTCGAGCACTATCCCGGTGAGCGTCCCCTGTTTGACCTGTATGGGGTTGAGGAGGAAATTCGCCGCGCCCTACAGCATAAGGTGACGCTAAAGTCCGGGGGGTATTTAATTGTCGAGCAAACCGAGGCGATGAGTACTATTGACGTCAATACCGGCGCATTTGTAGGTCACCGCAACCTGGAAGAGACTATCTTCAAGACGAATTTGGAGGCGGCAACGGCAATCGCCCGCCAGCTGCGCCTGCGCAACCTGGGGGGAATCATCATTATCGATTTTATCGATATGAAAGATCCTGAGCACCAACGTCAGGTATTGCGCACCCTGGAGAAGGCCCTCGAGCGGGATCACGCTAAGTCGAGTATTACCGGGGTTTCCGAACTCGGTTTGGTAGAGATGACCCGCAAACGTACGCGGGAATCTCTTGGGCAAATCCTGTGCGAGCCCTGCCCTGTGTGCGAGGGGCGCGGCACTTTAAAGAGTGCGGAAACAGTTTGCTTTGAGATCTTCCGGGAAATTATCCGTGAGGCGCGCGCCTACGATAGTGAAAAAATCATGGTTTTGGCCAGTCAGGTGGTAATCGATCTGCTGCTGGATGAAGAGTCGGCGAATGTCGCCGATCTGGAGGAATTTATTCGCAGGCCCATACAGTTCCAAGTAGAGCCCATTTACAATCAGGAGCAGTACGACATTGTTCTTGTGTAAATCATTATTAGCCTCCTCGCAGTTTTTCGATGCTGGTCGTTGCGATGCCTGTGACAGCACCGTGGAAGAGTGGGGGTGATGATGATCTTATTGCGCTGGCTTGCGCGAAAGTTTTGGCTGTTATCGGTAAGCTTGGTGATTGCCCTGGCAATCCTTGTTCAAACCGGGCGCCTGCTATCGCCTCAAGTTGAGGAATATCGCCCGCAGATCAGCCGCTGGCTCAGCGGTCAGCTGGGGGTTCCGGTACAGATGGACCGTATCTCCCTGCGCTGGGAAGCACTGCAAGTCTCATTACAGCTCGACGGCCTGCGCCTTGGGCAGAAGGGCGAGTTGCGTATGGGGCACGGCCTGTTCCAACTGGATTTGCTCGCCAGCCTATGGAATCGTGAGCTGGTGTGGAAAGACCTGCAAATGCACGCCTTTACGGCTGGACTCAGCCGAGATGAGCAGGGCGAGTGGCGTCTGGACGGCTTCCCCGATATCTCCCTAAAGCCTGACGGCAGGGTTGTGTCCAATCCCAAGGCAGCGGACCCGGCACGACTTTTCCAGTTGAGCCCCAAGGTCTGGATTAGCGATGCGGCAATCACTGTCAGGCTGCCTGATGAGCAGGTTGCCGAGCTCAACTTGCCACAAATTTCTCTGGAAAACCGAGGTGATTTTCATCGTCTTACGGCCCGCGCTTTTATCTCCCGCGAAGGCGAAGAGCAGGCTAGCAACACTGAGACTCTCCGCCTGGTGCTGGAGGGGCGTGGTAACCCGCGCAATAAAAAACAATTTTCACTGCGAGGTTATATGCAGCTCAATGAGCTGCTGTTGGACCAGGATATTGTGTCACTACTCCATCAGTTGACCCCTCTACCCGACCGATTTCATTGGAGTGGGCGTAAGTGGGCGGATGGACGCCTGTGGCTGCATAGCGATGCGAGCAGTGGTTATCGGTTGGTCGGACGAGTAGACCTTGCTCAGGTATCAAACTTGGATCAGCCAGAAGAGGCGCCGAAGAAAAGCAGTCAGGGCAAAAGTCAGCATGAAAGTAGTGATCTGGTACAAAACAGAGATCACATAATGGCACCTTTACGGGCGCTTTCTGGAGATATTTCTGGTCGCTGGCTGCCCGGTGAACATTGGCGTTTGGCTTTACAGGATACCCAAATCGATTGGCAGGGCTTGCAGATGCCGCCGCTAAACCTGCAGGTTAGTAACGACCTTCAGGGAGTAGCACTGTCCGCAGATGTGATCGATTTAGCGGGATGGAGCGATATTCTCACTCGGCTGGATGTTTTGCAGGGTGCTGCAGGCGAGTGGTTGACGTCCCTGAAGCCTTCTGGCCAGTTGCGACGCGTGCAGCTGCGCAAAGAAGCGCAAGGTGCGGTGAGCCTGAGTGCCAATTTGCACAATATCAGCACGCAGGCATTCCGCGGTGCGCCATCAGTGGCCGGCTTGAGTGGCTACATGGAGTTTGCCGGTAACGATGGCCGGGTGGAATTGGATGGCTCGAACTTGCAAGCAGGGTTTCCAAATCTTTACTCCGAGGCATTCTCTTTTGAGCAAGCCAGCGGTACTTTGGCCTGGAGCCTTAGTAAGGATTCGAATGAAATCAATGTCTTCTCTGGCCCTTTGCTATTAGATGGAAATCTGGGCGAAGTTCGCGGGCAGTTTTTGTTGTCCCTGCCTTTCCATCCTCAGAGTCGTCCAACGGATTTACTCCTGTCGCTTTCTCTGCGTGATGCGGATGTTGGCGTTCAAGAGAAGCTGGTGCCGACAAATGTCAGTGAAGACTTGCGCAGTTGGTTGAATGAGGGGCTGGGCAACGGAAATCCTGGTCGGGTTGAGACTGCCGCATTTATTTACCGTGGCAGCAGTTATCGCAAAAATGGCAAGGATGAGTCACTACGTGCGCTGGGGGCTCACAATAAGCGTCAAACAGTACAGTTGGCTGCAGACTTTTCTGGCGCCAATCTTAAGTATGCCGACGAATGGCCTAAGGTTCAGTCTGTTGATGGCCTACTCAGGCTGGATGATGGCAATGTTTCTGTCAGTGCAGACAAGGCCCGTGTTTGGGGAGTGGATGCGAATAAAGTTTTAGTGGAAGTAACCCCACAAAAAGATAAAGGCTCACGTCTGGATGTGACCGCCCAGCTTCAGGGGCCGGCTGCTGATGGTTTGCGCTTGTTGCGCGAATCCCCTTTGCGCAAACAGCTCGGCAATGCTTTTGATGAGTGGTTGTTGTCGGGAGATATTCGCGGGCAGCTGAACCTCACTCAGCCCCTGGGTGGTGCTTCAGTATCACCAGCTCAAAGAGTTGAATTGCAGTTGAGTCGTGGTGATTTACAGCTGCAAAATCTGCGCTTGCATGCTGAGGCTCTGGCTGGTGATGTCATTTTTGACAGCGATACAGGACTCGAAGGTACTGAGCTGAAAGGTCAGCTCTGGGGGCGGCCAATAAATGCGAGCATACGTCATATAGGTGATACCGATGCGCGCGATACGCAGGTGGTCGTGGATGGCAGTGCCAGTACTGAGTCGATCTACAGCTGGAGCCAGCGTCCCGAGCTGAGATGGCTTGAAGGTACCATGGGTTACCAGGCACTTATTACCATCCCAGCAAAATCTAAAGAGGCCCCCTACGCTGCAGTTTTCGAGCTGACCTCAAATCTTGCTGGTGTGGCGGTAAACCTTCCGGAGCCCCTGGCTAAGCCCTCTGAAAGTAAAACGAATTTTGTATTGCGTGCCCCCATTGGTGATCAGGGCAGCTTATTTCACCTGAATTACGGTGAGCACCTGCAAGGGCAGTTTTGGCTGGTGGACGGAGCTCTTGAGCGAGCGGCTATTGCGCTCAATGCCGAGGCGAAATTACCAGAAGAAAGAGGGGTGAGTATCCTTGGCGACATTTCCAATGTTGATTTACCCCGCTGGGAAAAGCTATTGGGCGTTTACCGAGATGACTCATCGGTTGTCGAAGAGTCATCCGCTCAGCCCGAACAAGCACCATCACTGATTCATAAGGTGCAAGCAAGCAACCTGGATGGCCTGACTGCACTTCCCCAAAGTGGACAGACAACTGACAATGTTTCCAGTCCACTGCCGATTAGTCTTGACCTAAGCACAGATAGCCTGCAATTGGGAACAGTGGCTATTGAGCATATTCATGTCACAGGCGGAGGAGTGGGTTCAAAGTGGCAGTTAGATTTTGATAGTGAAATGGCGGCGGGAAGACTTTCGGGAACGCTCGGTGGGCAAAAACCTCTGCGTTTAAAGTTGGCGCATTTACGCCTTCCTGCTCCTGAAGAAAGGCAGACTATTTCCGGCGCTACATTGGCTGAGCAGCCCTTTGCGGAAGAGTTGTTGGACCCCTGGGCAGATTTTAATTTTCAGACGCTGCCAGCCCTGGATTTCAGCACGGAAAGTCTGCGAGTGGGGGGTGAGGAGCTCGGGCGCTGGTCTTTTGAAGTTCGGCCATCCGAAGACCGCCTGGTTCTAAGCGATATTCGCGGTAGTGTCCGCGGGTTCCATCTGCAGGGACGTGGTGGTGGTGAAAAAGCCTTGGGAGCGCAATTGATGTGGATGCGCGATGCGGAGGGCAATAATTCCTCTCAATTTATTGGGCGCCTGGCAGCAGATGATCTCGCTGATATTCAGCGTGAGATGGGGCATGAACCGCTTATTGAAAGTAAGTCTGCGACCTTTGATACAGCCTTGCGCTGGGATGGGTCTCCGGCCATGGCCAAGGGTAGTTTGCTCTCCGGAGATTTGAAAATAGATATTCGTGATGGCCGCTTCCTTCGTTCCACCGGTACTGCTGGCTCAACGGTCTTGCGGTTGTTATCGCTGTTTAATTTCGATACCTGGGCGCGCCGCTTGCGCTTGGATTTCTCCGACCTTTATAAGAGTGGTATGGCTTTCGACCGGGTGCGTGGAGAGGTCGTGTTCGAAGGGGATGGGCAGTTGTTGATTGCAGTGCCTATTCAGGTTGAGGGGCCAACCAGTGAGCTGCAGATGGCGGGAAGGGTCAATTTATTGCGGGAAGATTTGGATTTGACCCTGGTGGCGACTTTGCCGGTAAGTAACAACCTAGCCCTGGTTGCCGCTCTTGCTGGGGGATTGCCGGCTGCGGCAGGGGTTTATCTCATTAGTAAAGCGTTTAAAAAGCAGGTGAAGAAGATGGCCAGTGTGAGTTATCGCATCAGCGGTGACTGGGCTGACCCTCAAATGCGTTTCGAGAGACTCTTTGATGGAGATGGTGCAGAGCGTCAGGGGGCCGCCTCTGAGGCTGCTGGGAAACAGGCAAAACCGGATCAGGGAATCAGTCGTGCACCAACGCCTCCTTTGGCGAATGAAGCGGGCTCTTAGCCTGCTTATTGGGAGGATACACTTCCAGAAAGAGCTCAACTGCATGTGCATCTAGTTCTCTATCCTATTAGGTAGGTATAACTGAGTGAGGACAGGAGTTTGCAAGATGGTGAGGTCCCCGGCCTTATGGCCCCTGTTGGTGTTTGCCCTGATTCTATCGGCCTGCTCTGAGGCTGATGACCAAAGAATCCAGAATATGACAGTGGCGGAAGCCAAATCACGTATAGCCGAAGGCCAAGGGCTAGAGCAGATCCCCAAGTCGGTATGGAAGCAGCTACTCCCCGAGGACCGTTACAAGGTTCTCTGGCAGGGAGATACGGAGCGGGCTTTTAGTGGCAAATTGTTATACAACGAAAAAGAAGGTGTTTATGTCACCGCAGGCTGCCGTCTGCCGGTTTTTAGTTCAAAGCACAAGTTTAAATCGGGTACTGGTTGGCCCAGCTTTTGGGATGTGGCCTTTCCGCAGAATATCGTATTAAAGGATGATTTCAGTTGGGGGCTCAGGCGTACAGAGGTATTGTCCAAATGCGGAGAGCACCTGGGGCATGTGTTTAAGGATGGTCCACCACCGACAAACCTACGGTATTGCTTGAACTCGCTGGCCTTAGATTTTGAGCCGGCCGGGGATGTCAAACAATAATCGCTAGATCTCATACTGTCTTTGTCTGATTTTTGGTTTGAGCGAGACTCTTTTGTAGTTTTAATTGATGCAATTTGGCTTTGGTATAAGTCAATGGAGTTTATGGGCGGAGCAGGGCCGCCCGTGTGACATGCGGTGGGTGAATGAGAACTACTGTGATGCCTGAATAAAGAAATCACGCAGGTAGCGGAACAGCTTGCGCTGATTGCTGGGTGGTTTGCTGTTTTTGATCTCACGCAGGGAGTCGCGTACCAACTGCCGTAAATGCTGGTGGTCTACCTGGGGGTACTGGTCAAAAAAGGTACCTTGGGCACTATTACCTTCTTCGAGTAGGCGTCTGCGCCAGTCTTCGGCCATTTTATCGAAGCGCAGGTGCTGCTGGTCTCGCTCTTTAAATTTATTCAGCACGGCTTCTATCGCTTCGTGATCTGCACTGCGCATCAGCTTGCCAATATACTGCATTTGGCGACGGCGAGCCTCGTTGGACTTGATTCGCCCCAAGGTGTCTATTGCCTCGCGCATATCCTCATCAATGGGCACCTCGGCGAGCTGGGCTTTAGATAGTTCGGTTAATTGCTTCCCCAGGGCCTGCAGCTCGTGCATCTCCTGTTTTACCTGCGTCTTGCTCTTGGGCAGGTCTTCATCATCGTATTCGTACATCTTCAGTTCCGTATAAAAGTTCCGGATTGTACCGGCTCTGTTTGAGCGGGGAGTGTATTGCCTTTCAGCCAAAATACCAGGTGGCGAGGCCAAGGAAGGACATGAACCCCACCACATCGGTGACGGTTGTCAGTGCGACACTACCGGCTAATGCCGGATCGATTTTTATTGCCCGCAATACAACCGGTAAGATTGCTCCTGCCATCGCTGCCACAATCAAATTGATTACCATGGCCGCAACAATAATGACCGCAATGGTAATGTCGTCAAACCAGAGTGCAGCGATTAGCCCCATCACCAGAGACCAAAGCAGGGCATTAAGGCATGCAGAGCCGAGCTCCCGCGAGAGTAGCCAACTGAGGTTACTTTTGCCAATCTGGCCCAGAGCCATGCCCCTGATCACCACGGTGAGTGTCTGGCTGCCGGCCACCCCCCCCATACTTGCGACAATCGGCATCAATACCGCCAGGGCAACGACTTTTTCCAGCGTATTCTGGAACAGACTGATTACCCATGAGGCCAGAAGGGCTGTGAGCAGATTAATACCGAGCCAGAGGGCGCGCCTGCGCGCAGTGCGCCTTACCGGAGCAAAGGTGTCCTCTTCTTCATCGAGGCCCGCCATACTCATCAGTGAGTGGTCAGCGTCTTCGCGAATAACATCGACGATATCGTCGATTGTAATTCGACCCAGTAGGCGGTTGTGCTCATCCACTACTGGTGCGGTGATCCAGTCATACTTTTCAAACAGCCGGGCCACCTCTGTATCGCGCATATCGGCGGGAATTGGCTCCACATCAGTATTGACGACCTCGCGTACCGTGACAGAGGGGTCTGTGGTGAGAAGCTTTGAAAGCGGTAGCAGCCCGATATATTGGCCACGTCGATTGACTACAAATAAGCTATCGGTGGATTCCGGCAACTGCTCATGGCGGCGCAGGTAGCGCAGCACCACATCCAGGCTTAAGTTGGGGCGCACCGAGATAGTATCGGTGTCCATTAAGCCGCCAGCGGTATTCTCATCGTAAGCGAGTACGCTTTCCACCCTCAGGCGGTCGGTTTCGCTCATTGCTGAGAGGACTTCAGAGACGACACGTTCGGGGAGCTGCTGAAGGATATCGGCGATATCGTCCGCATCCAGCCCCTCCATAATCTCCACCATCTCCTCGGTATCCATGGTATCGAGGATTTGACTGCGCACTTCATCGGTGAGCTCTTGCAGTACCTCACCTTCGACATCCCGATCGATCAGGTTCCACAGAACCTGGCGAATACGCGGGGGGGAGCTTTCCAAAAGCTGCGCAATACTCTGCGGGGTCAGGGTTTTGAGCATGCGCCGGACTTCCTGCCCGGTGCCACTATCGAGGGCGGCGAACAACTCGCTGAGTTGGTTTTGCGCGCGGAACTTGATTTCGGCTTGGGGTGGGCTGGACACGATAAATCCTTACTGCTCAGCGGTGTTTAGGGAGTAGAGACCATAAGAAAGTCGCGGCGTTATTACGCCATGGCGGACTCTATCCAGAGCCGCTCGCCTTTGCAAATTACTCGGCTTCTCCAAAGCGCTCTGAGACGAGAGTGCTGATAGCTCCGAGTGCGTCACTCTCATCACGGCCCTCAACCTCCAGCTCCAACTCTGTACCCTGCCCGGCGGCAAGTAGCATAAGCGCCATAACGCTCTTGCCATCCACCGATCTATCGCCACAGTGCACTTTGATGTTGGAAGAAAAGCGGGCAGAGGTTTGGGCAAACTTACTGGCTGCGCGAGCGTGCAGCCCGAGCTTGTTAATGATGGTGAGGCGCTGTTTTTGCATAGGTAGCGGATTTGTATGGACTATCTCTGTTGTTCGCGGTGACGGACTTGAATATTGCCAAATTTGTGGAGAAAAGTGCGCGCCAGTTGTTCAACCATATAAACTGAGCGATGTCTCCCTCCGGTGCAGCCAATGGAGATGCAGGTGTAGCTGCGATTGCTCTCCTGGAAAGAGGGTAGCCAGCTCTCAAGGAAACCGGTGATATCTGCTTCCATCTTGTTAGTTTTGGGGTGGGAGCGTAAAAATTCGGCTACTTCATGGTCCAATCCGGTTTTTTTCCTAAGATTGGGCTCCCAGTAGGGGTTTGGTAAGCAGCGCAAGTCGAACATCAGGTCGGCATCCACTGGCACCCCATATTTAAAGCCGAAAGACTGGAAAAGTATTGCCATCCCTTCCGAATGTCCGCCCACTACGCGGCTTCTAATCAGCTCCCGTAACTCGTGCAAACCGAGGCTACTGGTATCTATCACCATATCCGCCATGGCTGAGACGGGTGTTAGCAGCTCTCTTTCTTGTTTCAAGGCTTCGAGTAAGTGGGTGCAATCATTGCTCAGGGGGTGTTTGCGGCGGGTCTCGCTGAAACGTTGTACCAGTACAGGTTCGCGGGCGTCCAGGTAGATTACATCACACTCTACGCCGGTACTGCGCAGGGCTTCAATAACTCGGGGGGCCTGTTTGATATCCTGCCAGAGATTGCGAGCGTCTATTCCCAGAGCAAGGGGGGTGTCCCCTTTAGGCGTTTGCTGCTCAGCCCGCTTGATGAGTTCGGGTAGCAGGCTAATCGGCAGATTGTCGATGCAGTTAAAGCCCGCATCTTCGAGTAGTTGAAGTGCGGAGCTTTTACCAGAGCCGGAGCGGCCGCTGATGATAATCAAGCGCATGGGGACCCCCTCTTTTTAGCTCTTTATACCATTTAATCGTTAATTAAATGGTGTTTATATTCCTGGCGGTAATTTATAAATCGTGACTCCGGAATCGGATTACCAGGATATGAGCGCAAAGCTAGAATCAGGCTGCTGCGGCTGAGTCTATAGCTAGGGCGTAGAGTGCGTCGCTCGTGTCAGCCTGCCTCAACTTGTCCCGGACCTGGCTGTTAGAGAAGAGCGCAGCGATTTCTGCCAGTGTATCGAGATGTTGTTGTTCCGAATCTTCAGGGACCAGCAAGACAAAGAGCAGATCGACAAGCTGTCGGTCGATAGCGTCGAAATCTATGGCGGGTTCTGTAGTGCAGAGCACGCCAATGGGGTGCTCACATCCAGGAAGACGGCAGTGGGGGATAGCCACACCTTCGCCAATTCCTGTGGAGCCTAGACGCTCGCGCGCAATCAGTTGGTTGAATATGGTGTCAGAGTCATGCTGTGGATATTGTTCGGCTACAGCCTGGGCAATATTGAGCAGCAATTTTTTTTTGCTGCTCCCCGCCAGATGGCAAAGGCTGAGGCGGGGAGAGAGTAAAGCTTCCAGTGTCATAGTTCAGCGGTGGTTCTGCAACTTCTCTTTGTGTTTTTTCAGTTGGCGGTCCAGTTTGTCTGTAAGCGAATCAATGGCCGCATACATGTCCTTGTCTTCCGAACCCGCGCAAAGATCGTGACCATTGATATGTACTCGGGCTTCGGCTTTCTGGATCAGCTTGTCTATGGATAGGATGACTTGCGCGTTGGTTATATTGTCATAATGCCTTGAGAGCTTTTCCAGCTTGTTCTCACAGTAGCTGCGCATTGGCGAGGTAACGTCGACGTGGTGACCACTAATATTGATCTGCATGGATTTCTCCTTACCAGGTGCATCACATTACGGCGAGCCTCCTTTCGGGTCGCAACCCTACTAGGAAGTGGCCCAGAATGGAAGGATACACTCAAAGTTTGGAGTTCGGTTGCGAAGGTGTAGTAATTGGTGCCAGGTTATGACTTGGCCTACCTCATGAGTCGAAACCCAAGCGGCCCCTTCAGACCAAGCGTTTTCGCTCGCTGGAGGAGGGAATTCCCATTGACTCGCGGTATTTCGCCACAGTGCGGCGGGCTACTTTAATACCCTGTTTATCGAGCTCTAGGGTAATTTTGTTATCTGAGAGCGGCTTGCGCGGGGTCTCTGCGTCAATCAGCTTGCGGATCAGTGCGCGGATAGCGGTTGAAGAGGCATCCTCACCGGAGTCTGTGCTGACGTGGCTCGAAAAGAAATACTTGAGCTCAAACACGCCGCGAGGCGTGAGCATGTATTTCTGGGTGGTCACCCTGGATATGGTCGATTCATGCATGCCAATAGATTCGGCAACATCTGCCAGCACCATAGGTCGCATGGCTTCCGGGCCTTCCTCAAAAAAACCTTGCTGCTTTTCGACAATACAGTTGGCTACTTTCAGTAAAGTCTCGTGGCGACTCTGCAGGCTTTTCATAAACCAGCGTGCTTCTTGCAGGTGATCCCGCAAAAAATTGTTATCTCTGGAGTTGTCGGCACGCTTAACCAGGGAGGCGTAGTGGTCATTGATGCGGATCTTTGGGGTGATCTCTGCATTCAATTCTACATGCCAGCGAAGGGTTTTGCGGGAAACGACAATATCTGGAATTACATAGTCTGGTTCTTGCCCACCATAGCTCTCTCCCGGACTGGGGTTTAAGGTCTGGATTAGGCGAATGGCCTCGCCTAGCTGGGCTTCAGTGAGTCGTGTGCGTCGACTCAACTGGCGAAAATCCCTTTTGCCAAGTAAGTCCAAGTGTTTTTCAATAATGTTTTGCGCTTGGCTTAGCCAAGGGGTATTTGGGGGCAACTGCTGTAGTTGTAATTGCAGGCATTCTTTGAGATCCCGAGCCCCGCAGCCGGCGGGATCAAACTGCTGAATAGCCTTCAGAACCGCGAGCACCTCATCTTCATCGATCGATAAAGAGGTGGCGACATCCTGCACAGAAGTGCCAAGGAGGCCGCTGGGGGCTATGCCATCAATTAAGTTTTCACCGATCCACTTATCCTGCTCAGATAAGGGGGTCAAGTTCAGCTGCCAGCGTAGATGATCCTGAAGGCCGATCGAGGTGGAGTTACGCTCATAGCTGGAGGAATCTAACTCGTGGCTGCCGCTGTTATTGGTGTAGATGTCATCCCAGCGCGAGTCGACGGGCAGCTCATCAGGAATTGCCTGGTCCCAGTCCCCCTCGGCCAGTTCGCGCTCTTCTACCGGCTTTGTTGTGTTTTCCGGTGTTTGCTCAGGCTGTGGTTGATTTTCATCCACCTTTACGGATTGCTCTTCGCTATCCGCTTCCAGCATCGGGTTGTTGTCCAGTGCTGCCTGGACCTCTTGCTGCAGATCGAGTGTGGAGAGTTGCAGTAGGCGAATTGCTTGCTGCAACTGGGGGGTCATGGTCAGCTGTGTGCCGAGCTTGAGCTGGAGAGACTGCTTCATAGTGGAGCGCCGCAGGCCGATAAGACAGGGTGTCGATCAAATTGTCCTAAGATGGCGCAGACTACCCCTCTCTTCAATCTATTACAAGCAATAAGCGTGCCGGTCCTGGCATGATAGCTGGTGCTATGTTTCCAGAATTATGATTATTCCCGTCTTAAGTGAAGAATTTAAGGACAGAAATTGGTGGTTAGCCTCAAATAGTGAATTCGTGTCCCAAATAAACTTCGCGCACCTGTTGGTTGGCGAGAACCTCATCCGGCGTGCCTGCAGCGATGATATGACCTTCACTGACAATGTAAGAGGTCTCACAGATATCCAGCGTTTCGCGAACATTATGGTCTGTGATTAGTACGCCAATATCGCGATCACGCAGGTGGCGGATGATCTCCTTGATATCGTTCACCGATATGGGGTCTACTCCAGCAAAGGGCTCGTCCAACAGGACGAAGCCGGGGTTGGTGGCCAGAGCGCGGGCAATCTCAACTCGGCGTCGTTCTCCACCAGAGAGGGCCATACCCAGGCTTTGCGCGATATGGGTTATATTAAATTCCTCAAGTAGTGCTTGGGCCTGTTGTTGCCGCTCGTCTCTTGAGAGGTCCTTGCGGGTTTCAAGGATTGCTAAGATATTGTCTTTTACCGTCAAGCGGCGAAATACAGAGGCTTCTTGGGGGAGATAACCGATACCTTTGCGTGCGCGTCCGTGCATGGATAGCCGGGTTATATCCTCATCGTCGATCATCACCCTGCCAGCGTCGGCCTGCACCAGCCCGGCAATCATATAAAAGCAGGTTGTTTTGCCGGCACCGTTGGGGCCGAGGAGGCCGACGACCTGTCCACTGGAAACACTGACAGTGACATCCTGGACGACTTTTCTTTTTTTATACTGTTTCGCGAGGTGTAACGCTTTGAGCGTTGGCATAGTGTGTACCGAATCTATCCATGCCGCGGGCTAAGTGATGCCCGCCGGTGCAATAATATTTGTTACTTATACAGGGGTGGTAGCTGGGGAGTTACTGACCTTGATTATCATTGGCGTCTTGAGAGCTCTCTTTCTTCTCGGGCTTCCAGGTCATCTCTACACGCCCTTTCCCTGTTTGGCCCTTGGCACTCATTTGCTCGGTAGTGAGATCGTAGTCAATTTTTTCCGCTGTCAGTGTGTTGCCTTCCCGGTCAACATGGGCTTTACCAGTTAGTTGCAACTCCTCAGAGCCCACTCGGTATACAATGCGTTGGGCTCGGGCTTTTACGGGGTTCTCACCCTGGAGGATCTTTTGCTGAAAATGTGCGGGTTTACCCACGGCCACTACACGGCTAATTTCCTTTTCTGGAGTGAAGTAAACCTCAACGCGGTCCGCCTGTATTTTTAAAGATCCCTGAGTTATAACAACATTATTACTATATACCACTAGGTTATTATTTAGACCTGCATTCATTGCATCAGAGCTTATATTGATCCGCTGCTGGCGGTCCTCAGGCAGTGCAAAAGCCGATGAGGCTGTGAGCAGGAGCGCTGCGATGGTGGTGACTTTTAACAGATGGCGGTAATTAGTCAGTGTCATAGATGCTCTTTACATCGGATAGGATTTCCATCCGGTCTTCATTCAAGTAAGCGCGCATGCCTTTGCCGGTGGTGCGGTTTGGGCCAGAGCTTATAGTAACAACTTTGTCTGTCTCGGCGAATTCCTTCGCGGGCAGGATCGTAATACTGGACGTTTCCAATTTGATGCCACCAGGGATGGGTAGTTCATCAATTTCTACATCGCCACTCAGGACTATTCGTTCACCACGATTGTGTGCCACCCCTTCTCGAGACTCGGTACGCCATTTAGGCTGGTCATCTTGGTAAAAAACCATGCGAGGTTCGGTCAGGTCTGCCCGGTCACGACGTTTAAACTGGTAGTAGGTTATCTGGTCTGCGTCCACGCGATAGGCTAGATTTCCTTCCTCATTAAAGTGGCGTGTCTTGGCGTTTCGGATGATCAGTTCTGCCGCTTTGTCATGCTGCTGGGGGGTAGGGCGGATTCCCAGCAGCTGATCTGGCGGGCTCTCCGAAAGCCATAGGCCAGCGCTGATTAGCGACACTACTAATAGCAGCGGTAGCCAGGTACGCATTATTGCTCACCAATATAGGGGGCAAGTGCAGAGTCAAATGTTCCCTGGGCCTGCATAATTCGGTCACAGGCTTCGCGTACAGCGCCTTCACCACCGCGGGTTCGGGTTATCCACAGGGCGCGCTCTCTGACTGGAGGGGCTGCATTGGGAGGGGCTATTGGGCAGCCGACACGGGTCATAACCAGAAGGTCAGGATAGTCGTCGCCAATATAGGCGATATCTTCTAAGCGGCATGGCTCGTCGGCTAAGAGCTCCTGCAGTGCTATAAATTTGTCCTCGCGCCCTTGGATCAGTTTAGTGATGCCAAGATCGTGAGCGCGGCGTTCCACTACTGAGCTGCGTCGCCCTGTAATAATGGCTACGCGAACCCCGGAATTTTGCAGCATTTTAATGCCGTGCCCATCGAGTGTATTGAAGGTCTTCAGCTCATTGCCGTTATTGTCGAAATAGAGCTTGCCATCGGTGAGGACGCCATCTACATCCAATACCAACCAGCGTACTTTCTGCAATACTGCGTTTATTTCTTCTTCTGAAACCACCAGAGTTGTCCTTGTTTACTGTTTTTTAGAGCACTAATGGGCCCTGCAAATTGTTTGATTATCTCAGATTACGCCGGCGCGCAGTATATCGTGCATATGTAATACACCGATCGGGTGGTGGGCTTCATCCTCCACAACCAGCGCGGTGATCTTGTAATCTTCCATAATGCGTAGTGCCTCTGCAGCCAGGGTCTCGGCGGATACCGTTTTGGGGCGGCGACTCATCACCTGTTCCATAGTGGCTTTATCTAATTCAATTTTGTGATCGATTACGCGGCGCAAGTCCCCGTCGGTGAACACGCCAAGCAGTTCTCCTTTTACGTCGACGATAGTGGTCATACCAAACCCTTTACTGGTCATTTCCAGTAGGGCCTTAGATAGCAAAGTATCGGGTTGGACCTGAGGTAGTTCTTCCCCTGCGTGCATAACATCTTCGACTTTCAGTAGCAGGCGTCGGCCAAGTGCTCCACCAGGATGAGAGAAAGCGAAGTCTTCAGCCGTAAAGCCTCTCGCCTCCAGTAGGGCCACGGCCAGAGCATCACCCATAACCAAGGTGACAGTGGTTGATGAGGTTGGTGCCAGATTTAAGGGGCATGCTTCAGTTTGCACTGAAATATCCAGGTTTACCTCTGCCGCCTGCGCCAAGGGAGAATCTGTCTTGCCAGTCATGCTGACCATGGGGATGCTCAGGCGCTTCAACAGTGGCAGTAGGGTGAGTACTTCAGCGGAAGAGCCTGAATTGGAGATGGCTATCACCAAGTCGTCTCGAGTGATCATTCCCAGGTCGCCATGACTCGCTTCCCCTGGATGAACGAAAAAACTTGGGGTGCCAGTACTGGCAAGGGTAGCCGCTATTTTACGCCCGATATGCCCTGACTTACCCATGCCAGTTACGATGGTACGTCCGGGGCACTGTAGGATCATCTCGCAGGCGCGCTGGAAGTCGCCGTTGATCCGGTGTTCCAGTGCGGCAACAGCTTCCGTTTCCATTCGCACGGTGCGCTGCCCGGCCTGCAATATCAAATCCTGGGTCATTGGGTGCCTCTGAATAACTGACTTCTAATTTAATAGTTTCTAATTTTATAAGGTAAAAAAGTGATGACTTATCTTCGTCCGGTTTAATGGTGAGCCCTTTGAGCGTTAGGGGGCAGACTTTATCTCTTATGTTTGACGCAGTTGTCCCTGCGATTGTCGTGCTAATCTATATACGAACACCCAACAGGCATGTAGGAAAACCGCTCGCCTGCCGGAGTGTCAAATGACACGCTCGTACACTGCCACACCACCGGGCGCGGTCATGGTATAGTCTGCCGCCGCTGCTGTCAGCTATGTCACTCAGCGGATGAGCGACAATTTCCCATTTACTGGGACTGATTGCCAGCAGCTTCGTCATGGCACTTATTTACGCTGTGTGCGTCCAAGGAATGATTTGCTAATTGGAGAGTATTTGTGAATACATCATTTTGGATTGGTCGGTACGGTTTTTCCCGGTGGCTAAGATTTGTACTTTGCGCAGTATTGGTGTCTGCTGTGGTCCCCGCTGCGAATGCCGATCAAAACCCCTATGTAATGATTGAAGGGGTTTCCCAAAAACTGTTGAGTGTGATTCGCTCAAATGCCCAATATGCCAACTCTGATCCGCAGAGATATTACAGCGCTATTGAAGGGGTCCTGACGCCGGTTGTGGATTTTGATTTTATCGCGCGCGGTGTTATGGGGCGTTATGCCAAACAGGCGACTGCATCCCAGCGCTCCCGTTTTTCCAGTGCTTTTCGTCGAGATTTGGTGGCAACATTTGCTCGGGGTGTAGCAAATTTTGGCGACCTCGATGTGAAAGTGGTCAACCCGGGAACTTTGCCCAGTGGGAACCGGGTTAATGTTTTGCAGGAAGTGCGCAGCAAAGAGGGTATTACCAAAGTTTCTTATACTCTGGTGCGTAACCGCGCTGGAGAGTGGAAGCTGATTAACGTTATCTTAAATGGCGTTAATTTGGGTAAAACTTTCCGCAGTCAGTTTTCTCAATCTATGCAGTCTTATGGGGATATCGACAAGGTAATCTCCAACTGGTCCGCAGGACAGGATGTTGCCGATAAAGTGAGCTAGTCGGCGAACTTCAGGGTGCGCAGCTGCGCACCCTCCATGATTCAAGTACACTTGCGTGATGTTTTTTAACTAACGCAAATCCCACCTATGCAACCAGATGAAATCAAAACCCTCATTGAGGGTCATATCCCCGAGAGTAATGTCGACGTCGCCTTTGAAGGTAGCCACCTGATGGTGACTGTGGTGAGCAGCGCCTTTGAAGGCCTAAGCCGCTTGAAAAAGCAACAGCTGGTTTATGCGGCGCTAAATGACAAAATTGCCGACGGCACTTTGCACGCCGTGCAAATGCAGACCCTTACTCCAGAAGAAGCCAGTCGATAACCTGTCGCCTGTATTCAGGCGACTCCCGAAATACGAGACCGAATGGATAAGTTAATAATAGAGGGTGGTAGCCCAGTTTCCGGCACCCTGCGAATTTCTGGTGCGAAGAATTCCGCTCTGCCAATTTTGGCTGCAGCACTTTTGGCCGATGGTCCGGTACATATTCATAATCTGCCACACCTTAATGACATCACCACGATGATCACCCTGCTGCGTTGTATGGGGTGTGATGTCACAATTGATGAGAAGCTGGGTGTTGAAATAGACCCCCGTTCGGTCAACGATCTGACGGCGCCCTACGAGCTGGTGAAAACCATGCGCGCTTCTATTTTGGTTTTGGGCCCGCTACTGGCCCGCCACGGTGTAGCCAATGTCTCGTTCCCTGGCGGCTGTGCGATCGGCAGTCGTCCGGTGGATATCCACCTGAAAGGGCTGGAGGCGATGGGTGCAGAAATAACCATTGACGGTGGTTTTATCCGGGCCCGTTCTAATGGCCGCCTTAAAGGCGCCAATATCGTTATGGAGAAGGTTACTGTCGGTGGTACAGAAAACCTGCTGATGGCGGCAGTTTTGGCAGAGGGCACCACGGTATTGCACAATGCCGCGCGCGAACCTGAGATCGTCGACCTGGCAGAATTCCTAATTGCCATGGGGGCACAGATAGAGGGTGTTGGCACTGACACTATGCGCATCCACGGCGTCCCCAAGTTGACCCCTTGCACCTTTACCGTTATGCCGGATCGCATCGAGACTGGCACTTTTCTTGCCGCTGCGGCAGCAGCTCGTGGCAAGGTTCGGCTTCTGCATACCCGTGCGGACATCCTCGATGCGGTATTAGTGAAGTTTGAGGAGGCTGGCGCACACCTGAGCTGTGGTGATGATTGGATTGAGCTGGATATGAAGGGCAACCGCCCTAAGGCGGTGAGTTTCCGTACCGCACCTTACCCAGCTTTCCCCACCGATATGCAGTCGCAGTTTACCGCTATGAATGCCGTAGCTGAGGGTAAAGGGGCTGTGGTGGAGACTATTTTTGAGAATCGGCTGATCCAGGTTCATGAGTTGAACCGTATGGGTGCTGATATCACCCTTGAGGGTAATACGGCTTTCGTCACAGGTGTCGAAAAGCTTAAAGGAGCACCCGTGATGGCCTCGGATTTACGCGCTTCGGCAAGTTTGGTGATTGCAGGTATGGTTGCTGAAGGCACTACTACAGTCGACCGTATCTACCATATAGACCGGGGTTATGAGTGTATTGAGGAAAAATTACAGCAACTGGGGGCGAGTATTCGCCGAGTACCTGGTTAGCAAGTTGAGGCGGCCGCCCCTTTGGTCGGGGCGGCTCTCGTAAAAGAGCCGGCTTAATAATGACTATGCAAATCACCATCGCCTTGACCAAGGGGCGTATCCTGCAAGAAACCTTACCTCTGCTCGCAGCGGCGGGCCTGGAACCACTTGAAGACCTAGGGAAAAGCCGCAAGCTGATTTTCCCCACCAACTGCGAGGGGGTGCGCCTGCTTCTCTTGCGTGGTGTCGATGTTCCCACGTATGTGCAGCATGGCGCTGCGGATATAGGGGTTGCTGGTAAAGATACTCTGCTGGAACATCATGCCGATGGTATTTATGAACCTCTTGATCTCGGTATTGCGCGCTGCCGACTGATGACCGCAGGGGTGAAGGGGGCCGCTCTACCGAAGGGGCGGATAAAAGTGGCAACAAAATTTGTTGAGAGCGCCAAGCGACATTATGCCGCTCAAGGGCGGCAGGCGGACATTATCAAGCTGTATGGCGCAATGGAGTTGGCTCCATTGATGGATCTTGCCGATGAAATTGTAGATATAGTCGATAGTGGTAATACCTTAAAAGCCAATGGCCTTGAAGCTCGTGAAATGATTGCGCATATCAGTAGCCGCTTGATTGTCAATAAGGCCGCCATGAAGATGAAGTATCAGCCAATCAGTGAGCTGATTGAAAAATTGTCGACAGCTGTCGCGCAGAACTAGAAGATTTTTAGACGTTATGACTCGCAAGTTTATTGGTCGGCTAAGTGCCACTGACACAGATTTTGATGGGCAATTAAAGCAGTTGCTCGCTTGGGAGGCGGTGGCCAATAAACAGGTCGAGGAGACAGTTGCAGAAATTCTGCAGCAGGTGCGCAGTCGAGGGGATGCTGCGGTTATTGAATATACCAACCGTTTTGATCGCCGTAATCTTACTGGAGCAGAAGACTTTTGTTTAACTTCACAAGCGCTGACTGAGGCTCTTGCCCGTATTGGAGTCGAGGAGCGTGAGGCCCTTGAAGTCTCCGCCCGGCGCGTACGTGAATACCATGAACACCAAAAGCAGAGCTCCTGGCGCTATACCGAGGCAGACGGCACAGTACTGGGGCAGCAGATTACTCCAATGGAGCGTGTTGGCATTTATGTACCTGGGGGTAAAGCCAGTTACCCTTCCTCGGTATTAATGAATGCTATTCCGGCAAAGGTTGCTGGCGTGGATTCAGTGGTTATGGTGGTTCCGGCTCCCGAGGGAGAGATCAGTGATTTGGTTCTGGCCGCGGCAGCGATTGCCGAAGTGGATCAAGTGTTCACTATTGGTGGTGCACAGGCGGTGGCCGCACTGGCTTATGGCACCGAAACGATTGCCTCGGTAGATAAAATCGTTGGCCCCGGTAATATCTTTGTGGCTAGTGCCAAGCGCGAGGTCTTTGGCCATGTGGCAATAGACATGATCGCCGGGCCCTCGGAAATACTTGTTATTTGTGATGGGGCCACCGATCCAGATTGGATCGCGATGGATCTGCTGTCCCAGGCCGAACACGATGAGCAGGCGCAGGCGATTCTGCTATGCCCTGATGCAGAATTTCTCGATGCGGTGGAGTCATCCCTTGAGCGGCAGCTGGCAGAGTTGCCTCGCGCAACAATAGCAGCCAAGTCACTAATGGATCGCGGTGCTCTGATTCTGGTGGACTCTCTTGAGCAGGCAATAAAAATCTCTAATCGTATTGCTCCCGAACATCTGGAAGTTTCTGTGGCTGATCCTGAATCTTTGTTGCCGCAAATTCGCCATGCCGGTGCGATTTTCCTGGGCCGCTATACTGCAGAAGCTCTGGGGGACTATTGCGCGGGGCCCAACCATGTGCTGCCTACCAGTGGTACCGCGAGATTCTCCTCACCCCTGGGTGTTTACGATTTTCAGAAACGCAGTTCGATTATTTATTGTTCCCCACAAGGTGCCGATCAGCTTGGTCGTGTAGCTGCCACCCTCGCTTGTGGTGAAGGGTTGGAAGCCCATGCTCGCTCTGCCGCCTTTCGGATCAAGAAATAAACGAATACCTTATCGCGGTAACTGGCACCAGTAAGGTACATCATGCGTAAATTACTTCTGTGTTTAGCTGCTCTTAGCCTGGTTGGTTGTGCGACGACTGATGAATATAGCGTTGAAAAATATTCAGGGTTTGAGCAGAGCCTTCCCGCCCTATCCCTATTCGCCAAGATGCCTGGTGAGGATTTTGAACGGCGCTGTAACGACTATTCCGAAAGTTCTCTGCTCAAATATTGTCAGTATGGTGTAGTGGACTACACGGAATTATTGGGGCAGCTGGAAGCCTCCACAGCCTTTAGTTCTGTGCACTCTGGTAACGACGATATTCCTTACCAATTACTGGTAACTTCTGCCGGTTATTCTGAGGAGGGGATAGAGGATATCGGTGAGGCGGTTATAGCCGGTGCCACTTTGATGTTGGCTCCTATGCGTACCACGCAGGATATCCATATCGATGCAATCCTGACTTGGCACGGCCTTCCCTTGAAACGCTACCAATTAGAGTTTCCGTTCACAACAACAATAAGTCTGTTTACTTCTCCGCTCACCGCAAAGCGGGATTTGGCCAAAGTGGTAGCAGGGGAGCTGATAGCTTTACTGCAGGAAGATAGGGTTATGGCTCCGGAGTATCTCTATCAATCCATTGGAGCGAGTGACTACCACTCGGCTCTGAATTTACCGGAGTCTGTTGGTGAGTATGTGAGCAACCCTCTTGTGCTTGCAAGCCACCCGTTATTTGGGGCTCAAACGCGCTACGTGCACCGTCAGTTTCAGTTCGATTCTGTAGATGTCTTTGTCTACCCAATCCCCAATTGGGAGTGGGGAGATTTGAAGCAGACGCAGGTTGAGGAGCTGGATAGGGTTCGCCAGGAACTTGAGCTGGTGGAGAGGGAGGCTCAGTGGCAGGCGTTGGATCTCAGCGAGGAGGCTTCAGAAATATGGCGCGTGCAGGGGCAGGACATGCCAGTGACCAGGCTTTCCGGTTATTTCCTCGCCGCAGATGGGGAGCGCTTTGATACCCATACCTATTTATTTGTACGCAAGGATAAATTTATTAAGGTGCGAGCTTCTTTTTCCGGAGAGGGGAGAAGCAGGGAGGAGGTAGAGACTTTTGCTAGGGGGCTAATTGCCCAGGCGAATGTACCCAGTGAATCCCGATTTATGGCTAATGTTCGCGAGAATTGGCGGGAAAGGCGGGCCGGAGACTAGCCTGGCCCACGCAATATCCTATTTCTACTGGCTTCCTTCTCTGGGAATTTGGGTTGCCTGCCAGGCGATTACAAACCAGTCTCCCTGGCGTTTCACAAAAGTGCCTGTATTTAAATAATAGTTTTTCTTTCCTTCGATACTATCGTTGGCGACTAATTTGAAAGCTACTACTGCCGTATCTCCGAGTAGGCGAATATCGATATCCTCTGCGGCGTAGTTCACTGTTATTGGCTCATCGCCAGCTGTCTCCATGCCCTGCATGATTTTTGCTTTGCCAAATCGCTTTCCCGCGGAGCTGGTATAGACAAGGTCATCAGCCCAAAAGCGCTGATGGGCCTCGGCACTGCTGGCAGCATTATCGATAAAATAATGTAGTAGTTTTTGGAGTTCCTCTTTGTCATCGGCCCAGCATTGCCCGGCAACAAGAGTCGCGAGGATGGTAAGGATGATTGTGCGCATAGGTTGTCTTCCTTGTTCCCCGGCAGGCTATTCCACAGGGGTTGTTGTGTCAGGCTTGACTGACACGGTAGCTTCAACGGTATGAGACTGCCCCTCTCGAGTGAAGGTAATGGAGATGGTGTCTCCAGGACGCAGGGTTGCCATGGTGGCCTCACCTTGCTTTCCGTCGCCAATGGGGAGTCCATCGATATGGGTGATCACATCTCCAGGTTTGAGTCCGGCGTTATGAGCTGGGCTCTCATTGTAGATGGCAGTAATCATGACGCCACCGGTGGAGAGGAGATTGAATTCCTTAGCCATCTGTGGGCTGATTGCGCTGGCTTCGATGCCTAGCCAGCCGGGTACAACGCGGCCGTAAGCAATAATGTCCTGCATTACTTTAAAAGCGATATTGGCGGGAATGGCGAAGCTGATCCCGCCGGAGTAGCCGGACTGGTTGAGAATAGAAGTGTTAATACCGAGCAGGCGCCCGCGGGAGTCCACCAATGCGCCGCCGGAGTTACCCGGGTTCACGGCAGCGTCAGTTTGCAAGAAATTCTGTAGGTGGCTTCCGGTGCCGGAGTTTTCCAAGTGGCGTCCCTTGGCGCTAATGATGCCTTGGGTGACCGTCTGGCCAACCCCAAAAGGGTTGCCAATAGCCAGAACTACATCGCCTACTTGAGCGGATTCGGGCTCACCAACTGAGATAGAAGTTAGGTTGTCGAGTTCGATTTTCAAAACGGCCAAGTCAAAGTCGGCATCGCTACCGACCATGCGAGCCTGTGCCTCGCGGCCATCGGCGAGGAGAATGACAATAGCGTCTGCCTGGTCGACCACATGGTGGTTGGTGAGAATATAGCCGTTGTCACTGACAATAACCCCAGAACCGAGGTTCGACTGCATGCGTTCCCTCTGTGGGACATTCATATTGTCGAACAAACGGCGAAAAAGGGGGTCATTAAATAATGGGTGTTGCCGCTGTGGTAGTGCCATGCGGGTATAAATGTTAACTACAGCGGGACCGGCCATATTGACTGCTTGGGCATAGGAAACCGGCCCCTGCCAATCCTCCTGGGGAGGTGTGGGGTTTGTGCCGCGTAACTGCGGAAATATGACCAATAGTAGTGCGGCCATAGCCAAACCTATCAGGGCAGGCAGGGCCCAATCCTGTAAAAAGCGATTTTGGGACACTCGAGACTCCTCATTTGCGCTGATTATACACACCTCTCGCTGGGGATTCGCCGAGTACAGCCTTGCTGCTGTTTCAGTGGTTAGTTCAAGGTGAGTTAGGGGTTCTGCGAGGAGTTTTCTATCCCCCTAGTGACTATTGAGGGAGCGTTAGTGGGGTATTCAAAAGATCAGCATCAATGACTTCTGTTTAGAAGCCTTCAAGGCAGTCCATTCATATGCTTGCCAGTGTTTATAGTTACCCTGTGGTCCTCAGAAGGCTTATTGAGCTTGATCGGGGGTGGCAAGCCGACCTTTCTCGCCCCAGTTCTTATATCTATCCCCTAATTATGTTGACAGCCCCAAACGGATATTCGGGGATATTTTCCCTGCGCTTATTTCCTGGCTAGATTACCCGCTGCCTTTACTTCGAATATATGTACGATCTGTAAAAACTGTGTTTCGGTAGAGCATCAATTTCTTAGAGCAGTATTGTTGTTTAGTGGGCTATAGGGGGAGCTATACTCCCCCACTCTGTATAGGTTTGACATTGGTCAGCCTTTATAGATGCGTATAATGGCCAGCCGATAATTGACTAACCGGCAAATTTTGTATTTGGAGACCAAAATGTCCTTAGTTCGTCCCCACGGCAGTGTTGAGCTGCAGCCTCGCTTTGTTTATGACAGCGAGCGGCATCACCAGCTGATGCATGAAGCGGAGTCGTTGCCCTCTATTGTGGTTAGCTCTGCCGCTGCCGCCAACGCAGTCATGCTGGGAGCGGGCTATTTCAACCCCTTACACGGTTATATGAACTTGGCCGATGCGCTGAGTGTTGCTGCCACCTTGCGCACAGTCGACGGCCTCTTTTGGCCTGTGCCGGTGTTGAATGTTGTTGAAGACACCAGTGCTATTGAGGGGGTATCTCGAATCGCCTTGCGGGACCCGAATGTTGAGGGTAGCCCGGTGCTGGCGATCATGGATGTGGAATCGATTGAAACCGTATCCGATGAGCAGATGGATGCGATGGCCGAGCAGGTCTTTGGCACTCTGGATGATAAGCATCCCGGTGTAGCCACCTTTAAATCCGCTGGTCGTCAGTTAATTTCTGGCCCTATCGAAGTACTGAACTTTAGTTATTTTATTAACGACTTTCCGGATACCTTCCGCACAGCGGTAGAAATTCGCAACGAATTTGCCGAGCGTGGTTGGAGTAAAGTGGTGGCCTTCCAAACCCGCAATCCTATGCATCGCGCCCATGAAGAGTTGTGTAAGATGGCTCTTGAAGCGGTAGAAGCAGATGGTGTCCTGATTCATATGTTGCTGGGGCAGTTAAAGCCCGGTGATATCCCTGCGCCGGTCCGCGATGCCTCGATTCGCAAGATGGTCGAGCTCTACTTCCCTGCTAATACCGTAATGGTGACCGGTTACGGTTTTGACATGCTCTATGCTGGTCCTCGCGAAGCTGTGCTGCACGCGTTGTTCCGCCAGAACTGTGGTTGTAGCCACCTGATTGTAGGTCGAGATCACGCTGGTGTTGGAGATTACTACGGTGCCTTCGATGCGCAGACTATTTTCGATGAGGAGGTACCTGAGGGTGCTTTGGAAATCGAAATCTTCCGAGCCGATCACACGGCCTACTCAAAGAAGCTCAATAAAGTTGTGATGATGCGTGATGTACCAGATCACACTAAGGAAGACTTTATTCTGCTGTCTGGAACCAAGGTACGTGAAATGCTGGGGGATGGCATTGCGCCGCCTCCGGAGTTCTCCCGCCCGGAAGTGGCGCAGATCCTGATGGATTATTATCAGAGTCTGTAAGTTTACAATTTAATGAAAAAGGCGGGATATCCCGCCTTTTGTGATTTTATACCGTTGCGAAAAATAGAGCTTATTGGGTTCTTGTTACTTGTTAGCTGCCTGCGTGGGCCTCTTTCTCCAGGCCATAATCTTCATCGAGGGTGCCTTTGGCGCCGGGCTCTTTCGGTGCCCAGTCTTTCGGTGGTTCCATCTCTTGAAGTTGCTTGTCGTCTTCTTTCAGTTTGCCGCTACCGGCTTCAAGCATTTGTCGGCCTATATCCTGGTTGGAGAGGCGTAAAGCGCTATTGGATAGATACTCGTGAACGTCTTTGTAACTCTCGGTCAGGTTGTGAACCAGCTGAGAAGTTTGGTCAAAGTGTTCATTGACCTGTAGCTGGAAATCCTCGAGCTTGCTATTGGCCTCTCGCAGGCGCTGTTCCAGCTCTTGGGTGCGGTCAATACTGGAGCGCCCGCGAATCGCCAGGTAGGCTAAAAAAGCACCCAGCGTCATTCCGAGAATGCCAACTAAAATTAATATCGATGTAGAGTGCACTTCCTACCTCCCGAACTTGCTCTTATATGGCACTGGCGATCCCTGGTGCATGATTATGGATGGCGGTTATTTGGACCGCGATACTGTCTGAGGCCCTGGATGGTCAACGTTAAGTGGCTGTCGCCCAATGTTAGCGGGCCCAGTATACGCGATTATTAATCTGACAATTAAGGTTGTTAGTTATTTGCGACACGCCAATTTACCGCCAGTTCCGAATTGCCGGTATAGGCTGGCGAATCGGACGCGGGTAGGGCTTGGCTGGGTTCGCCGATGTTGTACCTTTGTCGCCTAGGCGGCTTTGTGGTGAATTTGGTAGAGTGCGCGCCTGTGATTTAGCTGTTGAAGAAATTTTCATCTATGTTGCCCGTCAAACCTCTCTTACTTTCCCCTCTTGAGCGCTATGAGAATGACCTACAGCGCCCTGAATTTTTGGAGGACTCGTCCCAGAGGGCAGCGGTTCAGGAGCTGCAAAATCTGCATCTGCGCCTGGTGGCAAGGGCTGAGCGAGGGTTTCTTGCCGGGCTAGTCTCACGTTTGCGCGGCGCCGATGTTGGGCCTGAGCGCGGGCTCTACTTCTGGGGTGGGGTGGGGCGCGGTAAAACCTATCTGATGGATGCCTTTTATGAGTCCCTGCCGTTTGAGCAGAAGCAGCGCACCCATTTCCACAGGTTTATGCGCCAGGTTCATCTGGATCTGAAGGAGTATGCCGGGGAGAAAAACCCGCTGGAAAAGGTAGCCGACAAGATTGCGCGAAGAGCGCGTGTGCTCTGTTTTGATGAGTTCTTTGTCTCCGATATCGCTGACGCTATGATCCTGGCGGGCCTTTTGGATGCCTTGTTCCGCCGTGGGGTGGCTCTAGTGGCCACCTCTAATATCGTGCCGGAAGGGCTCTATAAAGATGGTTTGCAGCGAGCCCGTTTTCTGCCAGCTATAGAACTCCTTCAGCAACACACCAAGGTGGTGAATGTCGATGGTGGCACCGACTACCGGCTGCGCACCCTGGAGTTACTGGAGCTATACCATGCTCCACTCGACAGAGCGGCAGACGAAAACCTGTCCAGCAGTTTCTCCCGTCTGATCGTGGATGGTTGTGAGGTGCGCAGTGATGTCGACTTGCAGGTTGAGGGGCGTCCTATCCGCGCACTGAAGGTGGCAGATGATGTTGCCTGGTTCAATTTTGCAGATCTGTGCGATGGTCCTCGCTCACAAAATGACTATATAGAGTTGGCTCGGGAATTTCATACGGTGCTGTTGGCGGCGGTACCGAAGTTTGATGAGCGCATGGATGCCCAGGCGCGCCGCTTTATCAATTTGGTGGATGAATTCTACGATCGCTGCGTCAAGTTGGTTATCTCTGCAGAGGTACTGGCCGAAGAATTATATGGAGGGCAGCACCTGCGTTTTGAGTTTGAGCGCACGGTCAGCCGGTTATTGGAAATGCAGTCCAGGGAGTACCTGGAGAGGGCGCATCGCCCGGAATAGCCTCGCTTGCCGAGAAGGGTGGGCGCCCCAGAAATCGCTTGAAAAGCGAGCACTCCTTTTGTACTATCCGCGCTCTTTTGTGGGACGGCCCCTAAAACCAGGGGGTCATATTACAGGTGTTTATAACATGAAGACATACAGTGCCAAGCCAGAAGCGGTAAAACGCGACTGGTACATTGTTGACGCTGCGGACAAGACCCTCGGCCGTATTTCTGCCGAGATCGCACACCGCCTGCGTGGCAAGCACAAGCCTGAATACACGCCCCACGTGGACACTGGTGATTACATTATTGTGATCAATGCCGAGAAGGTTCGCGTGACCGGCAATAAGGCCAAAGACAAGATCTACCACAGCCATTCCGGCTACCCCGGTGGTCTCAAGTCCATCAGCTTTGAAAAGCTGATCGAGAAAGCGCCCGAGCGTACCATTCAAAGCGCCGTTAAAGGCATGCTGCCGAAGGGTCCTCTGGGTCGCGCCATGTTCAAGAAGCTGAAAGTATACGGCGGTAGTGAACATCCTCACGCGGCACAACAGCCGATTGAACTGGCGATCTAAACGGGAAGAAATCTGATGGCAACTACTCAATACTACGGTACCGGCCGCCGCAAGACCTCCACCGCTCGTGTATTTATCGTGCCCGGTGAAGGAAAGATCAGCGTAAATGGTCGCGACCTGGACGAATACTTTGGCCGCCAGGTAGCTCGCATGATCGTGCGTCAGCCGCTGGAAAAAGTAGACATGGTCGAGAAATTCGACATCATCGCAACTGTAAAAGGTGGTGGTTCCTTTGGTCAGGCGGGTGCAATCCGTCACGGCCTGACCCGCGCCCTGATGCAGTACGATGAGGAGCTTCGTCAACCGCTGCGCGCCGCTGGTTTTGTTACCCGCGACGCCCGTGAGGTTGAGCGTAAGAAAGTGGGTCTGCGCAAAGCGCGTAAGAAGCCGCAATTCTCCAAGCGTTAAGCTTTCTTTTGGGCCCGGCAATTGCCGGGCTTTTTTCTATCCGGTAGTTGTGACTTTGAATACCCATTTGGGAATTGTTCAATTTCTCGCAATTTCACCGCGCAATTCCAGACGTTCCCCAGGTCTTTGCCTTGTATCAAAATGGCATTTTCTTTAACATTGCGCGGATTTGTATCCGCTTGATTTGTGGGGTTTATTCGCGCGGGCAATCTGCCGGAGCGGGACTTCTTTCAAGACTTTTTGGGTTTGGGCCAGCGCATTTCCGGTCTGTCCGGGATCGCTGTGATGGGAGAACTACGTCATGAGTGATGACGGTGTAAATGTAGGACGGCGCCGTTTTTTAACCGCTGCTACCTCTGTAGTTGGTGGTGCGGGTGCGGTTGGGGTGGCCGTGCCTTTCGTCGCTTCCTGGAAGCCGAGTGCCAAGGCGAAAGCTGCGGGCGCTCCGGTTAAGTACAACATTAGCAAACTTGAGCCGGGTCAGATGGTCACCGTTGAGTGGCGCGGCAAGCCGGTATATGTGGTCCGTCGTACTGACGAGATTTTACAGGACCTGGAAAAGGTGGAGCCGCTATTGCGAGACCCCAATTCCGAAGAGTCTATCCAGCCGGCTTATGTAAACCCGGAAAACCGCTCTATCAAGCCGAAGTTGTTGGTTTTGGTTGGTCTGTGTACTCACCTGGGCTGTGCGCCTATGTACCGTCCCGAAGTCGGTGCCGCCGACCTTGGCGGTGACGAATGGATGGGCGGTTTCTTCTGTCCCTGCCACGGTTCCAAATACGATATGGCTGGCCGTGTATACGCCGGTGTTCCGGCACCTACCAATCTGGAGGTTCCGCCTTATTCCTATGAAAGCGATGCTGTAATCGTGATTGGTGTAGACCAGGAGGGCGCTGCATGAAATGGCTAGCAAATTTCGGTGACTGGGTTGATCAGCGTCTGCCGATCTACCAGGCCTGGGATAAGCATATGGGCAAGTACTATGCGCCCAAAAACTTTAACCTCTGGTACTTCTTCGGCGTATTCTCCCTGCTCGTACTGGTCAACCAGTTGTTGACCGGTATTTGGCTGGTAATGAGTTTTAACCCCTCTGCAGAGGGCGCCTTTGCCTCCGTTGAATACATCATGCGTGATGTGGAGTGGGGCTGGTTGATACGCTATCTCCACTCGACAGGTGCGTCTGCCTTCTTCGTGGTGGTGTATCTGCATATGTTCCGCGGCCTGATGTACGGCTCTTATAAGCCGCCCCGCGAGCTGGTGTGGATCTTCGGTATGTGTATCTATCTGGTGCTAATGGCCGAAGCCTTTATGGGTTACGTACTGCCCTGGGGTCAGATGTCCTACTGGGGTGCCCAGGTGATCGTGTCCCTGTTTGGTGCGATACCCGGCATCGGTGACACCCTGGTGGAGTGGATTCGTGGTGACTACCTGATTTCAGGTATTACTCTGACCCGATTCTTCTCTCTGCACGTCATTGCGTTGCCGTTGGTGCTGGTATTGTTGGTGGTATTGCACATTCTTGCGCTGCACGAAGTGGGCTCTAACAACCCAGACGGTATCGAGATCAAGAAGAACAAAGACGAGAACGGTATTCCCAAAGACGGCGTGCCTTTCCACCCTTACTACTCGGTTCACGACCTGGTGGGTATTGCGGTATTCCTGTTTATCTTCGCAACCGTGGTGTTCTTCTTCCCGGAGATGGGTGGCTTCTTCCTGGAGTACGCTAACTTCGAAGAGGCAAATCCGCTGAAGACACCGCCACATATTGCCCCGGTTTGGTACTTCACACCCTTCTATGCAGTTTTGCGCGCAGTAACTATGGATATTGGCCCTCTACCGGCTAAGTTCCTCGGTACTGTTGCTATGGGTGCTGCTATTGCGGTGCTGTTTGTGCTGCCCTGGCTGGATAAGAGCCCGGTGCGTTCCATCCGCTACAAAGGCTGGTTGCCCAAGGCATTACTGCTGGTGTTCGCTGCGGTATTTATTATCCTCGGTTATCTTGGTGTTAAATCTCCGACCCCTGAACGCAACTTCCTGTCTCAGGTGGCGACTCTGTTCTATTTCGCCTTCTTCCTGACCATGCCGGTCTGGACGAATCCGAAGAGCAAAAAAGGCATTGGTTCCTGGGTTGTAAGTATCGGCTTCGGTGTGCTGTTCTTGTGGATGGCCGTTGCCAATCTCTCTGTGAATACTTTCATGGCTGTGGTAACCCTTCTACTGGCGGGCTTCTTTGCCGCTCTGCCGTGGATTACTAACCGCGATGACGTATATCCGGAACCTGAGCGTGTAACCAGCCCGTCTGGCGCCAAGACTTTCGGTATCCTGTTTATTGGTATCGTGGTTGTCGGACTGCTGACCCTTATCCCGATTAAGGCCGTAGGTGCCGAGTCCAGTGTTGAGCTGGACCACATCAATATCGACCTGCAGGACAAGCCGTCTCTGCAGCGCGGTGCCAAGTACTTCGTCAACTACTGCATGGGTTGTCACAGTGCCAACTACTCCCGCTGGGAGCGCGTTGCCACCGATCTGGATATCCCCAACGAGTTGATGATGCAGAACCTGGTTCTGGGCAACGATAAGATTGGTAATCTGATGGAGATCTCCATGCGTCCGGATGACTCCAAGGTGTGGTTCGGTGCCACACCTCCGGACCTGACGCTGGTGGCCCGCTCCCGCTCCCCAGAATGGCTCTACACTTATCTCCGCAGTTTCTACAAGGATGACAGCCGGGCTACCGGTGTGAACAACCTGGTATTCCCCAGTGTCGCTATGCCCCATGTTTTGATGGAGCTGCAGGGTTTGCCGGAATGTGCCCCGGGTCCTAAGCGCGACCACGGCAAGATTGTGCGCGATGAGTTGGGCAACCCCATTATGGATGCCGATTGTGGCAGCCTGAAAGTCGGTAGTGTGAAGGGCTCCATGAATCCTGAAGAGTTCGACCAGGCTATGTATGACTTGGTTAACTTTATGGAGTACATTGCCGAGCCTATGGCTGAAGATCGCAAGCGCATTGGTTTCTACGTGCTGGCGTTTATTTTTGTATTCTTTATCTTCGCCTGGCTGTTGAACCGCGAGTACTGGAAAGACATACACCACTAAGTTTCGCCGGTTTCTCTTTGATGGGTGGTGGAGTTGCTCCGCCACCCTTTTATATTTTGAAAAGGTTGGCGCTCGCCGACCAACTAGTTTGAGGTAGATTGAACATGGGTGTGCCTACCAACAAGCGCTCCTCGATGACCTTCTTTTCCGATGGTCGCAGTCACTACAGCCACCGCGTGCGCATTGTGCTTGCAGAAAAGGGAGTTTCCGTCGACATCATTGATGTTGATCCCGATGATAAACCAGCCGAGCTCGCTGACCTCAATCCCTATAATTCTTTGCCCACCCTGGTAGATCGCGATTTAGTATTGTTCGAAACCAAGGTGATGATGGAATATCTGGACGAACGTTTCCCGCATCCGCCGTTGCTGCCTGTGTATCCGGTTGCCCGCGCACAGAGCCGCCAGATTATGCACCGCATCGAGCGTGACTGGTGCCCGCTGGTAGATAAAATCTTGGCCGGCGGCAAAGATGTAGCTTCTGCGCGTAAAGAGCTGCGCGATAGCTTCGTTGGTATTGCGCCGATGTTTACCGAGTTGCCCTATTTCTTTAATGAAGAGTTCTCTCTGGTCGATTGCTGCATGGCCCCGCTGTTGTGGCGTCTTGAGCAGTTTGAAGTCAGTTTGCCTAAAACCAAGCAGGTTAAGCCGTTACTGGATTATATGGATCGCCTATTTGCTCGCGAAGCCTTCCAGCAAAGCCTGACTGAGTACGAACGGGAAATGCGTTGAGGACACTTTTGTGAGTAAGCCGGCTATGACATCCAATCGCCCTTACATTTTACGGGCGTTCTATGAGTGGATAACCGATAACCGGTGCACTCCCTATATTCTGGTGGATACCCATTTGTCTGGAGTCTTGGTGCCTCAACAGCATGTTAACGATGACGGCCAGATTGTGCTGAATGTCTCGGAAAGTGCTGTGGTTGGCCTGACCATGGATAACTATGCGATCAGATTTAATGCGCGTTTTGGTGGCGTACCTACCGATATACAAGTCCCGGTAGGGGCGGTTATCGGTATCTATGCCCGTGAAAATGGGCAGGGCATGGTGTTCGAGCCTGAAGAGACCCCGGAACCGCCGGAGCCGACACCGCCTACCAGTTTAGGCAAAAAGTCGGTGAAAAAGCCCTCTTTAAGGGTGGTGAAGTAATCGAATCAGGATTTCGAAGGGGGCGATTTTGCCCCCTTTGTTGTTTTTACTCTAGCTTATTTTCGCTCCTCGCTATTTCTGTGAGTTACTTCTGAGAATACGCGCTTGCTAGTTGCGTAAAATTGCCTGTTATTTTTTAGTTCCTATTCATCACCATGCCGTCGTATTTGCAGTGGCTGCGTTTTAGCTGGATACCTGGGCTACTTCTGGGTTTACCGCTTGTCCAATACTTACCCTGGCTTGATTTGGCCTTTCTGCACAATGCCCAGCTGCCATTTCTCCTGTTGGTAGGGGCGCTTCTACTCAGCTTTTTTTACCACTCCAGCCGGGTTGGTTTGGCTGCATTGCTGCTGATGGCTTTCTATGGGGCGACTCGCCTGGACTGGTTATTGGGGTGGGAGCAGGACCTACCTATTTACCTGGGATTGATAGCTCTCAATCTGATGCTATTTAGTTGTAGCCGCGATCGTAGTATCTGGGGCTATTTGGGGGGTGTCTGGCTATTGGCGCTTCTTGGGCAGGGGATGGGACTCTTTTGGGTGCAGCAGAACTTTGGTCCACTGTTGCAGCAGTTCTCGTTGCCACACTTGCCGGCTTGGTCGTTAGCCTTTGAATCGTTCTCCTCCCCACTACCACTTTTGGCCTGTATGGCGGCTTCAATGGGGGCATTCGCTCTATTGATCCTTTACCCAGGACCAACAGCCATGGGGTTGCTAAGTTGCAACCTGCTAATGTTTTATGGGGTTTGGAGTGGTATGCCCTTGATTCCTCTGATGTCTGTAGCGGGCTTACTTCTTCTAACTTCGTTGCTTGGGAGTAGTTATGAGTTGGCTTTTCGCGATGAACTGACCGGGGTTAAGTCTCGGAGGGCGTTTCGCTATCAAATGCTTACACCGGGGTGGCACTATTGCATTGCGATGATTGATATCGATCATTTTAAAAAGCTGAACGACCGTTTTGGGCATCAGCTTGGAGATCAGGTATTGCGGATGGTGGCTACCCAAATTGCCAGATATGCACCGGGGCAATTATTTCGCTACGGTGGTGAGGAATTTGTGTTGCTGATACCGGGGCGTAACCGGGAAGCGGCAGAGAAACAGCTGGAATTTATGCGGGAGAAAATTGCCTCTTACCCTATGCATCTGCGCTCAGGAAAACGTAGCTCTGGGAATAAATTTTGGCGTTCTGAGAACCGTACGGGCCAGCAAGTCAAGGTAACCGTTAGTATCGGCCTTGCCCAGAAAAGCAGGAGATTGAGAAGGGCTGAGGAGATTCTAAAAGCTGCGGACCAGGCACTTTATAAAGCTAAACGCAGTGGTCGAAATCGCATGAGTATCCACCATTGATATAAATCAACCTGATTTGAAAGTGGCACTTAATTTCTTATTTGCATTGGTTATTTTCGCGCCGACCCCCGATACTGCAAAGCAGGGTATTAAAGGGAGAATAAGCGTGCGGTTACTCAGTCACACTATTGGTATTCTGACCAACCCAGAGAAAGAGTGGAAGGCTATACGGGCGGACAGGCATTCTTTCTTCCAGGTATTTATGACCCATGTGCCATTTCTAGCTTTGATACCTACAGTTGCCGGTTATTTTGGTGTAACTAGGGTAGGGTTTGAGGTAGGCGGGCACTTGGCGAAGCTGACCCCTGAGAGTGCGGCGGTTTTATCAATCGTTACCTATTTTGCTCTTTTGGTTGGTGTTTATTGCCTAGGGGAATTTATCAACTGGATGGCCAGGTCCTATGGGGTCGAGGGGGATGAGCCCACTAGGCACTATGAAGGTACAGCACTCGCCGTTTTTATCACCACACCGATTTTTCTTGCCAGCATTGTCGTGCTTTTCCCACACCCCTGGTTGACTATGGCTGCGGTCGGAATTGCGGGTATGTATTCCATTTATCTGGTGTTTGCAGGCATCCCCATTTTGATGAATATGAATAAAGAGCGGGCCTTCCTTTATGCTTGCGCAGTGTTGACCGTGGCCTTGGTGTTGATGGTCACAGTACTAATAACCTCCGTTATTTTATGGAGTGTGGGCATAGGCCCAATCTATCAGCACCACGCACCTTAAGAGTAAATAATTTGCCAGGCTAGTTTTCTTTTAATACTAGGGGTGGCATAGGGCAATCCAGGCTGTCCGCTACCGCTCTGAGCAACTCAATCTCTTCCGCCTTGATAATGCCATTGTGGTTTAGAGTGTAAACCAACGCTTTTAGCAGTAAGGGCTTCTCTAAAGGCTTCATTTGACGGGCTATAGCGATCGCTTTGTCCAGATGCTGCAGATCGATATCTTTGCGGCTTGGCAGCGGGGTGACCTCTAGCTGTAAAAATTTTAGCCCCTGCTCGTAGGCGCGTTTTGCCGGTAGGTACTCGCTATTACCCGCATGGGCAATGGCTGCGATCAGGAAACGAGAGGCATCGGTACCAGCGCCTTTCTTGTTGGAAAGGCGTTGCCGATCGGGACTCTCTTCCAGGGCGTGCATCAATACTCGATACAGGGCCCACTCCCAGATCTCAATCTTTCCATCGCTGCGCAATAGTTTAATCAGGTTTCTCTTGAATACCTGGTATTGCTGTGGAACCAGTACTTTGAGTGCGGGTACGCAGAGATCTAAAAGCGGCAGGCGCGCATTGTCGGGCAGGGCTTTTAGTTGTGGAGCTAACTTGTGCATTTCTCTTACTACCGCGGGATGGGCGATTTTCTTCAATAGCACCATCTGGGTCTCGCGCTCGCTCTCCCCGCTGTGCAGCAGCAGATGATAAATCAGGGCACGAGCGATGAAGGGGTCGTGAGCAGCCTGCAGGATAGCGGAGGGGATAGATTCCAGTAGCTGACGGCCGTATTGCACTTGTTGTGCACTGGGGCAGGCAATACTGTTGTTCACCGCTTCCAGGGCGACCTGGAAGGGGGCTGAGTCGACGAAACGGATAGTTGACTCGGAATTTGTTTCTTTAGTTTGCGTTTGTGCAGTGGAGCTTCGCTCATTGAGGTAGAGGCCATTCCAGCTAGGTTCTAGCCGCGCTATTCGTTTACTCAGGGGAGGGTGGCTGGCGAACAGGTTGAAAAATGAGCGCTTTAGGCCACTGCTAAAAAACATATGACTGAACTCAGCCGCTCTGCCACTGCTGAGGTTTGAGCCAGTGCTGTAGCCGCCAATTTTCTTGAGGGCGTTGGCAATACCTGCGTTGTTGCGGGTGAACTGGACCGCAGAGGCGTCTGCAAGATATTCCCGTTGCCGACTCACAGCGGATTTGATTAGGTTGCCGAGTAATGTGCCTGCATAGCCCAACACCATCAGGGCTAGGCCCAAAGCAAACAGGGGTATACGGCCGCGGTTATTACTGCTGTTGGGGTAGACGCCGCGCACCAGCCAGTGACCCAGCAGGCCGATAATCAATATGCCGTTCAGTAGGCCGACGATACGGATATTCAGACGTGTGTCGCCATTGAGGATATGGCTGAACTCATGCGCCACCACGCCCTGCAGCTCGCCTCGGTTGAGATTTTCAATGCAGCCGCGTGTAAGACCGATCACCGCATCGCAGGGCTTGTAGCCAGCGGCGAATGCATTGATGGCTTGATCTTCAATCAGGTAAACATCCGGCACCGGGGTGCCGGAGGCGATGGCCATCTCCTCCACCACATTCAGGGCGCGCTGTTCGGCAGGCCCCTGAGGGGCGATATTGAGTTTGCGCCCGCCCAGCGACTCAGCTACCACTTTACCGCCGGCGGCCAGCTGCTGCAGTTTGTACAGGCTGCCCAGAGCCACGATAGCCACAATGGTAAGTGCTATGTAGCCCACTGTCTGCCAGCCGAGCAGCTGCTCGATCGCCAGTGGGGAAAAAGCCTGGCCGCGGGAATACGAAACCGCAGCGGCAGCCACCAAGGTGGTCAATCCAACCAGCAGAATTAACGCCAACGTAAAGAGTCCGACTAACAAGCCGCTGTTGCGCCTGGCCTTATCCTGGTACTCGAAGAAGTTCATCGCTTAAAACTCGATTCGTGGTGCTACCTGGATGGCTTCGCTGTCGGCAAACTCCAGTAAGCGGCCGTCGGCGCGGTGACCAAAGAATCCCGCCAGTAGAACGGGGGGAAAGCTCTGTTTGTAAATGTTGTAATTGGTGACTGCGTCGTTAAAGGCTTGGCGGGCAAAGGCAACCTTATTTTCGGTGCTGCTCAGCTCCTCGTTGAGCTGCATCATATTCTGGTTGGCCTTGAGATCTGGATAGGCCTCCATAACAGCATTGAAGCGGCCCAGAGCGCTGTTTAGGGCACTTTCAGCACGGCCGAGGTTGTCGATCGCGCTGGCGTTGGAAGGGCTGGCTGCCGCGGCCTTCAGGTCGCTAATGGCGGTGTTGCGTGCACTGACCACCGCTTCAAGGGTATCCCTCTCATGCTGTAAGTAGCCCCTGGCGGTTTCCACCAGGTTGGGGATCAGATCGTGGCGGCGCTTAAGCTGCACCTCAATCTGAGCGAAGGCATTCTCGTTGCGATTTTTTAGGGATACCAGCCGGTTGAAGATGCCGATCCCGTAGAACAACAGTGCGGCCAACACAACCAGAACGACGATGCTTGAAATCTCCATAATCCCCTCGCCACTTTTTCTTGTGATTGGCGTCGATAGTAACATGCCCTCGTGGCGATCGAGACGTATTGCCCCGGGGTTCTGGCGGAACGGGGTATGGCTTCGGCTATAATGCCGCGACATTAAAAACAATTGCCGCCACGACAGGGATGGCGGCGCTGAACTGGGAGCAGACAGAATGAGCGATGTAACCTCAGATCCAGTAGTGATCGTTGGAATGGCACGCACCCCAATGGGTGCTATGCAGGGGAGCCTGTCGGCGTTGAGCGCGCCGCAGCTGGGCGCCGCGGCCATTCGCGCGGCGCTGGAAGACGCCGGCGTGTCTCCTGCCGATGTCGATGAAGTACTGATGGGCTGTGTGCTTCCGGCCGGTGTCGGGCAGGCGCCTGCCCGCCAGGCTTCCCTGGCTGCGGGTATTCCCGAAGGCACGCCCACTACCACAGTTAATAAGGTCTGCGGCTCCGGTATGAAGACCGTGATGATGGCCCGCGACGCACTACTCTTGGGTGAAGGCAAAGTCATCGTTGCCGGCGGTATGGAGAGCATGAGTAATGCCCCATACCTGCTGGCCAAAGCTCGCTCCGGCATGCGCTTGGGACACGGCGAGGTCAAGGATTCAATGTTTCTTGACGGCCTGGAAAACGCGGCAGATGGCAAGTTGATGGGCACCTTTGCCGAGAGTACGGCCGAAAAATACGGCTTTACCCGTGAGGAGCAGGATGCTTTCGCACTGGAATCCCTGGCTCGGGCCCAGGCAGCCATCGAGAGTGGCAGTTTCGCTCGTGAGATCGCCCCAGTGACCATCGCTTCTCGTAAGGGTGATGTAAAGGTTGATACGGATGAGGCTCCCGGCAATGCCCGCCCAGATAAGATTCCCCAGCTGAAGCCGGCCTTCCGCAAGGATGGTACTGTCACCGCGGCCAACTCCAGCTCTATTTCTGACGGCGCCGCCGCCCTGGTGCTGATGCGCAAGAGTGAAGCGGAGAAGCGCGGTCTCAAAGTGTTGGCGGTGATCAAGGCACAGGCTCAGTTTGCCCGCGAACCCGAGTGGTTCACCATCGCTCCGGTGGGCGCCATGCACAAGCTGCTGGAAAACTCCGGTTGGTCCGTCAGCGATGTAGACCTGTTTGAAATCAATGAGGCCTTTGCTGTGGTGACCATGTCGGCTATGCGCGAGCTGGATCTGCCCTGGGAGAAGGTCAATGTGAATGGCGGCGCCTGTGCATTGGGACATCCCTTGGGCGCGAGCGGTGCCCGAATCCTGACCACCTTGCTAGCGGCGATGGAAAAGCGCGATGTGAAAAAAGGGGTGGCGAGCCTCTGTATCGGCGGCGGTGAGGCCACAGCGGTGGCGATCGAGCGGGTATAAGTCGCACGCGATGCTTGCCAAATAAAAAACGGAGGCTTTTGCCTCCGTTTTTTGTGCTTATTTTATTGTGGCTAGTATCACCGGGTTTTTATACGGGCCTAGTTATTGTTCCGCGCAGTAAATGATTTGTTAGTTGATATACTCAACTGCTTTCACCACTTTTTGAACTCCGCCAATTGAGCGAGTGAGATCAGCCGCGCGCTCGGCCTCGGCTGGGGTGAGCAGTCCCATCAGGTAAACGACTCCGTTTTCCGTCACGACTTTAATGCGCGCACCATCAATTTCTTTGTGAGCGAGTAAGTTGGTTTTTACTTTGGTGGTCAGCCAGGTATCGCTGGTAGAGGCTAGAAAAGTAACTTTACCGCGAACCTGAGTTTCATTGTAAACCTGGCGAACATTTTGTACTTGGCTGGCAGTGCGCCCGGCGAGTAGGCGCAGTTTCTGATCGGGCACCTGTCCAGTGAGTAGCACGACTCCATTAAAGGAGGTTACATCGATATTTGAGGTCTTCAGATCCGGATGTGCCTTATTGATATTGACCGTCACTATCGTTTCGATTCTCTCGTCATCGATATAGGTGCCCAGTGAGCGTTTGCCGGGATCTTGTTGAATGGGGCCATCGTGGGTGGCCTCCATAACGGTGCTACAGCCACCGAGTAATGCGGTTGCGGCAAGGGCAGAGAGAAGGCGTTTTCCCAAGGAAAGCTGGTTTTTTTTCATGGTTCAGTCCTCGTAGCCACCAAAAAGGCTGCTGTCGATTAGATCACACAGGCAAAAAATAGTCAGAAGGTGCACTTGGTGTACCTCTGCTGCGACATCAGAGGGCACTCGCAGTTCAATATCGTGTGTGTCTAGCAGGGCTGCACAATCGCCACCGTCGCCACCGGTCAGCGCTAGTATGCCCATATCGCGATCTCGTGCAGCGCGCATGGCTTGAACGAGATTTGAGTCGCGACCATCACTGCTGATAATTACCAAAAGGTCGCCGGGTTGTCCCAGTGCGCGCACTGGGTGCGCAAAGGTATCGGCGCTGCCGTGATTTTGCGCAACGGTGCCCATGGAGACGCCGTCACTGTTAAGGGCCATGGCGGGCAGGCCTGGGCGCTCGCGCTGGAACCCCCCGGTAAGTTGAGAGCAAAAACTCTGTGCCAGGGCGCCGCTGACCCCATTGCCGCAGAGCAGCACCTTGCTCTCTGCCAGCAGTGTGTGCACCACCATCTCACTGGCTTCCGCAATCAGGGGCGCCAGTATCTCACCGGCGTTCATGGTGGCTTCCAGGCTGTGGTGAAAAAGGGTTACGACTCGCTGTTCCATTGTGTCCTTAATACTGGCGAACTGGAGTTCGCCATACTTGGCAAGGTAAATCTCGGTTTTGCCTCAAGCTTCGAAGGCGTTTTTAATCCACTGAATGTTTTGCGCATCGCCCTCTATAGCAAGGACATCGAAGCGGCAGGGACAGTCCAGTTTGTGTTGTTGCAAATAGCCGTGAGCAGTGGCGAGCAGTTTCTGTTGCTTGCGAATATCTACACTGGCTCCGGCCCCGCCGAAACGGTTGTTGCGGCGGAAGCGCACCTCCACAAACACTACAGTATCGCTTTCACGGGCGATAAGGTCTATCTCTCCGTGGCGACTTCGGTAATTTCGTTCGATCAGGGTGAGTCCGGCACGCTGTAAATAGCGTGCCGCGGCGCCCTCCATGTGGGCGCCGATACTGCCTGCGGAGCCTTTAAAAAGTTTCACTATTATCCGCTTGCAGGCTGGGTTGTCGCGCTGGCATCGGGGGTTCTATGGTTGTAATCGGTACCGGCACACCTTTTTCAATTTGAGCCCACATCTGCTCGCGCACTATGCGCCCGTCGGTGCTTAGGCTCAGTGCGCCGGTGAGGCCGTGAACTTTTTGCTCTGGGAACTGGCGCAACATTGGCAGGCGCGGGTAGAGGCGGAAAGCATCTGCGCCCAGAGCGTAAAGGCGGGCGAATGCAGCCTGCGGGGCTACCTGCTCTTCGATATTCCGTTTGGTTTCACTGTCTTCAAACAACCAGGGCAGTGCGGTAAAGCGCACGCCATTGATATCTCGATCGCGATTTGGGTTAGCCTGGCCGGCAAAAACATGTGAGGTCGCATAAACCGGCAGGTCTCCAGCATAGAAGTAGGTCAACATGGGGTTGAGCTGTCGTGCCTGCTGCGGCAGGGCGGCAACAAAGATCATGTCGACATCACCGCGCCGGCGTGGGGTGAACTCCAGTGGCGCCGACAGGCGTCCCTGGAGTGCCTTCTTGCGTGCCTTACTGTCGGGAATGAGTAGGACATCGCTGACCAGGTCAGAAAATTTGCTGTTATTAGTGAAGGTTTCATTGATGCTTACGGAGCCGCCGAGTTGCTGCCATTCCTCCACGAACGTTTCGGCACCACGCTGCCCCCAGCTGCTATTTGTGCTCAAAACCATCGCTTGGCGATGTCCCTGGCGATAGGCGTGACGAGCAATCTGGCGAGCTTCATCCTCAACTGCCAGTCCAAATTGGACCAGGTCGCCAGTAAGTCGGCTCCTGTCGCCATAGTTCAGCGCGAGTGTGGGGACGGGTAGCTTTTCAGTGGCCAGTAAATTAGCGACCTTACTTTTATCGAGTGGGCCGACAATAAACTGCGCTCCCGCGTCTACAGCATTTTGATAAATCTCCTCGAAAGGTTGCTCGGTACCGGTGTCGTACACCAATACCCGAGGGGTTGCTGCACCAGCTTTTAAAGCGGTGTAGTGGGCGGCCATAAAACCATCGCGAATCGCGCGGCCGGCACTGCCCAGTGAGCCACTGATAGGCAGTAATAAGGCAATATTATCTGCCCGCTGCGCAGCTAGGCGTTCCAGTAGTTGCAGTGCCTCGGGTGGGTGGGAATTGGCACTGTGTGCTGGCCAGCGCTCCCGCCAGCGGCTCAGGGCGGTGAGTTGAGAGCTGATATCGGCCTGGGTATCGCGCCCCAGCAGGGCGAGCTGATACCAGCCGCGCATCTGGGTATCGCTGCTACTGTTAGCGCGCTGCTGAAGTTCGCTGGAGGGCAGCTGGGTTAACAGCTGCCAGAAACCGTTGTTGTTCTCGGTGATGCTTTCATCAGATTGGGCCAGGTAGGAAATCTCGCGGCGCTCAGATATAGCGCTATCCAAGTCTCCCAAAAGCCCCCATAGGTCGGCACGCAGGTTTCGCAACGGCAGGGCGGTATCGCGGGGTAGTTGCCTCCAGACGCTGTCGAGGCGCGTCGAGGTTGCTAGGTCTAAAGCCTCGAAGAAATCGTCATTATCAACCAGTAGATGGCCGTAAACCCGGGCGTAGCTGGCAAACAGAGTGTCGTCGAGCTGCTCGGGAATTATTTGGGTTACTGCGTCTTTGGCCGTCTCTTTGTCGCCCAGCTCGTATAGAATAGCCGCCGCTTGCAGACGCTGTTGGTCCCTAGCGGGTGCCGGCAGGGTATCTGCGCGGCGCAGCAGCCGCAGGGCATCACTGCGGCTGACTTGGTGGTTTGCCGGATAGGAGGGCTGGTAGCCCCCAGGCCGTGAGGCTGGAGTCTGGCAGGCAGCTAAGGCCAGTGTCAGGGCGGCGGCTGCCACGCTGGTGATCACAGTAGAGGTACGCCGGGAAGAGGCGAACATATTCTTCTCCCGCAATATTTATATTTGGAGTGAACAGCTATGGGGCCGGATCAGGCGCTGCTATATATTGTTGCTACGCCCATCGGTAATTTGGCCGATATGGTACCGCGAGCGATTGAAGTTCTACAATGCGCCGATCTGGTTGCGGCAGAGGACACACGTCACAGTCAGAGACTCTTTTCCCATTTCAATATCGATACGCCGCTAATGGCCTATCACGATCATTCTGATGACAAGCGTACGGGACAGATACTACAGCGCCTGGAGCAAGGGCAAACGGTGGCGCTGATCTCCGATGCCGGTACCCCACTAATCTCCGACCCCGGCTATCGTTTGGTGCGCGAGGCGCGTGAGCGGGGCGTTCGTGTAGTGCCGATTCCCGGCGCCTGTGCCTTTGTCGCCGCGCTGAGTGCTGCCGGCTTGCCCAGTGACCGCTTTAGCTTTGAGGGTTTTCTACCCGCCAAATCCGGCCCCCGTGAGCGAGCATTACAGGAGTTGGCATCAGGCAGTCGCACTCTGGTTTTCTATGAGGCGCCCCACCGGGTCGCAGATACCTTGCAGGCGATGGCAGAGATTTTTGGCGCTGAGCGCGAAGCGGTCATAGCACGAGAGGTGAGCAAGGCCTTCGAGACATTCCAGTTGATGCCTTTGGGTGAGTTGGTAAATTGGGTGCGTTCCGACAGTAATCAGCAGCGTGGAGAGATTGTGTTGTTGGTGCGTGGTGCTGAGCGTCGCCACGACAACGAGCTGGATGGAGAGGCGCAGCGAGTGATGACTCTGTTGCTGGCCGAGTTACCACCGAAAAAGGCCGCCGCTATTGCTGCGGAGATTACCGGTGTTAAAAAGAAGGCTCTGTATAACTGGAGCCTGGAGCAAAAATAAGGCGCTGTCTTTCGCGGTTCAGGGAAAATGCCTGTTGCATTCCGGCTGTCGCCTCATTACTCTTCGCCGCGAGCTGGCCGGGCAATCGCTGTCGCTTTGTGCGATGGAGGAAAGTCCGGGCTCCATAGGGTGGAACGCCAGGTAACGCCTGGGGGGCGCGAGCCTACGGAAAGTGCAGCAGAGAGTAGACCGCCGATGGCTTCCCTCGATTTTGGTCTGGGGAAGCACAGGTAAGGGTGAAAGGGTGCGGTAAGAGCGCACCGCGCGGCTGGTAACAGTCCGCGGCACGGTAAACCCCGTTCGGAGCAAGACCAAATAGGCCCTCTATAGGTGTGACCCGCACTGAGGGCGGGTAGGTCGCTTGAGGTGTCTGGTGACAGGCATCCCAGATGAATGGTTGTCCTCGACAGAACCCGGCTTACAGGCCAGCTCTTTTGTTAGGTAAGCCCTTGAAATATCAGGGCTTTTCCTAGCAGCCTCGCTCCTTCACAGGAGTCTCTACACATTTCTACACATCTCCTACACAAAGATTCCTCATCTAGGGTTTATTACTTCCGCTGGCGTGTCCCAGAATTACTCCGACCTTATTTGGGGGTGAGTGAGGTGTGGCGCTCATTACAGACTATTGAGTTATTGGTTGCTGAAGAGCGATCATTGCCCTTGAGAAGGCTTGTGGGCCGTTTTAAGACGTTAAGGAGTAGCGTGGCTAAGAATCTTACGGAAGAGCTTGTTGGTGTCGTTCTAGCGCGATACGCTGCTACGGTTGAAAAGGCTCTAGTTGACCTTCATCTTAAGGGCGCTCCTTCAGCCAATTCCCCCTCCTCTGATATTGACGCTTATCTGGAAGCTTTGGAGCGGAAGGTTCTTGATACTTCTCATACCTTAGACGTTCCCAGTGCCTTTAAGGCGGCAGCAGCCGGTAATGACTACAGTCTCGGCTTTGTGTCTGATATTGCTGAAACTTTACTTAAGGAGTCGGACATTTCTTTTGACAGTGACTCTTTGGAGTTTCGTCGCTTTTGCCACTTGATGACTTCTGTTCAGCGTCATTTGTCGGGTTACCAGCAGCAGTTGAGGGAGGGGGAGTGCCCCGATGCCTATGCTAAGAAGGCTGGAATTAATACCCACCCTGTTGCAGCTCCAGAAGCTAAAGAGCCTATCAAACCGTTGTTTAGTGAGGTGTACGATGACTTCATTGAATCTAAGGTGAGTCGGAAGGATAAAAAACCACTTTCAGAGGTAAGGCAGAGAGAGTACAGGGCATTCTATGAGGTATGGAGTCTTTTCATGGATGATAAGCCCATTGATAGGTATTCAAGAACCGAAATAAGGGGGTTCTTGGTGGGGCTCTATGATATGCCTCTTGCCAATCGGAAGCCTTATAGCCGTATGTCCTGGGCTGAGCGTGTGGCGTTGGCAAAATGTGAGAGGGTTCCAGAGGAAGATAGAATTGCCCCTAAAACTGTGAGTGCGTATCGGAAATGGATTCAGGGCGTCTTTAGGTGTGCTTTAGATCTTGAGTACATCTATACCAGCCCAGTAATAAAACTAGGATTGAATGAACAAGCAAAGTCTTACGGTGCCTTTAAGGATGGGGAGTGCCGTTCCTTGGTAGATTGCTTGTCCTCCCTTCCTTCCTCTTGGGAAAAGTGGACCATCTTTCTTGCTATATACACAGGTGCTCGTAGAGGTGAGTTGGCTCAGCTAAGAAAGTGCGATGTAAAAGAAGATGCTGAGATCGGTATTTTTTACCTGGACATAAATGATAGTGGGGAAGGTAGCACTCTTAAGACAGACGCAGCATCTCGCATAGTGCCACTCCACAATGATATTGCTACTAGTGGTTTTTTGGATTACGTAGCGTCAATTAAGAATATTGAGGAACTACTATTTCCTGAGGTTCAGGGCGCTCCCTGGAAAATATCCAAGTATTTTTCGGGGTTCCGTGACTCCTTGGGGATTTCTGCTCTACATCCGAAGAGTGGGAAACGCAGACCATTCCATAGTTTCAGGCATACGGTAGTAACCAACTTAAGGCGTAAAGCGGGCTCTGATTCTTTGCACCATATCCAAATGATAGTGGGCCACAAACGACAAAGGGCGGGCGTTACAGACGTATATACCCATGAATTTCCCTTAAGTGAGCTGGCGGAGGTTATGAATAAGCTTGATTATGGAACGTAGCGAATAATAACAGCTATGAGTTTCTTTATGGAGAGCCCCTTCAGTAAATCTAGTAGGGCTTTTCTAAATCTTCTCTGCGCTCTTTAGTCTCAACTCTATTATTACGCCCTATTAAAACTCAGGATGATTGTTTAGAGTTTGTGCCATCACTGTCTGACTCATCTTCCTCAAAGACCTTGGACGGGTCGCCTGTATATTGAGGCTCATCAAAGTCAGGACCATCTTTAAAAATTTCTTCAGACCGCTTTTTAAGCTTTTCTTGGAGGTCTTTCATTTTCTCTGTGTGAGACTTATCAGCTGAACCCATGATTAAAGCCTCTTGTAGAGATAGTGGGGATTGCGTTCATGAGCATCATCAAAATCCATGGTGCCCTTAACATACTTATAGCCATGGCGAGCATAGTAATTCACAAGCTCTTGGTTTGATGGGTGCATTATACGCATCTCATCAGCACCAATTCGCAGAGCGTACGACTCCGCAGCAAGCAAATTAATCTGCATCACCTGCCCTCTTAACGGGCAGTTATCAGGCGCCCGCTCTGTGAAATCCAAGCGGAGACGCGAGCCGTTATAGGAGGGTCTACCTATAGACAGGCCACATAGAATGTCGTCTTTCCAGATGGCAAGCTCAAAGCGCTTAGGGTAACGGAGGCTGTAGACCTCATAGCCTTTGGTCCAATTCCAGTCTACCTCACGTCTCTCACTTGCTTCCCAAGCCTTTGCTCGGGCTAGGGAGCGAGGATCAATGCCTTTCAGGCTAACAACAGCCTTATACTTTTGAGGAAGTGCGGCCTGTGCATATTGCCTAGATTCAGACCGGTAAAGTTCGTAACGCCTCTCAGCATCTAAATGAGTTGCCTGCATTGCATTCCCTTATCGCAGTTTCCTTGAGCGGCCCTCAATAGAGATTTACTGAGGCCGTTGTATGCTCTAACTCTTATCCGACTAAAATAGATTAAAATTTAGTCGGTAATCAGTTTACCACGCATACATACAACGACCCACATCTCTATGTGAAGAACGCGCAAGGAATACTGCCTCGGCTATCTAATAGCCTCTCTCAGCGCGATTAAGGTATACCTTGGCAGGATTGCCTTAGTAGACTTGGATGGGTGTTTAAAACCCTTCCCAGCCGTCTCTAATCATTTCCCAAGCTCTGCATAGCATCATCATAGCCGCACCAGTTATCTACTCCACCGCCCTTAAGTGCGTCGAGCATTTCTTCAGCCTCTTCAAGCCTCTTAAGGCGCTTGGCGGGCACAATACACAAATCCTCTCCCACAGTTTCATCGTGATTTGGAGCAGCCATCAAGACCGCCTCCCAGATGTCCTTTGGAGGTCGTACAGCACCATCAACAAAGCAAGCTTCTGCAACAGCATTCTCCATCTCAGCGGTGAGCTTTATAGGAACAAGTCTCCATTCTCCGTCCATCTTCAAACCTCCCACTCTGAATCAAGAGAAACCAGACTATACTTAGGTGCCTTATCGCGAAGGCTCTGCGGGAGCTTAGCCACAACAGCATCTTCATCGTCATCACAAAGGAAGTCCCAATCACCATCCCAGCCATCCCCTTTGGAGCGATAAGTTGGCTCAGTTTTGTACTTATGCCAATTGAGGTCGCTATCCTTTGCCAGGAACTGATAACCCTCAAAGTCATACGGCTTCAGAATCTCTCTTAAAGTTTTTACTTCAGGCTCGGTTGATGACTCAACCAGAAGGGGATTAGCATCCTGATTGACAGGTTCTTGATGTGTTACGGTCTGTATATTCGGCATTGGTATCACCATTTGAAATTGTCAGCGTCCAGGTACACTTGCGAGTGCCTTCTAAGACATTTCTCGCCGCGCCTGATGTGTGGATGGATTGAGGCGGGAGTTAAGCGGATAAGCAGCCTCCATTGGTGCTCTTCACTTTTCACTCCGCGATGACTGTCAAACTGAGTAAATTCAGTCCATCCCCCTGCTCTTACTTCCCGTCCATCTGCAAACTCCGTAAAAGGCGGACCAGACAGCCAAAGAAACATCTTCTGTGTCGAATCGCGGTCTTCTAAGACCATTTGGCCAGCCTCATTGCGAGGTACATGGTCAAAGTGCCAGTTCGGTATGCAGGGATATTGGCCGGGCATTAACATGTGAACCTTAGCGTCCACAATGTAATCACTATGAGGGATTGGAGAGGCTTTAATGATGGGAATTATCTTCCTCATGTATAGCCATGAATCCGATATGGTGGCCCCCATCAAGCCGTTGTGCATCTTCTTCAACTCTTCCTGATTAGGGAGCATCGTTAAAGCCCTCCAAGTCAGTAGCAGTGTCGTACTGGTTACTGCTGGATTTACTTGAACCTAGCTTGCTCACTCCATACTCAAGAAGAACACCCAGCACCAAACAACCAATATGAGACAGTATCAGCATTAGAATTACCTTTATAGTTCATAGGAAAGTCCTCCCTTCCAGGGATACCCTTTCAAAGCTTTAAATATTCTTTCTTTAGGTTGTTGGTAGTGGTGGTTACTAAAAGGCCCTTATAAGCCCTTATAAGCATTTAAAAGCCTTTTAAAGTGCCCCCTATAACCTTAAAAAAACAAAACCCCGGCGAACCGGCGAAAAGAAAAAAATATTGCCTTAGGGCAACAAAACTCCAAGGCCAGTAACCATGCGGGTTTCAGAGCATTTGGAGCGTGGATGGTAGGAGCGAATTTGACGTGGGAATAGACTCTTTACAATGAGCTACCTAGTATTAGTTTTCTTCAACCTTCTCAAGAGCTGCCCCCTCAGAGGGCTCTCCAAAATTCCTTATAGGCCATCCGGTCTTAGAAAGATCTTGAAATAGCCCAGCGAAATGAATCTCTGACAACAGCAGAATATAGAATAGGGAAAGACACTTCCAAAGGTGATTTAGGTGTTTTTGTATTTCCTCTTGATGTTCACCAAGCTTATCGGCATGAGCAGACTTATTTCTAAGCTTTACCCAGCTATCAACCATAACCTTATCCAACACTTGCTCTTTAGCAAGATTATATAAAGCATTTTTGGGGTTTGGTTTTTGAACGGAGCCTAAGTTAGATAGTAACCTATTCTTAATTTTGTCCCCTATCTTTGCTTGTTTAATGGCTTCTTTAGCATTATCCGCCTCCTTCACCAAGCCTTCCTCAGGAGTACCATAACTCGAAAAATAATGCTTAGTAATCCCCTCAATACACGTACATAAAGCAAGTGAATGGATTTCTAAATTAGCACTTTGCCACGCACTATATATTTTATGCCAATACCCATAAAACACATCGTGACAAGACCTAAAGCGCACCATATACATGCTTATAAAATTTGCGAAAGATTCTTGGTGGTTTGGGTGAATGTGCGGAACGGCTGACTCAACTCTACTTTCTTGAGTACTCCTAAGGACACTTTTCAGCACAACAGTTCTTTGCCCTTCAGCCACATACAGTGAATAAAGAACCTGGCATGATCTACCAAACGCAATATTAAGCGCCTCTAATAAACGTGGCTGGAATGACTCATCCATAACACCACCTTCATCATTAACCTCAACCACTAAATAACTTTCCTTACTTTTAATTGAAACATCAGCGCCCAAGGCCTTAAATGCAGATGTATTTAGGGAATGTTTAACGCCAGATATTTCTTCATATCTATTACATGGTATTGCTTGCTTGCCCGGCAGAACCATGAGCAAATATTTAGAATTTCCACCTTGACCTTCATGTAATTTTTCAATAAAACTTAAACTGTTTATTTTTACATTATATACAGCCGCCCCGGTTCTCAAATTACTGACGCCATCAGCGTTTCTAACACCAAGGTACTCTGAAGTCCAAACCCCTCCCTTTATATCCTCTGCTTCCATTGAGAAAAAATATTCACGGCCTATTATTAATCCAGGTTCTATACAAAGTTCTCTTTCAAGCAGGCCAAACGGATTTTCACTACCTACATGATAGAGCTTCAATTGGAGGTTCCCATCCGGCTGCTGGATGATTGAACCCGGACCAGAATAAATAAGTGGATCATTATCTGTTTGCTGTATGAGTTTTATTTTAGGGCAATCAATAACAAGCTTATTATCCAGTAATACCCTTAAATTCTCATCGGTAAGATCCATTTATTCTCTCTCCATCCTTATCTAAAATATATGTACTGATAAGCTATAAATATAGCTGCCCACCACAACCACCCAACAGTACAATTTACCTGACCCCCTTCAGTCGCGAAATGAGAAACCCAAAAAAATGCCTGCAAAGCCCCCCACAGGCTCCACAGGCTCCACAGGCTCCACAGGCATTTTCAACGAATCTTAAATTGTTCAAAACCCAAACCCAGTAACCATGCGGATTTCAGAGCATTTGGAGTGGAGGTGAAAGGAGTGAAATTGGCGTGACAATAGGCGCAGTCCTTCTTTGGGTGCTGGGGGGGAGTATAAGCCTAGACCTCCCCCCACTAAGGAATCAGGCTCATTTACTGGGACGGTAAGGAAATATTACTTGGATACTCTCCAACTCTTACCCTCCTGAGAATCTCTCGCTCTACTCTTGCAAGAGCCTCCTCAGCATATCCCCTTATGGTAGAGATAATTTTATAATCGCAATTCTCGCATATGAGTTTGGTGTCACAGTGATCCTCATATATATCATCACAATTGGAATCATCATAAATCAATTGTCCTTCACAAGAGGGACAAAAAGAGTGTAAATTCTTGACAGCCCCCTCCCTCCAACTCCAGTGCCATTTTGCGTCAAAAAGAAAATCCTCTACATACCTAGTGAATAATGGTGGTTCAACTCTTGACCATTTCTTTTGTACTGCCATGAGCAATGATAATAAAAAATAAGCGGTAATTATTGTTAATGGGAACAACACCCAGCCAGGTACCGAGTAAGCACCTATTAAACTTTTTACTAAAATATCCCAGCAGAAAACAACCAACGAAACAAGTGATGAGCATATCGCATCAAAAACAGCAGCACCCTGGTCGGTAAAAACAATTGCAACAATGCCTCCGCCAACTACAGCGGTAATAATCCCTATTATCAGTAACCGTCTATCTTCCTTGCTCATATCTATCTCATTGGTTGGTTTACAGCAGGCATAATCAATAAACTTGAACTACCCACACAATTCTCTGATTATGTCGCCACTATACGGATCAAATATCTAACGCAAAGGCTATATTATTTTATTAAAATCAACATTATACCCAGCTGCTTTCATTTCCCTAGCAATATCTACCTGCCAATTTTCTTTATTAATATATACCACCCCGCTAATATCATTGGGGAGTTCTAATTGGCCTTCTACTAAAGGGATGACATTTCTGCGGCCTAACTTCCCTATTAAATAACCATGCTCAAAAACGACATTCTGCCTTGCTCGTGCGTTTAGTTTTCCAGCCTCACCATCACTTCGCACATTCCCTACATCATCAGGCGTATACAATACAATCGCAAAACCTACCTCGTCAGAGTGGCTTTCAATTTTCTCGATAATGGTCATCCCTTGGCTGGCCTCATCGCTAAGGATTATCGGTGTAAATCCAAGCCTCTCTAAAAATCTAGCAGTCCTTTGTTTTACACTACCATCATGCCCATGAACAATAAAAATCTTATTTTTTGGCTTCTCTTTCTCAGCTTTCTTCTCTTTGATAACTGCTGATTTTGGAGCGTGGTCTACCTGTTTAGAAATATAATCACCATTCTTTAAGTCAAGAATCAGTGAATCAAGATAAGCTGTGATCGCATTACCAATATCCATCCAAAATAGATCAGCCAACGTATAGTATTCTGATTTAGTTGTATAGGTACCCAACCTCTTTCCTAACTTTGGGGCTAAGAACTTACTTTCCCCGGGAAGGTGTTCATCAAGGAATTGTACTATAACCCGAGACCACGATGTGAGTCTCTCATTGCCATAATGTACATCGCCCTCTACATAGGCCTGAGCTACATCATTTTCCATGCGACTTTGGAGAGCTTCTAATTGACTAATCACTATTTCCTTGTCCAAGTGCACCTCTCAGTAAGTATCTATAAATCCCTAAATAGATTGAAATATACCATTAACCCGTAACTCTACATATCCCCCGAAAAAAATGCCTGCAAAGCCCCTCACAGGCTCTACAGGCATCTTCAACTAATCTTAAGCGGCTTACTGGACGTATCCAGTCGGACGGCTGACAGTGGCTCCTGAGGCATCCATAGCGGACACAACGGTACTGCCAGCACTCATAAACTTCTCTACATTGTTCAGCAGGTCATCTATTGCCTGCTCTCTCTGCTCCCTACTCACCTTTGCAGTGTCAACTGCCATACGGTCTACCCAGGCATTTCGGTAAATATTTACAAGCGTATGGAAAATCGTAATGCAATTAAGCTGATAGAGGCTTACTAAGGGGCAGGTATAAGTAGGGAGTGATAGTTTGATTACGTATGGTTTTTAGTTACGCAATTAGTGTTGAAGGATAGGTTCTCTTAAGTGTTTCGTATCTATAGCAATATTTTCTGGGAGCTTCTTTCCGCGACTCTTGGGCCTAAATGGATACAAGGAACACTGACTGGAAGTGCAGTTTTGTACTTGCTGGCGCCATGAGCCCGAAGAAAGTTTGTCATAGATGCATTCTTTACAGTGGGCATTTATCGCTTGTTGTCGTGACATTATCTTTTACCTATAGGTTTAGCACCCAAAATCTCTGCTGTAAGTGCCATATAGAGTGAGGGCATTGTATTTAGAGGGATTTTTTAACTGAAAAGCTTATTTATGAGTCCCTACGAGCGCGCTAGAGGCCTTTAACAGGTTGGGGTGGTGTTAGGGTGTGTTGAGAAGGGCGGTCTGATTCTACATGGGTTTTAGCTACACAATCATCCTTCTTGGAGGTTTGCTAGCTGTTGTTCAAGATCTCTGACTTCCTCTCGCTGTCTAACTATCACGGCTTTATCAACATTCAGGCGGATATTGCGACTGATACCAGCTTTCTTGGCTGCAATACTATGCTCAAGCCCCGACCGCTTAAAACCGCTTTTCACCGTATCAACTACAGGCCTCACAACTCCACCAATAGCACCAACAACAGCTTGCGCGGGCTTAACAAAGCTCTCATTAAATGCCTTAGCAGCACGCCTTCCAGTATCGCCTGCATCATGTTCCGCGAGTGCTTGGGTGTACTCATGCTCATCCATCAAGGCAGCTACTTCTGGTCTTCCAAAGTCGTAGAGGTTTGCAATCGGAGCGTTATTCGCAATAAGCGGACGGGCAATCATGGCGGCCTTTCGGTTTATCGCGAGCAAGTTGTTATCCGTTGGGTTATAGAAGAGAACAATATCCTCTGGCTCCACGTCTACCCCGTCACCACGCATCTGTTTTACATAGCTCTCGCGAAGGAATTGGAAGGCCTGCTCAGGTGTTCTTCCTGTTTCCTGTTGGAAGCGAATCATCTCATCTTTCCGAATTGCCACTCCACCGACTTGAGTGAATTCATCTTCAACCTTGTTGTAAGCTATCTCTAAAGCGCGGTCTTGAGACACCCCCATCTGCATGAGGTAGGAGGCTTCACGCTCAACCAAACCAATCACAGGCTTAGTGTTGAAGTCCGTATCCAGATCCCTGGTCCAGTTGAACCAACCCTTACCAAACTTCTTATTCAGGAATTCATCACGGTTGGCTATAGTTTCTCTATCCCAGGTAACACTTGGTTGCTTATGCGTGAGATCCGTACTGCTGATTCGCCGAAGAGCTTGGAGGGGTGTTTCATCAAGTAGCTGATGCTCATTAAAGGCTATCACCTTGCGCTTAGTGTCATCAGGCAGCATCCCCACATAACCGGTTTCCATGGCCATTGGTAAAACTTGAAGCATTTGCTTAGTAATTGGAGCCAGCTCTTGAGGGTCACTTACCTTTTCATCAAAGGCTGCGAACCCACCTGAGAAGACTTGATCCAACGGACTGTAACGCTCGCCATTTTTCTTTAAGGCATTAAAGAAAGTCCTCATGCCCACATCACCCTGCCGTAGGAAGTGGTTGTAAGCGAGCCTAAGAGTGCCCGCCTTCAGTGCTCCCTCACTCTTCTCCCACTGCTGAGCTGCAATGGGAAGCTCCTTGTTAAGCGTTCCTTCAAGAAGTGCATTTAGCAGGTAGTGCTTGGCGGTATCCCCGCCGGCCTTAAGCCGCTCACTCTTTATCATGTCCAGCAGGGAGTCAGCTTCAGAGCCAGTGATAACTCCCTTCTCAATGACGCCTCCAAAGTAGTCATACCCCGGCTCTGCCATCTGGCCTGAAAGCACTGCTGGTATTACCTGAGTTTCCCAGTCATGTATAAAGGCCAACTTAGCTTCCTGCTTCTGCTTGGCATTGAGATCCAGGGTTCTTTGGCGGGCCGCCTTCATCCTCTGCTGAAGTGCATCACCACCTATCAAGCGACCTTGCGAATCCTTCCTGTCCAATACCAAGTCAGCCAGTACAGTTGCTTGGAGGTCATTGTCAGTAATCTCTGGCATTGCTTGCACATCAGCAACAAGCTCCAGAAACTCCTGCTCACTTAACCCATCGCTTAGGGCCAGTTGTTTAACAGCACCAAGGGAAAAGTCCGCATCTTCGGGGGATTGATTAAAGGTCTGTTGTAGCTCTGGGATAGAGCGGAGTACATAGTCCTTGTAGATACCCTTCTTATCCTCATGCCCCTTTGACTCACGCATTTGTAGAGCCTGTTGGCGCGACTGCGCTCCCCAGGTCCGCTTAAGGCGAGTGGCATAGTCAGGATTGTGGATACGGGAAGTGTCTAAGAAATCCGCTGCTTGTTTTGAAAGTTCATCTGGCTCTAGGTCCAGCAGGGATGGGTCGCGCTCAACAGCTTTTCTAAAGTTCTGCTCAGCATCTTTGTAAGCCATCTCAGAAGCTAGGTAGCTCTCAGCATCTAGCTCTTTATTGTATTTATCAGCCCAGCTATTCATGGTAACACCGCCCATTGAAATCAGCTGGTCAACTGTATCCGGCCCGCTTTGCTGGGGGGCTACTGGTGTTGTCATAGCTGCATGGTCAGCAATTTTTCTCTTAGTCCCTTGAGTATCTGTAATGTGATCTAGGGTTATTCTGCTCATTTTTTCTCTTGCTGTTTTTGTTGTTAATTTAAAAATTTTGTTTTCATTGCTTAATAGTTGGCCCTCCTGTGCATGTCGTAATGCCTGGTTATTTAAGTTTAGATCGTGAAGATCTTATAGAAATATGTCTGAGAGATATTTAATTCTGAAGCAGTGTTTATGCGGCTTTGAGAGTACTTTGAATGGGCCTTAAGGTAGTTTTTAGCAGGGCAGCTGATAGCGTGGTAGTGGTATGTCTTATGTGCGCTGTTATTGTTTTCTATTGGATGATAATACAGATGAGGGGTAGATTTATTCAAAAGAAACCATATATCACTTAATAGACCTGAGTTTTTTTGTCAATATTTATAGATAATTTTTTTCCTCTCCATTAATCTCCTTCGTCGCAAAGACAACAAGTGACCACGTCTTCGCATAGAGCAGTTTAAAAAGTAACAACTAGCTATTGAGACGCTTATGATTCTCTATGATGTTGATGTTTCATCTATTCGGACCAATGGATATTATTTTGCACCGGCTATTGAAGCTCGTTTTTTGACAGCTTCTGGGCGATGGTTTGAGGTGGAGGAGGATAGTGAGCACCATAAAGTTCTAAAGGAGTCGTGCTTCGCCTTTGCTCACTATGGTGACAAGTTCTTCGCAAATAACTGTGATGATTTACAGATTGTTCTTGATGCACTTGAAGCCCTAGAAAAGCATGAACCAATGGACGAGTAGAATCACAGGGTTTTGGTGACTAGGTTCTTGGGGTTTTATAACGTCTTATAAATTCGTGCCTAGGGGCAATAAAACTCCAAACCTACTACCATGCTGATTTCAGTGCATTTTGGACGAGGGGGAGAGAGGCGTTTTTGGTGTAGTAATAACAGTAGTTGTGTCTCGCTATGGTGTGATAGTGGGCTTCCAAGTTATCCATTGAGGTATGTCATTACTACCCCAGCCAACCATAGTAAGCCGAATGAGCAGCCCGCTACCGGCAATAACGACCATACCTCTTTCCAGTTAACTACCAGTTGCCAGAGCATGAAGACCGCAACTAGTCCAGGGATGAAATAGCTAATCATGTCTTATGCCTCCTGAGTATCTTTCAATCGCTTGACAAGACGAGATACAGTCATTGACTGGAATTCCCCACCTCTTGCCGTGGTTAATCCTGCTTTATTTAGTTCAGCGGCTATATCCCTTGTGGTCATTCCAGATGCAACAAGCGGCTGTACTATTCCTCTGAGGTTCTCAGCACGTTTATTAGCCTGCTTTTTGACCGCCACATTATTGGATTTATGCCCCGGCCTTTTACCTCCTAGCTTCACACCGCGTGCTTTAGCGGCTGCTAGTGCTTGCTTTGTACGCTGACTGATAAACTCTCTTTCCTGCTCCGCTAGGGCTGCGTATAAGTGGAGTTGGAACTTATCTGCATGAGGCATACAGGCAACCTTAACGTCCACCTGCTTTATTACTGTGGCAATGTCCGCTACATCCCTACTAAGCCTGTCTAGCTTAGCTACCAGCAGCACAGCCTTTTGCTTCTTTGCTAGAGCAATAGCTTCCTGGCGCTCTTCCTTCACTGCTCCGGTGTCTTTACCAGAAACAACCTCAGTGAACGTCTTCAGCACTTCAAAAGGTTGTCCACTGTATTGCGCTAGATATATCTGTATGTCCCGCTGCTGTGCTTCAAGCCCTAATCCTGATGCGCTTTGTCTAGCCGTGGAAACCCGAAGGTAAACAACATACTTAATCACGGTGGTATTCCTGCATTGTTGCTGCTGAGGGAATAAAAGCACATCAAATTCTCGCCTGCAACAAAACTCAATGTAGGTAGAGCATGTTGCAGTTAAGAAAGGTATGTTATTCGTCGCCAGGAAAAGCGCTTAAAGTGAGACGTTTGTTCAGTTTGAGCTGCTTTTGAAGTGGGAGTGATACACCCCCTCCAGGGGGGGATATAGGTAGAGCCTTTAGATCAATTGAGGGCACAAATTTTCTTGGTAAAAATTCACCGGTAAAGCATTTTAAGTCCATTGTGGGGTTGCTTCATTTTCTGTGCTTGCTCGGGCTTTTATAGATATTTTAGTGCGGTGTATTCCGCTCAAAGCTTTTTGGCTCTACGAGAGCTAATTCTTGTCGATTAGAAGCTGCTTTTGCTCCTGTATGGTTATCCATGTCTTCTGGATATATATACAAGTGAGCAGTAGAATAGAGGGCACAGTAGTATCCGATTCCTAAAAGGGCTTAAGACCCTTGTCTGTATATAAAACCACCAGGGAAAAGAGGGGAAACTTGGTGCTGTCCATTAAGTAAATGGGCGCTCAGATTTTTCCATGCGGTATCCGGGGCCATGCACTGCAATACGTCCATGGTCGTTTATGCATCTTGACTAGGGATACAGAATGTCCGCTAAGGAACGAATTCGCGATATTAATACTCTTCATCAAAAGCATGACATTTCCGAAGAAGCGACTCTCACAGTTGAAAATTTTGAGAGGCCGCTTGCCATTTACGAACTCCCAGCCAGTGTAGCAAGGTGCCAGTTCTTGCGAAGAGGTGCTTCTTGTGGCCGAGAGCATCAAAGAGGATTTGTTGTACTAACAAAGGACAGTCAGAGGATCCTTATAGGTCATTGTTGTGCAAATAAGCGTTTAGGGTTGGAACATTCCGGGATCAAGGCTCAGTTGAATCGTCTTACTAAGGATGTGACGCGTAGTGAGAAGGAGGTGAGGGTTAGAGCCTCGCTTGCGAAGAAGGAAGAGTACCTGAGTATTATCCGTGCGAGCATGAAGCAAATTAGAGTTCAACAAGAGGCAGTCAGAAATTTTTTGGCGATACTGCCCCCCAAAGTAGCTTCAGAGTTGATTCGGCGCGCACGAGTTTGTGATTTTTCTATTGTTTGGGTGTGTTACATACACAAGAAAGGGAAGAGGCGGGATGAGGATGAAACTGTTTCTCGTCATCATACTGTTGGGCAGCTTCAAGGGTTGGAATGCCTTTTAGCACTAGATGACATGGAGAGGCATAAAGATACTCTTTTTAGGTTAATGAAGCCTTTGATGGGTGTCTCCCTTTCTAAATCTCCATCAAAGGATGAGCTAGACAAGCTAGATGAATTACTGCGCCAGGTAGCTAACTTGAAGCGAGTTTTACAGGAAGTATCTAACTTTGAGAGGGATGTTGCTCGGTTTACCAGAAAGAAGAATCTACTTCTTGTGGCTTATGCAGTCAGGAATCATCAGCATAGGGCTGAGACTTTGAAGGCTGTAGCGGCTTACTGTGATGTAAGGCTTGGTAAGTCCCCGAAGGCCTCTTTTGTGGATTTTGAGCGGGGTCTCCTCCAGCAGTACGGCGCACACAGCCTCCGACTGCGTGATTAATCTAGGTGTTTTGGGTGGCGGCCTCTCTGGTTGATCAATAAATGACCTTTTCGGGTGATAATTAGCTGTTATTGCTCAATAATTGATCGGCGCTGATGGTTGAAACTTCTACATAACTCCTACACAATCGCCCGCTTGAATAGGTTGCTGGCCTGTAACTAATTGATTTTGCGTGGTTCATATGAGTTGGTCTCCCGGCTTACAGGCCAGCTCACACATTTCTAAAGCCCGGCATCCGCCGGGCTTTTTATTTTGTTCCCTCTAGCTTGGCATAGCCTTTGGCGGAGAATGGAACGGATGTACCTCTGTTTTTGATCGTGGCGCGCTTACTGGTGCTGTGGCGGCTAGTTTAATATGGTTGACTATTTTGTAAGTGAGTGTCCACTCCATTTTGTTACTTTGTGACAGTGATTTATATGTCATTACTCCCATCTTTGCTGTAGACCCCGATTTTACTAGGGTTTATGCGGACTTTGCGGTCGATTTCCTTGACTTTGTGTCGACCAGTTTTATAGTGTCGAGAGTGGGTAAAAGTGGAAATTCGTGGAACTTTGTGGTTTATTCGTCGCCGGTAAGTGGGCATTTACACAGTGCGGCGTAAGTTTAAATTTTTCCCGCTATCGGCCCGCTGGATGAAGGGGTCTACCGCGACAATCGCCTAGCAGAGCGAGTGAACTCACAAAGTGTATTTAGGTAGCCATGCAATCAATATGGACGCCAAGGGGCGTCTGGCGATACCGGCGAAGGTCCGCGACCGCTTGCTGGAGGAGTGCGCCGGTAGCCTGGTGATCACAGCTCATACAGAGGAGCGATGCCTGCTGGTCTATCCGGCGCCGCAGTGGCAGCAAATTTTGCCTAAAGTCGAGGCTCTTCCCAGCTTTAATAAGGTGGCGCGCCGGGCCCAGCGATTACTGATTGGTTATGCCTGTGAGCTGCAGGTGGATGGCAATGGCCGCGTTTTGATCCCTCCCACTCTGCGCGAATATGCGGGGCTGGAGAAAAAGCTGATGCTCGTGGGGCAGGGCAAGAAATTAGAACTTTGGAGCGAGGAGCGATGGATGTCCTGGCTCGATAATAGTGACGACGAGGAGGGAATGCCCGAGGAAATGGCTTCCCTTTCTTTATAAGGAGTACACCGAGTGTCTCAAGAATTGCATCGCAGTGTGTTGTTGCGCGAGGCCGTGGACGCTCTGGTGACTGACACCGAAGGTTTCTATGTGGATGGGACCTTTGGGCGCGGTGGACACAGCGCTGCGATCCTCGAACAACTGGGCCCCAAGGGGCAATTGTTGGCTGTGGATAAAGACCCCCAGGCGATTAACTATGCGCAGCAGCGTTTTGCTGCTGAGCCGCGCTTTTCAATTTGGCACGGCTCCTTTGCCGATATGGATCTCGCTGTTGGCGAGAGGGCGGGAAGTGTTAACGGAATCCTGTTGGACTTAGGGGTTTCATCGCCCCAGTTGGATCAGGCTGAGCGCGGTTTTAGCTTTATGCAGGACGGGCCGCTGGATATGCGTATGGATACTAGCCGGGGTATCAGCGCAGCGCAGTGGGTGAATACCGAGGCCGAGGATGAGATGGTCCGGGTGTTTAAAGAATATGGCGAGGAGCGTTTCGCGCGGCGAATGGCCGCAGCCATCGTTCGCCGCCGCACTGAAAAGCCCTTCGAGCGAACTTTGGATTTGGCTGAGGTAGTGAAGGCAGCCAACCCAGCTTGGGAAAAGGGCAAGCACCCGGCTACTCGAGTCTTCCAGGCTATTCGCATTCATGTGAATGGTGAGCTGGATGACCTGCGGAGCACATTGGAAAAGTCTCTGCAGCTGCTCGCGCCGGGAGGCCGGTTGGTGATTATCAGCTTCCATTCGCTGGAGGATCGCATGGTCAAGCGCTTTATCCGCGAAAAAGAGCGCGGACCCAAATTGCCGCGCGGACTTCCGGTAATGGATAGCCAAATCGCCAAGCCCCTGCGTTCAGTGGGCAAAGCGGTCAAGGCTAACACCATTGAGGTGGATGAAAACCTGCGCTCGCGCAGTGCGGTGATGCGGGTTGCCGAAAAGCAGGGTGGGTGCTGATTCTGTGCCTATACGGTCGTTTCTTGGCATTGCTGTGCTCTGGGTGGGTGCAATTGCCTCGGCGTTGGCAGTGGTGTATTCGACTCAGCGCAGCAGAGAATTGACCGCAGAGCTAGGCCGCGCACAAAAGACCCGCGATGAATTGCGTTATGAGCAGGAGCGCCTGCTGCTTGAGCGGGGGGCCTGGTCTGCCTATAGCCGTGTGGAGAAAGTGGCCCGGGAAGAATTAAAAATGCGCATGCCGAGCCCTTCAGAGCAGATCTTGGTGCCAGTGGAGTGATTGGCTTGGTCGGAGTGTAGGCGGCTCTTTCAGGCAGTGTACACCGGAAATTGACTTAATAAGCATAAGAAAATTTGTTTATCGATGCGCTGTCGGGGTACCGGTTAAATCGCCCCGCTAAGAGGTTTGCCCTCAGGATGACAATATAACGCCAATTGGAAAATTATGGGCGCAGTAAAGAAAAAGCAAGTTCAACCGGGAATCGCTCGCTGGCGCTTTGTGCTGGTAGCGGTTCTGTTGTGCCTGCTTGCCCTGGCACTGGTGTCTCACTTAGCGCGTTTGCAGGTGGTTCCTGCAGCAGAGCGGGGATATCGCTTCCTGCAGGATCAGGGGCGCGCGCGCACCATCCGTACCGAGGAGATAGCCGCCTATCGGGGTTCCATTGTCGATCGCAACGGAGAGCTGTTAGCGGTTAGCACCCCGGTGCACAGCCTCTGGGCCAATCCCAAATTATTGCGCGAGAGCAGTCCCGAACAAGTAAAGCAACTGGCTAAGACGCTGAGGTTAAAGGCGGATAAGTTGACCGCGCGCCTGGAAAAATACCGCAATAAGGAATTTATGTATCTGCGTCGCCACCTGACCCCAGAGCAGGCGGAGCGGGTCTTGTCTCTCGATTTGCCCGGTGTCTACAGCAAAAAGGAATACCGCCGTTTCTATCCCGCCGGCGAGGTGGTTGCGCAGCTATTGGGTTTTACCAATATCGACGATCGCGGTCAGGAGGGCATTGAGCTTGCTTACGATAACTGGTTGTCCGGAGAGCCAGGTGCGCAGCAGGTGGTTAAGGACCTGAAAGGTCGCACGGTGCAAGAACTGGCTATTCAGAGAGAGGCTCAACCCGGTCAGGAGTTGCGCCTCTCGATTGATATGCGTCTGCAATACCTCGCCTATCGGGAATTAAAAAGTGCTGTGGCAGAAAATGGTGCCGCTTCCGGTTTTATGGTGATTTTGGATATCCACAGTGGCGATGTCCTCGCCATGGCTAACCAGCCCTCTTTTAACCCCAATAACCGCAAGGGAGTTAGGGCGGCGGCCATGCGCAATCGTGCCCTGATTGATCAGTTTGAGCCGGGCTCTACGGTAAAGCCTTTGACGGTATTGGCGGCGCTGGAGACAGGTCGCTACAAGCCCCATACCCAAATAGATACAAGCCCGGGTTATATCCGCGTGCCCGGTAAAACTTTGGTGGATCCGGTCAACTACGGCAAGTTGGATCTAACCAGCATTATCACCAAGTCGAGTCAGGTGGGTATTACAAAAATTGCCCTGGATTTGGAACCAAATACGCTTCGAGAACTCTTTTACCGCCTGGGTTTGGGGGAGGCGGTTGGCAGTGGTTTTCCTGGTGAGACGCCGGGAATCCTACCTAGCCGCAGCCGCTGGCACCCAATCGAGCGGGCTAATTTTGCCTTCGGCTACGGTTTAACCGTGAATGGGGTGCAATTGGCCCAGGCCTACAGCGTGTTGGCTAACGGTGGGCTTAAACGTCCGGTTTCCCTGATTCTATCTGACGATAAGCCCGATTCTGAGGCGCAGCGGGTAGTCGAAGGGCCGCTCGTTAAGGATGTGAGCGCCATGCTGGAGACCGTAATTGGCAGCCGCGGCACTGGCCGTCAAGCCGCTGTAGAGGGTTACCGAGTGGCGGGCAAGACTGGCACTGTTCACAAGGTTGGTAGTGGTGGTTATGCCGATAATCGCTACCGCTCAGTATTTGCGGGATTTATTCCCGCAGACAAGCCGCGCCTTGCCGCGGTTGTAGTAATAGACGATCCCAGCCAGGCGAAGTACTACGGCGGTGAAGTGGCAGCGCCGGTATTTGGCGCTGTGATGGCTGGGGCTATGCGCCTGCTGCAAGTATCGCCAGAGCTTAAAGAGCCGGCGGAACGGCAGCTGGCCGCGCAGTTAACCGGAAGGGGTTCAAAGTCGTGACTCAGCGCGAACAATCATTTATCTCCCTGCAGGAATTGGTGCCCGGATACGCGAGCATACCCGATGTACCTGTTAGTGGTGTAGCTCTGGATAGCCGCAAGGTGAAAGCTGGCGATGCTTTTATGGCGTTGCGCGGCTCTGTCGTGGATGGGCGGGAATATATTGATGCCGCAATAGAAGCTGGCGCTGCCGTAGTGTTGGCAGATGGGGACAAACTGGAATGTAAAACCCACAAGGATATCCTTGTGGTTACCGTACCCGGGCTTGCTAAGCGGGTGGGGGAAATAGCCGCGCGCTTCCACGATAATCCCAGCGGAAAAATGCATTTGGTGGGAGTGACCGGCACCAATGGTAAAACTACCTGCGCTTATCTCACCTCCCAGTTATTGGCTCGGCATTTTGGCAGCGCTGCCCTGATCGGTACCATTGGTAATGGCATATGGAATCACGGGGTGATTGAGCTGCATGAGACGGGGCTCACAACTCCTGACCCTGTGCGGCTACAGGAGGATTTTGCCGATTTTTGCCGACGCGGAGTAGGTGCTGCGGCGATGGAAGTTTCCTCCCATGCCCTGTCACAGGGCCGAGTACATGGTCTTATTTTTGATACCGCAATTTTTACCAATCTTTCCCGCGACCACCTGGATTATCACGGCAATATGGCAGCCTACGGGGCTGCCAAAGAAAAATTATTTGGCCTGCCAAAATTAAAGCGCGGCATTATAAACCTGGATGACCCTTTCGGCGCTCAACTGGCGGAGCGTTGCAGATTGCGCGGGTTGCGTGTATTGACCTATGGCCTGCAGGCGGGCGACCTGCATGTGACAGATTTACGCCGTCATGAAAAAGGCTTTTCTGTCCAGCTAAGTTCTCCCTGGGGGAGCGGTGAACTCAATGCATCGCTGATTGGCGATTTCAATATTTATAACGCACTTGCCGTTATCGCTGCTGCTGCTTCGGCGGGCATGCCGTTCGAGGAAATTCTCACGGTTTTTCCCTCTATTCAGGGGGTGCCCGGTCGTATGGAGCGGGTTCAAGTCGAAGGTGTCTATGAAGTGGGAGTGTTGGTCGATTACGCCCATACTCCAGATGCATTGCGAGCGGCGTTGGCCGCTGCACGCCCTTATTGCCGTGGGAAATTGTGGTGTGTATTTGGCTGTGGCGGTGATCGTGATACTGGCAAGCGCGCTTCAATGGGGCGTATAGCTTCGGAAATGGCCGATCGGGCCATTGTTACCAGCGACAATCCCCGCAATGAAGAGCCGCAAAAAATTATCGACGATATCCTCGAAGGTGCTGCCAGTAATATTGAAGTAGAAATTGATCGGGCCAAGGCTATTGGCCAGGCAGTGGCTGCGGCACAGCCGGGAGATATAGTGCTGATCGCTGGTAAGGGCCATGAGAATTACCAGATTATCGGCAGCGAAAAAATTCATTTTTGCGATCGTGAGCAGGCAGCTTCTGCGTTGCTTCGGCGTATGGGTAAGCCCCTCAAGGTTGAAGGGATGAAGGGGGAAGCCCAGTGATTGGGTCGTTATCTCTTAAGCAACTGCAAGAGCGCTTCGGTGGTGAGTTGATCAATGGCTCGGTCGAATTTTCTGAGGTGTGCACAGATACTCGTAAATTAAACCCCCAAGCATTGTTTGTTGCATTGGTTGGTGACAATTTCGATGCTCATGATTTTGTCGGAGAGCTTGATGGTCAGGCACTTGGCTTAGTTGTTGATCGGGAGGTTCGGGGTTGCAGCCTGCCTCAGTGGCGGGTGAAAGATACTACCGTAGCACTCGGACAAATTGGTCTGCTGTGTCGTGAGAAATTCTCTGGTCCAGTAATTGCGATTACTGGTTCCTGTGGCAAGACCACGGTTAAGGAAATGCTATCGGCGATTTTTTCCCAACGCCACACACCTTGTGTGACTGCAGGCAACCTAAACAACCAGTACGGTCTGCCGATAACCCTTTTCGGCCTCAGCGAAGAGCACGATGTACTGATTTTGGAGATGGGGGCGAATGGACCTGACGATATTGCTTATCTGTGTAGTATCGGCAAGCCACAAGTGAGTGCCGTCAATAATGTTATGCCCGCTCATGTTGAAGGGTTTGGTTCTATTGACGCCATCGCCAAAGCCAAAGGTCAAATTTATACAGGGTTGGATGTCGGTGGAACCGCAATTATCAATGCCGATGATAATTACGCAGACTATTGGCGCGGGCGAATGCCCGAAGGTGTGCGTACTTTAGAGGTGGGGCTTGCCAGCCAGTGTGAAATCTTTGCGGAAAATATTGTCCTGAATAATAGTGGTTGTGCCGGATTTGACCTAGTGATTGAAGGGCTTAGCTACCCGTTGCAGCTTCAGCTACTTGGAGAGCACAACGTGCACAACGCTCTAGTAGCGGCAGCCTGTGCTTTTGCTGCGGGGATATCGGCAAAAGAAATTGTTCAGGGGCTATCAAGCCTGAGAGGTGTCAGCGGCCGCTTGCAGGAGCAGCGCGGTATTTGTGGAGCCACAGTTATCGACGATAGTTATAACGCGAATCCGGGTTCTGTAGGTGCGGCTATTGAGCTATTGGCACAACGACAAGGAAAACGAATCCTGGTGCTTGGGGACATGGCGGAGTTGGGGCCAGATGCTGAGGGCATGCATCGCGACGTGGGTGATCTGGCGAGAGAGCGAGGGCTTGATGCGTTGTTTACCCTGGGACCATTAGGCACTGCAGCCAGCTTGGCATTTAGCCATGGGGGTAAAGAGCCCCTGCAGAATTACCGGGAGCGGGAGCCGTTGATCGCGGCTCTGACCCATGAATTAGATAACAACACCACTGTTTTGGTGAAGGGTTCTCGTAGTGCCCGTATGGAACTGGTCGCTCAGGCCCTGCTTGGCAACAGCAGAGGGGAGTCGTAATGCTGCTTTGGCTGGCGGAATTATTACAACAACATGTGAGCACCTTTTCGGTGTTCAATTATTTAACTGTCCGCGCAATTCTTGCGGCCCTTACCGCACTGGGGATTTCCCTGATTGTTGGACCGCGCATGATCAACTGGCTGAACCATTTACAAGTGGGGCAGGCGATTCGCGACGATGGCCCTGAAACACATTTGAGTAAATCCGGTACGCCCACTATGGGCGGCACCCTGATTCTCGCCTCGATCTTTGCTTCGGCGCTGCTATGGTCGGATCTTGGTAATCGCTATGTGTGGGTCACATTACTGGTGACCTTTGTCTTTGGCGCGGTAGGTTTTGTCGATGACTATAAAAAAGTTGTACACAAGAACCCCCGCGGCCTCATCGCGCGCTGGAAATATTTTTGGCAGTCCATTGCCGGTTTAGGGGCGGCCATATATTTATTTATGAGTGCGACCAGCCCGGCGGAAACCCAGTTCTTTGTGCCTTTCTTTAAAGACGTCGCTATTAATCTTGGGCCCGTCACCTTTATTTTGCTGACCTATTTTGTAGTGGTGGGTTCCAGTAATGCGGTTAATCTGACCGATGGTCTTGATGGCCTGGCAATTATGCCTACGGTGATGGTAGGCGGGGCACTGGGAATTATTGCTTATTTATCTGGACATGCGGAATTTGCCGATTATCTACATATTCCTGCGATTGCTGGTGCGGGGGAACTCGCTGTATTTTGTGCGGCTCTGTGCGGTGCAGGCTTAGGGTTCCTATGGTTTAACACCTATCCGGCGCAGGTGTTTATGGGGGATGTGGGTGCCCTGGCCCTGGGTGCGGCCCTGGGCATCATTGCGGTGATCACTCGCCACGAGATTGTGCTGTTTATTATGGGAGGCGTGTTTGTGATGGAAACCGTTTCAGTCATCCTGCAGGTTGCGTCCTTCAAGTTGACGGGTAAGCGTATTTTCCGCATGGCCCCGTTGCACCACCATTTTGAATTGAAAGGTTGGCCCGAGCCGAGGGTAATCGTGCGCTTCTGGATTATCACGGTAATTCTGGTTCTGGCTGGACTGGCAACACTGAAACTCCGATAAAAATACAATGAGCCTGATCGCGACTTCTTCGCAGCATAAAGTGGTAATTGGACTGGGCGCTACCGGGCAATCGGTGGTGCGCTATCTGCTGCGTCATGGTCATACCCCGGTGGTGGTGGATAGCCGTGATAACCCTCCAGGGCTTGCGGCTTTTCAAGGGGAATTTCCCCAGGTCGCGGTGGAAACCGGCCCACTACGTGCAGACACTTTACTTGCGGCCAGTTTAATTATTGTCAGCCCTGGTGTGCCCTTAGCGGAGCCGGTTTTGCAAAAGGCCGTTGCCGAGGGTATTCCGGTTGTTGGTGATATTGAATTATTTGCCCAGGCTTTACTGCGCAAGCAGTCCAAAGCGAAGTTGGCCGCGATTACTGGTTCTAACGGCAAAAGCACGGTCACGACACTACTTGGCAGAATGGCTAAAGCCGCCAATATTTCTGTGCGGGTGGGTGGCAATATTGGCGTACCGGTGCTCGATTTATTGGATGACCCCTTACCGGAGTTGTTTGTACTGGAGCTTTCCAGTTTCCAATTGGAGACAACTTATTCCCTCACTCCAACAGTAGCGACTGTTTTGAATATGAGTGCGGACCATATGGACCGCTATCCCAGTATGTTGGAGTATCACCGGGCGAAGCAACGGATTTATCGCGGTGCAGAAGTATTTGTGGTTAATCGCGAAGACCCCCTGAGCCAGGGACCTCTGTCGCGCGAGCGGCGTGAGTGGACTTTCGGCCTTGATCGACCGGACTTAAAACAGTTTGGTGTGTGCTTATCTGGGGAGCGTGAGTGGTTGGCTCAAGGAAGTGAGAAGTTATTGCCGGTCGATGAGCTGGCGATGGTGGGCAAGCATAATATTGCCAATGCTCTGGCTGCATTGGCCATGGGTACTGTAGTGGGATTGCCCATGGCGGCAATGCTGTCGGTTCTGCGTAGTTTTCCTGGCTTGGCACATCGCTGTGAGCGCGTGGCGGATTTACATGGCGTAACTTATGTCAACGACTCTAAGGGCACTAATGTAGGTGCAACTCAGGCCGCGCTGGATGGATTGGCGACCTCAACCCGTAAAATAGTTTTAATCGCAGGTGGAGATGGTAAAGGTGCAGACTTTTCCGCATTGAAGAAAAGCGCAGGCGCCTTGCGTGCAGTGGTTTCAATCGGTGTTGATGGCGACAAAATTGCCAGCGTGTTTGCCGGTCAGTGCAGCACACTCAGCGCTGATTCTATGGCGGATGCTGTGAGTAAGGCCCGAACTTTGGCGCATAGCGGAGACTACGTGTTGCTCTCCCCGGCGTGTGCCAGCTTTGATATGTATCGCAATTTTGAAGCGCGTGGTGAAGACTTTCGCAATATTGTAGCGGCGCTGTGTGAGTGCTCACAGGAGGGGCAATGAGTGAATTGCTCTCCCTAAATACCAGGCGTGATTTTCTCGATGCTCTTTTACCTTTTAGCGTTTTGGCGCTGGTGAGCATCGGCGTTGTGATGGTGGCTTCAGCGTCGATCGCTTTTGCTACAGATATTTATGCAGACCCTTGGTATTTCCTGAAGCGTCACTTGGTATTCTTGTTAATTGGGGCAATTGCGGCGTTATTGGTTAGCCAGATCCCATTGGCTATTTGGTCGCGCCTATCTTGGCCGCTGCTACTGTTTTCCTGTCTGCTTTTAATCGTGGTATTGGTGCCAGGTATTGGTCGAGAGGTAAATGGTAGTCGACGCTGGTTGGTGTTTGCGGGAATTACTATCCAACCTGCAGAAGTGGCGAAGTTTTGCATGCTGATATTTTTTGCCAGTTTTCTAACCCGGCGCAGCAAGCAATTACACCACTGGAGCAGCTTTATGGTACCGGTGGTTATTCTCACGATGGTTGCTTTTTTACTGTTATTGCAACCGGACTTCGGCTCTGTGGTAGTACTTTCCGGCACAGTGCTGGCGATGGTGTTTTTGGGTGGTGCACGCTTACCCCACACGTTTTTACTCGTGGCGGCAGCGGCTTGCGGTTTGGCCTTGATGGCGCTGATGAGCCCCTATCGTTTGCAGCGCCTGCTAACGTTTCTAGACCCCTGGGGAGACCAGTTTGCCAGTGGCTATCAGTTGACCCAATCGCTCATCGCTTTTGGTCGTGGTGAGTGGTTTGGTGTGGGGCTGGGTAATAGCGTGCAAAAACTGTTTTATCTGCCCGAGGCCCATACCGACTTTATTTTTGCCATCCTCGCCGAGGAGTGGGGCATGTTTGGCGGCTTGGTTGTTGTTGGGCTTTTTGTGCTCCTGACCTGTTCGCTATTGCGTTTGGTCCGTGAAGCCCTGGCGCAACAAAAATTTTTTGCGGCTTTATTGGCATTTGGCATGGCAATACAGATTGCTGGCCAGGCTTTTGTGAATATGGGAGTGGCTTCAGGGTTATTACCGACTAAGGGGCTGACCCTGCCGTTTGTCAGTTCCGGTGGTAGTAGTTTGATTATTTGCTGTGCCCTATTGGGGTTGGCTTTGAGGATTCGCACTGAATTGCGAGGGCAATTTGGGCAAGCCGGAGATAGTGAGGAAAGTCCTGGTTTGTTTGGGAAGTTGCCAATTTTTGCCCGGCGTCGCACCAGTGCTGGTGTTGGTAGTGGGGAGGTAGTCTGATGTCCCATGAAGAAAAAATTTTCGCCAATAAGAAGTTTTTACTGATGGCCGGAGGTACCGGTGGCCATGTATTTCCAGCACTGGCAGTGGCAAAAGCCTTGCAGGAGCGCGGTGCCAGTGTTGAATGGCTGGGTACACAGCGCGGTATCGAAGCGCGTTTAATTCCCGAGGCGAATATTCCACTGCACTGTATTCGTGTGGAGGGTGTGCGTGGCAAAGGTAAATTGGCCTTGTTCAAGGCACCTCTGCAGATTTTTCGCGCGGTGGTCCAGGCCCGTGCCGTGGTAAGGGCGGTAGCACCAGATGCGGTGCTCGGGTTCGGTGGCTTTGCCACCGGTCCCGGTGGTGTAGCAGCACGACTCAGTGGAATTCCGCTGATTATTCACGAGCAGAATGCGGTTGCCGGCACCACTAACCGCCTGCTTGCTCGAATCGCGAGTAGGGTATTGGAGGCTTTCCCCAGTGGTTTGCCTGGTGCTAAGCAGGTCGGCAATCCGGTGCGTACTGAGATTGCGAGTTTGCCTGAGCCGCAACAGCGTATCGGAAATGAGGCACCACTGCGCCTGTTGGTGCTCGGTGGCAGTCTCGGCGCTGTGGCAATTAATGAGCTGGTGCCAAAAGCTGTGGCTCTTCTGCCGTTATCCCTACGGCCGAAAGTGGTTCATCAGGCGGGTGAACGTCATGCAGCGTTGGCCCAAGAAGCTTATAAGGCTGCGGGAGTAGAGGCAGAGGTTGTACCTTTTATTGCGAATATGGCCGATGCCTATAGCGTTGCAGATTTGATCATTTGTCGCTCCGGGGCGCTGACTGTGTCGGAAATCGCTGCCGCTGGTGTGGGCGCAATTATGGTGCCTTTTCCCTTTGCGATTGATGATCATCAGACACGCAATGGCGAGTGGTTACAAAATGCCGGTGGTGCTGTGGTAATTCAGCAGAGCGCCATGGATGCACAGAGTCTGTCAGAATTATTGCAGAAGCTTCTCTCGGACCCTCAGGCGTTGCTTGAGATGGCGAAAGCTGCGCGCAGTGTGGCAAAAATTGATGCAACCGAGCAGGTAGTAGGTGCCTGCGCTGAACAGCTGGCTCTTGTCAGATAGCAAATAAAAAATGAGTGGATCAAGGTTGGAAAGTATGGCTTCTGAGCGTGCCAATATGGAAAAAAGTTATGCTGTACCGACGATGCGCCGCATTCGTCGCATCCACTTTATCGGAGTGGGTGGTGCAGGCATGAGCGGCATTGCCGAAGTGCTACAGAATCAGGGTTACGAGGTTTCTGGTTCCGATTTGCGCGAATCAGCTGTAACAGACCGTCTGCAAAAGCTCGGTGTTAGGGTTGAAATTGGACACAGTTCGGAAAATATCCGCGGTGTCGATGTGGTTGTTAACTCTTCGGCCGTGCATGACGACAATCCAGAGTTGGTCGCCGCCCACGAAAACCGAATTCCGGTGGTGCGCCGTGCGGAAATGCTCGGGGAACTGATGCGTTATCGCTATGGTATTGCCGTGGCGGGTACACACGGAAAGACTACAACTACCAGCCTGATAGCCTCGATTTTTGCTGCGGATAAAAAAGATCCGACGTTTGTGATTGGCGGTTTGGTCAATTCGGCAGGTGCCAATGCGGCATTGGGCGAAAGTCGTTATCTAATCGCCGAGGCAGATGAAAGTGATGCATCTTTTATTCACCTGCAACCAATGGTGACGGTGATCACGAATATTGATGCGGACCATATGGAAACCTATGGTGGGGACTTTGAAAAGGTCAAACAGATCTTTATTGATTTTGTCCATAACCTGCCTTTTTATGGCCTTGCTGTGGTCTGTGGCGATGATGCCAATGTGCAGGAAGTAATTCCCAAGTTTTCCCGGCCGGTGCTGACTTATGGGTTTGCTGAGGGCAATGATTTCCGCATTGTCGAGGTTAAACAGGAGCCGTTGCGAAGCCATTTTAAAGTGCAGCGCCCGGCGGGTGATCTGCTTGAGGTCTCGGTAAATACTCCTGGTATCCACAATGTATTGAATGCTACTGCGGCAATTGCTGTCGCTACCGATGAGGGTATCGGTGATGAAGCTATTCAAAAGGGATTACAAGGTTTTCAAGGAGTCGGTCGTCGCTTCCAAATTTATGGAGATTTCTCTATTAGTGACGACAGTAACGCAGAAAAAGTGATGCTGGTGGACGATTATGGCCACCACCCAAGGGAAGTGGCAGCAACCATCAGGACTGTACGCGACGGCTGGTCCGATCGGCGCTTAGTGATGGTTTACCAACCGCATCGCTATACCCGAACCCGAGATCTGTTTGAGGATTTTGTTCAGGTGCTGTCCGAGGTGGACAAATTAATTTTGCTGGATGTTTACAGTGCTGGGGAGGCACCGATAGCCGGCGCGGATGGGCGGACTTTGGCTCGTAGCCTGCGCAATCGAGGCCAGGTCGATCCCATTTTTGTCGAAACCGTTGATCAGGTTCCCCCGATCCTGGCTGATCTACTGGAACCCGGCGATGTGGTTCTGACTCAGGGCGCGGGTAATGTTGGAGCTCTTTCACAGAGGTTGGCGGAATGGCGCCTGGGTGAGAAAGACCTCGAGGCTTGAGTGGTAGTGAGGTCTGCACAGAAAAAAAATACAGGGACTCCCCGGGCCCCGGTTCGTGGTGCCAGCCCTCTCAAAGAGAGAGAGAAGCGGGGATTCCACTGGCGCCCCTGGTTATTTACCAGTGTCTTTATGTTCTTGCTTGGTGGGCTGCTTAGTGGGGGCTACTGGTTGTGGCAGCACCTACCGGCGATTCAGCTCAGTCGAGTTGATGCACTGGAGCAGGTTGAGGTTCGCGGAACCTTTAATGCTGTAACTGAAGAGCAGATTAAAGAAATTTTACTGCCGTATTTGCAAGCGGGTTTTTTTTCTGTTGATATCCGCGCGATGCGCGCAGCATTGCTGGAGAAACCGTGGATTGCCAAGGTTTCCATAAGTCGCCGCTGGCCCAAAGGCGTTGTTGTTGAAGTCAGCGAGGCGCAGCCACTTGCCATCTGGGGCCGTGATCGTTTGTTGGTTACCAGTGGTGCACTGCTGCCACGGCCGAAACAAATGCAGGTGAGTACACTACCCGAGCTCGCCGGGGATGAAGAGTTGGTTGGGCAAATTATGTCCCAATACCAAGCGCTTGCGGGGCTTTTGACTACGCGGGATATGGAAGTGAAGCGCTTGTCATTTGATGACCTTAGTGGCTGGCATCTGGAGTTGATGTCGGGAATTGAATTAAAACTCGGTCATGAGGCACTGCTGGAGCGTGTTAACCGCTTTCTCACTTTGAGTCGCGGGTTACTTGCTCCTTATTTACAAAAAGTAGCCGAGGTAGATACTCGTTACGGTAACGCGGTAGCGGTTCAGTGGAAGAACGAGCAAGAGTAAACAGGGACGCGGCAGTAGCCGCTGTGGAAAGATAAAGTTTAAAAGCGAAGGCGCTGATCCGGTTGATAATGAATGGAAAGCCGGGGTATGGCCTAGCGAGGTTGGCACAAAAATGACACAAGTATCCGATCAGCGCATGATTGTTGGGCTGGATATCGGCACCTCCAAGGTGGTTGCCATCGTTGGTGAGGTATCTGCTAACGGGGACCTTAATATTGTTGGTATTGGCTCCCATCGCTCCACCGGGATGAAAAAAGGTGTGGTGGTAAACATTGAATCCACCGTGCAATCTATTCAGCGTGCGGTGGAGGAAGCAGAACTCATGGCGGGGTGTGAAATTCACTCTGTGTATGCCGGTATCGCGGGCAGCCATATTCGCAGTCTCAATTCTCACGGCATTGTGGCTATTAAAGATCGTGAAGTAACCCAACAGGATTTGGATCGGGTAATTGATGCAGCTCGTGCAGTTGCTATACCCGCGGATCAGAAAATTTTACATACGCTGCCGCAAGAATACCTGATCGACAACCAGGAGGGGGTAAAAGAGCCTCTGGGGATGTCTGGTGTGCGCCTCGAAGCAAAGGTGCATTTAGTCAGTGGTGCCGTCAATGCGGCACAAAATATTGAGAAGTGTATCCGCCGCTGTGGTCTTGAAGTGGAGGATGTCATTCTCGAACAGCTGGCTTCCAGTTACGCGGTACTGACTGAAGATGAGAAAGAGCTCGGAGTATGTATGGTGGATATCGGTGGGGGCACCACCGATATTGCTGTATTTACCGGTGGCTCAATTCGCCATACTGGAGTGATTCCCATCGCTGGGGATCAGGTGACTAACGATATTGCGATGGCATTGCGTACCCCGACACCGCACGCCGAAGATTTAAAAATAAAATATGCCTGTGCTCTGGCAAAACTTGCGCGGGAAGGTGAAACCATAAAAGTACCGAGTGTCGGAGATCGGGAACCCCGGGATTTGTCCCGTCAGGCCCTGGCTGAAGTAGTAGAGCCGCGCTATGACGAACTGTTTACTCTGGTGCAGGCGGAATTGCGCCGCAGTGGATTTGAAGATCTGTGCGCAGCAGGGGTGGTTTTAACAGGAGGCTCTTCAAAAATGGAGGGTGCGGTAGAGCTGGCTGAGGAAATTTTCCATATGCCGGTACGTCTCGCAGTGCCTCAAGGAATTTCTGGATTGAGCGATATCGTGAGCAATCCAATTTACTCCACCGGAGTTGGATTATTGATGTACGCAATGCAGCAGGAAGAGGCTGCAGAGGGAAAAACTCAGCCCGTGCGTAACGATAATCAGTGGTGGGACAAAGTAAAGCACTGGTTTCGTGGAAATTTGTAATAGCATGCAACCAGAATTAGCCGTCCCATAAGGGATTTTTTTTAGGCGTGGCTGTAAAATTCGACATGAGCAAGAAAGGGGAACAGCGATGTTCGAGCTAGTTGATAGCGTACAGGATAAACCTGTCATCAAGGTAATAGGAGTCGGCGGCGGCGGTGGCAATGCCGTTAAGCATATGATTGCCAGCGACGTGGAGGGCGTAGACTTTATCTGCGCGAACACTGACGCTCAGGCGCTGAAAGATATTGAAGCGCAAACTATCCTACAGCTTGGTAATACGATTACCCGTGGACTAGGTGCTGGGGCCAATCCCGATATCGGTCGTCAGTCCGCTCTGGAAGACCGCGATCGCATCGCTGAAGTCTTGGGCGGTGCTGATATGGTGTTTATTACCGCTGGCATGGGGGGCGGCACTGGTACCGGTGGAGCGCCGATTGTAGCCGAGATTGCCAAAGAGCTCGGCATTCTTACCGTGGCTGTTGTTACTCGCCCGTTCAAAATTGAAGGCCGCAAGCGCACTGTCGTAGCCGAAGAGGGTATTCTCGAACTGCGCGACAAAGTGGACTCCCTGATTACTATCCCTAACGATCGCCTGCTGGAAGTATTGGGTAGCAAAATCACCATGAAGTCTGCCTATAAAGAGGCTGACAACGTGTTACTCGGAGCGGTGCAGGGTATTGCCGATCTGATGATCCGCCCTGGCATTATGAATGTGGACTTCGCCGATGTACGCACGGTGATGTCTGAAATGGGTATGGCGATGATGGGCTCCGGCTCTGCCATTGGCGAGAATCGCGCTCGTGAAGCGGCGGAGAAGGCTGTACGCAGTCCGCTGTTGGATAACGTTAACCTTGCAGGTGCACGCGGTATTTTGGTCAACATCATTACCGGCAGTGAAGAAGCTGGCTGTCAGGAGTTGACCCTGGGTGAATACTCCGAAGTGGGTGAGATCGTGCAAGAGATCGCCTCTGATGAGGCCACAGTGGTTATTGGTACGGCGGTGGATGATAAGCTGGGTGATGAAATGCGGGTGACTGTAGTAGCCGCTGGCCTGGGTGAGGGAACTCCTGCGGCTCGCCCAGCTAAAGTGGTAGATAACACACGTCGTCCAGAAGTGCGTGAATCCCGCGATGTTCGCGAGACTCGAGACATGCGTGAGAGCCGGGATATGCGCGATATGCGTGAAAGCCACGGTGCCGCAGGGCTAGTCTCTCGTGAGAGCGCGGCCGACACCCGTCCTAGGGTGGATGTAGAGCGTCCCAAGCGCCCCGCTCCGTCGCTCAGTTCTGCTGATGCCGATATGGAATATTTGGATATTCCGGCCTTCCTGCGCCGCCAGGCAGACTGAGAGTAGCCGCCGCAGAGGCAGTACACCGCTCATGTCCACCCAGCTTATTGTTGGGTGTCGCCTCTGCGGGGCGGCTTATCGCAGAATTTTGTATTTGATATCACTTTTGGTATTGCTAAATCAGAAGTTTGCCCAGTTCCATAAGACCTGATATCAGAGTTACTCTGCTATGCGGGGTAAGGAAATAGGCAAGTAAGAGTTTAATTAACAATTTTTTACAGTGATCCCGGCGCTCATGGTCTTAAAATGCTGTCTCAGCGACTGAGATGTGGCGCTCCAATCTTTATTTAAACTATCCTTAGAAGGACGGTGGCGGTGTGTTAAGTTGACCACACGCCCACAATTGGTATTGGCGTCGCAATTGTGCTAATATCGGCGGCTTGCTGCGCGTTTTGCGTAGACCACCGACTGGGAAAAGATAGTTTCATGATCAAACAGCGCACGCTTAAAAATGCTATTCGCGCCACTGGCGTAGGTCTGCACACTGGCAAAAAGGTCATCCTGACCTTGAAGCCGGCTCCCGTAGACACCGGCATCGTGTTCCGTCGAACGGACTTGGACCCGGTGGTCGAAATTGAAGCCCGCGCAGAGAATGTGGGCGATACGCTACTTTCCACTACCCTGGTCAAGGGCGATGTTCGCATCGCTACCGTGGAGCATTTGCTCTCGGCGATGGCGGGCCTGGGTATCGACAATGCGATTGTCGAACTGTCCGCCCAGGAAGTACCAATTATGGACGGCAGTGCCGGTCCTTTTGTGTTCCTGATCCAGTCCGCTGGTATTCAGGAGCAATCTGCGCCGAAGAAATTCCTGCGTATTAAGAAGCCGATTACCGTGGAAGAGGGCGATAAAGTAGCCAGCTTCCTGCCTTTCAATGGTTTCAAGGTCTCCTTTACCATCGACTTTGACCACCCGGTATTCCAGGGGCGTAACCTAACCTCTTCCGTAGACTTCTCCAGTACTTCTTTTGTGAAAGAGGTGAGTCGTGCGCGTACATTCGGATTTATGCACGAAATTGAGTACCTGCGCTCTAAGGGTTTGGTTCAGGGTGGTTCTGTGGATAACGCCATCGTGATTGACCAGTATCGGATTCTGAATGAAGGTGGATTGCGTTACGAAGACGAATTTGTGAAACATAAAATTCTCGATGCCATTGGCGACCTTTATCTTCTGGGTACCAGTCTGATCGGTGAGTTCAAAGCCTTTAAATCCGGCCACTCCTTGAACAATAAGTCTCTGCGTCATTTGATGACTCAAAAGGACGCATGGGAGATGGTGACATTCGAGGGAGAGCAAGAAGCTCCAATCTCCTACGTTAAGCCAATACTGGCAGTTTAAACTCTTAATAAAAAAGCCGGCATTATATTGCCGGCTTTTTTACGTGACAGATTCGCCAGAGAGGGTTGGGGTAATTCTGATAACCTTGTTTCCCTTAGGGTATTTGAATGACCGGTCTTTTAGTGTGAGGTATTGCACTGGAGCCTCGTCTCACTTACAGAGACAGCAAAATTACAAGATATCGGACTTCTCCTGCTTGTTATGAAAGTAATTCTGGTCAATGAGCGCGGTGCAACCCGCAGCTTCAACTTTGGTGGGCTGAGCAAGGCGCTATTGAGCTTGTGCCTCTTGGGCCTCCCGGTTGGTGCCTTCTTCCTGGGTGCCAATCTTCCCGTGACCAAAACTGATTTATTTGATGCGCGTACAGCCAAGGCTTGGGAGCGCGCTTTACGTAAGCAGCAGCAGGAAATTGAGGAGGCCGATCGCGAGGCTCACGAGCAACTTGCTGCGCTCACGGTAAAACTGGCTGAATTGCAGGCGCGCCTTACCCGATTGGATGCTGTGGGTGAGCGCCTAACCGCAGCGGCCAATCTCGATCAGGGCGAGTTTGAATTTAGCGCTGTGCCCGCAGTGGGTGGTCCGGAAGATCCCGGCATCGCCGGAGCTTCAGATTTACCCTATCAACCCCCCGAGTTTCTCGAAGTGATTGGTGACTTGTCTCACAAAGTAGATGATCGCCAAATGCAGCTCAATACGCTCGAGTCCCTGATGGCAAACCTGCAACTTGAGGATGAGCAATTTATTGCCGGGCGCCCGATCACCAAAGGCTGGATGTCCTCGCGCTATGGTTATCGCACCGATCCTTTCACAGGGCGCCGCACTTGGCATAAAGGTGTGGACTTTGCCGGTAAGATGGGGTCAGACGTAGTATCTGTAGCCGCCGGTGTTGTTACCTGGGCTGATGAGCGTCACGGCTACGGACATATGGTGGAAATCAATCATGGTAATGGTTATTCCACCCGCTACGGCCATAACAGTGAACTCAATGTTGGGCTCGGTGATGTAGTTAAGAAGGGGCAAGTGATTGCCCAAATGGGGTCCAGTGGGCGCTCCACTGGTCCCCATGTACACTTTGAGATCTTTAAGAACAATCGCACGGTCGACCCGGCCAGCTATATCCGCCGTACAGGCAGATAACAACTATCCTTCCTTTACGCGTAATTGCTGGCAGCTTGGCATAAGAGTTGCCAGCGCTTACGCCTTCCTGTTTACTTGCACCCCTCGCATAAAGGAGTATCGGTGCAATATCTGCCCAGCATTAGCGCCGATAGCGCACATAAGATAAGTGGTTTCTAGATAATGATTGGCAAACTGATTAAATCGGTCTTTGGTACAAAAAATGACCGCGAGCTGAAGCGCATGCGACGCGTCGTGGAAAAAGTCAACGCGCTGGAAGAGGATTTCCAGAAGCTGGATGATGCAGCTCTTCGTGCCAAAACAGAAGAGTTTAAAAAGCGTATTGCAGATGGGGAAACTCTAGACCAGCTGCTGCCGGAAGCTTTCGCTGCAGTGCGTGAAGCGGGTCGGCGCACAATGGGCATGCGTCACTTCGATGTACAGCTAATCGGCGGTATGACGCTACATGAAGGTCGTATCGCGGAAATGCGTACCGGTGAAGGTAAGACTCTGGTAGCGACCTTACCGGCTTATTTGAACGCGCTCGAAGGCAAGGGCGTGCACATTGTTACGGTCAACGATTACTTGGCATCCCGCGACGCCAATTGGATGCGCCCAGTCTATGAATTTCTCGGTCTGACTGTTGGAGTGATTGTCTCCCAGCAGCACCCGGACGAGAAAAAGGCCGCCTATCAGGCCGATATTACTTACGGCACCAACAACGAATTTGGCTTCGATTATCTGCGTGACAATATGGTGTTACGCAAGGAAGATCGTACCCAGCGCCCACAAAACTTTGCCATCGTGGATGAGGTGGACTCAATCCTTATCGATGAGGCACGTACCCCGTTGATTATTTCTGGTGCGGCGGAAGATTCCTCTCACCTTTACTTGGCCATGAATAAGCTGATTCCACAGCTGGAGCGTGCCGAAGAAGGTGGTGAGGGACACTACACCGTAGATGAGAAGACCCGCCAGGTAGAGCTGACCGAGCAGGGGCATCAGTTGGTGGAAGAGCTGCTGTCTCGCAGCGGCTTGATGAAAGAAGATCAATCTCTCTACGCCCCTGGTAACCTGGGCCTGCTGCACCATGTGCATGCCGCATTGCGTGCCCAGGTACTGTTTAACCGGGACGTGGACTATATCGTGCAAAACGGTCAGGTTGTCCTGATCGATGAGCACACCGGCCGTACTATGCCGGGCCGTCGTCTCTCCGAGGGTTTGCATCAGGCGCTGGAAGCCAAGGAGAATGTTCAGATCCAGTCTGAAAGTCAGACGCTAGCCTCCACTACCTTCCAGAATTTATTCCGTTTCTATCCAAAGCTCTCTGGTATGACAGGTACCGCAGACACTGAAGCGTTTGAATTCCAGCAGATTTATGGTCTGGATGTGGTAGTAATCCCCACTAATAAGAATATTCAGCGGGATGACCTCAACGACCTGGTCTACCTGAGCAAAGAAGAAAAAATGGACGCCATTATCGAGGATATTAAGTTCTGCCGTGATAAGCAGGCACCGATCCTCGTAGGTACCGCCTCTATCGAGACTTCTGAAGAGATGTCGCGCATGTTGCAAAAGGCGGGCATCAAGCATCAGGTACTAAATGCCAAATACCATGAACGTGAAGCACAAATAATTGCTCAGGCTGGCCGTCCCGGTACTGTCACCATTGCAACCAATATGGCCGGTCGCGGTACTGATATCGTGCTGGGTGGTAACTGGGAGGCTGAGGCCGAGGCGCTCACTCAGGAGAAAGGTAGTGACTTGAGTGAGGCCGAAGTGGCCAAGGTGAAGGAGCAGTGGAAGAAGCGCCACGAGCAGGTGATCGAGGCTGGCGGCTTACATATTATCGGCACCGAACGTCACGAGTCGCGCCGTATCGACAATCAGCTTCGCGGCCGTGCCGGGCGTCAGGGTGACCCTGGTGTAACCCGCTTCTACTTGTCTCTGGAAGATAATCTGATGCGTATCTTCGCCTCCGACCGGGTGAAGAACTTTATGCAGATGCTGGGTATGGAGCGCGGTGAGGCTATTGAGCACCGCATGGTCTCCAATGCGATTGAAAAAGCCCAGCGTCGCGTTGAAGGGCGCAACTTCGATATTCGCAAGCAGTTGCTGGAATATGATGATGTGGCCAATGATCAGCGCCAGGTGATTTACAGCCAGCGCAATGAGCTGCTGGAGGCCGGTCAGATCAGCGATACCATCAACGCCATTCGCGAAGATGTTGTGAATGAAATTATCTCAGCTTCTGTACCGCCACAGAGTGTTGAGGAGCAGTGGGATATCCCGGCACTGGAACAGCAGTTGGCTGGTGAACTGGGCATTGAGCTGCCTATTCAGAAATGGTTGGATGAAGACCGCAATCTGCATGAGGAGACGCTGCGCGAGAAGGTTGTTGCCGAAGCTCAAGCCGCTTACGCCACCAAGGTGGAGCGCATCAGTGAATCTTCTGGCGATGCCAATCTGATGCCGACAGTGGAACGCCAGATTATGCTGCAAGTGCTGGATCAGCTGTGGAAGGAGCACCTCTCTAGCATGGACCACCTGCGAGCGGGTATTGGTTTGCGTGCCTACGCCAACAAGAACCCCAAGCAGGAGTTCAAACGCGAGTCTTTCCACCTTTTCCAGAGTATGCTGGAAAACCTCAAGCACGAGGTGGTACGTATCCTAGCCCATGTGGAACCCATGACCCGCGAGCAAATGGACGAGTTGGAGCAGCGCCGCCTGGAAGAGCAGCGTAAGCAGCAGCTGGAGCTCCAGCATGCCGAGGCCTCCGCGCTTCCTGAAAGTCAGCCGCAGCAGGCGGCACCTGTGCCAGAGCGCCGTGGACCTAAGGTCGGCCGTAATGACCCATGTCCCTGCGGTTCTGGCAAGAAATACAAGCAGTGCCACGGTAAGTTGGCTTCCTCTACCCAGAGCTAAGGCCTTCAGGCCTTAGTGCCTAAGTTAGAAAATACCCCGCTATATGCGGGGTATTTTTTTGCCCGGCAAAGAAAATATTCTGCGGAATTTATATTTTTATCCGCATCGAGTGCGGATAATTGTTGATTCGAAAGAGGTAGGATCTAATAATGGCGCTTTTCTACCTACAGCTAGCTTTAACTAATAGAGCCGAAGCCGGTGCTAGAGTCGAACAGATATGCCTGAATCATTACTTCCTCCCGTAAAAGGGATTCGCCTTGCCAGTGTTCCAGCCAAGATCAAAGATTGGTCCCGTGATGACCTGTTGTTAATAGAGGTCGCCGAGGGTGCATCGGTCTCGGCCACCTTCACCCAGAACAGCTTCTGTGCGGCGCCGGTACTGGTAGCCAAAGAGCATATCGCACAGGGCAATATCCGTGCCTTGCTGGTTAATGCGGGTAACGCCAATGCGGCCACAGGCGCGCGTGGTCTAAGCGACGCCAGGGCTTGCTGTTCAGCAGTAGCTGCAGCGATGAATGTTCGAACAGAGCAGGTATTGCCATTTAGCACTGGTGTGATTGGTGAGCATCTGCCTTTGCAGCGTTTATTGGATGCTATCCCCAGCGCTGCTGCAGAGCTAATCGAAAGCGGATGGGAGCGGGCAGCAAAAGCCATTATGACAACGGATACCCGTCCGAAAAAAGCTCAGCGCCTCCTAAAAATTGGCAGTGAAGAAATTACAGTGGTGGGGATCGCCAAAGGATCTGGCATGATTCAGCCAAATATGGCGACCATGTTGGCCTATGTCGCCACTGATGCCTGCATCGCCCAGCCTTTACTGGATCAAATGGTGAAGGAGGCCGTAAATGCCTCCTTTAATCGCGTCAGTGTAGATGGCGATACCTCTACCAATGATGCCTGTGTACTCATTGCCAGTGGAGTAAAAGGCAAGCCTATCCATTCCCCTGCTGATGTAGGTTATAGCGCATTGATGGAAGCTATTACCCAGGTGCATATCGAGCTGGCCCAGGATGTGGTTCGGGATGGTGAGGGGGCCAACAAATTTGTCACGATTCAGGTGGAAGGTGCAGAGAGTAGTGAAGAAGCTCTTAAAGTTGCTTTCGAAGTAGGCAATTCCCCTCTGGTAAAGACTGCACTTTACGCTTCAGACCCCAACTGGGGCCGTCTGGTGGTGGCTATTGGCAATGCAATAACTCATGGTCTGGATACTGAAAAGGTCAATATTTACCTGGATACTGTGCAGGTAGTACAGGCCGGAGGTCGCGCGGCGGACTACCGGGAAGGGTTGGGAGAGCAGGTGTTTTCTCAGCCTGAATTCACTATTCGTATAGAGCTGGGCCGTGGCAACGTCAGTGAGCATATCTGGACCTGTGACTTCTCCCACGAGTATGTCACCATCAACGCCGAATATCGCACCTGAGGAGTTGTTGTGAGCCGTGTTATTCATGTTGCTGTTGGTGTAGTCCGTCGCAGCGATGGCAAAATTTTAATTGCCCGCCGCCCGGATCACCTGCATATGGGCGGGCGCTGGGAGTTTCCTGGTGGCAAGGTGGAGCTAGGGGAAACCGTACAGCAGGCTCTGACCCGCGAGCTGCTTGAGGAAGTGGCAATTGAGGTTGAGCAACTGCAGCCTCTGGTGGAAATCCAGCATGAGTATGCGGAAAAGACCGTACTTCTCGATACCTGGCAGGTAACGGCATTTTCCGGTGAGGCTCAGGGGCGTGAGGGGCAGGAGACCGCCTGGGTGGCGGTACAGGAACTAAACAATTATCAGTTCCCAGATGCCAACCAGGCGATTATTGAGGCTATCAAGGCTGTGGAAGTTTAAATCGAGCACGCCTATGTAAAGTCTTGGCAGAGTCTTATGCATAGGCTGCAATCATAGATCTCGACTTAATGGCGCTGCTTGCTCGGGTCTAGGTCATCACTCAAAACGTCATCATAAATAGACTCGCCTGGTATCTTGTGCCCCTCACTGGCCCACTCGCCAAGATCAATTAATTTGCAACGCTCGCTGCAAAAAGGTTTAAAGGGAAACTTATCGCTCCACTCTATTGGCTTTTTGCAGGTGGGACAGTTTAGGCTTGGGGCTTCTTTTGGCTTGGGCATATTAGGTTTGGTACAGCTTCTTCGATGTTTGGGGTAGTCTCGGGGTCTATTATTTTACATTAGTAGAGTCGTGCTAAGACTTCGCTAATTGCAAATATTTCTGATGCAAAGCTTGTACCTGGCTGCGTAACTCCGCCAATCCTTTAGAGTTGTCCAACACATCATCAGCCTTAGCCAGGCGTTCCTGTCGGTTAAGCTGCGCCGCCATAATTTTGCGTATTTGTTCTGGGTGATTTTCATCCCTGCTACTGGCCCTCTCCAGCTGTAAGCTTTCCGGCAAATCTACCACGCAGATTCTATCTACCAGCTGATATTGGCCGGATTCGATCAATAGTGGTGACTCCAGTATCGCGTAAGGGCTAGAACTCTGCTCCAGCGAGGTAATGATTTCCTCGCGTATCAAAGGGTGCAATAGCCTTTCCAGCCAGGCCCGCTCTTCATCATGATCAAACACTAAGACACGCAGTTGCGCTCGATCCAACTCACCATTTTCTAGTAATACATTTGCGCCAAAGTGACGGGCTATCTGCTCTAACGCAGGTCTGCCAGGTTGTACCACTACCCTTGCGGCCCAGTCCGCATCCACCACGTGAATGCCCAGCTCGCGAAAGTACCCCGCGGCGGCTGACTTGCCACTGCCGATACCTCCAGTTAAGCCTACTCGAAACAATGGCTTGTCTCCCTGCAATAAAAAGTTTGGAGCTAAAAACAAGAAACCCGGCCAATGAGTGGCCGGGTTAATGGTAATTCACTTGCCTCAGATGGGCTAATCGGGTCCTGAAAGTAGCTGGTATGGCTGGCTACCTATAGGCCGGAAAAGCTCAGGTACCAAGCAACAATCTGCTCACCCCACAGCATGGCAATCCAGCCGGCGCCGGCCAGATAAGGACCAAATGCAATCGGCAGATTGCGATCCCGGCCAACCGCCAGGCTCCAGGAAATACCCGCTATAGCACCCACAGCTGCAGAGAGCAGAATTACCAGAGGCAGCATCTGCCAGCCAAACCAGGCCCCGATAGCTGCGAGTATCTTGAAGTCCCCAGCTCCCATACCTTCCTTGCCGGTAACCAGCTTAAAGATATGAAACACCAGCCACAAAGAAAGATAGCCCGCGATAGCCCCAATAACGGCATCTTGCAGTGGAACAAAAATACCCCAAAGGTTTATTAGTAAACCGCCCCAGAGTAACGGCAGGGTAATGCTGTCTGGTAATAACTGCTTATCGAAGTCGATACCAGTAAGTGCGACCAAAGCCCAAGTAAAGACACAGCCCGCCAGCGCCTGCCAAGTAAAGCCCAGCTGCCAAACCACTACGGCGGTGAGAATTCCAGTAGCCAACTCAATCAAAGGGTAGCGTTTGGAAATCGGTGTACCACAGGAGCCGCATTTGCCACGTAAAAGTAAGTAGCTGACTACGGGAATATTTTGCCAGGGCTTAATCTCGGTTTTGCATTTAGAACAATGTGAGTTGGGTAGCACCAGATTAAAAGCCTTCTCGAGTTCTTCCTGCTCTTTGGTATCTGGCGTAGTGTTGAAGTAACTATAAAAATCTCGTTTGTATTCCCGCTCCATCATTGTTGGCAGGCGAAGGATTACCACATTAAGGAAGCTGCCTATTATTAGGCCTAGAATAAACGCGCTGCTAATAAGTAGCACAGGATGAAATATAAGAAAATCTTGCATTACAACTAGATTACATTTCCTAAGTTGAAGATGGGCAGATACATAGCAACCATCAGCCCGCCCACTAGGATACCTAACACGGCCATAATCATAGGCTCAAGTAGGGTAGTGAGGTTATCTACCATATTGTCTACGGCTTCTTCGTAGTAATCGGCGGCTTTCCCGAGCATCTCATCGAGAGCACCGGACTCCTCGCCGATTGCCGTCATTTGCACCAGCATAGTTGGATATAACCCTGATGAGCGAAGTGCTGAATTCAGAGGAACCCCTGTTGCTACGGCATCCCTGACTTTAAGAGTTGCTTCAGTATAAACCGTGTTGCCTGTTGCACCTGCGACAGACTTAAGTGCATCAATTAGTGGAACGCCAGCGGCAAAGGTTGTGGAAAGGGTTCTAGCAAATCGAGCGGAAATGGAGTTATAGGTAATCTGTCCAATGATTGGGATTTTCAGTATCAACCGATCAAAAAAATCGGCGACATTTTTGTTGCGTTTTTTTGCTTCAATAGTGCCGCCAATTCCTACGGCTGTTGTAATTAATGCAAAAAGCCAATTTGCCTGCATCCATTCAGACATGGTTACAACTAATTGTGTAAAGGCTGGCAGATCGGCCCCAAAGCTGGAAAACGTTTCAGCAAACTGTGGTACAACTTTAATTAGCAAAATTGATGTGACAATTGTTGCTACAACAATGACTGCAATAGGATAGGTCATTGCTTTTTTGATCTTAGCTTTCAGTGACTCCGTTTTCTCCTTATAGGTGGCAATCCTGTCCAGCATGGTTTCAAGAGCGCCGGATTGTTCACCAGAAGCAACTAAATTACAAAAAAGGTTATCAAAATAGAGAGGGTGTTTGCGCAGTGCATCGGCAAAGGCGGTGCCTGAAGCAACATCATCCCTCACCTTAAAAATAAGTTCTTTAACTCCCTGGTTATCCAAGCCATCGGCAACAATATCAAAGCTCTGAACTAAGGGTACACCGGCCTTCATCATGGTAGCCATCTGTCGGGTAAATAGTGCAATATCGGCTGGTTTAACTTTCTTCTTACCGCCACCAAATAAGGGCTTGGGTTTCTTCTGCACACGGTTGGCAATAATCCCTTGTTTGCGCAGCTGGGCTTTTACCAGTGCAGGACTGGTACCATTGATTTCCCCTTGAACCTTGGCCCCTTTGCTATCTATCCCCTTGTAGATATACGCAACTGCAGTGGCATTGGCCATAAGTACTTTCCTAATTTGTCTCTGCTTGCAACGATCTATTATCTGTTAGTGCCGTCAAGCTATTTTAACCCTAAAAATCTAAAGTTCAGCCCCTTAGGAGGGCTGAGCTCAAGTGTGTCGAACATTAATCTTTGGTCACCCGGTTTGCTTCCTCTAGGCTGGTAATCCCCATAACCACTTTGCGTAAGGCGGAGGTTCTCAAATTGTTAAAGCCCTCCTCGCGGGCCTTATCAGCAATCTGAATTGAGTTACCGCCTTCCATTATAATTCTTGAGATACTGTCAGTAATGCGAACCACTTCATACACACCTACGCGCCCTTTATAGCCTTTGGAGCACTGTTCGCATCCAACAGGTTGATAGATCGCCCAATCGCTTTGAGGAATAGTAATGCCATCAAAGCCTTCCGCCTTGAGTACTTCAGAGGGGAGGCTCGCAGGCGTTTTACACTCGTTACATAAGCGGCGGGCCAGACGCTGGGCAATAATGACACTGACCGACGTAGCGATATTAAAAGTGGGAACACCCATATTCATCAGGCGTGTCAGAGTCTCAGGAGCTGAATTTGTATGCAGTGTGGACAGTACTAAGTGTCCTGTTTGAGCAGCCTTAATTGCGATTTCAGCCGTTTCCAGATCCCGTATCTCTCCCACCATTACTATATCCGGGTCTTGGCGAAGGAAAGAGCGCAGCGCCTCGGCAAAGTTAAGTCCAACTTTGGTGGAAACGTTGACTTGATTAATTCCCTCCAGGTTGATTTCAACAGGGTCCTCTGCCGTGGAGATATTGCGTTCCGCTGTATTGAGAATATTCAGGCCGGTATAAAGGGATACTGTTTTGCCGGAACCGGTGGGGCCAGTTACTAGGATCATGCCCTGTGGCTGGGCTAAGGCATCCATATAGATCTTCTTCTGCTCATCCTCATAGCCAAGTGCATCAATGCCTAATTTGGCGGAAGAGGGGTCTAAAATCCGCAATACAATTTTCTCTCCCCACAGAGTTGGCAAGCTGTTTACGCGGAAGTCAATCGCTTTGGTTTTGGAGAGCTTCATCTTAATGCGGCCATCCTGGGGCACCCGCTTTTCTGAGATGTCCATCTTGGACATGACTTTAAGGCGTGCAGATAGGCGGCTGGCTAGCTGTATTGGAGGTTTGGCTATTTCGTGAAGCACACCATCTGTGCGGAAACGTACCCTATAGGATTTTTCATAGGGCTCGAAGTGAATATCTGAGGCGCCGCTGCGAATGGCATCCAGAAGTACTTTGTTGACAAAGCGTACAACAGGTGCTTCATCGCCCCCGGGCTCATTGTCCTCATTGCGCTCAGTATCATCGTTGCCGACATCCAGTCCATCCAGCTCTTCATCATCCATACCCTCCAGTCCGGCACTCATATCGCCACTATCTGAGAGGTAGCTCTCAATCGCTTTGGCTAATTTGTCGGCTTCTACCAGTACTGCATCTGTATTGAGGCCGGTATTAAAATTGATCTCGTCTAGGCCAGCCAAATTTGTGGGATCTGCCACGGCGACAAATAAACGATTGCCGCGCGTATACAGTGGAAGCGTAAAATGCTTGCTGATTAATTTTTCATCAATAACACCCTTGGGAATTAGATCAAAGTTGTAACTGCTCAATTCGAACAAGGGAGAGCCAAAAGCTTGGGAAGCAATATCAGCAAGCTCGCGGCTCTTGATCAGTTTTGTTTCCACTGCATGTTGGGCAAAGGTTTGCTGCTCTCTACGCGCTGCTTTTATTGCTGATAAAGCTGTACTCTCGTCGATAACTTGATCCGCAACCAAGCGTTTTGCAAGGCCACTAAGGGAAGAGGTATTGCTCATGATTTATACCGCTTTATTGAACTAATAATTGCTTGATTGCCGGATCTTCTGGTTGGATCGGTTTTCTTTCTCAGAAATCATACCAGAGCGCGCCATCAATTTAATGACTTGGTCAAGTTTTGAGAAGTGATAGTTATGGGGAGGCATCTATGAAGGAGGTGAAAATGAGGGCTGATTTTGACATTTTTTGTCAGTTTTGCGGGCGGCGCGTCAGAACATACCCTTGATATTCTCTTGAGTAATCAAAAATACAGCAACTAATTCAGCGTATTTAAAAGGCTTTCCAAACTTGGCATAAACTTTGTATGTTGCTAGGCGACTTCCTCACGGGATGCCATCCCTCACGGGACTCACAATCTATAAGTCTGTATGGAGACGGTTACAATGAAAAAGCAACAGGGTTTTACTCTTATTGAATTGATGATCGTGGTTGCGATTATCGGTATTTTGGCTGCAGTAGCTCTGCCGCAATATCAGAATTACACTGCGCGTGCTCAAGCTGCAGAGGCTATGAATCTACTGGGAGGACTTAAGGCTCCAGTAGTTGATGTGGCAAGCTCTGCCGGTATGGCCCAAGCATGTAGTGCTGCTGCTGCAGTCCCTGCTAATCCTGGCGCAACTCCTCCCACTCCTGCAGTTCCTGCTGGTGCCTTGAACGGCCTTGTGTTGGGTGGACAATATGTTAATACTATCACAGCAACTCCTAACAACACGACTAGCTGCCAATTGATCGCTACTTTTAAGCCAGCTGGTAGCGGCGTCAATGACAAGATTGCGGGTCAAAAAATTGCCTTCACCTATATTGCTGCCACTGGAAGCTGGAACTGCACCTCTAACCTTGATACCACAGTAATACCGAAAAACTGCTCTGAAGACTCTTCGCTTTAAGTCTTTAGGTTAACTGCATAAGCCCCTTCCTTTGGTTGGGGCTTTTCTTTTTGGTTTTCGGAATGTGGTTTTCTTTTAGTTTCTTAGATTCAAGTTCTCCGTTGCGAAAACTGCAAGATTTTTCTATAAAACACATCGGAGGCAATATTAGGAATTCCATAAGGCTTTTCTAAACTCTTAGCTTGAAGTAAGTACTCTTATTTAAATGGAACATTTTAGTTGGATGCTTGACAGTGCCTGATACCCCAGGCGGCTTGTTAGCCTTTGAATTAAATTTTGTTTTTTGAATTCCTTTTTTGATGATTTTCTCTCTAGAATAGAGCGATTTTCTAGATGAGATCTGGCTTGTGTAAGTAACTCCTGTACTCCCAGTTGAAGTTGAATGCATCCAGCGTTGGAATCATTTATTTCTTTTTCTTCCTTTCTCTTTAATAATTGCAAATGTAATTGTCGTGGAAAAAAACTATAGCGACGCAGGTCGTAGTTGAGTACGAACTGCAGATTCCTGGGTGATAATATTAATTTCTCTGGGTTGTTTTGTGCTTCTGAGGAAAAGAACTCCTTGCCTAAGTTAAGTTGAGTCTGGCAAGTGTAAACATGCTTTCGTAAGTCACTGGTAAGTTGTACTAGATAATTGATAAAAGCACGACCAAAAAGCTCTTCAATTTCTGACATTGGAGCCTCTAATAGTTGGCTTATCCGATGAAACCCACATAGGTAAAGCTTCTTTATAGTTTTATGATCGCATTCAAGAAGCTTGCAGGGTGCCTGATAGATCCATTGTTTCCATTGTTGTGTGGTAGATGGAGTGTGGGTTTTAAGTAGCCACTGGCGATGTTCGAGTGATTGACTAAGCAGCAGCGCTATTCTGGAGCTATGGCTAAGCCCCATATAGTGGCTAATGCCTATTTGCGTAAGTTCCTGCTGCATCGTATCCAGTACAACTCTGAGCCCATCATTAGTTTTCAAGCCGCTGCCCAGTTCAATATAAAGATATGAAGAGTGACTACCTTCTTTGTGATCCTCTGCACTTATAGAGATCTTTGGGCTAAAACTGAACGCCCATAGCGCCAGCTCTTCTCGATGGCGTTGCTCTTTTTCCCTATTTCGTTGCAGCAACTTTAGATTTGGGCATAGATTTTGAGCAGTCGCAGAGTTCAAGCCGGAGATTATGCCGCTTTTGAAAGCGGCTTTATTTGCCTCCACTATGATTTGCTTTTCCACTATCGCCAGTGGCTGGTTTTTCTCTTCCGGCGTCTGAGCTCGGGTGAGCGCCTCCAGAGGAAGTTTGGGAAACTGGATACAAAGCCAGAGCATGGAGAGTCCCTTAGATGTCGCTTAGTGCAGGGCTAGATGATGCCGTTTTGATGTGCTGTGTTGCAGGAGGTTTAGCTGAAGGTGTTGACCACTAGGGCCACCCACTTGCTTCAGTAGTCTGAGGGCAAGTTGTTCTGGCTTGCTATGCAGCTGTAGTCGTAGCGTGGCAGGCGAGGGCCGGGGGGCTTCTGACAGGGGGCGGAAGTGGAAGTGAATACAGTTGCTTGCTTCGGCGGATTGCTGCAGGCGCTGCAGCTCTCGATAACTTATCGCCTGCTCGCCCTGCCAGCTCAAAACTGCGGAACAGCCTCCGGATTGTAGGGACTGCTCTATGGCCCAGAGGCAGTCTCGCTTGTCGCGGGGGTGGACTAATAATAGCTGTTCCAGTTGGATACCATGCTGGGCAAGTTCTGATGCACGGGGAGTAAATGGGGGTTTAATGAGAATCACCATCTCTCCTTTTTGGGTCAGTTCAGCGAGCAGAGGGAGTAGGAGGCTCAATGCGTTGGAGTTTGCCTGGGCTACAAGCAGCTCAGTAGTGCTACCGTGCGGCCAGCCGCGGTCTTTGAGAAGGGCGTCCAAGCAGGTGAAACCGGTAGTGGTCCCTGCGTTTTGGGGTTCATTGGCTGCTTGGCAGGCCTTTCTGTCTCTAAAGTGTCGCAGTCTGATTGAGGAGCCGGCTTGGTTTTCCAAGTGATTATTTTGTATGAAGTTTTTGGCTTTGTTCACATTGCCACCCCGCATTCTTGTCTCGGTCTTCAATCGGATCACATTAGGCAACTGTATGCATATACAGTTTTCTGTGAATTTATACAGTAGTTAGTGGTTGGCGACAAGGTCGAAAGGCGTCGATTGGCACTTTTTTGCACAGTCTAAACCGGCTATGATTCCGCCTCTTTTGTTGAGCACTGATTATTCTTTTTAGGGGGACGGAGTGAGTATCAAGTCCGATAAGTGGATTCGCCGCATGGCTGAGCAGCACGGCATGATTGAGCCATTTGAGCCGGGCCAGGTGCGCCATGGCAATGATGGCGAGCGACTCATCTCCTACGGTACGTCTAGTTACGGTTACGATGTGCGCTGTGCTGGCGAGTTTAAGATCTTTACCAACGTGCATTCGGCTACTGTGGACCCCAAGACCTTCGATGAGAACAGCTTTGTCGATGTGGAGGGGGAGTACTGTATCATCCCGCCGAACTCCTTTGCCCTGGCGCGTACCGTGGAGTATTTCCGTATCCCGCGTTCGGTATTGACCATCTGCCTGGGCAAATCCACCTATGCGCGTTGCGGCATAATCGTCAATGTAACGCCGCTGGAGCCGGAGTGGGAAGGGCATGTGACCCTTGAGTTTTCAAATACCACCAACCTGCCGGCGAAGATCTACGCCAATGAAGGTATCGCTCAGATGCTGTTTTTCGAGTCTGATGAAGTCTGCGATGTGTCCTATGCGGATCGCGGTGGTAAGTACCAGGGGCAGCGCGGCGTGACCCTGCCTCGTACCTGATACTTGGGTGATCGCGCAGCCCTATTTCATGAATGATGTATCCCATAGCCAGCTGCCTAAAAGTGTCGATGTACTGATTATCGGCGCCGGGGCAGCGGGTTTAATGTGCGCCGCCACTGCCGGCCAGCGCGGCCGTAACGTGCTGGTATTGGATCATGCCAATAAAGTTGGCAAGAAGATCCTGATGTCTGGCGGTGGACGCTGTAATTTCACCAACCTCTACACCAGCGCGGAAAATTTCTACAGCCGCAATCCCCATTTTTGTAAGTCTGCCCTGGCGCGCTACAGCCAATGGGATTTTATTGCATTGGTGGAAAAGCATGGGGTTTCCTATCACGAGAAAACACTGGGCCAGTTGTTTTGCGACAACAAGTCCAAGGATATTCTCGACCTGTTATTGGCGGAGTGCCGTGCAGCCAAAGCTCAGGTTCGCACCCGTTGTGCCATTTCCTCAATAGAGTCGGGGCAAAGTGGTTATCGTGTTGAGACCAGCCTAGGGCTGGTTCACTGTGAGTCCCTAGTCGTGGCTACTGGTGGATTGTCGATACCCACCATGGGGGCCACTGGCTTTGGCTATGATATCGCACGCCAGTTTGGGCTCAATATCATTCCCACTCGTGCGGCCTTGGTGCCCTTTACCCAGCACAAGCGCCATTTGGAGCGACAGGCTAGCCTACCGGGCAGCTCGCTTAGTGTGACGGCCTCCTGTGATGAGGGTAGCTTTCACGAGCAGATGCTGTTTACTCACCGAGGTTTGAGCGGACCGGCAGTGTTACAAATATCCAGCCACTGGCGCGAAGGCGAAAAGGTGACTTTCGATCTGGCCCCGGATCGTGATCTGGCCGATTGGCTGCAACAGCGCCGCCGGGAGAGCCCAGAGATTCACTTGCACAGTGTTTTGGCTGAGCTTTGGACTAAGAAGCTTGTGCAGTTTTTCCTACAACGGCAGCATATCGACAGCCGTCCCCTCAAGCAGTTTACTGAAATAGAGCTGCAGGAACTCGGAGCCAAGTTGCAAACCTGGACGCAGGTTCCCGATGGCACCGAAGGCTATCGCACTGCAGAAGTTACCCTCGGCGGCGTGGATACAGATCAGATTTCTTCGCGTACTATGGAGTGCAAAACCCAGCCAGGGCTTTATTTTGTGGGTGAAGTACTCGATGTGACTGGCTGGCTGGGGGGCTTTAATTTTCAGTGGGCCTGGGCTTCTGGGCACGCGGCGGGGGAGGTCGCCTGATATGGGAGATGTGATTCCTTTTAAAAGAAAAACCACCTGGCAGAAACACAAGGGTAGCACTCTTTGCCGGGAAGGTTTTCACAAGTGGAAAGTGGTTACCGAGCGCAAGTTTGATGTTAAGCAGGGCAAGCTCGTCACAGAGTATTGCTGTGAGCGCTGTGGAAAAACCAAGACCAAGTTGCTTTAGAGTGGCTCGCTAGAGAAAGCGCAGCTTCCTGAATGTTGCTCATTGTCCCGGTAGCTCTTATCCCGGATAACCCCTGGTGCGTTAGGCGCACCAGGGGCTGCGCCATGCATTAACTCTGAGCCTGGCGATTCTCCATTAAACACTAATAGCGATAGTAGCCTCCGCGATAGCGATAGTAGTCTCTGCGTTTTCTTTCTCTATCGTAGAGATAGCCTGCCCCTGCGCCAATCACTGCGCCTGCTGCAGTGCCACCGGGCCGACCACCACTGATTAGGGCACCGGTTACGGCACCGACGCCGATGCCGGTTCCGATGCGACGATCGGTATCGCTCATATTGGCACAGCCTTGCCCGCCGAGGCCTAGGGCCAATACTGCGGTTAAGCTGAGGTATTTAATCGCTTTGATACGCATAGTCACCCCTTTCAGTGATGCTTGAGGGATAGAGATTCGGTAAGACAGACCGAATAATTTCGCAGCCAGTGTAGGGTGGAGATAAGTCAGCAACAAATATCTAAGCTGTGGGCTGCGTATAGCACAAAATAAGAGATTTGAAGGATTTTGCGATGTTTGAAAAGCAGCAATTGATTGATATTGCCCAAACCCCAATGCCATTCGGTAAGTATGCGGGTAGAGTACTTATCGATCTTCCTGAGGAGTACCTGCTTTGGTTTGCCAAAAAGGGTTTTCCTACTGGGAAGTTGGGGCAGTTGATGGCTCTGACATTGGAGATCAAAATTGAAGGGCTGGAAGGGCTGATTGCGCCGTTAAAATAATCTGAAGATGTTTATCGTTGTCTCTTGGTAAAAGTCAAAAAAATCTAAGCAAGTGACCACTTTAAAAACTCCTAGGCTGCTCTTTTCTTTGTTTCGTTTTCCATGATTTTTTGTGGAAAAAATGCCTACTAGCTCGGTTAAGAGCATGTTATACCAGTACCTTGATTTTGATTTTCTAGGTTGCGAGTCTAGTATGTAAATGCCTAGGTGAGCTTTGCGGAGCGAAGCGTTAACAACAAGCGGTCCGTAATGGAGACTGGACTAACCCGGAAATAGGCCCACAGCGGGTGACCACTGGTCTGAATGATTTCAGCGAGGTTAAAGCGGGAGTAGAGCCAGTCATATTAAAGAGGGAGCGGTCGAAATGAATTCGGCCGCTAATTAATTGTACCTACTCAAAATATTTTTCTTAATTTCTTCTTATATTTTGATTTTTATCGGTAAATGTTGGAATTCTGAAAAATCTTGCAATTAGTTCTGTGAGATAAAAGAAAATCGTTGATTGTTAAATGTAGAGTGCGTTGGGGAAAACCCCGGCAGCGGATTTGCCGGGGCTGGGTCAGCTAAGGAAGCTCAGGCGATAAATTAAAGCGGTATACGAACAACTACACCACCCATAGTTTCGCCAAGCTCAAAATTATCGCGTGGACTATCCGCGTGGTCATTGTGACAGCTGACACAAGCTGGGGATACACCCACATCGGCATAAACCGCGGTAAAGTATTCGGTATCACCGAGTGTCTCACGGCCATAGAAATTTTTACCTGGGTTGTCGATGACAAACTGCAAGCCTTGCTTTTCCATTTCGGTACGCGGCTTGTTCTGTTTGTTTACCGGCCATAGGGACAGCAGGGCGTAGCTGAAGCCGGATTCTTTTTCCGCGACTCGCTCAGCACCCATTCGCATCATTTGTGCGGGCAACGGCAGCAATTTTTTATCCTGCCAGTGCTCGTCGGCATCCAGAACTTTTTCCTCATTTTGCAAACGGTTAACTACCTTGTTGGTGTAATTGGCTCTGTCTGCCTCAATCACGGCAAAGATAGCATCCGCCATTCGCTCCGGTGCCACGCCCTGGTTTTTTTCACAGCCAGTGAGTAGGGCCAGTCCGGCGATAAAACAAGCGGCAATACGCATAGTGTTCCCCTCCTATTGGGATTGTGTTTGCTTATTTTTGCTTTTGGAAATTCTTGCAATGCGGTCGCGGATTAAGTCAAACGTTTCATGCTTATCCGCAGGCTTATGCTTGAAATTCTGAGAGATCAGTTTTTCGTCCGCCATGGCTGCCAGGGAAAACTCCGCTCCATGACAGTTCAGGCAGACAGGCAACATTTTTTCATTGGGGCGGAGATTGTGGTTCTGATTATGATTGACCACAACCTGTTCTCCGTGGGTTTCCCGCGGCAAGTGACAGCTGGCACAGCTAACGCCGTTTTCTGGATCTGCTTGCCAGGTATTGAAATGCGGCGATTCCTTGTAGGCCAAGCTGTGCTCATCGCTGTGGCAGCTGAGACAGGATTCCACAGCTGCGAACTGCAAGTCGACATCGTGGGGGCCGTGACAACTGGTGCAACTGAGTTCCCCGGAAGCGTCAGACTGCATGGGTATCCAGGCCTGGTGTGGCGTCATGGCACCAACCTGTTGAACAAATTCCTGTGGCAACTTGGATGAGAGGCGCATTCCGTGTTTACCTTGGGTAAAAGATTCCCGTTGCTCGCTGTGGCAGCTTGCACACTGTTCAACAACCTCAGCACTAGTAAATTGCATCTGTCCATTGGTGTGGCAGCTACTGCAGTTCACGTCCACTTGAGAGTGGGGGCTTTGCGCCCAAGCCGCAGCGATTTCTGCAGTTGCAGTTTCTTCCTGTATATCCGCCTGCTGCATCTGTAGGGGCTGAGCATCGGGATGTTCCTGTAACCAGGATTGCATGGCGGTACGTGCCGGAAGCTTTGCCTCCTCGAGCAGATCGGGTTGTCCGACATGGGCGATTAAGAAATCTTCATAAAGGGTGCCGTTATCGTGGTAGTTGTGGCAGCCGGCACTGGCACAGGTCTCGAAGCCCATACCTTCATGGCTACTGCGCTCTTCGGCAATTTCGCTGTGGCAATGAAAGCAGAAATCCCCGGCCAGGCTGACACCCATTTCGCGAGTAATTTGCTGTTTGTGTTCTGTGTGGCAGCTGATGCACTGACGCGCATCCAGGGTTTCCAGCAATTGGGCGTTACGAGGGTCGAGAAATTTTTTGCGTGGATGGGAGTCATCGGCCAGCTCTAATTCTTCTGCGTGGCAGCTTAGGCAAGATTGCTGAATAGATTCTTCCCCTGAAAACCCATCGGTATGACAAGAAGTACAAGCGAGCTCTATCTGATGATGGCCATGTGTGGGCTCGCCAGTTATAAATAAAGACTTGTCATCTGCCGTTAGGTTATAGGAAGCGTAGGCACCTACAACCAGCGTCAACAGTAGTCCGTAATGCCAAAATTTAAATTGATAAGATTTCATTTAGAAGTAATAAACCGCAAGAATGTGATAGGCGAGGAGTACCGGCAGTGCCCAAAGTAAGGCGTAGTGAACGCGTGACCACCACTTGCGATGTTCGCGTAGTCTGAGATCGGTCCAGTGATGATTGCGGGCCATAAAAACACCAACAAGGGAGCCAGTAGCAGTAACCCCAAGGAAGACCAGCATGAGTGCGAGGTTGAGGTTTTGCCCCATACGGAAGCCTGTGTGCACAGCGAGTGCGGCCACGGCAACCACCCCAGTAAGGCTGTGGGCGTAGCGCCAGTGATCTACATGGCCGAAAGATAGTTTTTTCCAGCGCTTTCGCACACTGAGTGCAGCGGTAAAAAAACATAGCGCGAGGATCGTGTAGCCGGTTACCTGTTTCCAGAAGTTGTCATACCAGAGTTTTTCCCAGAATTGGCCGGCCTGCACAGAGTCAGATATTGGCGGGGGTGGCATAAGGAATGACAAGGTAATTAAAAGTAACGATATAATCGAAGTGATTAATATACCCTTGGCGTGGCGCATAACCAGATTAGGCGCAGGGGTATCGAGTAGCTCGGCCATTAAGGGCCGGCAGCTGCCGCAGACAGATCCGGCGGTGGTTGCCTGCTGTAGTTCGTTTAACGTGCGCTTGCCTTCGGAAATAGCCTTGCATAATTCCCCTTTGCTGACGGAATTACACTGGCACACCAGGTAGCTGTCGGGAAAACTCTTGATACTGTTTGACGCCTGTAGGCCAAATAGACGGCCCTCGTCTGCAAACTGCTTAAGCGCTTGAGCACTGACTTTTTCCTCCTGAGCCACCGCTTGGCGCAAGCTGTTGGCCTCATCCCAGCTGCCAATATAAATAGCACCGAGAATGCGCCCATCTTGAACAAATAGCCGGCGATAAATACCCTTGAACCGATTACGGAAAACGTGACTCTGTAAATTACCCTGCTGATGAAGGTTGTCGGAGGCAACGTCTCCCATAATAGCGCAAGGAATGTGGGCGATTTTGAGTTGGATATCTGTGTAACTGCCGGAGTAGGGGCGCTCTAAAATCTCCCCGCCATGTTCGCGGCGAATATGTGAACAACAGCTTTCCGCCTGCTCATAACCGGGGCGAACCAGCTGATACACCTTTTGATCAAACTCGGCACATTCACCAATTGCGTAAACATCCGGATCGGAGGTTTGCATCCATTCGTTGACTACAACCCCTCTATCGATTTTTAGTCCGGCTTTTTGGGCAAGGGCGACTTCCGGCTGAATACCAGTGCAAAGAACAATAGCATCGACGCAGAGGTTTTCGCCATCCTCAAAGTGTAAATGGGATTTTTCTTCCTGCTGCTCAATTGACTTAAGAATTGAGCCAGTTTTCAGCTGCACACCAAGGGCGGCAAGAGAGGATTTTAAAAACTCTTCGCCTTCCTCACCTAAAAGGCCACTTAGTAATTTTCCGCGGGATTGAAGTGTGACAGTATTTTTCGGTGTTTTTAGAGCCGTTGCCGCTTCCAGCCCCAGGGCGCCGGCGCCGATCACACAAATATCGGCGTGCCGCTCCCGCAGGGCGATTAGATCATTGGTATTGCGCAGGCTGCGAAAGGGGTAAACGCTGGGTAATCCTGCACCGGGTATTGCGGGAATTTTGGGGTTGGAGCCGGTGGCTAGAATCAGCTTGGTGTAGGGCTGAATATTACCGGCAGCATCTGTTACCGTTTTTTTGACACGGTCTATAGAGACGATTTTACGGTCGATATATTCTGCGAGCCGGTGGTCAGTTTTACCTAGGATGGGATTATCCAGTTCCTCCCGTTCCACATGGCGAGAGAGGTACTGTGATAATTTTACACGATTATAAGGTGATTCTGTTTCCGCTCCATAGATAACAATTTGCGCTTCGTCACAGAACTCAAGCAGCTTTTGTGCACAGCGAACCCCGACCGGTCCAGTGCCTACAATTACATAAATCGGATAGCTGCTGTCGCTGGTGCGGGCGCCATCTGGTAAATATTGACGAGCAGCTGAACTTTCTAGTTCAGTCATATTTCCCCCGAATCCCCCGGCTTTTACTACTGGCCTTTTGTCCTTTTTGTTTTAAGCCACAAAGCTTTCAGAACTTCCTAGACCAATATTCCACCGTTATGAGTTTTTTTAAATTCTAATTTCTATATGTTTAAACAAAATTAAATAAACGTCTAGTGTTGAATAGAAATCGCGAGAGAGAATAGGAAGGTATGGGAGGTCAGGCTGGAAAGTTTTTTTAAGTTGTTGTTATTGTTCGCTTTTTTTGATGCTGGCTTCAGTAAAAAAAAGTGGCTGGCCTGATTGTGGTTGCCACTTTTTATTTGCTGAGGAAAAATTTTTAATCAGGTCTTCGCTGTCAATACCTATTAGGTGGGTAAGTTTGATTAGCCTTGGGGTGTAGCTTTAAATAAGCTAAAAAATATGCACTCCACTCTTATGGGCTAGATACGCTTATCCGAAATAATTCCAAAATAATTTTCACTTACCTGTCGGGTATGCGTCTAACGCTTTTGGGTTGGCAAGCGGTTTTTAGAAAAATATTTTGAGTCAGCGAGGGCCTGGAGCCAGGCTTCTAAGGGGAAAAGGTTTGCGCCCCGTCCTTGTGGGTCGCAGACATCCATTCAAAGTATTTTTTAATAAGTTGTTACTCACTCATTGGCTCACGCCTAATTCCTGTAGATGTTGAGTAACGAACTGGACCTCTCTAGTCCGAAAATACTTAGGAGGGCTGATAGAGAACGTAAAGTTCTTTTTCTTCCAGTGCGGTGCGGCGAGTGAGTGCCTCACCTATCTTTTGGTAATCCATTTTAAAGTCGCGAACCATTTCCGGGGTGAAGGCTTCATGGTTGTAGCGCTTGCAGAATTGCACCACGGCATTGGCGATTTCATTCATATCGGTGCGGAAATCTTTTACAACCTGCAGTGTGTGCGCATCGCCGGCGAGGGCCTGCTCCAGATAGACGTAGAAGCGAACATTTTCCTTTATCAGGTGTGCCTGGAAGCCGGACTTAAATTGAGTGAGTAGTTGTGACAGTTGGCGATAGTTTTGCTTTTCAAAGCCTTCGGACCACATACGCTGGAAAATGCCAATTAAGTGGCGGTGATCGTCCTCCAGGGCTTTGATCAGAGTTGGGTCGTAAGAAATTGTGCGGCTGCCTTTAGCGCTGGCATAGTTGCTGCGGGTATATTTTTCTTCCAGATCGACGCTGTCGGAGGTCTTGCTACCTCTGAACATGCCGGAGATAAAGCTAAGCATATGCTGTGCCCTTAATAGGTTTAATTTTGTGTGTTGTATGGGTAAGGGAAACCGCGGGTGGGTAGTCGCTGAGGTGCGGTAACTACACAGCAAATTCACCCGGTCCGAGAGGCGCGGATTTTACATTGCATGACAGGTGTTTTTCTGTGTGGCGGGAGTTGCATCAGGGTGAGAATTTTAATATTGAGAACCTCGTCACAATTAATGGAGGTCTAGGTTGTTGCGTTATTTGAATTTTGTTGAATATTTTTAAATTCCAGGTGGTTATTTCAGGAAATAAAAAACCCGGCATTGCCGGGTTTTTTATTTTGAGCTTTATTAGCGTTGTTCCAGTGGAACATAATCGCGCTGGGCATAGCCGGTGTAAAGCTGGCGAGGGCGACCAATTTTGTACGGGTTGGAAATCATTTCGTTCCAGTGTGCGATCCAGCCTGAAGTGCGGCCGGTGGCAAAAATTACGGTGAACATATCGGTGGGGATGCCGATAGCCTTCATAATAATACCGGAGTAGAAGTCGACGTTCGGGTAGAGCTTCTTCTCAACGAAGTAATCGTCCTCAAGGGCGATTTTTTCCAGCTTCTTGGCGATCTTCAGCAGTGGATCGTTCTCGGCACCCATGGCTCCCAGAACTTCATCGCAGATGCCCTGCATTACGCGGGAGCGAGGATCGAAGTTCTTGTAGACGCGGTGACCAAAGCCCATTAGGCGGAAGGGGTCATTCTTGTCTTTGGCGCGCTTCACGAATTCGTCGATACGGCTCTCATCGCCGATTTCCTGCAGCATGTTCAGTACTGCCTCGTTGGCGCCGCCGTGAGCGGGTCCCCATAAGGTAGCGATACCGGAGGAGATACAGGCGAAGGGGTTGGCGCCAGAGGAGCCCGCCAGGCGCACGGTAGAGGTGGAGGCGTTTTGCTCATGGTCAGCGTGTAACAGGAAGATGATGTCCATTGCCTTGGCGACAACCGGATCGATCTTGCTGGGCTCGCAGGGATTGCCAAACATCATGTGCAGGAAGTTCTCGGAATAGCTGCGGCTATTGTCCGGGTACATGAAGGGCATGCCTTGGGAGTGCTTGTAGCACATGGCTGCCAAGGTTGGCATCTTGGCAATCAGGCGGTGCGCAGAAATCTCGCGGTGCTCTGGATTGGTGATATCCAGGGAGTCGTGATAGAAGGAGGCGAGAGCACCCACTACGCCACACATCATTGCCATCGGGTGGGCATCGTAACGGAAGCCTTTAAAGAAACTCACCAGGGATTCGTGAACCATGGTGTGAGACATAATAGTGTCTACATACTTCTTCTTTTCTTCTGCATTGGGCAGTTCACCATTCATCAGCAGGTAGCAGGTTTCCAGATAATCGGATTTTTCTGCTAATTGCTCGATGGGGTAGCCCCGGTGCAATAATTGGCCTTTGCCACCATCAATAAAAGTGATCTTGGAATCACATGAGGCGGTGGATACGAAGCCCGGGTCGTAGGTGAAAAAGCCTTTGCTGGTCAGGCCGCCGACATCGATCACATCGGGGCCGAGGGTGCCGGAGCGAACGGGCATCTCAAGAGCGCCGTCGATACCATCGACTGTGAGGTGCGCTTTTTTATCGGACATTGCGGACTCCTAAAAACTGTTCTTATGGCGGCCTTTTCCTAGTGTTTTCGGGTGCTGGCGGCCTTTTGAGCGGGGCCAAACTTAAGTGCCGCGCCGCAAATTGTCAAACCCAAAGGGGTGGACGGCCAGTCGGCCGACAACAGGATATTCGGCGACAGCGTGGGCTGGTAGAGCTTTTGCCTGGTCGTGGGCGCAAAAATCTGCGGAAATCCCGTTGAGCTAAATCCTGTGCCTGCGAGGTGCGCTGAGGTGGCGTATTCCTAGGCGTTCGTTGTGTTTTGACTATCGAATGCCTATAATCCGCGCGGCTTGCGCCATGGTACGGCTACTTTGTACAAGGCTTCATCAGGTCGAGTGCAAAGTGATCAGCAAGCAGCTCGTCCCTCCCAATTTGAAAAGCTAACGGGCGCCCGGTCGTTCAGGGCAACAAGGTGTTTTTCCTGTGAACAAAAACAGACCTGTCAATTTAGACATTTCCACTATAAAGCTTCCCGCTGCCGCTTTGGTTTCCATTTTGCACCGTGTATCCGGTGTGGTGCTCTTCGCCGTTGTGGCGTTGCTGCTCTGCATGCTCGATGCCAGTCTGGAATCCGAACAGGGCTTCGCCGATATGGCGGCAGCATTTAACAGTATTCCAGCCAAGCTCATCCTGTGGGCCTCTCTGGCAGCTCTTATTTACCATTTGCTGGCCGGTGTGCGTCACCTGTTTATGGATATGGGTATGGGTGAGAGCCTCGAAGGTGGTCGCCGCAGCGCAATTGCCGTGCTGGTGGTGAGTGTAATCCTTATTCTTTTAGTGGGAGTATGGTTGTGGTAAGAACAGTAACTAGCTTCGGCCGTAGCGGCACATTCGACTGGCTCTACCAGCGCGTTACCGCAGTAATACTGCTCGCTTACGTCTTCTTTATAGTGGGCTTTATTTTTTTCACCAAAGACTTCGGATACCAGGCCTGGTCTGAATTGTTCGCCCAGCGCTGGATGCGTGTATTCAGCTTGGTTGCCTTGCTGTCCACCGTGATTCACGCCTGGATCGGCCTCTGGTCTGTGGTTACCGACTACATCACCAACCGGGTGATGGGCGGTAAGGCCACTGTTCTGCGCCTGTTCGTAGAAGTGATCCTGGCTGCGGTTGCCGTGCTTTACACGGTGTGGGGCATTGAAATTCTTTGGGGTGTATAAGCAATGGCGAACATGCGAACTATTTCTTTTGACGGGATTGTGATTGGTGGCGGCGGTGCTGGTATGCGCGCGGCTCTGCAGATGGCCCAGTCCGGCTATAAAACTGCGGTAATTACCAAGGTATTCCCAACCCGTTCTCACACGGTATCCGCCCAGGGTGGTATTACCTGTGCGATTGCCAGCTCTGACCCCAATGATGATTGGCGCTGGCACATGTATGACACCGTTAAAGGCTCCGACTATATCGGTGACCAGGAAGCGATTGAATACATGTGTTCTGTAGGCCCCGAAGCGGTATTTGAGCTGGAGCACATGGGCCTGCCTTTCTCCCGAACTGAGGAAGGCCGTATTTATCAGCGCCCATTCGGCGGTCAGTCCAAAGATTTCGGCCGCGGTGGCCAGGCAGCCCGTACCTGTGCTGCCGCCGACCGTACTGGCCACGCACTGCTGCACACGCTGTACCAGAATAATGTTAAGCACCAAACCGAGTTTCTGAACGAGTGGTTTGCGATTGACTTGGTGAAGAACCAGGACGGTGCCGTGGTGGGTGTGATCGCCATGTGCATCGAAGATGGCGAAGTGGTCTTTATTAAGTCCAAGGCGACCGTATTCGCTACCGGTGGTGCCGGCCGTATCTTCGCCTCCACCACTAACGCACACATCAACACCGGCGACGGTGTCGGTATGGCCCTGCGCGCAGGTATGCCTGTGCAGGACATCGAGATGTGGCAGTTCCACCCGACTGGTATTTACGGTGCCGGTGTACTCGTGACCGAAGGTTGTCGCGGTGAGGGTGGCTACCTGATCAACAAAGACGGCGAGCGTTTTATGGAGCGTTACGCGCCCAACGCTAAAGACCTCGCTTCTCGCGATGTTGTAGCCCGTTCCATGGTACTTGAGATTCTCGATGGCCGCGGCTGTGGCCCCGAGGGCGATCACGTGTTCCTGAAGCTTGATCACTTGGGCGAAGACTTGCTCAACAGCCGCCTGCCCGGTATCTGTGAGTTGTCCAAGACCTTTGCCCATGTCGACCCAGTTAAGGCGCCGATTCCGGTTGTTCCCACCTGTCACTATATGATGGGCGGTATTCCCACCAACGTTCACGGCCAGGCCTTGACCCAGGACGCTGCGGGCAACGACCAGATCATCGACGGCTTCTACGCCTGTGGTGAGGTTGCCTGTGTATCTGTACACGGCGCTAACCGCCTGGGTGGTAACTCGCTGCTGGACCTGGTGGTATTCGGCCGCGCATCCGGCCTATTTATCGAGAAGGCACTGCGTGAAGGTATTGAGCACCGCGAAGCGTCCGAGTCCGATCTGGAAGCGGCGATGGCGCGTCTGAACCGACTGGAAACCAACGAAACCGGTGAGAAAGCTGCGGACCTGCGCAAAGAGTTGCAAGGTGTAATGCAGAATCACTTCGGCGTATTCCGCCGCGGCGACTACATGGCGGAAGGTGTGAAGAAGCTGGCTGACCTGCGTGAGCGTATTGAGAATGTACGCCTGGACGACAGAAGCCGTGCGTTTAACACCGCCCGTGTCGAAGCGCTGGAACTGCAGAACCTGCTGGAAGTTGCCGAGGCCACTGCGATTGCCGCGGAGACCCGCACTGAGAGCCGCGGTGCCCATGCCCGCGAAGACTTCCAGGAGCGCGATGACGAAAACTGGCTGTGTCATTCCATGTACTTCCCAACTGAGAAGCGTGTTGGCAAGCGTGCGGTAAACTTTGCACCGACCACCATGGAAGCCTTTGAACCGAAAGCTCGGACCTACTGATTCGGGAGCGGAATAGAGTATGTTGAAAGTAAGCATTTACCGTTACAACCCGGAAACTGATAAAGCGCCTTACATGCAGGACTACCAGCTCGACACTCAGGGCAAGGACCTGATGGTGTTGGACGTGTTGGAGTTGCTCAAGGCTCAGGATCCGACCCTGTCCTTCCGCCGCTCCTGCCGTGAAGGTGTGTGTGGTTCCGACGGTATGAATATTTCCGGCCGCAATGGCCTGGCGTGCACTACGCCACTGTCTGAAGCTGCCCCCAAGGGTAAACTGATTCTGCGTCCGCTGCCGGGCCTGCCTGTGATTCGCGACCTGGTTGTGGATATGGAACAGTTCTACGAGCAGTACAAAAAGATTGAGCCGTATCTGCAGAATGACACTCCGGCACCGGCGATTGAGCGCCTGCAGTCCCCAGAGGATCGCGAAAAGCTCGATGGTCTGTACGAGTGTATCCTGTGTGCCTGCTGCTCCACCGCCTGTCCGTCCTTCTGGTGGAACCCGGACAAGTTTATCGGTCCGGCCGGCCTGCTACAGGCTTACCGCTTCCTGGCGGATAGCCGCGACCTGGCCACTGACGAACGTCTATCCAACCTGGACGACCCCTTCAGTGTGTTCCGTTGTCACGGTATTCAGAACTGTGTCAACGTATGTCCTAAGGGTTTGAATCCGACTCGCGCCATTGGCCATATTCGCAATATGCTGCTGACGCGTGCTGTATAGGGATTAATGAAGGCTGCAAAGCAGTCTTCAGGGCTCACCTTTGGTGGGCCCGGTGCCAGGTAGGGCGCTTATCTAATACAAAAGCCGGCTCCGGTCGGTATTAAATTAAAAAGGGGAGGTGGCTTTGTGCGCCTCCCCTTTTGTGAGTGAAGGAAAGCGCAGTGGCTGTAGCGATGAGAGTCCACTGCAATCGAGGTAGGCATCAAAATGCACGAAAGTACCATGGAGCAGCTGTGGCGTAGCTCCCATATCTCCGGGGGCAATGCTGCCTATGTGGAGGAGCTTTACGAGACCTATCTGCACGACCCCAACGGTGTACCGGAGGAGTGGCGCAATTACTTCGACAGCCTCCCCCGTGTTGAGGGCAGCAGCGATGTCTCTCACGCCGCAGTGCGCCAGCACTTCGAGCTGCTCAGCAAACACCGCGCGCGCCCAGTAGCGGCGCCAGGTTCCGGCTCCGTCAATATCGAACACGAGCGCAAGCAGATTAAAGTTCTGCAGCTGATCGATTCCTATCGCCATCGCGGCCATAAGAAAGCGACCCTGGACCCGCTCGGCCTGATGGCCCGCGAGCAGGTGCCCGATTTACAGTTGAGCTACCACGGCCTGACTGAGGGTGATTTCGATACCACCTTCAATACCGGTAGCCTGTTCCTTGGCAAAGAAGAGGCGACCCTGCGTGAGATCGTAGAGGGGTTGGAGCGCACCTACTGTGGCAATCTGGGTGCAGAGATCATGCATCTCTCCAATCTGGAAGAGCAGCAGTGGTTTCAGCAGCGCCTGGAGCGCAGCCAGTCCAAGGCCAACTTCGGCACCGATATCCAGATTGAAATCCTGCAGCGCTTGTCTGCAGCAGAGGGCCTGGAGCGCCATCTGGATTCCAAATACCCGGGTACCAAGCGCTTTGGTGTCGAGGGTGGTGAGAGTCTGATCCCGATGATGGACGCCCTGATCCGCCGCTCCGGTACCTACGGGGTGAAGGAAATCGTGATCGGCATGGCCCACCGCGGCCGTCTGAATACCCTGGTGAATATCCTCGGTAAAAACCCATCGGACCTGTTCGAAGAGTTCGAGGGCAAGAAAACTCTGGATACCTCTGGCGACGTGAAATACCACCAGGGCTTCTCCTCCAACGTAATGACTCCCGGTGGTGAAGTACACCTGGCGCTGGCCTTTAACCCGTCGCACCTGGAAATCAGTGCGCCTGTGGTGGTTGGCTCTGTACGCGCTCGCCAGGACCGTCGTAAAGACGGGACTGGTGAGAAAGTAATGCCGATTAACATCCACGGCGACGCGGCTTTTGCCGGTCAGGGTGTGGTGCAGGAAACCCTGCAGATGTCTCAGACCCGCGGTTACTACACCGGTGGTACTGTGCACATCGTACTGAACAACCAGGTGGGCTTTACCACCAGCAAGCGCGAAGACGCTCGCTCCACTGAGTACTCTACCGATCCGGCCAAGATGATCGATGCGCCGGTGCTGCACGTAAACGGCGACGACCCGGAAATGGTCGTATTGGCCGCGCTGCTGGCGGTGGACTACCGCTACGAATTTAAGAAAGACATCGTTATCGATTTGGTTTGCTACCGTCGTCGCGGCCATAACGAGACCGATGATCCCTCTGGTACCCAGCCGCTGATGTACCAGACTATTCGCAAGCATAAAACTACCCGTACCCTCTACTCCGAGAAGCTGGTGGGTGAGGGCATTCTCGATAAGGCTGCTGCGGATAAACTGGCCAACGACTACCGCGATAAACTCGATGCGGGTGAGGACGTGGCCACTGGCTTGGTGAAGCAGCCGGACTCCTCCATGTTTGTAGATTGGAGCCCCTACCTGGGCCACGACTGGCAAGTAGCTGCAGATACTGGCTATGCGCTGCCGAAATTGCAGGATGTGGCCAACCGTATGACCGCTGTGCCCGATGGCATTGTGATGCAGCGCCAGGTCTCCAAGATTTACGATGACCGCCGCAAGATGGCCGGTGGCGCACTGCCCTTGAACTGGGGCATGGCGGAAACCTTGGCTTATGGCACTTTGCTGGAAGAGGGCTTTATGGTCCGCTTTACCGGTGAGGATGTGGGTCGCGGAACCTTCTCCCACCGTCACGCGGTGATTCACAGCCAGAAAGATGGCCAGAGCTATGTGCCTTTGCAGCATATGTTCGAAGACCAGCCGCCTTTCTACATCTACGACTCGCTGCTGTCTGAAGAGGCAGTGTTGGCGTTTGAATACGGCTACGCCACCACTACACCAAAATCCCTGGTGGTTTGGGAGGCTCAGTTCGGTGATTTCGCCAATGGTGCCCAGGTAGTAATCGACCAGTTCATCACTTCCGGTGAGCACAAGTGGGGCCGTATGTGCGGCCTGGTAATGCTGCTGCCGCACGGCTACGAAGGCCAGGGTCCGGAGCATTCCTCCGCACGTCTAGAGCGCTTTATGCAGCTATGTGCCGAGCACAATATCCAGGTGTGTAATGCCACTACTCCGGCACAGATCTTCCACTTGCTGCGTCGTCAGGCGGTACGCCCGATGCGTCGTCCGCTGGTGATTATGAGCCCGAAATGGATTTTGCGTCACAAGCTGGCCACCTCCAGCCTGGAAGAGCTGGCCGAAGGCCGCTTCCATAACGTGATCCAGGACCAGGGCGTAGACCCAGAAAAAGTGAAACGCTTGGTGTTGTGCTCCGGCAAGGTTTACTACCACCTGCTGGAAGCCCGTATGGAGCGTGAGCAGGAAGATGTTGCGTTCGTGCGAATCGAACAGCTGTACCCATTCCCAGACGAAGAGTTTGTGGAAGCGGTATCCGCATTCAAGAAGATCAAGAGTGTTGCCTGGTGTCAGGAAGAGCCCATGAACCAGGGCGCCTGGTACTCCAGCCAGCACCACTTGCGTCGTCTCCTGTCGGAAACCCATCCGAAGCTGGATCTGGAATACGTGGGCCGCGCCCCATCCGCAGCACCTGCGGCAGGCTATATGTCCACGCACCTTGAAGAACAGAATAAGTTCATCAACGAGGCGCTGACCGTCAAGTAACCGGCGGCAGTAATAAGTGAAGAGTCAATCTCAGGAAACAGAAAAAATGACGATCGAGATTAAAGCGCCAACTTTCCCTGAATCTGTTCAGGACGGAACTGTCGCCACCTGGCATAAACAACCCGGTGAAGCTGTGTCCCGCGATGAACTGATCGTGGACATCGAGACCGATAAAGTTGTGCTGGAAGTTGTTGCACCTGCCGATGGTGCGCTGACTGAAATCATCAAGGGGGAGGGCGATACCGTCCTCTCCAATGAAGTGATTGCCAAGTTTGAAGCGGGCGCTGGCGCGGCCGCTGCCCCGGTGGCAGAAAAAGCAGAAGCTCCGGCTGCCGAAGCGGCTGCCCCCGCTGCTGGCGACAAAATTGCCATGCCATCCGCCAAGAAAATGGCCGCTGAGAAGGGTGTCGATCTGGCGGGTGTTGAAGGCACTGGCAAGGGTGGCCGTGTTCTCAAAGAAGACGTAATGAAGGCGGGCACTGCGCCCGCCGCTGCTGCTCCCGCCGCTGCTGCCGAAGTGGCTGTTGCTCCGGGCGAGCGCGTGGAGAAGCGTGTTCCTATGACCCGCATGCGCAAGCGTATTGCTGAACGCCTGCTGGATGCCTCCCAGTCCACCGCCATGCTCACCACCTTTAACGAGGTGAACATGAAGCCGGTCATGGACCTGCGCAAGAACTACAAAGACTTGTTCGAAAAAACCCACAACGGCACTCGTCTGGGCTTTATGGGCTTCTTCGTGAAAGCTGCGGTAGAAGCGTTGAAGCGCTACACCGCGGTGAACGCGTCTATCGATGGTAACGATATCGTTTACCACGGTTACCAGGATATCGGTGTAGCGGTTTCCTCTCCGAAAGGCCTGGTTGTACCGATTCTGCGCAATGCGGAAAACATGGGCCTGGCGGATATGGAAAACAATATCCGCGATCTGGGTGTTCGCGCCCGCGATGGTAAATTGTCTATCGAAGAGATGACTGGCGGTACCTTCACCATTACCAACGGTGGTGTATTCGGCTCCCTGCTGTCCACTCCGATCCTGAACCCGCCGCAAACCGCAATTCTGGGTATGCACAAAATTCAGGAGCGCCCGATGGCGGTAAATGGCAAGGTGGAAATCCTGCCGATGATGTACCTGGCGCTGTCCTATGACCACCGTCTGATCGACGGTAAAGAAGCGGTTGGCTTCCTGGTAGCGATCAAGGAAATGATCGAAGATCCAGCGCGTATCTTGCTCGAAGTTTAAAAAATAAGTTCTGGGGCCTGCGGGCCCCTCGATCACACTGCATTAGAAATATCTGGAACTGATCATGTCGGAAAAATTTGACGTAATCGTAATCGGCTCTGGTCCTGGTGGTTATGTCGCTGCCATCCGTGCCGCTCAGCTGGGCCTGAAGACTGCTTGTATTGAAAAGTGGAAAAACAAGGAAGGTAAATACGTTAACGGCGGTACCTGCCTGAACGTAGGTTGTATTCCCTCCAAGGCACTGCTGGACAGCTCCTGGAAGTACCACGAGGCCAAAGATGCTCTCGACGTGCACGGCATTGAAGTCGGCAAGGTCAAGATGGATGTGAGCAAGATGATCGAGCGCAAGGGCGAGATCGTTAAGAAACTGACCGGCGGCGTAGCTGGCCTGTTCACCGCCAATAAAGTGACCTCCATTTTCGGTACCGGTAAACTGCTGGCCAACAAGAAAGTGGAAGTGACCGACGACGAAGGCAACAGCACTGTCTACGAAGCCGAAAATGTCATTCTGGCTTCCGGTTCTGTACCGGTAAACATTCCCCCGGCTCCGGTGGACAATAAAATTATTGTCGATTCCACCGGCGCTCTGGAATTCTCTGAAACGCCCAAGCGTTTGGGCGTTATCGGTGCCGGCGTTATCGGTCTGGAACTGGGTTCAGTATGGAATCGCCTGGGCTCCGAAGTCGTTGTTCTGGAAGCGATGGATAAGTTCCTGGCGATCATGGACCAACAGGTTGCCAAAGAATCCCAGAAGATCTTCAAGAAGCAGGGCCTGGATATCCGCCTCGCTTGCCGTGTAACCGGTTCTGAAGTGAAGGGCGAGGAAGTGGTTGTTACTTACCAGGACAAGGATGGTAAAGAGCACCAGGAAACTTTCGACAAGCTGATCGTCTGCGTTGGCCGTCGTCCTTACACCGAAGGCCTGTTGACTGAAGATGCCGGCGTGAAGATGGACGAGCGTGGATTTATCTACGTTAACGACCTGTGCATGACTTCTGCACCGGGCGTATGGGCGATCGGTGACGTGGTACGCGGTCCGATGCTGGCGCACAAGGCTTCTGAAGAAGGTGTTGTAGTCGCTGAGCGCATCGCCGGCCAGAAGCCAATGATGAACTACGACGTGATCCCCAACGTTATTTACACTCACCCGGAAATCGCTGCGGTTGGTCGCACCGAAGAGCAGGTGAAGGCCGATGGCGAGCCTTACAACGTAGGTAGCTTCCCGTTTGCGATCAACGGTCGCGCTATGGCTGCCAACGATACCCAGGGCTTTGTGAAAATCATCGCTCACGCGGAAACTGACCGTGTACTGGGTGCCCACATCGTTGGCCCGTCTGCTGCCGATCTGGTTCAGCAAGTGGCGATCGCGATGGAATTCGGCTCCAGCGCCGAAGATATCGGTATGACCGTATTCGCACACCCGACTCTGTCTGAGACCGTGAAAGAAGCGGCATTGGGCGTGAACGGTCATGCGATTCACACCGTAAATCGCAAGAAGCGCAAGTAAGAAGTTTTTTCGATATCGGGGCACTAATTATTGATTAATTAGCGCCCCGGTTTCATTTGCGGAATTCAAAATTTGCAACGACGGAAATTTTGAGTTTTGTCTTTCAGGTGCAGAGAGATCTGCAATTAATAAACACATTTCACATGTGAATTGGTATTGACTATGAACTTGCATGAGTATCAGGGCAAACAACTGTTTGCGGCATACGGATTGCCGGTTTCCAAAGGCATTGCAGCGGAAACCCCGGCAGCGGCAGTAGCAGCGGCTGACGAAATTGGCGGTGATAAGTGGGTAGTAAAGGCCCAGGTACACGCTGGTGGCCGCGGTAAGGCTGGCGGAGTAAAGCTGGTAGATTCCAAGGCAGAAATTGAAGAGTTTGCCAAGAAGTGGCTGGGCGAGCGCCTGGTAACTTACCAAACAGACGAAAATGGCCAGCCTGTTTCCCGTATCCTGGTTGAAAGCTGCACCGACATTGACCAAGAACTGTACCTTGGCGCCGTTGTTGACCGCTCCACCCGTCGTATCGTTTTCATGGCTTCCACCGAAGGCGGCGTTGAGATCGAGAAAGTAGCGGAAGAGACTCCAGAAAAAATCCTGAAAGCCACCATCGACCCGCTGGTAGGCGCTCAGCCTTACCAGGCGCGCGAGCTGGCTTTCAAACTGGGCCTGAACCCGACTCAGGTGAAGCAGTTCACCAAGATCTTCCTCGGCCTGGCGAAAATGTTCGAAGAAAAAGATCTGGCCCTGCTTGAGATCAACCCACTGGTAATTACTACCGAAGGCAACCTGCACTGCCTGGACGCCAAAGTGGTAATCGACAGCAACGCGCTGTACCGCCACGCGGACCTGCGCGAAATGCACGATCCTTCCCAGGAAGATTCCCGTGAAGCGCACGCTGCCAAGTTCGACCTGAACTACGTAGCTCTCGATGGCAACATCGGTTGCATGGTAAACGGTGCTGGTCTGGCCATGGGTACCATGGACATCGTAAACCTGCACGGCGGCAAGCCAGCTAACTTCCTGGACGTTGGCGGCGGCGCGACCAAAGAGCGCGTTGTTGAAGCGTTCAAGATCATCTTGTCTGACGAGAACGTAAAAGCCGTACTGATCAACATCTTCGGTGGTATCGTTCGCTGTGACATGATCGCCGAAGGCGTTGTGGGCGCAGTAAAAGAAGTTGGCGTTAAAGTACCGGTTGTTGTACGCCTGGAAGGTAACAACGCAGACCTGGGCGCCAAGGTTCTGAGCGACAGTGGCCTGAACATTATCGCGGCGACCAGCCTGACCGATGCGGCTCAGCAAGTGGTTAAAGCTGCGGAGGGTAAATAATCATGTCAGTATTGATTAACAAAGACACTAAAGTAATCTGCCAGGGCTTCACCGGCTCCCAGGGTACTTTCCACTCCGAGCAAGCGATTGCTTACGGCACCAAGATGGTTGGTGGTGTAACTCCGGGTAAAGGCGGCCAGACTCACCTGGGCCTGCCAGTATTCGATACCGTTAAAGAAGCGGTAGAGAAGACCGGCGCTGAAGCTTCCGTAATTTACGTACCTGCGCCTTTCTGTAAGGACTCCATTCTGGAAGCGGCCAACGCTGGTATTAAGCTGATTGTTTGTATCACCGAAGGTATCCCGACTCTGGATATGCTCGACGCTAAAGTGAAGTGCGACGAGTTGGGCGTGCGCCTGATCGGCCCGAACTGCCCGGGTGTTATCACTCCGGGTGAGTGCAAGATCGGTATTATGCCGGGTCACATCCACAAGCCGGGTAAAGTGGGCATCGTTTCCCGTTCCGGCACTCTGACCTATGAAGCGGTTAAGCAAACTACCGACTACGGCTTTGGCCAGTCCACTTGTGTGGGCATCGGTGGCGACCCCATCCCGGGCTCCAACTTCATCGATATCCTGGAAATGTTCCAGAACGATCCGCAGACCGAAGCGATTGTTATGATCGGTGAGATCGGTGGTACTGCTGAAGAAGAAGCCGCTGCTTACATCAAGGAAAATGTTACTAAGCCTGTAGTTTCCTACATCGCTGGTGTAACTGCTCCTCCCGGCAAGCGTATGGGTCACGCGGGCGCGATCATCTCCGGTGGTAAAGGCACCGCTGACGAGAAGTTCGCTGCTCTGGAAGACGCTGGTGTTAAAACCGTGCGCTCCCTGGCTCAGATCGGCGACGCTCTGAAGGAAGTTACTGGCTGGTAAGTAATTACTAGCTGGCTAGCACAAAAAAAGGCCACCCTTTGGGTGGCCTTTTTTGTTTATTAAACTCAACCGTCATCCTAATTCCGTGCCAATCTTTCCCTTGGCTTCTTTTGTTGCCAGATTAATTTCGCTGCGCAGCCATTTTAATTTTCACGCTACTCACTATTTCTGTGCATTTTGCCGATATTTTTCTTCTGCCTTGTGGTTTTTTCATATTTTTTCTTTTTTATGTAATTAAATATTGAATGATATTTATTGTTGTTTGAGAAAGTATCTTATTTTTTATTTTTTCTTGGAGTGTTTTAGGAGTTATTTAATTTTTTCTAGGTGTTGTGAATTTGTTGGGGTATAAATTCCTTGTTGGGATTAAATGCGGAGGTTGGCTTTTAAGAGTCCGGTTGTAAGTTAGATAAAGGATTTATTAACCCTCAAAATAATGACCAAATAATTGTGGAGGTTCACAGCATGGGGCTATCAATAGATAAAAATATTCGAAATATTTCATATAAGCTGGTCTTTAGTGGTTTTTCTTTGGATAGAAATGAGGATGTTGGCGGAGTCTGGCCCAATGGGATCGTTAAATATTACGTACCGAATAATCTTGATGCTGGCTATGTGACGGCGGTTAAGAAAGCCATGTCCCGCTGGGAGTTGTGTATTTATCGGGCGTTTCAGTTTGCGGCGATTAAATTTTTGCAGGTGGGAGCGGCCGGGCAGGGTGTGATTACTATCCGGGATAATGATAGTAGTGCCACCGTAGGTTATACCAATACAACAAATCAGTATTGCGGTGTTAATTGGAGAGGGAATCGGGCTGCGATTGCCTCGCTTCCACATGAAATTGGTCATACCCTGGGATTGGCCCACGAGCATATGCGTTCAGATGCTCCCATGGCAGTGCAGAGCACACTGGACTCTTTACAAGTGCAAACCCGCACCCAGACAATGGCACGCTTTATGACTCATGGCTCGTCATTCGATGGTCAGTCTATCATGATGTACGATGCTCAAGCTCAGGCGCTGGGGGTCAGGGAAAATACCAGGACAGGCGGTTGTAAAATTACCCCCAACCAGGTAAATAATTCAAGTTGGAATCCCAGCGCGGGTGATTTGAATATGCTTTCCTATTTGTATGATGGTAGGCGTCTGACCTTACCAAGATCTTTTGCGATGCCAATGGTGTAGATCAGTTCGTTGCTGCAAAGGTGGCTTAAAAAAGGGAGTCAGTATCTCCCTTTTTTACTTTTTTATTTTCTTCTCTAACCGTACCCTCTAAATTTCTAGCTCTTTAGGCTTAAGCGCAAAATTTACTAAAAGATAAATTGCATTTTCTATCTGTGCCGCTGAAGTATTCGGTACCGCTAGGTGCTATACAAACCGTATTTGTGACCGTGTGTGCGGCTGCGTTGGTAAAGAATAAAAGCCGTCAGGCTAAGTAGTAATAACTCTGCAATGGGCCCTGCATACCAGATTCCAACTTCACCAACGGCCAGAGGTAGTAGCACTATCAAAGGCAGTAAAAATATATAAGTTTTTGCCAGTCCGAGAATGGCTGCTCGTTTGGCGTCACCAATCGCCTGGAAGAAGGTATTAACCATCATGAGGGGGCCAGCCAAGAAATAAACCAGAGTCATCATTGGCAGGATACGCGCTACTTCTTCAATGATCAGAGGATCGTTAACAAATAGCCCACCTAAAGTGTCTTTAAAAATAATGACAGCTAGTTGAAGCAGCAGGCAGTAGCCGAATGCCGCAGTCAGGGCGATATTGATACTACTATCCATTCGCGACCAGATCTTTGCGCCAGCATTATTTCCAGCCACCGTTTGAAAAGCCTGGCTTAAGCCGAGTAGGGGTAGAAAAATAAAAGTCATAATCCGAGTGGTAATACCGTAGGCGCTAACGGTAGCGTCATAGTTTTCCGCTCCCCATGCCTGTAGGCTGAATATAACTGCCATAGAGGTGAGGGAAACGCCGATATAGCTCAAACTAGCCGGTAAGCCCAAGGACAGAAACTCTCTCCAATATTGTTTCTCATAGGAGAGGCGGATGACCTGTGTATCAATGACTGTTTTTCCGTAATGACGATAGCCGGCCACTATCATCAGGGCGATTGATTGAGCCAATGCTGTTCCATAAGCGGAGCCCGCTACTCCCATTTGAAAATGGGCAATAAAAATATAGTTAAAAACGATATTAAGAAGTATGGAGCTTAAAGAAACTATCGCCATCAACGATAGTTTCCCCTCACAGCGTAATGTGTCGGAGTTTACGGAACCAATAAATAGGGCGGGAGATAGGAAAACAAGAACTGTTAAATAGGTGTAGCCCATATCCGCCAACGGCTGGGAGCCATTGGCTACTAACATCGTCAATTGTTTACCCCCAAGAGTAAACAGCACCATAAGAAGGCCACAAACTAACAGTGCCAAGGTGATTGCCTGAGAGAAAGCCTGTTTTGCCTTATCTGTTTTTCCCGCGCCCAAGAGTCTGGCCTGAACGCTGGAGTAGCCAGCCGATATTAAGGAGGATAGTGCCACTAGCAACATAAACATTGGAAATGTCAGGGTGACAGCTGCCAGTGCGTCAGGGCCTACATACTCCCCCAGGAAATAAGCATCCAGCAGGGTAAAAGAGCCGTTTACCAACATTATAAAAATGATCGGTGCCGCTGTTTTGAAGAAAACCGGTAAAAGTGCACCCTTGAGGAAAATGTTGTCTTGTTGTTCGCTCATATACGATCCCTATTACTTATTTCCACTATGTATCTCTGCAATATCATTAAATTTGGCCAAAACAAAGTGTTTGATTTCTTCTGGCCAGGCTCGGATGGCTTTTTCAAAGCTTACTTTGCTATTTCGATAGAGGGAGCGGCTGGCATCTTCGAAGCCTGGGGCGTCACCAACAACCTGCAGCATAAATCTATCGAGTTGATGCTGGCTTGTGGTGATACGCTCTTCGAGTGAAATATCTTTCTGGGCCTGCTCCACCAGCTTGCGCAGGGTTACGGAGGCTCCGCCTGGTTGCTGTCTCAGCCACTCCCAGTGACGGGGTAACAATGTGACTTCCTTGGAAATGACTCCCAACTTTGGGCGCCCTCGCTTTGCACTGGTAGGTGTTGTGCTGGGCTTCAATCTGGTTAGTACCGTCTCAATATCGCCTTGCCAATCGATCTCGATTCTTTGGCAGTTATCGGTTGAAAAAACCATGGGTTCAAGTGGTGTTTCACGGGATTTTACCTGGCGAACGATCGACTCCAGTGTGCCCCGTGCAATCAGTTGTTGTCGCTCAATGGCTACGTATTCTGGCACAACAAAAGTCTCCTATTAATTTATCCGGGCAAAATAATATTACCCGGGTAAATATAGGCAATCAATTTGTCTATGTACAGCAAAGGTCTCTCGCAAAATCTACTGGTATGTGCTGAAGGACTACTATCGGTGGGATTACCGTGAGTATTTCTGGCTCTAGGTGCGTTCTTAGGGAGTATTTTGCACCCTATCTGGCGATATACAGGGTCATTGCTCAATTCTATACTGCGGAAAAACTAACTACTTAGGAGTGAACATGGCTAGAGCACTGGTTGGTGTGATTGGGGGGAGTGGTCTCTATGAAATGCCGGGGCTGACTGATGTGCAAGAGGTTCAAGTGGAGACCCCATTTGGCCCGACATCGGATCCGATTCTGTGTGGCAAGCTGCAGGGTATCCCGGTTGCCTTTCTCTCCCGCCATGGACGCGGTCATAGGCTGATCCCCTCTGAGGTGCCCTACAGGGCAAATATCCATGGGTTGCGTCAGTTGGGTGTGCGCTATCTGCTCTCTCTCTCTGCGGTTGGCTCTCTGCAGGAGAAGGTCAGGCCACTGGATATGTTGATTCCCGATCAGTTTATCGACATGACGCGCAAGCGTGAGGGCACTTTTTTTGGTGGTGGCGCTGTAGCCCATGTCTCTATGGCAGACCCCGTATGTTCCGCAGTGGCGGATTGTCTGGCGCGGGCCTTTGCTTCCACCCAGGCCGAGCAGCCGGTGCAGTTACATCGGGGTGGTAGTTACTTGTGCATTGAGGGGCCACAGTTCTCAACGCGAGCGGAATCCCATTGGTATCGCAGCATGGGGGCGTCGGTTATTGGTATGACTAATATGCCAGAGGCAAAATTGGCGAGAGAGGCGCAGATTGCCTACGCCACACTCGCAATGGCCACCGATTACGACTGTTGGCACCCTCGTGAGCAAGCGGTTACCGCGGAAGTGGCGATCGCCAATCTGCAGCAAAATGCTGCGCGTGCCCAGTTGATAGCAGCAGAGGCCATTCGATTATTGGGTATGGAGAAACCTGACTCCATTGCCCATACGGCATTGACCAGTGGATTGGTCACACCTGTGGAAACAATGCCGCAGGGCCAGCTCGCTGTAATAAAACCACTGCTTGAACCGACACAATCAGTGTTGGAAGAAGTGGAGCACTGAGACATATGCATGAAACACTGCCGTTACTTGAAATATCTGATTTCCCGGCAATACGCCGCAGTACTATCGAAACCCTGCAGCTCAACATTGGTTATCGCTGTAATCAGTCTTGTGTGCACTGCCATGTAAACGCGGGCCCCAATCGCACGGAAATGATGTCGGATGCAAACCTGGCACTGCTGTTGGAGGTCATTGAGAAGCGCCGTATTCGGAGACTGGATATCACTGGTGGCGCACCGGAATTACATTGGGGGTTTCGCGGCTTGGTCAGTGCTGCACGGGCATTGGGAGTGCAGGTTATTGATCGGTGTAATCTCACAGTTTTGTTCGAGCCAGGCCAGGAAGATACTGCGGAGTTTCTCGCCCGAAATCATGTGGAAGTGGTCGCTTCCCTTCCTTGTTATTCCATGGATAACGTCGATAAACAGCGGGGCAAAGGGGTCTTTGACAAGAGTATTGCCGGTCTGCAAAAGCTCAATGAACTGGGTTATGGCAAGCCAGACAGTGGTTTGCAGTTAAATTTGGTATACAACCCTCAAGGCCCCTTCTTACCCCCAGAGCAGAGTGTCCTGGAGGCGGACTATCGCAGAGAATTGAGAAGGCAATTTAATATTGAGTTCAATCAATTGTTTGCGCTCGCTAATATGCCCATCAAGCGCTTTGGTTCCATGTTGATTTCCAAGGGGCAGTTTAAAGATTATATGACTTTATTACGTGACAGTTATAGCGCTGAAAATCTCGATGGCGTTATGTGTCGCAGCCTGGTGAGTGTTGACTGGCAGGGGAATCTATTCGATTGCGATTTTAATCAGCAGCTAGATATTCCTGTGCCAGGTAGGCCGCACCTGCATGATTTACTCGATGAGAATCTGCAGGGGAGCGCGATTGCAGTGGCAGATCACTGCTATGGCTGTACTGCGGGGCAGGGTAGTAGCTGTGGTGGAGCTCTGTAAGAGGAAAGGGTTTTATAGCCATAGGGCAGGAATACTATGAGTAAAAAAATACTGCTGTTGGTGGTTATCGCGGTATTGGTGATTGCTTTTTACGCACTTGATTTACATCACTGGTTGAGTCTAGACAAGTTGCAGGAAGGCGGAGAGCAGTTCCAGCAATGGAAAGCGGCCTCACCATTTTTAGTGAGTTTCCTGTTTTTAATTTTTTATATTTTGGTGACCGGCTTGTCCTTGCCTGGCGCGGCTATTCTCACCATAGCCGCTGGTGCGATTTTTGGTTTGTTGTGGGGCACTGTTATTGTGTCTTTTGCTTCCAGTATCGGTGCCACTCTGGCTTTTCTTATGGCCCGCTACTTATTTCGCGATTATATTCAGGAAAGGTTTGCGGTACGCCTCCAAGTTGTGAATAAAGGTATTGAGCGGGAAGGCGCATTTTATCTTTTTGCCCTGCGCCTTGTACCTATTTTCCCGTTTTTTCTGATTAATATCTTGATGGGGTTAACCCACCTGCGAGTCTGGACATTTTATTGGGTGAGCCAGTTAGGCATGCTTGCGGCCACAATTGTCTACGTGAATGCGGGAACGCAACTCGCCCGAATAGAAAGCCTTAAAGATATCGCTTCCCCTCAATTGCTTTTGTCCTTTGCCCTGCTGGGTATTTTCCCTCTATTGGCAAAATACTTCCTCAACTGGCTTAAACGTCGCCGCGAGGCCAAGTGAGACTCCAATGAAAAAACCTAAAAATTTTGACCGCAATATTATTGTCATTGGTGCAGGTGCTGCAGGGTTGGTGAGCGCCTATATTTCTGCGGCAGTAAAAGCGAAGGTGACATTAATTGAGTCTGGGGACATGGGGGGGGATTGCCTGAATACCGGCTGTGTGCCCAGTAAGGCATTGATCAAGTGTGCTCGTGTAGCGCACTCCGCACGTACTGCGAGTAATTTCGGTGTGCGCCTGCCGGAACCGGAGATTAATTTTCCTGGGGTGATGCGGCATGTGCGTGAATCTATCCAGCAGATAGAGCCTCATGACAGCGTGGAGCGTTATTCAGAGCTCGGTGTGGAAGTGATAAAAGGCTATGCACGATTGGTTGATCCCTGGACAGTTGATATCACTTTGAAAAGTGGCGGTGAAAGATCTTTGCGTGGGCGTGCCATTATCCTGGCTACTGGCGCCGAGCCTATAGTGCCGCCATTCCCCGGCCTCGATACGGTTAATTATCTGACGAGTGAAACACTCTGGGATAGGTTTGCTCAACTGGATAAGGTTCCGCATAGATTGGTATTACTGGGTGGCGGTGCCATTGGTTGTGAGCTGGCCCAGGCATTTACCCGTTTGGGGTCTCGGGTGACCTTGATTGAGCGGGATGAACGTCTACTCCCCCAGGAAGACCACGAAGTATCGGAGGCTGTTGCCAAGGCATTGAAATCTGAAGGGGTATGTCTTCTCACTGGGCATGAGGCAGTTTCTTTTAGTGGCAATAAAGATCGCCAGGAGAGCACATTACATTTACGTAATGCCGAGGGTGAAACACAGGTGACATTTGATGAGGTTATCCTGGCACTTGGCAGGCGCGCTCGCACCAAGGGTTTCGGGCTGGAAAAATTGGATTTATTGCAGGATGGTAAACTATCAACCGATACTTTCCTGCGCACTCGCCACCCCCATATTCTCGCGGCTGGGGATCTTGCCGGTCCCTATCAGTTTACCCATATGGCTTCGCACCAAGCCTGGTATGCTGCAGTGAATGGCCTTTTTGGTGATATCAAGAAATTTGCCGTAGATTACTCGCTGGTACCTCGGGCAGTTTTTATCGATCCTGAGGTGGCCAGTGTTGGGTTCAGTGAGCTCGAGGCCAAGCGAAATGATATTGCTTATGAGGTAACTCGTTATAATCTTGATGATCTGGATCGGGCTATTGTAGATGGGGCGGCACAGGGTTTTATTAAAGTAATAACAGTACCAGGTAAAGATAAAATATTAGGCGTTTCAATTGTTGGTGAAAATGCGGCAGAGCTTATCGCCGAGTTTGTGTTTGCTATGAAGCAGGGGCTGGGGCTGAATAAAATCCTATCCACCATTCATATCTATCCGACAATGACCGAAGGCAATAAATTTGTTGCAGGAAACTGGAAGCGGGCCAATGCACCCAAACGCTTGCTGCGCTGGTTGGAAAAATTTCACCAGTGGAGACTGGGGTAAGGCCTAAGTAAAAAAGGGATGAGGCGGAGTTGAGGCAAGATAGTGCAATACAGTGTTATTGTGCCCCTGTTAAATGAGCGGGAGCAGTTACCCAAGCTTGTAGCGCAACTGAGGGAGCTGGTCGCATACAGCAGTTGTGAAATAATCCTGGTTGATGGTGGCAGTAGTGATGGTAGTGCAGAGATAGCCGCTGCAGCCGGGTTGCGGGTAATTCAATCCCAACGTGGACGCGCGCTTCAAATGAATGCGGGTGCTTCGGTTGCCTGTGGCAGTTGGTTGTTATTCCTACATGCGGATACTCGCCTACCGCAAGGTGCTCTGAGTGCCATTGCCTCTGCCTCGGTTAGGGGGGCACAATGGGGACGTTTTAATATTCGTATCAGTGGAGACAGCCTGTGGTTTCCCCTGATTTCTACCATGATTAATTGGCGCTCTCGTTTGAGTGGGATCGCCACAGGTGATCAGGCGATTTTTGTTCGCCGCTCCCTCTTCAATGAGGTGGGAGGTTATGCCCGGCAACCACTGATGGAAGATATTGAGTTGAGCCGGCAACTGTTAGAAATAGCGCGGCCCCATTGTCTGCGTCAGAGAGTCACTACCTCTGGGCGCCGCTGGCAAAAGTTCGGAATTTGGCGCACAGTCTTGTTAATGTGGCGTTTGCGTTTCGATTACTGGCGCGGCGTTCCGGCGGAGTGTCTGGCAAAACGCTATGAGTAACTCTTCTCTGCCCTCTCTGCGTCTGGTGGTAATGGCTAAGGCGCCCCTTCCCGGCTATGCAAAAACCCGTTTGATTCCAGCTCTTGGGGAGCAGGGTGCCGCCTCTTTGGCTGAGCGTTTGTTGCAGCAGACATTAATGGAAGCTGTAAAAGCCGACCTCGGCCCAGTAGAGTTGCATGTTACACCGGACTCCCTGCATCCCTTCTGGCAAACACTAGCCCTACCCAGGGGGGTAACTCTGCATAATCAGACGCAAGGCGACCTAGGTCAGCGTTTGTGGCATGCGGCCAATACTTGTCAGGTGGCGGGCCAGGGACTTTTATTACTGGGCACAGATTGCCCTGCATTAACGGCCGCGCGTCTGCGTAAGGCGGCCGTTGCGCTAAAGAATGCCGATGCAGTTATGTACCCGGCAAAAGATGGTGGATACACCCTGTTGGGGCTCAAGCGGGTGCACTGGAGATTGTTTGAGGACATTTCCTGGAGCACGGAGGTGGTTGCCCAGCAAACCCTGGAGCGCCTACAGGAATGTGCAATGCTCTGCCGGTGTTTGGAAGTGCTACCAGATATTGATGAGCCAGAGGACTTGCAGTTTTTGCCTTGTGCCTGGGGAGTGTCTCAAGCGGAAAGCTAGCTGGTTTCTACTAGCCAGGTGGGGATTCAACAAATTATCTGTTGTACAGTGGGCCTTTTATAGGGGGCGGCCAGTGTAACTGCTACGAAGGAGTTAGCTAGGGTAGGGGGCTCCAGAAAGATGATTTCCCGAATGACTTGCCAGCGCCCATCCTCATAAACCAGGTTGATGCCCAGCCTTAATTTTCTTTCCTGGCCAGCTAAGTTATTTTTTCGGGAAAATATTACCAGCGCAGAGTTGTTGTTCGCTGCCACATGGTGAATTTTTTCCAGCTGTTCAGTGGCAATTCACCGGCATCGCGCTTGTGTTTGAATAAATCGATAAATGCGCTCTAATCGGCCAGGGTCAATTGGTCGGATTCATCGAGCATGTAGACCTGCATATTCCTATAGTAGACGCTCTCCAGCTCATCCACTCGGCAGTGGGCTCCTGCCTGTACAAGATAATCGATAAACTCCTCGATCTCTTTAACAGTGTCTTCCATCTCTCTGGCGCCTGTAATTTATAGCGCGGGTGCGGCACTGCCTTCCGCTTCCACTGCGCTGTTCTCTGCAAGAATCCCACCGTTTTCATCATTGGCCGCCAGGCGTTGTTCTTCGATACGGCTGGTCCAGCTCAGCAGAGCCTGGTAGTGGCGGATATTTTGCACATAGGTAACCGGCTCCCAGCCGCGTGCATAGCCGTGCTTGGTAGATTTGTAATATTGGCGCTTGGCCAGTAGTGGCAGATGGTCGCGTACATCCGGCCACAGATCTGGGTTGCCGCCCATGCGCTGGGTGAGTACACGGGCATCTTCCAGATGACCGTAGCCCACGTTGTAGGCGGCCAGAGCCATCCAGGTTCTGTCGGGCTCGCGGATGCGTTCCGGTAGCTTGTTGCGGATATGCACGATATAGCGAGCGCCGCCCTCAATACTCTCTTCCGGGTTGAGGCGGTTGACCCCCAGCTCTTTGGCGGTATTCAAAGTAAGCATCATCAGGCCACGAACCCCAGTGCGTGAGCGAGCGCGGGGATTCCAGTGGGATTCCTGGTAGCTGAGTGCAGCCAACAGATGCCAATCCAGCTCGTATTGATCGGCCACTTTTTGCATAACTCCGCGCCACTTGGGCAGTCGCTCGCGGCTACGCCTGGCGAATGCCTGGGCACCACCGGGATTCAGTTCGCTGACGTGACCAAAAAATTCCTCGCGCAGCTGTGCAATCATGCCATTGGTATTGGCACGCAACATAAACAGTCGTGCTCGCTGATAGAGGCTGTCGTCGTCACTTTTGGGAAAAGCCCAGGAAACCGGTTGGAATTGGCTGAGATTAAAAGCCACTCCAGTTTTGGGGTAGAGCCCACGGTGCACAGCGTAGGCGTTGGAATCCACCACCGCATAGCTGTATTGGCCCTGGTGTACCATCTCTACCAGCTCCATAGCGTCGACATCAGAAACTTCTTCCCAGCGCAAATTGGGGTAACGCTGTGAGAGTTTTTTTAATTCTTCGGCATGGGCGCTGCCGGCGATAACCGCAATGGTCTTACCTTCAAGGTCACTGGTTCTGCGAGGACGTTTTTCTCCGAGGCGGTAGATAATCTGTTGGCGAACTTCAAAATAAGAAGGGGAGAAACGCACTTGTTCACGGCGCTCCGGGGTCACTGTCAGCCCGGCGGCGGCAAAATGAGCACCCTCTTCGGGATCGCGCAGGCGAGCGAACATATCATCCAGGCTGTGCACATCGCGAATCACCAGCTTGACTCCCAGCTCTTCGGCAAAAGCGTGCAGCATGCCGTACTCAAAACCGGTGGGATTGCCAGAGGCGTCTTCGTAATAGGTGGTGGGGCCGTTTTGCGAGAGGACAACAAGTTCACCGGAAGCTTTAATTCGCTCCAGGGTATTCGGTGCTTTACTGGCAACTAATAGGGAGGCACAGCAGGACAGCGCGATACCTTTGCACACGCGGCGGACATAGCGCAGCGCTCGGCTTCTCATCATCATAGGCTGTCCCCTCTAGCTCGTCCGTTGGTTTTATCGCTGTTATGCCTAAGGCCTGCTGCGGGTATTTCCGCCAGGGCTTTCCTCGCCAATGCTGGCACAGTCTGCCAATTTTACATTATTTGACGACAATCTGCCCAATTTGGCTTTAGGACACTGTGACATGGGCGCTTGAAATGCCATTAAGACTTTTGTAGGGAGTTTTAACCCCCTAATAAAATCGGTGAATTTACGATTGGTTTTGTTCGCCTTTTGAACACATTGATTGCTATTTAGTTCATGTGTACTCAAGTGACGGGCGGGTGTGTTGGAGTTGCGGCGCTTCGGGTACAATTGCGCCTCTCAAATTTCCGGGGCCTTGTGCGATTCTTCTTTCGCGCAATCTTTCTCATTTAGACAAGAGGCTATCTCCCGCAATGTTAGTTCTGCGTGGTGCTCCCGCACTGTCGAAATTCCGCCATAAAAAACTACTCAACCAACTGCGCGCGCTGCTACCGACCATCGACGATCTTTACGCCGAGTTCGTACACTTCGCCGATAGCGACGCACTGGATAACAAGGAGATGGCGCTGCTTGAGCGGCTACTCCAGTACGGCCCCAGCGAAGAGAAGCACCAGCCGAAAGGCGAGCTGATCCTAGTGGTGCCGCGCCCGGGCACTATTTCTCCCTGGTCTTCCAAGGCCACTGATATTGCCCACAATGCTGGTCTCACCCAAATTCATCGGCTTGAGCGTGGTGTTGCCTACTATCTGAGTGGAGTTGAGCTTAGCGAGGCCGAGCGCCAGGCGCTGGCCTCACAACTACACGATCGTATGGTCGAGGTGGTCTTTACCGAGCTCGAGCAGGCTGAGCAGCTGTTTGTTGAAGAAGAGCCCCGCCCACTGCGTGGTGTGGATATTCTCGAAGGTGGTCGCGAGGCATTGGAAGTTGCCAATGTGACACTGGGCCTGGCCCTGGCCGAAGACGAAATTGATTACCTGCTCACCAGCTTCCAGGAATTGGATCGCAACCCCACCGATGTGGAGCTGATGATGTTCGCCCAGGCGAACTCCGAGCACTGCCGCCATAAAATCTTTAATGCCTCCTGGACTATCGACGGCGAAGAAATGCCGCATTCTCTATTTGGCATGATTAAGAATACCTACCAAAAAGGCGGCGACAATGTGTTGTCTGCCTATGCGGATAATGCTGCAGTTGTGGTGGGTAACGTGGCCGGACGTTTCTACCCAGATCCGGAAAGCAAGGAATACGGTTTCAGTACTGAAGCCATTCATTTGCTGATGAAGGTGGAGACGCATAACCACCCCACCGCAATTGCTCCTTTCCCCGGCGCTGGTACCGGTGCGGGTGGTGAAATTCGTGATGAGGGCGCGGTGGGCCGCGGCTCCAAGCCGAAAGTGGGCCTGACCGGCTTTACCGTTTCCAACTTGCAGATCCCCGGTTGGGAACAGCCCTGGGAGTCCAATTACGGCAAGCCCGAGCGTATCGTTACCGCTCTGGACATTATGATCGAAGGCCCCATCGGTGGCGCAGCATTCAATAACGAATTTGGCCGTCCGAATATCTGCGGTTACTTCCGTACCTTTGAAGAGAATTTCGATGGCGAGCGTCGCGGCTATCACAAGCCGATCATGTTGGCTGGTGGTTACGGCAATATCCGCGAAGAGCATGTAGCAAAGCCCGAGTTTTCCCCCGGCGCCAAGCTGGTAGTCCTGGGTGGCCCGGCCATGTTGATTGGCCTCGGTGGTGGTGCAGCCTCCAGTATGGCCAGCGGCTCCAGCTCTGAAGACCTGGATTTCGCTTCAGTACAGCGCCAGAACCCGGAAATCGAGCGTCGCTGCCAGGAGGTGATCGACCAGTGCTGGCAGCTGGGTGAGAACAACCCGATTGCCTTTATCCACGATGTGGGTGCAGGTGGTTTGTCCAATGCTTTCCCCGAGTTGGTGAAAGATGGCGGTACCGGCGGTAATTTCGAACTGCGCAATGTGCCCTGTGATGAGCCGGGTATGAGCCCGCTGGAAATCTGGTGTAACGAATCCCAGGAGCGCTATGTACTGGCGGTTATGCCGGAAGACCTGGAGCGTTTCGAGCAAATCTGTGAGCGTGAGCGTACGCCTTACGCTGTTGTTGGTGAGGCTACCGAAGACAAGCACCTGTTGCTGAATGACAAGAAGTTTGATTCCAAACCAGTGGATCTGCCGATGTCGGTACTGTTCGGTAAGCCGCCGCGCATGCACCGCGAAGCAGAGACTCGCCAGGTTGAAGCCAAGGCTTTCTCCACCGCGGATATCGACCTGAACGAAGCGGCTGAGCGCGTGCTGCGCCTGCCCACTGTGGCCAGCAAGAGCTTCCTGATTACCATTGGTGACCGCACTGTAACCGGCCAGGTATCCCGCGATCAAATGGTCGGTCCCTGGCAGGTGCCGGTGGCTGATTGTGCGGTGACTACTGTTGCCTATGACAGCTACGCCGGTGAAGCCATGTCTATGGGTGAGCGTACCCCGGTGGCACTGTTGGATGCGCCGGCCTCAGGCCGCCTGGCTGTGGGTGAGGCAATTACCAATATCGCCTGTACTCCGGTGAAGCAGCTGTCCGATATCAAACTTTCCGCCAACTGGATGTGCGCTGCGGGCCACCCGGGTGAAGAGGAAAAACTCTATCGCACCGTAGAAGCGGTGGGTATGGAGCTGTGTCCTGAATTGGGCATTACCATCCCGGTGGGCAAGGACTCTATGTCTATGCGCACTGCCTGGGAAGAAGAAGGTGAGCAAAAGTCGGTTACCGCACCGCTGTCTCTGGTAATTTCCGCCTTTACCCCGGTTACCGATGTACGCAAAACAGTGACCCCGCAACTGCGCACCAATAAAGGTGAGAGTGAGCTGCTGTTGGTTGATCTGGGTGCTGGCAAAAATCGTTTGGGCGCTTCCTGTCTGGCACAGGTCTACAACGAGTTGGGCGACAAGCCCGCAGACCTGGATGATGCCAAGAAGCTGAGAAGTTTCTTCGAGGTGGTGCAGCAGGCTCTGAACGAAGACCTGATCATGGCCTACCACGACCGCGCCGACGGCGGTCTATTCACAACCCTGGCGGAAATGGGCTTTGCCGGCCGCGTGGGTATGGATGTGGAAATCTATGAATTGGGTGAAGACCCGATTGCCGCGCTGTTCAGTGAAGAGTTGGGTGCAGTATTACAGGTTCCCGCTTGTGAAGCGGATATGCTGGTACAGCGCTTTGCCGCTGTCGGTGTACCTACCCACAAGATCGGTTACCTGAATAATAACGAACACCTGTGCATCACCAATAACGGTGTTGAAATCTTCAAGCGCTCCCGTGCTGAATTGCAGCAGATCTGGTCGGAAACCAGCTTCCGTATCCAATCCCTGCGCGATAACGCTGAGTGTGCCGAGCAGGAATTTGCCGCAATCGCCCAGGAAGATCCGGGCCTGACAGTAAATCTTACTTTCGATATCAACGACGATATCAGCGCACCTTATATCGCTAAAGGTGTTCGCCCGAAAGTTGCGGTACTGCGAGAACAGGGTGTGAACAGTCAGGTGGAAATGGCGCACTCCTTCCACCGCGCGGGCTTTAACGCTGTCGACGTACATATGAGTGACATCCTGTCCGGCCGTGTCGCTTTGGACGAGTTCAAAGGTTTGGTGGGCTGTGGCGGCTTTTCTTACGGTGACGTTCTGGGTGCCGGTGAGGGGTGGGCTAAAACCATCCTGTTTAATGATCGTGCCCGCGATCAGTTTGAGGGCTTCTTCAATCGCAACGATACCTTCGGCTTGGGGGTGTGTAACGGTTGCCAGATGTTCTCAGTGATCAAAGAGCTGATTCCAGGTGCGGATCACTGGCCGCGCTTTGTGCGCAACCTTTCTGAGCAGTATGAAGCGCGCTTCGCATTGGTAGGCATTGAAGACTCACCTTCCGTGTTGTTTAAAGGTATGGCGGGTACTTACATGCCGGTTGCCGTTGCTCACGGTGAGGGGCGCGTGGAGTTTGCCGATCAGCAGGCGCTGGAGAAGTGTGAAGCTTCTGGCACTATCGCGATGCGCTACCTGAATAACAAAGGGGAAATCAGCCAAACTTATCCGGCCAACCCCAACGGCTCGGTCAATGGTATTACCTCCCTAAGTTCTGAAGATGGCCGCGTGACTATTATGATGCCGCACCCCGAGCGTGTTGCCCGAGCTGTCAGCAACAGCTGGCATCCAGATGAGTGGAAAGAAGATTCCGGCTGGATGCGCTTGTTCCGCAATGCACGGGTATTTGTTGACTAAGCCGATTCTCTTCTGCACCCCACAATTCTGTCGGGGTGCAAATTATTTTCTAGGCAGGCAAATGGATTTTTGTGGCATAAGGATATGCCGCCTGTATCAGCTGTTAAATCGCCCTTCAAAATCGATAGTGATTCTTCGAATTCAGTGCCGAGTGTATTTTCACTGTTAATTGATTTTTTATGGTTTTGTCAGTGTTTGCATCTGGCACGATTTACTTTTTGGAGCGCTTTGGATATTTCCTGCTACACTTAAAGGATTATTCGAAATAACTTTTCTCGCTATGGTGCAGTTATCTGTATCGATTCACAATTTTTTAATTGGCTTCTATGCAGAAATTCGGCATGGGGCGCTACTCATAAACTCCCTTCGACTGATCTTTCGCTTGTCGCGTTTTTATTGGCGCAGATCCCAGCAGTACCAAAAATTCTTTTTCCTACCTAGCAACAGTGACTAAGGAGATTGTCATGGCGTACAACGAAACACTAGCAGAAAAAGTGCGCAATTTATTACAGGGAAGTCAGGGGCTCTCTGAAAAGCAGATGTTTGGTGGCCTCGCATTTATGTTAAATGGCAATATGGTTTGTGGTGTGGTTGGTGAAGAGTTGATGGTGCGTGTGGGGCCGGATAATTATCAGGATGCTTTGGCTGAGCGTTATACTCGCCCTATGGATTATACCGGTCGCCCCCTAAGGGGTATGGTCTATGTGGAGGAAGATGCAGTGGAGCAGGACCTCGATGAGTGGGTAAATCGGGGGGTGGAATTCGCGGGGTCTCTACCGCCTAAATAACATAAAGCAAAGAATAGAGATGCAATGGTAGCCAAGATTTCCTGGCTTTTGCACTTGGATTTTTATATCGATTCGCAAAAAAGAGTGCACTATTCTCGAAATATTTCGACAAATGACATTGAGATCGTTTATGCAATCGAGAGTGGTGTATTTCTTTTTTCCTTTTTAATTAAATGTCTATTTATTTGAAAACTTCGTCGCGAACAACTTGTATCACCTATATTCAGCGCCGGACGTTATTAGAACAAGGGTGGCTGTTTGTTGTGGGTAGAGACTGCAGCATTTGGCAAGGATCGAGTATGTATTTCATCGAATTAAATAATGGCGTGGAGATTCCCCAAATTGGAATGGGGATGGCTGCGATAGGTAGTTGGCAGCAAGATGACGGTTTTGTCACCGAGGTAATCCTAAAGGCCATGGCAATTGGCTATAGGCATTTCGATACGGCATCTTTATATGGCAATGAACGCGCCTTGGGCCGAGCTATCAAGGAGTCGGGTATCCCCAGGAGTGAACTGTTTATTACCAGTAAGGTCTGGGATACCGAGCAGGGAGGAAAGAAGACTCACGATGCTTTTGCACGAAGCTTGGAGCGTTTGAAACTGGAGTACCTGGATCTTTATTTAATCCAGTGGCCCGTTCCCGCTTATACACGGGAAACCTGGGAGGCGATGGAGGGGCTATACCAACAGAAAAAAGTTCGAGCTTTAGGGGTATCAAATTTCCGCAAATCAGATATTGAGCAAATAGCATCTTTTGCCGAAGTTCGCCCGGTTATTAACCAAATAGAGTTGCATCCATATTTCACCCAGCAACCACTAGTTGACTATTGTCAATTTCATAAAATTGCAATTAGTTGTTGGTCCCCACTGGGTACCGGGGGCTGGGCAGAGGTGCCTTTGGCTGAGAAGCCGATAATGGACCCGGTGATCGCTGAAATTGCTGAAAGGCATTCAGCTACGCCGGCACAAGTCATCTTAAAGTGGAATATTCAGCAGCATCGTATTGTTATACCTAAATCGGAATCTTTAGAGCATATAGGAACTAACTTCTTACTAAGCGATTTTAATCTGAGTAACTCCGATATCCAGTCGATTAACAACTTGAATTGTAACAAGCGGCTTGGCGGTGATCCGGATTATGTACACAAGAAAAATATAACTTTAAAAGTACCGGATTGAGGGCAGAGCTTAAATAACGAAAGGAGATAAGTTATCTATCCTGCCGTTGTGTCTATAACTCTGTAAAGAAGTTTGTTGTTTTAAGCGGACCGCGAGGAAGTCATCTTTCTTAATAGCTCATAACTTGCGATAGCACAGGCCGAAGTGACATTCATTGAGGAATTAACCCCATGCATAGGGATGTGCACCGTTGCATCGGCTATTTCCAGTATTTCGGAGGCAATTCCATCTTTTTCAGCCCCCAAAACCAAGCAGACCTTATCTCCCTCAACGACAGGGGCTTGACCCAGTTCAACGCTTCTGGATGTGATCTCTAAACAGATTATCCGGTATCCCTCTTCCCGTAGTGCTAAGGCGGCTTTTAGGGCATCTTCCTCGTGTTGATAGGGAATGTGCTGCTCAGTTGAGCGGGATACCTTACGGATCTTGGAGTTTGGTGGTAGCAGACTATCTCCAGCCAGGTAAATTTTCTCTACGCCCAGGGCATCGGCAATGCGAAAGAGTCCACCGATATTGCTGGGTGTGCGAATATCAGTGGCCAAATAGCAAAGGGGAAAATTGTGTTTGCTGGGTGAATGATCGCTGTGCTCTTTCTGCATAGTTACCGCTGCTGAAAATGACTATTAACTGTTGAGAGGTTCTTGGGAACTCTCTACCTGTGAGCCTATTTTAGCTTCTTCGAAAGAAGTATTCCTCATGCGCTCCACTAAAGAAGGCTCCTTGCTGGCCTTTTGGCTTTGTATCTGCATCGCTTGGCGATAAACCTTGTCGGAGACAATAAATTCTTCGGCCCGTTGATTAATTTCACTGTAGCGGGTATTGAGTTCGGAAATTTTATTGGAGAGGTGCTCCAGGTCGAGAATGCGATCAAAGTAGAGGGCAATTAACCGTTCACATTCTCTGGCAATGGCTAGGTATTCATTACCCACCTGGCGGTGTCCCTCATAGTTTTTCTTGAAGTTGAAGAAAGTCTGTACTCCCCCCAGTAAAGCAGCCAGCAAGGCTAAAGCGGCGCCACTCCACTTGGTCCAGTCAGGAAGTTCCGCATTGATTAGGGAAAAGAACAGAGAGCCGAGGAATAAGTTGACCACCACTATGGGGACTCCGCAGAGCACATGCAGATTGCGCCCCTTCATAGAGGCGCGGAAGTGGCTGTGCTTACACAGATGGGCATTCCAGCGCAGTTTGTCCAGTACTGCCACGGTATTCGGTATCGTGCTCATGAATCCCTTCTGCCCCTTTAGTGTTATTTTTGGAGAGCGATAGTTTGCCGGATAAAAATGAGATGTACAGGGTGGAGCAGGGAAGATTGAGATTGAGGTGTTTAATTTACACACTGAGGGTTTAGTGGGCCTTGTGCTGGCGGTTAGTGAGCACCCGCCTTACAAGGCCTCAATTTGAGGGCTTCAAATAGGAGCTGGTAGTGAATTGCCTAGAAGCTATACGTTACGCCGACAGAAGACAGGTTGGCCTTCTCTTTTTTAATCTCGTAGATGGTGTGTTCCAGGTTGATGCCCCAGTCACCGTTCTTCCACTTAACTTCAGCACCGTAGTATGGGTTGCTGCCGCTGTCCTTCTCATTACTCCAGCTATAAGACCTATCGTAGGACTCTGCATACAAGAGCTCGCGATCTAGGCTGTATACGCTGAGGTTGCCGGAGTCTTCAGTCTGGCCGCTGTTATTTTCATTCCATTGGTGTACACCAAAGCGAACTCCGGCATTTAAGTTTTGTTGAATTTGCGTCGAAAGGGTTAATCCTAAGCTATAAGAATTGTATTTGGATTCCTGCTGACTTCTGAAATCGTAGTTTTCTATTAATACTTCATCTTCATTGTGCCACTCGAGGCCGTGAGCGCTCTGTTCATAGTCTCTGTGGATATTGCCGAGATTCGCTATACCGCCTTCGAAGGCAATATAGTTATTTACCTGATAGCCAACAGTCAATGCGTAGCCGGTTGAGTGGAGGTCCTCTCTTATCGCAGTGGAGTCTTCGCTATCAAACTGCATATTACCCAGTGAGGCTTTTAGGTAAAAAGGCTTCTCCTCTGCGTAAACGCCGCTACTAACTAATGCGATTAGGGCGGTGAGAGCGATATGATTCAAGGGGTACCTCAATTCAGTCAGTCGACAGGCGCTTGGGTGTTAGCAAGCGGCAAAGATCGTAAAGTCATGATTGGCGCGCATTGTACATCTGTACAAATTAAGCGTTAAGCAGAAAGGGTCCTTCATTACTGGATTGAAGCGGAAATTCTCATTGCTATGACACTAGGCTTGTCTTTTGGTGACGGCGGTTGAGCCCTTCCCTCATGACTACTAGGTCTGCTTATTTAAATATGCCCCCTTCCCGGAGTATTTTCTTCAGGTCAAGGCTGCGAAAGCCGCTCGATTTCTTGTATTTTGTGCAGCTCCAGATGAGAGGGGTAGCACTGCTCACCAAATTCACCTGGGGAATAAATCAATAAGAAAGTTAACCCTTCTGGCTAGGGGGGAATTGGGAGCTGGTATGTCGATTGCGCGGCAACAATTTATCGCCTTGGGGCCGTTACTGGCTGTAGCGTTTTACATTTCTTTGACTCTACTGGGGATGCAGTATCTTCCCGCAGTGACGGCAGCGATCACCCTGCTAACAGTGACTTGGTGGGTAACAGAGGCGCTTCCTATTCCCGCCACTTCTCTGGTGCCATTTGTGCTTTTACCCCTATTTGGGGTGACGGATCATAAGACTGTTGCGGCATCCCTCGGTAGCCATGTAATTCTGCTTTTGATGGGCGCTTTTATTCTGTCGAAAGCCCTTGAAAAGAGTGGTGCCCACGAACGGTTGGCTCTATATATGTTGCGTATCTTTGGGGTATCTAGCGGTAGGCGCTTGGTGCTCGGTTTTATGCTGGCCGCTGGTTTCCTCAGCATGTGGATTTCCAATACCGCCACAACCCTGATGATGTTACCCATTGCCCTGGCAATTCTCTCTCGTATTGATAATCAGCGCCTCACTGTTGCCCTGGTTCTGGGGATTGCCTATGGAGCAAGCCTTGGAGGCGTGGGGACGCCTCTGGGGACACCGCCCAATGTCATTTTCATGGGAATATATGAAGAGGTCACCGGTCGGGAGTTTAGCTTTCTTGGCTGGATGAAGATCGGGGTACCGGTTGCCCTGGTAACTTTACCGATAATGGCCCTCTGGCTTACCCGCAATGTTCACTTGAAGAATGAAATTGAGCCGCCCCAAGTCGGTGAGTGGCGGGCTGAGGAGAAACGCACTCTGCTAGTGTTCGCCATCGCTATTTTCTTCTGGGTAACCCGCAATGCACCGTTTGGTGGCTGGAGCGATTGGCTGGGGATAGGAGCGGCGGGAGACAGTACCGTAGCTCTCGCTGCAGTGGTGGCAATGTTCCTGGTACCCAATGGCAAAGGGGGGCGCTTGCTGGACTGGCAGACAGCGGAAACCATTCCCTGGGGCATGTTGTTATTGTTTGCAGGTGGTATAGCCCTGGCCAAAGGATTTTCAACATCTGGCTTGAGCGACATGCTCGGTAATGGATTGTCCTTTCTTACTGCCATGCCACTATGGCTGATGTTGGTGATTCTATGTTTGGGAGTTACCTTTCTTACAGAGATCACCAGTAATACAGCCACTGCGACTCTACTCATGCCCATTCTCGCTGTGGCGGCGACCTCTGCGGGCTTTGAACCTATGGTATTGATGATCCCCGCGGCTATGAGTGCCAGCTGTGCCTTCATGTTGCCTGTTGCCACAGCCCCGAATGCCATTGCTTACGGGACTGGTAAAGTGCGTATACAGGATATGGTTCGCGAGGGGGCGGTACTCAGTGTGACCGCATCGTTGATTATTGCGGGGATGAGCTGGTTGATTTTACCGGGTTGAGTTCACAGGTTTCTCTAGGGCTGGTATCCATTACTTTAGAGTGGGTGGTAAGTGTTTTAAACTCCGCCCCTTTGAGCCTAATAAGGTTATGTACCGGTTACAGAGTGTGAATGGTGTAATCGGAAAAACATGCGGTACAGGAGGTAGATGTGAAGAAAGCTGAGTATAAAATTGCCGTCGGGAAGTCTGGCTTTTCCAGTTTGGAAGAGGAAGTTACCCAGCTGCTGAATGAGGGCTGGAAGCCGATTGGTGGCTTGGCGTTTAATGCGGGTTACCCCTACCAAGCGATGGCGCGAGTGGTGAATGTTGCCAAGCCTTCTGGCCATTCACAGAGCCAGGCCCAAGCGTCATCTGAAGCTGAACCTACCAGAAGGCAATCCTATGGTGCTCAGGATGCTATGCGTATGATTGATGAGCTCACCTGAGATTATTGATTCGTAGATTGTTATGCGCTGATGTATGGAGGCAACTTTACATCCCTGCGGTGATCAAGCCAATTGTAAGAGCTCCCTTACTGATTAACGACCTTCTAAAGAAGGTGGGAGAAGAGGCTATGATAGGCTCACTCCGATAGCCTGGACACACTGTGATCCTGTCAAATGTGCTCACCGCTAACTTCATCACTCGTACGACATGCTTTAGCTATTAAAGGATATTAAGCATAAATGCGAAATTTTCTCGATATTGAAGCCCCCGTCATTGACCGTTTCGGCGGAAAGAAAGGCCTTACGGCCAGACTCACAAAGCCTAAATCCGCTAAAGAAATCTCAGCAATACCCAACAGCCAATGGTTGTCTGCGGCTTCTCGGGCTGTATTTCAGGCGGGGTTTAGTTGGAAAGTCGTGGAGAAAAAATGGCCGGGGATAGAGCATATTTTTTATGGCTTTGATTTGTCCTTTTGCCGATATCTCTCTGAGGAAGCGCTGGATGACTTAATGCGCCAGGAGGGCATGATAAAGCATTGGACCAAAACCCGCTCAATCTCCCGGAATGCAGACTTCTTCTGGCATTTATCCAATGAGAATGGGAGTCTGGGGGAGTATTTTGCTAGCTGGAATACGAAAAACTATGTAGAGAATCTCCAGAGTTTACGCAAAGGTGGAGACCGACTGGGAGGCAAAACCGCCCAGGTTTTTTTGCGTCGTATGGGGGTGGATACACTGGTCTTTGCCAGCGATACTATCCGTGCTCTGGTGAGAGAGGGGGTAGTAGATAAATCTCCCTCTTCAAAAAAAGACTGGGCCGCACTACAAGCAGCTATTGAAACTTGGCAGGCGCAGTCGAACCGCAGCTTAAATGAGATTAGCCAGATATTATCCTTATCTGTTGGGTAGTTCGTTAAGCTTGGTAGATGGAGCCCACTGCTTAAGCAGTTTAAAGAGTGGGCTCAGATCATCAGAATTGTAATAACACTAGAACTGGTTTAACTATGGCTGAGGACGAACACGAAAGTCTACAGAGAGCTCCGCCTCATAAATAACCTCATCAAATGATTTATCCTGGCCAGAATCAAAAAAATTGCTCTCAAAGTTGCTGCTGGAGTCACGGGAAGCGGTAACAACAACCTCTTCTATAGCCATGGCGCCTTCAGTAGCTCGGTAGTGTATGTTATCACCGCGAATGCCTATCGGTGTCAGCTGGACACCAAGCGCCTTTTCATAATCTGTTTTCTGTTCCAGAATATCTTGCAGAGCCTTGGATTTAACTTTTTTGTTAAACAAATGCTTTTCTGAATGCTCAAATGTGGTGTTTGCTATTTCAACTTCTCTATTTTGATCTGTGAGCTGCGCAATACTGTGGAGTTGGCTTTCCTCGTTGATTGAAATAGTTACGCGGTTAACAACCTTATAGCTCTTGGGCTTCTTGCCCATCCAGCCATATTGGGGTGAGGAGGAAAATTTTGAGCTTTTAATATTTGCTCCCTTGATTCCAGCCTCTGTCAGGCTCTGATGCAATTTGGAACGGAGCGTGTGATTGGCGTCAATTGCATTTGATAGTAGCTCTTCTTCCGTTGTGACAATCAAACTGACAATGGCCTTATCGGAGTAGGCGGTTTCTTCCGCGCTGCCACGGATGGTAACAATACTCTCCGTCGGGTGGAGGAGTCCACGTAGGTCCTGGGGTGTACCTCTAATTTCTGGAGCTGCCAGGCAAGCACTAGATAAGAGCAAGCTGATAATTAGTAGTGGTAGTTTCATTTCACTATATCCTTATTAGGTTTTTACAGGTGTACTACTTATGCGGTGAAATATCGATTTATTTCATAGGTGTATATTGTTGCCAGGCCCTAATAGCTTGAAGAATGATAATTTTTGTTAAAAGCTGTATAACCTAGCAGCTTTCTATCTCAATCAAAGTATATAGCTTGCTTACTGAACATTAATAAGAAATACCTTGATTATTTGTTTGTCTACACTTTTATTGAATTGTATCTATGATCTTTTAATAAGTTCTCTTTTGGTGACTGCTCGCATCAATGTTCAATGCTTTGCATAGTATTTTTGTTCTCATGTTGCTTTATCAAGACCTTTTGTCTTTTGCAGTTTGATCTATGTCACGGTTTTTGCGGTGGATGCATCACGGAAAATCGATTGCATAGCTAATAAGGTCGCGTTGGCTTACGTGTATCTCAAACCAAATAATAACTATATTTGTAGCGACTTACGGGATGAAGAAAAATCATGGGAATTCTTTTTGACAAAAAAATATTGGCCCTGGCTCTTACTACTCTGCGGGCTTAACAATCATTAATAGAAATGATTGGTCTTTGAAAGTGAGTGGCTCAGATAACCGTGGCTGGGACTGGGCTTGCGGCAATGGTCACGTGGTCAGTTGGGCACAATTGCGATAAAAATTGAGTGGAGTGATTCATTCGAAGGCTATTTTAATCATTTTGTATCCTCTAATTCATCGATAGTATCCAATGGAGGAGGCCACACGGTGGTACCTCTAGATGAGGAGACCAACCTATCAGTTATTATTTCTCCTAAATACATAGAAGATTCAGATATGGAGCGCTACCTTCGTGATGAGGTTGGTGCTGATCTTAATGATGTAGATGCTTTTGATGAGGGATGTAGTTCAAATTGGGAGGTTAATTGTTTTCTCTCTTATAGGGCCCATAAGAGTGAATATAATAATGATGATTATCCCATTATAGAGCGCCAGGCTCTTTATTCCGGTAACGGACTGGATTCCTCTTTTTTAACTCGTGTGGGAATTACCAAGGTTAATGGTAGTGGCAGCATTGATGGTGAGGGCTTTAAATGGTTGGTTGAGGATAATAATTGCCAAATTAGTGATCCTCAGTTGATTGGCTTAAGAAATGGTCGTTATTTACTCGGTTATGCTAAATTTCAATGTATTTCGGGTAATCTGAAATTTGATCGAATTAATAGCCCTAACTCTCTGCGGTTATTAGTCCCAAAAGCGTATTATGTTTTAGATATCGATTCGGATTTGAATATTCTTGAGGGCCCAGTTCAACTTCCTAACCATGGTTGGGGAGGGCTAGATGAACCGATGTATTTAGGTGATGGTGAGGTAGCTTGGAGCTACATTAAGAACCCGAAAATTGAAAATTATGGTGGTGGTCAGCAGAATGTGTGGCAGGGAATAATTTATCATTCCAAGAGTACCAATTAAGCCCCTCCGTCAAAAAGGATAGTAAGTTTGTGCTCAGTAATGTTGCTGGGTCATTTTCTATAAATGGTGGAATAAGTTTCATATTTCTGCTTGAACTCTGCGAAACTAATTTTTTTGTTTAATAGGTAAGCAAAGTTTCAAGGTATATTTTCTAAATTAGACTGGCCTTCCTTTGCCAAAGCGGTGCCTGCTGAATATCTACTGTATTAGCCCGTGAAGCTCCAATCCTTTCCTTTCTGGAACTGCTGGTATCATTAAGTTAAAGCGGCAGGCGGGTAGTACCTCCTGGAACAAAATAGACTCCAGCTATGGAATCGAATACTTCGATTTTGCACAGACGTCTGCGAAGTAATTCATCTCATATTTTGGGTTTATATCCATATAGAGCGTTTGCCTAACACCCCATACCTTTACCCCGTCTTGAATATCTTCCTCAGGGGAATGCATAGTTGCCCTAATTTCTATAGCGTTTTTTTGAGAAGTCTAAGGATGTAAATGACTTGATGATACCTCGTAATCTTTACTAAATGGGCCTGGTGGAGGGTGAGCCTCAATAGGCTTGGGCAGACTTTCTTTCTTGAGAGAGGGGGGGGAATAGAGGGGAATAGTAACTTCAATATTCCTTGCATTGGGTTTATGGATCAGTACCGATCAAGGCAATTTTGATTTGAGTTAATTCGATTAGCAGCTGGTAGTCAAATGTATGTGACTGGCTAGTCCGCAAGCCTGTCGCCCCCGGTTCTCGTTTGGCGCCCTAAGTCCTATATCCGTTGAGCATCCCCGGATAACTTTCCCTGTCCAAAAATGACTCCGGCCAATAAAAATAATTTTTTGGGAAGTGTGATATAGAGCCGGGAAATAAATATAAGGAAACAACAATGACTCTTTGTAAACGACTAGGTGCGAGTCTCTCACTCGCACTGGCTGGCCTATTTGCTTCCGTATCTGCTGCGGCAGATAACTGCTATATCCTGGTTCACGGACATGGTACCGAAGGGCATATAAAACAGCGCACCAACTCCCAGGGTAAGTTAGAGCAACCAGCCCTAGATTATTGGAGTGAAGCTTTCTTTGATAAATATAACGGCAGTAATTTTATTGAGCAGCTGCGAATCAATGGCGGCAACTATGGAGTTGTAGGTTATAACTCCACCGATGAAGGTGAAATGCCTTACTGGCATGATGGCACAGCTGGCGAAATTGCCAGACAGATTATCGATATTCGCAGCGGTAAGGGAGATGGCTATCAACATGAGAATCAATGTAAATCCGATGATACTTTTTGGGTGGTTGCCCATAGCCAGGGCGCTGCACAAATGATGTACTTATCTGGTAACGCAGTGCCTGGGTCTCCTTATTACAATCGTGCTTATAATCAGTTTGATAGTAATACTATTACTGAGAGCAATAAGGTTTGTACTGGTCGCTGGTTTTGGAAGAGATGTAAAACGGAAACCAAAACCAGAAATGTTGCCGGTTTAGATGATCGCTATGCTGTAGAGGTCGACTTCGACAAAGCTATGAATGGTATTGCTGCGATCTTTACCACTGGAGGGGCTATTACAGGCACCGAGTTCGTCGATCGCCTGTGTAATGGTAGCTGGATCGAAAGCGTGGTTAACGACCTATTTATCGGTCGTGAATGCTCAGCGGTACGTTATCTGCAAACTAATGATGTGTACTCCGTGCGCAACTATGTGGGCACTAACTTGGCATCGCCCGTATATACCATTGGTGGTTATGCTGGTTTCCCTGGTGTTGCAACCGCAAGTTCTATATTGCTTGCTGGTGAGGACGATGGTTATATTAATCTCGCATCCCAGATGAACTGCTCCGGTTCTGCCAAGCGTAATCTCTATTCAGACCTGAAGGAATACAAAACCTTCCTGGGCATTGCCTATGGCAGCGCTATCTTCTCCTGTGACAACGATCACAAGGGCACAGCGCGTTCATATAACCTGGCAAGCCTCTATACTGACCACGATGCACAGCGTAATGGTGGCATTATGTCCCCAGATTATACCGGCATTCCTAATGGTCTGAACTGCGGTATTGGTAAGAACAGCGCTGGTCGTATTGCTGCCTGTACTCAGTAATTTTTAGATTTATTTTTGTGCCTTTTTTGGCTCATTAGGGGGCTTAATCGCTTCCTGCTTCCTCACAGGATAAAGCCCGCTTATTTATAGCGGGCTTTTTTTAGGGAAAGTTCAAGGTGGGTGGTATCAACCGCTGTTACTTGCCAGTGCCATTCGGTCATCTTTTCCTTGGAAATGGTGCGTATTCCAAAACGTTAGCTATCTATATTGTTTATTGTATGGGGCTTATCGGAATAGTTCGAAGAACTCATTCCTGGGAAATATATATCTGGCAGTGCCAGTCAGTAATCTCTCCAGATAGTCTCGCTCAGTGCAAATATATCCTTTAAAGAGTATCAAATAGAATAAAACTGATAAGAGTTACTTCATATACTCACCTGTATTTAATATTTGATTTTTTTTGTCCGATTAGTCATAACTATAACTTCTATCATTGGAGAGTGGGCGATGTAGTCCTCCTTACATTTGGCTTCTCAAGTCAGTCGTGTTCTAAAGGGCTAGTCTTGATAGAGTGTCTTTGGCAGTAGTCTTATGGAGCGGCTTTATGGGCAATCTTAAGTTGGCAGCGGGTGTTGAAATCCCTGCTATTGAAGTGGCCAAGCTGGGTGGTGGGAAAATTCAGCTGGGTAAAACGGAAGGGAGCTTCCCCTGGCAAATGGTAGTGGTTTATCGAGGTAAGCACTGTCCGCTCTGTACCAAGTATTTACGGGAATTGAATGTGCTGCTGCCGAGATATCATGAAGAGGGCGTTTATGTGACAGCTGTGTCAGCGGATAGCGCCGAGAAAGCGTCTGAACAAATGAAGGAGGTCAAGCCAGATTTTCCGATAGGTTACAACTTATCCATCCCTCAGATGCAGCAACTGGGTGTCTATATCTCCAATCCCAGGTCTCCAGAGGAAACTGATAAGCCTTTTGCCGAACCCGGGATTTTTGTGATTAATGAGGCTGGTAAGCTGCAAATCGTTGATATTTCTAATGCGCCTTTCGCCAGACCAGACTTGCAGACTTTGTTGATGGGGATCGAGTTTATTCGAAATCCGGAGAATAACTATCCAATTCGGGGAACCTACTAAAGTCCCTAAGCTGGGGCCGAGTTTCCCAGAAAAACGCAATAAAAACCCCATTGGGATGTGAGATTTTTATTGCGAGTTAACGGTTAACTTTGTAGCTATTTATCAATTCTTTTTAGAGTGTCAGAGGTTTGCCATAGAACCCAGTTTGAGGCCAGTGACATTAGAAATTATTCAACTCTTCACGTAGGTCGTGTTCCAGCTCCTCAGTGCCAGTAATCCATACGCTTTTATCTGGTGCGGGGAATACACCAACTTCAATATTATCTTTTCTCAAGCCGGGGAGCCATTTCTTCAGAAACTGTGGGAGGGGAATACTTTTAGGCGTGAGTTCGGTTTCATCTTTAGCATAAGCGCTAGCAAATTCTGACGTAGGCCATACGGGTAAATATTCAAAACCTCCGTCCTCATCGGTATGTATTTTGAGGAAGCAGTTTTGGTTATCGACTAATATCCAAATTTCCCGCTCTTCACCGATTGCACTCAAGAAATATTCGTATCGGTCTTCACAACTCTGGTTAATTACTTCATTTAGATTGGGAGTACTCATATATAAATTCGCAATGGCTGATTGGTAGGAGGCTGACATTTACAGGCCTGCTCGAATAAGTGTGTAACAGTAACACAGTCAATGCGAGGCATTATGCGCGAATACAAGATACTGTCCAGATGGTTTGATGTGTTGCCCGGTAGTAGAGAGGAGCGGGAGGGATTCTGTGGAATATAAGTCTATGACTGGTTTGGAGAGTAAATCGAAGTACTCTCAATAAAAATCGGCTTGAAGGCTTGTTTCCAGTACCTCTCTCTATGAGCGACAACTTTTCTTTTTGTGGTAATTCATTAGCCCGAAACCTTTTGCGAACTCTACCATATTATACATTATAAAACTTCAATAAAATCAATTGGTTACGGGTTGGTTTTTATAGCAGATAACGCTCATATTTACTCTATCAAACGACGTTTATATTAGATAGATACTTTATCTGGTGGCTTAGCCTGTTTTTGGCCTAGAGTCTCTAGTTGCTATTAGAGAAGCTTTGTCAATATTGGAGCTTGTTTATGCAAACTTGGGGCAGTTTATCATTGTGCAATTTAAGTCCTGAGTTGATAAAGCTTCAGTTTCCACTGTTACTGCTCTTGTCATAAAGCTGTGATCAAGAAAGGTATCGAAAAGGGCTTTAGCCCGTAACTCTGAAATTCGGGGCAGCCAGCAGAACATCGAGACCAGTGCCGAGTATTTCCTCGGCAAAGTTCTTATGATGGCCGGGTAACCGCGAAAGCGGTTACCGAAAAGATCGCGCCTACCGGCGATCGTTTGGCCATGTTCTGCAGCTACTCCTGGTTTCTTTAAAGATATGGCGGACCAGTTTCGCTTGTGGGAGTTCGGCAAAGTTGAATTACTATCGAGGAACTGCAGTTCCTTTAAGCCGCTCAAACTCTTTCTTCGACATATACTTCGCAGTAGGGTAGTAGGGCCCCATGACCAGGCTGTCCATAGGCGCGGGATTTTCCTCAGTAGGTACCGGAATATTGAGGGGGGAGTTCGGCCAGTCGTAGTTGCTCAGTGACGCCTGGTAGCGTATGTAGACGCAGTTGACCCAGCTGCGAGCGCCGATATAGTGCCCCTCGCCGGCTCCGAACTCTATCCATTTGACGCCGTGCTCGCGGTCTGCATTTTTGGGTCGATCAATCGCCCGGCTCATGACGATAGTGAACTTACGATCCTCAACCAGTGGTATCTCTTCATCGAAGATTGTTGACCAGCCCAGACCTGACGGCGCCGTGCCCCCAGTGGTAAGAGACCAGTAGCGTACCTGGGTTTGCTCTTCGGGCCAGCTCACCTGACCATGCTTGGTTTTAGGAAAAGTCGGCATCTTACCTTCGATCACCACGACCTCGCCAAAAGCTAGCGAGAACAGTCCAACCATGTATACAGTGTCGGGGTTGTTCAGCCATGCACCGTCATTGCTTGCAGGGCAACGGATAACCCGCTTGATCGGATCGGGGGTGAAGGCGCCTTTGACACTGTAATCCATATTCCAGAATCGCTGGAACATGGGGGCGGGCATGGCAGGTGCATTGACCCGGTCCCAGGAATCCTCGATTAATTGAAGCCACTCTTTAGTCGGGAATTCCTGCTTCTGCCCCTCCTTAGAAGCCAATAATGCACGGCACATTCTCTCGCCTGTTAGCACCACATCGTCGCTGTTATATAAACCCTCTTCGCCCTGGATCGGGGTCTCCGGAAGGTGCAGCGTGACTGTTGGTAGCCCCAGCTCAACTGGCAATCCACCCTCCTTAAGTGGCGGCATGCGCACGTTGCCTGTGCCATCATAGCCGTTGTCGGGCATATAGTTACGAAACGCGAGGTGGATGCCGGCTCGCTCAGAGTTGGTACCGGTATAAAGTGTATTGGGGCGCGGCTTGCGAGGAGCCTGCCCCGAGCGGATATATACGGTGTAGCGTCGGCGTTCTGTCGGTACATCGCGTCTATTGGGCGACATAAAAGGGTTGATTGAGCCCTCATCGGGCACGATTTGGTCGTCACGCAGGTAACTACCGTTCCCCTTTACTCCGCCCGGCAAATTGTTTGCGATGGTGAGTGAGAAATAACGCAGGTGACCGTAATGTCCCCGCAGCTTCAGGTAAGCGCCTTTTGGCAATTTGAACTGACCGACGAAATAAGTGGAATTTTGATCCGGGTAGGCATTCGCGACTTGAATATCCTGATGCCCACGCAATAGACCGTAATCGAGCCCCTTCGGCCCTCCCCAGAAGCAGCTTAAGCGCTGGTATCGCCAATTAGTGACCTCGACAACAGTCATGGGTACCGGCGTGAGTGCAGTCGTGTCGCCAGGCAAGGTAGTTGGCTCAACCTCTTCCGTGCGTTCGGGTGTCACTTCATCGTTCTTCATGGGAAGTCTCCAAGTGATGCTGCGCCTCGGCCAGTAGCCTAGGGCCCCTGGGGAGAGCGTTTGTGTGTGAATTTTATTCGTGTCATTTTGTTATCAGGGGGGACATCAAGTGAATTGGGCTCACTTACAGAGTGAGAACCTATAGCATAGAAATTTAGATTTATGCTTGCTTTACGCGACATTTTTCATGCGATGACATGGCAGGCTTGAGCGCACCTTTTCATCGCCATTTTATTTGCAAGAAACTATGAGATTTTGTCGAAAGCTAGCCCTCCTCTACGAGTACGCTGGATTCCAACAGGATAGAGTCGTACAAGTCATTGCTACTCCCCCAGTTCAAGTAGCTTCACGAAGAGCGCTCCCTGAGGTTTGACCACTAAAACGAAAGCGAATTTAGCTGATTTCGTACTCAGCGACATTGTTCTTTTCTCTAAGGCTGTTAAATCACGAGATAAATTATATATTTAGTAAATAAATGCAGATCTTCGATAGCTGTTTTGTCAGACTGGCCTATGGATAAAGGACGTTTAGGGGGGGAGCGATGCTGGATAGCTCCCTTGAAATTGCAAAATTCCTTATCCCTTTGATAGGCATTGATTATGTTTAGGAATGTTTACCAAGGTCATTTCTTGCAGAAGATGATGAATATTAAAGATTGTCGTCTCGCTAGAGGTATTTTCAGTAAGTGTCAGCCTAGCAAAATTATTTGAAGAAGAATTTTACAGAGTGTTTTTCCGTTGCTGTATCATTAAGGTTGAAAATTTTTTTAGATGGTGAGTGTACGTTGTTAGATTAAGTGATCGAGGCTTTCTACCATGGTTATATTTTAGCTGTAAAGTGTGTTATGGGCGAGAAAATAATCTAGGGTAAGATCTTTTCCATTTTAGCTAGAAACCTTTCATTGTGGCGTTGATAAACTTGTCAAGATATTCGGCCTCGTGAAAAAAACTTTATGCAAGCTTGGATGTGTTCTTGATTGGTTGGTTATTTTGCTCAACAGAATTGGAGTTGTTTGGAAAATATTCTGATATTCCGTGTAATATTTTATATTACAAAAGCCACTTAAGCTTCGAGGTTTAAGAGTGTTTTGACAACTTTTCGGCCTGATGCAAAAAATAGGGTCTAACGTTCATTTTAATGCATCACTTCCTGTAGGTGACTTTTTTGCGCAATTCCATTTCTATCGTCTATTGGGGAGGTTCTGTTAGAGTAAGCCGCGCTATTAGTAATTATATAATTTCTTTATATATTTTTTTGTGCTTAACTAAGCAAACAAGGAAGACTCTTGAGGTCACCGATGGTGTGATATGAGTCACTTAATGCTGTGACTCATATCTCTTACCACCGCAATGCACCACCGGTTTGATATTCGCTAACACGGGTTTCAAAGCAGTTTTTCTTTTTGTGCTGGTCCGTTAATCAAGGGGCTGGATTCTGTGAACTCTGGAATTGCTATTTCGGGCCCAGCTGGCCGAGGTGGTGGACCATGAGCAGAATCTGAATGAAGTTGTAGAAGGAAAGATACCTTCACCTAAATTTCCCTAAATAAAATCAAGGTGTTTTATGTCAACTCTATCCGCAAAAGCATGTTTTGGGTTGCTGTAATTTTGCCAGTTTTTCGCATCTTCAAGTAGGTTTCCAATTGTAACGCTACCTCCTTTAAGATCCTTAAATATCTTGCTCTTAAATCGTATTGACTCAGAAAGAAAAATTGCCATTTTCCCAAATGAGCTAGCAATAGTCATATGGTCGTCGTTCTTTCCGTCAATGTTTGAGTTCTTGTAAATATGTTCAACAGTGTTATATGCATAATAAATGCTAGTTTCTTCATTGGAGTTGGTTGAAAAACCCATTGACGGATAGCTGCCATCAAAAGGTAATTCCATTTTTTGGGAAGCTGTGACGACACCACTCATACTAGGTAAATGGAAGTAGTTTTTTGCTGGTGTTTCCATTGAGCCGATAGAGTAGCCGGTTAACCAAACATCACTATTTCTAATGTAAAAAGTTACTCCGAGGCCTTCTGATAGATTGATCGGTATAAAGATGCGAGCCGGATCTCCATCAGTTCGGTTGATTCTAAAGCGTTCCTTTAAGTGATCAATTGCTTCGGAATATGCGCCGAGGTGAATCTCATGAAGGTTTAATTTTATCACTTGTGCCTCACAGTAAAAAATATTTTGTGTAATTTATCATTTAGGTAAAGGCTTGTGATTACGTGATATTGCAAGTTAGTACCTTTGTGCACTAAAAAAGGAGAGGGGAAGAATAATCTTTGCTTGGGAGCATATGAGGTATGGGTGTCGATTACGGGCTTATAGGGATGTTCACAGCGTTTTTCGAGTGCAGAGTCTTCTTTTCTTTTGATCCAGTAATATGTGCTGGGTAGGCCTGTGAATAGTATGGGGTGCCTGAATCTGGTGTCCGATGTTGAAGGTTTTAAAATTAAATATATTCTCTACTATAGTGGATAAATCAGTCGAAAGGTTGATTTAGGTTTTTCTCATGTGGTCTTAAATCTAGATCTGGCAGCAGCGAAAAATTAATTTATCAATAAATCTAATTCACAACGATCTTGGTTTTAAATGATTTGTAAATTTACATGGTCGAATAAAGGAAGCTAAGTTTTTGGGGTGTGTGGCCAAGTGAGAGGGTGATGAGCCCTCGTAGATAGTATGCTACCAAAAACATAAGCTGAAACTCAGTCCCTTTTCCTACTTGCGCGGAAAATAGGGTTAAGCAAGTTCTTAAATTAATTAATGCATAGATAAACCATCGCCTCTGGCGGTGAGGGTGCCGTTCAGGCGTCTAGGGTAGAGAATGTGGACTCTCATGAACAGGCAAGCTCTTTTAAGGAGAATATATTCGAGACGATAGTGCCAGGATTGCGTCAAGTATTATTGTGGATACTATGTAGTATTTGTGCCTAAATATCGAAAGAAGATGCTATTTTGTGTGTTACGTCGAGAAATTGGAGTGATATTCTGAAGTTGTGTATTTAAAGGAAAGTAGAGTTGGTTGAAGTGTATTCAATTGAGGGGCATATCCATATGCAATTGACACTTCTTCTAAAGCTCAGTGTGTCAAATCCGATTGGATTTGTGAAAGAAAAATCAGAAATTTAGATTTTTAGAAATTACAAGTAAGTACAGCAGGGCTTTACCGAAAGATATTTTGAGGCTTGCTGTTACTGTATGAATACGGAGGATTTTTCCTCATGCCTCCGGCTTGGTAGCTGGCTGCTGAGTAGCTCTCAATAAGAGAATAAAAAAAACGGGCTGAAAGCCCGTTTTCAATACTTCTCTTCCTGTGAGCGACTACTTTTTCCTTTTGTAGTAATTCACTGGCCGGAAGCCTCTCTTACCACTGCAGTGCGCCGCCGGTTTGATATTCGATAACGCGGGTTTCAAAGAAGTTTTTCTCTTTGCGCAGGTCCATAATCTCAGACATCCACGGGAATGGGTTCTGTGCACCAGGGAATTGCTCTTTCAGGCCCAGCTGGCTGAGGCGGCGGTTGGCGATAAACTGGAGGTATTCCTCCATCATATTTGCATTCATGCCGAGTACGCCGCGGGGCATGGTGTCGCGGGCGTAGGCCACTTCGAGTTCCATACCTTCGAGAATCATCTGGGTCACTTCCTGCTGGAATTCCGCCGTCCACAGGTGTGGGTTTTCCAGTTTGATCTGGTTGATCACGTCGATGCCGAAGTTCAGGTGCATAGACTCGTCGCGCAGGATGTACTGGAACTGCTCGGCAACACCGGTCATTTTGTTGCGGCGGCCCATGGACAGGATCTGGCTGAAACCACAGTAGAAGAAGATACCCTCGGTAACGGCATAGAAGGCGATCAGGTTGCGCAGCAGCTCCTGGTCGGATTCAACGGTGCCGGTTTTGAAGTTGGGATCGCCAATGGCCTGGGTGTGGGACAGGCTCCAGGCCGCCTTTTTGGCAACGGCGGGCACTTCGCGGTACATATTGAAGACTTCGCCTTCATCCATGCCCAGGGATTCTACACAGTACTGGTAGGCGTGGGTGTGGATCGCTTCTTCGAAAGACTGGCGCAGCAGGTACTGGCGGCACTCTGGGTTGGTGATATGGCGGTAAATAGCCAGTACCAGATTGTTGGCAACCAGGGAGTCTGCGGTGGAGAAATAACCCAGGGAGTATTCCACGATGCGACGCTCGTCCTCGGTCAGACCGTTGGGGTCTTTCCACATGGACACGTCTTTGTTCATATTGATTTCCTGGGGCATCCAGTGGTTGGCGCAGCCGTCCAGGTATTTTTGCCAGGCCCAGTCGTATTTAAAGGGCACCAGCTGGTTGAGGTCCGCACGGCAGTTGATAATACGCTTTTCATCCACCTGGATGCGGGCTGCACCCATTTCCAGTTCTTCCAGGCCGGGCGCCGGGTCCAGGCTGGCAACGGCTGCACGTGCAGCCTCAACAGCGGCGGAGCCATTTTTTGTGGTGGAGCTCGCTGGAGTTTCCGCAGAGTAAGAAGCGCTGGGCTCTTGTACGGATTTCGCCTGGGGCTCCGCTGCGGTCTGCGCCTTAACGGCTTTTTCGGGTTGTTGGGGCTTTGTCTCGAAATCGTCCCAGCTCAGCATAGTCGGCCCTTTTAATCGGTCTCGTTATCGAAAATTCGATATTAATTTCTGTGTTCTTCCTGGCGCTACATTCGCAGAGCGAGGCCAGGGGTGCTATTCCGGAATTTTCCGGCAGTGGTCAATCGCTGCAGGTATTTTTAACCCAGCGGGGCACAAAGTTTCTGTGCCAGATCAATTATCACTTTGCTTTTAGCCAAAATTTATTTTTGGGTTTTTGCCGCACGGCTGTGAGGTTTATGGCAAAGTTTTTTTCGTGGTTTTCATGCGCCGCACCTTTGTGCGGGTTACTGAAAACGCAGTTGGGAAAAAACGCAGACGATCCCCGGCCCGAAAATTCCTCCCGGTATTTGCATACCGGGTGGGCCGGGGTCGTTGCGCATGGTCATGCCCGCACTTGCGGTTACGACGCTCTCCCCCGAGAGTGAGTACAGGCCCCAGAAGGGGCCAAATTTTTACTGACAGGCTTCGCAGTCTGGGTCGTCCAGAGAGCAAGCCTGCGGCACTGCAGCTGGTGCGGGTGCAGCCTGTTCTACAGGCGCTGCTGCGGCGGCACCATTGCTGCTGCCGTGTGCGCTTACCGCGTTCAGGGTGCCGCTGTTTACAGTGGATTTCTCTGTGGTAGTGGCAGCCAGGGCGCGCAGGTAGTAAGTGGTCTTCAGGCCGCGGAACCAAGCCATGCGATAGGTCAGGTCCAGCTTCTTGCCATCAGCGCCGGCAATATACAGGTTCAGGGATTGGGCCTGGTCGATCCACTTCTGGCGACGGCTGGCGGCATCCACAATCCAACGCGGTTCCACTTCAAACGCGGTGCGGTATTTTGCTTTCAGGTCTTCCGGTACGCGATCGATTTTCTGTACAGAACCCTCGTAGTATTTCAGGTCGTTAACCATGACCTGATCCCACAGGCCGCGATCTTTCAGGTCGTGTACCAGGTAGGGGTTTACTACGGTGAATTCGCCGGACAGGTTCGATTTCACATACAGATTTTGATAAGTCGGTTCGATCGACTGGGAAACCCCGGTGATATTGGCAATGGTCGCGGTAGGGGCGATCGCCATCACGTTGGAGTTGCGCATACCCTGAGCTTTTACTTTTTCGCGCAGGCCGTTCCAGTCCAGAGTGGAGCTGGTGTCCTGATCGATAAATTGCTGGCCGCGCTGCTCAGCCAGGATCTGGATGGAATCCAGTGGCAGAACACCTTTGCTCCACAGGGAGCCTTCGTAGGTCTGGTACTTGCCGCGCTCGGCAGCCAGGTCGCTAGAAGCGGAGATGGCTTCGAAGCTAATCGCTTCCATGGTGTTGTCGGCGAAGGCTACGGCTTCATCGCTGGCGTAGGCGATGCCGGCTTTGTACAGCGCGTCCTGGAAGCCCATCAGGCCCATGCCCACAGGGCGGTGACGCATGTTGGACTGACGTGCACTTTCAACCGCGTAGTAATTAATGTCGATAACGTTATCGAGCATACGTACCGCGGTTTTTACGGTATTAGCCAGTTTGGTGCGGTCGAGTTCACCGTTTTCACCAATGTGTTGAGCCAGGTTGACAGAGCCCAGGTTACATACGGCGATTTCGTCGTCGGCCTTGGTGTTGAGCGTGATCTCGGTGCACAGGTTGGAGCTGTGTACCACACCGGCGTGCTGTTGTGGGCTGCGCAGGTTGCAGCTGTCTTTAAAGGTGATCCAGGGGTGGCCGGTTTCGAACAGCATGCCCAGCATCTTGCGCCACAGGTCGAGAGCGCGGATTTTCTTAAACAGACGCAGCTTGCCTTCGGCAGCCAGTTGCTCGTAGTGGTTGTAGCGCTCTTCAAAGGCGGTGCCGAACAGGTCGTGCAGGTCTGGGCAATCGGCCGGGGAGAAGAGGGTCCACTCTTTGTCTTCGAACACGCGCTTCATAAACAGGTCGGGGACCCAGTTGGCGGTGTTCATATCGTGGGTACGGCGGCGGTCGTCACCGGTGTTTTTGCGCAGCTCGAGGAATTCCTCGATATCCAGGTGCCAGGTTTCCAGGTAGGCACACACAGCGCCTTTGCGCTTACCGCCCTGGTTGACGGCTACTGCGGTGTCATTGGCCACTTTCAGGAAGGGCACAACACCTTGGGACTTGCCATTGGTGCCTTTGATATAGGAACCAAGGGAGCGCACCGGCGTCCAGTCGTTGCCGAGGCCGCCGGCCCACTTGGACAACATGGCGTTGTCGCGGATAGCACCGTAAATACCGTGCAGGTCGTCCGGTACTGTAGTCAGGTAGCAGGAGGACAGCTGCGGGCGCAGGGTGCCGGCGTTGAACAGGGTCGGGGTGGAGCTCATGTAGTCGAAAGAGCTCAACAGGTTGTAGAACTCTACCGCGCGCTCGTTCTTGTTTTCTTCGTTAATGCTGAGGCCCATAGCGACACGCATAAAGAAAATCTGCGGCAGCTCGAAACGAATATCGTCACTGTGCAGGAAGTAGCGGTCGTACAGGGTCTGCAGGCCCAGGTAGGTAAACTGGTGATCGCGCTCGCCTTTTAAAGCTCCGCCGAGTTTTTCCAGGTCGAAGGTGGCCAGGGCGGGGTCCAGCAGGTCCAGCTCGATACCCTTCTTCACGTAAGCGGGCAGAGTGGAAGCGTAGAGTTTTTCCATCTCATGCTGGGTGGCGCGCTCGGCGATATCGAGGAAGCGCAGGGCTTCGGAGCGCAGCTTGTCCAGCAGCAGGCTGGCTGTGGCGTAAGTGTAATTTGGCTCTTTTTCAACCAGAGTACGCGCAGTAATTACCAGGGCGGTATTGATATCGTTTTCGGAGACGCCGTCGTAAAGGTTCTTCAGGGCCTCGCTGAGGATGGCCTCGGCGTTGACGTCTTTCAGACCTTCACAGGCTTCGCTGACAACAGTGCGCAGGCGCTCCATATCCAGGGGAACAAGGCTGTCGTCGTCGAGTTTAACGCGGATGCTGGGGTGCGCATCGACAGCCTGTTCAGTTTGACTGGCACTTTTTTCTTTTTCCGCACGCAGGCGTGCGTGCTCTTCGCGGTAGAGTACGTAGTCGCGGGCAACCTTGTGTTCACCGGCGCGCATCAGGGCCAGTTCCACCTGGTCCTGAATTTCCTCGATATGGATAGTGCCGCCAGAGGGCATGCGACGCTTAAAGGTGGCGCTGATCTGGCCAACCAGCTCCTCGACTTGCTCGTGTACACGGCTGGACGCAGCGGCGGTGCCGCCTTCAACAGCGAGAAAGGCCTTGGTAACGGCAACGGAAATTTTGCCATCGTCGTAGGGGACAACGGTACCATTGCGCTTGATGACGCGGATCTGGCCCGGTGCGGTGGCGGCCAGAGTGGTGCCGTCAGTAGCCTGGTCGCTGGTTGTGCCTGATTTTGCCGCAGGCACGGTTTGAGAGCGCCCTGTCTCTGTGTGCATGTAAATCTCCGAAAGGTTTGTATTGTTGTCTGTCCGCGTGTGTTCACCAGAACAGCGCCACTGGACTGCGTGGCATATGCGGAGCGAGTCCATCGCTTGGCCAGTGATTCCTCCCACACCGTGAAGGCACTGGAAACAGGCGGCTCGGTGGCCGGCATTCAGTTAAGCTTTGCCGGCTGCTGCCTGTGGCGGATCATTCCTTTCCGCCCGCTTACCTCTGATTCTGCTTTGAAAAAAGCAGCGTCTGGCACCGGCCGCCAAAAAGTGTGGCGGAGTGCCGGGATTCGCCCCTAGATTTGGGGATGCTCAAGGTCCCTTACCCCAATATATAGGGGGTATGCCTCGAGCGCGCTACAAGATAATGCGGTAGGCGGGTCAGTTCAAGCCGAATAACTTTGTGGTTGTTTGTGGATAAATTGTGGGTAGGCGTGTTGAGTCAGTAGCCACTTCTGCGGCAGGTCCCGCCACAGCTGGGCTGCATGGCATTTGTCAGTGAAGGGAGAAGGGTAATACAAGCTCTTACAATTTTTTTTAATAGCCGGGGCGTTCTAAATTAACAACGGCAATAACCATTTGCGAATGTGCGCAATTTGAGCAAGTTGGTACTAAGATGATCAGTTTTGTGGCGTGATTTTTTTGTTGCAACATGGCTGGTTATTATTTGTTCACCCGCATTATTTCGCTTGAACCTGTATTTTGATGTCACGAAAAAAGTGCGTGGTCGTTTTTTAAACGGGTATCAGATGGTGGGGGGGGTAGGTCGGAGGATGGGCCGGTCGACAGGTTGTAAATAACGCTATCGACCGACGCATAATAAAACCTTACTGGCTGTGCTCCTGTAAAAACTCCATGAGTGCTTTCTGTGCATGTAGGCGATTTTCCGCCTCGTCCCACACCTTGGAAATACACTCGTCCTCCAGTAATTCGGCGCTGACTTCCTCACCGCGGTGCGCTGGCAGACAATGCATGAAAATTGCGTTTTCGTTGGCGTGGCTCATCAGCTCGTGATTCACTTGGTAGCGGTCGAAGGCTTTTCTGCGGGCTTGTTGTTCTGCCTCCTGGCCCATAGAAGCCCACACATCGGTACTGACCCAGTCGGCATCGCGCACGGCCTCCACAGGGTTATGCACAACTTTTACCCGATCGCCGGCGGCAGCGACAATATCGGCATCTGGAGCATATCCTTGGGGGCAAGAGATACGTAGTTCAAAGTCGCAAAGCCGCGCCGCATTGATATAGGAGTGGCACATATTGTTGCCGTCGCCCACCCAGGCCACCACTTTGCCCGCGGGGCTGCCGCGGTGTTCGACGAAAGTCTGGATATCGGCGAGTAACTGGCAGGGGTGGTAACTGTCAGATAAAGCATTGATTACGGGCACCCGTGAGTGGGCTGCGAAGCGCTCCACATTTTGATGGCCGAAGGTGCGGATCATTACTATGTCGACCATGCGTGAGATCACCCGAGCGCTGTCTTCGATAGGTTCGCCGCGCCCTAGTTGGGTGTCGCGCGGTGACAGAAACAGGGCGCTGCCACCCATCTGCGCCATGCCAGCTTCAAAAGAGACACGGGTGCGGGTGGAAGACTTTTCAAAAATCATTCCCAGCACTTTGCCGCGAAAGAGGTCGGTAGTAATGCCCTGATTGCGCAGGGTTTTTAATTCGATAGCGCGCTCGATAATTTGTTTTAGCTCCTCTGCGGAGAGATCCATTAAGGTGAGGAAATGCCTGGTCGCCATAAATTGTTCTCCTTTGAGTGCTTCAGACTGCCTGCGGGGTAAATTGTTGAATCAGAGTGCTGACATCGTCAGCCAGTTGCTGGCACTCCTCGTCAGTAAGGGTGAGTGGAGGCAGTAGCCGCACCACATTGCCGGCGGTGACGTTGATCAGCAACGCCTGCTCCCTAGCCCGTTCGACGAGCTCAGCGCAAGGGTGGTTGAGCTCAATACCGATCATCAGACCCTGTCCGCGAATATCCACTACCCCTGGGCAATCGCCCAGTCGCATGCGCAGGGAGTGTAGTAACTGTTCGCCCAATTTTTCTGCGCGCTCGATTAACCACTCGCCCTGAAGAGCCTCCAGCACGGCAAGACCGGCACGGCAAGCGAGAGGATTGCCGCCGAAGGTCGAACCGTGGCTGCCAGCGGTGAAAAGGCTGGCAGCCTTGCCGCGGGCGAGACAGGCGCCGATAGGGACACCATTGCCGAGCCCTTTGGCGGTGGTTAATACATCCGGCACTATGTCGGCGTGCTGGTAGGCAAACATTCTGCCGCTGCGACCGTTGCCGGTCTGGATCTCATCCAACATTAACAGCCAGTCGTGTCGATCGCAGAGTGTACGAAGTTGTTTTAGGTAGTCGGTATCTGGTACGCGGACACCGCCTTCCCCTTGTATTGGTTCCACCAGTATGGCGACGATATCGCTGTGCTGTTGTGCAAGGTTTTCAATGGCTTGCACATCGTTGAAAGGCACCCGCAAAAAACCCTCGGGTAAGGGGGCGAAGCCCTGTTGTGCCTTTTCATTGCCTGTTGCCGTAAGCGTGGCGAGGGTTCGCCCATGGAAAGCGCCTTCCATAACCACAATTTGCGGTGTCACCAGCCGGCGCTCATTACCGAGTTTACGCGCTAGCTTGATAGCGGCCTCATTGGCCTCAGCACCGGAGTTGGAGAAAAATACATTATCCATACCCGATAGGAATACGAGCCGGTCGGCCAACTGCTGTTGGGGAGGAATGTTGTACAGGTTGGATACATGCAGCAGGGTGTTGGCCTGCTCCTGTAGGGCTTCGGTGACTTTTGGATGGCAGTGGCCAAGACCGCAGACGGCGATACCGGAAATAGCGTCCAGGTAGCGGTGGCCGCGATCATCCCACACGTAGTTTCCCTCGCCGCGGACCAGGGTCAGGGTCCTTTCGCCATAGTTGTGCATCAGTGTGTGGGGGGGCACTGAGACGCCTCCTTATTTAATCATTGGGTTTGTTTAATAGAAGTCGTTTCCGCAGATAATTCTGTTTGATGTATTTTAATCTGCAAATTATATTGTTGAACTAATGCTAACACAGCCTTTGCGGCGTGTGGGCCATCTATTTGATTTCTCTTTGTAAAGGATGGGGCCATTGGGGAGTGGTGCGCATTTTTTGGCTATGCACTGCTGCGGGTACTTATTCCCCCCTGCGCTGAGGTACAATGGCCGACCGTGCGCAATGGCTGGGTGCCGATGCGATACACGTTAATAAATTTGCTTCCACCACCTGAGGTTTCTCACGCTTATGGATACACTGGAGAACATCAAACAGCAGATTGCTGACAACGACATTCTGCTCTACATGAAAGGTAGCCCCAACGCGCCCCAGTGCGGCTTTTCCATGCGCGCCTCCCAGGCGATGATGGCCTGCGGTAAGCGCTTTGCTTATGTGGATATCCTGGCTAATCCAGATATTCGCGCTGAATTGCCCAAGTACGCCAATTGGCCGACTTTCCCTCAGCTTTGGGTGAAGGGTGAGTTGGTCGGCGGTTGCGACATCATTATGGAAATGTATGAAAATGGTGAGCTGAAAACCCTGATCGATGAGGCATCGGCGGAGAGTGAAGGCGAAGGTTAATTTTCGTTTTTGCTTCGATGTATCTGCCTGGTGAAAGCGGCAGTACATGGTTGAGAATAAAAAAACCGCAGTTGAAACTGCGGTTTTTTTATACCTGTTAAGGTTGTTCTAATTATTTGCCAGAGTGGCCGGCTGCAGTTTCCATTTGAGTTTGCAGGTAGTTTTGAATGCCCACTTTGTCAATCAGTTCGAGCTGAGTCTCCAGCCAGTCGACATGCTCTTCTTCGGAGTCGAGAATTTTTTCCAGTAATTCACGGCTGCCGTAATCGCGTACCGATTCACAGTAGGCGATGGCTTCGCGCAGATCGGGAATTGCTTTGGATTCAATCTTCAAGTCGCACTTGAGCATTTCCTCGGTATTCTCACCGATCATCAATTTGCCCAGGTGCTGCAGATTGGGGATACCCTCAAGGAACAGGATACGCTCAATCAGCCAATCGGCGTGTTTCATTTCATCGATGGATTCGTGGTATTCCTGTTTGCCCAGCTCTTTTAAACCCCAGTTGTCGTACATGCGCGCATGCAGAAAATACTGGTTGATAGCTACCAGCTCATTGCCCAGTACTTTATTTAAATGTTCGATAACCTTGGGATCGCCTTTCATAGCTTTTGCTCCTGTGGCCCTGCGAGCTAGATAACACCCTCAGAGAATTCCTATTTGTTGGTTACTTGAAATAAGTAGCAATAAAAAGTCACTAAATTGTGTTAGTCACTTATGTCTGCAGCTGACCGATTTCCCACAATTTATTTTAGGGTGATAGCTGCAATCCGGGCCGAGTTTGCGTTGCGATTTGCGGCAAGTCAAGAAGAAGTTGTTAGCTGCGGAATGCAGAAAAAACACGGTTTTTAACACGAATTTGGCCGAAAATAGCAACGAAAATGATTCTTGTTTAGGTTGCAGTGTCAGCTGGCGAGCTTTTTTTGAATAGCGGATATTATTTGCTGAATTTCAGTGGAATCGGTTTCACTCCTAATAAAGTTTTTATTGTCGTTGGCCAGACGTTGCAGATAATTAAATAGTGCAGCCTTGTCTTTTTCCCTTTGGCAAACTTCGGCGAGATGTTCCAATGCGTTGAGTAAGTGGCGCATAAAAACGCCATTGGCGCGGCCGTGTTCGACGATTTCATCCAGTGAAGCATCAAGCAGCTGAGTAAATTCCAATTTGCAGCTGATTAGGCGTAAAGCTCCGCTGGAGTCAGTAAAACAATTCGCAGGTTCCGGTCTTTGCAGCACAGTACCGAGACCCTCAATGAGGCGGTCAACACAGGAATAGGCTGTGAAAGGATCATTAATACCGGGGGATAGTGCACGTACTGCAATCTGTGATAACTGGCGCACAGAAAAAACAATGTCCTGCTCGGCAGTGGGCAATGCGCCAATTTGTAGGGCGGACTGCAGTGGTGGAATTATCTTTTCAGGGTTGTCGCCCTGATAAATTCTACCGATGTGCCCCCAGTGATGCACATAGGAGCCGGGGTGACAATGGACCTGCACACAGCAATTAAATTTTTCCGCAATGGCAATTATTTTTTCCCGGTCGATGATCTGTATATAGCCCCCGCGAGGAGTGGGTAAGGGGATCCACCCAGGCCCCAATGCCAGGCGCTCAGTATCGAAGTGCTCGCCGCGTTTGGGCTCTGTTGAGCTTGGGTATTCACGGTTTATTGCCTGGTGGAATTCCAGGTTGATCTGGTGGGCGATGTTATCCACTTGGATGGATTGCGCCACGTTGTGGATGAAATAAACGAGGTAGCCGACGCTGATTAGAGTGAGCAGTAAAGCGACTTGGATAGCAAAGCCATAGGTAGTGATTTCCCCAGTGCTACCCTCAATACCGCGCATTGTGACCAGTGCATAGACATAAGTTGAGAGAAAGATCCCGAGGGACCCCTGGGTACTGCGATCGCGGATAAAATTTCTTACCAGGTGAGGGCCAAACTGGTTGGAGGCAAGGGTTAGGGCCACCACAGTAATTGAGAATACAGTACCGGCAACTGTAATAGTTGAACCGGCAATTACCGAGAGCAAGGCGCGTGCGCTGTTAACGTCGGTCATATGCAGCCAGTCGAGAGTGGCGATATGGCCTGTTTCAAATAGAGGCAGCGCGCTTAAAAGGGCGTCCAGCTGACGCATCAGGTAGGCGAGCAGCAACGCCGACAGAATCATCACGAGTGGCACACTCCAAAAGCTGGAGCGAAGCCGTTCATAGAAGTGTAAGAGGTGCTTCTTCATGGGCAAAGCTGAGCACATTGATGTGCACCCAGCTTAGCGCACCGAGTGTGATTGCCAGAAGTCTAGGGAAAGCTGCAGGGGTAGGGCTTTAAGTATAACTGGCCGCCATTCATGGCAATCTATTCGTGCGCGGCGGCCAAAAAGAGAGCTTAGCTGGCGGAGTAAAACAGTCCGCTGGTGGCAGAGGAAATCATTCCGGTACCCAGGGTTTCACTGATAATTTCCTTGGTCTGCTCGGCGCAGCGACCGCACTGGGAAGAAACTCCGAGCTGGCGCCTCAGGGCCTTCACAGAGGTGGAGCCATCGTAGACAGCCTCTTTGATTTGGCGGTCGGTTATACCTTTACAGATACATACATACATCGTGGTGGGCTCTGCTCGATTTCTGTTCAATACTAGACTGATGTGAATCCTATTGCAATTGAGAATGAGTGTCAATAAGATTCCAGAAAGATTAAAAAGCGACCTCTGTGTTTCTTTTTTATGCGAATTACCGGTTGTTTTTTCCTATTTTGAGGCCTGGTTCACGCATAGCTTTTCCGCTATCAGGCTCATTAAAAAAATCTATGGGCCTGCAATAAGTGGATGTGTATCATAGCGGCCCACTATCAATTCCTATTCAATTTATAGCTGTTGCGTATAAATTGAACACTTCACTCTCTTTATCAACAACCCATTATTGGATTGAGGAGGTTTTCATGGCAGTACTGGTAGGCAAGCCGGCTCCGGACTTCACCGCTGCAGCGGTAAAGGGTAACGGCGAGATCGTCGATACTTTTAACCTGAAAGATACAATCAAAGGTAAGAAGGCTGTAGTTTTCTTCTACCCGCTGGACTTCACCTTCGTATGTCCTTCTGAGCTGATCGCTTTCGACCACCGCTTTGCCGAGTTCGAAAAGCGTGGTGTTGAGGTAATCGGTGTTTCCATCGACTCTCAGTTCTCTCACAACGCATGGCGTAACACCCCGGTCAACGACGGTGGTATCGGTCCAGTAAAATACACTCTGGTTGCCGATGTTAAGCACGAAATCTGCCAGGCGTACGACGTAGAAGCTGACGCTGGCGTCGCTTTCCGTGGCTCTTTCCTGATCGATGAGGAAGGTTTGGTTCGTCACCAGGTTGTGAACGATCTGCCACTGGGCCGCAACGTTGACGAAATGCTGCGTATGGTTGATGCTCTGGCGTTCCACCAGGAGCATGGCGAAGTTTGCCCGGCCGGTTGGCAGGAAGGCGACAAAGGTATGAACGCTTCTCCGGAAGGCGTAGCGGCTTACCTGAGTGAGAACGCTGAGAAGCTGTAAGCTCAAGTTCGCTGGGCTAGCTCGAAGCTAGTCCCGATGCAGAAAAAACCGCCGAAAGGCGGTTTTTTCGTTTTAATGAGTGCCAATACGCAGATCTATGCGGGTGGCATGGGGATTCACACAGGACTAATGGCAAGCGACTAGAATTCAGCAGTCAGTCCTGCGTGGCGCCTAAATAGAGTTTTTGCCCGTTGGCTGCTAGTCTTATCTGCATGTACCGGATTGCTTTGGCGGCTCGATTTGCTTATGAGACCTGCAATTCTTTCAAATATCGTCTACCACCTACGCGCCTGGAAGGCGTGTACCATTCTTTCACTACTGCTCCTATGCGCTGTGGCGCTACCTGTGCGGGCGATGGATATAGACGCCAGGGCCAAGGAGTTCGATCGATACTTCCGCAAGATGATGGCTGGCAAGTCGATCCCCGGTGGTGCCTATGTCATTGTTGATGGCAACCGGGTGGTGGCCATGGACACTTACGGTGTGCGCACACGCGGAAAGAAAGGTAAGGTGGATTCGGATACCGTTTTTCGCCTGGCCTCGGTCTCAAAGACCTTTGCCGCCAGTATGGCCACTCTGTTGGAGCATGAGGAGCGCTTTAATTGGGATGACAAGGTAGTCAATTATGTGCCGGATCTCAGCTTCAAGACGCCGTCCCTGTCTCGCCAGCTGCAGGTAGAGCATTTACTCAGTCACTCCTCCGGCTTAACGCCCAATGCCTACGATGATTATCTGGAGGACAATAAACCGCTCAGCAAAATATTGCCGAAATTCGCGAATATTGACCCACGCTGTACTCCGGGAAAATGCTATGGCTACCAGAATGTGCTGTTCAGCCTGATTGAAGATGTGATTCTTGAGGCGACAGGTACCACCTTTGCCAAACAACTCAAGACGAGAATCTTTGTGCCGCTGAAAATGCAGAATGCCTCGGTAGGTTGGGAGAGCTTTATGGCCTCGGACAACCGCGCCGCGCCGCATGTGCAAACAGGCAGTGGCTGGCGTCCGGTGAAAGTGGAAAAAGAGTACTATTTCGCCGCCCCAGCAGCGGGTGTCAACGCCAGTATTTCAGATATGGCCCAGTGGTTGAAAGCACAAATGGGTTACTACCCCAAGGTACTTTCTCCCGCAATGATCGAGGATATGACCACCGAGCGAGTGTCCACTCAGCGCCATATGCGCCACCGTATCTGGCGGGATTACCTATCTCATGCCGGTTATGGTCTCGGCTGGCGTCTCTACACCATCGGGGATGACCGCATTATCTATCACGGTGGCTGGGTGGCAGGTTTCCGTGCGGCAGTGGCCTACTCGGAGAAACTGAAAATCGGTATCGCCATCTTGCTGAATGCCGAATCCCGGGTGATCTCCGATATGACCGCCAACTTTGTGATCGACGTGACCGGCAGTAAGGGCAAAGCCGCTACGCTCAAGGCTAAGGCCAGCCGCAAGCGTTAGTTGACTGTGTAATAGTCAATAATGCACTCCCCTTAAAGCCCCAGCTGGTGGGATTTTAAGGGGAAGTCCCAACTCTAAAATGTCTTCTTGAAACCCCACCGTTTCCCGTAAAGTCTAATCTGAATTGCGAATTACAGTCAGCGCCGTTTGCGTTACGGCATCATGCAGATATTCCCTATTTCCAGCTTTGCCCTTGAAACCTGTCAGCAGGTCCCAATATTTGCTCCCTGTTCCGATTGACGTGTATGGGGAGACCTACAGATGACCGTTGAGGCCCACAAAGAGAGCCACGGGTTCCAGACAGAAGCCAAGCAACTGCTGCACCTGATGATCCACTCGCTCTACTCCAATAAGGAGATTTTCCTGCGCGAGCTGGTATCCAATGCCTCCGATGCCGCTGACAAACTGCGCTTTGAGGCACTGTCCAAGCCAGAATTATTTGCCGATGATACGGATTTGCGTATTCGTATCGAGTTCGATAAAGATGCGGGCACCCTGACCATTACCGATAACGGTATTGGTATGAGCCGTGACGAAGTGATCGAAAACCTCGGTACCATCGCTCGCTCCGGTACCTCCGCCTTTATGCAGCAACTCACCGGTGACCAGAAAAAAGATGCGCACCTGATCGGTCAGTTTGGTGTTGGTTTTTACTCAGCATTTATTGTCGCCGATAAAGTGGATGTGTTTACTCGTCGCGCAGGTGCAGAAGCCGATCAGGGTGTGCACTGGGAGTGTCACGGCGAAGCGGAATATTCCGTAGAAAATGCAGAGTTGCCCCAGCGCGGTACCCGTGTCGTTCTGCATCTGAAAGAAGATGCCAAAGAGTTTGCCGATGGTTGGCGCCTGCGCTCCATTATTAAAAAGTACTCCGATCACATCGCTATTCCGGTAGAGATGCTGAAAGAGGAAATGCCGGCGGCAGAGGGCGAGGAAGAAAAAGAAGAGAAGGCGCCCGAGTTTGAAGCGGTCAATGCGGCCCAGGCGTTGTGGACCCGCCCACGCTCCGAAGTGAAAGCCGAGGAGTACAAAGAATTTTATAAGCATATTTCCCACGATTTTGATGATCCACTCAGCTGGAGCCACAATCGTGTTGAGGGCAAGCAGGATTACACCAGCCTGCTGTATATTCCGGCGCGTGCCCCCTTTGACTTGTATCAGCGCGATGCCGCCCGCGGTCTCAAGCTTTATGTACAACGCACTTTTATCATGGACGACGCCGAGCAGTTCCTGCCGCTGTACCTGCGTTTCGTGAAGGGTGTACTGGACTCCAACGATCTGCCGCTAAACGTTTCCCGTGAAATCCTGCAAAAAGACCGCAATACCGATGCGATCAAAAGCGCACTGACTAAGCGTGTGCTGGATATGCTGGATAAGCTGGCGAAGAAGGACGGTGACGAGTACCAGAAATTCTGGGACCTGTTTGGCAATGTGCTGAAAGAGGGGCCGGCAGAGGATTTCTCCAATAAAGATAAAGTGGCCAAGCTGCTGCGTTTCGCCACCACGCATACCGATACCGACAAACAAGATCAGTCCCTGGAAGACTACGTCAGCCGTATGAAAGATGGCCAAAAGGCGATCTACTACGTGTGCGCAGACAATTTCGCGACAGCGAAATCCAGCCCCTACCTGGAAGTATTCCGTAAGAAGGGTATCGAGGTGCTGCTGCTCACTGATCAGGTGGACGAGTGGTTCGTGGGCCATATGAACGAGTTTGATGGCAAGCCGTTCCAGGATGTGGCCAAAGGTGCGCTGGATTTGGGTGAGGCCGAGAGCGAGGAGGATAAAGCCGAACGCGAGAAAGTTGAGAATGAGTCCGGTGCGCTGGTTGAGCGCGTTCAGTCTGTTCTGGATAGCCGTGTGGAATCTGTGCGCGCTACCACTCGCCTGGTGGACTCGCCGGCGTGTCTGGTGGTGAGCGAGCAGGATATGGGTCCGCAGATGCGCCGTATCCTCGAACAGGCCGGACAGGCGGTACCTGAAGCCAAGCCGATTTTTGAAATTAACCCATCGCACCCGCTGGTACAGCGCCTGGATCAGGAGCAGGATGAGGATCGCTTTGCCGATCTCACCAATATTCTGATGGATCAGGCCAACTTGGCGGCGGGCAACCAGCTAACAGATCCGGCCGACTATGTGCGTCGCCTGAATACACTGCTGCTGGAAATGCACGACTAAGTTTTAATCAGTTGTTATTGGCTTTCAGGAGCCTGGCGCGGTGATTTCTTCGGAAGTTCTTGCGCCTTATTTCTGCGGCCTCAGCGGAACAGCCCGGTTGTGCAACCGGTAGCTTGTCCCGCTGGGGCCGTTTTCCGTTTTTGGCGTGTTAATTTGTAACTTTACGCGCAAGATCCTGATAGTTGAACCCTTTGGGATGAGCGGGTCATACCTCTATAATCCCTGCCCTCGAGAAGCTTTATCGGTATCAATATGCAAAAGGAAACTTCCAACCCTCTCTCCATCGCTGTATTGGGCGGCGGTAGTTTCGGTACGGCCATTGCTAATATTATTGCGGGTAATGGTCACGATACCCGCCAGTGGATGCGGGATTCGGAGAGCGCGGAAGCCTGTCGGGAAACCCGTGAGAACAGCAAGTATTTGCCCGGAGTGGCCCTGCACCCAGAGCTTTGTATCAGCAGCGACCTGCAGGAAGTGGTACGGAACTGCAATATTGTATTTGTCGCTATCCCCAGTAAATCTTTCCGTGAAGTGGTCCGCCGGGTGGCCCCGCTGCTAAAACCGGGCACCATGTTGATTTCCACCACTAAGGGAATAGAGCACGATAGTTTTCATTTGATGAGCGATATCCTGCGCGAGGAGACCCAGGGTATGCGCGTGGGGGTGCTGAGCGGGCCCAACTTCGCTAAGGAAATTGTCGCAGGTCACTACACAGCAACCGTGGTTGCCAGTGAAGATGAAGCGCTGTGCAAGGATATCCAATCCGCACTGCATTCCGAGACTTTCCGCGTTTACTCCAGTAACGATGTGTTTGGTGTGGAACTGGCGGGGGCGCTGAAAAATATTTATGCCATTGTCACCGGTATGGCGGCGGCCTTGGACCGGGGGCAAAATACCATCAGCCTGCTGATTACCCGTTCGCTCGCAGAGATGATGCGCTTTGCCGAGGCTATGGGTGCAGATCCTATGACTTTTATCGGCCTCGCCGGCGTTGGCGATTTAATCCTGACCTGTTCCTCCGACCTCAGCCGTAACTACCGGGTAGGTTATTTGGTGGGCAAGGGCAAGCCTTTGGATCGTGCTGTCGCGGAAATCGGTCAGGTCGCCGAAGGGGTGAATACGGTTCGTCTGATTAAAAAGAAAGCCGATGAAATGGGCGTCTACATGCCCTTGGTTTCCGCAATTCACGCCATATTATTTGAAGAGCGACCGATTCCTGAGGTAATTCGCAATTTAATGTCGGGCGCGCAAACTTTTGATGTGGCCTACTCGGCCAAGCCTTGATGGAAGCCTCTTATGAAAAATGATGATTTAAAGCGCAACCTGACTTCCGGGAACCAGTGGGTGCGGCTGATCTATATGGTGCTGTTTGCGATCTGCCTGCAGATTGCCAGCTGGGTGCTGCTCGCGGTGGTTGTGCTGCAGTTCCTGTTCTCGATTATTGGTGGCAGTGCCAATGATAATTTGCGCCGTTTTGGCGACCAACTCGCCTCCTATATTTATCAGGCGATACAGTTTTTAATTTACAACTCTGAGGAAAAGCCTTTTCCTTTTGCAGAGTGGCCGGAATCTGAAGTGGACGATCTCTCCGGTTACGAGGGCGCGCAAGAGGTTAGTGCAGAAGTTATGGCTTCCGATGATGAAGCCGAGGCCGAGAAAAAAACTGAGTCCAAAAAGGAAGAAGAAGCCGAGGAGGCCATTATCCTCGGTAGTGATGACGGTAAGCCCGAGCTGGTAGAGGAGAGTGCAGAGGAGTCCTCAACGCCCTTCAGTGAGCAGAAGGGTGAGTCTGACAAGCGCGGCGACACACACTAAACCGATTGAGGCGAAGTCAATGCAGCTGTTTATCCTGCGTCATGGTAAGGCCGAACCCATGTACGGTAACGATGCCGGCCGTGCGCTTACGGAGCGCGGTCGTAAGCAGGTGGCGCAGGTATGCAAAGAGCGCGCTGAGGAGTTGTCCTCCGTGCGCGCTATTTGGGCGAGCCCCTTTGTGCGCACTCAGCAGACAGCTGATATTGTCTCCGCCCACTTGGGGTTGCCTGTTGTTACCGAGTCATTGCTGATTGGCGATACCGATCCACAGCAGCTACTCGACAAGTTACAGGAACAGCAAGCCGATCATTTCCCTCTTCTCCTGGTGAGCCATCAACCACTGGTGGGTAGCCTGTTGAACGGTCTCTGCGGTAGTGGCAATCAACACCCGATGGGGACCTCCAGCCTCGCCTGTGTCAGCGCGGAGGTCTGGGCCAATGGTTGTGCTGAGTTGCAGTGGTTACAGCACCCCAGCTAGCCATTTTTCCCTCCGGTTTTTACCCTTTGCCTTCAAATCCCTAGGTTGCTGGCGCTAACTGTCATTGCCTGCGGGCCTTTGGACCTGCACCATCTGGCTCTTTAATATTCACTTTCTTCTGGAATCTGCGCGCATGAAGCAAGCCGCCCCCCGTGAGATCAGCCTGGAATTCGACAGCAAGACCATTGCCGCAAAGCAGTGGGGGGATGGCACAGGGGAGCCGGTATTGGCGCTGCACGGATGGCTGGATAATTGCGCCAGCTTTGATCGTCTGGCCCCACTCTTGAAAGGCGTTAATTTGGTCGCCGTGGATATGGCAGGCCATGGGCGCAGCTACCATCGGTCTCCCCATGCTAATTACAATATTTGGGAAGAAGCTGAGGATATTATTGGTACCTCCGAAGCACTGGGCTGGCGCAGTTTTTCTTTACTGGCCCATTCCCGCGGCGCTATTGCCAGTGTGATAACGGCAGGCACCTTTCCCAAACGCATCAAACGCCTGGCCCTGATTGATGGCCTGGTACCTCCTGCTACCAAGGATAGCGAGGCGCCGGATATTCTCGCTAAGGCTATCGCCCAGCGTGCCCGTTACAGCCAGCGCAGGGCAAAGATTTACCCCACTTTTGAGGGAGCGGTAGAAGCGCGTATGAACGGCATGTTCCCGCTGACAGAATGGGCGGCGCGCGCGCTGGCCGAGCGGGGGACCCTGCCACTAGAAGGTGGCTTCACCTGGAGTAATGATCCGCGCCTGATGGCGGCGTCCTCTGCCAAGCTTAACGAGGCGCAGGTGCGCGCTTTTCTATCCCGCCTGAGCATGCCGGTGCGCCTGGTGCTGGCGAAGGAGGGGATTGCGAATATGATCGAGCGGCTGCGCCCGGTGTTGGAGAGCTATAAAACGATCGAGGTTAGGGAAATACCCGGCAGCCATCACCTGCATATGGAAGAGGGCGCCGAGGGCATTGCCGAGTGGTTTGGTCCCTTCCTGCGTGGAGAAGCTTAGAAGGGCACCCGCTTTGAGTAACTGCCGGGGTCCATTTCACGCACTTCTACCGAGACCGCTGGTACCCCATCGGCAAATTGGCACAGGCAGTTAAAAACCGCTGAACTCAACGCTTCCCGCTCGCGGTTGTTGCGGCCTGCCAGTAAGCGGATTTCCGCGTGAATAAAGCTATCGCCGTGCTCACCGGCAATAAATTGGTCGTAGGGCTTGGCGCGGGTCTTGATGGTATGGGAGGCGAATAAGCCGGAGCTATGCATTGCCTCTTGAGCCGAGCTGACCAGGGCGGCGACAGAAATACGTTCTTCCAGATTCTTGGCGTACTCAATAACCAGATGGGGCATGGTGGTTCACTCCGTGATTGCGGGCGGCCCAGGGGACCGCACGTTGCTAGCTCGCAGCCTTAAGGGCGGCTGATCAGGGAAAGAAACTCGTTGCGTGTGGCTTGGTTCTCGCGGAAGGTGCCCAGCATTGCCGAACTCTTCATCACGGAGTTCTGCTTCTCCACGCCGCGCATCATCATACACATATGCTTTGCTTCAATAATAACGCCAACACCGGCGGCATTAGTGACAGATTGCAGGGTTTTGGCGATCTGTGTGGTCAGCTGCTCCTGGATTTGCAGGCGGCGTGCGTACATATCGACAATACGCGCTACCTTGGATAGGCCCAGCACCTTGCCTTGGGGGATATAGGCCACGTGGGCGCGACCGATAAATGGCAGCATATGGTGCTCGCACAGGGAGTAGAGCTCGATATCCTTGACCAATACCATGTCGGTGCAGTCACTGGGGAAGAGTGCGTCGCTGACAACCTCTTGAACGGTCTGCTGATAGCCGCGGGTCAGGTATTCCATGGCCTTGGCAGCGCGCTTCGGAGTATCTTTGAGTCCGGGGCGCTGCAGGTCTTCGCCGATTGCTTCAATAATTCGTGCGTAGTGTTCGTTCATGCTGCTCTTTCCAACATCTCAGCCCGAGGGGGCGGGTGCGCTACCCTAAGCGTTTGTAACCCGAGAGTAAAGATCCGCGCGGACCTAGGGGCCTATTGGTACCAATTTGATCGCTACTGTCGGGGCCATTGCGAGCTCGGGGAGGCAAAAGGAGTGAATCCACATAAACGACCGACAATGCAGCTGGGTGAAAAATAGCCTAGGCCCTTCGGGTTACAGCTGTTAAACCGTCACTCAGCGTTACTCGTCGCTTATTTGGAACAACCAAACTACACTCCTCGTGCCTTGATTGGCGCTTCTATAGCCACAGCAGAGGCTACTTAATGAGTGACAATAGGCCTTGATGAGATACATAGCACTTAAGGATAGATTCAATGATAGAAAGGCGTGAATCCAGCCTGCACGAGCTGACCACGGTTTTGGACTATATCCGCTGGGGAGCCAGCCGTTTTAGCGAAGCGGGCCTTTGGTATGGTCACGGCACGGACAATGCCTGGGACGAGGCGGTACTGCTGGTAACCCACGCACTGCACCTGCCGCCCTACAGTAAGCAGGAAATCCTGCATGCACGTTTGACCATGGAGGAGAGACGGGACGTGCTTACTCTCCTAGAGCGGCGCTTTATCGAGCGTTTGCCAGCGGCTTATCTGACCAACGAAGCACATTTTTGCGATATGACTTTTTATGTGGATGAGCGGGTGTTGGTGCCGCGTTCCCCTATAGGTGAAATGATCCGCCACAATTTTGAGCCTTGGCTTAATGTAGAACCGTTGGCAATCCTCGACCTCTGTTGTGGCAGTGGCTGTATCGGCCTCGCCTGTGCAGAGGCCTTCCCTGAAGCGAGAGTCGACCTGAGTGATATTTCTGAAGGCGCTATTGAAGTGGCACAGCTGAATATCAATCGCCACCAGCTCAATGAGCGTGTGCGCGCAGTGCAGTCGGATCTTTTCAGTGGTTTGCAAGGCATGAGTTACGAGTTGATCGTGTGTAACCCTCCCTATGTGGATGCACGCGATCTGGCAGAGATGCCGCAAGAATACCTGGCCGAGCCGGAGATTGCCTTGGGTTCCGGTGATGATGGTCTTGATTTTACCCGCCGTTTGCTGCGTGAGGCTGCCAATCACCTTCAGCCAGAAGGCTTACTGGTCTGTGAGGTGGGCAACAGTTGGGAAGCTCTGGAACAGGCTTTCCCGGAAGTGCCATTTATGTGGCCCGAATTTGAGGATGGTGGCCACGGTGTGTTTGTGATTAGTCGCGAAGAGCTGCTCGCCTACCAAAGCCACTTTGAAAAAGAGTAATTCTTTTTCTGAACCCGGCAAAAGCTATTGCCGGGTTCTCTGGTAAAGCCACATAGCTGCAGCAATTGTGCTTTTTACCTTGAACGCCGCGCGCGGCGGCTAGATCCTTTATAATGCGCGGCTCTGCATAAAGCCAACCGCTGTTAATTTATCAACTGTTATCTGGAAAAGTCGCATATGTCGGGCAATACCTTTGGCAAGCTGTTTTGCGTCACCACCTTTGGCGAGAGCCATGGTCCAGCCTTGGGCTGTATCGTCGATGGCTGCCCCCCGGGGTTGGAGATCAGTGAAGAGGAGATCCAGCTGGAGCTGGACCGCCGAAAGCCGGGTACTTCTCGCTATACCACACAGCGCCGTGAACCGGATCAAGTGAAAATTCTATCCGGTGTGTTTGAAGGAAAAACTACCGGTACTCCTATTGGCCTGTTGATTGAAAATACGGATCAGCGCTCTAAAGACTATGGCAATATCGCTGAGCAGGTACGCCCGGCGCACGCCGATTACACCTACTGGCAAAAATACGGTATTCGTGACTACCGCGGTGGAGGTCGCTCTTCTGCAAGGGAGACCGCCATGCGTGTTGCGGCCGGGGCCATCGCCAAGAAATGGCTTAAGCAGAAATACGGTATTGAAGTACGCGGTTACCTGTCCCAGCTGGGACCAATTAAAGTGCAAAAACTGGATTGGGAGCAGGTCGAGCAGAATCCATTCTTTTGCCCGGATGCCGAACGAGTACCCGAGATGGAAGCTTATATGCAAGCCTTGATCAAAGAGGGTAACTCCATCGGTGCAAGGATCTCAGTACACGCCAGCGGCGTCCCTGCAGGGCTGGGCGAGCCGATTTTTGATCGCCTGGATGCAGACTTGGCCCATGGCCTGATGAGTATCAACGCGGTGAAAGGGGTGGAGATTGGAGCCGGCTTTGATTGTGTGGAGCAAAAGGGCACCGAGCATCGCGATGAAATTACTCCCGAGGAGGGTTTCCTCTCCAATAATGCCGGTGGCATTCTCGGCGGTATTTCCAGTGGCCAGGATCTTGTTGCCCATATTGCACTGAAACCCACTTCCAGCTTGCGTATCCCCGGCCGAAGTATCGATCGCTCAGGCAATGCTATTGAGGTGGTCACCAAAGGTCGCCACGATCCCTGCGTAGGTATCCGCGCAACGCCAATTGCTGAAGCAATGATGGCTCTTGTTTTGATCGACCATGCTCTGCGCCACCGAGCACAGAATGGTGACGTAACACCGGGATAATTTGATCGGCCTTTTTCTATTGCGATACCGGCGAAAGCCGGTATCCGGTCTTCTCGCTGCTAAGATGCAGCCAATAAGCTAAGCCCCTGTACTTCCTCTACTTTACCCCCAAAAAATAGTTAGCTCCAGCTTCCTCAATTTTATTAATGTTGCGCAGTCGATCTGAGGGGCTTAAAACGCCTTTATTTCCCCGGTTTACGACATGGGTATAAATTTCAGTAGTACTAACATCCGAATGCCCTAGCAGCTCCTGAATCGTACGCAAGTCATAACCCGCTTCGAGCAAGTGAGTCGCAAAACTATGGCGAAATGCATGGCAACGAGCCGGTTTGTTGACTCCCGCTAGCTTGACAGCTATACGAACCTGGCGCGCTAAAGTTGTTGCGTGCATATGGTGCCTTCTGTTTTCACCGGAGCGAGGACATTGGCCGATGGTGCTGGAAGGGAAAAGGTATTGCCAGGCGAGTTGTCGGCTTGCACTTGGATACTTTCTTTCCAAAGCGTTAGGTAAATAAACCGAACCAAAACCGGCCAAAAGATCTTGTTGGTGCAATAGGGAAACCGTCTCTATTTGCCTATGTAACTGCACAATTAGCCCGTTAGGTAATATTGTAGTGCGATCCTTATCCCCCTTGCCACCTCGAACAAAAATATTATTGCTGTCGAAGTCTATATCCTTTACCCATAAAGAAAGCAGTTCGGCACTGCGAAGGCCGCTACCGTACATTAGCTCAACTTGTAATCTGTAAGTGCCTTCAAGATGATCCAAAATTGCTGATATTTCTCTACGGCTATAAACCACAGGTAAGTACTTTTGTTGTTTTGCCAGTTTAAGGTCCAATGCTTGAATATCCCTACCTAAGAATCTCTTGTACAGATATATCAAAGCGTTCAGAGCTATTCGTTGTGTATTCGCGGAGCAGAGACCTTGAACTGCAAGGTGAGAGAGAAACGTCTCAATCTCAACAGCTCCCATATCAGCAGGGTGCTTCTTTTTATTGAAATGAATGAAGCGTTTAACCCAATGCGTGTAAGTTTGTTCTGTTCGGTACGACAGTCCTTGTTTTCGAATATGAAATCGCAGATTGTCCATAAAGCGTTCAGGCTTACTTGGAATTTTGTGGCGAATCTCATCCATGATATTGGCCTTTATCTGTTTTTATATACAGTATTTACTATTTTGTTCTGCTGTCAATATCAGAATTCAAGAGAAGCTCCTTCTATTTCTGGGGGTGACGATCTATATCTTTGATTTTTATGGAGAAGGTAATGTTATAAAGAGCAGAAAAGGCAGATAGATATATAGCGTCTGCTATATATCTATCTGTTGAAAATTATGCCAAAGATCTTAACTTTTTGATATTATTAGGTTTTTGAGATTATCTTGAAAGAAATGAGTCGAATTATATAGGAGGGTGATATAAAGACGCTTCTTTTGAATTAACTGTTATGTGCAAGGAAATTAAAATCGGATTATTTTATAAAATATTTATCTTTATCATTGGAGTAGCCCCTGCAACATGTTGGTTCTTGCTTGGGTCATATTGGTCTTTTGGCTTATTTAATAATATTGTCAATATCCCGTTATGGTTATTGTTTTATAGTTTTGCTCTATTTGGAGTCTTAGGCTTCTGGCTTGAGTTGCTAAAGCCAGATAAATATAAAGCACTTATTTCTATTGGGATGATCCTTGGTTGTCTTGTTGCTTGTGTAATATATTTTACAGAACCTAATATGTTTAGAGAGCTATTTTTAGCAGTTTTCTCACCTGTTGTAGCTGGCATTGTAATATTAATAAAAAATGCACATAACAAGTTTGTGCACAGGACTTAATTTCCGTTACACCTTTTGCCATTGCTTCGCAATTATACGGCAAAAGGTTCCACTACAATCAAGCCTGTGACAAAGGCGTTAGGCATCAAGGAGTAGATAGTGTCTTTGAAAGTTGGAGACTGGGTTAGAAGTTACAGCTCAGGAATATGGCAGGTGTATCGAATAATTGACTATAAATGCCTAGATCCTGTCACAGGAGAAGAGCAGAATAAAACTACTGTATTCTCTAAACGCTTTGTATCTAATTCGTGCAAAGGTTCTTTCAAAGAGGAATGTTGCGATTCTTCATTGGTCGAGAAATTGAGCAAAGATGAAAGAGCGGAGCTACAAATTTTCATCGGAGAAAATAAAAATCTGTATGAGAAATATTTGGCTTATGAGCCTAAAGGTATCGATTGTATCTACAACGCAAGAATAGGAGTGCCTGAGTCGAGAGATTTGTCAGAAATTAACGATTCACTATCTGGCGCAGAAGCAATGAGAGACATAGATATAAGCCGCTATTTAACCGAACTAGGCTACAACACGAAGGCAATGCCGTCTTGGACAGTGCAATTTGTTTCTAAGAATTTCAGCGTGGTGGGTGGTTACCTAATGTTTAGATTCAACAGGGTCTTGGAGTATTGAATGCCTAACAAATCAATCAACTACGCGCCTTCGGCGCCGGACAGCTTACACTGCGCTTCGCTTCGTTCCAGCTGTCGGTTATTGAGGCGTTATGTATCTGCTGCGCTATGAAACTTTAAAGGATCAAAAATGAATAAAATTAAATTTGTTGTGATTTTAATGTCAGTACTTGTCTCAAATAGCTCTTTAGCTTGCGATTTGTTTAGCAAAATTATTGACGGCAACCCTATAGATGTAGAGCTGTGTCTGAAAGCAGGTGCTGATGTCAATAAAAAATCAGCTATGGCGAATGCAAGTCCTTTAGTCATTGCTGTTAATCACTCCGGTAGAATTTCACCCAAAATAGTAAAGTCGCTTATAGACGCGGGGGCTAAAGTAAACTACATGGATGACCATGGAGTAATCCCGCTTATTACAGCATCAAAGAAAGGCTATATTGAGGTGGTAAAGTTGCTAATTAGTGGCGGAGCAAACGTAGACATTAAGGATAAAAAGGGAAGAACACCATTAATTATGGCGGCTATTAATAATCAACTAGAAGCAGTAAAAATGCTTGTTGCACATGGTGCTGATCCAAGAATCAAAGATAACTCAGGTCAGGATGCAATAGCCAGAGCGAAAAGCTGGAAAAGAAACGATATTGTTGCTTATTTAGAGTCTCTCAAAAATACATAACAAAAGGTTGCAGTACGTTCCGGCCTTTGGCCTCCACCGGACTCGTCAAGCCTCGCTTGCCGAGCCACTGAACCAGGCGTTAAGCGCATAGGGATAGATTGTGCTGCCAAATCATCATAAAGAAATTGCCGTTTTCCTGAAGGAACGTCTACAAGGCAGTGCATCAGTTACAGCCTTCCGAGACAACCACGGCTCCAGGCCTATTCCTATTGGGCAATTCGGTGGTTCCTTTTTTTCAACCATCGGTGCGTTTGATATGCAGCTGAAGCTGCCAAACGGTAACTTTGAGCTTGCGGCATCTGGCACCCCTGAATGGCTTCCAAACGCCGTTGCATCATCGATCTACTGGCTTACTGGGCGAGAGTGCAGTGAATGGCCACTCGTGTGTGAAGATGTCGTCAGAGACAATACCAGAAGCACGTATCGCCACATGGCATACGTCCCTTCGATATTTGGTCTGACCGTGTCGTCTGGCCAAACTATTCAATGGTTACTGGGCGTCCCCCTAGTCGACCGCGACATAGGCATTACAGCTTCACAGGTTTTAGAGAGAGCGCAGAAATTGTACCCAGACTGGTTGTTCAGTGCTGGCGCTTAACAAACAGGTCAAGTTCGCCCTTCGGGCGGGACGCTCCGCAGCTTCGCTGCTACGCGCCCCTTACCTGAGGCGTTAGCCGTAAGAAGTAGCTCATGGATAAATACGAGATTAAAGAATTAATAGGCGATTACGTAGAAGGAATTGTATCCCTGGATAGTCTAGACGGGTTGATTCAAGCGGTATTACTTGGTCCCGTTGAAACTAGTCAAGGACTACAACGCTATTACATTGATATAGATGCTTTACTGCTTGATAATATCGATACTTCAGAGTCAATTTGGAGTCTTGGGGAGGATGAAACCTATAAAGGCAAAGAATCAGAAATTGTCTTTTTCGAAGAGTTAAACCACCTTCGGGGAGTAAGAAAAAGAATATTGTCTCAAGAGGATGGTATTGCTAAATGGCAGCGTATCGAGTTAAAAGTATTAAATAGAATCGGCGAATTACATGGCTAACAAGTCACTCCAGCTGACGTTTTTTCCGTCGATCCTTTTTGTGCTTATAGCACAAACGGACTCCTCCAAAAACGCAGCTGAGTGAAGCGTTATGTTTCAGAGAGTCATGAATAAAGTAGTAAATATTAGTGAGGTATTTAGCTGGCTGTTTCTACTTGTCTGGTTGTTATTGTCACTCAGGCAAGGCTGGGAAGGCATGCTTTTCGGCTTGCCGATCGCGTTTTATTTAGCAGCATTCTTACTATCTGTTGGCAGTGGGATGTATGAAGCTCTATCGGCACAAAGAGAAGTATCGTACAGTGTAGTGCTGCGGCGTTTTATACCAGGTATTTTTTGTGCCGTGTTCTTTGTTTGCATAATAGCTTTGGGCTTAAGCAAGTGAAAAAATATAACAAGCCTAGGCACGGGAAAATTTTCCGCTGCGCTCCAAATTTTCACGTGCTAAGGGCGTTATGCATCCAGTAGTTCAGAAAGGATTTAGAAGGAAACTAGACCGTGAAGAAAAAGCATTTTGAAAATTGGTCCAAGACAAGAGAAAAGGGAAGATCGAAATTTATTCTTATTAATGGATTGCTGGCTTGGGGGTTACCAATGTTTTTGGTCATGACATTCATAGCTAACAAGCCTGATGACGGACAGTGGTCGCCAACATTTATTGCTTTTAGCGCTGTTCTTTGGGCTCTGGGAGGTTTGGCTTTTGGCTATTTCGCATGGGGTTCAACTGAGCGCGCATACAAGAAGGAACTAGCAAAGCAGTAAAATGCATACAAGCGCAAGCAGTATGCTACGGCCCTTTGGGCCTCCACGGGACGCCCAATGCTATGCACGTTTTGTGCGGGTTGCTACGCTCCCACTTTTGCACAAGACGTGCATAGCATTGGTCGCCCCTGTTGCGGGCGTTATCATTTGTGGCTTTTGAAAATTTAGGGGCAGCTCATGTTTCATTTACTTGATCAAGCTCAATGGTTGTATGAAAAGCGTGCTGCGAATTGTCCTCACTGCGGAGCTGCACACGAGGAACGAAGATTTGATTGTCATCTTTGTCACATTGATTTCAGTAGCGATGAAATAGAAAAAATGGATGAGCAACGGATAATGAGTTTCAAGCGTTCCGCAATTTCTGGTTTGATATTTTTCCCTATATTTATCGCTCTCTTTATTTTGTTTCTAACTAATTACCGGTAGTACATGATAACAAGTTGCTGCATCCGACCACCTACACTCTGCTCGCTTTGTACTGTACGCTACGCTAGCACAAAGCGGCTCCATTCCGGTGGCGGCTGAGCAAGGCGTTATGCGTCTACTAGCTAGAACTTTCATTTGAACTATCGGACGATAGTAGAAGGTTGGGTTCGAATAAGTACTGAGAGTTTTTGGCTGTTTCACTCAGAAGAAGGCAACGATATTAGAAAAGGAAATTCTATGGATGTATCAACAATGTTCTCATTGTGGATCGTTGGGTCAATAATTTCTCTCTTGGTTGCAGCATTTATTTTGGAGCTGCTTTGGAACACTACAATCCCGGGAATATTCAATGTTCGTGAAATAGGATATTGGGTGGCTATAAAGTTGATCCTGATTTGCACAATTTTGTTCGGAGCGCCATATTTTAATGTGCAATCAAATACAGTACTTTAGGCAAGGTGGATCTGCCGTAGCTCCATACGCATAACAAGGCCGGGCAATTCGCTCCAGGCCTTCGGCCCTCCGCGGGACAGCTTACCTTGTGCACGTTTTGCGCAGGTCGCTGCGCTCCCATTTTTGCGCAAAACGCGCACAAGGTAAGCTGCCCCTGCCGGCGGCGTTATGCGTCTTAGAGGTATAAGTTGAGCATTGTAGAGTTATGCCGTTGGATAATCGGATGCAGCTGGATCTATCACGGGCTTATGCCGAAGCTCGTTCATATCGCTCCGTTAGAACAAAAAATGACAAATGGGTTTGGCTTTGGAGTAGAGGCGTCTCAGGTACTTACCAGAGTTGCAGGAGCAGGTGAAATACTGTTTGGCATAGTCTTTATTGTTTTTTATCGATCGCTTGCTATCAATGTGCTCAATATCTCTGCCTTACTTGCACTAATGATTTTTGTTGCTGTAATTTCACCCATATTATTGATTGAAGCGTTCAATCCGGTTACAACAAATATTCCAATTATTGCTTTAAGTGCAATTCTTATAATGGAGCTCCGTAGTGAGCGAAACGCATAACAAACGCAGGCAGTTTGCTACGGCCCTTCGGGCCTCCGCGGGGCGTTATGTGGAAATTGACCCAAAACACATTTAGAGGTGAGAGAATGTCCTATTTTGTCATGACAGAAGGGATTTATAAAATTGATGAGATATTCTTTGGTGCGACCAAAGATGAGTTGGTAGAAAAAGCCAGAGACATGATTGATCAGTGGCCAGAGTATATTGAAATGGAGACTGATGAAATTATAGAGATGGCAGAGGCCGGCAATGCAGAATTTGATCTGGTCGAAATGTCTGGCCCCATGCCCTCGCAAGATATATCCAAAGCTGAGCTTATTTCTTTATATGAGAGCCAGCATTCATAAAAGGTAAGGCCACATAACAAGTGGGTGATGTTCGTTCCAGCCACTGCGTGGCTTCCACCGGACCTCCGCTTCGCTTTGGCCGCATACCCAGGGCGTTACATATGAAGTACCAATTATCTATACAAGGATAGTCCATGAAAAAATTAGTAGTTCCAGCAATTGTTTTTTTATAGCATCTTGTGGCAGTACGTTCACAAAAACCGGTGATGTATCTCATAATGCATTTAGTAAAAATTGTGAAGTTACTGTTTTCACAATACCGCCTAAGATAGATTTTGATGAACTGGGTGTTGTTGAGTTTAAACTTATCCCATTTGTTGGTTATCCAAGAACCATTTCATCAGCTAAATCTCAAGCAAGCCCGCTAGTGTGCGCAAATGGTGGTAATGCCTTGCTATTATGGGAAGAAAATGGTATTGGGCAGTATTTGAAAGGTACTGTTATTCGAGTTAAGTAAGTTATATAACAAGTCGATGCTGTTCGTTACGGCCCTGCGGGCCTCTACCGGACAGCCTACGCTTTGCTTCGGCTGTCCTTGCTGGCAACGTTATGTATTTTAGTTTGTGGTAATTATGTTAGAAGAATTTAAAAAAATAATCTATGAAGGGCTTAGGAAGGCCAAAGCGCGTGAATTAGATATATATACCTTTGCCTTGTATCATGACCATGAGTCGCATGTGGCAACGGTATGTATTGACACAGTTGAGTCTTCATTACGAGCTGTTATATCAAGTAATAAATTTTCAAATGAGCGATTTATGAGGGCGGTAGATAATGGAGATATAGAAGCTGCAGCATCATGGAATGCCATCAGTGGTAGGAGCTTAATGCTTGGTGATTTTGCACTTGCTAATGCATAAGAAGTAGATGTTCCTCGTAAGCCAAAGAAACCTGAGTTTTATCAAGAAATGGTTAAAGCTATCGAAGAGATGCGAGATTTAATAAAGCAACAGAGTAGCCATGGTTGTAACTTAATGTTTTGCTGCTCAACTGAGGCATCTGAGGTGGGGTTGGTTTGGTCATAAACATAACAAGCCGCTCAAGCACTATTCCGGCCGCGAAAAGCGCAGCCTCCACTGGACTTGCTACGCGTTGCTTCGCTCGCCGCTTAGCGGGGCGTTAATGGGCGCGGGTACAATCGAAAACAATGAATAACAAACTAAATATAAATACGTTGGTAATGCTTCTTGTGAGCTTGGCATTCAATTATTTTACTGCCAGCCTAATTGCAACTAACGAAGGACCTTCAGCATATGACATAGGATTTGTTTTTGGCCGTGCCATAATCAGTGTTCTAATTGCTTTTGCAATAGTAGGTATACCTTTTGCCATTTTTCGCCGCGGGAAAAAGAAATTTACTAGAGGGGCTTACATAGTCTGGTGGGTTATCTTTGTTGTGCTAAGTTTAATGGCTTTGTTTGGTAATATGTTGCCGCCGGAGGGTTAAGCCATTAACAAGTTACTCAAGTTCACTCCGGGCCTTCGGCCCTCCGCGGGACAGCTTACCTTGTGCACGTTTTGCACAGGTCGCTGCGCTCCCATTGTCGCGCAAAATGTGCACAAGGTAAGCTGCCCCTGCCGGCGGCGTTAGCTGCTCCGAATCATTTACACTCAATATCAAGGAACGATGATGAAAGATATAACCAGAATTAATCATGTAGGATTGAGGGTTAGAGATTTGGATGTCTCTCGTGAATTCTATGGCAAGCTAGGTTTTGAGTTTATAGTTGGCCCAGTAGGCCCTGAGCCAGTAGCTATAGTTGAGCATCCATCAGGAGTTAACATCAACTTGATCCTTAATGCTTCAAAGGATGCACCAAGGAAAAATGTGCTAATGGAAGGTGATATGAAATATCCAGGCTATACGCACATCGCTTTAGAAATAACAGACTATGACTCAGCCAAAAGTAACGTCGAAGCTCTGGGTTTTACTATAACAGGTGAAGCCGAATACAACGGTGCTCAGTTTTTCTTTATAAGAGATCCAGATGACAATGTTATAGAGTTCCACCAACCAGCACGCAGCTAACAAAGCATTCCAGGTGACGCCTACGGTGTACCTGAATGCGGCGTTAAGTGAAAACGTAGTTCCAGAGTATGAGTATTGAATTCCCCAAAATTGAAAAGTACATAATAGCTAGTGATGTCGGTGGTGATAGGGATGGCATTGGCGTAGAGGTATACACCGGAAAGGATATGGTGTTGGAGGTTTTTCGTGATGACTCCAAAAAAACTAGAGAAGTTACTCTTTACAAAAAGGATCTCGATTTAGAGCTAATAGAGCAAACTATTGCTCTATTTAAAAAGGAAATTCCATGGGATTTTCAAGATTAGCCTTAATCTCACATAACAAGGCGGTGTTGTCGCCTTCGGCTGGGACTGCCATTCCGTTGGCGCTCCATGTCAGCCCCAAACCACGGCTTATGAATTCATGAGAAATACTAAATCAATACTACTTCTAGTTCTCTTGGGGCTGACCGCTTGTAGTAATAAGCCGTCCGGCGGGTTCATGTGAGGAGATGTGCCTATGGTTGTCGGTATGTTTGAAAGTTACTATGGCAATCATGTTCAAGTTGTCGGTTATATGTACAAACCATCCAGAGGCAATGTTTTAGTATTAATTCCATCAAAAGATCATGTTAATTTACAGACACGGCCTCCAGCTAACGTATTGAGTTTACTGTTATTCTCCGACACAGCAATTAGAAATGGCAGGGTTCACTCCGAGATGGAAGGGTGTATTGGTAAGACTACCTATGTGTCTGGGCTAGTCGGCATTTTTTCTGGGTTACCTGCAATTGAAGAGACTCGTGAAGTGGCGTGCTAAATTCATACCAAACGCAAGCAGGATGCTCCGCCCCTTCGGGCCTCCGCGGGACGCCAAACGCTGTTTCGAACGTTATGCTTTTATTGATTCTTAGTTTCAATTTTAAATTTGTGATGGCTAAAGGGATTTAGTGTGAAAGAAGATATAGCCGAGTTAAAAAGTGAATTTAAGGCTAAGTTATTATTCTGGAATAACATCAAAAGTAAAAAACTTAAAGTAGCCTTAATAGTTCTGTTTGTTGGCCTCGTAGGTTTGAAAGTTTTTACAAGTGTTTTGACGTTCGACTGGCTAGTAAGTTTTTTCAATTGATAAAACAGTGTAGTAAAACATAACAAAGCACTCAAGAACGGACAAAAAACAGTTGGCTGTTGTTCACTACGTTCACTATTTTAGCCAACAATGTTTTGCCGCTTAGTGCGGCGTTATGCAGCAAAGGAGAAATGTAGATGATTGTTGATGCTTGGGCACAGCACCCAACATTACGGCACTCGCAAGATCCAGTCTTCGAGTCGCTACGCAGGTGGACGAAGATGCCTATGCCGACAACAAAAATCCCGATAGAGATGACTCTCGGAATGATGGATCAAGGTGGTGTGGATCGCAGCCTAATATCGGCTTGGGTTGCTCCCCGAAATGTCATGATATCCAATGATGAAGTCGCAGGTTTCGTGGCTAAGGCACCTGACAGGTTGGTTGGCGTGGGGTCAGTGGACATCTCGAAGCCGATGGAGGCTGTTCGAGAGATCCGACGTTGCGTAAACGAACTAGGTTTCAAAGCGATTCGGGTTTTGCCCTGGATTTGGGAGGTGCCGCCGACCGATCGCCGGTTTTATCCCGTGTACACAGCATGCTGTGATCTTGGTGTTCCGTTCTGCACCCAGATTGGTCACACGGGGCCGCTCATGCCGTCGGAGGTTGGTCGACCTATCTACCTAGATCAGGTGGCCCTGGATTTTCCTGAACTAAAAATCGTCGGTGGTCACATTGGCTACCCTTGGACAGATGAGGCTATTGCGGTGGCTACAAAGCACGAAAACGTATACATCGACACGTCAGCGTACACCGCTAAGAGATACCCACAGCCTCTAGTCGAGTTTATGCGAGGACATGGCCGCAACAAAGTTCTCTTCGGCACAAATTACCCAATGATCATGCCCGCCAAAGCGCTCGAGAATCTTCCAGAGCTGGCGTTGGGAGAAGATGTGGAGGAGCTTTTCTTGAGTGGTAACGCATGCCGAGTATTCAATTTATAGTCAGAGCGGTGTGGCCTAACAGGCACTGCCAGGGACAAACCTACGCTGCGCTTCGGTTTGCCCCAGAGCGCGGTGTTAGGTGTAAGACTTACCCACGTTTGGTAGACACCCTGTATAGTTAGGTTTTGGCCTAATACGAAATTTAACATGGGTTCGGTTATTCACGCGGGTTCAAATGTAAAGCTCTTCTGTTGCAGCTCAACCATTTTCTCAAATGGCTCTAACAATTTTAAAAAACTATTATTACCCTCCAGCAATTGCATTGCCATGGCAATACTTTCAATTGTCGATAGCCCGTCCGCTACAGAAGTTTTACGGATTTCGTAATTTGATTTTAGGCCCCCACCAAGATTGATCCGTGGAAGACGTTGCAATTGAGGATTGAGGTGGAGGATTTTTTTGGATTTCTTCCAGGTTGCATCTAGCACGATCAGCTGCTTAACAGGTGCTTGTTTACTTGAAGTTTTATTAGATTGGTGATTATTAGAGTTCAGCTCGCCACTGTCAGGTAACCATTCCAGGGATGGGTAGAGTAGGGCGGAGGGCGTGCAAAGCAAAGTATTTAGCTGATGGGTCGATAGGCTCTCGGCTATCATCATTTCGCTGTTACTCAGGCATAGGTGTGCCATACGTCCTGTATTGAATGGGTGCTTCTCCTCCTGCGGGTGCTGTATGATCACCACTTTTATGGTGCTTGTTAGGCTAACCAATGCGCTGCAATAGCAAACATTGGGTGGGCGCAGGCAAGTATTGCAGGTTTCTCTGGGCATTTTTCGACTACTGAGTACAGGCAGGTTTATGGGAGTTACGCAGCCTTCTTATAAGGTTCAATGGTTGGCAGATATTGAGATTCCGCTAGCGAACAAATTCTATCGCATGCATGGATTTCGTGGCAAAGCCAAGCGACATGAAGATTGTGCAGTCGTGCGTAACGAGCGAGGTGAGGTGATTGGCTGTGGCTACCTGCGTAGATATGAATCTTTTAAATTACTTGCAGGGGTTGCGGTGGCCCCTGAGTACCAGGGGCGGGGAGTCGCGCGTTTATTGCTAGCACTCCTGGCTAAGAGGTTTGACAGGAATACCTATACCTTTCCCTATATCCACTTAGAGTCTTTTTATTTGTCGCTGGGCTTTGAGGTAGTGGAGGCCGAATTGCTGCCAGCCCCTGTAGCTGAACTGTATAGTATCTACCTGAATCAAGGGCGCTCCATATCGGCAATGGGTTATCGATAGCTGTTTTTTGGGTTTATATTTTTCTAAACGGTTGAATGCAGAGCATATATGCCCTTTTGTGCGAATTAATTGAAATTTTAGAATTTTCCTCACAATCAGATAGTAAACTGGGCATCATCATTAAGATGCTGCCCAGGCCGTCCAGAAGGCGTTGATTTCTCAAATAGGTAATCTGTACGCTGTGCTCCGTTTGGTACAAGTAATTTTTAGGTAGGGTAGTTGCAGTTTACACTGATTGAGTGTTGACTTTCGCGGGTACTTAATCCGTACAGGGACTGGATATTGTCCGGTGGCTGTCATCGTTATTCTCCAGCAGAGTCTAGACAGCGGTGTTGATGACCTCCCAGTCGATAGTTACAGAGCTGATCATTGCTGAAGTCACTATTACTGAAGTCACTTAGAGGGCTGCAGGGCTTGCACTTTCTTTTAGGCTGCTCCTGTCGCCCGTGATGTGGATGGCACTTGTGGGGTGGGTGCTGACAGTGAGATCCAGAGGCTTCACTGGAAAAATAGATGTTATCGATCTCAATATTAGTGATATCTCCTTCTACACCTAATATTTCAAATAACTGAATCACGTTGGACATATCCACTTCATCGCTGAAGTCGCTGACTGGGATGGATATTTGATGCCATTGGCCGTCACGGACAAATTCATAGGGATCAGGGTTTTTGTTAAATTCGATCCACTTTTGTTCAACATTAGTGATGCTGCCACTCTTCATGCCGACTTTAAAAGGGGTGTCACTGCTGGTTTTAAGGAAAAAATTTAGTGTGGCTCTATCGTTATCGTAAGCGGATAGGTCGTGGTAGCTGTTGGCGGTAAACGCCATGCCAAACCAGCCGGCTCCAGAGGATTGGTAGGAGAGGGACTTTTCGCCTTCGAATGGTGATTGAGAGACTTCCAGCAGGGTGTTTTCCCACACGAATAAATTGCCATCGCTACCCAGCTTAAAAGTCGAATCGGCTTCGGACGTTTCACTGTATACGGAAAAAATACCAGCGGGGATATTCTTTGCCTCTCCCTCACTGAAGTAAATGTCATCAATAGCCAAGGTGAACCCCTCTGTAGGTGCGTCACCACGAACCATTATGGTCTGGCTAATGGTGTGGAAGTCCACAGCATATTTGCTTAGCGGAATGCTGACCAAGTGCCATTGTCCATCTCGTTTTAACCCATAGTCTTCACCGCCATCGACTAAATCAACCCAACTATCGCTACCACTGCCAGTGCTGGCGATACCAATCCCAATCGTTTCAGTGCTGCTGGTCTTGATACGTAAGTTTAAGTGACCATTTTGATAGTGCATCATATTTAGGTCGTAGTGCATCCAAAAACCCATGCCAAACCAATCGCCAGCGTCAATATTAAATTCCAAGGCCTCATTGTCATTAACACTTGCGGTGGATTCCATATTGTTCCAGATATAGAGTTCGGTATCGGTGCCAAGCTGCAAAGACTCAGAGATATCTTCACCGTCACCGTATATGCTTAGGTTGCCGAATTTTGCCTTGTCTTCGGCCAGGGTAATTTCTGTGTTGTAGTTATTATCGTCGTTATCATAGATACGGATATAATCCACATACATTTTGGCGGGCATCGGTGCGGTGATTTCTTCATTGCGAAAGATCTGTGGGAAAATACCACCCACAGCGAGGTTGAGTATCAGGAAGTGTTCTTGACGAAACTCATCAAACGCCGGGTCTTCACTGCCAATGCTGATGATTTCGTTGGCTTCATCGCCCACCCACATCGTAATATGGTCGGGTGTCCAAGTCATACCAAAAATATGGTAACCCTCGGTTAAATCCCTACTGTAGCCAAAATCTTTGATGAGGTTTTTACTTTGACCGTAATCCGCTTGTCCTGTGTATTCATCGGACTCATGATGCCAGTGGAAGGCACTGGAAATCGCTGAATTGACACTGCCGCTTTCGAGCGCCTCGGCCATGCCGGCTTCGAGAATATCCAGTTCACCGCATGCGGGCCAGCCGACCTGCCCATAGTTATTACCGAGCTGCCAAAAAGCCGGCCAGAGACCGGCGTTGAGATCAGGTAGTTTGATGCGGGCCTCAATCGTACCGTATCGATAAGAGAGTCGACCAATCGTTTTCAGGCGGGCAGATGTAAAACTGCCATCAGAATTGCGTTGTGCCTGAATAACCAGATTACCCTCTTCAATATAGGCGTTATTACTATTGCCCGTGTAGTCTTGTAGTTCGTTATTGCCCCAGCCCCAGCTGCCTACATCGTAAGTCCAGACGGATTTATTAATACTGTTTCCATCAAAATTATCTTCCCAGATTAAAGTTTTTGCGTTGATTAATGGAGAAGCGCAGCTTCCCAGGATAGTCATAACCATCACTGATTGTTTTATTAGCATAGCTTTTTATTCTTTTTTGGCTATCAAAGGGGTATCGATGATTTTTTATCGACGAATAAAGCCTAACAAATAGCGGGTTATTCTTGGGTGAGTGCTTTCCCCTTTATCGCGTGCTCAGTCCTGCTTATCGCACGAGGTTAGTGCCATGCATTTTTCTTTGTCCTGTAGCTATATTTCCGCACTTTTAAAACCTATGAGGATGTTTATGTGTTGGGCGTGCCCGACTAGAAGAGCTGCATCTTTTTTGTGGGTAGTTATGTCTTGATTAAAGGGAGGTAGTTTTTTGAATCTACAGAGGCTGTAGTACCGCTTCAGTAATTTTAAGGCTGGCACGGTAACGTTATTTTCGTTTGCTGCTTGTAGGTCTATGGATGGCTATACACCATTGCTTGGTGCAGCGGATGGCGGTCTTGTTAGTGGAGGTTGCGTTCAGTTGGCATAATATAAGGTGATGCGCGGGTTGCTCCTGGGGAGTGAGTACCTTGAGAAATGATAAGCGGGTAGAAAAATGGCTGATCATGGCGAGATATTAAGTTTGGCACAACAGCTTGGTGAGGAATTGATAAAGCGCTGTTGGTTTGTAACCTCTGCGGAGTCCTGTACTGGTGGTGCGATTGCCGCGGCGATCACTTCTATTCCCAATGCGTCTAATTGGTTTGATGGTTCAGTCGTTAGTTATGCCAATCGCATCAAGCACAGTGTGTTAGGGGTGGATGCGAAGGACCTAAAACAGTTTGGTGCGGTCAGCGAACCAGTTGTCCGGCAAATGGCTTGTGGAGTGCTGGCTATGATGGATGCCAACCTGTCCGTGGCGGTAAGCGGTATTGCTGGTCCCAGTGGCGGTACCGAAGAGAAACCAGTCGGAACTGTGTGGATTGCCTGGGCTCATGCGGAAGGGCAGGAACCGGTTCAGATTGATGCTCGGTGTTTCCACTTTAAAGGGGATCGGGCCACAGTTCAGGCACAAACGGTGCTGGAGGCTCTCAAAGGGATGCTGAAGATCCTGGAGGAGCACCCTGTTTAAGGTGAGCTACCTGGTCAGTTTACTGGTGTGATAGCGGGGTTGTGCTGAATTTAGAGCGGTGTAACCGTGTTGGGAAGATTGGTACTGATTGCGCTGGAATTACTGGTTGCCTATACAGTAATCCTTCGATAAGCTTGCCCCACTCAACACAGCTCAGATATACGGGAACGGTCATGGATTCCAATAAAGACAAGGCATTGAAAGCGGCGCTGTCGCAGATCGAACGCCAGTTTGGCAAGGGCACAGTGATGCGTATGGGGGATAAGGAGCGCGAGCGTATCCCCGCAATCTCCACTGGCTCTCTCGGCCTGGATGTGGCGCTGGGTATAGGCGGCCTGCCCCGCGGTCGTATCGTTGAGATCTATGGCCCGGAATCCTCTGGTAAAACCACTCTAACCCTGCAAGTGATCGCCGAGGCCCAGCGCAAAGGCGGCACCTGTGCTTTCGTGGATGCAGAACACGCCCTAGATCCCATTTATGCCGAAAAGCTCGGTGTAAATGTTGATGAGTTAATCGTCTCCCAGCCAGATACCGGCGAGCAGGCCTTGGAAGTGGCAGATATGCTGGTGCGTTCCGGTGCTGTAGATGTATTGGTTGTGGACTCCGTCGCGGCTCTGACTCCGCGTGCTGAGATCGAAGGGGAGATGGGTGACACTCATGTTGGCCTGCAGGCTCGACTAATGTCCCAGGCGCTGCGAAAGCTGACCGGTAACATCAAGAGCACTAATACCCTGGCGATCTTTATTAACCAGATTCGTATGAAGATCGGTGTAATGTTCGGCTCCCCGGAAACCACAACTGGCGGTAATGCCCTTAAATTCTACTCTTCTGTGCGCCTGGATATCCGCCGCATCGGCTCGGTAAAAGATGGCGATGAAGTAGTGGGTAACGAGACCCGCGTGAAGGTGGTTAAGAACAAGGTGGCCCCACCTTTCAAACAGACAGACTTTCAGATCATGTATGGCGAAGGCATCAACATGATTGGTGAGGTTGTCGACTACGGTGTGAAGCTGGGCTTGGTTGATAAGGCGGGCGCCTGGTATAGCTACAAGGGCGATAAGATTGGTCAGGGTAAGGCCAATGCTACCAAGTTCCTGCGTGATAACCCCGATATCCGCAATGAAATTGAGGCTCAGCTGCGCGCACAGCTGTTGGGCGATCTGGTCCCGGCCAGCCCCGAAGAGGCCGCGGAACTGCCGGAAGAGTAAGTGTCTTTTTCCTCCAAGGCGGCTTTCACCGCCGACCCCGCTCAAGCGCTTTTCGGCGCGGCGCTTGAGCTGCTTACCCGCCGCGAGCACTCCCGTTTGGAATTGAGGCGGAAGCTGGTGGGTAAGTTCCCCGGTGCCGACTTCGATGCGCTATTCGCGCGCTTGCAAGAACTCAACTACCAGTCTGATCAGCGCTTTGCCGAAGTTTTTGCCCGTTCTCGTGTTCAGCGTGGTCAGGGGCCCCTGCGTATCCGCCTGGAATTACAACAGCGCGGCATTTCCGCTGAGCTTTTATCCCAGGTCTTAGAGCAGTTAGAGGTGGACTGGTTTTCCCAGGCCCATGAGCAGCTGCAGCGCAAATATCGCTCGCCAATTGATTTGGCGTTGCCGCGGGAGCAGCAACTGAAGGAGCGCGCACGTCGCCAACGCTACCTGTCTTACCGCGGTTTCTCTTCAGATGCTATTAGCTGGGCGCTGGACGAAGAGTAATCACGCTTATACTCTCATGCTTGCTTGAGGCGCGAAGGTAATGCTTTCCCTCAGGCTTAGGGTAATGAGAGAAAGAATAATAAGCGCGAGAGACTTTATGATCCTGTCTATTGATCAGGGCACTACAGGCACCACGGCTTTCGTTTTTGATAGTAGCGGCACCCTGGTGGGGCGCAGTTACTCAGAGATCCCCAATTACTATCCAGAGCCTGGATGGGTCGAGCAGGATGCCGAGGAGATCTGGCAAGTCACCCAACGTATCTGTATGGCTGCTCTGCAGCGTGCTGGTGTTTGCGCATCCGAAATCAAATCGGTTGGTATCACTAACCAAAGAGAGACCACGATCCTGTGGGATCGTCACACAGGTGAGCCAGTACATAGGGCAATTGTCTGGCAGTGTCGGCGCTCAGCGAATATTTGTGCGCAGTTTGCCACAGAAGGAAAGTCCGAATGGCTGCGCGCGCGCAGCGGACTACTATTGGACGCGTACTTTTCTGCCAGTAAGCTGTTGTGGCTATTTCGAGAACAGCCGGATCTACAGGCGCGTGCTCGCAAGGGGGAGCTGTGTTTTGGCACGGTAGACAGCTGGTTGATCTGGAAGATGAGCGGTGCCAGCGCGCACATGACTGATCATACTAATGCCAGTCGCACCCTACTTTATAACTTGGAGCAGAAAAGCTGGGATCCAGAGCTATTGGCGCTTTTTGAGTGCCCTGAATCGATTCTGCCAGAAATCAGGCCGTCTGCCGGATATTTTGTCGATACGGATCCAGCAGCTTTTGCTGGCGTCAGTGCACCTATTTGTGGGGTGGCTGGGGATCAGCAGGCGGCGCTGTTTGGGCAAGGCTGTACGAACCCAGGAGATCTCAAAAACACCTATGGCACTGGCTGCTTTATGCTGGCCTATGCCGGGGAAAAACGCCCTGAACCGCCTCGCGGCCTGCTGGCCACAATCGCCTGTGATCCCCATGGGTTACCAGGCTATGCAGTTGAGGGCTCAGTTTTTACCGCGGGTTCTGCAATACAGTGGCTGCGTGATGAAATGGGATTGATTCAGCGGGCTGTCGATAGCGAGATTATTGCGCAGAGCATTCCCAATACCCGCGGAGTGTATTTGGTGCCGGCGTTTAGCGGCCTGGGTGCACCACACTGGGATTCGTCGGCGCGGGGAACCTTGTGTGGCCTGAGCCGGGGCGCGGGGCGGGCTGAAGTGGTTCGCGCCACTCTTGAGTCCATCGCCTACCAGAGTGATGAGCTGGCACGGCTTATGGAAGAGGCTCTAAAGGTCGATATCAGCCATATGCGTGTCGATGGCGGGGCAAGTGCGAACAATTTCTTGATGCAGTTTCAGGCCGACATTTCCGATCTGCGTGTAGAGCGCCCCAGACAGATTGAGTCCACGGCAATCGGCGCGGCGCTATTGGCGGGGATCGGCAGTGGTCTCTGGCATTTTCACCAGCTACCGGAGCGTCTGCTGGAGATTGAGCGCGATTTTCTGCCGGGAATGCCAGCAGAGAAAAGGGATTTCTTACTGACGGGTTGGAAGCGAGCAGTTGCAGCCTGCAAAGCATTCTAATTTAAGCGTCTATCCTTGACTGGGTTTTGGCACATGGAGGTGTTTCTATGACAGTTCACGATGAGTTAAAAGCAACGATAGATTCTCTGGTCGATGGTCGCCGGGGAATCCTGGCTGCAGATGAGAGCAGCGGAACTATCGCCAAGCGCTTTTCTGCTGTAGGGGTGGAATCAACCGAAGCAAACCGCCGAGATTACCGTGCGGCCCTGCTGTCGAGTGAGGGGCTTGGGGACTTTATTTGTGGTGTCATTCTGTTTGAGGAAACGCTCGGTCAGAGTGATAGAGGTGGTACGCCTTTGCCTGAGGTGGCGGCGGCACAGGGGATTCTACCGGGTATTAAAGTTGATAAAGGCAAGGGGCCTCTTCCCGGCGCGGAGGGGGACATGATCACCTATGGGCTCGATGGCCTTATCGAACGCTTGCGGGAATATAAGGCGCAGGGAGCGCGATTTGCCAAGTGGCGGGAAGTGTATCCCGTGAGTGCTCACAACCCGACTGAGTTGGGGCTTACGGCTAACGCGGAAATGTTGGCTCGGTATGCCGCCGCTTGCCAGTCTGAGGGGGTGGTACCCATTGTTGAGCCGGAAGTGCTAATGGACGGCAATCACAGTCTCGAACGCTCCGCGACTGTTAACGAACAGGTTTGGAGCAGTGTTTTTCATGCCTTGAATCGTCATGGTGTTATTTTGGAATTGATGTTGCTCAAGCCGAGCATGGTCACTCCCGGAGCAGAGTTGCCTAGTGCGGAGCCACAGGAGGTGGCTGAGTACACTTTGCGCAGCCTGCGTCGCAGTGTGCCTGCCGCAGTGCCCAGTATCAATTTTCTTTCTGGTGGCCAGGGCCCGGAAGAGGCTACAGAAAACCTTAATGCCCTTAGTCAGCTTAACAATGCTCCATGGCAGTTGAGTTTCTCCTATGGGCGGGCATTACAGCAGCCGGCGTTAACGGCCTGGCACGGTAGGGCGGAAAACGTCGAAATGGCGCAGAGGGCGTTGGTCAAACGGGCGTGTATGAATCACCTGGCCATGCTGGGTAAGTATCGCGATAGCCTTGAAGGGGAGGGCTAGGGGGAGCTAGCCACGATAAAACAATAATGAAAATGGACAGTGACAATGGAATTTGTAACAAGAAACATCAGTTTGCATTACCGCCGCTGGTGGGTTGAAGGTGCGCAGGGAACTGTGGTGATTTCTCATGGGCTGGGTGAGCACAGCGGCCGTTACGTTAATTTAGCAGCACATCTTAATCGGGCAGGTTTCAGTGTATATGCGCCGGACCATTATGGTCATGGTTTGTCCCAGGGGAAGAGGGGGCACATAGAGGATTTCTCGCTCTATAGCGAGGACCTCTATGAATTTATCTGCCTGGTCAAAAGTGGTAACCCCGGTACAGGGCTGCATCTGTTAGGGCATAGTATGGGGGCGGTGGTCGCATGTGGCAGTGCCATTCGCTATGGGGCTGTAGATAGCCTCATCCTATCAGCACCGGGTTTCCGCGGGGCTAAGGAGCCTTCGGGACTCGAGTTGAGGCTGGTACTGATGCTGGCAAAGATGTTCCCAGGGCTAGTGCTTTCCAGCAGGATAGATAGCCAGTGGTTGAGCCGGGACTCTGCGGTAATTGAAGCTTACCGAGAGGATGAGCTAACGCATCGAGGGGTTTCACTGCGCTGGTTTGAGACATTTCTTCGCGAGCGGGAGTTTCTCTCCGCTAATCTGGAGCGATTACTGGTGCCTTGTTTGATGTTGCTGCCGGAATCCGATCGGCTGGTGGATGTTGGAGTGAGTCGTGAGTGGTTTGGGCGGATGGGCTCGGCCGGCAAAATGCTGCACTGCTTTCCCAAGGCTTATCACGAGCTTTTTAATGAGGTCGAAGAGGGGCGTTTAGCACGTGATCTGCTGCTTGGTCATTTAAAATCCTACGAACCGCAGGCGGGGCCTGTCGTCTCTTGATAAAAATAAGGGGCAGTCAACCATGCTGGTTGTCACCCTTGGCGAATGCCGTGAAAAACCCTATGAAGCATTGTATGATACGCGGTCATTTTTGCCCCCTGCTTGTTACGCCAGGGGGAAATAGTGGGGTGGAACATGGATAAGAAGTTACTGAGCCTGTTAGTGTGTCCGGTAAGCAAGGCGCCGCTTGAGTACCGTGAGGAGACCCAGGAGCTGGTGTGTAAAGCTAGCGGTCTGGCCTATCCAATAAAAGACGGCATTCCGGTGATGCTGGAATCCGAGGCGCGTCAGCTGACTGCTGAGGAAAAGCTGGAAAAATAAACCAATGGGTGAACCCAGCGTTTTCAGTCGAATTATCTCGGGCGAAATAGCGAACGAGAAAATCTACGAGGACGATCTTTGTATCGTTATTGAGGATCGGGCGCCACAAGCCCCGACCCATCTCCTCATTATCCCGCGTAAACCCCTGGTTAACTTGTTCGACGCCAAAATCGATGACAAGGCTCTGCTCGGCCATCTGATGTGGGTGGCCGCTGAACTTGGCAGAAAGCTGGGATTAGAGGGATTTCGACTTGTGGTCAACAATGGTCGAAGCGCGGGACAGACCGTATTTCACCTGCATGTCCATCTACTGGCTCAACAAACAATGCCCGAGCAGGGGCTTGCACAGTAGCGGGACAGACGAGACACCGCGTCACCGGTGTCATTCAATAACTCTCAACTAACGAAGTGGAATTACGCCGGATGAAAAGCGCACAGATTCGCGACGCCTTTCTGAATTACTTTGCCGAACAGGGCCACACTGTGGTGCCGTCAAGCTCCTTGATTCCGGGCAATGACCCGACCCTGCTATTCACCAACGCCGGCATGGTGCAGTTTAAGGACACCTTCCTCGGCCAGGAAAAGCGTCCCTACAACCGGGCCACTAGTTCGCAGCGCTGCGTGCGTGCTGGGGGTAAGCATAATGACCTGGAAAATGTAGGTTATACCGCGCGCCACCACACCTTCTTCGAGATGCTGGGTAATTTCAGCTTCGGTGATTACTTTAAGCGCGATGCCATCCGTTTTGCCTGGGACTTCCTCACCAAGGTGCTGAACTTGCCAGAAGAGCGCCTGTGGGTAACCGTGCATATCAGCGATGATGAAGCAGCCGATATTTGGCAAAAGGAAGTTGGGGTGAGCCCTGAGCGCTTCTCCCGTCTTGATGAGGATAATTTCTGGCAAATGGGTGATACCGGCCCCTGTGGTCCCAGTTCAGAAATTTTCTTTGACCACGGCGAAGATGTACCCGGTGGCCCTCCCGGCTCCGACAACGACGATCTCGATCGCTATATCGAGATTTGGAACCTGGTATTTATGCAGTACGAACGCACGGCGGACGGTGAGCTGCACCCGCTGCCTAAACCCTCTGTCGATACCGGAATGGGGCTGGAGCGTATCGCCGCTGTTATGCAGGGCGTGCACTCAAATTATGAAATTGACCTGTTCCAGGCGTTGTTACGAGCGGCTAATAGCATTGTTGGTTGCGATAACCTAGAGGAAAAGTCTCTGCGTGTGATCGCTGATCATATTCGCTCTTGCTCCTTCTTAATCGCCGATGGTGTTATGCCTTCCAATGAAGGTCGTGGCTTTGTATTGCGTCGTATTATTCGCCGGGCAGTGCGTCATGGACACAAGTTGGGCCACAAAGAAGTCTTCTTCTTCAAGTTAGTGAGCGCTCTAGTAGAGCAGATGGGAGAGGCCTACCCAGAATTGCGTGAGAAACAGTCGCTGATTGAGCAGGCGCTGCGCAAAGAGGAGGAGCAATTCGCCAAGACCCTGGATAAAGGCATGGCTTTACTTGAGAGTGCATTGAGCACTCTCGAAGGGAGTGAGGTGCCGGGTGAGTTGGTATTCACCTTGCACGATACCTACGGTTTTCCTACAGATCTAACCCAGGACATCGCCCGCGAGCGTGGCCTATCTCTGGATATGGCGGGTTATGAAGCCGCTATGGAAGCTCAACGTGAGCGGGCCCGTGCCGCCGGTAAATTTAAGCAGGATTATACCGAGGCGTTGGATCTGCAAGGTGCCACGGAGTTCCTTGGATACGAAACCACCGAAGCTGAAGGCACAGTAACCGCGATTCTCAAAGGCGGAGAGCAGGTTGAGCGTCTGGAGAATGGGGAAGAAGGCGTGGTAATCCTCGATCGGACACCATTTTACGCTGAATCAGGTGGCCAGGTAGGCGATAGCGGTTATCTGAAGGCCGCATCGGGCCGTTTTGAGGTGCGAGATTGCACCAAGCAGGGCAGTCATCATTTACATGCCGGCAAGCTGCTGCAGGGAACAGTAGTTGTTGGTGAGCAGCTCACTGCTGAGGTGTCAGCGGATGTGCGCCAGGCAACGGCATTGAATCATTCTGCGACTCACTTGCTACACGCCGCTCTGCGCAAAGTGCTCGGCGAGCACGTAACCCAGAAGGGCTCATTGGTGGATTCCGAGCGCTTGCGTTTTGACTTCTCCCACCCAGAAGCGGTCACTGCAAAGCAATTACACGCGATCGAATCCCTGGTGAACACGCAGATCCGCGCGAACACACTGGTTGATACCTGCGAGACAGATATTGAGTCAGCCAAAGAAATGGGTGCCATGGCACTGTTCGGTGAAAAGTATGGCGATACAGTGCGCGTTCTCTCTATGGGCGCTGTAGAGGGCAGGACTTTTTCTGTAGAGCTGTGTGGTGGCACCCACGTAAATCGCACGGGGGATATTGGTCTTTTGCGTATTGTCAGCGAGAGTGGCATCGCCTCTGGCCAGCGACGTATTGAGGCGGTCACCGGTGCGCATGCGCTGTCACAATTTGATCGAGCTGAGCAGCGGCTAGAACATGTTGCGGCTCTCCTTAAGGCGCGCCCGGACACTCTTGCAGATAAGGTAGAGCAGTTACTACTCAATAACCGCAAGCTGGAAAAGGAAGTTGCGCAACTCAAGACTAAGCTGGCCAGTGGTGCTGGTGGAGACCTCAGTGCCCAGGCAATAGAGATTGCGGGCTTTAAATTGTTGGCCACATCAATCGACGGCGCCGACCCTAAATCTTTGCGTGACCTGGCTGACCAAATGAAGAGTAAATTGGGCAGCGGAGTTGTATTGCTGGCGGCGCCGGGAGAGGAAAAGGTTGCCCTGGTTGCGGCAGTGACTAAAGACCTCACCGACCGCCTATCGGCGGGAGACCTGATGCGTTTTGCTGCTGGCAAGATTGGCGGCAAGGGCGGTGGTCGCAGCGATATGGCGCAGGGGGGCGGCACCGACGCTTCGGCTCTGCCAGGTATGCTGCAAGAGGTGCCCGTATGGGTAGAGAACGCCCTAAAAAGCTGATTTCGGTCAATTTGGCGCCATAAATAGCGTGTGAAGTTGATTTCGCCGAAGTTTGGTGATTAAGTGCGCGCCTGCACGATTTCGGGTGGTGCGCGGACTTGGCCTGGAGCTAAGGAAACACAGAAAGTTATGAGTTTGTTCGTGCAGAAATACGGCGGGACTTCCGTAGGCTCTATTGAGCGTATTGAAGCCGTCGCCGATAAAGTAGCCGCATTTCGTGCAAAGGGGCACGGTATGGTTGTCGTTCTTTCCGCTATGAGTGGAGAGACCAACCGCCTGATTGAGCTCGCCTACCAGATTCAGGAAAAACCCGACCCCCGCGAACTCGATGTACTGGTGTCCACAGGTGAGCAGGTCACAATTGCGCTGTTGAGCATGGCCCTTAAGAAGCGCGGTTACGATGCCTGCTCCTATACTGGCGGGCAGGTCAAGATCCTCACGGATAATGCCCACACCAAGGCTCGCATCCAGCGCATTGATGTCGAGCGTATGCGCACAGACCTGGATGAAGGCAAAGTAGTTGTGGTTGCCGGTTTCCAGGGCGTGGATGACAACGGAAATATCACCACTCTTGGGCGCGGCGGTTCAGACACCACGGGGGTAGCGCTCGCTGCTGCCCTTGATGCCACGGAATGCCAAATCTATACGGATGTTGACGGGGTCTATACCACCGATCCACGTGTGGTGGATAGTGCGCGCCGTATGGATCGAATCACTTTTGAGGAAATGCTGGAAATGGCCAGTCTTGGCTCCAAGGTCCTGCAAATCCGCGCCGTGGAGTTCGCTGGCAAATACAAGGTTCCGTTGCGCGTGCTCTCAACATTTGAAGAGGGTGAAGGAACCCTGATAAGCCTGGATGAGGAAGATAACGAGATGGAGCAGCCTGTCGTATCCGGCATCGCATTTAACCGTGATGAAGCCAAATTAACGATCCGCGGTGTCCCTGACACCCCCGGTGTTGCCTGCCGTATTTTGGCACCTGTAGGTAAAGAGAATATCGAGGTCGATGTAATCGTGCAGAATATCAGTGCGGTTGACGGGACTACCGATTTTACTTTCACGGTACATCGCAATGATTTGGTTAAGGCTCGCGAAGTCTTGGAGCGTGTTTCGGCGGAACTTGGCGCCCGTGAGGTGATCACAGACGACAAGATTGCCAAGGTTTCTATTGTCGGCGTGGGAATGCGTTCCCATGCGAATGTGGCCAGTCGTATGTTTAGTGCGCTGGGTGAAGACAATATCAACATTCAGATGATCACTACTTCGGAAATTAAGATTTCGGTGATTATCGATGAGCGCTATCTCGAGCTGGCAGTGCGTGCTTTGCACAGTGAGTTTGAACTCTCCAAGTGAGAGAGCTGAAAGAAACACTATAACCGGAGTTAAGGCAAAGAGAGCCTTCCCATTTCGATTCAGTTGTTTGGCATTGCATCCAACCTGTTGAGATTTTGTTCGACTGGTCAATACTGAAGAGTGTGATGGGTAGTTTTTGACCTTGCGTGCACCGCCACCCGGTTATGATGACCAAATAAGAGCAGCTTTGGATAAACGCCGGCTGTTCTTTATCACAGGATGATCAAGGAGAAGTAGGTAATGTTGATTTTAACCCGCCGAATTGGCGAGACGCTGATGGTTGGCGACAATGTCACGGTTACCGTGCTGGGGGTGAAAGGCAATCAGGTGCGTATTGGCGTAAATGCGCCAAAAGAAGTCGCCGTACACCGTGAAGAAATTTATCAGCGTATCCAGCGCGAAAAGCAATCCTCTGAGGAGGGTGGCAACGAATAAGCGAATCGTTTTCAAAAAGGCCGGTATCCCGGCCTTTTTTTATTTGTGCTGCAAGGTAGTAGCATTCCGTATTTGGCGGAAAAGTCTTTTTTTTGAACATCCTGTATGAAAGGTGTCCGGAAAAGCAAAAAACTGCAAAAAGTTATTGATTCGCCATTGCTTTTTGCCGAGCCGTTGGTATTATGCCGCCCACTTTCAGCGAGCAATCAAACAGGTTGACTAGCGTGAAAGGCCTCTTCGGAGGTGGCCTGAAAGCGGAGCTTCCGCTTCGGCTTAAAAGGAGAGATGGCCGAGTGGCTGAAGGCGCGCCCCTGCTAAGGGCGTATGGGTTAACACTCATCGAGGGTTCGAATCCCTCTCTCTCCGCCATTATTTGGGTCTTCCAAAGTGAGGGCTTGAGCCTTGAAAAAGAAGTTTTTCAAGGCTTGCAAAAGAGGGTGTCGCGACTACAATGCGCGCCACTTCAAGCAAGGGTGGTAACGCACTTGCCGGGATTCG
>NZ_CP174305.1:0-880000 GCF_052467235.1 Microbulbifer mixtoriginis (SeqCode) | reverse complement strand
AAAGTCTAGGGGAGCTGGCACACAAGCTTTGATCCTAGAATGTCCGAATGGGGAAACCCACCTGTTTTACAGGTATCCATAACTGAATACATAGGTTATGGAGGCGAACCCGGGGAACTGAAACATCTAAGTACCCGGAGGAAAAGAAATCAACCGAGATTCCCTGAGTAGCGGCGAGCGAAAGGGGATTAGCCCTTAAGCTCTTTATGTTTTAGTGGAAGGTTCTGGAAAGTACCGCGATACAGGGTGATAGCCCCGTACACGAAAAGGCATTTAGAGTGAAATCGAGTAGGTCGGGACACGTGTTATCTTGACTGAATATGGGGGGACCATCCTCCAAGGCTAAATACTCCCAGCTGACCGATAGTGAACCAGTACCGTGAGGGAAAGGCGAAAAGAACCCCGGAGAGGGGAGTGAAATAGAACCTGAAACCGTATACGTACAAGCAGTAGGAGCCCTTCGGGGTGACTGCGTACCTTTTGTATAATGGGTCAGCGACTTATTGTCTGTAGCAAGGTTAACCGCTTAGGGGAGCCGTAGAGAAATCGAGTCTTAATAGGGCGTTTAGTTGCAGGCAATAGACCCGAAACCCGGCGATCTATCCATGGGCAGGTTGAAGGTTGAGTAACATCAACTGGAGGACCGAACCCACTAATGTTGAAAAATTAGGGGATGACCTGTGGATCGGAGTGAAAGGCTAATCAAGCCGGGAGATAGCTGGTTCTCCTCGAAAGCTATTTAGGTAGCGCCTCGCGTCTCACCCTCGGGGGTAGAGCACTGTTTGGGCTAGGGGGTCATCCCGACTTACCAACCCCATGCAAACTCCGAATACCGAGGAGTGCAATCGCGGGAGACACACGGCGGGTGCTAACGTCCGTCGTGGAAAGGGAAACAACCCAGACCGCCAGCTAAGGTCCCAAATACCAGTTAAGTGGGAAACGATGTGGGAAGGCCCAGACAGCTAGGAGGTTGGCTTAGAAGCAGCCATCCTTTAAAGAAAGCGTAATAGCTCACTAGTCGAGTCGGCCTGCGCGGAAGATATACCGGGGCTAAAACTGGTAACCGAAGCTGCGGATGCTCTTAGGAGCATGGTAGAGGAGCGTTGTGTAAGCCGTTGAAGGTGGATCGGGAGGTCTGCTGGAGGTATCACAAGTGCGAATGCTGACATGAGTAACGACAAGGGAGGTGAAAAACCTCCCCGCCGGAAGACCAAGGGTTCCTGTCCAACGCTAATCGGGACAGGGTTAGTCGACCCCTAAGGCGAGGGCGAAAGCCGTAGTCGATGGGAAACAGGTTAATATTCCTGTACTCGCTATTGCTGCGACGGAGTGACGGAGAAGGCTAGGCCGGCATGGCGATTGGTTGTCCATGTTTAAGGTTGTAGGCTGGGGACTTAGGCAAATCCGGGTCCCTAAGGCTGAGAACTGATGACGAAGCCCACTTAGTGGGTGAAGTGGTTGATGCCCTGCTTCCAGGAAAAACTTCTAAGCTTCAGGCAATAGTGAATCGTACTCTAAACCGACACAGGTGGTCAGGTAGAGAATACCAAGGCGCTTGAGAGAACTCTGGTGAAGGAACTAGGCAAAATGGTACCGTAACTTCGGGAGAAGGTACGCCGGTTTTGGTGATGGGACTTGCTCCCTAAGCTGAGGCCGGTCGAAGTGACCAGGTGGCTGCGACTGTTTATTAAAAACATAGCACTCTGCAAACTCGTAAGAGGACGTATAGGGTGTGACGCCTGCCCGGTGCCGGAAGGTTAATTGATGGGGTTAGCTTCGGCGAAGCTCTTGATCGAAGCCCCGGTAAACGGCGGCCGTAACTATAACGGTCCTAAGGTAGCGAAATTCCTTGTCGGGTAAGTTCCGACCTGCACGAATGGCGTAACGATGGCCACGCTGTCTCCACCAGAGACTCAGTGAAATTGAAATCGCTGTTAAGATGCAGTGTACCCGCGGCTAGACGGAAAGACCCCGTGAACCTTTACTACAGCTTTGCACTGAACTTTGAGCCTACTTGTGTAGGATAGGTGGGAGGCTTTGAAGCAGTAACGCTAGTTACTGTGGAGCCGTCCTTGAAATACCACCCTGGTATGTTTGAGGTTCTAACTCTGGTCCGTTATCCGGATCGAGGACAGTGTATGGTGGGTAGTTTGACTGGGGCGGTCTCCTCCCAAAGAGTAACGGAGGAGTACGAAGGTGCACTCAGCATGGTCGGAAATCATGCAATGAGCATAATGGTATAAGTGCGCTTGACTGCGAGACAGACATGTCGAGCAGGTACGAAAGTAGGTCATAGTGATCCGGTGGTTCTGTATGGAAGGGCCATCGCTCAACGGATAAAAGGTACTCCGGGGATAACAGGCTGATACCGCCCAAGAGTTCACATCGACGGCGGTGTTTGGCACCTCGATGTCGGCTCATCACATCCTGGGGCTGAAGCCGGTCCCAAGGGTATGGCTGTTCGCCATTTAAAGTGGTACGCGAGCTGGGTTTAGAACGTCGTGAGACAGTTCGGTCCCTATCTGCCGTGGGCGTTGGAAATTTGAGAAGAGTTGCTCCTAGTACGAGAGGACCGGAGTGAACGAACCTCTGGTGTTCGGGTTGTCACGCCAGTGGCATTGCCCGGTAGCTATGTTCGGACGGGATAACCGCTGAAAGCATCTAAGCGGGAAGCCTCCTTCAAGATTAGATTTCCCTGACTCCTTGAGAGTCCTAAAGGGCCGTGGAAGACTACCACGTTGATAGGCTGGGTGTGGAAGCGTTGTGAGGCGTTGAGCTAACCAGTACTAATTGCCCGTGCGGCTTGACCATACAACAGAGATGGTTACTAACGACTAGCTAAGCTAGCGGATTGTGGAATGAAAGACACACAATGATCGCTTGCGGTGTATTACTACAGATTGTTTTACCGACTTATTTGGGGTTATCGCCGGTCAACAGACCGAGGCAAACAGCGATAACACGGCAGGCCAAGCAGATTGCTTATAAGACCAACGCCAACCCAAGCCAGTTTGCCTGACGACAATAGAGTTGTGGAACCACCTGATCCCTTGCCGAACTCAGAAGTGAAACGCAACATCGCCGATGGTAGTGTGGGGCTTCCCCATGTGAGAGTAGGTCATCGTCAGGCTTCTAATCCGAAAGGGCCACCCAATAGGGTGGCCCTTTTTTTATGGGCAAAAAAAATATTGAATGCATCAAAAAATAAAAACAGAGAATAAAAAAATAAATTCAAAATACAGAAAAAATAAAAAGCCGAATCGAATTTTTACTCGCAACACTCCCGCCGAAAAATCCAACTCGGTAAAAGCCAATTAAACAAGCGCAGGCTCTAAAAAGTTCTGAGGAGCCTTCCCTCCTATAAATAAAGCGCTTTCTTAGATTTTTTCTGTAAGGAAAAAATGGAAATACAAAAAAATAACGCGCTTTATTTAATCTGCACCCCAAGCACCACCACAAAAACACCTGAAATTAAAAAGTGCTCTTTAGCCTAGAAAAATTATTGCGTTGAAAAAAACGGCGCAGAAATACCAATGAAAATACCGGTGATTTTTTGCACGTTTTAATGAACCTGTGCAACCACGGGGCCTGGCGCGGATATACCGCAGTTATGCACAAGTCTATCCAGACTTTCTGTTAATAACGCCAAGCGCTGGAAAGTGGATAAATGGCTGGTGTTTTTTTACCCGTTGAAAAGGCCTCCGCGGAAACAGGGGCCTGAGCGTGGATATCCCTGAGTTATACACAGCTCTATCCATTTTTGAGCCTTAGTGAATTGAATCAAGGCACCTTGGGTATTGGCTCAAACCGTGCCATGACACAAGGGAAAAATGTCTTCGGGAGCACATAGATAACAGGCTCCTGGCTGATCCTCCTATGAGGTTTAGAAAGCTGCACGTACCAGCTCGGAAGTGAATTCTGGATTTATAATCATTTTTGATGACTTGGTGATGAGCTCAAGCATCTTTACTAGAGCAATATATTGAGACGTTTCTTTATAAAGCCCCTCGATACCAGCTTGAGCACTGATGGGCACGAGAGGTGTGCTATCCGCTTACGTATCCGCGATTTCCACTAGCATATTAGTGGTTTCTGGTCCAAGTGTTCCATAGCAGGCACCGGCGTTCCCAGTTGCCAGGCCATACATAACTGTCATAAATAAAACGGTTTGTTCTGATAAACGAAAACAAATCGTAAGAGGGAGCTATTTTTTACATCGATAAAGCGTATATTTTTTCTGAGGGGATTCCAAATATAAATTTAATCCCTTCATTTTAAAAATAGGAAGTTATATGTTCTGAAACACTTATATGAATCTTATTCATAGATAATTTTTCAGCCAAGGTTTAAATAAGATAAATTTTTAATCTGGGAAGCTGGCCAGTTTCTCATTAAATGTCGATCAGTTTTGCAGGTGTTAGCCGAAGGTATTATCAGTGATGGCGCTAAACACATCTGTCCAGATAGATGTAGATCCATAAAGAAATTTCTGACAGGTAAATGAACAAGGATCCCAATTTTAGGGTGATTTTGGCGCTTATTTTGTAATTGTTAGGTCGCAGGTCGTGAGCTTGTTAGGATCGGCATGGAAGACAGGGGGATTATAATGAAAAATTTTAAGCTGAGATTTCGGCTGATTATATTGGTTATTTTTACCTGTGTTGTTTCTTCGTGTACAGAAGAAGGAAAAGAGGGCTTGCGGAGTCCTAAACCAGGTGTTGGCTCTGAAGTGGTGGCGCGTATTGGCAGTAATAATATTACATTGCAGGAGTTGGATAATGATTTACAGCTGTTTTTTTATGATATTGCAGAGCAAAAATATAATTTGCGTTTGGCTAGGCTGGATGCCTTGGTGAATGAAAAAGCTAATTTTAGTTCGAAGAGGGATGATATAGAGATTTATCTGAAGTTGCCCGAGCCGCCACGAATTCAATTGCCCGAGAGTTCTAAATTTATTAGGGGTAATCAGGATGCTCCAGTCACCTTGGAGATGTATTGTTCTTACCAGTCTCCACATTGCAAAACGATACAGCCTGTAATACGCCGTCTACTAGAGGTTTATAAGGGTTGGGTTCGTCAAACGCACTTTGATTTTCCGCTTAAATTTCATCGTGAAGGAATTCAAGCTGCATCTGCAGCGCGTTGTGCGGCGGTGCAGAATAAATTTTGGGAGTATCACGATGCCTTGTATGTTCTAACTCCTGAGTTTGATAGTGATACTTACCTTCAGTTGGCCAAGCAATTGCAATTAGATATTCATCTTTTTGAAGATTGCTTATCCAGTGATAGCCCAAAAGATTCCGTAGTAGGGTCCCGGGATCGTGCACTAGATCTTGGTCTTAAAAATGTACCGGTCATTTTTATTAATGGGTTGTATCTGAAAGGGGCGCGTAACTTTGAGCAGTATGCTTTTTGGGTGGATAAAGAACTGCAATCTATGGGGATAAAATCAAAAGAAAAGTATAGATGGAAGGATAGCGAAACGATTGATGATAGAAATCTACCGGCTACCAGATTGCCACTAATGTTACTGGGGGTTAGCGAATCAACTGTAGAAGGTAAGTCGAAAGCTTTGATTGCAGTAAAGGAAGCTACTGCGGAGTATTTCAGTGCAGGGCAAAAAATTTCAGACAATATTTTATTGTTGCGCATCCACTCTAATTTCGCAGTGATAGAGAGTAGAGGCGGACTGGAAAAGTTACCCTTAAAGGGGAGAGAGGGCGCTGAGGTTTTACTCACCTACATTCATGGACAAAGTGAGGAGTTGAAGCGACGTATAGAGCAGCCATTGGGCCCTGGAACCCGCAAGTTGATAGCCTCTTCTGGTGTGCTGACTCTAGGGCAGGCTTGGTTAAGTCGTCACTTGGAGCAGCGACAGGCTTTGGAGGCTAAGTTTACCAAGGCCGAATTGGAAGTTGAGGGACACCATTTGATGCGACTTGAAGGTGTCGCAGATAATGAGTTCTTCACTGCCTTGGGTTTTCAAGAAAATGATGTATTACTGAGAGTGAATGATAGTTGGGTACATAGCGGTCAAAATAAATTGTGGGATGCGCTTTCTAGTGGCCAGCTTATTGATGTGGTCTTTATGAGAAAGGGACTACCACAACGTATACAGTATGTAGTTGAAGAGTTTAGCTACTTTGAGAAAAATTCAAACACAGAAAGAGAATAGTTTAGGCTGTGAGATAAACTTGGGCTCTCATGAAAGCTCTAGTCAGAGAGCCCAATGTTCACCGATTAGGGAAGTTATTTACTTATCGGGATTACCCTGCCAAAAGATATCGGCAACGATATTTTGGCCTTGTACACTGGGATGGAAACAGTCTCCACCACCCACATCGTCCTTTCCAAACTGGAAAGTCCCAGCATTTACCTCATCTTCACCAGTGTATTCCGCTATAACCTCAACACCATTAACACCATTGTAACTTTCGGCTTCCTCGGCAAGAATCTCGTTGTAACGCCGCTGGGCTGCAGTAATCGCATTATAGCGGGTGGTGAAGTCCTCTCCGTTCATGATACCGCCGTTGGTTGCAATTCGGCAGATACCAAATGTTGACCAAACGTTTTCACAGTCTACTCGGGAGTTTTCCGCCTGCTTTTCCAGGCCTGCTCCACGAAGATCCTGTACCCTAGGTACAGATCCGAGCAGAATGGTGGAGCCATTGGGAAGGCCGTCGACGAGTTTATCCAAGCCGGCTTGAACAGCTGAGCGCCATTCATTGTCGGTATATAGTGGGTTATTACAGTTGGCTGGATCGGCACAATCTCGGTTGCAGATGTCATTCCCGCCAAGAACGATTTCAACATGATCTGCCACATTGGTTTGAGCCAAAATGCGATCGGCCTGCACTGCAAAATTCTTATTACCTCCACGCATCTCGGCACCGGATTCAGCCGCTTTTTTATTTGCAGCGATATTGGGTGAAATAATTTTATATCTATCGTAAATACTTTCTACAGAATTATTGTCACCATCAAACCAAGAGTGTTCCGGTTGATCTCCACCCAGGAGGCAAAATAGGTCCCAAAAATACTTATTGCGTGTACAGTCTGCACCGAATGCCATGGTAATGCTGTCTCCTGCAGCGACAGATTTTGACGGGGCTGCCATCACTGATGGCAGCGACATAACACTTAAAAAAAAGACTGCTATAACTCCGTATCTTTTCCACATTGTGATTTCTCCCACACCGACTCTCGTCGTAGATAGTTATTGTTTTAAAGCTATATCGGTGAACCTGAGGAGTTTAGGTTGGTGGGTGAGAGGTGCTACTGTGAATGCGCTAGACTAGTTGGTCAGATTTTAATAAGTTGAAGCATGTTGAAATTCTGTCGTCGAGAACATTAAGTGATTTTGGTTTCACCTCAAATGATGGTTGTTGTTAGACCTAGATACGGCTCTTTGATAGACCACCTATTCATATTCGATGGCTTCCTCTATACTGCGCATTACTTGTCGGAGTGCCTGTGGGCTGAGATCGCTGTTGCGAGATCCGTTGAACCTGATCGGGGTAACCCCCGCGTAGGGAACAAGATCTGAAGTCGCCTGTTTTTTACATTTTGGCGTCTTTTCTCTTTGTAACTGCCCTGGATGCTGCGACCTTTAAATTCCCAAGTTTTAAGGTTACGCATGTCTGAGATCATTGAACAATCCGGTAAAGCCGGAAAGTCCTCCCGCGCTGCCAGTCGCGATTCCGCTAAAGAATTTCTTGAGAATCTCACGGTTCAGTCTTTTCCCAATTCGCGCAAGGTGTTTTTGCCTAGTGAAACCCCTGGTATCCAGGTTGGCGCTCGCCAGATTTGTCTTGGGGATAGTGTGGTAGGTGGGGATGCCGATAACCCTATTTTAGAACCCAACGTGCCTCTCACCGTATACGATACCTCCGGGCCATATTCAGAGCCCAATTTTAAAGTCGATGTACGCCAAGGTCTGCCCAAGCTACGCAAAGGCTGGATAGAGGCACGAGGAGATACTGAGCAGCTGGACTCCCGTCAGGCGGCCTATAGTCAGCAGCGTATGGCGGCCCAGGGGCTGGACCACATTCGCTTCGAAAAGCTTCCCAGTCCGCGCCGAGCTAAGCCGGGAAGTAATGTATCGCAAATGCACTATGCCCGCCGTGGCGTTATCACGCCGGAGATGGAGTTTGTCGCAGTCCGCGAAAATATGGGACGCGTAAAGTTAGCGGCGGAGATGAGTGAGAGTGAATACCAAAAAGCACGTGATGGTATTTACATCCCGGAACAAATCACGCCGGAATTTGTTCGTAGGGAAGTTGCAGAAGGACGCGCAATTCTCCCAGCGAATATTAATCACCCGGAAGTGGAGCCGATGATTATCGGGCGCAACTTTCTGTGTAAGGTGAATGCAAATATCGGCAATTCCGCTGTGACTTCTTCCATTGAAGAGGAAGTGGAAAAACTGGTTTGGTCTACCAAGTGGGGGGCAGATACGGTAATGGATCTGTCTACCGGAGCCAATATCCACGAAACTCGCGAGTGGATTCTGCGCAACTCACCAGTCCCCATTGGTACCGTACCCATTTACCAAGCATTGGAAAAAGTAAATGGAATTGCTGAAGACCTCAACTGGGATGTTTTCCGAGATACCTTGATTGAGCAAGCGGAACAGGGAGTGGATTATTTCACTATTCATGCCGGCGTGCTCTTGCGCTATGTACCACTCACAGCCAAAAGAATGACCGGGATAGTGTCTCGTGGTGGTTCCATCATGGCGAAATGGTGTCTCGCTCATCACAAGGAGAATTTCCTCTATACCCACTTTGAGGAAATCTGCGAGATTATGAAAGCTTATGATGTGAGCTTTAGCCTTGGTGATGGCCTGCGTCCGGGCTCTATTGCCGATGCCAATGATGAAGCTCAGTTCGGTGAGCTGTATACGCTTGGTGAATTAACCGAAGTTGCCTGGAAGCACGATGTTCAGACGATGATCGAAGGCCCCGGTCATGTGGCTATCCATAAGATCAAAGAAAATATGGATGAGCAGCTGAAGCACTGCCACGGCGCACCTTTCTACACTCTAGGTCCATTGACCACGGATATTGCTCCAGGCTACGACCACATTACTTCCGGCATCGGCGCTGCACTTATCGGCACTTACGGTTGCGCCATGCTCTGCTATGTGACCCCCAAAGAGCACCTGGGCCTACCCAATAAAGAGGATGTTAAAGAAGGTCTGATGGCCTATAAGATTGCGGCTCATGCCGCAGACTTGGCCAAAGGGCATCCGCGGGCACAGAAGCGCGATGACGCCCTGTCAAAAGCCCGCTTTGAATTTCGCTGGGAAGACCAATTCAATCTCGGTTTGGACCCGGAGCGCGCACGCTCTTATCACGATGAAACCCTGCCGAAGGAATCCGGCAAGGTAGCGCATTTCTGCTCCATGTGTGGGCCTAAATTCTGTTCTATGAAGATTACCCAGGATGTGCGCGATTACGCAGCCAAACAGGAGGCGGAACGCGGGATGGAAGAGATGGCAGTTAAATTTAAGGATATGGGCAGCGAGATTTATCACAAGGGCTGATCGGGTGTTGGGGGAGGGTAACTCCCCCAACATATTAGAAATACAGTGATGTAAAAGGAGCTTGCTATCGCTGGTATCCAATTGGAATTGTGAAGATAGGTAAGCTGTGTCAAACAAAACTAAAGCTAAGGTGGCTATTGCCGGTGGCGGCCTGTTGGGGCGATTACTCGCCTGGAGGCTCTGCCAGCTTGATGTAGATATCACCCTGTTTGAGGCCGGTAACTTATCGGAATCAAAAGGCGGAGCCTGTTGGACAGCTGCGGGAATGATCTCGCCTTTATCGGAGCTGGTACACACTAACAAACACATTTATAGCCTGGGGTTAAAAAGTCTTGAGCTTTGGCCTGAGTGGGCCCGTCAGCTGGAGGAGCAGAGCGGGCAGGACGTGGAATACCGCAGGGCGGGCTCAGTCCTGGTGGCTCACGGCAAGGACAGAAGTGAGCTGCTGCAATTCCTGCGGGAACTACAGGGTAAGCTTGGCGAGTCTGCCAGGGTGCAGGTGCAGCCCCTCGATAGCAATACTTTAGCGAAATTAGAGCCTTGCTTACATGGCTTTGAACAAGGGCTTTACCTGCGGGGTGAGGCGGATATCAATAATCACCGCCTATTGCCCGCGTTACTCAGCGTATTGCACCGAGGTGCAGTCACTCTGCGAGAGCACAGCAAGGCAACTTGCGAAGCCGGGTATATCTCTGTGAACTCGGAGCGCGAACAATTTGATTGCGTGATCGACTGCCGTGGTCTCGGTGCCAAGGGGCAGATTGAAGGCTTACGCGGTGTCCGTGGTGAGGTGATGGTGGTGGAATCCCGGGAAGTGGTTTTGCAGCGTCCAGTGCGCCTGCTCCACCCACGCTATAAGCTCTACGCTGTACCCCGTAGCGATGGACGCACTGTAATCGGCGCCACAGAAATTGAGAGCGAAGATCTGTCGCCCATTTCCGTGCGCTCCAGTATGGAACTCTCTTCCGCGCTTTACTCCCTCAACCCGGCTTTTGCCGAGGCTCGTATTGTTGAGACCCGCGTAAATTGTCGCCCCGCCACTATGGATAATATGCCTTATATCCACGGCGAGTATGGGCTGATTCGAGTGAATGGTCTCTACCGTCACGGTTATCTTTTAGCGCCGGCAGTAGTGGAGCAAGTGGAGAATCAAGTGGCACAACAACTGTTACAGGGGGTTTGATGCAGGTACTAATTAATGGGGAAACACAGAGCCTTGAATCCCCGCTAAAACTCTCTGTGCTTTTACAGCAGCTCGGCTATCGCGGAGAAACGTTTGCCGTTGCGATCAACGGTGGATTTATTCCCCGTACGGAATATAGCAGTACACAGATAAATAACGGCGATAGCCTGGATATTGTTGCTCCGGTAGTGGGGGGGTAAAGGTGAGCGATCTATTAACACTTTACGGAAAAACATTTAACAGCCGACTTTTGGTGGGCACCGCCCTGTATCCCTCCCCAGCGATTATGCGCGAATCCGTGCAAGCTTCAGCTTCAGAAATTATTACTTTGTCTTTGCGCCGGCAAAATCCGGCACAGCAGCAGGACAATCGATTTTGGGATTATATTCGCGAGTCCGGCTGTCAGCTGTTGCCCAATACTGCCGGTTGTAAATCGCCGCGAGAAGCGGTGGAGCTGGCAAAAATGTCCCAGGAAATTTTCCAGACCGATTGGCTCAAGCTGGAGGTGATTGGCGATGATTACAATTTGCAGCCAGACCCCTTTGGTTTGGTAGAAGCTGCGCGGGAATTAATTCAGCTAGGCTTCAAGGTTTTGCCTTATTGCACGGATGACCTGGTGCTGTGTCGAAAACTCTTGGATGTGGGTTGCGAGGTATTAATGCCCTGGGGGGCTCCCATCGGTACCGGGCAGGGGCTGCTCAATAAATATAACCTGCAAACACTGCGCGAGCGCCTGAGTGATGTCCCGCTTATTATTGACGCCGGAATCGGTGCGCCATCACAGGCGGCAGAAGCACTGGAGATGGGCTTTGATGCGGTGTTATTGAATACCGCGATTGCAAAAGCCCAGGATCCGGTGCTGATGGCTAATGCTTTTAAACTGGCTGTGGAATCTGGGCGCGCCGCCTTTAATGCCGGCTTGATGCTCAGGCGTCAAACTGCCAGCCCCAGCACCCCCACCCTGGATATGCCTTTCTGGCAGCAGGCAGAGAGCATATTGCAGGATTAGTATTTTTTATGCGCGATCAACTCCAATTGAAAAAGCCAATTGTCTGGACCATTGCCGGCAGTGACTCCGGCGGTGGCGCCGGCATTCAGGCGGACCTGCTGACTTTTGCCGATCTAGGCTGCCATGGTTGCAGTGTTATCACGGCCAATACCGCACAGAATACGGTGGAAGTAACTGCAATTAATACAGTTTCCCTAGAGGTCTTGGCTTCACAATTGTGGGCCTTACAGTGGGATCTATTTCCTGCCGCAATTAAAATCGGTCTGCTAGCGAATGCTGAACAAGTTGTTGCGGTGACAGATTTCTTGCGCCAGCTGAAAGCGGTGCAGCCGGTTCCGGTTATTTACGACCCGGTTGCTGTTGCTACCAACGGAGCCGGGCTCACCGAAGGGGATATTACCGCAACGGTGTTGGCTCAGTTGATGCCACAGTGTGATCTGGTCACTCCCAATTTACATGAATTGGAATGGCTTACCGGAGCCAGTGTCACGGGTGCGGAATCTATTGTGCAGGCTGCGCGTCAGTTACACGCTCACGGCGGTACCGCAATTTTAGTTACCGGCGGCCATACGCAATTGCGTGCGGGAGAAGTTACCGACTTACTGTTGGATGGTGAAAAAGCCGATTGGTTTATTGGCCGGGAAGTGTCCAGTACAGGCACACATGGCACTGGCTGCACCCTGTCCTCCGCTATTGCCGCTTGTCGCGCTTTGGGCTATCCGTTGCGAGATGCCTGCGTTGTGGGTAAAGCCTATGTACAGCGGGGCTTGCGCCGGGGAAATAATGCACATATCGGCGCTGGTGCTGGACCTGTAGGCCACTGTGGCTGGCCCCTGGATTTAATCGACTTCCCGGAGATTTTGGTGCCGGGAGAAGAGCGTGCTCTGGATTATGGCTTTGATACTGTCCGACCTCTTGTTCGAGGGTTTGCTGAAACAGATACTCAAGCATTGGGCTTATATCCGGTTGTGGATACGGTGGAGTGGTTGCAGCGTCTGGCTGAGCTGGGGGTGCGTACTTTACAGTTGCGAATAAAGAATCCGGGTGGGGACCTGTGCGCACAGATTGAGCGTGCAGTGGCTATTGGCAGGACGTATAACCTGCGCCTGTTTATCAATGATTACTGGCAGTTGGCGATTGAGTGCGGCGCCTACGGTGTGCATTTGGGCCAGGAGGATTTGCAATCTGCTGATCTGAGGGCAATTCAAGCGGCAGGATTAAAACTGGGTATCAGTACCCACGGCTTCTATGAATTACTGTTGGCCTATCGTTATCGCCCCAGCTACTTAGCGATTGGTGCAATTTATGCGACCAACACCAAGGATATGTCGGATCAGTTGCAGGGCGTGCAGAAACTTGCGCGAATGGCAGCACTATTGCCCGATTATCCACTCGTGGCAATTGGTGGTATTAATATGCAACGGGCCAGTGAGGTTATCGCTAGCGGTGTTGGCAGTATCGCCGTGGTCAGCGCTATTACTAAAGCGGAAGATTACAAGCAGGCGGTTGCCGATTTTAATGTCCTGTTGAAAGGAAAGCATGCGGAAGTAGAGCCATGTTAAGTAGTAAGGAATTACAGCGTTACAGTCGCCAGATAATGTTGCCCCAAGTGGGTGAAGAGGGACAGAAAAAGCTGTCTTCTGCGCGAATTATGATTGTTGGTTTAGGTGGGCTCGGCAGCCCGGCAGCGATGTATCTGGCCGCAGCCGGTATTGGAGAGCTGCACCTGGTAGACGGTGATCATATCGACCTCTCCAATTTACAGCGCCAGGTTTTGTACAAAACCAATCACCAGGGAAAATCCAAAGCCATAGTGGCTGCACAACAATTGGCTGCAGCCAATCCAACTATTCGCATTCACCCCCACAGCCAAATGGCGAATGAATCCTGGCTGCGTGAGCAGGTAAAACAGGTGGATCTGGTGTTGGACTGCACCGATAACCTGGAAATCCGCCATACGATCAACCGGGTTTGTTATCAGGCAGGGTGTCCGGTGGTAATGGCATCGGTGCAGGGGTTTTCCGGCCAGCTGATTAGTTTTGATTTTTCTGAAGGAAACGGCCCCTGTTATGCCTGCCTGTTTCCGCCCCAGGAGCAGGCTGAAGTCCAGAACTGCGCTACAGCAGGGGTGATCGGTCCTGCATTGGGGGTCGTTGGCAGTATGCAGGCTCTGGAGGCCATGAAGTACCTGATGGATTTGCCGGTATCGAGCTTGAATAAATTGCACTTAATCGAGACGGAAACCTTAGCTCTGCAAACTTTGCAGCTGCCGAGTCATAGTAATTGCCAGGTTTGTAATACCTAGCTAACTTTGTTTTCTCTTAAATTTTTCTTTCCGTAGATTGATACAGTGCTAGCACTATAAGTGTATGCATAACCAACATGTTTTATTTATTTTTCCTTTTTGGCGGATTAATTAACTTTTCAGTTTGGACACACAGTTGTTCCAGGGCAGGATACCGCTAGATTCAAGGCATGTTCCGAGTTAGTTGCCAGGGTAAATATGTTTGTCTTTTTAGTGTCTTATAAACTTGGCTCGGCTATATAGATAAGCTATCAACCCGATAGCTTGTGGTAAAACCATAAAACTATCAGAATGGGAGTGTAACCATTTCGGTGGCAAAGTCTTGGAAGAAGGATTTGTTTAATGAAAAAAATTGATATTGGTATTAGTGAAAAGGATAGGGAAAAGATTGCTGGCGGCCTCAAGCACTTGCTGGCGGATAGCTACACTCTATACCTGCAAACGCACAACTTCCATTGGAATGTTACCGGGCCATTTTTTCGTGAACTACACCTGATGTTTGAGGAGCAGTACAACGAACTGGCTACGGCGGTAGATGACATTGCAGAGCGAATTCGCACTTTGGGTGTTTCTGCACCGGGCACCTATCAGGCTTTTGGACAGCTGAGTTCTATTGAAGAAGTTGTAGAAGTTCCCGCAGCAGAAGATATGGTGAAAATTCTCACCAAGGGCCATGAGCAGGTAATAAAAACTTGTCGCGATGTATTAAAGGCCGCGCAAAAGGGCGAGGATGAATCGACTATTGCCCTGGTATCTGACCGTATGCGTGTGCATGAAAAAACTGCCTGGATGCTGCGCGCTACCAGTAGTAAATAGTTACTGGCACTCTGGGTAAATGACTATTCCTGTAGTGACTACTGCCCGGTGAGTAATTCCAAGAAAGCGCTGGCGGGTGCAGAGAGGTTACCGCGGCTTTTAAATAGTGCGCCAACTTCTTGCATTACCGCCGGCGCGGTAAGAGGCAAGCAGATTAAACCGTACTCTCGCATTTGTGCCTCACAAAGGCTTGGTACAGCACTGATTCCCATGCCCGCTCTGACCAGCTGCCCGATAGTACTGAGCTGGTTAGCTTCACAAATATATTGAGCAGCTTGTCCACACTGGTCAAAGGCAGTATCCGTCCAGCGTCGCACTGCCGATCCACGGTTCATCGATATAAAAGGATGAGCGGCCAAGTCGCGCCAGCGTACGGCCTTCTTTTCCGCCAATATGTGCTCTTCGGGCATTATTGCGATAAAACGGTCGTGTTCAATGGGTGCGAACTCCATTCCACCCAGTTCGTCCGGGCGAAAGCTAATGCCCAGCTCCGCGCGTCCCTCCTGTACAGATTCTACAACCCGCTCCATAACCACATCTTCCAGCACAATATTGATTTGTGGATATGTCAGGTGAAAGTTAGCTAATAGAGCGGGTACTCGGTTTAAGGCGAAAGCGGGGATAACTGCCAGTTGCAGTTGTCCACGTTCCAGGCGGAAGCGCTGCTGTATAGCATCCAGTGATTGATCCCAGCTGTTAAGTAGTTGCTCCGCACGAACCAGGAACTCACGCCCTTCTGGGGTCAAGACCAGTTGGCGACTGTCGCGACTAAATAGGGGGCCTCCAGCGGCCTCTTCCAGATTGCGGATGGCCACGGAGAGCGCCGGCTGGGAAGTGTGTAATTGGGCACTGGCCTGCGCCAGACTGTGGCTGCGGGCTACAACAACGAAGGCGCGAAGCTGTTTAATGGTGGCGCTCACTATGGCTCCGGATGCATTCTATGAATGTTAAGTTTTATTTAATAAACCATCGAAAGATTAAAATAGTTTAAAGTTGTCGGGCAAGGCATGATTGCCGCTTTCGCCCTGGCGAAGGTCAAACAATCACCAAGAATAATGAATCTACAAGGTCTGCTGAGATGAAGGACAACGCACAAGCCCTTTGGCAACCGAGCCCCAAGGCCGTAGCCGCCACCCAGATGGATGAGTTTCGTCGCCTGGTTAATGTGAAACACCAGCTGCAGCTGGAAGGCTACAGTGCGCTTTACCAGTGGTCTGTAGAAGAGCGTGAGGTCTTCTGGAGCGACTTATGGGATTTCTGTGAAGTGCAGGCCAGTGCGCGTGGAGAAGAGATCTTGGGCCGCGACAACATGCCGGGTGCTGAGTGGTTCCCCGATGCACGACTCAATTTTGCCGAAAACCTGCTGCGCTACCGCGACGATAAGACGGCTTTGGTTGAGCGCCTGGAGAATGGCAGCCGCCGCCGGCTCAGCTACGCGCAGCTGTACGGTCGGGTAGAACGCTTGGCTTCAGCCCTGGCCAATCAAGGCATATCCGAAGGGGATCGTGTAGCTGGCTTTATGCCGAATGTGATGGATACCGTAGTGGCCATGCTGGCAACCACCAGTCTTGGCGCTATATGGACTTCCTGTTCGCCGGATTTTGGTATCAATGGCGTGTTTGATCGTTTCGGCCAAGTAGAACCGAAGGTGCTGATCGCCTGCGAAGGTTACTTCTACAACGGCAAAGTGATTGATTCCCTGCCGCGATTGCGCGAGATAGTGGCCCGTATCGACTCCATTGAGAAGCTGGTAGTGGTGCCTGTTGCCCGCTCGCAGGAAAAAGCGGCTCAGGTACTAGCAGCAGAGCCGCTGGATAAAGCGGTGTTGCTACAAGAGTTCGAAGCCACAGCACCTGAGCGCGAGCTTACCTTTGTTCAGACTGCTTTCGATCACCCCCTATACATCATGTATTCCTCAGGAACTACTGGGGTGCCGAAGTGTATTGTGCACGGGGTGGGTGGCACCTTGCTTCAACACCTGAAGGAGCATCGCCTGCATTGCGACTTGCGTCGTGAGGATTCCCTATTCTACTTCACCACCTGTGGCTGGATGATGTGGAACTGGCTGGTAAGTGGCTTGGCTTGTGGTGCAACCCTGGTGCTGTTCGATGGCTCTCCCTTCTATCCAGAGGCTAGGAGCCTGTGGGATATGGCGGATGAGGAGGGCATCAGCGTATTTGGCACCAGTGCCAAGTATATCGCCGCCTTGGAAAAGAGCGGATGTAAGCCCCGCGAAAGCCACAAATTGGAGAAGCTGCGCGTGGTACTGTCTACAGGCTCGCCACTGGCTCATGAAGGCTTTCTATATGTCTACCGAGATATAAAGGAGGATCTGTGCCTGTCTTCTATTTCTGGAGGCACGGATATTATTTCCTGCTTTGCCTTGGGTAACCCTGCGTTGCCAGTTTATGCGGGAGAACTTCAGTGTCGAGGATTGGGCATGGCTGTGGAAGTCTGGAATGACGATGGCAAGCCGGTAACTTCAGAGAAGGGGGAGCTCGTGTGTGCCAAATCTTTCCCTTGTATGCCGATCGGTTTCTGGAATGATCCCGATGGGGCGAAATATAACAGCGCTTACTTCGAAAATTGGCCGGGAGTTTGGGCACACGGCGACTATGCAGAAATTACTACCCATGGAGGAGTGATTATTTACGGTCGTTCCGATGCGGTACTGAATCCCGGTGGCGTGCGTATTGGTACTGCCGAGATCTATCGCCAGGTAGAGAAAGTTGAGGAGGTGCTTGATAGCATCTGTATTGGTCAGCAGTGGCAAGACGATGTACGGGTTGTACTGTTTGTGGTGTTGCGCGAGGGCGTAGAGCTGAATGATGATCTGGTGCAGAGAATCCGCTCCACCATTCGCGCTAATACGACCCCACGCCACGTACCCGCCAAGGTGATTCAGGTGGCCGATGTTCCGCGTACTATTAGTGGAAAAATTGTTGAGTTGGCGGTTCGCAATGTCGTGCATGGTAAGGCGGTTAAGAATAAAGAAGCTCTCGCCAACCCAGAGGCTCTGGCACTCTATGAAAATTTGCCAGCCTTGGCGGAAGACTAAAGAGATTAAGGGGGGAGGGCGCGTAGACGGGCGTCATTTTGTTTGACTCGGTTCTGCGCTACCCTTGCCCTGTAGTAATACCAATAAATTCAAGGCAGAAGAGCAAGTATGGTTACCTATCTCTACTGGGCAGCGGTTATCGCTCTGGTTATTCTCTCCCTCTTTGCTGGTAGCCGCATGGGCAGCTTGAAAATTGGCGCCATTGTGGCTGCAGTTTTCTTCTTTGCAGGCTGGCTGGCTTATTACTTCCACTATGAACAGGTCTTTGTAAAACGCTTCGGTGGTGTGATGCGTATTTCTGTACCTGACGGTTACCGGCATATTGGCGCCACCTGGAAAGAGGATAACCTCTGGATCGAGAACTACGACCCCAAAACCAATCAATGTATTTTTACTGAATACTCCAAGGGCAATATTCTCGAGGGACGGGTGATTATCAAAGACTGTAATCCGTTACTTGGCAGCCCGAGCACTAGCAGCCAGCCATAAACCATTTGCTTTCTCTCCGCCGGCGATTAAAACGGGACTATTAGCTATATCGTCTCTCGTCGGCAAACTCTACCCGGGCAATATCTGTACCGGGTCATTATCAGGTGTGAAGGGATGGATACCCGGGAGTATGCGGACTAGCCGCCGTAGTCAACGGATTAATATTTTGCGAGTTCTCTTTGCCTTCCTGCTTGTCGGTTTTGTATTACTGCCCTTCCAGCAGGCAGTAGCCATTCCTTTTTTTTCCAAACTTCCAGCTTTTTCACTGTATGTGCAGGGCGACCCGCAATTGCAGGAAAAATTGACTAAAGAGCTCAATGAGTTGCGTAAGAATAGTAGCGCCCTTGAGAGTTATGAAAACCTGCGGGATGTCGCTCATTATGAGCGTGGAAATCTGGAAAAATTACTGCGCGCTGAGGGGTATTACGATGCTACTGTACGGGAATCGGTGCAGGGTAGTGAAATTATTTACCAAGTAATTCCCGGTCCTCAGTATTTGATTAAGAGCCTGGATATTGAAATGCCCGCGAATCTGCGGGCGGGCTTTCCCGGCTTGCCTATTTCTATCGGCGATCCATTACAGGCAGATGAGGTACTCGAAGGTGTGCAGACCATCACCAGGTACCTTAATGAAAATGCCTGTCTGCTCAATGTCGATGTTACCTATCAAGCTACAGTGATTCACCAGGAGGCAGCTGCACGTTTGGTGTACCGTGTGGCACCCAGTCCAGAGGTGTTGGTGGGTGAGGTAGAAATCCTTGGTGCCACTTCTGTTGAAGAAGACTATTTGCGCAGTAAGTTGAATATTAACCCTGGGGATTGTTTCAGTCGCAGTAAGCTGGATGCGGCTCAATTGCGTTTATTGCGCACTAATTTAATTTCCAATGTAACTCACCAGATATCAGAGCCCTATAACGGTCTGGTTGATGTCATCTTTATTGTGCAGGAGCGCAACCACCGCACTATTACTTTGGGGGTGGGGTACACCTCTGATGAGGGCCCCGGTGTATCTGCCAGCTGGGAACATCGCAATATTTTTCACCGTGGCGAAAAGCTGGAAGTGGAAAGTAAAGTGAATAAGGTCAAGCAAACTCTGGAGAGTAAGTTGACCATACCGCGTTTTTTTAGGGATAAACAGCGCTTTACTGCGAGTGTGGCCTTAACCGGTGAGGATGTAGACTCCTACAGTTCCAAGGCCTTGACCCTTAAGGGGCTGGTATCGCGCAAGCTGAGTAAGCACCGTACCATCAGTGGTGGGGCTGAACTGAAATTCAGCCGTGTGGATGAAAAAGTAGATGGTGCTGTGGAGGATGGGGACCCGGATGAAAATTATCATTTATTGGCGTTCCCGTTGGGTTTTAAGTTAAACACAACAGATAAGCCTCTGGATGCCCGTCGTGGCGCCACCACAGCACTGGAGATTAAGCCCTATGTGGATCTCAAAAATAACAGTACTTCTTTTGTCAAAAATATCCTGCAGTTAACCGCTTATAAAACGGCGCTATCGGCGCGCTACGAACCAACTTTAGCATTGCGTATCAAGGCCGGCGCCATTACTGGCGCACCCAATTTGGAACTGCCGGCGGATGAACGCTTTTATGCAGGTGGGGGTGGTTCAGTACGAGGCTATGGGTACCAGGAGTTGGGTCCACGTATTGTTGAAATTAATGAGGACGGCCAGGAATCCCTGTCCGATGCGATCGGTGGGCGCGGCCTCAGCGAAATTTCAATTGAAGGGCGTTTCCGCTTTAGTGAAACTTGGGGCGGAGTCCTGTTTCTCGATGGAGGAAATGCCTATGAGAATCCACGCCCTAACTTCTCTAACCTCTTCTGGGGGGCGGGATTTGGTGTTCGCTACAATACCTCCTTCGCTCCTATCCGCTTTGACTTAGCCTTTCCTCTGGATAGGCGCGACGGAGTAGATGATCACTACCAGGTCTATGTCAGCCTGGGGCAGGCATTTTGATGTCCAGATGGAGTGTATTGGCTCTGGGCTTTGCTGGCGCACTGCTAGGTTTTTTGCGAGGCTTTTTGCGGGGGTTGTGGCGTTCCCTCGGAGCCGGGGGCTACCTGATCACGGGTCTGGTGCTATTTATTCTGCTTTCATTAATTTACTTTCTAGGCACAGAGCAGGGGCGGGTTAATTTGACCCGCACGGCTTTTTACGGTGCAGAACAGGTAATCAACGGCCTTACGATTGAGGCTGAAGGGATTGGCAGCGAGCGCCTCGGGGCCTGGTTTTTTGAACGTCTTCGGGTCGATTTTGAGAACAATACCCTGGCAGAGGGAAGCCAGCTGGAGTTTCAGCTACAGAGTTTTTCCAGTAATCCAGTCAATATTGAGCGTATCGCCGCCAAAGATTTTCTGCTGAATCTCGATGTGCTGGATGAATTACTTAAATCCTTGACTGAAGCAGAGCAAGAAACTGCACAAGTAGTAGAGGATGAGGCGGACACAGTAAAAACCTCCAGCTGGGAAGCCCTGTTGCCGAGTTTTCGCTTAGGAGAGTTAAAGCTTGAGCGATTGCAGTTAATTAGCAGCAAAGTCAGCGATATTCCAGCGCTCTCTGTATCCGCTAATAGCCTGTATCGCTGGGAGGGGCAGCCCACTCAGTTGCAGCTGGAAGTTCGCGAGTTAAAAGGCGGTGATCTGCAGTTTATTGCCGAGGGGCGGGAGCAGCAGCCGGGGCGGTTTGTTCTGGACTTTTCGGCCAGTGAAACAGCTCAGGGCTTTGTGGGTCGCCAGCTACACCTGCCGAAAGGGCAGGCATTGGATACACGTGGCACAATTGCTCTGCGCCGTCGCGATGAGCAGGTACAGATCGATATAGAGTCTATTTCCATTCCACTTTCCCAGCATCAATTGGCATTGACCGGTAGCCTGCTAATTGACCTTTTTCCCTGGCGCATTCACTCCGAAGGTATTTGGTTGCAGGTGGATGGGCGGCGCAGCACTGTTTCAGGCAGTATTGGTGCAAATGAGATCAGTGCTGAGCTTCACCTCAACCGCCTGCCAATTACCCTCTCCCGCCCTTGGCAAGAGCTATTACCCAGTGGCTGGTTTAGTGCTGATTTAACCCTATCCGGTACACTGCCACTACCCAGTATCTCTGGTCAGATTGAGCTGAATAGTCACTATCGGGAGCAGCCACTGAGTCTGCTGGGTGAGGTGAATACTGATCAGGGGGTTATTCTGTTGGAGTCCCTTCGACTGGCGTTTGCCGGTGCGCAAATTCGTACGGCGGGCGCTATTGATACCGACAACAAGTCCCTGGACATCAATGTAGCGGCGCAAGAGCTGGGGGTTGAAGAGATTCGTCGATTGCTATCTGCTTTACCGCAAACAGAAGCACTAAAAATCCCCGATGACTTCTCTGGGACCCTGCATCAACTTCAGCTACAGATAAAAGGGCCCTGGGATAAACCGGTTTTTGATGGGGATGTGAGTGCTGTTACCGCTTACCGAGGCCTACAAAATGAGTTGACGGGCAAGGTGAAGGGTAATTTACAGGGGCTGACAATTACTGATCTGAGCTTGGTGGGGGAAAAGCTGAATGTATTCGGTGGCGGCTCGGTGGATATCGAGGCAAAAATACTGAATTTGCAGCTGCATTTGGATATTCGCAACCTCAGCCCTTACGAAGATCTCGGATTTGTCTCTGCACAGGGGGTTAGCCTGGGTTTAAAGGGGCTGCTGGGTGTCGAGGGCCCTTGGTCTAATCCCTACTTGAATGCCAGCCTGGAATCCGATGGTCTGGTTCAAGAATACCGCTATAACCTGAAAGGTGATGCCAGCGGAAACCTGGAAAAAATTGACCTGCAAGGCTTGCGACTGGAACTCTTTGCCAACGGCACTATGAACTACTTTGGTTCACGACAGTTTCAGGGCCCGCAATCGCCAGTGATTATCCCCGGTATCGCCAAGGGCGCGGTACAGCCTGAGCAGAGCGCGAGTCGCCTGACAGCCCTGGCCGAGGAAGCACAGCGTCTGGGGAAGCAGGGCGTCGTATTGGTGGAGGCGCAGGGAGTAATTGAGCCTAAACAGGACCAGCTCCAGGTGGGAGTGAATGTGCGTAACTTACCCTTGAGCTTGGTGGAAGTGTTTGGAGCAGTATTGCCCAGTACTATGGAGGGTGAGCTGAGTCTGGATGGAGAAATTAGAGGGGCGCTTACTAACCCGGAGGTAAGGGCCAGTGTGCTAGCGCAGGGCGGTTACCGCTATGAGCCCTGGGTGCTGCAGGGCGCTCTGGATTATGCCGATAAGAGTTTGATTGTTGAGGGGCTGGAGTTTTTGTGGGCGGGACGTAACCAATTGTCGGTCCATGGCAGCCTCAATGAACAACGTCTGGACCTGCAAGTTTTAGGTAGGGCTTCTCTGGAAGATCTCTCCCGTGAGGTAGCATTTAATATCCCCGATCAAGGGGATATCTCCCTGCATGTGAGTATTACCGGTAGCCCACGTCAGCCACAGCTTGAGGGCGATCTGCGTCTCAGCGGCTATATGCCAGGCAGGGAAAAAGGGCGGGTTCAGGTACAGCCGCTCTCTATGGCCCTGGAGTGGTATACCGAGGGCGCTGAGTTGCAAGTGTCTCTGGTAGCTGATCATGGCAATCGACGCGCAGTAGATAGCAGCGCTAGCCTGCTTATTACACCCATCATGGAGCGATTGTTCGCAGATAACCCATCTGGACCTATAAGTGATGTTCCCCTGCAGTTAGTCAGTGATGGTACTGCAGACTTGTCTGTGGTTGCGGAGTTTATGGACCCCAGGGTAAATGTTATGCGGGGCCTGTTGAGTTTCTCTGCTGATGGTGCAGGCACGCTTGGCGCGCCCCGGCTCAATGGTGCGATAGAACTCAGCGGGGCCAGCTATGAGCACCGGCCCAGTCACACGCGCATTGCCGATATCGATTTTTATATGCGCCTTACACCAGAGGAATGGCGTATTGAGCGTGGCAGTGCCACTGTTGTGGATGGCGGTACGATTAACCTGGGAGGAGCGGTGTTCTTCCCTGAGCAGTCACCACCACAGATGAGCCTCAATTTAAACCTGAATAGAGCACACTTGTTAAATACTCCGGGGGTGCGCGGTGCCATCTCGGGAGAGGCAATTCTGTCCGGCTCCAGCCAGGATGCGGAAATTACCGGGCGCTTTACTTTACGTCCATTAGCGGTACAGATTGAACAGTGGATCGGTAGCAGTGTTCCGGAAATCCAGGTGGTAGAAGTCCAGGTGGATGGCCCACAAGTGGAGCGCGCTCCACCGCTACTCAGTAAGATTAGTTTGGGAGTGGAAGTGGTTTTAGACCAGCAATCTTATGTGCGTGGTCTGGGGCTCAATTCCCAACTGCGTGGTCAGGTGGATATTCGTGGAACTGCGGCCAAACCCGAGGCTTCAGGAAAGCTGACCATTGTGAGAGGTAGCTTTGATCTACTAGGTAAGAAATTTAATTTGCAGGAAGGGGAGATACGCTTTGAAAATAACGAAGTGGCTGTATTTGTCGAAGGCGTTTACAAATATAGCGACGGTGAAATCACAGCAAATATTTCTGGTTCTGCAACAGATATGGATATTACTTTCAGCTCTGATCCCTCAGCTTCCCAGGATGAAATCTTAGCTCAGCTGTTGTTTGGTAAGTCCTTGTCAGATATTTCTCCGCTGCAGGCGGTGCGTTTAGTGAGTGTGGTTCGCAGCTTGCAAACCGGACGTGCTGTGTTAGACCCGGTAGCCAAAACCCGGGAATTGTTGCGGCTGGATACTCTGAATATTGAGCAAGAGGAAGGTGATGAGGGGGATGAGTATGCTCTGAGCCTGGGAAAATATATTACCAACCGTATCTATGTAGAGTTGCAACGTAGTACTGATCCCCTAAGCCCCTGGCAGGCAGAAATGCAGATAGAGATAGGCGAAGACCTTAATCTGGAGTTTAAAACAGCGGACGAGGGCGATAGTGGCTCCGGTAGTGTGGAATTGCAATGGAAGAAGGATTATTAATTTACAATTATTAAAAGTTATCAATAAGAATGAAAGGGCTTGCTTTCGACTTGGCGGCTGATAACTCGCTTTATTTAAGTCTTTTCGTAAAAAGAACTTTTGGCTGGATCATAGAATGATTCAATTATTTTATCGGTTTTTTGAGATTTTGATATTCTCAAAGACTATATATAAATGGCTGAATTACTTTCTTTTTGCTTTTTTATGGGGAGTGGTAAGGGATGTTCAGAGTTGAGCCTACTCTTTAGAAGGCCTCAAGTGTTTAGTGATTAGCATATTTGTAACCTCTAAAGTGCAGCCCTCTCTTGGTGGGTGATTAACTCCCCAGTTGTCAATAACGATCATCATCGACTTATCAAAAATAGTCGGGCCTTTCTCGCGGTAAGCATGCCAGAGTTGATTAGTGTTTTCACACTTTGTCGCTGAAGGGGCACACACTCGAATGTCCCATTGATAAGTGCCGCTTTTGGGTCCTGAGAGAACTTGGCTGGAAGTAAAAGTGATATGCTGGCTAGTGCCACTATCGACTCTGATGGCGCCATGTTGGTTGATCCACTCTGCCTGCTTGGGGCGACCTCCCCAATTGGAGGCTAGGTCACCGGGGCCATTGGGGCCCATTGTTTCTACAAAGTCCACTTCTCGTTCCCCGCCGCTCCAACATCCCCCTGATTCTCCACACCAGGGGAACATGTATACAGCAATCCACTCGGTTGGGTTACATTTGCCCGCAGGAATAGAGATCTTGAAATCTATCGCAGCAATTTCCTCCATCTGTATGTTTTTATTGCCACATTGGACAGCTGTGGTATAGGCACAAGCCCCCTTGCTATTGCGCCGCATTATGATCGTTGCCGATCCGTCGATACTACTGGGTTGGAAGTCAATTTGGGTGCACCTATTGTATTGAGCAACCTTATCATCCTGATGGTTAAATAAGGGTTGGCAGTTAATAGGCGAATTGGCTGATGCGGTGTGGAGCAAAAAAAGAATAAAGGCTCCGAGGATTGGCAGGGCTACTTTTGGCACGATTTATATTCCAGAAGGAGTTGGAAACTATTCAGATATTGGTAGCAATCAGGGGAAGCTATACAAGAATGGTATTGATTGTAGAACAGGCTAAGGTAGTTGAGCATTACCCTGTGGGAAGCCCATGGCTCAAATTTATATGCTTGATCCTATTCAGGTAGGCCCTTACTTGAGGATGCCATCTTTGATTGCCCCCTCTAGCATGCTACTAATCTCAGACCAAAGTTTTTCACTACCCTTTCCAATACGTGCGTTTAAAGAAAATATTTGATCCTTGGTGATGCCGTATTGTTTCCAACTGTGTCCCTCACCATAAATGTTATGTAGTAGGGGAGGGATTCGGTCAATGGCCTTGGCAAATCGGGCGTCAGCCGTTTCTCCAGACTCGAATTCCTCCCATAATTTCATCAATTCTATATTCATACTTCCAGGTAATAATGATAATAGTCGTTCTAACCCTTTCTTTTCTTTAGTCTTTGTCTCGTTTGTTTCCCCTGAGTAGATTATGGTATCCCCTGTATCAATTTCCCCAAGATCATGTATTAGTAGCATTTTTAAAACCCGGTTTATATCAATTGGGTCATTTGAATAATCTTTCAAAATTAGCGCGCATAGACAGACATGCCAGCTGTGCTCTGCGGAGTTTTCGAAGCGATTCAATCCAACTGGTTTTGTTTTCCGTTGAACGTCTTTGAGCTTCTCTATTTCGATAATAAAGCTAAGCGCTTTCTCAATTGCTTCCATTGATACTTCCTGGTATTAGTTTTCTGGAATTATGCTCGATATCATTTTTCTTTTATAAGCTGCCACTAGCTTATTGTATTTCTATGTTGAATTTAACGAGAAAGAGTTATAGCCCTGGAGAACTATCTGCTTTTCCTCCGACCAGTGTTGCTGGGTCCAGTCGATAGAAGCGGCTCAGTTCCCTGTAGAGCTCTGGATGTAGGGAGCGCATAGCAATGGAGATGGTGTAAAAGCTCTCAGTGGCTACAGCAAAAAATTCAGCGGGCGATTGGGCTCCATATAAATCCAGCACGGAAGGACTGTCACCGGGGAGCTGGCCAAATTCAGCTTTTTGGCGCAAACGATGGAATTCCTGGCTCATTACTGCAGCCCAGTTGTCGCCATCGTTGGACTTCTCAAAGAGTGGGCGGCCATCAAAGTAGCCATCTTCCTCATCTACTTTATGGGCAAATTCATGTAAAGCGACATTGTGTCCTCGCTGAGGGAACTCTAAATCTTCCTCCAAATCACCCCAGGAGAGCACTACGGGGCCGCGATAGTGTGCCTCGCCTTCCCGTGCGCTGTGCTTGTGGGTCTCTATATAACCCTCTCTGTGAGTTTCCTGGGCAACGTAAGTGTCCGGATAGAGTAGTAAGGTGTAGAGGTTGGGGTAACACTCGTTTTTACGACCCAGTAGTAGAAGGCATGCATGGGCGGCGATCGTGACTCTCATTTTTTCATTCACTTGTAAGCCGTCGCAGCCGACAAATTCTTTGTCATGAAGAAAAAGTGCGATATTTCCACGTAGTTCTTTCTGCTGGCCACTATTTAGATAGTGATATAGAGGAAGTGCTTCCTTGAGAAGCTGTAACTGCTCCTGAGTCAGTACTTGTGCACGTCGATAGTTGATGCGCCAGCGGCGATAAAGAATCGGTATTAACCAAATTGCCAGGGCGAGCAGGATAATTGCAATAAAAGCGCTCATAGATTATGTGCCTGCTGTCTGGCTGAATTATTCTCGTCTATAGAAAAAGTTTCACAGGTCGTACCTTGGTGGTACTTTATTTGTTTCTGCCGTTTATTGAATACCCAAATAGAGGGTGGCTTGCAGAACTCATAGAAATTTTCCTGCCGATCGGTCCGATAAAGACGTAACCGAAGGGGGTCGGAGAGTGTTATGTATTTATGATCTTGACTGTGAGCTATCCACTTGCAGTTTTTCTCCATCTGTACCATTGAGGCTATCGATTTAACATTAAAGCTGCGACCAGACTTTCTTACTTCTCGAAACTCAATGTTCAATAGTGAGTCTAGGATTGTCAGATTATTGCGATTATCTGTATTGTGTAGAGTTCTTTTATATTTAGTGAGTTGTTTCTGAATCGATACCATACTGGCTGGCCTTTGCTTCAGTCTCTTTGGGATTCTAGCGGGGGGTATAAACCTGGTTGAGCAAAATACAAGTTTGACTTTGCAGTTCTCAGGAAAAAGATTGATGTTGAGAGTTTTTCAATAGGGGTCTATAGCCATACCGCTTTACTATTTTCTGAGTTGGGGGGATTACGTGCCGTTTTCAAGTTCTTTGGCTAGAAAATATGTCTGGCATAGGGGGTGGCTGAGTATGAGTCTGTTTCTATGGTGGAAAGATGCGACTTGATAAATAGCTATTCGGTGTCAACACTTAGGGCGTCTGGGTGATTTTTCTGTCGCTTTGGAGATGGTTATGCGTATGCGCTCCGTTGTTGTTTTTCTCGGGTTGATGTTCGGTGTTCTTGTTCAGGCGGTTGCCCAATCGGGCGGCACACCCTTAAAGGTGGCAATAGCTGGCGATGCTCCCCCCTATGTGATCAACAATGCTACCAGTGGCTTGGAGGTCGATATTGTACGGGAAGCGCTGCCTGGGTATTCGGTGCAGTTTGAACAGATGGGTTTTGCAGAGACAGCCCCAGCCCTTGAGCAGGGTAAAGTACAGGCAGCTGTTAATGTGATGAAGAAAGATGATGGTCTTTTTTACTCTAATAACATGATCAGTTTTGCCAATTACGCGATTACCAAAGCTACCGATAAAATGAAAATTGATAGCATTGCTGATTTGGCCGGTAAGAAGGTGATTACTTGGCAGGGAGGGCCTATGGATTTAGGGCCGGAATTTGAAAAGATGTATGGACCCAATGGTACGCAGCGCCAGAATATTATTCAGGCTCCAACAGCCCCCGATCTTGTCGCTCAATTTTGGAAAATGAAAGACGTGGTGGCGGTTGTAGATATGGAGCTGTTTAAGCATTTGAGTAATAAAATGGGACATAAAATGGATCAGGTTAATCTTTTCCCGATCTTCGTTCCAATGACCGATTTCCGTGTAGGGTTCCGTGATCAGAAGGTGCGCGATGATTTCAATAGTGGGCTTGCCAAGCTGTGCAGCAGTGGCCGCTATCAGGAGTTGTTGAAGAAATATGATGTTGTACAGAAGGAGAACATCTGCAAGTAAGCAGGTGTGAGAATCTCCGTATTGTACGGCGAGTGAAGGGGCCTCGGTTGTTATCAAGGCTCTTTCAATTTTTCAGGGACTAGCCAAGCTCGGCTATCTTGCCAGCTAACTTAGCTGAAGGTTGTTAGCTATAAGGTAGGTAAAAAGTCAGAAAAATAAAAAGGGCCTGTAACTTCTTGCGTTACAGGCCCTTTTTGTATGGCGCGCTCGGGAGGATTCGAACCTCCGACCGCCTGGTTCGTAGCCAGGTACTCTATCCAGCTGAGCTACGAGCGCGTTATGGGTGCGAACTATAGTCAGTTGATTTGCTTAAGTCAACTGCTTTTAAGGAAAATCCTTTAAAAATCCGCAACTTATCGAACTTTTTCGCCCCTTGGCGCAGGGCCAGAGAGTTCGACAGGGCGCGAATTTTGCCGCGTGGAACGAGAGTTTGCAAGTTCTTTTTAACAATAGTTGTTACAGGCCTTTAGGAGGGGTTGATTGAGACCGCTGAGCGCCGCCCTCATTCGTTAGCCCGAGGCTTTATGGGCCTATACATATGCCGGCTCAGCATAGTTGGCGGAGAACTATACTGATTGTTCCAGCATAAAGGGACTGCGCTTCAATTTTTGGATAGTAGGCTACCCCAATATCAGTGAGATCTTATGGCAATGGCGGATGAAGATGAGAAAGGGAAGAAGTTACCTGCCGAGGAGCCAGGTTCCCCTCTCTCTGGCCAGTCTCAGCAGAGTCCACTTGGTTGGCTGCAGTATGTCGTACTCCTTTTCCTGGTGATCCTCACTCTTCAATACTGTTCGAATGGGCAGTTTGGTTCAGAAAGAGAGGTTTTATCTTACAGTGACTTTAAGAGTGCGCTAAGCAAGGGGGAAATTGCCAGTGTACTTTTTGAAGGACAGCGTATCACTGGAGTCTTCAAACAAGTAGCCAGTAAGCAGCCCGAGGGAAAGAGTGAGACTAAAGATAAAGCCCAGAAGCCAGAAGAAAAACGCTTTGAGACGACCATACCCCCGGTGCAGGACCCAGAGTTAATGCCCTTACTGGAAAAGCAGCAGGTAATAATTGAAGCGGAATCATCCCAGGGCGGATTTTGGCAAAGGATGGCGATCTTGCTGTTGCCGTGGGTTTTGATAATTGCCTTGCTGGTTTGGTTGGGGCGCCGGATGCAGGCCCGAATGGGCGCCATGACCCCAGGCAATCCATTCAGTTTTGCCCGGTCACCGGCCAAACGCTATGAACGCAGTGAATCCGAAGTGACTTTTGCTGATGTGGCTGGCCTTGCCAATGCCAAGAGGGACTTGCAAGAAATAGCCGGATACCTAAAAGACCCTGAACACTACCGTAAACTCGGGGCAAAGATTCCTCGCGGTATTCTGCTGATGGGCCCCCCAGGTACAGGCAAAACATTGATGGCCAAGGCTTTGGCAGGAGAGAGTGATGCTCCCTTCTTCAGTATCAGTGGTTCGGAGTTTATAGAGATGTTTGTCGGTGTCGGGGCATCGCGGGTGCGGGATATGTTTGCTGAAGCCAAGAAAGAGGCTCCCGCAATCATTTTTATCGATGAAATTGATTCAGTAGGGCGGGCGCGCGGCACGGGTCTGGGAGGGGGACACGATGAACGTGAGCAAACCCTGAATCAGATTCTCGGCGAGATGGACGGCTTTGATCCCCAGGAGGCGGTGGTTGTGATAGCGGCAACCAACCGTCCCGATGTGTTGGATGCGGCACTGCTTCGCCCTGGACGCTTTGATCGCAAGATCACCCTGGATTTACCGGATAGGCCTGCTCGAAGGGACATCCTAAGTATTCATACTAAGAATGTCCCACTACATGGGGAGGTCGACCTGGAGCGCTTGGCTGCCTTAACGGCGGGTTTCGCCGGGGCGGACTTGGAAAACCTGATTAATGAAGCCGCGTTGTTGGCGGGAAGGCAAAATAGGACAGCCGTGGATATGGATTGTCTGCTACAGGCCAGGGACAAAGTAGTACTTGGTGGCGAACGGGAAGTGATAATGGGGGAGGAAGATCGAAAGACGGTTGCCTATCACGAGGCTGGCCACGCCCTCACTGCGATGCTACTACCCCATGCCGATCCGTTGGAGAAAGCCACTATTATTCCCAGGGGACACAGCCTCGGGGCAACAGAACAGATTCCACTAGAAAATCACCACAACATGAAAGTGAGCTACCTGCGTGATCGCATCGGTGTGATGTTGGGGGGTAGGGTGGCTGAGCAGGTCGTGTTTAATGAAGTCAGCAGTGGGGCAGAGTCCGATTTGAAGCAGGCCACCCGCTTGGCCCAGCATATGGTAACGCACTGGGGTATGAGTCAGAAACTTGGACCCGTGGCCTTTCGGCGCGGGGAGGAGCATATCTTTCTTGGTAAGGAAATGGCGCAGCAAAAAGATTTCAGTGAGCATACTTCTGAGATTATTGATGACGAAGTCATCGCCCTGGTCAGCGCAATAGAGGCGGAAGTCCAGAATCTTCTACAGGGCCATCGCAAGGAGCTCGATGCCCTGGCACAAGCGCTACTAGAAAAAGAAACCCTCGATGCTTCTGAGATGCATCAAGTAATCACACTTGGGGGCAAAGCAGACTCTTGATCTGCAAGCGGGTAAGGGACTGGATGCATCCTAGCGCTGAATTTGCAGTTGACGAATTGATAAGGCATTGCTGGCCAGCTTACCAGTGGGTCGTTTGCGATGTACTAATAAGGTGAAAATAATTTGTTACTTCTGGCAATAGAGTGGCTGGACTTAATGGTCAAATCTTTTTTTGTATCAAGTAGAGAAATTTGTAATTAGTGTTACACCTTTTTAACAGAATATTCATAAGTACCATTTCTCTGTATCCACACCCAGAAAAATCTAGTCTATTAACCGAGTAATTTTGCTGACTGCTAGGTCTTTTATGTTGAAGATAGAGAGGTTTGAATCTGTATTTCGCCGTTACTGCATTTTTTAAATTCATTAAGCTAGATTTAACTCACGTCTTGGCTGCTTTTAACAAAAATAAATTTTGATTCCTGACTTTTTAAGGGGGATTTTGGGTGTGGGTGAGTAAAAAGCTCGCACTTAAATAGTGCATGTTTAGCTCTATTTTTTTTAGTCAGGATTTAGTTTTCCCTCTTCCAACGAACTTTCCAGACTAATTGAGTTATTTTTATCGTTATCCGCGATAAATAGACTTCCACCGGACGTGGCTAGCCTGTAATCTGTTTGAGTCACAGAAAACATGCGAATTCTGTGCCTCTTTATCAGCGCGGTCTTGGATCGGAATCCCGCAAAGTCGGAATCTCCACAGAGAGAGTAGAGCGGCGGGATAAGGCAGTACCGATTGCGATAAGTCCGTTGTTGTAGATAAAAACAATAAAACAATGGAGAGAAAACATGGGAAGTCCGTCAAAACTTAAGCAGCACTCCGCTCTGCTTTCCGCCTGTTCTGTAGCGACTCTTTGGTTGGCCAGTGGTGCGACCCCCAGCTTTGCCGCTGAGGGTTCGGTAGGTACTCTAATGGAGGAAGTGCAAGTCACCGCCCGCAAACGCGCCGATGCAGAAATCCTGCAGGAGGTTCCCGTAGCGGCCACCGCCTATTCTGGCGATCAGTTAGAGGCACTGCACACCAAGGATCTGCAAAGCCTTTCCTTCAAAATGCCCAATGTTCAATTGGAAGATGTGGGCACGGTAAAAAATACCGCAAACTTCACGGTACGCGGCCTGGGTATCAATAGTTCTATTCCCTCTATTGATCCTACCGTCGGTGTGTTTGTGGACGGTATGTATCTGGGTGTGAACGCCGGTGTGGTGACCGACCTGTTCGACCTGGAAGGTGTTGAGGTCTTGCGGGGTCCACAGGGCCTGCTGTTTGGCCGCAATGTAACTGGTGGTGCAGTGGTCATAAAGACTGCCCGCCCCACAGATGAATTTTCTACACGCTTTAAAATATCCACCACCGACAATCTCGATACAGTCGCAGCCGGTTCCATTAACGGCGCCATTTCCGATACGGTCAACGGCCGTTTAACGGTTTATTACAACGACGACCGCGGATGGTTCGAAAACGTTGCCACTAACAACGACAATGCCGGCGCTTCCGACAGCTGGTTTATTCGGCCGAGTTTTAGTATCCAGCTGAACGACACAGCGGAGCTATTGGTGCGTATGGAGCACGGCCGTATGGATTCAGATGGTGTGGTGGCGCAGAACCGCGGTTCTGAGCCCTATTTCGAAATAACCGACGATGGGGTTGTCCCTTGGGGGAGTCCGACTCAGATAGCCGCCTCATTAGGCATTGATGACTGGGATAATGGCAAGGACTCTTTTGAGGTGGCCCAAAATGAGGAAGGTTACCAGAAAGATGAATGGAGCCAGATCATTACCGAGTTCAATAAGGATGTCGCTTTTGGTGATGGCACCATTACCAATATTCTCGCCTGGCGTGAGTATGAGGCTCACGGGCTGGGTGATATCGACTCTCTACCGGTCACGCTGTTCCATGCTGATTCCAGTGTGGACCAGAGCCAGCTCAGTAATGAGCTGCGTTACTCCGGCCGTTTTGGTCGCACCGCATTGACCACCGGTGTTTACTGGTTTAGCCAAGACGTCACCTATTTGGAAAATCGACTTCTGTTTCAGGGCTTATTCGATTGGACTGGGGGCGGTAAGCAGGACCACAGTACTTATGGCGTATTTGCCCAGGCGGATATCGACCTAAATGAGGCTTGGGTTTTGACCCTGGGGGGACGCTATTCCAGTGAGAAGAAAGATGCCAAGATAGCCTCTATTCCTCTAAATACCTGCACCCTCAGTGGTTGCTCATCTTATGACGAGGACGGTATAGATAGCGAGAGTTGGAATGCCTTTACACCCAAAATAGGTCTTCAGTGGAGTGTCTCTGATGATACCCAGTTGTATACCTTCTGGACCAAGGGCTTCCGTAGTGGTGGGTATAACTTCCGCAATGCTGGTATTAATCCTTTAACTGGAAAACCCTACCCTCCACAGGCTACCGATCAAGAGGAGCAGAGCAGCTTCGAGATTGGCGCAAAAGTGGATTGGCTGGATGGGCGTCTACGCACCAATATGGCGGTTTTCCACAACACTATTGATGACATGCAGCGCGAGGAAAATCTTCCTGATCCATTCAGTGGTGTTGCGCAGATAATTCGCAATACCGCCGATGCAACCATCCGCGGGGCCGAGTTGGAGGCTATGGCGGCCCTTAGTGAAAATCTGCTGTTTACCTTTAATGTTGGCTATGTTGACGGTGACTACGATAAGGTGCTGGGTGATCTGAATGGCGATGGCCTTGTAGATAGTACCGATCTCGGTCTAGAGATTCCCCGTCTGGCCCCCTGGACCTACGGTGTGGGCTTTATCCACGACTTGCAGTTAGGCGCCTACGGCACCCTGACTTCTCGTATGAATTTTAATCATCGAGACGAAGCCCCTTACACCGATGATAACCGCGGTATGTTGTCAGAAGTGGATATGCTGGATTTCAGCATCGGCTATACCCCGGACAATGGTAGCTACACCGTTTCATTATTCGGCAAAAATATGCTGGATGAAATGGCGGAGGGTAACAATACCCAGTTGCCTTACAAAATGGGTGGAGTGGGTGCCAGTTTCACACCACTGAATAAAGGGCGTGTAATGGGAGTGGAGTTCCTATACGAGCTCTAATTGCGGGACTTACCATTTGAATTAATTGAGATATTGGCTCTCAGTTAATGCATTTCTTGGCCGGGCCACTTGCTTACAGGATCTTTCGGTGATTTGTGCAAGTGTTCCCGGCCACATTGCTTTTACCCTCCTGTAATTCCCTCCTATTAGCGGTACAGTAGTGCTCAATATCTCTCTGATGGTTTCAGGGTTTGTCGCCATCACTGAATCGGGTTGTGAAGAATTTAAAGGATAAAGGAGCGAATAATGCGTGCTATTGATCTACCGGAATATGGAGGCCCCGAGGTCATGCAGTTGGCGGACCTGCCCAGACCGGAGGTCGCCCCAGGTGAAGTGTTGGTTGAGGTAGCTGCCGCTGGTGTCAATCGTCCCGATATTGTTCAGCGCAATGGTCATTACCCACCGCCTCCAGGTGCCTCTCCTATTCTTGGGCTTGAAGTTTCCGGTCTGGTGGCCGCAGTGGGTGAAGGCGTTGAACGCTGGCAAGTTGGCGATAAGATCTGTGCCCTAACTAATGGGGGCGGATATGCGGATTTTGTGGCGGTTCCAGAAGGGCAGTGCCTACCAATACCCGGTTCTTTATCTATGGTGGAGGCTGCGACATTACCGGAGACTTTCTTTACGGTTTGGGCCAATGTATTTGATCGGGCTCGTTTGCAAAGTGGAGAGATCTTCTTGGTACATGGTGGTAGCTCGGGTATTGGCACCACCGCTATTCAGTTGGCACACCAGCTGGGGGCCAGGGTTTTCGCCACAGCCGGTTCCGCAGAAAAATGTGTGGCTTGTGTGCAACTCGGCGCCGAGCAAGCAATAAATTACCGGGAAGAAGATTTTGTGCAGGCAGTAAAAGAAGCTACTTCAGGACATGGAGCGGATGTGATTCTGGATATGGTGGGTGGCAGCTACATTGATCGTAATATTCAAGTGGCTGCGAATGATGGCCGTATCGTGAATATCGCCTATCTGCAGGGAGCCAGAGTCGAAGTGAATATGTTACCGGTGATGTTGAAGCGGCTTTCCCTTACCGGCTCAACCTTAAGGCCAAGATCCACACAGGTTAAGGCCAGTATTGCACACTCTTTGGAATCACAAGTTTGGCCATTAATAGAAACTGGTAAAATTCACCCTCAGATTGCTGCGCGCTTCCCTTTGGAGGAGGTTGCCGAAGCACATCGGCTTCTTGAGTCTGGCAAGATCGTTGGGAAAATTGTGCTCACCTTGTGATCTTTGGAGAATCTACGTTATCAGCTTATGGAGCGGAGTAATTGGGTATCTGCTGGATAACCCCCTCTGGGGTGTGGAGTGGTGAGCAATAGCTGATACCCGGTGCTTTCTGTAGGGGCACAGCTACACTGGCATCGTCGCTCATCATTTCTACATAGGCCTTGTAGAGATTGCTGATGTTACGCACATATTGCACGGGCTCCGATCCCCGTACATAGCCATAACGCGCACGCTTAAAATACTGGGGCTGGGCCAGCTTTAACATCGCTACTTCTACATTGTCGAACCAGACGTTGGGGTCTAGGCCCAACTGTTTGGCGAGGCGCTGTGCATCGAGAAGGTGGCCATAACCAGCGTTGTATGAGGCTAGAGTGAACCAGAGCTTGTTTACCGTGGGCAGGGAGGGGTTAAACCGGTCTCTGACCCAGTCCATATATTTTACACCGGCTTTAATGGCGCGCTCAGGTTCAAACAGCGGGGGTGGAAAGCCCATTTCCTCTGCGGTTGCCGGCATTACCTGCATCAAACCTTGCGCACCAACCGGTGAAACCGCTTTCGGATTGAAATTACTTTCCTGCCACATTTGTGCAACGATCATGCGCCAGTCAAAATCATATTTATAAGCCGATTCTTTTACCAGGTCATCATAAGGGGAGAGGTTTTCCCCTGGTATTATTCGGGTGCTAACCCTCTGCATAAAGCGTTTGTTGGGCTCAAAGTAGGCCGCATACTGTTTTTTATACTTCGCAGTTTTTCTATAGCCCTCGATAAATTTATTGAGGTTCTTCAGTAGATGCCAGTTCTGGCGTAGAACCAGCCAGCCTTGGGGCTGGGGGTCTCCGAGTAACGTACCTAGTACCAAATTGGGCTGTACTGAAGCCTCAATTTTTGCGCGCCCAGAATTTGAAATGGTGGCATCGATTAGACCGTCCGAGATCAAAGAGAAAATTTGTGATTGGGACATATCCGGCGGTGCAACCTGAACTTCTACGTCAATACCTGCGTCTCGCAGAGTTTTAGCTGTGTCAATAAAAGAAGAGTAGGCACGTAGAGTGAGTTTTCGGCCGCTCAGGTCCTGAATTTTTTCGATTGGGGGTTTATTTTTGCTACTTATGATTTGCTCTGCCGACTCTACATAGGGCTTGGTGAATACCATCCCTTGTGGCTCATAGGATGGGGTGATATTGAGTTCCGATCCGGCAAAATCCCCGCGTCCGGCCCTGAGCCAGTCCGCTAAGCTCTCTTCATACGGCACCACAATAATTTGTAACTGCAGTTTGTGTTTGTCTGCGAAGGCTTTTGCCAACTCATAGTCAAACCCCATTAACAGACCTTTCCAAATAAAGTAGGTCGTGGGGCCGTTATAAGTAAGCAAGCGAATAACGCCAGATTTTTTAATGCCCTTCCAGTCGGTGATGCGCTCTTCCTGGGCCTTCACCAGATTTCGAGTAATAAAGTTATCCACGGTGGAGTTGAGTCGCTTAGTGTCTTTGCGCATTCCCCAGGCGATATTCTGCATCTCGCTAACATAAGCCCCTAGGCGTAAGTCGTCTCTGTAGTTGCGTAAATCCTCCGCAGAAAAGTTTTCGAGAATCGCGACCCGATTATTTTTCATATTGAGCACATCAATCAAACCATCGCGATTACCGTGAATAACAAATTCACGCACAGAAAGTTTTGCATCAGGATATTTGGCAATTAATTGCTGCGCAGCTTCTATATTGGCAGAGCCCTGCGGAACAATTAATTCAACATCGTTAAGTTTGCTCGGGTCGCTAATATCTGGTCCGGAAGGGCCTGTAACTAGCTGCAGGCGGGATTGACGCATGGGGACGCTGAAATCAATGATTTTCTTGCGCGCATCGGTCACTGTTAGGTTATAGGCAATGACATCAGCTTCACCTGCAATTAGCATTTCTACTGCTTTGTCGGGGGTTGGGGCCTTAATCCACTTGGCCTCCAGCTTTAATTGGTCGGCGAGTTTATTTCCCAGCTCGAAGTGACGTAGGCTGACTACTCCGTCTCTAGGTAATAGGTTTTCCGCTGCTCCGGTCAAGTTCACGAAGCGGATGGTGCCGTGTTTTTTTATTTCCTTGAGGTCTCCGGTTTCAATGTAATTGACCTGTTGTTCTTTTGCAGGAATAACAGTAGGACTTTTTTTCTCCTTGGTTGGGGTATTAGCCTGAGGGCTACTTTCTGAAGAGGCCGTAGGTTGTAAAGTACCTGACTTCTCTGAATCTTCGGGTACTTTTGGGGAGCATCCGGCAAGTGCGAGAATTAGTATAAAAAAGTATAAAAAAATCCAGCAATAGGGGCTGATAGCTTTATAACGGCACCTCATAGATAGCTCCAAAAGCTCTCTATGTGTGGATTATAGTGTCGTGCCTCTTCAGCCCATTTTCTGGTTTTAGTGACTGATGTTCTCTACCTTGGCGGAAAAGTGACCCCGGGCCAATTGAACTTCAATTTCCTGGTTTATTTCGAGCGTGTGGCTGTCTTTTAGAGGTTTACCTTGGGAATCCTTGGCAATAGCATAGCCGCGCTGTAAAACAGCCAGTGGGCTCACATTGTGAAGTAACTGTGCTTGGTGGTTGAGCCTGTCCGCTTTTTGCTGCAAAAGGCGCTCAGCCGCGCGTTGCAAAGTGCTTTGCACAAATTTCAGCTGTTCTCCTTTTTTCTGTAATTGCCTCTGGGGTTGGTAGTGGGTAAAGGCCCGCTGAGCTGCTGCCAATTGGTTGCGGCGCTGCTGAATTTGCTGCTGGCCTGCGGCCAATAGGCGCATCTCCAGGTGGTCCAGGCGTTGCGAGCGGTTTTGCAGTTGTTCGCGCGGGTGGCGTAAACGATTACGGCTCAACATAATTTTCTGCTGTAAGTGGCGAACCTGCTGCTGTATGGCCCTATATAATCGAAGCCTGCTATTTTCCAGCTGTTGATATAACTCAGCGGCATTTGCACTGGCAATTTCCGCTGCTGCTGAGGGGGTGGGTGCGCGTAGATCGGCAGCCAGATCGGAAACGGTCGTGTCTGTTTCGTGGCCTACCGCAGAAATTGTGGGAATGGGGCAGGTGGCCAAGGCTCGCGCAACAACCTCCTCATTGAAAGGCCAGAGATCCTCCAAAGAGCCGCCGCCACGCCCCACGATAAGTAGGTCGTGGCGACCGCTGCGGCCAGCTTTTTCAATAGCGCCGGCGATTTGTTGCGCCGCTCCCTGGCCTTGTACAGCCACTGGCCAGAGTTCAATTCGCGCTCCAGGGTGGCGTCGACCCAATACATGGATCATATCGCGAATCGCGGCACCAGTCGGGGAAGTGATAATGCCAATATTGGTGGGCAAATAGGGCAGCGCGCGTTTTCGGGCGCTGTCGAATAGCCCTTCGGCCTGTAATTTGGCTTTGAGTTGTTCCAGTTGGCGCATCAGGGCACCGAAGCCGGCTTCCTCCATATGTTCCACGATCAACTGGAATTCACCGCGGCCCTCATAGAGGCTAACCCGTGCGCGGATCAGCACTTCTCGGCCGTTTTGTGGGTGAAAAGCCACACTGCGGTTGCGCCCGCGAAACATGGCACAGCGCACCTGAGCGCGGGCATCTTTCAAACTAAAATACCAGTGGCCGGAGCTGGGCACAGTAAAATTGGAGATTTCCCCGCTGATCCACAGTAGTGGAATGCTGCCCTCCAGCAGCTGTTTCACCTCCCGGTTCAAATCGCTTACCGACAGGACACTGCGTTTGCTGTTGGGAGTTGCTGGGCTGGATTGCATCTGTGCCTCTCAAGTGAAAACTGGCGGAGCAATATTGCAGTATCCCCTTTATAGGTAAAGTGCTTTACTCGTTAAATCCGATTTTCTATGAAATGCCATTTGCGCTTTTATTCCTGAGAGGTATAATCGCGCCGATACCCAATCCCGCCTATTCGAGGTTTGAGTGTCAACAATGTCTGAATCCAATCTGCGCATCGCGCGCGAAGCCCTCACTTTCGACGACGTCCTACTTGTGCCCGGTTATTCCGAGGTGACCGCCAAGGATGTCAGCCTTAAAACCCAGCTGTCCCGCAATATCACCCTGAATATTCCCATTGTCTCCGCTGCTATGGATACAGTAACGGAAGCGCGCCTGGCAATTGCCCTGGCGCAGGAAGGTGGTATCGGCATTATCCACAAGAGCATGTCCATTGAAGAGCAGGCTCTTGCGGTGCGTGCGGTGAAGAAATTTGAAGCCGGTGTGGTAAAAGACCCGATTACGATCGAGTCGGATGCCACCGTGCGTGAATTGATCGCCCTGACAACCCATCACAATATTTCCGGTGTTCCGGTAATGGATAAAGGAGATCTGGTGGGTATTGTTACCAGCCGCGATGTTCGCTTCCTTACCGATCTGGATGTGAGTGTTGCCAGTGTCATGACGCCAAAGGAGCGCCTGGTAACTGCACACGAAGATGCCTCTTCTGATCATGTGCGCGAATTGCTGCACAAGCACCGCATCGAGAAAGTACTCGTTGTGAACGATGATTTTGAGTTGCGCGGCCTGATAACCGTTAAAGACTTTAATAAGGCAGAGCAGTACCCGAACTCCTGTAAAGATTCCGATGGCCGCCTGCGTGTTGGCGCATCAGTGGGCACTAGTCCTGACACCGATGACCGCGTAGCGGCTCTGGTAGAGGCCGGTGTGGATGTGTTGGTTGTGGATACTGCCCACGGCCATTCCCGCAACGTAATTGATCGCGTGCGTCGCATTAAGGAAATGCATCCTCAAGTGGATGTAATTGGCGGCAATATTGCCACTGGCGACGCCGCGCGCGCATTGGTTGAAGCTGGTGCGGATGCGGTGAAGGTAGGTATTGGCCCCGGCTCTATTTGCACCACCCGAATCGTGACGGGTATCGGTGTGCCCCAGGTAACGGCAATTGCTGAGGTTTCCACTGCGCTTAAAGGAACAGGGGTACCTATGATCGCCGATGGTGGTATCCGCTACTCCGGTGATATTTCCAAGGCAATTGTTGCGGGTGCATCTTCCGTAATGATGGGCTCTATGTTTGCCGGTACCGAAGAGGCGCCGGGTGAGGTGGAGCTATACCAGGGGCGTACTTACAAGTCCTATCGCGGTATGGGCTCCCTCGGTGCCATGGCGCGCACTCAGGGCTCCTCCGATCGCTACTTCCAGGATGCCAGCAAGGGCGCTGAAAAACTGGTCCCGGAAGGTATTGAAGGGCGCGTCCCTTATAAAGGCCCTCTGTCTGCCATTGTGCACCAGATGCTCGGTGGCCTGCGCTCTGCTATGGGGTATACCGGTAGTGTGGATATTGAAACTATGCGCACCCGTCCAGAATTTGTGCGGGTAACTGCCGCCGGCATGGGTGAGTCCCATGTACACGATGTGCAGATTACCAAAGAGGCGCCCAACTACCCGGTGGGCGGACGCTAAGCCTCTCGGTGAACAACTTTCAGTACCAAGCCGCAAACGGACCTTTCAGGTCCGTTTGCCGTTATTTATTCTGTTAATGAGTCAATCATGAGCCAAGATATCCACTCCAGTCGAATTCTGATCCTCGACTTTGGGTCCCAGTACACCCAATTGATCGCCCGCCGTGTGCGCGAGCTGGGTGTTTTTTCCGAAATTCGCGCCTTCGACATGAGCGAAGAAGAGATCCGCGAATATAACCCGAAAGGTATTATCCTGGCCGGTGGGCCCGAATCTGTACCGGAAGAGGGCTCTCCCCGCGCGCCAGAAGTGGTTTACAGCTTGGGCGTGCCTGTTCTGGGGATTTGCTATGGCATGCAGACCATGGCACACCAGCTAGGTGGTGCCGTACAGGGAAGTAACGTCCGCGAGTTTGGCTACGCCCAGGTAAAAGTAGAGGGCACTTCCAATCTGCTGCGCGATATCAAAGATCACCTCAACGATGAAGGTGAGGCGCTGCTGGATGTATGGATGAGCCACGGCGACAAAGTCGTGCAAATGCCGGAAGGCTTTGCGCTGATGGCCTCCACCGATTCCTGCCCCATTGCTGGTATGTACTCCGCCGACAAGAACTTCTTTGGGGTACAGTTCCACCCGGAAGTGACACATACCCTGCAGGGTATGCGCATCTATGAACACTTTGTCATTGATATCTGCGGTTGTGAAAAGCTCTGGACCCCGGCCAATATTATCGAGGACTCCATTGCCAAAGTGCGCGAACAGGTGGGTGATGGCAAGGTATTGCTGGGTCTCTCCGGGGGTGTCGACAGCTCTGTGGTGGCGGCACTGCTGCACAAGGCTATTGGCGATCAGCTGACCTGTGTTTTTGTGGACAACGGCTTGTTGCGCAAAAATGAGGGCGATCAGGTGATGCAAATGTTTGCCGATAATATGGGCGTGCGGGTTGTTCGCGCCGATGCGCAAGAGGATTTCCTCTCACGTCTGGCAGGTGTGGATGAGCCTGAAGCCAAGCGCAAAATTATCGGCAATACCTTTATCGAGATTTTCGATCGAGAAGCGTCCAAATTGCAGGATGTGAGGTTCCTGGCTCAGGGTACTATTTATCCAGATGTGATCGAATCTGCCGCCGCCAAAACGGGCAAAGCCCATGTAATCAAGTCTCACCACAACGTGGGCGGCTTACCGGAAGATATGCAGTTTGAACTGGTGGAACCACTGCGTGAGCTGTTTAAAGATGAAGTGCGCAAAATCGGCCTGGAGTTGGGCCTGCCTTACGATATGGTTTACCGCCACCCCTTCCCGGGACCGGGCCTGGGCGTTCGCATTCTCGGCGAGGTAAAGAGAGAGTACGCCGATATCTTACGCGAGGCAGACGCCATCTTTATCGAGGAGTTGCACAAGGCTGATTGGTACCACAAAACCAGTCAGGCATTTGTGGTATTCCTGCCGGTGAAATCGGTTGGTGTGGTGGGCGATGGCCGCCGCTATGAATATGTAGTGGCGCTTCGAGCCGTGGAAACCGTGGACTTTATGACGGCGCGTTGGGCGCATTTGCCCTACGAGTTGATTGAGAAAGTCTCCAACCGCATTATTAATGAGATAGAGCATATCTCCCGCGTGGCTTACGATGTATCGAGCAAGCCACCGGCTACCATCGAGTGGGAGTAAGCGCTTAATCTCACTTCTTTAATGGGGCGCTTGGCGCCCCATTTCTCTATTTTCCCCGCCAAGCGTGCCACTTTCCACAGCTGAGCCCTTTGCTTCAAATGGCGCTTAACTGGTGCGCACGTCTCTTGCTTTTATCTTGTAATTCACTGTAACTCGTTGATTTTTTGGGCGTTTCAAAAGCTGGTCATTTTTTCTTCAGATTGTCACATTGGCGCAACCATGGGCCTTTGCGACAGGGAAAGAATAGTTATCCTCAGAGATATCCACAGAATCTGTGGGTAGCCACTCTTCGAGAGGGGTGTAGTTGGTAATTAGGGGGTTGAAAGAGAAAGAAGGGGCACCTTTTGCACAGAGATGCCCTGGGCGGATTAAAGTTGGCGCCGGAAGCTGATCAGTGCCGCAGTAACTGCTACGTTGAGGCTCTCCACACCATTTTGCATGGGGATACGCACTAGCTCGTTACACTGCTTGGTGACCGCATCGCTAACCCCGCGGGTTTCATTACCCAGAACAAAAATAGTTGGTTTGTTACCGGGAACCTCTGCAAGGGTCATTGAGGCATGGGAGGACAGGCCACAGATACGTGCGCCGGAATCGCGAAAATCGCTTAGTGCATCGGTCAGGGTGTCGCACCGTAGTATCTGGGTTTTAAACAGAGTGCCGGTGCTGGCTTTGATCACCAGTGGGTCAATCTGTGCGCAGCCCTTTCTCGGCAGGAGAATACCATCCACACCGCCGGCACAGGCTGATCGGATAATCATGCCGAGATTTTGTGGATTGGTAATACCGTCCAGCGCTAAAAGTTCGTAGGTCTTAGCCTCATTCTTGGGCAGGAAGGCTTTGTAGTTGCCGTAGTTGGGTAGGGCCAGATCCAGCGCTACACCCTGGTCCTGGCGAGAATTTTTCGAGATGCGGGAGAGTTCTTTCCGATCCAAGTAGGAGATTTCTATCTGGCGCTCCTCGGCCAGAGACTCCATTCGACTGATCAGCTGGTCGCGTCGGTTGCTGCTAGCCAGGTGCAGCTTGTGTACCGGAAGTTCTGGGTCTTCCAGTGCTTCGAGCACGGGCTTGCGCCCATAAATAGTTAGTAGGCTGTCGAAAAAGGCCCTTTTTTTTAGGTATTCAGAGGAGTCTTTCACCGCATTGGCTCGCTCAGTAGTTCGATCAATTTGGCCGCGCTCTCATCGGATAGCTGGCCCCGCCGCGCCAACTCTACACAGGCGAGGCCCAGTTGGCGATAGTGGTGCGCGAGTTCCGGGGCTGTGGAGGTTAAGTCTTTCAGCTGGTTGGCTACTGTTTCCAGGTCGCCCCGGGCGATCGGGCCGGTGAGAGAATTCTCCGGTCCAAGAGCCATATTATTCTGTGCGGTCTGCAGAACAATTGGCTCCAGTAACTTGAGGGCACTATCGCGGTCGATACCCGCCGCAGCGAAACTGCTCAGGCTGAGATCTATGAGTACGGTGAGATAGTTGCACGCGATCACCGAACCGGCATGGTATAGAGACTTGTGCTGGGCTTCGATGTTGAGTATTTCACAGCCTATGGTAGTGAAAGCTTCTGCTAAAGCCTTTGTTGCAGAGCTTTCGCCCTCTAGGGCGACGCTACAGCCGGCGAAACTGTCGAGGGAGCGCAGCGGGTCGGCAAAGCTGTGCACCGGGTGGGCGCTGGCGATAGCGGCAGGGCGCAGCACTTCGAGCACTTGTGAGCTCAGGGCGCCACTGCAGTGGAAGGCTGCTATGTTTTCGCGTTCGCCAAGGTGGTTGGCGAGGCGTTCAACTGTTGCGGCAATCTCGCTATCGCTGCAAGCGATTAGCCAGAAGTCTGCGGGCTTCATCAATTCCAGCGCGGCTACTGCGTGCCCGGCGCCGATAAACTCGGCGGCAGCCTGTGCGCTTTCCAGACTGCGGTTAAAAATCGATTGAACTTGAAAAAAACCGGTCTGTTGCCACAAGCGCCCGAGAGTTTTCCCCAGGCGCCCGGCACCAATAATGTTGAGTGTCTTCATTAGTTGCCGGCGAGGCAGTCCAGGTAAGCTTTAACAGCATTCTCCAGCCCCATACCGATGGCGTCTACGGTGAGGGCGTGGCCGATTGAGACTTCCTGTAATCCTGGCAGGGTGCGGTAGCGGGGCAGGTTGACCAGGTTCAGGTCGTGGCCCGCATTTACCCCCAGCCCCAATTGGCGAGCATGCTCGGCGGCGGCGCAGTGAGCGCTGAAGATATCTTCCAGTTCCGCACTCTGTTTTGCGGCTGCTTCTGCATAGGGGCCTGTATACAGCTCAATGCGATCAGCACCCACATCCTTGGCCAGGCTGATCTGCTCTAGATCCGGATCCATAAACAAGCTAACTCGGACACCGGCGTCCTTGAGTCTGGCGATCAGGGGGACCAGGCGCGGGCCATCGAGTTTGAGGTTGAAGCCGTGATCGGAGGTTAGCTGGTCGTTGCTGTCGGGGACCAGGGTGCACTGGTCTGGTTGGGTTTCCAGTACTAACGGCATCAGGCCGGGATAGTCCCCCTGGTGCAGGGCAAAGGGATTGCCCTCAATATTGAACTCAATACCCTGGCGATCGCGGCACAGTGCAGCCAATTCGCGTACGTCATTGGGGCGGATATGGCGCTGATCTGGGCGTGGGTGTACGGTGATACCCTGCGCACCAGCGTCTAGGCATATCCGACCGTGGGCAGTGACATCGGGGAAGTTACCCTCGCGGGAATTGCGGATCAGGGCGATCTTGTTGAGATTAACACTGAGAGCGATCACAGCTTATTCTCCCTTGCTGTTGGTGGCGACGGCGTTGTCACCGGTGTCTATACGTTTGGCCTCAAGGATGCGGATGGGCGTGTTGGGGGCACTTGGGTGCTGTCGATAGAGGCCCCTTGGCTGCTCTACCATCTTTTCCACAATATCCATGCCGGCAATCACCCGGCCAAAAACGGCGTAGCCGGGCTTGTCTTCTTGGGCGTCGAGCCTGGTGTTATCGACCAGATTGATAAAAAACTGAGAGGTAGCGCTGTCTGGGTCGTTGGTTCTTGCCATAGAGAGGGTGCCGCGCAGGTTTTGCAGGCCGTTGGCGGATTCGTTGATGATGGGGTCTTGGGTTTCCTTTCTCTGGAAATCGAAAGTAAATCCGCCACCCTGAACAACGAAGCCCGGTACTATCCGGTGGAAGATGATCCCATTGTAAAAGCCGTTATCGGTATAAGTAAGGAAGTTCTGTACGGTGACCGGAGCTTCTTTGGCGAAGAGTTCGATCTGAATAATGCCCAAGTCGGTTTTAAGTTCCACGCGCGGGTTTTTGGCCAATGCGGGAAGGGCAAGGGTTGCACAGAGTAGCATTGCAAATAGTTTACGCATCATCCTAAGTCCTTTAGGTTTTACGGCAGTGTTTCGACACAGCCGCTTTTGAGTTGGATGTAGGGCCTGGGGGGATATCACTTCCCCCGGGGCTCAATAGTATGCGATTTCGACGAGAGTGGGCGAAATCAGTTCGCCCACTCTGAGTGGCGCTTGCGCGGGCGTAGGTGCGGGGCAATCATTGCAAGGAGGGCGCCCAGTAGTACAGACAGAGCGCCATACATATACCACTTGTGGCTTTCACTGCCGGATAAGCGCTGAATTTCCGCTTCTGCCATGGTCTTCTCCTGCTTGAGTAGTTCGTGCTGGTGCAGGAGCTTCTGGTGGCGCTCATTGAGTGCCAGGGCATCTGCTGATAACGCCTTTAGGGTTTTCAGCTCGGCTGCGAGCGTCTGGCTCTGTTGCTGGGCGGACTCCAGGGAGCTACTCAGCTTGCTATTTTCTTCCTCCAGGCGGCGGACTTCCCCACCGAGGTTGCCTTCCATTTTCTCAAAGCGTGCCAGGTTCGCTTCCGCTTGTTCCAGCTTGAGTTTGGCCACTGGGTCGGAGACCAGGTATTGGCGCCTCACCCACCCCTCTGTGCCACCCTGGGTGCGCACGCGGGTCCAACCCTCTTGCGGGGCATCTTCGAGAACACTGAGCTGGGTGCCGCTGGGCAAGCCGCGGTGCAGGATACGAAATCCATTGCCTTTACCGGCGCGCATGGGCACATGTAGCTGGTCGGTGATATAGCGAGTTTCGGCGGCGGCAGTTGCCGGGACTGCGTTGAGCAGTGTGGCGGCGATCAGGCCGCACAATAATTTCTTCATTGCGATACAGCTTGTGCTTGTTGTTATTAGGGCAGTACTAATTTGAATGGCTTGACAGAAGTTGAAGCGTAGACACCAGCAGCCACATAGGGGTCGCCGTCGGCCCAGGCCTGAGCCTCCTCAAGCGAGGGAAATTCGGCAACCACTAGGCTGCCGCTAAAGCCAGCCTCACCGGGTTCTTCGCTATCAACGGCGGGGTGTGGGCCTGCAACCAGCAGGCGCCCCTCGTCTTTAAGACGGTTGAGTCGGGCTAAATGGTCTGGACGCGCTTTTTTACGCAAAGGGAGACTATCGCTAACATCTTCACTGATGATTGCGTACCACATTGTGAATTTTGCTCTTGTTAGTTGATCAGGAAATTTTGTTATTGGGCAACCATGACTTCTTCCAGCTTCAGCCCGGTAAGCTTGCCGATACGGGAAAAGAGGAAAAAGAGAACCAGCATTAAAATAATGGTGGCCGGCAGGGCGATCACCGGATAGCTGAGTGCGGTCATTTTACCCAGTTCCTCATTGAAGGCTTCCGTACCCGGAGGGCTCTGTAAAATAACTTTCGCCAGTACGTAGTTGAGTACTGAGGAGAGGAAAAAAGAGGCGGCGATCATCCAGGATGCCTGTTGCAAGGTGCGCTCAAAGGCACCCTGGTTGCCTTTGTTGGCGAGACTTTGGGCAATCTTGGCGGTATCCAGTATCTGGTCGTTGTACAAAAGCGTCTTTACCAGTGGCCAGCGGGTGTAGAGGGAGGCAACGGTGGCGATACCCAGCAGGCCTGGAATGGCGGCTTCTTTAATGGCGATATACTGCGGATCCAACTCCAGCAGGCTGATGCCACCGGTGAGCAGGATGCTGATAGTTCCCAGGGCGGAGAAGAAGTTGACCTTGCCAGAGCGAATGAGGTCGCGCAGTCCGTAGCCGAGGGGGAAAGCCAGTGCGACCACTAGGGCCCATTTGGTGCCAAGCCAGTCGTCCCCGGAGAGTTTGGTCAGGACCAGGGTGGGGATAACGATGTTGAGAAGCAGATTGCCGAGAAGGCCCTCTTTCTTCTTGGGCTTCTGTTGGGCTACTGGGGTGGTCGAATTCGTTTCGGTCATACTCAATTCCGGTGATAATGCCCGCGGGAAGCTGGTTGAGAGGTCATATTGCAATGGCTCTCAAAGAAAATCGCTTCCCCACTGACAATACTGCTGTCAGACTCCGGTTCCTCGTGGCCGCCAAGGGAGACCTATGGTCCGGGCCCTATCCTTGAAAACACCGGTTGCGAGTAGGACAGCGCCACCGGATGATTGTTCCAAATAATAGATACTGCGACTTTTAACCCTAGAGAGAGTGAGAGCCTGCTGTTGAGTTTCCTGCCAGAAGATCTGAATACAGACCTTGTAGACCTTCACTGCCACAGTACCGCTTCCGACGGTATTTTAAGTCCTGCTGAGCTGGTGTCGAGGGCGAAATCTCAAGGTGTGACACTGATGGCACTCACTGACCACGATACGGTGGATGGTGTAGCTGAGGCACAGGCGGTTGGTGACCAATTAGGCATTACCGTGATGACGGGGATCGAATTCTCCAGCCTTTGGGGGCGGCGCTCGGTCCATGTAGTTGGATTGAATGTTGACCCGGCAGCCGAGTGCTTGCGGCAGGCAATTGCCCTGCGCGAGCGATTGCGCCAAGAGCGCGCCGAGCGGATTGCCGAGCGTCTAGAGAAGCGCGGTTTTCAGGGCGCTTTGCAGGGGGGGCGTGCGATTGCCGGTGATTCCGTACTGGGGCGGCCGCACTTCGCCCGTTGGCTGGTGCAAGCCGGGCACGTTGAGGACACAGCGCGGGCATTCAAGCGCTATCTGGGCGCCGGCAAGATCGGCGATGTGTGCGTGGAGTGGCCACAATTGCAAGAGACTGTAGAAACCATTCAGTCTGCTGGCGGCTCGGCAGTGTTGGCACACCCTCTCAAGTACAGTCTCACTCGAACCCAATTACTGCGTCTGATGACAGAGTTCTACCGCAGTGGCGGGAATGCTATAGAGCTGCTCTGCGGTCGGCAGAACCCCACGCAGACCAGAGAACTGCGCACCCTCATGGCGTTGGCCGTTGGCGATTCCTGCAAAGCTCCATTGTTGAGCTCTTTGGGGAGTGATTTCCACCAGCCGGAGCAGCCCTGGAGGGAGCTGGGCTGTGTGCGTTTACCCGAAGACGTCGAGCCGGTGTGGAATCTGTGGCACACTCTGCACCGGGATCGACCCGGGGAAGCAGTATCTGCCTCACAGTGTGAATTTTCACATCACACCAGAGGGGGAGTCGGCATTGGTCGAACCCTAATCCCCGGCGGGTATCAGAGCCCGCCGCAAGAGGTTTCAATTGATTAAAGCTTGGGGGCTTTGTGGCGCAGTTCTTTCAAATTCATCCGGACAATCCTCAAGGGCGGCTGATCAGTCAGGCCGCAGATATAGTGACTAGTGGTGGGGTGATTGTTTATCCCACTGATTCTGCCTACGCGATAGGCTGTCGATTAGGGGAGAAGCTAGCGGTTGAGCGGATTCGCGCTCTGCGTCAGCTGGATAAAAATCACAACTTTACCCTGATGTGTCGTGATCTTTCCGAGTTAGCCACTTACGCCAAGGTGGATAACCAGATGTTCCGCCTGCTAAAGAACCACACCCCGGGCTCCTATACCTTTATTATGCCGGCCACCGCAGAGGTGCCTCGCCGTCTAATCCACCCCAAGCGCAAAACCATTGGCATTCGCGTGCCCGACAACCCCATTGCTTTGGAGTTGATTGAGGCGGTGGGTGAGCCGTTGATGAGCTGCAGCCTGATTATGCCTGGCGATACGCAGCCGCTGACCGACCCCTATGATATTCGCGACACCCTTGAGCACCAGGTGGAGCTGGTGATCGATGGTGGCTTTTGTGGAATGGAAGCGACTACGGTAATTGACCTGACAGGCGATGAGCCCGAGCTAATTCGCCAGGGCTGTGGCGCCACAGATGAAATACTGGGCTGATTAGCGCCTCACTGGTGTATAATCGGCCGTTTGCGATTTTGAGGGTGGGGCAGGGTGTCCAGTGAAGAACTAATAGCCGAGGTGGAGGAACGGGTACTCGCCGATGTTGCAGCTACCGAATCTGCCGCCCCTGCTGATTCGCCCACGGAAAACCCGCTCTCCGAGGAGAGCGAAGAGGGCGAAGGCCCTCTCGCACTCGTGTTGGGGGAGGCATTTACCGACCTGCCCCCAGATCTCTTTATTCCACCAGATGCTCTGGAAGTTATCCTGGAAGCCTTCGAAGGCCCACTGGATCTGCTGCTTTACTTAATCCGCCGCCAGAACCTGGATATTTTGGAAATTAACGTCTCGGACATCACACGCCAATATATGGCTTATGTGGAGATGATGACGTCGATGCGCTTTGAGTTGGCGGCGGAATACTTGGTGATGGCGGCAATGCTCGCCGAGATCAAGTCGCGCATGCTGTTGCCGCGCCCGCCAGCAGCGGAAGAAGAAGAGGGTGAGGACCCTCGCGCTGCACTGATTCGCCGCCTGCAGGAATACGAACGCTTCAAAACTGCCGCCGAGGATCTTGATGAAATCCCGCGCATGGGCCGCGATATCCATCAGGCCAGTGCCGAAGGACCGGACCGTAATATTACCCGGCCCGACCCAGAGGTGGATCTCAAGGAGGTATTGGTCGCGCTGGCGGATGTGTTGCGCCGCGCCGATATGTTTGAGAGCCACCAAGTGGAACGCGAAAAGCTCTCTACCCGCGAGCGCATGACTCAGGTGCTGGATCAGATCCGCCACGGCCAGTTTGTGCCGTTCGTGAGTCTGTTCACTGCGGAAGAGGGGCGCCTTGGCGTGGTGGTGACTTTCCTGGCGGTGATGGAGTTGGTCAAAGAGTCTCTGGTCGAGCTGGTACAAAATGAAGCTTTTGGGCCCATTCATGTGCGCGCAGCTAGCCAGGGTAATGAAGCCGGTGATGATGAACTTGACGAAAGTACAGATGACTCCTACGCAGAAGAGCCGGGGGAAGCACCCCAGTTCTCCGATGCCGAAAGTGCCCTGAGTCACGACTTGAGTGATCAGGAGTCACATTCTGAGGGGCAGGTGGAGCCCAGAGAAGAAGAGTTGGAACAATAAGATGACAATCGCTCCGGAATTACTGCGCAGAATCCTGGAGGGCGCCTTGTTAGCTTCGGCTCAGCCCCTTAGTGAGGAAAAATTGTTGTCCTTGTTGGACGAGGAGGAGCGCCCCTCCGCCACAACCCTACGGGATGTGCTCGGTGAGATTGCCGAGAGTTGTGCCGGGCGCGGTTTTGAGCTGAAAAAAGTTGCCAGTGGTTGGCGCTTCCAGGTGCCGGAAGATCTGGCCCCCTGGGTGAACCGTCTATGGGAGGAAAAAGCGCAAAGGTATTCCCGCGCAACTCTGGAAACACTGGCGATTATTGCTTACCGTCAGCCGGTCACCCGTGGGGATATTGAGGAGATCCGCGGGGTTGCGGTCAGCTCCCAGATAGTGAGAACCCTGTTGGATAGAGGTTGGATCAAGGTGGTTGGTCACCGAGATGTGCCCGGCAAGCCCTCCCTCTACGCGACTACCAGGGATTTCCTAGATTATTTCAATCTGTCCTCCCTGGATGACTTGCCCACTTTGGCTGAAATCCGTGATATCGAGAGCTTGAATAAGATTCTCGAATCAGAGGGGCTCCCCCCCGAGGAAATCGCGGCTGCACTCGCCGCTGAGGGAGAGGAACTTTCAGAGGGCGAGCAGGTGAGTGTGGAAACGGAAGAGGAGGCCGGCGCACTGGAAAGTGAGGAGCAGCAGGAATCTGAAGATGCGGAAACGGATACCGATGCTGAGGAGGATGCCCGGGTCGCTGCAGCGCTTGAGGAAATCGCTGCGGAGGCCAATATACAGCTAGAGACCGATGGCGAGCAGCCCGAGATAGAGACCGAAGCTGCCGAAAGTGATGATGTGGCAGTAGCTGAGTTATCCACAGAGGCGCAAGAAGAGATCAAGGATGAGGCGCCGGAAGATGAATGGGAGTTGGCGCAGACGCAGTCTGAAAGCCCAGAGGCTTCTGAGCCTTTGAGTGTTGACGCCGAGGAGGGGTCAACTCCGGAAAAAGAACATGAAAGCGAAATTGAACAGGACGACGACGCTGGGGAGCCACAAGCCCCTATCGCGGCAACACTGCCCAAAAGCAGCCTGTTTGGTGATATCGACACTGAGGCTGCAACCGATCAAGAGGAGCCGGGAAGTAGCGATGTCGATGAAGATTCCCAAGAAGTAGTGCAAGCGGAAAACACCACCCCATGAGTGATGGCACCTCGCCAGCAGGCGAAAAATTGCAAAAAGTATTAGCGCGCAGCGGCCTGGGGTCGCGGCGTGAGATGGAGCGCGCGATCGATGCGGGTCGCGTGACCGTTAACGGAAAAGTAGCGGAACTCGGCGAACGGGTGACCAGTGCGGATCATATTGAATTTGATGGCCAGGGCTTGCCCTCCAGCGGGGAAAACCGCTGCCGGGTAATCCTATACAACAAACCTGTCGGCGAAATCTGCTCGCGCCACGATCCGGAAGGGCGCCCCACGGTTTACGACCGCCTGCCCCGGCTGAAAACCGGCCGCTGGATATCCGTTGGCCGCCTGGATTTCAACACCAGTGGTCTGCTGCTGTTTACCAATAGTGGCGAGCTGGCCAACAAGTTGATGCACCCCTCATCGGTGATCGATCGCGAATACCTTGTGCGCATCCAGGGAGATGTGGATGAGGAGATGAAGCGACGCCTGCTTAAAGGGGTGCTATTGGATGACGGCTCCGCGCGCTTTACCGATATTGTCGAAAGCGGCGGCGAGGGTAGAAACCGCTGGTTTTATTGCGTGGTGATGGAGGGGCGCAATCGCGAGGTGCGCCGTTTGTGGGAGTCCCAGGGGGTGCGCGTGAGCCGCCTGAAGCGGGTGCGCTATGGCAGTGTATTTATTCCATCCCACGTACGTGTGGGCCAGTGGATTGAGATGGAGCCCAGGGAAATTGACGACCTCTGTATCACCGCCGGTCTGCCCAAGCTGGGCCAGCGACCGCTAACCCAGGGGGAGAAACAGAACCTGGAGCGCCAGAGGCGCAAACTGCGCAAGTCACCGGTACCTGCGCAGCGTCGTAATAAGTCCTGATACAGTTAAGTTTTTTTACGAAAAAGCCCGCATCCTGCGGGCTTTTTCGTGCTTGGGTGCTAGCTTTAGCCTACGGCTGGTTCTCCTTTTGCTCTTCATTTTCAGGAGTTTCTCCAGCCTCTTCCTGCTGTTGATTCTGCATCTCAGCCTGTACGCCCTGCGGGCCACCACCCATGGCGTCGTCGACATCGGAGGGAATATCGGACACCGAATTACTGGTGTCATTAGTCTCCTCCTTATTGGCTCCCTCGGTTTTGGTGCTGGACTCCATCAGTTGCTTGAGCTTTGCCAGTCCTTGTTCGTAGGACTCCCCCACCATTTTCTTGATAGCCAGCCCCATCCAGCGCTCCCTTGGGCCGCCACCGGTGTCGGTATTAAAGCTCCAGACAACCTGGGTGCCGCCGTTTTGGGGCATTAACCTGAACTCCGCGGAGGCTTCACTGCCGTCACCAAAATTAAGCTTGTTGAGTACTGTTGAGTCCGGCGTGCTGGCGATGATGGTCTGGGTTCCGCTGCCCTCATTGGAGTTTTCGCCATGCCAACTCATGGTTGCCCCCACCCCCGTTTCTGGACCGCTGTATTTATATTCCATGGCGGGATCTATATGTCGCCAGGGGGACCAGCTGTTGAATTTTCGATAGTCGTTGACGTAAGGGAATATGGTTTGGGGTGGTTTGTCGATGTAGATACTGCGCTCCAAGGAGACTTCACGGGGAAACAGATAACCGGCTAGGAGCAGTAGTATCAGAAATACGAAGATATAGAGTATCCAGCGCATAGCGGGGCCCTTTGCTATTTTCGGGGTCGCTGACCCCGATTGCCGGCGAATAGCCGGCACTAGTCAAGGTTATAGCAGTTCCTCTGCGGTTTAATCGTCGCTGAGATGGATAAGTGGCAGCTTGATCTCGACACAGAGGCCGGCACCGGGGTGATTGCGCGCGGTAATGCTGCCACCGTGATGCAATATCGTGCGTTGGGCGATAGCTAGTCCCAGGCCAAAACCACCACTCTCGCGAGTGCGGGCACTATCTGTGCGGTAGAAGGGGCGGAATATGGCTTCTAGGTCGGATTCTTCCACGCCGGAGCCAGAGTCGATTACAGAGATACTGCAGCTGTCTGCGGACTCCTGTACCAGTACCCGCACGAGTCCGTGGCTGGGGCTGTATTTGATCGCATTGCGCAAGATATTCTCCAGCGCAGCGGTCAGGGAGCTGCCGCGAGTGGCGACAAGCAGCTCTTCACCACTCGCGCTCATATCAAAGCCGAGATGTTTATCCGTCGCTTCGATCTGCAGGTCGTCGATCAGCGCTGAGAGCAAACTGTTGAGCTCTACTACGTCATCCAGTGGGCGCTGCTCTTGGTTGCTGACCGGCAGGGAGAGAACGTCGGCGATAATATCTTCGAGATAGTCCGCCGCTTTGCCGATTTTATCCAGTTCAGTATCGAGCCCTACAACTTGCTTCTGGCGGGCGATGGCAAGGGCTACCTGCAATCGTGCCAGGGGCGAGCGCAATTCGTGGGACACATCTTTAATCAGGCGACGTTGTTCGGACATGGACTCCTGAAGCTGGGCGGTCATGGAGTCGAAGTCCAGCGCCAAGTCGGTCAATTCATCGTTGCGGGTGCGCAGGCTGGGGGCGACCCGGTAATCCAATTCGCCGGCGGCAACACGCTTGGTAGCGGCGCGCAGTTGTTCTAAAGGTCGGCTCAGGTAGCTGGCCAGCCAATAACAGGCAATGCCTGAGGCAATCATCGAGAGCAGCAGCATGGGCCAGAAGTTGCGCCAAAGGAATCGCAGTAGCAGCCCCTCTTTACTATCTCCGGCAACCAGGGCAATACGCAGAGGGTCGCCTGTGCGCAGTGGCAGGAAGAAGCCCACGGTAGGTTTGTTATCCACCAGCATATGGGCCTCGCGATTGCGGTAGTCGAGGCTGTTGATCAGCGGCGCCATGTTCTGCGGCAGTGGTCTCCCCAGCAGGTCGTTGCCTTCGCTATCTATTGCGTAAACCCGCCGCTTAACCTTCTTCGGCGCGCGTTCCAGCCAGTGCTGAAATTGCTCGGGCCCGTGGCGGCGAGCGATACGCATATTGCGCATGACCTCTCGAAACAGTGCGGGCCCCTCCCAGCGCTCTTCCTGGCGGGGGTCACCAAACTCGCCAAAATGGGTAATGTAAATGGCGGCAACCACCATCACCATGGCGGTGATCCATGCGCCAAAAAACATTTTCCAGAAGAGGCTGCGCATTTTGATACTACCTACTGCTTGGCCTGGGTGAGCATATAACCGGCGCCGCGTATATTGATAATCAGATCACGGCTGGCGCCTTTGTCCGCGAGCTTCTTGCGAATGTTGCTGACATGTACATCAATGGAGCGGTCGTAGGGCATCAGTTTACGCCCCAGGGCATTCTCGGTGAGTACCTCTTTGCCCACTACATCCCCAGCACTTTGCACTAACACCTTGAGCACAGAAAATTCGGCCCCTGTCAGGGATAGGGCTTGGTCACTCCAATAGGCCTGATGCTCGGTTGGTAGCAGGCGCAACGGGCCGCTGCTAAGGCTGTCGTCGTTATTTTCTACCTCAACCCGACCGCGACGCAAGATTGCGCGCAGGCGCGCTGCCAACTCGCGGGGATTACAGGGTTTGGGTAAGTAGTCGTCGGCACCCATTTCCAGGCCCACGATTCGGTCTACGGTGTCCCCTTTGGCGGTCAGCATAATAACCGGCAGGGAGCGGCTGGTGGGAGAGGCCTCCTCGCGCAGCTTGCGCAGTACATCAAAGCCATTGTGCACCGGTAGCATCACATCTAACACCAGGGCATCAAAGTGCTGGCTTTGGGCCAATTCCAATCCGCGGCCACCGTCGTTGGCGGCAGTTACATCAAAGCCCTCTCCGGTGAGGTACTCCCTCAGCAGATCAGTTAATTCTGTGTCGTCGTCGATTAGAAGGATGCGGCTCATGATGTTCTCTCAATTGCTGTGGGGCCATTATATGCAAAGCGTTGGCGCTAGTTATCACAGCTCTGCGGCCTTTTTACCGTTCTTAACAAATGTTTACCGGGGTTTGCCCCTGTTTACACAGGCCCGACTTACTATGAAATCACTGAATACAAACGTGAGGACGGAGTGATGAAAAACTGGAAGCTGGTGCTGAGTAGCCTGGCCTTGGCCGGAGTAATGGCTGCCCCTGTAGCTACTATGGCGTTTGGCGCTGAGGACGGCCATCACAAGCGCGGATTTGAGTATATGGCGCGCAAGCTGGAACTGACTGAGGGCCAGAAAGCGCAGTTGAAGGCTAACAGAGATAGCAATAGCGAAAGCAGGAATGCCCAGCGGCAGCAGTTACAAGAGCTGCGCAAGCAAATCCATACGGCTCTGGAGACTGGTGCAGACCAAGCCACCCTAGACCAGCTCGGGGCAGAATTAGGCAAGTTGCAGGTGCAAAAAATGCAGAGCCACTTCCAACTGCGCCAGCAGTTCGAGGCGTTACTCACAGATGAGCAGAAAGCAAAATTTGAAGAGTTGAAAGAGCAGCGCAAAGAGCGCCGCATGAAGTGGCGTGAAGAGCGCCTTGAGCGCCGCGCTACCGAGAGCTGATATCCCCAAATCGCAGACTCCTTGTGCGATCCACCGGGCGCACCCTTCCCCAGAGGCCCGGTCGGTTCATAACCCTTTGCCCCCACAATTATGGGGGCTTTTTTGTGCCGAGGTACAGCCTTGGTCAGCTTGCCGTGCCCCGCCTTTGCTGGGAGAATACGCCGCCCCGCCAATAGGTATCTAGTGTGGCCCGGATTGGGCGAAGAGGAATGACTGTGAGCAAAATCGGCTTGTTTTATGGCAGTGACGAAGGCAATACCGAATCTATAGCCCTGCGCATCCGTGCCCGCCTGGGTGAGGAGCGGGTAGACCTGTTTGATATAGCCGATGTCACACAGTTGGACATTGCCAACTACGAGCAGCTGATTTTTGGTATTCCCACCTGGGATTTCGGCCAGATCCAATCCGACTGGGAGGAGTTCTGGGAGGATGTGCAGGAAATCGACTTCAGCGGCAAGACGGTGGCCCTGTTTGGCCTGGGCGACCAGTTTGGTTATGGCGATTATTTCTTAGACGCTATGGGCATGTTGCACGATGTGATTGTCGGTCGGGGAGCGGCCATTGTCGGTTTGTGGTCGATCGAAGGCTATGAGTTTGAGGCCTCCAAAGCGGAGATCGAGGGCGAGGGCAAATTTATGGGGCTCGCTATTGATGAAGACCAACAGGAAGAGATGACTGCTGAGCGTCTCAACCTCTGGTGCAAACAAATCGCTGATGAGTTCACTCTCGCTGGCGGTGCCGCCAGTGTCGTCGAGCTGGATGACTAAATCTTCATGCCACAGACGATCCCCTTTAAAGATTTCTGGCCCTGGCTGGCCGAGCATCCCAACTGCATTCTCCGAGCTGGTACTCCAGAGAGCGTTGTTTACGATGATGATGACTACTACTGGCGCTTTGCAGAGGAGGATACCCGCACACTGCTTGTACAAGTGATGCGCGGCAAACGCCCGGTAGCGGAGTTCTTTATTGAGCCCTCACATATTGCTTCTGTACAGGTGGGCCCAGGGGAAAGGGGAGAGTATAACTTCGACCTGATGACAGAAATCCATGGGCAGATGCAGGTGATTTATTATTTTGTACTGTCACATGGCTTAGACGAGCCAGTGAGTCCCGTCGAGGAGCCCTCCCAGGCTTCAGGACAGCTCCACTAAAAGGTCGTTTCTTTGTGAAAGCACCAGTTGATAGCTCAACTGGTGCTGGAAAGTCCGGGGTGGTATTAGCTTACTACTAGTTTACAGCCGGCTGTTTTTCTACTGACCCAACACCGATATGCTTATCAATAAAGGCTAAAAGATCTGTATAAGATTTCATATTCTTCTCCTCAATGTAAAAGCTATGGCCTTGTTATCATAAGCGGAAATAAGGTTTTTCTAGCTTTTCTTTTCTCTCAAGTGGTACCAAGTTTAAATCGGAGAGTGATTCTTCCAGTTTATTCGAGACCCCCGACCTCTTGAGGTTGCTTCTTTGTGGGTCGTCTAATGGGTAATTTTAAATTTTATTTAACTTTAATAAGGCCTTTAAGGGATCTAAATGAGCGCCAAAATATTTCACAAGTTCTTATTTTTTAAACCTTTCCCTGTATTTCTTTTCTTTCTTGTTTTCTTTTTTGGAGGGTGTTCTGCTTCTCAAAAATTAATAAGCTCGAATTGGTATGAGGTGGAGACCGAGCATTTTCGCATTGTCACCAATGGGAAGCCGGACAAGGTAGAGAAGTTGGCTGATGATCTTGAAAGACTTAGAGTAGCAGCTACAAAGCATATTAATTTTATTCCAGATCAGCAAAAGTTAACTGTATATGCTCTTTCAGATAGATTGAGTTTTAAAGGAGTTACTGGTAGGGATGATACCCAGAGAGTTGTAGGTTTATTTCAAAATACCTCTCATGGTAGCTTTGCTTTAGTGAACCTATCTGGAAACCAATATTACCCTGGTAACCCGGCACGCCAGATTTTATTTCACGAATATATACATTTCCTTACTTATGGGCGTAACTCATCGAATCTTCCTTATTGGTTTAGTGAGGGTGTGGCGGAAGTCTTTTCAACTGTTAGTTTTCATGGGGAAGAATATGAGCTGGGGATGATACCAGTAAGTCGAGCAATTACTTTAAGTCATTTGGATGAGTTATCTTTAAAGGAACTCCTTACAGCAAAGAATGGCTCTTTAAGTAATAATGAGAGAGAAGCCTTATATGCTAACGGTTGGATGCTGGCGCATTGGCTGCTTTTTGATCCGCATCGTGTTAAAGCTTTGCAGCGGTATTTAGAAGGATATAGTAAGAGCTCAGATGAGGCGCGACCACTTTGGGATGAGTTGGGTATGAGTTTTGAAGAGTTAGAATCCCAATATCTTCGATTATCAAAGTCTGATTTTGGGTACTATACAATGCGCATGCCTAAAATGAATATGGCTAATTTTGCTAAGAGCGTAAGGCAGCTTTCCCAAGAAGATGCAATTTTAGAGATTGCGCAATTTATGGCGGTTTCAGGGCAGAAGTCTAACAAATTAAAAGAATTCATTGATTATGCCAAAGAGCAGGGTGTTCATAGTTATCAGTTAAATTCAGCGATGGCTTCTGCAGAGTTTCAGAGTGGAGATTATCTTCGGGCAAGAGAGTGGTTAAGCTCTATTCCCGCTGAATTTCACGATGAAAAATGGTTCCTGGAAGTTCAGACACGCATAAGGCTAGCTGAAGAACTCTCGAAAGCAGAGGGTCTCAATTTAAGCGTAGTAGCCGATATACGAGATGAGTATATTAAGCTTGTTAATTCCCATGATGATGTGCCTGTTTATTGGTATGAACTTGCAATTGCAATGCAGGTACTAGGGTATCCAAGAGAAAGTTATCTAGAAATGCTGGAGCAGGCTTATTTACGTGCGCCAAGGCACACAGGTATAGCATGGTGGTATGCCCATGAGCTTTATATTAGCCGTGAGAAAGAATATTTCTCTCAGGTTGTCAGCCCCCTAATGGTACAGCTATCCAATTTGGAAAGGGAGGCTCGCCTAAGTTCAATGCGCAGGGAAATTGAAAATGTTAGCAGCCCTCGTTTATCCGCTAAACCTGTGAAAGAAGGTCTGGGAGAAGGCATTACTAAATACCAGGGTATGTCAGGGGAAAAAGCCTTCGCGTTGGCTTTAGATTTTAGGGGGGCTTTTGTTGTGGGCTTTTCTGAGAAGAATGTTAATCAGGAATCTGCAAATGATGATGCCCTTAATCTCTGCGAGAAATCTCGGCAGCGTTATAAGGTTTATGGAAAATGCCGCCTTTATGCAGAGGGGAATAAAATTGTAGACTCAGGGGTGGCTAATAGGCAACTTTGATTCACCCTTAATTTTGTATTAGATGCATTGGTAGGAAAAGTGTGGGCTTTTTGCCCACACTTTTAGTTTAAGAATATTGGCTATTTACTAGCTAAGTTCTCATTTACTCTTTCTCTATCCGGCTTATGCTGATCAAACCAGTACAAAATAGAAGCCACTTTCGCAATCATCTGGCTGGGTCTTGCGGCAATACTGTGAGAGGCGCCTGGAATTCGTACCATTGCAGCTTCCACATCGTTCAACTTCAGTGCCTGGTAAAACTGCTCTGTTTCGGACATCGGTGTGCGGTAATCCTCCTCTCCGGTAAGCAGCATAGTGGGCGTAGTGACATTGCCCACATAAGTCAGCGGTGAGCGGCGTCGATACTCCTCCGGTTTTTCCCAGGGCATGCCTGAGAACCAGTATTTGGTAAAGAACCTGGAGTAATCTGCAGTTAAAACGAAGCTCTCCCAGTTGATTACCGGTTTGGCAACTACTGCTGCGCGGAATCGGTCAGTTTTGCCGATAATCCAGGCCGTTAGGGTGCCGCCGCCGCTGCCGCCGGTAACGAATAATTGCCCCTCATCGATATAACCTTGGTCGATTACTGCATCGACACCGGCCATTAAATCGTCGTAATCCTGGCTCGGGTAATTGTGATGAATCAGGTTGGCAAATTCATGCCCGTAGCTGGTGGAGCCCCGTGGGTTTGTGTAGAGAACTACATAGCCGGCGGCGGCAAAAAGTTGCACCTCGGCGGCAAACCGGGGGCCATAGTTAGAGAAGGGCCCGCCGTGAATTTCCAACAGCAGGGGATATTTTTTCTTCGGGTCGAAATTTGGCGGGTAGGCGACCCAGCCCTGTATATCGCGGCCATCAAAACTGGACTTGTAATTGATTTCCTCCACACGGGCCATATTGCGCAGCGGCATCACATCGTTATTGAGGCTGGTCAGCGCTTTTACTTTGCCATTTTGGGCCAAAGCCAGCTCTGCCGGATGTTGCGGATTGGTTTGCGTGTAAGCAATAGCTCCGCGCTTGGATGTGGCAAAGTGAGTGCCCGAGTAAGGTCGCCCCAGCGATAGACCGCCAGCATCACTGGCGACTACAGTGTCGCTACCACCAATTTTTTTAATGGCAATTTTTGTGGAGCCCTGATCGTCGTAGCTATAAGCGATACGTTTACTGTCGCCGAGCCAGTCGAAGCTGGAGATACTGCGGTCTTTAGCGGTTTGCACTTTGCGAGACTCGCCGCTGTCGAGATCGATGATGCGCAGGCTGTGTTGTTGGTACCCGAGCCGTTGATCCTCGAATCCCAGGTAGGCGAGCTTTTTACCATCGGGGGAAATCTGCGGATGGTGATCGGGCCCGAATCTTTCGGTGATCTGCTCGATTTTGCCATCCTTGAGATTTACTCTATAAATTTCAGAGTTCATCAATTCGATCTCGTGATCGGGGTGGCGGTTTGCAGAAAAGTAAATAGCGTCGTTGTTTTTACTCCAGGCGAGACTACTGCCGTGATCGAACTCACCGCTGGTAAGCTGACGCGGCGTGCCGCCCTCACGGGGGATGACAAATACCTGGGTGTGCCCCTGCTTGAGATAACCCATGCCGTCCGCACGATAAATACTGCGGTCGATAAACTGAGGTGGTTTTGCCCACTCTGCGCCCTCGGGGGCACCGGGTAGTTCAACCGGGAGCGGTTTGCTCTCTGGCACAAACATGGTGAAGGCAATTTGTTTGCCGTCTCGTGACCACTGAATATTTGAAGGGGATTTTGGCAGGTGGGAGATCTGCAGATTTTGGCCGTTGTCGAGCCACATTAGGTGTATCTGGGAGCTGCCGCTGCGGGAACTGATAAAGGCAATTGTTTTACCGTCCGGGGATAGGCGTGGCGAATAATCCGAGTAATCTCCTGAGGTCAGTGGGCGGTGGTCCTTGCCGTCGGCACTGATGCGCCATAGGTTTGCCCGCTTGTTGTCCGCCATTTTGTTCATGGAGTTGCGGACGTAGTAAATACTCTTTCCGTCGTTACTGAACTGAGGGTCGCTGGCATACTCGAGATTGAATACATCCTCATAGCTGAAGTTAGTGGGTTGCTCTTCAGCGAGGGCAGGACTGGCGATTAATATCGCCGCGGCTATTTTCAATAGTCTGTTCATGATCTGCGGGCTCCTCCATTTTGTTATCGGAAGGAGCATACCGCAGAGGCAGTTGGTTAGGAGGCGAATAAGCCGATCCGTGTATTTAGTGGGATAGTCCGTGCAATTAATAAATAATTATCGTCTGGGGCAGTAAGCTCAGGTTAGAAGCTCCCTAAGTACTTCCCGATAGATTTCCTTAAGTATATCCAAATCGTCGGCTTTGACTCTCTCATCAACTTTGTGAATAGTGGCATTGACCGGCCCCAGTTCCACTACTTGCGCTCCTGTTGGAGCGATAAAGCGGCCATCGGAAGTGCCCCCGGCCGTCGATAATTCTGTTTCCTTTCCTGTGATTTTTTGAATCGCTTGCTCTACAGCGTGGACCAGTGGACCCTCGGCAGTGAGGAAGGGGTGCCCGGACAAATTAAAGTTCGCTTCATATTTTAAGTTGTACTTATCCAGGATTGCTCGGGCACGGGCCTCCAGTTCTTCGGCGGTGGATTCTGTAGAAAAGCGCCAGTTACAGAGCAGATCCACCTCACCGGGAATCACATTGGTTGCTCCTGTACCTCCGCTAATGTTGGAAACTTGGAAGCTGGTGGCTGGGAAAAATTGGTTGCCCTGATCCCACTCTTCTGCGGCCAGTTCAGCGAGAGCTGGGGCCAAATTATGAATTGGGTTTTCCGCCAGATGTGGATAGGCCACATGTCCCTGTACACCGAAGACTTTTAATTCAAGGCCCAGGGAGCCGCGTCTTCCATTCTTGATAATATCGCCGACGCGCTCGCTGCTGGAGGGCTCACCGACAATACAGCAGTCTATTTTTTCTCCCTGCTCCTCAAGCCACTCAACGACTTTGACTGTGCCGTTGATTGCCGGCCCCTCTTCGTCGCTGGTGATCAAAAAGGCGATGCGACCGCTGTGATCGGGGTGCTGATGGATAAATTCCTCGCAGGCCACCACCATTGCTGCCAGTGAGCCCTTCATATCGGCCGCACCGCGACCATACAAAAAGTTATCGCGGATTTGTGGTTCGAAGGGTGGGCTGCTCCAGTTTTCCTCCGGCCCGCTCGGCACTACATCGGTGTGTCCGGCGAAGGCGAGCAGTGGGCCTATGCTTTGCCCGTTGCGCACCGCCCAAAAATTATCGGTATCGCCACGGCGCAACTTTGTCACCTTGAACCCAATTTTTTCCAGCCGCTCAATCATCTGATCCATACAGCCTGCGTCCTCGGGGGTTACGGAGCGACGGCGGATAAGGTCAAAGGCCAGTTGCAGTGTGGGGGTCACGGAATAATCCTTTTAGTTGATCAGGTGCGTTGTTATCGGAATTTATGCAGATGGAGAGCGGGCGGGGCCGGGGCCCCGCAGGGTCAGGTTTTAATTGCTGTGCAGAGCTGCATTCAACTCAATGGCACTCTTATTCGTTAAACATTCAACGGCGCCATTGGTGGAATTTCTGCGGAACAGGAGGTCGGACTTTCCGGCCAATTCGCGTGCTTTGATGTATTCGACCAGTTTGCCGCTGTCGTCCAGTAGGGCCACTTTGGTCCCAGCGGTGATATATAAACCCGCTTCCACGGTGCAGCGATCCCCCAGGGGGATGCCGATACCGGCGTTGGCACCCAGCAGGCAGTTGTCGCCCACGGAAATCACTATGTTTCCGCCGCCGGAGAGAGTACCCATGGTGGAGCTGCTGCCACCCAGATCGGAGCCAGCACCGACAAAAACGCCGGCCGAGATGCGGCCTTCGATCATGCCCGGTCCCTCGGTGCCCGCGTTAAAGTTGACGAAGCCCTCGTGCATGATCGTGGTGCCCTCACCGAGATAGGCGCCGAGACGCACACGCGCGGTGTGGGCGATACGCACGCCCGTGGGCACCACGTAGTTGGTCATCTTGGGAAATTTGTCGACACAGGCAACTTCCAAGTGCTCTCCGTTCAGGCGCGCTTCCAGTTGGCGCTGTGGCAGTTCTTCCAGGTCGATCGCGCCCTGATTGGTCCAGGCCACATTGACCAGTTTGCCGAAGATACCTTCGAGATTCGTTTCGTGGGGTTTCACCAGCCGGTGGGAAAGCAAATGTAATTTTAAATAGGCTTCAGGTACTGTCTGTGGCGCCTCGTCGCTGGAAAGTACGGCCACTACCAGAGGTCGGTGGCTGTTGGCGAACTGCTGTAGGATCTCCGCCTGTTCGCCCGCCCCGGCACTGTGCAGTTTTTCAGTGAGGCTGTGGAGCAGGGTCGCGTCGAGAGGCAGGCTGTGGTTGCCGCTTTCGATATGTAGGGTCTCGGTCACCGCTTTGGCTATTTCTGCACTGGGTTTGAACAGCGGTTTTGGATAGAAGACTTCCAGCCAGTCGCCCTTGCTATTACAGGTGCCAACGCCGAATCCAATGCTGTAGATATCGCTCATTTTTTTCTCCTAGTTGGCTTGGCCGGTAAGTGCGGCGAACTCTTGCTCTTTAAAACCGAAGTGGGTAGTGCCGCCTGAGCTGGTCACTGGACGCTTGATCAGGGTGGGGGTCTCGATGGCCAGGGTCAAAGCGCTGGCGTTGTCCATTGTGTTTTTCTGTGCTTCGCTCAGGGCGCGCCAACTGGTGGAGCGGCGATTCAGCACTTCCTGCCAGCCAAATTTATTCAGCCAGGCTTTTAGGGGCACATTGTCCATGCCGTCTTCACGGAAATCGTGAAACTGATAGTCGACCCCATTCTTTTCCAGCCATTTGCGGGCTTTTTTTACGGTGTCGCAGTTTTTAATGCCGTACAGAGTAATCACAGTTACGCCTTTTTGGTTTTCTTGGGGGTTTTGCGGTTGGGATAGCAGGTGGTGCAGATTTCGCAGACTGTGCCGTCGCAGCCGCGTGCCGAGCAGTACTCGCGGCCATAAAAAATAATCTGCAGGTGCAATTTATTCCACTTTTCTCTGGGGAATAGCCTTTTTAGATCTTTCTCGGTCTGGGTGACATTTTTACCGCTGGTGAGTCCCCAGCGCTGCGCCAGGCGGTGAATATGGGTGTCCACAGGGAAGGCCGGGTGACCAAATGCCTGGGACATTACCACACTTGCGGTCTTGTGGCCGACGCCGGGCAGGGTTTCCAGGGCGGCCATATTTTCCGGCACTTTACTGTGGTATTCGTTGACGAGAATTTGTGACAGCTTGCTGATGGCTTTGGATTTTTGCGGTGATAAACCGCAGGGGCGGATAACCGCTTGAATATCCTCCACGGGTACTAGAGCCATATCCTCCGGGTTGTCGGCCAACTGCCAGAGGGCGGGGGTGATCTGGTTTACGCGCTCATCGGTACACTGCGCCGAGAGTAGTACGGCGACTAACAAGGTGTAGGAGTCTTTGTGGTCGAGCGGAATCGGGGTCTGCGGATAGAGTTCTTCCAGGCGCTGTAGAATAAAATCCACGCGCTCTTGCTTGAGTAAATTTTTTACTGCCATTCTCGTCTGTGCCTGGGTGGGGCTCCTGGGTTACGGTGTCTGTTGGATTAGTTCGCCTGTCAGGTTTGCCGGCAAAATTCCTTGATGCGCTCTGCAGCCTCTATGCATTCTTCCAATGTGGCCACCAGGGCCATGCGTACATACTCGCGGCCTGGATTTACTCCCTCGCTATTGCGGGCGAGGAAAGAGCCCGGCAAAACCGTGATGTTTTGCTGGCGGTATAGCTCTCTGGCGAACTCCTCCCCGTTGCCGACTCGCGGCCACAGGTAAAAGCTGGCCTGTGGTTTTTGTACTTCTAAGCAGCCGTCGAGAATATCGAGCACCGCGTCGAACTTTTGTCGGTAGAGTGCGCGATTTTCGCGTACGTGCTCTTCATCCTGCCAGGCGGCAATAGAGGCGTATTGGTTGGGTAGCGGCATTGCGCAGCCGTGGTAGGTGCGATAGAGGAGGAATTTCTCCAGCAGCTGAGCGTCGCCGGCAACAAACCCGGAGCGCAGCCCAGCCAAATTGGAGCGCTTCGACAGGCTGTGAAAAACTACACAGCGGTGATAGTTGCTGCGGCCCATTTGCTCGCAGGCTTGCAGCAGCCCGGCCGGCGGCGCACTCTCATCGAAATAGAGTTCCGAGTAGCACTCATCTGAGGCGATGGTGAAGTTGAAGCGGTCTGCAAGCTTGATGAGTGATTGCAAATCGTCGATCCCTAGCAGGGCGCCTGTGGGATTGCCCGGTGAGCACAGGTAGAGCAGTTCACACTGCTGCCACACCGATTCGGACACCGAGCTGAAGTCTGGGTTAAAACTATTGTCGGCGAGACAGTTGATAAAGTGCGGCTCGGCGCCGGCGAGCAGGGCCGCCCCCTCGTAAATCTGGTAGAAGGGGTTGGGCATCAGTACTTTACTGCCCGGCGTGACTGTGGCCTGTGCGAAGGCGAATAACGCTTCGCGGGTGCCGTTTACTGGCAGCACCTGGGAATCGGCACTCACCTGTTTGAGTTGGAAGCGGGCGCCCAGCCAGTCGGCAATTGCCTGGCGCAGGGGTTCAAGGCCTATGGTGAGCGGGTAGGCGGAGATTTTATCCAGGTACGCGACTAGCGCTCTCTGTACGAATTTGGGCGGCTCGTGTTTCGGTTCGCCGATGGAGAGGGCGATATGGGGTTTGTTCGCCGGCTGCAGGCCCGCTTTCAGTGCCTGTAACTTGGAAAAAGGGTAGGGCTGCAGCTTGTCCAGGTTTGGATTCATGGCGTTCTTATCCGCTCGTCATTGGTGATATTACGGCGCTGTGTGGTCATCCAGCTCCCGGCAAATGGCCTGCTCCAGAGCGCGGTTGGTCTCGGCATTGCAGAGCGCGCGCCCCTCGGCGTCGGTGATATGGAAAATATCCTCCACCCTCTCCCCAAGAGTGGAGATCTTGGCATTGTGCAGGCGCAGATCGTGTGTGACAAAGGTGCGTGCAATCAGGGCCAGCAGGCCCGGTCTATCAGCACTGGTGATTTCCAGCGTGCTGTACTGATCTCCCGGTTCTGTGGATAGGTGCGCGCGGCTCTCCAGTGAAAACATCTTTAGGCGCCTCGGGGTGCGCCGTTGGATCACCTTGGAGTAATCCTCCACCAGTTGCAGCTCCTCTTGTAGGGTTTCGCGAATTTGCTGCAGGCGCTGGGGTTCGTCGAGCAGGGGTTGTCCAGATTCATCCAGTACATAAAAAGTATCCAGGGTATAACCTGAGGCCGAACTGTAAAGGCGCGCGTCGTGCACGTTCAGGTTGAGCATATCGAGTCCGGTGACTGCGGCGGCGAACACATTGGCGCGGTCGGGGGTATAGACGAAAACCTGGGTGGCGCCATCGTGCTCACCGGGGCCCGAGTTGCGCGTTAGTACCAGGGTGTCGCTCGGCAGCAGCGGGCTGTTGCTGTGCAGCTCATGGATGGCTGCTGTGTGCCAAACGATGTTGTCGGCGCTCTCGCGCACAAAGTAGTCCTCGCCCATTTGCGCCCAGATATTTTCTATGGAGGCCTCTGGCAGACCGAGGGCGCTCAGCTTTTCCAGTGCCAGGCTGCGGGTCTCCTCGATGATTTCCTCCCGATCGACGGGATTCTCCAAACCACGGCGCAGGGCGTGTTGGGTGGCCTGGTAGAGTTGGCGCATCAGGCTGGCGCGCCAGCTGTTCCAAAGCTCTGGGTTGGTGGCGTTGATATCGGCTACTGTGAGGGCGTAGAGGTAATCCAGGTGTTCGCGGTCGCCCACCTCGCGGGCGAAGGCATGCACCACCTCCGGGTCGCTGATGTCCTGTTTTTGGGATACCTGGCTCATCAATAGATGCTTTTCCACCAGCCAGCACACTAAGCGGCGGTCGCGTGCTGGCAGTTGGTGGCGCTGGCAGAATTCGGCGGCGTCCACCACGCCCAGCTTTGAGTGGTCGCCGCCGCGACCCTTGGCGATATCGTGGTAGAGACCGGCAATATACAGCAGCTCGGGCTGGCGCAACCGCTCGAGGATCTCCGCGGCGATCGGGAATTTCTCGCGTGCTTCGGGGCCGCGAAAACTGCGCATATTGCGCACCACCTGCAAGGTGTGAGCGTCCACAGTGTAGATATGGAAGAGATCGTGCTGCATTTGCCCGGTAACGCGGCCGAATTCTGGCAGGTAGCGCCCGAGAATACCGTAGCGGGTCATGCGCGACAGCTGTGTGGAGAGTCCGCGCGCAGAACGCAGCAGTTCCATAAACAGCTCGCTGTTGGCGGAGTCCGCGCGAAAGCGCTCATCGATCAAGTGGCGGTGCTCCCGGATCAGGCGGATAGTTGAGGCACGCACCCGGGTAATCTGCGGGTGCCTGGCCATCAACACAAAGATTTCCAATAGCGCAGAGGGGTGCTGATTAAACACCTGCGGATAGGCGGCTTCAATCGCGCCGCCGCGCAGTTGGAAGCGCTCATTGATGGGGGTGATAGCCTGCTCACCCCCTTGTTGGATCACCTCGCCTAAATACTGCAGCAATACATCGTTAAGCTCGCGTAGGGCCATTACGATGCGATAGTAGTTGTGCATAAATTGCTCAACTGCCAGCTGGGTGTCGCTGTCTTCATAGCCAAATTGTTTGGCTAGCTCCCTCTGGTAGTCGAACAGTAGTCGCTCCTCGGCGCGTCCGGCAAGCAGGTGAAGGCCGTAGCGCACACGCCAGAGGAAGCTTTCGCCGGACTGCAGGATGGCGAATTCTTCCTCAGTGAAAAAGGCCTTGCCCTGCAGTTGTCTGAGCGTGCGCACCCGAAAAAAGTACTTCGCTACCCAAGAGATAGTCTGGATATCGCGCAGCCCGCCGGGTGCGTTTTTGATATTGGGCTCGAGAATATATTCCGCTGCCTGCTGGCGGTTGTGGCGCTCATCCTGTTCCGCCAGCTTGGCTTTGAAGAAGTCCTCGGTGGACCAAAGTTTGCCACCCTCCATCCCGGCCGCAAGCCGTTCGCCGGGTTTGCTATCACCCACTACAGTACGGGACTCGGTGAGATTGGTGATGACGGTGATGTCCTCGGCGGCCAGCGCCAGGCACTCTTTTACGTTGCGCACTGAGTGACCGATCTCCAAGCCCAAATCCCAGAGGAAAGTAATAAGGCGCTCTATGTTGTCGACTGTTTCATTATCGGCCCGTTCTTCGGTGAGGATCAACAGGTCGATATCGGAATGGGGGTGTAGCTCCCCGCGCCCATAGCCTCCGACGGCCAGCAAGCTGGCGCCCGGTCTCCAGCTGTACTGATGCCAGGCGTAGTGCAACAGGCAGTCGATGAATAAGGCGCGCTCATGCACGAGGGTGGCCACATCTTCCCCCTCGCGAAAACGTTCAGCCATCTGGTGCTCGGCAGCGCCAATCGCATCTTTAAATACTTGCAAGGGCGGTTTTTCACGGGAAGCCAAGTCCCGGCGAAAGCGGGTTTGATCGAAGAAGAACAGGGGGCGCTCGAAGTAAGGGATATTGGCCGGCTGCATGACTGAAGTCCGTTTGGCAGTGTCCCGCCGCGCGGCAGCGGGACTGTGCATCTTTAATTGGAGCGGGGAGAGTTTGCGATTAAAACTTTTCCTCACCGCGTGCGGTCAGTACCTCAACCCCGTTGCTGGTGACCACCATGGTGTGCTCCCACTGCGCCGATAGGCGGCGGTCCTTGGTGACTGCCGTCCAGCCGTCGCCGAGAACGCGGGTTGCGGCTTTGCCGGCATTGATCATCGGCTCAATAGTGAAGGTCATGCCCTCCTGCAAAACTTCGCCAGTTCCGGGCTGGCCGTAGTGCAATATCTGAGGTTCTTCGTGGAAGACATCGCCGATACCGTGACCGCAGAAGTCGCGTACGACGGAGTAGTAATTCTTTTCGGCATGCTGCTGGATCACATGGCCAATATCACCGAGGCTGGTACCCGGGCGCACTATCTCAATAGCCTTGTACATGCATTCTTGGGTTACGCGCACCAGTCGCTCGGCGTGTGCAGCGGGCTTGCCGACAAAGAACATCTTGCTGGTGTCGCCGTACCATCCATCCTTGATCACGGTGACGTCAATATTAATGATGTCGCCCTTTTTGAGGACTTTGCTTTCAGAGGGTATTCCGTGGCAGACCACTTCATTGACCGAGGTGCAAATGGACTTTGGGAAGCCTCGATAGCCGAGGCAGGCGGGAATGGCTTTCTGCACATTGACAATATGGTCGTGGCAGCGGCGGTCCAGTTCTTCCGTTGTGACACCAGGGACCACATATTCGCCAATCATTTCCAGGACCTCTGCGGCGAGGCGGCCCGCGGTGCGCATTTTGGCAATTTGTTCCGGCGTCTTTATGGCTGAGGTCATGCGTGTCCTTAAGTCTATCTGTGAAGGCGGGCATTGTAGCGGATTGCCGGTGGTGGGGCATAGCGTCAGGGCTTGACACTATTCAGCGAGCGAATCGGCGCACTCATTCGCACCATATTTGTCCGCGTCCTTCACTCAGCTGTGCGATTGTGGTATAAAGCGCGCCGCTCCGGAATGCTTCCGGGGTGAAAATGCCGCACACGCATCGACACATGTGTCTGGGTGCCTCGATAGGGGTTGACGCATGGGATGTGTGGAGGACTAACCCGTATATATAGAGGTTTATTATGCCGCAAGTAAGCATGCGCGATATGCTGCAGGCTGGTGTTCACTTTGGTCACCAGACCCGCTACTGGAACCCGAAGATGGGTCAATTCATCTTTGGTGCCCGCAACAAGATTCACATCATCAACCTGGAGCACACTGTACCGGCCTTCAACGAAGCCCTGCAGGTGATCAAGGGGATGGCTGCTCAAAAGAAAAAGATTCTGTTCGTTGGCACCAAGCGTGCTGCACAGAAATCTATCAAAGAGCAGGCTGAGCGCTGTGGCCAGCCCTTCGTCAGCAACCGCTGGCTGGGCGGTATGCTCACCAACTACAAAACCATCCGCGCGTCCATCAAGCGTTTCCGTGAGCTGGAAGCCCAGTCTCAAGATGGCACTTTCGAAAAGCTGACCAAAAAAGAAGCTCTGATGCGCACCCGTATGATGGAAAAGCTTGACCGCTCCATCGGTGGTATCAAAGACATGGGCGGCCTGCCCGACGCGATTTTCGTAATCGACGTTGAGCACGAGCGCATCGCCATCCAGGAAGCTAACAAGCTTGGTATTCCGGTAATCGGTGTTGTCGATACCAATAGCGATCCCGCTGGTGTTGACTATGTAATTCCCGGTAACGACGACGCTATCCGTGCAATCAAGCTGTACACCACTGTTGCAGCTGACGCGGTGCTCGCCGGTGCAGCGGAAGCTGGCAGCGCGGTGAACAAAGACGAGTACGTCGAAGCTAGCGATGACGAAGCTGCTGCAGAGTAATTTGCAGGGCTAAGTGGTGTAACGGAGTAGCGTTACATTGCGAACTTAAAAAGGGGCCCGAATTACGGCCCCTTTTTTCTAATTTTTAGTGACAGAACCCCGAGGAAAAAATCATGGCGATTACCGCGTCAATGGTAAAAGAACTGCGCGAGCGTACTGGCCTGCCGATGATGGAGTGTAAGAAAGCACTTACCGCAGCGGATGGCGATATCGAGAAAGCGATCGAAGACCTGCGCAAAGCCTCCGGCCTGAAGGCTGCTAAAAAAGCTGGCCGCACCGCTGCAGACGGCGTTGTCGCTGCAAAAGTAGCCGAGGACGGCAGCTACGGTGTGTTGGTTGAAGTGAATTCTGAGACTGACTTCGTTGCCCGCGATGAAAACTTCCAGGCTTTTGTTGCCAAGGTGGTCGATAAGGCATTTGCTGAGCGTCAGCAGGACGTAGCAGCCCTGATGGAAGGTGATCTGGAAACTGCTCGCGAAGCACTGGTTCAGAAAATCGGTGAGAACATCGGTGTGCGTCGAATCCAGCTGGTTGAGGCTCCGGTTGTAGGTGCCTACGTACACTCCAATAATCGTATCGCCGCCCTGGTAGCTCTGAGCGCTGGTGAGGTTGAGCTGGCGAAAGACGTTGCTATGCACGTAACCGCGGTAAATCCCCAGGTGAATAAGCCTGAAGATATGCCTGCTGATGTTCTGGAAAAAGAGAAGGACATCATCAAGGCGCAGCCGGATATGGAAGGCAAGCCCGCTGAGATCGTTGAGAAAATGATGGGTGGCCGTATCAAGAAGTTCCTGAAAGAGAACAGCTTGGTCGAGCAGCCTTTCGTTAAGAATCCTGACGTGAGCATTGGCAAGCTGGTTAAAGATGCCGGCGCTGACGTAGCTTCTTTCGTTCGTTTTGAAGTGGGCGAAGGTATCGAGAAAGAAGAGGTGGACTTCGCTGCAGAAGTGGCTGCACAGGTTAAGTCCTCTTCTTAATTGATAATAGTGGGTGCCCTGTGCGCTCACTCGCGGTGGGGTGCCTTCGCTGGAGCCTATGTGCTTACAGCGGGGCACCCCTCTGTGTAAATGACTGAAAGTGTTGTAATGTTCGGCGGCAATACTTGGCCACTAAACAGGTACATTTGAGAGGACCGAAGAATGCCCGGTATTAAAGACCGCAAATATAAAAGAATTCTGTTGAAACTCAGCGGCGAAGAGCTGATGGGTGATCAGGGTTTTGGTATCAGCCCTAAAGTGCTGGACAAAATGGCCCTGGAGATTGGCCAGCTGGTAGGTATCGGCGTTCAGGTTGGATTAGTTGTGGGCGGCGGCAATTTGTTTCGCGGCGCGGCCCTGAGTGCAGCCGGACTCGATCGCGTGACCGGCGATCATATGGGAATGCTGGCTACGGTAATGAATGCCCTGGCCCTGCGAGATGCGCTGGAAAGGTCCAATATCTCCTCGCGGGTCATGTCCTCTATTCAGATGAGCGGAATTGTGGACCACTATGACCGCCGCGCGGCCATTCGCTACTTGGAGCGCGGTGAGGTACTGATTTTTGCCGCGGGTACCGGCAACCCATTTTTTACCACAGATTCTGCAGCCTGCCTGCGCGGTATTGAAATTGAGGCTGAGTTGGTGCTAAAAGCCACCAAGGTAGACGGTGTTTACTCGGCTGATCCGGTACTGGACCCTACCGCAACCCGCTATGACCAGCTGACTTATGACGAAGTGCTCGATAAAAAACTTGGCGTGATGGATTTGACTGCGATCTGCCTCTGCCGCGAGCACAATATGCCCGTTCGGGTGTTCCGTATGGATAAAACCGGTGCGCTGCTCAATATTGTCGTGGGCGGCGAGGAAGGCACGCTAATCGAAGAGGAAGTGAAATCGTGATTGAAGATATCAAAAAAGACGCTAAGACTCGCATGAGCAAGGCGCTCGACGCACTGGCCAATAATTTCAATAAAATTCGCACCGGCCGTGCGCATCCGAGTATTCTCGACGGTATTCATGTTTCCTATTACGGTTCAGATACTCCACTATCTCAGGTTGCCAATGTCACAGTTGAGGATGCGCGCACCTTATCGGTGACTCCCTGGGAGAAAAACCTGGTTCCAGACATCGAAAAGGCGATTATGAAATCGGATCTGGGCCTCAACCCAAGCACAGCGGGTGCGGTTATTCGTATACCGATGCCTATGCTGACCGAAGAGACTCGCAAGAACTTTATTCGCCAGGCTCGCGGTGAGGCTGAGACTGCGCGTGTGTCCATCCGAAATATTCGTCGCGATGCGCTGGCTGAGGTGAAATCTTTGGTCAAGGACAAGGAGATCTCCGAGGACGATGAGCGTCGTGCAGGTGATGATGTTCAGAAAATTACAGATCAGTTTGTAGCGGATGTCGATAAGGCGCTCACAGCTAAAGAAAAAGATCTGATGGAAATTTAATGGGTAATAGTGGTACCAGCTTGAGCTCCCCAGTCCCCCGACATATCGCCATTATTATGGATGGTAATGGGCGCTGGGCCGCCCGCAGAGGGCTCTCGCCCTCGGCTGGGCACAAGGCTGGAGTTGAGCGCATACGCGATCTCCTGTCTGCGTGTAGGAGTCGCGGTGTAGAGGTGCTGACATTGTTCGCTTTTTCCAGCGAAAATTGGCAGCGCCCTCCTAAGGAAGTGGAGCTGCTAATGACGCTGTTTCACTCCTATCTGCGCAAAGAAGCTAGGCGTATGCGTGATGAAGGCGTGCGCCTGAGAGTGGTAGGGCGCAGGGATCGTTTTTCGCCTCGCTTGCAGCGCGCCATTGCGGAAGCGGAAGAGATTACCCGAGGCTGTACCCAGGGCGACCTGGTTATTGCTGCGGACTATGGCGGTCGCTGGGATATTGCCCAGGCGGCAAAGCAGCTTGCCGAAGAGGTGGTCAATGGCCAGCGGTCCCTCGACTCCATTGATGAGGATGCGGTTGAAAGCCATATACAGCTCGCGGATTTGCCATCGGTGGATCTATTGATAAGATCCAGTGGCGAGCAGCGTATTAGTAACTTTATTCTCTGGCAGGCCGCCTATAGCGAGTTATTTTTTACCGATACGCTCTGGCCGGATTTTGATGAAAGCGCCCTTGATGAGGCGATAAAAGCATTTCAACAGCGCGACCGGCGATTCGGTGGGCGCGCTGAAGGTGATGGCACGGCTGTGCAGGCCTGACGGGGATCGGGCCAAATGCGCGGCCATTTTTTTGTCCGCGAATAATTTTTAGGAATATTACACCGGGGCGTTCAGGCTTGCTGTGCGATAGTAGGCTGAGTGTAGGTCCAGATGAAAGGGGTTTTCGGTGCTTAAACAAAGAATAATTACTGCGCTGGTATTGCTGGTACTTTTCGCTGGAGTTTTGTTCCTGCTACCAATTCAATGGTACACACTGATTTTCGTAGCCGTGATTTTGCTCGGTGGTTGGGAGTGGGCCAATCTTTCCAACCTCAATCGCGCACTGCGTTTTGTCTTTCTCGCCGCACTGGGCGGAACCCTGGTATTCACTGCGGAATATGTTTTTTCCATGGATTTCGGATCCCCGGATATTGATCGGGCCCGTCAAATCCTGGCAGTAGCCTGCGGTTGGTGGGCGCTTGCTTTTCACTGGGTCCAGAGCTACCCCGCCAGTGCCTCGCTGTGGGGCAATCGTTGGGTACGTGGACTGATTGGGCTAGTGGTTCTGGTGCCCAGCTGGTTGTCGCTGGTGGTTTTGCGTGGGCTCGATCACGGGGCCTGGCTGGTATTGTATGTCGTCGCTATTGTTGTCGCTGCCGATGTGGGCGCTTATTTTGTCGGGCGCAAGTTCGGAAAGCGCAAGTTGGCCCGCGAAGTGAGTCCCGGCAAATCCTGGGAGGGTTTTTTTGGCGGTTTGGGAGCCTGCTTGATACTCGCACTGGTTACTTCCTATCTGTTTGATCTTCCTCTGAAAAATACTGTGCTGTTCTCTTTTGGTGTACTGGTAACTGCGCTTGCCTCAGTCATTGGCGACCTGCTGGAGAGTATGTTCAAGCGGCACCGGGGTATCAAAGACAGTAGTCATATTCTGCCAGGGCATGGCGGTGTTATGGATCGGCTGGATAGTCTCACTGCGGCTTTACCGGTTTTCACCATGGCGGCCCTCGCTAGTGAGCTGCCTAAGTACTTATAACGGGTACGCCACACTTCAATTTATATCCAGTACTTGTGACCTGCGCCGCCATTGTCTGTCGGTGCTTTGGTCGAGTTACAAGAAGTTTCGTAGGTAAGTCGAGCACTTATGCAAAGGCAATCTCCACAAGTCGTCACTGTCCTAGGTTCTACGGGCTCTATTGGTGTAAGCACACTCGATGTGCTTTCCCGCCACCCCCAGCGCTATACCATCTATGCCCTGACAGCCCGCGAGCGTATCGCTGAGCTGGCCCAGCAGTGTCGTCAATATAACCCTCGCTTTGCGGTGGTGACTGGTGAAGAGGGGGCCGATCAATTGCGCAGTATGCTGGGGGAGGAAGTTTCTACTGAAGTCCTTTGGGGTTTGGAAGGGCTATGCCAGGTTGCCTCTGCGAATGAAGTGGATGTGGTTATGGCGGCAATTGTTGGTGCAGCTGGGCTGCGTCCAACTTTAGCAGCAGTTGAAGCTGGGAAGAAAGTGTTGCTCGCGAATAAAGAGGCTCTGGTGATGGCCGGCCCAGTTTTCCTGCAAGCTTTGCGTGCAGGAGGTGCCCAATTACTGCCCATTGACAGTGAGCACAATGCCATTTTCCAGTGTCTGCCCCAGCCGTTTGGCAGCTTGGAGGGGGCGGGAGTGGAAAAAATCTTGCTAACCGGTTCCGGCGGCCCTTTCCGCACACGCCTAGCCGGTGATTTACATCGAGTGACCCCCGAGGAAGCTTGCGCACACCCCAATTGGTCGATGGGACGGAAAATTTCAGTAGATTCGGCCACCATGATGAATAAGGGGTTGGAGTTTATTGAGGCCTGTTATTTGTTCAGCGCCAGCCCAGAGCAAATTGAAGTGGTCGTGCACCCACAGAGTATTGTGCATTCCATGGTGCAATATCGGGATGGCTCCCTGTTGGCGCAGATGGGTAACCCAGATATGCGCACCCCCATCGCTCACGCACTGGCCTTTCCCACCCGCATAGATGCTGGGGTTCCTGCACTCGACCTGATAGCGCAGGGCCGCCTGGATTTTGAAGCGCCAAACTATCAGCGATTCCCCTGCCTGCGTCTGGCACGCGAAGCTATGAATGCCGGCGGCAGTGCTCCCACGGTATTGAATGCGGCCAATGAAGTGGCTGTAGAGGCGTTTTTACAAGGACGGTTGGCATTTACTAGTATTGCTGCGGCTATAGAAAAAGTAATGAATAGCACTCCCACCGTTGAACTGACAGGGCTGGACGTAGTCGAAGCCATTGATCTCAATGCGCGGGAGCTGGCCCAACAAGCTGTTGGGGCCCTTTAATTTTGCTGCTGGGCATATAATGCCGGTGTTTGCGCATGAAAAGAGACTGTAACTGAGTATGGATCTGATTCAGACGGTAATCTGGGCCTTGGTAGCCCTCGGTATACTGGTTTCCTTCCACGAGTTTGGACACTTTCTCGTAGCACGGCTCTGTGGGGTCAAGGTGCTGCGTTTTTCTGTCGGCTTTGGCCGCCGCCTTTTCTCTCGCTATGACCGGCACGGCACTGAGTTTGCTATCTCAGCAATTCCCCTTGGTGGCTATGTCAAAATGCTAGATGAGCGGGAGGGGCCTGTCGCCGCTCACGAGCTGAATCAGGCATTTAACCGAAAGAGTGTTTGGGCGCGTATGGCGATTGCTGCAGCGGGTCCCGCAGCTAACTTCCTGTTGGCAATTGTACTGTTTTGGATTGTCTTTATGGGGGGCACGGCGGGTCCGGTGCCTGTCGTAGATTCCGTCAAGCCTGGAAGTATTGCTGAAGCTGCGGGATTGGAGTCCGGGCAGGAAATTATCGCGGTGGATGGCGAAGCTACACCCACTTGGCAAGCCCTCAACTGGCGCTTGGCTAACCGTTTGGGGGACAGTGGCTCTATAGAATTCTCAGTGCGCTACCCGGACTCTAACCTCGAATATCATATGGCGGCTGATATCGACCGTTGGCTCGCAGGGCAGGAAGTCCCTGACCCATTGGGGGAGATTGGCCTCGGCCTCTGGACGCCGCCCATTAGTATGACGTTGCATAAGGTTGTGGAGGGTAGCGCTGCTAGTGCAGCGGGGCTGCGTGCGGGCGATAAGATTGTGGCTACCGACGGGCGAATTTTTTCCGGCTGGGAAGAGTGGAGTCAGTATGTGCGCGCTCGTGCAGGCGAGCCCCTTCAGGTGGAAGTTGAACGACAGGGGCAACGGTTGACCCTGCCGGTTACGCCGGCGCAGGTGACGCTCGACAGTGGTGAGCGTGTCGGCCAGATCGGCGTACAGCCCGTCACCGAGCGCTGGCCCGAGGATCGCGTACGAGTTTTCCACTACGGTGTAGCTGGCGCTCTTTCTCAGGGGGTGCAAGAGACTTGGGATAAAACCCTGTTCACTCTGAACAGCTTGAAGAAATTGATTTTTGGTCAACTTTCGACCAAAAACTTGAGTGGCCCCATCACCATTGCTAAAGTGGCGGGTACTTCCGCAGAGAGGGGGTGGCAGTCTTTCCTGTCGCTTTTAGCTCTGCTTAGTATCAGTCTCGGTGTACTCAATCTGTTACCCATTCCGGTACTCGATGGTGGTCACCTTCTCTACTACGGTATTGAGGCGGTCAAGGGTTCTCCTGTGTCTGAGAGAGTGCAGGTGATCGGTTTACAAGTAGGTATGGCCTTAGTGCTTTGTATTATGGGGTTGGCTCTTTATAACGATATTTTACGTTTGTAGCCTCCTGGAGTGCATTTTCCTATGGCGTTTGGAGTGAGTAGATTTTAAGAGTGAGCGCGGTGCCGGTTACCTTGGGAACCTCTGCTCTTATCAGAAGCGGTTCGGAATTAGTATGAAATATTGGCTGTTAGCGATATCCCTGGGCTTGGTGCTGCCTCTCAGCGCTTTGGCTCAGTCATTCGTTCTCAGCGATATTCGTGTAGAAGGTTTGCAGCGTGTTTCTGCAGGCACCGTTTTTTCAGCTCTTCCGGTGCGGGTTGGCGATGAAATTGAGCTTGCGGATATTCAGGGGGCGACCCGAGAACTGTTTCAAACCGGTTATTTTGAGGATATTCAGATCGGTCGTGAAAGTAGCGTTTTAGTTGTTAACGTGAGAGAGCGGCCAGCCATATCTAAGATAGATATATCAGGAAACAAGGCGATTGCCTCGGAAGATCTGCTAAAGGCGCTGAAGGATTACGGTCTGGCCGAGGGACAGATTTTAAAGCGCTCGACCCTCAAAGGGTTGACCCGGGAGTTTGAGCGCCAGTATGTGGCACAGGGGCGCTATGGCGCTAGCGTCCAAGCAGAAGTTAAAGAGTTACCACGCAATCAGGTTGAATTGAAGGTTATTGTCGAGGAAGGGACCGTTGCTGCGATTAAACATATCAACATCGTAGGGAATCGCGTCTTTTCAGATCAAGAGCTCGGAGAAATTTTTGAGCTTAAAACCACTGGCTGGCTCTCTTGGTTGCGGAGTGATGATAAGTACTCCCGTGAGAAGCTCACTGGTGACCTGGAGCGTCTTGAATCTTATTATCTCGATCGCGGATATCTCGACTTCCAGATCGACTCTACCCAAGTATCTCTTGGGCCGGACAAGAAGAGCGTTTTCATCACTGTTAACGTGATTGAGGGTGATGTTTACACTGTTAGTGAAGTAGAACTTGCTGGAGACCCAGTCGTTCCAGAGGAAGAAATTAAGCGCTTGCTGCTAGTGCGTGAAGGGCAGACGTTCTCCCAGGTCAGGATGACAACGACTTCAGACTATATTTCCAAGCGTTTGGGCAATAAGGGTTACGCTTTTGCCGAAGTAAACGGTATTCCAGAAGCCAATAAAGAAGAGAACACGGTAAAAATCACTTTCTTTATTGACCCTGGCAAGCGCACCTACGTTAGGCGTATTACTTTTCGTGGAAACACTCGCACGGCAGATGAAGTTTTGCGGCGAGAGTTGCGCCAAATGGAGTCCGCTTTAGCTTCTTCGGCTCTTATTGAGCAATCTAAAGTTCGCCTTGAGCGACTTGGTTACTTGAAGGTGGTGAAAGTTGAAACGGTCAAGGTACCCGGGAACTCAGAACGGGTTGATGTCGATTACAAGGTAGAGGGGCAACCCTCAGGTTCCGGGGGAGCTGGGCGCTGAATAAAGCGCTGTAACTCCTGGATTGCGAATAAAAACACTCGGAATTAGTAGATGAAAGATTTCCTCAAAGCGGCCTCCCTCGGCCTGATGTTGCCTTTAAGTGCAATAGCGCAGTCGTTCGTGGTCAATGATATCCGCGTGGAAGGATTGCAACGCGTCTCTGCCGGTACAGTCTTCTCTGCCCTTCCCGTGCGAGTGGGTGATGAAATTGAATCCGTGGAAATCCAGAGCGCTACCCGGGCACTGTTCCGCACCGGCTACTTTGAAGATATCCAAATCGGCCGTGAAAATGGTGTTTTGGTGGTCACTGTTCGCGAGCGTCCAGCAATTTCCAAGATTGAGATCAGCGGTAATAAGGCCATCGCCACCGAAGATTTGCTCAAGGGCATGAAGGATAACGGTTTATCCGAGGGGCAGATCTTTAAACGTGCAACTCTGGAGGGGCTCGCCCAGGAGCTTGAGCGCCAATATGTGGCACAGGGGCGCTATGGTGCAAGTGTTAAGACCGAAGTGAAAGAATTGCCACGCAACCAGGTCGAGCTGCGGGTTATCGTCGACGAGGGCTCTGTTGCGGCTATCAAGCACATCAATGTTGTGGGTAACGAGGCATTTTCCGACGAAGAATTGGCAGAAATTTTCGAGCTGCAGACCACAGGTTGGTTGTCCTGGCTGCGCAGCGATGACAAATATTCCCGTGAGAAACTCACTGGTGACCTGGAGCGCCTAGAGTCCTACTATCTCGACCGCGGCTATCTGGATTTTCAAATAGAATCCACTCAGGTTTCCCTGAGCCCAGACAAGCAGAGTGTTTTTATCACAGTCAATGTGAGAGAGGGGAATGTTTACACCGTCAGTGAGGTGGATCTCGCCGGCGACCCGGTGGTTTCGGAAGAGGAAATCAAGCGTTTACTGTTGGTGCGTGAAGGGCAGACTTTCTCCCAGATTCGGATGACCACCACGTCTGACTATATTACTAAGCGTCTGGGCAATGAAGGTTATACCTTTGCCGAGGTGAATGGCATTCCCGAACCCAATAAAGAAGAGAATACGGTAAAAATTACCTTCTTTATCAACCCGGGTAAGCGCGCCTATGTGCGCCGAATCAATTTCCGTGGTAACACTCGTACTGCCGATGAGGTGTTGCGCCGTGAAATGCGTCAGATGGAATCTGCCTCGGCCTCCTCCGCAAGAATTGAGCAATCCAAGGTGCGCCTGGAACGCCTCGGTTACTTTAAAGAGGTGGAAGTAGAAACTGCAGAGGTGCCTGGTACTTCCGACCAGATCGATGTGGAATATACCGTAGAGGAGCAACCTTCAGGCTCTATTGGCGGCACTATCGGCTGGGCACAGAGTAGCGGCTTGGTACTCGGCGGTAATATCCAGGAAAATAACTGGCTGGGTACCGGCAAGCAGGTAGGTATAGGTTTAAACGTGTCTACCTACCAGACCGCACTGAACTTTTCCTATCTTGACCCTTACTTTACGCCTGACGGTGTGAGCCGCGGGTTTAACGTTTTTTATAGGGAAAATGACTACTCTGAGGTCAACCTGTCGGACTACAACACGACTAGTTATGGTGGTGGTGTTAGCTTCGGCTACCCGGTTTCAGAAATTTCCCGTGTGGGACTGAATGTTAATTTCAGTCATTTGGAGCTCTCGGCCTCGAGTGGTTCTGTACAGGAAATCCAATCCAGCCCATCTCTTTTGGATGACACCTCTCGTGAGGGGGTGACACTCATTGATGCCGAGACGATTGTTGCAGATCTCAATAATGGAGTGGCCAATAATCTTGCAATGACGATTGATCAGAACCAGTTTAATACTTCAGCAGATGGTTTTATCGATCGTTACGGTGATGCGTTTAACAACTTGGCTTTGACCGCTTCTTATGCCCGCTCCACTTTGAACCGCGGTATATTGGCGACTCGCGGGGCATCCCAGAATTTCTCCGCGGAATTTACCGTGCCCGGCAGTGATCTTGAATACTACAAATTTATTTATACTGGTCAGTATTTCCGCCCCCTAACGAAGAGTTTGACGCTACGTCTGCGTACGCGCCTGGGTTACGGGGATGGCTACGGCGATCTCGATCAACTGCCTTTCTTTGAAAATTTCTATGCCGGTGGTTTTGGCTCTGTGCGCGGTTTCAAGCGTAATACACTGGGTCCCCGTTCCACTCCTGCAGAGTTTTATACTCAACTCCCTTGTGCAACCGATGGTGAAAGCATTACACAAAACTGCTATCAGATAGATGAGAATGGGAACCTGGATATCCGTCAGAATGGGGATGCCGACCCCTTTGGTGGCAATATCTTAGTAGAAGGTAGTGCCGAGGTTATTTTCCCGCTGCCGTTTATCAAAGATCAGCGCTCTCTGCAGTCTGCCTTCTTTGTTGATGCGGGTAACGTCTTTGATACCAGTTGTGATGAAACCCAGATCAACTGTTACGATGTGGACTTCGGTAAAATGAATGTTTCCGCGGGCATTGGCTTGACATGGGTTACCGGTTTTGGACCATTGACTTTCAGTTTGGCTAAAGCCTTGAAGGAAAACGAGGATGATGAGACGGAAGTGTTCCAGTTTACCCTGGGTAATAGCTTTTAACTTTATCGAATATAAATGGATTGAGTGCAGCTGCTGCGCATAAAAAATAAAACCAATTGGAGAGACTAAAGTGCTTAAGAATGTAAAGATTTTCGCAATCCTGCTGGCTGGTATAACCCTGTCTGGCGCTGCAATGGCGCAGACCAAGGTTGCGGTATTTAACCTGCAGGCTGCGATTATGAGCACCGATGTGGCCAAGACCAAGGTCAATTCATTGAAGACCAGTTCCGAGTACTCCAAGCTGCAAAGTAGTGCCGAGTCTATTCGTTCAGAATTGCAAAAAATGGCAGAAGATGCGCAGAAAAACAGCGTTACCTGGTCCGATGAGAAGAAAACAGAATATCAGCGTAAGATGAACTTCAAGCGTTCAGACTTTGAAACTACTGTTAAAAAACTGCGCGCAATGGAGGCCCAGGTAGGCCAGGAAATTCAAACTTCTCTGGGGCCCAAGGCTAAAACAGCGCTGGAAGCGATCATTAAAGAGCAAAACCTGGACTTAGTGTTGGATGCCTCTACCGCTTACTTTGCAAATCCTTCGGTCAATCTGACTGAGGCTGTCGTAAAGCGTATGAATGCTGATAAGTAATCGATAGTCTGTATGAGTGACAATTTGTCGTTAACCCAGCTTGCAAATGCTCTGGGTGCTGAGCTGCGTCTGGCCCCCGGGGTAGACGCAGACTATGTAATTTCTGGTCTTAGCACTTTGCAAGATGCTGGGCCCGAGCAGTTGACCTTCCTGGCAAACCCTAATTATCGCCGCTTCCTCAAGACCACGTCAGCGGGCGCTGTATTGGTGACTGCTGAGTTTGTTGAGGAGACACCTGTTAGCGCACTTTGTGTGGATAACCCTTACTTGGCTTTTGCCAGGGCGAGTGCTTTGTTCAATACGGCTCCAACGATTGAGGCGGGTATTCACCCGAGCGCTGTAGTTCATCCGGACGCAGAAGTGGCCTCTAGTGCCTCTATTGCAGCTGGTGCGGTGATAGAGGCGTTTGCGAAAATTGGACCTCAGGCATCGGTTGGCGCCAACTGCTTTGTGGGAGAGGGCAGCACCCTTGGAGAAGGGAGCTGCCTTTATGCGGGTGCAATACTGCATCACGGTTGTCAGGTCGGGCGCGATGTTATCATCCACAGTCATGCGGTTATTGGTGCAGACGGCTTTGGTTTTGCGCTGCATCAGCGTGAATGGATTAAGATTTACCAGCTGGGTGGCGTGCAGGTTGGCGATGAGGTTGAAATAGGCGCCAATACTTGTGTGGATCGTGGGGCACTTGGTGACACTGTGATTGGTCGTGGTGTCAAGATCGACAATTTGGTCCAAATCGCGCACAATGTGCAGATTGGTGACTACTCAGCCATTGCTGCATGCACAGGAATTGCGGGCAGCGCAGTAATCGGTAAGCACTGTGCTTTGGGTGGCAGCTCCCGTATTGCCGGGCATGTAACCATTGCCGATGGCTGCCAAGTTACCGCTAATACTTTTGTGACCAAATCCATCGACAAGCCGGGAATTTACTCCGGCGCTTTACCCTTTGCCGATAGTCAGTCCTGGCGTCGCAACGCGGTGCGCTTCGGGCAGTTGGATAAGGTGGCACGAAGGGTGAAAGATTTGGAGAAGCAACTTAAAGCCCTGTCCCTCGATCGGGATAAATAGCTCACAGCTGCTTTAAGAAAAACAATTTTGATTTGATGTTTTCGGGGCGTTTAACGCCCCGAAGTGGTTTCTGGGGGCATTTGGAATGATGGATGTAACTGAGATTCGCGAGTACCTGCCACATCGCTATCCGTTTTTATTGGTCGATCGTGTCGTTGAACTCGAGGAAGGGAAGTTTATTAAGGGGTATAAAAATATCTCTATTAATGAGGAGCTGTTTAACGGTCACTTTCCACAGATGCCGATTTTCCCCGGTGTTATGATCGTTGAGGCTATGGCCCAGGTTTCAGGAATTCTTGGCTTCAAAACATTTGGCAAGAAGCCCGAGGATGGCTACCTGTACCTGTTTGGCGGTGTCGACAAGGCGCGTTTTAAGCGTCAGGTGGTCCCTGGGGACAGGCTGGACCTGATGTCCGAAGCAGTTTCAGTGCGCCGTAATATCTGGAAGTTTTCCTGTAAAGCGAGTGTCGATGGTGAGCTTGCGGCCTCTGCAGATCTTCTGTGTGCGGTGAAGCAGGTTTAATGCGCTTATTCGTCACTTGACGTGGCTGCTAAGGTGCTTTTGATAACTCTTCCAGTTGTTGTTTATTTGAAGTTGTAGTGTCCGAAGTGTCGCTACCTGAGGAGTAGATTCCAGAATGCAGACAAATATCCACCCCACAGCTATTATCGATCCGACGGCGGTTATCGGTTCCGGGGTGAGTATCGGAGCCTATTCCATAGTTGGCGCCGATGTGGAACTCGGTGATGGCTGTGAAATTGCTTCACATGTTGTATTGAGTGGGCCCACTAAGCTCGGAAAAAATAACCGTATTTACCAGTTTGCCTCGATAGGTCAAGATACGCCGGACAAAAAATATCAAGGTGAGCAGACCACCCTGGTAATTGGCGATAACAATGTTATTCGTGAGGGCGTAACCATCCACCGGGGCACTGTGCAGGATCGTGGGGAAACCACTATCGGCAGTGATAACCTGATTATGGCCTATGCCCATATCGGTCATGATAGTGTTGTCGGTAATCACACCATTCTCGTTAATAATGTGGGGCTCGCCGGCCACGTAATAGTAAAAGATTGGGCAATCCTCAGCGGGTATAGTCTTGTACATCAGCATTGCACCATTGGTGAGCACGCTTTCCTGGGGATGGGCGCAGCGATCGGCAAAGATGTGCCGGCTTATGTCATGGTGGCTGGGAATCCGGCAGAGGCCAAGACTATTAATGCGGAGGGGTTGCGTCGTAGAGGTTTTTCCCGCGAGGACATCTCTTTAATCAACAAGGCATACAAAACGGTTTACCGGCGTGGCCTTACTCTGCAAGAGGCTGTCCAGGCCCTTACGGAACTGCGAGAGCAGTCCCCTGTAATTCAGCCTTGGATTGATTCCCTGCAGACCTCCTCTCGCGGAATTGTCCGCTAAGCACAACCATTTGCGGGAAGTGCTGTTATTGTGCACTTCCTGATTTAGTCTTTTCATATCTTAATCGGTATCTATGAAAATTGAGCCATTTCCACTCTGGGGGAATTGTTAGGCGTGTCAGAAAATAATAAGCCGGTTCGTATTGGTATTGTTGTTGGTGAGGCCTCTGGAGATATCCTCGGTGCAGGTCTTATTGACTCCCTGCAAAAGCGCCTCCCGGGAATTCAGTTTGAAGGGATTGCCGGTCCGCGTATGCAGGCTTTGGGGGCGAAATCCCTTTTTCCAATGGAGCGCCTCTCGGTGATGGGATTGGTTGAGCCGCTAAAACGACTGCCAGAATTATTAAAAATTCGCCGCACTCTGCGCGAGCACTTCACTGAAAATCCGCCGGACCTTTTTATCGGTATCGACTCACCAGATTTTAACTTGTCTTTGGAGGAGTCCCTCAAGGCCGAAGGGGTTCGCACTGTGCATTATGTCAGCCCTTCAGTGTGGGCGTGGCGGCAGGGGCGAATAAAAAAGATTGCTCGTGCTATTGACCATATGCTCACCTTGCTGCCTTTTGAGGCTGCTTTTTATCGTGAAAACCACGTGCCGGTGACTTTTGTGGGGCATCCGTTAGCGGATGATATTCCTCTGCAGGTTAGCAATGTTGCAGAGCGCAAAGAGCTGGGTCTCACAGTTGATGACCGTGTTATTGCGCTGTTACCGGGTAGCCGAGGTGGAGAAGTGCGTTTGCTTGGGCCACTATTTTTGCAGACGGCTCGCTGGTGTTACCAGCGCCATCCCGATCTCAAATTTGTATTGCCGGCAGCAAATGAGCAGCGTTTAGCCGAATTGCGGGAGCAGCTAAAGGATTTTCCGGAACTGCCTGTCACGATATTAGAGGGAGATTCACACAAGGCGCTCAGTGTGTCGGATGCTGTGTTAATTGCTTCAGGAACGGCAACGTTAGAAACCATGCTACTGAAAAAGCCTATGGTAGTTGCCTATAAACTGGGCAAAATTACTTACGCTATCGTATCTCGTATGCTGCACACTCCCTGGGTTTCTCTGCCCAACTTGCTGGCACAAAGGGAGCTGGTGCCGGAAATCCTGCAGAGTGATGCGACCCCGGAGAATCTCGGAGCGGCGTTGATGCGCTATTTTGAAGATCCACTACTGGGTGATCAGTTGCAGCGCGAATTTGACGATCTTCACCAGCAATTGCGTCGAAATGCCTCTGAGCGGGCAGCCGATGCTATCTGTGCTCTTTTGAAGTAATCGGGTTTTTAAACCATGAGTGTTAAAAAAGAATTACCTCCGTACATCTGTCCTTATAAAGGTGATCTTCTCGCTGGAGTCGATGAGGTTGGCCGCGGCCCATTGGCTGGAGATGTAGTGGCGGCTGCAGTAATTCTCGATCCAGCAGAGCCCATTTTGGGGCTGGCTGACTCCAAAAAGCTTAGTGAGAAAAAACGAGAGTCGCTCTTTGAGGAAATTTGTGAGCGTGCGCTGAGTTTTTCTATTGCCCGTGCGACCGTCGAAGAAATTGATCAGATCAATATTCTGCAGGCGAGTTTATTGGCAATGCGCCGTGCAGTGGAGCAGTTGCCACTACAGCCTGAGTTTGTGTTAGTAGATGGTAATAAAAGACCGGACTGGTCTTATCCCTGCGATACTGTGATTAAGGGGGATGGTCGCGTTGCCGCCATTGCTGCGGCCTCAATTTTGGCCAAAGTGACCCGTGATCGAGAGATGGTGGAGTTGGATGCACACTATCCAGGTTATGGACTGGCCGGCCACAAAGGTTATCCAACTAAAGCTCATATGCAGGCCCTTGAAGAATTGGGCCCCAGCCCACTGCACCGGGTAAGTTTTGCCCCGGTAAGGAAGCTCTTAGAGGATATTGCTTAAGCTCAAGGTTGTAGAGCGCTTGACTAGCGCTCAATTTTTTTGATCCTGGCTCTGATAATCATTTTGTCGGAAACCTCTTCAATTTCCACTTGGTAATTATTGAGGATAAATAAACTGATATTACCATCTGGGATGCTTTCAAGGTGCTCCATAAGGAGACCGTTGAAGGTCTTTGGGCCGTCGGTGGTCAGGTCCCAATTTAGCGTGCGGTTGATATCCCGGATAGAGGTTCCACCCTCGATCATATACCAGCCGCTTTCCATGGCGACAATTTCCTCATCGTCGCTGGGAACTGGGCTCGCGGTGAAGTCGCCGACAATTTCCTCCAGTAGATCTTCTAGAGTTACTATCCCCATCACCTCCCCATATTCATCCACAACCAAGCCCATGCGGCGCTTGGTTTTCTGGAAGTTCATTAGCAGGGTGGGCAGTGGGGTGGCCTCGGGTACAAAGTAAGGTTCACCGGTAAAGGACTTGAGACGTTCAGCTGTGAGTTTGTCTGGGCCGTCTCGCAGTATCTGTGCGGCGCGACGCAGGTGCAAAATACCCACTACCTGATTGATATCTCCCCGGTATACCGGCAGGCGGGTGTAAGTACTCTCTGCCAGTTGTTGGAGAATCTGATCGGCGCTGTTTTCCAGGTCGATTCCCATGACCTCGTTGCGCGGGATCATAATGTCTTCCACTGTGGCCTGGTCCAGGTCCAGCACATTGAGAAGCATGCCTTTGTGCTTGCTGGGAAGCAGGGCGCCAGATTCGAACACCACTGTTCTAAGTTCCTCGGGCGCTAGGTGTTCTGCCTCGTTGCCAGCAGTTGCTTCAACGCCTACCAGGCGCGCAAGTCCATTGGATATGCTGCCGACGAGTAATACAAACGGTGTCAGAAGCCATTGCAGTGGGCGTAAAATTAGCGATGCAGGAAATGCCACTCTCTCCGGGTGAAGAGCGGCAATGGTTTTTGGGGTGACTTCCGCAAAAATAAGAATAACGATAGTGAGAGCGCCGGTAGCGTAGAAGAGGCCGGCATCGCCGTACAGTTGAGTAAAGACAGCACCGGCAATCACTGAGGCCAGGATATTGACCAGATTATTGCCAATCAGGATAACGCCGATCAGCTTGTCCGGCCGGGCAAGCAGTTCCATGGCCCGCTTGGCGCCGCGGTGGCCGCTCTTGGCCTGGTGGCGCAGGCGGTAGCGGTTCAGCGCCATCATGCTGGTTTCGGAGCTGGAAAAGAAAGCCGATATCACAATCAGCAGGGCAAGCAGGCTAAACAGCAGGCCCGGGGGCATCTCGTTCAAGGGAGAACTCTTTTTATTTCTGAGCGGAGATATTGAAACAGAACGGCCACCTCCGCAAGTTATCCGGTCACTTATAACCCAAAATAAACCCGGTAAAGGCTATAGGGGCGGTTGAGGAGATCAAGGAGTGTTCGGTCTCCTCCCTGAAAATGGCGCCTGCGAGCGAATGTCAGTGCCGTTTGCTTATAATCGACTTTAAACGGCTCCTCTTTAGTATTTTTAGCCGCGCTGAAGGATAACCTCAATAACCAACTTACTACCAAAGTAGGCCAGCATTAGTGCAGCAAAGGCACACAGAGTCCAACGCACGGCTGTGTTACCGCGCCAACCCCACTGCCAATGCCCCCAAAGAAGAATGCTGTAAAGCACCCAGGCGAGCAGAGAGAGCACTGTCTTGTGTAGGGGGCCCTGCTCAAAAAGGTTGCCCACAAAGATAAATCCGGTAATCAGGGAGGCAGTTAACAGTAATTGGCCGAAAGCGATTAACCCAAAGAGTAATGACTCCATGCTTTGCAGGGGGGGGAGCAGGCGCATGGCACCCACTGGCCGATGGTTGTGTAGCTGCTGGTTCAGATAATAAAGGTAGATGGCCTGTAGGGTTGCAAGAGTAAGTAGGGAGTAGGCGGAGATTGAAAGCAGCGCGTGTATGGCAATCCCAGAAGATAACTGTTGGTGTGGTGCAACGCCTCCCCAGGTGTGAGACGCGGTCAGTTCGGTGAGTGCTCCTAGCGGGGCAAAAATCAGTATTAACAGGGTTAGTGGTCGATTCACCGCTAGGATAAGCAGCAATAAGTTCACCACCCAGGTGATTAATGACAGCATTGCTAACAGATCAAAGCGATAGCCTGCTGAGGAAAACAGTGTCTGCGCAAGGGATATTGCGTGGGTGGCCAGGGCTCCGGCGAGCAGGCCCAGGAGCAGTTTACGATCGGGCTGTTGGGCGCGGGCAAGGGCCCTGGCCGCGACAATGGTGGTAGCTATATATAGCGCGATGGCCGTCCAGTGGGCGAATGCCGCCATTGGTTAGATCCGTATCTTCTAAGCAGTGGAGGAGGAGTGTGTCACAGCACGCTTTAACAGGGAAGATCTGGTGATATTTCGGCTGTGACGGGACCTGAGCTATACTGCCGCGCCTCAGAGTGGGAGTTTGGAGATACTCCCCAAAAAAATTTCGCGGCCCTCCGCACCGGGGTCCTGTCCGCAATCGGAGAAATCGAGACGAATTTATGTTCGATAACCTGAGTGACCGCTTATCGGCGGCCCTAAAAAAAGTCACCGGCAAGGCCCGTCTGACCGATGACAATATCCGCGATACCCTGCGTGAAGTGCGCAAAGCGCTGCTTGAGGCGGATGTCGCTCTGCCAGTCGTGAAGGCCTTTGTACAGCAAGTGCGCACAGCCGCTGTTGGGCAGAAGGTTAGCAAGGCCCTGAACCCAGGGCAGCAGTTCGTCAAGATTGTTCAGGATGAGCTGGTTAAGGTGATGGGTGCTGCTGCAGAGCCGCTCAACCTTGCAGTTCAGCCCCCCGCTGTGATTTTGATGGCGGGCCTTCAGGGGGCCGGTAAAACCACCAGTGTTGCCAAGCTAGCCAAATACCTGCAGGAGCGGGAAAAGAAGAAAGTTATGGTGGTGAGTGCGGACGTGTATCGCCCCGCAGCCATCAAGCAGCTGGAAACTCTGGCAGGTGAAGTGGGCGCACTGTTCCATGCTTCAACTCCTGATCAGAAGCCCCTGGATATTGCCAAGGGTGCAGTGGATGCGGCGCGAAAGCAATTTGCCGATGTACTGATTGTCGATACCGCGGGTCGTCTGCATATTGACAGTCAGCTGATGGATGAAATCCGCGAGCTGCACAGTGAGTTGGATCCCGCAGAAACCCTGTTTGTTATCGACGCAATGATCGGTCAGGATGCGGTAAATACCGCCAGCGCCTTCAATGAGGCCCTGCCACTGACCGGGGTTATTCTGACTAAGGCAGATGGTGATGCACGCGGTGGTGCGGCACTCTCTGTGCGCCATGTTACTGGCAAGCCGATCAAGTTTATCGGTGTTGGTGAAAAGACCGACGCCCTGGAAACCTTCCACCCGGACCGTATCGCCTCCCGTATCCTGGGTATGGGCGACATTCTGTCTCTGATTGAAGAAGCAGAGCAGAAGATCGATAAAGAGAAAGCCGAAAAGCTGGTTAAGAAGGTCCAGAAAGGTAAAGGCTTTGACCTGGAAGACTTGCGCGACCAGTTGCAGCAAATGCAAAACATGGGTGGCTTTGGCTCCCTGTTGGAGAAAATGCCCGGCATGGGTGGTGTGGCGCAGGCCGCACAACAGGCCGACATGGGTAAAGAATTTAAGCGTATGGACGCCCTGATTTCCTCCATGACGCCGGCCGAACGCCGCAATCCTGACCTTCTTAACGGTTCGCGCAAGCGCCGTATCGTCGCCGGCTCCGGCACCCAGCTGCAAGACCTCAATCGCTTGCTTAAACAGCATAAGCAGATGGGCAAGATGATGAAAAAGCTCAAGGGCGGCGGTATGGGCAAGATGATGCGCGGCCTCGGTGGAATGACCGGGGGTGGTGGTCTGCCCGGAGGTCTCGGCGGAATGGGCGGTATGCCCGGTGGCCTGCCCCCCGGATTCAAGAAAAAGTAAGGGTTTTCGGGGCTCTGAGGGCCCTAGGAATCGCTATACAAATCTCTGGCGGTACATTAGAATACGCCGCCTTTCAGCCGGGTGAGCTGCCGGCAGAGATGTTTGGGTGACAGCTTATTGCTGTCGCCAAGTGTTAAAAAATACAGGAAAGTTACATGGTAACCATTCGTTTGGCTCGTGGCGGTGCTAAAAAACGCCCGTTCTATCACCTGACCGTAACCGACAGCCGCAAGTCTCGCGACGGTCGATTCATTGAGCGTGTTGGCTTCTTCAACCCGGTTGCCCGTGGCCAGGAAGAGCGTCTGCGCATTGATCGTGAGCGTGTTGACTACTGGCTGGGTCACGGTGCTCAGGTTTCTGATCGCGTCAGCAAGCTGCTGAAAGAATCTGCTTAATTTGCGCGTAAGTGGTGCTCCTGTGACAGATAACGGAAAACCTTCCGAAGAGTTGGTCACGGTTGGGCGCGTTACTACCGTTTATGGTGTGCGCGGCTGGGTCAAGGTTCACTCCTATACCGAGCCGATGGACAACATCCTGCAGTTCCCTAATTGGCGCTTGCAGGGGCCGAAAGGTTGGGAAGCTCTCGAAATTGACGCTGGTAAGCGTCACGGTAAGGGCTTAATAGTACATGTGAAAGGCATTGATGACCGCGATTTGGCGGCTCGACTTTGCCAGCGCGATATAGCTGTAGCTCGTGAACTGATGCCTGAGCTTGAGCGGGGTGAGTATTACTGGCACCAGCTCGAGGGATTAAAGGTTGTCAGCCATTTCGATGGCGAAGATCACGACTTTGGTATCGTCGCTCGCATGATGGAAACTGGCGCCAACGATGTAATGGTGGTGCGCGGTGGAGCGGATAAGCGCGAGCGCTTGATTCCCTATCTGCCGGATCAGTTTATAACCAATATTGACCTGGAAGCCGGTGTAATAACCGTCGACTGGGACCCAGCTTTTTAAGGCGCTGAGCGATGACTAAAAAAATCGCTCTGGTAAGCATTTTTCCGGAGATGTTTGCTGCATTGACCGAGTATGGTGTCAGCGGTCGGGCCGTCAAAGATGGCCTGTTGGAAGTGCGCTGCTGGAACCCTCGGGATTTCACCAGTGACAAGCATCGCACTGTGGATGATCGCCCTTATGGCGGTGGTCCCGGAATGGTGATGATGGCTGAACCCCTTTATCAGTCCCTGCAGGCCGCGCGCGCCTGGGCTGGGGAAGAGGGCGAAGCTGTACGCACTATCTACCTGTCTCCGCAGGGACAGCAACTGGATCAGCGCGGGGTCGAAAACCTCTCTGGCGCTGGCAATCTGGTTTTGTTGGCCGGGCGTTACGAAGGGGTAGATGAGCGTATCGTCGAATCAATGATCGACGAGGAGTGGTCCATTGGTGACTATGTCCTAAGTGGTGGTGAACTGGCTGCTATGGTGTTGGTGGATACCATTACACGGCTGATTCCCGGCGCGCTAGGGCACGACCAGTCGGCGGTTGAGGATTCATTCTCCTCGGGTTTGCTCGACTGTCCCCACTATACCCGGCCCGAACAGTACCGGGGTGTGGCGGTACCGGAAGTGTTGCTCTCGGGCAACCACGAAAGAATACGCCGCTGGCGCCTGAAGCAGGCACTGGCGCGCACACAGCAGCGTCGACCCGACCTTTTGGATGGGCTGGAGCTGAACAAGGAGCAGAAGCAACTGTTGGAAGAAATTCGACAGGAGTGGAAATCCGATAAAACTTGATGCCGGATTCGCCGGGAGGCGGGAGTAGTTCGGTGAACTAGCTGAGAAGCTACATAAACTCTATTTGGGAGCAAATCCAAATGACTAACAAAATTATCCAGCAGCTGGAGCAGGAACAGCTGAAGAGCGAAGTACCTCCCTTCGCGCCGGGCGACACTGTAATCGTTCAAGTGAAAGTAAAAGAAGGTAACCGCGAGCGTCTGCAGGCGTTCGAAGGTGTGGTAATCGGCAAGCGCAACCGCGGCCTGAACTCCTCCTTTACCGTGCGTAAAATCTCCCACGGTGTTGGTGTTGAGCGTACTTTCCAGACTCACAGCCCGCTGGTTGACAGCATCAAGGTTAAGCGTCGTGGTGACGTACGCCAGGCTAAACTCTACTACCTGCGCAGCCTGACTGGTAAAGCCGCACGTATTAAAGAGAAGCTTAACTAAGCACCTCTCATACAGCTCGCAGAAAAGCCGGGGTTATTCTCCGGCTTTTTTGTATCCGTAGTCTTCCCTTTATGGCCAGTCATGTGCCAAGTCCGAAAGGCTGAATCGCTCATGGAAGTGCATTTGAACTTCTGGCATCACGCTTCTCCCTTTGTCCCCGACAGTTACGCTATCTACCCCTGTATCCTTTAGATCAGCGCACAACTTGGGAGTTTGTACGTAGTGTCCAGTGCCTGAATATGTTAAAACGCGCCATGTGGATCTGAAATGGCATATAGCTGCCATACTGGCTGGAACTGAAGGCCGACGTTTGAGTCGAACCTCATTGAGAATTTAAGGAGCAATCGGTAATGATGCTTATCAAGAAGCCGCTGGCGCTCGCTGGAGTGCTGCTCGGTCTGCTTGGCCCAGCGGCCCTTGCAGAGGTCGACGCAAACGTTGCGAAGACAATCAAAGCCCGCCTTGAGGCAAGTAACCCCAAGCCTACTTATGGTGAAGTGCGTGAGACCCCGATCGAGGGGCTCTACGAAGTAGAGCTTGACGGTGGTAGCAGTACTCTGTTTGTCTCAGCCGATGGCAACCATTTTATTCTGGGGGACCTGTTCCAGGCTAAGACTGGCGGAGGTTTTGCGAACCTCTCTGAGGGGCGCCGGGCAACTCGCCGGGCCAAGGTGATGGAAACCCAAAGCATCGACGATATGATCGTCTTCTCGCCCAAAGGCGAGACCAAAGCGCGTATCTATGTTTTCACCGATGTCGACTGTGGCTATTGCCGCAAGTTGCACCAGGATGTTCCTGAGCTGAACAAGCGCGGGATCGAAGTAAGATATTTGGCATTCCCGCGCGGCGGCCTGCAATCTCTGGGTTATCGCAAGCTCGCTACTGCCTGGTGTGCCGATGACACCAATAAAACGCTCACCGCATTGAAGAACCGCGAAAACGTGCCTTTGCAGGTCTGCAATAACAACCCGGTTGCCGCCCAATATAAATTGGGTAACGAGGTGATCGATGTACGCGGCACGCCCACTATTGTGATGGAGGATGGCAGGGTTGTGCCCGGTTATCTGCCTCCAGCCACTCTAATTAAAGAGCTGGGTATTTAAGATCAGCGGAAGAAAGCGGCCTCTCTAAAGCGGCCGCTTTTTTATCTAAGTCGGGCTCTTCAATGCTACTTTACGTGGCTGAGTCATATTCTCTGGAGCGAGAATATCATTTAACTCCTCCTCACTTAGTAACCCCTCATCCAAAATCAACTGCTTGACGCTCGCGCCCGTCATCAATGCTTGCTGGGCAATACGAGTGGCATTTTCGTAGCCGATAAACGGATTTACCGCGGTGATCAGGCCGATACTGTTTTCTACCAACTGCCGGCAATGCTCTTCATTCGCGCTGATGCCATTGACACAGCGTTGAGCCAAGGTATGCATGGCTTGGGTCATTAAGCGCATAGACTGTAGCAAGTTGAAGGCGATAACTGGTTCCATGACATTTAACTGCAGCTGGCCCGATTCCGCTGCCAAGGTGATTGTCAGGTCGTTACCGATTACTTGGTAGGCCACCTGGTTGACCACCTCGGGAATTACTGGATTTACCTTACCAGGCATAATGGAGGAGCCTGGCTGCATCGGTGGCAGATTGATTTCATTGAGACCTGCGCGAGGGCCGCTGGAGAGAAGGCGTAGGTCGCTGCAGATCTTTGAAATTTTTACTGCGATACGTTTCATTACCCCGGAAAACATGACGAAGGCACCCATATCAGAAGTGGCCTCTACTAGATTTTCCGCGCAGACAAAGTCGATGCTGGAAATTTCAGACAGTGCCGATACAACCAGTTGACGATATTGCGGGTCGGTATTAATACCTGTACCGATTGCGGTGCCGCCCATATTGATTTCTTTAAACAGGGCTACTAGCTCTTTAACCCGAGCGGCATCTTCACGAATGGTTGCAGCAAAAGCGGCAAACTCCTGCCCCAGGGTCATGGGTACTGCATCCTGTAGCTGGGTGCGGCCCATTTTAATAACCTGTGCAAATTCCTTGGCTTTGCCATCAAATTCGATACACAGCTCCTCCATAGACTGCACCAGGTCGTTGTAGCTGAGCAGGACTGCTAGGTTGATGGAGGAGGGGTAAACATCGTTGGTGGATTGCGATAGGTTTACATGGTTGTTGGGGTGAGCGTTTTTGTATTCACCCTTATTGTGGCCGAGCAATTCCAGCGCGCGATTGGCAATTACTTCATTGGCGTTCATATTGGTGGAGGTGCCGGCACCGCCTTGAATCATGTCCACCAGGAATTGATCGTGCAGCTTGCCTTCAATAATTTCATCGCAGGCTTTGGCAATTGCCACTTCCAGGTTCTTTTCTAAGTAGCCGAGTTCGCAGTTGGCATGAGCCGCAGCCTTCTTCACCATGGCCAGCGCTTTGACCAAGTTAGGGAAGTGGTTGAGGGTGATACCAGTAATTTGGAAGTTTTCCAGGGCGCGCAGGGTTTGAATGCCAAAATAGACATCGGCCGGTACTTCGCGCTCTCCGAGCAAATCTTTTTCGATGCGGTATTCACTACTGGTAGTGAATACCGGCATGGGTTTTAGGGTGTGGAAATCGTTTGTCATGGTACTTCTGCTTTCTCTTCATCTGCATAGGGGCAAGTGCACCAATAACCAGGATTAACCTGGGTTACGGGGTGCCCGTGGTTGTTATCATTTGGGCCTCTTGGTTGGGCCTTAATAGAAATTCATGCTTAAAGTGGAGTGGCAAAAAAACTCTGTGGACCTTCAGTGTTTGAGGCTCGGATATTTTCGCGAATACTGCGATTGATCTCATCGGAATCCGGGCCAAATACCCCGCACAGTTTTAATGCGTTTTTGATGCTGATATTACGTCCGAGAGATTCCAGCAATACTTTTGTACATACGGGTTCGCGCCGGTCACTGGCAGAGGCGCCCAGCTTGAGGCCGGATAAATAACTCACTCGGCTTTTATAGGTGGGATAGAGGATTGTCTGGGCGATTTCGTTGCGTGTCAGCGCTTCATAGCCAATCAAAAATATACGCTCCGAGAGAAAAAGCAGCATGCCTTTGTAGCGGGATTTGTACCACTCCTCCCTATCTGGATAGCGCATGCGCTCGAAGCGCTGGAAATAATATCCTTCCCCATCGGACTCGATATGCAGCAGGCTGCGAATAATATGATCGGGAAAAGTCATCGAGTAGTGATATTCAAAGTAAAAGCCCAGGTATTTATCAGCGCGCCCCTGTGACTCCCGCATTAGCAAGTCAATATCCATAGAGTAGGGGCGGGAGGATTCGACAGTCGTAGCGGTGCGGCGTACCCGAACAATTTGCTCAAACTGTTCGGCGGGCATCAGAATTTCATGGGGTTCAACACCAAAGAAGTGGCAGATTTTACTGAGAGTGTACTGTGAGGGCTGTGTATTACCGCTGAGGTATTTATTAAATTGTGCTCGGTTCACACCCATGCGCCGACACACCTCGGCGATGGAGCGATAGAAACTGCACAACAGGCGCAAGTTTTGTGAAAAATTATTGCTCATCAAGGAGTATCTGCTTCTGGTCTAAGTGCCCAGTATTTTCCTCTAAACTAATACCTGGCCACATTTGGTCGCCCGATAAAAAGCCGTCGGGATTTATATCTGCAACGATAAGCTGGCAGAATTTTTTCTGCGTATTGCTCAATAAATCCCGTTTGATTTTGTTAGGGGGTGCATTCCCCGCATAGCGGAGTTTCCATTAAGTCTTTAACTTCACTGTTTGTGAAGTTCATGGCTAACAGATGATTCAATTTGGCATAGCAGGCTTCGCTGGTCATATCCAGGCCACCGATCACCCCGGCGTGCAATAGTGCCGAGCCGGCAGCGTACTTGCCGAGATCCACATGGTTTTCCAGGCATTGTGATACCGCCACACAAATAATTCCCAGCTCTGTAGCTCTGGTAAGCTGCTCGGTAAATGCCTGATTGTCGGTGGGGGCATTGCCGGTACCGTAGGTTTCAATCACTATACCGCGTGGGCGTGCTTCAATAACTTTACTGAGAAACAGCGGAGTAATTCCGGGGAATAATTTCACCAATACAACGCTGCCATCGGCGTTGTTGGGGATTTCAAACTGCGGTGTGTCTCCGTGCATCAATAAAGCATTAGGATCGATATGCACCTGGATGCCCACTTCGCCGAGGCTTGGATAATTGGGGCTGGAGAAGGCATCCAGTGAGCCGGAGCTGACTTTTACCGCACGGTTGCCGCGGAGCAGCTTGCCGTTAAAGTAGAGGCAGACCTCACCGATACTATCTGAACCGCTCAACAGCAAGGCGGCGATTAAATTGTTATAAGCGTCGCTGCGCATTTCCCGCAAGGGGATCTGAGAGCCGGTTACCACTACCGGTTTGGCCAGTCCCTGCAGGGCGAAGGACAGCGCGGAGGCGGTATAAGCCATAGTATCGGTGCCGTGCAGCACAACGAAGCCTGTGTAGTGGCTATAGTTGTCGCGTATCAGGGCGGCGATGCGGTACCAGTCCTGGGGTTGCATATTGGCGCTGTCGAGGAGCGGGTCGAGGGCCTGGAAGTCATAGCTCGGTAGTTGGCCGATCACATCCTGTAGCAGGCGCTGCAGGGCACCTTCAAGATCGGCGTCCGGCACATAGCCGGATTCACTGCGGCGCATTCCCAGGGTTCCGCCAGTATAAAGGATAAGGGTTTTTTTCATCACTCGACCGCTATCTGAGTCCGTTTTTCAGTGCGCCCATTTTTTGGAAAAGGCGCGGTGGATGCAATTTCGCAGGTTGCTGGTACCTGATGCTAGTAGATGCACTTATAGCATCTACTGAGGATGGCTCCTATTTCAAGGAGTTCTTTTGGGTGACAAAAGTTTCGTTTACCCCATCGTTGAGGGTGGAGTCTGGCTGGCGCAATTTTATTGACTTTTTTGCTTTCAGCTCGGTAAGGTTGTCGATATTTTGTTAATTTTATTTGTTTTTATTGCGTCTTCTCCTGGTGTGGCATTTTAGGTTGGGGTGCATTGCCGGGGGCCTACGCGCGGAGGGAATTTGTGAGCGCAACAATTGAAGACGTCGCAGAGGCGGCGGATCAGATGCCTGCGGTAGAGCCGCAGCGTGCAGTGCGTATCGGTGTTTGCGGTTTGGGCACGGTGGGCAGCGGAACAATCAATGTCCTGGCGCGCAATGGAAACGAAGTGGCCGCGCGTTGTGGCCGCTCGGTAGTGATTGAGCAGGTCGGGGCCCGCCGCGACAACCCCGATTGCGATACCAGCGAGCTGGATGTTACCCGCGATATCTTCGATGTCGCCAACAACCCCAATGTTGATATTTTGGTGGAGCTGATTGGCGGCACCACGGTAGCGCGCGAGCTGGTCCTGGTGGCAATTGAAAACGGCAAGCATGTGGTGACCGCGAACAAGGCACTGATCGCCGAGCACGGTAATGAGCTGTTTGAACTGGCCGCACAAAAGGGGGTCACCATTGCCTATGAAGCGGCCGTGGCCGGTGGCATCCCTATTATTAAATCTCTGCGCGAGGGCCTGGTGGGCAACCGCATCGAATGGCTCGCCGGTATTATTAATGGCACAGGAAATTATATCCTCACTGAAATGCGCGAGAAGGGTCGCAGCTTTGATGAGGCTCTGGTTCAGGCGCAGGCTTTGGGATATGCAGAAGCAGACCCGACCTTCGATGTAGAGGGCATCGATGCTGCGCACAAGCTGGTAATTATGGCTTCCTTGGCTTTCACTATCCCGCTTGCCTTCGACAAGGCTTATACCGAGGGTATCAGCCGCATTTGTCCGGAAGATATCCGCTATGCCGATGAACTCGGCTATCGCATTAAACATCTGGGCATCGCGCGCCGCACAGAGCAGGGGGTGGAACTGAGGGTACATCCAACCTTGATTCCCCAGCGTCGCCTGATCGCCAATGTAAATGGTGTGATGAATGCGGTGCTGGTCAACGGCGATGCGGTGGGGCCAACGCTGTATTACGGCGCAGGCGCCGGTGCCGAAGCTACAGCCTCGGCAGTGATTGCCGATATTGTCGATGTGGCGCGCACCCTGGATGCCAAGCCGGATCAGCGGGTACCGGCTGCCGGGGTGGCCTTGGCAGAGCAGGGCGATACCCTGGTGTTGCCGGAGGAAGAAGTGGTCACCAGCTATTACCTGCGTATTTCCGCTCATGATAAGCCGGGTGTTATGTCCAAGGTGGCAACTATTTGTAGCGATCAGGGCATCAGCATTGAGGCCCTGATTCAGCACGAGCCGGTCGATGGGGAAGAGTTGGTCCCAGTGGTGATTCTCACCAGCCGTGCCAGGGAGGCCTGCCTGCGCGAGGCGGTCGCGCAAATTGAGGCCCTGGATACAGTCGAGGGGGAAGTGGTGCGCATTCGCGTGGAGAGCCTCGGCTGATCCTTACTCCCTTTGCTACATGGCGCCGTTCCATAGGAGTCGGTGCCAGTTTTCACTATTGCCCACGAGATCCAAGAGCGAAATAACATCGTGAAATTTGTCAGCACCCGCGGCCGCGCGCCGTCTCTCTCTTTTGCCGATACCGTCCTCACCGGGCTCGCCAGCGATGGCGGTCTCTATGTGCCCGAGTCACTGCCGCAATTTTCCCGAGTGGATATTGCGGCTATGGCGGGTATGGATTACCAGCAGTTGGCTTTTGAAATTATCCGGCCGTTTGTGGGAGAGGATCTCAGTAAGCGGGAGCTGCGGGATATTATCGGGCGCTCCTATGGTTTGGGGCAGGGTCAGTTTCGTCACAGGGCGGTAGCGCCTTTGGTACAGACCGATACCAATGAGTGGATTCTTGAGCTTTTCCACGGCCCGACTTTGGCCTTTAAAGATTTTGCCCTGCAGTTTCTCGGTCAGTTGTTCGACCACCTGCTGAAAAAGCGTGGTGAGCGCGTGGTGGTGATGGGGGCGACTTCCGGGGATACCGGTTCGGCGGCAATTGAAGGCTGCCGCCACTGCGACAATATCGATATTTTTATTTTGCATCCCCACAATCGGGTCTCAGAAGTACAGCGCCGGCAGATGACCACAGTGTTGTCAGACAATGTGTTCAATATTGCCATGGAAGGTAATTTCGACGATTGCCAGAATATGGTGAAGGCCAGCTTCGCCAACCAGTCATTTTTACCCGATGGGCGCCGTTTAGTGGCGGTGAACTCCATTAATTGGGCGCGCATTATGGCGCAGATTGTCTACTACTTTTACGCGGCCTTGCGCCTGGGCGCACCAGATAAGACGGTAAATTTCTCCGTGCCCACCGGCAATTTTGGCGATATTTTTGCCGGTTACCTGGCGAAGCAGATGGGTTTGCCAATCGACCAATTGGTGATCGCTACCAACGCCAACGATATCCTGCACCGCTGCATCAGCGATAACGACCACACGCCCAAGCCGCTGATACACAGCCTGTCGCCCAGCATGGATATCATGGTGTCGAGCAATTTTGAGCGCCTGCTGTTTGATCTCTACGGCCGCGATGGTGCCGCAGTGGCGGAGTTGCTGGCAGATCGCAGTGTACCTATGCACTTGAGCGAATCGGCCCTGGCGCAGGCCCAAAAGATATTTTCCAGCTATAGGGTCGACGATGCGCGTACTATTGAGGTGATTCGTGAACAGTACCTGGCGACCGGTTATCTGCTCGATCCCCATACCGCTATTGGTGTCGAGGCCGCAAGAAGAGTGCGCCGCTCCGCCGAGCAGCCAATGGTTTGCTTATCCACCGCACACCCGGCAAAATTCCCCGATGCTGTGGCGCAGGCACTGCCACAAACCGAAATTCCCCTGCCGGCCCATATGCAGGACCTCTGGCAACGCGAAGAGCGATTCAAGGTGCTGCCCAACGACTTGTCCCAGGTGCACGACTATATGGCGACCATGCTGTCCGAAGGGCACTAGCTGGCGCAGCGAGGGATTTGGCGGCCGGATTAAAAATAGCTGAGAGAGAATGAATACAACAATTCAGCGGCGGCCAGTGGATTTTTCCACTGGCCGTTTTGCTTCTGAAACCCCCAAAATTTTGCAGAGGGTACTGCTTGGTCGCGGTATCGTCAGCGAGGAAGCCCTGGACCACAGCCTCGCCAAGCTGCAACAACCACAGTCGATGCGGGGGCTGGATACAGCGGTGACACTGCTGGTGGAAGCCGTGCGGGCGCAACAGATGATCTTGATCGTCGGTGACTTCGATGCCGATGGTGCCACCAGCAGCACGCTCGCCGTGCTGGCACTGGGGGCCATGGGTGCGCCGGGCGTGGACTTCCTGGTGCCGAACCGCTTTGATTTTGGTTACGGCCTCACCCCGGAAATCGTAGAGGTGGCCAAGGATTACGCCCCGGATATGCTGATCACCGTGGATAACGGCATCAGCAGCATTGATGGGGTGGCGGCGGCCAAGGCCGCAGGCATGACAGTGATCGTAACCGATCACCACCTGCCCGGCAGTGAGCTGCCGGATGCCGATGCCATTGTGAACCCGAACCAGCCGAACTGTGATTTCCCCAGTAAGAATCTCGCCGGTGTGGGAGTTATCTTTTACCTGTTGAGTCGCCTACGCAGTGCCCTGCAGGAATGCGGTTGGTTTGCGCAGAGCGGTATCGCTCCGCCGAATATGGCTGAATATCTCGATTTGGTGGCGCTCGGCACTGTCGCTGACCTGGTGCCGCTGGATCACAACAACCGCATTCTGGTGCACCAGGGTATCGCCCGTATTCGTTCCGGGCGCTGCCGACCCGGTATTTCCGCTTTATTTGAGGTGGCCGGGCGAGACCAACGCAGGCTTTCCACCACCGATATTGGTTTTATCCTGGGGCCACGTATCAATGCGGCCGGGCGCCTGGATGATATTGGCACAGGCATCCGCTGCCTCCTGACCCGCGATCCCAGTGAAGCTCGTGAGTTGGCGGGGGAGCTGGATAGGCTCAACCGGGACCGCAAGGCCATAGAGCAGGGTATGCAGCGGGAAGCTCTAGCGGCGTTGGAAGAACTGCAGCTGGAGGGGGAAATTCCCTGGAGCCTGTGTCTCTACGATGCCAATTGGCATCAAGGGGTGGTGGGTATTCTTGCCAGTCGTATCAAGGAGAAATTCCACCGCCCGGTAATTGCCTTTGCCGAAGGGGATAACGACCTGGTAAAAGGCTCGGCGCGTTCCATACCCGGCTTGCATATCCGCGATGCCCTGAGCGATGTGGCCGCAGCCAATCCTGAGCTGATCAGTAAATTCGGCGGTCATGCCATGGCCGCAGGGTTGAGTCTGCCTGCACAAAACCTCGATGCTTTCCGGGCGGAGTTTGAACGAGTGGTGCGCAAGCGCCTGGATGAGAATCAATTGCAGGCCGTGATCGATTCCGATGGTGAATTGGATATTGCAGACTACACCCTGCAAACCGCGGCCCTGTTGCGTGCCTGTGCCCCCTGGGGGCAGGCGTTTCCCGAGCCGGTCTTCGATGGCGAGTTTCTATTGCTTCAGCAACGCATTGTCGGCGAGCGGCACCTGAAAATGGTGGTCGCTCCGCTGCAGGCGCCACAGCTGGCCCTTGATGCCATTGCTTTTAATATAGATACAGACCAGTGGCCGCAGCCCACCGAGCGAGTGCGCCTGGCTTACAAGTTAGACGTCAATGAATTTCGTGGGCGCGAATCCCTGCAATTAATGGTGAGCCTGCTGGAGGCTATATAGGAGCACCTTTCGGAAAGTTGTGAATTGCTTGGAGCTTGTTCACAACAGTAATAAAAAGTGGTTGGAAGTAAAAAGTAGTGAAACGTAAACAAGTCCAGGCCGAAGTCCTGCTGTTATTAGCCGCTCTTTTCTGGGGCGTCGCCTTTGTGCCACAAAAGATCGCCATGGCAGATATTGAGCCGTTGGCGTTCAATGCCTGGCGCTTTATCCTCGGCGGCCTTATTTTAGTGCCCATCGTTTATTGGCTATCTTCGCGCAGAGATGCCCAACCTGGCGAGGCGAACGGACATACCGTTAGCCACCGCTGGAGAGCCTGTTTACCCGGCGGTGCTCTACTCGGTTTTTGGTTGTTCCTAGGTGCGGCGCTGCAACAGATCAGCCTGCTCTACACCACTGCTGGCCGCGCTGGTTTTATCACCGGGTTTTACCTCCTGTTGGTGCCGGTTATCGGTTTGTCCCTCGGGCATAAAACCAATCGCTGGACTTGGGGCGGTATTGGTCTGGCTTTATTTGGCCTCTACTGGCTGGCGGACTTCAGTGAAGAATCTCAGTTAGTTGGCGACCTGATGGTGTTTGCCAGTGCTTTTGTCTTCGCCATCCAGGTGCTCTCTGCGGATCGCTTGGTGAAACGCTACGATGCACTGCGTCTGGCCTGTATTCAGTTTCTGGTCTGTGGTCTGTTGTCGGCCCTGGCATCCCTCTTCACCGAGCAGGCAACGATACAGTCCGCTGTGGATGCGGCCTGGCCGATCGCCTACATGATGATTTTCTCCACTGCGCTGGCATTTACTTTCCAGTTGTTGGCTCAGCGCCATGCGGCACCATCCCACGCCACGGTGATTATGAGCCTGGAGGCGGTGTTTGCTCTAGCGGCAGGCTGGTTATTCCTTAATGAGATGCTTAACACCACAGAATTGATTGGCTGTGGCCTGATGCTGGCTGGGATGCTGGTAAGCCATTATGGGAACCACAGTGGTACCCATCACTAGGAAAATACAATGGAATTGTCTGTACTCGCGCTTTTTGTCCCCGCCAGCTTTTTTGCCTCGGTAACCCCGGGACTGTGCATGATGCTGGCCCTAAGCCTTGGTATTACGGTGGGGGTGCGCCACACCCTGTGGATGATGGTTGGCGAGCTGGTAGGAGTAGCGCTAGTGGCCTTGGCTACGGTGCTCGGTGCGGCGGTGGTAATGGTGCAGTATCCCACTGTATTTCAGCTATTTAAATACTGCGGCGGTGCCTACCTCGCCTGGATGGGCATACAGATGTGGCGTTCCCGGGGGCAGCTGGCTTCTCTTGATGCGGCACAGGGGCGCGCCCGGCCCTCCGCAAAAGCGCTGATGGTTCAGGGGTTTATTACTGCGGTTGCAAATCCTAAGGGGTGGGCCTTCTTTATTGCTCTGTTGCCGCCCTTTATCAACCAAAGCAAGCCCTTGGCACCGCAGCTTTCTATGTTGATCGCCACCATACTGTTGCTGGAAACCTTGTGTTTGCTGATTTACGCTGGGGGTGGTCAGGCCCTCAGTCGCCTGCTGGAACGCGCTGAAAATGTACGTTTAATTAACCGTATTTCCGGTACTTTGATGTTACTGGTGGGAGCCTGGCTGGCGCTGTCTTAAGCTGGGTGGCCATTGCTTTATGGAGGAAGTGTGATGGTGAAAATAAAATTGTCTGCTTTGCTGGTGCTGACTTTACTGGCTATGGCGGCCTGCGGTGGAGCCAAGGAGGAAAAGGCTATGGAAAATCAGGTAGAGAATACCCCGGGCTCCAGTCAGCCAGAGGTGACGTCCAACCCTCCCGCAACTAGGTCGGGTGAACTGGTTTGGGTCTATCGCAAGAGTGGCCGCAAGCAGTGCGAGGGCGGTGGCATGACTTTACAGCAGAGTCAGGCCAAGTTACGGGAAAATGGTTTGATGGTGCAGGAATCCCGCTGCGGTGTGCGCACAGATCGAATGTTTCCGGCTGTCTGTGGTGCGCCCACAGGGGATATATTGTTGCACTTGATCAGTATGGACGCTCTGGATGCCGCCCTGGAGCTGGGTTACGACCCTGCCGAAAAGATGCAGTATCAATTTTCCCAGTGCCGGGATAACAGCGCTTAAGGGTAAACTCTAGTGGTCAATAGGTTGGGAGTTGGCAGTGAATATTTCTCAGGCGGCACAGCATTCGGGGCTCAGTAGTAAGGCCCTGCGCCACTATGAATCGATCGGTTTGGTGACTCCCGCGCGCAAGGCCAATGGCTACCGCCATTACACCGAGGACAATCTGGAGACCTTGCGCTTTATCCAGCGCGCTCGCGCCTGCGGCTTCTCCATAGAGGAGGTACGCACTCTGTTGGGGCTTAAGGGTAATCCCGAGCGACACAGCCGTGAAACCAAGCAGTTGGTGCACGAAAAACTCTCCATGCTAGAAACCCAGTTGCGCGATATGTTGGCAATGCGTGAAACCCTACATTCGTTTATCGACAGTTGTGCCGGTGATGACTCACCGGACTGCGCGATTTTGCAGAAGTTATCCGGTCAGTTCTGCAAATAGGGATTTTGCGCAATTTACAGCGGCTGGCTGACTGGAAGGACCCCCGCGCGCTGCGGTAGAATGCGCGCCGCTTTTTATTTTGTCCGGACACCGAAAGTTCATGGAAATCAATCCCCTCCTCAATCAATTAAAAGACCTCGAAGAGCGCACTGACGTTCTTAGGGGGTATCTTTGACTACGCCAGCAAGAAAGAACGTCTCACCGAAGTAGAGCTGGAGCTGGCTGAGCCAAGCGTTTGGGACGACCCCAACCGCGCACAGGAACTGGGGCGCGAGCGCTCTTCCCTGGAAACGGTGGTTAATACCATCGAAAACCTCGACTCCGGCATTGCCGATTGCCGCGAACTGTTGGAAATGGCAGTCGAGGAAAATGATGAGGACTCCGTAGGGGAGGTCTCCACTGAGATCGAAGGTCTCCAGCAGCAGCTGGGGATTCTGGAATTCCGCCGTATGTTCTCCGGAGAGAATGACGAGAACAATGCCTACCTGGATATTCAGGCTGGCTCCGGCGGTACCGAGGCCCAGGACTGGGCGGAAATGATCCTGCGTATGTACCTGCGCTGGGGTGAAGCCCACGGCTTCAAGACCACCCTGGAAGAGGTCTCCGCGGGGGAAGTGGCCGGTATCAAAAGTGCCACTGTGCATTTCGCCGGCGACCACGCGTTCGGATGGCTGCGCACAGAAACCGGTGTACATCGCCTGGTGCGCAAATCGCCGTTTGATTCCGGCAACCGCCGTCACACTTCTTTCAGCTCGGTATTTGTGTCACCGGAAATCGATGACAATATCGAGATTGAAATCGACAAATCCCAGGTGCGTGAAGACACCTATCGCGCGTCCGGCGCCGGTGGTCAGCACGTGAACAAAACCGATTCTGCGGTGCGTTTGACCCACACAGAATCCGGTATCGTCGTGCAGTGCCAGAGCGAGCGCTCCCAGCACCAGAACCGCGATAAAGCCTGGAAAATGCTGCGCGCAAAAATGTACGAGCAGGAAATGCTCAAGCGCAACGCAGAGAAGCAGGCCATGGAAGACAGCAAGGCCGACATCGGTTGGGGCAGCCAGATCCGCTCCTACGTGTTGGACGACCAGCGTATCAAGGACCTGCGCACCAGTGTCCAGACCAGCAACTGCCAGGCAGTACTGGATGGAGACCTGGACCAGTTTATCGAAGCCAGCCTCAAAGCCGGCCTCTGATTTAAAGACTCCACTCTCACCGCGCCCCTCGTCTCTCACTAATGGGACGAGGGGTAATATCACTCACAAAACTGATAGATCACCATGACTGATATCCAGCAAGACGAAAACAAACTGATCGCCGAGCGCCGCACCAAGCTTTCCGCTCTACGCGAGAAGGGCAATGCTTTCCCCAACAGTTTTCGCCGCGAGAACCTCGCTGCCGACCTGCAAACTGAGTTCGGCGATAAACAGAAAGAGGAGCTGGAAGAACTGGGTAAACGGGCGTGCGTAGCGGGGCGAATCCTGGCTAAACGCGGACCCTTTATGGTGATCCAGGATGTATCTGATCGCATCCAGCTCTATGCCGATAAAGCGGCACAAAAAGATATTAAAGAGCGCTTCGGTGCCTGGGATATCGGCGATATCGTCGGCGTAAAAGGCACACTGCACAAATCCGGCAAGGGCGATCTCTACGTCAACTGTGAAGAGTACAGCCTGCTAACCAAAGCGCTGCGCCCGCTGCCGGAAAAATTCCACGGCATCGCCGACCAGGAAATGCGTTATCGCCAGCGCTACGTGGACCTGATCGCCACGCCGGAAGCCCGCGAAGTGTTCCGAGTGCGCTCTAAAGTGATTGAGTACATCCGCGACTTCCTCAACGCCCAGCAGTTTATGGAAGTGGAAACACCCATGCTGCAAGTTATTCCCGGTGGTGCCAGCGCGCGTCCGTTCGTTACCCACCACAATGCGCTGGATATCGATATGTACCTGCGTATTGCCCCGGAGCTGTACCTGAAGCGTCTGGTTGTGGGTGGTTTTGAGCGGGTTTACGAGATCAACCGCAACTTCCGCAACGAGGGTCTGTCCACGCGCCACAACCCCGAATTCACCATGCTTGAGTTTTACCAGGCGTACGCGGACTACAATGACCTGATGGATCTCACCGAGAAGATGCTGCGCGGTATCTGTGAAGATGTACTGGGCTCCACCACTGTGGAATACCAGGACAGCAGCTACGACTTCTCCAAGCCGTTCGCGCGGTTGTCTGTGTTCGACTCCATCCTGCACTACAACCCGGAACTGACTGCGGCTGATATCGACAATATCGAATCCGCCCGCGCGGTAGCCGAGAAGCTGGAAATCCCGCTGAAAGATAGCTGGGGCCTGGGTAAGGTACAGATCGAGATCTTCGAGAAGACTGTAGAGCACCGTCTCGACCAGCCGACCTTTATCACTGAGTACCCAACCGAAGTGTCTCCGTTGGCTCGTCGCAACGATGACAATCCGTTTGTCACCGACCGCTTTGAATTCTTCGTTGGCGGCCGCGAGATTGCCAATGGTTTCTCCGAGTTGAACGACGCGGAAGATCAGGCTGAACGCTTCAAAGCCCAGGTTGCGGAGAAAGATGCCGGTGACGACGAAGCCATGCACTACGACGCCGACTATATCCGCGCGCTGGAATACGGCCTGCCGCCCACCGCTGGTGAGGGCATCGGTATCGACCGTCTGGTAATGCTGTTTACCAACTCTCCATCGATCCGCGACGTACTGCTGTTCCCGCATATGCGCCCTGAAGTGAACGACTAAGCGAGCAAAAACGTAAACCCTGCGCACTATCCCAAGTGCCTACAGCCACCGCGCCATTTCCGGCGCGGTGCTTTCCCTTCGGTCAATTCCCCGCCTGGCTATCGCTATCTATTCTTAATGGATGCTTATTGAGATTGAACCTCGGTAAAACCATTAAATGGAGATGCTCTTGTCAGTAATAAGGGCGGTGGCAATTATTTCTGGGTTAATAGCGCTTTTTTTTTCGTATGCAATTTCAGCCCAATATGCGCCTCAGAGCCGCCCCCCTGCGACAACCGTAGATGACTGGCGCTTTGCGGCCACCCCCTACATTTTTCTGCCACTTCGCACCAAAGGAAAGGCCACAGTGGCGGATACCACTGTGGATGTAGATCTGAACTTAAGAAAAACCCTAGAGCTCCTGAATGCGGCTTTTTCTGTACGTCTGGAAGCTTGGAGAGGACGCTTTGGCCTGGTTTCGGACCTCTATTATGTACACCTCAATTTAAATGAGGGCACAACGATTGCGCCACCCCGAAACCCCCAGTTGGATATAGATGTTGATATCGATGTGAATGTGGATGTTCATCAGGCGTGGGTGGCTGCATTTGGCGCTTACCGGGTACTGCAAGGCCATTTTGGCGAAAGCGAGCGGCGCTATTTTTGGGATATAGGCGTGGGTGTACGTTGGAATCGCCTGAGGCAGGAAGTGAAAGCCCGCGTGGGTATTGATATCGGCAGAATGCCAGAAATCCAAAATCGTTTGGGCGGCCGCAAAAGTTGGTGGGAGCCGACTATTGGTACCCGTATGGGTTTTGCTGTGAATGACTGCCTGACCCTGGGGGCGCGTACCGAAATCGGCGGTTTTGGAGCTGGCGGTGATGATTTGCAGTGGAATCTATTGGCAGGATTAGACTGGCGCGCCTGGAAAACCGCCTCATTGCGCCTGGGCTACCAATATTACAGTATTAATTATTCCGATCGACTTTCTGATGGTCGCTTTGCCTATGATATTACCCAGCATGGACCCTATCTGGCGGTGACTTGGCGCTGGTAAATAGAATAGTTTTTTGTTTCTGCGCTGAGCTTGGTTTCCCTTTATAAATACCTCTTATTAGTGATTAATATCTGTTAAATAATTTTCCGTGATTAATTTTTTAAAGTGGGCGGTGATGAAGGGGGGATATAACAAATGATTCTATTTGGTTCGGAATCTAACCCGCTTTTACACATACCTCCACCTAACTGGTATGGAGGTGTCTTATGGCATGAAGAAAGCACTAAGCGACACAACTCCGATGGCGGCTGATTAAGGTGTTATGCTTTTCTAAGTCAGTAGGTAATCTGTGAAAGAAGAGTTTAATGAAGTGATTTTCGAAGGGCTTCGGAAGGCCAAGGCTAGAGAATTAAATATCTATACTTTTGCCTTGTATCATTATCATGAGTCTCAAGTAGTTACTGTGTGCATTGATAAGATTGAGTCATCTTCTAGGTCTGTTAGGTCAAGCAATGAGTTCATAAAGCAGCAATTTACAAAGGCGATTGATGAAGGGGACCTACAATCAGTCATGTCTTGGATTTCAAACGCTGACAAGAGTTTTTCGTTGGGTAATTTTCATTAGAAGTTATGAAACAGCTTCTAGTGTTTTTAGTGCGCTTATAGTGTGTTCCGAAAAGGTAAGTTTAGTTTTTCAGAAAGTGTTTGCGGGAGGATTTACTGCACTTGCCCTAAAATTAGTGTTTAGCGAGAGGGCATAATAGGTAAAGGTACTCGACATCAAAATTTTTGTTTCATTCAGGTTTTGACGTAGGTGCTTTAGGATTAAAGCTGTAGAAATCTATTAATGGATAGTTTTCTTTGGTAAATTGGGGATTCTATATCTTCTACATGCCTAACTTGAAACTAAAACTTTTATTGAAGTCAAGCTTTCATAGTTACGATCAACTTCGAAGGGTAGATTACAATCTTAAGTCTTTGATTTTACGTTTCACCTGTTTGATAGGTGTGGTACGAGCTTTGAATACTCAAATTTGATCCAGTGAGATGATCTGAGCTTTTTACTTGGATTGTAGAAGGAAGATAACTGATTGGTTAAGGGTTTTGTTGAGTAGTTTTTTATAAGCTCTATATAAGCTATGAAATCACTAGCGCTGCTTGTATCGATTGTTTTTCTTTCAGTTTATGGGTAGGCATCTCCAATGCTTAGAGGCGAGGTGACCAATGAGCAGTCCAGTGAAGTCACTACGTACCTTAATAAAGGTACGATTGTTTAGTTAAGGGTCTTCCTCTTCGAGCACTGCCGGATAAATTGCGATACTAGAGTGTTCTGCCGAGGTTGTGACACGTAACCATTAGCTCCCTTCCATCTTATGGGTTTTATATATTTGAATTTTTTGTCAAGTAAGCGGTTGACATTGAGTGATGCTTAAATCAAGATGAGTAAATGAATACAATTTCAACGCAACCAACTGCTCGAATTATTCTTATCATTCCATAAGAATGGTGGGATTGTTGATGTGTTACTAATTTATCAAACCCGCCAAAGAGGCGGGTTTTTCGTTTCTGCCTCTGGGGGTTGCACTAGATGAAGGAACTGGAATGAAAAAAATAGCAATCTTTGGTAAGCCAGCTAATGGGAAATCTACTTTAGGTAAAAAGCTAGCGTCAGTAACCGGTATAAAATTGTATGCTTTGGATTCCATTTTATATCAGCAGAGTGGTCAAGAGGTAGATCTTCATAGCTATGAAGATACTCACGTGAATATTCTCGCTTCAGAAGAGTGGATTATTGAAGGCTTTGGGCCAATAAGCTCACTGGATTCTTTTTATAGGCGCTTAAGCGAAGCCGATACGCTTATCTATATAGATTTACCTTACTTTGTTACCTATTGGTTAGTGACGAAGCGGCTCTTTACAGGATTGTTTAAGAAACCAGAAGGCTGGCCTAATGGGAGTTCCATTTTAAAGGGAACGCTTGAGAGCTACAAAATATTAAGGTTCTGTCCAAAATTTTGGAATGATAGATTTTTACAAGGGTTGAAAAAACTATCGGAAAATAAAAAGTTGTATGTTATTCGATCGATTTCTGAGTTGAATAGCTTCGTTGAGAAAAATGTGCAATAAATCACATTTAGTAATGTGGTACAAAAATATCTATATCCGGATTCTCTGAAAGTATCAAAAATTTTTTCCTTCAGTAGGCTTCTGGTTGAGTTTGAAGCGACATCTGTGGGTAGGCCTGAGGTTGTCAGTGAGAGTATTCATTTATCAGTTTTCGAATTTTAAAGTGATGAAACCTATAAAATTAATGAAAACGATTGCTTGGATTTTCTGAATCTTAACTTATGTTTTATAAATGTTGATTTAACGAGCCCTTTTTTATGTGATTTCTATATAATTCCAGATAGAGTATACATTGTATTTATAGTACGCTTAATACAGAATTGTCTGCCACATGTTTATTTCGGATGTTTTGAAATCACAACTAAAGGTGTGTATTCATGATAAAGATCAGGAAGCCCAATTTACAGCTAATTTATGTTTCGGATATACAGCACTCCACTGAATTCTATCAGAATTTATTTAATTTTGAACCCTACTTTGTAAGCCCTAGATATGTAGTTTTTAAGGTTGATGGGGTTGCGGATTTTGCTATTTGGTCAGGTGGCGAGTCTCCAGAGCATGAGTCACCAAGATTTGCAGAGATTGGTATTAATCTTGAGACTGATAACGAAGTGAAAGAGCTTTATAAAGAGTGGAAGGCTGATGCTGGGATAAATATATATAAAGACTTATATACAGATGTCTTTGGTGAGACCTTCTTGGTTAAGGATCCTGATGGTCATGTTATCCGTGTATCTTCTGCGGACTAAATGCTACTGTTTGTGGGGTTAATGTGAACTCAATACACTGTCCATATATGTGAAAGATTTACCTGCGCTTTTATTGTCCGTAGTGATTTTTTCGAATGTATATTGGGGTTTATTGTGGTGGGCTAAGAGCCAATCAATATGCTGCTTTCAAATACATAGGTGGAGAAGTTTATGCTTCAAGCATTAATATCGGCAGGTGTGGTTTTTATCTTGTTAAAGTTCCTTGAGCGGGGTAAAAATCGAGGGTTGGATGGGTTTGCATCTATAGCTTTTGTTCTTGTGCCAGCACTACTGATCTTATTGGCCAATATTGGAGCTGGAATAATTGGAGTTGACAAGCGTTTTTTGATTCCGCTAGCGCTTTTGTATTTTATCGTGCCCTTATTTATGTTGCGTCTGCAGTTTGATTTATCTTGGGGGCGGTCATTTTTATATGGCTTTTTCGTTTTCTTGGTTGTGATAGTTGTTGATAGTTTATTTTATCTGATGATCGGTTTTATTCGTAGATGATAGTTTTTCATTGGTTTCTATTCTTATTTGAAAGGTTATTTATTTAAGTGAATATGCAGAGTAATCCTTATTAGGATAAGGAAGACTTTTTCTGCCGCTGTGCTCCACCTGTGTGATCCTGCTTGTTTTATCGTAGGTACTGTGTTTAGTATTGGTTGATGAGTTTTAATTGTTGGTAGAAATTATGTTGCAGAAGTTAAAGGCCTCTCTGGGAATTGGTGCGGCTAAGGTTGATACGGTACTGGAAAGCGCGAGTGTATTTCAGGGAGGGCTAATCACGGGGAATGTCCATGTTCAGGGGGGTGATACTGAACAGGCGATTGAAGCTATTAACTTAAAGCTTTGTACCGAAGTGAAAGTTGAAAATGACAATGGTACTAGCTATGTCAACATGATTTTGAGCGCTGTAAGAATTATGGAGCCATTTACCATTGGTGCCGGTGAGGGTAGAGAGATTCCCTTTGAATTCAAACTAAACGATGAGACACCCATCACTGCATTGGTGGCGAGAAAGAATCAGTGTCGGGTTTGGTTGGAAACGGCATTGGATATTGATTTTGCCATTGATCCTAAGGATCGAGATTATCTGGAAATAAAGCCCTTGCCGGTGGTGCAGTCTATTATTGCAATGATTGAGGGCGAAGGCTTTGATTTGGTGAAGACAGATGTTGAAAAGGGCTATTTGAATGGCGGCGCTTTTTCTTCTAAATCTGGGTGCTACCAAGAAATTGAATTTAAGGGTGGTGGCTTCTTCGGGGCGAAGGAAATAGAGCTTTCATTTATTTTGGATGGTGAAATGGTGCATTGCCTGGCCGAGATTGACCGTAGATTTGGCGGGAGCGGTGATGAATATCGGTCTTTCTGCCTCGGTATCAATGCCAGTGATAATGAGGTTCAAACTGCGGTTGGGGCAATTCTCTCCCGCTGACCTCGATTGTTATGTAACTTTCGGGTGATAGCCTCAGATGACCAACAATAAACCAAATGTTGCCGGGTAATAGCCCGGCTATATTTTGATTCGCTGCTCCTAAAAACAATATCTTACGTCAATTACCCTAAACAGGAGTGATTGTAGTGATTTCACATATTTCACTTGGTGCCAATAACCTGGAGCAGGCTCGCAGTTTTTATGGTCGGTTAATTAGCTTACTTGGGGGTAAGGAAATTTATGCGTCTGGTAGAGTGGTCTTTTGGGAATTTCTCAACGCCTCTACGAAACTCGCGCTCACTGTGCCGCTCAATAATGAGTCTGCCAACTTTGGTGATGGCACTATGGTTGCTCTTAAAGCCGAAAATAAAAAGGAGGTTGATCGTATTTTATGGCTCTTAGCTTGGGTGCTGTGAGCGAAGGTGAACTTGGCCATAGAGACCCTGGAGTCTTTTGAGGGGCTTATTTCCACGATCTGGATGGAAATAAGATAGCGATCTTTTCCCGCTGATGCCCTTCAGCTTATTTTGTGGCTTCCAGTTCGGCCACCAGGGTAGTAATCAGCTCTGCTGCGGGTAGTGCCCGGCATAGAGGGGCTCCCTGGCCGGCCCATTGCACGGCAAAGCTATCACTGTCTGCTGTACTTGAAGCGTTGGCGAGCGCTTTGCCAGCACTGTAGCAGATTGGGTAGTCAGGTCTTGTCGGGGCGTTGTGGTTTAGATCAGTGTAAAAGCGGTTGGAGATACCGCGAGCAGGGCGCCCAGAGATATTCGCAGTAACAGCAGTGTTATGGGCGTGCTCACTTTTAAGTGCTTTTCGGTAGTTTTCGTCAGCGGCGGACTCTGGGCAAAGTATAAATGCGGTTCCCATTTGCACAGCACTGGCGCCCAGGGAAAGAGCCGCATGTATTCCGGCTCCATCCATAATGCCTCCTGCAGCAATAATAGGCAGGTTGCTTTGGCAGCAAAGCAGGCGAACCAAAGCGAGTGTACCTATTTCCCGGTCTTCCTCAGGTACAAACACCCCTCTATGGCCACCGGCTTCTATACCTTGAGCAATTAAGGCATCCATTCCCGCTTCTTCTGCGGATATTGCTTCCTCTGGGGTTGTAACGGTGGCAATCAGGATGATACCAGCATTTTTTAAAGCATTGATTGTGGCTTGATCGGGTAATCCGAAATGAAAGCTTACCACGGCGGGCTTTTCCTGCAGGAGCATCTCAAGCATCTCGCGGTTGCCAAGAAAGCTTGGGTAGGGCTCGTGTAATGTTTGTGGAGGTGTTGTCTCTAATTCTGAGAAATACGGAGCCAGGAAATTGAGCCAGGTGTCCTCGCGTTGGGCATCTGCAACTGCAGGTTGATGACAAAAGACGTTGACGTTGAAAGGGTGCTGAGTAAGTGCACGGGTTTGTTGGATTTTTTCGGCGGCTTTTTGCGGGGAGTAGGGGCCGAGCCCGATGGCGCCGAGTCCGCCCGCATTGGAGACGGCCGCAGCCAATTCAGGGGTAGATACACCGGCCATTGGTGCTTGAAGAATGGGGTGGGAAATTCCTAGTGTTTGCAGAAAAGGTTGCACTGCCCGCTCGCCTCGCTGTTCATGCTCAAAGGAAACTCTGGAGAGTTTACTGTGTTTCTGCGGCCCTCAGGAATACCTAGCGGGATATTAAGCGGTGATGTTGAGAGAGGTTCGTGCTTCGCATTGCGGTATCTCAAGGGGCGAAATGATGAACCCACCTTAGGGGAATTCCGGCGCGCTAGCTATAGCGTGCCGGAAGTAATTTGCGAATCGATGTGAATGATTCAGGGCTTGGGCTTACAGGTGCAGGTTGAGACCAATATAGGCCCCTTTGATTTCAATATCGCTTTGCAGATCATCCAGCTCATCCAGATTTAAGGTCATTACGCGGTAGCCGGCTTCAATCGCCAGGTCCACAGCAGGTACGAAATCCCAGCGAACTTTTGCAGTGAAATCTGTGAGAGTATCGCCGCGATAAGCTGTGCCATTGCCCTGAGCAATAATGGACCAGCCGCTAAATGGCAAGTCAAACCGGGCCATTCCGTAAGCCATTGGCAGGTAGCCAGTTAGCTGGATATTTTCGGCGCGGTCTTCACTAATGGCGGTAAACTCACCTTCATACTTACGCGCGGTAATTCCCAAGTCCAGATTTACCCAGTTATCCAGAATTTCGTAGTAGAAGGTGGCGTCGGTATGGGTGAGGTCGAGATCGGTGTTGATGGTTGCGCCGATCTGGAAGGTTTCATCGTCGAAAGTCACAGTGCTTTGCAGTTCAGCGCTGCCATCGGTATCAATATTGCTGTGTGCAAGCATGATATTGGGTACTAAGGGGATCGGGTGCTCCAGTGCGGCCTGGATAAAGGTGATGTGGTCCTCGCTGAGGGAAAGCTCATCTACATTGAAATCATCTTTACCAATATCCCCGTTGTAATTTGGCAGCCAGGCACCGATGCTGGCATCAAAACCGAGAACTGTATCCGCGTTGGCGGTAGCGCTGCCGAGAAGGGCGCACAGTGCAATAGCAGATTTCTTCATGAGCTTCTCTCCGTGGTAAATTTGTCGCGGAGTGTACAGGGTTATTTTTTTTCTGTTGCTGTAAGTTGCACATTTTTACAAATTTGTCGGCCAATAGAGCGAACTGACGTTTATAAGATGTTTCTGTTTCCTTGAAAAAGTGTGAAGTCATGTCAGAAAAGTGGCATGAATTTAGAAAGAATCTCAATCAACCAATTGCCAAATAGAAATTCACGGGTTTGCTTCAAAAAGCATCTGCTGCAGTGCGTTGGCAGCATTGCTGAGCGTGCGGTCACGATGGCTGATCACGCCGAGGTTGCGCAGGACCTGCAATTTTTTTACCGGTAATACCGCCAAACTCTCATCCACCAAGGTTTGGGGTAAAACACTCCAGCCCAGTCCGACACAGGCCATCATTTTGATCGTCTCCAAAAAGTTGGTGGCGAGCTTGGCGGTGAGCTTTAAGCCCAGGGCGTCGAACTCCCGCTTGATCAGCCGCCCGGTATAGGTGTTGAGATCCGGCAAGATCGCGGGGTAGTTGGCTAGGTCAGCCAGTTCCAGCTCAGGGATTCTGGTGAGTGGGTGGCCGGGTGCAGCCACTACCACACAAGGGTCTGGCCAGATAACTTGTGCGTTTAGGTGGGGGTAATCCTTGAGGGCCAGGGTAACTACGGCCAGTTCGTACTTGGCGGCCATTAGGGCTTCGTAGGCCTGTTCAGAATCTACAAAGTCGATATCCAGGGCAACCTGTGGGTAGCGATTGCTGAATTCCTTCAGCACTGGCGGCAGATGGTGCAGGCCCACATGGTGGCTGGTGGCGATACGCAGGCTGCCGCTGACATTATTGCCAAGGGCGCGCAACTCCTGCTCGGTATCGCTGATTTCGTTGAGGATATGGCGAGCGCGGGGCAGTAGGGCGCGCCCGGCATCGGTTAGTTGCAGGCGCCGGCCGATGCGGTCAAACAGCGGGGCCTGCAACTGCTGCTCCAGGGCTGCGAGGCGCTTACTAGCCGCGGGCTGGGTCAGGTGCAGCTGTTCTGCAGCCCCGGATACCGAGCCCTGCTCGGCAATTGCCAGAAATGCCCTCAACCACTGAATTTCCAATGGGTATACCTCCTAATAAGGGAACTCTGGCCACGGAAGCGCCTCAGAGTAAAGTTCAAATTCCATAAAGGAATAGATTGAATAATAAATATAAATTGGTGTTATTTTCCAGGCCTAGTTAGACTCGGGGTCACAATTATTGAGAGGAACGGCTGTGGCAGGGCAAACACTCTACGACAAACTCTGGCAGGACCACCTGATCAAGACCCGTGACGATGGCTCCGCACTGATATATATCGACCGTCATCTGATTCATGAGGTGACTTCCCCCCAGGCCTTTGAAGGGCTGCGTCTGGCTGGCCGCAAACCCTGGCGCAGGGACTCCCTGGTCGCTACTCCTGATCACAATGTGCCATCCGAAAGCGCTGAACGCGCCGCCGGTGTCAGTGGTATCCGCGATGATATCTCCCGTATTCAGGTGCAGACCCTGGATGAGAACTGCCGGGATTTCGATGTGGTGCAGTTCGGTATCAACGAGCCGGGGCAGGGTATTGTGCATGTGATTGGCCCGGAAACCGGCGCCACTCTACCGGGGATGACGGTAGTATGCGGTGATTCCCACACCTCTACTCATGGTGCTCTGGGGGCTTTGGCCCACGGTATTGGCACCTCAGAGGTGGAGCATGTAATGGCCACTCAGTGCCTGATCCAGCGCAAGATGAAGAATATGCTGGTGCGTGTGGATGGGACTCTGCTTCCCGGTGTTACTGCCAAAGATGTGGTACTGGCGATTATCGGCAAGATCGGTACTGCTGGTGGTACCGGCTATGCCATCGAGTTCGGTGGCGAAGTCATCCGCAAGATGTCCATGGAAGGTCGCATGACCGTGTGCAATATGGCCATCGAAGCCGGTGCCCGCGCGGGCATGGTGGCGGTAGACCAGATCACCCTCGATTACGTGAAAGGCAAGCCCTACGCGCCAAAAGGCGAACAGTGGAATCGGGCAGTTGAGGCCTGGCGTCATCTGCATTCCGATGACGATGCGGATTTTGATCAGGTTGTAGTACTACAAGGTGAGGAAATTGAGCCCCAGGTGAGCTGGGGGACTTCGCCGGAAATGGTTGTGCCCATCAGCGCCAGTGTGCCGGACCCCGCCGCCGAAACTGATGCCACCAAGAGTACCGGCATGCTGAGAGCTTTAGAGTATATGGGTCTGAGTGCCGGGCAGAAGATCAGTGATATTCGCCTCGACCGTGTCTTTATCGGCTCCTGTACCAATTCCCGTATTGAAGACCTGCGCGCAGCAGCCGCTGTAGCCAAGGGCCGCAGCAAGGCCGACAGTGTTAAGCAGGTATTGATTGTACCGGGCTCCCAGGCGGTCAAGGCCCAGGCGGAGCGCGAGGGGCTGCACGAAATTTTTGTCGAAGCCGGTTTCGAGTGGCGCGAGCCCTCCTGTTCTATGTGTCTGGCAATGAATGCGGACAAATTAGGAGCTGGAGAGCACTGCGCTTCCACTTCCAACCGCAACTTTGAAGGGCGCCAGGGTTACGGCGGTCGCACGCATCTGGTTAGCCCAGCGATGGCAGCTGCGGCGGCGATTGCCGGACACTTTGTTGATGTGCGTGAGATGGCACCAGTGCAAGCGCAAGAGGAGATGGCCTGATGAGAGCATTTACCCAGCACCAGGGCCTCGTAGTGCCCATGGATCGCGCCAATGTGGATACGGATCTGATTATTCCCAAGCAATTTCTGAAGTCTATCAAGCGCACTGGCTTCGGCCCCAATCTGTTTGATGAATTGCGCTATCTGGATGAGGGTTTTCCCGGCCAGGACTGCTCGAACCGCCCGATCAACCCGGATTTTCCTCTGAACTTCCCCCGTTATGAGGGTGGCTCGGTGCTGCTGGCGCGGGAAAATTTTGGCTGCGGCTCCAGCCGTGAGCACGCCCCCTGGGCGCTGGAAGACCACGGTTTTCGTGCAATCATTGCACCCAGTTTTGCCGATATTTTCTTTAACAACTGCTTTAAAAATGGGTTGCTGCCAATCGTTTTGCCAGAAGAAGTCGTGCACCGCCTGTTCGAGGAAACTCACGCACAGGAAGGTTACACGCTTACGGTCGATCTTGAGCAGCAGCATATACATAAGCCCTGTGGTGAGGCGATTGCCTTTGAGGTAGATGCCTTCCACAAGCACTGCCTGATCAATGGCCTCGATCATATCGGCCTGACCCTGGAGCACGCTGATGATATCCGCTCTTATGAGTCGGCCCGACGTGAAAAAGCCCCGTGGCTTTTCGATGCGGTTCAATAATTAAAGGAAACTCCTGTGACAAAGAAAGTGATGATCTTGCCGGGTGACGGCATTGGCCCGGAAATTGTTGAACAGGCCATGGCAGTGCTGGAGGTCGTATCCGGTAAATACCATTTGGGCCTTAGTTTTGAGCAGGGTCTGATTGGTGGTGCCTCCATCGATGCGCATGGCGAGCCCCTAACCGACGAAACGCTCAAGGCTGCAGGCGAATGTGATGCGGTATTGCTCGGCGCTGTCGGTGGGCCCCAGTGGGATACCCTGGCGCGTGAAATTCGTCCGGAAAAGGGGTTGCTGAAAATTCGCAGCGGGCTCGGTCTCTATGCCAATCTGCGCCCGGCCATTCTCTATCCGCAACTGGCCGACGCCTCTTCGCTCAAGCCCGAAGTGGTGGCTGGGCTGGATATTCTGATTGTGCGCGAACTCACCGGTGGAATTTATTTTGGTGAACCCCGCGGAATTCGCACCCTGGAAAATGGTGAGCGCCAGGGTTACAACACCTACGTGTACAGCGAATCGGAAATCGAGCGTATCGCGCGCTCCGCATTTGAAGCGGCGCAAAAGCGCAATGGCAAGCTTTGCTCCGTCGATAAAGCGAATGTACTGGAAGTCACCGTGCTCTGGCGCGAAGTGCTGGACCGCCTGGCGCCGGAGTACCCGGATGTGGAGCTGACGCATATGTACGTTGACAATGCCGCGATGCAGTTGGTGCGTGCTCCCAAGCAGTTCGATGTCATGGTAACCGGCAATATGTTCGGTGATATCCTCTCCGATGCCGCTGCCATGCTCACCGGTTCTATCGGGATGCTGCCTTCTGCCTCCCTGAACGAAAATGGTTTTGGTCTGTATGAACCCTGTCATGGCTCCGCCCCGGATATTGCCGGGCAGGGCATTGCCAACCCCCTGGCCACTATCCTGTCTGCGGCGATGATGTTGCGTTACTCCCTGAATATGGGGGAGGCGGCGGATGCCATTGAGGCTGCGGTAAGTGAGGTACTGGAACAGGGGCTGCGTACCGCTGATATTTACACAGAAGGTTGCCGTAAAGTTTCCACAGCGGAGATGGGTGCCGCTGTTGTCGCCGCGCTGTAAGCACGCGGCGTCACACATTTACCTTTTTTACTATCGCGCCGCTTTCTCGGTGGCGCACGCTGATCACATCACTAACAGGACAAAGCAATGCAGAAAATAGGTTTTATCGGCTGGCGTGGAATGGTCGGCTCGGTATTACTGGAACGCATGAGCGCCGAGGACGACTTTGCGCATATCGCTGAACCGATTTTCTTCTCCACCTCTAATGCTGGCGGCAAGGCGCCGGATATTGGCCGCGATCTGCCGCCACTTGGAGATGCCTACGATATTGATGCGCTGGCAGGGCTGGATGCCATTGTCAGTTGCCAGGGCGGTGATTACACCAAAGAGGTTTTCCCTCGCCTGCGCGAGGCCGGCTGGCAGGGCTATTGGATCGATGCGGCATCCAGCTTGCGTATGCAGGAAGACGCGGTAATCGTACTGGACCCGGTCAACCGCGATGTGATCGACCGCGCAATTGCTGTCGGGCAGAAGAATTTTATCGGCGGCAACTGCACTGTCAGTCTGATGCTGATGGCTCTGGGCGGACTGTTCAAGGCCGGTCTGGTGGAGTGGGTGAGTGCCATGACCTACCAGGCCGCCAGCGGTGCCGGCGCCAAGAATATGCGTGAGCTGATTACACAGATGGGTGCGATCCGCGACGGCGTGGCAGCAGAGCTGGAAAACCCTGCCAGCGCCATTTTGGATATCGATCGCAAGGTGGTTGCGGACATGCGTTCGGCAGATTTCCCCACTGCGCAATTTGGCGCGCCTCTGGCCGGCAGCCTGTTGCCCTGGATTGATACTCAGTTGGAGAATGGCCAGAGCCGTGAGGAGTGGAAGGCCCAGGTGGAAGCCAACAAGATTCTGCAAACCCAGAGCCCAATTCCAGTAGATGGCACCTGTGTGCGTATCGGCGCGATGCGCTGCCATAGCCAGGCCTTTACCGTGAAGCTGAAAAAGGATTTGCCGCTGGTAGAAATCGAGCAGTTGCTGGACAGTGCTAACGATTGGGTCAATGTAGTACCCAATGAGCGTGAAGCCACTTTGCAACAGCTGACGCCTACGGCGGTTACCGGCAAGCTGGATATTCCGGTGGGGCGCCTGCGCAAGTTAAGCATGGGCCCAGAGTACCTGAATGCCTTTACTGTGGGCGATCAATTACTCTGGGGGGCGGCAGAACCGCTGCGCCGTATATTGCTGATTTTGCTGGGTAAGCTGTAACTGGTACAGTTTGGTATAAGTTATCTGGAGGCGCTTATTGCAGCACTTGTTAATAGAGGACATTTTGCCAAGCTGTGAACCCCATCAAGTAAAAAGCCGCTACTGGTTGTCATAGCGGCTTTTTCGATTTTTCCCCACGGGTATAATCGCCCCCTCATTTTTCCTTTCCAACTCAACGAAGTGAATAGCCATGTCCGAAGCCGCCCGCGAATTGGTCATCGTCGGTGTTGATAACGCCGCCTTTGCCCCTCTGCTTGAAATCCTGGAGGAGCGGGAAATTATTACCGCCGAGCAGCTGTGTTTGCTGGAGAGCGAGGAGCGCGAAGTGGACCCGCAGGTGTTCGCCAATCGCAGTATCTCTGTACAAGCCCTGGAAAAATTCGCTTTTGCCGAGGGGCAGGTGGTGATTTTGCTGGACTCCAGCGATGCCATTAACGCGGCGATGACCAGCGCTGAAAACAGTGGCGCCTGGGTGGTGGATGCGGCCAACAATACCCGCGGCGATGAGAGCGTTGCCCTGATCCATCCGGCATTCAATGCAGCGGAACTGGCTAACGCAGAGCGCCGTCTGGTGGCATTGCCCAGCGCCGGTGCGGCCATGGTAGCCGAAGCGCTATTTCCACTGGCAGAACAATTGCAGGGTGTACAGGTGCAACTCAATCAGCCTGTTTCCGCACTGGGTAAAGCCGCCATCGATGCCACAGCGGCGCAGACAGCGCGTATGTTCAGTGGTCAGGAAGCGGAAGTCGACTCGGCCATTGGGCACCGCCTCGCGTTTAATCAGCTCAGTGCCAGTGAAGCCCTGCTCGCCAGTGGCCACACGCTCGGCGAACTGACGTTGATACACGATTTGCGCCGTTTGCTCGGCGATAACGTCGCGGTGGATGCCAGCATTAACACCGTTTCTGTGTTTCACGGACAACTGGCCAATTTGGGTATCGTTTTACGCGAAGACGTGGACCTGGAAAAAATACGCGCATTGTTAGCCAATGGTGTGCGCCTTCAGTTGGCAGAGCAACCCTCGGCGGAAAACGCTGTGGGCAGTGACGTGACAATCATCGGTCGCCTGCGCCAAAGCCTTTTGGGCAAGCGTCAGATAAATCTTTGTGCGGTGTCGGATAATCTGCGCAAAGACGTTGCAATGAACTGTGCACAAATTGCTCACTTGTTGCTAAAAAACTACTGATACTTAATACTTAGCCGCCATAGTGAAGGTGTTATCTTAACTTTGGTCCGGCTGCAAATGGCGAAATAATCGCCAAGGTTGGTGGCCGCTTGCACGGCGGTCAAATAGTCGAACGATTACTGTTCAGTAATGGGGATTTTCTGAAGGCGCGCTTTTCAGATGCCCTGGGAAGATTCTAACAATAAAGGGAATCGGATATGCGTGTGCGTAAGTTGGCACTTGCAGTTGGTCTAGTCGGTGCACTGGGAAGCAATGCGGCTCTGGCGCTCGGACTGGGGGAGATCAAACTCAACTCCACCCTTAATCAGCCACTCGATGCGGAAATTGGCCTGCTGCAAACCCGCGGCCTGGACGATGCTGAGATCAAAGTGCGCCTCGCGGGGCCGGATGAATTTGACCGCGCAGGTGTGGAACGCTCTTACCTACTCACTTCACTGCGTTTTGATGTGGATTACTCCGGTGGCAAGCCGGTGGTCCGTATTACCAGCCGCGAACCAATCCGCGAGCCTTTCCTGAATTTCCTGGTGGAAACCCGCTGGCCCAGTGGCCGCTTACTGCGTGAATACACCCTATTAATGGACCTGCCGGCGTTTTCACCAAACAGCGCCCAACAGCCGGTGCGCGCCGCTGAGCGCGAGCGCCAGCAGGTACGCCGCGACACCCAAGTGCAGAGGCCCGCGCCGCGCCCGGTACAGCCTGCCCAGCAACCGGTTGCCCAGCCTGAAGTGGAGCAGCCTGCAGAAACGCCGGCGGCGCAACAGCCCGAGCCTGTGCGCCGTCAGCCGCAGCGCGCTGCCACAGATAGCAGCGACAGCAGCCAAGTTTACGGTCCGGTTTCCTCTGCCGATACCCTGTGGGAGATCGCCCTGGAAAATCGTGTGAGTCGTGATTTTTCCGTTCAGCAAACTATGTTGGCGATTCAGCGCCTGAACCCGGAAGCTTTTATCAACGGCAATATTAACCTGTTGAAAAAAGGTGCTGTGCTGCGTCTGCCAAACAGTGATGATCTGCGCAGCCTGAGCCTCACCGAGGCAATCTCAGAGGTCGCCCAACAGAATGATTCCTGGCGCCAACGCAGCAGTGTGGAGGAAGTCGCCACGGGTGCGCCGCTGGATGCGCGCCCGGTGGAGGAAGAACGCATTGTCAGCAATGAGGTTGAGGGGCGTGTCAGCCTGACTGCGCCCGGCGACAATGAGTCTGTAATTTCGGGTTCCGGAAGCGGTGCAGAAGACAGCGAGGCGCTGGAAGGCAATCTGACCGTGGCCGAGGAAGAGCTGGATAAATCGCAGCTGGAAAATACCGAGCTGCGCGAGCGTATCGCAGAACTCGATGAGCAGATCGATACCATGGAGGCCTTGGTAGAGGTTTCCAATGAGGAGATGCTTGCGGTGCAAGCCGCAGCCGAATTGTCTGATCCGCTCCTTGATACCAGTGATATTGACAGTACTGAGCTGGCAGATAATACGCTGGAAAGTGACGAGACGCAGCTGGATGAGTCCCTCGCCGCTGAGTCTCTGGATGACGCAACAGAACAGAATGATACGCAAGTCGCTGAAACTGAACCGCAGTCGCGCAATCGCGTAGTGTCTGTTCAGACCCAGCCCGAGCCCAGCCTGATGGAGAAGCTTGGCGACAATGCGCAATTGATTGGCATCGGTGCCGCGGGTTTGCTGGTGGGCCTGTTTGGCTTCTTTACTTGGCGTCGTCGCCAGGCTGAGCAGGAAGCAGAGCAGCAACTGGAGCAGCAGTTGGCCGCAGAGGAATCTCTGCAGGTGATGCCGGAAGAGACCGCTGAAGCTGATGAGACATTGGCTGCCGTAGAAAGCATGGAAGCCGATAACGCTTTTGACCTCGGTGATCTGGGTGATGTGGGCACCGATGACCCCATCTCCGAGGCCGAGATTCACCTGTCCCTTGGGCAGTACGAAGAGGCAGAAAGTAAATTGCTGCTGGGCCTGGAAAAAGATCCCCAGGTGGTAGATGCACGCCTGATGCTGATGGAAGTTTACGCCCACAATCAGGACGTTGAGAAGTTCGACGATCACTACATCCAATTGCTAGCTATCAGCGATGGCCCTGCGGCCGACCGCGCCGCGCGCCTGCGTGAAACTATTGCAGATGCTCCAGACTTTGAAGCCCCGGCGATGGATTTTTCCAGCGAGTCTCTGGAAGCGGCGCAACTGGATGATATCGGTGCTGCACTGGATCAGGATTTCTCCGCAGCAGAACCGGCTCAGTCCTCTATAGACGATTTTAATGGCGACAATTCACTGCTTGACGACCTCACCTTGGATCTCTCCTTGGACGGTGAGAAGCTGGATAGTGAGAAAGCAGATGGCGAATTAGCCTCTGAAGAACTGTCTCTCGATTTGGAGGATAGTTTTACAGAACCTGCGCTGGAGGCGGGTGAATCCCTCGATCTGGACAATGAGTTCAACCTTGATGACTTGGATCTCGATGGTGCTTTTGACAGCGAGCAGGATGGTTCCCAGCTGGCGTCCAACAATAATGAAGAACTAAACCTCGACGACCTCGATCTTGGTGAGTTGGATCTCGGCGATCTGAATACAGGTGAAACTTCGGAATTGGCATTGCAAGACTCGCCAGTAGAGGAAGTTGCCGCCGAGAATGCGTCAGACTTGGCGCCAATTGATTTCGATACCTCAGAATTAGATCTTGATTCCCTGGCGCTGGATAGCGCTGAGAGCCATGAGGTGGGTGCCGACGAGCTGGTAGCGGAGCCTGAAGAGCCTGAAGAGGCTGCAGTGGCGGCTGACAAGGCGAAGTCCGGTGGTTCCATTGGTGGTCTGGACTTCGAGTTGGATCTCTCCATGATGGAAGAGGCCGCGCAAGAGCCGCAAGCCGATGAGGCCCTGGCAATTGAGGAGAGCCTTGAGACCCAGGAGCTGGACTCTCTGGAGGCTGATCTCGATATTACGTCCAGCGCGGGTAGCGAAGATGAGCTCTCACTGGAGACTTTCTCCGAGAGTGACCTGGATATGATTGGTTCAGAGCTCGATGGGGAACTGGACCTCGATAGTATTAATCTCGATGATATTGCCGGGGACCTTGCCTCTACTGAGTCTCTGCAGAGTGAAGATGGCGCCGCTGTAGCGGATACGACTGTGCCCAATAGCCTGCCCCAGGAAGAGGATCTCGATTTTGATATGGCCTCTCTGGAAGCGACTGGAGAGGAGCTGTCTCTCGATGAGGCTTCAGTGGAAGAAGAGTTTTCTCTCGAGGAGGAGCTGGCCCTGATTGACGAGTCCACCGATGGGGATCTGTCTTCCGGTCTGGACCTCGAAAGTGACTTGGGGTTGGAGGCTATGGCAGACCAAGCGCAGGGACTCCCTGAGCAAGAGTCCCAGCAGCAAGCGGATGAGGCTGTTGCCACTCAGCAGCAGGAGACCGAGTCTGAATTTGCCGGCTTGGATTTCAATTTGGAGAATGATCTCAACTCCGAACTGAGCCTACTCGAAGGCGGCGATGAGATGGGCACCAAGCTGGAGTTGGCCCAGGCCTATATGGATATGGGTGACAAAGAGGGCGCCAAGGATATTCTCAAAGAAGTGGCCCAAGATGGCGGCGGCGAGCATAAGAGTCGCGCTGAGGAGTTGTTGGAGCGCATGGTTTAAGCGCTTCGCAACTCCGTCTGAAAAAACCTCGCACTGGATGCGAGGTTTTTTTATTTTGTCAGAGAATTCCCGGTTTCCCCCGGTTTGTATCCAGATAGTTGGATTTTGCTTTTTTACGCTCTCCTCGACTTTGAGGTGGCATCAATAGAGTAATTTTGCCGTTATGACGCAGGCAATTGAACGCGAATATATTTACAAGGCCAATGGCGAAGTTCCCCCTGGTGAGCAACTGCCCGAGGGGTTGCGTCGTATTGCGCTGGGAGTTGAGTACTGCGGTGCGCGGTTACACGGTTTTCAAAAGCAGAAGTCAGCGGCGGAAACTGTGCAGGCCCACCTGGAGCGTGCCCTGTCAAATATAGCGGCAGAGCCGGTCACCCTGGTCTGTGCTGGGCGCACTGATGCCGGCGTGCATGCCACCAATCAGGTGATTCATTTCGATACCCATGCCCAGCGCCCGGAGCGCGCCTGGGTTCAAGGGGTGAATACCAAGTTACCGGATTCTGTGCGTGTGCGCTGGGCTCGTGAGATGCCGGCGCAATTTCATGCGCGTTTTTCCGCCCATGCGCGGACTTATCGCTATCTGATTCACAGCGCCCCGACCCGCTCGGCGCACAGCTCGTCAGAGGTGACCTGGACCCAGCATCCACTGGATCTGGATGCCATGCGCGAGGGGGCGAAGCACTTGATTGGCCGCCAGGATTTCACCAGTTTCCGCGCTTCCCAGTGTCAGGCTAAAAGCCCTGTGCGGGAAATTACCCGCTTGGATATTGCCCGTGTTGGCCAGCTGATCGTGCTGGAAGTGAGCGCCAATGCGTTCTTGCATCATATGGTGCGCAATATTACCGGTGTGCTGATGGCGGTGGGCCGGGGTGAGCGCAGCTCGAGTTGGGTGGGAGAAGTGCTGGAGAAGCGCGACCGCTCCGCGGGTGGAGTTACCGCGCCGCCATTTGGTTTGTATCTGGTAGATGTGCAATACCCGAAGGAGTTTCAGTTGCCTAGCTGTGATCCGGGTCCTCTGCTGGTGCCTCTGCCTCTCGGCTCACTTGCACAGCCTTAACAGCTAGCTTTTGCTTCCCATGCAGCCGTGAGGCTGCTACGCCACTTGAATAGCACGCGTTTCGCCCCCGGTGTCAATCTGCTAGTATCCAGCGTTCCCTCATTTTTGTTGGCCGCTCGGCTGGCTCCAGGTTAAGCGATGCAAGTGAAAATTTGCGGCATCACCCGTGTAGAAGATGCCCTGATGGCGATTGATGCCGGTGCGGATGCACTGGGATTGGTTTTCTACAAGGCGAGTCCCCGCTATATCGATCCGCAGGTTGCGGCAGTGATTGCCGAGGCGGTTCCTCCCTTTGTTACCCTGACCGGCCTGTTTGTGGATGCTGCCCAGAGTGAAGTGGACCAGACTTTGGGGTTGGTTCCTCTTAATTTATTGCAATTTCACGGTGAGGAAGCTGCCCGTTACTGCGAACAGTTTCGCCGGCCCTATATCAAGGCCCTGCGTATGAAGGAGGGCTTGGATGTTGTCGCAGCAATGCAGGAGCACCCCAAAGCGCGCGGGTTTTTACTGGATGCCTATCGCCCTGGTGTTCCCGGTGGTACCGGTGAGACTTTTGACTGGGATAGGGTTCCTCAGGAAAGCGGCCGGTCCATAGTACTTGCCGGTGGACTGACAGCGGATAATGTTGCTGCAGCAATATCGGCAGCGCGGCCTCTGGGCGTGGATGTCAGCGGCGGCGTAGAGCAGGCGCCGGGTATCAAGGATCGGCAAAAAGTGAGTGCTTTTATTCGTGCAGCTAAGAACAACTAGCTGGCTAGACAGAATATTTTAGCGCCACAAGAATGTGTCGCTGCCGGCATTGCCGGCGCGAGCCAGTAAATACCAGCAGATCCACGCATCTGCGCCAGTATTTTCTGGCGATGCTTGAATGGTTCAGGAGGAACTATCGCTACATAGGATGAAAGCGGCACAGGGAAGTGCCGCCGCCGGCAGTGCCGGCGCGAGCCAGTAAATACCAGCAGATCCACGCATCTGCGGCAGTATTTTCTGGCGATGCTTGAATAGTTCAGGAGGAACTATTCAAGCATTAATAAATAGGCAAATAGTTTAAAAACCACGTGACCCACGGAGTATGAGTGTGAGTAAGCCAGGTGCTATCGATTTTTCCACCTTCCCGGATGCGAGCGGACATTTTGGTCCCTACGGCGGTCGCTTTGTATCGGAGACGCTGATCAGCGCACTGGATGAGCTTCAGGCAATGTATAGTCGCCTGAAAGATGATCCGGATTTCGTCGCTGCCTTTGATCACGATCTGGCGCACTACGTAGGCAGGCCATCGCCGCTGTATCTTGCTGAGCGACTGACTGAGCAGGCGGGCGGTGCGCGAATCTGGCTTAAGCGCGAAGATCTCAATCACACCGGTGCACACAAAGTAAATAACACCGTGGGCCAGGCGTTGTTGGCAAAGCACAGTGGTAAGAGTCGTGTTATTGCCGAAACCGGCGCAGGCCAGCACGGTGTGGCCACCGCTACCGTAGCCGCGCGTTTGGGGTTGCAGTGCACCGTTTATATGGGCGCTGAAGACGTCAAACGCCAGTCCCCCAATGTCTACCGCATGAAGTTGTTGGGTGCCGAAGTCGTACCGGTGGAGTCCGGTTCCAAGACCCTCAAAGACGCCATGAATGAGGCCATGCGTGACTGGGTAACGAATGTCGATAATACTTTTTACATTATTGGTACAGTGGCTGGCCCTCACCCCTATCCGCAATTGGTGCGGGATTTCAATTCTATTATCGGTCGCGAAGCGCGCCGTCAGAGTCTGGAGCGCTTTGGTCAGTTGCCCGACGCCCTGGTGGCGTGTGTAGGTGGTGGTTCCAATGCTATTGGTCTGTTCCACCACTTCCTCAATGATTCAGAGGTGAAGATGTTTGGCGTTGAAGCTGGTGGTGAAGGCCTGGCCTCTGGTAGGCACGCGGCGCCACTCAACGATGGTATTCCCGGTGTTCTGCACGGCAACCGTACCTACCTGATGGAAGATGAGGACGGCCAGATTATCGAAACCCACTCCGTTTCAGCGGGCCTCGATTACCCCGGTGTTGGCCCCGAGCACGCCTGGCTCAAAGATATCGGCCGTGTGGAGTATGTCACCGCCGATGATAAAGAAGCGCTCGATGCCTTCCGTCGCCTAACCCGCACCGAGGGTATTCTGCCGGCGTTGGAGTCTAGCCACGCGGTTGCTTATGCGATGAAGCTCGCAGCTGAAATGGCGCCTGAGCAAAATATCGTGGTGAACCTCTCCGGCCGGGGGGACAAAGATATTTTCACCGTTGCCGCTATTGATGGCATTGAGGTTTAGCGGCGTTCTGCCCACCTGCCCGGGTGGGCATATCGAAATAATCGTGACCAAGTGAGCTGGCACTAGGCCAGAAGTAGCTCAGGGAATACACAGTGACAGAACAAAATAGAATTGATCGCCGCTTTGCGAGACTGCGAGGTGAAGGCCGCAAGGCCCTGGTAACTTATATCGTCGCCGGCGATGGCGGCTTGGAAAATACCGTACCCTTGATGCATCAGTTGGTGGCCAGTGGTGCGGATATTATTGAACTGGGGGTGCCTTTCTCCGATCCCATGGCCGAAGGGCCGGTAATCCAGAAAGGGCATGAGCGCGCCCTGGCCAACGGCGCCTCTTTGCGTAAGTGCCTGGCGCTGGTGAAAGAGTTTCGCCAGGTGGATGCGGAGACCCCGGTTATCCTGATGGGGTATGCCAATCCGATCTTGCGAATGGGTGAGCGGGAGTTCGCCGATGCGGCGCTAGAGGCCGGAGTTGATGGCGCCCTTACGGTGGACCTGCCGGCGGAGGAGGCGGGGCCGCTCAACAAGCTCTTGGCGGAGCGCAACCTGCGCAATATCTTCCTGCTGACGCCCACCACCACCGAAGAGCGTATTCGCGAGATTACCGGCCTGGCCAGCGGTTTTGTGTATTACGTCTCCCTGAAAGGGGTCACCGGTGCTGGCCATTTGGACCTGGATTCTGTGCGCGATAACCTCGAACATATTCGCCGTTTCACCGATCTGCCCTTGTGTGTGGGTTTCGGTATCAAAGATGGCAACTCGGCGCACTCAGTCAGTGCCCATGGCGACGGGGCGGTAGTGGGCAGTGTACTGGTGTCCGCGGTGGATGAAGCTGCGGACCTAGTCGCAGCCAAGGCGAGGCTGGGGGAAATCGTCAGCGAGATGCGCCAGGCACTGGACCGCTAGGCTTTCACCCAAGTTTAAGCGAAAAACTGGCCAGATCACCAAAAATAGCGGCTGATCTGGCTCAGTTTGATGTTCAGCTTAGTGTTTTAATTCGTAGCCTGAAACTCACCGGTCGGTAAAATGCACCGGCCTACAGAAAGCATCCGGATTTGGAAACGAGATGAGCTGGTTAGAAAAAATTGTTCCCGCGGTAATTCGCACCGAGCGACGTGCCGGCAGCAGCAAGGTCCCAGAGGGGGTATGGAAGAAGTGCGTCAAGTGTGACGCCATGCTTTACCGCCCGGAGCTGGAGCGCAACCTGGATGTGTGCCCCAAGTGCGACCACCATTTGCGCATCGGCGCCCGCCGTCGCCTGGATATATTCCTCGATGAAGATGGACGCGAAGAGCTGGCTACCGATGTGTTGCCAGTGGACCGCCTGAAGTTTAAAGACGTCAAAAAGTACAAAGACCGTCTTTTGCAAGCACAAAAATCCACTGGCGAAAAAGATGCACTGATCGCCATGCAAGGTACCCTGAATGGAGAGCCCTTGGTAGCGGTGGCCTTCGAATTTGCCTTCCACGGCGGTTCCATGGGCTATGTGGTGGGTGAACGCTTTACCCGCGCGGCCCAACGCGCTTTGGAACAGCGTATTCCGCTGGTGTGCTTTTCTGCCACCGGTGGGGCGCGTATGCAGGAGGCCCTGATCTCTTTGATGCAGATGGCCAAGACCTCGGCGGTGTTGGAAAAAATGAAGATGGCGGGAGTACCCTATATCTCCATTATGACCGACCCAGTGTACGGCGGCGTTTCAGCCTCTTTGGCCCTGCTGGGCGATATCAATGCGGCCGAGCCAGGTGCGCGTGCCGGATTTGCCGGCCCCAATATTATCGAGCAGACCATCCGCCAGAAGTTGCCCAAGGGCTTCCAGCGCAGTGAATTTCTACTGGAACATGGCGCCATCGATATGATTATTCCACGCAAGGATATGCGTACCACCGTCTCGCGCTTATTGGGTAAACTGAGCGGTAATTAACTATTCCCCAATTCCCCGGAGGTCCTTAAGAGCAGTCGGTAAGAACATCTGGCTGCTGCCTCCCACCAGCGATCTATCCAATTATGTCCTCACTACAAGATTGGCTCACCCGCCTGGAGCGGTTGCACCCCTCTGAAATCGAACTCGGTCTTGAGCGTGTCTCTTCGGTTGCAGCTGCCCTGGGGGTAAAAAAACCCGCCCCTACGATGATTACCGTGGCTGGAACCAATGGCAAGGGCTCCTGCGTAGCGACTATGGAGGCACTCTTGTGCCGCGCCGGCTACTCCGTCGGCGCTTATAGTTCTCCACACCTATTGCGTTTTAATGAGCGGATACGCATCAATGGCGAGGAGGTATCCGATCAGCAGTTGGTGGAGTCCTTTGTCGCGGTGGAGGCTGCTCGCGGGGCGACCAGCCTTACCTATTTTGAGTTCACTACCCTGGCTGCACTGTGGTTATACCAGCGCGCGGGGGTGCAATATGCTTTGCTAGAAGTCGGTCTCGGTGGTCGGTTGGATGCAGTCAACTTGGTGGATGCCGACTTGGCGGTTATTACCAGCGTGGCAGTAGATCACGAGGATTGGCTTGGTAGCGATCGGGAAGTCATCGGCCGCGAGAAAGCGGGCATTCTGCGTCCCGGGGCTCCTTTTGTCTGTGCAGATAGCTCTCCACCCCAATCTGTGCTGTCTGCGTCAGAAAAGCAGGCCAGTTCCAGTTATTTTATCGGCCAGGATTTCAGTATCACTTCGAGTGGTGAGAGTGAGATTTATCACTTTGGCGATTTGGTTCTGTCAATACCGGATATCACTTTGCCGCGACCCAGTATTGCTGCTGGGCTTACCGCGCTGACACTTCTGGATGCGCTACCCCAGGAGGGAATAGAGGCTGCCTTGGCCCAAATAGCCCTGCCTGGGCGCTGTCAGCAAGTCTACTGGCGTGAGCGAAATCTGCTGTTGGATGTGGGGCATAATCCGGCGGCGGCTGAACACTTGGCTACTTGGTTGAAGGCCAATCCGGTGGAGGGGAAGACCCACGCCTTGGTTGCGGCGATGGAAGATAAAGATCTCGTCGGTCTATTCGCTCCTCTGCGCAAGTTGGTAGATCGCTGGCACCCGGCCATGCTGCCGGAAAATGGTCGTGCCGCAGAGGGTGAGGCACTCTGCACCGGCCTCCTAGAAGCTGGGATAGATGAGACGAATGTGGATCGTCGCTGTCCAACAGTGGCTGAAGGGTTGCGGCAACTGCTGCCAACCCTCAATCCACAGGATAGGTTGCTTGTATATGGATCCTTCTTTACTGTGGCGGAAGTTCTGCAGCAGATGCGAGACGAGGGTAATGGAGAATTGCGAGGATAAGGCCTCCCGCAGAGGGCGGCTGAACGACGGCTTTAAACAGCGTATTGTCGGTGCGCTGGTGCTGATTGCGCTCGCCGTGATTTTCCTGCCAAGTCTGCTGGACCGGGAGTCAAAGGGGCATATCAGCGAGGTAAGCCAGATCCCGGCAGAGCCGGATATCAGCCCTATTGAGATTGCTCAGCCGGAGCCTGTTGCCGGTGTGGCGCCAGCACCGGCGGCTGGGGAAATTTTTCAGCCGGAAGTACCCGAGAAGTTCTCTAACCCCGCAGAGGGTGCGGCAAAATTTGCTGTCTCCGATACACAGCCGGGGAAGGGAAAAGATACAAATGACTCGACTTCATCAGTGGAAGTTGATACTGCCAAGCAGGCGGCATCGCCATTGGTTGATGATCAGGGGCAACCGATGGCCTGGGTGGTTCAGGTGGCCTCCTACAAAGATGATTCCCGTGCACAGCAGCTGCGCATGCGTTTAATGGATGAGGGGTATCGCGCGTACACCCGTGCTGTGGAAACCGATAAGGGGCGCTTTGTGCGGGTCTTTGTAGGGCCGAAAGTGAATAAAGCCGACGCACAGACTATTAAGCGGGAGCTGGACGCACTACTGCAGGCGCAAACCCTGGTGCTTCGCTTCAAAGCTTGAGGTTTCTGTGGCTTGCGGCGGGCTGGCACTTCGGTAAAGAGGGTGGACCGGTCTGGTCACCAAAGTAGCGGCAACCTATCCAGCTTGTGCCAGTATTTCGCGGATGGCTGGGATATTGGCCTGGCTTCTTTCACTTCTTGCTCTGGTTGTTTGCCCCGTGGCTGTCCTCACGCAGAGGCACGTCTAAAGGGCAATTCATCTGCGCTTTTTTTGGCATAAATCCACTGCCGTAAGGTGATTAATCTACGGAGTTTTGCAGTTTGGAAAGGAAATTCCAATCGATTCGTCTACGGCTTCACGCGCTTAGTCCCTTAAGTTAGAATGCGCGCTCTTCGCGGCAGCAGCCGCCACGCAGGTAGGGTTGAATGAATTGGGCTGACTGGACCATTCTGGCTATTGTGGGTATCTCCACACTTATCGGCCTTAGTCGAGGTTTCGTGCGCGAAACCCTGTCACTGCTCACCTGGATTGCCGCTTTTGTGGTCGCGATGATGTTTCGCGAACAGCTGGCGCCACTGCTTTCAAACCTTGTCGACACCCCATCCCTCCAGGCGATTGCCGCCTTCGCCATTCTGTTCTTCGGAACGCTCCTGGCTGGGGCGCTTTTGAATATGATGCTCTCCGCTTTTGTTGAGGCCACTGGCTTATCGGGTACCGACAGGGTACTGGGCATGGTGTTTGGTCTGGCGCGTGGGGCCATTGTGGTGATGGCACTGCTGATTCTGGCTCCGGCACTGGTGCCGGTGGAGCAGGATAGTTGGTGGAGTGAGTCGGTGTTAATCCCCCATTTCCTCGAATTTGAGGGCAGTGCGCGGGAGCTGGCCAAGTCTGTGAAGGACTATTTCGTAGAGTTATTTTAATCGGGCGCTAGCGCCGCTTTTTCGATCAATAGGGTCAAATATATGTGTGGTATCGTCGGTATCGTCGGTAAGAGTGATGTCAATCTGCAGCTCTATGATGGGCTCACTCTGTTGCAGCACAGGGGGCAGGATGCTGCGGGCATCGTGACCTGTGACGATGATCGCCTGAACCAGCAAAAAGCCAACGGTCTGGTGCGCGATGTGTTCCGCGCGCGCCATATGGAGCGCCTGAAAGGTAACTTTGGTATCGGCCATGTGCGCTACCCCACTGCGGGCAGTTCCGGTCCCGCCCTGGCGCAGCCTTTCTATGTGAACTCTCCCTATGGCATTGCCATGGCACACAATGGCAATCTCACCAATGTGCGGGATGTGGTTGAAGAGATCTTCCAGCAGGATCTGCGCCACATTAATACGGATTCCGATTCCGAAGTGCTGCTCAATGTATTCGCTCATGAGCTGCATAAGTTACACAAGCTGCAGCCTAAGGCTGAAGATATCTTTACCGCCATGCGCGGTGTGCACAAACGTGTGCGCGGCGCCTATGCCTGTGTGGCCCTGATTGTGGGTTACGGTATCGTCGCCTTCCGCGATCCCAACGGTATTCGTCCGCTGGTTTACGGTAAACGTGAGACCGAGAAAGGCACCGAGTATATGGTGGCCTCTGAGTCTGTCGCCCTGGATGTACTGGGTTACACCCTGGTGCGCGATGTGGCCCCCGGTGAAGCGCTGTATATCGAGCTGGACGGTACTGTGCACTCTGAGCAGTGCGCGGAAAACCCGACCCTGACCCCCTGCATTTTTGAGCATGTGTACTTCGCCCGCCCGGATTCCATTATGGATGGCGTTTCCGTACACAAGGCGCGTTTGCGTCAGGGTGAGCACCTGGCAGACAAGATTCTGCGCTTACGCCCCGACCACGATATCGATGTAGTGATTCCCATTCCCGATTCCGCCCGCACCGCCGGCCAGACTGTGGCACACCGGCTGGGGGTGAAATTCCGTGAGGGGATGGTGAAGAACCGCTATATCGGCCGTACCTTTATCATGCCTGGGCAGAAACAGCGTAAGAAATCAGTGCGCCAAAAGCTGAATGCCATCGAGCTGGAATTCCGCGGTAAGAATGTGCTGTTAGTGGATGACTCCATTGTGCGCGGTACCACTTGTAAGCAGATCATTCAGATGGCTCGCGATGCGGGTGCCGCGAAAGTCTATTTCGCCAGTGCGGCGCCAGCTGTGAAGTACCCCAATGTGTATGGTATTGATATGCCGTCTGCCAGTGAGCTGGTGGCGCATGACCGCACGACTGAAGAGATCTGTGAAGAAATCGGTGCAGACTGGTTGATTTACCAAGACTTGGAAGACTTGGTCGTAAGTTCCAGCGGAGGTAAGCAGAAAATCGATCAGTTCGACTGCTCCGTTTTCGACGGTAACTATATTACCGGCGATGTTGACGAAGATTACCTCGATAGCCTTCACGCGGCGCGCAACGATGAGGCCAAGCACAAGAAGGCCGATACTAGCACCCTGTAAGTTATCTCCGGCGGCGCTCTGTTCACGGCAGAAGAGGGCGCCATGCACGACCGTTTCGGTTAATATGACCGCTTCCAAAAAATACTGACTAGGAAGCGGTATATGTTTGAAGACGACGGTTACGCTCTGGAAACTCTGGCCGTTCGCGCCGGGCAGGTCCGCTCGGAAGAGGGCGAGCACTCCGAAGCCCTCTATCTCACCTCCAGTTACGTATTCCCCTCTGCTGCAGAAGCCGCTGCGCGCTTTACCGGCGAGAGTGTCGGCAACGTTTACTCTCGCTACACCAACCCCACCGTTCGTATGTTCGAGCAGCGCATCGCCGCGCTCGAAGGTGGCGAGGCTGCGGTAGCCACGGCCAGTGGTATGGCCGCGATCCTCAGTATTTGTATGGCGCTGCTGAAAAGTGGCGACCGGGTGATTTGCTCTCGCAGTGTGTTTGGTACCACCACCGCGCTGTTTGGCCGCTATATGGAAAAATTCGGCGTGCGTGTGAGCTATGTGGATCTCACCGATATGGATGCCTGGAAGCAGGCGGTGGATGGCTCCACCAAGCTGCTGTTTATGGAAACCCCGTCCAACCCCCTGTGTGAAGTGGCGGATATCCGCGCGCTGGCGGAGGTGGCCCACAGCGCCGGCGCTCTATTGGTGGTGGATAACTGTTTCTGTACTCCGGCCCTGCAGCGCCCACTGGCGCTTGGCGCCGATATCGTGGTGCACTCCGCAACCAAATTCCTCGATGGCCAGGGGCGCGCCCTGGGCGGTGTCGCCGTGGGGCGCAAAGAGGTTATGGATGAGCTGGTGGTGTTCCTGCGTACTGCCGGCCCCAGTATGAGCCCGTTTAACGCCTGGGTTTTCCTTAAAGGCTTGGAAACGCTCAAGCTGCGTATGCAGGCCCACTGCACCAACGCCCTGGACCTGGCCTGGTGGCTTGATGAACAGGAGATGGTGGAAAAGGTCAACTACACCGGCCTGCCCAAACACCCCCAGCACCGCTTGGCCCGCGAACAACAGGATGCCTTTGGTGCGGTGTTGAGCTTTTGCGTGCGCGGTGGTCGCGAGGAAGCCTGGAAGGTGATCGACAACTGTAAAATCCTGTCTTGCACCGCCAACCTCGGCGATGCCAAGAGCACTATCGTACACCCGGCTACTACCACCCACGGGCGTCTCAGTGATGAGGACAAAGCCCGCGCGGGCATCACCGAAAACCTGATTCGTATTTCCGTCGGATTGGAGAATGCAGAAGACCTGAAGCGCGATCTGATGCGGGGGCTGTCTTTGTTGTAGGCGCTTTGCAGGGCCTTTGCTTAAACCAGGGCACTCCCTGTCTTCCTATGATTAATAGCGGGTGCCAAATTCGATTTTTGCGAGTTTGGCACCATAGCACCCGCCCCACAGCGTTGGCGGGTGCTTACACCGGGCCGCTCCTTGGCCTGAGAAAAAAATGAGCAGTAATGGATTTGCCGTGCAAAAAATAGTTTCCGCCATCGTTTCCGATATTGGCAGTGTTTTGCTGGGAAAAGAGCGTCAGGTGAAGTTGGCCTTGGCCTGCCTTTTGTCAAAAGGTCACCTGTTGATTGAAGACCTGCCAGGTATGGGCAAGACCACACTGGCCCATGCTCTGGCGCAGGTGTTCGGTCTCTCCTATAAACGCGTGCAATTTACCAGCGATATGCTGCCGGCGGATATTCTCGGTGTATCAATTTTTGAGCGGGAATCCGGGCAGTTTCATTTTCATGAGGGGCCGGTTTTCAGCCAGCTACTGCTGGCCGATGAGATCAATCGTTCCTCTCCCAAAACTCAGAGTGCTTTGCTTGAGGCAATGGAGGAGCGCCAGGTCAGTGTCGACGGCGAAACCCGCGCGTTGCCACAGCCTTTCTTTGTGATTGCCACCCAGAACCCATTGCAGCAGTCCGGTACTTTTGCCCTGCCGGAGTCACAACTGGACCGATTCCTGATGCGCATCAGCCTCGGTTACCCCAACCGCGAAGCTGAGCGGGCCCTGTATTTAGGCGCTGATCCCCGCCAACAGCTGGCCAAGCTAAAGCCGCGTATCGACCTCGCTACTCTGAAAAAAATGCAAAGTCTGGTGGGGCAGGTGAAGGCTTCTGACAGTCTGCTCGATTATTTAGAGCGTTTGGTGCTGCATACCCGCCAGAGCTCAGATTGTGCGGTGGGTTTATCGCCCCGAGGGGCATTGGCGCTGCTGCGTGCTGCCAAGGCCTGGGCGCTGATTCATAATCGCGGCCATGTCCTGCCGGAAGATATCCAGGCGGTGCTGCCCTCGGTGGCTGGGCACCGTTTGCAGAGTGATGGCGGCAATGGCGATCAGCTGGTAGAGCGCCTTATGCGCCAGGTGGATATTATCGCGGCCTAAACAGATGAGTGTGATCCGCGACCTTCCCCGACAGGCTTCCAGTACAAGCTCGCGCAATTTTTTTCGCAGGCTGGGTGAGCGCTGGCTCAGCCGACGAGCGCCTCGCTCACGGGACATCACCCTAAATCACAGCCGCCTATTTATCCTGCCCACCCGCGCGGGGCTTGGTTATTTATTGATAACCGCTTTGCTTTGGCTGCTGGCCACCAATTACGAGAACAATCTGGTTTTTGCCCTGACCTTTTTGCTGATCAGTGTCTTCGTTATCTTGCCTGTGCATACCTTCGCCAATTTGAGTGGACTGCGCCTGCAATTGCTGGGCACTGAAGCGGCCTTTGCCGGCGATTTCGCCGAGGCACAAATTAATCTGAGCCGAGCGGACAAACGCCAACGGGAGTGGATACAAATTTGTTGGCCACCGGAAGAGGGCGCATATGTGGATCTCTGTGAGGAGCCCTCGGCGGACTTCCGTATTGCGCTGCCAGCCCTGCAGCGGGGGCGAATTCAGGCGCCGCGCTTAAAAGTTGAGAGCCGCTTTCCACTGGGGCTATTTCGCTGCTGGAGCCGCATCGACCTGGATGTTGAATTCCTGGTGTATCCGCGACCACTCGCCGCTGGCCCCCTGCCGTTGGGAGAGGCCCAGGCAGAGGGTACATCCGGCCAGGTACGTCGCGGCGGGGATGATTATGCCTCTCTCAAACCCTACCAGCCCGGTGATTCCTTGCGCCATTTGGCTTGGAAGCAATATGCCGCCGGTCGCGATCTCTATAGCAAGGAGTATGAGAGCCGCACCGATACCCGTCTCTGGCTCGACTGGGAGTTGTTGGATGGGCGCGATGTAGAGACCCGCCTGAGCAACCTGTGTGATTGGGTCTTGCAGGCGGAGAAGCAGGGAATTGCCTATGGCCTGCGCATCCCCGGCACTACTTTGCCGCCCTCTCTCGGCACCGAGCACCAGCAGCGAGTGTTGTCAGCGCTGGCCCTGTTTCCCAAGTGGGGTGGCTGATGGCGAGCAACCGGGATCTATTGCCGCGCGAAAGCCTACTGTGGATTTTCGCTGCGCAGTTTGTCGCCCTGCTACCACAGCTGAGCCAGTTGCCACTGTGGATTGGTTTTGCCTGGGCGTTTGCGGTCTATTGGCGCTTGGAGGTCTTTCGCGGGCGCCGTGATCTGCCGGGGCGCGCCCTTAAACTATTGGTGATTGCGCTTACAGTGGCGGGTTTGGCGCAAACCTACCAGCGTTGGTTTGCACTGGAGCCGATGGTGGCGCTGCTGGCTCTGTCCTTTACCCTGAAAAACCTGGAATTAGTCAGCCGCCGCGATGCCTTTGTCAGTTTGTTGCTGGCCTATTTTGTTGCCGCGACCCTGTTTGTGCGTGAGCAATCGATTCCCTATGCCCTCTACGGATTGATCGCGACCCTGGTGATTACCGCTGCATTGGCAGCACAGCTGGGAAGCTTCAGTGCGCGGCCGCGTCGGGCCTTGGGGCTCTCCTTGAGATTGTTGGCGCAGGCTACGCCCTTGATGCTGCTGCTGTTTGTGGTTATGCCGCGCCTGGGCCCTCTGTGGAATGTGCCCCAGGATACTTCTGCCGGCCGCACTGGTGTGAGTGACTCTATGGCACCGGGTGATTTCACCCGTTTATCCAAATCCGCCAAGCCGGCACTGCGTATCTCTTTCGATGGACCCATACCGCCGCCGGAGCAACGTTATTGGCGAGGGCTGGTGTACTCCGAATTCGATGGGCGTACCTGGCGGCAGGGTTTTGGTGTGGACCCGCGCAATGGTGGCCGGGTGTACTGGAATAGTGGCGAGCGTCCACTGCCACAAGTCGGTCCACGCTACCGCTACCAGGTGATCCAGGAGGCGAGCCGCAGCCCTTGGTTGTTCGCCCTGGCAAGACCCGCCTCGGACAGTGCGGGAGTGGGAGAAACCACGGACGACCGGTTGGTAAAACGTTCCCCGGTATATAGTCGCTTTGCCTATGAGGTACGTTCCTGGCCCCGAGACTCCCAGGTTATTCAGTCCACACTCAGCGGTGCCGAGCGCCGTCGCAATCTGCAGCTACCGGCAGATGGAAACTTGCGCATCCGAGACTGGGTGGAGCGCCTGCGCCGCCGGGGGTTGAGCGGTGAGGAGATCTCGTCACAGTTACTGACCCTCTACAATCGCGAATTCACTTATACCTTGAGCCCACCGGCACTCGGCAGAGACAGTGTGGATGAATTCCTGTTTGACAGCCAAAAGGGATTCTGTGAGCACTTTGCCGGCAGCTATGTTTTTGCCATGCGCGCCGCCGGAGTGCCGGCACGGGTGGTAGCGGGTTACCAGGGTGGCGAGTGGGTGAGTGGTGAGGAGTACCTGCTGGTGCGCGAGTACGACGCCCATGCGTGGGCCGAGATCTGGCTCGATGGACGCGGCTGGCAGAGGGTGGACCCCACTGCTGCGGTTGCCCCGGAGCGGGTCCGGGATGGTCTGGAGAGCGCTGCAGGGGAGGAGTTTATGCGGGATTCGCTACTGCCGGTGCACCGCTTCGATATTCTGGTGAAGCTGCGCCTGCAGTGGGACATGATCAATTACCGCTGGTATCAGACCGTGATTAGTTTTGATAGTGAGAAGCAGCGGGACACCTTGCAGCGCCTGGTGGGAGAGCTTTCCCCCCTGCGGATGGCCCTTTTTTTTGCCACACCGGTGGCGGTTGTACTATTTGGCATTCTTCTGTGGACCCGTTTTACTGGGCGTGGACGAAAACAGCCTGTGGTAGAGCGCCTCTATGCGGTTTTCTGTAAGCGCATGGCTCGGGCAGGTATCACACGGCGACCCGGCGAGGCACCGCGGGACTTCGCCGAACGTATCGCACTGGAGAGTCCCCCATTGGCAGAGTTTTCCGGGCGTGCGACAGACGCCTTTGAGCGTGCCGCTTATGGCGGGGATAAAGAAGCATTGAATGAGCTGCGCCGACTACTACGCTGGCGCTTGGGGCTCTCTTTTAGGGTGTCGGCACGTAAAAACCGGCTGATGGGTCATTAACTCTTGGAAAGTCTATCGCGTAAGATGCCTCATAGGCTGCAAAAATTTCTGCTGGGCTACAGCGGCACTTCCCTGGCTACCGGGCTGCAGGTGATTCTCCTGCCCTGGATTGCGCTCACCGTGGTGGATTTGCCGGCTCTGCAACTGGGCTGGGTGCAGGCTTCGGTGCTTTTGCCCAATCTGGTGTTCCTGCTGTTCGGCGGTGCTCTGGCCGACCGCCGTGATCCGGCCACTGTCTCCGCACTGGCTTGCATTGGTCTGGTCCTCTGCCACACAACTCTGCTGCTGGTTTACCTCCTGTCCATGATCTCCCTGCCGATATTGATGCTCTACGGTATTTGCCTTGGGATTTGTAGCGCTTTCCTGCAACCGGCGCGGGACAATCTGGTACAGCGCAGTGCACGCCAAGGCGGTGGGCAAACCTCCGAGCGACGGGTGCAGAAAACTGTGACCTGGATGATGTTGGCCCAATACGGTGGTCAGGCTGTGGGGATGTTGCTGGCGAGCCGCTTCGAACACTGGGGGCTGCAAGCCCTGCTGTTAGTACAGATAGGGGTATTGCTGTTGGCGGCCACAGCCTTGATTAGTCTGCGCGCGAGTGGGGCCAGCCGCATGACTAAGGAAAAAATCACCCACAGCCTGATTCTCGATGGCTTATCCCAGGCCTGGCGGCACCCAGTATTGCGTGAGTTGACCGCGTTGATGGCCTTTAATGGGTTTGTGCATATCGGTGTTTTTCTGGTGGTACTGCCGCTGCTGGCGGAGGATTACGGTCGCGGCGCCGGTTATTACGCCACGCTGCAACTGGCCTTCGTAGCTGGTACCGTAATTGCTACGGTGACTATGTTGCGCCGTGGCCAGGGGGCTGAACCTGGGCGCGGTATTCTTATGTGCCTGCTCTATAGCGCAGCGCTGTTGATTGCCATCAGCCTCGGTCCTACGAAGTTTGGCCTAATCCTGCTTTGTCTGTGTTGGGGGGCGGTGGCGGCGGCTTCCGCTGGCCTCGGTCGCGGCATCGTACAGTTGCTCGCCCCAGCGGAATACCGCAGCCGCATCATCTCCATTTATCAGTTTGCGCTGTTTGGCTCCGCCGCTCTTGGGGCACTGGCCGCTGGAGTCTTGAGTGAATACGCTGCCCCCCTGACCACCTTGCTGTGGGCGGGGATTTTAAGTCTGTTCGCCTTTGCCCTGGTGGCTTTAAGTGGTGCCCTGCGCCGGGTCAAAATCACTGACAGCGAGGTCTGAGTTGCTTCGTGCGACCAACATAGACGCCGCCACCATATAGTTAGGTGGGTCAGCCAATGAGTGGAGGTGTTGGTGAGTCCCGCCAAAAAGGCCAATTGGTCGGAAGAGGTCACGCGCCACAGCCATGCCCTGGATTTGAGTGAGGGCCTCTTTAGCCTGGAGGACCCTAAAGCGATCGCACAGGGATTGAAAGCGGCTGCGGAATCCAGCCAGCGGCGCAAGTCTGACCCCTATCGCTCCGCTATGTCTATGCTGACGTTCTATATCAACCGGGCGGGACAGAGGCTGCCGGCGAAAAGGCGGCGGCTACTGGAAAAGGCCAAGGAAGAATTGCGCGGGCTTTACGGGCGTCCGCGCCGGCATTGAGCCGGCGGCGGAATGTGGTGTTGAGATGAAAAACTTTAGGGCGCTTGGCAGGGCAGGCAGCGCACATAGAGGGCGCGCGGGTCGCGATAGCTCTGCAGCTCGGCGATTGGCGCCAATACCGGCTGCACGCTGTTTAGCCAGGCGCCGAGTGGCAGATTGGCTTCAAGGCTCGCGGCAATTTTCGCGTCTACATTGTCGCTCAAAGCGCGCAGGAATTTTTCGCCGGGGCTCAGTTCACGCTGGATCTCTACTACGTCGTATTCTTCGATTTCAGCAAGCTGCGCGGCGTCGGCGATGGCGTCGCTGAGATTGCCGAGATCGTCTACCAATCCTAATTTCTTGGCGGCGCGACCGGTCCATACCTGCCCCTGGGCAATCTTGTGCACCTCTTTGGGAGTGCTGCCGCGGGCTTCGGCGACAATACGCAGGAAGCGTGCATAGGTGTTATCCACCCCTTGCTGCAGAATGCTGGCTGCTGCTGGCGACAGGGCGCGATCCAGGCGCATACTGCCGGCCAGGTCCGAGGTACCTACGCCATCGGTGTAAACACCGATATGCTCGAGGGAGTTCTCAAACGTTGGGAAGGCGCCAAATACACCGATAGAGCCAGTGAGCGTGGCCGGGGAGGCCCAGATGCGATCGCCGCCAGTGGCGATCCAGTAGCCACCGGAAGCAGCGAGACTGCCCATGGAAATCACCACTGGAATTTTTGCTGCACGGGTAGCCAGCAACTCCTGGCGAATGGCCTCGGAAGCAAAGGCGGAGCCGCCGCCGCTATCGATACGCAGTACCAGGGCATCCACTTCTTTTTCTCGGGCGCGTTGGATTAATTTGCCGAGACTTTCACTGCCGATGCGACCGGCAGGTGCCTGGCCGTCGACAATAGAACCACTGGCGGTGATCAGACCAATTTTCTTGGACTCCCGGATAGGTTTGGCCGCCTCGGCAAGTTTATGGCTGCGCAAGTAGGCGAGGGCGTCAATAAACTTGTACTCGCGCTTTTTACTATCATCTTCGCCGATGGTCTTTTTCAGCTCCTCCATTGCCTCAATGCGGCTGGCGAGCTGGTCCACGAGTTTATTGGCCAGTGCGGCTTCGGCCCAACTGCCCTGATGCTGTTGCAGTTTTTGCGGCAATTCATTGATAAACAGGTCGATGCTCTCGGCGGGCAGGTTGCGCAGGCCGGTTACCTGCTCGCTGTATTCTCCCCAGAGTTCATTCAGCCAGCGCTGGTTGTTTTCACGCGAGGCGGGGGACATATCGTCACGGGTGTAGGGCTCGATAAAGTCTTTGTAATCGCCCACGCGGAACACATGGAAGTTGACTTTGAGTTTCTCCAGGGCGCTCTTGTAATAGTTGCGATAAACACCGAAGCCGGTGAGCATCACTGAGCCCATAGGATTGAGGTACACCTTATCTGCGTGGCTGGCGAGGAAGTACTGAGGTTGGGTGAAGTTGTCACCCACAGCGTAAATAGGTTTGTCCGCAGCTTTAAAGCGTTGTAGAGCCGCGCCTATTTCATCGAGCTTGCTGAGACTGCCACCTACCATGTGGTCTAGCTCTAGCACCAGTGAGGAGATACGTTTATCCGTGGCGGCATTGTCGATAGCGTCTACCAGATCTTTGACGCGCACCTCTGCGGGGCCGCGGTTGCCGCCCAGGAAAATCGGTAAAGTGGCGGGCTGGGCCAGTTCATCCACAAGAAAGCCATGGGGCGCTACGCGCAGGGCCGCGCCCTGTGGAACCACTAAACGCTCGTCCTTGCTGAAAATGGCGATACCTAGAAACAGCAAAATCAGCAGGAAGACGATATTGGTGAATACTCGTCGTAACCAAGTGATGGAGCCGCCAATCGCAGCTAAAAAGCCTCGGGCAAACCCTTTTTTCTGGGGTGAATCAGTCAAACCTCAAAACTCCTCAGTGCGTGGAAAGCGCATGTTTCCACGCCTTTGTGTCTGGAACCATTGGCGGAAATTCCGTCATGGGGTTACTGCATGCGATGCCAGCGACTGCTCATCATTGCAGAAAAGAATAGGATAAGGCTCAAAACCATCATTACGCCATCCTCCCAGCCTCGTGTAGGCATCATTACGTCGACAATGCTGGTGGTAATGTACAAAAGCAGAATAAAACAGAGCCAGAGATAACTGCGATAACGTTGCTTGATCAGGCCCGGCAGCACCAGCAGTAACGGTACCGTCTGAATCAGCCAAAGGGAGAGAGAGCCCCCCTCGACAAACAGGTTCCGCACTGCAAACAGCACCAACAGGCCGATATAGCAAAACCAATTAATACGGAGCGCAATGTGTAGTTTGCGCTGAATAGTGTCGTTCACGTTGAATCCTTTATTTGGCAGCTGGAACCGCTAGGGTCTGGGCCAGTTGGCCGACACGTGTACCGAGCGCCCTGCACAGGGTGATTTCATCTTCGCTCAGGTCGCTGGTATGACCTTTATTCCAGTGAGAAGCGCCGTAGGGCGTACCGCCGGTACTGGTCCGCATGAGGGCCGCTTCAGAGTAGGGAATGCCAGCAATCAACATGCCGTGATGCAGAAGTGGCAGCATCATTGAGGTAAGTGTGGTCTCTTGCCCACCGTGTAGGCTGCCGGTGGCGGTAAATACCGCAGCCGGTTTGCCAGTGAGGCTGCCATCCAGCCAAATGTCGCTGGTCTGGTCGAGAAAATAGCGCAGCGGTGATGCCATATTGCCAAAGCGGGTGGGGCTGCCCATCAACAGGCCTGCACACTGACGCAGGTCGTCGAGGGTGCAGTAGGGCGCGCCCTCACTTGGCACAGGGGCCAGACTGGCCTCGGAGTCGGGAGACACTGCGGGTACGGTGCGCAGTCGCGCGGCGATACCGCTGGCTTCCACCCCCCGTGCTAGCTCAGCAGCCATGCGCGCAGTGGCGCCGCTGCGGCTGTAATAGAGAATCAGCACATAGGCTTCGCTTTCGGGCGACATTTAGAGCAGCTCCAGCGCATTTTCTGGTGGGCGGCCGATCGTGGCTTTGTCGTCTCTTACTACGATCGGGCGCTGGATCAGGATGGGATTTTCTACCATGGCCTTGATTAGCTGAGCTTCGTCAAGGTCCCCGTCTTTCAGGTTGAGTTGCTTATACGGCTCCTCTCCGGTGCGCAACAGGTCGCGTGCAGGGATGCCGAGTTTTTGCAGTACCTGGTTTAGCTCTTCAGCAGAAGGAGGGTTTTGCAGGTAGAGAATCACTTCCGGTTCCACACCGTTGTCCTGCAGCAATTGCAGGGTTTGACGGGATTTTGAGCAGCGCGGGTTGTGGTAGATCGTCCACATTATGTCGGTATCCTGTTACTGTTTGGCGTATTCTAACCGAATACCGTAGCGGAATTCTAAGGCGCAAGTCGAGTACTCGCTGCATTTGGCGGAGGTCGCACACAGGGAATGAAATTGAAATCAAGCGTGAAAGACTGGCTCGTTCAATGGCGGCGCTTTGCGACCTCTTTGTGGTCTTTATTTGTGGAGAAAAACTGCCAAAAAAGTGCGGCGGCTCTCACTTATATGACTCTGTTCGCCATAGTGCCGCTAGTGACAGTGAGTTTTGCGATGTTGTCGCTGTTCCCGGACTTTGCCGGCCTGCAAACTCGCTTGCAGGAACAGCTTTTTTCCCACTTTGTGCCGCAAAGTGGGCGTGAGGTTCAGGAATATATCAGCAGTTTTTCTGCCCAGGCGCAGCGGCTTACCGGGCTGGGTATTGCCATGCTGGTGGTAACTTCGGGACTTACACTGCGCAGCATTGAGGGCACCTTTAATTCTATCTGGGATGTATCCCGTGGGCGCAGTGGGGTTTCGAGCTTTCTATTGTACTGGGCCATTCTCAGTCTTGGGCCCATCTTATTAGGGGCAGGGCTTGCTGCCAGTACTTTCTTGCTCTCACAGAAGCTGTTTTTAGGCGGGGAAGAGGGTATCGGCATGATGGCTGTGGTGCTGCGGGTGCTGCCTTTTATTTTCACCACGATTGTTTTCACCCTGCTTTTTGTCGCTGTGCCTAACTGCTATGTGTCCCTGCGCCATGGTATTGAGGGAGGGGTGGTCACTTCAATTGCCTTTGAAATCATGAAATACCTGTTTGGTGCCATCGTTGCGCGCAGTTCTGTACAGGCTATTTATGGGGCCTTTGCCTTTGTGCCTTTGTTCCTGTTGTGGATTTATATGATGTGGATGTTGGTGCTGGCAGGCTGTGTACTGGTGCGAACCCTTTCTGTGTATCGCGCTGCAACCCAAGGCCGTCAGCATTCAGACCTGGTCGCCACTTTGATTGTCCTCTGGCAAATGTTTAAAGGTGGGTGGCATGGCAAACCTTTGCGCGAGCGTGATATTTCTTTGTTGGGAATTAAATTTGGCCAGTGGCGTCGCTTGCGGGACGTCTTACAAGCACATCGGGTGATTGCCCAGACCGATGGGAGTGATTATGTCCTACTGCGCGATCTTAATGCAGTATCGCTCATGGAGCTTTCCGGTTGGTTGAATCCTCAGTGGATTCCCAGTGGTAATCCAAGCGATTTACAAGGGTTCGAGTGGTATAGCGAAGTGGAGAGTCGTTTTGCCAAGGCGCGCGGGACTGCCGGGGAACAGCTGGGAATCACAATTGGATCTCTTTTTACCGCAGCCTTGGAAAAGGAGCAGGCCGAAGCCAGTGAAACGGAAATACCAAAACACTTAGAAAATGAAATTATGGAAGCGGAGGGTCAGGATGATGTTGCTGATAATAAAAAAAATGAAGAAAACTCTGGTAGTAACCTCTCTATTCTTGGTAAGCGTAATCGGCGCTTGTGAGAGTGACAGGCGTTTGCACTCCGTGAGTGGTGCGCCGGTTGTTACCGAGGGGAAAATAGTCCTGGTCAACTATTGGGCGGAGTGGTGCAAACCCTGTCGGGAAGAAGTGCCGGTACTTAATGAGTTGGCGCAAACCAATAGTGATGTGGTAGTGGTGGGGGTTAATTTTGATGGTTTGCCCACACCTGCAGCAATTGAGCAGGCGCAGAAACTGGGCATAGAATTTCCGCTGTTGGCCCAAGAGCCAGATGGCCGCTGGGGGCAACCCTGGCCTGAAGTACTGCCTACAACTTTAGTGATTGGTGAAGATGGTCGCTGGATAAAAACACTGGTTGGCCCTCAGACTGCTGAGGACTTAAAGGTGGCTCTCCAGTAAAGTTGTCTCTCTAAGATAATTAAAAAAAATTAATCAATATAACTATAACCAAAGTATCTATAACCAAGGTAACTATAGGGCATTGGCATATCGCTGATAGCATGCCGCCACTTTTTTAGTTTGCCCAGGGTGGGATTCTCATACCATGCACATCGGCGCTTTTGTTCTGCTTCTCGGTTTTGTGGTTTTAATGTTTGGCTTGTACCGCTGGCAGCGTGGCAGGGACACCCTTGCCCCTGGTGTGTTTGCTGGGCTGTTACTGGGTGTGGCTTTTGGGGCGCTTCTACAGCTATCGCGTAACTGGGGTGTTGCTCCGGGTGAGGTTCTGCCCTGGATTGAGATGTTGGGCGATAGCTATGTAAACCTATTGTATATGTTGGTTATGCCACTCGTACTCACTTCTATTCTGGTGGCAGTGGTAAAAGTGAGTCACACCCAGGCGCTGGGTAAAATTAGTGTGTCGGTGCTGGGGGTTTTACTCGGCACTACTGCAATTGCCGCCCTGATAGGTGTGGCCATGGCCGATTTGTTTGGGCTCTCTGCTGCGGGTCTTGTCGAAGGAACCCGTGAGGCGGCAAGGGTTGAAGTGCTCAATGAGCGAATTGGGCGGGTCAGCGATCTCTCGATTCCCGAAATTATCACCTCTTTTATTCCGCGCAATATTTTCCTGGATTTGACCGGGGCCCGCTCCACCTCTGTAATTTCAGTGGTTATTTTTGCTGTGCTATTGGGGCTTGCGGCCCTGGCTGTACGCCGTGAGTTTCCGCAGGAAGGTGCCGCTATCGAGCGCTTTGTGCATGTCGCACAAGTCTGGATTATGAAGTTGGTGCGTTTGGTTATGGCATTCACGCCCTACGGAGTTATGGCGCTGGTTGCTGGACTGATTGCCAAATCCAGCTGGGCGGATATTGCCAATCTGTTTGGTTTTGTCGTGGCTTCTTTCTGTGCGATAGGCCTAATGTTTTTGGTGCATGGTTTATTGCTGTTGGTAAATGGAGTGAATCCACTGCACTACTTCACCAAGGTCTGGCCGGTGCTGGTGTTTGCCTTTAGCTCCCGTTCCAGTGCCGCCACCATTCCCCTGAATGTGGAAACCCAGGTAGATGAACTGCGCAATTCACCGGCTATTGCCAACTTCTCTGCATCCTTCGGTGCCACTATTGGTCAAAATGGTTGCGCGGGAATTTATCCTGCGATGCTTGCCACCATGGTGGCGGTGCCGATGGGTATTAACGTGTGGGACCCAATGTGGTTGGGCACCCTGTTGGTAGTGGTGGTCATCAGCTCCTTCGGTATTGCCGGAGTGGGTGGTGGGGCAACTTTTGCCGCACTGGTGGTGCTGCCGGCAATGGGTTTGCCAGTTACCATCGCGGCGCTATTGATTTCTGTGGAGCCGCTGATTGATATGGCGCGAACTGCTCTCAACGTGAATGGCGCTATGACGGCGGGTACCTTGACCCAGCGCTGGCTTGGGGATGAGGTGCCCGGTCCAGAGGTCGTAGAAGGATAAGTAAGAGTCGCAGGCCTATGGAATAAGCACCTGAAAAAATAAAATTTCTTGTCAACCTCTGGTCCAGTAGAGCGTTCTAATCATTGCAGTTTAAACCTTATTGGTTTTCCTCAAATGGAAATGGAGTGATTTATGAAAAAACTGATTGGACTCTCGCTGTTGACTATTGGCCTGGCTTTTCCTTACTCCCTTTATGCACAGAGTGATGAGAGCGAACCGCATGACCACGGTGACCATGTTGAAGATCGTCTCGATCAAAAAGGCGATCGCATAGAGGCGAGATTGGATCAAAAGGGAGATCACATTGAAGAGCGCCTCGATAACAAGGGTGATCGCATCAATGAACGCTTGGATCAAAGAGCTGAGCAGGCTGCTGCTAATGGCAATGATAAATTGGCTGAGCGACTGGACCGCAAAGGGGATCGTATCGACAACCGGCTTGACCAGAAAGGCGAGCGAATTAACGAACGCTTGGATAACAAGGGTGCAAAAATCAATAACCGGCTAGACAAAAAAGGAGAGCGCACAGATCGCCGTATGGATCGACGTGCCAAGGCTCGCAAGCGTGAAGAGGGATGATCTCGAGAACTGGGGTGGCATAAATAAAAAAGTGCGGGCGAAGTCTTTGTATGACGACTTCAAAATCAATAAAAAGAATCTGGAAGAGTATTCTTTGCGCAAGGACTTCAGCCGGTTTCTATGAATCAGTTCCTCGCCCAGGTGGAGAAACGGGCATTCACCATGGCGAATTACGCTGTTGGCAATCGGGATGATGCACTGGATATCGTGCAGGATTCCATGTTGGCGTTGGTGAGGAAATATAGTGGCCGCGATCGGGCCGAGTGGCGGCCGTTGTTTTTCACTATTCTCAATAACCGGATTACCGATTGGCACCGGCGTAACAATAAGCTATCCCGCTGGCAACTATTTCGGGAAAAGCTACCGGCAAACAGCGATGAGCTAGATCCAGCGCCGCTGGAATGGGTCGATAGCCATAATCCCACCCCGGATAAGGTCCTTGCTGGCGAACGCCTATTGGAAGCCATCGATAGTGCTGTGGCCAAGTTGCCCCTGCGCCAACAGCAGGCCTTCCTGCTGCGCTGTGTCGAGGAATTCGATGTTGCCGAAACTGCGCGGGCAATGTCCTGCAGTCAGGGGAGTGTTAAGACCCATTTATCAAGAGCTATGCGCAGTTTGCGCAACCATCTAGAGGCATTCCAACTAGAGGCAACGCAATGAATAGTCGGCAAGAAAATCCAGTCGTGCAGAGTGATTCATTAAAGAAAGCTGCGCATCATGCAGTTGTCCGGCGGGAGCGTGATATTGATACAGAGACTCTGTCGCGGCTTGCTGCAGCCAGACAACGCGCAGTGGCAGCAAAGAAATCGTATTATCGTGACTCTCCCGGCTGGCTAGTTTTCACTGGCGCTTGTGCATCATTGTTGTTATTGCTGTTTTGGCCTGTATCCAGCGAGCAGGCCGCTACCGAATTGCTGAGTGCCACTGACTGGTATTTATATGAGGAAATGGATGTCGAAATGGTTGAGGATATGGAGTTCTACCAGTGGTTGGCGGAAGAGTTGAATGGGCAATCCTCCTAGTGATGAAAAAGTCCTTTTTCCTAAGAAAAGTATCGCTAAAGGCCTTTTCTATACGGTGCTCTTTTTTGCAGCCCCGCTACCGGCGCAGGATCTGCAGCCACTGGATGAGGACTTCCTGATGTTTGTCGGGGAGTGGGCCGATGAGCAGGGAGATATACAAGCGCCGGAAGCGCTGGAGATGTTGTTACCCAAGCCGGAAAAACCAGCCATAACAGGCAGACCAAATACCGGGGGAGGGGAGACCCACGAGGAGCTGAGCGATGAGTGAGCGAAGAACCATATTGATTGGTTGGCTGGCCGCCGTGTATTTATCGCTCTTTGTGAATGTTTCTCAGGCACAGGATTGGCAGAGTCTCAGTGACAGTGAGCGCCGACTTTTACAGAATTTTGAGACGCGCTGGTCACAATTGAGTCAAGATCGACGGGAACAATTGTTACGCGGGGCCAGGCGTTGGAGTGAAATGAACCCCGAGCAGCGCCAAGAAGCGCGTCAACAGTATAAGCGCTGGCAGGATATACCCAGGGAGCGGCGCACCCAGTTGCGGGACTCTTATCGCCGCTTTATGGACCTACCAGAGGAGGAGCGTCAGCGTATTCGCGAGGCGCGCAAGCGCTTCCGTCAGATGCCTCCCCAGCAGCGTAAACAGTTGCGGGAACAATGGGAGAAGGATAAACGCGGCCGTGCGGAGAATCGGGAAAGGCGGAACCAGCGGGAACGGCGCCGCAGGGAGAGACAGGAGCGGCGGCAGCAGAGGCGAGAGGAAACGGAGAGAACCTGATATTTCTTACCACCTCAGGTGTAATTCAGCGTCTATTCAGATGAATTTGACTACTCTGGCTCCCGTTGATGAATAACGGGAGATCGATTGTGCAACTCTTCAAGCAGTTTATCGCTGGCGCGGCAGTCGCCGCGCTGGTGGCCTTGAGTGCTACCGCCAAAGCGGGCCCCAATGGTTATACAGACCCCTACGGTGCGGATAGCTACGACTTTGCCCGCGTCACCGAGGTTACTCCCGTTTACACCGATATTCAGGTCCGTAACCCGCGCACTTACTGCCGGGATGAGCAGGTGGCCTACCGGGAGCCCGCTTCTCCGGCGGGTACTGTGGTTGGCGGGCTGATCGGTGCCGCTGTTGGCAACAGCTTGGGACGTGGCGGTCATCACGGTCGCTATCACCACCATCACGGCCAACGGGCTGGTGCCACTGTTGCGGGCGCACTAGTGGGAGCGCTGGTGGGTAACCAGATCAGTCGGGCCAACGCCCCAACTTATTACGCCACGGAATCTCGTTGCCAGGTTGTCGACGAGTTCAGTACACAGCGGGAATTAGTCGGATACGATGTGCGCTATCGGTATAATGGTCAGGTTTATCTGACTCGTACAGATTACCACCCGGGCGAGAGAATCCGGGTTCGTGTCGCAGTCTCGCCGGCGCCTTGAGCCGGCGGAAGGCGGTCGAAATAGTAAAAGGTGGAAAACCAGGACATCCACAGGAGCCGCACAGTGAAATCGAGCCGCACTTTTATTCGGCATTTTCTTTTCCTTATCGTTTTGTTTCCCGGTCTATGTGCTGCCTCCTGGCAGGGTGGGCCGGCTCCGCAGAGGGAAAACTTCCGGCATGAGTTCCGCTGGGTACAGGACGGGGGTGTTTCCCGGGAAAAGGCCGCTTCGATTGTGAAACGGCGTTTTGGCGGCAAAATATTATCGGTCTCTGAAACCCGCAAACAGGGCCAGGTGGTCTACCGGGTAAAGGGGCTGTCCGATAAGAGTCAGGTCTATGTAGTTTTTGTGGACAAGAAGAGCGGCAGGATCTCCCGTTAATCACCCGCTACCACAGACTCGCAGTACAAGGGAAAGAATATGCGCGCACTATTAGTCGAAGATGAAGTTTTACTGCGCCAGCAGCTGGCAGAATCACTGCGCGGCGCTGGCTATACCGTAGATGAGGCGCCGGATGGAGAAGAGGCGCTCTACCTGGGGCGTGAATATCCTTACGATGTCGCGGTTATGGATCTGGGGCTGCCAAAAATGGATGGCATTCAGGTTATTCAGACACTGCGTGGCGAAGACAAGCATTTCCCTATCCTGATTCTCACCGCTCGCGGCCACTGGCAGGAGCGTGTGGCCGGCTTGGAAGCTGGTGGTGACGACTATCTGGTAAAGCCCTTCCACACCGAGGAGTTACTGGCGAGATTGAATGCGCTGGTGCGGCGCTCCGCCGGGTTTTCTTCACCCACGATCAAAGCGGGCCCGATATTGCTGGATACCAGCTCTCAGCGGGTCACAGTCAACGACACCGAGCTGGAGTTGACCTCTTTCGAATACAAGGTGCTCGAATACCTGATGCTGCACCCGGATGAAGTAGTCTCCAAGACCACCCTCACCGAACATATCTATGAACAGGACTGCGACCGGGATAGCAATGTGATCGAAGTGTTTATCGGGCGCCTGCGCAAGAAATTTGATGCGGCGGCACAGCTTAAGCCCATCGAAACCCTGCGTGGCCGCGGATACCGCTTTATGGCTCCCAGTTGACCCTGATTTGTAATGCGACTGTTTTCCTTTTGGCTGAATTCCCTAAAAGGCCGCCTGGCACTGGTTACCAGCCTGGTGCTGGTGGCATTTGTGCTGTTGATTTCCGGGGTGCTGGAGCACGCTTATCGCACCTCTTTGAATGAGGCCAAACAGCGCGAGCTGCAGCTTTATATCTACACCCTGCTGGCACTGGCGGAACCTGAAGGCGAGAGTCTGGTGCTGCCGCCCGAACTGCCCGAACAGCGCTTCAACCAGCCAGATTCCGGCCTGATTGGCGCAGTTTTGGATGGGCAAGGGCGGGTAATTTGGCGTTCTGAATCGGCCCTGGCAATGCCAGAGGTGGAATTTTCCCCGCTGCCGCAAGGGCAGCAGTCTTTTATGCGTATTTCCCTGCCAGGTGGCGATGCCAATTACAGCAGCTTCCGCCAGGGAGTGGCTTGGGGTCTGGAAAATGAGCACCCTTTTACCTTTGTGGTGCTGGAGGATGCGGCGCCGCTACAGGCACAGGTCGGGCAGTTCCGTTCGACCATCTGGCAGTGGCTGGGGGTGGCGGCGCTGTTGCTGGTCTTGGCTCAATGGCTGGTATTGCGCTGGGGATTTGCGCCGTTAAGCGCACTGGCGCAGGCCCTGCGCGATATGCAGCAGGGTGGCAGCGATCGCCTGGAGGGAAACTTCCCGCTGGAGTTGCGCCCGCTTACCGACAACCTGAACCTGTTGATTGAAAATGAGCGGCGTCAGCGTGAGAAGACCCGCCATACCTTGGCGGACCTGGCCCACAGTCTGAAAACGCCACTGGCGGTACTCAAAGGGTTGAGCCTGGAAAAGGACCCCGATGCCGCCGGAAAAACCCTTGCGGATCAAGTACAGCGTATGGACAGTATTATTAGCTACCAACTTCAGCGCGCGGTTGCCAGCTCTCCCAAGTCTATCCTGCGCGGTATTGCCGTGGCGCCACTTCTGGAAAAGATCCTGGATGCCCTGGAAAAAGTCTATCGCAGCAGGCCCTGTGAAGTGCGAAGGGAGTGTACTGAGAACGCTCTGTTCTATGGGGATGAGGGCGATTTGATGGAGCTGCTTGGCAACCTGCTCGATAATGCTTACAAGTACGGTGCCGGCCAGGTTCGAGTTGTTATTGAGAACCCCGAGGAGGGGCGTAAGCTCTCTATCCAGGTCGCTGATAATGGGCCCGGCCTAGATAGCGATAAATGGCGCGAAGTAACCCAGCGCGGAGTACGTGCCGACCAGCAGCAGCCTGGCCAGGGTATTGGCCTGGCTGTTGTGGTGGACATTGTTGAGAGTTACCAGGGGCAAATCAGCGCTGAATCTCTTCCCGAGGGGGGCACGGAAATTACTGTACTGCTGTAGTTGCTACGTGGCCCCTCCTGATCGTCACTCGCTAAAACCAATCGACTCGCATATCGAACGGCAGGTTATTGCCACTTTGCAGCAGGCTTATTTGCGGCTGGATATTGGGTAGTTCCCATTCAAAATAAAAGAGGGCGGTGTGCAACTTGCCACGGTAAAAATTGCCATCTTCCTCGCTGGTAGTTCCTTCCAGGGCATTCGCGGCGATAACCGCCTGTCGCAGCCAGATCCAGGCCACCATAATGCAGCCGAAAACATCCAGATAGAGAGTGGCATTACTGAGCCCGCGATCCACATCCTCCTGTAATTGCGTAAACAGGGCCATGCCCGTTTCGTCGAGCTTTTGCAGGGATTCCTCCAGGGTATCGGCCATGCTAATCAAGCTCTCTTTCTGCCGTGCTTCCAATACCGTTTTACGGATTTCTGTTTGTAACAGCTGGTAGGCCTGGAAATTTTTGCTGGGCACTTTGCGCGCGAGTAGATCGAGGGCGTGGATACCTTCAGTGCCCTCGTGAATGGCGTTCAGGCGATTGTCCCGATAAAGCTGTTCCAGGGGGAATTCCCGAATATAACCGGCGCCGCCGAGTACCTGGATGGCCAGTTCATTGGCTTTCAGGCAGTATTTGGAGGGCCAGGATTTCACTACCGGAGTAATTAGGTCTAACAGAGTGGCTGCCAGCTGGCTCTCTTCTTCCGTGGGTGCGCTGTGCTGGTCTTCATAAAGAGAAGTGGCGTACATACTTAAGCCCAGGCCACCCTCGGCATAGGCCTTTTGCATCAGCAGCATACGGCGAATGTCTGCATGTTGAATAATGGGTACTTGCTTGGCGCTGGGGTCCTGGTTGGAAGGCAGGCGTCCCTGGGGGCGGTCCTTGGCATACTGCAAGGAGTAGGCATAGCCCTGATAACCCAGAATAGAGGCCCCTGCGCCGACACTGATCCGAGCCTCATTCATCATCTGGAACATATATTTGAGCCCCTGATGAGGCTCACCGATCAGGTAGCCCACTGCGCCCTGATCCTCACCAAAACTCAATACTGTAGAGGTCGTGTTGCGAAAGCCCATTTTATGCAGTAATCCCGCCAGTTTTACATCGTTGGGCTGGGCTACCTGGCCGTTTTCATCAAGGAGCATTTTAGGCACTAAAAATAGGGATATTCCCTTAACGCCGGCGGGAGCACCCTTGATTTTTGCCAATACCAGATGAACGATATTTTCTGTCAGAGACTGGTCGCCGCCGGAGATATACATCTTTTGTCCGCGGATACGGTAGCTGCCATCTTCGGCCTGTTCGGCACTGGTGCGGATATCGGCCAGAGCTGAGCCCTGATCGGGCTCTGTGAGGGCCATAGTGCCGGCGAAGCGGCCATCGAGCATCTGCGGCAAAAACTTTGCCTTTAGGCTGTCACTGGCAAAAGAGCGCAGCAGGTTGGCGGCGGCAATAGTCAGGAAGGGGTAGCAAGCGCTGGCAATATTTGCGGCACTAACATAGCCAAGGGCCGTGCTGATTATCGCTTTGGGCAGCTGCATACCGCCTTCATCAAAATTACAGTGCCCCGCGAGAAAACCGGCCTCCGAGAAGGCATCCCAAGATTGCTTGGTCTCTGCGATCATCTGTATTTTTTCGCCGTCAAAGTTGGGCTCATTGGCATCACCCTTGGCATTGTGGTTGGCGAAAAATTTTTCGGCAATGGTGCGTGCGGTTTTCAGTGTTGCATCGAAAACTTCCCTGGAATGCTCCTTGTAACGTGGTCGCTGTAGCAGCGCTTCGGTATCGAGAAATTCATAGAGTAGAAATTCGGTATCACGGTCGTTGAGCAATGAATTAGTCATGCTTACCTCATTATTTTTTTTATGGAGCAAATGTACATATTAGTCCGACTACAAAAATTTCAAATCCACTGCACTATTGCTGGAGATAGACTCTCGTGCCGTGCTGATCAAATATTTTTTTTGAGTGCTGGATAAATAAATGTCTAGTTGGCCACTGAATGGCAGATAAGTAAACGCTGAGGCTCAAAATTGGGCAATGACTTTTTGTGTGAATGCGCTTGGCGATATGGTGGTAGAAGGTCGTGGGCCATAGACTGGCAATGGTCTTTACAACTGCGGATAGCGCAAAAAAAGAAGGGTTAGTCGGTAGCGTTCTGGTAGGTGGGTGCAGACCCTTCGGTGGGGCGGGGGGTCACTTGTCGCCATAAACTGCGGGCGAGATCTGCGGGGTCTCGCTTGCAGCCCTGTGCTATCCAGGCAGCAATAGCTTGTGCGACATCTGGCCATTGGATACGTACAGATTTTGGCCCCTCCTGCAACCAGGTGTGAATACTATTGGCATCTATGGAGCGTACGATTTTCGCCAGCTTTAGTTGTTCCAGTGCTTGGGCATTGGCTTCCTGTTCAAATTGATAGGCCAGTGGTCGGCTTAGGATGGGTTTGCCTTGAGCCAGGGTCTCTGCCAGTAATTCAAAACCACTGTTACAGATTACTGCACGGGCATTGACCAAGTCCTGTTGGAATCCTAGTGTGGAAGGCGACTTTATCTGGATATTGTTTGCCGTGGGCAGATTTTCTGGCACACCGTAAACAATAAATTGCCGTTCTACTTTGGCCAGTTCCTCCAGCATGGGTATTGGGTGTTCAAAGGGCAGGTAGACCAGAATGTAATCTTCTGTGTCACTCACGGGTTTGGGTTGAGGGGGGACTATGGGCGGTAATATGGGGTTGCCAAAGTGATGCCAGTGCAAACCCAGGCTTTTTTTTGTGGGAGCAAAGATACGTAAAACGGTATGAAAAGGCCAGTTATACCTGGGCATGGGAATCGAGTGTAAAAAAGCGTATTGGTGACCGATACCCACACTGGGCTTTTTGCGCATTTTCGCCGCCCAGGCGGTGACAGGTTCATAGTCACTGATGATTAGGTCGTATTCGCTAACTGGCAGTTTGCGGACATCCTGGATTAATTGGCGCAATTTAGCCTGGGCAACCGTGGCCAAGCTTCTGAGGCGCCCCTCACTGTGGACAATGGTCATTCCCTCCCGCCACCAATAGTCGCCAAACAATTCCATGCCAAACAGGTTTTCCTTGGGTCTACCTGAAAACAGCCATTGGATTTCAAGTTCTGGATATTGTTGCAATGCCTTTGCCAATGTGCGTGAACGGGCAATATGTCCATTGCCGGTGGCCTGTACGCCATAGAGTATTTTCATAAAAGAACGGCGCCAGTGGCTAATGCGACACATGAACCGAGAAGGGCACCGGCGAAAATATCAGAAGGGAAATGTACCCCCAGGCCTACACGGGCGGCGCCTACCCCGGTCGCCCAGATATAACCTAGTCCCCACATTGGGCTGACTTGTTGAGTCATAAATGTAATAAAAAGAAAGGCTGCAGAGGTATGTCCCGAGGGCAGGCTGAAACGGTCATGGGCGATAATAATCGGGCGCATACCGGGGATAGCCTGAGGTGGACGCCTGCGGCGGGTCGTATTTTTGATTGTCCAATAGAGAGAGCGCTCTACCGCCAAGCCAGAGCATGCGGCAATAAAAAGCTGAGTGGCGGCGTTGGAAATAATATAACTGAGGAGTACGGCGACGGTGAGCCAGCCATCTCCAGATTTGGATAGCCAAAGGTACCGTCTGCGTGAAGTGGGACGTGACGCCCGTTCCGTGAGATACAGAACCAGGGACACATCAATACTCTTCAAATTCATGGATAAGTCTCGCATGCCGCAAACTTAAAAATTGATTATTGCACGGAGTTGACCAAATGATGTCGTAATAGTGAAATCTCAAAATAGATGTTATTTACGCCTACATACCGCTTTTAAAAGCGTGGCAGAAAATTGATCCAGGATAGGTGAACAAGGCGCTAAGAAAGGAATGGCTGGAAAGAGAGTCGGAGCAGCTGTCCGCGGCTCCATGATTTGCCCTTAGAAAAAAGCAGAAAGGTTTTGAGAACAGTGGCTAGGCCGATTTGATTTCGATCGTTCCAGAGCCGTGTAGATTCTCCACCAGCTTATGGCCGCAGAGTTTTGATGGCGTGAAATAGCCCCCTTCGCTCTGATAGTCGAGAAGATATTGCATGATTGCCAGGGAACCAGAGACGGTAACATCGTAGCCGTTGGCGGTGGTGAGTCGGCCAACTTTACGCTCACCGCGACGGTCATTGCGCACTTCTCCCCAAACCCAGGTTTTCTGGCCGGCACGACGCTCTTCACTGGGGCCTCGAACAGACTTGCTCACTTTTGCTTTCAGCCAGTTTTGTAGCCACTGGGTACGAAGCAGCCAACGAAATCCATTCAGGCGCTTTAGCTTCTTTGCCCTTGCAGGGCTCATGGGGATGTAGGCCTCAATGTTTTGAATACCGGTTGAGTGGAAGGCAGTGGAGATATCGCCCCAGGGAATTGCGACAGCAAACTTTTCACCTCGGCCAAAATCGATGGTGCGGGTAAGCTGCCCATGGCCAATGGTTTCGATTTTGCCATTGCGCCGAATGGCGCCTCCCATACCGAGGCTTTCGATAGAGGTCTTGGCTGTACCGGGGCTTAAACTCGACTCCGAGTCGAAGCCAAGCGCCAGGTGCGTGGCTGACGGTAGAGCCCTGTGTAATGCGGCAGCGAGGCAATCAGTAGGAATGACATCGAATCCCGCACCGGGGCAAAGTACGACTCCCTTGGCTTTGGCTTCATCATCAAGACGGTGTGCGGTCTCATAAACGGAAATTTCACCAGTGATATCCTGGTAGTGGGTACGGGTGTTGAGGCAGGCCCTCATCATGGATTCAGCGGTAGCAGAAAATGGACCGGCGCAGTGGATAACCAGATAAACGTCCCGCAAGCTGCGTTCCAAGACTTCCGTATTAGCCAAGTCGATGGCCATGGCCGGGAGAGTAAGGGCTTCTGCCAGAGGCTGTAATTTTTGAGCATTGCGACCAGCTAGAATGGGGCGATAACCCAGCGCTACAGCTTGGCGGGCAATCAGCTCACCAGTGTAACCATAGGCGCCATAGATCATAATATTCTTGTTGTTCACCGGTTTTCCTTGTGGGTTCGAGAGCGGGTTGTCCGAGAGGATCAAGCTTGTTTGTCGGGCGCCAAATTTTATCGATTAATATTGGCTTCTGTCTGACACGAGAGGTTATCCCTCTGGCATTAAATGGCGCAAGACAGGGATTGGAGACTGATTGGATTTATTTATTCTGGCGCTTTTTTTACGTGGGTGTTATCCATCATTTCGAAGGCTTTTTCGAGTTTAAAGCGGGGGAATGTTTTTCCATCCTCTGAGACTGTGTCGCTAAACATAGCGTAGGGCCTAGCCGAAACAATATAGTTTCCGTAGAGCGCGCGATAGATCACCAGGAGCTCTTCTGTTTCGCTATGGATAGCTGTGTGTAGGACTTCGTAAAGATTTCCTTTGTAGTGGCGATAAAGGCCGGGTTTCATCAACAAATACCAAGTTAACTCAAATGGTGTGGAGACAGCTGTAGCTGCTCAATTCGGCGGCCGTGGAGAATTGCCACACCGGAATAGCGGTGCTCTCCAGTGGAAGTAAATTCAAACTCATAACTGCGTTGCAGGCTGATCTGGCCTCGACGGTCACGTTTTAAGCGGATGCGTACCAGCACAACCGTATCGTCGAGAAGTTGCACTCCCAGTTGTTTGCAGTGATTGGCCGCAGCGCGCCTGACATGTTCTTTTGCTGCCATATTGGCCCAGATATACCAAGCCACGGAAGCTAATAGTAATAACCAAAGTAGATTGTCGGGTGAGTAGTACATTGTTCTACAGTTGCTATGATCGCGATCCGCAAGAATAACACTGAAGGAGAGGCGATGTCTGGCACCATAATGATCACCGGCTGTAATAGAGGCATAGGCCTGGAGTTGACTGCCCAGTTTGCCAAGGATGGATGGCGTGTATTCGCCTGTTGTAGAGATCTGAAAAAGGCCGATGAACTCAACGCCTTACAGGCTAAATACCCACTGATAGAGCCCATCCAGTTGGATGTAACCGACTATGAGCAAATGATTGCTCTCGGTAAGGCCTTGAAAGGGGAGCCTATCGATGTCTTGCTCAATAATGCGGGATATTACGGCCCAAAAGGCACTGGTTTTGGCAAAGTGGACCGGGAAGAATGGCGCCGCGTATTGGAGTCCAACACCATTGCGCCATATATGATGGCGGAAACTTTTTGCGATAACGTAGCGGCCAGCGACTACAAGCTGATAGCCATGATGAGCAGCAAGGTGGGCAGTATCGCCGATAACCGCTCTGGGGGTGGTTATATTTATCGAAGCTCCAAAACAGCACTCAACCAGATCGTTAAAAGCTTGTCGATTGATCTCCATGATCGCGGAATCACAGTTATGGCCCTGCACCCGGGCTGGGTGAAAACTGCGATGGGAGGTCCCGGTGCCCTGATTTCAACGGCACAAAGTGTGGCTGCACTGAAGAAACTGCTTACGCAAGCGGGTCAGGGTAAGAGTGGACGATTTTATAATTATGATGGCAGTGAAATCCCCTGGTAATCCCCATATCTCCTCAATTGGCCTCTGTTGATCACCTACTAAGAAAACGCCCTTTGGGTAGGTAGAACCACTCCTTGAATTTGCCGCATGTTTGTACCGATTGCAAGATTGGGCAAGGATGCGGAAGAAGTCTGCTACCCGCAAATTCAAAAGACGCGAGAAAATACACTTAATGGAGGGATGACTATAGCTCCTCCACTTATTGTTATCAGTAGTCAGCGTGGCGTAGAAAGCATTTAGGCAAGGAATTACCAGTCATTAATGCGTGCAGTGGAGATTGAGAGGAAGTAATGAATAGCGTAACTGAAAGTCTCGAACATAGTAACGGGCAATCTCAGGAACGTCTTTTTACTGGGTTGCTGATTTTTCTGAGTGCCTCTTTGGCGATTGTGGCAGCCCAGCTTGTTGGTGTGCCCAGCTGGGTGTCGGCCCTGGGTGCTGTTACCTATTTTGCCAGAGGCGGCAGTTTGCGTTCCGGTGGCTATAACCTGGCCTGTGCAGTTACAGGGCTTGGGCTAGGATTGGCCGCAATTGTGGGAACTGCAGGGTGGCAACTGGAACAACCATGGTTAGCTTTACCTATGGCCTTATTATTATCGGCCATTGGGGCCTGGGCAATGGGTTTGGTTACTGGGGTTGGCAATATTATTAGTTATGGGATTGGTATCTTGATCGCTTTCACAGCTCAGCAACCGATCTCTTTAGATGGTTATTTCCTGCTTATTACTGCTGCTGTACTTGGCGCGATAGTCGCGGGGTTGGTTGATTTTATTTGGCCGGGAAAACTCTTTATCTCTGGATCGACGAAAAGCAAATAACTTGTGGCTGTTGAAGAAAGAGAGAGTACTCCGGACTCCCACTAAATCTGTGAAAGAATTGTTCTGAGGTATCGGTAATGTTGAAGAGCATCCTATTTACAGGAGCCTTTGTTTTTTTAACTGCACTGGCTTTCACTGAGCCCGAGGATTCCGGTCCTGAAGTAGAGTCTGAACTGGAATACCTTTTATATTAGGTTTAGTGAGTGTGAAGGATCTCTGAATTATCCGTCAGAGTTATCAGAAATAACCGTTAGAATGCACATGGGGGTGCAACATGGAAGCGACATATTGGCATGAGAAGTGGAAGAAAAATAATATAGCTTTCCACGAAGCCTCTGGTAATTCCTTACTGTCGGAGTTCTTTTCACAGCTTTCTCTCTCCAAAGGCGATAGAGTATTTGTTCCACTATGTGGCAAAACCCGTGATATCGCCTGGTTGCTTTCTGGAGGTTATCGAGTCGTTGGTGCCGAGCTGAGTGAAATGGCGGTAGAGCAACTATTTCAAGAGATGGATAAAACCCCAGAAGTCGAGCAAATTGCCAACCTTAAGCGCTATAAGGCCAGTAATATTGATATTTATGTAGGGGATATTTTCGACCTGGATAAGGAAATACTACAGGAAGTTGATGGTATCTATGATCGTGCCGCCTTGGTGGCGTTGCCACAAGACATTCGCCCAGGGTATGCCCAGCACCTGATGGCGATGACAAAAGTGGCCCCTCAATTACTGATATCTTTTGAGTATGAGCAGTCTGAGTTAGCGGGTCCCCCCTTCTCCATCAGCTCTCAGGAGATTTTTGAGCGTTACAATGCGGATTACCACCTGAAGATGCTGGCCTCCAGGGATGTGCCAGGTGGCTTAAAAGGGCTGGTACCAGCGAGGGAAGTGGCTTGGCTGCTTACCAGGCGCTAGTCGCTTAGGGCTCACGAGGGCACAATGATGGTTAGCTGGGTAAATCAGGCAATGCCATTGTGCCGGCAATAAGCGCTTCTTTTTTATGCTTGGGCCACCTCTTGATGGCGATTTCCAATTTCAGTGCAGAAGATTTATCCTGAGTTTTTACCTGATATTCAAGTGTGAGAGGCCCTTTACCGCGAAGGGCCTTGGCCGCTTTGGCCCCGCCACCACAGTGCTCGGCAAAGCGTCGTTGAATATCTTTAGTTATCCCCGTATAGAGGGTACCGCTGGAAGTGCGGATTAAATACAAAAACCAGGCATCCATTAAAATCTTGTCCGCAAGGGATTTTTCTCAGTTTCTTGTAGGTTAAAACGCATAGCTCAGTTAAAAAAGAGACTGCTGCTCGCCGGCTAGGGGTGGTGCATTAAATTGGCTGCTATCCAGGGATAGGCGCCGGTGATTTAACCCCAATTTCCTAATGGCGACAATAAACCGCTGCCGCAGTAACTGAGCGAAAACCCCTGTACCGGTTCTGCGTTGGGAAAAGTCACTTTGATAGTCCCGCCCACCGCGGCTCTGTTGTATCAGACTCATTACATGGTCGGCCCTTTGTGGGTAATGTAGTGATAGCCACTCACGGAAAAGTGGCGCCACCTCATGGGGTAGCCGCAGGAGGATATAGGCCGCCCTCTCGGCACCTGAATCCCGCCCGGCCTTCAAAATAGCTTCCAGCTCACAGTCATTAAGTGCGGGGATCATTGGAGCTGCAAGTACGGCCGTGGGTATCCCAGCCTTGCTCAATTGTTCGATAGTACACAGGCGGGCAGAAGGCCCCGCTGTGCGAGGTTCCAATTTCCTTTTTAAATCCCTCTCCAGAGTAGTCACACTAATTGCCACCTGAGCAAGGTTGTCCTGTGCCATCTCAGCCAAGATGGGAAGATCCCGTAAAATCAGCTGGCTCTTGGTGACAATGGTGACCGGTTGTCGAAACTCCTGCATTACTGTAAGCAATGCCTGGGTTATGCCTTTCTCTTTCTCTAGAGGCTGATATGGGTCTGTATTCGCGCCTAGTGCTATGGGACTACAGGTGTAGCTTGGTTTGCGCAGCGTCTGCTCCAACAATACGGGCGCGTTAGCCTTAAAAAAGATCTTGCTTTCGAAGTCGAGCCCTGGGGAAAGATCCATATAGGCATGAGCTGGTCTCGCGTAGCAATAGACACAACCATGCTCACAGCCACGGTAAGGATTGATAGACTGAGTAAAGGGGATGTCGGGCGATTGATTGGTGGCGATAATCGACTTGCCCTTCTCTTCAATGGCGGTAGTCAGTAGTCGCTCCAGAGGCTCAGCCTCGGTTTGCCAACCATCGCTTTCCCGTGTACTGATGTGCTCGGCAAAACGACCATTGATATTACTGGCGGCTCCGCGCCCTTTATGTAAGGGCTGAGGATTGTTTGATTCTATCTTTTTCATCGGAACTAGGGTGCTGTATGTTTGTACAGTTTACGGTTTTGGTTCAGTACAAAGCAATGGCCAATCAATCTTTGTAATTGTCTATCCGCGGCTACTTAGTCAGCTCACTCAGGAGATGGAATCTACGAATGGCTCAGGTCCAACCTTTCAGGATTGATATACAAGAATCTCAGCTGGCTGATATGCACCGAAGGATACGGGAGGCACGTTGGCCTGAGGCAGAAACCGTAGATGGATGGGCGCAGGGAATCCCTTTGAATTATCTTAAGGATTTCTGTGATTATTGGCTAAATGACTATGACTGGTATGCCACTCAGCAGAGGCTGAATCAATATGACCAGTTCATAACAACCATTCACGACCTGGAAATTCATCTAATTCATGTCAAAAGCAGTCATAGAAGCGCCACGCCAATCGTAATAACCCATGGTTGGCCCAGTTCTTTTGTGGAATTTCTCAAAGTGATAAAGCCCCTGACTGAGCCGACTCAATATGGGGGGAGTGCTGAGGAGGCTTTCCATGTGGTATGCCCATCGCTCCCTGGTTTCGCTTTTTCGGGTAAGCCTGTAACGACGGGGTGGGGTATCCCAAGAATTGCCGCTGCCTGGGATACCCTAATGCATCGCCTGGGGTATCAATCGTACTTGGCTCAAGGGGGAGATTGGGGCCGGTCGGTGGCCACTGAAATTGGCATACAGAATCTGGGCGCGTGCAGGGCTATTCATATCAATAATCCCAAGGAAGAGCCAGCCGCTGAAGCCTTGCAGTGGCCCAGCGAGGAAGAGAAAGAGGCCCTGGCCGGAATACGATTCTTCAATTGTTGGGATTCCGGTTTTGCCAAGGAACAGAGTACCCGCCCTCAAACACTGGGGTATAGTCTTGCGGATTCTCCCATAGGACAGGCTGCCTGGATATTAGAGAAGTTTCATTTATGGAGCAATTGCCAGGGAACTTTGGAGAGTATTTTTACCAGGAATGAATTACTAGACAATATCATGCTTTATTGGCTGACAAATACAGCGGCCTCTTCTGCGCGACTATTTTGGGAAAGCTTCGATGCCCCCTATGGCCCCGATCAGGAAAAGGTAGTGCAATTGCCCACTGGAGTCAGTATTTATCCTGGAGAGATGGTAAGAATACCCCGCTCTTGGGCTGAGGGGCGTTATAAGAACATTTGTTATTGGAATCATTTGAAACGAGGAGGGCACTTTTCGGCTTTTGAACAGCCCGAATTATATGTCGAGGAAATAAGGGCCTGGAAGAGAAGCTTGCAGTAGAAGCTGGTAACTTCTCCCCATTAAGATAGCCCTCACCCTTCAAGGCGAGAGCCGGCCCCCCATAAAGTTCTCATCCATTGATAAGAGCCTCAGTGTTACGCAGACAGAAACTGGCATAACTTGGCCATATCAGAAATTGTTAGAATTTCTCTACTAATTGGCTATAGATTATTTGTTCCGTCTCCAATGCGTAAGGGTTTTATTGAGCTTAATGAATCTTATTTCCGAGATATCAATTATTCTGGGGCCAATTTGGGATTACGAGACACTTTCGGTCTCGGGGTTATATTTAGGTGGCATGGTTAGTCCGGGCCGCTCATCATCCCAAATCATATTGACTATTTTCCATGAATGCCCATCGTGATAAAGCTGAATGCTGTTTATCCCCCGCTTGATAAACTGGGTTTTATCACTATCTCTCCAGGCTTCGTAACTACTGAATGCGTGAGCGATATTGCCGAAAGACTCAATAATATTGTGAATTTCTACCTCATAAAAAGCGGCATCTCCAACCACCCTCTGAAAATTTTCAGGGTAATCCTGGATATTCATGACCAGCGCCTGGGGATTACCTTCACCATCTAAAGAGGTTCGAATGACTTTAGCGTAAGGTGTGAATAGCGATAATTGTTTTTTCCAGTCGCGCTTGAATCCTTCTGGGCCAGAAATCACTTGATACAATTCTGTAAGAAGCACTCTGATTTCACTATGAGATCTCATTTCTAAATCCCTCTAGGTTTTTTAGGGGCTACTACTGTTTTATTGTTTAACTTTTACCTGTAAAACATTTTGTATTACTTTCTGGCTCGGAAGGGAGCCAGGATAAGATTTTCCACCCTTCTTCAGTCTTGGCCAATGTATAAGTGCTGCATTGATGATCCAGAACCTGTCTTTCTGAGCTGTAGCGTTTAAGCAGTATTGTTGTAACTGACATATTCTCATTCTGAAAGAAAGACTTAAACTCAAGGATCTCAGAATTTTTATAACCTCGCTTGGCTAGACCATCACGTATTTTAGATAGTACTTCTTCTACTTGTGCTGAATCTTGTGGGGTTAAAATGTGTGGGCCAAAGATAAAGTGAGGTGATTCTGTGAAGAAGTGAGATGCGGAGCCTTTTATGTTGTTCGAAGAAAATTCATTAATGAAGCCTGTGATATGTTCTTCGACTGTGGGCTCTGCGAGTGATTGAAAGCTGGTACACATGAGCAAGATTGCTAGGAGAATAATTCTTTTCAACTTGATTTCCTTTAGTTAAGTTGGGGTAACTCTCTTAGGGTTCGCCATTCTCAGTAGCGCTTATTTATCTTGATTGCGTCCCAATAACAATCATTCTTTTAAGATGATAAATTAAATAATATTCGAGTGTAAATATGTCCTTGTTCTTAGCGATGTTTGGGTTTTCGCTCACTATGTCGATTACGCCAGGGCCTGTAAACATGGTAATCGTCTCATCTGGAGTGCAGTATGGTTTTGCTCGTACCATTCCATTTGTATCTGGGGCGACAATAGGATTTACCTTACTGCTTGCCATGATCGGCTTTGGACTTTACCAGGTACTGGAGCGTTATCCACAGGTGTTGCAGTATCTTGCTATCGCTGGATCACTCTATGTCATCTATCTAGGGTACAAGGTTGCCAGCGGGCCCACGGAAGAGATAGCTGTTGCTGAACGTACCCTGCCGCGCTTCCATGAGGGGTTTCTTCTGCAATGGTTAAATCCAAAGGCATGGATTGCCTGTGTATCTGGTGTTGCCTTGTTTTCAAGCCCTCAGAGTAACAGTTTATTTTATTTTGTGGGGATTTATTTTTTTGTCTGTTATTTGTCGTTAACCGCCTGGGCTCTTATGGGGGATAGAATCAGGCTGGTGTTAGGGACTGAAGTGAGAATTAAAATATTTAATAGAGTGATGGGGGCATTGTTAGCAACTTCCGCAATCTATCTACTATACAGTCAATTTCTTGAAAAATAGCGCCTTACAGCTAAGGTGCTTGGCTTGACTGGTGAGCCGGATCTCTTGCGACCATATCGTTACATATATTCATTGATTGTGGTTTCTAACCCTGTGAGATTGATGCTCGCAATGACATAGGGAAGCCGGGATGGGATATTGATTTATGATTAAGCCTTATATTATTTCTTTTCTATACTAATTGGCAGTAACCTCCCTTTAGGGGCGAGACTGCTATGAAAAAAACAAAACCTTTTCGTAAGCTTGGGGCTCAAGAATCACTTTTCATGGAGTTGGCCGAAAAGTCTAATGGTGCGGTACAGCTGCTTGTCTTCTTTAGGGCTTGTAAGCCCTTAGGCGTTGAAAGGCTATTAAAGGGGATGAAGTACTTACATAACCTGCACCCTATGCTGCGTTCTCGTATAGAAAAAATGGCTTATGCGCATTGGTTTTGTGATGTGGATTTTGAAGATATTCCTATTGAGATTCATAAAAATACACCCTCTATATGTTATCAAGTAGAGTTTAAGCGCTTGGCAATAAAAAAAATTGAATTAGATAAGTATAGCTATCGTTTGAACGTTTACCTTGACAAAAATGATAATGTAATTTGGGTTGCTTTCATTGTAAGTCATGCAGCTATTGATGGGCGTTCAGTATTGATCTTGATTCGTGATCTGGATAGGTACTTGAGAGGGCATGAAAGAAATAAAACTTCTGCTTCCATAATGGACAAATCAGTGGTGGAATATGTTTACTCAAGGAAAAATATTAAAAGATCACAGCTGACTGAAAGAATTAATGATTGCGCGCCCCTAAAATGGCCAGTAGAGAAAGCAGTAGCGGCCCCATATCGAAGAGGATGTTCTGTTTATCAAGTTCTTCCCAAAAAAAATTATGACCGCTTGCATCTACTTTTTCGGCAGAAAAACATTCAGGCTACATCGATCTATAGTGCTGTTGCTATTCTGGCTGCACGCTCACTTCCAAGCTTCCAGCCCAAGGTGGAATTGATGTTACCTATAAACGCTCAACAATTATGTAAACCTCTTATAGATAAAGAGGTTGTGGGTGAGTGTACAACTACGATAACTTTATCTTTATCCCCAGAGGATACCAGCCTTGATCTGCTTAGCCTTGCGCGCTTGATTCAAAAAAAAGTCTTTTTTCAATTAAAAAGTGGAATTTTTTATGAGTCGCCAATAGAGCCTAATTTCATCCCCAGTGAAATCGAAAACCTGGCCAAAAGTGCTGCCTCCCCAAAAAATCACTTCTCTTCAGGAATTTGTGTTTCTAATATGGGGGATGTGCATGAGATCACAGGTCCACTGAAGTTCTTCGATTTTGGCCTAGTTATGACGGTTCAGAATCATGGAGCACATCCCATAATGCTGGTTACCTATACACTAAATGAGCAGGAGTTTTTTGTTTTTGGCTATTGCGAGCCGCTTGTTAGTAGTGGTAGTGCCCTTAAATATGTGAAAACTTACATGGAATTAATTACCGATTTTTCCAATGGTTATGCTGTTGAATAAAGCTGCTTTAAAAGTATAGCAGTTCTTCCTAAGTTTATAGTTAATAGATGCATTCCTGAATCCCCCAGTTTTTCACTCTCATTTGAGTGGTTTCCAGAGTATAAGGTTTCTCAAGTTTGCGGTGATTGCCGACAGTAGAGGTTAGATAGGCTATTGATTGTAGATGAATAGATTTAAGGGTTTACAGGTATATTGACTGCACCTTGGATATCGGTCTCTTTTTGTTTAAAGAATTTTAAATGAAAATACGTTTTGGTGTGTCGATATTAAGTAATCTATTTACTTTTTCTATACTAATTGAATAGTCATCTTAACTTGTGATTTACATCTGTGCAGGATTGAAGCTATGCAATCAGAGCCATATTCACGAGAGTTAGGTGCGGTCGAGGCCTTGATGGTCGAGTTTGCCAGGGAGTGTCATGGGGGGACTCAAATTGTCTCCTTTATTAAGGTACTTCAACCATTAAATGTGAAGACTTTGCAAGACGGGCTGGCCTGGGTGCACCATTTGCATCCTATGTTGAGAGCAAGGGTTAAATTGGGGGCGAATTTCGAATGGCATTGTAATGTGGACTTTAGCTCAATCCCTTTAGAAATTTATGTTCTTGATCATGGTTTCAATTTTGAGTTGGAGTATGTGAGGCAGTCTAAAAAAATTATAGATATAGAAAAGTATACTTATATGATTACACTTTACATTGGTAATAACCAGTGTGTGGAATGGATTTCCTTAGTTGCAAATCATGCGGCTATTGACGGTAGATCAATAATGGTCTTGTTCTTTTATCTAGATTTATATTTGAATAAAGGTGGAAACCTAGAGCTAGAGCCGCTGCCATTATATAAGCCTATAGAGGAATATCTCAAGGAAGCGGGGTACAGTGGTGGTGATCATCTGCTTCTACCAGGTAAGGACTATCTTGCATGGCCGGTCGAGCAAACCGCAGACTTGGCCAGGCGTCAAAGTAGAGCAATCCTGCGTACTTTATGTTTCGATGATGTAGAAAAATTAGCCTTAATAATCAAAGAGAAAAAAATAAGTTTTACTGCGCTGTTCAGTGCTTTGGCAGTTGTTTCATCTCAGCAGTTGGCCAATCATCGTCCATGGACAGAGATCGTATTGCCAATGGATGTACGTGGTCTGTGTAAACCAAAGATAGGTTTAAATGTTATTGGGGCCTTTACCGCGATAACAACTGTGGAAGTTTCACCGCACAATTCTGGTGTGGGAGTTTTGGACTTGGCCATAGAAATACAAAATAATTTGAATGAAAGATTTAACCCCAGCGAGTTGAAAGGCTTGATTTTTGAGTCTAGTTGCAGGCTAAAAGATATCATGCAAGCTGCAAATGAATACTCCCATAAAAGAGAGTCATTTCCAGCGGGCATTTGTGTTTCCAATTTAGGCAGTATGAGAGGATTGTGTGGTGAATTGAAATATTTTGATATAGCTGCTGGTATGCTTGTTCAAAATCATGGTCACTACCCTATGATGGTGATTGCCTATACTACCAATCAAAATGGGGTATTTGTTTTTGGGTATTGTGAGCCACTTATTAGTAAAAATAGTGCGAAAGCTATGGCTGATCAGTATATGGAGTTATTGCAAGAGCTTGTTTGTTCCTCATGAGGTCTGAACTGATGAACCCTTGTTTGTTCAATTTTTAAATTGATATATTGCCGTTCATTTCCCCCCTTTCTCCTATACTGAATACTGATTGTGTAGCCTTTTTATACGACAACTTCCACCAATGTAGGGCTCAAACATGCACTTAGAGCCATTTTTTCTCGAGCGGCATTCCCAAGATACTAACTCTAAGAGGGTGACTGCCGGGTCGGATTTTGGGGGCCAAATTTCACTTTCTAAGCGGGGGAGCATCAAACCTCTGAGCAGTACTAGTGCTGACTTTCTATTGAGTAATATTGTCCGACAGGGTGAGAGATCCTTGTGATGTGGTTCGGTTGGATGAATATTAGTCATGAACTTTATCGGCATTTTTGATGAGTTATCGACCCTAATAAATTGTGATTGCTAGGAATTTTTACAAATTGATCAAAGTCATCAAATCATATGTAGCTAAGGCCTTGTGGTTATTTAGGAGTTTATTAATTAGCTGGCGGGAAAGAGTTAATTTCATAGTGCTTTATACAGATGATGGCACAAGGTTGTATCCTTCTGAAGAGATGGGTGATAGTACATTCCACTGGAGAGTAAACTTGTGAATGATGTGGTTGTCATTGTAGGGCAAGGGCTCTATTTGGCTGTGGCAGCAATCATTGGTTTGGGTATTTCCCGGATATTAAGAATTGATAATACACTAGGATGCTTATTGGCTGGTGTATTGGCTGCTTTTCTGTTACCGGTAATCGATTATGATACAGGGTTGAGGGCAACCAGCTTAAGGGAATTGGTTTTTTTTGTGATTTTGCCCGTTCTAATTTTTGAGTCTGCTTGGCAGCTTGAGCCAAGGATTTTAAAGCGCTGGATTGGTCCGATTCTATTATTTTCGACTCTAGGGCTAGTCATTTGTGCCTTCCTGATCGCAGCAATTACCTATTATGGAATTGGCCATCCGGCGGGATTTCCCTGGATAGCGGCATTGTTGACTGGTGCTATTCTGGCGGCTACCGATCCTGTAGCGGTAGTGAATAAGTTGCGACAAGAAAAAACTGGGGAAGATTTACTTTCTCTTATTGAAGGGGAAAGCTTATTTAATGATGCCGCAGCAGTAGTCCTTTATTCTCTGGTCCTAGGGCTGGCCACTTACTCAATTGTACAGGGGACAGGTGTAAGCGCTGAGGCTCCATCGCTGAGTGTTAGTTCAGTAACGCTGTATTTCTGCATGATATTCTTTGGTGGCGTTGCTGTAGGCTTGATCTTGGGGTTGCTGACAACACTGGTTATTTTGTTCCTACGAACACCAAGTGCAGCATTAATGACTCTAGTGATTGTGGCTTTTGGTAGCTTTTACCTTGCGGAAAGCATTTTGCATGTATCTGGTATTATTTCTGTTATGACCTGTGCCATAGTGGCTAGAGCCTGCTTGCGAAAACAAAGGAAAACCTATCTGGTAGATGCAGAAACCACTTGGGAGTGGTTGGGGCTTCTCTTTACTTCAATTATCTTTGTGATCATGGGGTTGGTCATTACTTTCGAAATGTTTACCCATCAATGGTTGGCGATGTTAATTGCCACGGCCGCAGCACTGGGCGCTCGGGCCCTGTCGGTGGTGCTGGTAGCACCATTAACGCGCTTCGTAGGTCCGCCAATTCCAAAGTCTTGGCGACTGCTGATGAGTTGGGGAGGGTTGCGTGGAGTGATTGCTGTAGCCCTGGTACTTTCTCTTCCCGTTGAATTGCCCTACTGGTGGACTATCCAATCTATGGTTTTTGGTGTAGTACTTTTTTCCTTGCTAGTGCAAGGAACTACCAGCGGGCGTTTAATCAGAAAGCTGGATATCTAAAGCTTAACTACTGGATGTTTTCTGTCCGATTTTCAGGCAGGAGTAATCTGGGAAAAAGTTTGAGAGATATTGATGATATTTCTGCTTAATTGTGTCGTGATTTGAGGTTTATCATTTGCTGTTGTGCTTTTCTATTTATGTTATGGCGGCTTTTAGTAAGAGTCTGCTTCAGGCAGGGATGATTTGAATGAGATAAACTGGTCGGCTGTAGTTTTCGGAGATTCAAGCATTGGTAAATGCCCAATGTCTTTGATCAGCTGTAGTTGGGAGTTAATAATTTCTCTTGATAGGATTGTGCCTGCGCTAGGATGAAGTATCCTATCCTTATCGCCCCAGGTAATTAAAGTAGGCTTGGAAAAGCCCTTTAATCTTCCCTCTAGTGGAGATGAAAATTTGATACTTCCATCTTTTATCTGATGAATGTCTTTAAATATCTTTTGGTACAGTGAAAAGTTATTTTCAGCTATTTTTGATAGCTCTGATATTGCAAAGCCTGGTATAAAAGGTCTTTTGTGGAAAACATTATCTAATAGCGATTCATACTCCTCTCTGTTCTTGGACAGAATAACAGGTAATTCATCGCGTAAAATTTGCTCAAACATTGGACTGCTGGGTGAACTTTCCACTCCAAGAGGGTTTAAAAGCCATAAGCTATTTATCTTTTCTGGAAACTCTACAGCATAGTTTCCAGCTATGTATCCACCCATTGAATTGCCCGCAAGGTGAAAGTGCTCTAAACCCATTGCATTCACAAAGCTGTTCAGGCGTTGAGTTTGGGGTAGGACATCATAGTTTAAATCTGGATCTTTAAAGCTCTCTCCAAATCCAGGTAAATCGGGAGCAATGATCTGAAAGTGTGGGGTTAAATATCTGGCTAAGCGAACCCAGTTATCTTTGTCAGCCCCGAAACCATGTAAGAGAACGAGCGGTGTGCCTGACCCACCCTGCAAGTAACTAATTTCCCCCTCTTCAATTTCAATTTTTTTGAGCTTTAGGCCCGATATTTTTCTTTCAGCAAAAGTTCCAAGCGTGAAAAGTGTATGGGTAATGGAAGTTAAATTCATTGTATTGGTTGTAGTGATTATAATTACTTAACTGAAAAATCGATGTTGCTCAGTAGGATATTGATCATTCATTGACCAGCCCATTTGATTGATATCCACATTGGTTAGAAATTTTGAGTCAACGATTTAGTTGTTTGAAGTTTGTATAATCCTTCAATACTAACAGGGCTGTAAAGGCTATCAAATTGGAATGTATGATATGGACCTATTTTGGCACATAATATTTCCTCAAGAGAAGATGTTGAATTTCTGCTAACTTGCAGAGAAAGGATGCCGGGTTCACTAGATATGTTATGAGCATATTGCTAGGTTGCCAATGCCAGCCAGTGTTGTTTTTCGTGTCTAAAGTATTTAATTGCCAATCACTATTTTTTAGATCAACATAATTGGATTGTCTAATGCTATCCATAACGCCACTGAGAGCAAGCTCAAAGAAAATAGCATTCCCTGTACTCTTTGGCTTCTATCATTAGTAGCGAATTTTGCGAGTGCACTTCCGAATACAATCCAGCAGAGGTGTGTTGATAGATTAAGGATAGTCATTAGTGCGATTAGTAATAGGATGGTTGTGGTGGGTTCGTGCTGAAGGTTGGGCGCAAAGATAGAAAACATGGTAAATGTTATAATCCAGCCTTTAACGTTTAGAATTTGAATCAACATTCCATTCCATATTGAAATCTTCGGCGCTTCACCCTGGCTCAGTGGTGACTTAGGTTTGGCGAAATGATAAGCGAGATAGATTAAATAGATAACACCGCCAGCCTGAAGTACTCTTAAGGCAACAGGGTAGTTGGTTAACCAAGTCATTAAGCCAAAGCCAACTAAGAACCCTTTCACAATAAAAATAAAATCTATTCCGGCCATTAGTGGCAATGACCTGCGGATACCCAAGCTTGCACCGGCTGCAGCGAAGGTGATATTGGCAGGACCAGGGCTAAAGATGAGCGGAAACATAACAGCCATCCACGCGAGAACAAATTTCATACTCATAAGACGTACCTATGCCAAACATTCAGAAGTTACCAGTTGAGGGTTGTGGAAACAGCTTTACTGGCGGTGAGGGATGAGTCTATAGAGAGAAGCTATTACTATCTTGTATAAAATTGCGCTATATCGATTTTAGATAACGCCCAGGAGTAATACCAAAAGTCTTTTTGAAGTTTCTACTCATATGGCTTTGATCAAAGAAACCACACTCGGATGCTACTGTGGCAGCATTTAGTCCTTGTTGTAGCAAAAGGCGGGCCTGATGAATTTTGTAAAGGACCAAAAATTGATGGGGAGCTATACCATAGTGCTTGCTAAAGCAGCGGATTAATTGGTATTGGCTCATTTCCGTGAGCTGACATAGTTGCTCAAGCGTTACGTTGTATTGCCAGTGATCACACAAATAGTTGCGGATTTTTATTGCGGCTGAGATATCTTTTGTATTTCGAGGGCTGAGGTTCTGGTCGCCATGATTGGCGAATAGCTTGGTAAGCGCCAACGTTAAAAGGCTATCTACGGCAAGCGGTAAGTGAGTACCATTCAGGCTACAGTGAAGTTGAAAGAGTAGCTTGAAAAGCTCAGGATCATGAATAATAGGGCCCTTAAGGAAAGGCATCGGAGTTTTACCAGGGCTACTATGTTGCCGCAATATTTGTGTAACCAGCTTTGTATCAAAATAAAACATCCGGTAATGCCAGCCTTGCTCGCTACCGCTGTAACCTGTATGTATTTCACCGGGGTTAATGGCGACAATGTTCCCCTGGGGGATGATATTACTTTGCCCGCGATAATCTAATTTCTCCGCGCCTGCCTGGATAATGCCAATGGCTAATTCATCGTGCCAATGTTTATTAAAGGCAAAACTGCGAAAGTGTGCATGAAATAGTTCTATGCCACTGTGTTTTGGGCTACGCCAAATCGCCGAAAATTCCTTTTGCATCTATAGGTCTAATTCATCAGTTCTTATTTATCAATACAGCTGTTTCAGCAGCGAGCATTACAAGATACAAAAAGAGGAAGAGCTGGGCAAAGAATCTTTTCAGTAGAGGGGAAAGTGGGAGGTAAGGCCGTGGAGTTATCCACGGCCAAGAGCAATAGTTATTGCCAGTTGAGGATCACTTTGCCGGACTCACCAGAGCCCATGGTGTCGAAGCCTTTCTGGAAATCGTCGATAGGGAACTGGTGGGTAATAATCGGGGTCAGGTCCAGACCGGATTGAATCAGGCTGGCCATCTTGTACCAGGTCTCGAACATTTCGCGGCCGTAGATCCCTTTTATGATCAAACCTTTGAAGATGACCTGGCTCCAGTCAATAGCCATTTCGCCGGCGGGAATACCGAGCATGGCGATCTTGCCACCGTGGTTCATTGCCTCGAGCATATCGCGGAAGGCAACGGGAACCCCGGACATTTCCAAGCCCACATCGAAGCCTTCGCTCATGCCCAATTCTGTCATCACATCTTTAAGGTTTTCCTTGGAGACATTCACGGCACGGGTGGCCCCCATCTTGCGGGCCAGATCCAGGCGATATTCGTTGATATCAGTGATGACCACATGGCGTGCGCCAACATGTTTGGCGACTGCTGCGGCCATAATGCCGATAGGACCGGCGCCGGTGATCAATACATCTTCGCCCACCAGATCGAAAGAGAGGGCGGTGTGTACGGCGTTACCGAGGGGGTCAAAAATGGAGGCCAGCTCATCAGAAATATTGTCTGGAATTTTAAAAGCGTTTAATGCCGGAATAACCAAGTATTCGGCAAAAGCGCCCTGGCGGTCTACACCAACACCGTAAGTGTTGCGGCAAAGGTGGCGGCGGCCTGCGCGGCAGTTGCGACAGTGGCCACAGGTGATATGCCCTTCGCCGGAAACGCGGTCGCCCACTTCAAAACCGGCAACTTCCTGACCCATACCAACGACTTCACCCACATATTCGTGTCCCACTACCATGGGCACTGGGATGGTCTTTTGCGACCACTCATCCCAGTTATAAATATGCATGTCGGTGCCGCAGATGGCGGTTTTGTGAATTTTGATCAGCAGGTCGTTATGGCCCGGCTCGGGGATTTCCACATCGGTAAGCCAAATACCCACTTCAGACTTCAGTTTAGAAAGTGCTTTCATTGTCATTAAAACTACAAAAAGAAAGGCGCAGCACCATCTGGCAATAGGATTGATCCGTTGTTAGACAGCGCGGCGATTAATTGGGAATTAAATAATTTTCAGCTCGCGGCCCACTTCAATGAAGGCATCAATGCACTGATCGAGCTGCTCGTGAGTGTGTGCCGCAGACATCTGGGTGCGAATACGGGCTTGGCCTTTAGGTACTACAGGGTAGAAGAAGCCCACTACATAAATGCCGCGCTCCAGCATCTTGTCTGCCATTTTCTGAGCCAGAGCGGCATCGCCGATCATGACCGGAATAATTGGATGGTCGGCACCGGCCAGGGTGAAGCCAGCTTCGGACATGCGCTTGCGGAAATACGCAGAGTTTTCGCGTAACTGCTCCCGCAGTTCGCCACCTTCCATTAGCATATCGAGCACTTTCAGGGAGGCAGTGACAATAGCTGGGGCTACTGAGTTGGAGAACAGGTAGGGGCGAGAGCGCTGGCGCAGCAGATCGATAATTTCCTTGCGGCCAGAGGTGAAACCGCCGGAAGCACCGCCCAGGGCCTTGCCCAGAGTGCCAGTAATAATATCGATACGATTGATGACATCACAGTATTCGTGGGTGCCGCGGCCGTGTTCACCGAGGAAGCCTACCGCGTGGGAGTCGTCGACCATCACCAGGGCATTGTAGCGGTCAGCCAGATCGCAAATCGCTTTTAGGTCGGCGATCACACCATCCATGGAGAAGACACCATCGGTAGCGATCAGCTTGGTTTTGGCGCCTTCGGCGTCAGCTGCCTGTAGCTGTTTCTCCAACTCCGCCATATTGTTGTTGGCGTAGCGGTAGCGCTTGGCCTTACACAGACGAACGCCGTCAATAATTGAAGCGTGGTTCAGGGCATCGGAGATTATTGCATCCTCTGGACCCAGCAGGGTTTCGAAAAGGCCACCATTGGCATCAAAACAGGAGGTGTAGAGGATGGTGTCTTCGGTGTGTAGGAATTCTGACAGGCGCGATTCCAGTGCCTTGTGGATGTCCTGGGTACCACAGATAAAGCGCACTGAGGCCATACCGAAACCGTACTGGTCCAGGCCTTCTTTGGCGGCTTTGATCAGGTCCGGGTGATCGGCCAGGCCCAGGTAGTTATTGGCACAGAAGTTCAGTACCTGGGTGTCGTTGTTCACCTGTATCTCGGCGGCCTGCTGGGAGGTAATGATCCGCTCCCGCTTATAGAGGCCGTCGGCTTCGATTTGTTTTAGCTCGTTGCGCAGGTGCTCAAAGAATTGTTCTGGCTTGGACATGATATTGTTTTTAGCTCCTGTCGGGTGCTCGTGGCACTAGGTATCTGGCGCGAATCAAAATGGCGCCACTGGATTCTCGTTTATCCCGCCAGCTCGCAGGCCTTGTGGGCAGTGATTGGCTGCTCGCTGGCACGGCAGCTGGTGGCGAATTTTAAAGCTTCTTCCGCGGTGTCGAACAGTAGTTGCCACAACAATTGCCGATCGGCCCGTCTCACGGCTCTTACCGCGGTGCGGCTGCGTTGGTTGGCAATTTGAATTTCTATAACGTCTTTACTGGATAACGGTGATTCGGACATGGTCCCTCCAAGGGTAAAACTTTGGAGGGCTGACGTGGAAGCGGCGAAAGGGTATTCGCTAATCCGGTTGGATTGCTCTTGTAGAGCCCCATCCTCCCCGCAGGCTTTGGTGTGCCAGCAGAGAGAGAACCACCTTGCCCCGGTCGGCAGGTTGGCGTTGGCGTCAGCCACTCTCGTGATGTGCGAGCAAAGATAGCGGGGAGGGGATTGGCAGTCAACTGCACCGCCCACGATTGCAGGCGGTGCAGAAGTTTATGCCGGCAGTTGCACAGATTTCAGTTCGATAAACTCGCCGAGGCCGGCCTCGCCAAATTCGCGCCCGTTGCCAGAGCGCTTGTAGCCGCCAAAGGGTGCGTCGTAATTAAACTCGCCGCCATTGACGAAACATAGGCCTGCCTCGATGCGGCGCACCAGAGGCATGGCGCTCTCTGCATCCTTTGCCCAAACACCGCTGGATAAGCCGTATTCGGTGTCATTGGCGATGGTAATTGCCTCATCCATATCCTTGTAAGGGATCAGGCAGGTCACAGGGCCAAAGATCTCTTCGCGGGCGATGCTCATATCGTTGTGTACATCGGCAAATACTGTGGGCTTCACATAAAAGCCCTTCTCCAGCCCAGAGGGCACCTCGGCGCCGCCAGTGACCAGGCGTGCACCCTCGTCGATACCCTTCTGGATATAGCCGCGCACTATCTCGCGCTGGCGCGCGGAAGAGAGTGGGCCCATAAAGGCATTTTCATTGGTGCCCATGGCGATGTCTTCGGCGACCTGGCGGGCGATTTCTACCGCTTCGTCATAGCGTTCGGCAGGTACCAGCATACGGGTGAGGGCGGTACAGGTTTGGCCACTGTTGATAAACACATCTTCGCAGCCCCAGCGTACGGCGGCTTCCAGATCTGCATCGGGGGTGATAATCAGAGGGGACTTACCACCTAATTCCTGGGTTACGCGCTTCACCGTGGGCGCAGCGGCCTTGGCCACTTCCACACCGGCGCGAGTGGAACCGGTGAAGGAGACCATATCGATACCCGGATGGGCAGAGAGCGCCGCACCCACTTCGGAGCCAGCACCGGGTACCAAGTTGAAGACGCCGGCGGGGACACCGGCCTCTTCAATAATTTCCGCCATCACAAAATCCTGCAGCGGCGTGATTTCAGCGGGTTTAGTGATCATGGTGCAGCCGGCGGCCAGGGCCGGAGCCACTTTGCCCACAAACTGGTGCAGAGGGTAGTTCCAGGGAGTGATAAAACCGCACACGCCCACGGGCTCGCGGAATAGAACGGAATGGCCGGCCTTCTCTGTTTTTTCCATTTCCGCGGTGCGCTCGGCGTAGTAGCGCATGGCATAGATAGGGCCATCCACATGCAACCAGCGGGTGATATGTTCGGGGCAGCCGAGTGTCTGGGACACGGCCTGAACCAGATCTTCCTTGCGTTTTTCCATACCGTCGGCAATGGCGTTGAGCAGTTCGCGGCGCATCTGTGCGGTGCTGTTGCGCCAGCTGTGGAAGGCTTGGCGCGCGGCTTCCACGGCGAGATCCACATCTTCGGCCGAGCCTTCGGCCACTTGGCAGATGAATTCTTCGGTGGCCGGGTTGATCACCGGGTGAGTCCCGGTACCCAGAGGCTCGCGCCATTCGCCGTTAATAAACAGCTTGCCCGTGGGCAGTTTGCTGAGATCTGTCATGTCACGCTTCCATTTGTTCTGCGCCTGAAGGCGCGCTGATTTCGATCAGGGTTGGGGTCTGGCGGCCCAGGGCATCGGCTACTGCTTGCGCCAATTGGCCGGGCTGGTCGATACGACAGCCCTCGGCACCAAAGGCCTTGGCCAGGGCAACAAAATCCGGGGTGCGCAGGTTTACACCTTCCTGCGGCACTTCCGCCGCATCCATAAAGTCGCGGATTTCTCCGTAGCCGGCGTTATTCCATACCAGGATAGGCAGAGGTAAACGTTGCTCAACAGCCACTGCCAATTCGCCCAGGGTAAACATCAGGCCGCCATCGCCGATCAGGGCGATTACATCCCGCTCGCTAGAGAGCTTGGCGCCAACTGCCGCAGGCAGGGCGAAGCCCAGGGTGCCATAACCGGTAGTACAGGTCACATGGCTACGCGGATGATATAGGGGCAGGGCGTGGTTAGTGTTATAGGCCAGCTGGGTGGAGTCTGTCACCAGGATACCGTTTTCCGGCAGGGCTTCGCGCAGGGCCTCAACCCAGGGGAAGCGTTGTTCTGAGCCATCCCACCATTCTTTGCGGCAGTCTTTCAGTAACTGGGAAACCTCTTTTTCAGAATGTTCGCCTGCTGTTGCATCGCGTTGGATCAGGGCGGCTTCCAATTGTTGCAGGCTCTCTTTGGCGTCAGCACAGATCGCCAGATCCGGTTGGGCGTTGCATACCAGCTGTGCAGCATCTATATCGATACGAATCAGTTTGCCGGAGAAGGCGTAATCGTCCCGCACCAGGTTGCGATCGGTTTCAGAGAGTTCGGTGCCCGCGGCCAGCACCACATCCGCATTCTCCACGCGGTTGCGTACACAATCGAAACTCAGGTTGGCACCGCCACACAGTGGATGGCGTTCATCTACAACGCCCTTGGCTGCCAGAGACAGAAATACAGGGGCCGCAATTTTTTCAGCAATTTGGGTAGCCGCTTCGCCGGCGCTCTGGGCACCGCCGCCGAGGAGGATGACCGGGCGCTGGGCGGATTGCAGCCATTCGGCGGCCGTGGCGATAGCAGCGCTATTTGCCGCCGGGGCCATAGCGGCTGGTGCAGCTTTGTAGTCTTCCAGTTGGCCGGGCATGGGAGCCGGGAACAGGTCGATGGGGATTTCGATATGCACAGGCCCCGGGCGGCTGGACTGCAGCAGCTGGAATGCCCGTGCCATCACCTCTGGTAATTGCTCTGCCTGGCTGAGCGTGTGCTGCCAGATACAGAAGCCGCGGCTGGCATCACTCTGTTGCGGCAGTTCATGTAGGCGACCGCGGCCCATGCCCAGGTCTTCGCGGCGATTGATTGCGGAGATCACCAGCATGGGAATCGAATCGGAATAGGCTTGCGCCATGGCGGTGGCGGCGTTGGTGAGACCGGGGCCGGTGATCAGGAAGCAGACACCAATCTTGCCACTGGCACGGGCATAGCCATCCGCCATAAAGGCGGCACCCTGTTCGTGGCGCGGAGTGATATGCATCAGGTCACTGCCGGGCAGACCTCGGTACAGTTCGATGGTGTGGACACCGGGGATGCCGAAGACTTTTTCCACCTGGTAGTCGCGCAGCAGGCGCATGAGCACCTGGGCGCATGTGGGCGCAGAGGACATAGCCACCATTTTCCTTATTTGTGTAAAAATGCCGTGAGCCTAGCGGCCCACTAAAAAGCACGCAAGCGCCCGCAGAGTCTGCACCTGCGAGGGGAAATACGCAGGAAAATTGAGATTCGTCCCGTATCGCGACAGGAAACTTGGCGCCCGAGCCGCATGATTCCTTGTGTAAAGGGAGTTGCGATACAAGAGGATTTGTCGCGTAGCTGGAGTAAAAATCGCTTTGCTTCAGCTGGCTGGATATATTTTGAGCTTGAATAACTTAGGAAGTAGCACCATGGAAATCGATCAATGGCGTCGTGAATACCTGCTTGGCGGTTTGCGCCGTTCGGAGTTAAAAGCCACCCCGGTGGAGCAGTTTCGCGAATGGCTTGAGGAGGCTCTGGCGGCCAAACTTTCTGACCCTAGTGCCATGTGTCTGGCCACGGCCGATAGCAGCGGCCAGCCCTCCCAGCGCATTGTATTGCTAAAAGGTTTTGACGAGCGCGGCTTTGTTTTTTACACAAACCTGCAGAGTAAAAAAGCGCATGATATGGAGAAGAACCCGCAGGTATCCCTGCTGTTCCCCTGGCACAGCCTGGAGCGCCAGGTCATTGTTAGCGGCAATGTGGAGTCGGTGACGCGTGAGGATGCCGAGCAGTATTTCCAGTCCCGCCCACTGGAAAGCCAGCTGGCCTCCTGGGCCTCGCGCCAGAGCCAGCCACTGTCATCCCGTGAGGAACTGCAAAAACAGTTTGACCAAGAAAAGGCGCGCTTTGCAGATGGACAAGTGCCGCTGCCAGATTTTTGGGGCGGTTATCGGGTAGTGCCACACTCGGTGGAATTTTGGCAGGGTGGTGCCAATCGCCTGCACGACCGCTTTATTTATCGCGCCGATGATAGCGGTTTGTGGACGCTGGATCGTTTGTCTCCCTAATGGCTGCAGAATTTTAGCTAAAGTGTGGCGTGGAAAATTTGAGCGGGGTTATGACTCCGCTTTTTGCTTTGATTTTTATCATTTTACATTCAGGCAAAATAGAAAAGGGTAATGAATATTTGCCAAATTAAAAAAGCGTACCCATTAAAATGTCATTTTAAGGCTGCAGGTTAAATAGATGTTTTATTCTATAAATACTGCATTTATTAGTAGGGCGGGTCAGGCCTTTTTTTCGCCTTCGCGATTGAGAAAGTCCAAGCCTTTGATGAGGGCCTCAACCCGGCTTTCTACAAAACAATCCTCGTCCATCCAATCCCGGATATGTAATTTCTCCAACCTGTCCAGTGTTGGCTCATTGGGGCAGTACAGATAGACTTTGCAGCCTAAACTAATGGCATCACGCATGGTATTTTCCAGTGCCAATGCCGCTGTTGTATCAATCATGGGTACTGTACTTAAATCCATAATGATGACTTTAAATTTACCCACTGCGGCTTGCTGTCGGGTAATGGCCTTGGATACCCCAAACAACATTGGGCCCGATAAAAAGAAAAACAGGATCTGTCCTTTTGACTGCCGCAGCATCTCCCGTTCCCGCCGATTGAGAGGGTCGCCTTCCTCGATACCGGAAATCGCTTTAACACTTTTTTCCTGAATACGGCTGAGCCGCTCAATGGTGATGATATTAACAAGGAATACACCAATGGCCACGGCGTAAATCAAGCCCACAAACACGGTCATCAACAGAACGCTGTACATAATAAAGGTTGGGAATATTGCCACCTGGTGATGGTGAACGCGTCGGATATAACTCCAGTCGAGAATATTAATGCCGACGAACACCGCGATACCGGCTAATACCGCCATAGGAATCGGCTGCGTTAGGGGGGCAAACCAGAGCACCACCAGCAGTAGAATCAGCGCACGCACTATACCGGCCAGAGGAGAGCGCGCCCCTACCTGAATATTCACCACGGTCCCCATGGTGGAACCCGCGCCGGGCAGCCCGCCAAACAAACCGGATACGGTGTTGGCGATGCCCTGGCCGATCAATTCCCGGCTGGGGTTGTGCTCCCTGCGCGTCAGGCTGTCCGCTATCACCGCAGTTAACAGGGTATCGAGACAGCCCAGAGTGCCGAGCACCAACGCTTCAATCAGCATGGTGGACAACATATCAAAAGTGATGTCGGGTAAAACCAGGGAGGGCAAGCCACTGGGAATTTCGCCGATGCGCCGGATCTCTTCGTTGTCGAACAACACCATGGAAAGCAAGGTAATGGTGACTAGTGCCACCAGTTGGGGGGGAACCAGCTGTTTGAGTTTCTTTGGTAAAAAAAACAGCATTCCGAGGGTGAGCAAACCGAGGAAGAGTTCCCCATAGTGGGTATTTCTGACTAGCTCCGGCAATTCCTGTACGGTTTCCATCGGCCCGCCAGGGGGCGTGGGTTGGCCGAGTAACGGACCAATCTGCAAAATTACCAGAATAATACCCACCCCGGACATAAATCCTGAGACCACGCTGTAGGGCATCAAGACAATATATTTGCCAAGCTTTAACGCCCCCAAAGCAATTTGAAAAATGCCCGCCATGATGACCACGGTAAAGGCCATTGCCAGTCCCTGGTCTGGGTGCTCTGCCATCATGGTGGTGATCACCGCAGCCATTACTACTGTCATGGCACCGGTAGGCTCAGAGATTAAGGTTCGGGTACCCCCAAACAAGGAGGCAAATAGCCCGATCAGAATGGCCCCCCACAGCCCTGCACTGGCTCCTGCCCCGGAAGCAACCCCAAACGCCAGTGCCATGGGTAGCGAAACCACGGCTGTGGTAACTCCACCAAAGAGATCCCCTTTGAGGTTCACTCCTTCAAATCTACCCGTCAACAAGGCCGCGCCTCTTCGTGAGTTTCGAATGACTCTAAGGATATGGCAGTTATGTGGAACTGCCAGAAGGAGGGTTGTTCTACGGCCAGTCTATTTGTGTGGTTTTCAGCACTTGCCTTTCGTGTGCTTGCACTCTCTGGCTATTTTTGTGCAGGGACGCTTAGAATATCGCGCCAACCAGATTGCGGGAAATACCGTATAAAAACCCGTTGGTACGACTGTGCTTGATCAAGTTTTGAGAAAAATAGGTAGGGGGATTTATGGCCATTATTGGTATTGACCTGGGTACCACCAATAGCGCCTGTGGGGTTTTAACGGAAGATGGCGTGAAGCTGATTCCCAATCGCCTTGGAGAGGCCTTGACCCCATCGGTGGTCGGTCTGGATGACACTGGCAAGCTGGTAGTTGGAAAAACCGCAAAAGAGCGCCTCATCAATCACAGTGATACCACCGTTGCCGCCTTTAAGCGCCTGATGGGCACCGACCATAAAGTCAAACTGGGCCGCCAGCAATTTACCGCTACCGAACTCTCCGCCTTGGTACTGCGCTCTCTCAAAGAGGATGCAGAGGCTTTCCTGGGGGAAGAGGTCAGCGAGGCGGTAATCAGTGTGCCCGCCTACTTTAACGATAACCAGCGCCAGGCGACAAAATTGGCTGGAGAGCTGGCAGGCCTCAAGGTAGAGCGCCTGATCAACGAGCCTACCGCTGCGGCAATTGCCTACGGCCTGCACGATAAGCGGGAGGGGAATTTCCTGGTGCTAGACCTGGGCGGTGGTACCTTCGATGTCTCCATCCTGGAATTCTTCGATGGCATTATGGAAGTACATGCCAGTGCTGGGGATAACTACCTGGGCGGTGAGGATTTTGTTGAGGCAATGATCGACAGCGTTCTGGAAGAATTGCAGTTGAAAAAATCTTCCCTGAAACCGCGCGAACTGCAGAATCTATATATGCAGATGGAAACGGCCAAGCGCCGTATCAGCCAGCAGGCAGAGCAGTTACTTAAATTAAACCTCGGTGGACGTGAACTCGAATGGAAAGCGACTCCCGAGTGGTTTGAGAAACTCAGCACTCCGTTGCTGCTGCGAGCCAAGCGCCCGATTGAGCGCACCATGCGCGATGCCGATTTGCCACCCGCTAAAATTGACGAAGTGGTATTGGTGGGTGGCTCCACCCGCCTGGCCCTGTTCCGCTCTATGGTGGGGCGTATGTTTGGCCGCTTACCCTCCTGCCACCTGGACCCAGATACTGTTGTCGCCATGGGAGCGGCTATTCAAGCCGGTCTCAAGGAAAAAAACTCCGCGCTGGATGATATCGTCCTCACCGATGTATGCCCCTACACCCTGGGTACCGGCATAGTGAACGAAGACAGCCCGCAGCTGGGCAATTACTTCCTGCCGATTATTGAGCGCAACACCGTGGTACCTGTGAGTATCGTGCGCAGCGTCTGCACTGCCCGAGATGATCAGGAGGAGGTCTGTATCGATATTTACCAGGGGGAAAATCGCCTGGTAAAGAAAAATGTTTATCTGGGCGAACTCACGGTGCCGGTACCCAAGAAACCCCGGGGCGAGGAAGTGGTGGAAGTGCGCTATAGCTATGATATGAACGGTTTGCTGGAAGTGGATGTCACTGTCATTTCCACCGGTAAAACATTTAATAAGTTAGTGGAATTTACGCCGGGCGCCCTGAATGAACAGGATAAAGCCCAAGCGTTGGAAAAACTGGCCAAGCTCAAATTTCATCCCCGTGAAGATGAGGAAAACCGGGCGCTGCTCGCCCGTGGTGAACGCTTGTATGAAGCGAGCCTCGGCGAGCAGCGCGATTATATAGCTAAATTGCTCGCCAGCTTTGATCGGGTTTTGGATAAACAAAACCTGGTGGAGATTGGCAAGGCGCGTGCCGAACTCACTGAAATCTTCGATAAGCTCGACGGTGAGGACTGGATTTAATGAGTCCTTGGGAGATACTCGAGCTAGCGCCCTGTGATGATGCGCGAGCCATCAAGCGTGCCTATGCAAAAAAACTGAAGCTAACTCGCCCGGATGAAAAGCCCGAAGAGTTTCAGCAGTTACACAGCGCCTATAAATGGGCCCTGAAAGCCGCCGAGGAGCTTAAAGAAGAGAAAAAGGAAAGTGAGGAACCACAAAGTACTGAGGTGCTTGCGGAAGTTGCTAGTGCTGAGGGGGCTGCACTTTCCCCTGAGGCCGTGCAATTACAGGGACAGGCAGAGCCCCAGGTGCAACAAAATAGTGAGCCGAATCATCAAGACCACTCCCCAGTCTCATCAGAAGCTATTGAGCAAGCTCAATCAAAAGTCTCTCTTGACCTGAACCAAGTCCAGGACCAGGAAGCTGGGGGTGAGAGACAACAGGAGACCTCTACAGAGAAAAATGCTGAAGAGCAGCATTCTGAAGGTAAGAATGCACAAGAAGATAATGTGCAAGAAAATCCTATTGAAGAGGATGACACTGAACAAGACCCACAGCGAACATTGCGAATTGGCGAGTACCATCGGGTGTTGGAGCAAGTGGATAGGCTGCTGCAAGAACCCAGTAACTTCAATGTAAAAGAAAATTGGCGTTTTCTCACCGATACACCTTATATGCTCGATGAGGAATATAATTGGAATCTGGGCCTCTCAATCTTCGAACGTTTTGCCAGAATAAATTTGCAGGCCAGTGAAGCTACCTCAAAAGGTAAAAAACAAGCTCAGATTTCTAACAATATTCTTCAGTACTGCAATAGCTTGTTCGACTGGAATGGTAATGCCTCCTATTTATACGGCGCCTTGGAAGAGTCCCTTTGTGATTGCATTTTTAATTCGCTGCACAGCGAAGAAGTAACTGTAGACCCCGCCCAAGGGCTTAGAGGTGGGCGCAAGCTGATCCGGCAGAAAATCACCCAGCCGGAAGAAACCTATGATCAATACTACTTTGGCCACTTGCTGGCCCGGGGCGTTGCTGTCTTACTGGATTTATTGTTGTTGTACGTCGTGGTTGGCTTTATCGCCTCGATTGTGATGATGAAGGTATATGATATGCCAGAAGGCGCCGCCACAACCATGGCGCTGGGGATCTGTTGCCTGGCCTATCTACTGATGGCCTGGATTGCAGAGAGCTCCCGCTTTCAGGCGACGCCGGGTAAATATTTGATGGGCTACAAAGTCACCAACAAAAAATTTGAGCGAATAGGCTATGGCCACGGCCTTTGGCGCCTACTGAGCTTCACTCTCACCCTACCTCTGGGAAAGATCGGTTGGTTGATTAACTGCTTCTTAGGCGGAAACCTGATGCACGACCGCCTCAGCTCAAGCCATGTCATCAATATGCGTAAATCCCGCGAGGAGTATTTGCGTAGATTGCGGGGGGAGGAGTGATGCCAGTAGTCTCAAAAGAAAATGCTGCGCACTACTCCTGGGGAGAGGGCTGCGATGGCTGGCACTTGGTACGAACCGATTCTCTCAGTGTGATTCAGGAGAGAGTGCCTCCTGGTTGCTCAGAAGTTCGACACCTGCACCGGCAATCTGAGCAGTTTTTCTTTGTACTAAAGGGCACGGCCACGATTGAATGTGGTGGCGAAGAGCATACCCTCACTCCCGTCCAGGGTTTGCATATAGCCGCAGGAATTCCTCATCAGTTGTTCAATAAGGCTGATGTAGACTTGATTTTAACCGTTACCTCAACACCGCCTAGCCATGGGGATCGGGTGGAGTTGTAGAGCTAATGTATTAGTGCAATAAAAATTGGATTTGCTGCCTGTTTATTTTCAGATGGTTTTGTTTTTTTTAGAGGTGATATGACATTTAAAGCAGATGTTCTTGCGGCAGCCAAGATGAAGGCGGAAGAACTTGAAGATTGGAAGTTTGTATCTAAACGGTATCGATATCGCCCAACAAAATTTTGTGATCTATTAATAGCTCCTTTCTGGAATTTTAGTGGCTCTCCTGCTTGGGTAACAACCCAGCCTGATGCAGGTGTATACATCAAAGAGGTGGAAGATATTTTTTCTCAACTTTCAGGTCTTCCTCTGAGTCAAACTGCTACTTTTTCAAGAAGAATTAAAATATCTGACCTGAAGAAACCTTTTAGTCGAACAGTTTATGCCGATGATTTCGAAAGTCGGGAGGAGGCTGTGGCGCAAGTTATGCGTGATCTGGATAATATAATCGAGTTTGGGCGGGCGTACTTAAGAAAGCAATATTGTCTAGACAGTAAAGAATCGTTTTACCTAAGTGTCCCTGAAGAAACGTGTGGTATCTGGGCTACATACTATTGTATTGTGCGTGGATTGCTTGGAGATACGGATTATATAAAACGGGTGCTTCGCAAAGAAATTGATCCTGAGGGTTATCAAGAACTAGAGCTTATTGGCAAGGTTTTGGATTATTTTTCTTGAAAATTAGTTGTAAGGCTGGGGGAGTTCACTTTTGTGGTGGGTTGTTATTTTTTTGATATGTAATTTTTGGTGAGTTTTCTTTTCTAGGCTTTTTTTGTGCGGCTGTAGATAGCAGATTTTAGGTTTAATATGAATGTTTTGTTAATAATTGGGGCTGTTGCTATATTGGTTGCACTTTACCGTGCAGCAACCAGTAAGAATATACCACAAAGCCCGGCGGCATGTGGTATAGCATTCTTTACCATTACTGCCGGTTTGGCCTCTTGGTTGTATCTATTATCTGCTATTCCTTTCTATTCCCTGTACTTACAGGTGAGTATTATCTCATTACCCTTGATATTGTTATTGGGTGGTGTTTTGGCTGCGCGTACAAGTGAGGATACTGCCTCAATGAATGCCAAAATTGTATTGGCTGTTGCGGCGGCCCCCTATTTGCTGGTTACCTTTATTGCTTTTATGAATTCTTCTGGGTGGGCCATTGTTTATGCATTAATAGTATATATTCCCTGTATTATTGGTGGGCGATATATTGGCAGTAAATATTTGCAAGTAAAATGATGTAGAGATGGGTGGCCTTGTCGCTTCTATTGTGATGGCAGGCTGGTAAGCGTAGACACCTACGGTACTAGTAATCCGTTACCTGGCTTATCTATTGATGGCCTGGATCGCAGTGAACTCCCGTATTAAAGCTGCTCCCAAAAAATACCTGAAGGGTTATAAGGTGGCTAGCAAAAAATTGAGTGGATAAGCTGTGACCACGGCCTCAGGAAATTACTGAGCCTCACTCTCACCATACCTCTGGACAAAGCGGTTAGTTGGCTAAATTTTTAAGTGGAAGTTGTGATGTATAGCTGCTTAAGCTGAAGCAATACCATCAATTTACATAAATTCTTGAGGAGTGCTTGCTAGGATGGCGGGGGGAGGGAAAGATGTCTGTAGCCTTATAAGGAAATGCCGGACAATTCTGCTGGAGGAAGGGCTGCGATGGCTGGCATCTGGTAAAAATCGGTTCACTCTGTATGATTCAGGAGGGGGTGCCCCTTAGCTGTTCAGAAGTTCAACACCTGTACCGGTAATCTGAATAGTTTCTCTTTGTGATAGCTATTATAGAGTGTTCCCTCTTACACGGCCTGCGGCTGCACATAGCCAATAGGATTTATCATCAGTTACTCAATAAGGTTTCTATAGATTTGTCTTTCAATTTTATTTCGACGCCACCTAGCCATAAGGGTTGAGAAGCTTTTCAAAGCCAGTATCTCTTTGTGTAATGAAAATTCGAATTGACACCAACTATGTGATGAATAATTATAATTTTCATGTGGGTTTTTCATGGATCCTTTGGTTTATTTGTAAGTTTCCAGGTTTGGGAGTTCTAGTTGGTGAAATGAATTACGGTGCTACTTATGAAGTACCTGGTGGTAATCTCTAATTCATGTAAAATATACTTATCTTCTAATGATGTGTGTATCCTTGATTTTTCCATTACTCTGTCAGACTTTTTTAAATTTGGTTATCCCTAGTAAAAAATATGATCAACCGCGCCCTTCTTTGTTGTTGAGGAAGAGTTTATATTGGTGGTCCCTAATAGAGTGACGATGATTGATGTAGTTGCTCCTTTCTGCTGACAATGGTTGGTTGTTCATCAAGGTTTCTGGAGTTAGTACGCCTTGCATACTTTGCAGTTGTATGTGTAAGGTAATTATCAAAGGGTGAGAGAGTTTATGTCTTGTATGCGAAATTGTGTGGGTCAGCACTCTAGGTCCCTTGAGGGCAAGATGTTGACATTGACATTGACATTGACATTGACATTGACATTGCTATTGCCTGAGATCCTTTGATAACTTTGGTCGACAGTTTCAATTATCTATCTACTTTAGTGTTGGCCTTGTTGATGAAATCTTATCTTAAGGCTGCTCTCACTAAAAAGTTTAGGGGTCATGTGAGAACTTGAGAGAGAATTTTCTCAAAAATTTATAGGGGGTGGATAATTTTGTAGATTGAAGATCGCCATCTTTGGTATATTTTGATTTTAGTTTGTAGTTCTATTTTTATTGATTATATTTCTAGGGAGTTCTATTGTGATCGGGAAGTCATTGGGTGTGACCAGATATTTATTGATATTTTTTGTTTTTTTTAGTGGGAAATCTTTTTCTTATGGTGTGGATAATAGCCCTATAGAGTACCTTCGTACCTACAAGACATATGCTGTTGCTACGCTAACAAATGAGGGGCCCAATCCTAATGGGTGTACGGCGACTTATAAGGATTGGGGTGCTGGTAGATATATCGCTATAGAGTTCGGAACCGAAGAGGGTCGGGAGATGTATAGTGCCTTATTGGCGGCCTATTTGAGTGGGAATCAAGTCGCCTTTGGTGTTTACGGTGAAGGTCGCTGTAAAGTTTGGAATGGATCAAATACCATTCCTGTTGCTTACCGAATAGACATTCTTCGCAAATAATATATCGTGAATCCTGGCTTTAGCCATTTAATTCATCACGGAAAGCTTATGCCCCTCATCCAAAAAATTAAATTTTGTTGGTGTGAAGGTTATGTCTGGAGGTTTTCTTTTCTTTGTTAAGGTCATTGCGACTGCTAACTTGCATAAGTATTATGTTTTATTTGGGTGGAATGATGAGATATATTTTAGCCTTATTTTTTATTCTAGGTTCCGCTGGCTGTCTGGCTGATTGGCATCATGGTGAGCTGGAGTATGTTGGGGTGGCTTATGATGGGGAAACAGTAACCTTTTCCCAGGTTGGTATTTCGAGAAGTAATTGTACCTGTTACCCAGCATGGCCCACTAGGAATTGTCTAGATAGAACTCGTAAGACTTTTGAGCAGGAATATGCTTTTTTATTGTCTGCAAAAGCTCGGGGGGTAAGTGTTTCGGTAAATATTGATGAGACCTCCTGTAAAGTTATTGGTATGTATGAGAAGTAGATGGATAACAAGATAATTTCTTGATTATTATACATTGATAAATGTCAAGAGGGGCTGCGGGCTAATTGATAAACAGTTAGCCCGTTTTTTTTAAGAAGTTTGAAATATTTTGGGCCTGGAGTCGAGTTTTTATAGTTGAGTGGTGCTGCTTTAGGGTGGACTTATCCTTTACTATTGCTGTCCTGGGTCCCAGTTTTACTTTTATTCTATAAATTCGGATCTAGCTTAACATATCGAATTTTAATGTCGATATGGTCATCAGAGTGTTAGCCGCTAGCATCAAATTCAAGCTCTATTTTTTCCTACTATATAGGCCGCTAGTAGTATGGAGAATTTTTGATTATTCTCAATTGAATAGGTGTTTCCCTTAAAACCTATCATTGGAGTATTTTCGATGCCTGCCACCCTGAATCTGACGCTTTCGATTCTTATTCTTGTAATAAGTTTAGATTCTCACCCTTATATTAATGGAGGTTTTCTGTGAAAGCGATAGTGATTAGTAGTATATCTCCTAGAAACATTGTAAATCAGCTTTTTGTTTTCAAGCGAATCCATATTTTTTATAAAATATAACCCTTTCAGCTTAAAGGGAGGTATTTAAAGTTTTAATGTTATACATGTTCCTGTCAAACTTGGATTCCCGCAGTACTTTTTGGTGTATGTCAAGGAGGGGCGGTTGCGCTGATTGAGATTTTGCTTTTAGTGGACTCTGGATGCAAGTGTTGTAAGGCTTATTGCTTTTATGTGTTCTGTGTCACTGATAAGTTAAGGGGGTTTTTTGTGTTGGTTTTATTTCCGATCAAAGTTTATTTTGACGATGTGAATAAATTTTTAGCGTGTACCTTAAGGCTTGGTTGCTGCTGAGGGGTTTTATGTGGTCTTTTTTTATGGTGTGGGGTTGTAAAGGGTGGTAATGCTTTCCGTGAAATTAAAGTGCAACTTTAGGTTGTTTAATTTTGGTACTATTGTTTTGTTGTTTGTGTAAATTTAAGCTTATCTTTGAAGTGTGTTCATGTTTGTGTTGTTTTTTGCGGTTATATTAAAAATTGCCTTGTAAGTATGCAGTTGTAAATGTAGATTGCTGTCACCTTCCTTCTGGAAGTGTTGGAGTTGTTAAGTAAATAATTAATTTGGGGCTTGCCTTTCCTGGGATCTTTCTCTATGCGTCTCATTCTTGCTTTTCTGTGTTTGATTATTGGTGGGGTATTTCCTGTAGTTACAGTTGCCTCTACTGGCGTCATGGATAAGGGGTATAAAATCTATAGTGGTGACATTAATAAAGATGGTTTTAATGATCTTTATTTTGAGTACCACCGTCCCATTATTATGCTGCATGGTGAAGTGATTACCCCGGTAGCAATGCCTGAACTTCCAAGTTTTGTGATGTATGGAGCACTTATTGGGGGGGGGCATAATTACACCTCTCCAGTTGCCACCACATTGAGTGATTCTGCAGTTAACGCTTTAGAATTACTGGCCGGCAATATTTCCCTAACCGGCGATTTTAATGGTGATGGTGCATCTGACCTTTTGGTGCTCTCATCTACGCCGCTAATTTTGCATGCAAATGGCAATGGTCTTCCTAGCCTGGCTCAGTCTTTTCCCATTGGAAGCAACACTTCAGAGGTGGCTGTCATCCTATCTAGTGCCAATCCGAACTATGTCAGGATTGAAGATATTGATGGCGATGGACGTGATGATATTTTAGTTGAGGGTGCTATTGACGCTTCTTTACTAGCAAATAGCTCTGGTAAGTTTGATAGTTATGGTGCCCCCGTAGTAACCGGCAGCCCCAATATGGCTGGTGTGACAGGAGGGCAGTTCCGGGTTAATGAGTCTGGTGCAGTGACCTACTCAGTACCACTTGCTGTGGCAACTGGTACCGCCGGCGTTGCCCCGGAAATATCTCTCAATTATACAAGTAATGGTGGCAATGGTCTTTTAGGTAAGGGCTGGTCCATTGGTGGTTTATCAGGAATATCTCGCTGTCGTCAGACCCTGTCTATTGATGGAAGTATGGCCCCGATTAAATGGACAGAGTCTGACCGGTTTTGCTTGGATGGACAGCGACTATTAAAAACAAGTGGCTCACAGTATGGGGCGGTTGGCGCTACTTATAAGACTGAGATGGATTCCTTTGCTAAGGTTGTTTCCATTGGTGGTAGCCTTGGTAAACCAGATTATTTTAAGGTTGAGCGCAAGGATGGTTCGGTAAGTTATTATGGCAATAGAGGCGATGCAAAATTACTAGCCGGCGGTCATACATTAGTTTGGGCTCTGGGACGTTTTGAAGATAGTGTCGGTAACCCTATCGAGTTCCACTATGAAGGGGATGCGAGTTCAGGCCACCGTATCCAGGAAATTCGCTTTGCCTATGGTTCTGGCGGTTACGATGCTGAAATTGAATTTAAATATGATGGTCGTCCCGATTACTTGAAAAGTTATACGGCCGGCTACGAATTTAAGACAACGAAGCGTTTACAAAAAGTTGTTTCCAAATCCAATGGCTCTGTAATCCGCGAGTATACTCTTGGATACCAACCTGTCCTGCCTTTCGGCTCGGGTCAAAAGTATATGGACAGAACTTCACTTCTGTCCACCTTGCAAGAATGTGTTGGTTCCAGCTGTCTTCCTGCAATAAATTTCGAATGGCTGCAAGTTTCTTTGAAGCACAATGGTAGTGGCCATGAAACCATTGATTTTTCTCCGGCCTCTTCGCGATTCCTGGTTGACTATAAATATGCCGATATTAATGGTGACGGCAAACAAGATATCGTTTGGATTGAAGGGGATGCGGACGGGGATGACACCGATACACGGGTTAAATACGCTATTTCTAATGGTGTAAAATTCACCCTGCAAAAATTTGCGGGCACTCGATTTAACCACAAAAACAATCATGGTATTTACTTTACCGGCACTAATGTCGGTAAGGACTTTGCGATCCGAGTTCTCGATTATAATGCTGATGGTCGTCAGGATTTAGCAATTTTTAATGAGCGTGGAGCTTATAACTATACTGGTGGGAAATGGCATATATTTCCCAGCCGTTATATTAATGGCGCCTGGCGATTAGACTCAGAAGGGATTAGCACTGGGCTGGGTGATAAAGATGCGATCTTTGCCGATTTCAATGGTGATGGACTCGCGGATTATATTTCCGCTGCCACCGATGGCAAAGTCAAGGTTCGCCTATTGCAACCATATGGTGCCTCGGTATCTTCTGATCACTACTATAAATTTAGCAGTACAGAAAAAACCTATCCGCTTAATGTGAGCGGAGCTACTATTGGCGATCCGGATAAGCGAGTCCCGGATACTCTCGGCGACTTCAATGGCGATGGTTCTATTGACCTGCTGGTGGCAACCTACTCACAGAGGTATGGTTGTGTCACGACCGGTACTGGCGGTGGCAATGATCCCCCCAGGCACGAGCCATTCTTGCCAAGGCAATTGCTAGGCGGCCCAGACAGCTGTGGAGTAAATCAACAATGGCGCTTTTTGGGCACCTATTTCGATGGCTATCGAGTAGCTGTATTTGATAAGCAGACAGAATCTTTTAACTCTCTGGAGCTGTTATCCTCAAGTAACGATTCGAAAACGCCGATTGCAGTAGATATCAATAGTGATGGGCTTACTGATGTTGCTTATGTTACCGGCACTGATAATCTGGTCATCAAGCTAAGTACCGGTAACGGCTTTACCAGCCTTGGTTTTTTTGCAGGCGGTGAAAAAGCAAATTTTGCCGACCTAAATAACGATGGTTATCCAGATCTGGTATGGCCGGACTTTAATACTGGCTATATCAAGGTGCGTTATTTCGATCAGAATAGTGGCACTTTTGTCAGCAACGCCATAAATTGGAAGTACATCGGCAAGGATAAAAAGGACTTCCCCTGGTTTGCCGATACCAATGGTGACGGTCAGGTTGATTATCATAAGTATGATCAGTCCAGCGGTAAGGTGTATACCTATATTGCCAATGACAATTATCCAGAGGAAAGAAATAAACCTCACAATGTTATTCATCGCATTGATAATGGCATTGGCAATATAACGGAAGTCACCTTTGAGAATATGGTGAATGACGGTGTTTACTCCCGTCTTGAAATGTCCACCAGCACCACGCAGAAATGTGTAACTCATATCGAGGATTTAGAGCGCCTGGATGCGCGATCCTCTGTGAATGTTAACCGCGAGACGATCTGCTACCCAGTGACGGTAGGCAATCCAGCCTCTCTTTACAGTGCCCTCAATGGCAGCTGGGTTTTGCCTTCAGGAAGCCACACATTAGGCAAAGACAAGCCAGTATTAGATATCCTCTCCCCCATGTTCCTGGTTTCCAAGGTGGAGAGTTCCGCGCCGGCTGCGGGTGTCAACCCGGGAGCGGTCAATCGATCTGCCACCAGCTCGGTGTCCTACCACTATCACCAGATGAAGTTACAGGCCGCCGGCCGCGGTATGTTAGGTTTCCAAAAGGTGAGCACCACCGATAACCAGACTGGCGTGGTGACAGAAACCACCTATCGCCAGGACTTCCCCTTTATCGGTATGCCGCTTTACACAGAAACCCGTACTTCCAAGGGGGCACTTCTGAATAGGGCATCCAACAACTGGCGCCTGCAGGGGTGGGGTGGCAGTGGCACACCTTCTAGGCCGTACAAACCCTATATCTACAATGCGGTCGAAGAAACCTATGACTTAAAAGATAACGGCAATAGTGCTGGAGAGCTGCTGCAAACGGTTAGTACCACTAACAGCTATGATGGCTACGGTAACGCTCTCACTATTAACGTGGTGACAAAGGATGGAGCATCCGGCCAGCAGTTCGTCAAAAAAACCGAGAATGTGTATGGCAGTACTACCTGGGAAAAAGAGAAGGGCCGCCTGAGCCATACCAAGGTTACTAGCACCCGCCCAGGGATGCCCAGCCATGTGCGTGAATCGGCCTTTACCTACTACACCTCTGGAGCCCACAAAGGGCTGCTGAAAACCGAGATCATCGAACCGAATAAGTCGGAATTTAAGCAGGTCACCAGCTACGAGTACGACGGCTTCGGCAATGTCAGCAAGAAAACACTCTCTGCCTCTGGCGAGACAAGCCGCAGCGCCAGAACGGTGTACGACCCCTCCGGTCGCTATGTCTCCGAGAGCTATAACGCCCTAGGGCACCTGACTGAGAAGGTCGTCTCCCGTAACCACTTTGGTTCCCCCCTGATAGTGGAGGGCCTGAATGGTCTGATCAGCTATGCCTCCTACGACGCCTTTGGCCGTGAAGGCTACAGCTGGAACAACGCCGGTGCGGATAAGAAGACTCTATATGAACGCTGTACCAGTGGCTGTCCTAGTGGCGCCAAGTACAGAGTGACCACCAGCAGCAGTACCGGCAGCTGGGGCAGGGAATACTTCGATGCCCTCGGCCGTTCCATGCGCACCGAAACCCAAGGGCTGCACAATAAAGTCTATGCAGATAAAGAGTACGATAACCTCGGCCGGGTGAAATTTGTCAGCGAGCCCTATTTCTCTGGGGACACTCGTATGTGGACCGAGACCCAGTACGATCTGCTCGGCCGTCCTATCCGGGTCATCGCCCCCGACAACTCGGACGCAACGATCACTTACGCCGGTCTGAAGACCATCACCACCAACGACAAGGGGCAGCCTAAGACCGAAGTCAAAAATGTCGCCGGTGAGTTGGTGGAAGTGATCGACGCAATGAATGGTCGCCTCACCTACGAGTATGATAGCCAGGGCAACCTGCACAAAGCGAAATCCTGGGGCAAGACTAATGCCTCCGGCAGCCATATTGATGAAGGCGACGGCCTCAGCTACCCCATCGTCGTCACCATCAACTACGACCATCTGGGTCGTAAGGAAAATATGGATGACCCCGATAAGGGCGCCTGGAGCTATGAATACACGGGCTATGGCGAGCTGAAAAAGCAGACCAATGCCAATGGTCACACCGTCGCCTTCACCTACGACAAGCTGGGTCGCAAGCTGACGCGTATGGAAAAAGCCGGAGGCAGCAGCCTCACCAGCAACGTAACCTGGCTCTACGATACCGCCCAAAATGGCCTCGGCCAGTTGGAAATGATCAGCGACAGCGTCACCGGCTACCAAGCCGTGTACCAGTACGACCAGCTGGGTCGCAACCATGCCCAAGCGGTAGACTTCGATGGAGCCGGCCCTCAGCCCGCCTACGTTACCACCACGCTATTTGATGATTACGGCCGGGTAGAGCGCAGTTACGACGCCCTCGACAGTCTGCTAAGCACCGGGCAATCAGGTGTGCGCAACTACTACAATGGCAATGGCTACCTGTACAAAGTGGTCGATCTTGCGACTGGAGACCTGATCCAGGAAGTCAAAGCCCAGACCGCCCGCGGCCAGCTGAAAGAGCAACTATTGGGGAACGGCGCCACCACCAGTTACAGCTACGAAGGGAGTACTGGTCGCCTGCTCAACCAGACCTCCACCGTACTGGGCACCTTTGGTATCCAGAATATTACCTACCAATGGGATACCCTCGGCAACCTCAGTAGCCGCCACAACCAAAGTGGTAGCAAGAATCTGCGCGAGAGTTTCTGTTACGACAGCCTCAATCGCCTGATCAAAACCCATATCGGCAGCAGCAACTACAACTGCAGTAGTCTCAGTAGTGCCAACCAGGATGTGCGTTATAACGCCATCGGCAATATCACCTATAAAGCCGGGGTTGGATCCTATGTGTACGGCGAGAATGGAGCCGGTCCCCACGCAGTGACCACTGCCGGCGGCGTGCGCTACAACTACGACGCCAATGGCAATATGACCTCGGATGGCTTTAACGGTGGCCGCACTATTCGCTATACCACCTTCGACAAAGCCTCCTGGATCAAGAAAGGTAATCACACGACTGAATTCCTTTACGGGCCCAGCCACAGCCGCTATTACCGCAAGGACACCAACAGCAGCAATGGCGAAGTCACGGAAACCTGGTATATCGGCGGCATCGAGCGTATCCAGAAATCCAGCGCCCCCAACGAAATCGAATGGAAGCGTCAACTGGGCACCGCCGTATATACGGTCAAGACCGACCTGGCCTATGCCGTACAGTCCACCGACAAACTGTTCCTGTATAAGGACCACCTGGGCTCTATGGACCTGATTACCGACAAAGCCGGTAATGTCAAACAGGAAATGTCCTTTGACGCCTGGGGTCAGCGCAGAAATACGGCCAACTGGAATGCGCTCTCTCTCAGCGCGCTGTCCAACTTCGATCACAGCCGCACCACCCGTGGTTACACCGGCCACGAAATGCTGGATGAAGTGGGCCTGATCCATATGAATGGCCGCATCTACGACCCGCGCCTGGGGCGCTTTATGCAGGCGGATCCCTTTATCCAGGCTGCAGCGGATACGCAGATGTATAACCGCTATAGCTATGTGCGAAATAATCCGCTGAATGCAACGGATCCCAGTGGCTACTTTTTCGAAAAGTTGTTACGGCCATTCAAAAAAGTAATTCGTGGCTTTATGAGGACTATTGGCCAGGATGCTAGCTCTTTCTTGGGGAATATAGTTTCTAGCTTTTGTGGCCCCTATAAAGCAGCCTGTCAAGCGGTGTGGAGCTATGACCAAGCTAGAGCTTTCGGAGCTGATCCAAAGCAGGCAAGGCAGGTCGCAGCAATCTCAGGTGCCTCAGCTTGGGCCTTCCAAAAGGCACCTCAGTGGGCGGGGGCAAATACTTTGGCCAAATCGACTGCAGACCAAACGATACGCGTGGGAGCGAATGCTTATGTAAATGGTACCCAGTTTGCCAAGCTCATTGCTATACATGGAGTAATAGGGGGTGTGCAGGCGGAGCTTTCAGGCGGGAAGTTTGGGCATGGTTTTGCGTCTGCGGGAGTTGTTAAAGCTTTTGCTCCTGTGATAGGGAATGTAGGCAATGAGGCAATGCAATTTGCTTCAACTGTCATCTTGGGTGGAACTGCCTCAAAAATATCGGGTGGTAAGTTTAGTAATGGTGCGCGAACTGCTGCTATGCAGTATGTATATAATTGGGCTTCGTCCGGAGATGAGCAGGAGGGGCAATCTTCCAGCAGAAACTCTTGTGCAAGTGGAGTTCTCATTTGTGAAATGCACAAAGAGCCTCAAGGTGGTCATGGAGGCTATGATGGGCGCATGAAAATATCGAGCAGATATTTTGGAGAGGATGTTAGGAAATCAGTTAGGTATGATTGTTTGTGTGAAGGTGATGATAAGAACATAGCTTTGTTTGTTGGTCCAGGCAGAAATAAAGATTATGGCTATGGACACAACGATCGTAGGTCTTATGATCAACAAATGCAGTTGAAAATTACACCTTATACAGTGAAGTTTTCAGTGGATCTAAATTCGGATTTCGATAAATGGTATTATAGGCCTGAATTTTTTGAGGCCTATAAGAATAATTACCAAAAAAACATGTGGAAAACCAATGAGTATTAAGAGGGTTTTACTGGATACATTAATAGTTATTTTCTCCATGTCTTTTGGTTGGTTAATTACCGGTCTATCCCAAAGCTGGATGTTGGAGGCATTCTCGGTGATTTCAGGAGGCGAAAAAAAATTTAATACGTTGAGTTTTGTTATATTTCTTATGTGTTCATCATTTTCCATGTGGGTTTTCTTCAGGAAGGTCCAGCTTATGTATGCTGGTGTGATATTTTCGACACTGGTTTCTTTGGCTGCTTTAATGAAATTTTCCTATGTCGTGGTGTCTGAGTTGGTTGGGGTTAAGTTTAGTTATAGTCAAGTTTACTTTGATGGGGTTGTCTCGAGTTTTTTTGTTCTTGTGCCGTGGTTGTTTTTGTGGCTTTTGGTGCGGTCTAATCTAAAGTTTCTATATCTCATAATTTTACAGTTATGCCTGTCATTCTGGTCTGTATTTGTTATAGCTTTCTAATATGCAGAGAGCATCCACTAGGGATGCACGATCTAAACGGGGGGTAATGTTTGATATTTTTTGAGAGGCGATTGAAACAGATGAGCGCACCTCTTCGCATGGGAGTGGGCAAGAAATTAAGGTTTCAATTAATTCTAAGTAGGGTGATTTGTTGAGTTGGATAAGGGGGGGATGATGTGACTACCTACACTAACTCTACTTGTCTGTCCTCTCATGCTTTAGTTCAAAATTATTTTGATGATTCTGAGCTTGTGTTGTTTGACTGCTGATATTTGGTAGATCAATGAATTAATGAGGGTACTCGGTTGTTATGAGTCTCCAAGTGGGGGGTGAAAAATCATGTGAGTTAGAGGGCCTGTATTTCAAGCTAAATACTGTCTTTGAGAGAGTTAAGTTGATGGCAGAAATAATGGAGGTGGGAGCTCTGCTAATCCTGGTGATGGTGGTTTTATAGGCATGTTTTGATCCTTTTTGGCGGAGGTTGAAAAAATTTTACTTTCTAGATGTGATTTTCCCGGAAATATTCTAGGGGTTCTTATAAAATATTTCTCTTTTCTCTTTTCTCTTTTCTCTTTTCTCTTTATTTTTATAGCTGTCCTCTTTTGCTTCTGCTACAACGACAATAGGTTATTTGGAAGTCGAAAAAATAGGTTGCCATCTAAATGATACTAACTGTTACGTTTATGTAAATGAAAGTGTTGGCCCTGCAGAGTGTGATAAGGCTACTCTTCGCTGCAACAAGGATGATGATGTCAACGGGAAGGAAGCGCTGTACCTGTTAACAGCCGCGCATTTTGCAGGTAAGAAAGTTCAGTTCAACCTTTTAGATAGCTGCTATGGCAGCTACCCCACTTTTGCTTGGCGCAATATTGGTAAGTAGCTGTTCTCAGGGGGAGAGCTTAGATGCTTTGCGGTGTAGGCATCTTGGAAGCCTCTGAATAATTCCCTTAATTACTCTGAAAATCCGTTGAGGGCCTCATCTGCTGCGTTGCAGCTCTTGTAAAGAGCTGGGTCGCGGTAAGCTGGGCCTAACATCTGTAGTCCTCAAAATCCGCAGAGATATTGCAGAGTTATTCATAGGCTCCTTAGAGTTATGTCTCCTTGGATATTTTTATTAAAATTCAAAGCTACTTGATGCAAGGCGCACTTTTTACTGTCTACGTATATGGCAAAGGAGCCCGTGAGGTTTAGTTACTATGATTGCACTGGCAGTGGCTCCAAAGTGTTGTTGTCTTCAGTTGTGCTTCCTGAATAGAATAAAAGTAATGATGCTATCGGGTTCTCTAATATATTTGTTAGGCTCAAGATATAATGGGACCTAATAATTCTGAGTTTGTTAACGGCTACGGTTTAGAGTTGGTAGAGTGGAGTGATTTATCTTTTGTGAGTTTCGCCCCCCCCTTGCATATATAAACCAGCATTCAAAATAGAGGGTGATCGAATAGAATGCCGGTTTATTGCGCAGAAAGAATATATTGCTTTAAGTTCGGTCGGCTTTAATAAGAATTAAGGTAAATCGATAGCTATATATTTTCTATGGCATAACAGACAGGTTTCTTAAGTCAGCAACATTTTGATAGGTTGTACAGTTATCGCTACTCTTCAAAGTAACAGTTTGCTGAGTGGTGAGAGCACTTAAAAGTAAACTGAGGTATATTTTACTTTCTTCTTCTTTCCCATCAAACGCAAAGCTATAGCTTGTGTTGGTTGAGCAGGAAACCTCCCCTGAAGGTATTCCCTGAACTTTAACAAAAATTTTACCTTGATACTGTGGGCCAGTATGAATTTGACTTAACTTTCCTGTAAAGACAAATTCGGCTAGGCATGAAGTGGGTAAGGCAATAAGCAGTATTGCTAATAGTTTTTTCATCTTGAAGGCTCGTGATCGTTGTCTGAGAGTGATTTTCTTCGCAATATAATCTTTAGGATTATACTACACTTACTACCTCAGTAAAATATTTATTTTTTATATGAATGTTTTCTAGGGCTGGATATCTCTTATTTTTTCCAGTCTTTACGTAATTTTTTAAGTTAAAAGATAAGGCTAGGTAAGGGGCTGTGTTAAAGGGGCGGCTTGTGCGCGAGACATTGTTTTAATTTTAGCAACTTACTAGCCGCATTCAGAGCAAGGTAGTTAATAATTGACCTGGAAGCTCAGAGATAACAGCGTTGATTGCCCACATGTACGATATTTGATAGGAATATTAAATTAGCAGGTTGCTGGCCAGCTGTTATGAATTACTAATTTTTCGAGGTGATAATGAACCCTTTAAAAGCTTAGGCTTTTTTATGATGCTCTTATCGGGCGATGTGCTGGCTCTAGGGGAGGCTAACGAATCCACAGTTCGCTATATAGAGGTGTTTTCGAGTGCCTCCTCAAGAGATGGCGAAGTGGTCGTGAAGTTGGACGCTGAAACTGAGAGTTGTCATCAGTATTGGATAAAGTCGAAAGAGAGTGTAGGCCAAAAAAACTCAGAGTCTTCCACCCTGGCGCCACTCCATGCCAAATCTACAGTGCGGATTGTTGGGGATGCTGACAGCCTTTGGAGTGGAAGCCGCGTCTTTAAGACCTGTGAGATTATTTCATTGCGTGTTCTGTAAAGGTTTTTGTAGTTTGAAAACTGGTGATGTCCTCTAGCTAGAGCAGCCCCACTTTTGCTTGGTACAACATTGGTAAGTAGCTGCTCTTAGGGGCGCGTTTGCCCGCATTGCGATGTAAGTAGCTTGTATTAGGTGGCTGTATTTATTATGCGGCCTTTTCAAATGATGGTATGAAGGGTAGAGTAACTTCTAGTTTCTTGGCTCAAAACACTTTTTCAGTTCTCTTATCCCCCCTTATATTGGATTATCCCTACTCCACAAATAGTCCTTTTGCAGATGCCTTTTTGTGTAAATTCTTCCTCTGCCTTCAGCTGAATCGTAATATCTTGACTTCATGAGCATTTCCCATGAGGTGTCGCGATACAGTGAGAAGGTTAAGATTGGTAAAGAGAAATGGTGCTCTTCTTATATGTGAAGCGAAGAATTCCTATTGAATGTTACTTTGCCCTGTCTTACCCCCATCTCGTCTCAAGGTTTGTATTTTTTGATGTATTTGTAATATAAGCTTCTTTAAGTTTGAATTTTTTTGGCTTTCTATAAATTTTATTGGACTTTTGTGTTTGATGAAGAGGTATCTTATTAATATTTTAAATCTTAAATCGGTGAGTATATGTTAAATCCATTATGGTTAAGATTTCTCCCTGACAGTTTTATTTTTGTTTTTTTCTGGTGGGGTGTTTGCTAATCAAGTCAATTTTAAAGGGGAGGTGCTAAGTGGTAGTGCAAAATTGCACCTTGAGGTATCTGGTCTAAACTTATCTAAACCTTTAATCCTTTTTCTACATGGCGGTCGGGGGATGTAGAGCTTGGGTTAGTCCCATTTCAGGTAACTGTTGGGCGGGCGCTCGAAGAAAGGTATTTAGTGGCTTATCTTCATCAAAGAGGGGCCGGCAAGTCTCTTAAGGTGAGCGAAGAAACATTAACGATAAAGAACAATATTCAAGATGTGCACAATGTTATTTCTTTTTTAAAAACGCACTATAAGAAAGATAAGGTTACCTTAGTTGGTCACTCTTGGGGCGGGGGGCTTGCAGCTCTCTATGCGAGTGAGCATCCTGAGACATTGGAGAGGTTGGTGTTTATCTCTTCCTTCCAGGATGCGCAGAAGCAGGCAGAAACCAGCTTAGAAGCAACTCTGAAATGGGCGGAAAGGGAAGGCAACCAATTAGCCATACAGGAGTTGAAGAAATATCAAGACTCTCCCTCTGAGCATTATTTGCTGCTATCCAAGTGGGCGAGTCGAGCGAATGGTGGTATCGCGAACGGAGTTGATATTCGAGGTTTTTTAGCCGCTGAAAAAATTGATGAAGAGTTCCCTGGATGGCAGGAGCGGCGTGGAATCTTAGTCGACAAGATGAACGATGAGCTTCAGGCGATGAGCGTTAATGGAGCTATCGATCATTTACAGATACCAGCGCAGTTCGTTGTCGGTGAGAATGATTCCATTACCACGCCTTTACAGGTAAAGGCAGATTATAAAAGGTATAGAGGGAGTAAATGTTTCTCGGTACTAAAGGATAGCCATCACTTGCCTTTTATGGACGCAGCAGAAAGTCTGGAGAAGACTATGTTGGTCTTTTTAGAGGGCGAGGAGTGTATTAGTGACGCGTATGAGTAATGGATAGCAAGCCTGGCGAGTAGTGTCCGGGCCCTATAGCGTTTCTCTGCTCTAGGGCCGGAAAGTTCGATTAAAACGAATACTTTCGTGGTAGCACTTTGCTTTTGAAAATCTGTTCTATCCCTTTATCGTAACCTGGATTAACTACGGTATCGTGGTTTTCACCCTTGATGACTCGCTTGCGTAGAGTCAAATTTTCATAATCTCGGGACTTGAGTCGCTGGGCTAGGTCCCTAAAATCTTGAACGCCGCAAACTTCCCCTTCTTCTAAGCAGATTTCCTCCCCACCGATAAACATATACACGCTTTTCGGTAAGTCAGTCTGGCGTTCGGCGTAGGTGAGTTCACTTTCTAGAATTTGCTTATCGGCCCACCAGATGCTGGGGCTGCCGATCACATAGCGGTCGAAGTTATCGGTGTGATTGAAGAGGGCGTGCAGGGCTAAGAGCCCGCCGAGGGAGTGGCCAGCCAGTGTTTCGTCACTTTCATCTCCCTTGAAAGAATTATTGATAAAAGGCTTGAGCTCGTTCTCCAAAAACGCCAGAAATTGGTTGGCGCCACCACCCAGAGTATTCCCCCTAATCTCTCCAGGTACTGGAGTAAAATCCGTTAAACGTAAGGTGAAGTTGGAACTATCCAGGGGGTGTGAGATACCAACCAGAATCACCGGTGGTAGCTTGGTATTGCCTTGCTCATCGGGTACCTGTTCGTGGATCAGGTTCGGGGCCACCATAGGGAAATTCATATACCCGTCGGTCATATAAATGACCGGATACCGGGTATTGTCTTCCGGGTTAAAGGAGAGCGGCAGTAGCACATCAATTACAAATCCACGCCCCAGTAAGTCGGAATGAAAGTTGTAAGAGAGAATGCCCTGGCGGGTAAATGTTGTGGGTTCAGCGGTGCCGGCTTGCACACACTGAGTGGCCAAAACCATTAAGCCTATAAACAATATTTTAATTATTTTCATCTTTATCCCTTAATGAGCCACGCTTAAGTGTGCTCAGCCGCGTCAGTGGGCGGTCAAGACTGACAAGCCTATCAGATCGGATACGAGACTAGCTACCTTGCGCTGTGCCAACAGTCGCAAAGATGAGTATATAAGTTGGAAAGGGAGTTGTGGGGCGCAGTTTGGCGGGTGGAGTGGCGCCAGGAATATACCCCTGGCGCTTCCACATCCTGTGAGGGAGGATTTGGTTATCTAATAGCTGGAGCAAAGTGCCTGGGCCATACGCAGAGAGCCGACCTCTCCGGAGCGGCCGGCGAGTTTTGGTGGGACTATAAAAGAGCGGATATTGCGCTGGGATACCTGGGGGAAATAACCACCCGCCAGGTCGAGAAACTTGTCGTGAATACGTGTAAACAGGTGCGCTTGTTCCATAACGCCGCCACCGAGGATGATTCGTACCGGTGAGTAGCAGCTGGTCAGGTTTATACACATGGTGGCTAGGTATTCCGCCTGTAAATCCCAGGCTGGATGATCACTGTCCATACTCTGGCCGCGCAGGCCCCAGCGGTCTTCAATAGCGGGGCCGCAGGCGAGGCCTTCCAGACAATTGCCATGGAAAGGGCAGTGACCAGGGTAGGGGTCCCGTTGTTGGTCTTGCGGCATCAGCATATGACCGATTTCCGGGTGCATGGCGCCGTTGACCAGTTTGCTATCTACCATTACCCCGGCGCCGATACCGGTGCCGATGGTGACGTAGACAAAATTCTTTACACCTACAGCGGCGCCGCACAGGTGTTCTCCCAGCGCTGCGCCATTGACATCAGTGTCGAAAGCTACAGGAATAGAGAGTGCCCCCTGTAACTGACCGGCCAGGTTGGTATTGGACCATCCATTTTTAGGGGTGTTAGTGATAAACCCGTACTGGCTGGATTGAGGATTCAAATCCACCGGGCCGAAGCTTGCGACACCCAGTGTGGAAATAGGGCCATGGCGTTGGGCGCCGGCCTGGAAGAATTCAATGACCTGACCGAGGGTTTCTTTCGGTGTGGTGGTTGGGAAGCTGGCCCTCTCCCAGACATCATTGGGACCTGCGGCGATTGCACAATTAAATTTCGTGCCGCCGGCTTCTATGCCTCCAAGCAAGGTATTTACTGCTTTGCCTTGCACTTCCATCCTAATTTGCTCCACTGGCTGGGTATTCTATTTAAAGAAATATTTGGTCGGTTAATTTTAACAGGCTACTCCTCTGGAGGAGTGGCTACAGTAAGTTTTTCGTCAAAGAAAAAGACCGGGTGCCAACGGGGAGGCTGGACCCCCGGTGTTTGCAAGCGGCCCTAAGCGGGCTGCAAACGACTTACTGGAGTAGGGAGGACAACGATCAAAAAGCGTAATTGAAGCTGACACTGGTGGAGCGGCCGCTGATGGCCCTGCCGCGAACAATATCTCCAGCTTTTGCGTAAGACTCTTCAACCTCAGTTACAACAAATTCATCAGTAAGGTTGTTTACATTAAAGGAGACGGTGAGATCCTCAGTGACATAATAAGAGCCGAACAGATTTACCAACACATAACCATCTTGTTTCAGTTTGTTGGAATCTGAAACGTAGTACTCAGTGGAGCCCTGCAGGCTGGCGCCGAAGGTTAGGCTGTCACCAAAATTATACTGAGGGGTAATGGTGTAAATAATATCTGCCTGACGGCGGGGAGTATTGCCCACTACCGATGGGTTATTCGCATCTTTGCTGATTTCGGCATCCGTCCAGGTCAGGTTGCCGTTAACCGAGAAATCGCCATAAATATAGGAGCCTTCCAGCTCTATACCTTGTGCTTCATACTCGCGTACGAAAGTTAGGCCGCTGGTGATTTCCGCATTGGTCTCTTCGGTGATGGTATTGAAATAGGTGGCAAAAATATCAAAGTCACCAGCGCTAAACTTGTAACCGATCTCCAGCTGGTCAACAGAATCAAAGCCATCGGTGGTGTCGCTGAGGCTGCCATCACTATTTAAAGCGCCGCTAATTTGCAGCAGGCGATCGGCAATTGCGCGGCCACCTTCACTGTAACGAGCAAATACCGCCATGCTGTCATTGATTGCATAGTTGCCGCCAAGGGAGAAGGAGGTGTTATCTGCATCATAGTCGACCAGTTGGGTATTGCCGTTAGCCATAGTGATAATGCCACCGGTAAAACCAAAGGCATCTGATGCGCTCGCATCTTCCACATCGCTGATAATGCCATCTCCGTTGATATCGTAATCGGTATCGCCACCACAGCAACTGGAAACCAGAGAGCCCTTTGCATTGACTATATCGTGGCGTGCACTGACGTCGAAGGTGAAGTCCCCAACATCGAAAGACACGTTCATATAAGGAGCGTAGGTTTCATATTCCAGATCCCAGGCATAGGACAGGAAGCTTGCCGACCAGAGGCCATCATCGACTAACAAATCTCCGTTGGCATTCGCTGTGATGGTTAGATTCTGGGAGTCACTGCCATCCACGCTTTGGATTAGGGCATTCCAACTATTCCAGCTGGTCTTGATATTTTGCTTGGAGTAGTAGAAGCCTGCGGAAACAACAATATTGTCATTAATTAGCTTATCGACTTTGAAATCGTTGACGATCAATCCCAGATCATGGATTTCTGTATCGAACAATAAGTTCAGATAGGCTAATTCATCGACCTCTCCGCCATTGGCGTAGGTCACAGTGGTTCCTGCACTACAGTCCACTGCAGAACCCTCTCCGCTAACGGCATTGGCACAGATCAGGTCTGCCATACTTTGTGCGGATTGTGGGCCGTAATTGCCAAAGGTGTCAGTAAAGGGGGAGATAAAGCTACCGCTTATATCGGAAATTCTGAACTTGTCAGTAATGGTCCAGCCATTCTCAAATTCAAATTGACTCTCAAATCCATAGGCTTCTACCAGGGATTCAATACCGTCGCTAAGATCCCGATTTACCGGGTTGCCATAGGCATCGAAAGTAGAAATATCGCGGTAATTGTCTGAGTGCAGGGTCTGGCTGCTGGCATCGAAGTTGGCTACAGTGCCGAACTCTCCATTGCCTTTATAAGTTACCGGGCCGGGTAGGTAAGTGGTCACCCGATCGTCCAGGTGTTTGTAGTAAAGGCGCACATAACCGTTGTCAAAATCTTTGGTGAGATTGGCCTTTAATTGGCCACCGGAATCGCCATCAAAGCCGGTTTCACGAACACCTTCCCCCTCGCGCAGGAAGCCGCCTACATAAAACCGCAGGGTATCGCTGAGGTGGTGCCCGTAGCCGAAGTTCAGGCGGGTTTCATCGTAATCTGCACCAAAGGAGAGGCCTATATTCCCGCCTTCCTCTTCTCCGGTCTTGCTGATCATGTTGATCACACCGCCGGGGGAGTTGCTGGCAAAGGTGGAGGCGGAGCCGCCGCGTACACTTTCAATGCGGGATAGGGAGGAATCGGCTCGAATAAAGTTGTCGGTATTGCCGAAATTGACATCGCCGTATTCGAGTACTGGCAGCCCATCCTCGTGGATCTGCATGTACTTGGAGCCGCCAGTGGCAAGCGGAATTCCCCTTACCGTGATATTGGCATTGCCACCACCACCAGAAGATTCAGCGCGTATACCTGGCAGGCTACGGAAAACTTCTGCGGTTGAGCGGGGAGCGTAGTGAGACAATTCTTCGGTATCTAGGGCGCTAACAGAGATGCTGGATTCCATTTTCGTTACGGGGCGGGCCGTAGCGGTAATGATGACTTCCTCAATCTCCAACTGCTCTTGGGCGGTTACCGCAGAGCTAACACTGGATGCCACAGCTATCGCCAGGGCGATTGAACTTGGTTTAAAACCTCTGACCCATTTGCAATCGGTTTGAAAGTCTTCTGCCTTCACGACGCTCTCCTCAATCATCACTTATGGTTATTAGTTTTCACTGGAGGCCCATTTAGGTTGGGCTCTTCTTTTTTCTTGATTCGCATGGCTGGATGGCCATTTTTTATTTATTAAACCACTGTGATTTAATGTGGGCAATAGAATTTTTCGGAAAATTTACCTGTTGATTTTAAGAGTTTAACTAAATCAATCAGTAAGAGTTACTCTTCAATGGAGGGAGCCCGGGTACTGCTTGGGTGCTGAAGAAAATTTGCTTGGATTGTGGGGGTGGGGCAAAGGGAAGGGTTTTTACTGGGATCTTGGGGATAAATATCTAAAGAAACTGCAATCAGTGGGAAGTTTTCAGCTATTGATTGCTTACAGGTTAGGTGAAGTCTTCGGCCCTGGTGGATATTTGGCAGGCGGCACGGCACCGGTACTTTCGCAAGATGCCGTTGGCCATCTATCGTTACTCTGCCAATGTGAGTTGCCCAGCCGCAAGGAGTTTGATCTTCTTGGGATCGCAAATCCCGCCGATAAAATTGCCTTGTGCATCGTTGCGGTTAAAGGCGAGCAGATACCAGTGTTGGTCTGGCCCCTGTATCACCCGACCGGAATATAGGCTGCCCTGCTCGTCAGCACTGAGGAATCCATCACCAATAACGGTGTATGGCCCATTTAGGGCATCGGAGACAAAATACTTGGTGCCGGTAAGTGGTTTTCCGCTCATAGACTGGCGGTGGGCTTGGCTGTGAAACTGAGTGGAGACAGAGCAGAAGAGATAGTAGCGGCCCTGGATTTTTTCAATCTGCGGGACTTCCATTTCTCCATACCAGCCCGGTGCCAGTATGGGCTCTCCAACTTTCCAGTGCAGGAGGTCGGTGGAGCTGGCATAACCCACTGCGCCGCGCCCGTCGGGACTGCCTTGATTACAACGGGCAGTGACATACATATGATAAAGGGCTTGATCGGGATCTTTGACAATCCAGGGGTCACGCCAGGAGGCATCATGCCAGTATTCCAGGTTTAGACCGTCATAAAACTTGGGGTCTAACTCCACCAGAGGATTTTCCGGACATTTTTGCCAGTTTAAAAGATCTTTGGAGGTAGCCAGGCAGACCCGCTGAATAAGCCCTTTTTCTGTGTGTTTGGTACCAGTGTAAAACATGTACCAGGTGTCGCCCTCTTTATGTACGCAGCCGGTCCAGGTTGTGTAGGAGTCTGCAGCCTCATCGATGTCACCCTCTTGATATTGGGAGGGTTTTATCGCGTCTTGCGTTGGGGCCCAATGAATCAGGTCGGTGGAAATGGCGTGACCGATCGAGACATGCCAATGGCGTAGCTCTGGATCGCCGAGGGATTTATCCGCTTGTAGATAAAACATATGGTATTGATCGCCATCAACGGCGAACCAAAAATCCCAAACCCATTTGTCTTTTAGGTTAAATGCCATCTCGCTGGTCACCTCACTGTTATGATTATGTAAAACGAACCAATACGGTTTTAATGTCTAATTAGTTGAGCCTTGATTTTCCGCTATATTTCAGGTTAAACCGGAACCCGCTCAGGAACTCCACCCTTCAATAGCACGGTCTTATCTGGTGCAAAATTGGAGTAAAAGGGCAGGATGGCACCGCCAATCGCGATGGCATCAATACCGATCTTACCGCTCATTATCTGGGGCTTGAAAACTCCGGACGGGGCGGCTTGCTGCATTCGCCTGGAGATGATTTCCACCAGCTCCTCCAGCAGGAATCGCGGGAGGTGCGCATCGATAATAACGGCCTCAAGGTCCAGTACGCTGACTGCGGAGAGAATGGCGTAAACCAGGGCATCAGCGCAGTCGTCCAGCCATTCCTGTATGAGTGGGCGGGCCTGATCCATCACCGACAATAAATCAGCAGAGTCATTGATATTAATTTGGTTGGCGCGCAGGTGTCGGCGCAAGCCAAATAGTGAGGCTCGATTAAGTAAGGTCTCGAAGACCCCTTCGGGTTCTGGGGTGCTACTGAGCTTGGAGGCAGGGACTGGCATGGTGGCCAGGTTGCCTGAGTTGCCATGTACACCAGTCTCCAGGCTGCTATTAAGCACCAGGCCGCCGCCGATAAAAGTGCCAACGAAGATATAAAGAAAATCGGAAACTTCAGTGCCTTTACCGAATTGCAGCTCGGCGACTGCTGCAGCAGAGCAGTCATTTTCAAAGAAGACGGGTAGGTGGGTGCCTTTGGAAACCTCTTCTGCGAAGTTAATTTCTCGCCATTCGTTCGCCAGGGTATTGCTCATTTCCAATTCTTTTGTCCAGGCACCGATAAACCAGGGCATGGCGATACCAACGCCGACGAGCTTGGATTGGTCTTTTTTGACTAATTCTGCACTTAAATTTTCGATACCCGATTCTATATTTCTGAGAAGAAAGTCGGGCTCAGGGCATTCAAATTCCTGGCATATTTTCTTCAAAATATTGCCGCCAAAATCCATTAACAATAATTCAATATTACGCCGCCCAACTTTAATGCCTATGGAGTAAGCACCGGTGGGGTTGATGGTGTACATGATGGAGGGCTGGCCTTTGCCGCCAAGCCTGCGCCCCTCACGCATAACCATGCCAGTACTCTCCAATTCATCCACGATGCGTGTAACGGCCTGGGGGGTGAGGTTGGTGAGGCGCGCCAGGTCAGACTTGGACGCAGTACCTGCTTTCCGCAGCGCGGTTAGCAAAACCCGTTCGTTATAGCGACGCAGGCCGCTGGAATTACTTCCCTTACCCATCTCTGTGCCCCTTTTGTAGAAAACGCGTATCCGAGAGTTTGATCTGAGACTATTTGTGACAAATAGGTCCATATAGGATTTTATTGCGTTTACCTAGCGTAAGCAATGAAAGTGAGATGAACGGTTTTTCCATAACTGATTGATTTTAAAGGATTTATTGATATTTTGATGGTTTGCTTTACTTAATTAAACCACTGTGATTTAATTTTTTGCAAGTTCCGCAAACCATAAAAAATACGCAGCTAGCGGTGAACGAGGAAGTTATGTCGGTCGATTTTGGTCTCCACCCCATCGATGCGATCATTTTGGTCGTCTATTTCGTTTTCACAATTGGCCTGGGGCTCTATCTCAGTCGTCGCCACGACACCGCTGAAGACTACTTCCTTGCTGGGCGAAAGATGGTTTGGCCGCTGATAGGGCTTTCCTTGTTCGCTTCCAATATCTCCAGTACTACCCTGATTGGTTTGGCAGGCGATGCCTATAGCACTGGCATAGCAGTCTTCAACTATGAGTGGATGGCTGCTGTCATCCTGGTTTTTTTCGCGATTTTTTATCTGCCGACAATACTTCGCTCCCGCATCTACACCATGCCCGAGATGCTGGAGCGGCGCTTTAATCGCACCGCCAGGACTTACTTTTCCGGTCTGACAATTTTCCTGAATATCGTGGTGGATACCGCCGGCAGCCTTTATGCCGGAGGCTTAGTGATGAAGCTGATTTTTCCTGAAATGCCGATGTCAGTGACCATTTCGATTTTGGCGGTGATCGCAGGTATTTACACGATTGCCGGCGGTTTGGCTGCGGTAATTTACACCGATACCATCCAGGCTCTATTGCTAATTTTTGGTTCAATTCTGATCAGTATCTTCGCTCTGGATCGCGCTGGTGGCTGGGAGAATGTGGTTTCCCAGGTATCCGCCCATCAATTGAGTTTGATTCGTCCAATCGGAGATCCCAGTGTGCCTTGGCTGGGGTTGGTTACAGGAGTGGCCTTACTGGGGTTCTATTTCTGGTGTACCAACCAATTCATGGTACAGCGGGTGCTGAGCGCCAAAGATATTAACCACGGACGCTGGGGAGCGTTGTTTGCAGGTCTTCTGAAATTGCCGGTGCTGTTTATTATGGTCCTGCCAGGCACTATGGCGATTGTCCTATTCCCCGAGCTGGAACGGGCAGACATGGTTTATCCAACCTTACTATTTGAATTGTTACCTGTGGGCATTTTGGGATTGGTCTTGGCTGGTTTTGTTGCAGCCCTTATGTCTCAGATTGACTCCACGCTGAACTCTGCATCTACATTGGTGACGATGGATTTCGTGCGACAGCGTTTTCCCTCTTTGAACCAGCATCAGCTGATGCGCGTGGGGCAACTGGTTACCTTCATCTTTATGGTTCTGGCTGTGCTGTGGGCGCCGCAGATAGAGAATTTTGGTTCTCTGTTCCAATATCTGCAAAAAGTACTTTCCTATGCCGTACCCCCTGTTTTGGCTCTATTCCTAATTGGCTTTTTTTGGCAGGGAGCGACCTCCAAGGGCGCAATGACCACTTTGGTTTTGGGCACTGCCGGAGGAGTAACTCTATTCCTCGCTAATGAGGTGCTGGGTTGGACTAATTTTCATTTCCTTTATATAGCGCCAATCCTCTTTGTTTTCTGCTCCATGGTGTTGGTGGCTTCCAGCTTGATAAGCCCGGCAAAGATTAGTGAGGAAGCCAGGCAGTTTGTTTGGTCTCGCAAAGACTTTGATGCGGAAACCGAGGCGCTGCGCAGTGAGCCCCTATGGCGAAATTATCGTGTACTTTCAGTATTACTGCTGATTACTACTGCCCTGGTGGTGGGCAGTTTCTGGTGATTGTTGAGTTTGTGTTCCAATGAATATAACCGATAAAAGCTATTCACTGATTTAAAAGAATCTCACACAGGATGGAACCCCTTAATAAGCAATTAAAGGAGGTGCGAAAAGAGAAAAGACTCAGGTGGTAGAGGTAATGAGGTAACTAACAATGACGGACTGATAGCACAATTAATAAAAGGGTAATGCCATGAGGTATATCTTTACAGTGGTGATCGGGTTTTTTCTTTCTGCCCCAGTTCTAGCAGCTACCAATATATTGGATCTCTATTTTAATGCCGCAGATAAAGACGGAACCTTACGATATGATGAAATATTCTCCTATGGTAAGAGTGGTAATGGCAGTGACTTTGACATGTGTGATAGCTATTCCACCAAGCGTGTACCGGGAGATAAAATAGCTGCTATTACCAGTTATAGCGGCGATGAACGCATCAAAGGCTTGAAGCTTGAATATCTATACGCTGATGATGACGAGGTGGGTAAAACGACTGGTTCAGGATTCCGCAAACTCCTTGGAGATATGGAATATATCCAGGGTTGGCGTTTTTATAAGAAACGCGATGGCAATATTTCTCGTATCCGTGTTTACTTAAAAGATATGTCAAATAACTCTACTAGAGAGATAACTTTTGGCAGTAATAATGGTTGGCATAAGTGGCAAGAGTATCAGCTAAGTATTGGTACCCGTTCAGTTGTGGGTTTTGCTGGTACCGCAGGAGATAGCAAGATTTGGAGTATTTACCCTTGTGTGGCTGACCGTTTTGATCTGGTTGAGAGTGGGGTTGAAATACACTGGGATCAAATTGTGGAAACCCCTGAGAATACAAAAACTTTCTTTGGTGAAAGATTGTTAGAGAATTTTTCTAGCGTAACTCAGAGTGATAGTACCGAAGTTTGGTATACGGATGGCAAGAGCGAAACTGATACCTGGACCAATACACTCGGCATCTCGGTGACTGCCGGCGTGAGCTTGACTGAGGGTTACAAGGTTGGAGTTCCGGGTACCGTTGAAAACAGTGGCTCGATCACGTTCAATTTTTCTGAAACTTTTTCAGTCTCAACTACGGTTGGAGAAACTTCGACGGTTAGTAATCAGAGAACCGTTAAGGAAGCGATGCCCGCGAGTGTACCCGCTTATAGCCTACTGGTGGCACGTATGATGGTAGAAAATAGCGAGGTTGAAATCCCTTATACCACTACTGTGACTAATCCCCATAACGGTGACGAATTCAATTTCACTGGTGTGATCAAAGGATCAAGTTATTCTAAATCTCGTAAACGCTGGGATGTGGTGGGTAAAGCTTTCCCAGACCGCTATGAAGTGTATGAAAGTTATTCTTGGGTTGTAGAGTATTATGGCCTGGAAAATGTCACGATAATCTCTGATCCCGTGATTTAAGCGCCGTAGGTTTATAAAGAAGGTCAGAGTGGCCTGTATAAGATCCGCTTAAATATTATGCGGGTCTTATACATTGAATTTGGTGAAATACTTCTTTAAGAGTTGAGTGGATACATCCATGTATCCTTCCAGATAAAATATTGTTATTCCAAACATCGTTTGATGGCGCTTCAGTCCCTGATTATGACGGAATACAAGCGGATTCTATCTTCATAGCATCCATAGTAACTCAGATTTACTGGGGTCTTTGACATAAAAGCAGACAATAAAAAAGAAACTTTGGTGTCATAGATTTGAGATTTATCATTCACTAGTACAAATGTCCTAGTGTCAGAGCATGCCACTTCAGCACTGGTATTTTCAAATCCTTTTAATCGAATGTCTACTCCTTGGCTGTGAACTTTGAGATAGTCAATGCGCGCCTGTTCAGTCCAGGCGGCACTTGCTGAAAGTGATTGAAATAGAGCGATACCCAGAACGATTGATACAACTGTTTTCATCCGTTACTCCCTGGCATGTGTATCGCCAACAAAAGGGGTTGGCAAATTCCTAGACATAACCAGTGAAATAATAGCAAAAACAGGGCGGCTTATTGCGTTGTGCTATCCGGTAGGTTTTTACGTCGCCAGGGCTAATTTGATGAAGTGTATGCCCTGGCGTAGATTTATAAGCGGCTGGATATTACGTGCTTATTCTTGGTAAATGATTCTCTCGGTTTCCTTGATATGAAGCCGACGACGCTCTTGTTTTTCTCCATGTATTCTGACTCGTTCACCAGATCTCATGCCATTTTTTTTGATTTCCTTGGCATCTATAAAATAATACTGCCCTGTGTTTTCATCTTTGATGGAAAAGCGATGATCAATTTTTCCTGTCTTAAAATTTTCTGAAACCTCTTCTTCCAGTACTCCCGTTATAGTTTCCTGACCAGAGGCGGTGGGAATTAACAGTAAGGTCGAAATTATTGTGAGTAAGTATCTCATTGCTATTTCTCTCTTTAATTTGTATAGCTTACTGAAATGGTGGCAGTATTCATTTCATCACTTCTGGATTTAAACTCTATGGTGACTCCAGCAGCCGAATCTGTGAAGCTGCTGCCGGGCTCTTCAAGAGTGGCCACTTGGTTGGCGGTGTCATCTTTCAGATAATGCACAGTTACGGCCTTATCTTGCTGTGAACGAGGGTTTAGGATGGGGTGGGAAATATGATATTCCACGAAATAGTGATTTTCTCGATTGCTGCTACCGTTACTCTCCACCTTTATAATCTGTGGCATTGTTTTATTTAATTCGCCGGCGGTAAGTTCGATAGCCTGAATTTGAACCTCTGAAGCATTCCCCATACTCTTAGAAACAGATTTGGAATAGCCAGGGAAGCTGTTGTACCAACCCATAAAGTCCCTATGAGCGCTGCCAAATAAGCGAGACTGCCAGCTATTGCCCATGAAGGCTGCGGCAGCGCCATATTCACTTTCCCCTCGGTCGCTGGTATCCCCATCGTTGTTGTTATCATTGCCTGCATGGCCTAAACCAATGTTATGACCCAGTTCATGCCCCATAATTAGTTGATCGCTATCTGCAGTAACGATACTCCAGCGGCCATTGACCGCCGCGACCCCTGTACCAACTAACCCGGCACTGTAAGCGGCGGTTGGGAATATAAATACTCGATGGCGCCATGCGTTGAGGTCTACTGGACGATTATTGGCATCGACAAAATTGCTTTCTACCCAGCGGCTTGCGTTATCTCTCCAAGTATAACCTCCATCGGAATATTGCCCATCCTGAGAGCTTGTGGCACGGTTCTGAGCATTTTGAACACTTAAAATCCCTCCGTTTTGATTGTCGGGGATGCTGTATATAAAGCAGTCAATAGAGCTTTCTTCTTTATTGTCCTCACCATAGCAGTATTGTGCCAGAGAATTATTACTGCTGAGATGGCGCTGGAACTTTAGCTGACCCAGTGAGTTTTCTTTGTAAGTGTTATCGAGGGAGTCGGTAGCGTTGAATGTCATATCCGCAAGCTGGGAGATGCTGACATCATCCGTAACGGCGGCATCGGAAAAATTAACCAATATAAAAACGATACTATTTTGGGTGGCTTCAATCGTTTGGATCGCAAAAGTTATGTTTAGCTGATCTCCGTTACTGAGAGAAAAAACGATAGTATCTTCTACCGAGGCGCCGCTGTTTAAATCGTTGGCATTGTTGTTCAGTTGGTATTCCCAATTGCCGCTGTCATATAGTTTGAAGTCACCATACTTTCCGGCATAATTCCCAGACTGAAAGGTGGGGCTGGTACTATCGGTATCCTCTAATTGCAGTGTACCCTGTGCATATTCACTAGTTCCTACCACTAATGTACTTAGCGGAGTGCTAGGATTGAATCTGTAGTCGCCAGTATCGGTGTTGCCCCCATCATTATCATTGTTGTTATCGGCATCTGTGCCGGTGTTAGATCCGCCATTTGTTTCATTATTAGGCTGATTATTATCAGAATTATTACTGCCTCCAGAGCCTCCACTACAAGCGGCCAGAATTACGGTTAATGTGAGAGCGCTAAACGTTTTAAGTGGACCAGGCATTGTTCCCCCAATTTATCTCTATAAGGTCATAGCCGGTGTTTAATGAGTTAAAAGATGGACTCCTATCAACTGGTACGGTTCCACCAATTGTGATTTAAAGAGTATTTTTTATTGATTTCGTCGCGGGAAGCTAAAAATTTTCACTTCTTATGTGCCTGTTTTGTGGTTTGGTGAGCACAGGAGGGTTCCAAGAGGAACACTTCTGATAGCCTGAAGTGAGAGACCTTTTGCACTGGGTGACAGAGCGTTTAGATATAGAGCGTTATGGCCCACCGATCACTTTGGTTGCTGTTCAGAATTGATGATGGTGGCCTCACTACTGATCTGTGAATTGGCCAGCTTTATTCGTCACTCGCTGGCCTGCACTAGCCGCTATCCACCATTTATCCCAACCATCTACGGCCTGTCCATCATGGAGACCACTCATCACTTGGGCTGGAGACAACAACTCGTGTTGCTAAATTGCTTCTATCAAGTTGGAGGTGATGATGAAAAGGAATACTTTTTGGCTGCTGTTGATGATGTCTCTGGTGGGTGAGCTCAATGCTCAGTCACTCTCTCAGCAGTGGGAGTTGGCAATGGCTGTTAGCGCTAAGAATCAATCGAAAAGTGCCCTCTTCGATTCTGGGTCAGGTTATGAGCGCCAAGTTAAATTACAAGGTGCGCTGCAGGTATCGGACTGGGAAGGACAGGTTTCCATGCTGCATGAGGCAGGTAGTGGCGCTGGTGAGGAATCAGAACTTGTTGTGGAGGAGTTATTTTGGCAGGGGGATAGGTTCGGGTGGGACCTGCTTGCAGGTAAGCGTCGCCTGGATTTTGGTGTTAGCTACGCTCACAGACCTTTGGATCTATTCCTGCCTATGGAGCGCAACCCGGTATCTCTGCGGGCTGATGAGGGCGTTGCCGTCGTATCAGCCAGCCGCTTCACAGCAAGTGGAGAGCTGAGCCTGATGTTGGTTGATGCTAATGCTAGTCAACTGATTAATGAAGAGCTTCCGAGAGGTTTGGCTGCACGTTGGTACCAGCTGAAAGGTGTGAGTGAATGGCAACTGCTCGGTTACCTGGATGATCAGCGTGGTTTGAATATCGGCGCCAGCTGGGTTACGACCTATGGGGAGTCTTGGGAGTTACATAGCGAAGGCCGTTACCAGCAGCGTTATCGTCAATGGCTAAAGCCTGGTTCTCCAAGAACTGGCACTTTACCCCGAGAGGGAGAACAGAGCGATGGCTGGCAGGCTCTGTTGGGCATGACCTGGACCCATAACGCAGGGCATACAATCATCGCTGAATACTGGTTTGATAGCAGGGCGTGGCATACTCGCGATTGGCAAAGGCTTGCAGACAATGCCAGCTGGTACAGTGAACAGGGGGAAGGATGGGATGCTAACAGATATGCTTCTGCTGCAGCTTTTTTAAGCGAAGCACGCAATCGCCATAGCCTGATGATGCACTGGAGCTTATCTAATCACAATTACAATCCCAAATTGGATATTTTATATTCCCCTGGCGATAGAGGCATGGTTTTGACTGCTGGTATTAACCATGAAATGAAGGGCGATTGGACTCTTGGCGCATCAATAAGGTATTTTGGCGGCGCTAAAAAATCATATTTTACACAATTGCCTAATGAAACCCTTGTTACTTTGACTGCGAACATGAAGATATAAAAGGAATCATGGTGAAGTTACTCAGTGAATATTTACGTATATTGATTCTTTGTATTGTTGTGGCTCTTATCACTAAACAAGTGTGGGGAGGGAGTTACTCTCTCAATTTTGGTATTTCTCTAACCTATGGCTTTGTTGCTTTTTCTACGCGCAAGCTTATGCTCCATCTAAAACCCAATTGGCCACATGTGCTCAAGTATGCAGTAACCATTTCGGCAACGACGGTGCTGGGTTCTATTAATGTTTGGTGGTGGGTCTCTGGCTTTGGAGTTTTTCCTGCGGTTAATGCCCTGATTTACTCACTAATTCTGGCTATCTTTTTGACGACTTTACTCTACCAGTTTTATCTTAATCGTGAGCAGTCCCACAAACTGGAGACTGAGCGCAAGGAAGCAGAGTTACTACAGGCCCAGCAACAAAAAACTCTGGTGCAAAGCCAGCTGAAAGTATTACAAAGTCAAATAGAACCTCACTTTCTGTTTAATACACTGGCCAATCTTAAGATGCTGATTAGGCACGATCCACAGAAGGCAGAGCTATTACTGGACAATTTTAGCGATCTCTTGCGCTTTAGTTTGAATAAATCGCGTTCTGACTATGTGTCCCTGAAAGATGAACTTCGCAGTCTTGAAAGCTATCTGGCTATTCAGCAAATCCGACTGGGTGAGCGCTTGCAGTATAGGGTCGAACTGGCAGAAACCGTTAACCCTTCAACGGAAGTTCCGCCCCTATTAATACAGCCATTGGTGGAAAATGCCATTTTCCATGGTATTGAACCTTCACAGAAAGGAGGGCTGGTCTGTCTCAGGGTGGCTACGAAAGCTAGTCAGTGGATCATAGAAGTGGAGGACAGTGGAATTGGGTTGCAGGCTGCAACCAATAAGTCAACGTCAAACAAGCACAATGGTTTGGCTTTAAATAATATCAAAGAGCGTCTTGCCACTCTATACCAGGAAAAAGGCAAGCTGCAGATAAGTAGTAATCAACTGGGCGGGGTTACCGCTAGATTGGAGTTTCCATGCGCGCAATAATTGCCGATGATGAACCCTTGTTGCGTCATCATCTGGATAAAATGTTGGCTGATGTTTTTCCGGAACTGGTGGTAGTTGGTAAAGCAGCTGATGGTCAGGAGGCATTAACCCTTTGCCAGCAAGAACAGCCTGATGTCATTTTTCTCGATATCCGTATGCCGGGTTTGGACGGTATTGCGGTTGCTTCCGCGCTTAACAAGCTGGAAATCAAACCCGTAGTGGTCTTTATTACTGCCTATGATGAATATGCAGTAAATGCTTTTGAGCAGGAAGCCGTAGATTATTTGTTGAAGCCCATTGATGATGAGCGACTTCAGCTAGCTTGTGAACGTATCAAGAAGCGTCTGGAAAGTAGAGCGGAAGAGCAGGCGCAAGTGAGTTCGAATATTGCGGCTTTATTGCAGCAACTCAATGTCGGTAAGCCGGAATATCTACGCTGGATCAGGGCTAGTAAGGGAGAGGATGTACACCTAATCTCCTGTGATGAAATTTCGGCTTTTGTCGCTGAGGACAAGTACATCACTGTTTACTCAGACCAGGGCCAGCATATTATACGCACACCGCTTAAGGAATTGATGACGCAGTTGGAGCCTGATCTTTTTTGGCAGATACACCGATCAACGATTGTTTGTATTAAGCGAATCGATAAGATTAACCGAGGGCTGACGGGCTCAGCTACGGTAATTATGGATGATGGGCAAAAGTTTTCTGTGAGCCGTAGGGCCGCAGCAATGTTTAAATCTATGTGAATGTATTTTTTGTTTGTTACATAGAGAGAATAAATTTAAGGTGGTAAGGCGGATTAATTATAACCGGTTCACAGTAAGCGCCGGTTCTTTATTGTCCTTACTAAGAATGACATGGAGTCAGGATGCAAGATTATTACTCTTCCACAGAATTAAGAGATTTTGCCAGTGCTTTATTCCAGCGTGTGGGGCTCGCTAAGGACAGGGCCGACATAATCGCTAATGTATTCTTGCAGGCAGACTTGCTCGGTTTTACCACCCATGGCTTGCACCGGGTTGTGAGCAATTTAGAGTGGTTACAAAGTGGTGAGTCCAAGCTTAGTGGTGAACCCAAAGTGTTGTCCGATAGGAGAAACTGCTTTAACTGGGATGCACAATTTTTACCTGGTCCCTGGGTGCTTAGCAAAGCCATAGAACAGGCATTGTCACGAGTATCTGAACAGGGTGTCGTTACCGCTACTATTCGCCGCAGCCAGCATATTGCCTGCCTAGCTGCCTATTTACCTCAGGTAATCGAAGCGGGTTATGTGGCGATCCTAACCTGTTCAACTCCGGGAGAAAATACTGTATCGCCTCAAGGGGGAATTGATCCATTGTTCTCTGCGAATCCCCTGGCATTTGCGGCTCCGGCCGGAGATTACCCTCTGTTGTTTGATGTGAGTATGTCTATCACAGCAGGTGCCTATGTGTCACGTGCAAAGCGAGAGGGTAGGAAAATGCCTTCAGCTTGCCTTAAAGATCATAATGGCAAGATTTCCGATGATCCCTCGGCGTTCAAAAATGGTGGCAGTATTTTACCGATTGGTGGTGCTGATCACGGTTACAAGGGGGCGGCACTAAGTGCGATGTTGGAGGTGTTGTCGATGGCACTTGGAGGCTATGGCCGTGGTGATGATTCAGCCAAGCGCGATAAAGAGGCCAACTCGGTTTTCTTACAGATAATTGATCCCCAGGCTTTTGGGGCAAAAGCAGACTTTCTTCGTCAAACCATTGCTTTAAGTAACCTCTGGGAGCAAAACCGCAGTGATAGCGATGAGCCTGTAAGAGTCCCTGGCCAGCGTGCTTGGGCGAATCGAACACGGCAATTGCGTGATGGGGTAGAGTTATATCCCTCTATTATCAAGGATCTTCAGCCCTGGGCTGAAAAATTACAGGTTCCCCTTCCCTCTGTATTAACTAAGAGCTAATTTTTAATGACAAATTCATTCTCTTAGAGTGATCACCTTAGTTACAACAAAAGCATCAGCTCAACACTACATTAAAGACGAAACCCTTGGTGCGCCTGATAGTGTGTCGGTGGGGGCGTTAAGAGGATGTAATAAAAAAGAATGGCTCAAGGGCTGATATTTGTAAGGATGTTATGAGTGAGGATGGAAAGTTGAAGGTAAACATCTTGCATAACCACCCTAGTAAGCCTTATAGATAAAATACTGAACCACCTAAGTTGGTACATATTGCGGACCTCTCATTTGCTTTCTAGCTGTTGAGCTGCTAAGAGGTTATTTGCCTGATTCTTTGAGTTTTAGGGGCTTTGCATGAGGAATGTGTTGATTTTGGCTGTAGTTCTGTTGATTTTTCAAAAGTGGGATAAGATAGAGCTGTATTTCAATCCGCTTCCGGATTACGCCTCTCTGCGGCCGGGTAAGGTTATTCTTTACGCTACCGAATGGTGCGGCTACTGCCAGAAGTCACGTGAATTGCTGGGAGAGTACAATATACCATTTTATGAGTATGATATTGAGAAGTCCCAGGAGGGCAGGTCTCAGTATGATCGCCTAGGTGGTAAAGGTGTTCCTGTCTTGCTTATCAATGGAGAGGTAATTCACGGATATAATGCTAAAAAAATATTAAGTGCTTATTCAAACGCTCAGAGTACAAGCTTTTTGTGATTAAGGTTGAGAATGATAATAAAAAAATCGTTTCGTACAATAGCCCTTGCAATTACTATGGCTGTGGTATGTAGCTGTTTAGGATTCAGCTCTATAGCAGTTGCAAATACTATTAGCACCAAGCTGGAAAAGAAGGGAAATGGCAACTGGTTTGTTACCTTTGTGTCAGAAAAGCCAATAAAGAAGCTCGCCTTTAAAAGCTCTCCGGATAACTCAAGAAGCAAGCGTTGGGCTCCTACTTCTAACGGGTATCAGTTTGAGTTTGTTGATGAGGTAGAGAGTTTAGTGCGTGAGGACGGTAGTGCCTTTACAGAAGCTACTTTTCATCTTACCCCTACTTATACGGCCCTCCCCAAGGAATATGCCCCTTTCTCCCCGTTTTCGGATGGAAGTTATTTATTGCATACGGGGAGATTTTTTGCCTGCGCAGATTCTTGTCAACCTAGCTTAAATAAGTGGTATTTGGCGATTGTTGCTCCCGAGTCTGACAATATTATCCTGCATGGCAGGATCTATCAGGGAAATATTGAGTGGGCGGCTTTCGATGAAGGCAGCAAGGTCTATATTGGTCATGGAGAACCGATACAAAGTGATCACTTTGTAAGTGTGATCGATGAACTTCTACCAGAGAAGCTGCAACATCAGATGAGCACTCAGTTGCCTGAGTTGATGGATTTCTTTGCTGATAAAATGGGCACACTTGGCTATAGGCCCGCGTTGTTTGCTTCTTTTAGTTCTACAGACGATGGTCGACATGGTCATCAAGGTGGAACTCTGCCAGGCCAGATATTTATGCATTGGTATGGTAAGAAGTCTGTTGTTGAGGCAATTGATGTCGATGAATTGTTTTGGCTTTTTTCCCATGAAGTTGCCCATTTATATCAGAGAGAGGGCGCAGATGTTATAGATGCAGCTGACTCCTGGCTTCATGAGGGAGCGGCTGATTATTTTGCCGGTTTGGCGTTCGAGAGTATCCTTTCTAAGGGTTATCTGTCACAGAAGATTAAGCAAGCAGAGCAGAAATGCCTTGCCAGCCTGGGGGAAAATCCGGTTTATCTGGATGCGTCACGTAAGAATCCACGCATTCACTATAATTGCGGTCTTCTGATTATAAATGCGATAGATACATACCTGAAAGAGCAGGGCTCTATTTCCATTTATGAATTATGGAATCTCTATTCTTCTAAGATTTCAACTGAATCACCGGCCGGGGCGGCTCAATTTCTGTTTGCAGCCAAGCCTTATCTACCGTCAGCAATGGTTAAAAATTTAGAAAAATTAAACACCCCTGGCTTCTCTGCTTTAAAATTTATTAGCAAGTTGGTAGCTGACAGTACCTAATAATCAATTTTTCAATACTAAGGTTTTCTTACAGATGGGTGAGTTTGGGCTTACCCTCTAAATATGTTGGACCTAATTTTTATATATGTGTTCGAGCTGATTTGATAGGTCGCTTAGGGACAATATCAATTAACTGGTTCTGCTGTACCACCTCCTAGGAAGTAACTTGCCAAAATAGTTTACGCCTCGCCATTTACCACTTATCTGTGGCTTCTAACTCCATTCAGCCCAAAGATTTCCCGTTTATCCCTCTCCTTCCCCTTTTGTCGCACGATCAAGATCCCCTCCATAACCAGCGCTAATCTGCTCCCAACCTAAACGCAAGGAGAGAAATCATGAAGAAGATTATTGCAGCGGCACTGATTCAACTGGGTATGTCTACTTCCGCTTTTGCTGCAGTGGATGCGCAGTTAGAAGGGCTATATAACAAGGCGGCGCAGCAGGGTGGGGATGCCATTGAAGTTTCTTACGAGGCTTTCAAAATTGCCCAGCAGCAAGATCCCACAGACCCTGCAGCCCTATTCTACCTGGGTGCCAGTGAGACTCTGATGGCCAAGGAGAGTTGGTTGCCGTGGAAGAAGGTGAGCTATGCAGAAAATGGGATCGCACGTATGGACAAAGCCCTATTGATGTTGGAGGAGCTTGAAAATCCTGGCCGCTCGGCTAGGGGGGTGCCCCGGGATTTGCTTTTTAAAGGGATTGCGGCCACCACTTTTACCAAGGTACCTGCTTTTTTCAATGCTTTTGATCGAGGATTTGAGCTCTATGGGGAGCTGATGAATGATCCGCGTCTGTCGCACATGCCGGTACAGGCAGTGAGTTGGATCTACTGTGGTGCCCTGGAGGCTGCGGATTTGGGTGAAAAGTCAGATCAGAAAAGTGAATGGCAGGCAAAGGTCAATACAAGAGGGGCTCTGGCACTTTGTAAGCTGGATATTGAGTAGTAATTGGGATTGGAGAAAGACCGATGTTGCAGCTGACACATATAGAAAAGACCTATACGACAGGTGAAATAAAGCACCAGGCTTTGCGAGATGTCAACCTGGCCATTCGCCCCGGTACTATGGTGGCCCTCTGTGGGCCTTCAGGCTCCGGTAAAAGTACCATGCTAAATATCTGTGGCTTATTGGACCAAGACTATTCCGGTGTGGTGCATTTTGCCGGTGAATTAATGACCAGGGACTACCAGCAGGCAATGAAGATACGTCGCACTCAGATGGGGTTTATTTTTCAGAAATTTAATTTGGTTCCGGTGATGAGTGCCTTTGAAAATGTCGCCTACCCATTACAGCTCAATGGTGTGGATTCTGCAGAGGTAAAACAGCGGGTAATGCAGATGTTGGATTATGTGGGTTTGGCCGAGTTTGCCCGATATCGCCCCGACCGCCTCTCCGGCGGCCAACAACAACGGGTGGCGATAGCTCGAGCACTGGTGCACAAGCCCAAATTGGTGATAGCTGATGAGCCCACCGCTAGCTTGGATAGTGTAACGGCTCAGCAGATTATTGAATTAATGAAACACCTTGGCAGGGAACAGAAAACAGCCTTTATTGTGGCCAGCCACGATGATCGTATGACTCAGCACTGTGACAGAGTGATCAATTTACAAGACGGTGTGATTTTGCAGGAGGAAGCCCCATGCGTCGCTTAAAACTGGCAGTTTTGAATTTATTACGCAACCGCCGCCGCAGCCTTTTGACCGTCGCAATTGTCGCTATTGTAGTGATAGCTCTGATGACTTCCGGGGGTTTTGGTCTATACACTTATAAATCCCTGAAAGAAGGCGCGGCGCGCAGTCAGGGGCATCTGGTGTTTACCCAGCCGGGATATTTCAATAGCGATGAAGAGTATCCATTACAAAATGGCTTGGAAAATGCCGATGAATTGAGAAAGCGCTTATTGACCGATAGCGAGGTTAAGGCGGTACAACCACGTATCTATTTGAATGGCTTGATCTCCAATGGAGATAAGTCGACCATATTTTTGGGGCAGGGGATTTTGCCGAGCGAGTTTCGGGTAAAAGGGCCTTTCTTAAATATGACCGAAGGTGGCATTCTGAGTAAGAATGAAGATCCTACCGATCCGCAGATTATGCTGGCCAAGGATCTGGCAAGAAATCTGAATGTAAAAACAGGGGACTATATCACCCTGATGTCGACTACTGTAGATGGGGCTCTTAACGCACTGGATTTTAAAGTGCAGGGAATTTTTGGAACTGGTGTTCCTGATATGGATAAGCGTCAGGTGTATCTCTCGATAAATTCTGCCCAGTTTATTCTCGATAGTGAAAAAGTCAGCACCATGCACCTGTACGGCTATGAGCTGGAAGACACCGAAGTATTAAAGGCGCGTCTGGCTGAGCAGGCTCCCGAGTTGGAAATTACCACCTGGGAGGATCGCGCCTTCTTTTACCAAGGGGTGAAAAGTCTTTACGACCGAATTTTTGGCCTGATGGGCGTGATCATGGCAATGGTCATTTTTGTTTCCCTCTTCAATACCTTGGCGATGTCGGTTACAGAAAGAACCCGTGAGATCGGCACTCTTTCCGCATTGGGTACGTCCCGCGCCGAATTACTGCTGGGCTTTGTGTTGGAGGCATTGGTGTTGTCCCTGGTAGGAGCGATCGTGGGCATCTTGCTGGCAGCTGCGGTGAGTATGGGTTTGATGGTGTTTGAAGTCACCATGCCGCCCCCTCCCGGTAAAACCGAGAGCTATCCCCTGGTGGTGTATTTCTCATTGAATCTTGCTTGGATGATCTCGTTAGCAGTAGCGGCAATCTGTGTTCTGTCTTCCTTTATAGCAGCGCGCAAAGGTGTAAACAAACCGATAATAGAGGCATTGGTACATGTATAAGTTAGCGAAATTAAAAACTGCTTGGAAAGTTTTGGGCAGCGCTCTGATAATAGCAATGGCTCCAATGGCATTGGCCAATTCACTAAATACCAATAGCGGGGCCAGCAACGAGATTATCTACACCACGCAGCAAGTGGAGGGCATGCTTGCCAAAGCCGATTTTTACCGTCTGCAAGAAAATTCCGCGCGAGTAGTCACTGAGGTGCAGGTCTACAAAAATGGCGATCTGGACAGTATGGACAATTACCATGTGTACACCCGCCCACAGCGCAAATCTCTAGTGGTATTCAAAGGCAAGGGAGAGGAGGGCACCAAAATGTTAATGCTGCAGGATAACTATTGGATGCTGATGCCGCGCAGCCGCCGCCCTATACGGATTACACCCATGCAAAAATTGTTGGGGGGGGCATCGGTGGGGGATGTGGCCACACTCACCTGGAGTGAGGATTATCAGGGCGTTTATGCCGGGCAGGAGACATTACAGGATCAGCTGGTAAACCGTTTGAGCCTTACCGCTAAAACCAAGGGGGCCAGTTATCAGCGTATTAACTTGTGGGTGGATAGCAAAAGTCATTTTCCGGTAAAAGCCGAGCTTTACCTGAAATCCGGCAAGTTGGCCAAGATTGCGCACTTTACCCCGGGGCAAAGAGAGGGACGGCAGGTAGTGGCGGAAATGCGGCTGCAGGATACGATCAATACTGGCACCGAGACGCGGGTTATTTATGAGAGTGTCCAGGCCCATGATTTGCCGGAAAAGTATTACAACCCGGCTTACCTAAGTCGCCAGTCAACCGCTGAGCTTTAACGAACTTTGCAGCCGCTATTAAGCGGCTGCAATAGCTTTCTGGTTAATGATTTCCTGGGGTGACTCCAATTCCTGGGAAAAAATGGCCTCAATAGCCTCAGCCTCGCGCAGGCGTTTAAGTTTCTCAAAAAATACCTGGGCCTCTGGAAACGCGAGCTTGAGATAGGCAAGCCACTGCTTGATCCGGTTGCCCAGATACTTGGCCGGGTAGACTTCCCGGGTAATTTGATAGTAACCCCAGAGTAACTCGACAATCTGCGGCCATGCCATCGGCTGATATTCTACTCCGGCGCAGAAGGCCTTGATTTGCAGCCCCAAATCAGGCCTTGCCAACAGGCTGCGGCCAAACATAAAGGCTTGGCAACCGGTTTGCTCGTGGCAGCGCTGAAATTCCGCCAGTGTCCAGATATCGCCATTGGCGACTACTGGAATCTGTAGTTTTTCCCGAATCTCACCGATATATTCCCAGTAGGCCGGAGGCTTGTAGCCATCGACTTTAGAGCGAGCGTGAACCGCCAACTCATTGGCTCCACCGGCGGCTGCGGCCAGGGCATTTTCCATATAGGTAGAGCGGTCGTTGAACCCCAGGCGGATTTTCGCGGTGACAGGGATGTGATCCGGTACGGCCTGGCGCACAGCGCCGACAATCGCCTCTACCCGATGCGGGCTTTGCAATAGGCAGGCGCCCCCATCGCTGTTATTGACCGACTTGGCTGGGCAACCAAAATTCAGATCGATCGCCTTTGCCCCCACGGCAACCGCTTTGGCGGCATTGATGCCCATGGCCTCGGGATTGCCGCCCAGAAGTTGCAAGCGTACCGGGACATCATTGGCCGTTTTGGCGCCCGCCAAGAGCTCCGGGCACAGACGTGTAAAAACCCTGCGGGGTAGGCGGGTATCGGTAACACGCACAAATTCGGTTACACAGATATCGACTCCGCCAATCGTTGAAAGCAGTTTGCGCACATGGTGGTCGATAACACCTTCCATGGGGGCCTGGTAAATCTTCGGCTGCAGGGAAATTGTCTTATCGGTCATAAAGTTGGAAATAGGAAAAATTGGTGTGATGGTTGGCGCATATTCTATCAGCAAGTGATCGCTATTCCGTAACAATGATCATTCGGCTGGTAGTTTTAATAGGAGATTTGAACTCAAATTCGAGTGTGTTTGCACCAATAAAGGGCGCAATGAACCATGCGCCACCGTTGCCACTGAAACCATTAAGTGTTTGATTTTAAAAGCAACTTGTATTGATAATAGAAAATTGACTGCACTTCCATGCTGCAGAAAAACCCTCTGGCAGTAGATAGTATGGTTACTTGTCGGGGTGGAGCCGCCAACGAGGTTGTATTTGCCCAGCTTGAAGACTAGATTGCCGGGCGTAAATGGGTTGCCAGTCAGGCAGGTTACCAATTAGATCACTGCGCTCAGTCGCAGAATTTTGGGGATTGCAGTTGGGGTGGCTTGGTGTTGGTCAAACTGGGAATTGTGCGGAAGTTAAGCGGAGCTGTTTGGCAGTTTTTATAGGCGCCCAAGCAAAGTGGCTGCTTAACATTAAACGGCCATAGGCCGAAGAATAATCGCCCGGATATTAACCTTTTATTATCCGAAGGCTTAGGGGGATACAGAGTGCAAGATACGCTACTTCAACAGGGGTTGGACATTACCCTGTTCGGTATGGGAATTGTTTTTACCTTCCTGCTGTTACTGGTGATAGGCACCGGTATCATGTCCCGAATTATTACTCGCCACTTTCCCGAAGCGGAGCCAGTCGCCACTCCGCCCGCTAGCGGTAACGATGACAATGCCCGCTTGCACGCCATTATCAAGGCGGCCATCGAACAACATCGAAAAAAACGTTAATCGCCAAATTTCGCTTCATTACAACATCCAATAATTTCTGCCGAGAGAGATAACCCATGACTGAGGTTAAAAAGCCATTGGGGATTACCGATGTAGTCCTGCGTGACGCCCACCAGTCACTATTCGCCACCCGCCTGCGACTGGACGATATGCTGCCGATTGCAGAAAAGCTCGATCAAGTCGGCTTTTGGTCGCTGGAATCCTGGGGGGGCGCCACCTTCGATGCCTGTATTCGCTATCTCGGCGAAGACCCCTGGGAGCGGATTCGCGAATTAAAAAAAGCCATGCCCAACACCCCGCAGCAAATGTTGTTCCGTGGGCAAAATATTCTGGGATATCGCCACTACGCCGATGATGTCGTGGAAAAATTTGTTGAGCGTGCCGCGGTCAACGGGGTGGATGTCTTCCGCGTATTCGATGCCATGAACGATATGCGCAACCTGAAGACGGCCCTGGCCGCGGTAAAAAAACAAGATAAGCACGCTCAGGGCACTATCTCCTATACCGTGAGCCCGGTACATACTATGGACTTGTGGGTAGAACTGGGGCGCCAGATTGAGGATATGGGGGCGGACTCCATTGCCATTAAGGATATGGCTGGCCTATTGCGCCCCTACGAAGGCTACGAGTTGGTAAAGCGCCTGAAAACGGCGGTGGATATTCCCATCCATCTGCATTGCCATGCGACCACGGGTCTTTCTATTGCCACCGCGCTCAAATGTATCGAGGCGGGAGTCGACAATGTGGATGCAGCCATCAGCTCCATGTCCATGACCTATGGCCACAGCCCCACGGAAACACTGGTTGCCATGCTTGAAGGTACCGAGCGGGATACTGGTCTGGATATTAATCTGCTCGAAGAAATTGCCGCGTATTTCCGCGAGGTGCGTAAAAAGTACGCGAAATTTGAAGGTTCCCTTAAAGGCGTGGACTCGCGCATTTTGGTGGCCCAAGTGCCCGGTGGCATGTTGACCAATATGGAAAACCAGCTGCGTGAGCAGGGTGCTGGTGAGCGACTGGATGAGGTACTCGAAGAGATTCCCCGCGTACGCCAGGATCTTGGTTATATCCCCCTGGTAACGCCCACCTCACAAATTGTAGGCACCCAGGCAGTATTAAATGTGCTGACCGGTGAGCGCTATAAATCTGTTTCTAAAGAAACAGCAGCCGTTTTGAAAGGGGAATATGGCGCGACCCCTGCCGAAGTGAATCAGGAGCTGCAGGTGAAGGTATTGGAAGGCGCAGCGCCAGTGACCTGTCGCCCTGCGGATTTGATCGCTGCAGAGTTGGACAGGCTCACCTTGGAGTTACAGGAAAAAGCCGGGGCAGAGGACATTGCCCTGACCAATGGCGAAGGTGAGATTGACGATGTGCTCACTTATTCACTCTTCCCACAAATCGGCCTCAAGTTCCTGAAAAATCGCGGCAACGCCGATGCCTTTGAGCCAGTGCCTACTGGCAATGAAAACGCCGCAGTGAAAAATGACAAAGGGGAAGAGGTGTATACGGTCACTGTGGAAGGCCAGAGCTACACCGTGACAGTGGCCGATGGTGGCGATCTGACCAATATTGCCCCGGTAGGTGCGGCCGCCCCTGCAGCCAGTTCAGCCAGTTCGGTTCCAGCCACTGGAGGTGAGCCGGTCAATGCGCCCCTAGCGGGCAATATCTTTAAGGTGATGGTGATGCCTGGTGACAAGGTCAGCGAGGGCCAGGCCATTATTGTGCTCGAAGCCATGAAGATGGAAACCGTAGTGAGTGCGCCGCGCAGTGGCAATGTTGCCAGCGTAGCGGTAAAAGAGGGCGATTCCGTGGCGGTGGGTGATGCCCTGCTGTCTATCGCATAGATTGGGGTAGGAGTCGCAAGTGGATAATTTACTCACGCTTTGGCAGTCCTCCGGCATCGCACAAATGATGCCGGGGCAGCTGGTCATGATCTTTGTTGGATTGGGGCTGCTGTTTCTGGCTATTCGCAAAAACTTTGAGCCACTGCTGCTGGTGCCAATTGGCTTCGGCGGTATCCTGGCCAATATTCCCGGAGCAGATCTGGCACTCTCTGCAGCAGAGACCGCATTGGCCCAGGGAAATGCAGCAGTTCTTGCCCAAATGGCCCAGATCTTGGGGTTGGATACTGTTGCCAGTCTCGAGGATTTAAAAGCTGCCCTGGGTGCTGCCCCGGCTGCGGTGCAGCTACAGGCCGCAGAGTTTGCCAGCGATGCCGGTTTCAGCAACGGCATGCTGTATAACTTTTATTCTGTGGCTATTGCTTCGGGTGTCGCGCCGTTGGTGATTTTTATGGGGGTGGGGGCCATGACCGATTTTGGCCCGCTGCTCGCTAATCCGCGTACCCTGTTCCTGGGGGCGGCGGCACAGTTCGGTATCTTTGCCACTGTACTGGGTGCTGTCGGACTCTCAGTTGCGGGGATTATGGACTTCTCCATCGCCGATGCCGCGGCTATCGGTATTATTGGCGGTGCAGATGGCCCCACAGCAATCTACGTTTCCAGCATTTTGGCCCCTGATTTGCTGGGTGCGATTGCGGTAGCAGCCTATTCCTATATGGCATTGGTGCCCATGATTCAGCCACCGATTATGCGCGCACTCACTACAGAGCAGGAGCGCAAAATTGAGATGGTGCAGCTGCGTCATGTAAGCAAGCGCGAGAAAATTACCTTTCCGCTGTTGCTGTTGATTCTGGTTGCCCTGTTTCTCCCCGCTGCAGCCCCTCTGTTGGGTATGTTCTGCTTCGGTAATCTGATGCGTGAGTGTGGTGTGGTGTCTCGCCTTTCGGATACTGCTCAGAATGCGTTGATCAATATCACCACGATTTTCCTAGGTCTCTCGGTCGGCTCGAAACTGGCCGCAGATAAATTCCTTGACCCAAAAACTCTGGGAATCCTCGCCCTGGGTATCGTGGCCTTTGCGATCGGTACTGCCGCAGGGGTATTGATGGCCAAGCTGCTCAATGTATTCAGTAAGCACAAGGTAAACCCACTGATCGGTTCTGCCGGTGTATCTGCCGTGCCCATGGCTGCACGGGTATCCAATAAAGTGGGGCTCGAATCCAATCCGCACAACTTCCTGCTGATGCACGCTATGGGCCCGAATGTGGCTGGGGTTATTGGCTCTGCGGTTGCTGCGGGAGTCATGATCAGCATGGTACGCAGTTTAACCGGCAGCTGACTTATCCCACAAAAGCGATTCCTGACAAGGCGAACTTCGGTTCGCCTTTTTCTTTGATAAAATTTAAAGTGGAATATGGCTGTATTTGCAAGGTATTTGTCAGGAATATCTATTTACCTGTTTGATTTTCGATGGATAGGCAAACAAAATACGGCTCCCTAGATCCCTGAATACTTTTAAATGGCTTCTTACTACATATTCTCTCAAGAGCTGCGTAGGTAGTATTAATGGGTGCTCGATACGATTCATTTTGAGTTAAGGTTTTTTGCGCTATATTCCTTCCCGATTTTGGCTTGTAATAAGAAATTTTACTGGAAGTAAGACCATGCGTAGTTTGCCGCTTTTAATTTCCCTTGCTCTGTTTTCCTCTCCTCTACTGGCCCACGACAATCATCGCACCGCTGAAGATCTGCACGAGATTAAAAGAGAGATGGTAAAACTTCGCAAAGAAGTACATGCCCTGAAGGATGAAAATCAAGAGGCGGATGAAATGCGCAAACTCAAGAAAGAGGTTGTCAGGTTGCGCAAAGATATTCGCTCCATGCAGGATCTGATTGTGGACCTACAGGCCCTGGTAGAAGGTCAATCTAACAATGCCCAACCAGATGTTGTTCTCCATCCAGTAAAGGAACGCCCCAGATGGGCCTGCTATATGAAAGATATGCGGGCTGGCGGTATGCACTCCAAAGGGTTTTCTGAGGTAGAGGCCAAAGGCAAACTACTGGAAACCTGTTCTACACGGGGCGGTGTTTGTTTTGAAAATAGAATTACCTGTTCAGCTGAGTAGTATTGGATTAACTTCAGTTTAAGGGGGCGGAGAGGGGGTTGTGCGCAATGGAGTTCCACAATACCGCCTCTTCAATCTTATTGGAAAAAGATCACTGGCTCACTACCTTATGAGTTGGCTTTAGGCGACCTATCATATCCCCTGCTTAATAGCGTCGCTAATAAAATCAGCAATACTGGTAATACCAGAGAGGGAAATCCCCATAACTGATAGCCGATAGTGCCGAGAGTGACACCGGAGATAAAGCTGAATATCACTCCGGAATAATATTTGGCTTTGGTGAATGCCTGAGGATAGGGTGTATCCTCCGACTGTCTTTTTGTTCGGTAGTTATCCAGTATTTCAAAAGCCGCAGCGAAGAAATTAGTGGCGTTCCCTGTCATAAAGTGCGTGGGTGCCTTCTTGTTGAGGACCCTGAAAAATATAGTGCTGTGAAGAGACAAAGCGGCAATTGCAAAAAAAGAAACAAGGAAAGTGTTTGCGGCGTATGGCGAGGTAAGTCTTCCTGCATAGCTGCCAATAACAAAGAAGAGAAATATCAGGCCGCTCTCTATAAAGAGCATAATAGTTGCTGTGTTCTTTTTTTGAAAATTTAATCTCTTAATCAGATAGATCCAGAAAATTTGCAGTACAATAAAAGCTGAAAGAATAAAGAGTTTAATAATGTAATTGGGGTTGTTGATGGCAAAGTCGGTAATCGATAGCACAATTGTGCCAGTAATAAAGGTAGTAAAGCTGGTAAATAGACCCAAAACGCAGATTGCTTCCGCAAAGCCTGCAACAAATGCGAGGATATGTTCGATATTTATTGTGACCTGAGGCGCTTCATCCATGCTGTAGTGATCTCCAGTTGCGTGATAAGTTTCGGCTGATGTTGCCTGTTTCTGGGGGCCTTTAGGTGCAAGCGCCAGGAAAATCTTACCGCCGGTTTTAATGTTAATTCCTTTTTACGTACTTTAACCACATTTTGTTCATTGGCTACGGCGTACTTACTAAAGGAAGATTGCCCAAGGGAACGGTCGTTTAGCGTCCTCCCCCGCTGGTCGGAAAACGCATGGCAACCATCGGTCCGAGGTCTATAAAAGTTCCGATCGAGAAAATTATATAGCAGGCTGGATGACCAGAAATACACTCCCTGCAACTACTGTATAAAAGAAAAATAAGGACGGCATGATCCTCCGGAGTCACTTTGATTATCCAATCTTCAACCGCTTCTACAATTCCCGCCCACTCATAACCGAATACAATAGGATGTGCTACTAAATAGTTTTGATCGCGGGCAATTGCGTCGGTGTGGCAGGTGCCAGTGGCGACAATTCTCACCAACCTTTACTTTTCAATTAGTTTTGTCGGTCTTGCCTGCTCTAAAACAAAAGGGCTGCCAGGCGATCTTCCCGCGGCCGCCGTAAATGCATTTCCCACTCGATCAGTCCCTGCCACTTCTTCCTCGTTTATTAAAGTGTCGCAATGCTTAAGAAGATTGTGTTAAGACGTGTCAGATTAATTGCCTAGTTTAAGGCTAGATTGGGAGAGTGCGGTGACCAAGGCAATAGGTGGCCAGTCATTACTTGGGGTTGGTCATAAATAGAGGGAAGCTTCAGTGAGTCACTTGAAAGGTTTTAACGCCTGATTTTTGAGGTGAAATCTATGTAATAAAAATTTATTGTCTGCTATTTGAATATGATGCGGCCCTTGCTGGTTGCCTAAGATCTAATGAACGCTAAATCCTAGCCAACGATAGAGGGCCGCTCAATCCGCATATTTTTACTATGCGTTTATTCTGCTGCTACCATAATTACCAGCGTACCCATAAAAGGGCTGTCAGCAGCTCTACCTTCCCACTGGGCGGGAGGGATGGCAATATCAAATCTTGCATTATCATTTGCACAATTATTGGCTTGAAGAAGATTCCCTGTTACGGGGACATCGGGCTGAACTAGCCCGCCTTGTCCTTGAGTGCTGTTTGAGAATGCAACTTCGTATAACATGGTGTTTGCACCGGCAGCACTGGGTGTGAGAAAAAAGTTAGGGTCTGAACCAGCATTGGCAAATGTAATACTAAAGGTTGTAAAAGTCCCAGTTCCTGCGACACAAAATGTATCTGAGCCAGTAGCATCCATTCCTGAATTAGGAGGAGGGGCTTGGATGGGTACATTATCTACATTTTCTATTTGAATGGCGTTTCCATAATTCAAGGTGATCGTGCTTTGTGCGCTGGCGGTTGCCTGAGATAGTGCAGATGTCGCTGAACAGAGCGTCAGGCTAAATAAAGCGGTCGATAAAAATGTCTTGGAGGTGAAGAGGTTCATCAGATACTTCCTTGCGTAAAAAACAGCAACACTTCTGTTGAGGAAAACCAAAACACATGACAAGCCTAGAAGCTTGGTGAGGAGGTCTTGGTTTAAAAATAATAGCTGCTAATCCTGGCGTGTGAATTGGAAAGGGGCGGTTTTAAAAGGTGAGGATGATGATTGTTAGTCGTTAGAGGCCGTTGTTTTTTTTTGGTGATTTTTCAAGGTGATACTGCACCAGGGGTGGTGCAGTATTATTTTGTATTCATGTTTGGAATAATTTATAGGTTGAGTTTGAGATTGGTTTCTTTCTGCTTGAAAAACGTTTGTTTAGGTTTATATCCTGCTTCGCTGTGCCAAATAACTATCGGATTTATTCCGATTCCACAGTGATCAATAACCTGCCCCTAAATGGCGCCATGCCTGCCACAGGTTCCCACTCTGAAGCAGGTACTAAAACGTTGAAAAGCGCATTGTTATTCATGCAGTTGTTTGCTTGGAGTGTATTGTTGGTGATAGGTACGCCAGGTAACGCTGTAATTGGTGCGCCCCCCGAGGTGGCATTTAGAAAATATACTTGATAGTTTAGTTCTGCTCCTTGCCTACCTCGCAGGGTAAATGGTGTTCCAGGGCCTGTGCCTAAACCTGTAAATATAATACTGAAGGCTGGGAATCCATCGCCGGCAACACAGAATAAATCTGTGCCCTGGGCGGGGGCTCCAGGAGTTGGGTTGAGGTTTATATTGTCTACATCTTCTATTGTAATGAATTCATTGATTGTGAAAGAGATTATACTTTGTCCGCTACCCTGTGCCTGTGATAGTGAATATGGGGATGAGGTGGCTGTGAAAAAAAATAAAATTGCTAGCATGGATTTTTTTAGGGTATAGAAGCTCATTGAGAATTCCCTTTAGTAAGAGCAGTGGCGTCTCTGTTATATTGACGGTTAATGATGAATAAGCACAGGGTTCGGCCAATAATGTGTATCTAAAGCTTTTGGTGGTTACTTTTAGAGAGTTTTGAGTGGGGTGTTTTTAAATGGTGCTTTTGAGTTTTTTGATAAATGTAGGTGGTGTTATTAATATTTTTCATGCGGGTCTAATCCAATCTTTCCTTATGGTCAATGGCTGCACCAGAAATGAGTCCTGGCGCAACCAACAGCAAAAAACGAAAATTATTCTGCAGTTACCGTTAACTGCAGCATGCCAGTAAATGGACCGTCTCCCTGTCTTAAATCCCATTCAAAAAAGGGAATTTCAATATCAAATTTCGCATTGTCATCCACGCCTGGGTTTGCGCAGACACTTGCTTGTAGCATGTTCCCTGGGATGGGCATATTGGGTGTGACGGGTATTCCAAAGCCAGGGCTCAGATCATTTTTAAAAAACACGTTGTAAAAAATTGGCCCAGTTGCATTGGCGCTTTCCAGTCTAAAGTCTGGGCCAGTGGTGGATGGGTTGAAAAACTCAATAGTAAAGTTGTTAAATCCAGTGCCGGCAACACAGAAGAAATCTACACCTACTGCTGGGTTCGGGGCTACGGGGTCTGCAATGGTGACAGGGTCAACAAAAGCAATATCAATTGTTTCCATAAAGGTCAGCGTGATCATGCTGATTTCGAAGTCTGTGGCTTGGGATAATGCCGTTGAGGAGGAGCCAAGCGCTATCCCAGCGGCGGCTATAGAGGCCAATAGTTTGGGGGTGAAAATCTTCATTTGTAACTTCCTTGTAAAAAACAATAACACTTATATCAAAGTGCCAAAGCAGTTTGCGAAAGAGATATAGTCAGGGTGCTTTGGCTAGAAAATGATAGCCATAAAAAATAAAAAGGTGGTGTTTTGGTTGTGCTTTTAGAAATAAATAGGGAAGTATTTACTAGTGGTTGAGAGTGTTTTCCTACTTTTTAAATATGGTTGTTAGCCATTTTAATAACGTTGGTCTTGGTTTGGTTGTGGTGGCAATCAGGTGGGAAGGGTTAACTAGTTTATAGGAAAAATTTCTTATTCTAAGAAATCGCCAGATATAATTTAGGCTGTAATCTATTTAAGAGTCATTTATTTGACAGTTCTTTAATAAAGTGCTGGTTTAGTAGCTTAAAGAGCGCCTTGCGACTGGCGCTGTGATTGTTCACGCTGGAACCGTGTTTCTGGAAGTGCTCTGGGAAAAGCCGTACGACCTGTTGTTGTGACCACTCCAAGTGGAATTGTAAACCGAGTACGTTTTCTCCATATAGAAATGCCTGATTCGGGCAGAGCGCAGAACTGGCCAAGTGCTTGGCGCTTTTAGGGATGTCAAAAAAATAGCTGTGTGCTTGGAATACTTTGTTTAAGGTTAGGGCTTCAAGTGTTGTCCAGTGGATTGGGTGCCAACCTAGTTCTTCCTGCTTCATTGGTTTGATATCGGCACCCAGTGCATGAGCAAGAATTTGTGCGCCAAGACAAATGCCCACAATGGGGACTTGCCGATTAATAATACTTTTTACCCAGTGTATTTCATCGGCAAGCCAAGGTAGAGAGATGTGATCTTTTACGTTCATCATACCTCCTAAAATAATCACTCCTCTAAAGCCCGTATTGGGTAATGTTGAGATCTGTGGGTTGATAAGAATTGTCGGAATCTGGCGTTGACTCGCCCAATCTGCAATATATCCAGGCCCTTCATGTTCTTCATGCTGGATAATAAGAATTGGCTCTTGCATTTTATTGGAAGTCCCGTGTTTCCAAATAAACTTGTCGACGAAAAGCAATACCTGCTTCTTTGAGAGCTTCAGGCCAATTTTTTTCTGATATAGGAAGTTTGCTGCCGGTATCTATGGATTTGGATACAGTTGCTTTTGCTGTAACTTCGACGATTTGGTCAAAACTTGGCGGGGAGGCTATTTCATGAATAAGTAGACTCGTGTCGCCCAGATGCACCAGGCGGTAATGACCATTCTTTTTACGGGAAAGGGGTAGGTCTAATAGCTTGTCGGTTACCGTGAATTCTATCGAGCTAAGCAGAATTTTGCCTTTTCGCTCAAAGTGGCCATTAAATACTTCGCCGCTAAAGAGGCCTAACTTACCGTTGCGCAAATGGTTTAAAGAGAAAACTTCAGGCTTGAGAGAGATAAGCGGCGTGTTCTGGGTCAGATTCATCATTTCTTTCTTATTTTTAGATTCCAAAGCAAGAATAAGCTGATGGCCGTGGCGTTTACCGTGAAGAGGCATATGCGATGCAATAAGTTGCCCGTTAACTGAAAATAACGCCATTCCGTGAGTGCCAATGGAATCGTCTGCATAACTGATTGTGGAGATCATGGTTAAGACAGCTGTGATGGTAATACTCCAGAGCCTATTAAGCGTGATCATAAATTATTCAGCTCCTGATCTTTACGGGTTAGCGGCAGGGTTTGCTATTAAACCTCTGCGTACTTGGCAGCAAGCGATTCTAGACGTACATTAGTTACGAATCGATTCATTTTGGGTGGCTTTTGATTCCAATATGGAAATAGAAGATCTTGAAAAATTCCTTGTTATTGCCGCGACAGAAAACCTGCAGCGCTCGGCAGACCGTTTAGATACAACGCCAGGGGCCTTAAGTAAGGTTTTACGTCGCCTGGAGACGGCGCTGAATACTCGTGTGTTCGATCGGGTAGGTAAGCAAATCCGACTCAATGATGCTGGTCGCCGGCTGCAAGATAAAGCGGCTGAAATCACTTCCATTGCACGCCAGGTGCACTTTGAACTGGGTGAGCTAGGAAAGTTTTCGGAGTGTCGGATAGCAGCTCCAGCAGTCTTGCAATTGACTTGGGCTGCTTTTATTCAAAGCAAGCTGGCAGAGGTCCACCCAAAAGCCTGCCTTTCATTAACTTCCGCCTATGAATCCTTGGCCCTGAGAATGTTGGTTAGGGGAGAGGTGGATTTGGCCATGATTACCGGTGCGCTGTTGGGGCAGGTCCCCGCCCAGATAGCAACGCGTAAGCTGGGTACAGAAAGCTTGTGTGTTGTCGCGGGCCCCGGCCACCGATTGGTTTCTGGGGAGTGGGCAAATGCGGAAGTGCCAATCGAAGTTGTCCAGCAGTATCCCTTTGCGGCCCCTAGAATCTCTCCTTTCTGTGGCGAGGAAAGGGGTATTGGCAGTGACGGGTGGGGGGATAACCTACCTGTACGTAAGGTCCAGGTTGTGGTAAATGATTACGGTGTATTGTGCGGCCTGGTAAAAACAGGACAGTTTCTTGCCTTATTGCCAGAGGGGCTGGCAGAGGATATCGGTGGGGCAAAAATCGATGTTGCTGGCAACTTTACTGAGCCCAGAGAAGAGATTTTTATTGCTTGGCGAGGGGTAAGTGATGGCTGGTTAGAGGATTTGGCTCAGGCCCTCTCAGGAATTGAGGGGCTCAATTAGCGCCCCTCTTATTTGGCTTTACCAGGGGTTAACTTTTAGGGGTTAACTAGAAGGTGCCTGGGGTGGGCAGGGCGTTCCCGCGGCTATCCAGCCTTTCAATGCCTCAACTAGCTTGCCGTGGGGGATATTGACGGGTTCTCGTTTACCCCCAGGGTTCCATCCCCATAAAGCTAGGGGGTTCTCACTCATAAACAGCATCAATTGCTCTGGGGAGCGACCGCCATTGTCCTGGGGAGTGGTTAACAGCGCACAGATTTGGGCCGAGGACATACGAGACCAATTAAGGGTTATTGGAGCCATGGCCCAACCGGGTGCACCGGGTGCGCCTGTCACGGGATTGTTCTGGTCAGAGTGACAGTTACTGCAGCGCATTGTCCCCATCCCCATATTTTCGGGTCCTCGCTCAACCCGGGGTACATGGGGGGAGCCCTGATTGATAAGTGGCAATTCCAGCTGGTGACAGTTTAAGCAGCGGGGGTGCAGGAGAACTTCGACAATCGTCTCCCAGTCTTGATGGCCAGTATTATCAACCTGGGAAGTTTGTGACTGGCTATCCTGACCGGTAGTGTCCTGTCGGTTTCCACATCCTGTAAATACCAGTAATAAAAGAAGACTTATTGTTATGTGGCGCAATAAGTCTACCTCTTGCCGCAGTTTCATTTAGCTGTTCCTCATTTCCTATGAGAATGCCCTGTACATCATTGTGGCAGATAGCGGGGGACTGTTAGGCAACTAAATGTACCTGGCAGTGATCGAAGTGACGGCTTAATGTGAGGCTCATTTGACCTTCTGGTCACGCCTATCCGTTGACGCTCTCTTACACGTGGTAAGATAGGCCGGATATAAATGTTTGATTTAGATGACAGTGGAGCGCTATTCGGCGCTCAGAGGAGAGAATATGTCCTGGTTAGGGGCGGGTATCGGTGCCGGATTTGGTTTTATGTTTGGGGGCCCTATTGGTGCGGCCTTGGGTGCCTGGATAGGTAGCTCCTTTGGTTCTGGCCTCAAACGCCTGGGTAATGCCGCAGCGGTTCTAAATAGGGAAGGGGCCCAGAAAGTTTTTATCGTTACCCTGTTTTCCATGCTGGCGAAGATGGCTAAGGCGGATGGCCAAGTATCCAAAGCAGAAGTTCAGCTGATTGAGGATTTTATTCAGAATAATCTTCGTCTGGGCGCTGAGGATCGCAAGCATGCCATCAAGATTTTTGAGAATGCGAAAACGGATAAGTACAGCATTTACGATTACGCCAAACAGTATCGGATGTTGGTGCAGAATCAGGCGATGCGGGAAATGGTTTATCGCCTTCTATTTGCAGTGGCGTATGCCGATGGTGAATTACATGCTTCTGAAGAGGTAATTCTCAGGAAAATTACCGCGGATCTTGGTTTACATGAATCGCTTTTTGATGCCATGCAAAATCAATTTGGGCATGGGAGGGGAGGCAGTGCTTCCGATCTTCAGCAGCATTACGCAGTGCTTGGTTGCACTGAGGAAACTAGCGATAAGGATTTAAAGCTGGCCTATCGCCGCAAGGCTGCTGAGTATCACCCTGATAAGATCGCTTCCAAGGGGCTTCCAGAGGAGTTTATGCGTCACGCTGAAGATCAGATGAAGAGTATCACCGTTGCGTATGAGGCGATTGTTGATGCACGAAAGAGTAAGGCAAAAGTTGTCAGTTAATCTTGACGTGACATTAGCGTATTAGAGCTTGCCAAGCAGCTGGATAATCTGTTGGTAATTTAGCGGTTTGCTCTGGCTAGATATTACATAGGTTGATTGTTTAAGCTCAATTTTTGAATCTAAAACCCTGCATTATTATCTGGAACACTGCGAAGAGAGTTTATGAGTCTTGCAAAGCAAATTGAAGAAAAGTTAACTGCCAATTTCCATCCCCAATTTATTGAGGTTCAATGCGAAAGTCATTTACATAATGTCCCGGCAGGATCTGAAATGCACTTTCGCGTGGTGCTTGTGAGTGAGGTTTTTGATTCCGTTCGAAAAGTCCAGCGTCATCAAAAGGTTTATGCGACGCTTGCGAGTGAAATGGCTGGCCCGATCCACGCCCTTGCTCTTCATACTTATGCGCCGGATGAGTGGGATGGTGATGCTCCACAAAGCCCTGAATGCCAGGGTGGCAGCAAGAAAGGGTAAGTAGCAGCAGAGTTTAGGTAGCAAACTATAGAGTTTTTTTGCGAATTTAACCTGCTATTTCTTGCAGGTTTTAGTGACGCTCCTTCCTCAGAAGTACACTATGGGTTGGGGCGTTTGAGATCAAAAAGTTGGCTGGAGTTCCACTGGATTGAATAGCCTGAATCACTTTCACCAGTAAAGTCACAATTTCCCTGTGTATCTGTTTGTTGTTTCTTATTTACCTTTTACCGGCTAATTAACCTCTGTGTGCGTCCAGTTGGATTTTACTTCTCCCGAAATATCATAACTTACGCTTTCCGGCGTCTTTGTCTTTTTCTTTGAGTGAGAATATTTCAGCTCCTGTTCAAAATAGGTTGTGGAATTTGAAGCAGTGGATGTTGTCCAAATTTGCAGTGCAGTAATAATGGGTGTCGTTGGTTTTCTTTTGGAAGCAATACCAATATGTAAATTTCAACGACAAAAGATATTTTGTGTGCCATAAAAACGTAGAATTATATTTGAGCGCCAACATTTGTTTGTTTTTTCTACATCTGTGATTTCGTGCGACTAGACTGACCATTGATTGGGCTGATTGCTGTTTGATCTGCTGAATATCAATGGAGTTACCACAAATGAAGATGACGCGTATTCTGATCCCCGTTATGACGCCCCTCGCCTTAGCAATCTCTAGTGTCGCTTCGGCAGGACCTGCTGGCTATGCCCCACCACCCCCTCCTCCTACCCAGGAGTTTAAGATACGGATTGGCGGTTCATACTGGTCACCAAACTCAGACAATGTAACCTTTGCTGATCGGTGGCTTGATTTTTATGATGATGATGACGATGACTATCATCGTTTCCGTGATTGGGGTGCCTTCCGAACCAATCTTGATCCAGATGGCGAGTGGGGTTGGTTTATTAATGCTGAATGGAAGCCTACCGATCACTGGAGTGTTTCACTGAGTTTCCAGCAAGGCGATCGCCATACTGGTGGTAGTCGTGACCCCTGGCTTTATCGTTTTTGGCATGATGACTGGGATGACGATATATTATTTGATCGTCGTCGTCGCGGTGATTTTGCTCGTTGGAAGCCCCAAACGACTGCTGCATATCTGAATTGGTATCCACTGGATCCCAGCTGTTTGGTGCAGCCTTATATGGGCATCGGTATTAACTATACCGACTTTAGTGATGAGCGCCTAAGACACTGGGGCTTCTGGCATCGTGATGATGACAATAATCTGGTTTTCCGTGACTGGGATGGCCGTGTGAATTTTGGCGATAGCTGGGGTTATACATGGCAAATTGGTGTTGATTTCACCTTTGGTCACGATAGTAGCTGGCTGATCAATCTGGCGGCTATTTACTATGATGTGACTACCGATGTTGAAGTTGATACCTTCTATCGCAACTTCCGTGATGATGATGATGACTTCGGTCGCTTTTGGGAGCACAGATTCGGTGGCGACTACGAGTTTGATCCCTGGGTGTTCCAAATCGGTGTAGGCTATAAGTTTGATTTCAACTGGTAATCACTCTTATCCTTTGAAAAGGGGCGCGTTGCGCCCTTTTTTAATGGTTTTATAAATATTTGGAGGGTGAAGTTGAGGTTATTCTGAGTTGTGTTTAGCGACTTTAACCTAACCTTCTTCCGTACCTGCTGCATTTATTTTTTCTAAATTTGTCTCGGTATTTTCGAATTTTTCCTTTCCATTCATCCATTTTTTTACCTGATCCGCCCTTTTTCCTTTTTTCCTGGTAGTGCTCAATTTTATTGCTCCAGCTTTGGCACTGTTTCAGCGTCGCACTCTGGGCTAGAGCTATAGAAGATGTAGAGAGCGTAAGCAAGAAAAAAGGTAAGGCTGAAAATACTTTTATTTTTATTTTTTTATGGGTTCTTTGAAACATATCTATCTCCTAAGATTGCTGGGCTTATGTTATTGCCGATACATCAAGGGAGGCTTGATTGTTTAGGTGGGGAAGGAGTGCTTAAACGGTTAAAGGGCGGGTATCCGCCCTTAACTTTAATAATTAGCCATTGCTAGGGAAACTGTATTGTGCACCCTCTCTCACCCCACTTGCCGGCCAGCGCTGGGTGATGGTCTTACGCTTGGTATAGAACCTTACAGAATCAGGTCCATAAGCGTGAAGGTCTCCAAATAAGGAGCGCTTCCAGCCGCCGAAGCTGTGGTGTGCAACAGGTACTGGTAAAGGCACATTGATGCCGACCATGCCTACTTTAATGTTGTCACTAAAGTAACGGGCTGCTTCCCCATCCCGAGTAAATAAACAAGTACCGTTACCGTACTCGTGAGCATCAATAATATTCATCGCTTCCTGCATGGTATCTACACGCATTACGCAGAGGACGGGACCAAAAATTTCACTGTGGTGTATCGCCATCTCCTCGGTAACACGATCAAATAGGCAGGCTCCCAGATAATTGCCACTTTCGTAGCCTGGAACCTTCATATTGCGGCCATCTACTACCAGCTCCGCGCCTTCTTCGATACCGGCACTGATTAAGCCTTCCACCTTGTTTAGGTGTGCTTGGGTAACCAAAGGTCCCATATCGTTTTGGTTGTTCATGCCATCGCCAATCTTTAGTTGGGCAATTTGCTCTTTAAGCTTTGCTACTAAAGTATTGGCTGTATCGTCGCCTACTGCGACGGCTACGGAAATTGCCATACAGCGCTCGCCACAGGAGCCATAGGCTGCGCCCATTAACGCAGCTACCGCATTGTCCAGGTCAGCATCCGGCATTATGATGGCGTGATTTTTTGCGCCACCGAAGGCCTGAACTCTTTTGCCGTGGGCAGTCCCCGTGGTGTAGACATATTCCGCAATAGGGGTTGAGCCAACAAAACTGACCGCTTGAATACGCTTGTCTGTCAGCAGTGTATCTACTGCCTCTTTGTCGCCGTTGACGATATTTAAAACCCCAGCTGGGATGCCAGCTTCGATACCCAGCTCGGCAATAAATAAGGCGCAAGAGGGGGTGCGTTCAGAAGGCTTTAAGATAAAGGTATTGCCGCAGGCAATCGCCATTGGCCACATCCATAGAGGCACCATGGCGGGAAAGTTAAATGGGGTGATTCCCGCACAGACGCCCAGAGGCTGGAATTCACTCCAGGAGTCAATAGCCGGGCCTACATTCTTACTATGCTCCCCTTTGAGCATCTCTGGGGCAGAGCAGACATATTCAATGTTCTCGATGCCCCGCTGCAGTTCACCCATGGCATCATTAAGTACTTTGCCGTGCTCCAGAGTGATCAGCTCGCAGATCTTCTCCGCATTTTCTTCCAGCAGGTCGCGCAAGCGGTACATGATGCGTACGCGCTTTGCTGTGGGTAGGTTGCGCCAGGCGGGGTAGGCAGCTTCTGCGGCAGAGATAGCCTCTTCAACGGTAGCTTTGCTGGCCAGCGCTACCTTGCCGATTATTTCATTAGTTGAGGGGTTGGTTAGGTCTTGTAGGCGAGGGTGCTGGGCTGAATCGTCGCTGGCAGATGGCTTGCCATTAATCAGGTGACCAATAACTTTCATGGTTTCCTCTCGTTGGGGATTTATACGTTATTTTTTACCTCTTTGTGCCTTTGTAACACAGGTAACCCCAGGTAGGAAAATTCATCAGTTGTTGCAGCCCGAAATAGAATGGACCTCTTGTACCACTTTAATTTCTTACTAATTTAATGAGTTTTTGGTCCTTAATCATGTTTGGGGAAGCCCCTAAGTACGGCGAGAAAAGCATCGCCGAAACGTTCCAATTTGCTATCGCCAACACCGGAGACGGCCAGGAGTTCACTGTGGGTTTGCGGGTGTGCTTTAACCATTCCGCGCAAGGTGGCATCGTGAAAGACGACATAAGGCGGCACCCCGCGCTCTTCGGCCAGTTGTTTACGGCAGCTGCGAAGTGCTAGCCAGAGGGGCTCCTCTTCTGGCTCTAGATCTTCCAGAACTGCCGTATTTCGGGTTTGCGCGCGAGGGACTTTCTTGGGGAGTTTGCGCAGTTGCAGTTTTTCCTCTCCGCGTAGTAATGGGCGGCAGTTTTCTGTGAGTTTGAGCCCCTGGAATTCACCTTCAACTTCCAAATAGCCTCTTACAATCAATTGGCGCACCACAGCCTTCCACTCACTGCCGCTGAAATCCTTGCCAATACCGTGGGTAGTGAGCTGGTCGTGGTTGAACTTGCGAACCTTTTCATTATCTGAGCCCCGCAGTACGTCAATGACATGACTGGCACCAAAGCGTTGTCCTGTGCGGTAAACGCAGGAAATCAACTTGATAGCGGCTTCGCTGCCATCCCAGGTAGCGGGTGGTTCCAGGCAGATATCACAGTTGCCACAGGGTTGCTCGAGAGTTTCAGCAAAATAATGCAATAGTGCCTGACGTCTGCAGCTGGTCATTTCGCATAGCCCTAGCATGGCATTGAGGCGTGTGCGTTCATGGCGTTTGTGCTCTTCACTACCTTCGGAAGATTCCACCATTTGTCCGAGTTTGACTACATCTTCCAGGCCATAGAGCAGTAATGCTATAGAGGCTTCTCCATCGCGTCCCGCTCGCCCGGTTTCCTGATAATAGGCCTCGACGCTTTTGGGCAGGTCTAGATGCACAACGAAGCGCACATCCGGCTTGTCGATACCCATACCGAAAGCAATGGTTGCGACTACGATTACCCCTTCCTCGCGTAAAAAGCGACGCTGATGTTCTGCGCGGGTTTCCGCCGGCAGGCCCGCATGATAAGGCAGGGCGGTATAGCCCTGCTGGTTGAGCCATTCGGCAGTATTTTCCACTTTGGCGCGGGACAAGCAGTACACGACGCCTGCTTGGCCTTCCTGTCCATTTTTTAGAAATTGCAGGAGCTGCCGTCGCTGGTTGTCCTTGGGCTCGATCCGGTATTGGATATTCGGCCGGTCGAAACTGCTCACAAAGTGCCGGGCGCTTTCCAAATCGAGGCGCAGGGCAATCTCCGCGCGGGTGCGTTTGTCCGCCGTAGCAGTCAGCGCTATGCGCGGTACTCTGGGAAACTGCTCGTGTAAACAGCTGAGTTGCAGGTAATCAGCGCGGAAGTCATGGCCCCATTGGGAGACACAGTGAGCCTCATCAATGGCAAACAATGAGAGTTCTACTCTCTGGAGAAGAGCCAAGGTTCTGGGTTGTAGCAGGCGCTCCGGGGCTAAATAGAGCAAGTCGAGTTCGCCGTAGAGCAACTGGCTCTCAATGGCCTGGGCCTCGTCATAGGAGATGGAGGAGTTGAGGTAGGCGGCTCGAATACCGGCTTCCTGCAGGGCTTCCACCTGATCCTGCATCAGGGCGATTAATGGAGAGATCACCACGCCGCAGCCGGGCCTGGCCAAGGCAGGAATCTGGTAGCACAGAGATTTGCCGCCTCCGGTGGGCATAAGTACCAGGGCGTCATCGCCGGCCATTAGTGTATTGATTACCGTTTCCTGAGGATCGCGGAAGTGGGTATAGCCGAAGACGTGTTCGAGAATATTTTGTGGGGAATTCATGGCGGCGGAGTATACCCCGCGTAGCGACTTTGTGCGGTGGGTTTTAGGATGGGGTTGCCTTGAAATACCGTGCAATGGCAGCTTAGGAGTTGTGACTGAATTCACGGGTTATAATCACATCTCACCCCGCATCTCATCACAGCGATCGCCTAAGGATAGGTCTATGCGCACATTGATCGTGCTTTTTGTGTTGTGGTTGACAGTTCTGGCCGGGCTTTCTGGCTGTTCCTCTAGTGCTCCGCGTAGTTTTGCGCAATCTGTTGTAGCGGATACTCATCTGGGCTGGCGGCCAGCACCGGAGAATCAGTTAGTTTTCTCCCTGGCGACAGTTTCCGGTGTCGCGCAGGTCGAGCTGCAGCCGTTACCGGAGCAATTTACTCTGGTAACTTTGGAGCTCCCCGGGATGCGCAATGTGGAGGGGATTCAATGGCAGGGTGAAGAGGGGGAATCCACCATGCTTTACGATGGGCAAGCCGGGCTTGATGGCGTCAGCTTGCAGAGTCGCGATCATGGCTTTCGGCTGCAGTTGCAGCTCTCCTCTATGGACTACTTGCGCAATGGTGGTGTGCTGACGGTGATAGACCGCAGGCGCTAACTTTATTGGACTGTGCTTTTTCTAAACCCCAGCCCTTCAGGCCGGATTAGGTAGAGTTGTTTCCAAAATTTTCCTGTTACCCAGAGCCCATTTCGCTTCTTATCCCAGGCGATCCCATTGGCAACCGTGTCAGGGTGTTTACGGACATCGGGATTTAACCGATTCAGGTCAACAGCACCGCGCACTTCTCCGCTTATGGGGTCTATGGCGATGATGCGGCTGTCTTGCCAGATATTGGCCCAGATCAGGCCCTCGGCGAATTCCAGCTCATTCAGATTCGACCAGACCTCCCCGGCGCCATGCACTTTGACCTGGCGCTTGACTTCAAAAGTATCTGGATCGCGGTAGGTCAGTTTATTACTACCGTTACTCATAATCAGGGACTCACCGTCACTGGTAAGGCCCCAACCCTCTCCGCTGTATTGCTTAACCTCCAAATGTTGTAGGTTGCTGGCATTGTAAATATGCAGCTCACCGGCTTTATAAGTCAGTAGGTAGAGCTTTTCGCCCAGAACAGTAAGACCTTCGGCAAATAGTCTGCCCGGCAACCACTTTCGCCTTACAGGTTTTTCACTGGGGTCGGTATACTCGGCAAGCCAGGAACGACGGTAGAGGCCACTGCTTTCCCACCAGCGCTGGCCATCGAAATAAAGCCCCTGGGTGAAATGATTCCCACCACGTTGACGCTCCTCCAGAATGGAGAAGGGGGTTGCCTTCAATTGTGCTTGTGCTGCTATTGGCAGCAGGCAGGATAAGAGCAGCAGTATGTAGCTGCGGATAGTAAGTCGGTACATCAATTATCTATGACCAGAGTAAAAACCTTTGTCACCTTGACCCTTTTGGGTGGTTTGGCGGTAGTGCTGCCCATCGCAATCTTAGTACTTTTATTCCAGTGGCTGTTTGGCCAGGTCAGTGAAATTGTCGCCCCCGCCGTTACTTGGCTGGAAGCCCATACGGAGTTTAAGGATACCCTCGCCAGACTTGTGGTGATAGCACTGATTCTTGGGGGCTGTTTCTTGATTGGTCTATTGGTAAAGACCAGCATTGGTAACTGGCTACACCGCCATGTTGACCACTGGCTTGGTCGCCTGGCACCTGGGTATAGCACTATTAAAGATTTGGTTGTGCAATTTATTGGCGGTGGTGGTGAGGGGGTGCTTTCCGGGCCTGTGGCTCGGGTGCGTATCCACGGTGCAGATAATCCGCTTGCGGTAACGGCGATAGTGACCTCTCAGCATGCCAATGGTGAGATGACGGTTTACGTGCCAACGGCTCCAGTACCCACTTCGGGTTTTGTTTTCCATGTGCCGGCGGAGTGTGTGGAAATACTGCCCGGTGTTAGCGTTGAGGCTGCCATGAAAACCATCGTGGCCTGTGGCGCCGGTAGCGCTAGCCTGCTGGCCCCACCGGGGAGGCCTCAGGCAGGCAAAGTTTAGGGAGGGGCGCTTAAAAGCTTTGCGATAAGAGGAGCCTAAGCCCCACTCGACTAGCGATTTTTACCCAGGTTGCGGATGGCAAAGCGCGCTGGATGCAGGGCTTTCGCCAGATCTGCGCTAACAGGTAGGGGCCCGCCCATAATCCAGCTGGCGAGTAATTCGGCGGTTAGCGGTGCGTAGGTAAAACCGCGGGAGCCCAGGCCGCCCATTACATAGAGTCCCGCCTGATAATCTGAGTGCTCGGGGATGAATAATTTGCGGTTTTTACGCAAACTTGCGTAAGTGTTGTCCATGGATGCCCAGTCGGGAATTGGTCCGGCAACTGGCAAGTAATCCGGTGTAGCGGCGCGCAGTGCGGCGCGGCCATTGAAATCCTGGCTGGAGAATTCCTCGGCAAAGTGTGGCAGCAGTTCTGCCAGTGTCTGCAGGTTCTCCTTGTGTTCACTTTCCCGTAACTCTGTGGCGGTTTCCTTGAGCTTGAAGGTGGCGCCGAAGCTTTGGCGCCCCTCGTGGGCCGGAGTGATATAGCCCTCGCCACAGAGGGCAATTTTTAATTTTGTGGAGGTCTCTGTGGCGCGCACTCGGGAGACCTGGCCGCGTATTGGCCGCAGGGGCAGGGCTTCAGCCGGTGCAAAGCTGCGAATATCATTGGCTCCACAGAGAATCAGCGCCTCCGTTTCTATCTCTTTTCCTTCTGTACGCAGCAGCCACTTGTCATCTTGGCGAGTCAGTGTTTCTACAGCGCGACCCTGATAACGGGTGATGTTTCGGTGTTCCAGTAGCGCAGCACATACCTTTTGGGGTTCCAGCCAGCCCGCATCGGGGAAGTAAAGCCCGTCAAAAGGAAGATCTACGCCGGCTAGCTGACTGGCCTCCTCACAAGAAGCCGTTCGAGCCAGGTTTTGTCCTTGGTGCTTAGCCAAGCTAGTGGCGATCTGCTCCTGTAGCAGCCTCTCCTTATCACTCTGAGCCAGTTGTAAGAGGCCGTTAAAATGTGCGAGCTGAGGGCATTGTTGCTTGTAATATCGCTGGGCGAACATCAGGGCATGCAGGTTGAAGTCTCCATTTGGGCCCGGTTTGGGGGAGAGCTTGCCGTAGAGTATGCCCTGGTCGTTGCCGGAGCCGCCGCTGCCGGGGGCAGGTCCGCGCTCAATAATTTGTACTTGTACACCGCGCTCTGCGAGTGCTCTGGCAATGGTGGCGCCGGAAATACCGCCACCGATCACTGTGGCAGATTGCGGATGCTGTGCTTCGGTGCTGGGTAGGTGCCAGGGGGTGCTGTGCTGCTGGCAGTCGTGTAACTGCTCCAGGGTGCCGCACAGCATTTCCCGCTTGCTGCCAAATCCCGCTACTTTGCGCAGGGCGAAGCCCGCCTCGCGCAGGCCACGCTTAACCAGCCCCGCACAGGTAAAGGTGGCGAAAGTGGCGCCAGGTTGACTCAGGCGGGCCATATTGGTGAATAGCTCTTCAGTCCACATGTCAGGGTTTTTGGCCGGCGCAAAACCATCCAGAAACCAGGCATCGACGTACCGATCGCGGTTCTCTTGTTGTAAGCGCAGGCTTTCTAAAGCCTGGCTGGCCTCCCCAATAATCAGGGTCAGTTTTACTGGACCGAACTGCAGGCGGTGAACACCTTCGGCCAATAATGGCGGGTAGGCTTCAATCAGTAGCTGGGAGTAGGGCTGCAGTTGTGGCCATAGTGCCAGGGCGCGCTGCAAATCCTGGGGGTGCAGGGGGAATTTCTCCACACTAATAAAGTGGAGCTGCGCATTTTTCGGAGCGGTTTTCTGCCATAGCTCCCAGGCGGCGAGAAAGTTTAAGCCGGTGCCAAAGCCAGTTTCGCCGATCGTAAAAGTGGCATTCTCGGGCAGGGTCGCCCAGCGCTTCGCCAGGGCATTTTGTTGTAGGAATACGTAGCGGGTTTCCTCCAGACCGGAGGCTGTGGAGAAATAGATATCGTCATAGGCGCGAGACAGGGGTTGACCGTCTTCGCGCCACTGGATGTCCGCGTGTTTGCCGGATTTGCTCACTTCACTACTATCCTCAGGCTCCGTCCTTAAGACCGAATTCATGCATTACCTGGTCACACCAGCGGCCAATACGCTCTTCACTGAGGTCAAATTCATTCTCTTCATCGAGGGCGAGGCCGACAAATTGGCTGCCATCTTCGGTCAGTCCTTTGGATTCCTCAAATTCATAGCCCTCGGCAGGCCAGTAACCTACGGCGCGGGCGCCGCAGGCGAGCAGTTGGGCATGCAAATAGCCCAGGGCATCCTGGAACCACTGTGGATAGCCTTCCTGGTCCCCGAGCCCAAACAGAGCAAAAGTCTTACCGCTCAGATCGAGCTCGGCCAGGTCGTCCCAGATATTCTCCCAGTCTTCCTGCAGTTCACCGTAATCCCAGGTGGGAATGCCAAATAGTAGGAAATCGTAGCTTTCGGCCAGGGCAATATCCGCTTCGGCTACGTTGTGTAGGTCGATCCACTGGGGGCCAATGTATTGGCGGATTTTTTCTGCAGCCATTTCGGTGTAGCAGGTGCTGGAACCGTAAAACAGGCCTATTGGAGCTTGGGAGCTTGGCATAACAAAAAATTCTTACTGCTGGTCTATGGCGCCGTTGAAGTCGAGCTGTCGCCAGGCTTCATAGATCACAATGGCGGCGGCGTTGGATAGGTTGATACTGCGGCTCTCTGCGCGCATAGGAATGCGCAGGGTGTTCTCTGGACCCACCACTTGTAGAAACTCCGCCGGCAGGCCGCGAGTTTCGGGGCCAAACACAATCGCATCGCCGTCTTGGTATTCCACTGAGGTATGGCTGTGGCTGCCTTTAGTGGACAGGGCCAACACCCGCGAAGGTTTCTCACTATCGACAAAAGCCTGCCAGTCTGGGTGTCGAACCACGCGGCTGTATTCACTGTAATCAAGCCCGGCGCGGCGCAGGCGTTTGTCGTCCATATCGAAGCCAAGGGGTTCGATTAGGTGTAACTCGGCGCCAGTATTGGCGCAAAGTCGAATAATATTGCCTGTGTTCGGGGCAATTTCCGGTTGGAATAGAACAATTTTGAACATTACTTGGCGGATGCCCTGGAGCGGTACTATCTAGCTTGAATGATTTGAGCCGGGCGGTGGGCCCGGCTCCGCATGGCAGCGGATTATTCCACAATTAGAGGGGGGTGGCGATCTCCTCGCAGTCGATCTCCACCCCCAGCTCATTGGCGATCTGGTCGAGTTCGTCGCGCAGGCCATCGAGATCCATATCTTCATCCACATTGATCTTGCACTCGGCAGTAAACAGAGGCTCGCCACTCCACGGAGTACTACTGTAAGTAGTTTCCAACTGATCCATATTGATATGGTGGGCGCTGAGTGCGCGGGATATTTCCCGCACAATACCGGGGCGGTCGTTGCCTACCAGCTTCAATGTCAGTGTCTGTTGAGGCTTAGTGGAAACGGCGATCGCGTCTTCAACGATCAGGTTATAGCCATCCTGGGCGAGGCTAGTGAGGGCGACCTTTAAGCCTTGGGTTTTGTCACCGGGAACAGCAACGCGCAATATACCGGCAAATTTTCCGGCAAAATGGGCCATATGGCTGTCTTCCCAGTTGCCACCGTTATCCGCAATGACTGCAGAAAGCTTTTCCACAACACCGGGCTTATCGTTGCAGATCATGGAGATAACGAGATGCTGTTGCATATAGTGTTCCTTTGCTTCAGTGGAGACGTATCATTTGCATTGTAATAGGATCTCGTCGGATAACTCTATCGTCCAATCTCAAAGCCATTTTTCTTTTCCCGGCAACAGGTAACTTAGCGAGGGACTGTCAATGAAGGTCATTGCCGATTTGTGCGTGATACCCATGGGTGTGGGGGTGTCTGTCAGTAGGTATGTTGCGGAGTGTGAAAAAGTACTGGTGGAAGCGGGACTGACACACCATCTACATGCCTATGGCACCAACATAGAAGGGGACTGGGATACGGTGATGGCTGCGGTAAAAACCTGCCATGAGCGAGTACACGCGATGGGCGCCGATCGCATCACTACCAGTCTGAAATTGGGAACCCGTATAGACCGGGAACAGTCATTACAGGATAAGATCGACAGTGTGCGATCGAAGCTGGATTAACGATAACAACACAGGAACGATTATGACGATCAATATCAAGAAATCTCTGCTCGCTATGGCCGGCGCTCTGGCCCTGGCTGGTGGCGCCCAGGCTGCCGACTTGAATTCTGTCATTCAGGGGGATCACCGCAGCAAAGAGTACGTTGCGCGAGACCAGTACCGTAACCCGGCAGAAACCCTGGAATTTTTGGGCATTAAGCCAGATATGACGGTAGTGGAGGTTACTCCTGGCGGTGGCTGGTACACCGAAATCCTAGGGCCCTACCTGGGCAAGAAGGGCAAGCTCTATGCAGCGCACTTCCCCGAGGATAGCGAGTCTTCTTACTATCAACGTTCTTTGAAAAGCTTTAAAGACAAGCTAGCTGCCGACAAGAAGGCCTATAAGAATGTCGTAGTGACCGAGTTTTCACCGCAAACCGGCCGTGAGATAGCCCCAGCAGGTAGTGCCGATGCGGTGGTGACTTTCCGCAACGTACACAACTGGATGTACCGCGGTTATGAAGATAAGGCTTTTGCCAGCTTTTACAGCGCTCTGAAACCCGGCGGTGTTCTCGGTGTGGTTGAGCATCGCGCCAAGCCTGGTACCAGTAAAGAGGATATGGTCAAGAGCGGTTATGTGACTCAGGAGTATGTTATCGAAGCAGCCAAGAAGGCTGGTTTTGAGTTGGAAGAGAGCAGTGAGGTCAACGCCAACCCGAAAGATAGCGCCAAGCACCCGAAAGGTGTCTGGACTTTGCCACCCTCTCTCCGCTTGGGCGATGAGGACAAAGACAAGTACCTGGCCATCGGCGAGAGCGACCGCATGACCCTACGCTTCCGCAAGCCAAAATCCTAAGTTTTAACAACCATTTACCAATACAGGTAAACACCGGGAGCGGCGTTCGTCGCTCCCATCTCACCCGGATATGAAAGTTGTATGATCATTCCCTTTGCGCAGTTGGATTCCAACACTTTGCAGAACCTATTGGAAGAGTATGCTACCCGTGAGGGCACCGAGTATGGTGAGCGCGAGGTGGAACTACAGGAGAAGGTGGCTAGCCTGCGCCGTCAGTTGCAGTCCGGTGACGTGGTAATTTGGTTCGATCCCGGCGAGGAGACCGTCAATCTGGTGCTGGCTGAGGATCTGCCTACCGATGTCTGAATACCTTATTGATGTGCCCCAAGCCCCTCAAGCGCGCTTTCTGTTTGCCCATGGTGCCGGTGCGCCCATGGACAGTGAATTTATGCAGACGTTGGCCGCTGGGTTGTGTGAGCAGGGTATCGAAGTGGTGCGTTTCGAGTTTCCCTATATGGCCCAGCGCCGCAGCGGAGGTGGCAAGCGGCCGCCTAACACTATGTCGCAGTTACAGGAGAACTTTAACGCCCAGATTGAGCAGTTTGCCGGTGATTTCCCCCTGTTTATTGGGGGCAAGTCGATGGGAGGGCGGGTAGCGAGCCTCCTGGCCAATGACAGCTATGCGCAGGGGGTGGTTGCCGGACTTATCTGCCTGGGGTATCCATTTCACCCCCAGGGCAAGCCGGAGAAGCTCCGCACTGAGCACCTGCTAGATTTTGCCTGCCCCACTTTGATTGTGCAGGGAGATCGCGATCCACTTGGCAGCCTTGCAGAGGTGAATACTTATGGATTGGCAGAGGCTATTGAGATTGAGTGGCTGGCCGATGGTGACCACGATTTTAAGCCCCGTCGCGCGAGTGGATTTACCCAAGCCCAACACTGGCAGACTGCGGTTGATAAAGTGGTGGGATTTATGCGGCGGTTTCCAGGATCGTGACGCGCTCTTCCCCCACTAGCAGTGGGGCCAACTGGGCCATTTGGGCGCGTCGCTCCTCGCTGGTGTACCAGTGTTGCCAATGCAGTTCTGACTGCCATTTAGACAGGGTAAAGCGGCGCAATGGATTGCCCTTTTCGATATAGGTCTGTCCCTCGATAAAACCGACGGTGCGGTAGGCACAGGTAAGGACTCTTCGTGCGGCCTCTTCGTAGCTGCTCTGCATTTCGGCGGCAATTTCTCGCTCTATCAATACATAGATCATCATCTCCCCACAATGCGATAGGGCCTAAATGGATTTTAGCGCGGCTGTCAGCGGAAGAGTCGGCAGCCAGTTTCTAGATGACGAAGTGCGCTAAATTGCGCACAATAAATACTATGAAGTTTGATCACACCCTCGATGCCCGTGGCCTGTTGTGCCCGGAACCTGTAATGATGCTGCACTCAGCGGTGAGAAATGTTGCCGATGGGGAAGTATTGAAAATGATGGCCACCGATCCCTCGACGCAGCGGGATGTGCCCAAGTTCTGCCAGTTTCTCGGCTATGAACTGGTACAGCACGCAGAGGAGAACGACGAGTTCGTGTATTGGATCAAGAAAGCGGAATAGTTGGTCAGATAGCGCCCCGGTCCCGCTTCGACGGCACCGGGGGCACACTCCCGAATAAGTTTTGTACTGACTCTATGGCCTGTTAACTCTTATGGCGCCGTTACTAGAGCGGCGATCGCGGCTAGTGCCTCAGGGTCCTCAGATTTGATCTTGTTGGCGATATGATGTTGGAAGAAGTAGCGAAAGCCTTCACTCTCCTGTGCTGGGTATAGACAGTGATCTCCCGGTAGTACCGGAGTGGTCTCAACGACATCGTGATCGATCAGCATACCGTGAATAACGCCGTCGGCGTGCAGCCTCCAGCTGATGACCTCGATCAGTGTCAGGTTCTCCCTGTCCTTATCCATAAACACCGCATGGGTGCCGATGGTATCGGGAATCTCCTGCAGAACTTCCTCTGGTTTGCTGCTCTCAAACTCAAAGTATTCCGCCGCAGTCTCCAACTCGACGACTTTGTGGATTGGGGGATGGTGGAAGATGTCTTCAATACCGGGATCGTAGTAGCCTTCGAAGCGTCCGTCCAAAGGGTCCTTGATATCTGGACAGGCCACTATAGTGTTTAACCAGGGAACGAGGCCTACGACCTCGCCATTCGCTTTAAGCCCCCAGCAGAGTATTTTTAAGCTGTATAGGTCTGTACCGCTGGAGTTGTTGGAGTAGAGCATTTCCAAGCCGTCTAGCTCCGGCGAAAGGCGAATAAAGCGCCTGTCCGCAGAAGTTTCGATCGGCTCGCCGGTGAAGAGGTCAACCACATTGTTGATGCTGTGGTCTGTCATGGAACACCTCCTGGCAGGGCCGGTTATATACCGTCTCCGATCAGATCAAGGTGCGACTGCCAAGGCCCTATCTCTGAAAGAAGACCGGGGCAGGAGGGTATTTGACTGCATTAGACCCCTCCTCGGGGAATACGCTGAAAAGGCAGGTGTTCAGCGGCCTCCCTGTGAGTAAAGGTATATGTTGATTTCCGGAAATACAACCGGCCCGCTAACGCCTGCAGAAGCGGCGCGGCTTTGATCGAGGCGCTCCCGTTGATATAGTCCCCGCCTTTGCGGTATCCCGGAGAATATCTTGCCCGTCACTCACTTAGAAATGGCTCCAGTTTCTAATACTCCCCTAGCAGCCAGATCCACTGCCGAGCGTATTGTGGCGGTCTTCAATTGCTGTTTTTCCAGTCCAGAAGGGCTAAATACCCGACTTTGCGGCGGTTTTTCCGAACCTTACTATCGGCCCGCCGGGGGCCAGCCGAGCCATCATCAGGTCGAGTTCACTCTCGACTATGCGGCCAGCGCACTGCACGAGGTGGCCCATTGGTGTGTGGCCGGTGAGGCCCGCCGGCAGTTGCCCGACTATGGCTATTGGTATGCTCCAGATGGGCGCAGTGCCGAGCAACAAGCAGAATTCGAGTTGGTGGAGGTCAAACCCCAGGCGCTGGAATGGATTTTCGCCCGTGCCTGTGGCCTCCGTTTCCGTGTCAGTGCGGACAACTTGGAGAGTGGACTTGGTCCCAGCACCAGTTTCAAAGAGGCTATTTGGCGCCAGGTTCAGCGCTATTGTGCGGAGGGGCCCAATGAGCGGGCGCGCACTTTCGCTCTTGCGCTCGCTGGGGCGTTTACTCAGCCAGATCCATTGAGCGGCGATGACTATCAGCTGCGGGAGCTGTCGTGAGCAGTTTTCTGGTCGACTCTTCTGTCTATATCTTTCGCTATTACTTCGCTTTGCCACCCAACTGGCAGAGTCGCAGTGGTTACGACACAGAAGCGGTCTACGGCTTCACCAACTTCCTGCTGGATCTTTTGGCGAGAAATCCACGTCATATCGCCTGCGCTTTCGATGAATCTCTCGGCAGTTGCTTCCGCAATACGCTTTACCCGGACTATAAATGCAGTCGCGCATTGCCAGATGAAGCCCTGGCCTTTCAGTTGGCGGCCTGCCGGGAGATGGCGGAAGCCCTGGGTATCGCCAGTTTCTCCAGTGAGCGTTATGAGGCGGACGATATTCTCGCCAGCTTGACGCGAAAACTGCGCAATCATGCCCCGATCATTGTGAGTCGGGATAAAGATCTGGGGCAGTTACTGGCTCGTGGAGCCTCCAGTCTTTGGGATTTTGCCGCAAACCAGCATATGGACAGCGCGGCCATTGAGCAGAAGTTTGGGGTAAAACCCGCGCAGATTGCCGACTACCTGGCGCTGGTGGGTGATAGCAGTGACGATATTCCCGGAGTACCCGGCATTGGGGCCAAGACTGCGGCGCGATTGCTGGGCGAGTTTGATGATGTCGAAGCGCTGTTGGCACAGCAAGAGAGAGTGACAACACTGCCCATTCGGGGTGCGAAAGGGCTCGCCCAGCGGCTGGGGGAATATTCCGACCAGCTGCGCTTGGCAAAACGCCTCGCAAGCCTGGTGGAGGATATCCCCCTTGGCATTAAGGTGAGTGATTTGCGTCCGCAACCTGTGGATGTTGAATTGGCCACGGCTCTTGCCAAGGAGTTCGGGATCGGCGGGCTGGCAGGAAAAATGGAGCGCACACTGGTGAGCGCTGAAGGAGAATCTACATGAGTAAAAGCCACGCACAGGGCGTTGGCCTCAAGATTGTTGCCGATGAGAATATACCGGCACTGGAGCAATATTTTGGCGATCTGGGTACGCTAGTACGCTATCCGGGCCGCACACTGACGCGCGAGCAATTGATTGATGCGGATATCCTACTGGTGCGCTCCGTCACACGAGTGAATCAGAGCCTGCTGGAGGGCACGCCGGTACGTTTCGTGGGTAGCTGTACCATCGGCACCGATCATCTGGATACCGATTGGATGGAGCGCAATGGTATTTACTGGAGCGCCGCGCCGGGCTGCAATGCCAACTCCGTGGTTGAATATGTATTTTGTACTTTGGCCGCCCTAGACGTGGACTGGCGCGGGCGCAGCTTTGGCATTGTCGGTTGTGGCAATGTGGGAGGGCTGCTGCAGAAGCGCTTGCATGCCCTGGGTGCGAGCTGTGCTGTCTACGACCCCTGGCTGCCAGATAACCCCGACTTTGCCCCCCTTGAGCACGTACTGAGTCAGGACATTGTGTGCTTGCACGCCCCTCTGGTTAAAGATGGGCCCTTCCCCAGTTTGCATATGATCGGTGCCGAGCATTTGGCACAGATTCGCGACGGCGCTGTTTTGATTAGTGCCGGTCGCGGTGCGGTGGTGGACAATCGCGCGTTATTACAGGTGTTACAGCGGGCAAAGCGTTTTATGACAGTGCTGGATGTCTGGGAGGGGGAGCCGGGAATCAACACTGAGCTGTTGGAGTTGGTGGACCTGGGGAGCCCGCATATTGCCGGCTATAGCCTGGATGGCAAGCTCACAGGCACCCGCATAATTCGCGAGGCGCTCTCCAATGCGCTGGATCTGGCCCAGCCAGAAAACACTGGCGCCACCTGCGATACGCAAGCTGAAGTCTCTAGAAGGCAACTTGAGCCGGTGATTAGTGGGGCGGCGCCAATAGCGAATTTGTTATTGCAAATGTATGACCCACGCGAAGATGATGCGCGCCTGCGCGACGCGGCTCGAGGGGTAGAACCTATGGCCAAGGCTTTCGACCGCCTGCGCCGTGAATATCCCGAGCGTTTGGAGTTTTCCCATTACCGCGCCGCAGCGCAGGCCCTGGGTAAAAAAGAGAGAGAAGAGTTGGCAGTACTGGGGCTCATGTGCGATTAGAAAAACAAGTTAAGAAGCTGGGTTTGATTATCAATCCTTGGGCCGGTGTTGGCGGCCCAGCGGGGCTTAAGGGCAGCGACGGAGCCGAGACAGTGGCGCAGGCCCTGGCGGCTGGTATTGAGCCGCAATCCCACAAGCGCGCCGCGATTGCCCTGAAGGCCTTGCTACCGTATCGGCAGCAGCTGGAGTTTTTGTGTTTTACCGGTGATATGGGGGCGGATACGGCTAGTGCACTGGGCTTTGCCGTGCGTGAGGTGGGTGCAGCCGAGTCCACCCCATCAACCCCCAAGGACACCGAGAGAGCGGCAATGGCGATCCGCGACGCCGGTGCCGACCTGATCGTCTTTATTGGCGGTGACGGCACTGCGCGCAATATGACCAACGCCCTGGGTGATCACTTTCCAGTACTGGGTATTCCCGCCGGTGTCAAAATGCACTCCGCTTGTTTCGCGATTTCCCCCAAGGCCGGTGGAGAAGTTTTGCGTAAATTACTGGCCGGTGAGCTGGTGGATTTGTGTGAGCGCGAGGTGCGTGATATCGATGAAAATAGCTTCCGCCAGGGGCGGGTGAGCACTCGCCACTACGGCGAGCTGCTGGTGCCCCAGGAGGGCCACTTCCTGCAGACAGTAAAGAACGCCGGGCGCGAGGTGGAAGAGCTGGCTGTGGCGGATATCGCCGCAGAGATTGTCGAGGAACTAGAGCCGGATACCTTGTATATCGTCGGTCCCGGTTCAACTACCTTAGCTGTCTTGAGTGAATTGGGGTGTGACGGCACCCTGCTGGGGGTGGACCTGCTCTGTGATGGCGCCCTCTTGCAAAAAGATGTGAGCGCGCCGCAGATTGAGGCAGCGATTGCCGCACACAAGAGTGTGAAAAAAAATGGTCAGGTAAAAATTATTCTCACTGCCATCGGAGGCCAGGGCCATCTGATCGGCCGCGGTAACCAGCAATTCTCCCCCAGAGTCCTAAGCCAAGTGGGTCGTGAAAACCTGGTGGTTGTCGCCACCAAAACCAAAATAACCGAACTCGGCGGGCGCCCCCTGTTAGTGGATAGTGGTGACCCCGAACTGGATCGGCAGTGGAGCGGCTTTATCCGTGTGGTAACCGGCTACCGCGATGCGATCCTCTACCCCTTAAGCAATGGAGAAGTCTGAGTGTCTACCGATTGGCAAGTGTTGCTGCAGCAAGTAGAGCCCAAGTTAGTTCAGGGCGGCGGTGACAGCCGGCGTTTGTTTCACGGGCGTGGTCGCTGTTTTACAGGCCTGGAGCAGGTTTGTGTCGATAGTTTTTCCCCTGCATTACTGGTTACTTTTTTTGAGGAGTACGAGGGGGAAGGGGAGTTGTGCGAGAAGCTCTGGCAGATGGCCGAATCATACGGTTATCAGGGGGTGGCCGCGCAGCGTCGCTATCTCCCCGGTGCACCATTGGAGTGGTTGTGTGGCGAATCGGTTGCCGCACCAGTGGCGCAGCGCAACGGTCTGCAGTTTCCACTGACCTTTGATCGCCAGAATGTTGGCTTCTTTCTGGATATCGAACCCGGCCGCGCCTGGCTTGAAGCGCAGGTGCGGGAGCGCTCGGAACGCGCATCGGTGAAGATGCTGAATTTGTTCGCGTTTACCTGTGCTTTTTCTGCCGTGGCTCGAGCCGCTGGGGATATTGAAATCGTCAATGTGGATGTGAATCGGGGCGTTTTGAATCGCGGCCGAGAAAACCACGAGGTGAATGGCCTGTCCCTGCGGGGCATTCAATTTTTGCAATTCGATGCGCTGCGCCAGTTCAAGCGTTTTGACCGCCGGGGGCCCTTTGATCTCGCTATCGTAGACCCACCCACACGCCAGAAAGGCCGCTTCGATGTGAGTCACAACTACGAAAAACTGCTGCAACAACTGCCTGCCTGCCTCGCGGATGAGGCAGACCTGCTGATGGTGATCAACTCCCCGCGCCACAGCGAAGCGCACTTTCGCGAGTTGATACTCGGTGCCGATAGCGGCTATGAAGTGGTAGAGCGGCTGGCGCAAAACCCGGATTTCCCCGATCGGGACCCGGATGCCGCCCTAAAAATGCTGCACGTTAAATATCGTCGTCAGAATTAGCGATACTAAATAGCGGTGATGCCCAAACCACTCTATTTACAGTGCGGCAAACTCCCGCATCAGGCGCTCCACCAGCGCCTGTAACTTTGCAGAGGAACCATCGCGCACGGCGCTGTTGAGCAGCTGTGCGTTACTCTGGCCAGAATTTTCCTCCTTGTTGATCAACAGCAGAAATCCCCGGTGGCTCAGTACCACTTCCTCCGCAGCTTCCTGGCGCACCAGCTGGGAGAAGTGAATGTAACCGCTCTGTTTTAACCAGCTGAGGGCACCCAGGCACGCCAGGTGCCGTGGCGAGTGCAGGCCGAATTCGTCGGGGGTGTCTGGCCCGGCAATGTCCTCTACGTAAATGGTGGAGGGCAGGGGGAACTGGCCAAACAGTGCCAGCAGAATTCTGCCGGCATCGCGATAAAAGTCGTGGATATGTAAATCGTCCAACATCAGCGGGTATATCGCTCCAAAAAGTAACCCAGCCGTTCAATTGCGTGGGAGAGGTCGTCGGCGCGGGGCAGAAAGACAATACGCAGGTGATCGGGCGCGTCCCAATGGAAAGCGCTGCCCTGTACCAGCAGGATTTTCTCCTGGCGCAGGAATTCCAATACCAGCTGTTCATCACTATCGATTTTGTGGTGGTCCAGGTGCAGCCTGGGGAACAGGTAGATGGCACCACTAGGTTTGACACAGCTGACACCGGGAATGTCGTTGAGCATGCGGTAGGCCAGATCGCGTTGCTGGCGCAAGCGGCCGCCGGGCAGTATCAAGTCGTTAATGCTCTGATAGCCCCCCAGTGCGGTTTGCACGGCATACATGGCCGGTACATTGCCGCACAGGCGCATAGAGGCGAGTATCTCCATCCCTTCAATAAAGCCTTTGGCGCGATGCTTGATCCCGCTGATGATCATCCACCCGGAGCGGAAGCCGGCCAAGCGGTACGATTTGGACAAGCCATTGAAGCTCAGGCAGAGCACATCCGGGGCCAGTTTGGCCATGGGGGTGAACTCGGCGTCGTCATAGAGGATCTTGCTATAGATTTCATCGGCAAAAATCACCAGATTGTGGCTGCGCGCCACCTCTACAATCTCTTCCAGCAAAGCCTTGGGATAAATAGCCCCGGTGGGGTTGTTGGGGTTGATCACGACAATGCCGCGGGTGCGAGGCGTGATTTTTGCTTTTATGTCCTCAATATCGGGCAGCCAGCCGGATTCCTCGTCACAGCGGTAGAGTACCGGGTTGGCACCAGCGAGATTGGTAGCGGCCATCCACAGGGGGTAGTTGGGCATGGGCAGCAGCAGCTCATCGCCATTGTTGAGCAGTGCCTGGGTGGCCATGGAGATTAACTCGGAGACACCGTTGCCCAGATAGATGTCATCAATTTCAACTCCCTGGATACCCAGGGTCTGGCACTCCTGCATAATAGCTTTGCGCGCGGCGAATAATCCCTTGGACTCCACATAGCCCTGGGCCTGGGAGAGATTGTGGATGACGTCCTGAATGATTTCATCGGGGGCGTTAAAGCCGAAGGGGGCGGGGTTGCCGATATTCAGCTTGAGGATACGGTGGCCTTCCTCCTCCATGCGATGGGCTTGCTCCATCACCGGGCCGCGAATCTCATAGCAGACGCCGTGCAGTTTTTCAGATTTATGGATGTCCTTCATGTTGGTGCGGCAGCCCTGTAGCTTGGCAGGAGCAGCCTCAGCCGCGAGCGAGCTGCGCGATAGGCGGGATGTCCACTGGCGGCGGTTACCGCTCCTGCGAGAACGATTAAAACGGAACGAGACAGTATGGCAAAAGCAAAAGACGATAACTACTGGCGAGATCAGCTGACAGATGAGGAGTTTGAGGTCTGTCGCAAAGGGGGGACAGAAGCGCCATTTAGCGGGGAATATTGGGATGTTTTTGACAAAGGTCTCTACCGCTGCCGCTGTTGTGGCGAGGTTTTGTTTGATGCGGGAGCAAAATTCCAGAGCTACTGTGGCTGGCCCAGCTTCGATGAGGAATTTAGCGTGGGGATTATTCGAGAGCTAGCCGATAATAGTTTTGGTATGGAACGTATCGAGATTCGCTGCAGTCAATGCGACAGTCATCTAGGGCATGTGTTCGATGATGGGCCTACTGAAACCGGCCTTCGCTACTGTGTCAATTCCTTGTCGGTGAGGCTGGACCAGGAGTTCAACGAAGACGGCGAAGAGGAGGGCAAGTGAGGAGAGTACACTGGAGCCGCTGGCTACTTAGGGTGCAGTGGGGGCTACTCGGGATTATTGTGCTCGCAGGCATGGCACTGCGGTTCGGATTGTTGCGCTTCGAATTGGTCTTCATGATATTTACTTACGCGGGTGGGGCGGCACTGACTGTCGCACTGGTGAGTTTACTGGTGTTTGTCTGGGGGTCGCGCAATCACAGGCCCCAGGCGCGCAGCAATGCCCTCTGGGCTGCGTTGCTGGGACTGCTGCCAGTAGCTGTGCCCCTCATTACGGTGGGCAAAGATAATTTCAATGCGCCAAAAATCCACGATATCACTACCGATACCCGCAACCCCCCGGCATACCAAGCAGTCCTCGACTTGCGTAAGCCAGGGGACAATAGTGCCGCATACGGCGGCGAGCCTGTGGCGAGCCTGCAGCGTGAAACCGATATCTATTCCGACATCTATCCACTGCATGTCCATATGCCTGTTGCCCGCACCACTGAGCTGGCGGCGGAGGTTGCCAAGAAGCTGGGCTGGAAGATTGTGTCTTACGAACCGGAGAAGGGGCATATCGAGGCAACCGACCGAACCCTGCTGTTAGGCTTTACCGACGACATCGTGGTGCGAGTACGGCCGGAAGATGATGGTGGCTCGCGGGTGGACGTGCGTTCCAGTTCCCGTGTGGGAGTCAGTGACCTAGGGGCCAACGCAAAGCGTATTCGTGAGTTTATTGAGGAGCTGCACCTGCGTGTACTCAGCGAGCAGTACGGAGAGCCCTCTGACGCCTAAATTATCTTCCCGCAACCGGCAGTGTTAGGTAAGTATTTGACAATAAAAGAAAAAAAATTCAATTCGGGTGTTGACAGTATCCCGAACGGTACATAGAATGCGCCCCACTTCTGACGCAGAGCTACACTTTAAAACGCAGCGAAACGACAGAAGGTTTCTGGGTCCCCATCGTCTAGAGGCCTAGGACACCGCCCTTTCACGGCGGTAACAGGGGTTCGACTCCCCTTGGGGATGCCACGCGGGAATAGCTCAGTTGGTAGAGCGCAACCTTGCCAAGGTTGAGGTCGCCGGTTCGAACCCGGTTTCCCGCTCCAAGTTTCCGCTTTGCGAGACGATCTCTAGTCAGCTCACAAAGCACGTCACCGAGAAATCAGTGGCATTGCCATGGGCAGCATGGCAGCACCGGACCATAAGGTCGAAGTGCAAGTTTCTGTCCCCATCGTCTAGAGGCCTAGGACACCGCCCTTTCACGGCGGTAACAGGGGTTCGACTCCCCTTGGGGATGCCAATACGACCCGGTAGCAATGCTACCGGGTCAAATTGCGGGAATAGCTCAGTTGGTAGAGCGCAACCTTGCCAAGGTTGAGGTCGCCGGTTCGAACCCGGTTTCCCGCTCCAATTTTATTTTTGGATGGATCTTTGGCCCCATTCAAAAGTAAAGTCACCGCGAGGTGGCAAAGCCATGGACAGCGTGGCAGCACGGGACCGAAGAGGTTGTAGTGCAAAGTTTCTGTCCCCATCGTCTAGAGGCCTAGGACACCGCCCTTTCACGGCGGTAACAGGGGTTCGACTCCCCTTGGGGATGCCAATACGGCCCGGCAGCAATGCTGCCGGGCCAACACAAAACGCGGGAATAGCTCAGTTGGTAGAGCGCAACCTTGCCAAGGTTGAGGTCGCCGGTTCGAACCCGGTTTCCCGCTCCAAAATAAAAAAGCCGCTCGATTGAGCGGCTTTTTTATTTTCCGATATATTGCTTCTAAGTTTATTACTTGCACTGGTATTGCCGGAGTGCGACTGTGCGCCTGGAATTCCGCCTCCGCGGCTTTGGGCTTCCCTGTGTTTCCGCCGGTTGAAATTATTCGGGCAAGCACGTTGAATGGCGCCTTCAGCATAGGAATTCACAATGACCGCCGCGTTATCTATCCATAACCTGCAAAAAACCTACGAAGGCGGCTTCCAAGCCCTGAAAGGGATCAGCTTCGAAGTGCAGCCGGGGGACTTCTTTGCTCTGCTGGGCCCCAATGGTGCAGGTAAGTCCACTACTATTGGCATTATCTGCTCATTGGTGCGCAAGACTGCCGGTAGCGTGTCGATTTTTGGTGTCGATATCGACAGTGATTTTGCCGCTGCCAAGCGTCTTTTAGGCGTGGTGCCGCAGGAGTTCAATTTCAGTCAGTTTGAAAAAGTCTTCGATATTGTGGCTACTCAGGGGGGATTCTATGGAATGCCGCGCAAGTTGGCAGAGGAGCGCACAGAGCAATATCTGAAGCAGTTGGGACTTTGGGATAAGCGACACACCCAGGCGCGTATGCTGTCTGGGGGGATGAAGCGCCGCCTGATGATTGCACGGGCACTGATTCACGAGCCAAAACTACTGATTCTGGATGAGCCTACTGCTGGGGTGGATATCGAGCTGCGTCGCTCCATGTGGAGCTTCCTGGAGGAAATTAACGCTCGGGGTACCACCATTATCCTCACTACCCATTACCTGGAGGAGGCGGAGAGCCTGTGCCGCAATATCGCCATTATCGATAAGGGCGTTATCGTTGAGAATACCTCTATCAAGTCCCTGCTGAAGACTCTCAACCGCGAGACATTTATTCTCGACTGCAGCGAATACCTAAGTAAGGCTCCGGAGCTTACGGGGTTTAAATGCTGCCTGTTGGATAATCATTCCCTGGAAATCACTGTAGAAAAAGGGCAGTCACTGACAGAGGTCTTTGTCGAGCTCAAGGCCCAGGGCGTTACCGTGACCAGTATGCGCAACCGTGCCAACCGCCTGGAAGAATTGTTTATTTCCATGTTGTCCGAGGAAAAAGAAGAGGGGTTGGATTCGTGAGCGGTAAGTTGACCTGGATATCCTTCAGCACCATTTTCCGCCGGGAGGTGCGCCGCTTTATGCGCATCTGGCCACAGACCCTGGTGCCGCCGGTGATCACCATGACGTTGTACTTTGTGATCTTCGGCTCTCTTATTGGCAGCCGTATCGGGGAAATGGGTGGATACCCTTATATGGAGTTTGTGGTACCTGGGCTGATTATGATGTCAGTGATCACCAACTCCTATGGCAATGTCGTGTCCTCTTTTTACAGTGCTAAGTTTCAGCGCAGTGTTGAGGAGCTGCTGGTATCGCCCACGCCAAATTGGGCGGTGATGGCTGGCTATGTACTGGGCGGTGTTGCGCGTGGCTTGGTTGTAGGCCTGATTGTCACTCTAGTAGCGATGTTTTTTACTTCTCTCAGAGTCGAACACCTGGGAGTCACCATCGCTATTGTGTTTCTCGCATCGGCGCTATTCTCCCTGGCGGGTTTTATCAATGCGATTTATGCCAACAGCTTTGACGCCATATCGATTATTCCCACTTTTGTTTTGACCCCGCTTACCTATCTGGGTGGTGTTTTCTACTCCATCGATCTGTTGTCACCCTTTTGGCAAGGATTGTCGAAATTGAACCCGATTCTCTATATGGTGAACTCCTTTCGCTATGGAATCCTGGGCGTTTCCGACATTAATGTGGCCTGGGCATTTGTTGGGGTCTTGGTTTTTATTGCGCTTCTCGCCAGCTGGGGACTTTACCTGATGAGTCACGGCAAGCGATTGAGGCACTGAGGTTGAGTATGAGCAGAGAAGATTGGCAGAACCTCCCGCTGGGTCGGGAAACCGTTTACGAATCCAGCTATAACCCAGAGCTACTGCACCCGATTCAGCGATCCATTTCCCGAGCCCAACTGGGGCTGTCCGTTGGCGCCCTGCCATTTTTTGGGGAAGATGAGTGGTGGGGATTTGAGCTCTCCTGGCTCAATACCAGGGGCAAACCCCAAGTGGCGGTGGCGCGCTTCAGCTTTCCCGCGGAAAGCCCCTGTATGGTGGAGTCCAAGTCCTTCAAATTGTACTTAAACTCCTTTAACCAAAGCCGCTTTGATTCCTGGCAGCTGGTTCAGGATACCCTGGTGCGAGATCTAAGCGCTGCGGTGGGTATGGCTGTGGAAGTGACCCTGCTGGAGGTGGAAGATATCTCCCTGGATGTGCAGAGGCCGCAAGGGTTCTGTCTCGACCAGCTGGATATTGCCGTAGAGCAATACCAGCCGGACTCGACACTGCTGGCGGTGGAAGAGAGTGGTGTGGAGGTTACTGAAACTCTCTACAGCCACTTGCTGCGCAGTAATTGCCCGGTTACCGGCCAGCCGGATTGGGCGACGGTAATGGTGGAATACAAGGGGCCGATGCTGCAGCGCGAAGCGCTATTGGCCTATATTATTTCCTTCCGTGAGCATCAGGATTTTCATGAACACTGCGTGGAGCGGATTTTTTGCGATCTGCAAAACCTTGCGGACTTTTCCGAGTTAACAGTTTGTGCCCGCTATACCCGCAGGGGAGGGCTGGATATCAACCCGCTGCGCTCCACCCGTATTGAGAAGCCTCTACCGCCGCGCTTCGCCCGTCAGTAAATTATTGCTAATACAGGTGATATTGGTCTCAGGTATTTCTGTGGCCAATATCGTCAAATCCCACAGCATTAAAACACTCCGGCCTTAAATCTTGTGTCACACGTGGCGCTGTTCCCGCTTGGGCTAAGCTTTCCTGGATAGCTTTTTGGGTGCAGGCGCATTGGATGTAGCCTATCGATGGGCCTGTGCAGTTACATTAGTGGCTATTCACTTTTCTTGGCTCGATAAAAAGTAAATAAGCTGCAATTGATGTATCGCCAATGATTTACACAGATCCATAGGCCCCCTAGATATGGAAATCCAAACACAGTCTCCAGCGCTACCCGCTGTGCTTGTGGTTTTCATCCAAATTATTTCCTCCACTCCCGCCAATGCCCAGGTTTATGTTGAAGCCGATCAGTTGATGAAGGTGATCGAGGCGCAGCAGCGCCAACTCGAGTCACAGGAAGCGCAAATCCGGCAGCAAAAGGCTGATCTAGAGGCTTTGCGGCAACAGGTGGAGGAGCTGCGCAGGGCGAGGCCCCCAGAAAATTCCCCGGCTGCGCCAGTTCCGGCAGTACCAATGCCGTCAGTTCCTCCATCGAGAGAATATAGTGAGCCCGTGGGTGGCATTGCGCTCGATGATTTGCGCGATCAATTAGAGCTCATACGTAAAGATATCCCGCCTGGCTCCCTACCGCCCCCTCGGGCCAGGGGAGACCCAAAGCATCCGGAACAGACGGATATCGAAGAAATCATTTCCAGTGTACCGACCGACTGGCCGGGGTCTATCCCTGTGCTCGGCAGTCGCACTCGAATAAAAATTAATGGCTTCGCCGAGCTGGATGCTAACTATGACACCGGCGCCATTGTCAGCCCGGCTGAGTTCACGACCAGTGCTATTGTCACCAGCAATAGAACCGCAGCGGAGGGTGAGGATGGTCAGACCAATGTTTCCGTTCAGGTATCGAGATTGGTGCTCAAGTCAAGAACGCCCTGGGGCGGCCGTTTAATCGAAAATGAATTTTCTATGGACTTCCTTCGGGATCCGACAGTCAGTGAGCCTCTGCTGCGCCTGCGCAAAGCATACGGCCAGGTCAGTGATATTTTGCTGGGCGGAGATTTACGGCTGGGCCTCGACTGGTCCACGTTCAGTAATTTAACCGCCTCACCAAACACCCTGGATTACGAAGGGCCCAACTCACTGTTAGCGCTCATGCGTCCGGTTGCACGTTGGAGCCGTAAATATGATCCAACTCTCACCCTACAAGTCTCCCTGGATGCGCCAACTGATCGGGTTTTTCAGAATGCACTGGAAGTGTCTCGCTGGCCGGACTTTGTGGTAGCGGTTATTTCCCAAACAGACCGCATTAACTTTCAGGGCAGTTTTATCCTGAGGGACCTGCGTGGCAGTGGGGAACCACAGTCTGCTGTTTCGGATACGGGATGGGGTATCAATTTAAGTGGCGTGATTGATATGCCCGGTAGGCTTGCGCCGGATTTTGCCTCCTACTCCTTTAGCTATGGCTATGGCTATGGAAGCCTTCTGGATGATGAGCCCCCCGACGCGAGTTATGACTTCGTCAATAATCGGCTGGAGGCGATTCCAACTCTGGGTTGGTATTTGGCTTATCAACACTGGTGGAGCCCGTGCCTCTATACCGTGGCAACCTATGGGCTGGTGCATCAGGACAATCTGGACTTCCAGCCGGGCTCCTCATTTTATCAAACCCAATACAGCAGTATTAATCTGACCTGGACCCCGACGCCGCATTGGCTGTTTGGCGTTGAGGCCCTTTATGGAACCAGGGAGGACAAAGATGGAGCCTATGGTTCAGTCTGGCGGACCCAGTTCACCAGCCGCATCTCGTTCTAGTGGTTTCAAATGTGCGATATCAATAATGTTGCGCTTTATTTTGCTATGCGGTTTTTTAACCTCCTGTAATTCACCGAGAACAGTGGTGACTGACACTTGGCATTCGCCGCTGGTTGCAGAGCGCTCGCTGGGAAAAACTTTGGTCCTGGCCTTTACCTTGGTTCCTCGCCCAATAGTTGGCATCTATGTGGAGAGTATTTGGGTGGAGCAGTTGGGCCGCTACGGCGTGAATGCCCTCTCATGGAGTGATGTTGCGGCCGATGGCAAGGTTCCCACGATGGGGGAGCTGGCTGACGTCCTGGCTGAATATCAATTTGACACGCTATTGGTGACACAGTTGATCAGCTTTAAACAACTGAATAGGAATGTTTCCAACTCTCAAGTGGCCATTGTCGAAACCCGTTTATATTTTGCGCCATCGGAAGAGGTGTATTGGTCTCTGGAATCCGAAAGTTTCCTGGCGAACTATATGATGGGGGAAATTCGCCGTCCCAGGGAGGGAGATGCCCTGGAATATGTGGAAACAGTTATTCAACAAATGATGAAGGATGGTGTTTTCTAGGCGCTGATGCCATCGTTTCATGGAGTTGGCCACCACAAACCATTTCCTACTGCGGGGTAGGTGAAGTTAAAACATAATTTGTTCAGCTATTCTGGTGAGAAGAGCCGTACGGAAGAGTGTGCTGAGCACCTGATGTGGTTTATGTGTACGGTGAATTTTTTGTGGCGGGTAATCTGATAGGAATGCCTGCTGAATCCTAAGGTCGGTAGGCATTGCAATGGATTGGAATACCGTGGCCCCTGTCAGGTTTGTGCAATACTGGGTTCGCTACTGGGGATGTATTGAGCACCGATCCTTCTGGTTAGTATTCCTTCTTTTCGCATTTCTTTTTCTTTTTTTGATTCCCTCTTCAAGCTCTGCCACTGAAAGTTTTCTGATGCCTTTGGGGCCCGTTGCCCATGAACAGAAAACCCATTTTTTCTGGGCGACAGCACTTACCATGGTAGCGGTGCTGCCCGTGTTTATTCTGGTGCCAGTTATTCTCTTTAAATATCGCCGTAAGAAGGGAAAAGGTATTTATGCGCCCAAGTGGGAATCTTACGGCCCTTTGGAAGTCGTCATGTGGGGTGTTCCCTTTATGGTGATTTTTGTTCTCTCTTTTATGCTTTGGCGCGCAACCATTGCTCTGGACCCCTATGAGGAAATAGAAGGCGTATTTCCTCCTGTCCAAGTGCAAGTGGTGGGACTGGACTGGAAGTGGTTGTTTATCTACCCAGACTTAAAAATTGCCACAGTAGGTGAACTGGTTGTTCCTGTACACACTCCGGTCTCCATGGTTTTAACCAGCGATACCGTGATGCAGTCTTTTTGGATTGCGGCGTTAGCGGGGCAGATCTATGTGATGCCGGGCATGACCACACGACTCAATTTTATTGCGACTAAGAATGGTAAAACCCAGGGTGAAAACACCCAATATACCGGCAAGGGATTTACCGAGCAGAAATTTGATGTATTGATTAAAAGTGAAGAGGATTTTCAGGCCTGGGTGGCGCAGGTCCGCGCCAGGGGGATTGAGCTGGATGCTCAGACCTATAATCGCCTGGCTGAAAGAAGTACCCGCAAAGAGATGCAGAAGCAGTTGGCCACGCCTCAAATGCCCAGCAATGCCCTCTATTTTACCATTGCCGATCCCGAGCTATTTCAAGGCATTGTTATGCGATATCACTCGGGCAAGCCCCTTAGTATGGAAGAGCAGCCCGGCACGGTGAAGTTTGGTCAGGGTGAGGATAAAACAGAGGGTGCGCAGCCATGAATATTACCGACTATGGCTGGCTGGGAAAGCTGGGCTGGGATTCTATCGTTTTCAGCAAGCTGTTTACCGATTTTTCGGTGAGTGAAGTGGTGGCCAGTACAGCTGGTGCCATTGTTGTTTTTGCCACCATCGCCATCCTCGCTCTACTGACCTGGTTTCGCGTATGGGGCACTTTGTGGTCTGAATGGCTGACCAGCACAGACCATAAAAGAATTGGCATCATGTACATAGTCTTTGCCCTGGTGATGATGACCAGAGGACTGCTGGAAGGCATGGTGATGCGGGCACAGCAGGCTGCTGCCCCAGATGGTTTCCTCTACGCAGATCACTTCGCTCAGCTATTTAGCACCCACGGCACTATTATGATTTTCTTTGTTGCCGTGCCTTTTGTTGTGGGTCTGGTCAACTTTGTAATGCCATTACAGATTGGTGCTCGCGATGTTGCTTTCCCAGTACTTAACCAGATTAGCCTGGCGGTCACCGTGTCTTCTGGGATTCTGTTGATGGTCTCGCTGGTGGTGGGGGAATTCTCTACTGGGGGCTGGTCTGCTTACCCGCCTTATACGGGGGCGGACTTTAATCCCGGCGTGGGACCAGACTACTGGGTGTGGGCGATTGTATTTTCCGGGGCCGGTACCACTCTTACGGGGATTAACTTTACCGTCACCATTTTAAAATGCCGTGCTGCGGGCATGAAATTTTTCCGTATGCCCATGTTTTGCTGGACGGTATTGTGTTCCTCCATCTTGATGATTTTTGCTATGCCGCCACTCAGTGTTGCGGCGTTAATGCTTGGTTTCGACCGCTATTTGGATTTTCACTTTTTCACCAATGATCTCGGTGGCAATATGATGAACTATGCCAATTTATTTTGGCTGTTCGGACACCCGGAGGTCTATTTGTTGGTACTGCCGGCATACGGTATTTTTTCTGAGGTGTTCTCCACTTACTCCGCCAAGCGCCTATATGGCTACAAGTCATTGGTAATTGCCACCATGTCTATTGCCGTATTGAGCTTTACCGTGTGGCTTCATCACTTCTTTACCATGGGGCAGAGTCCCACCATCAATATTGTATTTGGTATCGCCACCATGCTGATCGCGGTGCCAACCGGGGTCAAAGTCTACGATTGGATGGCGACGATGTATCGCGGGCGAATTCGTTTTACCACTCCAATGATTTACGCCATCGGATTTTTGATTTTATTCGTGATCGGTGGATTGTCTGGAGTGATTCTGGCGAACCCCACGGTAGATTTCCAAGTACACAATACCCTGTTTTTGGTGGCGCACTTCCATAATGTGCTAATTCCAGGAGTGCTATTTGGTTTGCTGGCCGGATATAACTACTGGTTCCCCAAGGCGTTTGGTTTTCGCCTGGATGAGCGCTTGGGTAAGTGGTCGGCATATCTTTGGGTAGCCGGGTTTATGCTCACTTTCTTTCCCCTTTATGGTGCAGGATTACTGGGGATGCCAAGGCGCTCATTCAGCTATATGGATCTGACTTTCAAGCCCTACATGGTGGTGGCTTTTATCGGGGCCATGGTGGTGTTATGCGCATTGATCAGCCTGGTATTGCAGTTGCTGGTCAGTTTACGGGATCGCAAGAAAAATCGTGTTCCTGTGGGGGACCCTTGGGATGGGCGCTCTCTGGAATGGTCGATCCCAGCCCCTGCACCTTCCTACAATTTTGCGGAACTGCCGAGGGTAACGGACCGGGATGAATTTAATGAGGCTAAGGAGCAGGGGCGTGCTTATTTACCGCCAAAAGTCTATCGGGATATAGAGATGCCCAAGAATAACCCTTTGGGATTTATTCTATGCGCTCTGAGCGGCATCCTGATGTTTGCATTGGTCTGGTACATGTGGTGGTTGGCCCTGATTTCTGTTCTGGCCATTATCATTGTGGTGATCGCCTCTACCTTCCGCTGGGACAGTGAGCAAATTATTCCGGCGAGCCAGGTACAGCAGGATACGGAGAAATGGCTGACGCTAGTGAAAAATACCGAACCGGTGGGCAGGGATCTGGAAAATACTCCGCAAAACCATGGCTACGCTAAGTTGGAGCATTAGTTACCGATGAACGGGAATTCATCAGCGCTAAATAAGGGGATGAGAGAGAGCCCTGGAGCCATTCATAAAGACCCGGATATGGTGATCTTTGGATTCTGGGTTTTTATGATGAGCGACCTGATTTTTTTCGGGGTCGTTTTCGCTATCTATATCACCATGATTGGTGCGACCGCAGGCGGCCCTGGTCCCAGAGAGCTATTTGATTTCGGCAGTCTTTTTGCGCAGACCATGTTGCTACTCACCAGCAGTCTCACTGTGGGGATAGCCACTATCACCATGAAGCACCAGCGCAGCCAGGGCAGTTTCCTGTTTTGGGTGGTGGTGACTTTACTGTTGGGGCTGGGCTTCTTAACTCTTGAGTTGCTCGATTTCTCTGAAATGGCAGCCAAGGGAGGGACGCCCCAGCGCAGCGGATATCTATCAGCCTTCTTTGGTTTGGTGCCCCTACATGGTTTACATGTCAGCTTTGGCTGCCTGTGGATGCTGGTCATGATCGCACAGGTACTTACAGTGGGCATGACTGATTTGGTGAAGTTGCGCTTTTTACGGTTGGCGCTGTTCTGGCATTTCCTGGATTTGATTTGGATTGGGATTTTCTCAGTAGTTTATTTTGGTGGCTGGGTCTATGGCTGAAAAATCCGGTTTTTCCGCACATTTGCGCACCTATCTTACCGGGTATGTGCTGTCGGTTGTGTTTACGTTGGCTGCATTCTGGGCGGTACTGGCTCTGGGTAAGGAATACAAGAGTGTACTTATATTGGTAGGTTTGCTTGGGGTAGCCCAATTGGCGGTACAGCTCAAATGCTTCTTGAATGTTACAACGCAAAAGGAAGGGCGGGATAACCTGGCTCTGATCCTTTTTTCAACGCTGATTTTACTGATTATTGTCTTGGGGACTGCCTGGATCATGGGGAACCTGGCAATGAGAATGCATACCACAATGTGACGGGTCCCTAAGCTCAGATAATCACTTTGCTTTTAAGGCTGGTTGTGGCTTTTTCCAGGGATTGCAGTACCTTGACCTTGTCGTAGTTGCGAATCTTATCCAGGTCTAGGTGCATAGAAAAGCCTGGGGCGTGCTCCTCCAGGTAACTCTGCTGTCCGCCGAGATTCTTGCGCAAGTCGGTGACTTGGTAGACTTTAACCGGGGTGCTGATGCCCTTCACCGTAATATGCCCTTTGTCTCGGCACATAACAGTGTGCTTGATCATTGCCCAGGTCTCATGGCTAATCAGGATTTCCCCCGGCTGTGCTGCGCCTTCCAGGCGGGAAGCCAGGTTCACGTGGGTGCCCATTACGGTGTAAGACTGGTAGTTGGCTGTGCCGAAGATACCCACGGTGCAATAGCCAGTGTTAATGCCCATGCGCACCTGCAAAGGGCGTGAGATCCCTTTGTTGTACCACTCCTGCTTCATTTCCCGCACCCGCTTGCGCATCGCCAAAGCCATAGCCACACAGCGTAGGGCGTCGGATTTGGGGCCCTTACTTTCATCATCCCCAAAGACCACCATCACCGCATCGCCGATAAATTTGTCGATGGTGCCCCCATACTGGCCTGCGATTCGGGCCATCTCCGAGAGGTAGTTGTTGAGTAGGAGGGTAAAGGTTTCCGCTTCGAGCTCTTCGGTCAACTGGCTGAAATCTTTGATATCGGAAAAGAACACCGTAAGCAGCTTGCGCTGGGTAGTCAGTGCTTCTTCATCGCCGGTGGTTACGGAGCGCCACAGGCGTTGTGGCAAATACTTGGAGAGTTTGTAAGAGCGCACCTTGCTTACGCGCTGCTCTGTTGCCAGGGCGTGGTTGGCTTCCTTGAGCTTGCCAATCTGGCGGTGAGTAAAAAAGGCATAGGCACAGAGGTAGACCAGGATACCAATCAGGCTCATGGTGCTTATGGTGAGGTCGGCGTTAATCAATAATGCCGGCCTGTGCATCAGGTAACCCAGTACCACGCCGACTAAAAGGCCGGTGTTGTGCTCAAACCACTGGCGCCCCCCTCCCAGGGAAAGCGCATTGAGTTGAACCATCGTAATGAATAACAGAGATGGCAGCATGCTGAAATTAGCCAGGGCAACGGTAATGCCTACCAATACGGTATCGGAAAATCTCAGGATGCGACGGGTTTTATAAGCCTTCTTATCGCGGGATCTGTAGAGTATGAATTGAGCAAAAGTGCAATAAACCAGCATAAAAGCCGCTGCACCAACATTGAGCAGTTTGTCCGGTTGCCAAGAAGATGACCACTCGATTGCAGTTACCAGGGTTCCCGCAGCCGCAAAAAGAATTAGGCAGCGAAAATAAGTCGAGTAATGAGGGCTGATATTTCGCCCTTTGTTCCCCTCAAGCTGGTCCTGCATTTGTGGTTATCTTTTTGTCCGTTAAGCAGTAATAAACAAACCGCAGGCAGGCCACAGATTGGTCCCGGAAAGTTCTGGGAGCAAGTGGTTGCGCAGTGATTTACTGGGCGAAGTGTACTCCTACAAAAGCCAGATTGCTAAAAAACCGATGCCTGTACAGGGTTTTTATGTAGGGCGTACGTATGCGCTGCGCAGATGGGTTAGGGTACACTCAGCGCTCAGTCAGTAAATGGAGAGAACGATGGATGCCCTGACCGCCCTGCATAATAGAGTTTCAACGGGCAAGCTGGTCGAGCCTGCACCCAATGAGCAGCAGCGGCAAAATATCTTTCGCGCAGCACTGCGAGCAGCGGATCACGCCTGCCTACGCCCCTGGCGGTTTCTAATGGTAGAGGGCCAAGAGCGCGAGCGCCTTGGGGAAATATTTCTAAAAGCGGCTGAGCAGTCTGAAGGTGATCCCCTAACTGAAGCTCAGCGTCAACGTACCTTGGCGATGCCCCTGCGCGCCCCCTTGATTATTGTGGCAATTACACGGTTACAGGAACACCCCAAGGTTCCCCACCTGGAGCAACATATGTCCACAGCAGGGGCGGTGCAGGCAATGCTCACAGCCGCCTATGCCGAAGGGGTGGGTGTTTACTGGCGCACCGGACCATTAGCCCATAATCCCCAGGTTGCCCAAGGTTTGGGTTTGGCTGAAAATGAGCGAATTGATGGGTTTATCTACTGTGGAACCCCCGATAAAGCGGCACGCCAGGCACCGGATTTACAAGTGGATGATTTTTTTTCACAGTGGAAAGCAAATTAGTACTTGCACAACCGGAAACATTTGGGTAAAGTGCGCGCTCTCTCGATGAGACAGCAGCTATCTTCCTGATTTCCTTGAAGATTTTGCTAAAGAGGGAGCTCCTCTGAAAAGAGGATTGCCCTCGCAGAGGGTGACAATTTGGTGAGGTGTCCGAGTGGCCGAAGGAGCACGCCTGGAAAGTGTGTATGTCGAAAGGCATCGAGGGTTCGAATCCCTCCCTCACCGCCATATTTTAAAGCCCGGCTGATGCCGGGCTTTTTCGTTTCAAGAATCTTCAGTCTCCTGTCAGGCCTTCGCTTTGCTCTTTAACAGGCAATTATTCAATGATGGCCGTAGATAGAGAGCAGCTCGGCTTCGACCTAGCATTATGTTCTGCTATTAAATCTTGATTTCCTGGCTTTTGCAGCCCACGGCTTCTGGGTCTATTTGTCGCTGATGAGGATAGCTGCCCTCTTTAATCATTCGGTAAATGCTGTTGCGCTTATAACCTGTAGGTCCTTCGACTTTATGTCTGCGAGGTATGCTGCGAGATTTTCTAGATATTAAGGTTGATGCCATTACATATCCCTCACCATAGTAATTTTTATTGCTCATGCCACAAATAAATGTAATTCCCTCTGTATATTGCGCATTGGGGCAGCAAGCGAAGGTGCCAAGTATTTGGGCAATTGTTGTTCTCGTGGCATACCAATCGCTGACATGCTAGGCAATGTAGGTTGTCAAGCAATAAAGGTAGAGCACATGGAAAAGTAATAGAAACCGCTCTACGAGTTACGCCGGAAGATAGCACTGAACATTCATATAGAGGCTGAAAGGGTTTATTTGGTAGAGATCCACAAATCAAAGAAGGTCCCGCTTATACAGTCCGCCTAAGAGCTTAAGCGAGTTCTCTTAGTGGCAGGCCAGGAGCAAGAAGTCGGTGCCCATCCTGAATACTTCCACGCTGGAAGGCCTGTGAAATGCAACTGATATAGCGTTCAAAATCTACACCCGCACTGCAGTGATAATCCAGAAGCAGCAGTTTTTTGTTATCACCCTGGCGATTAAAGAATAGCTGGGGAATCACCAAGTTCGTATAGAGGTATTGTCGGACTTAAAGGTGGCAGTTGTGAGGATTCAGCTGCTTTCCCTGAAGTTGGGAGGTAAGGTCAAAGGGCTAAAACTTATATTTGGGGTACAATGGATTGTCTATTATTAGAGTCTGGTTCGCCCTTCTCTGGCTTGGTTCTTGAATCAATAGTATGCATTATCATTCCTGCTGGCATTTCAGAGAACCAGTTGGCGATCCTATATGATTTGGATTTGTATAAGTTTTCGGATTTATGCCAGTTATTCTCTTCCATTTTCCAAGCTATAGCGGCAATAAGTAGTTTTCCTTCAATACCAAGTTTTGAGCCATAACCAGACACTACATACTCGGAGTTTTCGAGATCTAACTCTATATTGTAGTTCGCGCTAGCAACCCTGATGGTTATGTTAAGAAAGTCTGGGTTACTCTGAGATTTTTCTGTAATAAATCTTACTGATTGACCATCAACAGATAAATCTGCCTGTATGGATGCGTTAGATTCTTCTACTTGAAACTGCGCTCTATTTGTGAGTTGAACTAAGTCTGAGCGAGAAATATCTTTATTGGCTATTGAACGTTCGGATACGGATTTTAGCGAATTATAATTCGAATCCTCTAATATGTTATCCATGCTTTTATTGGCGAATGTATTACTTGAAGAAAATAAGTTAATTATTAATGTAAAAATTATCGGGTAGGTCCTCATTGGTCCTCTCCATTTTTTGATTAGGCGGCGATGTAAAATTTAATGTGAGGCGAAGTTAATATGTCAAGCGGTAAACCTATGCTGGCAGTTTAATAAGCAATAAAAGTTAATGTGGTGCCATATTGGCAAGTAGAAAACCTTTGGCTTTCTCTTTGTCAGAACTATATAGAAGCCCCATGCTGGGATAAGTACGAAATTCCTTTGCTAAATGTCCATAAATTCCCTGAATGCGGGATTTTTTGTGCCAGTTTGGCGAGTTGAAATTTAAGTCAGTGTATATGGTTGTATAAATATACAGTTGTATATATTGACAGTGTGTGAGGGCGGGGGTTACTATACCCATAGCTGCTCTGGTTTTCATGCAGCGACCGTTCATCCTTTCTTAAGCCGGCCCCCCAGCCGGTTTTTTTATGTCTAAAATTTGAGACTGCCAATGTCCCAAAAAGACTACTTCACAGAGCCGGAGTTCGCCTGTTGTTGTGGCAAAAACCATTTCAAAGATGAAACGCTCAATCGCCTGATTAAAGTCAGGGAGTGCCATGGCAAGCCAATAGTCATTAATTCCGGTTTCTGCTGCCCAGCACATAATGCCCGTGTTAATGCCACCATGACTCATGCTACCGGGCAGGTTGTCGATGTGCAGGTGGCTTTAGGAAGAGCCTACCGGTTAATCCAAATAACCCAACAGGAAGACTTCACCGGTATAGGGTTAAAGTAGAAGGGAGCATTTAAAAGGACGATTCCTTCACCTGGATGACCTTGAATCTATGCCAGGCGAGCGCACCTGCCTCACAGAGTGGAGTTACGATCCGCTAACAGCAATTTTTGATGCAGGCACAATGGCTATTGAGCGCAGTTGGCCTGACCCGGTTAAATGTGCTGGGGAAGTACAGAAGCTGAAGGAGCTCAAGCAAAGGGACAGCTTGGTAGAGCTAAATATTCAAATTCAATTGCTTCTCGGACAGCTGGAGGTCAACAAAGCCGAGGCCCAGCATAAAAGCATATTTGTCGCTGGCTGGCGTCCCTGGATTGGATGGGTTGGGGGCTTGGCCTTCGCTTATCAGTTTGTTTTATATCCATTGCTGTGTTGGGTCTGGGCCCTCTACAGTGCTAAGGGTTCAATACTTACAGGGGTGACTCCACCGCTAGTGCTAGAAACTGGTGCGCTGTTCTCGATGATAGCGGCCATGCTCGGAATGGGTGCCATGCGTTCATATGATAAAACGCATGGTGCTCAGACGGACAAACTATAAATAGTGATTTTTAAGGGTTGTCAGTTAATCAAGCTTCACTTTTTGGTTTATAGTTTTCCCAGATTTCAGGGTATCTTTCCCAAGGAGGAGCTTCAGGACTGAACGCGCTATCAGAGTTAGCGGCATCTTGATACCAAAACTGTATTCGTTTCATGAAATCTGCGTCATTCCTGTTTCTATAGATAAATCTAATTTCTGCATATGTAATTACACGGTTTTTTAAACCATTACCGAAGTCATACTGATACATTGTTTTTCTTTCAAATGGAAATTTTGCTTCTACTAAACCTTCACCTTGTCCTGGTTTGGTAATTACGGCATTCCAATCCATATCATAGTCTATTGCAAAATGTATGAAGTGATGGTGTTTTACTAAGAACTCGATTCCAGCTTTACTCTTTCTTCTGAACCTTTTGTTGTCTTCAGATTCCTCCCCTGTTTGGGGTGGCTCTGTACTGGAATCATCTGATACAACACATTTATATTTTTCTTTACTACGACAGAAATTATTAAAGTCTTCATTTAAGTAATTACAATCGTGTACAGCAGTGCCGGTTAGTAATTGATCAAGCCATGCGACCGTGTTTTTGCTGGCAAAATCCTGCATGGTTCTTTGCGTTAGCTGTTGAATTAGCCTCGCTCTACTTTCCGAAAACCCATAAAAAAAGTCTCCAGAACAGTATCTTCTCCATGGTTCAGCGAATGGCATAGTGACTCTCCTTGTAAAAGCACCACTAGGTGGCATGAGTAGACTTTTATACTAACTAAATAACCTTGCTCTAACATGAACAATCTACTTGGATATCGCTTGGCTGGTTTTAAGTTTTGGACATAAATTTTTAGATTTTGGACCTTTTTTAAAGCGAGGGATGTCGAAATATGGGCACTTAAAGGACTATAATCGAAGTCCCTTTTGCCCTCAAAGCAAACCTTCTATCAATCAAATTTCGTAGAAAATTAATTCTGCTTGGTAAATCCTATGACCCAAGCAGCAGAATGTTGGCATCTTAGCAAAAGCATAATTATTACCCAAATTGCCAGCATTATCTTATTGGTGGCTGGTTTTTTCATGTAGGGTTCTTATGTTGAGAAAGGGATAACCGCCAACACCCAGGCAATTCAGCATGAATCAGCTATGCACGTTCTGGGGCAAAAACACATGGTTGAGTTTAAGGGCGACATTCAAACCAGGCTCCAGCGCATTGATAGCAAGTTGGAGCGGTTGATTGAGCAGGCCACAAAGCTCATTGAATTGGTTCTGGCTGACAAAGAGCTAGGCCAATTCTTGAGGCAACACAGCAAACAATCAACAATTGGAAGAATAAGCATCCCGAACTTTTTGAGTCAAAAAAAGGGTAAGAATTTAGCTGATGCCAACTAGCGGAGAGCCTCTTTCGAATTATAGCTATGAGACCGTAAAGAACATGCAGTACAACAGCAATTCTATCATTCAGGAATATACAGAGTGCTACCCTCCAGACGCTACAGCTTGTTTAGTCTGGCCTCACAATCATTCATTGGGTGGCTCAGTTCCAGAATGAGCAGGCTGGTAAATAGTACAAGCCGATTCCCTGTGAGTGTGAAACTCCCAATAGATGTTTGAGGCTACAGCAGGTTTGTTACCTCACCTGCTTACATCAGCAGAGGTATTTGTCTTGGTTGGTAGCTTGAGGGGTTAAAGAAATAAGTCTTGGCGTGGCATTGAGGGTCAGCGAATATTTTACTGTCACTCTTACTTACCACAATACTCTTCAAAATCATCTGAGGTGTTTGGAAAATCAGCCTTCTCTGCCAGCTCCCATGGGCGTTCACACGCGTTTGTTTTTGCGCACCAAAGGTAGCCAGCTGAAGCTATACATCCATGTTTATCCTTATCTGAGCCTACACCAGGGCTAGGATCTCCAGAATTTTCTGAAGAACATCCCATTAAAAGTAGCATCAGAGTAAAGCTAGTAAGCTGCAAATATTTCAATATAAAAATCCTCGTTAAGTTAAAAATTGAGACACTGGTTAAATGTGTGTGGAAATCTAGGGTGAAGAAGTTTCTTATGATCATAAAATGATAGTTTTGTACTATTCCAGCCAATAGTAGCAGAAGTGTATCCAGATACCATTTAGTGGCTGGATGAACGGCAATCTACTTCTGTTAGAGGAATGTCTTGTGTATGACCAAGTATGCAATAGTGGTTGTATGTTCGATGAGCATGTAGGGGTTGCACTTGACTCTTGATTTGGGTGCTGAGATTGTGTTGGATTCTTTCTTTTTGCCCTTTACTGGCTGTCTGGTCAGCCTATCTAAAGTTTTTTTTATGATATTGATTTTCAGGCTCTTGCCAACTGATTATTGGCCAGCAGTTGAACGCTTGTTCTTCTTGGGGTTTGGTTCTTTATAAGCCTTCTTCTTAAGGTTAAATAGAATAATGATCTTTTTCTTAAGTTAGGAAGTGGAGGTTTGTTGAGACTTTTTTTATAAATTTATGGCTTTAAATATTTAAGGACGGTATTGCTAAGGTTTTCTATTTCTGATTTCGTTGATGAATGCTGATTATTTTAATTGGGTGAAGCTGCACATTGGTTTTTTGTGCTTGTAATGCCCATTTATTGGATTTTGGTTCTAGGTAATAGCTGCTGAATAGGTTGTTATATTTGTGATTTTAATTTAAGAAATTTCACATGGCTTATCTTTTAAATATCATTAGAGGTTCGCCTTTTACTTAATTTTCTCCAAAACTGCTAATTTCTATTCAAGCAGATTAATATCTAATTAAAGCGCTTTTGTTATTTCCAATTAGTCTTCTCGAAAGCGGGTGGTGGTTTGAGCAGGTTAAATCTTGCTGAAAAGTTGATTGAGAGTCATTTGATTAGTGGGAAAATGGTTCCAGGGGAGGTTTTGCAGCTCAAAATTGATCAGGTTCTCAGTGAAGATGCCACGGGTACATTGGTCATGCTAGAGCTTGAGGCTCTGGGGGCTAGATCTGTAAAAGCTGAGCTTTGTGCGCAGTATGTAGATCATAACCTTCTGAAGGCAGACCACAGAAATGGGGATGATCATGTTTTCCTGGAGAGCGCCTGTCGAAAATTTGGACTTTGGTATTCGCGCCCCGGAAACGGAATTAGTCACCCTGTACATATGTCTTGTTTTGGAATTCCTGGCAAAACAATGCTTGGAGCTGATAGTCATACCTGTGCTGCAGGTTCACTTTCCATGCTGGCAATGGGCGCAGGGGGAATTGAGATTGCTTTGGCGATGATAGGGTGTCCACTCACCTTGGTCATGCCGAAAGTTTTAGGGGTGTATTTGGAGGGTAATCTGCAGTCATGGGTAAGTGCAAAAGATATTATTTTGGAGCTTTTACGTAGATACACCGCTAGTGGCTGTTGGAATAAGATTGTTGAATATCACGGACCCGGATTAAAAAACCTAACCGCTATGGATCGGCATGTTATTGCCAATATGGGGCATGAGATGGGGGCTATAACCAGTGTTTTCCCGGCTGATGATCAAGTTAGGTTTTTTCTTCGCCAGCAGTCTAGAGAGGAAGATTTTACGGAGCTGAGCGCTGATGAAGGTGCTACTTATGATGAAGAGGCCTTTATTGATCTGTCCGAGCTCGAGCCAATGATTGCTTGCCCTTCGCGACCAGATAAGGTGGTGAAAGTTAAAGAAGTTAGCGGCAGACCAGTCTCCCAGAGCTATATTGGGTCTTCTGCAAATCCCGGATTACGTGACTTCTCTATACCGGCATTAATAGTGAGTGGTCGTCATGTGCCAGATAATATGTCTTTCGATATAAACCCCTCCTCACGCCAAGTGCTACATGGTCTGATCCAGAGCGGTGATCTCGAGAGGTTAATAGGGGCGGGTGCTAGCTTACATGATACCGGTTGCGGCGGTTGTATTGGGATGGGGCAGGCCCCAGCGAGTGGTCATAATAGCCTCAGAACGGTACCGCGCAACTTCCCTGGCCGCTCAGGGACCAAAGAGGACCAGGTTTATTTGTGCAGCCCAGAAACCGCTACTGTGAGTGCGCTCACTGGGAAAATTACAGACCCAAGAGAAATGGATATGGAATATCCCGTTTATGAAGAGCCGGAAACCTTGTTGGATATGCGACCGCTGATGGGGGCCCCGCAAGAAATTCCTGTAAAAGTGGAGTTAAAAAAAGGGCCCAATATTAAAAAGCTGCCAGTTATGGAGAAGATGCTTAGCGTGATTGATGGGCCGGTTATTTTGAAAGTAGAGGATAATGTCACTACGGATGACATTATTCCCGCTGGTGCTGAGGTATTGCCAATGTGGTCAAATATCCCAGAATTGAGTCGCCACACCTTTTCCAGAATTGATAACTCCTTTTATGAGCGAGCGAGAGAAATTGAAGAGGATCTATTTCTTGTAGCGGGGCACAATTTGGGGTATGGATCTGGACGAGAACATGCGGCAATTACTTTGCGCTATTTAGGTATTCGTTGCGTCATCGCTAAAAGTGTTACTTTGCCCTATAGGAAAAACCTTATTGATCACGGAGTATTGATATTGACCATGGGGAATGAGAGTGATTATCAGTTTTTTGGTGAGGGAGATAGGCTTCAGTTTTTTGATCTTGCGAGTCTCACTGGTGATAATACGTATTTGGAGCTTAAGAATCTTAGCCGTAATAAAACGATATGGTTAAGGAATGACTTATCTGATAGGGAAGTTGAGGTAATTAAGTTTGGCGGAAGGATTAACTACATCAAGGGTGTTTCTGGTGGATTATTAGAAGGTGGTGGAATATTTTAATTACAATTGTAGGTTTTGTTGGTAGGTTGGCTTATCAGAAAATTGTATACTTATCAGGATAAGCGTTTAGAAGTGTTGTTACTTTTTCGGGTTGTTTTTTGATGTTCCTACGTATTATATGCATGGTGTTGATATTTGTAATTGTTGGTTGCAATGAGGGTACATTGCAATCGCCATCCGGTTTGGCGGGGCCTATAGAAGGGGAGGCTTCAGAGGGTTGTGAAAGCAATCGGTATAAGTTGTTAGTCCGCCTTTCCCTGGCTCCAGTCACACTGGGCGGAGAAGATGGCTGCAAGGTAGTCTCAGGTTTGTGGATGGACCCCTATAGCGGTAAGTTTATTCAACAGGCTTCCGATCTGGATGTTGAGCCAGTTGTTCCTGAGTCGTGGGCTCTTCGTCATGGCGGGAGGGGCTGGAGTAGCAAGCAACGTAGGGTCTTTGCTGAAGACCCGGCCAATACCTGGTTGATTGGCAAGGGGCATGGCCTGAGCCGGAATGGCCGAGGGCCTGATAAGTGGTTACCTCCTTATCAGCCCGCTCGTACTATTTATATACAGCAGTTTAGAGCTATTGCCAGAAAGTACAGGCTCGCTCAGTAAAAAATTGAGAAGTACACCCCATAGCAAGCCACTTATTACTGGCTTGCTATAAAGTGATCTCTTACATTGCGTGTAATCATTTGCAATCAAATTATATTGTTTCAAGGCTACTAATTCTGTTATCGATCCTTCCTCTTCTTTTTTGAATTTCCAATATCCCATTTTACTTTCTTGGCTGGCTAATTTATTTACTGGTAGCTGGTTGTTGTATCTGAATTGCGGACATCAATAGAAATCTCTTTGGGGTTCTTAAAGAATTCTGACATTAATGTCAGTCTAGTGATAAGGGACACCTTCTACCTTTGGCTTAAAGGCTAGGTTCTGCGATCACTTGAACTTCTAGTGCGTTGGGGATTGTGGTAGTGGTTATTGAAGGCTGCATAATTGAAGATATTCTTGGTCCGTTAGGGATCATAAGTTGGTAAAGTAATTCCTTAAATCAGTTTCCAGTTGGAGGAGGCATGAATAGAATTGCAGGAGTTTCGGCCATAGGTATGGGGCTAATCTATATCGCTGCTTTTATATTTTTTGGTTTATTTTGGGCTTTCCCGTCCGCCGGAAGCCCTGCTGAAAAGATGAGATTTTTGGAGGAGAACCAATTACTTTTTAATATTGTATACACATTGATGTATTTAGTCTTTGCTGTCTTGTTGGGGTGTTTGGTAGTAGGTTTATATGAAGAGTTAAAAAATAAAAATGCTGGACTCACCATTTTGGCGTCGCTGTTTGGGGCAATCTGGGTGGGATTGGTGATTGCTAGCGGTATGATTGCCAATATTGGGCTTGCCTATGCCATTGGATTGATGGAGCTCAGCCCGGATAAGGCCTTTGAAGCTTGGGGTGTGATTTACCTGATGGTTGAAAGCCTGGGGGGTGGCAATGAGTTGGTGGGTGGCCTCTGGGTACTCATAATAAGTTCAGTCGCTTTGCGAGCGGGAGTGTTTTCAAGATACCTGAATCTAGTTGGCCTGCTCGTTGGTACTGCAGGTGTTGCCACTATTTATCCAGAGGAAATTTTTCAGGAAATATTTGGCGTAAGTCAGATCGTCTGGTTTATCTGGATTGGAATTTCCCTACTTGGGAAAGAGCAAGAGGGAAATGATTGGGAGGGAGCAGAGATAGTTAATAGGTAGCTGAGAGATCAAGAGAATTTTCCGACGGTTTTATGAATGGCACGCCAAAAAATGAAAAAAGCGTCTATCCTTTCATTGGGTCAGGTAGTCTTTCACGAGGTGCCTTGGCTAGTGTTTCCGCTGTTATGGAGCTGGAGTGAGGCCTGTAAGGTAGTAACTCGCTATATTGCGCACAGCCCAAAGTGACCAGCCGGTATCGGCTTGGTCTGCTCCTGGGAAGCGAGCGGATTGCATATTACCTGCTGTCAATTCACGGGGTAATGCCCCTGAAAACCTTGGAGATTTTATTGTGAAAAGCACGCATTACATCCTTCCCTTGGTAATTGCCAGTCTTGCTGCTTCTGCTGCCCTGGCAGACAAACACCCCAAGAAGCCAGCAAAGGACTGGACCTGTGCCGACTTCCTGGCTATTGATGATGAATTTAAGCCAAAGGCGGTGTACTGGGCTTCAGCTTACTCAAAGCGTGGTAAGGAAGAGGGTGACATGTTGGATATCGATGGCACTGAAAAGGTGACACCGATGATTATTACGGCTTGTACCAAGGCGCCGAAGGAGTCCTTTTGGGCCAAGTTTAAGGATGAATGGCATAAAATGGGGCGTCATCACGGCAAGGACAAGTCTGATAATAAGATGATGAATATGCAGGATGGTAGCGGTACTAATAATACAGGTACCAGCCCGAATGGCACTACGAATCCAGGCACAACCCCCAATGGCACTAATGATGGCAGCGGTAACAATAATATGCAGAAGCAAAAGCAGAAACAGTAGCGCCTATCAGCTAACTAAGGTGATACAAGCCCGGCTCAGCCCGGGCTCTGCTTGTTTGGGAGAGGGGCTTGGGGAGGCCTCTAAGCGTGCTGTTTTAAGGAGGAGCTGCTATTGTTGCCCGATAGTGCGTAACAAAGGGAGTTGAGTTATGACGAAGACGGCGAGGGAAGAGGCGAAGCGAGGCAGGAATATAAACCGCTCTGCTAGGATGTTTTGGGGTGGCCTTCTTCTGGCGGGGCTTTTTCTGGCGCTTTTTATGCATTCAGCTAAAGCACTGGTTTCATAAGCTGACAGAAGTGCTGAAGTAAAGCTGATGCGTTGCGGGGGAGTGATTAATGGCGCCCCCGGGTGGACTCGAACCACCAGTCCGGACTTAGGAGGTCCGTGGTTTATCCTGTTAACCGACGGGGGCAGATCGCAGTTGGTTGCGAAGGGCGGCCATTCTATCTGCTACGAGGACAAATGTCATGTCGTGTTTATCTTCTCTGTCTATCTGAGAGTGTCCCCTTACTTTTCCAGAAACCGCTAAAAATTTGAACCTTGTCACTTGAAGTAACATGATGGCGACAGGGTTACTGCACTTCCCGCCGTATCTCTTCTCTTTCACTTTCGGCAATTCTTGGTAATTTTCTCAACTTATCTTGTTAGCTTTGTAACATTTAATGGGTTAATTCGCGGATGATTTTGCATGACGGAATTTTAAAATATTCTGAAGTAAACCTGTCATAGTTGTCTTGTAAATTTCTGCTTGACCAGGATTGTTTGGCATCGCTAATCTGCCAATGCACCGTAAAGTGCGATAAGGATGTTTCTGCTTTCACGGATCAAGATTATGGAGTTTCGTATGGGTGTTAACGTAAACGAAAAGCACATGGTTTTTGATGATGTGGATATTCCACAAATTGCAAATGAAGTACTAAGGCAAGCTACATCTCAGCCGCCACGGGATGCTCGTCGCATGGTTGAGGATAAACTGGAGGAAAGACGCTTAAGTCGAGAATTAATGGATTACGACTTTGATGCCTAGTTAAAAAACAATTAACCAATAGTCTTAGGATAGTGCGGTGCCTGCCGAGTTGATGTAGGTGATATAAGAGCGTTAACAGGGTTCACCGCACAATTAAATTTTTCGCCTTTGCACTCTTTCTTGTTAATGCTTGGTTTGCATTAGTACCAGCTAATCGAAGCCAGCTGGATCTACGTAATAAGTATCTCGCCTATCTTCTTTCGACTATTTCAATTGATAAAAATCAAGCGGCCAACAACCTGTCATTGAGCTTTACGTTGACGGTTTTTGGAATTTTTAAACCATCTCTGGTGCTGATTTCTAAAATGGGAATTAATTTTGGGATTGGGTAGGAAGGGGGTGCCGGCCATAGGCCAGAACCCTCTGTGAAGCATGAATGGTCAGAACAATTTACATTTGTGTAACCGTATCTTCCTTGTCTTCTTTTTTCTTGCCGCCAAACCAGCCCATCAGCTGCTTGAGTTTGTAAGAAAACTTTCCTCGCTTGGCTTTGCGTTCTTTATCGGCAGCGCTTACCAGCCAGGCAACTTGAATAACCAGGCGCTGTCCCTCAAAGGGGAGGTGGCCATGGAAGGAATTCTCGGCGCGCTTAAAAGCAGCAAGTGTCCCGTAAGAAGGGGGAACTTCTGGGGCGACGGTATCTTCGAAGTCGTCAATGCGCTTTAGAAAGCGTAAGCAGCCGTTGCCATCCAGCGTCCATTCAGGATTGAGGTAGAGTAAGGCCGTGGCAATTTTCGATTTGCCATCGGTGTGAATTCTGCCATGACGCTTTTTCAGGGTGCGGCTGATAGATACATAGGTTGGATACTGGGAGAGTTTTTCTATTCCTAGATTATTCCCGATCGTATCGGCGAATTCTGGATGGGTAAATTCCTCAATCAGGGTATTGATGGAATCTCCACATTCATGCTTCTCGTAGGGGAGGTAACCGGCCCCCTTAAGGTGTGGAAAGTCCTTCAGGAAGGAGGGCATCATCTCCTTGGTTAAAACATCACGGGCAACAAAAAATGGGAAGGGTTGGCGATTGAGAAGGATATCGTCACCGCTTATGGCGCTGGTATCAAGCCAGCGTTTGGCATCCACAGCTAGGCTAGTCATTATTGTGTGTCCTTACAGGCTGGTCCGGTGCTTTTATTCAGCACCGGGTTACATCAAAAGTTTCTATTGATGTTGACTACTGAGTCTCCCTCGAATTCCTATGAGGGGTGGTACTGGGTACCAACTCACAACCCTCAGGAAAATATCAGAGCTTGGGCATGGGGCCAATACTGGCGTATAAAAACCCGCTGAATTCCTAAAGATTCTTGTTTGAGATCAAGTTAATGAGGTCAGGGGTGTTGAATATCATGCAATTAGCACAAGTGCCGGTATAATGCCGTTCAGATTTTCGTCAGAGCGGTTTTATCCAAGCAATGTCTGTGACTCCCAAGTCCCCAGCTGTATTGCAAGTGCGCGATCTCGCCTGTGAGCGAGATGGCCGGCGCTTGTTTGAGGGTCTTGATTTCTCGCTGGATGCCGGCGGGGCAATCCAGATCAAGGGAAGTAATGGTGCCGGTAAGACCACACTGTTACGTACCTTGATCGGCAGCACCAGTGATTTCAATGGGGAGATTCTCTGGCGCAATAGCCCCTTTCCCAAAGGACTGCGCGCTATGCGTGAGTCCCTTTTGTATATCGGCCACCGCGGTGGGGTTCGGGGAGGTCTTACTCCTCTGGAAAACCTTACTTGGTATGGGGCTACAGAGACTTCGGCGATGGAGGCTCTGGACAGGGTTGATCTATTCGGCTTTGAGGGTGCTCTTTGCAGCAGCTTATCGGCGGGCCAGAACCGCCGAGTGGCGCTGGCGCGACTCTTTCTTCCCCTGTCGCCCTGCCTGTGGATTCTCGATGAGCCTCTGACCGCTCTGGATGTCGCCGGTGTTGCGGCATTGGAAAAACAAATGGCTGACCATCTTGCATGTGGCGGCTCTCTCCTTCTGACCTCCCACCAGCCTCTCAACCTGCCTGGCTTGGACTTTGTCGATTTGTCTGACTATGCAGTTGAGGAATCTTTTAACGATATGGGGGGAGAGCATGTCTTTAACTGATGTCCAATTACAGTCCGTTGGAGTACGCGCTACCCCAGGTTTTGTGGCGCTCTTTAAAATTGAAATGCTCCTGGCATTGCGCAAGCGAGCAGATATTGCCAACCCACTATTATTTTTTGTAACGGTTCTCGCCCTCTTACCATTGGGAGTGGGACCAGAGCCTGAACTGTTGGCGAAAATGGCGCCGGGAATGATTTGGGTGATGGCGCTACTTGCCACCATGCTCTCTCAAGAGAGTTTGTTCCGTGGGGACTTTGAAGATGGCACTTTGGAGCAGTTAGCACTGTTGCCCCAGCCCCTGTATTTTGCCGTATTGGCTAAATCCCTGGTGCATTGGGTCGCAACGGGCCTGCCACTGGCACTTTTATCTCCGCTCCTGGCGTTGATGTTGAATTTGCCCTCTGAAGGGTATTTGTGTTTGTTCGTGTCGCTGTTTCTGGGGACCGCGAGCCTCAGCCTGATCGGCGCCATAGGTGCGGCGCTCACTGTGGCTCTGCGCCGCCCCGGGTTGTTGCTGGCGTTAATTGTTATGCCACTCTATGTGCCCGTGCTAATCTTCGGCACCGGCGCGGTGCAGGCGGCAATAGATGGCTATGCCTACAGCGCGCAGCTGGCGATTCTGGCCGCACTGTTGGCTGCTGCCGCAGCCCTGGCACCACTGGCGGCAGCGGGAGCAATACGTATCAGCCTGGATAATTGATTCGGAGGTCTTCTTGGCTTGGCAATGGTTTCACCGTTTGGGTTCACCGCGTTGGTTCTATCAAAAAACCACTGGGTGGTTGCCCTGGCTGGCACTGGCCAGCGTTGTTTTGTTGGTGACGGGTTCGGTATGGGGCCTGGGGTTTGCCCCTGAGGATGCCAAGCAGGGCAATAGCTACCGTATTATCTTTATCCATGTGCCGGCGGCCTTCCTGGCCCTGGCGGGCTATTACATTATGGCGATCAGCGGCGCCATAGGCCTTATCTGGAAGATGAAACTCTCCTTTGCGGTGATGCGCGCAGCGGCTCCAATCGGCGCGGTACTCACCTTTATATCCCTTTTTACTGGCGCGGTCTGGGGAAAGCCCACCTGGGGCACCTACTGGGTTTGGGATGCCAGGATTACCTCGATGTTGATCCTGCTGTTTCTTTATATCGGTGTGATGGCGCTGTCCCAAGCGGTTAGTCGCGAGCAGGTGGCGGACAAGGCCAGTGCGCTATTAGCCCTGGTCGGGACGGTGAATATCCCAATTATTTACAAGTCGGTAGATTGGTGGTTCACCCTTCATCAGCCGGCAACTATCCGCCTGACAGAATCCAGCAGTATCGATCCCAGTATGTTTTACCCGCTGCTGGTAATGATTATCGGTTTCTATTGTACCTATGCCTGGACCCTGCTTATGCATACTCGCGCGTTGATCCTACGCCGCGAGATGAAAACCCAATGGGTACAGCAGGAATTAGCTGGGGAGAAGTAAAGTGCAGTTTCAATTTGCCAATTTTGCAGACTTTCTGGCGATGGATGGCCACGGCATTTATGTGTGGATTTCCTTTGCTGTTACTTTTGCGGCCCTAGCAGCCTTAATCCTCTACCCGCAGTTGGCGCGGCGGCGTCTACAGCGGGAGTTGCTTAAGCAGCAGCGCATTGCACAGCGCCGGCGCAAGGCTAAGGCGCAGCAGGCAGATATGGAAGAGCCAGCCTAGCTGGTAATCGATAGGGTTTTTCGCCCGGTGGCTACTGCGGCTGGGCAGATAAGATCAAAAACTTATGGAGTTCACCTAAACAATGCATCCCGTACGCAAGCAACGTCTGATCCTGGTACTTGTTCTGGTCGCGCTTTCCAGTGCCGCAGTAGGTTTTGTCACCTATGCGATGCGAGAAAATATGGATTATTTCTATGCTCCCAGCGCATTTGCCGCAGGTGAGGTGCCTTTTGAGAAGCGCATCCGCGCCGGTGGTTGTGTCGTACCCGGTAGTGTTCAGCGCGCGGAAGACAGCCTGGATGTTCAGTTTGTTATTACCGATGGTGAGGCGGAATTGGCGGTCGTGTTCGATAAGATTCTGCCGGACCTATTTGCAGAAGGTGAAGCTGCAGTGATTAGCGGGCAGCTGATGCCCAGTGGCGTCTTGCGTGCCGATCAGGTACTAGCCAAGCACGATGAAAACTACACGCCTCCTGAAGTTGCGGAAAGCATGGTTTCCCACGAAGGCTGCACCGATGGAGCGAAGATATGATCCCTGAACTGGGCCATTTTGCGCTGATAGTCGGCTTGCTGCTGTCCCTTGCGCTTTCGATATTGCCAATAGCAGGCAGTTATAGTGCGCGTCCCCTGTGGATGGAGGCCGCCAGGCCACTGGCCTTGGGCGTCTTTGCGTTTGTTTTTATCGCTTATGTCTGCCTGACGGTCGCTTTTATCCAGAGCGACTTCACCGTTAACTATGTAGCGCAGAACTCCAACAGTATTCTCCCGATTTACTATAAGGTCACCGCGGTATGGGGTGGTCACGAGGGCTCTATTCTGCTGTGGCTGTTGATCCAGGCAGGCTGGGCTGCGGCTGTGGCGCTATTTGGCCGCCAGTTGCCGCCGGAGCTGTTAGCGCGAGTGCTCTCAGTGCTGGGTGTGGTACTGATCGGCTTTTTCCTCTTTATTATATTGACGTCTAATCCCTTCGATCGCACTTTGCCATTCCCGCCGATGGAGGGCTCCGACCTGAATCCGCTGCTGCAGGATCCAGGGATGATTTTCCATCCGCCTCTATTGTATATGGGCTACGTGGGATTCTCTGTCGCCTTCGCTTTCGCCATTGCTGCGCTCTTGGGCGGGCATTTGGATGCGGTTTGGGCTCGTTGGGCCAGACCTTGGACGGTAGTCGCTTGGGCTTTCCTCACTCTTGGAATCGCTCTGGGTAGTTGGTGGGCCTATTACGAATTGGGCTGGGGCGGTTGGTGGTTCTGGGACCCCGTGGAGAATGCCTCGCTGATGCCCTGGTTGGTGGGCACCGCACTAATGCACTCATTGGCAGTCACGGAAAAGCGCGGCTTGTTTAAAAGCTGGACTATTCTGCTGGCAATTTTTGCATTCAGTTTGAGCTTGTTGGGCACCTTCCTGGTGCGCTCCGGGGTGATTACTTCCGTGCATGCTTTCGCCACTGACCCGTTGCGCGGTAGCTTTATCCTCGGATTTCTGGCGGTGGTTGTGGGGATCTCACTGTTGTTGTTTGCGCTGCGTGCGCCAGCAGTGAGTGCTCGCAGTGTATTTTCCTTCCGCTCATTGGAGACCTTCCTGCTCGGTAACAATATCCTGCTGATCTTGATTATGGCGGTGGTGCTGACTGGCACTTTATATCCGCTGGTGGCAGATGCCTTGAACCTGGGCAAAATCAGTGTTGGTCCTCCCTTCTTCAACCTGTTCTTTGTGCCCTTGATGGTGGTGCTTTGCCTGCTGCTGGGGATGGGGGTGCGTGCGAACTGGAAAGACAGCCGCTGGGACAAGCTTCTCAGCGCCTGGCGCCTGCCATTCCTAGCAGCCCTGGTGGTGGCTCTGGTTTGGCCTCTGGCCTTTGACCATTACCACTGGGGTGCGGTACTCGGCCTCTTTATTGGTGCCTGGGTATTTTGCGCGAGTCTTGCAGATATCGTTTCCAAAACCCGCAATGCCAAATCTTTTGTCGCCGGCCTTAAGCGTCAGCGCGCCAGTTACTACGGGATGCATCTTGCCCATATAGGCTTGGCGGTGGCAGTGCTGGGGGTAGTGTTAACGACCGTATACAGCGTGGAAGAAGATTTGCGTATGGGGGCTGGCGACAGCCATCAGGTGGCTGGCTACGACTTTGATTTCGGTGGAGTACGCCTGGCACAAGGTCCAAATTACCGTGCTTTCGAGGGCGTGATCCACGTTAGCAAGAATGGCAAACCGGTTGCAGAGTTGTTTCCGCAGAAGCGCAATTATTTCTCTGGCGGCAACACGATGACCGAAGCGGCAATTGATACTGGCTTATTCCGTGATATTTACGTTGCCCTCGGCGAGCCATTGGACCGCAGTAATCCCAGTGGGGATTGGGCCGTGCGCCTGCAGTACAAGGCCTTTGTGGTGTGGATTTGGTTGGGTGCCTTGCTAATGGCTATTGGTGGTGGCATTGCCGTGGCGGATAAGCGTTACCGCAAAGCTAAGGCGGCGCGCGAGGCATCTCTTAGCGGTAATTTGGCGGCGGCCTAAGTTTCGGGAAGAATTAAATGTCGAGATTAAAACTCTTTTTACCCCTGATAATTTTTGTGGCCCTGGCGCTTTTGTTTTGGCGTGGTTTGTTTTTGAATCCCCAGGAAATGCCTTCGGCATTGCTGAATAAGCCAGTGCCAGAGTTTTCCCTGGAAAAGGTTGCTGATAACAAGCAAGTCATGCAAAAAGGCGACCTGCCCAAGGGGCCGCACCTTCTTAATGTTTGGGCCACCTGGTGTGTGGCCTGCCGTGTTGAGCACCCCTACCTCAACGCCCTTGCAGAGCAGGGCGTACCTATTATTGGTGTTAACCTCAAGGACGATGATTCAGCGGCCATAAAATGGCTGGATAAATTTCACAACCCCTATCTCTTTAGCGTTGCCGACAGGGACGGGCGACTGGCCCTGGACCTGGGCGTCTTTGGTGCTCCAGAAACCTTCCTGGTGGATGCCGAGGGCACTATCCGTTGTAAACACGTTGGCATCGTGGACGATAAGGTGTGGCAAACTAAACTACAGCCACTTTACGAAAAACTAAAAAGCCAGCACTGGGACGCATTTGCCGGTGACCTATCAGATTCCCTCATCTCCCGTTGTCAGTGAGACTGAAGAGAAGAAAAGCCGTTTTATCTGTTGGTTGGGACCAGTAACGGATAAAACGGCCTTTCAGCATCAACTCCAAGAAATTCGCCAGCAGTACCCGGATGCCAGTCACCACTGCACGGCGTTGATTATCGGCAATCCCGCCAACCCCACTATGATGCAAGCCGATGATGATGGTGAGCCCGGCGGCAGTGCAGGGCGCCCAATGCTGGAGCTGCTCCTCAAGCAGGGTGTTGGCAATGTGGGCGCTATAGTGACCCGCTATTTTGGTGGAACCAAATTAGGGGTTGGCGGCCTGATGCGTGCCTATCGGGGATCGGTGGGGGCTGCTTTACAGGCTATGCCTTTGGAGAGCTTTGTGCCGTTACAGCAGGCTTCTGTATGTTGTGATTTTGCCCAGGAATCCCGCTTGCGTTTTCTGGTGGCCCGTCATCAGGGTAGTTGCGGCCAGGCGGATTATGCCAGCAAGGTAACAGTGTCTATTTCTTTACCGCAAGATCAATGGCAGTCCCTACGAGAGCTGCTGCTAGCGGAGGCATTTGAGTTTCAGGACTAATTTTTCCAGCTTGCTCGAGGTGTTTAAATAATCTCGTAGAAGCTGAGCTATTTGGGCTAGATGATACCTTGTTTAGCGAATTTTCCGATCTCTTCGGCTGAGTAACCCAATTCTTGTAAGATAGACTCGTTATCTTCCCCCATATGTGGAGCTCGCCGGAATTCTACCGTTTCATCTCCACAGTGTATTGATGGCGCCAGGATTTTGATCTCGTTGCCCGCATCGCTAGTCATGGAGCGAATTCTGCCGGTTTCCGTAACAAAAGGATTATTCAGGGCTTGCTCAACATCATAAATAGGAGCTGCAGGCACCCGGCCGGTTAGTATAGTGAGCCACTCTGTTGTAGTTTTTTTTGAGAAAATTTTGTCCAGCTCAGCCGTTAGGCTGTCGCGGTGTTTTAAGCGCGCTTTAAAGTCAACAAATCTTGGGTCCTGGCACAGTTCTGGGTGCCCTACGGCATTGCACAGCTCAACCCAGAATTTTTCCTTGTTACACATCAAGTAAATCCAGTCATCTTTGGTGGTGTATAGCTGGCAGGGGGTTAGGGAAAAGTGTGCAGAGCGAGGCGGTCTCTGTTGATTGTGACCGGCATTTAATTGCCACATGGCGACGTAACAGAGGTTATACAGCGCGTTATCAAATAAACTGACATCTATATCGCGGCCGCGACCCGTTTCCCGGGCACTGAGGATACCGGATACCAGGGCCAGAGCCATAGCCACTCCCGTAGATAAGTCCACCAAAGAGAGCCCACAGCGTGTGGGGGGGCTGTCGGGTTCTCCTGTTAATTTGAAATATCCCGCCTCTGCTTGCATGGGGTAATCATAACCGGGCCAGGTTGCCCTGCTTCCACTTCTGCCATAGGCCGTAAGGTGGGCACACACAATTCGTGGATTAATTTTTCTTAAGGCTTGGTAGGTGATGCCTAGCTTTTTTGGGACATCGCCGCGAAGGTTACAGCTAACTCCATCGGCAGTGGCAATAAGTTTTTGCAGTATCTGCTGTCCCTCCTCGGTTCTGAGATTGAGTGACAGGCTTTTTTTGTTGTGATTAAACCCTTGGAAAAACAAACTGCTGTTATCCTTATTTTCCTCCTCCTCTTCGCCTTTTACAAAGTAAGGGCCAACTGTCCGGCCTACATCACCACCCAGAGAGACATCTTCCACCTTGATGATTTCCGCACCTAAATTGGCCAAATAGAGTGTGCCAAAAGGACCGGCACCATATTGCTCTACAGCAATCACGCGTACGTCTTTCAGGGGGAGCATAGAGTGACATTCCCGATGATTTCTATATTGGTGAGTGCAAGTTTAGGTTAGATATAAAGCGTATAGCGGGAAGGTTCTTTGTATAGGCAAGGTTATTGCTAAATCTAATGTACCTTTTATTTTAAGGCGGAGGTCGGCTGCTACTATGCATGGGTACTTGAACGGTCGGGGAATGGGTCCAATAAGTGAATACTACTGCCATGCATATAAAGAAGAGCTTTCTTTGTCGCAGCATTTTATTTGTGCCTGCCAGTCGACCGGATAGGTATCAAAAAGCTTTCACGAGTGGCGCAGATATAGCCTGCGTAGATTTAGAGGATGCCGTCGCCCCTGAGTTTAAAAAGGCGGCGCGACAGAATGTAGCAGAATTTTTTCCACCTCCAGACACTCAATCGTCCTTGAGAGCGCTACGTATCAATCAATTGTCATCAGAGGCAGGGTTAAGGGATGTTTTGTTACTGTTGGGGATGGGGTCAAAACCAGATATTGTAATTCTCCCCAAAGTGGAATCTGCCGAAGAAATCAGTTGGTTTAATGACTTGTTGGCGCCAGTTGAGCAATCAATCGGGCTTTTGCCGCTGGTTGAATCAGCAAAAGGCCTGCAGAACAGTTTGGATATCGCCAGTTCCGATAATGTACTGGCCATTGGTTTTGGTTTTGCAGACTTTTGTGCAGAAGTGGGGGCAGATATAAGCTGGGAATCTTTACGTTACGCTAGGGGGCGTATTCTACAGGCTGCGGCATACGCGAATATAGATGCTGTGGATGGCCCATATCTGGATCTAGAGGATATTGAGGGTTTGTTACGGGAAACCCAAAATGTAGCCGCATTAGGTTTTCGTGGAAAAATAGTTTTGCATCCAAGGCAAATCGACCCTGTTCACCAAGGGCTTTCCCCCACAGAAGAAACTGTGCAAAGAGCGCGAAAAATCGTGCAGGCGTTTAAAGAGAACCCCAGTGGTGTAGTGGTGGTTGATGGGCGCATGGTGGATCTACCAGTGGTAGAACGGGCGAGAAAATTGGTTGCCTTGGTAGATAGGCAGTAATTCAAGCAGGACTACTGGTATTAATGCCTAAAGCAGAGGGCTCTTATGGATCGATATCGTTTCCCCGCGTATATTTTTCTTGGCAATAATCGCTACCGGGAGCGTTATGGTTTGGATTTCGAGGATTTTAAGGTGGGGCAGGTTTTTCGTCACCGACCGGGGGTGACTATCAGTCAGCAAGATAATGTCGAAGAGTGTGTGAATACTTTTAACCAGGCGATGATTCATTTTGATGAGTACTATGCCGAACACACCGAATTTAAAACACCTCTCATTAATACAACTCTGATCGTTCAGCGTTTAATGGGTATGATTTGGAAAACTTACTACCGTCGCAAGAGAATTGTTGAGTGGGGTAGTATTGATATGCTGGCTCCGGTATTTGGAGGTGATACTTTATATGCCGAGAGTGAAGTGCTGTTTGTCGGTGCCAATCTGAAAGATTCGGAGTCTGGCCTGATTGAGATTTTACTGAGCGGCTCCAATCAAAAACAACAAAAAACTTGTGAGATACGTTGTACCATGCTGGTTTACAAGCGAGAACATCTGCCATTTTCCGCAAAAAATTATTGATTACTATTTTGCTTGGGAGAAAGTTGTGAAGGATTCGTTGCATTTTCTCAGGGAGGTTGAGCCAAATACCTATATCGAAACCTGTGGCGTTGACTTTGAAGATTTCGAAGAAGGGCAGGTATTCGAGCATCGGCCAGGTCATACTTTCTCTGAGGCTAGCTGCTTACGCTATGCACGCCACTCTTTTGATTTGAGCCCTGGATATTCTGACCAACGCTATGCTCGTAGAGTTTATGGTGACAGAGTTAGAGTGCCTGAGACCTTTGTTTTGAGTGCAATGGCTTTGACAACCCGGACATTTGGTAAAGTGGTTGCCAACTTGAGCATGGTAAATTGCAAAGTGGATGCGGTTTACGCTGGAGATACTTTATATTTGGAGTCGGAAGTATTGGGTAAGCGAAAATCCAAATCACGCCCCGATCAAGGTTTACTACATGTTAGTTCCCGTGCTCTCAACCAACATGGTGCCTGTGTGTGTTCTTTTGAGCGTAAGCTATTGATCTATCGACGCAATCTTGGGCCCTATGAAAGGGCTGGATATTAACTTCGATACAATCGAGAAGCTCCAGATTCTTGTCCAAGAGCGCCTACAAGAATTCCTGATGTTCAACCAGTGTAATAATGCCCTCCCTGTGGGACCTATAGGTTCCTGAAAACAGCTGCCCTTTACTGACAGCGGTACACAGATCGCGATTGATAGTTAATACTAATTTGCGGTTTTTGCAGTCAATATGCACTATTTCGGCATCGAGAAAATCGAAGTATTGCTTAACAGTAGGGTAGAGTGCCTTAAATAAGCTCTCTTTAGTAGAGAAGGCAATGGTTATCCACTGTCGGAAGGGTAACCCGCTTTTACTAAGGAGGGCTTCCTCTGCTCGGTTGATTATATGGCTTTTTATTTCATTCGCAGTGTTTATAGCGATTGTCGGCTCATAATCAATGCCTAGGGCCTGTGGCTTATTGTTTATGGCACATATGGCAAGGTTATCCGCATGGGTGATAGAGCCTGAGATATCTGCTGGCCATAGAGGGCTTCGGTTGGGGCCAATGGGTATAGGTATGTTCATAAGCCCAAAATAACTTAGTGCAAGGTGCGCACAATACCTGCCTGCAAGGAATTCGGCTTTGCGTTTTTTATAAGCGTGGGTGATTTCAGATGGGAATTGGATACCCAGCTTTGAAAACAAATCATCCTGATAATTGTCCTGGTCGAATTGGCATTCCAGTACCAGGCCTGAAAAATTCAGGGGTTTAATGGGTGAAGCATCTGTAATAAATCCAAATTTATAGTTTAAAGGTGCTTCTTGCTTGGTGTGTAACATTACGGCTATTGGTGCTTGTGGCTGCTGCCTCTACCTGCTTGTAGAGTGAGTTTTACAAAGTAAATTTTTGTAAGACATTCTGCCATAGAGCAGTTGCCGATGCAGCTGTACTTGGCTGCACCGGGGCATGTTGTATGAATGACTATGCTCCAGAACTAAAAATCAGTAATTTTTATGGGAGCCGGATGCATCTAATTAAAAAAGCCAGTAAGGGCTATTTTTGGCGTAAATCTGCCACAATCGTTCCAAAACTCCGGGCTTCCTCCTCATGAGCGGTCTCCCTCCAGGGTTCTTGAATCGCATCCGCTATCCACTTTTGCATTGAAGGAAGATTGTGAATCAGCTCAATATACTGCTTCGCGGTTTTGCTAACAGGTAAATGATAGTTTTTGGCCCTAATTGTTACTGGAGCAAAGAAGGCGTCGACAGTGGTAAATTCCTCGCCAGCCAAAAATGGTCCGCCGAATCTCTGGATACCTTCATTCCATAACTCATCAATCCGCTTGATATCTTTTTGCAGGGGCTCTGAAATTTCATGCAGCTCAACGCTTAGGCCGCAGTTCATTGGGCAGATATTTCTCAGCGCAGAAAAACCAGAATGCATTTCTGCGGAAGCGCTGCGTGACCAGGCTCGAGTTACTCGCTCACTCGGCCAGACCTGCGGGAAGTCTTCGGCAATGTACTCAGTAATCGCTAGGGAATCCCAAATCGTCACGTCTTCTGTTTTCAGGCAGGGCACTTGTCCGGTTGGAGAGAAGCCGTGAAATTTTTCCCAACTGCCGCCTTCCTCAAAGGTAACCAGCTTTTCATTAAAAGGTATCTCCAAATGGTGCATCAACAACCAAGGTCTAAGAGACCAGGAGGAGTAGTTTTTATTTCCAATAAACAATTGATACATAAGCTTCCTCTATATGTAGTTTTGGTGTTGGAGACATGGTTGGACAGCGGTTTTTGGCTTCCATCATCGCCGGACGATATCTGATCAATATTACTGCCTGAGGAATAGTATCCTCATAATTGCTATCCGCTGCGATTGGCCTGAAGGCCAATTAGCGCTAACTTTGCGCCAATGACGTTTTCTTTGTGGTTTAGTCGGAACGTGCAAGGAATTTGGTTATTAGGAGTGGAGACCAGCATGACAGGAAAGGGGGAGACTTTACACGTAGACATATTGGCACATAGTGAGGTTGCACAGGTTGAATTGGGGTGTCCTACATAGAAAGGCGCTGGAGTCGGTGAGTTATCAGCCCAGCTGGTCGGTTTTGAAAGTTGCACCACTTTCGCAGAGCCTTCTGGGTTTCAGCCAGTCAGTACCGCGGGAAGTTTTCTGCTGAAGTCGGGTTCTCTGGTGTTTTGGCGTTAGGGACAGCGATATACGTACTCCGGTATGGCTGGAGCAAGGCCTGGAAGTGGATGCCTTCGGCTGATACAACCTCGGGCGCGAACAGGTTATGATTCCTCCTTTATTGCCTGAACTCAGTACGGAAAACGAAGGATTTATGAGCAAACAGCGCGTATTGACCGGTATCACGACCACCGGTACTCCCCATCTGGGTAACTATGTTGGTGCGATTCGCCCGGCCATCGCCGCAAGCCAGGACGAGAACAACCAGTCTTTTTATTTCCTGGCGGATTATCACGCGTTGATTAAGTGCCAGGACCCGGAACAGGTGCATCAGTCCACCTTGGAGATTGCGGCAACCTGGCTGGCGCTGGGATTGAATACAGATAATGTGGTTTTCTATCGTCAATCGGATATCCATGAAATCCCCGAGTTGACCTGGCTGCTTACCTGTATGACTGGTAAAGGCTTGATGAATCGCGCCCATGCCTATAAGGCCGCCGTGGATGCCAACCGTGCAGATGGCGAAGACTCCGATTTTGGCGTCACTATGGGGCTCTATAGCTACCCGATCCTAATGGCCGCAGACATCTTGATGTTCAATGCCAATAAGGTGCCGGTGGGTAAAGACCAGGTGCAGCATATTGAGATGGCTCGCGATATCGCTCAGCGCTTCAATCATCACTATGGTGAGCATTTTGCCCTACCCGAGGCGGTAGTGGATGACCACGTGGCTGTTCTCCAGGGGCTCGATGGCCGCAAGATGAGCAAGAGCTACGGCAATACCATCCCCTTATTCCTGCCTGAGAAAAAACTGAAAAAGCATATCAACAAGATCAAGACCAATCTCCTGGAGCCGGGCGAGCCTAAAGACCCGGACACTTCCACGGTTTTTCAAATTTGGCAGGCATTCGCTACTCAGGAGCAAACCGCCGAAATGCGCAAAGCTTTTGCAGAGGGCATTGCCTGGGGCGAGGCCAAGAAGCAGCTATTCGAACTGGTCAATGGCCAGATTGGCGAGGCGCGTGAACGCTATAACGCTCTGCTTGAGAACCCCTCCCAAATTGAAGAGGAGCTGGAGAAAGGTGCAGCCAAGGCCCGTGCCTACTCGGCACCTTTTATCGAGAAATTGCGTCACGCGGTGGGTATTCGCAAGATTGGCCAGTAGTCATTTTTACAACGTGGGGAGCTACGGTTAAGAAGTTTTTCCCACGCCTTTCACTCTAATAACAAATAACGAAAGTACAGGGTTTCAATATGGAAAATGTTCAGGCAGGTCCCACTGGGGGCGATGATGCCAATAACAAAAATGGTTGGATCAACCGGGCACTGAATTTTATTGAGGTTGTGGGTAATAAACTGCCCGACCCGGCGGTGCTCTTCCTGGTATTGATGGTGGCCATTTGGGTGCTGTCCTGGCTGTTATCTGGTGTGAGTTTCGATACTTTACACCCAGCCACGGGAGAAGCGATTCAGGTAACCAATCTTCTCTCCAGTAGTGAGCTGGCCCGCTTTCTCTCTAGTATGGTGACAACCTTTACTGGCTTTGCGCCTCTCGGCGTCGTGTTGGTGGCTATGTTGGGTGTGGGTGTCGCGGAACAGAGTGGCTTTATCAATGCAGTGCTGAAAAAGCTGCTGGCGATAACGCCACAGATGCTGCTTACCCCCATGTTGATTCTGGTGGCGATTGTCAGTCACACCGCAGTGGATGCCGGCTATGTGCTGGTGATTCCCTTAGGTGGTGTGATTTTCTATGCGGCCGGTCGTCATCCACTGGCGGGAATTGCCGCCGCTTTTGCCGGCGTGTCAGGTGGTTTCTCGGCGAACTTTGTGCCCTCGGCAATTGATCCCTTACTCCAGGGCTTTACTCAAACCGCGGCACAGATCGTTGATCCGGAGATGCAGGTCAACCCGCTTAACAACTGGTTCTTCACCTCTGCGTCCTGCCTGGTGGTCACCATGTTGGGCTGGTGGCTGACCGATAAGGTGATCGAACCCCGCTTGAAGAATGTTGCCATTGATGGCGATAAAGAAGATATGCCGGTAATGCAGGAGCTGGGCGCCCGCGAGAAGAAGGCGATGTACCTGGCAGTTACCGTAATGGTTGCCGGTATTGTGGGCCTTATCGCCTGGATGTTGCCGGAGACCTCTGCATTGCGCGATTCCCAGGGGCAGCTCGCCTCCTTTGCTGCGCCGGTGATGAAGTCTATTGTGCCGCTGATCTTCCTGTTGTTCATTATCCCGGGAGTCGTTTTTGGCTTTGCCGCTGGGACTTTCCATAAGAGTAAGGATGTAATTGATGCGATGTCCAAGACCATGGGTTCCATGGCCTATTACATCGTGATGGCCTTTTTCTGTGCGTTGTTTATTTCCGAATTTGCCCGCTCAGGCCTAGGTACTCTGTTGTCGATTGAGGGGGGTGGTCTACTGGCGGCTATGAACCTGCCGGGCCCGATCACCCTGATGGGGATTATTGTATTGGTGGCGTTCATCAATCTGTTTGTGGGGTCTGCCTCCGCCAAGTGGGCGTTGCTCTCCCCGATTTTTGTGCCCATGCTGATGCAGATTGGATTCTCTCCGGATCTGACTCAGGCGGCTTACCGGGTTGGTGACTCCTCCACTAATATCATTACGCCATTGATGCCTTACTTCCCGCTGGTAGTGGTGTATTGTCAGCGCTATGTGAAGGGCACAGGTATAGGTACTCTGGTATCTATTATGCTGCCTTACTCGGTAGTGTTCCTGATCTGCTGGACCCTGTTCCTCGTTCTTTACTGGAACCTGGGTATGCCTTTGGGTCTGCAGGCCAGCTATACCTATCCAACGCCTTAGCAGTTGGCTCCGGTGAGGGTTAATCCGCGCTGGAGCATAAAATTATTTTGCCTTCAGAGGTGCCCGAGACTCAGGGCGCCTCACCTCCCGTGAAGTGCCGGTTGAAAATTAACCGAACACCTGCCAGCCTGCTCTGCACGCTCCCGCCAAAATATAAAAATATTGGCTAATTTCTGCTCTTACAGATTGGCTGTATTAGTTAGTGCCATCGTGCCTAGGGTTCTCAACTTATCATTTTTGGGGTGTCAGTTAAGTTTCTACCCCGGTTTAGTCCTGTCTGTTTACGAGCCTTTGTCTATTTGGCGAGTTGCACTAGTAAAAAAATGTTCTAATAATGTTGTAAGTGATAACGATTCCTATTAAGATCCGCGTCATCAAATGTCGGCAGCAGAAGCTGTGGCAACAAAAATCTTCCAATGATTGTTGAGGGATCCCCATGGGCACCGCTCGTTTCCAAGGTTTACGCCAAAACTCCTCTCCTGTTATCTCCGGCCTTAGCCGTTCTCTGTTGGCGCTGGCTGTTGCTGCAGTCAGTTCAGCAGCTTTTGCTGCCGAAGATAAAAATGAAATTCTTGAAGAGGTTAACGTAACCGGCGAGTTGAACCTGTCCCGCCAGACCTCTATTGGCAAATTGGATATTCCGGTTGACGAGACGCCTTACTCTATTTCTCTTCGTGACAAAGACTTCTTTGATGCTACAGGCTCCAAGTCTGTGCAAGATATCTTGCAGTATTCTGCCGGCGTGAATGGTGGTTTATTTGGTGTTGATGCCCGTGGTGATTGGTCCACCGTTCGTGCAGTAGAGCCGATCATGTTTGTAGATGGTCTTCAGTCAATTTTTGGAAGCTACACAAGTTCGAGGGCAAACCTCTTTGCCTTTGAGCGTGTAGAGATACTGAAAGGGCCTTCTTCTGTTCTATACGGACAAAGTTCTACAGGTGGCATCATCAACTTGGTTTCCAAGCGTCCCAAAGAGGAGTTTGGTGGCGAACTGATGGTGCAGGGCGGTGACTATGATCGTAAGGTAATTGCTGGCGACGTTACTGGAGCGCTAGATAATGATGGGGAGTGGCTCTATCGTGTAGTGGGTTATGCCCGCGATGCGGATGCCCAGGTTGATCATGTCGATGACAACAGCACCCTGTTTATGCCTTCTATATCCTGGCGCCCCAATGCGGATACTGAAATTACTTTCCTCGTTAATCATCAAGAAGACGAAACAGGTACTACCGCAGCCTTCTTACCTTGGGGCGGTACTATCGTCGATAACGTAAACGGTGAAATCCCAACCGATGTTTTTTTGAGTGAACCAGGTTGGGATAAATATGATACTACTCAAACAGCTTATAGCCTGTGGGTTGATCACCGCTTCAGCGATAACTGGGGAGTGAACGCTGGTCTTCGTTATTCTGAGGGTAAAGTTGATTACAACACCATGTATGCAGACTTTACTTCTGAGCTTCGTTTACAGAAAGATATCCGTGAAGTGTCGCGGACGGTCTATATGAAAGATGCGAAAAGCGATCTTTTGATTTTTGATCTACGCCTTTCTGGCGAAATTACAACAGGCCCATTTGAACACCAGATCTCCTTTGGTTTAGACAGTCAAGATGCTCGAATTAAAGATAGCATTATTAGGGTTAGGGGCCTCGGTGGAAAAATTGATATTTTCGATCCGGTCTATGGCTACGTGCCAGAAGGGTTGGAAGATCTAGATAGAACAAAAACTATAACGGATACTGAACAACTTGGCTTTTATTTTCAGGACCAAATCACTCTAGGTAACTTTATTTTTAATACAGGAATTCGCAAAGATAAAACTCGTAGTGAAGCCGACAGTAATGCAATTTGGGTTGATCAGCGCCCCCACAAAGAAGATGCCATCACCAAGCGTTTTGGTTTGATGTATGCATTTGAGAGTGGTATTTCACCTTATATTAGCTATTCAGAATCGTTTGAGCCCGTCGTGTCAGATCCCGATGGATTGGGGCGTTCATTTAAGCCTGTTGAGGGTGAGCAAGTTGAAGTCGGAGTTAAATACCAGCCAGAAGGCACAAATATCTTAATGACGGCTTCTGTCTTTGATATCGAACAGAAGAACCGCTTAACATATGGTGATGATGGTCTGTTCACTCAAGTTGGTGAAGTAGAGATTCAAGGTTTAGAGCTTGAAGCTAGTGGGAAGTGGGGTAACCTTACTTTAGTCGCTAATTACAGTCAGATAGGTAGTGATAATTCAGGGAGCAGTAATCCGTTTGAGTTGGGCACTGATATCGAAGGTGTACCAGAGAGGCAGTTTTCCGTTTGGGGCGACTATGATTTTGGGGAGTGGATTCCGGGGCTTACGTTTGGTGTAGGTGCACGCTATGTAGGTGAAAGCTATACCGGAATAGATAAGGTTCATGCAACGACAGTGGCACATCCACTCATAGCTAGTAATCCTGCTCTAGTTGCTTATTACGATAGTATTTTCGCGGATTTCCCCACAGAGAATCCATCTTACACCTTATATGACGCAACCATCGGTTACACCCTGGAAAGTTGGAAATTCCAGTTGAATGTGAAAAACCTGACCGATGAGGTTCACACCACCTCTTGTTTGAGCCGTGGTGATTGCTTCTACGGCGAGCGTCGTTACGTGACTGCTGAGGCACGTTACACTTTCTAAGTTAGAGTAGACTGGGAGTTTGTCCGCAGGGGGAGTCTGTGGGCAAGCTCCCTTTTTTGCGTTTCACTATCGGGCGGGAGCCGAAATCTCCCAGTGTGATATTTATGCCGAGTTCCTTCTATTTGATTGCCGGACTGGCCACTATTTTTGCCATTGCCGGTATTTTTAGTCTCTATTCAGCCTGGCTGCGTAGCGGCTCCCAGCCGTTGCGCCGCTGGAGTGGCTGGGGCCTGCTGTTGTTATCGGCATTCGCTTGGAGTGCAGTGGTGGGGGTGGAATATGGTGTGAGTATTGCCACTCTCCTGGCTATGCTGGCCGCCCTGACCTTGCTCGCATTAAAAGGTGATTGGCCGAGCGGCCCCCCTCGGCAGGAAAAACAGAGATCGGGCGGGGCGGCATCCAATGAGGCCTTGCTGCAATTATGGCTGCGAGGTGTTTTACGTTTCCTGGCTATCGCATTGTTACCAACAGCCAGTGGTCTTTTGGCCGGCCTTCTTTATTTTGGCTTCACCGGGTTTGGTGAGAGTGCCCGTCTTGTAGGGGGCGCTTTTGTTGCCGTTATTGTTTGGACCCTGGCGATGGTTTGGTGTAGTGCGGATAAGAAATTGCTGCGCCCCAGTGCAGCGCTAGTAGTTTTTTCACTGGCGAGTGGCTTTGCCGTAATGCCAGCGGCGTAAGCTAATAATGATTTTGAGATCAAAGAGACCTCACTAGGAATTCAACGTGAAATTTTCTCTAAAGCCAACCCCTGCTTTTGTGCGTGATATGACTGACGGACATTCAGTTCTCGGTCTGGCCATCTCCACTTTGCTCTATATCGTTTGTGTCAGTGGAACACTTGCGGTTTTTTACAATGAATTTGAACGCTGGGAGCAGGCTTCAGAGCTGGAAAACCTCGATGTCAGTCCCTCTGTATATCAGCTTGCTACTGAACAGGCGGTTGCCCTGGCGAAAGAGCAAAACGAAGAATTTGAATCAGTAAAATTTACCATCCCCAACTCAGATATGCCCAGGTTGACTGTGGAAGTGGGTGATATTGAGCGTTATGTCGACGAGGATGGTTCTTTATTGGGTGAGGTTCAGCACGAGTGGACGCACTTTCTCGCCTATTTGCATTTTGCACTAAATCTGCCCTTGGGGTTGGGGGTTCCTCTTGTAGGCTTGATCGGTGTATTGATGACCGCACTGATTATCTCTGGATTATTGGCACACCCGAAAATCATTAAGGATGCCTTCTCTCTGCGCCTGGCGGGTTCAAAGCGTTTGCAGCAAGTGGACTTGCACAATCGACTGGGCGTCTGGGCTGCACCATTTCACTTGGCGATTGCTATTACCGGCGCTTTTATTGGACTTTCACAGGTTGCGGCTTTTGCAATTGCTGGTGTTTTCTTTGCTGGGGATACCGAGAAAGTTGAGCATATGTTGTATCGCGAGCACCCGGTGATGAAAGAGAATGCCGCACAGGTGCCTCTTCCAGATTTTGCTGCGATTCTTGCGCAAATGGAGCAGATCGCACCGGGTGAGGAACGTACTAAGCTAGAGGTTGCCTTCCCTGGCCGCGAGGGGCAGGTAGTGGAGGTTTGGACGCGGGTTCCCGAAAAGCTGGTTTGGGGAGAGCGCTACCACTTTAATGGGGATGGCAGCCTGATAGAAAAAGAGGGGTGGTCTGAAGGTGATGCGGCCAAGCAAGTATACCTCTCCACATTCCGTCTGCACTTCGGGCATTTCTCCGGTTTCCCAGTAAAAATTGCCTATTTCTTACTGGGCATTGGCATGTGTGTGCTGGTGGTTTCAGGTATTAATATCTGGTTGGTGCGCAAGCGCCAGCGGGGGCAGCCAGCGGTGCGCCTTGAGCGTATTTGGATGGCTCAGGTCTGGGGAATTCCTTTTGCTATTGCATTCAGTGCTGTGACTTACCTGGCCTTTGCTATGCCTGCCGCTCAGGTATTCTGGTTGACCACAATCGTTTTAAGTGTGATAGCTGCTTTTGTGGGGACTGTTGCCGGTTGGTCTATGTTGCTCCGCGGAGCTACCACCGCAGCCTGTATTCTGGCTGTGGTTGTTCACGCTTCCCTGTATGGGGCGGATTCCTTTGTGAGGGCCTCACTGGTTGCCAATGCTGTGTGGCTGCTGATTGCTGCAGGTATCGCGGCCTCCTGCCTCTATACCTGGGTGCGCCACCGGGATGGCGCCTTTGCTTCCACTGTTGGTGGGGCAGTTGGAAGTAACTAAGCTGGTATAGCCCGGTATCTACTCCGATGCCGGGCGCAACATTTCGATATGAGGTATACCGTCTTCCTCGTAAGGGGTGGAGACCTGCTCAAAGCCAAAATCTCCATAAAACTTACGTAGGTGCTCTTGGGCGGAAATACGAATCCCCAAACCTGGATATTCATTCAGGGTTTGTTCTACCGCGCGGCGGATCAGTTCTTTGCCCAGCCCTGTGCCACGGCTAGACTCTGCGGTAAGCACACGGCCTATTGAGGGCTCGGAATATTTTTTGCCCGGAAATACCACTCGTAGGTAAGCCATCAATCGTGGGGATTGGCTTTCCTTGTCCCAGCAGATTAGGTGCCAGGCTTCTTGATCTTTGCCATCTGCATCTTGATAAGGGCAATCTTGCTCTACCGTAAAAACTTCCTGGCGTGCCCGCAAGATTTCATAAAGCTGATCGATAGAGAGTTGTTGAAAGCTACACCATTGCCACTGCACTTGTATTGCCTCTTGGTTTACTGGGTTTGTATTTTTTATTAGGAGTAGATTGGATATTAAACCGGCAGGTAGGGTAAAAAAAGTCAGTATGTAGTGGGCCTCTGATTTTTTCACAAAGGCCCAGTGGCTGGTTGCTATTTTAATTGAGAGGGGCTTCCTGAGTACCCCTTGCAAAGGAGCCATGCTCGAGATAATGGAGTACCTGCGCAATAACCTTTTTGTCCTTCATCATGAAGACATGGGTGACTGGCATTTCCAAGTGATCGTTCATGCCTTCCAGCTTGGTACTGGCAACCGAGACTTTTCCGTCATCAGTCTCAGGGATTAGTCGTGACAGTATCAGGTTGATACTGCGAGTACCCGCAATAATACCCACATCAAAATTAGCGCTGCCTAGTTTATTGGGGATACTCAGCTCGCCTGTACCTAGTTGTAGGCCGGCATATCCAAAGGCAAATTCAAACCCTGGGAAACTACCGAGCTTATCCACTACCTCACTGCCCTTATTGGGAGGGCCCAGCATAACCACTCGGTTGAGATTCTCAATCTTAACTTGGCTCAGATACTGGCGAACCAATATGCCCCCCATGGAGTGGGTAACAAAATTGATTTCGGTCTGTCCTGCGCAATGATCCAGTGCTGGGGCTATGGCCCTGCCGGCCAGTTCCTCAATGGGGAAGCGGGTAGAGGGGTAATCCACATTGACGGTCTTGTAGCCGGCGGCACTAATCGCTTGCTCCAGCTTTGTCATGGAACTATCCGATTTGGCCAGGCCGTGAAGCAATATTACACAGGCCGAGTGGGCGTTTACTGATGGTGCGCCCAGGAATACAGACCCAAGGCATAGCGATAGGGTGAGAAAAAACTTCTTCATTGATTTTCTTTCAGCAGTGGCTCTCGTGGCTGCAGTATGCTGCGGGGCCTGTAAAAATCCAAGATGCTCGCTCAATGAGGAGGGGAGCATCATTGAAGGGTACCGCTTAGTCATCTAATACGTTGGCGCAGTAATTCGGCCATGCGTTCGGGTTTGTCCGGGGTGATGACCAGAGTTTTACCGGGGAAATATAAAACAACAGCTTTCTCTTGATCCGTGACGAAGGCCCGATAACGACCCAGTTGCTGGTTTTGGAAGAGCCCGATGTAGCCAAAGAGGCCGGAGTTGCCAAAGATGCGGACCGATCCTTGCATGGCTGTTGGGTCGACTTTGACCTCCTGCAAGCCTTCTAGGGAGATGGAGGTTCTCCAGCCTGGCCTTAGTATCTGCAGGCAGTCGTTGGCGAGGGTATAACCGCGGATGGCAAACACGGCACCTAGTAGCAAAATGACCGCTGGCAGGGCAATAGCAACGCTATAGAGGAGGGAAGGGCTTTGCTGGGATTTTGCTATCAGCACGAAGGGGATTGCCAAAAGTAGAAAAGCACTCAGTGCGCTGATTATTTTCAGTTGGCGGCTCCAGGGGGCTTGAAAAACAACAAGAGGCATAAATTACTCAATAAGTAATGGACAGTTTGAATGTCTCAATCATAGTGCTGATGGAATCGGCTTGGCAAAGTCGCAGTCTATGTAATTGGCCCTTTATAAAAGGAGAGGCTAAATAGATTTAGCGCGGCTTAGGTTTTCAAAAATAGATTTTGAGCAACATCGATTTTCACAATGGATTAACTATGGCGAATCGGATTGAAGAGCGAGATAGCACGTCAGCCCTTGTGGTAGAGGGTGGCGCTATGCGCGGAATTTTTGCAGCCGGAGTCTTGGATGCTTTTATCGAGGTGGATTTTTGCCCCTTTGACTTCGCTATTGGCGTTTCTGCGGGGTCAACCAACCTGATTGGCTACCTGGCGGGAGACCATGGCCGCAGCCGCCAGATTTTACTTGACCATGCTACGCGCGCGGACTTTATTGACTGGCGGCGCTATTTGCGAGGGGGGCACTTTTGCGATATCAGTTGGTTATGGCATGCCTCTTACAATGATGTCCCTCTGAATATTGAGCGCTATACGGAAAATGGCGTGCCTCTCTATGCGGTGACAACTAGCATCAACAGCGGGCAGCCCCATTATGTATGCGTCACGCCCGAGAATATGCATGAAGTGTTCCCTGCATCCTGCGCTATCCCCATGGCTTACCGGGAGTTCCCTCCTGTTGCTGGGGAACCAATGACCGACGGTGGCCTGGCTGACTCAATCCCGGTTATTCGAGCATACGAGCAGGGGGCGCGGGATATTACTGTGATTCTGTCTCGCCCACTGGGTTATAGAAAACCAGTGGGTTCAGCCCCTAAGTTCATCAAGCAGTTTTTCCACGATCACGCCCGCCTGTTTGAAGCGGTCTTGGAGCGCGGAGAGCGCTACAACCGTGCTTTAGACTTTATCCAGGCGCCACCACCGGATTGCCGGGTGTCAGTGATAGCGCCTCCTGCGGACTTTCCCGTTAAGCGTTTTACTCAGGAGGTTGAGTTGCTGGAGAAGGGGTATTTGGTCGGCAGTGAGCTGGGTCGAAGCTTCCTGAGAAATTCAGGGGATAAGTTGCCGCCAATAGGACCTGATAGCCCGTAAAGGGCTGCGGGTGCTCACCACTAGGGTGGCAGCTGCATGTATACCAGTAAGGCTGGGGGGCGTGTTGGCTAGAGGCTTCACTGGAGTTTGCCTAGTATTGGCATTTACTTCTTCTTTGACCTGTAGGAGTCTTGTGTGAAGGGGGGAGAATGTTGCTAACCTAAGGAACCTTTGAATTTTCATAGTGTTTCTGCCGGCTTGAAGGGTTGCTTGGCTCGGGTTTATTAAGTTGCCCCTTCTTGCCGTGATGGGATGAGTTGTAGGGCTATAAGGAGAATGGTTCTGTGGCTCGTGGGATTCCAAGCAAAATTTTGAATAACAAACTTAAGGTAAAGGAGTAGATAATGAACGGAAAGTGCCTCTGCGGCGCTGTTGAGTTTCAGCTGGAAGAGCCGCTGCCCGGTCTCTATCAATGCCACTGCTCACTCTGCCGCAAGTTAAGTGGTTCCGCATCAGATACCGCATTATTCATCAGTCGTGAACAGTTTCGCTGGGTGCGTGGATTGGACAAAATTTCCTCTTATCGAAAACCTACCGGTTTTCGTTCCGACTTCTGTAGTGAATGCGGCAGCTCTGTTCCTCACCTGATGAGTAATACCACGCACTTTTGGGTGCCGGCTGGACTGCTAGACGGAGAGTTTCGCGGTAAGGTGATGGCCCACTTACACGTTGATTCTAAAGCGTACTGGGATGAGATTGGTGGTCAGGCCGAGCATTTTGCGGAGATGCCTGAAATGGATGAGCTGAGTAGACTGCTGCACGAAGTGATCGAAAGAGAAGAGGGTGAGTTACTGGAAAGTTGAGGCGCAGCAAACTCTAATAAGCCATTAGACAATTCTACTTTCCTCAATCTCTGTTGGTTATCGGCGCATACAAAAAAGCCCCACTCTTGCGAGCGGGGCTTTTTTGTATATGGCGGACCGGACGGGACTCGAACCCGCGACCTCCGGCGTGACAGGCCGGCATTCTAACCAACTGAACTACCGGTCCGCATTCCTGCTTCTCTTGATGGCTCTTGCCTGGCAAGAGTAAGAGAAGTGGTGGGTGGTACAGGGGTCGAACCTGTGACCTACGGCTTGTAAGGCCGTCGCTCTCCCAACTGAGCTAACCACCCCGTGTCAGGAGCTGCGTATCTTAATGATTTTTTTTCTGTGGTAAATAGCTTTAACAAAAAAAATTAAATAAAAATTTATTTAGATCGAAAAATCATCAATTCTCAATTATTTTTTTTAATTTACCTTTTTGCTGAATGTTTTTCCGGCAGATAAAGAGCTGTTCTGTCTTTGCTGGTCGTCAGTAAAAAATAAATCTAAAGAATATTTCGGTGTGGACTGGCAGATTATTTCATCGGGTGAAGTGATTGATTTGTGTGGTCCACAAAGGAAGCTTTTGGTAAGAATTTGCTTCGATGAGGTTTTCTGTAGCAGGCTGGCGATCACTCAGACTTGCGCCGTCCCTTTAACGGGTTGCCGGATATAGTTTCGAAATTTAATTAATTTTTTTAACAAAAATTTCTTTGGGCTGCTTATGGGATCGGAGCATATACAAAAAAGCCCCGCTCTTGCGAGCAGGGCTTTTTTGTATATGGCGGACCGGACGGGACTCGAACCCGCGACCTCCGGCGTGACAGGCCGGCATTCTAACCAACTGAACTACCGGTCCGCATTCCTGCTTCTCTTGATGGCTCTTACCTGGCAAGAGTAAGAGAAGTGGTGGGTGGTACAGGGGTCGAACCTGTGACCTACGGCTTGTAAGGCCGTCGCTCTCCCAACTGAGCTAACCACCCCGTGTCAGGAGCTGCGTATCTTAATGATATTTTTTTAGCGGTCAACAACTATGGCAAAAAAATTCTAAAAACTTGATTTAGGATAAAAAAACATCAGTTAGGTGGTGGATTTTCTTTCAGAGTTTTATCCGCTGAATTTATTTTACTTAAAAATAACTTGCTGGCTTTTTATCCTGCTGACAATTAAATGGTGCTGAAAGAAACCCGTTTCGGGTTGGGAATTGCTGGTTGCCTTGTTACTGGCGATTAAAATTGTGTGCACGTGAGGCTGTTAATAATGGTTGTGCGGGGAGGGGGATTTTTTACTGCCGTGTATTGTTGTTAATTGCTTGAGTTGCTGCAGGTGGGTGTGGCGCAGGAGCTTGGAGAAGGAGTTTTACAGGGTGTTAATGTCTGCACATACAAAAAAGCCCCGCTCTTGCGAGCAGGGCTTTTTTGTATGTGGCGGACCGGACGGGACTCGAACCCGCGACCTCCGGCGTGACAGGCCGGCATTCTAACCAACTGAACTACCGGTCCGCATTCCTGCTTCTCTTGATGGCTCTTGCCTGGCAAGAGTAAGAGAAGTGGTGGGTGGTACAGGGGTCGAACCTGTGACCTACGGCTTGTAAGGCCGTCGCTCTCCCAACTGAGCTAACCACCCCGTGTCAGGAGCTGCGTATCTTAATGATATTCTTTGCGGCGTCAACGCCTTTTTTGAATTTTTTTTTGTCTTTCAATGAGTTAAGGCGTTTAAGAACGAGATGGTGGGCGTGTCCGGCAAGTGGCGACACTGTTATAATCGCGTAAATTTCCAGGGTGTGAGCGTGGAGTAAGCCGTGAAACAGATGAGCTGGTTGGGGCAATTTCTACTTGCGTTTGGCCTCTTGTGCCTATCCGTAGTGGCACAGGCGGTGGTGGAGACGGAGAAGTTGTCCTCTCCGGAACTGGAGGCGCGCTACCGGGTACTGATCGAAGAAATGCGTTGTCCAAAATGCCAGAACCAGAACCTGGCCGACTCGGATGCGTCGATTTCCGCAGATTTGCGGCGGGAAATTCGCCGGCTACTGGAAGAGGGTTTTACAGACAAAGAAATTACCGACTACATGGTGGCCCGCTATGGGGACTTTGTTCTCTACAGGCCCCCGGTACAGCGCAATACTCTGGCGCTTTGGCTGGCTCCCGGCATCTTTGCCTTGGTGGGTCTACTAGCTTTGATTGTGATTGTGGTGCGTTCTCGCAGTGGCACTGGTGCCAGTCAGGACGATGACTCTGGAGAATTGACTGCAGAAGAGAGGCGCCGTCTGAAAAAACTGCTAGGTGATGACCTGGACGATTTGACTGATCCTGGGAAGAAGAGCAAATGACTGATATTTGGTTTGGTTTAGCGATCCTGTTATTGCTGTTGGCATTTATCTTCCTTTTACCGGGATTGCGTGGAGTCGGTGCCCGGCGTTCCGGTGGAGATAAGCGCGAAGCCCTGGCGCAGCTGTATCGAGAGCGCACGCGGGAGCTTCGCTCAGCGGTGCAAAGTGGCGCTATGGATGAGCGGCAATTTGCCCAGCTGGAAGCGGAGATGGCACGCGAATTATTGAGTGCCAAAGAAGAAGTGAATGCCGTAACCCCCTCGAGTAAAGGCTCCGGGTTGCTGATTGGTCTGGCCGTTCTTGTGCCTGCGATTGCAGTGGGGGCCTATGTCTTTTCTGAACGCCCCCAGGAAGTATCTCTGTACCGTGAAATGTTGGCCAGTCAGCAGGGGCAAACAGACTCCTCAGCTGAAGAGCGCATCACCCAGCAGTTAAAGCAGCGGGCAGAAACTCACCCTGAGGATTTGAGTAGTCGCTTTGTTCTGGCTCAACGGCTTCTGGTCACTGGTGATATCGCCGGAGCGGTAGAGGCCTATCGCTATGTGCTGGCACGCGAACCCGAGGCAGTTATGGTTAAGGCCGAGCTGGCGCAAGCGTTATTTTTTGCGGGCGGCTCTAAAATAACGGATGAAATTCGCACTCTGGTCGATCAGGTGCTAGAGGCCCAGCCCAGCAATGGGACAGCATTAGGCTTGGCGGGAATTGCAGCCTATGAGGACAAGGATTACCGCAAGGCGCGTGATCATTGGCAGGGTGCCCTTGCGCAGCTGGCTCCAGGGTCTGCGGCGGCAGAGGCATTGGCGGCGGGTGTTGCCCGCGCCGAAAAGGCCCTGGGCGAAGATGGTAAAGATGGTGCGGTTGAGATAGTTCAAGCCGCTGTAGAGGAAAATGCTGGAGTTGAGGGTGAGGCCGCAGCGGAAATTCGAGTGCAAGTGAGCTTGGGTGACCAAGTTAAAGCAGATCCGTCAACGCCGGTGTTCATTTATGCCCGCAGCACTGATAGCCCAATGCCTTTGGCGATTGTTCGGCTAACCGCTGGCCAGTTACCAGCCGAAGTGGTGTTGGATGAATCTCGGGCTATGATGCCAGGGCGCTCTATTTCAACCGTAGATACGGTGCAATTGGTCGCACGCTTGGCTTTGCGTGGTGACGCGCGCCCCGCGGCGGGCGATTGGCAGGGCTCTATCAAGACCCTACCTAAATCCAGCTGGAGTGAGTCGCAGTCTATCGTAATTGACCGGGAGCTTTAGGCCCTATTCAAGTATCGCGTTGGCAGGCTGCAGTGTTCAGGAGAGTGCTGCGGCCTGAGAACTATTTGGCGCCTGGGCGGTCACAGCCGCACTGGTAGAAATAGATTTTGTTTTGCCACTGGTGGTGATTTTGTGCCGCTTGAAATGTTGGCATTGGGTACCAGTTAAAGCCATTGCGCGATCTTGACTTGACCACTGGCCATTCCGGCCGATAATCCGCGTGAAAAGATACTGTGAAAAGCCGCGCTGAAAGCCCCGGTGGCGCCATGTACAATTGAGTGCTTGGTGATCGGGCCGGCAAAGATAAAAATACCGAGTTTAAGAATACATGCGTCTGAAGTGCATCAAGCTTGCGGGTTTCAAATCCTTTGTTGACCCCACCACTGTTTATTTCCCGACAAACCTCAACTCGGTGGTTGGCCCTAACGGCTGTGGTAAATCGAATACGATCGATGCTGTGCGCTGGGTAATGGGTGAGTCGTCCGCAAAAAATCTACGCGGCGACTCTATGACAGACGTTATCTTTAATGGCTCCAGTGGTCGTAAACCTGTAGGTCAGGCCTCTATTGAACTGGTATTTGATAATTCTGCCGGTAAATTAACTGGCGCCTACGCCGCATTCTCCGAAGTTTCGGTAAAACGTAAGGTCACGCGCGAAGGCCAGAATAACTATTACCTAAATGGGGAGAAGTGCCGTCGCCGCGATGTAACTGATCTGTTCCTGGGGACCGGTCTCGGTCCGCGTAGTTATGCGATTATCGAACAGGGCATGATTTCCAAGTTGATTGAGGCCAAGCCCGAGGAACTCAGGGTCTATATCGAAGAGGCTGCAGGTATATCCAAATACAAGGAGCGGCGGCGGGATACGGAAAACCGTATGCGCCGTACTTCTGAAAACCTAGAGCGTCTCACCGACATTCGCGATGAACTGGATCGGCAATTGTCTCGCTTGGAGCGACAGTCCGCCGCGGCAGAAAAATACAGCCGCTTTAAAGAGGAAGAGCGCAGCCATAAGGCAAATTTGCAAGCCCTAAAATACCGCGAACTCAATGAGCAGGCTGTCGCCAAGCAGCAACAGATTGGCGAACTGGAGCTTACCGTTGAGGAATTGGTAACCCGGCAGGTGAACTGTGATACCGGCATTGAGCAAAAGCGTGTTGGCTATCACGAGTTATCCGATGGCTTTAATGAAGTGCAGGGGCGCTTCTATGCGGTGGGTGCGGACATTGCCCGCCTGGAGCAGAGTATCGCCCATGCCCGCGAGCGCTCCACTCGCCTGCATTCCGATTTGGCCCAGACCGAGCAGGAGTTCCGCGAATCAGAGACCAACCTGGAAGTAGATCGCGAGAAGGCAGCCCAGTTTGAGGAAGAGCTAGAAGTAATTGTTCCAGATCTGGAAATGGTGCTCGCCGCAGAGGAGGATTCCGCCACCGGGCTACTCGAAGCCGAAGAGCAGATGCGCAACTGGCAAAACGAGTGGGATCAGTTTAATCAAGGGGCTTCTGGCTCTCGCCAGAAAGCAGAGGTGCAGCAGTCTCGCATCCAACATCTGGAGACTTCGGGGCAGCGACTACTGGAGCGGATTAACAAGCTCACCGCAGAGCAGTCCGGCCTTCAGGTTTCCGAGGATGATGAGGAAACCCAGCAGTTAAATGAACAGCTTGCCGAGCTGGAAATGCAGGTACAGGAGCGTCGCGAGGAAGTTGCCGAGCGAGCAGAATCCCTGCAGGAAATACGCAATCGCGAGCGGGAGCTGGCGACAGAGCTGGACCAGCTGCGCCTGCAGTTGCAAACCAGCCGGGGCCGCCAGGCTTCTCTTGAGGCGCTGCAACAGGCTGCGTTGGGGCAGGGCAAAGCGGTGGAAAATTGGCTGCAGCAGCAATCCCTGAGCGATCGCCCACGCCTGGCTGACCAAATCCAGGCACAAGCGGGCTGGGAAACAGCGGTGGAAACCGTTCTCGGTCAACAGTTACAGGCGGTCTGTGTCGAGCAGTTGGAAAGTCTGACTGAGAGCTTGGAGCAGCTGCAAAATGGCCAGGCTGTCTTTATCGATAGCACCGTGGTGGGAGCAGCGACCGTTGGGCAGCTGCCCACGTTGGCAAGCGTTGTACAGGGGCCGTCCTCTCTTACCGGCCTGCTCGCCGGCATCTATACCGCGGACACTCTCAATGAAGCGCTGGCACAGCGCACTGGCCTGCAACCCCATGAGTCTATTGTGACACGGGATGGGCTCTGGCTGGGTCCTAACTGGTTGCGAGTGAGCCGTGCCAGCGATGCCGAGACTGGGGTGCTCGCCCGCAAGCAGGATCTGGAAACTCTGTCCGCAGAGATATCCCTGTGCGAAGAGCAGATTGAGCAGTGCAGTGAGCAGCGTGAATCTCTGCGCGAACAAGTGACTGGTGTTGAGCGGGCGATTGAACAAGCCCGCAACGACTCCGAGCAGCTCGGGCGGCGCGAAGCCGAATTACGCAGCCAGCTCTCTGCTCGCCGCGCCCGCGCAGAGCAGATGAGTGAGCGCCGCAATCGCATCGAGCAGGAAATTGCCGAGGTGCGTGAGCAGCAGGAAATCGAAGGTGAGTCGCTTTCCGAGGCGCGCCTGATGCTGCAGGAAGCCGTGGAGGCCATGAGCGATGACACCGATCGTCGCGAAATGCTGATGGAGCGGCGCGAAGCCCTGCGCGAAGCCCTGGATGCCGCCAGACAGCGTGCGCGCGAGGACAAGGATCGCGCCCACGAGCTAGCTATGCGCGAACAGTCGGTGCGCACTCAGATGGTTTCTCTGGAGCGCACATTGCAAGTGATGAGTGAGCAGCTGGAGCGCTTGCGTAGCCGCCGGGCCCAGCTGCAGGAGCAGATGGCTGAAACCCAGGACCCCTCCCAGGATTTCCAAATGGAGCTGGAGGAGAAGCTGGGTGAGCGTATTGAGGTGGAAACGGAGCTGGCTGAAGCCCGTAAAAAACTCGAAGAGGTGGAGACGGGGCTGCGCGAACAGGAACAGGAGCGGCACAAGGTTGAGGCGGCTTTACAGGGGGTGCGTGCCCAGCTGGAGCAGGAACGTCTCTCCGCACAAACCCTCGAAGTGCAGCGCAACGGCCTGGTAGAACAGCTGCGCGAAGACGAACAGGATTTGGATCAGCTGCTCGAACAGCTACCCGGGGACTTGACGATTCCCCAGGTGCAGGAAGATCTGGAGTTGGTAGCCGCGCGTATCTCACGTTTGGGCCCGATCAACCTCGCCGCTATTGATGAATACAAACAGGAGTCTGAGCGTAAACATTATTTGGATCGCCAGTACGGTGACCTGATGGAGGCGCTGGAGACTCTGGAAAATGCAATTAAGAAAATCGACAAAGAGACGAGAAGCCGCTTTAAGGAGACCTTCGATCAGGTCAATGCGGGCTTGCAGGAACTCTTCCCGAAAGTTTTTGGGGGCGGTAACGCCTATCTGGAGCTGACTGGCGAGGACCTGCTTGATACTGGGATCGCGATCATGGCGCGCCCGCCGGGCAAGCGCAACAGCACGATTCACTTACTCTCCGGTGGGGAAAAAGCGCTGACGGCAATCGCCCTGGTATTCTCTATTTTCCGCTTGAATCCAGCACCTTTCTGTATGCTGGACGAAGTGGATGCTCCTCTCGATGACGCTAACGTAGGTCGCTACGCACGAATGGTTAAAGAAATGTCAGAACACGTTCAGTTCATCTATATTACCCACAACAAGATTGCGATGGAGATGGCGGATCAGCTGTTGGGTGTGACCATGCATGAGCCGGGTGTCTCTCGCCTGGTGTCGGTGAATGTAGAAGAAGCAGCAGAGCTGGCTTCTGCATAAGGCGTAAAAGGAGGAGCGCTTAAATGGATAACTGGCTGGTTACGATCCTCGTGGTAGTGCTGCTTGTAGTGGTGCTGGACGGCGTACGCCGCGCAATTTTACGGCAGAAAGCCGCGGTGAAGGTATCGCGAAATCTGTCCAAAGCGATGCAATCCGAAGTGGGGGGTGATGCGGACCCCCTTGTGCAGGAACCGGCTCGCCCGCCTGAAACAAGTGGGACCCCCGGAGATTCCCAGGAAGAGACAAAGCCGCGACCGGCAACCAGTGAATTGCCAGGTCAGGTGCGTGTTGTGCAGAGGCGTGCTATGGAAGATGCACTGCATGTGAACCGCCAAGTGCAGGAGAGCTTTATTTCCTCGCGCAAGCCCCTCGCAGGCAGTGCACCGCAGCGCAACGCCCATGAGCAGGGGGTGCTGGACCTGGAGGAGCAGGTGCCCACTTTGATGGATTCTGTGGGCGAGGAGCAGCGCTTTGAGCCGGCGCTGGATGAGTCTGAGAGCTTCAATGCGCTCACCGAAGAGCGCCCAGAGCCCATTTCCCCACGGGATGAACCCCAAGCCCGCGAAGCCGATACGGTTGTGTCGCCAAGCAAAGAATCCGCTGTAGAAAAAAGCTCGGTCCGCGATGAAGTGTTGGTTATTAATGTGATGGCACCCGAAGGCGATTACTTTGAGGGCAACGATCTTCTGCGGGTAATGGTGGCCTCTGGTATGCGTTTTGGAGAGATGAATATCTTCCATTACCACGAGGGAGGTGGTGCCGATGGTGCGGTGATATTTAGCCTGGCCAATATTGTGGTGCCGGGTGTTTTTGACCTGGCACAAATGGAGGAGTTTGCCACCCCGGGGGTCAGTATGTTCCTGGCGCTGCCGGTTGAGGGCGAGGCGATCCAGGCATTCAATCAGATGCTTTCTACCGCTTACAAAATTGCCGAGTTGCTCGGGGGCGAGTTGAAAGATGAAAATCGCAGTGTTTTCACTGCCCAGACTGCTGAGCACTATCGTCAGCGTGTCGTGGAGTATCAGCGTCGCCGGGCCCTGAGTAAGGCGCAAGGCTGATAACCTGCAACACTATTTGTTCGCATAGTTTTACAATTCTTACTTTGTAACAACGCGGCCCCAGGCCGCGGTTGAGCCTGAGGGCTTTTCCGCGAGCTGGGGCCGTTGTTGCATTTGAGTTTAATTTTTTTGATTTATTTTCACTCGAACTGTCGATGACCAAACAATCCATACCCCAGTCAATACGCGAGCGAGTAGAGGCTTTGCACGAGCTGCTCCTAAAAGCTAATTATCAATATTATGTGTTGGATAATCCGGAATTACCGGATGTGGAGTACGATCGCCGCCTAAGAGAGTTGCAGGATATAGAGCAACAATACCCAGAGTTGCTGAGCCCGGATTCGCCTACCCAACGGGTCGGCGCAGAGCCGCTATCCTCCTTTTCGGAAGTGCGCCACGAAGTGCCCATGCTTTCTCTGGATAATGCCTTTAGCGACGAGGAGCTGCTGGAGTTTGATCGGCGGGTGAGAGACCGCCTGAATAGCAAGGGCGCAATCGAATATGCCTGTGAGCCCAAGCTGGATGGTATCGCTATCAGTCTGCTCTATCGCAATGGCATTTTGGAGCGTGCGGCGACCCGTGGTGATGGCACCACTGGCGAAGATATAACGCAGAATGTACGCACTGTGGGCTCGGTGCCACTGCGTCTGCGTCGAGAAAAGGGGGTCACTGCGTATCCGACAGTGCTGGAGGTGCGCGGTGAAATCTATATGCCCAAGGCGGGCTTTGCCGAGTTAAATCGCAAGGCTGCCGCCGCGGGCGAGAAGCTGTTCGTCAATCCTCGCAATGCGGCGGCGGGCAGTCTTAGACAGCTCGATTCCCGCATTACCGCGCAGCGCCCGCTTGAGCTTTGTGTCTATGGTACTGGGCTGGTCGAGGGGGCCTCTCTGCCGGAAGAGCATCTGGCAACGCTCGAGTTACTGGGGCAGTGGGGATTTCGGGTGAATAGCGAAATGCGTTTGGCGGCGGATATTCAGGCCTGCATCGAATACCACCACGAGCTCGGCGATAAACGCGAGGGCTTACCCTACGATATCGATGGCATTGTGTTTAAGGTCAATAGTATCCCTTTGCAGCGCCGTTTGGGCTTTGTTGCCCGGGCGCCGCGCTGGGCCATGGCCTATAAATTTCCCGCTCAAGAAGAAATGACCGAGCTTCTGGATGTGGAGTTCCAGGTGGGACGCACTGGGGCAGTGACCCCAGTGGCGCGCCTTAAGCCGGTGTTTGTGGGCGGGGTAACCGTCTCCAATGCGACTTTGCACAATCGCGATGAAATCCAGCGCCTCGGTGTGATGATCGGCGATACCGTGGTAATTCGCCGTGCTGGGGATGTGATTCCCCAGGTGGTTTCGGTTGTGGAGAGTAAGCGCCCGAAAGATGCCCGTGTAATTGAATTTCCAGCGCACTGCCCGGTGTGTGATTCGCCGGTAGAATCCACTCCCGGAGAAGCCGTTGCCCGTTGCAGTGGTGGTTTGATTTGTAGCGCTCAGCGTAAGCAGGCGATCAAACACTTCGCTTCGCGCAAGGCGATGGATATTGATGGCCTGGGGGACAAATTAGTGGAGCAGTTGGTGGATGAGGGACTGCTGCACTCGGTTTCCGGCCTCTACCACCTCGATCTCGATCAGGTTGCCGGGCTCGAGCGTATGGGGCAGAAATCTGCACAAAATCTACTCGATGCCTTGGAGCGCAGCAAAGATACAACCCTGCCCAAATTCCTTTATGCACTGGGTATTCGCGAGGTGGGAGAGGCGACTGCGCGCAACCTAGCTCGCCATTTCGGCTCCCTGGAGGTATTGATGGCGGCCAGTGAAGAGGCACTACAGGAGGTGGAAGACGTGGGACCCGTTGTTGCCCATTTTGTTGCCGAGTTCTTCCAGCAATCCCACGCCCAGGAGGAGATCGAAGCCTTGCGCCAGGCTGGTGTGCACTGGGTGGTGGAAGAAGTCGCAGCAGAGGAGCAACCCCTGGCGGGCCAGACCTGGGTGCTGACCGGAAAATTGGAAACGCTGTCACGCAGCGAGGCCAAGGATTACCTGCAACGTCTCGGTGCCAAGGTGGCTGGTAGTGTCTCTGCAAAAACGCACCATGTAGTGGCGGGCCCCGGTGCCGGTTCAAAATTGAACAAGGCACGGGAGTTGGACATTCCGGTGATGGATGAAGAGGGTCTGATGGATATGTTGCGCCAACGGGGATTTGAAATTTAATCTGTCGCTGCGGGCACTGTGAATTGGTGCTCGCGCCTCCCGTTAAATCTCACAAGTAATTTATAAAAAAATTGGCGATGATTATGGTAATGCCAATGATCACCCGTGGAGTTATGGCTTTCTGGTCGCTTCGCCGTTAAAGTGCATCTCCTAGATCTTTTTTGCCCTGGGTACCTGATGTCCGGTGGCGCTGCGGTAAGGAAAGGAATTAATGCTTCAGGGCGATCAGGAATCCATAGTCTACGGTTGTATCAAAGACAGCAATAGCCTTGCCGGAGGTAGCGAACGCCGTCGCATTAACCGCAATGCGGTACTCGCTCTGCCCAGTGCCGACGAGTGGCCCTTTCTCTGTCGCGATATGTTTTCTATTCCCACCATTAAAATGAAGCAATCCCAATACCAAACGGATGTGATCCACTTTGGTGCCTCCTATCGTGCGGTAGAGTATGAATGGGATATGTGGATTCAGAAGTTTGAGGAATTGTTGAGAAGCATGTACTGGGTGTCCGCCACTGTACACTTGGAAACCGAGCTTTCTGGAGTGCATTCCTTTAGTTGGGAGGCTGCTGGCCTCTATCATGAACCCGGAAGTGGTGACATGCAGGTACGCTGTGAATGGACCCAGGAGGGGCGGGTGAGTGTCTAACTTGGCAAGCTCACTCTGCGCCTCAATCCCCGGTATCTTGGGTCTTTTCTTTTAGCTCTTAATACTTCCTTCTTTCAGAGGCTTCCTCTGCCTAAGGCTTTTCGCGAGGCGTCAGTCACAGATTTTGGCGCTCACCTTCGGTTCGGCAACTATATTCCCTGGAACCCCCTTTCAGTGGGACTTTGGTCTGGTAAAGTGCTGTTTGCCACCCCGCCGCAGAATGTGGGGTTGGTGGGCTGTTCAGCCAGATGATAAGAATTGGCGTCGTAGGCGCCTTATCAGGAAGCAAAGATTATGATCAAAGTGAACTCTCTACTTTTCGCCAGTGCCTTGATGTTGTCGCCGCTGTTACAAGCTGCGGAACACGGCAGCAAGACCGAAGCTGCGGAAAAGGCCCCGCAGCAAACCAAGCTCTATATTATCTCCCCGAAAGATGGCGAGAAGGTGCCACAGACTTTCACTGTGAAATTTGGCCTGTCTGGCATGGGTGTGGCTCCGGCGGGTGTAGAGCGTGAAAATACCGGCCACCACCACCTGCTGATTGATGTGGATGATATGCCGGACCTGAGTAAACCCCTGCCCGCGACTGAAAATATCATTCACTTTGGTGGTGGTCAGACAGAGACACAAGTCACCTTGCCGCCCGGTAAACATACGCTACAACTGGTGCTGGGCAACTATATGCATGTGCCCCACAAGAATCCGGTGGTATCGAAAAAGATTACCGTTGTAGTCGAGTAGATCCCGGGCAATTCCACATTTCTGAACGGTGCACAGGAGTGCACCCTGAGGGACACAAATGGGCGATAAATTCCGCATTGAAAAGGACAGTCTCGGCGAAATCCAAGTGCCACAGGAGGCGCTTTACGGGGCACAGACCCAGCGTGCCGTAGAGAACTTCCCTGTCAGTGGCAAGCCCCTACCCGCTGAATTTCTCCGGGCCATAGTGCTGATTAAAAAGTCTGCTGCCGAGGCCAACAGGGATCTGGGCTTGCTGGATAAGGCGAGGGCGACAGCGATTATCGACGCCTGTGATCGACTTGGCGATGAGGAGTTTGCGCGCCATTTTCCTGTGGATATTTACCAAACTGGTTCCGGCACCAGTTCAAATATGAATGTGAACGAGGTGTTGGCGCACCTCGCTGCAGAGGGCAATGGCTTGTCTATTAGCCCCAATGATCATGTCAATATGAGTCAAAGCAGTAATGACGTGATTCCCACGGCGATACATGTATCGGCTCTGCTGGCAGTGCGCGACAAGTTGCTGCCGGCGTTGCGTAATCTTCATACCGGAATATGCAATAAGAGCGTCGAGCTGGAGAGCGTGGTCAAGACAGGCCGAACCCATCTGATGGATGCTGTTCCTATCACTATGGCGCAGGAGCTGAGTGGTTGGGCGGCACAGGTTGAAGCTGGTCGAGAGCGCATCCGTGGCTGTATGCCGCGCCTGGCACAGTTGGCCCAAGGCGGCACGGCGGTGGGTACTGGTCTCAATGCCCACGCTGACTTTGCCGAGCTTTTTGCGCAAAAGTTGAGTGCACACACTTCTCAGCAATTCCGCCCAGCGGAGAATTTTTTTGAGGCGATTTCCAGCCAGGATACTTCAGTGGAGCTGTCTGGGCAGCTCAAGGTTTTGGCTGTATCCATGATGAAGATTGCCAATGACTTGCGTTGGATGAACAGTGGTCCCTTGGCAGGTCTCAAGGAGATTGAGCTCAAAGCCCTGCAGCCGGGCAGCAGTATTATGCCCGGCAAGGTGAACCCGGTAATTGCTGAGTCTGCCGCAATGGTGGCGGCAAGGGTGATGGGTAACGACGCAACCATCACAGTGGCCGGACAAAGTGGCAATTTCCAGTTAAATGTAATGCTGCCCCTGGTGGCCAGCACATTGTTGGAGAGCGTTCACTTGCTCGCCAATGCCGCGCAGTTGCTGGCGGATCGGGCTATCGCAAGCTTTACCGTGAATCGCGCCCATATTGACGAAACCCTGGGGCGGAACCCTATCTTGGTTACCGCCCTGAATCCGGTCATCGGGTATCTGAAGGCCGCTGAAATAGCTAAAGCGGCCTATAAAAGTGGTCGTCCGGTGATGGATGTGGCGCTGGAGATGACGGATTTGGATCGCAAAACTCTTGAGGGACTGCTGGACCCGGCACATCTGGCGAAGGGAGGATTGGTGGGGGAGTAGCGACTCTTTAAATAGGGGGGGGTTAGGCAAAGACCGCGATGCCCAGCATTATCAGGGTGACAATCAGTGTCATAAGTATCATCCAGCGGAAGAGGCGCAGCAGGGTAGCCTGATCTTCGGGTTCCAGCATTCTTCTGGGCATTTGCGCCTCCTGCGGCGTTGACAGATACCTGCCGATCCCTCACGATTCGACGCCGCGTCGGTAGCTGGGGAACATTTGATTAATTTCACAATGTTTCATGGGGGCTTTTTACAGGCTCTTAGGTGCCGACAATACAATGGTAGCGCCACAAGAAGTGGCTATCTCACCTGTTTTAAAAATCAATGTATCCAGATCACCATGGCCAATAAAAGTCGCCGCTCCTTTATTACCAGCGTGCTCGCCTGTGTCGCATTTGTTGCGGCGGCGATCTTTAGCTGGGACCTGCCTGTCAAGGATGTCCTTTATTACCTGGTCCTTTTGCTGTTAGCGCTGTTTGTCATTATTGCAGCTGCGTTGGGTTTTGGGGCCGTATTGAGCTGGTTACGCAGGCGAAAGTAGACAGATGGCGGCATCAGAAGAGGATATTCGTATACCCATTGCCTACCTGGAGCGATTGCTAGAGGAGGCGATACGCCACGGCTGCGACAAAGCCGAACTGCTCGAGTCGGTCGGTATTGATGAGCATGAGCTGGAGGGTGTGGCGGCATTTTCGGCGATAAAATACGGCCGTCTTTACCAGCGGGTTATGTGGCTGGCCCAAAATGAATGGTTTGGCATGCTCAGTGGCGGGCGAGTGCGTTCGGGCTCTTTCCGCTTGCTGTGTATGGCGGTGGTTAATTGCGCCACTCTGCGCCAGGCAATTACTTTGTGTGCCGAGTTTATGGAGATCTGTCGCGGCTTTAAAGTGAAGCCGGAGCTGCAGGATGGAGAAAATGGCCGCGTGCGGGTAGAAATCCACGGTATTAGCTCCCTGGAAAAAGGGGAGTTTGATCGGCTGTTGGCCGCCACTAGCCCCAGTGTGGTGCGCACTACCTTGGCAGTTTGGCACCGTTTCTACTGCTGGTTGGCAGGGCGTGAAATCCCGCTGGCACGTTTGCATTTTTCTTTCTCCTGTCCGGAAGAGTTTCGCAGCTTGGCTCAGAGCGAAGCGGGCGAACTGTCTTTTGAACAGCCATTCAATGCCCTCGAGTACGATGCACGTTATCTCGATTACCCGGTGGTGCAGAGCCCCCAGATGGTGGAGGATTTTATCCGCACCGCGCCTTATCATCTGGTGATTAGCGACGGCAGCGCCAACAGCATCAAAACCAAGGTTAAAACCATCCTCAACAGGGATGTCAGCGAGTCCATGCCCGCCGCCGAAGCTGTGGCAGAGCGGCTCAATATGTCGGTGACTACTCTGCGCCGCCGCCTGCAGCAAGAGGGCACTTCTTACCAGAAACTGAAAGATGAGTGCCGTATGGAAGCGGCATTCCATTACCTGAGTTGCCCGGATCTCTCCAATGGACAGATTGCCGAGATGCTCGGGTTTGATGAATCCAGTGCTTTTTTCCGCGCCTTTAAGAAGTGGACTGGGATCACGCCAGGCGAATACCGCCGCGGGGGTCGAGCCGCTGCTGGCCTGGATATTTGACTGGCCTGGTCACATTTTTTCGAATTCCCGCCTCGATTTGTCACCGCTTTGGACGGATTTCGCCATAGAGAGGGCTGTAGCCTTACTACTATGATGAACCAATCTTATTAATTAGTCACAAATATGACCGGGCAGTTTCTGGCTGGTCTTAACATAACCGAATTGAGGGTATCAGGATGACCGATATCAAAGTGCCACTGCGTGAAATGCGTTTCGTAATGCGCGAGATGCTGGACTCAGATAAGCATTACGAGTCTCTGGGTTTTGAGGAGGCCACTCCTGATGTCGTGGATGCCATCCTGGAAGAGGGTGCTAAGTTCTGTGAAAACGTACTGGCTCCGCTGAATCAGATCGGCGACCAGCAGGGCTGTACCTGGAAAGACGGTGAAGTCACCACTCCAGAAGGCTTTAAAGAGGCCTATCAGCAGTTTGTAGAAGCCGGCTGGCCGGCGCTGCCCCACGATCCCGAATACGGCGGTCAGGGCCTGCCGCCCTCTCTGGGCACCATCATGAGTGAAATGGTGGGTATTGCTAACTGGTCTTGGGGTATGTACCCCGGTCTTTCCCATGGTGCCATGAACACCCTGGAAGAGCACGGTACCGACGAACAGAAGGCGGTTTATCTGACCAAGCTGGTTGAAGGCAGCTGGACCGGCACCATGTGTCTGACCGAGCCTCACTGTGGTACCGACCTGGGTATCCTGCGCACCAAGGCTGAGCCCAACGACGACGGTTCTTACGCGATTACCGGTACTAAGATCTTTATCTCCGCCGGTGAGCACGACATGACCGACAACATCGTGCATATCGTGCTGGCTCGCCTCCCAGATGCGCCGGCTGGCACCAAGGGGATCTCCCTGTTCATCGTGCCCAAGTTTATGCCTAACGCTGATGGCTCTATCGGTGAGCGCAACGGTGTTGTATGTGGTTCTCTGGAACACAAGATGGGTATTCACGGTAATGCCACCGCAGTACTGAACTTTGACGGTGCTAAAGGCTTCCTGATTGGCGAGCCCAACAAAGGTCTGAACTACATGTTCACCTTTATGAATACTGCGCGTCTGGGTACCGCTTTGCAGGGCCTTGCCCACTCCGAAATCGGCTTCCAGAAGTCCTTGGCTTACGCTAAAGATCGCCTGCAAATGCGCTCCCTGTCTGGCGTTAAGAACCCAGAGGGTCCCGCTGACCCAATTATCGTGCACCCTGATGTACGTCGCATGCTGATGACCCAAAAGGCCATCTCTGAAGGCAGCCGTATGTTGGTTGTTACTTGTGCGCAACTGGTTGACATCACTCATAAAGGTGATGAGGAAGCGAAGAAAGAAGCGGAAGATCTGCTGGCATTCCTAACGCCGATCGCTAAAGCATTCATTACCGAAGCCGGTCTTGAGTCTGCCAACCTGGGCCTGCAGTGCTTCGGTGGCCACGGCTACATCGCCGAGTGGGGCATGGAGCAGAATGTACGCGATGCGCGTATCTCCACCATCTACGAAGGTACCACTGGCGTTCAAGCACTCGACCTGCTGGGTCGTAAGGTATTGATGAGTCAGGGTGAGCTGCTGCGCCACTTCACCAAGAAAGTGCACAAGTTCTGCCAGGCGGAAATTGATAATGAAGCGCTTGCGCCTTTTGTTACCAAGCTGCAAGAGCTGAACAAGCAGTGGGGCGACCTGACTCTGCACGTAGGCGGTAAGGCCATGGAGAATGCGGACGAAGTTGGTGCGGCTTCCGTGGATTACCTGATGTTCTCCGGCTACACCGTGCTGGGTTACCTGTGGGCGCGTGCTGCTAAAGTAGCTAACGAAAAGTTAGCTGAAGGCACTGCTGAAGTAGATTTCTATCAAGCCAAGCTGAAGACTGCCCGTTTCTATTTCGAGCGCATCCTTCCGCGTACCTCCAGCCATGCTGAAACCATGCTGAGCGGTGCGGCCAACCTGATGGATCTGGACGCAGAACATTTCGCGTTCTAAATCCAATCTCAATAAAAAACCGCCGGTCTTCACCGGCGGTTTTTTTTACCGGCGCCGAAGTGGCCAATGACGGAGACATTCCGATGCAATTGCCGGATTCAGTTCAGGAGCGCCTGCGGCGCATAGCTTGTTTGCACCCACTTGCTCGGGTACAGTTCCGCCTGCCGGATGCCTGTGACTTTTATGTTTACGTAAAAGGAGCTCCGAATGATCTCGAAGTGGTTTCTGAGTTCGGGCAAACGGAAGAACCGGCGCTAATATTGGAAATGGCTAATCACACTTTGAATGCGATTTTGGCTGGCCATTTAAACGCTAGACATGCTTTTTTGTTGGGAGATGTCCAATACTCTGGAGATAGAGAATTGGCCGCTGCGTTGGCAGGTTTGTTTCCTGCGCAGGGTAAAGAGGACGATGGGTTTGGAGAGGCATGAATAAGCCTCTTTTTTATTGTCTCGCAACATACTACAAACAATAAATAAATTCTCGCTGGCTCCGAAAAATGGCAGGTTTCGTCTATAAGGGCGAGAGATGTGAGCAAGCGATAACAACAATCAGGAATGGGAGAAGAGAGTTGGACATTGATCGCGGCATTCTCGATGTATTTAAAGGCGCTTGCGCCAAATTTGGTGACCGACCGGCTTTCACCTGCCTGGGGCGAACTCTGACTGTCGGTGATATCGACACCTTGAGCGCGAAGTTCGCATCTTATTTGCAAAATCACACCAACTTGAAGCCCGGTGATCGCATCGCTATCCAGCTGCCCAATGTACTGCAGTACCCTGTAGTTGTATTTGGTGCTTTGCGAGCTGGACTTGTGGTCGTCAATACCAATCCGCTGTATACCCAGCGTGAATTAAAGCACCAGTTGAATGACTCCGGTGCCAAAGCATTGGTTGTACTGGCGAATATCGCTGATACCGCTTCGGCTGTTGTTGCTGAAACTAGTGTTGAGAAAGTGATCGTTACTGAGATCGCAGACCTACACAGCCCTTTAAAGCGGGTTCTGATCAACGGCGTTGCCAAGCACATCAAAAAAATGGTGCCGGAATTCTCTTTTGCCCAGCAGGTAAATTTCCGTGAGGTACTGGCTCTCGGTGCACAGCAGGGCAGTGAGGATGTTGAGCGCGCACCAGAAGATATCGCCGTGTTGCAATACACCGGTGGCACCACCGGTGTTGCCAAGGGTGCGATGCTGACCAACCGCAACCTGGTTGCCAATATGCAGCAGGTTCTTGAAGCGTTTGGTAGTGGTATGAAAGAGGGGGAGGAGTTCTATATTGCGCCGCTGCCGCTCTACCATATTTACGCTTTCACCATCCATTGCATGTGCCTGTTCTCCACCGGCAACCACTCTCTGCTGATTCCAAACCCGCGCGATATTCCCGGCTTTGTGAAAACCCTGAAAGGGCAGCGCTTTACCGGCTTTGTTGGCCTGAACACCCTGTTTAACGGCTTGATGCTGAATAAAGATTTTGCCGAATTGGATTTCAGCAAACTGCACTCCACGGCTTCTGGTGGTATGGCTCTGACCAGAGATACTGCCAAGCGCTGGGAAGATATGACCGGCTGTGTGGTTATGGAAGGCTACGGTATGACCGAGACTTCTCCGGTTGTTTCTTTTAACCCCACCGAGGGCGTACAGCTGGGTACTGTGGGTATCCCGGTTCCGGGAACTGAAGTTAAAGTCGTGGATGAAAATGGCAATGATCTGCCGAATAATTCTCCCGGTGAGCTCTGTGTGCGTGGTCCCCAGGTAATGAAGGGATACTGGCAGCGCCCAGAAGCTACTGCCGATACCCTCGATAGTGAAGGTTGGTTGAACACCGGTGATATGGCGGTGATCCAGGATGATGGATACATCAAGATTGTGGATCGCAAGAAGGACATGATTATTGTGTCTGGCTTCAACGTATATCCCAACGAAATTGAAGATATCGTCAGTGCCCATCCGAAAGTGACCGAAGCCGCTGCAATTGGTATTCCCGATGAGAAAAGTGGTGAACAGGTGAAGCTTTTTGTTATCAAGGCTGACCCGTCTTTGACTGAGAAAGAAGTTATCGCTTTCTGTCGAGAGAATATGACGGCATACAAGGTGCCGAGAAGGGTCGAGTTCCGTGAAGATTTGCCAAAGACTAATGTCGGTAAAATCCTGCGTCGTGAACTGCGCGATGAAGAACTGAAGAAAAAGGATGCTATCGGCGCTTAGTTATAAGTTTATCCGGCAATTAATTGGCGGATAACTGCGACACAAGGATGTGTCGCCAACGATAGCCGTTTCCTAAATCCCGCCCCCTAGTAAGCCTGTTTAAATCTGCCATTCTCCGCTGGTCTCAACTGTTTCAATATATCTTCAGTTGCGACTAGAACACTTAAGTGCACCTTGAAAAAGTGCTCGGATCTTTCCGTTGTTAATACTTTCGTGGCCAACTTTTTTTATTGTTAATTTCCTTATCTTTTTTTGGGATAACCCATTGATGTTAAAGTGACCATTTATTAGTAGGCTGCCCTCACCCCGATGTACACAGGTCTAATGGAAGGGGCTCTCTATAACGCGTGACAATTATCTAGGATTTGCTTGGATATTTTTATCTTGTGTAGGGGGAGTTTAGCTTTTGTCCGATTGCCATGCCTCGCGATTAAAGTGACGGCAGGTGCTGCAAAACTGGATGAATCAATTTCCAAGGAGTTTACAGTGGTGGCAAGGTCGATGAGAAGGATATGGACTCTACGGCAGTAGTACCGATGGTATCACTGCCGCAGAGTGGCTGGAGAGGGGATTATTTACGGGCTTCGGCACTCGCATCGCGAATTGCGCGGAACTCGTTGCCCTCATACCAGTTGGGCCAATCGCGGTTGTTGGCCAGTTTCAGACCTAGTTTTAGGCCAAGCTGCAGGTCCATTGCCGAACCCTTCAGGTTCCAAGAGGGGTCGTATTCATCGCCAGGCTTGTGGTAATGCTGGCTAACATACTCAGCACCCTTTGCCTGGGCCCACTCGCGGCCATGCTCAAAGTTGTCGCTGCCGGAGTCGAAATACAGCATGGGCACGCCTTTCTTCGCCAGGCTGAAATGATCTGAACGATAGAAGTAGCCGCGCTCCGGGTGCTCTTCCGGGGCTAAATAGCGGCCTTGTCCTTTGGCGGATACCTCCAGCATTTGCTCCAGCTCACTGCTGCCATAACCAATTACAGTAATGTCGCGGGCTGGGCCCAATACGTTCATGGCATCAAAGTTAATACCAGCAACGGTTTTCTCCAAAGGAGCGACAGGTTTTTCGGCGTAGTACTTGGAGCCGAGCAGGCCTGACTCTTCTGCCGTTACGGCAACGAACAGCAGTGAGCGCTCTGGGCGATCCAGCTTCACCGCCTCAGCGGCCATAGCGATTAAGCCAGCGGTACCGGTGGCATTATCGACGGCACCGTTAAAGATCTGGTCCTCACCATCTGCATTTTTGTTAACGCCCAAGTGGTCCCAGTGCGCGGTGTAGACAATCACCTCGTCGGGGTGCTTGTTGCCCGAAAGCTTGGCAACCACGTTGCGAGAATTAGACTTCTTCAGGCTGTTTTTCAGTTGTACGCTGGCGGTTATCCCAAGAGCCTTGGGTTTGAAGCCCTGAGTTTTGGCTGCGTCCATTTCCTTTTGCAGATCGAGGCCGGCGGAGCGGAATAGCGTATTGGCGGCTTGATTGGTCATCCAAGCTTCAATAGCAACCCGGTCTGCATTCTTATTTTCGGCTTCGAGGCTGACTTGCGCACCGGACCAGGAGCCACTAACCACTTCCCATGGATAGCCCGCAGCACCGGTCTCATGAATGATAATCGCACCGTCAGCTCCTTGGCGGGCGGCTTCCTCGAACTTGTAGCTCCAACGGCCGTAATAGGTCATGGCATTTCCATTGAACAAGGCCTTGTCCTGGGTCGCGTAACCGGGGTCATTCACCAAAATAACCGCAGTCTTGCCTTTCATATCCAATCCGGCGTAATCGTTCCAGTTATTCTCTGGAGCGACAATGCCGTAGCCCACAAATACCAACTCGCTGTTCTCCAGGGAGGAGCCTGCGGTCTGTCTTTGGGAGAAGGCCACCATATCGTCTATTGGTTGCAGGTTTTGCTCGAAACCATCGCCCTTGAATGTCAGGGGAGTGGTTTCAATTTCCATTTCCACGATAGGGACTTGCTGGAACCAGCTGGGTTTGCCGGCCGCATCCATTGCCCCAGGCTCCAGGCCCAGCGCCTTGAATTGCTCTGCCAGGTAATTCACGGTGAGTTCTTCACCCTTGGTAGCGGGAGCGCGCCCTTCAAACTTGTCGGAAGCAAGGATCGCAATGTGTTTGTGTAGGTCTGCAGCTATGGCATCGACCTGAGCCTGTTCGGCTTCACCGAGAGATAACTTGGCACCGTCAGCATGGTGGTGTTCAGCATGGGCTGCGTTGTGATCAGCCTCCGGCTTGGCCGCTTCAGTGGTACTTTTGCCACAAGCGGTTAGTGCGCTGCCGACGGCAATGGTCAAACCGAGGCGACGCCAAAGAGTAGGGATTCGCATAATTATGTCCTGTGAGTCTTGCTCAGACACGGATTATGCACGATATAGAGCAAACTAACGACAATTCTTCGGTAGTCGGCTAGTCAAGCAGGCTGGTACCGCTGGAGGAGAAAAGGGAGAGCCCGCGCAAACTAACGCGGGCTCTAAAGGATGTTTGTAAGTGAAGAGTTGGGCTGGGATTACTCGCTGCGCAGCCACTGGCCTTCAGTGGATTGGTCTTGATAGTTAATCCAGACCTTGTCGTAGCCCGTGGCTTCCTTCGCTGCTTTTAGGGCTTGGTTGTCTTTGCTGTTGGTGGGTACCTCAAAGACGTACTGGCTGCCAAGGGCTTGGCAGTTGGCGTTACCGTAAGCCCAGGGTCCGGTAGAGGCAGTGGCGACCCAGCTACCGTCGGTTACATTCTTGCAGGCGAAGCTGTATTGACTGCTGCAGTTGGCATCATTCCAACGTCCGTTACCCCACTGCATTGCACAGTCTTCATTGTTGAGGTTATTGGGTTCGTTCTGATCCCAGGACCAGATTGCGGCGGCGATACGGCCGTCACTAGTATTCATATTGTCCAGGTTGATAATGTTATGACCCTGGGCAAAGCCATTGCGTACATCGTTAGCGGTGATCCTCTCAATACCGCCATTGAAGATTTCTCCAATGGTGCCGATAGTGGTGCTGTCTTCCCAGACGCGACCAATCTCACCGAGGCCGGTAAATGCCATATTTTTCATGCTGCTATTACCCGAGCATCCGCCATCTTTCCATACGACAACCTGTTTTCCGGCAGCCAGCACCTGATTCTTGGTCAAGGTGCTTGGAATACTCTGGCAGCCGCCGCTGTAGTAGATTCTGTTGCCAAAGCGGCTGGTAATCTGGTCGTAAAGATCCTGGTGGCGTCCGTCGGAGTGGTCTTCGATGTATAGGATAATAACCTCATCCTGATTGGCGCTGTCCTCAAGCCAGGCTTTCACCTCATTAAAGCCCTCGGTAGCATACTTGTCGTTCAGGCTGCACAATCCATGGCAAAGCAGCAGGCGTTTGGGGTAGGAGAAGAGGTTCTCCATTTTTGCCGTCCAGTGGACGTCCAGTTCAATAAATCTTGCTCCCATTCGCAGTTGATCCTTAATGGAGTATTCCTGCTGGGGGTCGAGATAGCGGCAACCAACGGAGAAATTACAGGCTCGATAGACCTCTGAGTTGTAGGTGTTGTGGGTACCGAGAATATTATTCTCACTCATTGGGGTGTGGTTATCGATTTTACGTTGCAGGTCCAGGGCTCTGCCTGTCCAGCTATTTTGAAAGTCGGAAACTGTGTCTGCCCATAGTGGTGAACAGATAAGCAGCGACAAAACGGCTGTAATCTGGATTGATTGCATGATATTGAGTTTCATTATTATTCTCCGGGGGCTTTCTGGATGGATAGCCTTTTCGTTCGTTTGGGGTTTTAAGATAAAGAAATAGTTTATTGATCTTTGTTATTCAAAATTTACGGGATCTTCATTGGTACCCTTTTAGGGTTTTATTTTTTTACTATGTGCAGGTTTTTCTGTCTAGATGAAGTGAAGTGATTTATCAGCTTTTGAGATGTTGGTTGGGATTGTTTGACTGGAAAGTTCCAATATAAATTTTCTAATTACTATGACTGGCTATTCTGCATTTTGTTAATTTAATACTTTCAAATGGTTGATAAGGGGTTTTTCTTTATTGAATTTATTTGGATGTTACTTGAGTGTAGGGGTTGATGTCAGAACATTGGAAGGCTTTGGCGTTATAGTTGCTGGTTTAGATGGGTTAAATATTGGATTTTTGGCGTGGGTTAAGCTTGGAGTCTGTATAAAAATAAGTCCTACACTTGTTGGTGCGCTGATGGAATTCTTGAATGCTGAGTAGGTGTCATTGGGGATTATACAGGTGAGAAACAAAGGAGTGTTGAACGATGAAACTACTCAATAAGTGGGTTATTTTGTTGGGCTCTTTTCCAGCGACCTTTATTTTGGGTCTTGACTATACCATTGTCAGCATTGCACTTCCCACAATTCAGCAGAGTCTTGGGGCTACATTTGTCCAGACTCAATGGGTTATGAATATCTTCACGCTAATGTTATGTGTCTTGATGGCAAGTATGGGGCGTTTGGGAGATATTGTCGGCTCATTAAAGATACTCAATATTGGTTGGCTATTACTTGTGTTGGCGTCCCTGCTGGCCGGTCTAGCAAGTGATCCGCTGTGGTTGATTGTTTGGCGTGGATTACAGGGTGTCGCTATAGCTATTATTGTGCCAAATAATATCGCACTGCTTTCTCACAGCTTTACAGAGAAGGAGGCGGGTTTTGCAATGGGTTGGTGGATGTCAGTTTTAGCTATAGGTTTTGCACTTGGCCCTGTATTGGGCGGGGTTATGTGTGAAATTTTTTCTTGGCGTTCCATTTTTTTTATCAATATTCCTTTTGTATTGGCTAGTGCATTGGTGGGGGTCTTTATGATGAAGAGCCCACAAAACCTGGATAAAGAAAAAAGCTATATTGATTGGGCTGGTATGGTTTTGCTCGCGGTAAGTGTTGGGTCATTGGTGTTGCTTGTGGTGGAAGGGCCGCAAATTGGCTGGATGAGTTGGCCTTCGCTATTTTTATTGACGGGGTCTGTTTTAAGCTTTTGGTTGCTGTATCGGGTGGAGAAGAGGCTTAAGCAGCCTTTGATCCACTTTTCATATTTCAAAAATACACTTTTCTCCGCCTGCGTCCTGACAAATTTTGGTTTGTTGGTGTTTTTGATCTCTGCATTTTTCTTGCTGCCATTTTATCTGCACATTGTTCGTCAAGATACAACAGTGATGTCTGGATTGATACTGTTGCCAATTACTTTGGTGATGGCATTGATTTCCCCTCTTGCGGGTAGGATGGCAGCAAGTTCATTGCCTGCAGTTCCGATACTAATTGGGGTGGTTTGTATCTTGATTGCTGCTATTGTCATGACGCAGTTTTCGATTAATACCAAGTTTGTCACTTTGCTATTGGCTTTTATTCCCTTTGGGGTTGCCTGGGGCTTTGTCTTTAGCGCCACTGCCCCCATTGCTATTAGTGCTTTGCCTGAGAATAGTGCAGGTATAGCTACGGGCATGTTGTGGGGTATTCAGAATATCGGTGCAGCGCTCGGCCTGGCTATGACTGGTACTGTTTTCCGGATTTTGGAGAAGAAAAATCTACTGTTCCTGATAAAGCAAGAGGGATTTACTATAACTCAAAGCATGGAGGACTACATTCGATCCCTGTTGATGAATCCTGAGCGAGTGGATCACAGTGCGTTTGGGGTGCCTAGTGATGTGCATGACCGAATGGTAGTTCTATTTGATCAGGCGTTTGCCAGTGCTTTTCAGTCAGTAATGTGGGGGTTGGTAGTTTTTATCTTCCTGCTGCTAGTAGCTATTGCTTTTTTGTTGAAAAAATCATGATGATGTGGAGTATTACTTTTTTATAATTCCAATAACGTATTTCTTTTGCTTTCGGTTCGGCCTGGATTTTCTGGGTTTCGTTGTTGTTCTTCAATCGAAGGTTAAAGGGAGGATGTAAATAATGCGTTTTCTAGTGGTTTATAAAAGTAGTTAAGTGGCTTGTCTTTTTAATATATGCCGGTGCTAAAAATGATAAAAATAAAGTGTTTGTTGATAAGTTTATTCTTTGGTTTTTCTGTTGCTGCCAATGCGTATCAGTCAGCGTATTGTGCCAATCCCATTCTGGAAATAGATTTTGATGGAGTTGTGATTGCTGGTTCCAAGCAGAGACTAGTGAATGTTGCCCTCAGTGGGGAACCGATGCGGGTGGGCTGGGATTTGGATTTCGATGGAGATAAACAATCAGATCTCACGCATTGGTCAGATGCACAATTTACTAGTGTGGTATCGGGAGAGGTGGCGACCAAGGTCCAGTCTGTACACCGACAAATTCCCAGACTTGAGGATGGAAAAATTGAGCTTTCCACAGATTTTGGGCAGTGGCATGGTCTGCTGGATAGTCGTGGGATTCTACTCGGGCGTTTTGAGCACTCCAAAAGAATAAATGAAGATCGCGTCCATTCAATCTGGTGCTTTACCGAGCCCACTCGTAAAACCTGGCAAATGGTGTTTCAACATGATCGCGCCGGTAACACTATCGAAGGTGAAAAGTCCCAGTTAGTGGATGCTGTGGAAGGAGGGTGGGCGATACGGCTTGGTAGGCTAGATTTGACAAAGGAAAAATTAGAAAAAGAAATTGCTACAAACAAAGTAGCGGAACTGGTACCTATCTCAGTGCAAATTTCACCTGAGGGAGAAGTCATTGCGCAATTACCGCAAACTTTTCTTCCAAAGCATTTCCTGGATTCCAGTATTAACCAATATGCAAATAGTAAGGTTCTTTGGGGGGCTAAAGTTAGTACTGCAGGTGAGCTTGATTTAATTTGGGAGGATTTACACAGCGGGCAGATCTCTCGTCAACGGCGCAGCCAGATGGGGCTGGCCTGGTTTGTTGAGCGACCTGTAAAGTGAATTGCTGATAGGCTCAGTTTCAATTGGGAGAATGCCCCGGCTTATTGGGCCGGGGCTCAAGCTGATTTGAAATTACTTCAGGATTTTTAGGGTCTCGCGTATTGGGAACAAAATATCGCGGGCCAATTGCTGGCTGCGGGCTGGGGACCACCCCTCTACAGGGTCAGGCAGGTTGTCGTTATCCTTAAATGGCATTTCCAGGGTCAATGCCAGAGTGCGGAACTGATGACCGGCCCAGGCGGTGCCAATGGTAAGGTTGGCTTCGCCAGGTTTGTCCAGCTCATAACCGTGCTCGGTTTGAAAGTCGGGGCTGATAGCCTCGTAGGCCTGTTTAAAGGTTTCTTCCAGTTTTGCGTGGCGCTCGTCATAGCCGGGAATACCTTCACAGGCAGCAACGAAGTTATAGGGAAGTGCTTCGTCTCCATGAATATCTAAGAAGATATCCCCGCCGATTTCCAACATCTTTTCCCGAACGAGGAATACTTCCGGGCTGCGATCCATGGTTGGATTGAGCCACTCGCGATTCAGGTTGGCACCAGCGGCATTGGTGCGCAGGTGGCCGCGAACGCTGCCGTCGGGGTTCATATTGGGGACTATGTAGAAAACGGTATCTGCCAGCAGTTTCTGGGCCTGAGGGTTGGCATCATCCAGTAGAGCCTCAAGGAAGCCCTCTACAAACCACTCCGCCATGGTTTCTCCGGGGTGCTGGCGTGCAATCATCCATACCCGATGCTTGGCGGTTTCGGCATCTCCGATAGTGAGCATGGTCATATCGCGTTGGTCGAGGGTTTTGCCAAGGGTTTGGATTTTTACCCGCTCATTGCTCTGAGCCCAGGCCAGCAGATCCAGGTGGCGCTCCCAGGAGTAAGGTGCGAAGTAAGCCAGGTAAATACTGGGCTCATCCAGGGTTACGGTAAAGTCGAGAGTCTTGCCATCGTAATTGGCGCCGATGCGGAACCAATTCTGACGGTCATAGGAAGCGCACACCCGATAGTTTTCCCAGCCTTCCGGGTAGGCGGATTTACCTGCATTGACAATACTCAGTGGATAGCTTGCGCCCACCTCACCTTCTAGTCGAAAGTGAAACCACTGGTAGAAATCGGAGTTATTATCCTGGCGTATAGCCAGCTGAATAGGGCTGCTTTCAGCGTTGATCACTTCGATATTGCCGCTGTCAAAGGCACTGGTTATGTACATGTAGTGAGCTCCACTCTTGTTGTTGGGCGCAGGATACAGCTCTGGAGGGATTTTTTCAGGGGGAGAGTGGGGGATTTCGCCACTTGAGGGTGCAATTTTGCGCTTTCTGAAATTAAAAAAGCACGGTACCGAATTCGATACCGTGCTTTAGCCATTCCATGGCGGCACCCGCTACGACTACTGCTCCCTGAAATTTCCGGTGTCGGACCCCTGGCGACTGCTCACTGCCCGGCCTGATCACAAGTGCGTCAATCCACACTGTCAGAAATCGACTACATCTCCTTAACATCCCGCAACAAGTGCTGGTTAAAGTTTAGGCAGTTCGATTGGGCAATTGTTGTACGTTGGTGCAGATAGGCGTAAATTTGCTTATCTTTCACCCCGTCGATAATGAGTTGATTGAGAGCTGTAGGGGAGAAACACGAAAGCTTGGCGGAGCCCATTACAGGGGAAGTATCCGCCTGGACAATATTATCAAAGTTAATAATAGAGGTAGGCCATGAATAGAAATCTAAAGCGTGGCATTGTATTCAGCGGTTTGCTGACCGTGGTGATCAATATGAGTGCTTGTGGTTACTTCCTGTATCCGGAGCGCAAAGGGCAGAGTGGTGGACGGGTTGACCCGGCTGTATTGATACTAGATGGGGCCGCACTGTTATTTGGCATCATCCCCGGTATTGTGGCTTTTGCGGTAGATATCACCAATGGCACCATTTATTTACCGCCGGGGAGTAGCTCTGTAATCGACCGTCACGTCAGTAGCCTGGATGGAGGCGAAGTGCGTCAGGTAATCGACGAAGAGGGGCAGGCCTGGCTTGAGATGCCGATAGAAACTTTCACCTCGCAAGAGAAGACCCTGCAAAGCCTGGGGAAAACCTTATCTGATGTCACCGAAAGCCAGATCGATGCCAGTGATATCGTTTGGCTAGAGGATTCCGCAGCCTTGCGGGCTGCAACTGCCACCCAGACCGCATCGCGCTAAATTTTTTCGCTTTCTTTCCTTCATTTATGGGGACTACAAGTTGGCACTTGTAGTCCCTTTTTCCTGCGTCTCAATGAGCGCTGGTTCAATACAGACCTTCTAGCGCCAAAGGAACCACGCTGGCTGCCAGTAAAAGGCCCATGGTGATATTAAACAGTCTCAGGTGGTTGGGTTTGGTCAGAAAGCGCTTTAGCCCTATACCAAAGAACAGCCAAACAGCGACACAGGGACCGCCTATGGCTATAAAGGCTAGGGCGATCTGCAATATGTCTTTCCACACTTCGCCATTTGGGCTTGTGAATGCTGCTAGGGCACCTATGGCCATAATCCAGCCTTTGGGGTTGACCCACTGAAAGGCGATGGCCTGAAAAAATGAAAAGGGGTGGCGATCGCTGGCGGAGTCTATCTCGCGTGTTGAAGCGATCAGCCAGGCCAGATATAGCAGATAGCCAATGCCTACCCAGCGGATAATCTCGTGAAGTACTGGAAATTGGCTGAAGACCGAGCCGAGGCCCAACCCTACAGCAATGACCATTGCGGGAAACCCAAGCCAGATACCCAGCAGGTGTGGTAAGGAGCGGCTGGCGCCGTGATTTAATCCAGAGGACATGATCATTAAGTTATTGGGGCCAGGGGTGATACTGGTGGAAAAGACAAAAAGGGCAATGGGTAACAGCGTTTCTATCAAGGGGGCCTCAGGGTCCATTGTGGGCATCATGCTAAGATGCAGGCAAAACCAGAGAAGCACAAGTGAAATTGATCGACAGCCATTGTCATTTAGATTTTCAAATTTTCGAGAACGATCGGGCTCAGGTCTGGCAGCGCTGTGTCGCCAAGGGGATCAGTCAACTGATTATCCCCGGTGTTTGTAAACCCCAGTGGCAAAAGCTTGCGCTATTGGTTGACGGTCAGCCCCATTGGCATGCGGCTGCTGGAGTCCATCCTTGGTGGGTGTCAAAAAACTGCCAGGAAGATGAAGAGTGCATCAATGAGGTGCAACTGAACAGTGCACTAGCCGAGCATTTGCAGCAGTATCGCTGTATTGCTGTCGGAGAGTGTGGCCTGGATGCCGCTATAGCAACTCCGTTGGAAAAACAAATTACTGTATTTAAAACACAGCTGGAAGTTGCCAGCGACTTACAGCTGCCACTGATTTTACATGTGCATCGGGCGCACAACGAAGTACTTAAGCTATTGAAGCAATACCCTCTACCAAGGGGAGGAGTGGTACATGCATTTAGTGGTAGTGAGCAGATGGCTATGGACTACTGGAAAATGGGCTTTTATTTGGGCGTTGGTGGCACTATCACTTACAGTCGCGCGGCCAAAACCCGCAAGACCGTTACACGTATGCCGTTAGAGAGCCTGATACTGGAATCCGATGCACCCGATATGCCACTGTCAGGGCGGCAGGGGCAGCGAAATAGCCCTGAAAATCTGCCATTAATAGCCGCCGAATTAGCGGCGCTGCGCGGTATTTCTTTACAAGAAATTGCCAGCGCAACACGAAAAAATACTGAGATATTATTTGCCCTATGAGTTTTTCTGCAGAGCAATTCAAGAAGCAGTTTCCACTTTTTGCCCAGGAGGAAAATGCAGGATTAGTCTACCTGGATAATGCAGCTACCACGCAAAAACCGCTATCCGTTATTAATGCGATGCGGGATTACTATATTCACAGTAGTGCCAACACTCATAGATCTAGTCATCGATTAGCGCGCAAGTCTACTGAAATAGTCGAGCAGGTGCGCTATGAAACCAAGCAGTTTGTGAATGCCGCTAGTACCAAAGAAATCATTTTTTGTCGCGGTGCAACTGAGGCCCTGAATCTGCTCGCCCATTGTCTTTGTAGTGAATTACAGCCTGGCGATGAGATAGTTATTTCCACCGCTGAACATCACGCGAATATCGTACCCTGGCAGATGATGGCCAAGCGCCATAATCTGATTCTGCGCTATGTGCCCCACTCTGCAGGAATTCCCCAGTTTGATCGACTGGGAGAGGTGTTGAACGATCGTACACGAGTGGTTTCTCTGACCGGTGGTTCCAACTCAATAGGTTTGCGTCCAGATCTCTCATTAATTCGAAAATTGTTAAGACCTTGGCAACTTAAGTGGATCGTGGATGGCGCTCAGTTGGCCGCTCATGAAGAAATTGATGTACAAAAAATTGGTTGTGATTTCTTTGTTTGTTCCGCACATAAGTTTTACGGCCCCAGTGGGATCGGTTTTCTCTACGGGCGCGAAACCCTTTTGGAGTCAATGCCTCCTTGGCACGGTGGGGGTGAGATGATCGCGGAAGTGGAATTCCAGCAGAGCCACTACGCCGAATTACCTCATAAATTTGAGGCGGGCACATCACCACTGGCTGCAATAGCCGGGCTGGGGGCGTCACTGGATTTCCTCTCCCGACAGGATCGTACCGCTATGGCCGAACATGAACAAAGACTGACACACTGGCTGCACCGGGAACTAAATGCATCCCCAAACTTTCGTTTGATCAGTCAAGCTAGTCACAACCTCGGAATAATTTCATTTGTGCCGCTCGAAGGCAGTGCTACGGATTTAATGCACTGGCTGGATGAGCGGGATATTGCCGTGCGGGTGGGGCATCACTGTGCGCAAATACTGGGGCGAACCAGTGGCAATCAGGTTACGGTGCGCGCCTCTGTAGCGGCTTATAACACCGACGATGATATCAGGGCATTTCTGCAGGCGTTAGAGGACTATTGCGAGGTCCAACAGCTGGTCACATCTGGGGTAGAGGTTCACTCCAAAAGCTGGGTAAGAGATGATTTTTCCCTGTTGCAACTTGAGTGTCTGGCCTCTCATCAAAATTGGCAGGGGCGTTATCGTGAGCTATTGCAGTGGAGTAAAGTGGTTACCCGTAAGCCCGAGATCCGCAATCCGGAGAATCTCGTTCGTGGCTGTGAATCTGAGGCCTGGTTAGTACACAGGGAAATAGATGGACGTCACTTCTTTGGACTCGACAGCGATAGCCGGGTTGTGAAGGGGCTCGGGGCACTGTTGCTTTCTCAGATAGATGGTTGCACTGCGGATGAGGTCCAAGCATTGGACCTGCCCCAACTATTTAATGAATTGGGGCTGAGTAAGCACTTGAGTCAGTCTCGCAGTAATGGGTTCTATGCTTTGATGCGCCGCGCATTACATCAGATAGAGAGCGGCGCAGAGCGGTCTTGATAAAGTTATACACCTTGGTTGGCAGGGCTGAGGCTTGGGACTCTACCGGGCGTTTTAGCTTTCAGGCCGAACAGTAATCGCAGCAATGGCACCCGCCGAATGATAAATTCATGAATAGCGAGACACCCTATCACCGTTATTAAAAAGACCAGTAGGGGCTCGATAACCGGCCCCAAGGAAAACTCTTTCAACTTAAAGAGCGCCGCAACGGTAATTGTCTGGTGCAGGATGTACCAGGGGTAAACTGCCTCTGTGGCATAGGGCAGCCATGTAAACGGGCGGTTGAGGCAGTAGTGTCCCCAAGCTAATACTGTAAGTAGCCAGAACCAACGATTGGCATAAATCACTATCAGTTGAATTAAAGACTGCCCAGGAATTATATCCTCTTCCAATACCCGATCGAACAGCAGGAATAGGCAAAAACAAAGCGGAGCTGCAATCAGCAGGAAGAAGCGCAGGCGCACTAGCAGTTTCCATGGAGCCTCATTGCTGACAAGCAGGTAGCCGAATAGAAAGAAAGTGAAAAATTGTGCATGGGTATACCAATCACCAACAACGGCGTAGTTAATTCCACCAAAAAGCGGGAAGAGATAGAGGCCGTATAAAGTGAGGGGTAGCAGCGGCATGAATAGAAGCTGCCAGGCTCTAAAGCGAGATAGCCAGTTTCCTAGTCCTGGCCCGTAGGTTTGCAGAAAATAAGATACTGGAATAATGGCTAGCGTGTAGCAGAGCAGGTAGGGTAAATACCAGAGGTGATTCCAGGTGAAGCCAACATGGCTACCTGCAAAGCTCTCGGCCGGCCAGGGTTGAAACGTAAAGTATTGCCAGAGGAAACTTAGGTAACCTGGCTCTATGACGCCGTTGGAGAGCGCCTCATAGTAAGCTTGTGGTGGCACTATAACCAGTATGCCGAAGAGAAGTGGGATAAGTAGCTGTCGCAATCGCCTCAGCAGAAACCGAGCGCTCCCAAGCTTAGCCAGCAGAAAGTATGTTGCGGCCCCAGAGATCAGGAACAGCAATGGCATTCGCCACTGGTTAACTGCCAGCATCAGGATCTGCAAAGGTTCACTCTGGTAAGTGCTCTTTACATGCCAGCCCCATTCAGCCACATAGGCCATCCCCAGGTGATACAAAATGAGTAGGGCAAAAGCGAGCACGCGCAGGGCATCAATGTCATGGCGGCGATGAATGTTTTTTTGCATGGCGTCCTTCATTTGGATTTGAAACAAGTTTCGCTATGTTCCTTGGGAAAATACCCTGTCTGCTATGCAAAGGACGTGAGATGCATTGCTAAAGGTGTGAATGGTGGTTTTCAGGGATGAGTTGAAGCTATGCTACCGGCAAAAATGCATGGGGATTGGAATAAATGACGGTACAAATGTACCTGGCGCGCAGGCGGCAATTTGAAATAGGGCTCTGCATTCTGTTCTTATTCGTACTATGGCTGGTGCAATTTACAGTAGTGTACCTGGAGCATCTCGGAGCGGATTCCAGATTCAAGCCTTGGGAGTTTTTGGTTTGGGAGGGCACCAGTATTCTGGTTGTGGGGCTGTTGTTCCCATTGATTCTGATCTGGGATCGTCGCTTTCCCCTAAGTAAGGAAACACTTGCTCGACATTTATTTATACATCTACTGCTGACCCTGCCTTGGTCGCTTTTACATGTTGTTGCTATGGTGGCACTGCGTACGGCGATCTACTACCTCGAAGGTGGCTCCTACAATTTTGGACACTGGGGAATTGAATTTTTCTATGAGTACCTGAAAGATTTTCGTACTTATGGCTTTCTACTGGGGGCTGTTTATTTATATCGTTTTCTCCTACGCTGCATACAAGGTGAGTCACTAGAACCCCCGGATGAAGGGCGACCTAAAGACTCTATTGAGCGCCCGGAGCGCCTTTTAATAAAGAAGCTGGGTAAAGAATTTCTGGTGAATGTAAAAGATATCGAGTGGGTGGAAGCCGCTGGGAATTATGTAAATTTGCATTTGGGAGAAAGAATTTATCCCCTTCGCGATACCATGGCAAAGTTACTGGAACGTTTAGACCCAGATGACTTTGTGCGGGTGCACCGCTCTTATATTGTGCGTTTGGATTCCATTGCCGAGATAGTTCCCCTTGAAAGTGGGGATGCGCGTATTTGCTTAAAAGGTGGCCAACAAATCCCTGTAAGTCGTCGCTACAGGGATCTGCTCAGGACTCAGTTGAGGTCGGCTTAGCTTGTGCTTTTTGCCTGAAGAAGCCTTTCTATAGCTCGGGAAGCTGCCACAAAGCCAAAAGTGCCGGTAACCATGGTGGCTGCACCAAAGCCACCACTGCAATCTAATTTAACCCCATTCTGCATGGCGCTTTTCTGCTGGCAAACGTCACCATCGGGTTTCGGGTAAACCATCGACTCGCGGGAGAAAATGGCGTCCACACCGAACTGCCGTTTGCTGCTCTTTTGGAAATTGTGAAAACGATAGAGATGCTGACGCACCTTGGCCAGCATGGGGTCGTTGATGGTGCGACCGAGATCCGCACACTCAATGGCCTGTGGGGAGCGCTTACCACCGGCGGAGCCAACGGTGATCAGACGCAATTTTCGCGCTTTGCAGTAGGCAACCAGCGAAGCTTTAACTCGCGCATTATCGATGGCGTCAATAACAATATCCAGAGAATCTCTATCGGGGTCGATCAGCTCGGCCAGATTGTCTGTGGCGATAAAGTCATCGATAGCGGTGACCTGAATCTCCGGGTTGATCTGCCTGAGTCGGTCGGCCATGACCTCGATCTTCATGTGTCCAACCGTTGAGGAGAGGGCATGGCACTGGCGATTAGTGTTGGTGATACATATATCGTCGAGATCAATTAGTGTCAGGGCGCCTACACCACTTCGGGCAAGTGCCTCAGCGATCCAGGTACCCACACCGCCGATGCCGATAACTAATATATGGGCCCGATTCAATATCTCCAGGGCATGGTTACCATACAGGCGGCCGATACCGCCAAAGCGTTGTAGGTATTGTTCAGACAGACTCATTGGGGCTCTTTTCCGATACTTCTTCCAGAAAGCGGTGCTTGTCTACTGCAGAGGGCAGTAAACAACTACTGCGCCGGCCAAACCAGCGGTAGCGATTGCGCGCTACCAAATCGTAGAGCCAATCCCGCACTGAGCGCGGAATGTAGCGCAAAACCACAAGATAACGCCAGTAGCCATCAAGGTTGGCTGAGATACGAAGGGCCGCCTCACTCTTATGGTATTGCTGGAAGCAATCTCCCTGTCGCTCTAATAGAATCACGCTCTCATAGGTTTCCAGGGGTAGCCCAAGCTTCCTCAAGTAGTGCTGGCCAGCCTGGGACTGTACTCTGCAGAGCGTGAAGCGACAATGAGGGTCGTACTTTATGAGCAGATGGCTCCAGCCGTTACAAAGGTTACACTGGCTGTCGAAGAGGACGATTTTTTCAGGAGGAGAGGGGGGCATGGGGGAAAATAGCGGCCCGGAGGCCGCCAATATCTTTAGTGAACGTGACCGTGATCGATTTCTTCCGCGGTTGCGTCGCGCACTGAGATAACTTCGATCTCAAAGTGCAGCTCCACTCCGGCCAGAGGGTGGTTGCCGTTAATAGTAACTTCATCGCCATCAATATCGATAATTTCGACTTCAATGGGGTGGCCATCGGTGCTCTGGGCGTGGAAAGCCATGCCAACTTCGAGCTCTTCTACACCGGAAAAGGCGCTGCGGGGCATTGTTTGGATCAGCTCTGGGTTTTGCACGCCGTAACCTTCCTCAGGAGAGATCACCGCAGTGAACTTGTCTCCTGGTGCTTTTTCCAGCATTTCCCGCTCAAGGCCAGGAATAATATTGCCCACGCCCTGTAAGTACTTAAGCGGCTCCCCATTTGCGGAGGAGTCGATGACCGTTCCGTCAGCATCTTTCAGGGTGTAGTTGATTTCCACAACTGTGTGGTTGGCAATCTTCATGGATAGTCTCTGATTGAAGAGTGAGTGAATTAGCGCTTACCGCTGCGCTGGAAAACGGGAGGTAAAGGCTGTGAGGATGCAATTGTATTGAGAGGTTACATACGCCGCAACTTGTGCGGCGCAAGTGGGGGTTAACAAGCGATGGAAAGGTCTTGCTCGCAGCCACCGTAAAGGCTACTCGCTGTTTGTATAAGACTTGTACTAAGCTGCCATGGAAACCCCAGCTCTTCCAAGCGCGCTTCCAGATATTCGAGCAGGGCGTCAAACAGAGCTGGATTCAGACCGCGAGCCAGGAAACTGGCGCGACTACTGCGATCAGGCTCGGGCTGTTCAGAAAAGGCGTGGTTTAGGAATTGTGCTTGGCGGCTTTGTTGTTTGCGATGATCACAGGTTTCGTAACTGGAAAGGTGGCGGCCTATGGTTTCGTAAAATTCATTGACTGTATGACAGACAAATTTAGCACCACCGACCTGTTCTAACAGGCTGTTCATATCTCTCCCCCCGGTGAGCAGTTGGTACTGAAATATAAAATTCCGCAGAGCCCAAAATATTGTGATAGAAAAAATGCACAGGATGCACTGGCTCATTAACGGTACAACATTAATTGCTCAGCAGCGTAAGTCATATTCTCTCGGACTGCCAACGTGCTTTAAGAAAATTGTCATTTTGTTCGACAGGTAGTAGTCCAGTTTGCCTTTATCTACGCCAAATAAAAAATTGCTTTTAAGATAGTGTTTTTTATCCCTTTATTCTGAGTTTTTTAGCGTAGATGTTAGACTGCACGCTTGAACTAAATAAAAAATTTGCAACTGATTGGATTAAATTATGGCAAGCATTTTTACTCAAATTTTGAATGGGGACTTACCGGGCCACTTTATCTGGAGGGATGAAAAAGCGATTGCAATCATGACCATTTCCCCCATTAAGCCGGGGCATTGCCTGGTAATCCCGGTTGAAGAAATTAACCACTGGGATGATGTGCCAGCCGAGCTTGCGGCACACTTAATGTTGGTTGCACAAAAAGTCGCCAAGGGACTAAAGGCTGTGTATTCACCCAAGCGTGTAGGTGTGATGATTGCAGGGCTGGAGGTACCGCACACCCATATTCACCTGATTCCTGTCGATGAATTGACAGATTTTGATTTTTCCCTGCAAAAGAGTGCAACATCTGAGCAGTTGGCTATTGAGGCTGAGAAAATTCGTAGCGCACTCGTTCAGCAGGGCTGTTCAGAGGCAGAGTGTGTCAGAGGTTAATTTCTGAACGCAATTTAGAGACTATTTGGTCACCCACTTTGTGCCTTCATAAATTTTCTGGAGGCACTGCATCCAATTCGTATACTCGGGTAGTCAAGTAATACGTAACAGTGATAATTACGAGAATTTTGCAATGGCAACCATGAAAAAAGCTTTTTTAGCCCCGCTGTTTGCTCTGCTGGCCCTTTTTGTCCTCAGCAGCGCCCAGGCTGAGGGAGATAAAAAAGAAACTAAAAGTTTCGATGTCAATGGCTTTACCCGGGTTTCTCTACGAGGCAGTTCTCACGTTGAAGTGATTCAGGGGGATCATTTTGCCGTGAATGCCAGTGGTCCGGCTGAAGTTATGCCCCATGTCAAAGCGGAGGTGAAGGGCAACACTCTGGAGCTGTATGTGGATGACAACACTCAACACTGGTTCGGTGTGATTACCATTACCCGTGATAGGGACCAGAAGGTGCACTTCACGGTCACCATGCCAAAGGTTGAGGCATTGGAGGTAGCTGGTTCCGGGCAGGCCGTGGCAGAAACCTTAGAAAGTGAAACCATTGACCTCGGAGTCACGGGTTCTGGTACTGTGCGTGTTGCCAAAGCTGCGGCAGAAAATCTCAGTGCTTACGTGACAGGCTCTGGGGACCTGATTCTCGATAAGGCACTATCGGTCAACAGCGAGATTGCTATCAGCGGTTCCGGCGATATTTTCCTCGGAGGCATCACTGGAGAGAAGCTCTCAGCGGAAATCAGGGGCTCCGGTGATATGCGAGTCGGTGGCCGTGTAGCAGATGTCAATATTCGTATCATGGGATCTGGTGACTTTGTCGGCCGCAGCCTGCGCGCAGATAATGCCAGTGGCGCGGTCATGGGATCAGGGGATATCGTTCTTAAACGCCCGCAAAGTGATTCTTTTTCCGTTATGGGGTCTGGTGATGTTGCACTGGTAGACTAACTGCTCTATTGATCTGCATAGTAGGCACTGCCACAGCGCAGTGCCCTCCTCATTAGGGCCAAACCTTCTTCGGCCCAGTTTTCTATTTTGGAAGTGAACTCCCCATGGAATCGCAGGCGACAGGGTCCGGGCAAGTGAGCCTGGAGTACCCTTCAGATCAAGTAGACAAACGCAGTAAGCGTCTCAAGGAAAAGTTGCGTCACTGGGGGCGGGGTGCGCAGGAAAAATCTCATTGGTTGGCAGAGCGCCTTATGGACCGCCGTGTCTGTGTTGGAGTGACAGGTTTGAGTGGGGCTGGTAAATCGACTCTGCTGACCAGCCTTATCTACCAGTTGAGTCACCCGCAGAAAGCACAACTACCGGGCTTTGCCCCAGCGTTAAATGGAGACCTTTTGGGGGCAGAGTTAAAGCCTGCTCTCGATTCTGGCCTGCCAGTCTTTGACTATGAAGGCTGCTTGAGTGCTTTGATGTCCCATCCACCGAGATGGCCACAAAGTACCCGAGATGTATCGGCAATGGAATTGCACATTCACTTGCGACGGCATCGTCGTTTAGGGCGGGGCGATCATAAAACCTTGATCCTGGAGCTGCGGGACTACCCAGGTGAGTGGTTGATGGACTTGCCGATGCTGAGAATGGATTTTCGCGACTGGTGTCGCCATCAAGCCCATATTATTGCGAGCGATACGCGCGCTGGGTTGGCCCCGGGGCTGCTAACACGCTTGGCAGCGCTCTCCCCCGAGGCTGAGGCAAAGGAGTCAGAGCTGCAGTCATTGTGGCGGGAATATCGTCAATTTCTATTGGACTGCCGCGAAAAGCGAAAACTCAGCTATCTGCAGCCGGGACGAGCATTGTTGGATGACGAGGATTATCAGCTATTACCTCTGCTGGATCTCAGAGGCTTTAGTGCCGATCAATTGAAACAGTTGCCTGACGGTAGTAATTATCAGGTTCTGCGTCGCCTTTATGAGGCTTATGTGGAGGGGAAGGTGGCCCCTTTTCTCGAGAGCCATTTTAAACACCTCGATCGGCAGCTGGTCCTGGTGGATATGATCGGCACCTTGTTTGCGGGTGAGCAGGCTTTGGAGGATATGCGTCTGGCTTTTACTCATATTGCCGATACTTTCCGCTATGGAGAGTCTGGGGTCCTGAGTAAGTTATGGCGTCCTAAGGTGAATCGCTTGCTCTTTGCCGCGACTAAGGTTGATCAGGTGCTTGCGGCTGATCACGATGCCTTGCGTCAGCTGCTTGGCCAGCAACTGCAGCAAACTTTTACCGGAGCGCGCCACCGTGGCTTGCCGATCTTTAGTGAAGCCATTGCTGCTGTGCGTTGTTCCCGCGAGGATCAGCGTAATGGGCGGCGTATGCTGGTTGGATATGACCTGGATGGTCGCTATCTGGGTTTTGAGAATGCCGAGATATTCTCGCGCCTGCCCAGTGAAGAGAGTGGCTGGGGTCATTATACCGGGGCTGCTCCACCCCAGTTGCGCCCCCCGCAAGGTATGGACTCAGGTTCCATTCCTCATATCCGCGTCGATGCGCTTTTGAATTTGTTGCTTGGAGATAAAGTTTGATGGGTGATGAGAATAAACAGGCTCCTCGCCGGGTAACGCGGATAGAGTCCCTGCAGGAACCAGAAAGTGAAGCCCCTCACCGGGATACTACGCGTGTAGAAACCCTGCAAGAGGAAGGGGAGGACATTCCGAGATCTATTACCACGGGAGAATCACTACCCGATAGGATTGCCTTTTCTGAGTTGCGCCTGCCTGTTTTTCGCCTGAAATGGTTAAAGCCGGCACTGCTTTCAAGCGTAGCACTAATAGTGGCTGTACTCGCTTGGGAATTACGCCAGATGTATACCTGGGCGGCAGATAAGCACTGGAGCCTTGGTATTCTCGCAGGAGTGGTGATAGCGAGCCTTGCAGCGGCAATAGCCAGTTCCCTGTGGGAATTTTTCCGTGCTGGTCGGCCACTGCGCAAGCTGCAAAAAACACAGGCAATGGCGGCCGACATGCGAGAGTGCCGCAGCCATGAAGAAGCGGAATCTCTCCGTAGACAGTTGCAGCTGCATTTTTCAGGAAAACCTCAGGGTATACTGCTCAACCGGGTACTGGATGAGGCGCCGGATTATTATGACAGTAGTGAGTTACTGCAGCACTTGGAAGTGACTTTTCTCGATGCACTCGACCAGGAGGCACAACGCCGCGTAGTTCGTCACGCGACAGCAACTGGGGCATTGGTAGGTCTCAGTCCTTTTGCCAGTATTGACATCCTTGTTGCCCTGCGCCAATCGTTACGAATGATTGATGATGTTGCACAAATTTATGGCATTCAACCTTCGCTTGTAGTGCGTTGGCGCCTTTTCAAGAAAGTACTTGCGCTGGTGGCTTATAGCGGTGCCAGTGAATATGCGATCAGCGAGATATGGCCAGATTTGGTCGGCGACAGTGTTGTTAGTACAGTTTCTACTCGTTTGGGGCAAGGTGTGGGCGCAAGTTTTTTTGTGGCGCGTATTGGACTTTCTGCGATGCAGAGCTGCAGACCCATCCCTTTTACTGAAAAACAGCGCCCGCGCCTGGGCGCATTGGTTAAACGCATTGGAATCGGGTTGAAAGAGCGGATGCCGGATGTTTTTTCTATGGTCGGGCTTGGCAGTCGGGCTGGCAGCTCCCCCGCTAAGCCCGCGACGAAGTTCACCAGAAAAAGCTGATTTCGTCGCTGCGACAAGGCCCGCAAGATACTGCGGGCCGAATGTTTTCAGGATGTAGTGACGGCCCTACTGGAACTGCTTTTTCATCAGCAGGCGTGTGTGGTGGCGATCCACCAATTCTGCCAGGGTGGCAAAGCGTCGTTTGATAAAGGGGGCGGGGTTGTTATTTCCAGCATCGTCCCGATATTCAACGCCTGAGCGGACATGTTGCAGTTCTCGAGTTAACTCGTTTATCGCCGAAAAAATATTTTGAGTATCGTCCTGGCTATGGAAAACGTAAGCGTTATTGGTATCCACCAAGTAGGCGTTACATTCATTTAGCCACTCAAGCCGCTGCTCTAGAAATCGAATTGTATTGCGGATACCGCCTTTATATTCTGGGTTGAAGTGCTCGTTTACATATTTGTCTAGGCTGCGCATGCCTGCCCCGACAAACTGCTCTACCACACTGCTGCAGTATTCTTTTGTGAGATAACTAGGATGGGTATTGGCATTGCTAAGGGAGCTTGAAATCAGCAAAGACAAAAGCCCCAAGGTTCGAAGGATGGCTAAAGAAGGAGAGTTCATTGTCTTGCCCATGGGTTACTCTTTCTAGTGGCTGTTATTCTATCCGCCAAACCTGCTCAGTTGTTCTAACACTTTGTTTAGCGAAGTATTTTTTGTGATAGTTGTCACATGAATATAGAAGCGACAAATAGGTGTCAACGGTTATTAAGTGCGGAGTGACAGCTCTGGCGCGAAAGGTGTGTTGTGGGGAAGTATCCCTTGCGTTGTAAGTTAGGTAATAAATTAAAGACAGAGGTTTGCTTTGGCTGAATATGAATTTGATCTATTTGTGATTGGGGCGGGCTCTGGTGGTGTACGAGCTTCGCGTATGGCTGCCGCCCAGGGAATGAAGGTAGCGGTGGCTGAAGATCGCTACATGGGGGGGACCTGCGTAAACGTCGGGTGCGTTCCCAAAAAATTATTCGTCTATGCCAGTGGATTTAATGAGGACTTCACCGATGCTAGAGCCTATGGTTGGAACAGTTCGCCGGCTGAATTTCACTGGCCAACATTGCGTGAAAATAATGCACGTGAAGTGTCCCGCCTCAACGATATTTATCGAAACCTATTAGCAAACTCAGATGTGACGGTCATTGACGGCCGTGCCAAAATTACTGGCGCCAATAAGGTGATGGTGAATGGTCGCGAATACACGGCACAGAGAATTCTGGTAGCAACAGGAGGTTGGCCCTTTGTCCCAGATATTCCTGGGAAAGAATTCATCCTGACCTCCAATGAGGTGTTTTCCATGGAAGCCTTCCCCAATAGAGTACTGGTTGTTGGTGGGGGGTATATTGCCGTTGAGTTTGCTGGGATATTTGCTGGTTTAGGTGCTGAGACACACCTCTCTTACCGGCGTGATTTATTCCTACGTGGCTTTGATCGCGATATTCGCCATTTTGTCCGTGATGAGATGGTAAAAAAGAATATTGATTTGAAGTTTAACCATCAAGTGAGTGCCATTGAAAAGTTGCAAGATGGTAGTTTTTTAGTACATGTCGAGGACGGCTCCAGTTTAAATGTGGATATGGTCCTCTATGCAACAGGCAGAGTTGCCAATACTGAAGGACTCGGTTTGCAGGAGCAAGGGGTCGTGTTGCATCGCGATGGCACAATCTCAGTGGATGACAATTTCCGCACGAATGTCCATTCTATCTATGCCCTTGGGGATGTTACCGGTGAGCCACAGTTGACGCCTGTGGCCCTTGCGGAGGCGATGGCTCTAGTAAAGCACTGGCGCACAGGAACAACTGCGGAGATTGATTATAACAACATTCCCACCGCAGTATTTTGTCAGCCCAATATTGGAACTGTAGGGTTGTCAGAAGAAGAGGCCAGGGACTCCGGAGTTAGAGTTACCATTTACAAGTCAGAATTCAGACCAATGCGTCATACAGTAAGTGGGAATACCGAGCGCACCCTAATGAAGTTAGTGGTCGATGCCGATACTGATAAGGTGATTGGTGTTCATATGGTTGGTGATGATGCTGGTGAGATTATCCAGGGCTTGGCTGTTGCTTTGAAAGCGGGGGCGACCAAAAAAGTCTTTGATGAAACCATCGGAATTCACCCAACGGCAGCAGAAGAGTTCGTCACTATGCGTACACCAGTGCAGTAAGGTGTTTATCTGGTAGTGGATATAATTTGTGGTGACTATGCTCGAGGCGCCTCTTGAGTATTTAGCTCTAAAATTGAGGGCTGCTAAAGAAAAATCTTAAAACCCCCCCGCTTTTAAAGCGGGGTTTAATGCAAAAACGGCGCTGGTGCGCCGTTTTTGCTCTCTTCTAGGATTCTTCTTCGACTTCATAAAGCGCCTGATGACGCTGCGCTTTTTTGCGCTCGCTACGCTCTTTTAGGCAGCGTTCTGCGGAGGCAAATGTGTCATTCACCGCTCGGTGGATAGACTCATTTTCATTACTGATGGTCACGGGATTGCCACTAATGGCAAGTTCAAGGGAGGCTTTGTATTGCTTGCCTTTGCTTTTGTGTTGGTGGGGAGCTTCCAGAACTACACGACTATGTATGATGTCGCCACAATAACGTTCCAGTTTGTGTAACTTTTTAGATACCGTATTTGACAGGGCAGCAGATTTGTCGATATCGCGGAACACAATGTTATCGTTAGGCGCTGATTTCATGGATAAATACCTCCGGTTATAGGAAACCATGCAGGCCGCTTGTGCGGTTTGCTATTCAAAGAAGGTAGGGCGCCCTAATGGGAGGGGTCGAGTCCGCAGTTGAATCGCCGAGTCGCCGGTAGCGCAACGAATAATTGCTGTCTGAGCAGCTCTGGGTGTTTTACGTCCGGGTCGGGTTTCCGCTGTGTTCAGCGATCGTCTCCCTGTTACCCATAATGCTTCCGCTAAAAAAAAAATCAAGCGCTATCGCTTGAAAATGTCACATAAAATTCGGCGAAGCGTCATTAAGACGACTTTAGTACTTAGGTTTAAGGGGATTATTCATCAAATGGGGGCAAAGGGTGGACGAGAGGTCATTGCTCGCGAGCTCAGGCCTGCGTAAAATTGACAATGCTGCGACAGAGTACATAAAGTTTTGAACAAAATTTAACCTCTGCGCTTTTATCTTACGAGTGTCGAAAAATCGAGAAACAGGTTCTGGACAATGGCGGTAAAGCGGTATTGCTCGCTCTTCTTGGCGGGCTTAGTAGTTTTTAGCGGAATGACAGCGCAGGCGCAGTCAAACCTCACTGTGGAAAAAAACCGACTGGCGCGCCTGGAGCAGTCCCTGGAAAACAGGCAGGTTGAGCTGGAAGATATTGAGAATGAACTGCTCTCTTATGAGTATAAGCTCGAGCGTGCGCAGGAATCTCTCAACGAGCTTCGCAAAGAGTATGAGGCGAGCCGTGTCGAGCTTGAGGAGGCGCGTAGGCTCCATGAATCCAATGGCACCTCAGATTCTGAGCGTCGCCTGACCAAAGCCAAGCACGGCTTTGCAATGGCCGAGCGAGGGGTGGATAGCCGCAGCCGACGCTTAGAGTTTATCAAGGTGAACCACCAAGAGCTTTTGGCTAGGCTTGACGAAGAGAAAAAAGGCATTGCCGAGACCAAGGCCAAGGTTTCTGCCCAGCAGGATAAGATTAGCCAGGTGGTGGATTCTATGCTGGCCAAGGCAGAGGCTTCTGAGAGGCGTGCCGCTTTGGCAAGAAGTGCTAAAGCTGAAGCAGCAAAGCAAAAGCCTCCTAAGCTGAAGACAGCGGCAATTGAGAAACCCCAGAAACGACAGGTGCAACCTGAGCCGGTTCCGACTGTTAAGAGAGATATTGACCCCGAGTTGCTTGCCTATGTGGAGCGGGAACAGAAACGTCTAAGTCTTTTACTTTCCGATAAAGAGGGGGAAAACAAACAGACTTTCCGCAGTTTGCTTCTGAAGCCGTCAAGTGGGGATCGCCAACCTTTTGAGTTCCTGGGGAAAAACCAATATCGTTTGGTGGCAACAGTTGAGGCGGGTAGGCAGACGTACAAAATCAATACTTGGAAGTTCCGTCGTACTATACCCGCAGAAGATGATGGCGAACGCTATGTTTTTATTTTTGATGCTCGGCGCCTTTCACGTCCCCGTTTGGTGATGTATCCAGAATATGCCTTAGACGCTCTCAAATAGGAAGCTCCAGCCTCTCAGGAGGATGCAAAAAGCCCGCTCAGTGCGGGCTTTTTTTATTCTGTGCTTTAGTCATTTAGTAAGGGTGCTTTGAGTAAGGAGTGGTAGTGACTTTTCCCTGCCTGGGGAACGCTCTCATAAAGAATGACATTTTCGACTAACACGGATGAGTTTAGGTTGCGCGGTGCAATGTGCCGAAAACCCTCTTTATTGCGACTGCGCGCTAAGGTGATATGGGGTCGATATTCCTGGCTTTCTGGTTCCATTCCAAGCTCGCCAATAAATTGCCGGCATTCCTCATGGAGTTTAGTTAAATTAGGATTTAGGGCTAATTCTACAGCAAGAATTTTGGAGTGCTGTTTTGGGAAAGGAGTTAAAGAACAAATCCTACTTTGAAAACTTCTTTTGCAGTGTGCAAGCTCAATAAGCCCCTGCTTAAGCTGGGGGATTCTTTCTTTCGGAGTGCTTCCAAGAAAAGCTAAGGTCAGGTGCCAGTTATTGGGGGTTGTCCAGCGTATATGGCTAGTAGATGTGCCTTTTAGCTGCTTTTGGCACTGAGTGGTTATCTCGTCTAGGAACGTTTGTGATGCCACATCAGGTTTAATACCAATAAATAATCTGCTAGTGGATTGATCTGGCAAATTTTCTTCTCTTTGCATTTTTTCCCTTTGGGGCCTTGAAATAAAACTTGTGGCCCATACCTATTGAGTACGGTTGGTAGCTTTGAGTGTGAAAGTGCCCCGTTAGCAATGCTCGTGCTTATTGGCGAGCAAAATTGAATATTGCTCTGAATTGAGGATATAACTATGCGTAATTTTGATTTTTCCCCTCTGTATCGATCTGCAATTGGTTTTGATCGTATGGCCAGCCTGCTGGATGCAATGAGCTCCAGTGAGCAAAAACAACCCTCATACCCTCCCTATGATATAGAACTTACTGGTGAAGATAGCTATAGAATTACTATGGCTGTGGCTGGGTTTGAGCAATCTGAACTCGATATTCAGGTTGAGCAAAATCGCTTAAGTGTGAGCGGTAAAAAACCAGAAGATATTGCACAAAGAAACTTTCTCCATCGAGGAATTGCTGCGAGAAATTTTGAGCGACGCTTCCAGCTAGCAGATCACGTCAAAGTGACTGATGCGAAGCTTGCCAACGGCCTGCTTCATATAGAGCTGGTTAGAGAAATACCTGAAGCGATGAAGCCTCGAAAAATCCAGATCAGTGAAGGCGCTTTACTGAATCATGAGCAGGCTGAAAGCGTCACGGCGAAAAAAAAGCCTGACACGGTAGCTGCATAAGTTGACACTTTCTTGCCCCCTGTGCCGCCATCGCGCGGCACAATTCTATTATCGAGATAAATTTCGCAGTTATTACCAATGTAATAACTGCGAATTGGTGTTTGTACCCGCAGAATATCATTTGACTCCAGTTGAAGAGCATGCCTATTACAATCTGCATGAAAATTCTATGGAGGATGAAGGGTATCGCCGTTTCCTAAGCCGTTGCGCCAAGCCCTTATTGAAAGAGCTTTCTGCTGCTAGTGTGGGGCTGGATTTTGGTTGTGGGCCAGCACCACTGTTGGCGCGAATTTTAGAGGAGCAGGGCCATAAAGTTGAGTTGTTCGACCGTTATTACTTCCCTGAGCGTCGGATGCAGGAAAAAAGCTACGACTTCATAGTGGCGACAGAAGTGGTGGAGCACTTGAGCGCGCCTGGCGATGAGTTGTCGGCTTTGTGGGCACGATTACGTTTTGGCGGTGTGCTGGCACTGATGACCAAGCTGGTTATTTCTCGAGAACGCTTTGCCAGCTGGCATTATATTCGCGACCCAACACATATTTCCTTCTTTTGTGTTGAAACCTTTCAATGGCTGTCGCGAAAATTAGGCGCGGAACTACACTTTGCAGATAGTGATGTTATCTTCCTGAAGAAATCAGGTATTGACCCGGAATAGCTTGGCTCTGACGGTGGCCCGATATTCGCTTGGTGTAGTAGCAAGGAATTTTTTGAACAGTGCAGTGAAGTGCCCCATATCCTGGTAGCCAACTTTTTCGGCAATTTCATTCACGGATAGATTACTGGATTGCAGCAGTTCCCGAGCCATATCTACGCGAACATTTTGCAAATATTGCAGCGGTGTCTGTCCTGTAGCTAATTTAAAGCGGCGGTTGAAGGAGCGCACACTCATGTCGAACATTTGTGCCACCTCACTGAGGCGCACCTCGGTATTGCAGTGCTCTTTTAGCCATGCCTGGGCCTGTACAATATCCTCGTCTGGGTGTAGATGCACGGAACCTTCTGAGTAAGCAATTTCCTCAAATGGCCGGCGAATTTCATGGGAGAAGTTACGCTCCACATGACTGGCTACAGCGGCTCCATAGAGCTGGCGAATCATATGAACCGTGACATCTGCCAAGGCATTTACGCTGGCGGCACAAAAAAGTTTGTCAGCCTGAGTGATAAAATACTGGCGCTTCAATTTAACTTTTGGGTAGTCCGCGCTGAACTGGTCGAAATAGTGCCAGTGTGTAGTGGCGGGTTTGCCATCAAGGAGGCCTGCCTCGGCTAGAAAGCAAACTCCAGTACCCACGGCGTTGATCGCAGCTCCACCTTCGGCCTGGCTCCGTAGCCATCTTAAAAGCTTTCCACTGCGCTTCAGGGCTGGGCGGGGATTGCGCCAAAGCGCAGGAATGTAGATCAAGTCGCTGTCTGGTGCCTCTTCCAAAGACACGTCAGGTTGAAAGGTAAAGCCGCAGCGGGTTTTTACCGCTTGTCCATCTATGCTGGCTGTTACTAGGCGCAAGGGCTCTGCCAGCCTTTCCACTCGGGCGCGGCTTTCGGCACCGCGCAGCATTTCTAAGGGCAGAACTGTGCCGGTGGCCAGCATTTGATCAATCAGAAGAAAGGTAACCGTTCGCATTACATACTCAGGCGGGGTTGCGCCATTGGCCAAAACACTCAATTTTGCTGGCCAGTATGCCCATAACTGGACGGAATCGCCAGCCCCTACACTCCCAAATATCAAATTTGTAGTGTTTAGCTTGGCTGGAGGTCAGGATGCAGCGCCTTCCCGTAATTACCGCGTTCGGTGGTTTTAACCCTGCAGGACGCAGCTCCTTTCACCGGGGCTATGCCCGCATGGTGCTCGACAAACTCGGACAGAGGGAGCGGACTGATACGCTTTCTGATCTCGCCGCATTGATGGGGTTGCGTACAGGCGTCGAGGCCAAAGGCCCCCTCGAGTCAGCGCTGGAGGAAAAGGTTCTCAAGGGCACCTTGGTGCGAGAATTGGAAGCGCGAATCTACGATTATCACAGGTGTCATTTTCACCAGGCGGCGAATCTTTCAAATCCCGCTGGTATTTCTTTTGAGATTTCTACCCGCCAACTGCCCCATCCACTGCCAGAAGGATGGCAAGTGGAGACTATTGGTAGTGGTAGGGTTCGTGTGGCTACATCAAGTTTGTCAGTCATGCTGGATAGCTTTCGCGAGATCCCAGTGGGGGCGGCAGGACAGCTGCCCACAGGCTTTGAGCCTGGTGAGCTTTACAATTCCCGATTCCACCCGAGGGGATTGCAGTTGGCAGTGTTGGGGGCATCTGATGCTGTTCTCTCTATGGGGGTGGATTGGCAGGATGTTGTTGCTGCAGCTGGTCCCGGTAATATTTCTGTTTACGCCTCCTCAGCGATGAGTCAACTCGACCCCTATGGAAACGGGGGCTTGATGCAGTCCCGCTTGCGCGGTTCCAGGGTTAGCTCCAAGCAGTTGGCGCTTGGGCTGAATAGTATGCCGGCAGACTTTGTGAACGCCTATGTGTTGGGTAATGTTGGATCTACTGGGGCGGTTACCGGAGCTTGTGCGAGCTATTTGTACAATTTGCGCGCAGGGGTAGAGGATATTCGCAGTGGTCGGGCCAGAGTGGCCGTTGTTGGTGCTACTGAAGCGCCATTGGTTCCCGAGATTGTTGATGGTTACTCTACCATGGGAGCGCTCGCTACCACTGAAAATCTGCGAAAGATTTCTTCGGGCGAAGTGGACTTCCGCCGCACTAGTCGCCCGTTTGGGGAGAATTGCGGTTTTACTTTGGGGGAGGGTACCCAGTGGGCCATCTTAATGGATGACGCTTTGGCTGTTGAACTGGGGGCGAGTGTCCACGGTGCAGTTACAGGGGTGTATATCAATGCTGATGGCTTCAAAAAGTCGATTTCCGCACCGGGGCCAGGTAATTATCTAACGATGGCCAGGGCGATGGCGGAGTCGAAAGCTATTGTCGGGGATGAAAGTCTGAAGAAGCGCAGTTTTGTTCAGGCCCATGGATCTAGCACACCGCAAAATCGCGTAACAGAGTCTGCGATCCTCGATCGCTTGGCTTCCGTTTTTGGTGTGCAGGAATGGCCGGTTTGTGCTGTTAAAGCTTATCTTGGGCACACGATAGCGGTGGCGAGTGGTGACCAGTTAATTTCGACCCTGGGAGTTTTTGATAGGGGAATTTTACCGGGTATCGTCACGATTGACAGAGTGGCAGATGATGTTCACCAGAATAACCTGCAGATCTCTTGTGAGCATGTGGAGAGAGATCCCGCTTCACTGGATCTCGCTTTCCTGAACTCTAAAGGTTTTGGGGGGAATAATGCGACTGCGGCTGTACTCTCTCCTCACTTGACCCGCTCAATGCTGGAAAAACGCTACGGGTCAAAAAAGATGCTTGCTCATCATAGAAAAAATGAGTCTGTCGTGGAGCATGCTGTAGCGTACGATGAAAAAGCAAGCAGAGGAGATTTACAAACTATCTACCGTTTTGGAGAGGGGCTGGTAGATGATGCTCAAATAGGTCTTTCTGTCGATAAGGTCTCATTTCCAGGGTTCCCTCCTGTAGAGCTCGATGTTGATAACCCCTTTACCGATATGGTTTAAAAGGCCCGTGCATCGGTAATGTATGATGCTTAAAATTTTTCCTGCCAATTAAGGGGGAAACCTCCTTTGGCAGTTGGCGGAGTGAGAGATTCAATGTCAGACATGGATGTTTGTAGTGAAGTTAGAGATGCCGGGGATCTTGGTGCCCGACTGAAGCTGGTGCGAAAAATTTATGGGATTTCCCAGCGACAACTTGCGCGGCAAGCGGGCGTTACCAATGCCACTGTGTCTTTTATAGAGCAGGGTCGGGTCAGCCCATCTGTGGGATCGCTTGAGAAGATATTGAATAGTGTGCCCATGTCTCTGGCTGAGTTTTTCTCCCTGGAACTTGTCGAGCCAGAACAAATTTTTTTTCGCGCCAATGAAATGCCCGATATTGGTAATGGTCGGGTTTTCTGTCATTTGCTCGGCGGCTCCCGCCAGGTTCGCGCCATGACAATCCTCCGTAAAGTGTTTCCCGCTGGGCAGGATACCGGTTCAGGCCAATTGCTACTCAATGGGGAGGTGGGGGGGATTGTTATTGCTGGAGAGCTGGAGGTTACAGCAGGATCAGAGTTTGCCCTGCTAGAGGAGGGGGATGGTTATTACTTAAATGCACGGCGCCCACATCGCTTCCGCAACCCCGGAAGTATTGACTGTGTGGTTTTCAGTGCCGTGGCTGCCACTCCCTCATCGAATATTCCCTGCGCTTCCCGTCCAAACGAGTCTTTCTATAAAGGGTGATTTACGCCACCGTGCTGAAAAGGTGGATTGATCCGCGATAGACTGGCTCCGCCTGTGTGACCAGCCTGTGAGATATGGCTGGTTGTTTTCTGTACTTTGGCGCTCTTGGTGCCAGTTCTTTTGTAAGAAATAGTATTCAAACAATCGTTTGAATCTGGCTATACTACGGCTGACCATATTGGGCCAAAGTGTCACCGCACACTGCGGGGCGGCCCTTGGTTGCAAAAAAATTCCGACCCCGGGTCCAGGATTGCGGCCCAGAATAAAAGAGGTCAATCAATGTTATTTAGTGGCAAAGCGCTCACGGTTCAGATGCTGGATAACGGCATCGCCGAGCTTAAATTCGACCTGCAAGGCGAATCCGTCAACAAGTTCAACCGCCAAACGGTTTCCGAATTCTCTCAGGCTCTGGATGCAATTGAAGCAGCAGATGGCATCAAAGGTGTGCTGCTGACCAGTGGCAAGAGCGTCTTTATTGTCGGTGCTGATATCACTGAGTTTGGCGGTGCTTTTTCTGCAGGCGCAGAGGGCGTTGCTGATCTGATGAATCAGAACAACGAAAATATCAACCGTCTGGAAGATCTGCCGGTACCGACTGCGGTGGCAATTAATGGCTACGCGCTCGGTGGTGGTTTTGAAGTGTGTCTTGGCTGTGACTTCCGCCTGATGGGCGAAGAGGCCAAAGTTGGCCTTCCGGAAGTTAAACTGGGCTTGATCCCGGGCTGGGGCGGCACCGTTCGCCTGCCGCGTGTAGTGGGTGTTGATGTCGCTGCTGAGTGGATTGCAGCAGGTAAAGAGCAGAAGCCGGCTGCCGCTCTGGAGGCTCACGCTGTTGATGCGGTGATCCCCACTGGCAAACTCAAAGATGCAGCGGTCAAGCTGCTTGAGCGCGCTATCAATGGCGAGCTGGACTACAAAGCCATTCGCGAACTCAAGAAATCTCCGATCCCCTTGAATGATACCGAAGCGCTGATGGCCTTCTTTACCACCAAGGCATTTGTGGGTCAGCAGGCGGGCAAAAACTACCCTTCTCCTGTAGCTGCGGTTGAGTCAATCGAGCAGGGCTACAAGCTGACTCGCGATGAAGCGCTGAAAATCGAGCAAGAGAAGTTTATTTTCTGCGCGCAGACTGGCACTGCGAAATCTTTGGTAGGGCTGTTCCTGGCTGACCAGGCAATCAGCAAGGTTGCCAAAGGTTGGGAGAAGAAAGCCGATAAGCCGATTGAGCGTGCGGCAGTATTGGGTGCTGGCATTATGGGTGGCGGTATCGCTTACCAGTCTGCCTACAAGGGCACTCCGATCAAGATGAAGGATATCGACCAGAAGGGTATCGACCTTGGTCTGAATGAGGCGAACAAGCTGCTGTCCAAGCTGGTTGATCGCAAGCGCCTGACCCCCGTTAAAATGGGTGAAGTGCTCAACCGTATCGAGCCTACCTTGAGCTACGACGGCTTCAACGATATCGATGTTGTTGTGGAAGCCGTGGTTGAAAATCCCAAGGTGAAGCACGCAGTATTGAAAGAAGTGGAAACCAAAGTAAGCGAAGACACTGTAATCGCTTCTAACACCTCCACTATTTCTATTAACCAGCTGGCTGAGCCGCTCTCCCGCCCGGAAAACTTCCTCGGCATGCACTTTTTCAACCCAGTGCACAAAATGCCGCTGGTTGAGGTGATTCGCGGAGAGAAAACTTCCGACACAGCTGTAGCTCGCGTTGTTGCCTACGCAAACAAGATGGGCAAGAAAGCTATTGTTGTACGCGACTGTCCGGGATTCCTGGTTAACCGCGTTCTCTTCCCTTACTTTGCCGGTTTCTCCATGCTGGTGCGCGATGGCGCTGACTTCCAGGCCGTTGACAAGGTGATGGAGCGCTGGGGTTGGCCGATGGGGCCCGCTTACCTGATGGATGTTGTCGGAATCGATACCGGTGTTCACGCGGAAAGCGTAATGGCTGAAGGCTTCCCCGATCGCATGGGTAAAACCTTTACCGCTGCTTCCGACGTTATGTATGAAGCGGGTCGTTACGGCCAGAAGAACAACAAAGGCTTCTACAACTACGAGCAGGACAAAAAAGGTCGCCCGAAGAAAGTGGCTACCGAAGAGTCCTACGCGCTGCTTAAGCCGCACGTGGCTGAGCGTCGCGAGTTTGAAAAAGACGAAATTATCGAGCGCATGATGGTGCCTATGGCCACCGAGCTGGCTCGCTGCTTGGAAGAGGGTATCGTTGATTCCCCGGCTGAAGCCGATATGGCGCTGATCTACGGCATTGGCTTCCCTCCATTCCGCGGTGGAATCTTCGCGTGGCTGGACAGTATTGGTCTGGATGAGTTCGTGAAGATTGCCGATAAGTACGCCGATCTGGGTGAGCTGTACAAGCCGACCGATCGCATGCGTGAAATGGCCGCAAGTGGCAAAACCTACTACGGCGACAAGTAAGGAGAATAGCGATGAGTTTAAATCCTAGAGATGCCGTAATCGTCGACTACGCGCGTACGGCCATGGGTCGCTCGAAGAATGGTGTATATCGCCATGTTCGCGCCGATGATATGTCCGCTGAACTGCTGAAAAAGTTCATGCAGCGCAATGACAAGCTCGATCCTGCCGAGATCGATGACCTGATCTGGGGCTGTGTTATGCAGCGCGATGAGCAGGGCTTTAACGTCGCTCGCTTTATCCTGCTGCGCGCAGGTCTGCCACACACTATCCCGGCGCAAACCGTCAACCGCCTGTGCGGCTCCTCTATGTCCTCCCTGCATACTGCAGCTGCCAACATCCAGGCTGGCGTTGGCGATGTGTACGTTGTGGGTGGTGTTGAGCACATGGGTCATCTGAACATGATGGAGCATGTTAGCCCCAACCCAATGCTGGGTCGCTATATGGCTAAAGCTGCCGGCTCCATGGGTATGACGGCTGAATACCTGGCGATGATGCACGGTATCCAGCGTCAGCAGATGGATGAGTTCGGCGCACGCTCTCACCATCGTGCCGCTGAGGCTACCAAGGCTGGCAAATTCAATCGCGAAATTATCGCTATTGAAGGCCATGACGATGACGGCGTACCTTTCCTGGTTGAGACGGACCAAACCATCCGTCCTGACACCACCGTGGAAGGTCTGGCTCAACTGAAGCCGGCATTCGACCCGAAGCACGGCCAGGTAACAGCTGGCACCTCCTCTCAGATCACCGACGGTGCTTCTGTGATGCTGGTAATGTCCGCTGAGCGTGCTCAGGCTTTGGGTATGACCCCTATTGCTCGCGTGAAGGAAATGGCGCTGGCCGGTGTTGATCCGTCCATTATGGGTTATGGCCCGGTGCCTTCCACCAAGAAGGCGCTCAAGAGAGCGGGTCTAACTGTCGGCGATATCGACAAGTTTGAGCTGAATGAGGCATTTGCAGCGCAGGCGCTGCCGGTGCTGAAGGACCTGGATCTGCTCGAGCAGATGGATGAGAAGGTCAACCTGTACGGTGGCGCTATCGCTCTTGGCCACCCCTTCGGTTGCTCAGGCGTTCGCATTACCGGTACCTTGTTGAGTGTTATGCAAAACGAGGGTGGAAACCTTGGTGTATCCACCATGTGTATCGGCTTGGGGCAGGGAATCACCACGATTGTTGAGCGAGTTTAATCTCCCTCACCCCACAAAAGGCGCCTTTCTGGCGCCTTTTTTATTTTTTTTCAGTAAAGTGTTGATGCCTTTAAAATGCTGTGGCACAATCTGCACCCCTTGTCGCGATGAGGTCTTAAAAAAGATCGAAACCCTATATATATCAATGGGTTAGCGGTAAGAGAGTTTCGGGGACGTGGTGAAATTGGTAGACACGCCAGATTTAGGTTCTGGTGCCGAAAGGTGTGGGAGTTCGAGTCTCCCCGTCCCCACCAAATCAAAAACCTTGAAGTCCGTGTGACTTACCCTGGAGGGGTGGGTGCGGGCTTCTTGTGTATTTGGCGGAAGCTCAAAATATTGTTTTGATGTTTCCCCATGAGGTTGCTGACTAAGTCTCGGTGACCCGGTATTCGTTGGCGCTGCGGCGCGATTAAAGAGATAGTCTCACGAGGATAAACATGCAGGTTTCCATCGAAACTACTTCCGGTCTGGAGCGTCGCTTAACGGTCAACTTGCCGGCGGAAGTCGTCGATAAAGAAGTGGACAAGCGCCTTCAGCAGGCGGCTAAGACTGTTCGTATAAACGGTTTCCGCAAAGGCAAGGTGCCGATGAAAGTTGTGCGTCAGCGCTTTGGTGCCGGCGTTCGCCAGGAAGTGCTCGGCGAGGTTATGAGCCGTTCCTTCTACGATGCGGTTCAGCAGGAAGAAGTTAAGCCTGCCGGTCAGCCAAGCATTGAGGCAAAGCAAACTGCAGCTGGCGAGAATCTGGAATACGTCGCCACTTTTGAAGTTTATCCAGAAGTAGAATTGGCCGATTTGGCTGAGGTTAGCGTTGAGCGTCCAGTTGCAGAAGTAACTGATGCGGATGTTAACAATATGGTTGATGTGCTGCGCAAACAGCAGTCTTCCTGGAAGGATACCAAGCGCAAGGCACAAAAAGGTGATCGTGTTGTGATCAACTTCTTGGGCCGTAAAGATGGCGAAGAGTTTGAAGGCGGTAAGGCCGAAGGTCACCAGTTGGTACTGGGCTCCGGCCAGATGATCCCCGGTTTTGAGGAAGGTATCCTCGGCATGAAGCCCGGTGAAGAGAAAGATCTGGACCTGACCTTCCCTGAAGACTACCAAGCTGAAGAGCTACGTGGTGCTGCGGTAACCTTCAATATTAAAGTTACCTCTTCTGAAAAGCCTGAGCTGCCCGAGCTGAATGAAGAATTCTTCGCTGCATATGGTGTTCAGGAGGGTGGAGAAGAGAAGTTCCGCGAAGAAGTTCGCGGTAACATGGAGCGTGAGCTGAAAAACGCAGCGCTGAACAAGGTTAAAACTCAGGTGATGGACCAGTTGTTTGAACAGCACCCGGTCGAATTGCCTTCTGCACTGGTCGCAGGTGAGGTTAGCACTCTGCGTGGACAAATGGTTCAGCAGTTTGGTGGCCAGATCAAAGCTGAAGATGCTGAGCGTATGTTGCCGGACACTATGTTCGAAGAACAGGCCAAGCGTCGTGTAGTTCTAGGTCTTGTTGTTGGTGAGATCGTTAAGAAAAACGAACTGTCTGTAGATGCTGACCTGGTGAAAGCTAAGGTTGAGGAGCTGGCTTCTACCTACCAGCAACCGGAAGAAGTGGTTGAATACTACTACAATAACCGCGAGCTACTCTCTGGAGTTGAATCGGTAGTTCTGGAAGATCAGGTTGTAGATTTTGTACTGAAGTCTGCAAAAGTCGAAGAAGTTAAAAGTACTTATGACGACGTGATCAAGCCGCAGAAGCAGGGTTAATTATCCCTTTATCTCCGAATGCATTGGCGCCCGCTTCAGTCGGGCGTCGTTGCATCTCCTTCCTTTTTACCGGCTGGCTTTATCCTGCCTGACCGGTTAAGCTCTGAAAACCTAATTTTCAGCACGGGCGCCTAGCGCTTGCATGCTGGCCTGCCGAACACGCCACAAAAGGAAGCAATGGTACCTATGGCACGAATCGATTATCCCCAAGCCTCAATTGACCCCTTAGCAACTGGTTTGGTGCCCATGGTGGTAGAACAAACTGCCAGGGGTGAGCGTTCCTTTGATATCTACTCACGTCTATTGAAGGAAAGGGTTATTTTCTTGGTTGGCCCTGTGGAAGACCACATGGCTAATCTGGTAGTTGCCCAGTTACTGTTTCTCGAAGCAGAAAATCCTGATAAAGACATTCATCTGTATATCAACTCCCCCGGTGGATCTGTAACTGCAGGTATGTCCATTTATGACACCATGCAGTTTATCAAGCCGGATGTGAGCACCATGTGTATTGGTCAGGCTTGCAGCATGGGAGCCTTCCTGTTGACGGCGGGAGCGCCAGGTAAGCGGTTTGCCACCCCTAACTCCCGGGTGATGATCCATCAGCCCAGTGGTGGCGCTCAAGGACAGGCTAGCGATATTCATATTCATGCTCAGGAAATCCTCAAAATTCGTCATCGCTTAAATGAGTTGATGGCCCACCATTCTGGCCGTCCGGTCAGTGATATTGAGAGAGATACTGAGCGTGACCACTTCCTGAGTGCCGATGAGGCGAAGGAGTATGGTCTAGTGGATGATGTACTTTCCCGCCGTCAGGCTCTTGAAAAGTAACACTATCAACAAAAATATTTTGCTAAAGGCGTGAAGAGAGAACCTGAGTTCTTTCAAAGTCATTTCTCAGGCAGAGGGGGCTTGAAAAAAACGCCAAGAGACAGCATCTTGCTGTAATAGCTGAATTAAAGGCCCTGGTAGGCCAGTGACCACGGAGTATTTTGATGACCGACAAAAGCAGCGGAGAAGATAGCGGCAAATTGCTGTACTGCTCCTTCTGTGGCAAAAGCCAGCAGGAGGTGCGGAAGCTGATTGCTGGGCCGTCAGTCTTTATCTGCGATGAGTGTGTCGAGCTCTGCACCGATATCATTCGCGAAGAGGTCCAGGAGACTGCGGAGGGCCCGGAGGGGCGCCTACCCACGCCGCGTGAAATCACCGAGATTTTGGATCAGTACGTGATTGGCCAGGAGAGGGCCAAGCGTGTCCTGGCGGTTGCGGTTTACAACCACTATAAGCGCCTGCGTAGTAAAACTGGCGTTAAAGGCAAAGATGATGTTGAGCTGAGCAAGTCCAACATTCTTCTGGTGGGTCCAACTGGTAGCGGTAAAACCCTGTTGGCTGAAACCCTTGCGCGGCTGCTGAACGTGCCGTTTACCATCGCCGATGCCACCACTCTTACTGAGGCTGGCTATGTCGGTGAGGATGTAGAAAATATCATCCAAAAGCTGCTGCAAAAGTGTGATTACGATGTTGAGAAGGCCCAGCAGGGAATTGTCTATATCGATGAAATTGACAAAATTTCACGTAAATCCGATAACCCATCCATCACCCGGGACGTCTCTGGTGAGGGTGTGCAGCAGGCACTGCTAAAACTGATTGAAGGTACTGTGGCTTCCGTTCCCCCTCAGGGCGGTCGTAAGCACCCGCAGCAGGAATTCCTGCAAGTGGATACCTCTAACATCCTGTTCATCTGTGGCGGTGCCTTTGCGGGCCTAGACAAGGTGATTCGCGATCGCTCAGAGAAGGGGGGGATTGGGTTTAGCGCTGAAGTGAAGTCTAAGGATGGAACCAGTAACTTTGGTGAAATTCTGCGTGACCTCGAACCAGAAGACCTGGTTCGCTATGGTCTTATACCAGAGTTTGTTGGGCGCCTGCCGGTTACCGCGACCCTGGAGGAGCTCGATCGCGAGGCTTTGGTGCAAATTCTCACTGAGCCGCGCAATGCTCTGACCAAGCAGTATGCAAAACTCTTCGAAATGGAAGATGTAGAGCTGGACTTCCGTCCAGACGCCTTGGATGCTGTGGCTACTAAGGCTATGGAGCGCAAAACTGGTGCCCGGGGACTTCGCTCTATCATGGAGTCGGTGTTACTGGAAACTATGTATGATATTCCATCTTCTGATGATGTCGCTAAGGTCGTTATCGATGAGGCGGTGATAAAGGGGGAGTCGGCACCGCTGTTGGTTTACGAAAGTGAAAGCCAGCCGCAAAAGGCGGCGCCAGAGGAATAACTCCCCATATTAAAAAGCCCCACTTGTGGGGCTTTTTTTATAGCCAATTGTTATTCAAATCTATCTTTTCTACCTGTTTGACATGCTTAACTACCAGCGGCCAGCCAGTATTCAGTTGAATTCGGCACAAATTGGTCGCGAGATTAGACTTGTATTCCGGGCTCTCCCCCCCCATCTCTAGCAACTGACGGGCGGTGGCCCAAATTAAGCTGTCAATTTCAACAGCAGCATGATGCCGCGCCAAATACCCAGTGATAGGGCCGAGAGGAGTTCTATGGATCAGTCATCCGACACCAAGCTTGAATATCCGTTATTGCCATTGCGCGATGTTGTTGTTTACCCCCACATGGTGATTCCGCTGTTCGTCGGCAGGGAAAAATCCATTGAGGCTCTGGAAGAGGCCATGCGCAGGGATAAGCAAGTGCTACTCGTAGCCCAGAGGAGAGCATCGGAAGATGACCCTGGCGCCGAGGACATCTATCGCGTTGGTACTATTGCCAGTGTTCTGCAGCTTCTCAAGCTTCCAGATGGCACTGTGAAAGTGCTTGTGGAAGGGGGGGAGAGGGTCAATATCCTCGATGTTGCCGAGCACGATAATCACTTTGAGGCTACTGTCGAGCCTATAGAAACTACTGAGCTGTCCGAGGGAGAGGCTGAAGCCTTGGTGCGCTCGGTTATGTCTCAGTTCGAGCAGTATGTCTCCATCAGTAAGAAGGTCCCCAATGAGGTTATTACCTCGCTGTCTGGCATTGATGAGCCGGGGCGCTTGGCGGATACCATCTCCGCGCACATGTCCCTCGAGCTGGCTCAGAAACAAGAGCTGCTGGAAACCTCCAATGTCAAAGAGCGGCTGGAGCATTTGCTCGGTTTGATGGATTCCGAGATCGACCTGATACAGGTGGAGAAGCGTATTCGCGGCCGTGTTAAGAAGCAGATGGAAAAGAGCCAGCGTGAGTACTACCTCAATGAGCAGATGAAGGCGATTCAAAAAGAATTGGGCGAAATTACCGAAGAGCCCAATGAAATTGAGGAGCTGGAAAACAAGATTGCAGATTCAGGAATGTCTGCAGAGGCGGAAAAGAAAACCCGTGCCGAACTGGCCAAGCTGAAAATGATGTCGCCCATGTCGGCAGAAGCATCGGTATTGCGTAGCTACATTGATTGGATGTTGAGCCTTCCTTGGAAAAAAGCTAGCCGCGTACGGCATGACTTGAAGAAAGCCGAAGAGATTCTCGAGAAGGAGCACTATGGCCTAGAAGAGGTGAAAGAGCGTATCCTCGAATATCTTGCTGTGCAAAAACGTGTCAAGAAAGTGAAGGGGCCGATCCTTTGTCTGGTTGGGCCTCCCGGGGTTGGTAAGACCTCACTCGGGCAGTCTATCGCTCGTGCGACTAACCGCCAGTATGTGCGTATGGCCCTTGGTGGCGTTCGTGATGAAGCAGAAATCCGCGGACATAGACGCACTTACATAGGTTCTCTACCAGGTAAGCTGGTACAGAAAATATCCAAAGTCGGCGTTAAGAATCCGCTTTTCCTGCTCGATGAGGTCGACAAAATGGGTATGGATCAGCGTGGTGACCCCGCGTCGGCCCTGCTCGAAGTACTTGATCCAGAGCAAAACAAGACATTTAACGACCATTACCTGGAAGTGGATTACGACCTTTCCGATGTGATGTTTGTGTGCACCTCAAACTCCATGAACATCCCCGGTCCCTTGCTGGATCGCATGGAGGTTATTCGTATCCCCGGTTATACCGAGGATGAGAAGCTCAACATTGCCCAGCGCTACCTGGTACCCAAGCAGCGTAAAGCCAATGGGTTGAAAGAGGATGAGCTGGAGCTTTCTGACCAGTCAATCCGGGATATCGTTCGTTACTACACTCGTGAAGCGGGTGTGCGGGGGCTCGACCGGGAAATTGCCAAAGTTTGCCGCAAGATTGTAACGGAGCATGTCCGTAATCCTTCGGACAAAAAAGCGATAGTGCAGCCTGAGGAACTGGAAGAGTTGTTGGGTGTGCGCAAGTTTGACTTTGGACGCGCCGAGGAAGAGAACAAGATCGGGATTGTTACCGGCCTAGCCTGGACAGAGGTGGGCGGTGAGCTTCTCAATATTGAGGCCTCTGCTGTTCCGGGTAAAGGGCGCATGATCAAGACCGGTTCTCTCGGCGATGTGATGCAGGAGTCTATTCAAGCTGCCTTGACAGTGGTGCGCTCGCGCTCCCAGGCGCTCGGTATTGGCCCTGATTTCCATGAAACAAGGGATATCCATATTCATGTTCCGGAAGGTGCAACGCCAAAAGATGGGCCCTCTGCGGGTATCGCCATGTGCACGGCGCTGGTTTCCGTACTGACCAATATTCCAGTTCGTTCGGATGTGGCAATGACCGGAGAAATCACCCTGAGGGGAGAAGTTTTACGAATTGGAGGTCTGAAGGAAAAGTTATTGGCAGCGCATCGGGGCGGTATAAAAACTGTGCTGATTCCTGCGGATAACGAGCGAGACTTGAAGGATATTCCCGACAATATTCTTCAGGATCTGGTGGTAAAACCGGTTAAATGGATTGATCAGGTTCTTGAGTTGGCGCTTGAGCACAAACCCGAGTCTCTTACTGATGAGGAATATTCTGCTTTGCAAAAGCAGGCTGAAGAGCGCTCACAGAGATCCGTTCAAACCCATTAATCGCATTCGGGGTGACAACTGTCACCCCGTAACAATTTACAAGACCAAAATCTAACCACAAAATTGATTTTTGTTGCCTGAGGTTTGTCTTACCGGCCGGAAACCCGCATGGTTCCTTGACCCGCTACCGGGCAGTTGGTATAAAACGGGCCTTATTTGGCCGGCGCTAAAATTGCCGGTGGTTAGAAAGTTACGAGTAGGGATGCCTTGCCTGAGGGCATGCCCTAAACATATTTAAAAGAACAGAGGGATTAAGCGTGAATAAGTCCGAACTGATTGAAGCTATTGCTGAGTCTGCAGATATTCCTAAAGCTGCAGCTGGCCGTGCTTTGGACGCAATGGTTGACAGCATTACTGATGCGCTTAAAAAAGGCGATCAGGTTGCCTTGGTGGGCTTTGGTACTTTTGCAGTAAAAGAGCGTGCAGCCCGCACTGGCCGCAACCCACGCACTGGCGACCCGATTGAAATTGCAGCGGCAAAAATTCCTAACTTCAAGGCCGGTAAAGCCCTGAAAGACGCCGTAAACTAAGTTTCGGTGAACTTCGAAACCTTGTAAAAGTCGAAGTGCAAAGAGGCGTGTCAATTTCGATACGCCTTTTTTGTATCTGCTAACAGTTGAACAATTAGAGTGAAAATTCGGAGCTGAGCATGCTTCAGTCCATGCGCGATAACCTGAAGGGAACGGCAGCCATTATTGTTGCGGCATTCTTTGGGTTCATTATGGTCATTGGGGGAATCGATTTTTTTACCGGTGCCAGTGGTGGTGCCACCGACGCGGTCGCCGAGGTCAATGGTGAAAAAATCACTAATATGGATTTGCAGCGGGCCATACAAAACCGCCGCAGTATGATCATGAGCCAATACGGAGAGGATGTTCCGGCGGACTTGATCAGTGATGAGCAGCTGCGTGAACCGGTTTTACGCCAATTGATTTCCACTTCAGTCATGCGCCAGGCTGCTCAGGAGAGTGGTATGGTGATGAGTACCGCTGCGGTTAATAAGGCGATTACCGATATTCCGGCCTTCCAGGTCAACGGTACCTTTAACACCCAGCTATATCGTGATGCCTTACGCCGTATGGGGTATAGCACAGCTAGTTTCCCGCAAATTGTTGAGGGCGATCTGTCTTTGCAACAATATGCGGATAGCGTTACTGCCAGTGCCTTTACCACCAAGGAAGACGCTGAGCAGATAGTTGCAGCCTCTATGGAAGAGCGCGACTTTTCCTACGTTGTGTTGCCTGTGCAGGAGTTATTGGCCTCTACAGACGTTAGTGATGCTGAAGTTGAGCAGTATTACCAAGCCAACCAGAGTCAATACCAGCGGCCTGAGCAGGTAGCGGTTGAGTATATTGAGCTGACTCCGGAGGTTTTTGCCTCCAACATTGATATCTCTGAAGAGGATGTTCGCGCTCAATATGACCTGGAGCTTGCTAATTTTGGTTCTGATCTTCGCCGTCGTGCAGCGCATATTCTTTTGGAAGATGCAGATCAGGAAAAATTGAATGAAATTCAGGTGAAACTCGACGCCGGTGAAGATTTTGCTGAACTGGCCAAAAGTTACTCGGAGGATATTGGTTCCCGTGATGAAGGGGGAGACCTCGGCTTCACTACTGGCGATGTATTCCCGCAAGCTTTTGAAGAGGCCCTTGCTTCTCTGGAAGTTGGTCAGGTTTCTGCTCCAGTTACCACTGATAGTGGCACTCATTTTATTAAGCTCTTAGAAGTGGAAGAGAGTGAGCCGCCGGTCTTTGAAGAGCGTAAGAGCGCTATTGAAAATCAGTTGCGTACTGCGGCAGCGGAAAGAGAGTTTCTGGATGCTCTGAGTCGCTTGGCAGATCTGGCCTACAATGCTGAAAGCTTGGCAGGCCCGGCTGAGGAATTAGGGGTATCCTTACAAACTAGCGGTCTTTTCTCTCGCTCAAATGGTAGTGGGGTACTGGCTAATGGCCAGGTAGTAGAGGCTGCTTTTTCTCCAGAGGTGATGGAGGACGGCAATACCTCTGATGTGCTGAATCTCAATAATGAGCATTCTGTCGTTTTGCGAGTGACTGACTCCAAGCCTGCAGGTATTTACCCGCTGGAAGAGGTGCGCCAGCAGATTGTTGACGTTCTGAAGCGTGACAAGGCGAGCGCTCAGCTTGCCCAAAAGGCGGAAAACTTGAAAGAAAGTTTGGCAGCTGGCGGTGATTTTGCTGAGCTGGCCCAGGAGCAGGGCTTGACACTGGAGGCTAGTGATAAGACTCGTCGAGGTGGTTTCGGTGAGCGCGCTGAGATCAATAGCAAAGCTTTCTCTATGCCTGTGCCTACGGCAGGTTCTGATGAGTTGGCTGTTTTTGCAGTGAGCAACGGCAACCAGATTGTTTTGGCATTGCGTGATGTGCGTCCAGGCGACCTCTCCCAGCAGAGTAAGGAGCAGCGCCGAGCTTTGATGCAGCAGTTAGCATCAGTGAATGGTGGTGCAGAATTGGCTGCAATTCGCCGTTACCTGTCTGATCAGGCCAAAGTGGAGCTTAGTTCTACAGGCGAATAGCAGGTAAGCCTGTATAGGCCGGTCAATTTGGCCAATAAAAAACCCGGCTTTTGCCGGGTTTTTTATTGGGGTTAATACCGCTTGGAAAAAAGATTAGCTGTTATGTGCACTATCGACGAAGAGAGTTAAACGCTGGCCGGGTTGTAGATATTTTGACTTGGGAATTTTGTTCCATCGCAAAATATCGTCGATTTTGATACTGAACTTATTGGCAATTCGGTAGAGGGAGTCTCCGCTTCTTACCTTGTATGAGAGTTTGCGAGTGGTACGGTTGCTGCTACCTGAATCCCCATTGTAGGCAACCAGTGTCCGGCCTGGGCGAAGGGTGTCCCCTGGCGCCATGCTATTCCAATGAGCGAGCTTCTTGACGCTCACTTTCAGTTTGCGCGAGATCGCCCAAAGGCTGTCACCGGGTTGTACTGTGTAGCTCGACCTCTGCCCTTGGCCAGTAGCTTGGCGCTGTTTCACTCTCTGGTCTACGGTATACGCATACTGGCCCTCTGGACCAGAGGCGCTAGGGATAAGTAGGGTTTTACCCGCGCGAATATTGTTGTTTCGCAGCTTGTTGGCTTCACGAATGGCTGAGATGGTTGTCTGATAGCGCCGCGCGATGGTAGAAAGTGTATCTCCCCGGGCGATAGTATAGCGTTCCCAGGTCACGCGTTGCTCTACGGGCAGTTCTTCCAAGGCCGACTCAAAGCGCTCTAGGCTTTCTACTGGAATAAGCAGGTGGTGATTGCCATTGGGGTCAGTGGCCCATCGGTTAAACCCGGGGTTGAGTAGATAAAGCTCATCCAGCTCGATTTGAGCAAGCTCTGCGGCTTGGGAAAGATCTATCTGGCTGCCAACGTTGACGCGGGCATAGTAGGGTTCGTTAGCGACTTCGTGTAGAGGTACCTTGTAATGCTCTGGGCGGGATACTACCTCAGCAAGTGCTAGGAGCTGTGGTACATAGCGTTTTGTTTCGCGCGGTAGCTTGATTTCCCAGAAAGAAGTTCCTTGTCCTCTGCGGCGGTTGCGCTCTATTGCGCGACGCACAGTTCCTTCCCCAGCATTGTAAGCTGCTAGAGTAAGCTCCCAGTCGCCATCAAAACGCTCGAATAAGTATTTGAAGTATTTTACGGCTGCGCGAGTCGATTCATGTACATCTCGGCGTCCGTCATACCACCAATTTTGCTGGAGGCCGAAAGAGCGACCGGTTGCGGGGATAAATTGCCACATTCCGGAGGCTTGTGCATGAGAGTAAGCAAAGGGATCGTAGGCGCTCTCCACTATAGGCAATAAGGCGAGCTCAAGAGGCATATTTGCCTGCTCTAACTCCTCTGCAACATGAAAGATATAGCGGCGAGACCTCTCTGTAACCCGCGACATATAGCCTTCATTACGAGAGAAATAAGCAATGTAATCCCGCACCTTCGGATCTTCGGTGCGGTGATTGAGGCGAAATCCCCGGCGCAGGCGCTCCCAGATATCTGTAGGGGGCGGGGTTGCTTCCGTGGAAATAGGGGAAGATATCTCAAGGTTATTTGCAGGGCTGGTTTCTTGCGTCTGCTGACTTTCGCTATCGGGAGATGAGCCAGTCTCAGGTATTTGCGAGCAAGCTCCAACCGTAGCGGCCAGCAATGCTGCGGCAAAATTCTTATGAACCATGTTTGATATCCGCGAGTAATTCTTTTAATTCCCACTCAGCTCGCGCGAAGGCGCTTATTTTTTGCTAACACTGAGCATTGGATCATAGCCTTCTGATTCTAATTAGTGGGAATAGTTTCGGTCAATGTAGATGGATAAAAAACAGACAGTATTTGAGGGCGCTAAGCTGCTGGTCGTGACTTATGGGGTTATGGCCACCTCTATTAGAAATGGTCTTTCCAGTCGCGAAGGCTGGAAAATATTTCAACTTCACTGAGCTCTTCGGAAGTTTCCCGCCCCAGATGATGGGCACCACTTTGAGCAACCTCTGGAAATTGGCAGCGCAAGAAAGGGTTTGTTGCCAGTTCCTCGGAAATGCTGGTAGGCAGGGTCGGCTCGCCGGATTGCCGCAAGGTTTGGGTGTGGGCTAGTCGTTCACTAACCGCAGTATTTCCAGGCTCTACAGTATGGGCAAACCGAAGGTTGCCGAGCGTGTATTCATGGGCACAGTAAACAAGGGTATGTTTTGGTAGTTTGGTTAGCATTTGTAGGGAATTGAGCATCTGCTCTGGGGTTCCCTCAAATATGCGGCCACAGCCGGCGGCAAAAAGTGTATCGCCACAAAATAGATGAGGCTGCTGACTGCCGCTGGCAGATTCCTCTTTCAGAATTATCGCTAAGTGGTCCAGGGTGTGGCCGGGAATACCCCAGACTTCAGCTGGTAGTCCTAGCAGTAAAAATGTATCCCCGTCGGCAATTGGATTGGTTACTCCTTTGATGGATTCGGGGCCGAACACTGGGCATTCATAATGCTTGTGCAGTGTTTTGATGCCGCCTGTATGATCATAATGATGATGAGTAATTAAAATGCCACTTAGGGGGGCTTCCCCTAAGGTCTTGATTACCGGCTCGGCTTCACCGGGATCGACGACCCAGTGCTCACCATCCTTCTCAAGATGCCAGATATAGTTGTCATTCAATGCGGGAATGGGGGTTACGGAGAGCATATTTGTTCTGCCTGCCAACTCAATGCCGGAACGATATCATGGATATTAACCGAAAGGTGTAGAGGAGGGTGCTTACCTAGCAGCAAGCTTTCTATAGTGTCTCGTAAATGAATGATCGACATGATGTTAAACTGCATAGCATTTAGAGCTAACCACCATAAAGGATGGCTACGGGAGTGCAGGATAATCAATTTGATTTCTGCCTGGTTCTTAAGGAGAGTGAATGACTGATAAGTCCAGTTCTCGTGAGTCGATAGAGTCATCGCTATTGCGCAAAGCCAGTCCGGCCCTTTCTCACTGGTTTTCAAGCAGTCTAGGGCAGGAGATTCTTTCTCAGCAATTGGCGCTGACCCAGCCTTTGGTTGAAGGATTCTTTGGTTATCATCTATTGCAGGCGGGGGTTACTGATGCCGTAGATTTTGCCGCTTCTAGCCGTATTAATCATTGCTTTCGCTTGGCGGTTTGCCCGGAGCAGCAAGGGGCGGCTATTGTAGAGATGGAACACCTGCCACTCCCCTCTGAGTCAATTGATGTGGTCCTTTTACATCATTTGCTGGACTTTTCCACTCATCCCCATCAAATTTTGCGTGAAGCGGCGCGAGTACTGATACCTGGCGGTCACATGCTGCTAATGGGATTCAATCCCTTTTCTTTGTTGGGTCTATCACGCCTGTTATTTTCACGTGGAGCCTATCAAAAAGGCAATCAATTGAGGGCAGCCAGGATTGCTGACTGGATGAACCTACTGGATCTCCAGGCTGAACAGATGCATCGAGGCTTCTTCCGCCTGCCTTTACAGCAACGTGAGCTACTCGCTAAGTCGGCCTGGATGGAGAGGCTCGCTAACCGCCTGCGCTTGCCTTGGGGTGGCTTTTACATCATAGTCGCGCGCAAAGAAGTGGCGCGGGTGCGGACAATCAAGATAGATTGGCGCACTGAGCGGAAGCCTGCCCTGGTAGCAACACCTACAAGTCCCCGTGTCGCTGCACGGGGAAAACATCAGAAGCGATAGCTCTGGGGTAGTCTCCAGAAGCTGATTTACTCCTATTTCTGGCACTGATTTTGAAACAAATTACTATCTACACAGATGGCGCCTGTCGTGGCAACCCGGGTCCAGGTGGCTGGGGAGCTCTACTGGTTTATGGCGAGCATGAAAAAGAGTTATGTGGAGGGGAGTCCCATACCACCAATAACCGTATGGAGCTGATGGCTGCGATCAAGGCATTGGAAGCCCTGAAGCAACCCTGTGAAGTTGAATTACATACCGATTCCCAATATCTAAGGCAGGGGATCACTGGTTGGATCAATAACTGGAAAAAGAATGGTTGGAAGACGGCGAGTAAAAAGCCAGTAAAAAATGCCGATCTCTGGCGTCAGTTGGATGAGGGTGTTGCCAGGCACCAGGTCGAGTGGCACTGGGTGAAGGGCCATGCTGGCCACCCTGGAAATGAGCGGGCTGACCAGTTAGCCAATCGTGGTATAGATGAGCTGTAATTCTGACGGGGAGTGAGTTATGCGCCAGGTTGTACTGGACACCGAAACTACCGGCCTAGACCCCAAGAATGGCCACCGAATTATTGAAATAGGCTGTGTGGAGCTTGAAAACCGTAAGCTTACAGGGCGTCATTATCATCAATATATAAACCCTCAGCGGCAGGTTGATGATGGGGCGATTGAAGTTCACGGTATCACCAACGAGTTCCTTGCGGATAAGCCCGTTTTTGCGCAGATCGCCGACGAATTTATGGCTTTCTGCGAGGGCGCTGAGCTCGTTATTCACAACGCCCCGTTTGATGTTGGCTTTATTAATGCCGAGCTAAAGTTGTTGGGCAGTCCACGCTGGCAGCATGTGAATGCTCATTGCAGTGTGTTGGATACTCTGGCCCTTGCGCGAGAAAAGCACCCTGGTCAAAAGAACAACCTGGATGCGTTGTGTAAACGTTATTTCGTCGATAATTCACAGCGAGATCTGCATGGCGCTCTGCTAGATGCGGAGATACTTGCTGACGTCTACCTGATGATGACTGGAGGCCAAACCGATTTGGGGTTGGCTCAGGGGGGCGATGGGCAAAGCTCTGAGGAGAGTGAGCAGGCAAAGGGGGAGAGTGTATCATCGGTAATTCGCAGGCTTCCGCAGAATCGGCCCTCTCTCAGGGTAATCCAGGCTTCGGGACATGAGCAGGAAGCGCACCTGTCTATGCTTGAACTGTTGCAGAAATCTGCTGGGAAGCACTTCTGGTAAACAATAAAAAAGCCCGCTAAGCGGGCTTTTTTATTGTTGGTTACTCTTCTTATCATTGGGCCATAGCTTTGGGGCTTCCGGCTAATACTGGGTATTTGCCGGCGAATTATTCTCTAGAGAGTGTAAACCACACAAAACAGGGCCACAGCACTGAGTACTAATGTATAGGGTAGGGCCATAATCACCATGCGGCCGTAGGATAGGCGGATGAGGGGCGCAAGGGCCGACGTCAGAAGAAATAGGAATGCCGCCTGGCCATTAGGTGTGGCAACACTCGGTAAGTTGGTGCCGGTATTGATGGCAATTGCTAGTTTGTCGAAGTGCTCCCGAGTTATATCGCCAGCAACGAGAGCCGATTTAACTTCATTGATATATACGGTGGCGACAAACACGTTATCACTGATCATGGATAGAATACCGTTGGCAACAAACAGTAAAGCCGGTTGTTGTTCAGGCTTTTGCGATAGTACGAAGTGAGTCACGGGTTCAAATAGATGTTGTTGATGAATGACTGCAACAATCGCGAAGAACACAACTAAAAGTGCAGTAAAAGGCAGCGCTTCTTCAAAGGCATGGCCGATACGAGCTTCTTGAACCACCCCATTAAAGGCCGTTAGCAATACAATAATCATCAGGCCAATCATGCCAACTTCTGCAACGTGGAAGGCCAGGGCGAATACTAGAACTAGTGCAACAATACCCTGTATCCAGAGCTCAGCAACCTGGGCGCTGGTACGTTTGCTTTCTTCTTCCTTGGAGAAGTTTACTAAAACTTCCCTAACCGCTAGGGGAAGCTGTACACCGTAACCGAATACCTTGGTTTTTTCCAAGACTACGCAAGTTATTAGTCCGGCAAACAGGGTGGGGATGGTCACTGGAGCCATTTGTAGGAAAAACTGCACAAATTCCCATCCGGCTTTCTCGGCAATGAGGAGATTTTGCGGCTCGCCCACTAAGGTACACACTCCGCCGAGTGCGGTACCGACAGCGCCGTGCATGATCAGGCTGCGCAAGTAGGCCCGGAACTGATCTAAATCCTCACGGTGATACTCGACCACATGCTCATCGTTGGAGTGATCGTGACTGTGGTGGTGATGGGGTTGTTGTGATGCAACCCGGTGGTATACCGAATAAAAGCCAACAGCAACGGCAATCAAAACAGCTGTTACGGTAAGTGCATCCAAAAAGGCGGAAAGCACAGCTGCCACTGCACAGAATAATAGTGACAATAGGCTTTTAGAATTTACATGAATAAGGATCTTGGTAAAGACAAATAGTAACAGGCTCTTCATAAAGTAGATGCCTGCCACCATAAACATTAGCAACAAGATAACTTCTATATTCTCTACTACCTCGTGGTAAACCGCATCAGTACTGGTCATGCCCATCAACACGGCTTCGATTGCAAGCAGTCCGCCTGGTTGCAATGGGTAGCATTTTAAAGCCATGGCCAGGGTAAAAATAAATTCCCCGATTAGCACCCAGCCGGTGATGAAGGGGCCGCTGACATAGAGTAGGAGAGGGTTTAAAAGTAGGAAGGCGGCGATGGTTAATTTGTACCAGTCCGGAGCCTCACCGAGAAAATTATCTGCAAAAGCCCGGCCAAAACCGCTTCCAGACGCGGTAATTGCATTGTTGTAGGTGTTCATCATTTACTTCCATGGTTTACCCAGTTAAGGGCCAAATTGGAGTGTTGGAATTGATTGGCGAATAGCAGTGATGTGCCTACTCCCCTGTCTCTTCCCCTTGCGGCAAAGCTGTTAATTTTTGTACTGGTTGTTTTTTGTGCGCAAGAACAAAATGCGTACAGACGCAAATATCAAAATAGCAAACGCTACTGGGTTTTCCGGAAAATTCAAGTAATTTAGGGCTGTCTGCCTTATTGCCGGGGGTTTTGTCGAATATTCGGTGGAATTTGTCTGCGGAAAGGTGGACTCTTTTCGCTATTGGTATAAATTGCCGTTTATTAGGCCTACTCCACAGGAGTTGGTTGTTTTTTGTTCGGTTACAGGAAGAATGTAGTGGTGCAGGCAAAAAGTGAATTGCGCAAGATCAACATCACTTCTGTCAATGTAGTCAAGGACGAGCTGGTTGTTGCAATAGACAATGCCGCCGCTCACCTGGATAAATTTGCAGCAGATACCACCCAGAAACAGTCTTTGGAGCAGTGTGTCGCTGTTCTTAGGCAAGTGAGTGGAGTGCTGCAAATGGTGCAACTCCATGCGGGTGAATTGCTAGCGCAGGAAAAGATCGCCGCTTTGACCGAGGTGCTGGAGGGGCGCCAACAGCCCACAGAAGAGCTGATGGAAGCCTTGGGTACGGGTTTTTATGTGCTGGGTCGTTATCTTGACTTCGTGCAAAACCGAGCGATTGCGCGCCCAGAGCTGTTAATACCTTTTATTAACAATTTACGTGCGGCGCGTTCCGAGCCTCCTGTGCCAGAGAGTCACTTTTTTAGCTGTAATCTAAGTGCTTCGATACCTGGCCTGGGGGCTTCGGCGGTAATGTCCGAAGACCTTCGCAGTTTTGTGCGCAGATTTCGTCATATGTACCAAGTTGGTTTATTGGCGCTGTTGCGTGGAAAGCCTAGGGGGCCCGCTTTCACGATGATGGCGCGAGCGCTAGAGCGTATTGCCAGTATTACCACAGGCCGCCCCAATGGGCGCCTGTGGCTGGTGGCTGGAGCGGCACTTGGCGGCATGGCTGCGGCTGAAATGCGGATCAGCCGTTCGCGGGTGATGGTTTTCAGTATGTTTGACCGCTGGCTGCGTGCATTACAGAAAGAGTGTGATACGGCCCTGGATCAACCGGCTCCGCCAATTCTTTTAAAAGAATGTATCTATTGGCTGGCTCTTTCACGCCCTGATAAAAGCGGAGAGAAACTGCTTGAAGCTTTTTCTGCGGAGGAACTCGAATACACTGAGGATGAACTGGAAAGAGAGCGCGCAAGCCTCGGCGGCCCTGGTGCAACGGCTATTGCTGCAGTTGCGGGTGCCCTTGATGAAGAATTGTCTAGTGTGCGGAGAATGCTCGATGATATCGAGATGATCGGTGGATCGGGTATTGATGAAGATGATGGCCTGACTACTACTCTGCAAAAGGTTGCCGGCACCTTACAAATGCTTAATTTCAGGCGGATTGGGGAGAGCCTGCGTAATGCCATAGCTGAATACCAGAGCGCAGCAGGTGCTGGTGGCTCCGTTGCGGATGCAGCGTTGCAAAAGCTCACAGGCCAAGTGCTAATGGTAGATAGTACTGTGCGGGCGCTCAAGCAAAGCACCAGTATTGATCTTGATGAGTACGGTCATGCGGATATTGCATTTGAGTGCAGCCAGTTGGCCGAGGCCGAGGTGGCAGTACTTAAAGAGGCGGAAGCGGGCCTTGCCCTCATCAAGCGAGCGCTGGCGGCCTATGCAGACTCTGGTTTTGATCACGGGCATATCCGCAATGTCTCCACCACTTTAAATTCCGTTCGAGGGGGGCTGATTGTGCTCAACCTCCGCCGTGCCGCAGCTGTGGTTGAAGGTTTGCTGAACTTTGTTGAAAGCTCGGTGGATAGGCATGATGCGGCTCCTGAGGTGGAGCAGCTGCTGGATATTTTTGCCGATGCGATTATTAGCCTGGAATACTACCTAGGCGAAGTAAAGCTACATCGACAGGCAGATGTTCAATCTCTGAATCTCGCAGTGGAGAGCTTGGCAGCGCTAGGTTGTCCTGTTGAAACGGCCTAACTTGAGAAAGGAGTCACTTTTTGGTTGATCGCTTTGAGCCTGCCGCAAATGTTTGGGAGGCTCCTGAGTTCTCCCAGCAAATTATTGTAGCGGAGGGCCTGGTTCTCTGTAGTGGAGACCGGTTCATTCACGAGGTGGATCAATTGCCACCTACTACTGCTATCTCAAGCCACTATCTCGGTGAGCTGGGAGGTCGCAGTTGCGGTGTTAGAGTACTTTCAGCTCAGTTTGAGATTCATGGGCATGACTGGCGTAACCTGCGTAGTCTGCTTACTTCGACAGAGGAGTATCTATTTGCTTTAGCTGGCCGAGCTCTGCAGGTGGCTTATTGGGATCGAGATCACCGCTTTTGCGGCCGCTGCGGCACAGAAACCCATTACCATTCTCTAGACCGGGCCAGGACTTGCCCAAATTGTCAGTTGACGGTTTACCCAAGAATTTCTCCTTGCGTAATCATGTTGGTTACCCGTGGGGAGGAGTGCCTACTCGCTCGCCATGCCAATCGAAGAAATATCACCTATACCGCGCTGGCTGGATTTATTGAACCAGGTGAAAGTGCAGAGCAAGCTTTAAGGCGAGAAGTCCGAGAGGAAGTTGGACTTGAGGTGGGAAAACTCAGGTACGTCGGTAGCCAACCCTGGCCTTTTCCGGGGCAGTTGATGTTGGGATATCTGGCAGAGTGGCAGGGGGGGGAGCTATGCCCCGATCCAAATGAGATTGAGGAGGCTCAGTGGTTCCACTATCGTTCGCTGCCAGCTATTCCGCCAGTGCAAACTTTATCTGGACAGTTGATTCATACGTTTTCCAATTTATTGGCAGGCGGATTGAAGCTGTAGACCTTCCGTTTTTAAGGAATTGGCAGAGAGGAGTTAAGTATCATCATGTATATCGTGATCACCTTCCTAATAGCGGTAGTGGCTCTGTTCCTCGTCTTTTGGGGAGCGAGGGTACTATTGAGTGGCTCTTGGGTGACAGGTTTTTTACGCGGCTCTTTAGGGCTGGTTTTCTTTGGTTTGGCCCTTTGGATCGTTTTGGTTGCTGCGGATGTATACAGTTATCGAAATCTAGGTAATGAGCATAGCGTTGGCGTTGTGTCATTTAAAAAGATCGCGGAGCAGCAGTTTGAAGTGAAGTTTTCTGATGCCGATGGTATTTCACAAAAATTTGAGCTGTATGGAGATCAGTGGCAATTGGATGCCCGTATGCTGAAGTGGCAAGGCCCATTGATACGCTGGGGTATCGAGCCAGCTTATCGCCTGGATCGCCTGAGTGGTCGTTATCTTACCTTGCAAGACGAAAGAGTACGCGAACGCTCTGTGCATCAAATTGATGGCACAAATTATGGGGTTGATATTTGGCAGTTTGTACGAGGGTTTGATAAAAATCTTCCTTTCGTTGATGCCGTCTACGGGAGCGCAACCTTTTTGCCCATGGAGGATGGTGCAGTTTATGAGGTGCGTATCAGTCACAGCGGCTTGTTGGCGCGACCATTAAATCAGCAGGCGACCACTGCCTTGGATGGTTGGCAGTAGGGCGGCTAAATAATTTTTAATTTGCATGGCAGCAATCTGGAGTATAAGTGGAATTTTTAATTGAATACGGCCTGTTCCTGGCAAAAATAGTAACTGTTATCGTTGCTCTGATGGTGTTGATAGGTTTTATTTTTGCTAATCGAGAGCAGCTTAAAGAGAGGGTGCAGGGACATATCAGTGTTACTCGATTGAATGACCGCTACGAGCAGTTTAAAGAAACTCTGCTCGAAGCCGTTATGGAAAAACACGAGTTTAATCAGCGTAAAAAGCAGCTGGCAAAGGATAAGAAAGCTGAGGAAAAAGCCCTGGCTAAAAAGCATAAAGCGGCGGCCAAAGAGAAAACCTCCAAAGAAGGCAATCTAGGCGGTGAGACGAAAGAGCCACAAGCTGATGCCCGTGAGGCAGAGAAAATCTCGGATTCGACAGATGAGCGCAAGCGTATTTTTGTCACCCACTTTAATGGCGACATCAAAGCCAGTGAGCTTTCGCGTTTGCGGGAGGAAATTACTGCAATTCTTCAAGTTGCAGAGGCTGGTGATGAGGTGCTGCTCTGTTTGGAAAGCCCCGGAGGAATGGTGGCCAACTATGGTCTGGCCGCAAGCCAGTTGGCACGTGTACGCAGTGCGGGCATTCAGCTCACTATTGCAGTGGATAAAGTGGCGGCAAGTGGCGGTTATATGATGGCCTGCGTGGCAGACAGAATTCTTGCCGCACCTTTTGCAATGTTGGGCTCTATCGGTGTTTTGGCACAGCTGCCTAACTTTAATCGCTTGCTAAAGCGTCACGATGTGGATTATGAGCTTTTCACTGCGGGTGAGTTCAAGCGCACAGTAACCATGTTCGGAGAAAATACTGAAGAAGGACGTGAGAAGTTCCAGAGTGATCTGGAGGAAATACATGTACTTTTCCAGCACTTTATCAGTGAGTACCGCCCCAACTTGGATGTTGCCAAGGTTGCGACAGGAGAAGTTTGGTTTGGGCAAAAGGCTCTGACAATGGGCCTTGTGGATGAGCTGAAAACATCTGATGAGTACCTGACAGATTGTGCTAAACATGCTGACCTGTTTCAGGTGGAATACAAAGAGAAGAAAAATATCGCCAAGAAAATGGGGTTGGCTGCTGAGGCCGGGGTAGAGTCGGCCCTGACACGTCTATTCTCAAGATTGAGCGCATGGCGTCATCACGCCCAGTAAGAGATGTCGACAAGGGCAATTTATAGGGAAGTTTGTCATTAGGATAAAGCAGGCATGAATAGTTCTCAGGAAAGGGAGTTTCGGGCCATTAGGGTGGAAGAGGTGGCCGCTGGAAAATTTGATCAACTACTGGTGAGGCGACATCTCCGAGATTTGCCCAGTAACCCCTTGTTGCTTAGAGTTTCCTATTCCTCTCTGAACTACAAGGATGCTATGTCTGCATTTGGAAACCGCAGTATTACCAGAGAGTACCCGCACACTCCAGGGATTGATGCCGTAGGCTCAGTGCTCGAAGACCAAAGTGGTAAATTCAGGCCAGGAACTGAACTCTTAGTCACAGGTTATGATTTAGGCATGAATACCCCAGGCGGCTTGGCGGAGGTTACTGCTGTTCCCTCTGAGTGGGCTCTACCGCTTCCAGAGGGGCTCAGCGCCAGGGAATCTATGGCGCTTGGTACTGCTGGGTTAACCGCTGCCCTCTGTGTGGACCGGCTACTGGAGGCTGGAGCCATGCCAGAAGATGGTGAAGTATTGGTCAGCGGTGCTACTGGCGGAGTCGGGTCAATTGCGGTGGCGCTGCTGGCAAAGTTGGGCTTTCGAGTAGCTGCGGTGACCGGGAAACTTGAAGCGGCAGACTTTCTCGCTGAATTGGGTGCTTGGAAGGTACTTGACCGAGATACTTTAGCGCCATTTGCCAACAAGGCCATGGCTAAGCCCTTATGGGCTTGGGCTGTAGATACAGTAGGCGGGGAAACCCTTTTTAATGTGGTTAAATCCCTAGCATACGGTGGTGGTGTAGCGGCATGTGGTATGGCTTCGGGCGCACAGTTTCATGCAAATGTATTCCCTTTTATTTTGCGAGGTATCAGTCTGCTGGGCGTTGATAGTGTAGAGCTGCCAGTAGAAAAGAAAGCCGCGGTTTGGCAAAAGCTAGCTGGCCCATGGTATATCGGCGATAAGCTAAAACTTATTGCGGAAGATATATCACTTGAACAGGCACCGGAATTTCTGGCACGGTTACACCGAGGCCATGGAATCGGCCGCTATGTCGTTAATATGGCACTTTAGATTTCTTGAGTATTTTAGAGTTTATTTGGAGAAAAAATTACAGCTGAACAGGCGAATGACAGTCATCTGCCTCTTTATATAAGTAATGGTGTTTGTCTGTGTCTGTGCTTTTCAATAGCCTTATAGCCAGTAGCGTGATTTATAGCCTGTTTCTGTTGGAAGATGACAGTGTCTCAAGGTAACGAAAAGTCCCTGATTCCGGTGCAGAACAGCGCGTTAGTGCTCTCGGGTGGTGGCGCCCGTGCTGCTTATCAGGCCGGGGTTCTCAAAGCCCTAGCAGAGGTTGTGCCTGAAGATAACCCGCGCCCTTTTAAAATTATTTGCGGCACATCTGCTGGCGCTATGAATGCCATGATGCTGGCCGCTCACCCAGGTACATTTAAAGAAGCGATCGAGAGTATGTGCTCGGTGTGGATGAACCTGAGTGTGGAGCGGGTGTACCGCACTAGCTGGTTTAGCTTAATTAGTAATTTATTGTCTATTAGCCGTTCGCTGTTTAATCAGGGTGTTGGGCGAGAAAAACCTCTTGCTCTTCTCGATAATTCCCCCTTGCGTCAGCTTTTACTGGATGTAATTAATTTCGATAATATCCAAAAAAATATCGACGCAGGCCATCTACACGCAACTTGCATTAATGCGCTTTCATATAGTGAGGGCGAGTCGGTGAGCTTTTATCAAGCTGCGGATGGTGTGAGAGGTTGGCAGCGCTTTCGCCGGTTTGGAGTTTCCACCCGCTTGACGGTGGATCACCTGCTCGCCTCATCTGCAATCCCCGCAATTTTTCCTGCAGTAAAAATCGACGATATTTACTACTGCGATGGTGCAATTCGTCAAATGGCTCCCATCAGCCCGGCCTTACACCTTGGAGCTAAGCGTGTCTTTATCGTAGGTGTTTCCGATAACCGCTCTCCAGTTCACTGGGGTAGTCGGCGTAGCAATAATCAGGTCCATTCTCCTTCAATGGCCCAGATTACTGCTCAGTGGTTCAATGCTGCTTTTATTGATAGCTTGGAAGGGGATTTGGAACATTTGGATAGGGTTAATACCTTACTGGATTCTGTGGAAGAAGATAAATTTGCCGATCTCTCTCCTCTTCGGCCAGTAGAATCCGTGGTTATTGAACCATCGCAGAGTCTCGCCAGATTGGGAGGGAGAAAATTAAAGTATCTACCGCCGGCGTTGCGTTGGTTATTTCGCTCCACAGGTGCGACGCGGTCTGGAGGCGGAGTCTCCGCGGCAAGTTACTTGCTTTTTGAGCGGCCCTATATTGAGGAGTTGATTGAGCTTGGCTACCAGGATGCAATGTGGGAGAAAGATAAATTGCGCTATTTCTTGAGGCCTCAGCCCAAACTTGAGGTGGAGCGAAGAGGTCTCTTTGGTTCACGTAAAAAGAGTATCGAGGATCAGCTTGGACAGGGAGATGTTTCGTCGTAATTTGGACTGCCTGCTAACGATTTGAATTAAGTGTGATTTCTATCTAGGATATCTCGCTCGAACACAGTGTTTCTTGGTTTTCTAATTTTATTCCCTTTGCTTCAGTGGTTGAGTGCATCAGACCAGCCAAATGTCTGCAGAAGCTTCATGAACTTTCCTCGTGGTTCGGCCTGTAATACTAATAATTTTTGACTAGCTGGGTGCTGTAATTCTAATTTTACGGCATGTAGTAGCAGTCTCCCACAATTAAACTGCTGAGAAAAAAAATGGTTGTGGGAAGATTTTCCATATTTGGGGCAACCAATTAAGGGGTGGTGAATATGCTTGAAGTGTCTGCGGATTTGATGTCGGCGACCAGTTTTCAGCTGAATTTCTACCAGTGAATATCGGCTGGTGGGATAGCGATCCACCTCATAAGGTAGTTCTATGGTGGCGAGCCGCTGAAAGAGGGTGATGGCCTCCTGGCGGGGAAGCTCTGACTTGGAGCGTTTCCTCTGGTGTTTAAAGTCTGCTACCGGTGGGAGTGGGTAATCAATGGTCTCCTGTTCGGGGCAATATCCGCGGCAAACAGCAAGATATTTCTTTAGGGAGCCCTTACCTTCCAGTTGATGTTGGAGCTGAGCGGCGACCGCACTACTTTTTCCAAAAATAATAACTCCAGATGTAGGCTTATCTAGTCTGTGAACTGGGTATAAATGATAACCACTTAGATTGCGGAGGTGCTGCAGGAAGATACGTGTCTCGTGACGGTCTATCTCGGAACGGTGAACGAGCCAGCCTTCAGGCTTATAAGCGGCAAGCAGGTGTTCGTCCTCATAGATAATCTCTGGTTCACAACTCATGGTTTGATCTGATACAGGCTCATATGTCGGCTGCTTAGTGTATTGCCGAAACGTAGTGATTGCATATAAAAAATGCCTCAGTTAATTGGTTATTAATACCTGATAGTAACTTGTTGAGAAAAAATACTAAAAAGTAGTTTAAATTTAGGTTGACTTATTACGGCTAGGCAATAAAATTTGTCACATAGTTTGTTGCCGGCATGAGTTGCTTAAAGCTGGCATTTTTTATTAGTTATTTCTTGATTGACGTGGAACGCAGCCACGAAGGAGCCATGAAATGCGAAATGTGGATATTAACAACCTGTTTTTTTGATCGCTTTTCATGTGCATCTGCTTGAAAAGTGATTGAGCTTTTCAAGCCAGAATTCTCTAGAGCCCTGGCATTTGCCGGGGCTTTTTTGTTTGGGCTTTGGAGAGCTTTTAATGATTTATTGGATCAATCCAAGGACTCTATATGCCTGTAAAAATTGTGCTAAATAAAAATGTACAGCAAGGTAGTGTGCCGGTAAAAATATATACCGATGAAATCGAGCCGCAGGCCTTGCAGCAGCTAAAAAATATTGCTCAGTTACCAATCGTACACTCCCATGTTGCGGCAATGCCGGATGTACATTTAGGAAAAGGGGCAACCGTTGGTTCTGTGATCCCAACAGTAGATGCGGTAATCCCATCAGCGGTAGGGGTGGATATTGGCTGCGGAATGAATGCAGTGCGAACTTCGTTACATGCCCATCAGTTGCCTGACAACCTGAAAGCATTGCGGGAGGCCATTGAGGTGAAAGTACCCATTGGACAGGGTCGTCACAAGATGATCAGTGCCAGGGAATCTGCCTGCAAACTTTTAGCTCCCGGTGTGGATAGGTTGTTTGGAAAACATCCTGGGCTACTAAAAAGGCTGCATCAGCCACAGAAAACTTGGGTTACCCAGATGGGGACCCTGGGTGGCGGCAATCATTTTATTGAAATTTGTCTGGATGAAAATAATGCGGTTTGGGTGATGCTGCACTCAGGCAGTCGAGGTGTTGGCAATGCTATTGGACAGCACTTTATCCAGTTGGCTCGAAAGGATATGGCAGGACATATACGTAATCTGCCAGATAAAGATTTGGCTTACTTTTCCGAAGGTAACCACCATCTTGATGATTACATCGAGGCGGTAAGCTGGGCCCAGGAGTACGCTAGAGTTAATCGGGAAGAAATGATGAAGTTGGTTTTGAATTGTCTCAAAAATCATCTGCCAAAATTTACGCTCACCAGTGAGGCAATCAATTGTCATCACAATTATGTAGTGCGCGAACGCCATTTTGAGAAGGATGTTTTTATTACCCGTAAAGGGGCGATCAGTGCGAAAAAAGATCAGCTGGGAATTATTCCAGGCTCAATGGGAGTCAAGTCCTATATTGTGCGTGGACGTGGTATTGCCGAATCATTCCACTCATGCGCTCATGGAGCTGGCCGCAAAATGAGTCGTAGCGCAGCGCGCCAGAGGTTTACCAGGCAGGATCTTGAAGAGCAGACTAGGGGTGTTCAATGCCGTAAAGATAAGGGAGTGATTGATGAAATTCCGGCGGCCTATAAAGATATAGATCAAGTTATGGATAATCAGTCAGACCTTGTCGAAGTGGAGCATACCCTGCGTCAGGTAATATGTATTAAGGGGTAGACTTCTAGTTTGTAGCAGTTTTGAAAAGGAGTTATTTGATGTGGCATAAGCCGGTTACTTGGCTGAGACTAGCAGGAAAATACCTTGACTGTTGGTACTTGGCTGCCAAAATTTTCGATAAAGGAGAATGTATATGAAAAAAAATCCACCTAAGGGGAGTGGGAAAATTCGCAATTATATCGCGCGTAATCCACTTATGGGGAAGGGTGGTGCGCACGTTAAAGCAAAGTCAGGAAAACGTTTTTTAAATAAACAAAAAATGAGGGAGGAGGTGCGGGAGTGGAGGGGCTCCCGCGATACTTACTCTCTTGTAGTTGCAGTTCGTTTTATTTTGCCACTGACTCTTGCCGGTTTTTAGGTTCTGCCTTCTTCAGGCCATCCGGGGAGCGCTTCCAGATACACCCACTTTTTTTTGTAGAGTTTGAACAGGGATACTTCATGAATTACATGTTCCTGCTCATTTTCTGAATACCACGCCTTAAACTCTACCACCGATCTCTTCAGGCCAGCTTTGCTTTTAATAACCTCCAGTCTCGTCCACTGGGTCTCCAGGTCCTCCTGGCGAAGATCTGGACAGGTGTCTGGATGCCAAGTTTTGCGCAGATAGGCCAGGTTTCCCATCGCATAAGCGCAATAACGGCTGCGCATCAGGTTCTCTGCAGTATTGGGATAGCCTTGCCCAGAGAGGAAGAGGTTGCAACAGCTCTGAAATTTCTTACCTGAGCCGCAGGGGCAGGCGTGATCCGTCATAAGTAACTCCGTAATCGGGGGCGCTCACTTTCACTGGTTCGGTCAGCGCGTTTCGTAAACACTTTTTAACCTTGCTTGACGGTGACAGAGGGTAGCATAGCTTGATCTTTTGCTGAGGAGCGTTAAGATACCGACCAGCCGGTTGGTTTATTGGGTAATCCCGGGAGGTCATGTGTCCAGAGTCGATAAATCTGCCATTGTCCGTGCTGCCGAAGAGGTGGTGCGAGAGAAGGGGGCACGCAAGCTCACTCTCGATGCAGTGGCTACCCAGTGCGGGTTAAGTAAGGGTGGTTTAATTCATCACTTCAGAACCAAACAGTCTCTTCTCAAAGCGATGTTGGAGGCAGCGATTGCCAGGGAAGATGCCAGTGCTGAAGCTTGCACCAAAGCTGGCGGTGACTTGTTGACCTCTCGGCTTAGTTCCATTTTTGAACTAATGGAAGATGATGAAGGCTTGCCCCGTTCATTGATTGCAGCAGTAGCCGAAGATCCGGCGCTCCTGGAACCAGTTAAGGTTAAGGAGGCTGAATTGCGCAGTGAAATCTCCCAAACCTACAAAGACTCCGAGTTTGCACAGCTGTTGATTCTCGCAGCCCAAGGTATGTTCTTTGGGCGTGTGTTGGGTGTGGTGGAGCCAGAAGATCCGATGCTCACCCGTTTACGCGAACGTTTGTTGATGCTTTCTGCAGATCTCACCTGATTTTTTTCTTAAACACGCTTTTTGGATGACGAATATGAAATTGTCGGTAAGTTCTCGTGCCCCACTAGCCCTGCTTATGGCAGCGGTGGTCATTCTTGCGGGTTGCTCCGGCTCGGAGAAAGAAGAGCAACGTGCTGAGCGGTTGTGGCCGGTGAAAGTGGCCACCGTTCAGAGCACCAATAAAGTAGCAGATCGCCAATTTGCAGGCAGGGTAAAAGCTGTGCAGAGCGTGGACCTTTCTTTTCAGGTTGGCGGTAAGCTCGATAAGCTAAATCTTCGAGAGGGCGAAATCATTCCTAAAGGCACTTTGATTGCCGAGCTTGACGATCGCGATTACCGACGCCGGGTAAAAGAAGCCCGGGTAAATGTAGAGCTTCTGGAGAAAACATTGAATCGACAGCGCTCACTGGCAAGTTCCAAAGTGATTTCCCAGCAGCAGCTCGATGAAACCGAGAGTAACTTTGACCTTGCCAAAGTAACCCTGGAAAGAGCGGAACAGGATTTAGCTTATACCAAGCTGACGGTTCCCTTTGATGCGTTGGCAACACGGCAGCTTGTCGAGAATTACACTAACGTTCAGCCAGGCCAGCCCATTGTGCGCTTACAGAATATTTCTGAGGTGCGTATACAAATTTCTGTGCCGGAAAAAATGTTGGCTACTGTCAACGAAGAGCAAATAAGCTCAGTGTTAGCGGAGTTTGAGTTTCTTCCGGGTGAGCAGTTTGCTTTGCAATACCGTGAACACCAAGCGGAAGCCGACAGTGTAACCCAGACCTACGCGGTGGAACTGGGGATGCCGCGACCGCAGAATGTTCAGATCCTTCCTGGTATGACTGCCCGAGTGACGGTCAAAATGAAAGAGAGCAGCGGAGATTTTTGGATTCCTCTGGCGGCGGTGCAGAGCAATAGTGAGGGGAAACCCTATGTCTGGCAAATTAATGAAGATCAATCGGTTTCCAGGGTTCAGGTGGCTCTTGGCCGTACCAATGGTGAAGCCGTACAGATCACTAAGGGCTTGTCAGCAGCGATGAAGTTGGTAGCCGCGGGCGGTCAGCATCTCTATGACGGTGCAAAAGTTCGCAATTATGTACAGCACTAATTTTTTGCTTGAGATCTCTGGCCCTGTAAACAGGGGGGAAATGTTGTGAAGATTTCTGACACATTTATCGAAAAGCCGGTTTATAGCTGGCTACTAATGTTGATTTGCCTGATCGGCGGACTCTGGGGGCTTTCGGATATTGGCCGCCTTGAAGACCCTGCCTTTACCATTAAAGAAGCGCGAGTGTATACCTTCTATCCCGGTGCCAGTGCACAAAGGGTGGAAGAAGAGGTTACGGAAAAGCTTGAGGTCGCTATCCAGCAAATGGGACAGTTGGATAAGGTTTCCTCTACCTCTAGTCCGGGAATGTCAGAAATCCGTGTAGAGATTAAGGATCAATACGCCTCCGCAGAACTGGCTCAGGTATGGGATGAGCTGCGTCGCAAAGTTAATGATGCCCAAAGTGACCTTCCTAGTGGGGCATATCCCTCGGTGGTCAATGATGACTTCGGTGAAGTCTACGGTATTTATTATGCGATTACCGGCGAGGGTTTTTCCCTGACCGAAATGCGTGAAATCACCAAAGCGATTCGTCGTGAACTGCTCGGTGTTGAGGGGGTGGCGAAAGTTTCCCGTTCTGGAATCATTGATGAAGTCGCCTATTTGGATATTGATGAGTCCCGACTCGCTCAGTTTGGTTTCTCTCTCGATGATCTAGCCCAGGTTCTGCAATCGGAAAGCTCCACGCAGAAAGTTGGAGAAATCGGTGGTCAGGATTTGCGCACCCGCATCGTAGTGGATAATCCTGCAAGTGACTTGGAAGCAATCCGTAATATTCTTGTGGGTGTACCTGGTTCAACGGCAATGTTGGCCATCAGAGATATCGCAGATATCTCCCTGGGTTATGATGAAAGCCCTAGCTTTATTGCCCGCTATGATGGAAATCAGGCGGTATTGCTTGGTATAGCGGGAGCTGAAAATACCAATATTGTTAATGTTGGTAAGGCTGTAGAGGCCAAGCTTGAGGAGATAAAACAGGCACTGCCGTTGGGGGTGGAAATTCACCCGGTTTATGCCCAGCACCAAGTGGTAGAAGAGAGTGTCGATGGCTTTCTGTTTAATCTCGTCTCTTCAGTTGTGATCGTTACCCTCGTACTCTGTGTATTTATGGGCTGGCGCTCTGGCGTGGTGGTGGGTACCGTGCTTGGTCTTACGGTTCTGGGTACCGTATTAATCATGAATTTGTTTGGTTTGAACCTGCAGAGGATTTCTCTTGGTGCCCTCATTATTGCCATGGGTATGTTGGTTGATAATGCTATCGTAGTTGCAGAAGGCATGTTGATGGGGGTTCAACGAAATGAGGAGCCCAAGAGTGCTGCCAGCCGGGTAGTGCGCCAAACATTCTGGCCGCTTTTGGGGGCCACTGTAATTGGTATTATGGCTTTCTCTGGTATTGGACTGTCTGATGATGCCACCGGTGAATTCCTTTTCTCTCTGTTTGCTGTGATTGGGATTTCATTGCTGCTCAGCTGGATTCTCGCTGTAACTGTAACGCCCTATTTGGGGTATCACCTGTTCAAACCCGGTAAGAATTCAGATTCTGAAGACCCCTATAATGGTCGTTTTTACAACATGTATTCCGGAGCCTTAGCAGGAGCATTAAGGCATCGTGGCCTCACCATCGGCTTACTCGTTGCCGTTACATTAGTAAGCTATTTTGCTTTTGGGTTTGTAAAGCAGGGATTCTTCCCCAACTCCAATGCACCGCTGTTTTATGTGAATTACTTCTTGCCACAGGGCAGTGACATTAACCGTACTGATAAGGCTCTTCAACAGGCAACAAAGTATTTTAAAGAGCAGGATGAGGTGGTTTCGGTAACGGCTGTAGCTGGTCGGGGAGCCGATCGCTTTATGCTCACTTATGCTCCTGAACCGCCCAATGCTTCCTATGGTCAGCTAATTGTTCGCACTGAGAATCGCGAGCAGATCGCTCAACTGATAGAGAGGGCAAAGGCGCAGTTACGTGAAGAGCAGCCTGAAGCATTGATTACCTTTAAGCGCCTGGTGTTTGGCCCTGGTGGTGGTGCCGATGTGGAAGTGCGAATTTCTGGTCAGGATTTTCAGACCTTGCGTGCGCTTGCCGTAGATGTTGAGCAACAGTTTCGCGAGAAGGGCCTGGAAGATATTCGCCATGATTGGCGCAGTAGAGAGCCGACTATCCATGCCCACCTTGATGATGAGCGTGCTCGCGTAGCTGGTGTCACGAATACCGATATTAGCCGGATGATTCAATTTGCCTCTGCCGGTTATACCGTGGGTGATTTTGAGAGCGGCGATCGTATTATCCCTATTATTGCGCGAATGCCGGAAGGGGATAGGAACCAAGTGGGTTCCCTTGAGGATCGTTTGGTCTGGAGCCCTAACGAGCAAGGGTATATTCCGGCGGGACAGTTGATCACGGATTTTGAGGTTACTGCAGACGAGGGCCTGATCCAAAGGCGCGATAGGGTTCCGACCATCACTATCAGTGCCGATGCTCCGGAAGGCGTTACTGCTATGGCCGCGTTTGGGAGAATTCGCCCCTGGGTAGAAAGTATGCAGTTACCACCAGGCTTTAAAGTGGAATTTGGTGGTGAGTATGAAAGCTCTACCGATGCACAGAAGTCTCTGGGTAAAGGCTTGCCACTTGGCTTCCTAATCATGATCCTGGTATCGATCTTGTTGTTCGGTACTGTACGTGAGCCCGTAATTATCTGGCTGGTAGTTCCCATGTGTTTGGTGGGCGTAGTTGTAGGCTTGTTGGCGACGGGGCTGCCTTTCGGATTTATGTCACTTCTTGGTGTATTGAGTTTATCTGGAATGCTGATTAAAAACGCTGTGGTTTTGGTCGATGAGATCGAAGTACAAACACATGCGGGCTTGCCCAGACTCACTGCTATTCAGCGTGCTAGCGTAAGTCGCTTGCGTCCGGTCTTCCTTGCAGCTGTGACCACTATTTTAGGAATGTCGCCACTGCTATTTGATGCTTTCTTTGCGGATATGGCCGTAACCATTATGGGGGGGCTAGGTTTTGCCACTGTGCTTACGCTGATTGCTATCCCTGTTTTCTACGCGGTCTTCCACAAGGTTAAACCTAATGAGGTGGAAGGTAATCTAGATGAGATGAATTTAAAGTCGCAGCCTGCCCCTGCTAAAGAGGTTGTCTCTGTATAGTGCGATGAGCCTGCGTTGATCGTGGGTAATTCGAGATCCTGCGCAATGCCTTTTTGAGTATTGCGTGGGATCATCCTTCCTTTCCCAGATACTAGTGGTTTCTAACTGCCTCCGTTGCGCCGGTTCATACACTTATCTTTTCTTTTCGCTGTTTGTAGGTAATTAATGGTTCCGTTTTTACCTCAGTTTGAACCGGTACATACAATCCCGATCAGTTTTCTAGTAATCTAAAGATCTGATTTGATTGGTAGTTGATGTATGAGTGTTCGGTCAATTTCAAGATTTTGTGTGTGCTTCTTTTTATTTTCTTTCAGCTTTTCTGCTCTGGCGATTAGTTATGAGAGATCAGAGTGGTTACCCAAGTGGTCTGATACAGATAGGGATTGCCAAGATACCCGACATGAGCTGTTGATACGGTACTCCCTTTCGCCAGTTACTTATACTCGCGCCAACGGCTGTAAGGTGGATACTGGGTTGTGGCTAGATCCTTATACCGGCAATTTTTACAGCAAAGCTTCTGATTTGGATGTGGAGCATATTGTGCCCCTTAAGTGGGCCCATGATCACGGAGGAGCTGGGTGGAGCCGCGCAAAGAAAAGGCGCTTTGCTGAGGATATCGATAACCTCTGGTTGGTGGATGATGGCCGCAATCAAAGTAAAGGGCACAAAGGGCCTGATGAGTGGATGCCACCCTATGCGCCCGTTGGTAAAATATATGTCCAGCGATTTATTTCTATCGTAGAGAAATATGGGCTGAGCCTGAGTCGAGATGAATCTCGCAAACTACGCTCAATAGCGAGTGAGGGCTAGCCAGTCTAAATGCCAACTGGCACATTGAGTGGGGAGTATCATCCCGGTGGTACAATTTCGGGCAGGGCTTTGCCTTTAATTGGAAATATGGATGGTTATGCGGGACTCCTCCAAATTGTTGGTCGAATATTTCAGACGCTGCTATCAGGCGGATAGTCATGATTTATCACTGAGTAATATTGCCCGGCTTGCGGGTAATCGCCGGGTATTTTTCAGAGAGCGGGACTTTTTAGCCAGTGGAGAGTTACCCAGAGTGCCATTGGTGGGGACCTCGGCTACTAAGCTCGTAGAGCTAACGGATGCTTACCGAAAAGAGCGCAGTTTAATCTATTCGGTGTTCTTGATCTCTGGTGAACTCCCGAGCCAGCTAGGGCTTAGTTCCAAGCGTCAATTGTGTGCCCCGCTACTGTATTTTCCTGCCCGTCTTTGTTCTGACGAAGAGTATTTTGTGGAGGTCAACTCGGCTGATCTCCATATCAACCTTCCACTGCTGCGCTTGATCCTTAAGCCGGATATAGACTCGAGAGTAACAGATAGCTTCCCTATACCGAGCTTTCCGCTGGATAGTCCCCAGGTGGCAGCTATGGGGCGCTGGCTGGAACAAAACAGTCGGTTAACCGGTATTGAAGAGATTAGTCGCTGGCCGAATCTACAGGCGGTTGATTGTGATGAGTTGGGTAGGGCTCCAGCTCTGGCAATAAGTAGTGCTTGCGCCCTCATTCTGGCTGATAGGTCGCGGGGATCGCGCGGTGTTCTTCATGAGCTGAAACTTCTAGGCCGAGAACGAAACTTTTCTGTTCCATTAAATTTGGCCCTCGGGGAGGAGGTTGTTGATTTCCGGCAAAGTGACAGTGAGCCGGAGATGTTGCCGGGACTTTTGAGTGAGGCTCAGGAAAGGGCATTGCAAAATGCTGCGAAGATGCCCTTGAGTCTGGTTTCCGGCCCGCCAGGCACCGGTAAGAGTTTTACCATTGCCGCAATGGCGATTGACCAAATGCTGCATGGCAATACTGTTTTGGTAGTTTCTAAAACTCCCCAGGCCATAGATGTTGTACGACAGAAGTTGCGTGAGGCCTATGACTTACAGGAAGGGTATGTACATGCGGGTGAAAAGGGTTTTATACCCAGCCTGAAATTTCATTTGGATTCTTTGCTCAAAGAGGGGGTTGCAGCTCCTGAGGTGAGCGCTGCCAACCAAAAGCGTGGTCTTAAAGTAATACTCAAATCAATGCGTAAAGCTGAGCGCCGCTTTAATGGAGCGTTAAGAGCTGCTCAGAAACTCGGTTCCGATGGTTTTGGTACTTGGTTGGTGGCATTGAGATTGCGTATTTTAGGTCGGCAACTGGATACGGAATCACTGTGGGAATTCCAGGAGGTAATCGGGACCTTGCGTAAGAATTTTGAGCGGCATGCGTCTCGATTTATTAATGCTTATCGAAAAGAGGCCCTTCTAAATCTTTTAAAGCATGAAAGAAGGCATTTATCGGCTTTCAATCAGGCTCTCAGGGCTAGAACCTCCAAAACGCAAGCAGAGCGTTTTGCTCAAACGAATATGCAGGTTGTTTTACAGGCGTACCCAATTTGGCTTGTGAGCCTGGATGAGCTAAATGAAGTATTGCCTCTCTCTCGTGAGCTCTTTGATCTCGTTATCTTTGATGAGTCCACCCAGTGTGATATCGCCAGCGCCCTACCAGCATTACACCGAGCAAAACGTGCGGTTGTCGTCGGGGATGGCAAGCAGCTGCGTCACGTCTCCTTTTTATCTGTGGCGCAACAACAACAGTTGTGGGAAGACCTAGGAAGCCCTGAAGAATTACCTATGAAGTTGAGTTACCGGGACCAGTCCTTGTTGGATATTGTCTCTGACTCCCTGGGTAGTCAGCAGGCCGTTACCTTACTGGATGAACACTATCGCAGTCAGCCGGAGTTAATTGCTTTTAGCAATAACGCTTTTTATACAGATCGACTCAAGGTAATGCAGGCTAGACCGGTAGCCTCCAGTGAAAGGACTTTAACTCTGCATTACTTGGAGGGAAAGCGAGCAAAAAATGGCAGAAATCGGCTGGAAAAGGATTGGATACTTGAGCAGCTGCGTGAACATACTCATCGCTATGCCGACTCACCACTCAAGCCAACGGTTGGAATTCTTTCTCCTTTCAGGGAGCAGGCGGATTATCTGGCATCCGAAGTGGATAAGGCCTTCCCGACAGATGTGCTGCGCAGTTTCTCCGTCTTGGTTGCAACCCCTTACGGATTTCAGGGAGAGGAGCGGGACCTGATGCTCCTGTCTTTTTCTGTAGACAATCAGTCCCTGCGTGCAGCGACTTATCTTAATCGTGCCGACATGTTTAATGTTGCTGTGACCCGGGCTAAAGAGAGGCAGTTGGTGGCTTATTCCATCAGCCCGGAATCCCTGTCACCTGAGCACTTGCTGCGCCGCTATGTTGATTTTGATCATGAGGCGGGCCTAAGTGCTCCACAAAAAGTTTTTCCCTGTGAGTTTGCCGAAGAGGTGAGCGCGAGCCTGCGGATGGCGGAGGTCAGACATTGGGTAGCATTCCCTATCGCCGGCCAGCGTGTTGATGTGGTCTGTGAATACCACGGTCGGGTCCTGGGGGTGGATTTGATCGGTTTTCCTGGGGAGTATCGGTATCACTTTACTACTCAGACTTATAAAGTGTTGCACAGGGCGGGGGTTACTGTTTTGCCATTACCCTTTGCCAGCTGGAAGCGTGACCCAGAGAACTGCCTTAGACGTATTCTTGCGGTTTTGAAGAGGGATCACCTTTAGGGTAGTGGGGGGCTCACTCTTAGAAGTGGATACACAAAATGAAAGTTGCGCCGGGGCTGCTAGGCTTTATAGGAGTTCAGCTTGCAGTTTAGCCGAGTACGCCTATGAAATTGTGGTTATTAATACCCTGCTTTTGGGTGACTGCCGTAGCAGCTGTGGATGTGATATTTGTGGATGCCCAGCAGCAACAGGGGGTGCGAAGCCCGACCTTAAGCTTTTGTCAGGCGCGATTCTATGAGGAGGATGACGGCCGCCTTTACTGTAACTGGGCAGTCAATTTTCGCTATGCCTGTTTTGTATGGTGGCCAACCAATAAAATAATACCGGCAGGAGCCAAACTCTCTGAACCAGAGGTTGTCGGTAAGTGTGGTAACGGTGAGCCGGTTTATAAGCTCCATCACTACTAGCTATTCAGCGGGCCTGGTTGCTAGATTTTATAGCATGCTCTGTCTTCGAGTTTAGCGATTTACTTCCTATTGGTACTGCGTGATAGAGCATGATAGCTTCTCTATTGTTCGGTATTGAGTCCTTGATCTTGCAGTTCTCGCGCTTGCTTAAGGATTTCAGGCATGGCGCTGTCTTCCACCGATAAGGCATCAATGATGGCTGCCAGTAGATCTGCAGAAAACATGCATTTGCTCACCTTGCTGCGCAGGTTTTCCGTGGTCATTGAAATCCCTCTTTCGGCCAGGGCCTGGGCGAGATCCCCGTAACGCATACCCCGCAAAGCCATAGATGCGCGCACATAGCGGGCGATAGCCTGTTTGTACGGAGCCAGTGCTTGCTGGTTACTGAGGCTTTGCTTGTGGTCCATGGGCTCGACTCCGTTACAGTTGATGTCACTTATGTGGTAAATATTATCTTTGTGTGTATTATTTGCAACATAAGTTTGAAATAAGTTATTGACCGCCTTTTTTTTGATGCTATATTTGTGACTAATATTCCACAGCGAGGGAGTCGAGATGACCTGGAACCATGAGAATCTACGCCATTTGGCGGAAAGCCACACCGGATGGGTGGTGGAATCTGAGGGAGAGTGCCTCAGTATTTCCAATGACGAAGGAGTCGATGCATTCGTTTATGTCGGTGAGAAGCAGATCGTTGTCGAGAGCATCTTGTTCCCGGTCAGCCAGGTAGCCGACGTGGTCGCCCTTAATGAGTTGATTCTCCAGACTCATCAACTGGTTCCCCTGACGTCGATCGCCATCACCATGATTGGCGGTGAGCGTTACTATGTCGCTTTTGGCGCTTTGTCTGTGTCCAGTAAGGACGAAGTGGTAATTGAAGAAGTTGAAACCCTGTTCTCCAATGTGGGTGACTTCCTGGATTTATATGCTGATCATTTTGAAATGGAGGGTGTAGCATGAGCCTGAGAAAAATTTGGACTGCCTTGAAAGGCGCGGTCAATGAAGGAACTGAAGCCGTTGCGGACAGCCAGTCTATCCGTATCCTCGATCAAGAACTGCGGGAGGCAAAGGCCGAATTGAAAGCTTGTGATGAGAACCTGACTAAAATCATGGCCAAGCGCAAGCTGGCAGAAAGTAAGGTAGAGTCTCTAAAAGCCGATATTGAGACTTACAGCAACCACGCAATCAGTGCCAGCGAGAAAGGTGATGATAGCCTGGCTTTGGAGTGTGCCGAGCGTGTTACTGAGCTGGAAGCTCAACTCGAAACGGAACAGAGCCTCTTGGATGGCTTCATCAACTCTGAGCGTACCCTGAAAGGGAATATCTCCAAGGCGAAAATTAATGTCCGCCGTATGGAGCAGCAGATTGACCAGATCAAGGCCACCGAATCTGTACAAAAGGCCCAAGTAGCCGTTTCCTCCCGCCATATGGGGGCTAACAGCAAAATCAAAACGGCCCTGGACAGCCTTGATCGTATCAAGACCAAGCAACAGGAGCGTGCTGCGGAGCTGGAAGCTGCTGAAGAGCTGGCAACAGAGGAAAGTGGCTCTGGTCTGGACGCCAAGCTGAAGGCGGCGGGCATTAAGCCCGGTGGCCAGGTCAGCGGCAGCGACAAGCTGGCCCAGCTACTGGCGAGCCGCCAAAAGGCCTGATCCAGTGCTACTTTATCGAGTGCGGCGCCTTCTGGCGTCGCTTTTTGTTAAGGCCAATATACTAACCATTCTTGTCGGCGTGCTGGGTTATGTAATGGGGAGTTACCTATTACTCAGTGCTGCAGGGGAGCATGAGATTGTTGACCCCGCCAACTTTATATATTGGCTGATAGTGACTGCTTCCACAGTAGGCTATGGCGATTTCTCGCCGGTAACGCCCGCAGGTAAAGTGGTTGTGGCAACCTGGGTGATCCCCTTTGGATTGAGTCTATTCGCTTTGGTGCTTACCAAGGTGGGCTTTGTAATTTCAGAGTTTGTGCATAGAGGAAAGAGAGGGTTGCGCATGACAAACCATGTAAATCACACGGTTATAATTGGCTGGAATGGAACGCGAACCCTTCGTTTGATAGAGCTGCTGTTATCGAAAACCAATGGTACAGCAACAGATATCGTGCTTTGTGTCGAGGCCGACATCGAGAATCCCATGCCGGGTAAAATTGATTTTGTCCGGGTTGAATCCTTTTCCCATATTGAGAGCATGCAGCGCGCCGCACTTGTCGATGCCGCGCGAATCATTATCGATAATCCCCTGGATGATGTCACGCTCACCACAGCTTTGTTCTGTGACAAACTCAGTCCCAATAGCCATAAAACAGCCTATTTCCAGGATGAAAATGTCGGTGAGCTATTGCGCTCACACTGCCCGAATATTGAATGCATCCCCTCAGTAGCGGTGGAATTACTGGCTAAATCCTCCCTGGACCCCGGTTCTGCCAGATTACACCGGCAGCTTCTGGATAGCACTTATGGAATGACTCAGTACAGTATTGAGTATCAGGGTGAACGGCCATTGTTATTTTCTGCTCTGTTTGATCATTTTAAAAAGAATTTGTCCGCAACCTTGATTGCGGTACGTCGTCAGGGAATAGTTAAAATTGATGTAAACCCCGCGTTGACCGATGAGGTGAACAGGGGGGATATGCTCTATTACATTTCTGCTAAGCGGCTTACAGAAAAGCGCTGCTTCGATATAAAAATGAATGAAGGAGAGGGGACAGGTACGTGTTTACCAAGCTGATTGACAAACTCAAAGGTAAAGATATTCCAAAGGTGAAAACCCCGGAAATTATGGGATTGCGACTCGGCGCAAGTTTTGAACTGGACCCATTGGCTATTCGCCTGATACTGGATGAACTCACTATTGAATCCTGTTCTCCAACGCAGATTATCAAAGCGGCCGGAATTGTAGAGCTCGATGGAGCCTGGGTTTATCGGTTTTATACTGATGACGATGCCTGGCTACAGGTTGTGGCAGAAGGCGGTCAAAGTGATGAGCATGTAGTAGACGTAAAGCTGTTTCACTTTTACGATACCCTCGATGTCGCTAATCAGCAGGTTTGGGACAGGCTTCTAAAGCAGGAAATCGGTGCAGCTAATTACCAATTGCAGGACCGTAACTATCAGAGAGTCTGGACTGCTACTGGTGATTATCACAACCCGGTGCATATGGCCGAGAAGACCTATGACGCCGATGGGGACTATTCCCTTACCGACCAATTCACCATGCTTTTTGAACGCGATTTGTCGGATCAGCGTACCGAATCCCTGTTCCTTTCAGCGGAAGAGAAAGAGGAGGACGCTGGTTACCTGAGTCGCAGCTTGGTGATTAGTACCGGTATAACTTTGACACCATCACAGCTGACTATTCACGGATAATAAGGAGATGTATTAATGGACCAGCCCTACGATTTGATGACTGGTATCCTCCATTTTGCGGCCTATTTTGGCCTGTCACTGGTATTTTTAATCGCGTTTAAATTTCTTTATGCACTAGTGACACCCCATGACGAATGGAAGTTGATCCGTGAAGACAAAAACGCAGCTGCTGCCATTGGATTTGGTGGTGCGGTGCTGGGTTTTGCCATTGCTGTTGGCGGCGCGGCCAGTAACTCTGTTTCCATTATTGACTTTGCCACTTGGGCAGTGGTTGCTCTAATCGCTCAGCTTATTGCCTTTGCGATTATTCGTTTTGGCTTTATGCCACGTATTGTTGAGCGTATTGAAGACGGTGAAGTTAGCGCGGGTATTATGCTGGCAGCTACCACTATTTCTGTTGGTGTCCTCAACGCGGCTTGCATGAGCTATTAAGCGGAGGTGAGGATGAAGCGTAGTAAAAATATTAATCTTGCGCGGATGCGCAAGGGCAGGGGGGCAAGTTTTGTTTTACGCCCCCTGGCTCTGGGTATCACCGTGGCTCTGGTGGGCTGCTCCTCCGATGAAGAGGTTAAGGTGGTGTCCTCTGTCGAGGACTGTGTGAATAATACACAGCTCGATGAAGCCCAATGTGAGGCGGCCTACCAGAAGGCCCTCGCGGAAGCTGAGCGGACTGGGCCCAAATATGCCAATTTGTCCCAGTGTGAGACGGAGTTCGGTAGTTGTCGCGAGAGTAGCAGCGGTTTTTGGATGCCACTGATGACCGGTTTTATGGTCGCCTCCATATTGAATGATAATGACCGGCGCTATCACTCCTACGGTCATTACAACCCGGTATACCGTTATTCTGCCTCCGGTTCCCGCTATTATGATCGCCTGATGACCGCTGATGGTCAGGTTATCGGCCGCTACGGTAAAAACTCCTATACCGTAGATAAAACTGCGATGGATCCCAAGCCCAAGGTTACCAAGACGGTTTCACGGGGGGGCTTTGGAGCGGTCGCTTCAGCCAAATCCAACTGGGGTGGCGGACGCTCTAGTAGCAGTCGCTCCCGAAGCTGGGGGGGCTGATTGGTGCTGAGGTTGCCGATCGGTGAGCGTCCGCGCTGGAAAGAGCGGGCGCAGGAGTTTGGTTTTCATTTTCACACCATGTATGGGGAGCCATACTGGGATGAAACTGCTTACTATCAGTTCACTTTGGAACAGATAGAGCAGGATATTGAGGATCCCACCGAAGAAATCCATGCAATGTGCCTGGATGTTGTCGCTAAGGTGCTTGAGGATGAGGCGTTGTTAAGGCGCTTCCGCATACCGGAGCAGCACTGGGATTTTGTCCGCGATTCCTGGAAAAATGGTGACCCCAGCCTTTATTCTCGCTTGGATTTTGCCTATTCGGGGCAGGGTCCGGCCAAACTTTATGAGAATAACGCCGACACGCCTACCAGCCTATATGAAACGGGATTTTGGCAGTGGCTTTGGTTGCAGGATAATGTAGATAGGCGGGCACTTCCCCTACAGTCTGATCAATTTAACAGCCTGCAGGAAAAGCTGGTTAATCGCTTTCGCGATGTACAGTTCCTGACCCCTGGTCGAGAACTACATTTTGCCTGTTGCAAAGATACGGTAGAAGACCGCGGTACGGTTCAATATTTGCAAGATTGTGCCAGTGAAGCCGGCATCACTAATCATTTTGTATTTATCGAAGATATTGGTTGTGATGCGCAGGGAGATTTTACCGATTTAGACGATCAGGTAATTACCTGGATGTTCAAGCTGTACCCTTGGGAGTTTATGTTCCGCGAGGAATTTGGCTCTCTGTTGGGGGGCAATAACGTACGTTGGTTGGAACCACCCTGGAAGGCGATATTATCCAATAAAGCACTCCTGCCCATGTTGTGGAAGTTGTTTCCCGGGCACCCCAACTTACTACCTTCATTTTTCGAAGATGAGCTGGATAAAGCTGAGGGCTATTCGGAGCTGGTTAAGAAGCCCATTTTCTCCCGTGAGGGAGCCAATATTTCAGTAGTACGCGGAGAAAATGTGCAATCGCTTTCGGATGGGCCCTATGGAGAAGAGGGCTTTATCTATCAGGCTATGCATCCACTGCCGAAGTTTGGTCAGAGTTTTACCCTGGTGGGTAGCTGGCTAGTGGATGATATGGCTGCGGGTATTTCAATTCGCGAGGATAGTAATCTTATAACTCAGGATATGAGTCGCTACCTTCCGCATATTATCCTTTAAAATACTTGCCAGAGTAATTTCTCTGGCAAGTATTCGTGTAAGTGTGCCACTTTCTTAAAGTAAGTGGCTTTTTGCTTTAAGACACAAGTCATTTTAGATATTCAAAACGCTGTTGTTATCAGTTGCCCGCTTAAAATCAATTCCTCAATTTTGTTGCTGAGCCTATCGTAAGTAAAAGGTTTTTGGATACAGTCGAGAACCCCATCTTTGATAACTTCCTGGACTTTGCTATCGACACTAAACCCGGTTGAAAGCAATGCTTTCACCTCCGGGTTGATGCGCTGCAGAAAGGCGAATAGTTCCTGGCCATCCATTCCGGGCATAATCATATCGAGAATCACCAGGTCTACCTGATCGTAATGCTGTCGGTAATAGGTGATCGCCTGTTCCGCCGAAGCGAAAGTGGTTACGCTGTGACCATTCATTTCAAAGAGTGTTTTCGAATAGCTGCGGACAATGGCTTCATCGTCCACCACCATAATACGAAGTTGGCGTTTGGCAGATTGCGGTACAGTTTGTTTTTGCTGTCTACTTACTTTTGCTTCGGCAATCGGCAGGTACAAATTAAAGGTGCTGCCCTCTCCCTCAATGCTATGGCATTGTATGGCCCCCTTATGCAAATGGATGGTGCCATGCACTGCGGCGAGACCCAGTCCGGCACCCCGGCCGCATTCCTTAGTGGTGAAGAAAGGCTCAAAAATTCTGCGGCGCACTTCAGGGGGCATACCTGTACCATTATCGCGAATGGTGATTAATAGGTAATGACCAGGTTGCACTTCAAAATCTGCGATAGTAGTAATTTTTTCAAAGGTAATATTGCTACTACTAAAACGCAGAGTGCCTCCACTCGGCATGGCATCCTTGGCGTTGATGCCGATATTTAATAATGCACTTTTCAACTGGGCGGGATCGCCGACTACATGAGGCCGGCCAGCTTCTAGTTGCTGTTCAACGCGAATACGCCGATCAATGGTGCGCTCAAGCATGGCACAGACATCGCGGGTGATTTCATGGGTATTGCAATCTTTCAGTTGATAGTTACCTTTGCGAGCAAAGGTAAGCAGCTGCTTAGTCAGCTCAGCGGCATGGCGGGCAGTAGTGAGTATATGATTAGTGTATTCGCTGATACGGGGATCTTCCGCTATCTGCTGGATAACCTCGGCATAACCACTGATTCCATGAATCATATTGTTGAAGTCATGTGCGATGCCGCCGGCTAGCTCGCCAATAGCCTGCATTTTTTGCGCTTGACGCAACTCCTCCTCCAGCAGGCGCTGTTTGGTGATATCGGTTCCAATACTGAGTATGCCTGTTGGGCAGCCACTTTCATCTGAAAGGATTTTATTAGTCCAGGCAATCCAAACCCTCTTGCCAGACTTGGTGATATTCTCGTTAATGTTGTAGCGATGTTCTTGTGGATTATCGCAAACATGTTGAATGAGTTGACGTAGATCCCGGCCGCTGGACTCGCAGGCGGGCACTATGGTGCCGATCAGATGCCGCCCAATAATTTCGGCTTCAGAGTAGCCAAAAAGTTGTTGAGCATACTCATTAAAAGAGGTGATTCGCCCGTGCCTGTCGCAGCGCATAATGATCGAATTCGCATGCTCAACCAGTTCGCGATAGCGCTCTTCACTTTTACGTAAAGCCTCATAGACTTGCTGGGAATCCCGGCTTTGGCTACTGGTGACATAAGTGGATGTGGGGAATACCGGCAGGCTGTTTTCCTTGATCACCTATTCTCCTCCGGAATAATTATTGAGTATTTTTTCACCAGAAACTGCATCATGTGGAAACAAAAAAGTATATAGGGAACCCGGGGCCTTTTAAGAGCTGGTTTGCAGTCTTTGCTGACATGCCGACATTTATAAACCCTTTTGTAATTGTGTGTTTATTCAAATGTGATGGGTATCCACTTGCAGAGCAGACGAGTTTCTCGGTAATTCTTTGGGGCTTTTCTTCTCAGAAGCGAACTTTTCTTCTCTAAGTAGTGGCTAAGGTCAGACAAACTGATAGCATTCACCGCCATCTTCAAAACCATTGGATGAATAACTATGCAGCTGCATTCTCGAGTTTTCGGGCGCGGCATCGCGGCTTTGCTTTGTGCCTCGCTGTTGGTGTCTGCCTGCGGAGAGAAGAAAGCCGGGAGTGAGCAGAGATCTCTGGATTTTGCTCGCCTGGATGCTTTCCCTTCAACTTATTCTGTTACTCAGTCCCGACCAGTGCTGATTCAGGATGCCACTTTGCTTACTGGGACTGGGGAGCAATTAGAGAACACAGACCTTTTATTGAAAGGCGGAAAGATTGCAAAGATCGGTCAAGATCTTGAGGCTCCCAAGGACGCCCTGGTGGTCGATGGCAAAGGTAAGTGGGTGACCCCCGGAATTATCGATGTACACTCTCACCTGGGAGATTATCCTGCCCCCTCTATTGAGTCCTCTCAGGATGGCAATGAGATGACATCCCCCAACACCGCGCAGGTATGGGCGGAACACTCTGTATGGACACAGGATCCCCAGTTCCCCTTAGCCCTGGCTGGCGGTGTGACCACATTGCAGATCCTACCGGGCTCTGCCAACTTGTTCGGTGGCCGCAGTGTAACCCTCAAAAATGTACCGGGTCGCAGCGTACAGGACATGAAATTTCCCGGTGCGCCCTACGGTTTGAAGATGGCCTGTGGCGAGAATCCGAAGCGTGTTTATGGTGGTAAAGGTACTTCCCCCTCAACCCGTATGGGTAATGTAGCTGGCTACCGCAACGCCTGGATTGAGGCCAGCAATTATAAGAAGAAGTGGGAGGAATATGTAGAGAAGGGTGGAGATGAACCAGAGCGAGACCTGGGCCTAGAGACCCTGGCGGGCGTTCTGAACGGCGATATCCTGGTACACAATCACTGCTATCGCGGAGAGGAAATGGCGGTGATGATGGATGTCGCCAAGGAGTTCGATTTCCAGATCTCTACGTTCCACCACGCAGTAGAAGCATACAAAGTCGCCGACCTGCTGGCGGAGAACAATGTATGTGCTGCGATGTGGGCTGACTGGTGGGGCTTTAAGCACGAAGCCTTCGATATGACAGAGGCAAATATTGCTATCGTCGATCAGGCCAAGGCCTGTGCAATGATTCACTCGGATTCCGGTGTGGGCGTTCAGCACCTGAATGAAGAAGTTGCTAAAGCGATGACTGCAGGTCAGCGCGCTGGTTTCGATATTCAGCCAAAGGATGCTGTGACCTGGATGACCATGAACCCCGCTAAGGCACTGGGTATCGATAAGCAAACCGGCAGCCTTGAGAAGGGTAAGATGGCCGATGTTGTTATTTGGTCTGGCAACCCGTTCAGTGTTTATACTCATGTTGATCAGGTCTTTATCGATGGGGAGTTGATGTACGATCGCTCCGATAAAAAGCGCCAACCGCGCAGTGATTTTGAGCTTGGTATTCTCAATGCAGAGGGAGAGCGACTGTGAAAAAAATAGCTGTATTCTATGCGCTGGCCCTGGGGGTTTTGACAGCAGGGGCTCAGGCGCAAAGTATCCTGATTAAGGGCGGTAAGGTACACACCCTGGCTGATATGGGTACACTGGAATCTGCCGATGTGCTGGTAGTGGACGGTAAAGTGGAGCAGGTGGCTCCCTCGCTGAATATACCTGCCGATCGGGTAATTGATGCGAAAGGCAAGGTGGTGACTCCTGGAGTTATTGCACCCATTTCTGAATTGGGGCTGGTGGAGATCAGCGCAGCCAGTGGCACCAACGACCATGCGGTAACTGGTGAGAGTATCGGCAGCGCCTTCAATCCTGTACCCGCATACAACCCCAAATCTACATTGATCCCTTTTAACCGGGCTGGTGGTGTTACCAGCGCCGTGGTGTTTCCAGCTATCAGTACTTGGGATAGCGCTGCGGTAGAGGCCCAGAGAGTGTTTGCCGGACGCGGCTTTGCCATCAAACTCAGTGGTGAGTTCGATAGTGTCGAGGCGGAAGATGTTGCCCAGAAGGCTTATTTGGGTGAGGCCGGTGCTCAACTGGCCGGTGGTAGCCGTGCAAACGCCTATGCGAAAATTGAGAATGCCTTGAATGAGGCTAAGGAGTACCGGGACAATCGTGCAGCGATTCGTCTGGGAGAGTGGCGAGAGCTGAATTATAGTCTTGCGGATCTCGAGGCCTTACAGCCGGTGATTAATGGAACGGAACCGCTATTAATTACAGCTAATCGTGCCAGCGATATCCTTGCGGCTATTGAGTTGGCTAAGGCTTACAATGTAAAGCTGGTGCTGCTTGGGGCGGCTGAAGGTTGGATGGTGGCGGAGCAGCTGGCCCAAGCTCAGGTGCCTGTCGTGATTGATGCGATTAACAACCTGCCCATTTCTTTCTCCAGCCTTGGCGCTCGCCTGGATAATGCTGCTTTGTTAACCAAAGCTGGTGTGAAAGTTGCCATTAGTGGTCCCGACTACGCTTCTACCCACAATGTATACCTCTCACGTCAGTCTGCTGGTAATGCTGTTGCCCACGGGTTGTCCTACGAGGAGGCTCTGAAGTCTATCAGTACAAATGTGGCAGATATCTTTAGCCTTAGTGGCGGTACCCTGGAGAAAGGGGCCGATGCTGATATTGTAGTTTGGAGCGGTGATCCACTGGAAGTAACCAGCTACCCTGAACAGGTACTGATTGAGGGAGAGCCCCAATCTTTGGTTACTCGTTCAACCCGCCTGCGCGATCGTCATCTTAAGCCGAGCAAGGGGCACGACTTTGGCTATCGCAATTAACTAGTGCTTAGTTTGTGAGCAGATGAAGAGCGGGCAAAGCCCGCTCTTTTTTTGTGTGACGAAAAATGAACAAAAAGGTCCAGCCACTTGTTTAGCATTGGTGTGGTGATAGGGATATATTTACATCTCGTATTAATAAGAAAAAGGAAAATGCCATGGTAAATATTACAGCGCTGTATGCCAGCCTCTGTGCAATCCTCATTATCTACTTGGCAGGCCGGGTCGTTCAATTTCGTCGCACTAAGCGAGTAGGTATTGGCACTGGCGAGGATCGTCATAATGAGATTCGTGTGCGCGTGCACGCGAATGCGGTTGAATATACCCCCATCGCATTACTGCTCTTGTTGCTTGCGGAGCTAGGGGGCTTATCTGCACTGTGGTTGCATGTCTTTGGAATCGCTTTTTTTCTATCCCGCATTTTCCACGCTTATGGCCTGACAGCGGGTAAGGGAGGTACCCATGCCGGACGCTTTTGGGGCACATTAATCAGTTGGCTGGTGATACTAATACTCGCAGTGATCAATATTGTGCTATCGATAAGATCTCTGTAAAAGCGCTTGTAGCAGTAAAGAATTTTTTAGGCGATCTGGAACGATTAACGATCTTTATGCGGTGGGAGGCTTCAGCTAAATACTGAAGCCCAGCAAAAAAGCCCGGTTGAACCGGGCAGAGTACAGGGATGAAACTTTAAACTACTACCAGAAACTTTCTTCAGGTAGTTTTACTGGTTTGCAGCAAAGGGAGTAACGGTCTCGTCGGAGGACTCTTCACCGCTCTCATCTTCCTCCAGCAGAACTTCTGGTTTGCCTTTGCAGGCTTTGGCCAGGGCATCGCGACGCTTGGCCAGCAACAGGCCGATCTCTTCGCTCACCTGCTCATCAATACCTTCAATACTGCGCTCAATGAGCGTGGTAATGTTGGCTGCAAGCTCCAGCATCTTATCGTGTTCTTCAGCATCTTTTTTGTTGTCGAACATTGCTCCGTCTCGATCGCATTTCCAAACAGCTACTACGGCCATGATATGCCTCCCAATTGCCTTTAAGACATTCCAGTTTGCTTGTATGGCTATACGGTAACTGTATAAATATTCAGTGTCAATGGTGGTTGGAACTGAAGTGGCGGCTGTTTCGTTGCGCTCAAGAGAGTGGCTATTGCGATAATTCGTCTTTAGGAAGCTGTCGTAACTGTCATAATGCGCCACTGCAGCCGGATGTACTCCCCCCAGGCATCCAGGCTGCAACCTCCGCACTGAGCAGGCCCGTTTGCGGGCCTGTTTTTTTGGAGTGCCTAATCATCATTCTTACGGGGGAAAGTTTCGATTTTGGCACGCCTCTACGGAGGTGGTGCTTAGGTCCTACCCACTAAATAGTGAATACCAAACGTGCGGCCAAGCCAATCAGGAGCAGACCAAACAGCTGCTGGATGCGGTGGCCGAGGTGCTTGCTAACCAGTTGACGTTTGCGGCTGGCATGAACTGCCAGGGCAACGATGCAATACCAGAGTGTATCGACTCCTGAAACCATGGCAGCCATTCCGAGCTTGGTGGTGAGAGCCTGCTGCTCAGATACGAACTGGCTAAATAGGGCAGTAAAGAATACCGCGATCTTGGGATTAAAGAAGGCCACCCCGAAACCTTGTACGATCGAGCGGCGAACACTCATGTGGGGGGCTTCCAACTGGGTTGTTCCCGAGCCGGGAGCCGGGGCTCGGAAGGCCTTCCAGCCCAGGTATACCAACATGGCTGCACCGGCCCATTGCAGAATACTGAATAGTAGTGGAGAGCTGGTAATCAGTACTGCGAGGCCAAAGGCTGTCAGCGCAGCGTAAACGGCAACGCCGGCGCCGTGCGCAATGGCGCTGGCGAGGCCTTGCTGAAGACCTGAGGCGGAACAGCGCATTACGATAAGCAGGCTAGGGCCTGGTGACATTGCGCCTAGGGCACAGATACCTGCAAGTGATAACCATCCGAGTAAATCCATTATTTAAAGCCGCCCCCTTGTGCCAGCCAGTGCTTTTCTTCTTCAGTGGAATTGCGGCCTAAGGCCGCATTGCGATGCGGATAGCGGCCAAACTGCTCGATAATCGCCTGGTGGGCCAGGGCGTATCGATAGTGGGTGGCGAGATAAGGGGCGATGGACTCATCATCCCCGTACTGCTTCTGCAACTGGGCGAAGTATGCCACGGAGCGCTGTTGGATAGCGGAGTTTTCACTGTGCTCAAGAGGCATGCCGACAAAAATCTGCTGAAACAGCCCAAGTTTTTGCTCATCTGCCCTCTGTAGAATCGACTCGGTGATATCGAGAGCCAGTGGGTCCCCCTTAAAGGCCAGAGAGTTACCGCGGTGGATATTGCGGGCGAATTGATCGCATAACAGTAACAGGGCCAGCTCGCCCTCCAGACTTTGACGCCAGTGATCCAGCTTTCCCTCAAGGGCCATATTGGTGATCTCGGTAAAGTCTTCAGCCATTTGCTTGTCCAGCTTTGGGTCTGCCGAAAACCACCGCTTCTGCCGTTCAGGTGTAGGGCGGTAATTTAAAGCGGGATCACCAAACCAAAAGATCAGTATTTCCTTAATACCGGTCATCTACGAGTTCCCCAATGGTTACAGGCCGATTATTGCGACTTTTGTACTTATTGGTCCAGTAGCTATAGGAAGAAGTCCTCTCACAAAATGTTTAAAAAAATATTTTTGCGCCTGCATCCAAAATCAATTCTGGCTCCGTCATAGAGGTGTACAAGGAAAAGCGATCTGGAGGTCACAATGTTTACTGCGGGATCATTTAAGAAGGTACAATTTTGCGCCGTACTGATTTTGGCGCTTGGCGGCATGCAGGCCGGAGCGGCGGAGCTGGGATTCTCGGTGGATGATATTCATCGTCAGCTCACTGAGAAAACAGACCAGCACTTTATGCAAAAGCTCAATGAATGTAAGTCAGGCAGTGAGGTTGAAGGCAGCGGGCTTCCCTACCCGGTGCGGATTGCGGAGGAGAGGGCTCCCCAAGGCGCCACCCCCGGACCTTACAGCCGAGGCCGCATAACAGTGATGTAGCGTGCAGGGCTTCCCCGGGCCGACGGTTAAACAGTACAAGAAAGACAACGATTAGAGAGTAACTAATGAGAGCGAGAAATTCACAATCCCTGCGGGTAGCTACCTACTGGTTGGCGGCGCTGGCAGCTACTTTTGCCGCGATGGGCAGCTGGGCACAGGATGACAGCAGCACAATACCCAACCCGCCAAAGCCGCCGGCAATGGAAAGTGAGGCATCTAAGCCAGATACGCGTGTACGCATCATGCGTGATGAGGAGGGTGTGCTCACCATTAAAACCCAGGGAGAGGACGGCGAGCGCAGTGAGGTCCAGGTGGACTTGGGAGCTGAGTTCGGAGGCCCTCTGAGCCAGCGCATTATCGAGAAACTGGAGCGCAAGGGGATTCTCGATGAGCGGGGGCAGGTGGCTGAAGAGGCTCTAGATAGTGTGCCAGACAATGTGCAGATTGGCCTGTCAAAAAAATATGACTCTTCACATGAGGGCTGGAAAGAGTCTCAATCAGATTCTGGTTTCCACCAAGTGGTGACTTTACCAATTCTGGCCTTACTTTGTGTGTTCGGTATGCCGGTGTTGATCGTGTGGCTGGTAACTCGCAATAGCTACAGGAAGAAACAGCTGGTGATGGAAAATATCAATAACATGGTGGCTGATGGTCGGGATGTGCCGCCTGAGATGTTGGATATGCTGGAAGATAGCAGCCCTAAGAATACTGGGGACAGAGGGATTACTTTAATCGCAGTGGGTGCTGCAGTGTTTATCTGGCTCACTTCCCTTGCAGGATTTGGGGTAGGTAGTCTGGGCTTGATCCCACTGTTTATCGGCCTGGCCCGCTTTATCAACTGGAAGCTCGATACTAAGCAGGCGTAGGGACCGAAATATGGACCTCAATGATGAGGATTTGATCAGGCGCACCGTCAAAGACGGGGACCAGCGGGCATATGCCCAGCTGGTGCGTCGCTATCAATCCCAGCTGCGATTCTCGCTCCGCAAGCTGTGTGATGGCGATCAGGGCCTGGCCGATGATATGGCGCAAGAGGCCTTTATTAAGGCCTATAAGGCGCTGCCGGCATTTCGGGGAGATGCCCGCTTTAGCACCTGGTTGTACCGGATCGCCTACAATCTCGTCATGAGCCACAAACGCAAGAACGCTCCAGAAGTGGATCAGGAGGCGGTCGATCGGGCCCAGGCGGAAGAGTCGGTTGAAGAGTCTCAGCGCCTGGGGATGGCCCGGGACCTGAACTCCGCAATGGACTCTTTAAGCGATGCCCAACGCCAGGCGATACACTTGTGTATGCAGCGGGGCTTCTCCCATGAGGAAGCGGCAAGTATTATGAAGTTGCCACTAGGTACGGTAAAATCCCATGTCAACCGCGCGCGAGCAAAGCTACAGAGCTTGTTGCAGCCGTGGCGCGAGGAGGTGGTCAATGGTTAACTTTGAACAGCGCAACACAAAGGGTGGCGCCTTGGGCGATTTAACTATAGAGGGCAAAGACCCACAATTTGATGCTTGGCTGGCAGAGCAGCTGCAGTTCGATGAGCCCTACCTGGACGATGACGGTTTCTGCGAGAGCGTCATGGCAAAATTGCCAATGCCCTCCAAGAAGAACGAACGTCGCGCCAGTCGTGTTCAATACATCGCTGTGCTGGCGGCTTCGGGTATTGTTGCCTGGCAATTTCCTTTTGGCGAAGTGCTTAACGAAGCCGCTCGCCAGTCTATCAGTCTTTATAGTTTGGTTGGTGTGGGAATGCTTTCCTCGCTGGTAGTGATGGCCGGCGGTATCTTTGCCGCTCGTCGCTGATCATCTTGTAGCGGGGAAGCACACTACACAAAATCTGTGCCGCCTCTAATGATGCATTAGAGGCGGACTATTATATCTTATACCCCCGGGCTGCTATGGGCTTGGAGAATCATCTCTTCAAAAGCCCGATGTCTTTTATAACTTAATGCCCCGATTTACTGAGCAGCGCTAATGCATTCAGCATTGAGTTGACTTGAACGCTATATTTTCTAAGCACCTTGATTGGCTGGTGTGGAGATATGGCGGTGCACCACATGTCACGATTTTTCCAATTTGATAAAGCAGAAAGTCTCTCGAACAGTATCACGAACTTCCTTGCCATCGAGAAGAGTGCCACCACACTTAATATGGCAGTGGGCAAAGCCTGTTTAACGCCCTGCGGTAATATTTAATTCTTCTAATTCAAACAGTGATGGAGCCTTAAAGGGTGGCTGCCATTCATCAAAGCTCTCCATAGGCTTTACTGGCCATTTTTTCTTAAATTTTATGTTGGCTGGCATGGATGAATTAGGTTGGAACTTGTGGCTCTTTAAAGGCGGCAAGCGAAAGCTATGATTTTTCTCTGAATGGAAATTCTAGATTACATCTTTAAGAATTCTCTCTATTGAAAGCTATAGCTTCATCAAGTTGCAGTGTATTTCTGAGTCTTTATATTTAAATAAATTGCTCAGTACTATGTATGATAAATAGGATTCTTGTGGCGGGTGACGGTATGCGTTTTCCGTGAGATTATTCTGTCAGGAATATAATTGACTCGCTTTATTCGCAGAGCCATGGGCTTGGATCTTGGAGGCTGGCTCTGATAACTATCCGATTCGCGCTGCTGACTTTAATTAATTATCAAGTATATATTCCAGTAGCCGCTGGATTGCGGACTTGTCAAGACAAGTCCGCTTTTTAGGTTCACTCAAATGGTTTTAGGCGCTCCATAAGAAGCTTGCGGATATCTTTCATTGATTTTTCTGCAGTATCACCAGCAGAGTTCATCGCGATTAGAAAAATTATGTTGTGCTTTGGCATGATAAGTGCATCGGTGAGCCAATAGCCGTTACTACCCGTGTGTGTAAGCAGCAATAACTCTGGATCGACCAATGCCCCCCAGCCCAGTGCGTAATGACCATTTACGGGTGAGTGTAGTTTGCGATAAGTTTCGGACTTCAATAATTTACCGCGGCCATGTACGCCATTGAGTTGGTCCTCTGCGAAGAGAATCCAATCTTTAAGAGAAATATTGACTGTGCCAGCGGGGCCGAGCGCTTGAGGGTTATCACTTTGTATGTCAGCGGGATCGAGTGGTACGAGCTTGCCCCACCAGTTTTTTTTATGACCACGCGGTTGGTCCAACTTGCCGGAGGATCCGGGCGCTGCAAATCCTGCATTTTTTATGCCGAGCGGAGTAAAGATCTGTTCCTTGATGAGATCCTCCCAAGTCTTGCCTGTTCGTGCCTCGGCGATAGCACCCGCGATAATGTAACCGAGATTGGAGTATTTAAATGAACCAGTTGCGGATGTAGGTGGCATTGCAAGGTAACTGCGTGCAACCGCAATACGTTGCGCCCGAATACTGGGTACTGACTCGATTAAGTCTTCAAATTGAGGAAGTTCATTATCGTCGGTCAGAGGTGGTAAGCCTGCGGTATGACTGAGCAATTGCGTGATCGTAATATTGCGGTAAGCGGGGTCCATATTTTTTGCGAAAGCGGGAAAAGAATCAGCGAGTGTATCCTCAAATCGCATGACACCTTGCTCAACTAAGCGTGCGATCATTGTTGCAGTTAGCGCCTTGGTATTCGATCCAATATGCCAACGATCGTCGATAGTGGCTGGTTCCATATGACCATGCGCACGAAAACCGTCTGCAGCTATAGCAGCGGTCTTGCCATCGATTTGAATCAGCGCGGCGACGGCTGGAAGATCGTTTTTGTCACGTGCTGTGGTAAGTGTCTGTTCGAGAAATGTCTGCAACGCTTCGTCCGCACGTACAGCAACGGTTACTGCTAAGAGTGCAATTGTAAGAAAAATCTTTGACAGAATTTTTGTGTGCCGACTATGCATCATGATAAGCCTGTATTAAAAGTAACATGAAAACTGAGTCAGATCTTAGTTACCGCTAAAAGTGGTACGAAATTTCGAGGTTATTGGCGTACTACTTCGATTTCCGACTGGATCGTTTTGTTTAAGTTCCTAAAAAGCATGTAATTGTGAGGGGGAAATCCTATGCAGAAAATTATTGGCGGTAATTTAAACCGTAATCATGATATTTATAACCTTCCAATACCAAGAAGCTGCTTGTGCAAAGCTTGTAAAAGAGGTTGAGAGTATAAATAGGATAAAAAGCATTTGATAGAGTGTCTTTTAAAAAGAATATCAAATAATTTATTTAAGTCATGCGTTTATAAAATTATTGGAAATAGTAAGTTGTTGATGGTCTGCTATATCTAAATCAGATAAGCCGCAGTAGGAAATACCTGCGTACAACTTTAAGAATCTTCTAGAATTTTTCTTATTGATAGATTTTGAGAGTGAGAAAGCCGGATGTTTGTAAAAGCCAGCTGCCCGAAGGCAGCACAATGAAGTAATTGCTCAGCCTAAGCCCAGTTCTTGCTCAATTTGGGCTTTGCGCCAAACGGAATAGTGAGTAGGCAGTTTTGCTTCTTTGGTGTTATCAGCAATGATGGCACGTTTCATACTGGGCCAGGATAAGACGGCTAAAATTTTCGGAGCGATCACCTGAAAGACCTTGGGCGGCCCCATCAGAGTTTTCAGTTTCTGGATCAGCGGAAGCCAAGAGGCGGGAACTACTTGCTCGGCGATTGCCCAGGATGCTTGGGGTTCACTACCCAACTGTTTGGTAAGGGATTCGTAGCGCAGGGTTGCTGCACGCAGCGCTGCTTGAGGGGGTGCCACTAATACAGTGCGAGCTCTCCGCTCGGCGCAAAGAAGGCAAATTTCTCTGGGGAGACTGCTGAGTTCAGCCAGCTTAGGGTTAATCGCCCAGCCGTTGGCATTAATATGGCACTGACAAATTGAGCAGGAATACCTCGGGGGTTCAGTGGTGAATAGTGCAGTCACTTTTTGTGGGCGTTCACCGTTGCGCCAGAAGAGTGGGTATTTTTCAAAAATTGTACCGGCAAAGTATCGTGCGTAAATTAACCAATCGATAGCGGTAACATTACCAAAGCGGTCTTTGTGCAGTAAATCTGGAATATCCAAACTATAAAGGTGGCGCAAGCAGTGCGGACAGGGCTTTAGGTTGTCTCGCGGAAAGGATTTATGTACGGCTGAGAAGTCGCTGCTCGCCCAGAGGGGCCCTTGGTAATTACTTACCGAAGGGCATTTGGGAGAAATATGGACCTGCCCAAAGGAATCTTCCTGTGTTGAGGGTGAATACTCAAGACCAAATACAAATACTGGGATGCCCCGGTAGCGCCATCCGCAGGAAAGTATATCGAGGTCTGAATAGTCCAGCTGAATACCTAAACGAATGGCGCTTGCCAAGCTATTTCGACTCGGCTTGCAAATAGTTAAAGGCTTCTGTTCGGGATTGAGAAGATTTTGAGAGCTTTGCCTTTGACGCTTATGAATAGGCCGCAAGTCGGTTAGTTTCACAGGGCCTCCTCAAGAATCTGCAAAATGTGGCTTTCAGAGTCTCGCACTACTCGGAATGCAACGCGACGAGAGCGATTTGGATCCTCAATACCATTGTTATTAAGGACCGGGCGGGCGGATGAATAACCTACGGCTGCAACTTTTGCACGTACTAAAACGGCTTGATTTGGGGGTAGTAGCGAGTGGGCATATTGCATTACCGCCCGTGACCGCTGCTGAGAAAGACGTAAGTTATGAAAATACCCATCCTCTGGCGCCGACTGCTCACCCCACTCAGAACTTGTGTGACCTTCAATTTGTATTGCAGCAATGGAATCCATATAGGGGGTCAGTGCAGCAATATAGCGGGGCACAAATGAGGACATAATTTCACGCGCATTGTCACTCAAAGTAAAATCCCCAGTCTTGAACAGCGCATCACTATTGTTAAAAGAGATAGCTAGGGTCTGTTTATCCAGAGAGGCTCCCCAGCGAGTAAGGTCGCGGGAGAATTCCTGTTGCAAAGTTTGATAAATCGCCAGCTGTGTATCGCGATAGGACTCGGCAAGTTCTCGAATTTTGGCTCGTTCATCTATTAGGGAACGCATCACGAAGACGGCAATACAGAGAAAGACCATCATTAGGCCGGCCATCATGTCAGATAGGCTGATCCACTGGCTTTCACTGGATTCACTGTTGGAGTGAGCGCTCTCAAACATGCTCCTCTCCAGCGGCCTGCTTCACTTGATTGTCAATTCTTTTCATTTGCTGGATTAACTGGCGAAAATCCCGTGAAAACTCACCGCTCAAGGTACCTAGGGCATCACCCATCGCAGCCATTACACTCTCGACTTCGCTATGTAAGCGTTGATCCAGTAACTCATACTGGCGCTTGATGCTTACGTCTGCATTGGTCAAATCACGAGTGATCACTTGGGATAATTCAGTAATCATTTGTTGATGGGTCTTGGCAATAAGCTGAGCAAGCTCAACCATTGACTCACGATGGCTGTTTGCAGTCTCTCGTATAATGTTGGAAAAGTGGTTGGGGTCGATATTATTCAGGACATCGGCAAGAGCAACGACCTTATTCGTCCTCTGTTCAAAGACTTTCGCCTGGGTTTCACTCAGGGAGATTAGATGTTGAACTTGAGTGCCTAACTGCTGATTCGCTTTTTCGATTCCCTGGGTAATCGACTCAAACTTGGGCGCGATATCCGGAATAGATTTTTGTAGTATTTCAATGGATGCCTGCTGTTCATTAAGCATGACAGAGATTTGTTCGGAGTGAGTGCGCTGCTGTTCAACCAGCGAAGGAATAACGTTAAAGATTTTCGGTAATTCAGTAATACGTTGATGTAACTGCAGAAGATTCTCCTGCGCACCGTTAATTTCAATCAGTAGAGATGTAGTTTGCTCACGGTAGATTGCAGCAAGCTCGGCGTGTTGCTCATGCTGATCGATTAATGCTTGCAAGGCAGGGGATACGGCCTCCAGCTGCTGAATAAACTGCTGTAAGTTATCACCCATTTGTGCGTTCAGCCCCTGATTAAACTTCTCCACAACTGAAGTTAGTGACTGCAGAACCTCTTCACTAATACTGTGTTGAAATTTTGCCAAATCCTGGCGCTGGTGATTGATCGCTTGCAAAATATCATCTGCAGTGGCTTTGGCTGGCTGATCTTTGTTGAATATTTGGAAGATAGTGCGCAAGACCAATGAGAGGAAAAGGCCTAAGATGCTAGTCATAAAGGCGGTTTCCAGACCTTGCATAAGTTCTGAAATTGAGGTATCGATATCAGCAAGGTCAAAACCATAGATACCAAGAATAATACCGATAAAGGTACCCAGAATTCCAAGAGCGGTCAGTAGAGAAGGCGTTTCTTTTACGAAGCGTGGAAACTTGCCAAATGGGTAAAGGGTCAAGGCTATAGTGCCAAGGGCAAGCATAACTATAAGAAAGGTGTCTGTTACCTGCTCAGGAGATAACTTAGTCAACCAGTGGTAGAAAAACTGGGTCATTATTGATCCTTTACAACTTTCTGCATTGTTATTTCGTGATAAAAGGGCCCGTTGGGTATTCTTCCAGTGCCCTGACTTAGAACTTTCATTTGTGGTAGTGCTTTCACTACATCGGTAATAGTGCGGAACTTTGCCTGCTTATTTCCAGCTGCTTGGATATAGGTTCCAACAAGGCCTGATGGCTGAATCTCGAAAACACCACAATTAACCGGAAGTCGCTCTTGCTTGAACAGCAGAAAATGCATCACAGCGCCATTGCTGAGATACTGATATAGCGCATGCGTGATTAACTGAATTTGTTCAGTGGAAAAGAAATTCAGAAGATCCCAGAGTAAAATACAATCCAGGTTTTCAGGCAGGGTGGCCTGTCGTAATGCTGCCTGTATCGCGCTATCAAAGGGTACCTTGCGGCTACATTGCCAGAGAATTGCAGAATAGAGATCGGAAATAAATAGTTCACCCACTTCTCGCTGGAGGTGCTGCATATTCCTTCCAGCTTTTTTCCCTACATCCAGAGCTTTACTGACGGGAGAGCGCTTGGCGTGCATTAATGCTTGATCAAGTGCTGTCAAAGGGATTTCGGTAAGGCTTGTTTGTCTAAAGGCGGAAATTGCAGCTGAGGTGCCCCCCGCACGTATAGCGTTTTGTGACTTTACATTACCGTATTCAAACATCAGCTCAATAAGGTCTTTACGCATGCCTTTTCTATGCAGGAGAGAGGAGCGCAGAGAAAAGTTACCCATGGTTTTCATTAGGTTGAGCGAAGAGTATCGGTATGTAGGTAATGGCTCCGGCAGTGCTAGGGGGGCTGAGTTAAAAGTGAAGCCGGACAAACGCTTGAAGTCAGCGGGGGCTTTAGGCATTGTGCCGGTGTACAGCATTGTGTGGAAGACAGTGCCAGCTTTTAAGTGAGGTCGGATTTCCTCAATTAATTGGGCAATAAGCTGGGGTTCCATAAAGTTGAACAGGTCCCAGCAGAGCACGACATCAAGTTTTATCCGTTGCGGCTTTCTGGTTAGGTGTTCAGTTAACTTTATAGTTCGTGTCCGCAGGTCAAATGAGTGGATTTCAAGCAGCAGGCTACGTAAATCCTCAATAAATGTCTGGCAGGACAGTTCCAAAAAGGTTTGTGTAGTGCCAAATGAGAGGCACCCCAAATCCAATACTTTACCACCTGGTTGAATCACCTCGTCCACCAAGGCGGCAATACCAAACGAATGATGCTGCAACATACTTTCACACCAAAAGCTAGAGCCCCGGCAATAGCCGGGGCTCGTATGGAGGATTAACGGAGGAAGTTAACTCAGCTCTCCACTGTTTCCTCTTCAGTCTCCTTGGTACCGAACAGATAGTCGCTGGTATCGGATAGACGGGATGAATCACTCGCAGTTGAGCTGCTAGAAGTGTAGGAGGCGTTGTTCTGGGAGCGGTTTGCTGGCTTGTCTTCCGTTGCCGGCAGATCTGGGTGCACCAATCGGTCTGAGAATTCCTTGTGGCGTTCTTTCATTTCGGAGTCGGTATCTACCATATCCATAGAGCCACGGAACTTACCACCATCGTCGAGTTTGATTCGAGGGGCAATCAGGTTGCCGTTTACCTGGGCAGTATTTCTGATCTCAATTAACTCATCGGCAAGTGCGTCGCCGTCCAGTGTGCCTTCAACAACAATATTTTTTGCATGGATGTTTGCAGTTACTGCGCCGCCGGTACCAACAGAAAGGTTGTGACCAACCATAATTACTGTACCGTCTACGGTGCCTTCTACATGAAGATCTTCTGTGCCAATCAACTCACCGCGAAAATTGATACCCTCACCAAGCACTGATTTGGCGCCTGAATTCGAGAGAGATGATTGCTGTTCACCAGCACTCATGCCTGCTAGAAAAGGTGTGGAGTCATTACTTTTGTCAGTGCTCATCTAAATAAATCTCTTCGTTGTGGAAAAAGTCAGCGTTAAAACTCTTGTAGCCAGGCCCTCGGCTGAAGTCTTATCCGTAAGCGAGGTAATACATTGAGTCGAAAAATCACGAAAGCTCAATGCGTGAACCGTAATCTCTCGATGGCAAAAGATATATGTTCATTTTTTCACAGAAACATGGATATCATTAAGCAAAGATTTTCTACTATTAAACCATCTTTATCTCTTATCCATGCTCTTGGCTTTGGAGAATTTGGCTGAAATACACATTTCATTCAGCAAGAAAATTTACGTACTTATGGTTTCACCTGTACATAAATCGCTGGTAGATTTTTCATACCTACTCTTAGTAGCTTCAATTTTTTCACAGGCGGTTTGTTCCAGGCTAGAAAATTAATTTAGGCCAGTATGGGAGCATGACAACAGTGAGCACACCAAGCAATTTACAAAACTGAACCCGCAACCTTTAACTGTACAAAAATAGTCCTACTACCTAATTCTAGTGACGAAGAATTGCTGGGATTGCTCGACATAACGTCACATTCTTACTTTTACATTAAGGTGTAATTTGTAAGTAAATATTTACTTTTTGTTGTGGAGGGCATACTGCTTATTATCTGCTGATGGGTATTGAGTTCTACTGGGCATACATCAATATAGATTGAGTTGTTACTACCTTACAGCGTGAAAGCCACCGTAAAACGGCTCGGCAATCAATCAAGCTGACCTCGACTTGAATGGGCTGAATTTAGCACGGATTCCACGTTAAAAGTGTGACATAGAGCACTTTTTCCCAGCCCTGGCCTGGCTTGCAGTTACTTTGGTGTTCTAAGTGCAGCAGCGTCCGTGCCATATGCTATTAAGGAGTGTGTTGCTGGGTAGGTAATATGAAGCGTGGAACAATTCCTCATGTATTATGAGCTGACAAAGATGATCTTAAGAATCTAAACCACAAAATACGGATAGTGTCTATGCGTAAATGGGGAAAGCCTAAACTAAAGTTTCCGGAAATAAAAATTCCAGCTAGAAAACACTTTCTGGTCGGTAATATTTCGCTCGTTGGGTGCGCTGTACATAAAATCCGGACTCTTTTTTGTGGTTATTAAATAATGATCGATTTGGAAAAAGGTTATTTCTTAATTAATGGCATCTTTCCGGAAGGCCAGCTTGAGGTTCTTCAAAATGAGTTTGCAGATTTAAAGCTCGCTAAGCGGACGGGAGGCATACGCAATGTAGAGAAAAAGTATAGCTCTATAGCGGCCTTGGCTACATCGGACTTGATTGTAAATTTAGCGCAGAAGTACTTAATTCAGCGCCCTCGATTGGTAAGGGGTATCCTATTTGATAAAAATGAAAAATGTAACTGGCTTGTTACTTGGCATCAGGATAAGACTGTAGCGGTCTCTTCAAAATTTACTAAGTCTGGATGGGGCCCCTGGAGTGTTAAGGATGGCGTTCACCATGTGCAGCCTCCACTACATGTTCTTAAGCAAATGATTACGATCCGTATTCATCTGGATGATACTGATGCTAATAATGGTTGCTTAAAGCTTATTCCTGACAGCCATCAACATGGAATTTTGAAGAAAGATGAAATATATCAATATGTTAAAGAGCATAATCCAGTTGCCTGTGAGGCAAAATCCGGTTCTGCACTAATTATGTATCCTCATATTCTTCATGCTTCAGATAGAGCTTTATTTCCTAGGCGTCGCAGAGTGATACACTTGGAATATAGTTGCTATGAGTTGCCAGCTGGGGTTACTTGGGCATAGTGCAACTAGATTCAGTTTTCAGTAATGATGTACGAGTTAACGCCCATTACACTACCTTGCTATCAATTAAGATGTTCGTGCTGTATGTTACGATCGAAATTAAGGCATGAAAGGTCGTGTGGCGTTATCTGTCGGGGCGCGGTCCACTGCTTCTGCTTTCTTCTTGTGATTGGGTAAAAAATATAATTATTTACATGATGTTCAGGTGTTCTGAAGGGTTGGTCGGCGATCATGTTTTCCTAGGAATTCATGGTTTCCTAAAGGAGTCGATGATTTTATAGATGTTTCGGCTAATTTATGGGCGCTTTAAGTGTTGGAAATTACTGTTGGCTGCTTATCAATTTGTTGTTTAGGCCTTTCCCGTTGTTGTATTTTTTTGTCTTGGATTTGATCTTTTCTTATTTGAAAATTTAAGATTTGTTTTTTTATTGGTTTCTCTGTTTGGCGACATTTCGTCTGTTAAAATCATCTGCGGTCAGATAAGGGGTTAGTTTATTTGATTGGATGGAGGGTTTTACCTTCTAAATATAAGAATGATCATATTGAAAATGGTGAAAAATGAAAAATCAAATAATAAGGCTTTTAGCTTGCTGGGTGTTCCTTTTGGGCTCTATTCAGGCTAAGGCATTTGAGCCTAAATCAGATTTATCGGTGAGCTTGGAGCGTGTCCGCTACTGTCAAAACTTTTGGTGTACCCAGCAAGCTACTCAATCTGAGTATCTAGCTTGGGAGCAAGAAGGTGTCAGTAATACTCATCAATTATACACTCAGATTGCAAGAGTGCGGCAGCCAGAACGAGAAGATGTGCGAAATTTGGTGTTTATTGCAGCTGGGCAACAGCCTCCGGGATACGGTTCTGAAAGTGCGGTAACAGGCCAAGGGGATAACTTTAAAAGAAACTGTGGTATCTCAGAAGAATCCTGTTCTAGAAGCATAGATGGCCGCTCGCTTGCCCGGCAGGTTTTAGATTCAGAGTATTTTCCAGCAGATGACACCTTCTTTGCCGTAGCTTTTGATGCACAATTTAACTATATGGTGAATAGTAGTGAGAAATCGCGTATAGAAAGTGCCTACCTTAATTGGTTAAAGTCAAAAGCTTATGTATCAAATCTAGAAACCATCTACTTGGCGGGATCATCCAGAGGGGGCTGTTTAGCAATGCGCTTGGCAAAGGCTCTGCGTAATGATCCGGACTTTCGTAGCATTCGAACTATTGTTCATAGTTTTGATGGAGTCTGTAAATGGGATCAGAATGAAATGGGAGTAACTTCTTCTTTTTTCCGCAACCCCGAAAACTCAACTTATTTGAGCTACTATACTGATCTCAATGCTCAGTTCCCCTATAAAGACAATTTATACATCCGTCAACTGGCAGGCGGTGACGAAGTTATCGAATTTACAGGGGTGCACTCTTTTGTCTATGCAGCAGAAGATATCAATCTAGGTTGGTATGCTCAAAGTTGGGTCAATTTGGATCATATTACTATTGATCGAGATATGTACCCAGCTGTGAGAGATCAAACCGTGGTACCCTTTTTAAAGCATTTGCAAGAAGTTTTTTAATTCGTTACTTTGATTTTAATTAATCTAAAATTCAATATTTGCATGTCTAATTGATTGAGTGTGAGGGCTGCTGTTAAGCAGCCCTCATTAACTAGTTAAGCTTTTATTCTGTGGAGTTTCAATAAGTAAGTGATTAACTGTGCTAACGCCGGGTAGTTGGTCAGTTGCTGAGCCAATAAATGATAGTTCAATATAGCCAGCCTGTTCTGAAGGAAATCCCTACGTATACGAATAGAACGGAGAGAAGTGTTACTGGAATTATATGATAAGCGAGAGGTTTTAGGTTTCTGGTGGAAAGATGCGGAATAATTCTGAGTCTTGCGTCAATAGCAAGAAGGAATGTACAGCCCAATATGATTAGCTTATATGAAATAAGTCTCGAAACCGGATTCGAGAAGTTAAACCACTGGGATATATCGGGCAAGAGATTGAAAGCTAGATAGATGCCAGAAATAATCTGTACAAAAAGAGCAGGGATGCCAATTTTTTCATAGCTGCTTTCGAACCTTGAGATAAATTCAATATCCTGACTTCTTAGGGCGGAAGGGAGGATTGTACATGCCAGCACCAGATGGCCCCCGGTCCAAATAGTTGCACCTAGCAAATGCAAAAAAAGTACTACCTCGTACATCTTTATTCCTTTTTGGTTCCTTTTAAGCACTATATCTATAAATGTAATGGGTGCCCACTAATTTCTTAGGTTGGTAAGCTGAATATTGTAGATGTATCACCTGTGAGAATATTTCAGTTAACATAAGATGCTGGTTGATATAAATCAAGATGATATGCTGGATCATGTGGTATTAGTTTACTGCCTCCTAATTAAATAGTGCAGAGATCCTATGTATTTTGTTTATTAGTACTTGAAAAATTCTCATCCCCACTCCATTCGATAATTACCTTAACCTGGCTCGGGCCCTTATCTATTGCTAGAGGCTCTTAATTCAATGCCAATAGATTTTTAATGTTTAAAATGAATCCGGTTTAAGCTCGATAAATTACTTAAGTTTTTTAGTGAGTCTGATCGGCCGGCAAAGATATGTGTTGCGAGGACTGCTTACTGTAGGGCTACTTGCAATGAGTCAAAACTAAGAAATCCTTACTTGGCTCCCAATAGTTGATAAATGATGCCTAAAAAAGAAAAAAGTCAATTGTTCGCAATTTGGAAACTCCAGGTACTCAATATAGAAACAATAATGTTTAACCTAGTTCACAAAATAGAAAAAGAATGTTCTTATAATTTTGTTCCAAAATAAGTGTGATTGAATCTGTAGAGAACAATATGAACAAGCTCTCTAAGCTTCTTATGGTTACTGTTTTGTCCGTTTTCACAGTTGCCTGTAGCGGTGGTGGTTCTAGTGACAGCAAAAACAATAATCCAGAGGTAACTAACAATGGTGGTAATGCTGGGCCCAACCCAGGTCCAGGTCCAGGTCCAGGCTCAGATCCAGGCTCAGATCCAGGCTCAGATCCAGGCTCAGATCCAGGCTCAGATCCAGGCTCAGATCTAGATCCAGACCCAAACCATGGGGTCATTAGTGGTGGGGAAGGTTACGTTAGTGAAGATAATGTAAAGTCTGCTACTGGCATACTGATTGATAGTACAAACCCAAATAGAATTTTTAAGGAAGTTAATGAGTGGGGGAAATACGGCCGCCTCCAAGTTCTCTCAGATGGCACCTGGAAATACACTTTGGATAGTAATCTTTCTGATCCGCTTAGTGAAAATGAACTTGCTACAGATGAATTTTCAGTAGCTGTGGGAGCTGGAAATGACTTTACAGTGATTGTTATCGAAGTAACAGGTGCCGATGATGCCTATATTTTCGAACCAGACTCCCCCCTGGCGACATTAATTGTAGGGAGCAGAGAAAGTGCTAATGGTATTTTGTCGCTGCATGATGTGGATGGTAATACGCCGGGCTTTTCAGAGAAAAATATAGAAAGCACTTATGGTAATTTTAACATTAACAGTAGTGGTGATTGGGAATATATCCTTAATGATAAGGCGGATAGCATAAAAAGTGGTGACTCAGTAAAAGATACTGTTAATTTCCAGTTAACCGATGGTGCTCAACAATCTGTTACATTTTCTATAGTAACTTCAGACCCCAATGGGTCTGGCCCTTTTGAGCTTTCACTGGATCAAAAACGGGTAATGCTCGATAGGCATAATCACCTTCGTCAGCGATGCGCCAGTGGTCAATCTGGAGAAGGAGAAGGGCCTAAAACTGCCGGAAATATGCAAACTCTTTTTTGGGATAATGCCTTGGCTAAGATGGCGAAGGAACGGGCATCGGCCTGCTATTTTGGACATTTAGGTGACTCTACGGGTATTAGAGATTCTTTTGATAAAGTAAAAAGTGAAGTATCTTTTGTGTTGCCCGCCGGTTACGTTGAAATTGGTGAAAATGTAGCTATTCATTTTACCAATCCTCCAGCATCTCAATATGGTGCCGAGCAATGGGCTGGTGCGGTTCAGGCTTGGTATGATGAAAGTTACGCATATAATTGGGAGGATGGACAATGTCACGATGACACCTGTGGGCACTGGGCTCAAGTCTGCTATGGGGAAACTCGTTATGTTGGATGTGCGGTTGCTGAGTGTGACACTATCAATGGTGTTGATGATCCTGCATATAACGATGGCGCGCATGTCACAGTCTGTAATTATTTCCCCGCAGTCGATAAGTCTGTGTTGCCTTTTGTAGATAATTTTGGGTATGAAAACTGCAGAACTTGCCTCAATTATGATATGCCCTTTTGTGCCGATAATATGTGCACTGGCGGAATAGCAAAAAATTGGAATGCATCAGGTAAAACCGACAAAAATATTGATCAGTGTACTGATGGCTTAGGCAGAGATATTGTACCTTGCAAGTATGGGGATCATCCTCCACCCGCTAAGGTTAGTGGCTTTAAATATAGGATAGATGGAATGCAAGTGTTTCTCTCCTGGAATCACACTATTGAAAATGGTGGTGTGCTCCATTACGAGTTATCACGTGATGACGACTTGCTTTTAAAAACACGAGAACCTTCATACAAAGATTCAGATTCAGATTTAGAGTTGGGGAAAAACTACCGCTATAAAGTCATTGCGGTGGATCATTCTGGTAGAAAAAGCCAAGAGCCCGCCTTCCTTGATGTTACGATAAGTAATAATTAGGTGCTTTATAAGCAGATTTTAAATACGAGTAATGAGTTAATGGAAGGGAAATATGGATATGTCCATCGAAAAGGCCATTATCAACACTGCTGCTAATAAAGCATAATCAAACAGGCTGCCCCTAGTAAATTTGCACGCTAATATAGTACCTGGTATGGATTTCCTAACTGCCAATAGCCTATTCTAGATAGGTGCAATTCGCTTTTGTGGGGCGCAATCTAAAATAAATAGGTTTTCTAACCTCAATAATAAACAGTTGGATTTTATTTTGAAAAAAATATTATATATCTTCGTGGCTGTTCTTTTAAGTTTAAATGCCTATGCTAGCAATGGAAAAGTGCTTGTTGTCGTTTCAGCAGCTGACCATTTGACCCTAAGAAATGGTGGTGTAGTCGAATCTGGGTATTTTGTGAGTGAGCTATCAGAAACCTTGAGGCAGCTGGAAGCCAATGGATATGAATTTGATATTGCCACACCAAAAGGGAAAACTCCTGTAATTGATGGTTTTGGCTTGCAAATGTATTTTTATAAAGCATCAGTGGTATCAAATTGGCCTCAGTATGCTTTAAACCCTAAGATAAAAGCCGAGGAGGAGCGCTTAAAAGATATCGCTACAGCAATGAAATATTTCGGTAGGCTCAAGTTTGCTAATCGTTACGCAAATGACGAAGTATCTGCTTTTCTAGATGATGTTGAATACATAATGGAGCAGCAGCAACTTACTGAAAAACCTCTGCTCTCGCTGGAGTCATTGACACAGTCAAAATCTTTAGAAAAATATGATGGAATCTATATCCCGGGAGGTCATGCGCCAAAAACAGATCTTCTGTTTAGCGAGGAGCTGGGTAGTATCTTAACATATTTCCATGAAACCCAAAAGCCGACTGCTATAATTTGCCATGCTCCGATAGTGTTGTTGACAGCAATGGAAGGTATCTATGATCCATTTATCCCCTTAAGTGAAGAACAAAAAAATAACTTCATTTACAAAGGATACAACATTACACTGGGTAACAAGTCTGAAGAGTTAATTCTTGAGAACTTTCTTTATTTAAAAGGCAGTCGCCTAGAGTATTACGTTGCAGAAAAAGTAAGAGAGGCTGGCCTTAAAGTAAGTAATTTTCGTGTACCCTCAATGTCGCAAGTAATCGAAGACAGAGAGCTGGTCACTGGAGCGAATCCGTCCTCGGTTTATTCTCTGGCGGATAAATTTATTTATAAGTTGCAAAAAAGGCAGTAGCTTAGCCAGTAAGCGCAGTTCATTAGCATAGGAGGAATCACGATGTACCTAAAGTGGAGTGATCTCCTTTAAAACGTTTCTGAGTAATTTCTTAACTTGAAGGTTACAGATGTTAAGCGCAACTCTTGTGGGTGGACATTGCCTAGCAAGACCTAATAACTGTAGCTTTCAAGACCTGTCCTCTGGGATAAGTCTGTCACATACAAGCCTGCCTGATTTCAAGGAAAAATTATTTCTTTAGAAAGAGCTCATCCCGGCCGGAATTTCCTGAAATTGATTTACGACAGCTTGGTATTTTCTTTCTGTTCGGAAGCAGATGGTTTTTCGTATCATTATCATCCATTTAAGTATTATAAAAAGCTACAAAGCCTCAAAGTTGCCGGGTTGCTAAGAAGTGATTCCTTTCGGTTATTTTATTAGATCTTAAATTTGAAACCTAGATAATAAGTCACTTTGTTATCCCCGCAATTCGAATTATAAAGCCCGCAGCTATTGTTTTGTAAATTTTGTAAAGGGCTGCGACCATTCCGATGACTACCATTTGCAGCCTTTGCGACCCGTAAAGACATTGCGGAATTATGAGCGGACCTCCTTGATCTTCAATCTTTCTAATGTCCCTTTTAATAAGTTTAATTCTATTTAATGGCTCAAGTCTGCAGATGAATTCCTGATGGGTTGATTTATTGTTCGTTAATTAGAAACCGGTTGCTGTGAAATTTGAAACAATAATCTATTGTCAGTTTCTTACTTTAAAAGATTCAATCCGTTTTATTTTTATGTATATTGTTGCTTTTGTACCAATATTATTTTTAATGGTAGGATGAAATTATTTATTTTCTGTTTTGTTTGTGAGGTTTGAGCTGGTCGGATTAAATTAATATCATTTTTGCGCCATTTAGGGTCTCTTTAGTTTTTATACCCTTTGTATCTGAGTTTAGAGTTTATTTTTTGGGGAATGTATTGTTTTATTGATAATTAACATTGCCATTGATTATTTTAATTTTGTGTTAAGGGTGGGAGATCTTGCTCGGCATATCCTTTTATCAGAAAAAATTAAATTTTGGATTTAGTTATGAATTTTAAGAGAGCCGGCCTGTATATCGTGTATATCATGCTCCTATCTAGCTTAATCATGCCTACATACGCTCATGCAGGCATATGGGATAATTTCACAAGCTGGATTGCTGAAACCTGGGATAAAGTTGAAGAGAGTGCTGAAGAAACTATCGAAGATGTAGTCACTACAGTAGAAGATGCCGCAACTGCCTCTGTAGGATTCTTAGTAGACACTGGTGAATGGCTATATGATGGCCTGACAAATTCAGTTGAGGGGTCACTTGATTTTTTCTTTGGGGTAGCTGATAACTCAGTTACCGCACTAAACTATTTTGGTCTTGATGTCGATATATCTGATTGGTTTAGCACGGGGCCCCGAAACTCTGAAGATGGGGCACAGCCGTGGACTTTAGCAGACTACGATACTGGATCATACCCAGCCTATCTAGCAGCCTTCCGTGAGCGCCAGGCGGCCTATATAGAGCGAGTTTTCGATTCAGCGAGAGAGGAGCCAAATAATGACCACATGGTTCTCAGGGCTTATCTCGGTTTGCCCTTGGATAGGGCAGCATTGGCTCAGCGATTAACAGAACTTTTCACTCCGGGCAAGCATGCTTATAAAAATCCAGACATGCAGTTGATTCTATATATTCGTGTGTTGGCGGAGAGTGATGAGTACGATGACTTGATTCTAAATGAAATTAATAAGCTCCCTTATTGGCAGGACGAAGATACCGAGCGAGTACGTGTGTATACCTCTGAAAATCATGTGCTTATGTGGCTTTCCACTAGCTGGTTGTTATGGGAAATGGAGGGATGGAATATTGGGGGCGGGCCACAGAAAATCAAAGATCGCCTTATACGTTATTTAGAAGTTAAAAAACGTTATGGTGTTTATGAGTCTACTTCAAATACCTATAGTGGATTTTCGATATCCGCGCTATTAAATCTTTACGACTATGCCAAGGATCAGGAGATTAAGGAGCTAGCCGGGGAGGTCGCATTAATATTTCTCAATGATATAGCTATGGTGACAAATGATCTTGGCGCTGCAACGGCTACAGATTCAAGGAGCTATGCGGGAAGTTATGGAGGAGTAAACACTATGAAAAATAGCTTCTCAGAGTATATGGCTTTAGTCACCGGCATGGGTCCACAGGCATTTACCGCTGGTAACCATATAGATATATTTGCCATGACTAGCCTTGATGCTAGCAGTGTTGCTTATAATCGTCTGGAAAAACTAAATGGGGAGGTCAATATCAGCTATTACTCAGGCCACCCTATCACTGAGGTGGATTCGGTATGGGCAGGTCTAGATTTGCAAGATAAGATTATTTTTTCCCAATCTGCTGGTGCCTATGCTCATCCTGAACTGGCTGATGAAATGTTGGAATACTACCTGACGCCTGTTGCCGGATTAAATTTCTTCTTTGAAGATATTATCGTGGAATCTAATCTAGCAGACGATTTGGTTGATATGTCTGGAGTCCTGCTTACGAAGACCAGTGCGCCTTTTACTACCAGTTCTGTAATTTCAGAAAAAACCTTGGATCTCTATCGCCATGGTGTAGTGCAGTTGAGCTCTTACCAAGATTACCATGCGGGCAATGCCGGTTGGCAACAACAGCCTTGGGTTGCCACAACCGGCACGCTTCAGGTTACCACGCGTTCAGGAGTGGGAAATGGTGGTTGGAAAGCTGGTGGCCAGAATATGATGAATACGAACTTGCCCTATATCAAGCAAAACAAGAATGTGGCTCTGGTATTGTACAAGCCGGCTATGGAGTTGCGCTTTATGGATGGCGTAGGTAACGCCACGGATTTTCTACCGATTGATGACTTTGTTACGGAATCAGTTAATTTAACTTGGCCAGCTGATAAGTTTGATGAAACATCCAGCTTCAATAACTGGTTATTTGCAAGAGAAGGGGAAGGTTACGTAGCTGTCTATCGTCATTGCCAGGATACAAAAACCTTTATAGATCACGGAAAAACTATACAGATTTACAGCTGCAATGACGATGAGCAGGTTTGGGCAACAGTTGTTGGTAATACTCAGACTCATGGAGATTTTAGTAATTTTATATTCACAGTTTCACAAGCCAAGATCCAGAGCAAGTGGCGTTGGAGTTGGGCAGAAAAGCGACATGTATGGGAAACTACTCTTGAGGTAGACGGAAAAACACTGGGTTACAGCTGGGAAGCCAATGTCGATGATTTAACCGATCAGGAAATGTGGAATCTGGCGGGTGCCAATAGCTCATCTATCATAGAAACGGCATCTGTGCGCGGTTACCAGGTAAATGATGTAACTAGTAATTTGACTCCTACAGGCCAAGGTAACTGTGAAAGCTCCAATGATATTCTTCTACATCAAAATGTGAGCTACCATGGTTCTGATCCAATTATTTCACGAATATCGGAAGACGCTAACGGCGAGTGCTTTCTGCTGAATGTGGAGGAGCAATCTTTGGATACTGAAACTGACCACGGCGGTGAGCAAATCGATGTGGTGCATTTTCAGAATCGACGTTTTGTTGGAGGGGAAGCGGATAAAGTCTATGCCGTAGACCATGAGTGGACCACAGTTCAGCTGGATTTTAGCTATACCAACCCTGTGGTATTCACTTCTGTCATTGGTATCGCCGGTCCCGACCCTATTACGACTGAAATTCGCAATATAACCTCCAATAGTTTTGAGGTTCGGGTAGCAGAATTTTCATGGAATGATGGTGTTCACTTGCCTGAAACTCTGCATTATGTGGTGATGGAAGCGGGCACTTATACAACAGCTAATGGCGCTGAAATTCATGTGAATGCTGTATTGCTGGAAGATAATCTAACTGGTACCCCTGAGTTTCAAACCGTAGGTATTGATTTACAGGATTACCTCCTAGTGAGCCAAGTGCAAGGCAAGAATATGAATGAAACAATTGGTACTCGTATCAAGGATAAACAAACAGGTTCTTTTGACATTAGTTTAATGGTGCAAGAGGCCCACAAAGAAAAAGGAGAAAATCTGAAAGCCGTAGTGGGTTATATAGCTATTGGTAAACCCGCGGTTAAATCAATGAAAATTGCTTTAAGGGGCCACCATGGTAAATATTTGACCGCAACTAATAATGGTGGTAGTGGGCAAACAGTCAATGCCAATGCTTCAACAATCGGAAGCCATGAGACTATTATTCTCAGCGGTAATAGCAACCAGCAGGGCTGCTTTGTCGACGGTGACGATGTGTGGCTGCAAACCACCGATGGTTATTATTATGGTGCCCAAGAATGGGGAGCACTTGATGTAGCCGTTTCTGCCAGATATAGCTGGGAAACATTTAAATTAATTAATCATACGGACAGAACAGGCTGTTTGGAGGATGGTGATCGGATCTCCTTGTTCAATGTCCGACATGGTAACTATATTGTTGCTGAAGAAAACGGTGGTGCAAATGCAAATCGCAAGAATCTTGACATATGGGAGATGTTTACTGTACATAACTTGATCATTCATTAAGCAATACGAAATGGGCACCTCAACTTGATGTGGTGGGGTGCCTTAATTGATTATGAAGAATCTCTCTCTGGGTTGGATTTTTGCACTCAAACTAAACGAGCCCTTCATATAGGAGGGCTTACTTGAGTAAGAATTCCTATACGAGGACAGCTAGTCTGAACTTATGAATTTCTTAATTTCCAAACTTGAATGCCGACTACACCTTGTATTGGTATGGAAGGTAAGGCTTTCACTTCTCCATTTTCATTAAGGATATTTCGGAGCTTATCTTTACCTATGAAAGCCGGATAGCTGCAGGTGATGGCACCTTCGGTGACTGGAGGCAGTGTGAAGCTGGCGAACTGAACTAACTACTGATTTAATTGGGTATGTTAAGAAATTTCTGCATACCAGGGTTAATAGGCATTTATACGGTAAGGCTGTCGATCTTTGATCAATCTTAAGACCGACGCCTTTACTAACTGCAACAATACTCTTCTTTATACTTGACTCCTGAGAGTCTGAATAAAAAGTAATACTTAGAAGCTTGTTTGTTTCCATTCATTCACAGCATTCAGGGAAAATTTCTGACCAGTGTCACTACTGTTGCACTTATAAATTTGAAGTTGTTCTCCATTATCGGCACTTGCCCCTGGTGTATCAATACAGTATTGCCAATCTTTGTCGCGATTTTGAATAATACCGCTTTCCTGTACCTGCCATTTTTCTGAATTGCCACCATCGCAATCCCACAGGTGTATTTTATCACCATTGTCTGCAGAGCCCGTGTTGTAGTCGACACAGTATTTATTGTTGCCTTTAGGTCTTAACTGTCCCTCAGCGGTGTAGACAAACTGCTGTTCGTTGCTCGAGTTGCAGTTGGCCAAGGTCAGGTTGGAGCCATTGCCATAGCCTTGAGAAACATTCATACAGAGGTTTGGGTTTTGAATGGACTGGATACGAAAATAACCAGGTAGGCTTTTTCGCACACCGACAAAGGGAATAGCTTGGCCGGTATAGCTGGGCGTGTCATTGACGGTATTTGGGTCCATGCCAATAGCGCTAGCGCCGTGTGCAACAGCGATATAGGAATAGCCAAAATCTGTATTGCTGAAGTCGCCAGAGCTGCTCCATAAATGCATCAATTGTTTACTGTTGGCCGCTTCATTGGCTGTTATTTGGTAGTGATCACCGGCTTTTACATTACCGCAAAATATCTTCTGGGAGCTGCTGGAATCCATGGAGTCGACATTGCCAGAAAACTCTTCAGGATCGGCAGTATCTACATCAGGGCAGAGGAAGGCATGTAATGGGTAGTTATCCAGTGCCGATTCCATACGATTATTGACGTTGCCACTCTGGCCACCGGTAAACATGACCAGGACTTTCTTATTCTGCGATTGCAGCTCGCCCAAAGTAGGCCAACCTATATTCTTTAGGGTGTTTCGATAGTCGGAGGAGGGGGAGCTTGCCTGTAGATGTGCTAGTAAGTCCTGGTAGCTGAATTGCAAATCGCCTAAGTGTTGCTTGATATATTGATCCAACACATAGATCTCATCGGCATACCAGGCAGCGAACCAATTACTGTCTGGCTTCATATCAATATATAGCATTAGCGGTGCATTGAGTTCGTTGTTGTCAAGCCATGCCTTGATGTCGTCAAGGCAGTGAACCAGTCGATCATTGTCGCCATTACTACGACACATATGATTGCCGATATCACTCTGGCCGTGGGCTACATAGGGCCCATGATTACTACCCTGCCAGGGGCCGTGGTCAACAACATCCAGTTCCAACGAGCGAAAGCCCTTATCCAGCCAATCCGCAAGAGTTTCTTCAGTTGCAAGGCGCTCATAACTGTTGTGAGGTTGGAGGTAGTAGAGTTGGTCGATACGGTGATCATCTTGAGGGGGCTCCGCTGTTAATTGCGGTGTAGAAGCGATGCTTGCTTGTGAGCTTGCACAAAAAAAGAGGAGTAGGGGAAATAAAAATGAAAAACTAACTTTATTTGGCATAAGGATATCCATTTTGACTGTTATTATGAGGCCGCCCTAACTGATAGGGCGGCAATATTAGTATGGGTGTGTGAAAATGATATGGCATCTAATAAGGTGTTATATTTTTATGAGATTGACCATGCTTTTCGATTATTATTTAAAAGCATTATTCTAGAGCACAGACTGTGAGTTTGGATTCTTCAGCGACTAGTGGGTTAAATTTAGCAAGCCTGCTCTCTCGAGGCGTTAATAAATAAAGAGCGCCTGCACTGATTGAAATGGTTTGTAGATCTTTTACAAAGGTGTACACGGAGGAGAGCGTAACCAGGCTTGAAGCGGTAAGGCTGTGTCTTGACTTAAGGCTTCTTTTTTAATCTTTTCTCTACCTGCTTTTTCTCCCACTCAGGCCCAAACAATGTAAAAGGTTTAAAAGTTCTCACAGCGTGGGAGGCGATTCCGATGCCCCAACCAAGGGCTGCCCAGAGAGACCAAAGGTACTCTGGGGTGAGGATTAAATTAGCTATTAAAAGTCCAGCAATCACTATCAAATAAGTAATTAGGTGTTGGTAAAAGCCTTTGAGCTTTCTTACATGCTCGATGGCTTCCTTCTCTCTTGCAGAAGTTGCTTGCTCAGGCTGCATTTTTTGATCTCAGTGATAGATACTGCGGTGTTATATTTAATTCATTATGTGCAGAATATTAACCACTGCGCGCTATGGTGGGCAAGTGTAAAAGATGGGATAACAGTTGAGTTTTGTTAAGAGTTTTATGACTGGATATTCATGTAAGCCAGAGCCCGGAGAAGCCGGGCTCTGGCTTATTTAAATAGACTATACAGTGCTATCGGGCTGTTTTTCGGGGTGAGCATCAATAAAGGCCGCTAATTCGTTACAGGCCTGGGTGATCTTTTGTATTTTGGGGTACTGATTCATATCCATACCAAAACGTTCGGCGTTATACACCTGCGGTAGTAAGCAGCACTCAAAAAGCCCGGGGGTGTCACCAGCGGCAAAAGGCGCGGGTTCTAGCTGTTTCTCCAGGGCGGCAAATCCCAAGTGAATCCAGTGCTGAATCCACTGAATTTTCTGCTCTTCAGTCACTTTGAATTCAGAAATCAGATATTTGAGCACGCGGAGGTTTTGCAGGGGTTGGATATCGCTGGCAATGCTTTGTGCCAGGGCTCGAACATGGGCGCGAGCCCCGGCATCTTTGGGTAAGAGCGCTGGCTCTGGGTGAGTTTCTTCCAACCACTCCAAAATAGCCATAGATTGAGAGAGGCTGATGTCCCCGTCATTGAGCGTTGGCAGAAGCCCCTGGGGGTTTAGCTGGCGATACTGCTCGCTGTGTTGATCGCCTTTCACTAGATTGACTGGGAGATAGTTATAGCTCAGGCCTTTTAAATTAAGCCCAATACGTACTCGGTAGCTTGCGGAGGAGCGGAAGTATCCGTAAAGGTCCATTCTCTTTCCTTTATTGTCAGTCATTATGGTGGCGGCTGGGAAAGCTGCCGATTAATTTATTAATTCTTTCCCCTGTTACTGTGGCGTTTTCCAGGAGTTCACGTAATCCTCAAACTCTATCGCCTGGGCATCCGGCAGTATATCCCATGGGGTGCGGCTATCGATCATTACCGCCACTTCATCGGTTGCCTTGCGAGCATGTTTTACGCCGGTGGTAAATGCCTTTGGGTGGGGCCCGTGGGTGAATCCCATGGGGTGCAATGTGAGCATGCCGGGGTGAATATTATCCCGGCTGAAAAAATTGCCGCGGTGGTAAAAGATAAGCTCATCGTAATCGTCATTACTGTGAAAAAACGGCACTTTTAGAGCGCCGGGATCACTCTCAATGGGGCGCGGCACAAAAGTGGCTACGACAAAGCCCGGGCCCACAAAGGTGGTGTGCGCAGAGGGGGGTAGATGGTAGCGATGACTCATTACTGGGCGAATATCTCTCCAGTTGATTCTTACTGCGAGGTTGTCACCGGTCCAACCAGTGGCATCTAGAGGGTTAAATGGGTAAGTGATCTTGGAGAGTTGTTGGCGTGCCTTCACCACTACCTGCCACTGGGTGTCTCCCTGTTGGGCGAGAAAGGCTTCGTCGATGCTCGGCACATCCAGGATTGCCTCGTCAAAGATAGCATTGGGGCCGAGAATCCCCTTCTCTGGGAGCTGGAAATGCCCACCGCTTGCCTCGATCAGCAGTAATTCCAGGGGCTCGTTTTCGGTGGGGGAGAGTCTCCACATGGTCCCGCGCGGTAGGAGTATATAGTCACCATCGCGGATACTCAGCCGGCCAAAATCACAGAACAGCTTTCCACTGCCGTTATGGACGAAGAGAAGTTGGTCGCCATCGGCATTGCGTATTAAATGGTCCATGGGTTCCCGGCAAATCCACAGGCCCACCAGGCTATTTTCATTGCGCAGAAGGGGTTTCTGGTCCCAGGGGCTATCGCCTGAATGTTGCAGTTTGGTGCTGTCGAAGGCGTGTGGTCGCAGTGGGCCTGTGAATTGGCTCCAGCCTGTGGGGGGGTGGCTATGGTAGAAATGCGTACAGGGGCCAAAAAAGCCCTCCTTGCCCATTTCCCTCTCAAAGGTATTGGCCGGGAAATCTGCATGGGCCTGTCGGCTGGTCTTCCCTTCAACGCGGGGAAAGCGAATCCACTTGTTCATGGGCGGCCTCGCATCTTGCTCGCAGGGCGGCTGGCGGAACATTGATCAACTCGATGGACTGCCACGCATGTTTTTTGCGTTTAACGGGCAGACTGGTAACAAAAATGGCGCTGAAAACCCTATACTGTGCGACCAATTTTGTCCGGTGCTCCAGGATGTTGCTGCGCAACATTCGTGCGCGCAGTGGTTACAATTGAAACCAATGTTAGTTAAATTGGACATCTGGTACAACCGGGGTTCGAAGATAGGCAGGTGTGAGAGCAGCCATGACCAATGACCACAATTCGCCGGATGCGGCGGTAAAGCAGGATGAGTTGCGCCTGGAGAAGTTCTTGCCATATCGCCTTTCGGTGCTCTCGAACCGCGTGAGTAACGCCATCTCTCAAGCGTATGGTGCGCGCTTCCATCTCACCATTCCCGCCTGGCGGGTGATGGCCATTCTCGGGCGCTTTCCCGATCTTTCCGCCGCTGAGCTGGTGGAGCAGACAGCCATGGATAAAGTGGCCATTAGCCGCGCTGTTTCCTCTCTACTTAAGAATGATTACATCACTCGCAGTGAAGACCCTGCGGATCGCCGTCGTCAGGTGTTGAACCTGTCTGAGCTGGGGAGTGAGGTGTATGCGCGCATAGTGCCGCTCGCGCAGCAGTATGAAAATGATTTGATTGCCTCGCTCTCCTCTGAGGAGCGGGAGCAACTGGATGGCATTATCGAAAAACTGATGGTTCGCGCTAAGGAGTGGTCCGAGCGCGGCTTGATAGACCAATAAATAGGATAAATAAAGGAGTTTTCAAATGTTTGAGCATTTAAGCAGCCTACCGCCAGACCCAATTCTCGGCCTGCTGGCCAGCTACCGTGCGGATGAAAACCCCAGCAAAATTGACCTTGGGGTAGGGGTCTACAAGGATGAGGCCGGCCACACTGCCGTTTTACAGGCGGTAAAAGAGGCAGAGACTCGCTTACTGCAAAGCGAAGAAACCAAAGCCTATATTGGCCCTGCGGGTACCCCAGGGTTCAATTCGGTGATGCAGGAGCTGATCCTGGGCGCTGGCCATCCGGCCATGATTGGAGGCCGAGTGCGCTCAGCGCAAACCCCCGGTGGATGTGGAGCCCTGCGCGCTCTGGCAGAGCTGATCAATCGCGCCAAGGCCGGGGCCACGGTTTGGGTGAGCGATCCTACCTGGGCAAACCATGTTCCCCTTCTTGGTAACGCTGGCCTCAACATCAAGAGTTACCCTTATTACGATCGCGCTACCAGCAGCCTGCAGTTCGACAAAATGGTGGAGAGCCTAAAGAACGTGGGTGAGGGTGATGTGGTTCTGTTCCACGCCTGCTGCCACAACCCCTGCGGTGCGGATCTTTCTCGCGAGCAGTGGAAAGTACTGGCAGAAATGGCGCAAAAACAGGGCTTCACCCCGTTTATTGATATGGCCTACCAGGGCTTTGGCGAAAGCTTGGAAGACGATGCCTATGGTCTACGCCTGATGGCTGAATCTGTGCCCGAGATGTTAGTGGCAGCCTCCTGTTCTAAAAACTTCGGCCTCTACCGTGAGCGTGTAGGCCTGGCGATGGTGATCTATGCCAACGGTGAGAGCGCTGATAAAGGCCATAGCCAGATGCTGAGTGCCATTCGTGGGAACTATTCCATGCCACCTTCCCACGGTGCAGCGATTGTGGAATCTATCCTTACAGATGCAGGCCTTAAAGCGAACTGGGAAGCGGAATTGACCGAGATGCGTGAACGTATCAACGGGCTACGCGCCGGTTTGGTAGAAGGCTTGGCCGCTGCCGGAGCTGCTGGTGATTTCGGCTTTATCCGCCAGCAGAAAGGCATGTTCTCCTTCCTGGGCATTAGTCCAGAGCAGGTGCAGCAGCTGCAGAAGGACTATTCCATCTATATGGTGGACTCCAGCCGCATCAGTATTGCCGGTTTGAGCTCCAACAATATGGAATACTTCTGCAAGGCAGTTGCCAGCGTGCTGTAAATTCGGCACATTTGGGGGTGAGCGTATTGCTCACCCTTAAGTTTTACCCAAAGAAGTAAGAGTGAAAGATGGAAGTTGAGCTAGGAGTCCCAGTGTCTGAATCCCCCACCCAAATCTGGACCCCGCAGAGCTGGCGAAACTTCACCGCACACCAACAGCCCAAATACACCTCTACCGATGATGTTGCCCAGATTGCCAAACAGTTAGCTGGCCACCCACCTTTGGTATTTGCTGCCGAAGCGCGTGAGCTGCGCCGCCAATTGGCCCAGGTAGCGGAGGGTAAGGCGTTTTTGTTACAGGGCGGTGACTGCGCCGAATCTTTTGCCGATTTCAACGCAAACCGCATTCGCGATACGTTTAAAGTGCTGCTGCAAATGGCTGTAGTACTGACGTTTGCAGGTAATTTACCCGTAGTAAAAGTGGCTCGGATGGCCGGCCAGTATGCCAAGCCCCGATCTGCCGATACTGAAACGATTAATGGTGTTGAGCTGCCAAGTTACCGTGGAGATATTATCAACGGTATCGACTTTACTGCGGAAGCTCGCCAGCCAGACCCTCAGCGTATGGTCACCGCTTATAACCAGTCGGCGGCGACTCTCAACCTGCTGCGCGCCTTCGCCCAGGGCGGCCTGGCTGATTTACACCAGGTGCATGGTTGGAACCTGAGCTTTCTTAAGAACAATCCGCAGCGTGAAAAATACGCACTCTTAGCCGAACGCCTGCAAGAAGCGCTGGAATTTATGGCGGTGTGTGGCGTTACCTCAGAAAATACTCCCGCAATTCGAGAGACGGTGCTTTACACCTCGCACGAAGCACTATTACTGGAATACGAGCAGGCGCTCACTCGCACCGATAGCCTTACCGGTAAATGGTATGACTGTTCTGCGCATATGCTCTGGATTGGTGAGCGAACTCGCCAGCTGGATGGTGCCCATGTGGAATTCCTCTCCGGGGTTTGCAATCCTATCGGCGTAAAAGTCGGCCCCAATATGCAGCCTGATGAGTTGCTGCGCTTGATTGATAAACTCAACCCTGAGAACGAAGCTGGCCGCCTTACCTTAATTACCCGTATGGGAGCCGATATCCTCGCCGATAAGCTGCCCGCACTGGTACGTGCAGTGCAGGCAGAGGGGCGCTCTGTGGTCTGGAGTACCGACCCCATGCATGGCAACACGGTAAAAGCTGGCAATGGCTACAAAACCCGCGATTTCGATAAAGTTTTACGAGAGATCCGCGACTTCTTCTCGGTACATTGGTCCGAAGGCAGTCACCCCGGCGGTATTCACCTGGAAATGACCGGTGAACATGTTACCGAGTGCACTGGTGGCGCCTGGAAAATTTCCGAAGCGGATCTTGCCAGCTGCTATCGCACCCAATGCGACCCAAGACTGAATGCCGACCAAGTGCTGGAGCTGGCTTTCTGCGTATCTGAATGGCTGCGTGCAGGGCGAATTGCCTAACGGCTTAATATAAATACTAATACATTAAAACCCCTTGCTCTGAGATCGTTAATTGGGCAAGGGGTTTTTCTTTACTGGAAATAAAGCTGAGGGTTAAGTGCGAGCTGATAGTTCCAGCGCTCAATCATTTCAAATGTGAAACCTACCTCCAATTCATGACCAAAACAGAACAGAGATTTCGATCGTCGTGACCGTTATTTTTGAGAAGTTGTGGGTTGGTGATGAAAGTCTAATGAAATCAACGGGTTGGATGCGGAAAGAAATCTGTGATAGTGGTCATGATGACCATTTTTCCATTTGTGAAGATAGTGCCAATTAATTGTATCTAGTTGATTTTTGAGGGGAAGTCAGAGCCATGGCGGGAATTTGCATCTGAAATAGTAATCAAGATAATAGTGGTCGTGATGATCACTATATAAATGTTATGTTTATACGAGGTTTTCGTGAAGAAAGAAAAAGAAATTCAATATCTAAATGGTCTTTTGAAAACCATGGATAGTCAAGCGGACGCTGATATCCGGGCTAAGTTAATACAATGGTTGTGCTTTATTGCGGGTTTTGCAGGTTATATCTCAGCATACTTTATGGCTAAGAATCTTACATTGGAGCCTAAGCATTGTGTGACTTTTAGTTTTGTTTCTGGTGTGCTGTTTTGTGTGGGCATATATGTGCGCGTGGTTAGGCAGTATAGCCCGGTAACGGTAAGCCACTTAAGTCGTGAGTCAATCGTTGCAAGGTTAAACGAAATAAAAACATAACAAGTGCAGGCAGCCGATGCAAAACCGCTATCGCGGTTTCACACAGCTGCTACGGGCGTTATGAGCATTCGCAAGGAAAATAAATGAAAGCAAAGTGGTGCTGTGAAGGAATGAAGCATTCCTACGAAGATCGTAAAGGAAGAACCATCTTTGCGTTTGCAATAGAAGATCCGAATAGCGAAAAAGCTTCACCCTTGTTCTGGCTGGGCTCTAGAGCTGTCGAGCAAGAGCATCTGGGAAAAATCAACTTCAAATCAGAATTCCCGGTAACCATGAGCACAAGAGTGCCAATTATTTATTGTCCGTGGTGTGGTGTAAATCTCGCAAAACATTACAGTAAATCATATGGCATGCTAGTAGATAGCAGCTTAGAAACAATTGGCTAATGTTATAGTGCATCATTCAATCGCAGGTGCTCATAACAAGTGCAGGCTGCCGATGCAAAACCGCTGTCGCGGTTTCACACAGCAGCTACAGGCGTTATGTTTAGGTACGAGCAATGGCAATACCGAAAAAGGGATCGAGGAAAATAGTTGTCAACACAGTGGAGTACCGTTGGATTGTGCGAAGCAAGCCTACATATAGTCAAGGTGCTTTCGGTGACGATATGACTGCGGCAGTTGAATTAGCTGAATCACCGGGACAAGTTTTATCTATTACTTTTCCTTGGATTCGTTGCGATAGTTGGATTGGAATCCCTGAAGTACCAGTAACTCCAAAAGATATCGAAGCGTCTATTACCGCTGCGCTTCAAATAGGTTGGCAACCCGAGAAAAAAGGCAGCGCATTTAAATATGTGCATGAAGCTAAAACATAACAAAGCCAGGCTAGGGAGCCACTCCGTGGCCCCCAGCTGGCGACGTTATGCCCCTTTCAAATATCGGAGAAAAAATGGCAAGAGGTGACTACAACACGATCATAAAAAACAAAATCTACATTGAATCAGAAAAAGAGTGGAATATTGAACTCCAGCAATCTGATATGGTTTGGTATGACCTAGTTGTTAATTCTCATGAAATTTTCCCTCTCAAAGAGCTATTCATAGAAAGGTTTAAAAAGCTAAACAAACAGGTAAAAGACAATTTAGAAAAGAGATTTGTCTATTTTATATGCAGCCGAAAGAAAGTTAGGTTCAGCCCTTCAAAAAAACCTAGATACTCGATTACAGGTAAAAAACTCTACTTATACTTAGAGGTTGGAAGAGATAAAAAGCCAGTTAAAATCACCTTGCCAGCCCCAAAGAAAAAATCTGACAAACCTAAAGTTGAAGTAACTGATAAATTTATCACCTTTACAGACAATATTGGTGACAAATACACCACACCCCTACATGATTTTTTACTTAACAACCAAATAGACATAGGTATAGAGACCATTGTTCATTATGTAGGAAAAACAAAATTGCCTGAGAAAAGACCTCTAAATGGCTCTCATACTGGCCTCAACAACATTCTTCACAATATCTCGAATGAAGAAAATGATATTTTTATTTTCTACAATCTGTTCAAGATCATGGTTTCTGCTAATAACAATGAATTCAAAGCAAACTTCATTGTTCCTAACTCAATGACAGATGAAATAAACGTAGAAAAAGAAGGTGACATATTAGAGAAGTCTTTAATTCTTCACTTTGCATCAGAAAACCAACTCAATAACCTAAATAAAGAGCTAGGTGAGCTAAGAAACAATCTTTCTCAAATAGCAAAAGAAAACAACATCAACAAAATAACAATGCGGTATGAAGTAGATGACACCAGTGAATATTATAAATTTGGCTCATCTGCAATAACACCTAAGCACAATCATACGTTCTCCTTCTCTACCATCAACGGAGTCTTGAAAAAGGAAAATCATGACAGTTCATACTAAAGACATAACAAATCAATCAACTACGCACCTTCGGTGCCGGACGCAGCAAAGCTGCGCCGGTTATTGAGGCGTTATGTGTAGATCATGAGACTGCTACTAATCGCAATTTTATCAGTGATTTTGTTTTTCCCTCTCTATTGGGCTTTACATCCATTTTTTGGCCCAAATTGGGGAGCTGGTATTTCTGCTTTTATGATGTACATTGGTTTTCCTACCTTATTCCTACTGAAGTGGGGTAAACGGAGCAGCCATCCTTTCATCAAGGCATGTAACTATGTACTAGCTACGATTGTGTTAGCTTTACTCGGCTGGGTCTTCTATGGGGTGCTTTTTAACAATGCCCCTTTACCCAACTCAATTGCGTTGGTGGGTGTCTACGGTTATCTGGCCTTCTATTTTTTAAAGAATGGATATATGCCTTATCAAGCTGAGGAGTTAGAGAAAGAGGTAAATGAGCAGCAAAACACATAACAAGCGGTTCAATTCGCTCCAGTCACAAAAAGCGTGGCTTCCGCTGGGACAGGCTAGGCGCTGCTTCGCCTGCCCATTAACCGGGCGTTAGAAGCACAATGAATATGCATCGAGTTAAAAGTATAGTTTTGGTCGCGTTCCTGCTTTCGCTGCTGGCATGCTCCGATTTATCAACGAGTTCACCTGATGAACAGCTGGCTCAAGATATTAAAGCCAACAGTTACTCGTTTTTAACATGGTATGACGGCTGGGGTGGCCATACAGTTTGGGGCATCGGTAAAGTCGGTGCATGTTTTACCTGTGGTAAGGTAATTTGCGGTACTATTAAAGTTGATTTTATAGTCACCTATGATTCGCACACGAGGTCTGCTGACAGCAAATACCCAAAAGATAAGGATTATGCAACAACATACAATTCCATGTTGCTATCTCATTTTAATAACCAAGAATTGGAGTGTGACTTTGAGTTTATACCCACAAATGACAGTTCAGCTTCTAACAAGTAGCTGCACCGGAAAAATTACTCGCTACGCTCGCATTTTTCCGGTGAGCTAGGCGTTATGTTTCCGAGCTACCAAAGAGGTAAAGATGGAAAGTTATTTATTGTTCTTGCTTATTGCTATAGCAACTGTCTTGAGCCCTGGTCCCGGTGTTATTCTGACACTTACCAATGCTATTCGATATGGTATGTCTGGAGCTATTGGTGGCATTCTGGGAATTGCATTCGGAACATTTATTGTTGCGGGAGTTTCTGCGACTAGTCTTGGAATACTATTGGCTACTTCAACAGTGGCTTTCAGTATTATGAAATTTATCGGGGCAGCCTACTTAATATATCTCGGTATCAAGCTATGGAAGTCACCAGCTGCAAAAATAGATCCCAAAGGTGTTGCAATAAAGAGTCGAAAACGGCAGTTTTCTGAAGGTTTAACTCTACAGCTTACAAACCCAAAAGCCGTTTTCTTTTTTATGTCCATATTTCCACAGTTTGTTGACTTTTCATCAAATCATGTAGGCCAGTTCGTACTTTTGGTGGTTACTTACAGTAGCCTTGTAGTCTTAATCCATTTGTTCTATGCGCATTTGGCTAAGTCTGCACGTAGCTGGCTTTCATCAGATAAAGGCGGTCGTATGGTTAATCGGCTGGGTGGCGGTACATTTATGTGTTTTGGTGTTGGTCTTGCGTCAGCTGGCAAGTAGCAACATAACCAGGCCATGCTGACGGACAGCTTACGTAACGCGCTTCGCGCTAAATACGTTTCAGCTGCCGCAGATGGCAACGTTATGTGTACTAGATCGCTACTTAAAATAGAGAGTGAATAGAAAAACATGAATATTGTTATCTTACTTTTATGTGTAGTTATCGTTCTTCAAATATTCATTCTTTTATCAATCAGAAAGTCGAGGCAGGTACAGGTTGCAACAACAACCGCAACGGCTTCTGAGCTGGGCAAAGCTTTCGACTGGGTGGACTCAGGCTTAGCCAATTCGCTTGAAAATTACAGGGGATATCATGAATAGCGATGAGTCTCTATCAGTTAGCAAAAAATACACATAACAAGTCAATCAACTTCGCTCCAGCTGCTACGCAGCTTCCGCCGGACAGCACACGCTTTGCGCGGTCTGCTGGTTATTGAGGGCGTTATGTGGTTACCGGAGTTTGAGAGATGATAATTAACAATTATGTACTGGTTAGAAGAGATAATGCCAATATTGGCTGTTTCAAAAAGAGTATTGAAATGCCATGCGTGCCTCCAATCGGAACCAAGGTCTTGTTTAACAAAGCTATAGGCAGTTTATCCTTCATAGTGGAAACGATCACTTATTCAGAGGACTCTGCGGAGTTTAGTTTGCATTTTGAGTTGGACGTTAGTGAAGAAGAAGTTCGCACAGAGCAGCCTTTAAATGACAGTCATTTCCCTAAGCGCCTTATAAAACTGGGTTTTGAGCTTGAGTGGCTTGAAGAGGGCTACGAAGATCTAATAACCACATAACAAATTGTTCAAGCAGGCAGCTAACGTTTGGCAATTTCGGTTTGGTTTGGTTTAGTGATTACGGTGGCTTTGTTTGAGTGTAGTGGTAGTTAGCTGCTACTTAACAAGGCGTTATGCAAAGGGAACACTGAGTAATGTCGGTAGCTGAAAGATTAGAAAAAGAGCTAGAGACCGCTCGAAATCGAACGAGATCAGATTTCCTGAGCTTTCATGAAAAAAGCAATGTTCTAGTAGTTTGCATCAATGAGTTAGTTGCAAGTCATCTTGATTTCATTAAGGGGAAAGATTGGAGGCAAGTCGATAATGGCGAGTACATTCACAAGTTAATCGTATCTTTTACTCGTTCTCACTTTCTGCTGTACGATCTAATACTGACCGGTGAATTGATCGATGCTGGTTTATTATTCAGAAAGCAAGTTGAGCTGTTTACGCGGCTCTGTGAACTCGAATCCGGGGCTGATCAGGTTGCACTGCTAAAAAAGACCCCCAATATAAAGCATATCGACATCGCTCTACGTAGGTTGTATTCCGATTATTCAGAAGTTGCGCATTCCTCCACGCTAGATAAGTTAGGGCTAATAGGAACTATTCAAGTCGATGAGAGCCTTTATACGCAGCATTTACCGAGTTTTGACGAAAATGCTTACGTTAACCTGCTACATCTATTCATGTTGGTCGCTGAGTATCATTACTGGATAGTCGACTCCTATTCTGAGTGGTTTTCCGAATACGACTCTACTCAAGACTGCAAGCTGTTTGCTAGGTGTGTAACAGCTTATGAAAGTATCTATATTCAAGACATTAAGTTCAGTAAAATCGGAGTGCGTGCATAACAAACGCATGCATTTGACCTCCGCTGCGCTGCGGCAAATGATGCGGGCGTTAACCCATATGAGCAAAATGGAAGATATAGAAGTTTATGTGAAGGGAAATGAAACAACGCAAGTGGTTTCATTCCTTAATGAAGAGATTGGTGCACTGTCCTACGATTGCGAAATCGATGAGGGACATACTTTATTCACGTGTAATAAGATTGCGGTTCTAATTAATACTGGCATTCAAGATGGTTATATATCAGTTAGTATCAAGGGTGCAGAAAAATGGAGTTCTGACGTTGAATTTGCTAGAAGGCTAGTGGAGGTTCTTGGGGTTACTGTTCGCTGTGACCCTGGTGTCGAGTTTCCTGAAATTTCGCCTTACTCAGATATTTTCGTTGAAATAAATGAGCAAGGGGAGAGTTTTCTTGAGTGGGGTTAACAAGGCAAAACACGCGACAAGCGCGTGTTTGCGACGTTAGGTGAATATGAGATCAATACTTTTAACTATTTTTTTAGCTCTTGCTTCACAAGCGACTGCTTGTGGTGAGTGTGATCTTGTAGATACTTTGAGCCGGATCTCTGAATTCAAAAATATTTCACGAGAGAAACTTTCGCTAGCCATTGACCAAGGAAAGTGGAATAAGTGGAAAAGCGCTTATGCGCTTTGCTACAAAGAAGAGTCTTCACAGTGTTACTTAATTATCTTCGGGGCAGGTGACCCGCATGTAACCGACATGAGTAAAATCGAGCATGCAAACCTCGGTAAATTAGGTGCACCAGGAACTAAGTATAAAAACGTAAAAACAACAGTAACTAAATGGTTTTATTCGGACAACAGGTTCTTTCAGTTAGAGCTAAAAACCGTTGCTTATAGAGATGGACAGAGACTTACAGTAACAGAACCTGTATTCGTAAAGAAGAATGGCGAACTTATTTATCGGTAAGTCACCTAACCAAGCCAGGCAGTACGCTCCGGCGCTGCGCGCCTCCGCAGGACGGCCTACGCTATGCACTGCGCGCATACACAGCGTAGGCCGCCTCTGCTGGCAACGTTAAGCATAAGCATGATTAAATATCTTTGGATTCTCATAGCATTTACTTTTTTGCTGTCAGCTTACAACTGGTACGAAGAAGGTTATTTCAGTTTTTTGGGCTTTTGCGTAGCAAACCTTGGCGCTGTAGCTACGCCAATATTGGCTACTCTGATCCTGCAAGGTGTTTCTAAATTATCAGGCTTGCCCGATCTACCATTCAAATTTTCGGCCGTCCTTTCTGTGGTCTTAAGCCTGGTTGCATATGCTTACTACGCCTTGAACGGTCGCGCTGAAAACTCAGGCACATCAGCCGCACAAATGCATGTTATCGTGGTACCAATAGTGCTCTTGTCTTTTACTCTGTTAACATCGTTAATGGCTTTGGTGACAAGCGTTGTATTTAAGCTGTCGGAGGGGAAAAATGCTTAACAAACACAGGCAGATTGCTCCGCCCCTTCGGGCCTGTGCGGGACGGCCTACGCTACGCTTCGGCCGCCCCTGCTGTGGGCGTTAGGTGTAAAAGTAGTATCAAATGAACAATGAAAAAAAGGCCCTTGAGGGCATCAAGCAATCTTCAGGCACTGAGCAAGGTGAGTACGGTATTGATGAGTTTGTCTCCCATCACTTGGAAGAGTTACCACCAAGTTATTGGGAAGAGCATATCGGTACGTCTAAGCCCACAAATGACGATGTAATAGGCTTGCTTGTCTTGCGTAGTAAATGGGACGAAGAGGAAGTCTATGATTTCACTCTACCTAACGAAGTCACAGACTACGTAGTTAGCGTTTCTTTTGATGAAGACGGTGTTATCGAAAGTATTTCTATGGAGAGCTAGTAATTACACCTAACAAGCGCAAGCAAGTTGCTACGGCCCTTTGGGCCTCCGCGGGACGCCCAACGCTATGCATCTTTTGTGCTGGTCGTTGCACTCCCATTTTTGCACAAAAGCTGCATAGCATTGGCCGCCCCTGTTGCGGGCGTTATGTGTAAACTAGTATGAAATTAATTTTTTCCCTCATGGCCCTCGTTTCGATGATGGCGACATCTTTCTTCTTAGGTATGAAGTGGGAAAAGTACCGAATTTTGGAGTCGGACAGCTTGGAGCTCCAGGCTCCGTTCGTACTTCAGTCAGATAAAGGCAATGGCCAATTGCCTGTTGGCACTATTTTGTATCCCTATTCATCTGGGCCCAGTATAGATACCTTTGTCGTCTTCATTAATACTAAGAACTTGAATGCACTAGAACCATTTTTATTTGAAAAGCCCTTTACTATGGTTCCATTGGATGCATACCAAGAGTGAAACACATAACAATCACAGGCAGTGTGCTACGGCCCTTCGGGCCTCCGCGGGACAGCTTACTTTGTGCACATTTCGCGCAGGTCGCTACGTTCCCATTTTCGCGCAAAATGCGCACAAAGTAAGCTGCCCCTGCTGTGGGCGTTATGCATAAAGGCCGAATGAATATCATCTACTCAAAATTGATAGAACTGATTGGCTTAAATGAAGGAATTGTGTGGGGCGAAAGCTCGTGCCACGATTCTTACTTCCGTTTACAATTTTACATTCATGATTCTAAAACCAGATTGTTAGCTCATTATGTGGCAGAAGCTTCAAATACGCTATTAAATGTTTATGCTAAAAAGCCACCAGGAGAGCTTGATCACGAGAATAACTTTGATAGTGAGCTTGTCCATGAGTACAGGTCTGATTCGGATGATGATGCTCTGGATAAAGCATGTTGGCTAGGTGCGCATTTTACCTGGGCTATGTATAAAGCTGGCATAATCAGCCCCAAAATGGAGCAAGAATTTTGTGGTGTGTTTGGCGCGGCAAGTAGAAATGCATAACAAGCGCATGTTGTTCGCCGCTATCGCGGCCGGACGGCTTACGCTATGCTCCAGCCGCCGCAAATGCGAACGTTATGAGTAATGGGTAGTACGGAGTGGAAGAACCAAAAACAATGAAAATATTGCAGTTAATTACTGCAATATTACTAATGTTGATAGTTTTAGTGCTGGGCGCAGTGATGCTCGCAAATGGGTACTTTTCTGGCGAGATGGGCAGTATAGGAAGGGGGGTAGAGAGCAATATACATTAGCAGACGATCCTGGTGGATATTGGATGAACATGCTTGTGGGTATAGGGTTATGGTTGTTCATAGCTGGTGGGTTAATACATCATATAGTTAAAACAATACGCGGTATTAAAAACTCATAACAAAGCCAAGCATCTGACGGCTTTTCCGTTGCTTGGCTTATGCGCTTTCCGCTACGCTAGCGCAATACCAATCAACTACAAAGCCGCAGCTGTTGGCGGCGTTAAGTACACAAGAGTATGGCGTTCATAAAATTTAAAAAGGTTTGGGAAGATGATGATTCTATGTTGCAACTAGAATTAGCAGCCTCTAATGATCTCATAGCTACAACACAAGATTTTTATATCTATCCAGATGACTTTTCTGCCTTCGCAAAGCAGCTTGAAAATTTCTTTCCGAAGCTTGGCAAAGGTGAGGTTGTACTGGAGTACGGTTCAGAGGTATCAAATTACTACGCTTATGTTTTGTGCAAAGTAACTTACAAAAAACTCGGAGAACTAAATATAGAAATTCGTACCAATAACAACTCCGAAAATAAAGACGAATCTACGGCGATTGCACATTTCTTTTCCAGTATATCTAACCAAGAACTAAACAACCTTGGTAAAAAGCTGGTAACTTGGACACAAAACATGGAGCAGCCTTTTTCTTATGAATGGCAAAGTACTTAACAAGCAGCAGCACGATCGCCCGCAAAAAGCGCGGGCTGAACGGCCTACGCTACGCTTCGGCCGCCCGTGTGCTGAGCGTTAAGCATCAAGACACATATGCCTAAAAGAAATAAGCCCTTTTTTATCGTTTTGGCCATTGTCAGCGGCGGCTATGCAGCGACATCTGCTGTCTTGGGTGAAGTGATTGCATATCAGAGAGCTGGACTATCCGAGACTATTAATGCTTCAGATAATCCGGAAAAATTCTGGGGTGTAGTACTAATGTATACGGCCATAGCCTTTGTCTCTGCCATCCTTGGGGTGAAATCCTATTTCCATCCTAGAATACAGGCGTTTCTCAACTTTGGAATGGAGACGAAGCTTTCTCGAGTGCAAGTCATATTCATCTTATCCTTTGCGTTCGCTGTGTTTATGAGTATTACTTGGATGTCCGGTGTCCTAGCAAATGCTTAACAAACGCAAGCAGGATACTCCGGCCCTTCGGGCCTCCGCGGGACCCCCAAATCTGTGCACCTTTTGCGCGGTCGCTTCGCTCCCATTATTGCGCAAAAGGCGCACAACATTGGTCGCCCCTGTTGCGGGCGTTAAGTTTGCTGAGCATGGACGAATATTCGAGCACACGAGCTTTAAATAAAACCATCCGAAAGATGGAGAACCGCTTCGCTATCAATTTAGCCAAATCTAAATGGCAACGAAGACAGATTGAGAACAATCTCGAGTGGTTTGTAACCTGGAAAATTAAGCAGGTTACCAAGCCTGATACCTTCTGGTGTGACGGGGTCAGGGATTTACATTTGGAACGTCTATCTAATCGCTCGCTACTCATAAAGGCTATAGTTCGGATTGGTCCAGAGAGTGACGTAAATTGTATCAATGAAGCAACGTTGCATGGCACACTTGTGTTGAGCTCGCACGGTAAAAGACTTAAGAGCTATAAAATAGTCATTGAGGCAAGTGATTCTACATATGTGCTTTCGAAAAAAACTTAACAAGGCCGGGCAATTTGCTCCGGGCCTTCGGCCCTCCGCGGGACGGCTTACCTTGTGCACATTTTGCGCAGCTCGCTACGCTCCTATTTTTGCGCAAAATGCGCACAAGGTAAGCCGCCCCTGCCGGCGTCGTTAAGCCCTCAGAGAAAAAGTATGGATGCCAAAGAGTTTGTAAAACGCTGGAAGATCGAGAAAGAAGATCTCCTGAAACTTTATACCTCCGGCAGTGAAGAAACTGAGGTGGCTTCCATAATTAAGAATATGGAGCTAAACCCAAACCAGCAGAAGTTGATGGTATCAGTCCTAGATGGTGTTCTTACTGATACCTTCTATTCCTTGCTATTGGGGCTTGATGGCTCTGGAAGCATAGGCGGCACTCAACATAGATTTAAGGTATATGACGAGTCTGGAAATTTAGTATCAGATTGTGGTGATCTTGAATCTGAAGCGTGGGAACAGTTTCATGGTGAATAGCGAGCTTCGTGCCAGGCTTAACAAGGCGCTCAACTACACTCCGGCCGCAAGCGGCCGGAGTCGGACAGCCAAAAGCGTGCTTCGCACTGGCTGCCGGTTAGCTTAGCGTTAAGTGCCTATGAGCGATAAGTACAGTGCATATAAGATAATTCTTGAAGAGTTAGTATTGGTTCTCGGAGAATATAATGAAGAGAATTGGTTCGCCTATTTCTCTAAATCCTTGGAGCTACTAGAAAACAATAAGCCACAAGCAAGTATTTCTCACTCATTGCGTGCATATGGAGGAATGTGTAGCTTCAGTGATGAATTGTATTTTACTGGCGCTCCTCCAGTTGAGGCGCAAAGAGGGTATGAGCTTCGTGAATTACTATGGCAGCAATGCAAGGACAGCGAAAATGTTCTCAAGCGTATTTTTGAGCTACGAGCACTTAACAAATTTAGGCAAGCGACGCGCGCCTGCTAAAAGCGTTATGCGTAAAAAGAACTACAAAGACATGAATGGAAAACCAGAGTTAATTGCGATAGATCATGATAACTATCATGCTCGGCATATCGGAACTACCAAAGAAGGGCTGCAATTCTTCCTAACAACTCCTTTTGAGCCGGGTATCGCTGAATATATCGCGTTATTCAAATTTGACGGGTTGGGTAATTTAGTAGATTCAGATATTGAGGCTTTAGGTCGTAGAGGTTCTTTCTCAGAAGATGAAGCAAAAGCGAAGTATTCATCGAAATTAGAAGGCCTCGGAAATGTAAGTTTAGGAAGAATTGAAGTTAAGCCTTTTTCTGTAAGGATCAATGAAACAGAATTCGGGCTAGTTGTCAGTGAGCCTGAAGATGAGGATGATATTTGGGCTGTAGAATTACTACCCGGTAACTACATGGCATTTTTTGAGCCATGGGATAGCGGCGAGTACGATACGTAGAGCGCATAACAAGGCCAGGCAATGAAGCTTCGGGCCTTTGGCCCTCCGCGGGACATCTCACCTTGTGCACCTTTTGCGCAGGTCGCTGTGCTCCCATTTTTGCGCAAAATGTGCACAAGTAAGCTGCCCCTGCTGGCGGCGTTATGCGTAAGTAAAACTATGAGTCATCCAAGAGAGCTTTTAGATATAATCGAAGAATCGTATGATCTTAATTCATTCGAAGATGAAATATTTACGTTTATGATTCGTTGTTTAAATAGGTTTAAAAACAAACTGCCTAACTCAATAAAGCAGGAGCTAGAAATCGCTAACGAGTTTCGTTTAGGCAATGTTAGTGAAACAGAGCTTGAGCTATCTAAACAACGTGTTTGGACATTTATTGCCAAAAACAAAGAACAAATTGGTAAGCAAAAAGAAAGCTTGCTTCGCGCTCTGATTTTTACTTTGTACCCAAAAATAGAATCAGATAGCGACGCATTTGAGTGGGTTGATTGGTTCATTGAGTTTTCCAACGCTTCTACACCGATGGAAAAATTTCAATGTCAGTTAATCGAAGAGATTTTCGCGGAGCAACTAAAATCCGCATAACCAGGCGCTCAGGCAAGGACGCGCATTAATGCGCGCCGCTTAGCTTGGCGCTAAGTTTATACACAAGTTTTTTTCAGTTTTATTATAAAAATCAATGAGTTACAGTTTGTACGGTATAGGAGCTACAGATTTGGCTGGATAATAATGCAGGACTGGGTCAGGGACGAAGTGAAAAATCAGGTTATGGGTGATGCACGATTGAATAAGCGGTTGTCCAATATTCTCAGTAATTTAAGTTCCGACCCAAAGAGCAGTATTCCCTGTGCAAACAAGTCTTGGGCAGAAACCTTTGCAGCCTATCGATTTATCGAAAATGATAAAGTCAACTTTGACTCCATTATGAGTGGCCATAAATCAGCCACTCTTGAAAGAATCAAGGTTCAACCAGTTGTTCTTATCCCTCAGGATACCACTTTCCTAAATTTTGCTACCGATTTAGAAAACAAAGAAATGGGAACACTCCGACGCAAAGAGACTAATCAGCAGCTTCTACATACGTCTATCGCTATAACACCATCCAGAGATAATCTGGGTATTATTGAGGGTAGCATGTGGCAGCGAGATAAAGAATCTAGTGCTAATTCTCGCTATACCAAGTCGATACAAGATAAAGAGAGTCGACGTTGGCTAGACCATTATGAATCAGCTTGTGAGATACAAGAGCACTGTCCTGAAACCACGATTGTGAGCATTGCGGATAGAGAGGGGGATATTCATGAGTGGTTTCAATTAGCTGAAGATCAAAATGAACATCGGCGTGCAAGCTATATTGTTCGAGCCAAGGCTAATCGTAGTTTAGAGATCGAAGGAGAAGATACGACTTTACTTTGGGACTATTTGACCAAACAGAAGTCCATCGGAAAATACACAGTAGGTATCCCCAAAAGAAATGGAGAGCCAGAAAGGTAAGCTAAGGTCAGTGTATCCATTGCAGAAGTAAGATTGCAGGGAAAAGGAAAATCAAAACGACCTCTTTCTATCTACGCAGTTTTTGCTAAGGAATTAGGCCCACCAGAAGGCAAGAAAGGTATTGAATGGATGCTGCTGACCGATCTTGCAGTTGAGGACTTTAAGCAAGCAAGGATTATCATTGAGTGGTATCGAAGTCGATGGGAAATTGAAACCTATTTTAGAGTGGTGAAAGGCGGATGCCAGATAGAAAGTAATCGCTTTAGAACCGAGCAGCGAATGCTGAACTGTATTGCAATCTATATGATTATTGGGTGGCGTCTACACTCCATGACAACACGAGCACGAACGCTTCCTAATACATCGTGTACGAAAGTCTACTCTGAAAAAGAGTGGCGTATGATATGGATAATGCAGGCTAAAATCTCCCCACCAAGTGAAGCTCCAAGTATGAGAGATATAACTCGTATGCTGGCAGGACTTGGAGGCTTTCTGGGGCGGAGCGGCGATGGTGAGCCTGGAGTTAAAACCGTTTGGCAGGGGTACACTAAAATTCTCCATTATATGGAGGCAGCGGAGGCTTTAAATGGACTTAAATGATGTGTATAAAACACAGACTGGGCGTTATGTGTGAGTAAAATTTTGAGTTATCAATGAAATTATTTTATGAGATATGCTTCTTCGGCTTTTGCATAAGTTTGTTTCTTATTGGGGTTATGATATTGGCAACAGGAGATCTTCCTCAAGGTAAATCCGCTGAATTCTTTGTGAAGTGAGAGGGTAATAGAAGATATTTTGTTGGTGGCTTCCTAATATTTGCATCATCGTTACTTGCAGGATTAAGAATTAAGGATATAGCTAAGGATGGCTAGTTACATAACAAATTACAGGAAAGGCTCTCTCTAATTGCTTGGAATACGTTGGCCTAAATTTCAGGCATAGGAAGGTTTTAACGTGTCTTTCGAAACAAACGTAGCCAATAGAAATATAAATCTAAAACATAGGATGTAGATTTTGGGAGAATTACTGTTTGCACATAACAAGTTGATGCTGTTTGTTCCGGCCCTTCTGACCTCCACCGGACAGCCCGCACTTCGTGCGGCCTGCCTCAGCTCAAGACGTTTAGTTGCTAATACATGAATGAGCCTACGAGTGCACCATACATAGCACCCCTCACTGCAGGAGTTGTTGGCGGGCTGTATCTTGCACTGAATGAACTAATATTCTTCAGGGATGGGTTTTCCTTTTTGTTTGCGGGACTGTTGGGTATTTTTCTGTATGGCTATTGGGTCTGCTATTCGCTAGTATCCTTCTGTTTCCACTTAAGCTAATTTTCAAAAAATATACGCTATATATTTCCTGCGCCGCTTTTCTAGTCGCAGGTATAGTTGTTCCACTGGTGTCGCAGCATGGCCTAAATCAAATCCATGCTCATGGCATCGCCCCATACTCACCCGAAGAGAAATGGAGTACGATAAGCCGCATGGTCATAATATGCTCTATTGGGGCTGCTAGCTCTTTTAGCGCTTAGTTCACACTAAAAAGAAAGCTGCAAGTAAGTGACAACTAACAGGGCAAGACTAGGGACAAATTACCTGCGCTTCGCTCCAGCAATTTTCCTCAGCTCGCGACGTTAAATGCCAAATGGAGAAGCCATATCAACACTACTGAAAAAACTATTATCGTGTTGTCATTGTTAATGTGCATACCAACTTGGTTTTCATGTGATGGGCCGAGGATATATGTATTGCAAATAAGCCTTACCTGGAAGGAGGGAATGCATATCATTACGTATATGGCAGTATTCTCAGTACTAATTTGGATGCCCTTTTTGGGGTTTTTAGTTTTCAAATGGTCACATATACGAAATATTATAAAGGCTATAACCTTGTTACCCTTTATGAAGATTCCAAGGGTATTCCATGGTAAGAGCATTTAATAAATACATCAAAAACCGCTCCACTACGTTGGGCTCGACGTTGCTGACGCTCAGCCTTTTATGTTGGCAAGACCAAAACACTCGATCAGGAAAGGAGAAATAATGAAATATATAGTATTATCTTTTATAGTTTTATGGAGTAACTGTTCTTATTCTGCGGATTCATTCAAGATTTATATTTCCCCATTGGGGAGTGACTTTAACGAAGGCCTCACAAATTCTTACCCTATAAAAACCCTCTCGCGAGCTCAAGATGTTCTTGAACTATACAAACCCAACCAGCCAGTAGAGATTCATATAAATCAAGGAACTTACTTTAGTCAATCAGTTGTCTGGACCTATACTAATGGCCACTCAATTACATTTACACCTATCAATTTCACAAAGGACAGGCCTGTTTTTGATGGAGGTGGTAATGTGGATACCTGGTTTACATTGAGAAAGTCAAATAGTTCAGCAAGTAATCTGAAATTTAGATATATTAAAGTTCAAAATTATCACACAGCCATGTCATTTGAAGGCAATAGAAGCCACGTTAGCAATTGGAATTCTGAAAATGAATTGTATGGAATGTATTTTTATAGGATAGGAGGAAAGTATACTGGTTTTGGTAACTCTACAGCCGCTGTTCGCTTTGTGAATTCTCGCAATAATTCAATTGCTAATACACACTTCGTAGATATATTGAACAACCCGGCAGGGGCATCAGCAATTCATGCAATATACTTCGCTCATTACTCGTCGAATAATGAAGTATTAAGTAATCGTTTTCTGCGTATAAATGGAGACCCAATAAAGGTGAGAGATGAATCAAACTATAATTACATAGCTGATAATCGCTTTTACTCTTCTGGGCGAGTGGCTTTTTATCAAGGGTGGTACTGTAATGCGGATGTTAGAGGATGGAATCTAGATGACAGCAACTCTGATGGCTGTACTAAACCATCTGGGGAATGCCCCTCTATTGGTAACGAATTCCGTAATAATGATCTATATGGAGGCTATGATGGAGCCATCAAGGTTTTTGATGTGCGAGAAGTCGATAATTATTGTGGAACATTAAGCAGTCCAAGATTGAGAACATCGGGCAACGTTAAATACTATTAAACCACTGCTAATAAAGCGCTGCCACGGAAAATTTACCTACTAAAGTTTCTAAATTTCCGTGGAGCGCGGTATTAGGTGCTCTACTCATGATATTTTTATCTGTAATTGGAGTTGTACGATGGTCTTTATCTGTAATAGCAGAAATACCCGAATAGTATAAGCATGATGCTATCAAAAAACATCGATGGAGCAGAAGGTGTCATTATCTATAAAGTAAAAAGTTTGAATCTACATTCGGTAAATGGGCAACACTATTCTTACAAATTAGATACTGAAATGGTTGAAGAACTAAAGTGAGTAGCCCCAAAAGGTAATTGCTATTCCATCCATACAGAGGGTGAGTGGAAATCACCGATAAAGGTAGGCAAAACTAGAATTGTAATACTGAGCAATAAATACACAGGTGAGTGTGGGGCAATCGAACCAGGTTTCTATGCGCCAGCAACTGAAGATTATGTGTCATTATTTAATTCCATCGTTTCATCCGAGACCTAACAAGTTGCTCAACTAGCGTTCTGATCTTTCCCCATTTTAACGGACACCAAAGTCAAACAGACGAGGTGTCTTATACCGAAATACAACAAACCTAGAAAGACTTGGCAGTATTCAAACGAATTCAAAGTGAAAGCGGTAATGCTTAGCTTGATAGAGGGTATTCAAGTTAAGGAAGTGGCTGAAACTCTCGATATTCACTCTTTCATGCTGTCACGATGGTGAAAAGAGTATCAGGAAGGAAAGATTGTGGCTGATAAACGAAAAAAGCTTACTGGGGTAGTCTCTAGAGCAGAAAAGGAACTTTTTAGAGTAAAGCGTTTAGTGGCGGAGAATCGTAAATTAAAGCAGGAGCTTGATTTGCTAAAAAAGTGGCAACGGTTTCTTGCGGAGGGACATCAGCAAGATCTCAATTCGTCCAGAGGTTCGGATCAGAACTAGGAATCAAAAGAACTTGTCAGTGGCTGAGTGTATCACGCAGGGGCTATTGTGATTGGCTGAATAGGACGCGATCAGAATGAAAATACCAAGATGATGGTCTCAAGATTCAGATTTAAAAGATTTCCGATGACTCTGCAGGGCGCTATGGTAGTCCAAGAATTTGGAAAATCTTGCTGACTAAGGGCTATGAAGTTAGCCCTAAGCGCGTAGCCCGGCTGATGCAGGAATTAGGGGTCGTAGCCAGAGTTACGGGAGTGACACGTAGGGCATCAGGCATAAACGTTTCCTAGCCTCCGAGGAGAATCTTAGACCGGATGGAGCTGTGCCTAAAAGCAGGAATCAAGTTTGGGTTGCTGATGTGACCTACCTTAAGGCTAAGGGGGAGTGGTAGTACTTGTCAGTGGCGATGGATTTGTACTCTCGCCGAATAATCGGTTGGAGTTTAGATACGAAGAGAACAACAGAATTAACTCGAAAAACCCTGATAAATGCTATAAGGGAAAGAGGATCACAGCCGGGATTAATATTATACACGGACAGATGTGTAGAGTATAGAGGAGCTGAGTATCAAAAAGAGCTGAGAAAATATGGTATCAAGTATAGCTTAAATAGAGCAGGTAAATGTACGGATAATGCTCATATGGAGTCGTTCTTTCACAGCTTGAAAGCTGAACTGATTAGAGAAAATAGCTTTCAGGCAACAAGCTATCTGAAGTATGCTCTGGCTCGATACATTAATGATTTTCTAAAAAGTGAGAAGCATACCTGAAAGATCAAAAGCTGAAAGAAAGGTAAAGCTGCCCGCAGCTTGTCGAACAGATCAAAAATCAGGTTTGGGTCGGTGACGTTGGCCAGCTAGTATTTCAATTACTCGGAGTAGGGCGCTTAGGTGGCTGGGCTGTCTACGACCAAAGCCAGTTTTTAGCGGTTATCGGTGAATGACCAGAGCGCAGACATCAGCCCAGCCACGCTCACCATCCTAGGCATAGCCACTATCGCAGTCGGCTAGCTAAATAGCATCATCAGCCCAGGCCCGAAGGCACAAATCTGCGTATTAGCAGGAATCAAACAGCTTAAGCGACATACCCAATAACGGCAAACCCTTCGCACAAGAGGACACCCTAGCGCTCGCCGTTAAGCCCTGGATACCATCAGCGCACGACTACAGCTAGAAGAGCAGGCCATACAAAACGATCCGCCGGGCACTGCTAGTATTGGCAAGCGTAACCTAGAGACTTCAGGCAGCGGCGCCTGGGCCGGCAAAGTCGGCTAGCTTGAGCTATGTGGCAATGTCAGGCTACAGACAATTTTGCCTGGCAAAAGTGGCCCCGAATAAAGCGGAAAACTGCTGTATATGTAAGGCAACAGCGGCTGGCGTATCGCTTACCGCGGGGGGCTCTGCCGAAGATCACTGGGAGTGCAAGCAGCGATTTGGCTGGGGTGCTGGGGCGGATGTTATCCGCGTTAAATAACAATTACTGGGGTAACCAGGTTAGTTGATCGCTTTGCTTTTGACTGTTGGCTTAGTTGGTACGTATATAAAGGTGAAAATTTTGAGGCATGGGGAAAGAATGAAATAAAATACTTCGGACAGTTTTGGCCTGGTTGTTTTGGGGTTGTAGCTCTGTAAAGGTATTTTTTCACAATTTGGAGACGTCCAAGACAGCGATTAATACCGATTATCAAGCTGCAGGCCTTATTAGGGCTGGGCATTAAAAAACTGTATGAAGTATTTATTTGTTTCATAGTATATGTAATAGGTTGTAATTTTGAAAAAACTGGCTACAGAATCCGCTCTGCACAGGGCTGTGTTAAAAAATTCTATCGGTGGTATCACTTTTATCTGTGCATCGGCACTGGTTCATGCAGATACAATCAATACAAAAATAGATCTAGGTGAGCCGTTTCCCTTTAGGATGGAAGATGGAGTTAGACATGAGGTGAATTTAGATATTGGCTATCAATTCGATAACATTAAGAAAATTTGCATCAATACTAAGGTTAAAAATGGAACTGCCGACGCTGCATTTTATATAACAGAAAGTGAACCTTCAGGGCCTTTCACTCTCCCAATTATTGATTCTAAGGCGCAAATGCTGGTTAGGAGTATAGAGCTTCCAACACCGGAAAATCCTAACCCTATACCACAGCTACAAGAAAGCATCAATTTCTGCGGGGAAGAAAATAGCGTATTAGCAAAAAATTTTCTTGATGGAGATGGCAAGTTTACGTTCAATGTATCTGGTGGTTATGTGGATTTCTGGGACTTTGAGCTGGTTGTAGATGGGGATGTCTCTGATACTCAGTTGGCGATTGTGCTTGACGAACCTGTTGAATTTTCAGTTCCTGCCTATGGAGGAAGAGTCAATTATGATGCAAGTATTCGCAATTTAGATTCTTCACAATCATTGGTTACTCTTGAGCAATGGAGCGTGCTCACTCTTCCCAATGGGGATAATTACCCCATTCATAAATCACGTGATGTCGTGTTGAATTATTCTGAAGCAAAGGACTACACTCGAAATTATCTAACGATACCAGGGTGGTTTGAGGCTGGAGATTACGAGTTAACCTGGTATGTCACTGACCCAAGCACCGGGATTCGGGTGAAAGACAGTCTGCATTTCACTAAAAGTGCTGACTAAGTTTTAAGCTTTCGGCTGAGCTGGGGCGCTCTTGTGTCCCAGCTGTCATGTTCTAATCATATATGGCTCAGCTATCAAAATAAGCTGACTGCCTTTCGATGTTAAAGCACTGTTGTATATTTCTCTTGCTTGCCGTAACAGCCACTTTAAACGACTGCTACTAAACTGAGCCCGAGACTTATGTTCACAAGCAGTGGCTTCCCCAGTGGTCCGATGCCGATGGTGACTGTCAGAATACTCGCCAAGAGCTGCTGATTCACCTCTCCTTGACTTCGTTGAACCTCAGAAATGAAAAGGCCTGTACCGTTATGCCGCGCATATGGGTGGCCCCCTATAGCGGCCAGTTTTTTCAAAAGGCTTCGGATCTGGATGTTGAGCATATCGCTCTGCTCGCTTGAGTCCATAAGTATAGCGGTGCCAATTTGGCCTGCGAGCAGCGCCGCGCCTTCGGCAAAGACCCGGCCACCTATGGCTGGTGGAAGAGGGCCATAACCAGAGCAAGGGCGATAATGGCCCCGATGAGCGGCCCCCTACCAGAGCCATTTACAAGCGGCAGTTTGGGATAGTGGCTGGTAAGTATGGGCTGATGTGGCGCAAAGAAATTAGGCTCGATAAGTAGGGCCTATTTTTTAGTTACATGCTCATTCCTGAGTCTGAAAAACCTTGCTCTTGCAGAAGGCTTTCAAGTTTTGTAAGCGCAGCAGCTTTGCTTCCGCGAGTGAAGATGACGCCTACGGGTGTTCTGATTTCATTAAGAATGAAGTCGCTTTCTTGAAGTAGATTGGTTTCGGTGTGTACTTCAATTTCCCTTTTTTTTAGAGGTTTCAACATCTATATGTTGACTACTTACTAGCCCTTTAATTCAACAAATTATTTATTATGATAAATTTCCCTCGGTGTAATGCAGTTAATAGAAAAAATGAATTGGGAGATATACAATTATTGATCAACAACTACTCGGTTTCGTGCATGTATTGAGGAGGCAAACAATGCCAGACAATAATTTGATCTGGATCGAATTTAAGCCCGATTTAATAATTCGCAAACTCTGTGTTGAGAGGGCGTGAATAACCTAGAGAGCATTTCACTGATACTCATTGCCGGGATGACCTACAGCGTGATTATTGAAGGCTTCCTGTGCATTTTGCTGGCACTCTTGCAGTGCCTAAAGTTCTCGCCTTGAGGGAGGGCACGAAGGGTTCCCAAGTGTGTCAATGCGCCCAGGAGGACAGACTGGTGCCGTTTCGGCCCGCCGTCCAAGGTGGTGAGGCTGGAAATTGATGGCAATATGCGGATGCGCTCTATTAAAACCCTAATGAAGGTTAGCAAGCGCCGCATACTGGAGTTTTGGCAAAACCGAAAACCGGGCTTTTAACTCTACATGGTGTCTAGTTAGTTGCGCTAGCCGATAGAGTGGAAAAGTGGTTATGTCCATCTTTAAAAATGCTTTTTGTGAGGGCGTTCAACTTCTTTTGTAGCCGCTTAAAATTTTCTTGGTCCTGAGCAAAAATTCCAACCGACTGCGTGGCAAGCTCAATTGATTTCCTCAGATCTTCAATCTGCGTTTGTACTTCTGGCTCGAAATGCGGCGCCAGTTTCCCCAGCCTTTTATCAGCTTTATTGAGGTGCGAGATGAAGGTTTTTTTGGATTTTGTAGCTTTGCAGCCTGGACTATCGTCTTTACTTATTTTCTCGAATTCAGCTAGAAGGCGGTTTAGTTTCGACTCCAGGCCACTTATCAAAAGCACGGCATTTTCGTATGCCTTCATCTTTTCATCGTAAAGGACTTTTTTCTCAGGAACTCTGTCTTCTAAGCTTTTTAGTGGCTTTATTACACGCCAGACTATAAAAGCGCTAATTAGGAAAAAGGTTATCGTAACAACGGCAGTGCGAATGATCTTTGTTCCAAATTCGAGCTCGTCCATGATTTCTCCTGAGTCATTATTAAAAATAGTCATGCGATGCAGCAGCTTCTGAGTGGTTACTCCTCAGTCTTCACCGCAAATAAATCCGGCTGCTGTTTCAGTACTATCGAAAACTCCAGCCTGGTAATCAGTCGCCCTGTTGCTTGTTATGCGGCGCACCCTTATTAGGTATAAATTGATTCGCCCCATTTGTACCGCTTAACCTGCGAGAATGTAAACCAGAAATCTGTACACCTTAAAGCGGTCGCTGAAGCCTCCAGACATGGGGACTGCAGGATAGCCGCTATGCCAGCGGTGTGCAGATATTCCGGCCGGACCTGCGCGCCCACCGGGTAGTGATTTTCTCCAGCAATTATCTACTGTATGGCGGTGCTTTCCAGTGGGTGATGGCCACTTTGCGCGAGTTCGGCCCGAATGTGGAAGTCTATAGCATTGATGAGGTGTTTATGGACCTGCACGGGATGCAAGTGGATTGGCAGGGCTACGGCCACAAAATCCGTAACACGCTCTGGCATAATATCCGCATGCCTGTGGGAGTGGGTATCGACCCCAGTAAGACATTGGAGAAGCTCGCTAACCGCGGGGCCAAGCCCCCCCCAAGTGCGATGGCGTCTGTGTGCTGGATACCCCGCAGAAATGGCAGTAGATACAGCGCCGCACTACCGTCAGTGATGCGTGGGGCATAGGTCGGCGTCTCACCAATCGTCTGGCGGATTTCGGCATAGAGACCGCCTATGACCTGGCCAGGTCAACCCAAAAATATTGCGCCGCCGTATCAATATGAATATTGAGTGCACTATTGAAGAATTGAGCGGGATTCCCTGCCTGGGATTGGAAGAAGAGCCCCGGCGAGGAAGCAGAACTATTTCACCCGCTCCTTTGGTGAAAAGCTCAGTGAGCCAGCGCCCAGACTGCAAGCCACCGCCCTCTAGGCCAGAGGGGTCACAGAGAAGCTGCGCGCACAGAAATCCCAGGTAAAGTCGATACAAGTATTCCTGTATATCTCACCCCATGAACCCAGCTACTACAGCCGCAGCGCCGAAGTGCAGCCCCTATACCCAACCGATGACATGTGGGTGATCGTACGGCTGGTGAGAGAAGTCATTGCCGAATTATACCGCACAGGCTGCCGCTTTATGGAAGCGGGCGTCGGACTAATCGAGATAATCACCCGTGCGCTCGGCCAGAATGATTTGTTCACCCCAGGGCAATCACTCAGGGCAGACCAAGCAGGCGAGGGGCCGGATCAAGAAAAAGTTTTGTCGCGGGAGGCTGTTTCTAGGAGCTGAAGGCATCAAGAAAATGGAAGATGCGGCAGGTATTTACATCGCCTACCTATATCGCCCGGTGGGGGAACTTGCCTGGGGTGGTGACTGGAGGGGTTGGTAAAGTTTTAGTTTTATAAGTAAGTGCTTCGTTCAACTTTTGGCTTTGAGTCACGAAGATGAAAATCCCTGATTACTTGTTACACCGACTTGATAGCACTTACGAGGCCCTTCACCAACCGACCTGTTAAAGTTGCAGGAACAATATGAAAACCAATTACAAGTACACGATCGACTAGGCGAATTTCTCTGTACTGTACAGGGGAAAGCTTTTTCTTAATGGTAATCGTCTCTGCTCCTAGCCAAGATTTACTTCCATAGGTAGCTTTATTTCCTTGTTCTAAGTCGACAGAAAACTTCTTTAACTCGGATGCGTCCATTTGAATTAAGTGGGAAGTTTTTTGGTATGCAACAGCAAAGTTGTAGGAAGGGTCAATTTTTAGTTCAAAATGATCGGCGGAAATTTTAGATAGTACGACTAAAACCCCATTATCGTTATCTCTAAATATTTCTCTATTCATATTTATGTGGCCAGCGCCGCGGAGTGGCTTTGCCCTAAGCATCGATTTTAAAGAGAGAGTATTTATAGTGGTTGATTCACTAACTGATGCCTAGATTGTGTTGCCTCTAAAGGTGTTACGCGCACTTTTCCGGGGCCAAAGTGTTCATGCTTAAGTTACTTGTCGAGATAGGGGGGAATACGGGGCCGTCAAAATATACAAAATTTGAGTGATTCCCCTATTTAATTTGCACCACAACAAAAAAAGGCTTACGCCGTGTGACGTAAGCCTTTGCTTTGTATGGCGCGCTCGGGAGGATTCGAACCTCCGACCGCCTGGTTCGTAGCCAGGTACTCTATCCAGCTGAGCTACGAGCGCGTTACGGGTGCGGATATTATAGAGACGCTTTACCCAAGTCAACTGTTTTCTTAAAAAAATCGTTACAAATCATTGTCTTACCCTATACATACTGATCTTGCCAAGCGCTACACCAAATAGCGGGCCAGGGTGTCCCAGTCGAAGCGCCGTGTTTTACCATCGCTGAACTGCACTTCCACACGCTGATCCTCCCATTTTAAAACCCGCCCTTGGCCGAGCTTGTTGTGGCGCAGGGCTTCGCCTTGGGTGGGCTTGCGTATGGGGGCGGCGGGTGCGCTGAGGGTTGGATTGTAGTCGCAGGCCTCTAGGTAGCGCAGGGCCTGGCGGGAGACCGGGATATCGGTATGGATATGTTCGGGGCGCCCGCGCAGGCATTGCGCCATCAGCTGGCTGAGGGGCAACTGCATTTCGTCGATAAACAGCGAGGGCTGTGCGGCCTCGGGATTTTTGCGTTTGGCCTCCTCGGTGGGGGCCAGCAGAAATAGTTTGGACTTTGCCCGCGTCATGGCCACGTACATTAGGCGGCGCTCACTTTCCAGGGAGGCGGGGGTGCTGAAATCCCGCTGGGACTGGTAGGGCATATTGTGCTGGGAGAGGGTGGGAATAATAACCTGGTCCCACTCCAGCCCTTTGGCCTGGTGCATGGTGGTAATTTGGATAGCCTCCGCGGCAGTCTGCTCGCCTTCGCGGTGTTGCCGTTGTAGTTCTTGCAGGTGCGCCAAGGCTTCTGCTGGAGGTTGCTTGAGGGTATCCAGATATTGGCAGAAGGCCAGAATAGTTTGCTGCCTCTCCTCACCCTGCTGGCGGGTGAAGGCGTCTTCGGCAATACCGCTGAGGAGTTCCAGCTCGCCAATATGCCGGCGCAGTAGCTCGCCGGCGTGGCCACGCCAGCCCTCTATTTGTATCAAAAGCTCCGCTCTTTGGCGCAGGCGCTTGGCCTGCGGTTTGCTCAGGGTCTCTGGCAGTTGCGCAAGCAGCTGTTTGCCCCAGCCTTTCTCTTGTGTGGCGAGGGTGGCACAGAGGGGTTCAAGTACTTTGCGCGGGATGCGCACATGCGGCGCGGTGAGCCATTCGTACAATCCTTGCTGGCGCCGTTTGGGAGAGAGTTCGCTAAAACGGCCCGAGGCGATATTCAGGCTCCAGAACAGTGGCCGCAGTTCACGGCGCGATAGCACTGTGTTGCGGCTGGCGGAATGGTAGGGGATGCTGTTGGCCAGCAGCGCCAATTCCAGTGGTGCGGCAATGGACCAGAGGCGCACCAATATAGCGATACCGGCTAAAGATTGGCCCTGCTGTTGGCAGCGGCGCAAGTGTTCTACCAGCCAGTGGCCTTCCTTGTCGGTGTTTATTTGTTCAATTGGAGTTTGCCGCTCGCCATCGGCGGAAACACAAAAAATCTCGGCACGATCGCGGTTGTTCTCAATAAAGTGGTTAGCGGCCAGGGACAGCTGATGCCCGTAGCGAAAAGTACGGCTCAAGTGGTAAATGTGAGACGGTGGAAAATCCTGGTCGAATAATTTGAGCAGGAATTCCGGCTTGGAGCCGCGCCACTCATAAATGGTCTGGTCGGGATCGCCAATGGCGATCACATTGCCATTGCCGCCGTGCAGCACTCGCAACAGAAAGTGCTGTATCTCATTGATGTCCTGGTACTCGTCCACCAGGATATCTTCAAAATTTCCACCGTATTGTTGTGCCAGCTCCGGCTTTTCATGGAGTAATTTTGCCGGGTCGTAAATTAAGTCGGCGTAGGTCACGGCCGCCTGGCTGCGGCGCCAATCTTCAAAGGTGCGGAATACCTGTAAAAAATAACCGTATTCGTCGCCGAGTTTTAGTTCCTTGAGCGCGCTGTGTTCGCCGCAGAGAAGGGTTTTACTGTAGTCGATAAAAAATTCTGCGGCCTCGATTTCCGACTGCTTGCGTTCGCGAATTTCTTCCAGCTCATGGGTGGGAGAACACTCCTCGATGGCCTTCCAGATTTGTAGCTGTACGCTGGATTGTGACAAGGGGCTGAGATTCGCTGCGGCGATATGGCCGCTGGCAATCATGCGCTGGTAGAGGCGGTAGCCGATGCTGTGAAAGGTGTGCACTGCCGGGGTATGGTTGCTGGCCAGCTGGCCCATACGGCGTTCGAAATCTTCCCGCGCGCTGCGGTTGTACATCAATACCAGCAGCTGGGCGGCAGGCGTGCCGGCATCCAGGCGATTCTTTACGTAGTGCAGCAGGGCGGTGGTTTTTCCGGAACCGGCCACGGCAATAATTTTGGCATGGCCACCGGAGTGATCCGCAATGGCCTGCTGTTCCTGTGTCAGTGTATCGCCAGCCATGGTGTCCTTCGCCCAAATACTGGATATTTTGCCAGTGATTGGTGGTGGCAGACAAGTTTACCAGGTGATGGATCAAGTGGGGTCGGCGGGGGAGGGCGGTGTGTTGGCTTGGCCGTCGTCATGGATATTGTGATGGCGCAGGGCCAGCTCGGCGATATAGGCGGAGAGAAAAACCCGGCCGGTTAATTCCTGTAGCAGCTTGGAGCGCCCCAACCGGTCCAGAACAGGGCCCTTTACCTCTGCCAGGTGCAGACGGATATTGCGCTCGAGCAAATCTTGGTTGACTTGTTGCAAGCGCTCAATGGCGGTGCTGTCGATACGGTTGACCGAAGAAAGGATCAATACCAGGTCGTGCAGGCTTTTCTGCCGCTGTACTTCCGCAATCAGGCGGTCTTCAATCGCGCTGATATTGCTGAAAAACAAGTTTTCATCGATGCGCAGGAAGAGGGTATCTGGTTGGGTTTTTACCGTGTAACGCAGCACATTGCGAAAGTGCTCGGTGCCGGGAACGCGCCCCACCACGGCGATATGGGGGCGGCTAGCGCGCCAGATTAGGGTGGCGAAAGAGAGCCCCACACCCAGGCCGATACCGGCCTCAACACCAAACAATATAACGCCCAACAGGGTGCCACCCATGGCCAGACCATCGGTGCGGTCGTAGTGCCAGTGGTGCGCCAGCGCACGCAAATCGATCAGATTGGCTGCCGCGACAATAATCGTTGCAGCCAAAACGCACACCGGCAGTTCGGTGAATACCTTGGTGGCGTAAAGCAGTACCAGGGCAATAAATATTGCGGCGATAACGCCACTCAGTGGTGATCTCGCCCCAGCCTCGTCGTTCACCGCGGTGCGGGCAAAGCTGCCAGTTACCGCAAACCCACCGGAAAAAGCGCTGAGGAGATTGGCGGTGCCGAGGCCGCGTAATTCTGCATTGGCGTCGAGCTTCTCCCCCCGCCGCAGGGCGATGGTATGGGCTACCGAGAGGCTTTCGACAAAGCCGATCAAGGCGATAATCAGGGCCGGCAGCAGCAGCTGATAAATCATGGTGGGGTTAAAAACCGGCAGCGTGAAGTCCGGTAGCCCCGCGGGAATTTCGCCCACCACGGGTAAATCCTGCTCCCAGTGAAAGATGGCGGTAAGGGCGATGGAGAGCAGTACAACCAGCATGGGCGCCAGGCGCGATAGAAGCTTTGCCCGTGTGCGCTCAACGCCCAGTGTACGCAGTAACAGGGGGAGCCCGAGGCGGGCGATAACCAGGCTGAACAGAGCGATCAGCCCCATTAATGCTGCATCCGGGTCGCTCATGGGGCTGTTGTCTATGGTGCTCAATAGTATCTCCAGGGCCGTGTGGCCCTCACTCTTGGTGCCGAGCAGGGGAGCTATTTGCCCTGCAATGATCAGCACCGCGGCGCCGGAGACGAAGCCGTTGACTACAGGCAGGCTCAGCAGGTTGGAGAGGCTGCCGAGGCCGAGAAAGCCCATCAGTAGCAGCATGATCCCGCTGAGCAGGGCCAGCAGTATGGCTCCGTTGATATATTCGGCACTGCCGGGTGTGGCGATGGGGGTGAGGGCGGATGCGGTCATCAGGGCCAGTATTGCCACGGGCCCTACAGAGAGTACCGAGCTGGAGCCAAACAGGGCATAGCCCACCAGGGGTAACAGGCCTGCGTAGAGGCCCAGGTAGGGGGGTAGGCCGGCCAGAGCCGCATAGGCCAGGGCCTGGGGAACCAGCATCATGCTGGCAAGGATTGCGGCCACGGCATCCCCTATCAGCCACTTGGGCTGGTAGTTTTTCAGCCAGGAGGGGATCAGCTGGTGCGCACGCATACCTTTATCTTTTGGGTATCGGCACCCGCTGTGCGAGCGCCCTGAAACAACAAGATAGACCGCTGCGGCGGCGCGGGTTATTCGTAGCAGTCGCCGCCCACAGTCTTTGGCCTTAACCTTGCGCCGGGACCATCTTGCGGGCACTGAGTCTGAAAATCCCCATACCGGCCAGCATAGCCAGGGTGAATATCAGAGCTTTTTCCTGCCCGGCACCACTCGCCACAATAGCCGGGCCGGGGCAGAAGCCCGCCAGCCCCCAGCCGGCACCAAACATCAGGCCGCCAATCAGCAGACGGCGATCAATATGATTGTTTGTCGGCAGCTGTATGGTTTGCTTCAACAGGGATTGGCTGCGGCCTTTAAATAATTGGAAAGCGGGCAGGCTCACGGCGATGGCACCAGCCATCACCAAAGCCAGGGAGGGGTCCCAAGCGCCGGCAATATCCAAAAATCCGAGGACTTTTTCCGGGTTGGCCATGCCAGATAACAGTAGCCCGAGGCCAAAGATCAAACCCGCCAGCAGTGCAGTAAAAGTGGTTTTCATAATTCGATCCTCGCTTAAGCGGCCAGCAGGTGGCGTACAACGTAAACAGTGACAAAACCCGCAGCCATAAATACCAGCGTGGCGACCAGAGAGCGCTGGGAGAGGCGGGAAAGACCGCAAACCCCGTGGCCGCTGGTGCAGCCGGAGCCCAAGCGAGTGCCAAAGCCCACCAGTAGACCGGCTGCGATTAGGGTGGGGTAGCCGGCTTCAATTTCTATGGGTGGCAGGACAAAAAATAATTGCCAGGCCAGCGGCGCAGCCAACAATCCGATAACAAAAGCCAGGCGCCAGCCGATACCGGGGTTGCCCTCCAGCAGGCCGCCCAAAACGCCAGAGATACCGGCGATGCGGCCGTTAAACATCAGTAACAGAATGCTGGCTAGGCCGATAAGAGCGCCGCCGGCGAGTGCTGTGGCTGGGGTGAAAGCAGTCCAGTCGATGGTCATGGGGTTACTCCGCGCAGTAGAGTTGGTAGAGGGTTTGTAAAAGGGCCATTACCCGTGGATCGGCTACCCGGTAATAGACGTGTTTGCCCTCCCGACGGGTATCTACCAGCCCCTCGCGGCGCAGGACCCCCAACTGTTGGGAAAGACTGGGTTGGCGAAGCCCCAGACGCTCCTCAAGTTCGCCTACATTTAGTTCTTCCTGGCTGAGCTGGCACAGCAGCAGCAAGCGGTCTTGGTTGGCCAGGGAGCGCAGCATGGCCGCGGCTTGGCCGGCGGAATCACGCATCTTGTCTAAGTCGAGGTTTGTGGTATCGGGCATGAACTTGGCCTGGCAATAATTTACAGATCAATAATATATTGTTTTATATATTATCAAAATGTATATTGTTCTGGTAGTGAAATTTGGAGGGCATAAAATGTCGCAGTTAGAGCAAGGCACCCAGGTGCAGCCATTCCTGGACAAGGAGACCGAAACCTGGAGTTATGTGGTGTATGACAGGGACGGCGGCTCGGCCGCGGTGGTGGATGCCGTGCTTAACTTTAACGCGGCATCTGGGCGCACCAGCAGCAAGGGTGCTCAGGCGATAGTGTCGTTTATCCGCGAAAAGAACCTCACCCTGGAATGGATACTGGAAACCCACGCCCATGCCGACCATCTCTCTGCAGCCCCTTTCCTACGGGAGCAATTGGGCGGGCGCATCGCCATTGGTGAGCAGATTTGCCAGGTACAGAAGATTTTTCGTGAGGTCTTTAATTTGGAGCGGGAGTTCCTTGCCGATGGCAGTCAGTTCGATCACCTATTCAAAGATGGTGAAACTTTTCAGGTGGGGGCACTAGAGGCGCGGGTGATTTATAGTCCCGGCCACACGCCGGCGGATATGGCCTGGCTGATCGGCGATGCCCTATTTGTGGGGGACACCCTGTTTATGCCCGACGTGGGCAGTGCCCGCTGTGATTTTCCCGGTGGCGATGCCGCGCAGTTGTATTTGTCGGTGAAAAAAATATTATCTCTGCCGGATGAAACCCGCATGTTCATGTGTCACGATTACCCGCCGCAAGACGAGCGGGACTATCAGTGTGAAACCACGGTGGGTGCTCAGCGCCGCGAGAATATCCACCTGCGCGACGGCATTAGTGAAAGCGAATTTGTGGCAATCCGTAAAAAGCGCGATGCCAGTCTGCCTATGCCGCGGCTGATTATTCCCTCGGTGCAGGTCAACATCCGTGCAGGGCAACTTCCCCCGGCGGAATCCAATGGCACTGTTTATTTAAAAGTGCCGCTGAATCAGCTGTAAAAAACCAGTTAATCCCAGCGCTGTAGTTCTATTTTAGTGAGGACTGCTGTCATTTCGAGACGACTATGAATATTAAAAAGTTAGATGAACAGGTGAGTGTTTCTGAACATATTACCTGTGAGGCAATGGCACCGTTGGCACAGAGTGGTGTACAGGTGGTGGTTTGCAATTGCCCGGAGGGGGAGAGTGAAGTACACCCCAGTTACAAAGCTATGGAGCGGGCCGCCCAGGACGCCGGCTTGCGTTTTATTGCGATCCCTTTTACCCGTGGGCGAATGACGCGGGAACACTGTGAGGCCTTTCGTGATGTATTGCAGGGCGGCGAAAAAATCCATGCATTTTGTCGTACCGGCAATCGTTCCAGCCAGGTGTGGGCTGGCGCCAAAGTTTTAATGGGCGCAGATAAAAAACATTTGTTCGGCCAAGCGCAGATGGCCGGCTTCGATGTCAGTGCCGCGCTGGTTGCTATTGAGCCCTAATAAAGACATTTCAATGGCCGGCTAGGTCATACCCAGAATTGCGGCACAGTTGTGAAAGTGTGCCGCAGTTAAATGCCCGTGATGTGCCGTGATAAAACGGGAGATACCGGCGTTGTTAAACAACAGAGTGGAAGGTGAACCAAGGTTATGCAGCAACTCTCCCGGTGGTTTCCCATCCTCACTACTTTTCAATCCTATAACCGCCGCACCTTAAACCGCGATCTGCTCGCCGCCGCAATTGTCACAGTGCTACTGATTCCCCAATCTCTTGCCTATGCCCTGCTGGCGGGCCTGCCGGCGGAAGTCGGCCTCTATGCGAGCATGGTACCGCTGGTGGTTTACGGTATTTTTGGTTCCAGTAGTACTTTGTCTGTGGGGCCGGTCGCGGTGATCTCACTGATGAGCGCCGCCGCCCTGGGAGAGGTCACCGCCACGGGCGAGGTGGACTATCTGAGCGCTGCCGCCGCGCTGGCACTGCTTTCCGGGGGAATACTTTTTCTGCTGGGTACATTACGCCTCGGCATGCTGGCGAACTTTCTCTCCCACCCGGTGATCTCTGGTTTTATTACGGCTTCGGCATTACTGATAGCCCTCAGCCAGTTGCGGCATTTATTGGGGGTGGCCGCCCAGGGTGATACCGCACCGGAGCTGCTGCTATCACTATGGCAGAACCTGAACAGTATCAATAGCCTTGCTTTGATCACCGGAGTAGGGGTGCTGATTTTTCTCTACTGGAGTAGGGCCCTTGCTGCAAAATGGCTGGAGAAAATGGGCTCGTCTAGCAGCAATGCCGAGCTGTTTGCCAAGGCGGCCCCAGTAGTGGGTGTACTGGTAACTATCGTCTTATCCATCTCCATAAATTTTGAAGCACATCAAGTGGCCTTGGTAGGCGCTATTCCTGCTGGGTTACCGCCCCTATCACTGCCGCACCTCTCACTGCCGCTGCTGCAATCTTTATTTGTGCCCGCACTAATGATTGCCATTATTGGCTATGTAGAATCTATATCGGTGGCCAAAACCTTGGCCGCCAAGCGCAGGCAAAGAATTGATAGCAACCAGGAATTGGTTGCCCTAGGGATGGCCAATATAAGCTCAGGCATTTCTGGCGGTTTCCCGGTGAGCGGTGGTTTCTCCCGCTCGGTGGTGAATGATGCAGCGGGGGCGCAGACACAATTTGCCAGCCTGTTTACCGCATTGGGTATCGCCCTGGCTGCACTCTTTTTAACTCCTTTTCTATATTACTTACCGAAAACCACACTAGCCGCCACCATTATTGTTGCGGTTCTCTCCCTGGTGGATTTCTCCATCCTGCGTAAAACCTGGCACTTTGCTAAAGCAGACTTTATTGCCGTTACCCTAACAATTGCCGTTACCCTGCTAATGGGCGTCGAACCCGGTGTAGCTTGTGGTGTTGGTGCATCCTTATTATTATTTATTTATCGTGCTTCCAAACCCCATATCGCCGAAGTGGGCCTGGTGGAGGGTACCGAGCACTTCCGTAATATTCACCGGCACCAGGTAAAAACCGTTCCCGAGATTCTCACCTTCCGCGTAGATGGTCGCTTAATCTTCTCCAATATCGGCGTATTGGAAGACCGTATCTATACCGGCCTTGCCAATAACTCACAGGTAAAACATGTCATTTTGATGTGCAGTGCAGTGAATGAAATAGATTGGAGTGCTTTGGAGGTACTTGAGTCTATTAATAGCAATCTATTGGATAGAGAAATTCAACTGCATCTATCGGAAGTTAAGGGGCCGGTGATGGATTGCCTGGAGAGAAGTAGTTTTCTGCAGAAGTTATCTGGAGGTATATTCTTAAGTCAGTACCAAGCGTTTTCTTCTGTTACGGAGTATTAACTACTCGGAATCCACTTAGATTGTTGTTCATTAAAAATGGAGAGCAAGGCTCTCCATTTTTAAGTTATGAGTGATTTCTCTATAGATGAATTAGTTAACACTGTTTGAATGGTAAATCATCGCTTGCCAAACATTTTGCTTGCCGCCACCGTAATTATCATAGGTGGGGTTCTTGATGTATGACCAAGCTACTTTACCGTTGCCAAGGAAAATGGGTTCATCCAAGCCACCCCAACCAAACTTGGTTAGTTTTACTGGCCCTTCTAATACATTGAGGTCTGCGTCAATCTCCATAACATAATAGGCCTTGGGGACCAGCATACGCATTGCGCCATTCTTCGCTGAACTTCGGTTGTACGACAGGTTGTCGGAGATGCACTGAAATTGTGCGTAGCCAAACAGGTAGCGACCATTTTTCAAATCAATAAGTTGAGGATCACTGATTTGACAGTCGGGCTCTTCTACCAGCCATTTAAAGCCTTGCCCCTCGATACTGCCGTTACCATCGACTTTGGCGATACCAATACGGGTTAAAGAAGAGGCGTCCAGGGCATCGCCTCCGCGTAGGCCCTGCCTGGAGATGGTTGGGTTGCTGTTGCTTGACATATAGGAGAAGAAGCAATTCGTACTATCTGAACACTGCTCATCAAAGGGGCCGCCACTACTTGTATCAATGCCGTATTCGCTTTGTAGAAAGCGATTCATTTCCTCGTCATCAATATACTTGGGGGAGACGATAAGCGATAGATTTGTGTCTTTATCAACCGGCACTACCGTGTGCCCACCGCCATTGGAGAAGAATGCATTGTCGGAGGGAACAAGGTAATTGTAACTTCCTTCAAATCTACTGGTAGAGGAAGTATCCTCCATCTTGATCGCAATAGTGTTTAACCCGCGAGACTGATTATATTTTCCGCCATCGCTGGTACAAATTGCTCCATACTTTTCATTACCTGGATTATAGAAGGCGCGAATATTTAATACATGGCCATAGCCACAAAGCCAATACCAACCTCTATTATTACTTCCACTCATGTTTAGGGACCAGTTATCCCTATCAATAACCGTCATTCCTGCAGAGTAGTGGGAGCCACCATAGCTGCCGTCAAATACTCGCGCTGTTACGGAGAAGGCATAGCTGGTGCGGCCTTGGCTATCATTGTCCACATAGATAAGCTCCTGGGCTCCGGCATGGCCACCACCGTGCATCTTGTTCACAACATAGGCCGCAGGCTTTTCACTGAGTGGTTGATTGTCCCACTCCATGAGCCAGATCTGGTCGTTATATTTATAACCTCTCTCACGAATGTACTCGACCATCGCGTTATAGTCGGCTTCAGAGAGCTGATCGACGATATAAGCCATCTCCTCTTGCATCTCTTTCCCTTTAATGGTCTTAAAGGATGGAGAATCACCAAAATCGGTCTCTGGGAATTTAGCTTTAAGCCCAGGGAGGAAGTCCTCAAATGTCAGGGTGGCATGATCAGTAAAGTAGCCGATGTACTGACTATGATTGGTTGATATCATCAGGCCGATGTCCCTTTCAATACGGGCATCAATAGGGCTGATGTTATCTTCCATTTTCATCCAATCGCTACCGTATTGCTCTACCAAGTCACCCTGCACCTCATAGCGCTTGTTGGCTTGGTATTCCGTGTTGCACAAGACCGCAACCCGGGAGCAATCTGAGCTGGCCGCAATACCGTGCGACTCGTAGCATTGTTTTAGTATCGTTGTGTTACCGGTTTGATCGAAGCTTGAAGTCTCTGGGTTATATTGCAGCTCATAAACAGTGCCATAAGTGACTTCATTATCTCCACTACCCTCGCTTAGGGTCTTAGAAACAAACATTCGAGGTTTGTCGGTGTCAGTTGCGCAGGCAGCTGTGTAACTTCGCATGGGGACCGACTTTAGGGTGTCGTCCTGGGTGCTGTCTGTTCTGGCAATATAGTGTGGGAGCCCGTGAACCTCTTGGGCATTGGGTTGGCCATTCGGTAGGGTGATATCCCGAGAAGTGATTCGGGCAAATCCCAAGTCTGCAGTTTCAATATCGCCAACAGTCACTGTGCCGGGTTCATTGTCTGGAAGTGGTGTAGTGCTACCTGATCCGCTGCCGCCCGTACCACTTCCAGATCCCTGGCCACTACCATCCCCCCCCGTGGATGGGGCTGGACCGGAATCCGAAGAGGAGCCTCCACCGCCGCTGCATGAGGCCAATACGACAGTAAGTGCCAGTGCCAAAACTTTCTTGCTAAATAGCTTATCCATAGTCTGCTCGAAGATACATTATTTAAATCGAATGCAATGTGGGAACTTGTGGACCACTTCACAGTGTTGAAAAGGTAAATTTGGGGAATCATTCTAGTACCCTTTATTTACTTTTCTGTGCAGTACTTAATATATTTTCCACTGAACCTTTTTTTAAGCGAGGATCTTGATAAATTTAGAGAGCACGCAACTCTTGAGGTTTACAAAAGTATTATGATATGAAACCTCTCTGTTTGGATGGTCTCCAACTAGAGAGGACGTATACAGAACTTTGAGCAATCTCGGATATGTTCAATTCCAAGTGGGAAAATCAATAGGTAGTAAAGAAAGGTGGGCGATCTAGTTGGGAGAGAAATCACCAGTAACTGCGGAATTCGAATCTCAAAGTGTCTTGGCTGGGTGCCTGACATATTCAGTACTATCTCGTTGTCGATATAGAGTGCGATGTGGTGGTGATTGCCCATTACTGCATAGGCAGCGATATCTAGCGCAAATTTTCCAGCTGGTTTATGCATTTGAAAATCAATCCACAAGCGGAAATATTTGTAGTCTCAATATTCTAAAGACCTAATTTATGAAAGTTGTAGTGGTAGTTATGATATTGATAGTCGGTGTTGTCTATTTTTCCAGGCCGGAAAAAGCAAGTGAGTTACTTGCTGAATACTGCAGAGCTTCCTATCCGGATAGGTCATTAGAGAATTGCAGACAGCAAATAACGACCCCTAAAATAAGGTGTGATATTCTGAAAGGTACCCTGGAGGAAGGTGATGTGTGTGTAAGGTGGAGGCCGCCAAAAGGTTCTCGGCGGCCTCTTGATAACGATATCAATTTATAAACTAAAGATTTGAGAGGTTTCACTGATTGTAGTCACGTATAATAAAGCTGATACTTGATGCATTAATTAAGTTGGTTAAAACTAAACTCACTTGAAACTAGTATTCAATACGAGCAACTTCCACGATCTTTTCTCTCAACCATTTATTTGCCGGATCATCCTTATTTTTTAAGTTCCAATAGGCTTTCATAGAGTATTGGGGGAGGGTGACAGGTGGAGTAAAATGCACAATATTGAATTTTCCGGCAATAGACTGGATAAATTTTCTTGGTGCGGTGAGGATTCCGTCACTGCATTCTACGATGTAGGGCGCACTGGAAAAATTCGCTACTTTAAATTGAACATTTCTGGATAAGCCAATTTCTTCTAGTGCCTTGTCAACTGTTCCGCGGTTATCTCTCCCCGTGCCTGCCATAATATGCGGATATTGACAAAAACTATGAACATTTTTCTTGTCTTTCAAAAATGGATGATTATTTCTTACCGCTGAGACAAAAGAGTCTTTATACAAGGTTTTTACTATCAGGCTTGGATGACTTGATTCCATAACACTGATAGAAAGATCCGCCTCACCACTCTCAATTTGGTTGGCGATCCTGTGCTTATCTAACTTTATAAAAATAACCTGAACTCTCGGAGCGTCTTTTTGCAGTAATGCTATTAGGGGGGGAGCGATACTTTGCTCCACCAGGTCGCTCGTCGCGATATAAAAAGTGCGTTGCGTACTTTCAGGATTGAATTCTTCTTGATTTAAAATATTCCGCTCAAAATCACTTAGCCAGCGACTTAACGGTGTTTGTAGGGACTCAGCCCTTGGAGTCAGTACCAGTTGATTGCCTTGCCTGATGACTAGTGAGTCATCAAAAGTGTGGCGGAGTTTCTTCAGCGTATGGCTTACCGCAGACTGCGTTAGCCCTGCACGCTCACCAGTCCGGGTCAGGTTTCGGGTCTCAAATATAATCTGCAGGAGCCTTAGTTGGTTCAGCTCAATGTCCGAAATATTGCCCATTCTAACCAGTCTCAGCCATTAGTTATGCTCATGCCTATATTAGGTTAATTAATTTCAGTAATGAAGCCTGGGGTCCTATTCTGTCGCCACTTCAATTGATTCAACCCTAATTTCGAGGAAGTGATTATGAACTTGAAGAAACTGCTTGCGATGGCAGCATTGCTAGTCAGCCCACTGGCGGTGGCAGATAACGTTCTGGTTGTGATGTCAGACGTGTCAGAAATGAAGCTGAAGGGTGGTAGTGACTACAAAACGGGCTTCTATTTGAATGAGCTTATGGAGCCGGTCAAGTTGATGATGGAAGCTGGCCACACAATAACATTCGCTACCCCGATGGGGCTGGCACCGACACTGGACCCGGTTTCAGACACGCCTGACCATTTCTTGGATACTAGTCAAGAAAACTACAATGCCCATAAAGCGTTACTCAACCAGCTAATGCTGACTGACAAAGATCACAGCCCAGTAGTTAGCTTTGCTCGCATTGAGCAAATCGGTATAGAGAATTTTGATGCGCTGTTTGTACCTGGGGGTCATGCACCTTTAGGTGACTTGGTATCCAATGATCAATTGGGCAGTTTCTTACGTCATTTTAACGCTGAGTCCAAGCCTACCGGTTTAGTGTGTCATGGCCCAGTTGCGCTGTTGTCCGCTTTGCCTAACAGCTCTGAATTTGAAACCCAAATGAAAGCCGGTAAGAAAGCTAAAGCTGCCAAGGGCTGGGTATATGACGGTTACAAAATGACCTCTTTTAGTAACTCAGAAGAAGCTGTAGCTACTCAATACTACTTAGGTGGTGATGAGCTGTTCTACTGGCCTCAAAATGCACTCACCAATGCCGGTGGTAATTACTCCCGTAGCAAAGAAGATTGGCAGCCGCATGTAGTTGTTGATCGTGAACTGGTAACAGGCCAGAACAACAAATCCTCCATTGCTGTTGCTCAAGAGCTTCTAAAATTGATGAAATAGTCGTCTATCTTAGTAGCAGGCTTCTTCAGGCAAAACTCCATTGAGAGTCCCAAGGCTGTAAAGAATGATTTCGGTAAAAAGCCTATGCCTGAAGGAGCAGTATTAATACCGTATTCCACAAACTCTAATTTATGTCTTTGACGATAATCCAGGAATCCCAATGAGCACATCTACTATCTTTCAGTCGAATAATGTTGCAGTTATTACTGGTGGTGCCAGCGGAATAGGTTTTGCGGCAGCAAAGGCCCTATCAAAAAGAGGGATGAAGATTTGTTTAGCAGATATTAACAAAGAAAAACTGGAAGAAGCTAAGCGCGCTCTACCAAATGATACTTTAATAGTAGAAACCGATGTGAGTGATTTTAGCTCGGTACTAGCGCTCAAAGATCAAGTTAAACAAGAATTCGGTCGTATCAACTTTCTTTTTAATAACGCAGGAACTGTTGTTAAAAATGGAAGTTGGGAGAATTTAGATGGTTGGAATAAGATTATCAACACAAACCTTTGGGGTGTGATTCATTGTATTCATGCATTTGCCCCCGAAATGATCAGTCAAAATAGCCCATCTGTTATCGTTACGACCGGATCTAAGCAGGGAATTACCACTCCACCGGGAAATCCGGCTTACAACGTCAGTAAGGCTGCGGTAAAAGCTACTGCGGAGGCGTTACAGCACTCTATTCGAAATACACCTGGAAGCCAGGTCTCATCTCACTTGTTAATTCCTGGTTTCACTTACACGGGTATGATTGGTAGCCCTAGTAAACCAGATGGCGCATGGACTGCGGATCAAGTGGTCAATTTTATGCTGGAGAGCGTCGAGCGTGGTGATTTTTACATTCTTTGCCCGGATAATGACGTAGATCGTGAAACTGATGTTAAACGCATGAGCTGGGCGATAGGGGATATTATTAACAATCGCCCGCCACTCTCTCGTTGGCACCCCGACTACCGTGAGGCATTTGAGGCGGAGATGGGTAAACAATGAGAATACAACTTTCCTAGTGGGAAATATAACTAGGGTTATCTAAATGGTATGTGGGTAGGATTTAATTCAATTTTTTAATTGTTTAAGTCCTATACTTGTATGGTGCTAGATGACTGCTTTTAAGGTTTTCATTCCTTAGGCTGGTTATTCAAAATATCTTATGATTTTTTATTCTGCACGTTGTGTCTAGCTATTTTTCCAGTAAAAACTAGATGCAAAATCTGATAGATAACCAGTGCGGCTCTTAGTGCTGAAGGCCTTTGCTCTTAATTTTTTTCAAAACCCCCTGATTGAATGTCTGATCAATAGGGGTGCCTTATGAAGCCTTTTGCGTACTGGTTTTGTGGCTATTATTTTTATTCATTGCTATATGCATTAAATCAATTTCATTAATGCACGTGCAATTCTTAATCTTTACACCAGTTGATGTGATGCAAAATTTAAGGAGACAATCATGACTCAAACAGCGCTTATTACTGGTTCAAATAGTGGTTTTGGTTATCTAATAGCCAATACACTTGCAAATAATGGCTACAAAGTAATCGGCACTATGCGTGACCCAAGTGGCCGCAATGCTTCTGTAGCCAATGAGCTTATTGCTAAAGGTATCGTTGTCGTCGATATTGATGTAACCGATGATGAGAGCGTCGCCAAGGGTATTGCTCAAGCAACTAAAGAAGTCGGCCCAATTGATATATTAATTAATAATGCGGGAGTCGGTACGCTCGGGTGGCAGGAAAGCTTTACCATCGAGGACTTTAAAAAGGTTTTTGATATCAATGTTTTTGGCGTTCAGCGTTTAATACGTGCAGTGTTGCCGCAGATGAAACAGCGCAGCAGTGGAACTATTATTCAGATATCAAGCATTTTAGGTAAGTTCGTATTACCTTTCCTTGGTTCTTATAATGCCACCAAACATGCTGTAGAAGGAATGGCAGAGAATTATCGCGTTGAGCTGGCGCAATTTGGTATTCAATCTTTGATTGTTCAACCCGGCGGATTTGGAACCGATTTTGGCTCAAACCTGTTAAGAGCAAGTGACAAAGAAGTGGCTGCGAGTTATGGTGAGTATGCAGATGCCCCTGAGCAAATGTGGGCCGGTACAGAGAAGGGCCATGAATCAGAGAATGCCCCGAGCCCACAATTGGTTGCAGAAGCGGTTCTGAACTTACTGAAGACAGAGCCTTCAAGTCGACCGTTTCGAACAACTGTTGATGGTACAGGATTGAACCCTACGATAGAAAAGATCAATCAAGTTACCGAAGAGGCAATGCAGGAAATTTATTCAGCATACGGAATGGGTAATTTATTCCAGCTTAAAAAATTCTAAACGACTTATGGTATTAGTGGGCACTCTGCATACTTTCACAGGTATAAAGGTGCCTTTTTGTAAATGTACCTATCAAAACTTCTTGAGTTCGGTTGTGGATTTTGCTTGAAAATAGAAATCATCAAGTAGAAATTAACGTATGCTAGAGTATGGTGCCTGGGAAGAAAGTAAAGAGATAGACAATGGGCTTTGCACTGCGGGAGAGTTATAGAGAACTATTGATGCTGTTATTTTAAGCGCTTATTTACTAAAGAGATCGCATTTACCACAGATTGCCATTTTCAACTCTTGTGAATTCTACCGTACCAAAGATGATTTTATTGGAAGCCGTTTTATAATTTTAAATTAACAATTTGTATAGTCTTACGGAGACATAAGATAAATAAGTGTGAGTAGATTTAAGCCAGTATTAACCTACTCTCAGTGGAAATTGATTAATTCTTGCTTTCTCCAATTTAAATGTAAAAAGCTGCCCTAAACCCATTGATGATCGTGCATATTTTGAAAATATCTTGTGCGTTTTGTGTTCAGAAGGGAGGTGGGAGTACTTCTATCCATATCACCTCTATCCGAATATTTGTTGAAAAAGCCTTCATTTTCTGGTTGGGGGTCTTAATTGGGGACTTGGCCTAAAACTCTCGAGCACCCAATTAAAGATCCCTGATTAACTTGGAGGAAGGTTTATCGGGTGGCAGCGTTGCTTCAGCAAAGAAAGCGATCCAGGGGTTAGAAAAACCAAGTGGTTCGAGGGTGTAAAGTGGGTAGTGTTGGTTGATGGAGAGGGTATTTAATTAGAATGTGTGGTTGCTTTGACTTCGTTAGCAGAAGTAAATTTATTACATTCACCATTGGATTTTACCTAAGAAAAAAATTAACGTTTTGTGTACGACAAAGCTATAAATTATTCCCCACTGTAGGAATGGAAGGAAACCTCCAAAATAAAATAACAAAAATCTTAGAAGATATGTGCGACCTAAAAAAATGCGCGAATTTTTGTATAGATAAGGAGATACCGTCAATTGGTCGTCAAGAGGAGTCACTATTTTTTCTGTATTGCTTAAATCTTAATTATATGAAGAACAAATCTAGATATTAACTCCATTCTTTTTATCAACGATTCTGGCATATTCAGCCCCAGGTTTTCTCTAACAATGACAGATTAACATTGCGAAAATATTGGGTTGGCAGGCCATTTGGTCTAGCTTAATGCCACTAGTTTCTCAGGTAGCTTCGCCATTTGTGTTTATGTACGGCTTTGATGAGTCAATATTTAAGGTTATCAATATATTTAGAGTCGCAGCAATATATTTATTTGTCGAAGATAGGTTAGCCTGTACTGGTATTTTTTATGAATCTGCTCACGGTTTGGTTATAGATTAGTTTTTAAAGCATATTTGTATGTGGGGCATTGTCTGAGTGGCCTTCCTGCAAGTAGATTATATTTGGCTGGCATTAGTGAGGGGGCTGCACTATTGCATAGTGAAAAACAATCGATGTATCATGTTTACTTGATTTTTTCAACTGGGGAATATGGAGTTGAGCATAAAAAGTGGTCGAGGAATATTCCTCAGTATTGTAGCTATGCTCTGTATAGCTGGTATGGATGCAGTCGGAAAGCTACTTGTTGAAACCTATCCTATTGTGCAAATTATGGCTGTCCGATTTGCATTTTTCTTTGTTGTTGTAATACTTATTGCTTCTCTCAAAGGTGATCTCAAGCAAGTTCGAAGTAATATTTGGGGTACTCAAGTTTTAAGGTCGCTTTTACTTGTGGTTGAGGTTACGGTATTTATACTTGCCTTTAGCATGATGCCATTAGCTGATGTCCATGCTATCGCTGCAATGGCCCCATTGTTCGCCATACTAATGGCTGGATGGTTTCTTGGGGAGAAGGTAGACCGAAGAAGCTGGATTGCCGTTGCTATTGGCTTTATAGGTGCTTTGATTATTATTCGCCCTGGATTGGGTGTTATGAGCTGGTATGTTGTTATACCGATCAGTGGGGCTATTTTATGGGCGTCCTATCAAGTCCTTTCTCGTCGTGTCAGCCAATTTGATAGTTCTGCTACAACAGTCTTTTATACGGCCTTTATAGGTCTCATTGTATTTGGTGGGCTTGCTCCCTTTAACTGGGTAGAGCCGACGTCGATTGGCTGGCAACTATTAATACTTAATGGGCTGCTTGGTGCAATGGGACATTACTTATTGATTAAAGCTCTTGCCTATGCTCCGGCTTCAACTTTGCAGCCTTTTAGCTATACCTTGTTGTTTTGGGCTATAGCAATAGGCTTTATTTTATTTGACGAACTGCCAGATGAGCTCACACTGATTGGTGCAACTATTGTGTTGAGTGCGGGGATATATGCTTCAGATGCTGGACGGGAAATTAGTAAAATTTATTTGGTTGGATTTAAAAAGAGATTTCATAGTGCACGAACTACGCCAAAGATACTAGATTGACATTTTTTATTAAAAGATGGATGCTGTTTTAGATTTCGCAAGCAATGTTTTATTGTATGTCCTAAATTTCATTTTAATTTTACTGGCTTGAAATAGATCTAAAATTATTTGCTTAAGATATAGTTTTACTTTTTTCAGCATTAGAGGAAGCTGAAATCAATGTATCTTCATATATCAAGTATTGCTTGATTGTAAGGCTATAAAGTGTTCTATTTAAAGTTTCAAATAAAGAATGGGTATGTGTTGAAAGGTTAATCTCAATTATATTTGGAGGGTGGTAGTGCATATTCTTATCCCTGTCTACTTTATGGCGCCACTGGGTGGACTTCATTCTCATGTATATGCTCAAGCAAGAGCAATTGTCAATGAAGGGTGGCGCTGTACTATATTGTGTAAACCTGGCCCTTTCGCTCAACAATGTCGCAGTAATGGCATAGAAGTTATTGAAGACGATTTTAGAAGTCCTTTTGCATCGGCCGATCGAATTGCTGAGACTTTTGATTTCGATCTTATACATACACATCCCTTTGCTTCTAGGGAGATCGGGCAGCGTATTGCTAAAATATTAAATATTCCCATAATACTTACAATTCATGGTAAGTATACTGATTCTTTGGAAGATGATTGTGAGGATTTTAGCCGTATTTACTGCGTTAGTCTTGGTGTAAGGGATCACCTTGTAAAGAAGCGAGTCGAAAACCTTCATAAAATATTGGTATATCCAAATGCAGTAAATACCGATGTTTTTTATTGTGACCATATCAGTCGAGAGGATAAAGTAGGCCTTTTAAGGAATTTGATTTCTAGCCCAATCAGGAAGGATGATCGAATAATTGTTTTTACGTGTCGTATGGGGCCGGATAAAAAATTTATAATTAAATGCGTTATAGATGCCTGGAAGGATCAAGGTAAGAAGGAGTTGGATTCTTGGCAATGGATAGTAGCTGGTGATGGCTCGGAGAGAGATGAGTTGATATCTGCCGCAAACACTTTGAACAAAATTCTTGATCGTCAATGCATAACCTTTTTAGGATGGCAGTCGGAAGATAAGCTAAACACCCTTTATCAATCGGCAGACTTAGTTATAGCTCCCGGAAGGAGTGCTCTAGACTGTATGGGAAGTAGTAAGCCAGTAATTGCTATCGGTTCTAAGGGTTATATTGGCATTATAGATGAGGAAAACTGGTACAGGGGTGCCTATTCAAATTTTGGTGGTGTTGGTGAAAAAGATTATATTTCTGGTAAGTTATTTCAGGATATTAATACCATTATCAATGATGATGAGAGGCTTGCAGCAATCGGTAGATTTGGCAGAAAACAAATTTTAAGTTTTTATAATCAAAAATATTGGAATAATTGGTTGCTAAACCAGTATCGTGAAGTTGTGACGCTACACAAGAAAGTTATCCCTCACCTTAGTGAATCAAAGAAAGATTTAATTTCGCTTGATGTTTGATTTAATTCTAGTCAATAGATTCTCGATTAATTTTTAAATTGGCCTATTCTAGTTGATAGAATAGGGTGTCGTATTTTGCCAAGTATATGTTGATTGGAATAGTACTTTTTTGATGTTCTGATGTATAAACCATTAGCTGACAATGAATTAGGGTGGGGATATGCGTGTGCTTAAATATATAAATGTAGTGGAATACCTTAAGAGCAGTTGGTGAGGTCGTAGCTACATTTGTAGCAGTTGCTATCTTGGTTTGTCTCGCTGATTTGATCAGGGCACAAAACAAGGAGCCGAAAATAGCTTCTTCGTATGGAATATCTGTCGTATATAGGGAGGTTATGACAGCCATCTGTGAGTGAGATATGGCATATATCTATGCCAAAGTGATGAAAGAGTTTGCCTTCCTGCCCAGAGCAGATACTTTACGACTTATAGGGTTTGTATGTGGATTTTTTAAGGTTTAGGTTGAAGTCTTTTTTCAGTATAAGACTAATTAATTGGATGTTATCTCTTGGGGATCAAGGCGGTATAACAATTAGCAATGCCTGAGTCTAGACAAGTGGGAATATATTAAGGCTAATGTGAGATATCTGAAAATGAATGATATCTTTTATAGTTCCCATAAGTCCGTAGTAGAAGATTCGTAGCAGCATAAACTGTACCAATCCGCTAAGGACACCTAAAGAAATTTTAGGAGGTCTGCTCCACGATTATATCTAGTTACTTCACACAGGGAAGGGGGGTTATCCCCCCCCGGGCTAGGCATCAACGAAGATTACTTCGCCAGTGATAAATCCATCTACAGAGCGCTCAAAAGCTTTTCCGACCAGGTGCCCCGGCACGGGCTCAAAGCCTGGCATCATGCCACCGTAGACATCCCAGGCTTCTTCCAATAGCGTCGGATTAACCGCATTGATTCGAATCCCCCTGGGGAGTTCATAAGCAACGCATTTGACAAAGGTATCAATTGCTCCACTGGTTGTTGCATCGGCAATTGCCATGGGGATCGGCTTTATGTTTAGAATGCCGGATATTAGCGTAAAGGATCCTTTATCGGCGATATACTCTTGACCTATTCTTACAAGATTGATTTGCCCCATCATCTTGCTCATTACTGTTGTCATCCACTGTTGCTCAGTCATATCGACAAAGTTTGCGTATTCACAGAAACCAACGGTGTTTACGACAGCATCGAAGTCACCCACTGTCTCAAACAGTCGTCTGATAGACTCTTCATCAGTAATATCAACCTGATGGTCACATCCCTTGCCCGAACGACTTGCTGTGATAACCCTATGACTGCTTAACCCTGTTAAAGCGGCCTGTCCCATTTTACCTTGTGCGCCAATGAGGATAACATTTTTCACTCTAAGTACCTGTTTTATATGAAGAATTTGCTATTTGCCGCAATGCGATGCTGCTCAATTACTAGGAGAATGCTAGTTTTATTGTGATACAATGTTAAACAGTATTTATTTGTAAGAGATACAAGTGTGAACCAAATAAATCGATTGGAGGTCAAGCAACTCCGAATATTCCAGGCATTAATGTCTGAAAGAAGTGTATCTCGTGTCGCAAGCCAGATCGGCCTTACTCAGCAAGCTGTTAGTGAACATTTAAAGAAGTTGAGAGATATTTTTAGTGATGAACTTTTTCTCCGGAAAAGCAATGGACTAATTCCAACGCCGACAGCAATAAACTTAGGGAAAAAGGTTGATGCGATCCTCCAAGGGTTAGATAAATTGCTGGAGCCAGCAGTTTTTGATCCAGCTAAAATAGCACAAACCTATACCATCGCTGCGACAGATTACTCCCAACAAGTGGTGCTTCCCAGCTTATTGCCTAAACTCAGAGCGCTAGCTCCCAACTTGAAAGTGGTAATACGGGATATTTCTACAGACAGACTGGAAGAGTTAATGAGTGAAGCCAAGGTGGATTTAATCGTTGCAGATTCGGATGTAAATTCTGAGCTGTACTCCTCTATCACGTTATTTACTGATTACTATGTCTGCGTTACGGCGAAGAGTTCGCCTCTGACCAAGAAGAAACTGAGTTTGGAGGAAATAGCTTCTGAGCCGCATCTTATGGCATCTCCTGTTAAGTCTGGAGCATCAGGAATTATTGATGGTTGGTTTGCAAAGCACCGTTTGCGTAGAAATGTTGTTATGTCTACACCATGTTTTACCACGGTTCCACAATATCTAAAGAAAACAGATATGCTTGCTTTTTTACCTAATCGGGTAGCGAGTGATTCAAACCTTGCCATTCTTAATCTGAAAAACAAACCGATAGAGTTTGATGTTATAGCCGCATGGCACCCACGTTCAGATCATGATGCTTTACATAATTGGGTTGTAAACTTGTTGAGAGAGAGTGCCTAGTATTCTGTAGTTGATATTAAAGTGCATAAAGGTACGAGAGGGCATAGAGATTTCTGGAAGAGCTGAATAAATGAGATCTTTAGAAACGCAATTTTATCAGAAAACAAATGACTTTTGATTTTTGTTCGTGCAATAAGAAGTTGAATAGGAGAGGCACGTCGGAGAGGGGGCGTAGAAATATACCAAGCCCTTAAATGTAGAGATTGTAATAGAGCATGAGACTTTGCTATTCCTGTTGGGATGCCACGGTTTAGCTCTGTGGGTGAGCATACCCATTGTGATATTGAGGAGATGTATATCATTTTAAAAGCTAAAGGTACTAGGCTATCGACGGCGAGAAGATACGAGTTTCCGCTGAATGTATAATTTTAACTAAAAAGCTGGAGCCCATGGATTAGTTAATGACTTATCGAAAGAGATGGAATTGTTAATTTATCAAGCCATTTTGAAGTGGTGCCAGCTTAGTAAGTCAGTTAATTCGACGGTAGAAAATTACCAGGCTTTAATGCCCCAATTTTTATTGGGGTGACGATTTAACAACGTGATTGGGAGTGGGGAAGAGTGTTGAAAATACGAAACTTCTTAAGAATGGTCTTTATTGGGATTGGTTTATCTGTGGTTAATGTGGCTGCAGAAGAAGTCGAGATAGATAAAGACCTCACTATTTATTATGAACAATCGGGGAGTGGCGATACTGCCATTATTTTTATTCCTGGCTGGATGATGTCGGTAGACGTTTTTGAGCATCAACTTGCCCACTTTAAAGATTCTAAAAAGTACCGCGCGCTGGCATATGATCCCCGTGGGCAGGGCAAATCATCAAAGCCCGTCGAGGGGCACACCTATCAACAACATGCTAGAGACCTGGCTAAGTTAATAGAGGCATTGGATATAGACAACGTGATCTTGGCAGGTTGGTCATATGGTGTAACGGAGCAATTGGCCTATTTGAATCAGTTTGGTTCCGATAAACTGACAGCGATGATCATGATTGATACTGGACCAGATATAGCGGGAGCAAGCCGTGATGAGTGGGTTTGGTATCTAAATGATGATTCGGACGGCTATTCACGCTCATTTACTGAGGGCATTATAGAAGATCGAGATAATGTAATTAGTGAATTTGTGAAATGGATGCTTGAAAACCCTTCAAAGGAAAATATTGCCTGGGTTACCCAGATTGCTAATCAGACCTCTAGTAGTGTCGCTTCAATTACCAACGCGACCGGGTTTTACCTGGACTATAGTGATGATCTTGTAGCATTGGAAGGTAAATTGCCCCTATTGTATGTTGTGAGAGAGGAAGTTAAAAGCGTTGCGGATAAATGGATTAAGGCCAATACACCGTCTGCCACTGCTGTTTATATGGGAAAACACATGATGTTTTGGGAGAGACCTAGAGAGTTTAATCAGGTGCTCGATCAGTTTCTATCTGCCATGGAGAATGATAAATAATATATAAGCCCCTGCTTTACTTGACTTGTATTTAGAGTGGTTTCGTGGTGATAAACACAGAGGATCAAGAAAACCTGGTTCTCTGTAGTTTTGTTTCAAAAGTTAAAGTGCTCCCCAATGGGGAATGATTTGTAAAGCGCATATTATGTCTAGAAAAATATTATCCTTAAAGGTAAAAAGAAATACGGAACCTAAAAAGGTTGATAAAAAGCAAGAAGATACTTCTGATCCAAAGAAGCGGTTCTTAAATGGTGTAGCTATTAATCCATCTGAGCCTATTCGCCTTGAGTCAGGTTCTCAGCAACTTACGGTACGGGCGATGGATTTGATTACGCCAATTGGCAAGGGGCAACGGGGCTTGATTGTGGCTCCACCGGGCTGTGGCAAAACCACTATCCTCAAGCATATCTGCCAAGCAGTGGGGAAGGCTTACCCCGAAATAAAGCTGTACGCTTTGCTGATTGATGAAAGGCCAGAGGAGGTTACTGACTTCAAGCGAAGTGTACCGGCGGAAGTTTATGCGTCCTCTTCTGATCATAGCTATAAAGAGCATGTGCGTGTAGCTAATGAACTCCTTGATAGGGCCTGTAAGGAAGCCGGTGAAGGCCTGGATGTAATGATTGTTGTTGACTCGTTGACAAGGCTATCAAGGGTGCATAATGCGCAGCAGAGTGGTAGGGGACGTACAATGTCAGGTGGGATAGATGCCAGGGCTATGGAGATACCCAGAAAGCTGTTTGGCGCTGCGAGAAAGATTGAAGGTGGCGGATCACTTACGATTCTGGCAACGATACTCGTGGATACCGGAAGCCGAATGGACCAGGTGATATTTGAGGAGTTTAAGGGTACGGGAAATATGGAGGTAGTATTGTCAAAGGAAGTTGCGAGGCAGCGAATTTTCCCTGCCTTGGATATTACTAAAAGCAGTACTCGTCGTGAGGAAATTCTGTTTAACTCGAAAGATATCGCAACGATAAGAGCTTTACGAAGAACGCTTGCCAGCCTCAAGACTGTAGACGGCACTAAAAAACTTATTGAACTCCTTAAAAAGTACCCGACTAATGCGGAGTTACTTGGCCACTAATTTTGGTTAAGTTTAAGGGGAGTATTTAGCCGCTTAACATTTTAGGGGTTAGTTACTGAAAACCCGAGCCCTTATTATGACAGCTGTTAGTCAGTTGAGGGCTTCACACTTTAATTCTATGGTGTGTTTTTGCAGGATACTCTTCAATGGCTTCCCCCTCTAGTATTTCACTACCAGTTTGGTAACGCATTGTCATCTGGCCAGTTGCAAGCAGAGTTCCTACACTGTCATAAACTTCGGTATAGGAATAAAAGATTTTATGCCCCGAGCTGGTCAACTTACCTATGGCGGTTAACTGGTTGGTTTTGGCTCGACCGGTGAAATTAGTTGTTAATGAAAGCGTGAGGGATTTACGCTGACGATTTGGGTGCGGGCAGTAGAGGCCACAGTAGGAACCGGCAATATCAATTAACGTTGTAATAAATCCCCCATGGGGTACTCCGTGGCTATTCAAATGCTCAGGAAGTACGGTTACGCTGATCACCACACGGCCTTCCTGCCACTCATCAATTTTCACACCCAAATGATCATTAAACGGTGGTTGTTTTTTATTTTGCCAGCTCATTTGGACTTACCTTTTGGGAAATTAGTTAGGAGCAGGGTGCGTTCGGGCAGCCTGCTGGGTGGAGAAATACACTGTAAGCAGACCTGCTGTGACCACTATACAAATTCCTATCAGCGCAATTGTGTTAGGTAGATGTTGCCATATCAGCCAGCCAAAAATGCCAGCAATAACCACTCCAAAATAGCTGATTGGTGAAACTACACTGGGTTTTGCATAACTATAAGCTTTGGTATAGAGCCATATCGCTAATAAAATAGAAACTCCATTAAAAGCCAGGTAGGGAATAGTCCAGCTAGGTATTGATTGCCAGTAGTAGATACCCAGGGGCAGGCTGCACATAAATGAGATAAGGACATAGTAAAACAAAATAAGACTCGACTTATCAGTGTGTGACAAAATACGTGTGCCCACCATAGAGGCAGCTAGAGTAATACCTGACAGTAAGCCGAAGGCGTGGCCACTGCTGATACCATGGATATCAGGTTGAAGAATCAGTGCGATACCAAGTAGCCCAAGCACAATGGGTAGCCAGCTTGTGGCGGGAATCTGTGCGCGCGCCCAAAGCCAGGCTACAAGCGGAACAAAAATAGGGGCGGCATTGCGCAGTAAGCCTGCCTCCATCAATGAAATACGGCTGAGTGCATAAAAGTAGGAAAAGAAGCAGAGCCAGCCTGCAAAGCCGCGCAGTAAATGGGTTTTCCAGTGTTGTGTTATGAGCTTTTGGGGTGATTGGCGCACCAGCCAGGGAATAAGTAATAGTAAGCAGATGCTGTATTGGCTGAGCACTATTAAAGGTACTGGTACGGCGGGTGATATCCATTTACTGGCTGCGGCGGCTGTACTGGCAACCATAGCGGTGGCCAGTGCGTAACCTATGCCTTTCCAATTGTTTCTCTTAACCCTGGCTTGGATCGCTTTGTGGTGATCTGGCGGTTCTGGTGACTGTTCGAGCTGCAGCTCATTAAGACGCATTTGGCTCGGTCGTAGTTTCGATTCTATTAACGTATCAGGCCTTATCATTGTGTTGCCAACTAAAAATCTCTCAACTTTGGCAAAAAGGGTAACCGGTACTTTTACCGGTTACCCTTGAGAAGCGAATACTATCGCTGATCGTCTGCCCAGTCCGTAAATGTTTTACCTTCTTTTGCCAGTTGGACGAGCAATGGTGCAGGAGTCCAGTTGGCTTCGCCATGTAGGTCACGGAATGTGCAAATAGTATCGTAGATCTTTTTCAGGCCGATGCTATCTGCGTAAAACATGGGGCCGCCACGATGGGGAGGGAAACCATAGCCATAAACATACACAACATCAATATCACTGGGGCGTTGGGCTATTCCATCTTCCAGAATCCTGGCTCCCTCATTAATTAAGGAGAAAGTAAGGCGATTAAGAATTTCTTTATCAGAGATTTCTCGCCGCTCTATCCCGTGCGCTTTGGCTTGAGCCTCTATAATTGCTTGGACTTCGGGGTCACCGGTACGAGCGCGAGTTTCTGGGTCATAGCGGTAATAACCGGCTCCACTCTTTTGGCCCAGGCGTCCCAGCTCTACTAAAGCATCCGCAATGCAGTAGGTTTTGGGGTCGCCTTTTTCTGCTTCGCTCAGGCCCTCGCGGGCCTTGTGGCCAATATCGAGACCGGCCAAATCTCCAACCGCTATGGGCCCCATGGCCATGCCCCAGGATTGCATTACGGTATCTATTTGCTCCGGGGTGGCTCCTTCTATTAAACAGAGTTGCGCTTCACGGGCATAGGGCCGCAGCATCCGGTTGCCAATAAACCCATAACAGTTTCCGGCTAGGACGGGAACTTTCTTGATAGTTTTTGCCAACCGCATTGCGGTAGCGATAACATCGTCGGCGCTCTTTGAGCCACGAACGACTTCTAGAAGTTTCATAACATTGGCGGGGCTGAAAAAGTGTAAGCCGATAACATCTTCTGGCCGATTGGTAGCAGCGGCGATCTGGTCGATATCCTGGTAGGAAGTGTTTGTTGCGAGAATGGTGCCGGGTTTACAGTATTGGTCCAGCTTGGAAAAAATTTCCTTTTTAAGCGTTACATTCTCAAACACAGCTTCGATAGCGAGGTCTACCTCTACCAGGTCGGAATAGTCAGTGGTGCTCTGGATTAGTGAGAGACAGTGTGCTTTTTGGGGCTCTGTAATCTTCCCCTTTTTCATACTGATATTGTAATTCTTGTCGATTACTGCTCGGCCACGTTCTACGGCAGCTTGATCGATATCTAGCAGCTTAACTGGGATACCGGCATTGGCAAAATTCATGGCGATACCTCCCCCCATCGTGCCGCCGCCAATAATGCCAATACTGTTTATTTCTCTGATAGGGGTATCTTTGGAGAGACCCTGAACTTTTGTCGCACGTCGCTCGGCAAAGAACATATGCCTCAGGGCGGCGGACTGACTTGAGAGTAGGCATTCGATGAATAGATCCAGCTCTTTAGCCAGCCCTTTATCGAATGGCAGCTTCACTGCTGCCTCCACACAGGAGACAATATTCTGTGGGGCCAGTTGACCAGGTGCTCTTTTTTCCAGTCGCTGGCGGAAATCCTCGAACAGGCCCTCTGGAATACTGGCAGGATCTATTGTGATGTCCCGGACTCTGCGTGGTGGGGCTTTCTGGTCAATTAGTTCGCGAGCAAAGGCGAGGGCCCCTTCGAATAGATCATCATCAACCACGTGATCGATCAGCTTCATGCTTTTGGCTTTCGCGGCCGGGATTGGGGCACCCTTGGTGATCATTTCTAATGCAGCCGCAACGCCGGCCAGACGTGGCGTGCGCTGAGTACCACCGGCCCCAGGCAATAACCCCAATTTAACTTCAGGCAGGCCGACTTTGGCAGATGCCAGGGCACAGCGATAGTGACAAGCCAGTGCCACCTCAAAGCCCCCGCCCAATGCGGTCCCGTGAATAGCGGCAATCACCGGTTTACGAGAGTTTTCGATTTCGGTAATCACTTCAGATAAGGCAGGTGCCTGTGGTGGCTTACTAAATTCTGTGATGTCTGCACCAGCAATAAAAGTGCGGCCTTCACATATTAAAACCAGTGCCTGAGAGGCATCTTCCTGGGCACTCTTGATCGCTCCCCATATGCCTTCGCGCAGCCCGTGGGAGAGCGCGTTGACAGGGGGGTTGTTAAGTCGAATAACACCAATATCGCCAATAAGTTCATAATTTACGGTAGACATTGTTATCTCCAGATCTTAAATGACTATTAGATGGTTTCTCCTAAAGGGTCTCGCCGGTTTTTATATACGCTCTATAATCACTGCGATTCCCTGGCCAATACCAATACACATGGTGGCTAACCCGTAGCGCCCGCCGCTACGCTCCAGCTGGCGTAATGCTGTGAGTAGAATGCGGGCTCCGCTGGCGCCGAGCGGATGCCCAACTGCAATTGCACCACCATTGGGGTTAACCCTGGAGTCCTCGTAATCAATCTCGAGCAATTTCAGGCAGCCCATGGCCTGTACAGCAAATGCCTCGTTAAACTCCATGACATCCATATCTGCCAGGCTCAAGCCTGCACGAGCCAATGCCTTACGGGTAGCCGGGACCGGGCCTAAACCCATTACTCTTGGCTCCACTCCCGCAATAGCACTGGCGAGAATACGTGCGCGGGGCTTGAGATCTACGGCCTGGCCGGCTTCCTGGCTGCCAATAATGAGTGCTGCGGCACCATCGTTGATTCCGGAAGCATTTCCGGCAGTCACTACGCCGTCTTCAAACAATGGGCGTAGTGTTTGTAGGCGCTCCAGGCTAGTATCGGGGCGGGGATGTTCATCAGTATCGATAAGGCGAGGTGGTTGCTTTCTGCCCTGTGGCACCTCGATAGGGATAATTTCATCAATAAAAAAGCCATCAATACGCGCGCTTTCATATTTTGCTTGTGAAGCTAGTGCAAAGATATCGCACTCTTCCCGCTTAATATTCAGGTCTGCGGCAATATTGTCTGCAGTTTGCGGCATGGTATGGCTGCCAAATTCTGCAACAATATCGGGATTGGTGAAGCGCGGACCCAAAGTGGTATCCGCCAGTTGCTGGGTGCGATCGAACGGGCTGCTTGCTTTGGAGAGGACCAAAGGGGCACGGCTCATGGATTCAACACCACCGGCAATGAATAAATCACCTTCCGAGGCCCTGATGCAACGTGCTGCATCGGCAACGGCAGATAAGCCTGAACCACATAGGCGGTTTACCGTAATACCACCGGTGGAGATCGGCAGTCCTGCAATTAACCCGGCAAAGCGAGCGATATTACGACTGTCCTCACCGGCCTGATTGGTATTTCCGGCAATCACATCCTCAAATTGCTTGTGATCGAAATTATTACGTTCAACCAGGGCTTTAATGACATGCGCGAGCATATTGTCAGGCCTGATACTGGAAAGGCTACCTCCATGGCGACCAAAAGCACTTCGGCCGCCATCATAGATATAAGCTTGTGGCATTGTCAGTTTTCCCAATGATTGATTATTGTTTTGTGAGCAGTAGTAAATGTCCGCGCTTAATCAAACTCCAGCGCTACCGGAATGTTTTCCAATGCCTCCTCTGCTACCGTTTTAGCTGAAGGTTTTTCCAGACGAACTTTTGCAACCTGGCCCAGGGCACTATCAAAACGGGCAGAAAAATCTGCAGATATATTTTTTTCCTGAAGTGCCTGGCCAATAACATATTCGGTAGCGCGATTACGCAAAGCGGGTTTGAATACCTTGGCTACAGCGGTTAGGGGGATTTCATCAATGATCTCGATCCGCTTGGGTATCGCTGCACGTTCAGAAATCTGGGTGCGGCAGTAGTCGATAAGCTGCTCTTCCGTGGGAGGATTTTCGGACGGATATAGAGTGACATAGGCCACCGGAACCTCACCGGCATAGGCATCGGGCTGGCCAACGGCAACGGCCATAGCCACGGCGGGGTGACGGCTTAGCGGTTCTTCAATCAAGGCTGGATCTATATTGTGGCCGCCACGAATGATTAAATCCTTGGCTCGCCCGGTCAGATAAAGATTGCCATCGCCATCGACATATCCCATATCGCCAGTATTAAACCAGCTGTGGTCAACCCAAGCCTTGGCGTTATCCTCTTCGGAGAGATAGCCTGAAAAAATATGTGGCCCCCGTGCAAGTACAATACCGACTTCACCGGTGTTACAGGTTCTCACTAGCCGGTTTCCATCCACTTCGGCAATTTTCATTTCCATATAGGGGAGGCGGCGGCCGACGCTGCCCTCGGGTGCTTGCATATCTGTTGGGGGGCGGGCCAGCAGGCAGCTGGACTCTGTCATGCCATAGCCGTTACTTACCGTCACATTGAATTTTTCCTCAAACGCACTCTTAAGCGCTGCGGGTAAAGGCGAGGCCCCGCAGCCAACATCAGTCAGGCAGCTGATGTCATTGTCGCCCACAGGGATTTGCATCAAGATGCCGAGAATAGTGGGCACGGCGCCAAAGCCCTGTACACGGAAGCGGGCGACGTGATGCCACCAGTTGGGGAGCACATTGGGGGAGCGAAAACCTGAGGGGGTCATTATAACAATCGTGCGGCCGGCGAGCAGAGTGCCAATGCCGGCGACCACAGTGCCGAAAATGTGAAACAGAGGAAGGCCACTGAGGGTAGCAAATCGCCCCTTACTGGATGTTGTGTCCACACTCAGCTGTGCGACAAACGCAATATTGCTGTGGGTCAGGCGTGCAATTTTAGGCCGCCCGGTTGTCCCTCCGGTGTGGAAGTAACTGGCAATTTCATTGCCTTGAATAGTTCTCCCACTAATTAAATGGTCATTTGGCTGTTGGGCAATAGCCAATACAAAATTCTCTACCTTAATGCCGGAAGGTATGGATAGGGTGCTAACCGGTTTTTTACTGATTAGCAGCAGTGCCTTCAAGGTTGGAACCTGCTTAATGACCTGCGCAACCTTTTCCCAAATCTCCTCACTGAGATCCTGCCCAAGGCTGACTAATACCTTGGCTTTGGTGGCATTCATGATCTCGGCGATATGCTCCGGTTCCAGCAACGGATTGATAGGGCTGGCGATTCCCGCGGCTTGTCCACCCCAGAGTGCAAAATGCGTTTCAGGAAGGTTGGGTAATAGTAATGAAACGGTATCTGTCGAATTAACTCCGAGAGAATGGAGTAGATTGGCGGTTTGGTGAACTTTTTCGGATAGCTGCGAGTAGCTCACAGTCACACTTTCTTCATCTGGTACAGCGGTGGGAAGAAATTCGATGGCTGCATCTTGTTGGTAAAGACGGGCGGCCTGCCGAATTAAATCGTAGGTGTTTTCCCAGGGATAACGTTGTAACAAAGGTACTTTTTCATATTCCTGGATTTCTGCAAGAGATTGCAGCATGGGACTGCCAGTGGAAGTGGACGTGATAGACATGGGGGCTTCTCTCACTATGGTTATTATGTTGGTGACAATATCAAAAGTGAAAAGAGCATTCCACTCTGCGGAATTCAGTGGTAATGTTTTGTGCGTCGAGTGGTGATTTAAAAGCTAATTGGTGGGAATTGGCGGATAAATATTTACACCAGCTATGTATAAACGCCACTAAGTAGAAAGTTGCGTCAATAGAGTTGGCTCGATAATTGAGGACCTACTTGCGTGAGTCGGAAAAAGTCAAAATAGCGATGCTCAGATATCAATATCATCCTGAAATTGTTTGTAGATAGGTTTAATTAAGACAAAGAGTGGAGCTCGCCGAGCCAGATCGAAAGTGAATTTATTCCGCTTGTATAAGGGAACTTCCGAATTTAGTACATGTTGATTGTGCAAGTTGGTGAAGGAAGTTAGCTGAAAAATCTCTGCCAATTGCACCCATATAAACAGGAGCAAGCGAATGAATATAGATTTTTCCCCCGAAGAATTAGCTTTTCAGCAGGAAGTTAAGCAATTCCTGCAAGAGAAGCTTCCGGCGGATATCAGTGAGAGGACTCTGGATGAAATTCCCCTGGGAAAAGAGGACTATGAACGCTGGCAAAAGATCCTGTACGAACAGGGTTGGGCTGCGACTAACTGGCCAGTTGAATATGGGGGTACCGGTTGGACGCCAACACAAAAATACATATGGGCCAATGAGTGTGCCAACTTCGGGGCGCCAGATGTAATTCCTTTCGGCTTTAAAATGGTTGCACCGGTTATCTTCACTTATGGTAGTGAAGAGCAAAAACAGCGGTTTTTACCAGATATTTTGGCAAGTAATGTTTGGTGGTGCCAAGGGTATTCGGAGCCAAATGCGGGCTCTGATTTGGCGTCGTTAAAAACCACAGCAGTGCGAGACGGTGATGAGTATATCGTTAATGGCACCAAAACCTGGACTACTCTGGGACACTGGGCCGATTGGATTTTCTGCCTGGTTCGTACCGGAGGCCCCGAAGTCAAAAACCAGGCCGCAATTACTTTCCTATTAATTGAAATGAACCACCCGGGCATTACTGTATCGCCCATTATGACTTTGGGCGGTCATCATGAAGTGAATGAAGTGCATTTTGATAATGTACGGGTACCAGTGGCCAACCGTATTGGAGAGGAAGGTCACGGCTGGACCTATGCCAAGGTACTGTTGACCCATGAACGCACGGGCATTGCACGGGTTGCCACTTCCAAAAAACGTTTACAGACTTTAAAAAAACTGGCAGGTGATACTTGTGATGGTGACGTCAGCCTCCTGGAAAATCCAGCCTTTGCGCAAAAGCTCGCAGAAGTTGAAATAGATCTTTTAGCTTTGGAGTTTACTGAGCTAAGAGCACTTGCGGCAGTGAGTACCGGTAATGCACCGGGGCCGGAATCCTCCATTTTAAAAATTAAAGGAACTGAAATCGCCCAACTTATTGATGAACTTTACATGGAAACTGCGGGTTACTACGGAATGCCATTTGTCCGGGAACAATTTAAAAGCGGATTTGATGGCGAGCATGTAGGCCCTGGAGTTATTACCAGCAGTGTGCCCCGTTACTTAAATAACCGTAAATCCTCGATTTATGGTGGCAGTAACGAAATTCAGAAAAATATTATCAGCAAGTGGGTACTTGGCCTGTAAACGCGACGTTTAATGAGGATTGGAACGATGGATTTTTCCTATAGTGAAGAGCAGCAGATGCTACAAAGTAGTGTGAGCAAATTTATTCAACAGGATTATGACTTTGATCGTCGCAGTAAGTTAATAGACAGTGATACTGGGTTTAGTGAAGATAACTGGAAGTTATTTGCTGAGCTGGGCTGGCTAATGGTTCCATTTAATGCAGAAGACGGTGGTTTGGGTGGCTCTGCTGTTGATCTGATGGTAGTGATGGAAGAGTTTGGTCGTGGCCTGGTAGTGGAACCCTTCCTGGCCAGTGCAGTTTTAAGTGGTGGACTAATAGCAAGCGGTGCCAATGAGGCGCAGAAGCGAGAGCTAATTAGCTTGTTGATGGAAGGCCAGTTGCAGCTGGCATTTGCATTTGCTGAGCCCCAGAGCCGTTTCAATCTGTCTGATATTGCCACTAAAGCTATAAGGAGAGGAGACAGCTACGTAGTGAATGGCCACAAAGCCGTTGTTTTGAACGGCTCAGCCGCAGATAAACTATTGGTGGCAGTACGTACTGGCGGCGGCCAACATGATTGTGAAGGTATCACTTTATTATTGATAGATGCCAACTCTGAGGGTATTCATCGCCAGGGATATGCCACTGTGGATGGGCACCGTGCGGCTGAGGTAAAGTTTAATAACGTGATGGTCCCTGTGGCAAACCGAGTTGGGGAAGAGGGAGCAGCTTTACCTGTAATCGAACAGACAATTGACCGGGCCACACTGGCGCTGTGTGCCGAGGCAGTAGGGGCCATGGAGAAAATTTATAAAAAGACCGTGGAATATACCAAGACCCGGGAGCAGTTTGGCGTTCCCATTGGTAAGTTCCAGGCCTTGCAACACCGGATGGTGGATATGTTTACCGAATATGAACAGGCCCGCTCTATTCTATTAATGGCAGCGTTACAGTTGGATGTGAATAATGGCGTTGCCCCTAAGGCAATTTCTGCAGCAAAAAGCCGCATTGGAAAAGCTGCCCGGTTAGTAGGCCAGGAAGCAATTCAGTTACATGGCGGTATAGGGGTTACAGAGGAGTTGGATGTGAGCCATTATTTTAAACGCTTAACCACAATCCAGTATTTCTTCGGTAGTACAGATTATCATACTCGCCGATTTGCCGGGCACTAGCGAGGCAGGCAGCCGTGAGGTGATGAGTTATCCCCCAGGTTGGTCGCATTGCGCTACTAACCTGGGGTTAAGCTATCTAGTAGCGGATCAGCATGGCCTCTATATTGCCGACCATATTTTTCAATAAGGGGGCGACTTCTTCTTCCAGGAATTCTGGACTCAGGCGGTAAGCAGGTCCGCCCGCATTAAATGTATAAATGCGCCCCTGGCTTAATTGTAGGGGGACAGCAATACCATTAACATCGCGGTTCCAGTCGCCAAAGGAGCTACAAAAGCCGCGCTGCTTATAGCTTGCTACCGCTTCTTCAATTCCAACCTTGATTTTAGGCCAGCGCTCGCTATTTCTTTTCTCCAGGTGCCCATAAAAGTACTCGCGCTCCTCTTGAGGTAGCGCTGCCAGGAAAGCCCTTCCTGAACCACTGGTAGCTAAAGAAACACGGTTACCTATTTCGTAGCGAAAAGTCGTAACATTAGCGGCTGCACAAAACTCGACAAATATCATGTCGAGTCGATCACGGTCAGACAGCCCTACAGCAGTTCCTGTGGAGTTTGCCAGGTCTTGCATTAGGGGTTTGGCAACCTGCCGAATAGCCAGATTAGAGACGAAAGAGTAACCCAGCGCTAGTACGCCGCTACCTAATTGGTACTTTTCCAGTCGGTCTGAGTAGGTCAAATAGCCTAATTTTGTCAGAGTATAGGTTAACCGTGAAATACTGGAGCGAGGCAAGCCTGTGCGTTGGGCGATTTCAAGGTTACCCAGAAAGCCATCACCGGGCTGAAATGCCCGCAGAACATCCAGTCCTCGGGCGAGGGCTTCAATAAACTTGCGATCGGGTTCTGCGCTTTTCTTTCTTGGGAGATCACTCAGCGGAGCCATGGTCTTAAATCCTGCTTCTACAGTAGCAAGTATACAAATTTTACTCCTGGATCTGAAGTTAGATACTTAGCCTTAAAGAGAAATTTAGGCCTGCGAAGGGTGTTTGGATAATAATGAGCGGTAACGTAAATTGTGGTTGTACTTGGGGGGGCAACTGTGAGTCCGGGGCAAGAGTGTTCTTTAAAGCCGATATGGTTTAATTGTATTTTTTGCGAAATACCTATATATACATTCTATTTATCGTATTTTGCATAGTTGCTGCTTGTTTCAAAGGTGAAATTAGTGTTTGAATCCGTTACCAGTGAACTTTTCCAGGTTTGAGCTCATTTAAAAAAGAATTTTAGATATGATAAAAAGGCTTCTCATTAGTATCACAATGGCTTTGATTGTCGTTAGTAACTGTTATGCCATAGATGATAATGTTGGAAAAGAAATAAAATCAGCTCTGGAAGAGCTGTCTAATAGCAACCGCTTAATTGGCTCACATTTTGTTGCGGTAGTTGATAAGAACGGGCTTGATTTCTTTTATGCCTATTCTGAAGGTGGCCCTCAAGTTACAGAGAACACGCCTTTCTTAATCGCAAGTCACACAAAGTCTTTTACCAGTACTTTGATGGCTATCCTGCATAACTCGGGCAAGTTAGATTTAGATAAACCCATATCATCTTATAATCTCCAGCTGGGGCTTGAGGGAAAAGTTGACACCAATAAAATCAGTGTTAGGGATTTACTTACCCATACGTCTGGATTTACAAGTGTTCAACATACCTTCAAGTCAGCTTTTTTAGGTTATTCCGGTCAAGAGGAGCTGGTACATTCATTAAGTGAGAATCTACTTATAGCGCCAGATTACAACTTTAGGTATTCAAATACGGGCCCGATAGTCGCGTCGATGATTGCAGAGAATGTCACTGGAAAAGCTTGGGGAGAGCTTATAGAGAAGTATATAACTGAGCCTCTGGATATGAATTCGACTACGAATAAGGTATCCAAAATGGATAATTTTCTTCCATCTATTATCACCTCCAGTGATGGTAATATCTTTACTTCAGGACATTTCAAGTCTGATCAAACGATGCACCCCTCAGGAGGCTTGGTTTCTACTGTAAGTGATTTGGCGACATGGCTTCAGGTAAATATAAGTAAAGATAGGTCAAATGTATCTAAGATTAATATTTTTGATGAGCTTCATGAAAAGCAGGTAGATCAATCAAAAACCTATTTCACCTATAAGAGAACAGGCTACACCTTGGGGTGGGATCTGGCAGAGTATAATGAAGAGACTCTTTTAACTCGGTTTGGAAATTATGGTGGATATAGCATCCATGTATCATTTATACCAAAAAGAGAGATTGGTGTAATTGCATTCACCAATCAGGATGCGGCTTATATGTTACCCCATGTAATGGCTAATTATACTTATAACTCAATTTTAAATAAAGCAAATAGAGATACGCTGTTTGAGCAGGAGATTAAGCGGCTGAAGAAGTCTGTCCGAGGCGAGCTATTGGAAGCGCCAGATCCTGCATTGGTTGTCAGTGCCGAAAATTTTCCAGGAAACTTGCTTGGCATCTATGTGAATAGTAATGGCTGGCCGGAGCAAAAACTCTATATTGAGGGTGGTAAAATAATGGTTAGTTGGGGAGGGCTCAGTGGACCATTGCTAAAAACTGGGGAGGTATATAAGGTGCATTTAGGAGCGCTCCAAAGAGATCTTTCATTTCATTTTCAGGGTAAGGGCGTTGTAATGTCTCAGAATGGATCAGTCAAGTTTATTAAAATATAAGCTGGGTGCTAAAGAGGTGTTCCATGAAAGAAAATACAGATTTTTTTGTCAGTAAATCCTTGGCCTCCTGGGATGAGGCTGGACCTGTTCACTGGGAATTCAGCAAGCGGCTACTTGAGAAAGTCTCCGAGTCTAATTTTAATGCCTTAGAACAAGACTTTGATGGCATGTTGGATGGGTTTGATCTTTCCGGAAAGTCAGTGGTTCAAATTTGCTGCAATAATGCGAAAGATTTAATCTCCATCAAAAAGAAAGGTGCCGGGCTCTGTGTGGGGATTGATGGATCCCAAGCTTTTGTCGATCAAGCTCGGCTTTTGGTAAATGCCTCAAGGTGTTCGGATGTAGAAATCGTATGCTCTAACATCTATGAGTTGCCTGATGAGTATATCGGCCGTTTTGACTTTGCGGTTATCACTATTGGCGTACTTAATTGGATGCCGGATCTAAAGCAGTTTATGAGAATTTGTACTTCCTTGCTGAAGCCGGGTGGCTATCTTTTAATGGAAGAAATACATCCGGTTCTAAATATGTATGAGGAAGGTAATCCCTCACACATTGCCATGTCTTATTTCAATCGCGAGCCGCAAAAGGATGATCAAGGTTTGGGCTATTTGGATGGTAGAAAATATCAGGCTAAAGAAAATTATAATTTTCATCACACCTTGTCAGATATTTTGATGGCGGCAATTGAAAGTAATCTATCTCTACAGAAGTTTGTTGAACTCGGGAAGAATGTGGGTAATTGGTGTGGAGATTTGGAAAGCTCTAAATGTGTTCCGCCAATGGCAATGCTGGCTTGTTGGAAAAAGGACGTATAGATTTTGACGTTCACCAAGGTCCTAAGCTATAGAGCCAGTAGAAATAGGCTAAGAAAAGAGGCCTGCCATTAAAGTTGAGTCTTAAATTCCTTAATTTTTGTATTTACACGAACAATATTTCTTCCGGCGGTGAGAACTCAATGTTTTAGCGGGCGTGCCACTGTTGTCTACTTGATGTTCTGTAGATTTCTTGGGCAGCAGCACCCGTATTGAGATCGCCTAACTTACTTTATTGAGAGGCTAAATGAGCCACATTGGCTAATTATTCGAATGATTTATAAGTTCAAATGAAATCACTTAATAAATCGTTATCAAGATAAAGTATACTCTTTATGTCCATGGTGGCGCCGGTAGTCCAAAGGGGGAGGTTGTCGCACAAATCACTCACTTAGCCGCAGTTTCAGACTGCTGAGACGGTAGAATTGGCCGGCATAGGCCAAGAGAGGGTAGAATCCCGCTCTTAAAACTATTAAAAGACCCTTTTTTACGAGGAGATAGCAAATGCGTCAGACAATGATCGCACTAGCCGTAGCCGCATCCCTGGCGGTTGTGGGCGGTTGTGGTGAAAAGGCAAAACAGGCTGAGGTAGCTAAAGACACTGTGAAAGCCGAAGAGTCCATGGCTGTAACTCCAGAGCACGCCAGTAACATGCTGCTGGCAGAGTGGACTGGTCCCTTTGGTGGTGTACCTGCGTTTGACAAGATGAAGCTGGAAGATCTCAAGCCCGCAATTGAAAAAGGTATTGAGATAAGCCTTACCGAGCTAGGTGCGATCGCTTCAGATTCCGCTGAACCAACCTTTGCTAACACCATTGTGCCGATGGAGCGCAGTGGCGCCGAGCTAAGCCGCGCAACGGCTTACTATGGAATCTGGGCTGCGAATATGTCTTCACCAGAGTTCCGCAAAGTTCAACAAGAGCTGGCACCAATCTGGGCTGATTACGAGTCCAAAATTTATCAGAACAAAGACTTGTTTAAGCGCATCAAGGCGATCTACGACCAGCGCAACGCGATGGACCTGGATGCTGAACAGAAGCGTGTGGTTGAGCTGATCTATACCCAGTTCTCTACCAATGGTGCGACCCTGGAAGGTAAGGCCAAGGAGCGCTATGCGGAAATCAACAAGCGCCTGGCTGAACTTTATACCAAGTTCTCCAACAATGTACTGGCGGATGAGGAAGGCTACGATATCTTCCTGAGCAAAGATCAGTTGAGCGGCCTGCCGGAATCCTTTGTTGCAGCGGCGGCAGCACTGGCGGAAGAGAAGGGCGAGAAGGGTAAGTACGCAATAACCAATTCCCGCTCCTCTATGGATCCATTCCTGACTTACTCCGATGATCGCGAGCTGCGCAAGCAAGTATGGACCAACTACTACAGCCGTGGGGACAATGGCGATGAGCACGATAACAACGCCATCATCGCTGAAATCCTGAAGCTGCGTGATGAGCGCGTAGGCCTGCAGGGCTTCGATAACTACGCTGAATGGCGCCTGCAAGACCGTATGGCTAAAAATCCTGAGCGGGCCATGGACCTGATGGAAGCGGTATGGCCCGCAGCAGTTGCCCGCGTAAAAGAAGAAGTAGCTGATATGCAGGCGGTGGCGGATGCCGAGAAAGCCAATATCACTATTGAGCCCTGGGACTACCGTTACTACGCCGAGAAGGTTCGCAAGGCCAAGTACGACCTGAACTCCGATGAAGTGAAGCAGTACCTGCAGCTAGATAACCTGCGTGAAGCCATGTTCTACGTAGCTGGTGAGTTGTTCAACTTCAAATTCACCCCGGTGAAAGAAGGTTCCGTACCGGTATTCCACGAAGATGTTAAAGTCTGGGAAGTCACTGACAAGACCACTGGCGACCATATCGGCCTCTGGTACCTGGACCCATTTGCCCGTGCTGGCAAGCGTTCCGGTGCCTGGGCAACCATGTATCGTGACCACTCCACCTTTGATGGCAAGAAGAACGTCTTGTCTTCTAACAACTCCAACTTTATCAAGGGCGCGCCGGGTGAGCCTGTGCTGGTGAGCTGGGACGATGCCGAAACCTTCTTCCACGAGTTTGGCCACGCGCTGCACTTCCTTGCTTCCAACGTGACTTACCCGACCCTGAACAGCGGTGTTCGCGACTACACCGAGTTCCAATCCCAGCTGCTGGAGCGTTGGTTGTCTACCGATGCGGTTATCGATAACTATCTGGTGCACTACAAGACTGGTGAGCCTATTCCTGCGGATCTGGTGAAGAAGATTAAGAAAGCCGCCAAGTTCAACTCTGGTTTTGCCACCACTGAGTACCTGGCCTCTGCGCTGATTGATATGAAGTTCCACACTGCTGATCCAGAGGGTATCGACCCAGATAAGTTTGAGCGTGAAACTCTGGATAAGCTGGGCATGCCGAAAGAGCTGGTCATGCGTCACCGCACCCCGCACTTTGGCCATATCTTCTCTGGTGAAGGTTATGCAGCTAGCTACTACGGTTACATGTGGGCCGACGTGCTGACTTCCGACGCCTCTGAGGCCTTCTCCGAGTCTAAAGGTGGCTTCTACGACAAAGAGGTAGCAGCCAAGTTGGTGAAACACCTGTTTGCACCGCGTAATGCTGTAGACCCCGCTGATGCTTATCGTGCTTTCCGTGGTCGTGATGCCAATATCGAAGCGTTGATGCGCGATCGTGGCTTCCCGATCCCGGAGAAGAAAGAGAGTACGGTTGCCTCCAAGAACTAGTTTATTGATTTAATAAATTGTTCATGAAAAAGCCGCATCTTTGGATGCGGCTTTTTTTGTTTAAGTGGTCTTTGAGTTAAGAAGTGCTCGAGAATAAAAATTCATTAACCATATGTTTGCGGCATATGCAATCTGCATTGTAAAAATTTCCTATTCAGTATTGGTCTCGTGATCCCCTCTTTGGCTGGTTAGTAGATACCCAGAAGTTATTTCTAGGACGAATTTTCAATACTGGGCAAGGTCTTCATTTCTAAAAGTAAGTCCCTAGCTATATCTGCTGCCCTCTATTTTTAGCGGAATCAGATAGCTGGTTCTTATGTTCCATTTCTGATTGGTCGTTGTTCTTTTGTTTTGTTATTTGTTATTTGTTAAAAAAATTTAACTAAAAATATTAGGTTGCTTGTTGAAGTGTTCTTCTCTTTTTCTACCCTTGTGCTTATAAATTAGCAATAAATATCCTATCGACCTTAAATTTCAACGGCTGTATTCTTGCCCGCGTCGACATGCCCATTGATATTTTATTATTTTGACTTATATCAATTGGTTTTGTCGTCTTTCAAAATCTTAAACACCAGATTAGGTTACAAATCCGTGAATTTTCAGAGAAGGAACATGAAAAAGTTAACCGGTGCAGTGCTGGGGGTTACTACAAGCTTGGCCTTATTAAGTCAATTGACACTGGCATCAAGCCAGGCAGTGGCTAATAGCATTCCAAACTTTACCGAGAATGAATTTGCACAACTGGAAGAGCAATTCTCCTCAAGGAAGGTGATGGTTGATGGCAAACTCTATCAGTTAACTGGGGATATGCTGGAGCTGGTTCCACAGGAATCCGGGCAGGCCAGTATAATGTCAGCCTTTGAGTTGTCAGCAAATAAGTGGCCTGAAGGTGTTGTCTATTATGATTTTCATGAAGACGTAACAGAAGAAAACCGCCAGCGATTCGTTGATGCTACCAAGGTCTGGGAAGAGGTCGCAGATTTACATTTTAAATTGCGCAAAGACCAAACCAATTATATCTACGTGCGAAATGGCAGTGAAAATCGATCTATGGTTGGAATGTCTGGTGGCGGGCAGTTTTTCAGTATGAAAGACTGGAGTATGAAATATATTATTGTTCATGAGCTGGGTCATGCTATCGGCATGAGACATGAGCAGCAGCGTTCTGATCGGGATCAATATGTGATGATCCTGGAAGACAATATAAAGCCAGCGTATATCTACAATTTTGATGTTCGCCAATCACACAACTACAGCGAATACGACTTCCTGTCAGTCATGCACTATCCCTCCCGCGCATATAGTGCTAATGGGAGTGCGACAATTGTCCCCAAAAAAGGCTATGAGAAATATGATGGCATTGTAGGGCAGCGCGTCGACCTCGGAGCAGGTGATCAGGTAGGGGCGGCTTCTCACTATGGTACTGTGAATATCAACATTCCTGATTCGGCATTTAAATCTTATTTGCTTGCTTATTTTGATGCCGATAATAATGGTGAAATAAGTAGTTTAGAGGCGGCGAAGGTTGAGGAAATTCATACCCCTGGAAACGGTGAAATTCAATCTTTGCAAGGTATACATCTTTTTCGATATCTAAAACATCTTACTGTTGCCAGTGAAAATCTAACCGAGGTTCCTGAGTTACCCAAGCGCTTGGAGTCTATGAATTTCTCTGGCAACCATTTGGATTCCGTTCAATTTGAGTGGGTAATGGATAAGCCTTTCCTAAAAGAGGTAGATTTCACCAATAATTTATTGGATGTTTATTCCTGTGAAATGCTCACTTTTATCAATGGTGTGATCGAGGGCGGTAATATCCAATACAGCCCGGTTAAGGGTGGTGAAACATTTATTTGTGATGAAGAGGCGGAGCGAACACTTATTTCTGGCAAACCAAGGGTCGACTTACGGGGGAAAGATGGCAAGCTATTTCACATTGATGTCCCTGAAAATGCTCAAAAACTGACTATTCAAACAGAAGAGTCGGAAATAGGCGGTGAGATGAATGTATATGTGGCTCATAACCGCCTACCCGATACCACAGATTTTGACTACAAGTCTGAAAATGCCGGTAATATCGAAAACATACAGATCATCTCGCCTCAGTCAGGCCGTTGGCATGTATTGCTCACACCGGTAGAGCGTTCATTTGAAGGCGTGGATCTAACCGCGACTCTGGATTTGGGAGGTGAGCCTGGCAACCAGCTAGTCAACCTTCAGGAAATAGGTGGGTTGGCTGCCAGCAAGGGGGAGGCTTTGTATTTCACCATGAACGTTCCCCAAAATGCTAAAGATCTACAGTTTGCCATGAATGGCGGCAGTGGTGATGCAGATCTCTATGTGCGTTTTGGTGAGAAGCCAACGGAATCTGTCTACGACTATCGTCCCTATATAAGTGGTAATGACGAAACTGCTTCAATTGCTAATCCGAAAGCGGGTGTGTGGCATATTATGCTATTGGGCTATGCGGATTTTGAGCAAGTCACTTTAATGGGCTCCTTCAAAACGTCTACCCCAGAAGAGTTTCTCGTAGCTGGCGAGACCATCGCCGACTTGGATGGCAAAGCGGGTGATGCGCTCACTTTTAAAGTTCAAGTGCCAGAGGGCGTAGCCAAACTCTCTATTGCCACCGGGACTTCATTTATCGCTTCTCTTGGTGATGCAGATTTGTATATAAAGTACGGTGAGGAGGCTTCTGTGAGCAACGCGGATTTCACTTCAGAAAACTGGACCAGTCATGAGTCTATAAATGTAAATGCGCCCCAAGCAGGTGTCTGGTATGTCACCGTTTATGGCTACACTGATTTTGAAAATCTCTGGTTAAGTGTTGATTATTAACGGCTAGGTAATTTATTGATTTTGGGTGATGGGTTGATTTAAATTTAAATCAACCCATTGCCTGCTTTGCTTTTAAAAAATTGATCAAGTGCAATATTTTGTGTGTACTTGATTCAGTGAAAGCTATTTAGGGAAGGTTGGATCATATTTTATTGGCGATATTGGTTGAAACTACTTAGGGCTTCATCCTAGGAGGGGTTAAAGCTCAGTTGATCTCTCACTTCCATAAGTGCAAAGCCCATAAGGTTAAGGCCTGCCCAGCTTCTTGGGTCTTGTATTGTCGAGCTATCCTGCGCTTGACCTACCCCCCAAATTTTATCAACGGGGCTAGCCTCCACCAGAATCCTATCCTTTGTATTGAGCAGAAATCTCTTCAGGTCATTATTTTGGGAAAACTTAGCAAGGTTACCATTAACGACAATCTCAAATCGTTTTTTTATCCAGATATCATGGTTAAAACCAACAACCTGCCGGCCTAATTCCTTGGCTTTACCTGGGTGATCTGAGGTTAGAATCTTTTCACAGGCTTTATGGTCCTTAAAAAGTTTGGCCTTGTGATACATCATGTAGTGCTCAGCGGTAATAAAATGATACCCATCTTCCTCGAATTTGGTGTCATACCACTGGCTAAGACAGCTCTTTGAGATCTGATTATCTATTTCTTGATGGTCCCAAAAAAAGACATAATTAACTGTATTTCCGTTATCTACGAAGTCGATAAGTTGATCTCTTGACCTTATATTCATTTTTCATCCATTTAAAGATTGTTTAGGTGTAAAACACTTTGTTCGGAGAGTTTGTTACTGAAAAGCTATAGATCCACTTTTAATGGAACATTATAGATATAATTGGGGCTGCTGGAGCTCCAGATCACATACTTTTAGTATGAGTTTAGACAAGTATCTGGGGATTTATGCAGAGAATATAACTCTTAGCTAATTATAATTATTGCTGAGATTCTTTCTCTCCTTCAATCCAAGTCTGCAAAACCTATATCTGCCAGATTTCTTGTGAGTTAATTTCAACAATTCATAACTCGAAAGATAAAATTGGCAAATTTTCTGGGCGGTAGGTCGCCTATGATCTCTTCCTGATGGCTGGCATAGGCTGCATTCAGGGGAAATGCATATAAAAAGCCTCAGAGCCATTACTTCTATGGTACGCCAGTCTCTAGTGGGGGTACTCAGGTGGTCAAGACGGGTTACTATTGTATGGAGGCAATCAGGGGGAGCTGCAGGAAGCGGATAATATCTCCACCTCAACTACCTGCGCTGGCGATATCCTTACTGACTTTTCTTTTTATCCAGGCTCTCAAGAACCCTGAGCACGATGTGGTTGGCTCTACAGCCAATTTCATGTTCGTTTGCCTGAAAATTGTTATCAATGGCCTGCTTTAGTAGCGATAACAGTTTTCTCTCTGGGTAGAGCTGCAACCCTTTCTCCTATCAGTAGTCGTGATAGTATTCCAGAAGCGCCGCGCCACGCCTGCCCAGGGCGCCATCGGTAGATAATTTAATACTGCGTATGTAGTGTCGCGCATCAAAGTTGATACTAAGAATTTTGCTCTTAAATAATATTTTTTAGAAAATAGATCGCTAAAATGAATCTCAAATAGAGGAAAAGTTACTAAGGGGCAATTTTTTGACTTGGCTAGTAGTTTGTTTTGCCATTTGAGTGCAGCACAAAGCTAGTATGAGCGCTCAGATCCACTGAAGGTCAACATGGTTAGATGAAAGGAAATAAGCTCAGGTCTTTCGTGTCATTATTTTAAGTCCGATATCATCATAATTACATCGCACTTCTTACTTGCATGTCACTTGCGGTTAAATGTTGACGCTTATTGTTATGTTGTGGCGTGACACATCATTAATTTTTTCAAGGTGGCTAACTAAGGTAGTTGTTCGCATCGCATTTTAGCACGCTGGGCGAGAATGTGTAAATAAGCTACCTAATGTTGTGAATTTTTTGAGGAACTTACATATTCTTATATGGCATGGTTGAAAAGTATTTGTAAATGGCGACAATATTTTGTGATTGAAATAAAAATTTCTTTTAGATTAATATAAAGCCGAATAAAATGAAAAAAATAATTTACTTTCCCTTGCTGGCTCTTTCTCTGGCTGTAAATGCTGAATTCTATGATCCTATTGATGTGGATACTTTTATAGTATCAGATACTTATAAAAAATTGAGATTACAAAGAGATTTCAATTTAAGGACTCCATTTTCGCAGCAAAGTTTTTGGGGGTCGCACAATACTTACAATACTTACTCTCATAATTACCCATGGCCTAACCAGGGTATCAGTATATATGATCAGTTGAGAATGGGGGCTCAATTCATTGAACTTGATTTGAGTTATGAAAGGAGTGGAATTCGACTATGCCATGCAGTTTGCGGGATTGTTGATCAGAGCTTGAGCGATGGCCTATTAGAAGTAAAAAACTTTCTTGATAACCCGTCTTTCAAGAATCAAGTTGTTATTATCTACTTGGAGGATAGAAATAATAATGTAGGTTATAGTGATAATGCAAGTGCTGAATTGTTGGATACAATTAACAATACGATTGGAAATTATGTCTATAAAAGCAATGGCATTGGTAGTATTCCGAAGAATTTAACTCCGCAAAATGTTTTGGCTCAAGGCAAACGCGTGGTTATTTATAAAGATCGTGATGTCAGTGTTAACGGTACATTAAATAACATGCTGTTTACTGGCTTGGGGCATATTGGTAGGAGTGCAGAATCAATTGCTAATGATTTTATTCCTCCCCAGAACCCATGGGAGAGTTTTAAGGATTTTGACTTCGATAAAATCCAAAATATTCACAGAAGTAACCGAGCTAATCTAGTTAATCTTGACCATATTGGTGGAGAGTACAATGACCTTGCCGCAATGGTTTGGAGTTGGGATCCGCTAATGAGAGGAAATGCAACTGGTGATAGTTACTTGAGGGCTATTGCTTCTGATGGTGTTTACCTCAATTCTGGCTGGAATGTCAGTGGTAATACATCTGAAAAGGCGCGATTTGCTTGTACAGATGGGAATACCTGGAGGATTACAGCTGGGGAGAACACATTTAATACAGGCGAGACGACCTGTCAGAATGAATTTAATGAGGGATATCACTTTGCGTATCCGAGAAACGCCTATGAAAATCAGCAATTAATAAATGCAATTACGGAATTGTTTCCCGATAGTACTTCTCTGATTGTTTATGACAACCAGCATAAGACTGGCGAGTCAAAGGTCATCAATGTTGAGGGTAGTTTTGGAGAAACCATAAATTTGAGTGAAGACTGGCATGACCGAATAAGCTCTCTGGTGGTTCCGAGTTGCTGTTACATAACAGCATGGACTGAAGAAGATCAAGGTGGGATTCCACAATTTTTCTACGGAGGAACATATAATACCATTTCGAATGGTTTTGATAATGCAATCAAGAGTTTTGCCATTTCTGAGAGGGGGCCTAGCGATCCCTACCGTCCACCGGTAAAAGTGTGGTTAGCATTGACTGTGGGGGACAATCAAACTACCACTACTACCACTACTACCACTACTACCACTACTACCACTACTACCACTACTACCACACAGGCTTTTTGCGGCCAATCTGAATTGCCAGTATCAGATAGCCAGCCAGCAGAACATACAAATTTTTACAATGGTGAAACTCTGCTAGCCACTAATAAGGCTCGCCTTGAATTTAGTGGTGGGGCATTGAATTACTATGTGTGTGAAAAAAGAGTATGGACTTCTCCCAATTGGAGGCCTACTAATGACTCTCCAAGGGTGGTTTTCCAGGGGGACGGACACCTTGTAATTTATGGTTCATTAGAGGGTGGATTCCATCATCCCGTTTGGGGGTCGGGGACACATGGTAAAGGTGTTACCGCGCTTCGTATAGACGAAAACTGTAAGCTTGTATTTGAGGATTCTAGCGGCGTAGTTAAAAAAATATTAGTTGATGGATCATCTAACTGTTCCAAATGATCGACAACGAGTCGCTCTTAATTGCAATGATAAGATTGAGAATCCTTGTTGCTTCAATTTAATCGAATAAATCTTAGTGCAAGTATTTCTTCTATAAAGTTGAGACATATTTTCCTTGCTTTAGATAAAAGCTGATAAATCTGCAGCTTATCGATGCACAACTTCGATCGCTCAGACCCATCTGAGCGATCTGTTTGTGAAAAAGTAAATAGGGAGCTAGCAAGTCCTTGTAACTATTTACTATGAACTAAGATCTGCCTTTTAATACGATATCTGTAGAGTCGCGCCTTTAAATTTATGGATCCGAATCCTGCAGTGGGTATTCGTTGACCATTCAGGGTAGGAGAAGTGTAGACAAACCTATAAAAACGTATTCTGGTAAACCCTTTTCCCCTCAACCCAGGTCTCCATTACTTTTACTTTCCAGATTTCCTGAGGGTCAATCTTAAAGATATTTTTATCCAATAAAATAAAGTCTGCAAATTTCCCTGCTTCAAGACTACCAATCATTTTCTCTTGGTGGCCGGCATAGGCTGCATCCAGGGTAAATGCGCGTAGGGCTTGCTCCAGCGTCATTGCTTCTTCGGTGCGCCAGCCTTTGCTAGGGTAACCCCGGCGGTCGCGGCGGGTGGCTGCGGCATGAAGGCCAAACAAAGGGTTGGCGGGTTCAACCGGGAAGTCGGAGCCAGCGGCTATTGGTGTGCCCTGGTTGAGAAGTGTTTGCCAGGCGTAGGCGCCGATCAGGCGTTTATCACCAAGGCGGTCACCCGCCATATTTTTGTCGCTGGTGGCGTGGGTGGGCTGCATGGAGGCAATCAGGTTGAGCTGTGCGAAGCGGGGAATATCCTTTACCTCTATAACCTGTGCGTGTTCTACGCGGTGGCGATACTCTTGCTGGCTTTTCTTTTTATCCAGGGCCTCAAGATGGTTGAGTACGATATGATTGGCTCTATCGCCAATCGCATGTACGTTCACCTGGAAGTTGTTATCCGTGGCCAGTTTCAGTAGCGATAACATTTTGCTCTCTGGGTAGAGTAGCAACCCCTTCTCCTGTGGGCGGTCGTGATAGGGTTCCAGAAGCGCTGCGCCACGGCTGCCCAGGGCACCATCGGCAGATAATTTAATGCTGCGCATATAGAGTCGCGTTTCTGGGCTGCCGATATGGCCAGCCTTCAGCAACTTAACATAGTTGTGGCTGTCCACCGATAACATTGGATAAACCCGCATAGGTATGGCGTTTTCCTTGGTCAATTCTCGGTAGGCAGTGAGGGTTTGTTCGTTGATACCCGCATCGTGCACACTGGTCAATCCCAGAGAAAGCGCCGTAGTAAAGGCGTTTTGCAGGGACTTTTTTTCCTGGGCTAGGGTGGGGGAAGGTACTGCCTGTTGTAGCAGGCTCATGGCGTTGTCAATTAAGATCCCAGTGGGTTCCCCTTCGCTATCCCGCAGAATCTCTCCGCCCTCAGGGGCCTGAGTGCTCTTATCGATACCAGCAAGATGCAGGGCTTTGGAGTTTGCCCAGCCTGCGTGGCCATCTACCCGCCGCAACCAGATGGGATGATCAATCTCCAGAGCGTCCAGTTGCTCTCGACTGGGGAATTGTTTACCGGGCCAGGTGACTTGGTTCCAACCGCGGCCAAGCAGCCACTGGCCTGGTTCCAGTCTCTCGGCTTGGTGTTTTATCGCCGCAAGGGAATCCTCCAGAGAGTGGTCGCGCAGATCCAGTAATTCATTAAGTTGCCCAAGGCCCAGCATATGTCCGTGAGCATCAATCAGGCCGGGCAATAAGGTCTTGCCCTTGGCATCTATCCGTTCAGCATCTGAATACTTTTCATCCAGCTCAGTAAAATTACCAGTCTCCAGCACCTTGCCCTGGTCGAAGGCCATGGCATTGAACTGAATTAACGTTTTATCTGTGGTTTGGTATCCTGAAAAGTTATGGATGAGTGTCACTGCCTGGGAGCTGATAGAAGTGGCGGCAAGTAGTGTCGCCGCCAAAGTTTGGGCTAGACGCATATTGGAATGCCTTGTTGTTTTCGTTATTGGCCATTCTATGGTGGCTTCATGCCCCCTGAAAAGTAGATTAAATGGCTACTGGGTTAATGAGTGTGGGAGTAGGGGGCTTCTTACTGATCGGGTTCTATACGAAGTAAATGGCCCTGGGGTCCATCGGTGATGATGTAGAGATTGCCGTCTGCTCCGATTTCAGCGTCTCGAACCCGCTCACCGATGAGAATTCTTTTCTCAATATTCAGCGGATCCCCTTGCGGATTGATTACCCTCAGGTCTTGGGTGACCAAACCAGCGGAAAGGAGGTGACCACGCCACTGTGGAAATGCTGTGCCGGTATAAATGGTGAGGCCGCCGGGGGCATGGGTATCAATCCAGGCAAGGAACGGAGAGGTAAATTCCGGGCTGGCAATTTTGAAAGAGATATTGGATCCATCCCGATAATCCCTACCAAAGGTCACTCTAGGCCAACCGTAGTTAGCGCCCTTTTGGACCTGGTTTAATTCGTCTCCAGCTGCAGGACCGTGCTCTGAGGACCAGATAACCTGGCTTTCAGGGTCGATAGCAAGCCCCTGAGGGTTGCGGTGGCCAAAACTCCAAATCTCTGGGAGGGCGCCTTTGGTATTTACAAAGGGGTTGTCATCAGGTACTGAGCCATCAGGGCCAATACGGATTATTGAGCCAAAGTGTGTTTGTAGATTTTGTCCCTGCTCACGGGCAAAGATGTCGAGAAAATCCTGTGGGGGATTGCCGCCGTCCCCAATACTGGCCAGGAGGGTACCGTCAGGTAGAAAGGCAAATCTCGAACCAAAATGTGCGCTATTCTTTTTACCCTGAGCTGCCTTGAATATCTCTTGAAAGTCCACCAGCTGGCCACTTTGCCACTTTCCCCTACCAATAGTTAGGCGGTTACTTTCGGTATTGCCACTAGCGTAACTGAAATAAAGTAGCTGGTCTTTGTCAAAGTCTGGGCTGGCAATTACATCCAGAAGCCCTCCTTGCCCCTCAAAGAAAACCTGTGCTGGAAAATCAATAGCTTCGGAAAGGGTATTGTTGCTTATGGTGCGTAACTTACCATCTCGCTGAGTGATGATTAGAGTGCCATCAGGGAGCAAGGCTATACCCCATGGATATGGAATAGGGCCTGTCACCTTACTAATCTTAATTTTGTCTATCACGGGGATCGCGCCCCGGGAAAGAAAAGTATCAGCAGAGCTTGCACCAGAGATGATTGTGCAAGTGAACGCTAATAATGTTGTATAAAAAGAAATCCTTCTCACTTTAGGCGACCCCTGGGGTAGGTGGGTGTGCCGAACAGTATAACAATAGGGCTATTGACAACAATATCGATTTGCCCAGTGCAATGAGCACTACGCATTGCATGAAGAGTCTCTTTCTTAGTGGTACCTAGTCTATACTGAACTATTTTTTATTTTGTAAAAATTCAATAGTAAAATAATCAACCGTTTCAGCCTATCAGCTAAAAGTAGTAGGAGAATAGTTTACCCAAAATTTTTTAGGTTTTTCCACTTTCTACTTATATCGAGATTGTGATAATGGTAGTGAAATTAGTTGATGTGGCGCCAAAATACTTTTGACTTGTGGCAGTAGATGGGTGTCAATGAATAGCAGATAACGGGGGGGGATAGCAGCTCTTTTGGTGAAAAACCAGCAAAGGGAGGTAGTTGTTTTAGGGGGTGTAATTGGAATTTATAGACTTTATTGTTCAGCGGGGCTGATTTTTCTGGTTATCAATACGGTCAAACAAAATCCTCTGTTTATGGTTAAGTGGTATTTTAATTGAGCGTGGTATGTAATACCTATGTTAATGCTATGGCCTTCATTTTAGGGTTTAAGATCTACATTGACAGTCCTTAATAGTCAAGCAGGCTATAGCAACTCTTAAAGAGTTCTTCTCAAGAAAATCTGATGTTTCAGCGGATTCTACCCCAGCCTCATTGAGGCTAAACAAAGAAGTTAACTCCCTTCTTTTTGAAAGCAAGCATACATGTACTCCATGTATCAACCAGGGAGAAATGGCTACCGGCACAGGCTGGAGTTAAAGAAAGCCAGTTGCTTTTCCTTTCATTGGTGAATAGCTGTTACTCAGGCGACTAATAATTTAGTTTTACGCAGGATAATAAGCCATATCTACTGGTTCGGGTTGTTATTTGCTGAGATAGAAATAACGTGTTAAGCAGCTCTTTATATTTTTATTTCAAACAAAACTATTTTAATACTTTTGTCTTAGTGGCGATTGTTGTGTTTAGCAGTTGCTTTTATATTTGCCACTTGCCTTACCCCAAGCCCGAACCTTTTGGCAACTGCTGATCGAGATTCACCAAAGTGCAAAGCTTGTAAAATCTCACGATTACGTGCCTGAATGTCGATTTGTCGTGATGTGGGTAAGGTGAGATAGGTACCGCCATAGATGTCACTAAGGGTTTGCAAGGATTGGATGGGTAGTATATCTATCAGCTTGCTTCTCTCTGGATATTTAGGGATATAAACATCCTGCCCTCCAAAAGAAGCTATCAGTATAAGCATATCGCTATAGCCAATTAGCTCGATAAGCTCTTGCATCAGATCTGGTAGCTTCTTGTGATCAATCTCCACACTATAAAAGCGGTTTTGGTTCCCTTGCTGCATCTTGTCATCCTTGTCAGATATAACATGCAACGAGAGTACGATTAACGATATACCCTGGCGTAGAGTGAAATGGTTCCCAGTGCGTTATGGTGTGGCTTTGTGCTCTTTTGATTTTTTTAGGAATGGATGAAAGTGAAAAAAGATTTTATGATGAAAGGAAAGGTAGTATTTACAAGTTGTGGGGAAAAGTAACACCGGAGTTTGCAGTATCCAGGGTTGAATTTTGATTTTTTGATCTTTGTAGATATTTAGGAAATATATGTGGGCTCAAAGGTATTGACCTGCTAGCCGATAGCCAAATACTTTAATTCATCGTTCTATGGTGGCTCGTAGTTAATGATGAATGTTGACATTTTCAATAAATGTCAATGATTTAATGCTTCTTGGTTGGGTAGAATTAATCATTGGTTGATCTCTACTTGAACTTTTCTTCTTTTAAGGGGCGTTCTATGAAGCAAGCCCTCTTGAAATAATTGTCTGGGAGAGGAGCTGATAAAAGTTAGTAGCCGCTTTAAATCAAGTTGATGCAGCTATCAGAGGAGTAATGTTTGCCCATACTCCTAGGAGTCAATCCTTTGGTGCTTTATGCTCTTTAGCTGTGATTTATAAGTAGGACGATTCTAAAAGATGAAAGAGAATGTTCACTTTAGAGAATAGTTGTTAGTTTATTGGGTGAGGGGTGGCATTCAAGAGTTGAATACACATGCCTCACGCCCTTCTATCATTCTATGGGAAGAGAAGTCTATATAGGTGTTTGAGGCTTCTTTGCTCCCTATCTTCTTTGCGGTACAGACTTTACTTTACAGCTTATGAGGATGCTCTATTTGTCTTTATTTGATTAAAAGAGGTAAATAGAAAGTAAGGGTTTAAAAATTTATTTTTGAATTGTGATGTAATTCACTTGCTGTGTAAGTGAATTACATTGACGTGTAGAGTTTATATCTTAAAAATTGGCTCCATGTAGGACCGTAATAATGCTTGTGGGGTGTTGTTGCTCTAAGAATTTTGTAGTTTTTTTCTTAGAGGGGGCAGTGTTTTTCATAAATTTTTTTAAACTGGCTGAAATTATTTTGTAATTAGGAGGGTGGTTGTCTGGATATGATAGATCGCACTGTATGGTAATGTTTGATGTAAGTGCGCCCAGCGGATGGCCAGGCGCTATTTTCCTACTGAGTGTCAGGTCTGTTGTACAAGGTGTCTTCAGGTTCTAGCAATTTTTCGCTGTTTAAATTCTTGGCTGCATTGGGGGCAAAAAATAACTCTGCGCAAACCCATATTGCTCCAATGCCTGGTATGGCAACGATCAACATACGACGGGGTAGCCCAGAACTGCGAAGGCGTTTGCTGCATACTGTTAGCGAAACCCAGATTATGCTTAGCTGAACCGGGACACTGACTACCGCCATAAATATTTCTGCAGTTTTCCAAATTCCATCGCTAAAATTAAAATTGCCATATTCCAATATTAGCCCAGTAATAAACTGAATGCAGAGCACCGGTATTATAAAAAGCAGCCAGAACTGTCGCCGCGTTACGTTACCATCAAAGTTGAAATAAAAATCCAGATAGTCTTGATCCCTCATGAGCATTTCCTCATCTGATTGTCAGAGCTTATATGGTGTGGTTCCGAGGTGATGTATTATCATCGGGAATTGCTTCACTGTTTTTCTTAAGGCTCTCAAGTTGGGATCGATAAACAGCTTCTCTCTGAAATATTTTGCGCACATAATGGCGGGTTTCCGTGCCGCGGCAATAGCCATATTTTACCTCTGGACTATTGTAGAACTCTGCTTTTTGCAAGAGTACGATGTAATCTTCAACTCCTTTGCTGTTGCTGGTTGAGAACCATTGGTTAGGGTTCGCCCCATCCTGCAGTGCTAGTCGGCGGGCATCTAAGACGTGTCCTGCACCTGCGTTATAGGAAGCAAAAGTAAAGGCCATGGCATCCCGTTTCGGTAAATTCATCCAACGTTGATATTGATTCAGATTGTACTTGGAGCCACCTTGGATATTTTGTGCCGGGTTAAAGTTATCCTTTACTCCCATTTCATTGGCAGTTTCAGGCATTAACTGCATTAGCCCCTGTGCCCCGGCGCGGGATATGGCATTAGGCCTAAAGTTGGATTCTGTAGATGCTTGTGCGGCGAGCCATACCCAATCGAAAGGTTCAATTGCATAGCGTTTAAAGAGCTTGTCCCAGGGACTTAGCGTGCTGTTGGGTAGGATATATTCTTGTTGGTAGCCTATTCTTAGCTTGTTCGGTTGGCTCAGAAATTTCTGGAGTATTGTCTGGGCCTCAGCACTTTCCAGCCAACTGTTGAGGTCGTCGAGGAGAGAGGTATCATTATCCTTAGTTAAAGCAAAAGCAACCTTTCGATTTTCCCCAAATACCAGCGAGGTATCTAAGTTATTTCTGTAACCATTACTTCCATTCACGATATGTTCATCGGCGATAGTGAAATCTATTTCCCCCATGCTAACGGCATCAATGAGTTCAAGAATTGATACTGCTTTATCCGCAAAACCAATTCTGATTGCTGTCATGTTTTTTGCGTTTCCGGGATAGGTCAGGGGAATTTCTTGAGATAGGGCTTTCTCCTCTATTTCTTCAAGATAGGCGCTATCTTGATGAATAGTGAGTGTTTTTCCTTTTAGATCCTTGAATACTGCTAAAGCTTTTTTTTTGCGCTGTACGAGTACCTCCCGTGTTTCAAATAATGTGTGACTAAACGTTATTTGTTTTTCCCGTTTGCGGGTGTGAGTAAGATCTGCAGCTGCTATATCTACGTTTCCTTCTTTCACTAAAGTTAAAATTTTTTTAATCGATGACACTTTTTTGAATTCAATATTTACGCCCAGGTGCTCTGCATAGGCTTGTAGTAAATCGCATTCCAGCCCGGCAGGCTGACCACGATGATAATAACAGCCCACCCCATCCATTCGTGTGGCGACAGTTAACGTATCTATTGCTAGGATACTGTTGAGTCGATTCTTCGGGATCTTGCAGGCATAGATAATGACTCCTGAGAGGATCATTGCTGAGAGAAGGAAAATCCAACTTTTATTGAATGACTTCATGATAGCTCCTTGACTTGGTTTAAATCTTGGAGCCTATCGATGTCTCGCTAAGCCAAAAGGAGGAAGCAATTCCCGATTAACTGGTTATAAATCGCGGTTTAGAGTGATCGGGCTACATACCTAGCAACCCTCTAAGAGAAGGAAAAAACATGTCTGATGAAACTGATAGCAACTTGGAAGGAATTGATCCCTCGCCTTACCGGGATCGGCTCGACCCCAAAGTATCTGATGAAACCACTTCAAGTGCTGCGAAAAGCCTAAATCTAGATGGATTGCGCGATCTGTCTGCACTTTCCAAATTACAGGTACGTGAATTTACTCATACCAGTTCTACCCAGATGCAGGCCACATCCAATGCCATGACACAAATGGCTGCGGCTGGCGCCACTGCGGTAAATGCTATTTTGGGTAATGGTAGTAAAGGGGAGGGGCAGAAAGATACTGCACAGCTATCTAATCGCTGATGGAGAAAAGTTTCCCGATTATCAGTGATTGGGATTTTCCGTACAGTGATATAGCCCAATAACTGGGTTGATTAATTAACTGATTGAAAGGAAAAAATTATGTCTGATGAAACCAATACTGTAGACGGTATTCAACCTTCCCCTTATCGCGATCGTGTTGACCCTAAAGTCTCTGACCAGACAACCAGTTCTTCAGCACAAAGCCTGAATCTGGATGGTCTACGTGACCTGTCTGCGCTCTCCAAGCTGCAGGTTCGTGAGTTTACTCACACAGGTGCAACACAAATGCAAGCAACCTCCAATGCTATGACGCAAATGGCGGCGGCAGGTGCAAAGGCCGTAAATTACATCATGGATGGCGGTAAGTAAGGTTTTTGACCTTCAAGGGGTAGCGGTTTATCGCTACCCCTTAATAAAAGGAGCAAGTTATGAGAGATACTTTCCGAGATCGCCTGGCGACTAAAGTGGTTGATCAGATGGCAACTTCTTCAGCACTTAGCCTTCATCTAGATGGTCTGCGCGATTTGTCTGCACTATCTAAACTACAAGTACGTGAATTTACCCATACCGGCGCAACTCAAATGCAGGCAACAGCAAATTCAATCCTGCAAATGTCGGCAGTTGGGGCGCGCACATTTAAAGATACCTTCTAATTTACTGTCTGAAAGGATGAACAGATGGCAAAGGACGATGATACACCAACGCTTAGGGAGCTCTCCGCAGGGAAGGGGAGGCTGATTGATGTGATGTCTAGTGCTTACTTGCAGCGTTCCATCAATAGCGCTGTGGAAACTACGCTGCAAGATCAAGTTAATGCGCGCAACCAGCGTATGTTGTTGATGACTAAACAGCTAAATAAAATAGTTGATTTGTAATTTTATGAAAGACGAGGGGGGGGCGGCAAAAGAAGGGAAGCGTATGTCTTCCTCTTTTTTGGTTCAAAGTGCAGCCGATCATGTAAGGGATACAGCCTTGCAAACCTCTACAGTTGCCGGGAAAGCTTTTCAGAAATGGTTGACCCAACCATTCAACCTCATCTTCCTGCTGATAATCATCGTTGCACATATACAGTTGATCGTGGCTGTGATTCAGAGTTTCTTGATGCTGTTGCTTTCGATGTTCATGCGTTAAGGATTTCAACTTATGCCTAATACAAAACCTACAAGAGAAAGTTACCTCCCTCCGGATTTTGAAGAGCAGCTGGATAAACTGATTAGCAGTCAAGGCACTGATGTTGACTTGGGTGAAGAACTACAGCAGTCAATCATGGCTATCTGCCGAGAAGTTAACGATGCATTGACAAAATCCTTTTCGGATATATCAACTACAGGCTTTGAGATGGATGACCAAATAAAGGGGCAAGGAGAAGATAATGAGTAATCAGACTAAAAATACTTTTCAGCCGGATGTGAGTAATATTTCCAAGCAAATTGTGAGAAACGCGGTAGAGCTACAAGGAATTCACATTTTACAAGGAAAATCTGACTCGTTAAGGGATGAAAGACTTAGCAATATCATGTTAAAAAATAGTGTGATGATGAAGTGGCTTCAGAATCCATCCAATACCAGCTATAAGGAAGTATTAAGTGGTATAGGTGTCAACTCACTAAAAGACGATGTCAGAGAAGCTTATCAGTATGCTCTTGAAATGGTCCATCAAAAGAGTGATAAAAGTTAATATAGCGCTCTATTTGACCTTTAGTGACTAGAGGGCAATAACTCCTGGGGTTTCCTGGAGAGACCGGGGAGAGAAAATGCAGCAGGAGCTTGCTGCAATGCAGCCAGATTATGATTTTGCGGTTTTTATCGGCCGCTTCCAGCCATTTCATTTCGGCCATTTGGCTGTGATTTAAGGTCGCTTACAAGAAACTAAATTTTTATATATTGAGATAATTATAGTTCTCTAGAAAAAATTTCCAGAAATTTAGATGGCGGCGATTGATTGGATAGATGGCTTGGTTAATCTTTTTTTCTACGCCGATCGTTAACGGCTTCTCCAATGCTTGATCTATTCACCATGAAATAAATGTATATGTAATCAAGCTAAGGATTAAGATACAAAGTAAATGCCAAGAGTATACAAAAAGGAGAAACATAAAGACAAAAAACCTTTCTAGTTAGCCCTAGACTTCTGTTAGCTATGTCAATGTAGCTTATTGAACACTCTGTAATTTTTTAAGATAGGAATTAATGATGCCAGTAACACAACTTAGCCAATTACCTAATGCTCGCGCAATTTGGAGTGCAATAGATCAGTACAATATTTATGTGGTCGCCACAATGAGCGATGCTTTCGCACAAATACCGGACACTGGAGCCGACTTTCAAATGCCACCTCCGATACTTATGTATCATGAAGGAGACATGTGTGCACTTCTTATAATGGGAGAAAGGCATGGCGCACAATCTCAGGATATAAGAGCAGCTGCAAAAAATACTGCAACTGCAATTTTAAATATTCCCGACACGATGATAGCAGTTGAAGAACCTATTGAAGTTAATGATAGGCTCTATTCCAATGGTGGGGCCCAGAAACAATTATCATTAATTGGTGATCAAAACCTACTTACATACGACCCCTCTTTGAGAGGTGCAATTAGCGCCGAGCTTGCTGATCAAGGCTATCGTCTAAATACTGATGCTCAGCCCTATCGTTTTTCTGCAGAACAAGGAAGGCGTTATGATCCTAGATATGGACAAAATGGAAATGCGCCATTGATAAACAACCAAATGGCCACTTCTTTAAGCACCTATGCTAACACGGGGGCACTCATAGCTTATCCAGTTGGACCCGACCATCTAAGGTTTGGGCCCGCTGCCTACGTCAGAAATGAGAATGAAACTTTACAAGGTCAACTCCTAGCAAAAAATTGGACGGTACTTGAAATTTCAGAACCTCCTCGTGGCGGTAACGGTAACGGTAACGCTCAAAATTGACAGATAAATAAACATATCAAATTATTAATCTGTTGTAGTTCAGACTTGATCTGACAGTCACCGGTTTTTCAGAAGGTGCTCTGTCAGGTCAAATTCAGTTTACGAGCTCCTCCTTCCAGATACTTTTACCCTCTTCAAAGGTTGCTATCGGTGTGCGACCACAACACTTTTTACCCTGATGAGTTCGATCATTACTGTAATATACGAGCCATTCGTCTAGATCCTTTTGTAGGTCTTCTATTGATCCATAGTTCTTTCGTCGCAACGATGGTTGGTAAAACTCTTATAATATAGTTTTATGGAAGCGCTCACGATGGCCAGCTGTTGGTCGACCAGGATTTTGAGGCCGTCCGCTTACTGGCAGAAATGCCCACACAGGAGGGGATGCTGGCAACAGCTATCTGAGCTCTTCTTATTACATCGCGTTCAAGAGCCGGCTTATACCGGCTTTACCATTCATTGGCGACTGATAGCCCAACCTTATAGAGATCTTCTGCCAAGGTGTGAATTTCTTCCGACAAAGAGATTTGCTGGGCCCATTCCTCAGGTATTCCAGAAACTCCATAGTAAGCTCCGGCTATTTGTCCGCAAATGGCTGCTGTTGTATCAGCATCGTTGCCAATATTGGCTGCCAAAAGAATGGCTTCCCGAAAACTATTGGTATTGAAAAAACACCAAAGCGCCGATATTAGGGGCTCGATAACGTAACCACTTCCGGTTAACTCTTCATAGTGCTGGTCTAGAAATTGCCCACTGGCAATGGTTTTTACTTTTTCATTAGTTGGAGTTTGTTCGATAGAAGCGAGAAGCTCATTTTTATTGATGCCAATAAATATGGAAAGTATAAGATTACAGAGGAGTCGGCAGCTTTCGATGCATTCGTCCGAGCCATGAGTGGTTCTGGAGCTTTACCCTGCGAAATAAATGGCATCCGAAGCTGTTGAAGAAAAAAATATGGGAATAGGCGCTAAGCGCATGAGTGAACCATTACCTGACGAGCGTGTAGATGTTGAACCACTAAAAGGATCACCTGTTTGCAGATATCGATTTAATGCGGATAAAACTGTTGAACCAATATCGAAGCACTCACCCGTAGAGCTCATATACCCATACTGGTACCAGTTACAGTAACGATTCATCTGATCAGTCGCACTGAAGCCTTTTTTCTGGAGTAAACTGTGGGCCAGGCAGAGCGCCATGGAGGTATCATCGGTCCATGCCCCTTTTTTAATCCAAATGGGCCTCCACCTTCCATGTCTGATAAAGGAGTGAATTCCCCTTTGTACTTAAACTCCAACGTGGTGCCCACAGCATCACTGCATGCGAGTCCGACTAAACAGCCTTTTACCTTGTCTAGCGTTTCAATATTCACCTAGAAAATCCTTCTTATACCTGCTTGAGAGTGATTGCTAAATAAAATTAGGGACAATGGGGCAGGGCTATTGCTCCAGATTCCGCACAAAAGTATGTTTCCCTGAACCTGGACGCAAACTGTACAACGCGGCCGGGCGACCTCGCTCAGTACGTTTTTCACCGGTATCTATCAGAAGATCTGCCTGATCAATCCTTCTGCGAAAAGACTTTTTCTGTAGAGGCTTGCCGATAATGACTTCGTGCACCTGTTGAAGCTCGGGTAGAGTGAATTTTCTGGGCAGCGCGTAGGCTGGGATAATACTGTAAAGAGCCTTTTGAATAAGACGCTCATGTGCCCTATTAATAATTTTGAGATGGTCAAAGGCCAAGTTTATTTTCTTAACTATTCGATAGGCAGCCAGGCGATATCGGAGATGGTTTCTAATTCGCTTTCACAGGCCTGATGAGCGATCAGAGCCGTGTAACATATGGTTACAGACCAGCCCCGCTGATCTCTGGAGCCGCCACCAAAGGTAGCTAGCTGCTCAACATAAGGGGGAACAACTCCGGTTTTCTCCTTGAGCTTTCGGGTGACCGTATCCTCTAGGGTCTTATCTTCGCTCTCGGAAATGAAACCTCCCGGCAGCGCCCATTTTCCCTGTTCGGGATGATTGGAGCGCTCTACCAGCAAAACTTTGAGTTGACTATCTTGATAAGTAAACAAGACGGCATCTACGGTAACTAGAGGGGCTTCAAAGTTGCCCTTGTCGTAGGCGGCAAGGAATTCTTTCTCGTTCATTGCCTCACTAAGTGTCAGTTGGTCACTTATGGTAGCTGCCTAATCCTGCGTGCTCAAGGGGGTTAGTGGGGTAAACAAATTCTTCTTGTCAATTGAATAGAGCAAAGTGAGAGGAGAGATATGTCACGCTGGTTGATAATTACTGGATTGGTCCTGATAGTCGTTGGTATAGCGCTGCACTTTGCCCCCTGGCTATTTAACTGGTTTGGCCGGTTGCCGGGGGATATTCGTATTGAATCTAGCCGCACTCGTTTTTATTTTCCAATTGTCTCGATGATTATTGTCAGCCTGATATTAAGCCTCTTAGTTAATTTTTTCCGCAGATAAATATTCTATTGATGCAGCAGAATAAAAAAAGGCCGCATGGGGGCGGCCGCAAGGGACTTATAGGAGAGTATGAGAAAAGGAGGGTGCGTTCTCCGCTAGTCAAAAAAAGGTCGTCCGTGACCTACCTGATTCAGCCTCTGAAATTGCGCAAAAGCGCAGAGTGATTTGTATTTCAGGGGCTTTGCTGGCCGTGACCAGCGACGACGCTTCCTTGCGTCGTATCAATCCGGCTATCCACAAATTAGCCGGATTAATAACTTAGAAATCGTACTTAATGGATGCAGAGAAAGTACGGCCCGGAGCAGAGTTTACGTAGATATCACTGTCTTCATCCCAGCCAGCAACATTTAGGTAGGGCACATACTCCTTGTCGAGCAGGTTGTTGACGGCCAGGTTGAGAGACATCTGCTCCATCAGCTGGTAGCCCAGAGTCCAATCTACAGAGCCATAGCCTGGAGTCCCTGTTTCGCCTTCATTGACATGTTCCATGCGGTCTGCCCAGCGCACTAGTACTTGGTTGGAAAGTTGTGCGCCTGTGTAGCTGGCACCAACGACACCGGAAAGCGGGCTGATACTGGTTAGGTATTCGCCGGTGGTATCGTTTTCACCGCGTTGATAGCTGGCATTAGCAAATAGCTCGAACGCTGGAGATAGGTACCAATTTGCGCTCAGCTCCACTCCTTTGATCGTCACTGAGTCTATGTTTTGGTATTGGTATTGCTCAAACACGTGCGAGAAACTGCCATCGTTGTTGAAGAAAGTTTCGCTGTCTATGAGTTCAGTTTGGAGGAAGTCATCGTACTCGGTAGTGAAGGCGGCAGCGCTGAAGGCAATGGGGCCCAGGTGTCCACGCAGCCCGAGTTCGAAAGAGTCGCTGGTTTCTGGAGACAGATCATCAGCCGGTAATACCTCGTAAGCATAAGTAGAAGTTGGTTGTTTATAGTGCTCGATATATGCCAGATCGTAGGCTGGTACTTTGAAACCCTGGCCGTATTGGATGAAGGCAGACAAGCGAGAGTTGATTTTGTAGAGGGCTCCCAGATTGAAGGAGAGGTTGCTCTCCTCAATCGTGGCAAAAGGAGTACCGTCAGCTTTTTCTGCACCATCGGGGTCCATTTCGTACCAATCGTAGCGTACCCCTGGGGTTACAATCAGCTGTCCATTGGCAAAAGTCATTTCATCGTTCAGGAATAATCCCGCACGGGAGACTGCATTTTCTGGGAACTTTTCTGTTGGGATATTCATTGTGGATGTACCAGCCACTTCGCGGTACTGGAGTAGGGTACGGCGGCTTTCGGTTTTTTCCAGGTCTAGGCCGTATCCCAGCGTGTGGGTCTCGCTCAGAGTCTTGCTGGCATTGGAGAGGAAGCCAATAGTATCTTGGCTATAAAGGCCAGTTTCCCACATATCACGGATTTCAAAAACTCCAAACATTGGGGCATTGACGTCCAGCTGGCCATACTGTTCATCTTGCTGTTCGGATTCGTTTTTATACAGGCTAATATTCAGCTGGTCATAGACTGCACTGGGAGTCTCGCTGTGGTAACGCAGCTGGTAAGCGCGGACCTCTTTATCGGAGATTGATTTTTCCTTGACGACGCTGTAGCCGTAATCGGCCAGCCCGCGGAAGTAGTGAAGCAGGCCGTCGGCGCTGTCGCCGGTGCTTTCCTGATTCCAGTGATCAATGCTGAAACTGACAAAGTCCTCACCACCAAGGTTGTACTTGGCCTTGTAAAGCAGGCTCTTTGACTCAATTTCGAAGGGGGCCTGGCTTTCGTCGAAATTTTGTTGCTCCTCTCCATCGCGGAAGGTGGTATGCAGTAGTTGTTCAAAGTTGCCGGTGCGCAGAGCCAGGGTAGGGGAGATGTGTGATTGAGTGGTAATACCGGTGTATCCGGTTTTGATCGCACCGCCGAATTGCTCTCCGTCCTTTAAGTAGTCGCTGGCATCTTTGGTGGTGAATACCACGATGCCGGCAAGCGCGTCAGAACCGTATAAAGAAGACGCAGCGCCCTTGGCCACCTCTACCTGTTTCAGGGTATCTATTTCAATAAAGCCGCGGCCCACGATGTCATTTTTACCATTGGCTCCATAGCCTTCGTTAACCCGCATACCGTCTTTGATAATCAGTACCCGGTCGCCACCCATGCCGCGTACCAGGATATTTTGTGCACTGCCGGCGGCGCCGGTTACTTCAACTCCGGGCTCGTATTGGAACAGCTGATTCATATCGTTCAGCTGAAGCTGTTCGATGTCCTCATTGGTGACAACAGAAACACTTCCTGCGACATCTTTCAGCGGCTTTTCCGCGCGGCCGCTGACCACAATCAGTTCCAGGTCGCTGTTGGCTTCTGAACCTGAAGTTTCGGCATGCAGGTTAGCGACGGAAGCCAGGCCCAGTATGGCCGCTGCAATTGGGCGAAGTTTCATGGTGTTGTCCTTGAGGTAATTTCTGTACTTCTGCTCTTGTTGGTCGGCAGTGGTTGGTTGCTCACCACTGGCGCCGATTGAGGGGGGATTATAGGGATGATTTTCTTAATGTAAAGCTAAATGCGAATCACTATCAATTAGATTAAATTTGACGTTGATAGGGAGTTCCGTTAGTTTCCGCGGCCATTAATACAGAACGAAAGTGCTGGGCTGAGGAGACTTGCAATGAATATTTCGATAATTGAGAACCTGATGGCCGATGTGGCTGATTTGTTTATGGCCCCAGTATTACTGGCGATTCTGGTTCTTTTTATCTACGCACTTTACGCAACGGGACGCTTTATCTCTCTATGGCTGCTGCGACGCCGCAATGCTGGCACCTACAGCTTGGCCTTAAAGCAAGGTCGGAAAGAGGAGCTGCCAGGCTTTCAGGTGCACAACTATTACGTGCGACACCCTTTGGCATGTGATGACGAGTTGGAAGTTTTTGCACTGAAAAAGTTGGAGATGCTGCGTATGGCTACACGCATTGCCCCCATGTTGGGCTTGATCGCCACCATGATCCCGATGGGGCCGGCGTTGCGAGCCTTGGCCGATGGCAATATCCAGGGGATCAGTGAAAACCTGATTATCGCTTTTGCTGCTGTGATCTGGGGCCTCGCAATTTCTACCCTGACCTTCTGGCCGGCCTCGGTAAAGAAGCGTTGGTTTGCTGCTGAGCTAATTAACATTCGCAAATTGAAGGAGGCTGTTTAATGCGCTTCCTGGATGAAGATGAAGAGCTCAACCCGATTTTGAGTGCGGTTAACTTGATTGATGTTTTTCTGGTGATTATTGCCGCACTGCTTATCGCTATCGCACAAAACCCGCTAAACGTGTTTTCCAATGAAAAGGTCACAGTCATCAAAAATGCCGGTGAGCCCAATATGGAAGTCATCGTAAAAGATGGGGAAGAAATTAAGCAGTACAAATCCACTGGTGAAATTGGTTCCGGAGAGGGCACTCGCGCTGGTGTTGCTTACCAGATGGCAGACGGCAGCCTGGTCTATGTACCGGAAGGAAAAGAAGAGTCTGCAAAAGACAAGGCTGTAGGGGGTAAATAGTCATGTTGAAGAAGGTTTGTATGCAATTGGCATGCTTCGTCGTAATAGCCTTCACTACGATGATGGTGCAGGCTAACGATAAACCCAAAGTTTTGCTGATGATGTCCAGCCATACCGCGAAAGCCAAGGGGGAGCTGTTATCTGATTTGGCTGCGGACCAGCCGTTTACCCTGGAGATATTTAACAGCAAAGGGAAGAGTGAAGAGCAAATAGAGCAGGCCTGGGGTTCCTCTAGCCTGGTGATGCTTGACGGTATCAATCCGGCACTCTCCCAATTTATGTTTGGGAAATACCAGCCGCTACTAACCCAGTTCCCCAAAGTGCCTGTGCTTTCCCTGGGAGATGCCGATAACGCCTCCATGAATCAGGGGCTGACTGTTGAACAGCACCAATCCATCGCTGCGTATTTCAATAATGCTGGGCGTCAGAACTACCGGCACTTGATGCAGTTCCTCTCCTCCAAAGTCTTTGGCCTCTCTGAGCAGCCTGTAGTCGACCCAATTATTGTGCCTAAAGTGGGTTTTTATCATCCGCGTCTGCCAATCCTGGTGACTGACAGCGAAGGGGATTTCTTTAATTGGCTGCAGGTATCCGCAGAGCAGCCGGTTATAGGTCTGGCTATCCATCGCTCAGTCGTGGATTACGAGCAGCAGCAGGTTGTAGATGCCATCTTGGCTGGCCTGGAAGAAAAAGGTGCTATGGCTTTTGCCTTTTTCTTTGAAGGTGAGGATCTGCCGCTTTCCTATCCGGATTTACTGCAAGACGAAGCGGGGCAAACGCGTGTTGATCTGATGATCAATTACCGCTCCCTCCATTATGTGAGTAAACGTCGCGCGGAGTTCGAAAAGTTGGGTGTCCCGGTGATTCATGCCCTGAACTATACCGAGGGCAGTGAAGCGGATTATCTTGCCGATAATAGTGGGGTCTCTCCTTCGTTAACTCCATTCTTCCTGGTGATGCCCGAAGACACAGGTAGTATCGATCCGGTAATTGTTGCTGCAAGTGAAGATGGCAATAAGGTTGTAATGACAGACCAGCTCGATGCGTTGGTGGAACGCGCCTGGAGTCACGCCTCTCTTGGCTACAAAAAAAACAACCAGAAAAAAGTGGCTACCTTTATCTGGAACTACCCTCCCGGTGAGAAGAATATTGGTGCGGCCTTCCTCGATGTCCCTTCTTCTATTGAGTCTATCGCCAAAGCCATGGCGGAGCGTGGCTATCAAATAGAGCAGCAGGACTCCAAGACCCTGATTGCCTGGGCGGGCCAATTGCTGCGCCCTTATTATCGCCGTGAAGACAGCGTGGCACTGATTGATAAAGGTTTGGCGGACTGGATGCCACTTTCCACCTATGTCGATTGGTTTAATCGTTTGCCGGCCTCTGTGCGTGATCCCATTGTGGAGCGGTGGGGTAAGCCGGAAGATAATGCCATGTTGGCAGATTATGATGGTGAGCGGGCGTTTGTGATCCCACGCATGACATTGGGTAACCTGATTGTCCTGCCGCAGGGGGTGCGCGCGGATAATGCCAAAGATCACGCCTCCCTCTATCACGATATGAAAACGCCGGTAAACCATGCCTACCTGGCGGTTTATCTCTACGCGCGCAAAACTTTCGGGGCTGATGCCTATATTCACTTGGGAACACATGGTTCCCAGGAATGGCTAACCGGTAAGGAGCGTGGACTCTCTGTGTACGACGCCCCAAATTTGGCTCTGGGTAATATCCCGGTATTTTATCCCTACATTATTGATAATGTAGGCGAAGCTATGCAGGCCAAGCGTCGCGGACGTGCGACGATGATCAGCCATTTAACACCGGGCTTCGCTAAAGCGGGTCTTTATGCCGAAGTGGCCGAACTCTCTGAGTTGATTGGTAATTACCTGATACTGGAAGAAGGGCAAACCCGGCTGAATACCCAGGAGCGCATTATCGCCCTGGCGGACAAGCTGAATATGCTCAAGGATCTGGAAATCAACGCTGAAACCCTGCAAGCTGATTTCGATGGCCAGCTCAGTCGTCTTCAGGACCACTTGGCCCAACTGGCTGAAATGAGCCAGCCACTGGGTATCCATCGTTTTGGTCAGCTGCCCAAGTCAGAGCATCTCACCAGCACCATGCTGCAAATGCTGGGTGAAAACTTTATCTCCGCCGCCGGCCAATATGAGAGCGACCAGGGCCTGAGTTTGCCGCAGGATCAGGTGCTGGATGAACGCAATGTAGTCGCCTTGGAAGCACAGCCGGGTTATCAGCTGTTAAATGCCTACCTGGCTGGCCGCAAGTTGCCAGAACTTTCTGAAGAGCTGCAAAATTACCTGCAGCAGGGCCGGGAGTATGCCGATAACTTTGCCGGTATCGCTGAGCTGCAAAACCTGATGCTGGCGCTCGACGGTGAGTACATTCCGGTGAGCTATGGGGGTGACCCTATTCGCAACCCGCAGGCAGTGCCTACCGGTCGCAACCTGATTGGATTCAACCCTGCCAAGGTGCCGTCCAAGGAGGCTTATGAGGCCGGCGTGCAACTGATGGAACAAACCATTGCCGACTATCGGGAAAAACACGGCCGTTTCCCGGATAAGCTGGCATTTTCCCTTTGGTCCCTGGAGACGATGCGTCACCAGGGTGCGTTGGAAGCGCAAATACTGCATGCGCTGGGTCTCAAGCCCAAATGGAATCAGCAGGGCAATGTTACTGGAACTGAGGTGATTCCCTATTCAGAGCTAAAGCGCCCTCGTATCGATGTGGTGATCTCTGCTACGGGCCTTTACCGCGATGCATTCCCTAATGTGATGCTGTGGCTGGCGGAAGCCATCGATAAAGTGGCGCAGATGAAGGAGGAGAACAACTTTGTTTATCGCCACAGCCAGGCCTTATTGAAGCAACTAAAGGAAGAAGGCAGTTCCGAAGAAGATGCGCGCTATCTTTCCTCTGTACGTATTTTCTCCAATGAAAGTGGCAATTATGGTACCGGCCTGAATGGTGCCAGCCTGGCTTCCGGCAGCTGGGAGACAGACGATAAACTAGCCGATCTGTATATGCGCCGCATGGGCTTTGCCTACGGTAAGGATGAATCCCGTTGGAGCGAAGACCAGCGCAATGTTGCACTTTATGGCAAGGTGCTTTCCGGTACCGATGGAGTGATATTCTCGCGCTCCACCAATCTCTACGCAATGATGACTAATGACGACCCTTTCCAGTATTTTGGTGGTATGGGGCTTGCGGTGCGCAATCTCGATGGTAAGACACCCGAAATGTATGTCTCCAACTTGCGTCGCAAGGACAACATTAAAGCCCAGACCCTGGGAGAATTTGTCAATCAGGAAATGCGTAGCCGTTATTTCCATCCCCGTTGGATTGAGGCGATGCAGGAATCCGGCTATGCCGGCGCAACGGCGATCCTGGATCGGGTGAACAACATGTGGGGCTGGGAGGTGATGACTCCGGAAACCATCCGCGACGACCAATGGCAGGAGATGTTTGAGGTCTACGTGGAGGATAAATACCAAATGGATATGCGTGAGTTCTTTGAGGAGCACAATGCGGAAGCCCTGGCGCAAATGCTGGAGCGCATGCTGGAGGCTGTGCGCAAAGGCTACTGGCCTGCCGATGCAGAAACGCTAAGGAAAATGGTGGAGACTTACACCGAGCTCGCCAACCAGCACGACGTAGCAACAGACAATGAGAAATTTACTGACTTTGTGAATCAGCAGGCCCTTGGATTTGGTCTTGCCCCGCTTGTGAGTGGCCAGACAGTAGATAATGTCGCTGCCAGCGCTCCCGCGTCTCAGCAAGTTAGTGGGCAGAAACTAGAACAAGTAAAAGAGCCCACAGCTCAGGACAAGCCCCGGGACTTCTTGTGGTTATTACTGTTGGTAATTGTTATCACTGGATTTATTAGCGTATTTTTTGAGCGCTTTTTTGAGGGGGGAGGGCAGCGAGTGACCCATGTCTAGGCATTGGGGGTTACCGGTGGCGATAAAAGCCAATCCTAAAGTCACTTTTTGATCAGTTAAGGCCAGCAATTCTTACCAGCGTTGCTGGCTTTTTCTTTTTTGGCAGAAAAAATTTTGAGCTAATGTTGTTGTCATTTTTCAGGAACCTGTCGATATTTTTTCGTATCCAGCAGGTAAAGTCAGAGAACACTCACAGGCTACCCGTACAGGGATGACATTTTTGTGAAATAATTCTGAAAAATTAATTGCGTGGAAATTAGCATTAAGCGTCTCAGCATAGTGGTCCATGTTAGGAAAGGTTAAGTCTCGGTTCTGCTGTAGCTCATTAAGTAATCAGCACCATTGAGGTTTTTCTGAACTAGCATAAATATTTTGCAGTGAGAAGCTAATGAGAAAAATAATTCCACTGATTGCTCTCCTTTGTGCGGGAGGGTATTTTTTCTGGGCAAAGAGTCAAACAGATAGCCCACAACCGATTACTGAAAAACCAGTCTCACCTCCCTCCAAGAAAATTGTTCCAACTGAAACTAAATCTACAGAAGAAGTGGTAGAGGTGCCTTCCGCCCAAGAGCAAGAGGCGAATCCTGATAGTGCCTTGATGTGGGCAGAATCGGATGTCGCAAGGCAGGTTTTACATGAGTCAGGGCGCTTGCCGCTTGATTTAAATGGAGAGACATATCTTGAGATTGATGTAGAGGCTCTGAAGAATTTATCTATTGGAGACTATGTTGATATAGAAATGCCTGGGGTGAAGGGAAATTACGATGCTCAGGTGGATAAAGTCCAGGAGCATGCAAGTGGGAATAAAAGTGTACAAATGAACCTGCCTGGTTATGGTAGCGTGTATTTTGTAAATTTCACAATTGGCAAAAACTCGGTATATGGTAATTTAACATTGCCTTCAGGCTCATACTCCCTAGAGGCGCAGGGAAATTATGCTTGGGTGGCTTCGAAAAAAGATTTAACCAGGAGTCACTTGGAGGAAGAGGTAAAATTAAAGTAAGAATTTATCTAATGTTGGGGTAGGAGTTATCTTACCTGGCTAGCAGCAAAGGGAGTGCTGCTTGAAGTGCCTGTTACTGCCAGAAGCGATTGCTTTTACAGGTGGAAAAGAGAGTAGGGAGTAATCTATTTTCCAGTTAAGGCGAGTGCATTTTGTGATTTGATCAGTTTGACCAAAGATGTAACCGGTTTCATTGGTTGGATCACAAAGATTGGGGTAAATAATTTAATAATAAAAGGAACTGCTATGAAGCTAAGAAACAGTTTGGCTGCCGCAATAACGGCTCTTACCATCTCTGGAGCGGCAAGTGCGGAGACGATAAAAATTGCGGTTTGGTATACCGACCCTGCGGCTCAGTATACTGGTGATATTTCCGTAATGGTTGATAATCTGATCAGTACTTCTAACCGTATCTACGAGAATAATGGCCTGGATATTCAGCTGGAATTGGTAGACTCAAGAGAGTATTCCAAGGAGGACCTCCTCATTAATGGAGACAACCTCAATGAATTTTCTGGCTTAACTGAGTACTTTGCCGAGGATAGTACGCCGACCTACGCTGAAATTACGCAAGTGGCTCCCGGCCCAGTTGGGGTGCAGCGTCAACTTTTTGAAGCCGACATGGTTGCTCTGTTAGGCAAGGGCGAAGAAGTTTGGGAAGATGGACGCTTTCTTGGTACCCGCTGTGGAGTAGCCTGGGGCGGAATAGGTAGTAACGGTGTAATGGATCCTAGTGCCAAGCGCTTGGCCTATAGTTTGACTGCAGTTGATTGTGGGGGTACTGATCTTACATTTATTCATGAGCTGGGCCACAACATGGGGCTGACTCATTCTCGCCAACAAGGTGATACCAGTGGTTATGTTTACCGTTGGGGACTTGGTTACGGTGTAAATAACAGTTTCTCCACTATTATGGCGTATCCATCTGCATTTGGAAGCGCTGAAAGACTGGATACATTTTCTGATCCAGGCAAAATCTGCAACGGGTTACCGTGTGGCGAGAGAAATCGGGCTGATGCTCATAGAGCATTGGAGCCGATTATTGATGATGTAGCTGGCTATTATTAATCTACTTTTACTCTCTTGATCTATTGAGAAGTTATTGACCGTTAACTCCATTGTTTTGGGGAGGGCTTTGCCCTCCCTTTTTTTGTTCTTTAACTTTTGGGTTGACTTGTTCTGCAGGTGTCTTTTTTATCTTTTGGTGTAATTTATCGCACCCTTTTTTTTGGTTATAGCTTTATAACCATTTAAGTTCCTCAAGTGGATGAACTTCTCAATATTTTTAAGGACTTATATTTGTTGGTTGCGATGAGGTTTGCAGTTTTTTATGATTTTGTTGTCGGCTTCAGTTGCGATCATTTTTTTATTTTTCTTATCTGTGAAGTGTTTTCAAAAAAATATTTTGAGGTCCTGATACCATTCTTCGTCTGAGTCTGGGCGATAGCGAGAATGTCTGGAAGTAACCTTTTCTGGTTGATATTGCGAGAAAAAATTTTCTTCTGAAGCTTGGGGGTTTCGGGAGTGTTATTTTAATAAATGAATGTTGGGGTAGTGAGCTGTGAAGAAGTTGATATTTCCTGTTTTGGTGATCTTGCTAGGGGCTGGATATTATTTTTGGTCTAAAGGGCAGTCTAATGCTGAAAGACAGGTCGCAAAAATTCCAGAGCCTAAACTGGCTATTGATAGGTTTCCTGTAGAAGACTCTTTGGATGAGGTTGTTGAAGGTGAGGCATCCGCAATGGATGAGCCTCTGGAAGAGGTTGAAAATATTCTTTGGGAAGAGTCAGAGTTAGCCAAGCAGGTACTTCATGAAAATGGTCGCCTACCAAAAGATCTCAAGGGTGAAACTTACCTTGAGCTTAATGTGGATATGTTAAGGAATTTAGAGATAGGCGAATATGTTGATATGGATCTTCCTGGAGTGGAAGGTGACTACGATGCTCAGGTGGGAAGTATTCAACAGCACGCGAGTGGAAACAAAAGCTTGGAATTAAACTTTCCGGGGCATGCACGCCTCTTTGGGGCCACAATAACGCTAGGAAAGGATGTGGTTTATGCTCAGCTGAACCTGCCATCGGGCTCTTACACTATGGAGGCACAAGATGGTTTTGCATGGATTGCGCCTAATGGGGCTTTAATTCAGGGTCATGTAGAAAACGGTGATCTACGTAGAAAGCCATCGTCCCAAGGTAAGAAGTTAGAAGGCGGCGATCTTTTAGTTGAAGATGAGCTGTAAAGAATCTAAAGATGAGAGATGCATAGTTTCAAATCTTTAGGTCGACAAGGGATGTGTCTATATGTAGCCCGCAAATATTAAGAGTTTATTTTCTCGATAGGTTGGAAAAAAAGGATAGTTTCTTTGCGGGTTAGGGTGCAAAAGCATGTCATGTTGGCAGTTGATCAATTTTTGCAGCTGCCAAAAAAGTACATGCATTAATTATATAAAAAAGGAAGACTACAATGAGTCTCAAAAAAAGTTTAGCTGCTGCCGTTGCAGCTGCTGCAGTTTCCGGTTTTGCACAGGCTGAAACTGTTGATGTAGGCATCGTATATACAGATCAAGCGGCAGCTTATACTGGCGACATTTCTGCAAAAATTGATCAGTATATTGCTTATGCCAATAATTCTTTTAAAAATAACCTTGTTGATATTCAGCTAAACTTGGTAGGTACAGCGAGAACCTCTACAGATCGCCGCCCTACAGAAAGTGACATCGATACTATCACCGCGAGTAGCAGCTACCAGAACTGGCGTGCTTCAAAAAAAGCGGACATGATCATTTTGTTGGGCATGGCCGAAACTGATGGTCGTTATACCACTTGTGGTATCGCCTGGGTTGGTCAAGGTAGCAATGGCACAATGTATGCCTCTACCCGTGATCAAGCTTATAGCATCACTGCCGTAGACTGTGGCTACAACACTTTCGTTCATGAGCTTGGCCACAATATGGGCCTGAGTCACTCTACTGCTCAGCAAGGTACTCCTGGCGTGTACTCCTATGGTTATGGCCATGGTGTACAAAATAGGTTTACCACGATTATGGCTTATCCGCATGTATTCGGTACTACAACCCAGTTTGATATTTTCTCAGATCCGGATTGGGTAGCCTGTGATGGTTTACCTTGTGGTGAAAGAAGAAATGGTGTTGATATCTCAAACGCGTACCGCGCAATTGGCCCGATCGTAGATGATATTGCAGGTTATTACTAATAGCTCGCTGTATCTATATGATCAAAGCAAGCCGTCATTTTATATTTAGTGGCAGAAGCTTGCACTTCTAGTCTTCGACTAGAAAAAAGCCGGGGAAAACCCCGGCTTTTTTGTTTGACGACTGTTAGTTGCTAAAATTACGCGGATACAACTTAAGCTATGTATGTCCGAGCCAGGCGAGCTTATAACTTATTGAAAAAGCGAATACTGAGTGGGTAGCGCCAAAAAACGCCCTCATTGGCTCGGATGGCCCCAATACGAATAAAAACTACATTAATGCCTTCTCTTGCAATTTTACGTTTCATGTAAACTTTAATATGGCTGAATTTCACCCGGCTAGCGTTCAGTTGCTAAGCGAGCGGCAAGGCCGAGGAAAATAGCCCCCAGGATGCCCTCCGAATGTCGAGTAAATGCGGCGGGCTGTTTAAATACGTGTCCCAACCTGCTAAATGCAAGAGAAAATATTGTATTGACTATGAGGGCTGTGGTACTGAGCAGAATGCCAAGAAGTAATATTTGGGGCATAAGGGGCTCTGTACTTGTGGTGAACTGCGGTAAGAACAAGCTAAAAAATAAAAGCGCCTTCGGATTCATTAAATTATTAATCAGGCCTCTACTGAGGAGCTGCCAAGGAGTTAGCCTTTCTGTTACAGGTTGAGTGTTCTGAACCGAGAGGTTGGCGCGCCAGCTACGCAATAGATTAAATCCAAGCCAGGCAAGATAGAGGGCTCCGATAGTCTTTACTACTATGGCGACCAATGGCATGGCCTGCATTATTTGGCCGAGGCCAAATGCGACGAGTAGCGTTTGAATAAGTCCTGCAATGAAAATCCCCAAACCGATTAAAAATCCAGCCAAAAAACCTCTTGTGGCGGAGTAGGTCGATATCAACACTAAATCTGGACCTGGTGAGATGGCCAATAGGGCAGATGCCCCAAGGAAGGCGGTTAAAATATGAATTTCGGGCACAAAGAAAACTCCTAGGGGACTTGTAGTTGGGGATTATAACCCTGGGATCAGTACTTCCCCTGAAAAGTAATGTCATGTTATGAGGAAATGCAAATTGTACTTTTGCTTTAGATGATGCAGCGTAGTTATCTGGAGAGGAGGGTTATTGGGGAGATAATCGGAGTCTTGGGCTTAAGTCAGAAAATGGGCCTTTACTAAGAGTATTTATTTGTGGGTCTCTTGGTTGTAAAGGAATATTCACCTTTTTCGAATGCAGGCTAGGGTTGATAGTGTAACCTTAAGTTTGTTTGGCTCTTCGCACAATCAACCCCGCCTCTGCTTCTCAGTAGGCCCCTACTGCTCCTGTATCATTTCCACTGGGCCATGATCATCACAGTGATCACCGTGTACATGATGCAGGTGTCCATCTACCAGGTAATCGAAGTGATCTCCATGGGGAATACGTTCGTGTCCGCAGTTTTCCCCATGGACATGAGTGGCGTGTGTGCTGGTAGTGATAGGATTGCAGCTCGCGGGATTTTTGCTGCTGACTTCCAGCACGTGCTCATCATAGTGGCCATGGTGGGGATGGTGTAGATGGCCATTGTGCAAATAACAAACATGGTCTCCATGCCGTATAGCGGCATGCCCGCAATGGGGGCCGTGCTTATGGGAGTGGTTGTCCGCCTGATGACATGAAGAACTGGTCATTTTGAGCCCTCAATGGTGGCACTGAACTTCTAAATACATCCTTGCCAGCTACAACAAGGACTCCTTCCGTGCATTCGCATAATTCTACTTTAGAAACGCATTGACCCCTTTCAAAGCAATAAATACGTCTTAGGGTCTGTGGCAGCGTCTGCTCACTTCACCGGGAGGATATCTGGCGGAATCTTACTTCCTTAGCAAATATGACCAAATACAGGAAATGGCCACAAATTACCCCGTCACCCGCATTGCAATCGATTGCAATACTGCTTTATAGTTGTTCCAAAGTGTCGTCTCACAGGACAGGTACATAAATTGCAATCGTTTGCACTGGCGTGTACCAGACACATCTCAAAATCCAATAAGAATGACGATGAGAGGGAAGTTTTAATGAAGAAGAATCCTCTAGCGCTGGCTATACCTCTTGGGGCCATGCAGCTGGGCTTCTGGGGCTATGCCACAGCCCAGGAAGCCGCTTCACCATTGGCGTCTGAAGATAGGGTGATTGAGGAAGTGATCACCACGGGAACCCCAGGTGGTGCCGGTATAAAAAAGCTGGATGCGAGCTTTTCAATCACAACCCTGAGTGACGATGAAATCGGTAAAGCCTCCCCGTCTAGTACTGCAGATTTGCTGAAGTCTATCCCAGGTCTTTGGGTTGAAAGCTCTGGCGGGGTATCTGGCGCAAACATTGATGTACGGGGATTTCCGGGCGGCAGTGACGCTCCGTTTGTTACGGTCTCTATGAATGGCTTGCCACTTTACCCGGCACCGACTCTTTCTTTCATGGAAAACTCCTCTCTATTCCGAGTGGATGAGACTATCCAGCGCGTAGAAGGCCTGCGCGGTGGCCCTAGCCCGGTTTACTCTAACGGCCAGCCGGGTCTCACGACCAATTTCATTTTGAAAGAGGGGACCGAAGAGACCGAGGGTCGCTTTAAATACACCACTTCGGACTATGACCTTCAAAGGGCTGATGCCCTTCTGACCGGAAAGCTCAGCGAAGATGTGTACTACATGATGGGTGGGTATGTGAGTTCTTCTCCCGGTATTCGCGATGCCGGTTTTGATGCGGAAGAAGGTCACCAGTTCACCTTGCACCTGACTAAAGAGATGGACAACGGCAAAGCCGGTTTCTACGTACGAGATACTAAAGATACTGGCACCTGGTATCTGCCAAATGCTTCCTTCCTGGCAACTGACTACACCCAAGTGGGTCCCAGTAATCGCAAGGTTTCAGTACCCATTTCCCAGGCCGACGGAAATGGTGGCTCTGAAACGCGCTGGGAAACTTTTGATATGGGAGAAGGCCGTGGTTGGGACGGCAGCGTAGCTGGTGCCTACCTTGAGCTGGACCTGGGCAATGGTTGGAGTCTTACTGAGCGTTTTGGTTTGACCAGCGGTAATGCCGATACTTTAGGCTTTGTTCCCAATGGTCGCCCGGTATTACCCAGTGAGTTGCGATACGACGATGGTACAAGCGTGACTTCAGCTACTACCGTGTCTGGGGCTGAGGTCAGTAATGATACTTTGTTGCAGCAATTCGGTGCTTGGGTAGTACGAAAAGATATTGAGGCAACGACCAACGATATCAGCCTAGCCAAAGAGTGGGATGACTTTAAGGTAACCGCAGGTTATTACACTTCTAGTTGGGAAGTTGATGAGTGGTGGAGCCTTGGAAACCAAGCGTACTATGTGCTTGGTCATGATGGTGAGCAAGTTGCTGGCGATATTTCTTGTGATGATAAAGAACTCGACCCAGTTCTCTGTTGGAGCCATGATCTTGAAGCGGTAGGTGATGCCCGAGAAAACGCATTCTACATTGCAGGTGAGTTTTACCTGAGCGATTTCACTTTTGATTTGGGTGTGCGCTCTGCAAATCGTGAAACAAACTACTCAGTAGATGAAGGTGTTCGTGATGGTATTTTTAACACCTATAAGGCGGATGAAGAGGGTACTGCCTATACAGCTGCAGTAGATTGGGCCTTCGCTGAGAATATGGGGGCTTTCTTCCGTATAAATTCAGGCTTCAAATTTGCGGACTTTGATAATTATCGCGAGTTTGGCGAGAGCTTCCGCGCGGGTTCCGATCTGATTATCGATATCGACCAATATGAGCTGGGCTACAAGCTGCAGGATCAAGACTACTCGCTGTTTGCCACCCTTTTCTACAATGAAACCCAGGGAATGCCTGATTGCATTATTGGTAGCACCACATGCGCCCGCCTGGAAACAGAGGCGTTGGGTCTTGAGCTGGATGGCAAGGCCCACTGGGGTGACTTCACTTTGGGCCTGAATGCAACTTTGCAGAAGCCAGAAATCACCAGTGGTGACTTTAAAGGCAATCAAGTGATGCGCCAGCCCGAGTACCAAGTACGCCTAAGCCAGAACTACGATTTCACGATCAACAATATTGATATGGCAGTGTTTGGTGGAGTAAGCCGAGTAGGTGATCGTTTCAATGACAGTAAAAACTCGGTGACGCTGCCGGGTTATACCAAGGTTGATTTTGGAGCAGTGGCTTACTTAAACGATATTACCGTTCAGCTTGCACTGGATAACCTCACCGATGAGGAGGGCATTACCGAGGGAGATCCAAGGGATCCTCAGGCAACCAATGTTCGTTATATCCTGCCGCGCAATATCAAGTTAAGCATCGCTTACGACTTCTAATTTAACTCAAACCTCTCCCGCAGGTTTTCTGAGCTTTGCCGCACAATTTCTATTGTGCGGCTTTTTTATGCCTGCCTTCTTGCCACTTGTCTATAAAATACCTGGATTGGTCGAACTTTCAGCATTATTAAGATTGATTATTGTCCCTAGCAATTATTGAGACTCTTATAAAGTAAATATTATAGTGATTTCCCTGGCAAAGTTTTTCTGGGATAGTGCCTGTAGATGTTGCTGGATAAATTGGTACGTTGTACGAGTTGTTCTTTCGGCAGGCATATTGTTCAGTTAAATATGCAGCATTCTGTGTCGGGTAAATAGTGTTATTTGAATTAGGTGAATGAGGGATAGGAGTTACGGGTTTGTCAATGGTTTGGGTGCCGATACTCACCGTAGATATTATGTAAGCTATAAATTCCAAGGAAGATTATGAAAATTTATACCGCATTTCTTCTCAGTGTTCTTTGTTGCTTAGTTTGGGCGCAAGATGAGCATAAATATGAGTTTGTTACCATTGGAGGGAATGTAATATCCTATCTTTGTAAAGAGGAGGGTGAGGGGAAAAAAGTAGTATTGATGGTTTCAGGTATGGGGTTAGATGCCCATAGTACCTATAAAAATACCTTTCATAAATTCTCTTCTAATGATTTTATGCTTTGTATCTACGATCGGCCTGGAGCTGGAAAAAGTGCGCATGCTGTTCCAAAAGTTAGATCGATGGATGCGCTTTCTGCTGAGCTTGAGGCCTTCGTGGAGTTTAAAAAGTGGGATTCCGTAGTTCTTGTGGCCCACTCATTTGGTGGTTTAGTAGCAAAGGCATTTGCAAGTGAAAACCCCAGTAGGGTGTCTGCCCTTCTATTTGTGGATGCAGCCCATGAATCCTGGTACGGAAACCTGAAGTCTTCTTTATCCAAGGAGGGCTGGGCAACGATGCAGTGGATTATGGCGTGGGAAAAGGAAAAGCATTCCTTCGAAGATTTTGCAGAGTCTGCATCAAAACCAGAGCGTTATAAGTTAAAGAAAGAGATTCCAATCACGGTTATGAGTAGAGGGTTGCCACATACCGCAATTCGTCAGACTAAAATGAGTTATGCAGATGTAGATGCTTACAACAGGACTTGGGATCAGTCGCAAATTGAACTCACCAAGATTAGTGATAACGCCAAACATGTAATTATGAAATACTCCTCGCATCTGTACGATGAAACCGATCCGTGGATTGTACTTGAAGAGCTGAATCAACTTTTATCTAAAGTTAAGCCTTCCCCTGAAGAATATCAGGAACGTAGGACATCAAACTAAAGTTTGATGCTATTAAAGAATCCCGGGCTCAATTTTAGTGAGAATTTTTATTTTTATAAATGTGCTCAGGGTTGATCTGGTAATGTGTTGCCCCTAAATAGGGTAATTGTCAAATTAAGCCTGAACCAATAGGTGGGACGGTTTTCATGGTGCGGGCTTAATAAGTAGTACCCACTTGCAATGACCTGCCAAAGAGTACCTGTGATCAAGATGTAAACTGGGTCAAAATAATGTGAATCGCGACTCAGTCCCAAAGAGTTAAGCCTGTATTCCTCTGTTGGCACTTCCTGTCTCAGGTGAATGGTTTAGTTGTACGTCAACTTTTCTTGGCTATTAAATCCAATTGCCTCGGTTTAATTAAAAAAGAAGCCTAGTCATCAACTTAGATTACACTTCTATAGCACCAGAACACTATTTTCTGTAAAGATCCCAATTTCAGTTCAATAAGAGGGTTGCATGTCTATTGATCTTATCGATGCACAGGTTTCATCTACAGGGCAGTTTGAGATCCTATCCAAGTATGAAATTAATCGGCTTAGTAGCGAGAGCCGTGGTTCACAATACCAAACCTTTAGAAACTGCTCACTAGCGGTGCTAAATAGTGGCGGTTTTATGGATGATGGTAAGGAGCTTCTGGAAACCTTTGCTAATTTTGATATCTCTGTTGTCCCCACAGAGCGCAGTATAAAACTACAGCTTAGAAACGCCCCGGCCAGTGCTTTTGTTGATGGCAAAATTATCAGTGGTATTGCAGAGCATTTGTTTGCGGTATTGAGAGATATTATTTATGTAAATAGTGAAATTACCGGCAGTAAGTTACATGACTTAACATCTTCTCAGGGCATTACTGATGCGGTTTTTCATATTATGAGAAATGCCGGTACCTTCGATAGAGTCCGCACGCCTAGGCTAGTAGTATGCTGGGGAGGGCACTCAATCTTATCTGAAGAGTACGATTATACTAAGCAGGTCGGTTATGAATTGGCTCTGCGCCACCTTGATATTTGTACCGGTTGTGGGCCGGGAGCAATGAAGGGGCCAATGAAAGGTGCCACTATTGGACATGCCAAGCAGCGCGATCGCCATGGACAGTACCTTGGTGTTACCGAACCCGGTATTATCGCTGCAGAAGCACCAAATGCAATCGTCAATCAACTGGTTATTCTCCCAGATATTGAAAAACGCTTAGAAGCTTTTGTACGCACAGGTCATGGCATTGTAGTTTTCCCAGGGGGGGCGGGTACTGCTGAGGAGATCATCTATCTCCTGGGGATACTCCTACACGAAGAAAATAAGGATCAACCATTCCCTGTTATCTTCACCGGCCCACCTAGTGCAACGGAATATTTTGTTCGTATTGATGAATTTATCGCCTCTACTTTGGGTAAGGAAGCTCGTTCAAGATACCAAATTATTATTGATAACCCACAGGAAGTTGCTAGACAAATGTCGGTAGGCATACAAGAGGTCAAGTCCTTCCGCAAAGCAACGGATGACGCCTATTATTTTAACTGGAAGTTAAAAGTCGCTAACGAATTTCAGCAGCCGTTTATACCAACTCATGAAAGTATGCTGAACCTCGCCTTACATAAAAGCCAAGAACCTTATCTATTAGCTGCCAACCTGCGACGTGCATTCTCTGGCGTCGTATCTGGTAATGTGAAAAATGAAGGGATTCGGATGGTTGAGGAGTATGGACCTTATGAGCTGCGTGGTGATTCGAGCATTATGCGCAGCATTGATATTATGCTGGAGTCTTTTGTGAAACAACAGAGAATGAAGTTGCCGGGTAAAGAGTATGTTCCCTGCTATAAGGTAATTTCCAAGTAGTTTCAGAATTTTCTATCAGAAATAGTAATGTGCAAGGGATGCTAGGTGGGGTAGGGCTCTTTACAATGCTGCCCTCTATTTGAGAAGGCCTCTGGAAAAATAATTATTATGTACAGTAAAAATTACACTCCTTTGTGAGTTTGCTGTGTAACCTAGATATAAAAAGATGTTTAGTGGGACTAAAGAAAAATCTCTGCTTTAATTGGCTTGTTATTATGACCAGTTAGTTGTTAATAAGGATTTATATGAAAGACCATAACTATTACAACAAGATTTGCGAAGGTAAACTTCCAGGGCTTCTCGGGATTGAGCTTGTGAAAGTTGCTGAGGGCGAGATCCATGCAGAGATGAGAATTTTGGAGTCTCATCTGGCACCTAATGGCTACTTGCATGCTGGTAGCGTCGTTTCTTTGGCCGATACGGCCTGTGGCATTGGTTGCTTGGCGAACTTACCAGAAAAGGCTTCTGGCTTTACTACTGTTGAACTGAAGTCGAATCATCTGGGAACAGTTCGTGATGGGGTTGTTCTTTGTGCTGCAACACCTGTTCATAAGGGGCGGACCACTCAGGTATGGGATGCTTCCGTAGTCTGTAAGAGTACGGGTAAAAAGCTGGCTTTATTCCGCTGTACGCAATTGATTTTATACCCGTGACCGATGATTGCCCCTAGCTTGAACAGCAGTACTGATTTGCAGGGGCTCCTTCTGGAAGTTATATTCTTACCATATTGGGAGGATGATCGATCCGAGTCACTCTCCCCCTTGCCTTATAAGAATAATCCGCTGGTGCTTTTCAAATGCTTCGTCCATTTCTACTTGTTCTAATATTTTTCTCTTTAGTTTTTCCCGTTCTCGCTGAAGAAAAGCCATCTGGCCAGCTAGATAGTTGGCGATTGGTGAGCTTTAAAAATGAGCCGTTATTGAATTTACATCTATATTTGTATGAATTGGCAAGAGATAAAAATCTATATGCGGCTCTAAAGAAGGAGGAAGGCATTGTTACTGATCAGTTGTACCTCTTCGAGAGGGCGATCAATGATTATATTACACATGGGGCTGAAAAAAATATTAATATTATTCGGTCTAGCGGGGAAGTGGCAGATCTAACAGCCCTGCTTTTATCAGGCACTCCTGTCGATTCTGAATCAGTTAACAATAACTTATATGCTCATTTGCAGGAGCTTTCCACTCTTTATAATGAGCAAATGTGGGGTCTGCATAGAGAAAGTAACTTTAGGTGGTATCTAAGCTTACGGGAAAAGCTGGATGTGTATGGTGACCCAATTGCTAGCCGGCTCGAAGACCTCTTTGGTGAAAAACTGCTAGTAAATGCGCATACAGTGAATATTGTCTATAAGCCTGGTATGCGACAGGGAGCTACCACTTCAGGAAGAAGTTCTCAAACCATTATCAATAGTAACTATTCAGATTACTCAGGCTGGCTTGCATTAGAAATGTTTTTTCATGAGTTAACACATGCTAACAGTGTGAATCGCAAAAGCAAACTTCAAGGGATAATCAGCAGTGAGTTTGATAAATATGACTTAAAGGCTCATAAACATATTTGGCATCCAATTCAATTTTATACAGTTGGTGAAGTTGTTAGAAGAGTTATTTCAGAGGAAGAGCCAAATTTCACAGATTACGCAACACTGAACGGTTTATATGTTGGGCGCTGGAATTATAAATCCCTTCTTGATAAGTATTGGATGCCTTACTTGAATGGTTTGGTTTCAATGGAGGAGGCGGTAGCTGATCTTGCCAAAAATCTGTCAAACGAAAAGCGTGAGAATTAGGTGCCTCTTTGGTTGGGATCAATTTTAAGGTTATTGTTAATTTCATTATAGGTCTTAAAGGAATAGTCATGCAGCCTATCAAATTATCTGAACACCCTGAAGGGGGGAGATTTCTTGAGGTTTTCAGATCCAATGCAGTGGTGACCAATAACAAAGGGCAGAGGAGATCAGCGCTCACTCACATTTACTTTTCATTAGATAAAGGCGAGGTAAGCCGATTTCATAAAGTGCAATCGGATGAGGTGTGGAATTTATATCAAGGCGCAGGGCTCTATCTTTATACTTGGAATGACTTGGATAAGAATGTTCAGAGGATGGAAATTTCATCCAAAAATAATACGTTTTGTCAGGTTGTTCCAGCTGGAACTTGGCAGGCAGCTGAACCTATTGGAAAGACAGTACTGGTAGGCTGCTCCGTTGGGCCAGGATTTGAATTTGCTGATTTTAGTCTGATTGATCCACAATCGATTGAGGCTAAAAAGTTAATCTCCATAAATTCCGACATGTTGAAGTTTATTTAGTTTTAGATGGGTGATTGTTCTCCTGAAAATGAAGGGGTAAAAGGGTATCTATAGCATTGTAGGCCATATATTCCTTACTATATTTGGGGGTTGATTGTTGGTTTGGGGTTTATAAGTCTGGGGAAATGGGGCTGGTAATTTTGCTCAATCACACAGTGAATTCTTAGGAAAGGTCAGATACTTATTCTGGTTTTTATTTCTTCGAGTACACGTATTTTCCAAATATGCGATATAGGGTGATTTCTCCTTTACAACATTAGAAAGCAAGTATCACTGAATAGAAGGAGAGCAATCTTTCTATTCAGCTTGAATATTGATTTTGCAACAGCTCTTACATTTAACTGATTGAAGCTGCGTGGATAGCAGAAAGAAAAAAGTCTTTAGGGACGAACTCCGACAGGCTGCCGACAATAAAATCAGCTTCTCTCAGGGAATTTTCACTCCCCACCCCAACAGCAGTCATACCGTTGGCTGCTTTGATCGCAGCGACCCCGGCAGCAGCATCCTCAAAGGCAACACAGAGTTCAGGTTCAACTTGTAGGCCTTGCGCTGCTGCGAGGAAAATATCCGGGCTGGGTTTAGGTGCGGACTGTTCTGGATCGGCAATTGTTGAGAAGTAATGTGATATCTCCAATGCTTGCAAAACGGCCGGCGCATTCTTACTGGCTGATGCCAGGGCAATGGGGATTTGTTTCTCGTTTAACCAAGCGAGAAGCTCCCCAGCACCGGGCAGTAGATCTTTTGGAGATAAGCTGCGAATCAGTTTCTGATAATAACTATTCTTTCTGCTAGCTAGATCGATCTTTTCCTTTTCACTAAACTGATCGCTCTCTTCCCCAAGAATCACTTCCAGTGAGGCCATACGCTCCAGCCCCTTAAGCCTTTCACTGGTATCTTCAGCCCATGGGCGTTTGAGTTCTTGGGCCAGTTGGTGCCAGGCTTTCAGGTGTAGTCGTGCGGTATCAGCGAGTACACCATCCAGATCAAAAATTGCTGCACGATAGATCACTGTGTTACCTCCACTGGTGGTGCTATCTCAAATGTTTGGGTTTCGCCTGCTGCGAGAAATACGGGTTTATGGACGTGATGAAGGTTGATGGGCTCGCCAGTTATCAGGGTATAGCTGGCATTACTGTAATTGATGTCCACTTCCAGGGTGCGACCACGGAATTGCAGGCGGAAGCGATAACCTTCCATACCCTCGGGTACAAACGGGGCGAAGCTCAATTTGGTACCACGCAGGCGCATACCGGCAAAGCCCTGCACCATGCACATCCAGGTGCCGCCCATACAGGCAGTATGGATACCGTGCTGAGTATTATTGTGGTGATTGTCCAGGTCCATTCGTGCTACTTGCTGGAAGTAGTCGAGCGCTTTTTCCGGGTATCCCACCTCGCTGGCAATAATGCTGTGGATGCAGGCGGATAGGGTAGAATCGTGTGTAGTGAGCGGTTCGTAAAAGTCGAAGTCGCGGCGTTTTTGTTCAATGGAAAACTCGGAACTTTCGAGCAATAGTCCCAAGACTACATCTGCCTGCTTGCAAACCTGATGTCGATAAATTACCAGTGGATGGTAGTGCAGTAGCAGGGGGTAATGATTTGCCGGTGTTTGCTCAAAGTCCCACACTGGCTTGTCGAGGAAGCCATCATCCTGCGGGTGAATACCTTGGGATTGGTCGTAGGGGAGGTACATGGCCTTTGCGGCTTTTGCCCAAAGCATGGGTTCCTGTGGGCCCAGTTGTATACGTTGGGCCAAGGCCAGGCACGCTTCTGGATCAAAGGATTGCAGCCACTGGTATACCTCTGCAGCATACTCCAAATGCGCACGGGCCATCAGGTTGGTATAGAAGTTGTTATCTACTAACGCGGTATATTCATCCGGGCCAGTGACTTCATTAATACAAAATTGGTTGTTGCGGCGAGGATTGAAGTGGCCGATTTCCATCCATAGGCGGGCCCCCTCAATAACCAGCTCCGCCCCTTTTTCCCGCAGAAACTCCGTATCACCAGTGACTCGGCTGTAGTGGCGCACTGCATAGGCGATATCCGCATTGATATGAAACTGGGCAGTGCCGGCAGGGTAGTATGCAGAGCACTCCTCCCCGCCAATGGTGCGCCAGGGAAAGAGTGCGCCCTTGCTGATCGCCAGCTCTCGGGCACGGGCACGGGCCGCATCCAGGATCGAGTGGCGATACTCCAGCAGGTGGCGGGCCATATTGGGCTGGGTGTAGAGAAAAAACGGCAATACATAGATTTCTGTATCCCAGAAATAATGACCGTCGTAACCATCTCCCGAGAGCCCTTTTGCAGCGATATTCGTGCGTCCATCCCTGCCAAGGGATTGGAATAGGTGGAAAAGATTAAATCGAATACCTTGCTGTAGGCTGTCGTTGCCAAACACCTGGATATCGGATTCTTGCCAGAATTTATCCATCTCGATGCGTTGGGCCTTGGCATATTCGGCAAAATTTTTATTGGCGCTGAGTTCAAGGTATTTGCGCAATGGTCCAGCTTCAATCGGCTCAGCCCTTTGCTCTGCGAAGTAAGCTAGGTATTTTGTCAAGCACAGGGGCTTGCCCCGCTGGGCATTGCAGCGATATTCGGTGGCTACTCGGTTTTCATGGCGTAGATTGGTCACGGTGTGGCCCGCACTAGCCTGCAAGCGGTGTATGGCTGCGCAGCGAATCTCATAGCCGCTACTTCTGACTGAGAGCGGTAGTGCCAAGTAGTCACCATCAGCGACGTTATCCAGCCATTGGATATCCTCCTGATTGATGGGAGAAGCCAGGCGTGGATCGTCGCTGTGCTCGGCTTGATCGAGATTGCCATCCAGCCCCGTCAACAGGCGTATTTCCCCATCAAAATCCAGTGGAGTGACTTCAACATGGATGAGCACTAGGTGTTTTTCAGTTAGGCAGATTTGGCGCTGGGTTTTGAGCCTGAGAGTTTTCCCAAAAGGCGAACGCCAGGTGAGGCTGCGCGCAAGGGTTGCGCTGGCCATATCCAAGTGGCGCTCGTACTCAAGTAGTGCACCCTCCGCGAGGCTGAAACGCTCCCCATCAATCCAGATTTGAATACCCTTGCCGTCCGGTACCGTTAGCATGCGCTGATTATTGCGGGCGTAGCCGTAAGCGGCCTCGCCGTAGCGAATAGGTTCACTGGCATAGACCCCATTGAGGTAACAGCCATCAGAAAAGGGCTCGGGATCAAAGCCTTCCTCAAAGGTGCCTCTCAGGCCAATAAAACCATTGCCCAGGGAGAATAGGGTGGCGTTAAGAGGGTAGTCATCCGCTTGAAACTCTCTTTCCAGCAGGCCCCAGGGGTGAATTTCAAGCTTATGTTGTTGTTCTTTCTTCATACCACTTACACAGAAACTGATGGTTAGGTGCTTTGCCAAAGTAATTAGTGCTTTGGGCAACTGCCTGCAGTCTATCGCTTGTACACATTGAAATGCAATCGATTGCATTTCGGAGGTAAAAAATCTCCTTGTACGGTAACTATGTGCTATTTGTGAGTATAAATATCCATTAACTTATTGATAATAAAGAATTTATTGGCATTTTTGTTATCTAGTAACCTGCTTGTCTGACCGGCGATCGCGGAATGGTCTCTGTTTGGCAGCTTGAAATATTGCAAACGATTGCAATTCTTTTGTGGTAAGTCATACTGCTGAGTTCTGGGGGCGTGAAAATTTACAGTCATCAACCCACACTAAGAGATCAAAAAATGTACAATAACAGGCTGGTACGGCTGTACGCCTGAGCCATAGACCGATAAAGATTTCCTTATGAACAATCAGCGCATACTGCTTTCCCTATTCGCCATCTACTTTGTATTCGCCATTCTCTTGAACAGTGTCGGCACTGTGATACTGCAGGTGATTAATACTTACGACGTGAGTAAATCTGCAGCCAGTGTATTGGAGGGCTTTAAGGATATCCCCATCGGCATCGTATCTTTTCTGGTTGCTTCGCAACTGCCTCGTTTCGGATTTAAGCGCGCCATGCTGATGGGGCTCGCTATTGTTACCGGGGCTTGTATTGCCATGCCCCTATTGCCAGGTTTCTGGACAGCAAAGCTACTGTTCCTTTCCGTGGGAGTCGCATTTGCCTTGGTGAAGGTCGCGGTTTATTCAACTGTGGGCCTGTTAACCCGTGGTCCAAATGAACATGCGAGTATGGTGAATACCCTGGAGGGGGTATTTATGGTGGGGGTTCTTGGTGGGTATTGGCTGTTTAGTGCCTTTATCGACTCTGCAAATCCAGGTTCCACAGCTTGGTTGAGTGTGTATTGGGTGCTGGCCGCGATTTGTCTGTTTGCCTTTATTTTATTGTCGCTGACAAAAATGGATGAGTCGGGTACCCGGGTTGAGGGCACCAGTCCACGGCAGGATTTCTGGGCAATGATAAAGCTGATGGCCAAGCCCCTGGTTTATATTTATGTAATTTCCGTTTTTATCTATGTGTTGATCGAACAGGGTATCGGCAGCTGGTTGCCCACGTTTAACAATGAAATTTTGAAGCTACCAGCGGCGATGAGCGTCCAGGCTGCCAGTATTTTTGCCGCAGGGCTCGCCTTGGGCCGCTTAGGGGCAGGGGCCATTATGCGGCGTTTACACTGGTATCCAGTGCTGAATGTCTGCCTGCTGGCAATGGCATTACTGGTGGTACTGACTCTTCCGCTATCCAGTGATGTGCAGGCCAACCCGGATATCAACTGGTTCAACGCGCCGATTGCGGCCTTTATTCTGCCTCTGATTGGCCTGTTTATGGCTCCCATTTATCCGGCAATCAACTCGGTGATGCTGAGTTCACTACCGACCCATCAGCATTCGGCGATGACCGGGCTACTAGTGATTTTTTCTGCACTGGGGGGCACTACCGGTTCCCTGATTACGGGTTCGGTTTTTGAAGCCTTTGATGGCCAAGTGGCCTTTTACTTATCACTGGTGCCGATCTCGGTAATTCTAGTCAGCTTGTTCTTTTTCCGTAGGGCAGTGGAAGGGCGAGAAATTGGGGCCTCAGCCAGGCTGACGGTTTGAGCTATCAGGGTTCATTTTACAAACTCTTGTAGCACGCCTAAGATGGCGTATTTCCCGCGAACAAGGTGAAGTACGCATGCCTAAGGATTCCTCCTCTCCCGTCTCCATGTCCGATATTGCACGGCTGGCGGGAGTTTCTGAATCCACTGTTTCCCGCGCGCTGAATAACAACCCGCTAATCAATGAAAAGACTCGGGAGCGTATTCAGCAAATCGCGCGGAGTATGAATTACAAAATCAACGAGAGTGCACGCAATCTGCGTTTAAAACGCAGCCATACCATTTCTGTCGTCATCAATACCGGCAGCGCCGGAGGCCAGACTTTTTCCGACCCCTTTATGTTGGACATGATTGGCGCGATTGCCGATCGCTTGGCCGAGCACCGATATGATCTACTGTTTTCAAATCGTATCGTTACAAGTGACGATTGGCATGCCTACTTAATGGGGTCTCGCCGCGCCGATGGGGTAATCGTGATTGGCCAAGGGGTGGACGACAGCCCCCTGCATGAACTACAACGCCAGGGCGATCCGTTGGTAGTATGGGGAGGTACTACCAAACCAGATCTCGATTACTGCATTGTAAGTAGTGACAATCAGATGGGAGGGCGCCAGGCCACCGAGCACCTACTCAAGCTGGGCCGTTGTAACATCCTCTTTCTTGGTGATACTGCGCACCCCGAGATTTACGGTCGCTACGAGGGTTATAGGGCCGCGCTTAGCGCAGAGGGGCTGGGTAATCGCGAGCGTCAAATTCAGGTTTCTTTCTCCAGTGAAAGCGGTTATCAATCCATTGCAGACTTGCTAAAAACCGAGGGGTTGAGCTTCGATGCGATTTTCGCCGCAAGTGACAGCATTGCAATGGGAGCCATCAAGGCTTTGCAGAGCCAGGGTTACAAGGTTCCCGACGATATTGCAGTAGTTGGATTTGATGATATCCCCATCGCGCCTTTCTATACGCCCCCACTAACGACTGTGCGACAGAATATCCAGCGCGGCGGTGAGCTGATGGTGGAGAAGATGATGCAGTTGATCGGTGATAAGACAGCAGAGCCAGCAGTGCTGCCAACCGAACTGGTGGTACGCTCTTCCTGTGGCGCTAACCCTGATTTCCAGCCGATCCAGGAATATAGTCAGTAATCAATCTTGGCAGCTCCCCCTGGAGCTGTCTTAAGCACTCTTGAATTTCTTCTGGTTCTCCAGGCACGCCAATCTTCCGCCGAGTCCGTTGCTCTACAACCTAATAAGCCAAACTGTCAAAGCAACGATCTTTGCTCTGATAAAAGAGCGCGCTCGGTAGAAATCAATGGCAGATTCCAATACTTCCAAAAGTAAAGAGAGGTTGTTGGCGCTGATTGGCCTCAGCTTCGCTGTATTTTTGGTGGCAAATGATCTAACCATATTCCCCGCCGCCATCCCCACCATTGAGCAAGAGTTTAATTCTGACATTACAAGAGCCCAGTGGATTATCAACGGCTACATCCTCGTATTTGGTGTTCTGATTGTCACGGGTGGACGCTTGGCTGATATTTATGGGCGGCGACGCATTTTTTTTATAGGTGCAGGTTTTTTTGCCTTCTTTTCGCTGTTTGCCGCTTTATCCATGGATATTTGGATGCTGCTAGTGTCCAGAGCCTTGATGGGAATTGGTGGGGCACTGATGTGGCCGGCAATATTGGGGATGGTCTATGAACTCATACCAAAAGAGCGCGCGGGCCTAGCCGGCGGCCTGATCATGGGAGTGTGTGGAATCTCTGACTCCTTTGCCCCAATGTTAGGAGGCTTTTTAACCGAGTTTGCGAGTTGGCGATGGATATTTCTTCTCGATGTTATAGTCGCTGCATTAGTGTGTTTAGGGTGCTGGAAAACAGTCGCTGATGATAAACCAGAGAAGATTGAAGAGCATATTGACTACTTGGGAGTGACGACACTCTCTATTTCTTTGTTTAGCTTGTTAATGGCCTTGGATCTTGTAGTAGAGCTGGGCTTTAAAAGTCCGATAGTTGTCCTCTTATTTATCATTAGCGTGTTTTTTCTAGGGGGCTTTACTGCTGTTGAGCGTAATGCCGGTAGTGATGCACTAATTCCCAAAGATGTTATGAGTAACAGGCGTTTCTTTGCGGCATGTGTGGTGACCTTATTGCTTTCTGTAGTCTTCTTTTCTGCGCTTGTATATATTCCACAGTTTCTCACCAAAGTGCGGGGTTATTCCCCAACATTGGCTGGTATTGGGCTGATGCCGATGATGATGGCTTACGGCTTGGTTTCCTATATATCCGGTAGGCTTTACGAAAAAATAGGAGCCAAGGTGATCATAGCGATAGGCTCGGTATTTATCAGTGCAGCAATGTTTATGCTCTCACATATACAAGTAAATACCAGCTTCCGAGAGTTGATACCAGGCCTATTGGTGCTTGGTGCCGGGGTTGGTTTTTTCTTTTCGACAGCGACTACTGTTGCAGTGACTATTGTTGCCCGCAACCGATCGAGTCTGGCTGGCGGGATTATCTATATGTTCCAGATTGCCGGCGGTGCATTGGGCTTGGGTATGAATACCACCATAATTGCCTTAGCCCCAGATCTCTCAACCGGTATAGACCGAGCTTTCACAATTAATGCCTACTTAGCACTCATTGGGTTGGTGGTATCAGTTTTGTTTATTGAGGGGGAGCCTCGTAGGGTAGGGAGTACAAAATAAAATTTCTAAAGGGGTAGTAGCTCCATTTATTATCAGAAAACCTAAAAACTCCTTTTTTTCTAACAATCAATATTGTCTGGATATTTATACCAGCAATTATTTTTTTTGGGGAAAATATGCCTCTAGGGGCAATCACTCTTAGGTAAGCAGTCATTATAGAGTTGGTTGTGTAGGATGAGAGCGTACGAAGGGTTGATATGGAGGAGAATTGCTAAATTTTAGAGCTTGTTTCTAAGGATATTTTAAATCTTAGTCCGTATTATTTGCTTGGTAACTACCAAGAGTTTGGCCCACCATACGGCAATCCGTCAACATTATAATTCCTCTAAATGTTTCCTGTTTAGTCGGGAAGTGGCAAGAAATACGAAGGGCGGATTAGTCTATGAGTATAGGGATGTTACAGAATTACTCCCAGGAAACCTTGGGAGCTAAGATCTGTATCGATAATAGCTGGCCTTTTTTTCTGCGCGCCTTAGATTCTATACCAAATAAAAAATTTTTTAACACTATCGATTATGGCGCCGCAGATGGTGGTACTTCTATGGAGTTATGGGGGCGAGTATTTAAAAAACTCGGTGATAAAACAATATACCATATCGCTAATGATTTACCATCCAGTGACCTGTTAACACTTGCTGATAATCTAAATGAATTAAGAGCTAAGTTTGAAAATCTAGTGGTCTTTATACAACCAAGTAGCTTTTATAATCATGTGGCACCCCAGGCTTCACTCAATATTGCTCTGGCTGCTACCACAATGCACTGGCTATCTAAAATGCCTGACACTTTTTTAGAGCACATACACGCAAACAAGGTGAGTGGCTTTCGGCGCGAACCCTTCAGAGCGCAGTCCGTGAATGATTTTGATTCACTGCTTGAGGCGAGAGCCTGGGAGTTTGAGGTGGGTGGTCAATTTGTTCTTGTGGATTTGGCTCAGGATGAAAGCGGCCATTTGCTGGGTAATAACGCAAAAGATAAAGATATGTTCGACACGCTGTATGATATTTGGTTGCAGCTGTATGAAGCTGGGGAAATATCGAAAAGTGCCTTTGAAGGTGCAGTATTTCAAAATTATTATCGCACAGATGAAGATATTTGGCAGGTTCTAAATATGCCTCATCATAAGAAAAACTGGATCGTACATGAAGTGTCAATACAAATGACACCATGCCCATATCGCAGTCAGTTTGATTTGGATGGAAATGCTTCAGCCTTTTCCGAGGGGCTGATGAAAACTATACGGAGTTGGAGTGAGCGAACATTCCATACATCAATTGTTGAGTATGGAGGGAGTTCTACTGCGATTGCAAAGTTATATGATGAGTTGCAGGAACGTATTTTCAATAGTCCCAATCAATATAGTATGGATTATGTTCATCACTATATTCGCTTGGAGCGTCGCTGATATGGTGGATCTATCATGAGTGTAGATTTACTTTCGATTGAAATGTCATGTGGAACACTCCATTTCGCTTGCGCTAAAAGAAGTTCGCTGCCAGCGAATGGCGGCCTGAGAGTATTAGAGTATCAGAAGGATGAATATGCTGCTGATGAAGCCTGTCAGTTAGCAGAGCGAATGCAGGTTAAGCACCAAACCTATCATACAGGATTTAGGGGTGGAAAAATTGTTGCAAATGTCAATAGCATATCGCAAGCATCCTTTGATGAAATTATTAACATAGCAGCATCAGAGCTCAATAAAAGAAAAGGAGATATGTTCACTGGTGCAGACCTTAACTTTGGAGATACACAAGTGATGCGTCTAGCTGCGAAAACCCAATATGTGTTAGCCGCATTAGGTTCAAAGGTGCATTATGCAGAAGCTACGGCGTCAGGTGCTTTAGGTGCGATTGCAGCGGGAAAGTCCGCACTCAATATCCCCAGGGCAAGAGTTCTAGTGCATGGTGCAGGTGCTGTTGGGAGCAGAATCGTTAAAAGGTTGGTAAAAATGGGAGAGCTGGTATCTGTCTATGACCATATCTTGGAGCGAGGGAGTATTTCAGGTGCCGTCAATTCTGAAAATATAGAAAATTGGATTTCACAGGACTGGGATATTGTTGTTCTCGCATCAGCCTCTCGGATAATTGATGTTGCTTTGGCTAGGAATCTAAAGGCTAGAGTATTGGTTTGTGTGGCTAACTTACCTTTTGTATCTGGAGCTCAACAAATATTGGAAGAAAAAGGCACGATAGTATTTGATGAAGGACTTTCTAGTGCCGGTGCAGTGATGGCTGATTCTATTGAGTTTTACAACCCAGAGGTTTGGCGGTCTGTGAATCCACGGCAAGTCTATCATTTTATATTTAGTAAAATTTCTGAAGCCTGCTTTAAAAAATTGGAATCCGGTTACCCCCATCTTAATTATTTAGGAAGACAGTTTGTTGGCTACGGTTAGAGCGTTAAGATGACAAGCTACTATGATGTGATAATCATTGGTGCGGGTATGGCAGGGCTGAGTTCGGCTTATGCGCTACGTAAATCTGTGGATTCCATTCTAGTTTGTGACCAATTCCAGATTGGAAATACTTTTGGTAGTAGCTCCGGTAGTACGAGAATGTTCAGAGCGATGTACTCCAATCCATATTACTGCCAAGCTGCAAAATATTCTAATGTACTTTGGGAGTCTCAGGAAAAACATTATGGTAAAAAACTTAGAGTATCCCATGGCTTGTTATTTTACGGTGAAGACTGGGGAGAGGAAACCATTGAAGGGAGTATCTGTGCAGCTAAACATGTCATGCAGAGGCAATCAATACCTTTTGAAGAGTTGACTGCAAAGGAAATTAGTGAGCGCTGGCCACTGCGCACCAAGCCCGGCTGGCAAGGGCTATTTGAGCCAGCAGCAGGCGCTGTGTTATCCGGCGAGTCCTTAAATTTTTGGAAAAATGAAGTGATTCGTTGCGGCCATAAAATTAGATTAGGAACCAAAGTGGTTTCGGTCTCTGATGGTACTGATGTAAATGTCCTACTTGAGGATGGTACTAAAGCTTCATCCAAGCGTTGTATTATAGCAGCAGGCCCTTGGTCTAGGAATTTTCTTGAACTGTTGGGGTATCAGGTACAGCTTCAGATTTGGCCAATGTTATGGGCGTACTATACGATTGAAAAAGATCGTATGGATACCTATCCACAGTGGTTCTGTTTTCAGGAAAAAGCAAAGAATGATCCTGATCAAGGGCTTTACTATGGGTTTCCTTATATGGGGAATACGAAGAACGGCATAGGCTTGATCAAAATAGGTATTGATTGGACACCAGATAAGTTAAAAAGGTCAGATTACATTCCCACTCCGAATATGACGATTCCTACAGAGCTACTGCAAATTCTAGATGATTTTGTATTTTCTTATATAGAAGGTGTTAGGTCCCGCTCAGAAGTACACTTATGTCCTTATACAATGAGTGCAGACGCAGGGTTTGTATTAGACCGCTTGAGCAAAAATATTTTTATCTTTAGCCATGGTTCAGGTCAAGCCTTTAAGTTTGCCCCAGTGATTGGGGAGAATTTAAAGCGTCTAGTATTGGATGAGAAACCTTTGTTTGATTTGTCACCCTGGTCTGTAAAAAGAGCCGCTTTGCAAGTTTGAAGTGTTAAGGGCTATGAGAATCAATTTAGATAGGTACTAAATGTTCGCGTAAATGTTTTTATTTTTAAGTCAAAAATAATTGCCGATTAAGTTTTTGATTGGTTGGTTATGTGCCCATAATTTTTTTATTGAAATCCAAGACCATTTGTGGTCTGTCAGTAAATACTCCATCCACACCCTGTGAGGCAAGTAGTGCTAAGTCGTCAGGGTTATTTACAGTGAAAATATAGTTTTTTAACCCTCGATATTTGGCATCGTTAAGTAAATCTTTGTGGAGGAAGTCCAAGGCAGTATGTAGTGAATAAGCTTTCAAAGGGGCTGTACATGCGGCTAGATCGAGGGGAACCCCAACTATTATGACACCGCGGCGAACTTCTGGTATTAGGCGTAGGCATTCATATAATTGTAATTGATCAAATGAAGATACTATATATTGATCAAAAGTAGCTCCCCTATCTGTAACAAATATACGAATCTCTTGTGCCAATAGTGCCGCACAATTAGGGCCTTTGAGTTCTATATTTAATTGAGCCTTGTCACCTATTAAGTCTAAGACTTCTTGTAGCGTTGGAATCTTACTGCCACAGGGTAAAGGCATAGCTCTAAGAGTTTCTGGTTGCATGTCTGTAATAATTGTATTCCCAGGTTGCAAACGACCTAGGCGCCTATCATGAGTAACAAGAAGTTGACCGCCAATATTCCATATATCAATTTCTACTCCTCCAACCTTCAAATCCAGTGCTTCGCCAATTGCCTGTAGCGTGTTTTCACTAAACAAGCCTTGGTAACCTCGGTGAGCAAAGCAGAAGAGGGTGCCTAATGCCATTTTCAGAAAGTCCAAGTAGTTGATATAAATAAATGATTTATAAGGTGTATTCTAGAAGATTGTGTTGTTATTAATACTAATCGATAGTGGTTTGTAAGTGTTAATGGGTGGTTCTCTCAAGTAGTGATGTGTTTCCTTAGCTAATTTGGCTGAGTCTTAAAAGGTCACTGTAATGGGTTGAATTATGAATCCTTGTGGGCTTACCATTTAACAGTGGCGTGAAATGTTGTGATACAACTATCTTTATGGCATAAATAATAAGTGGCTATATTTAACTCTATCTTAAAGATGGTGTGTTTGATAAGTTTTATGGCTTGTGTGTGTTATTCGATTCTATGATTTATAGGTTTGGTATTTTAAATGTGGAATTATAATGTCACGAATATTGGTTGCAGGTGGCGCCGGCTTCTTGGGGGCTCATCTATGTGAAAAATTATTGGGAGAGGGGCATGATGTCTACTGCGCTGATAATTTACACACGGGGGTAAAGCACAATATAAAACATCTGTTATCGAATTCATGTTTCAATTTTATTCAGCATGATGTAACAAACGCATTATATGTTGATGTTGATGAAATTTATAATCTGGCTTGCCCAGCTTCGCCAATTCATTACCAGGTTGATCCAGTACAGACGCTAAAGGTTAATATTAATGGCGCAATTAACATGCTTGACCTTTCAAAGCGGGTTAACGCCAAAATACTCCAGGCTTCATCAAGCGAAGTCTATGGAGACCCTGAAGTGCATCCTCAGTCTGAGCAGTACTGGGGAAAAGTAGATCCGGTGTGTATGCGTTCATGTTATATTGAAGGGAAACGGTGTGTTGAAACCCTGTTTTTCAGTTACTTCCGTCAATATGGATTACAAATTAAAGTAGGTAGGATCTTCAATACATACGGACCAAGAATGCACCCAAATGATGGGCGTGTAATAAGTAACTTCATCGTTCAGGCGCTTAAGGGTGATGATATAACCATATATGGTACTGGCCAACAAACACGAAGCTTTTGCTACGTTGATGACTTAGTTGAGGGATTGATTCGCTTGATGGGGGCTCCAGCAAACATAACGGGCCCCATCAATCTGGGAAATCCATCTGAGATTACTATTAGTCAGCTGGCTCAGCGTATACTTTCATTAACGGGGTCATCTTCAAAATTGATCTACCTACCATTACCTAGAGATGATCCTCGTCAGCGTAAACCAGTTATTGATCAGGCAAAATCTTTACTTAATTGGGAGCCCAAAGTAAAGCTAAACGATGGACTTAAACAAACCATTATTTACTTTGAGAAGCTGCTTTGTGCAAGAGGGAGCTCTGGGTTATTGAAAAATTAATTTCAAAGCCTTAAACATTGAAGTTGGCAATATTGATTGATAGATTAATACACATTAACTTCCTATCTATTCATTCTGGTGAAAATAAAATGCTTTAGCATTTTGCCAAAGAACTTGGTTGGCTCCCGTTTCATCCAGGGTATTTTTAATTAATGTGACATCCTCATCTCGAAAAGGACGCGGTGCTCTAGTAGACGGTAAATCTGAACCGAACATAAGGCAGCTAGGGTTAGCCTGATAAAGATCCTTAATGGCGTTAGATGGATTGAAGTCCAGGCGCCCAAATCCTGTTGCTTTCACTCGTACACCTTTTTCGGCAAGAGATAGCAGCAACTTGAGCCCAGATTGACTCAACCCCAGGTGATCAATAGACACGCTGGGTAGGGTTAGTAAGGTGCTTTCTAGAGGGGCCAAATTGGCTGAATCTATATAGAGTTCTACATGCCAATTGACCAGATCATAGACTCTTTGTGCGAAATCTTTGATAGTTGCTGCAGAGATTGAACCCCCACGCTTAAGATTGAATCTTACAGCACGGACGCCATGTTCATTGAGCGCCAATATCTTTTCATCTCTGGTATCTGGCGGAAGCTGGATCACTCCTACAAAATTCTTCCCTAGGTTTTTTAGGGCATCCATTAGGTAGGTGTGATCATTACGCTGAAAAGACCCGGAAATAACTGCACCACCGAGAAGGTCGTAATTTTTTACCCTGTCCAAATAGTCGCTGGTGGTAAAGAAATCAGGCGTAAATCCTTGATTTGAAAAAAGAGGAAAACCAGGGGTAATAATGTGAAAATGACTGTCGAAAATAGCAGTTCTATCTGTGGGCATAATAAATAACATCTAAAGACTTTGGGTTGAGTGACTTTCTAAAAGTAATGCGCTCACAAAAAATTAATACTAAAAGGGTCAGATAGGCCAAACTTTCTAGAATGATTTTTTAGTTCGTGCTGTAAAAATAAGTGCCGGGAAGGATACCATGACAGAAACTAGGACTCCCCTGACAAAAACCCAATTTTGGGGTTTGGTAGCACTCAGTCTAGCGGTATTTCTTATTGCAAATGACTTCACAGCTTTCTCTGTAGCGATTCCTGCAATGGAGAAGGAGTTTAACTCTGATATCACTACGGCTCAGTGGGTAATAAACGGATATACCCTGGTTTTTGGCGTTCTAATCATCTCTGGAGGGCGCTTGGCCGATATGTTTGGGCGCCGACGTATCTTCTTTATCGGCACTGCAATTTTTGTCTTTTTTTCTCTTCTTGGTGGACTGGCTGTAGACATGTGGATGCTCCTAATATCTCGGGCGCTAATGGGTATTGGAGGCGCAATGATGTGGCCGGCCATTCTGGGGATGATCTATGGATTAATGCCGGAGGATCGTTCAGGCTTGGCGGGTGGCCTAATTATGACAGTCTGCGGAGCATCCAATGCCATTGGGCCAATGTTGGGAGGAATACTAACTGATTTAGCTAGTTGGCGCTGGATCTTTTTTATTAACATCCCCATTGCGATTTTGGCTTGCCTAGTTTGTTGGAAGGTGATCGCCGATGACAGTCCGGATAAAGTTGATGAAAAAATAGATTATGCAGGAGTAACGACTCTTTCTATCTCATTGTTTGGTTTGCTCGTTGCGCTGGATTTGGCGGTAGACTTTGGCTTTAAAAGCCCCTGGATAGTCTCTTTATTTGCAGTTTTCTTGATATTTTTGGGGCTTTTTATCATCGTAGAACGCAATGCTGGCAAGAATGCCTTAATCCCTGAAGATGTAGCCACAAATAATAAGTTCTTTGCGGCGGGCATGGCAACATTACTACTCTCTGTGGTCTTTTTTGCAGCATTGCTCTATATCCCTCAGTTTCTGACCAAGGTTAGGGGTTACTCAGCAGCATTTTCTGGAATAGGGTTGTTACCAATGATGGCGGTATTTGGGATAGTTTCCTATATATCTGGCAGTTTGTATGAAAAGCTTGGAGCTAAAGTGATTGTTTCTGCCGGTACCATTTGTATGTGTATCGGAATGTTTATGCTTTCGCACATGACTGCCAATACCACCTATCCGGTGCTTATTCCCGGCTTGATGATTCTGGGTGCGGGGGTTGGGCTCTTCTATTCCACAATAACGACTGCGGCGATAACGGTAGTCGATCCATCCCGATCAAGTCTAGCTGGAGCAATACTTTATATGTATCAAATAGCCGGTGGGGCATTAGGATTAGGAATGAATACCACCATCGTTGCTATGGCTCCAGATCTTCCCACAGGTATTGATAGAGCTTTTACAGTCAATGCCTACCTTGCCTTGGCAGGCTTTGTAGTGTGTGTTTTGTTTGTAACAGGTAAAGATGTGAAGGTAGATTATGAAGAAGAGGGGATTTTGTGAAGCTCTTTAGAGAATTTATAAGGTGCTCTAGCTTAAGTTATTAGGGGGTCATAGATTCTCAGTAATCACTCTTCAATGATTGAAAGCTATTTAATCAATAGAAACATCTTTGGTAAATAAAAAGCACGTAAAACCAGATCTAAATTAAGCCATTCTATGATGTTTAATAGTCTACAATCATCTAGGCACTTTTTAAGTGCCCAATAGAAAAACAATTTTTCAGTCAAATCGATTGTATTAATGCTGAGAATAATTTGCTGATGTTGAGAGGATGCCTATGAATTATACTTTTATACAAAAGTTATCTGCAGAATTGATTGGTACCTTCATTCTCGCTGCAGCGGTATTAACCTCTCTAACCCCAAGCAACCCTTTTCCCATAGCGACACCTATTGCTGCGGGGCTTGCATTGGGCTTATGCGTATATCTCCTTGGGGGTATTTCTGGCTGTCATATCAACCCAGCAATTTCTTTTTCCATGTTAATTTCCAAGAAGATTAGCTTTAGAGACTTTCTGGGTTATATTATTGTTCAAGTTTGTGGAGGAGTTTTGGCGTTACTGATGGTAACCATGTATGTGCCATTGGGGCAGGAAGGTTGGCTGGTTTCTCATAAAGCCTCTGTTTTTAGCGGTATTGGTGAAGCATTGGGAACTGCTTTCTTTAGTTTTGGGGTTATGTCTACGACATATAATAAAGATATAAGTAAGGCCACCTCAGGGATTGTTGTGGGTGGCTCACTACTGCTAGGGTTGATTGTATCCCACAATGCTTCATACGGAATTTTAAACCCGGCTGTGGCTTTGGCAACAAAGGCCTGGAGCTGGGATTATTTATTCATGCCCTTTGTTGGTGGAGCTGTAGGAGCATTGATTAGTTACTTACTATTTAGGCCCAGTAAACATACTTAGTAGCATTGTAGAATCATCCTTTTTAAGTATAAGTTTGATTTTTACTGTAAATAGATTTCTTCCCTTGGAAGGATTCATAAAATTTCAAATGTGAGTCATAAGAAAAGGTATCTAGCCTTGTTTTATAATCCTTTATCCAATTAACCAGCATATTTAGATTTGAATCTTGAGCTTCTTTAGAGTCATACTTATGCGGTTCCCATGGCCTAGACTTGGCATTGTGTATACATTGCTCAATGCTAAGATCCATAAATATGATTTCAGTGGCTTGGTCAGCCAGAATTTCTAATAAATCTGTATAACACCCCTCTACCACCCAGTTTTCATATTTCTCTAGAAAGTCAATGACCTTCAATTGAGATTCATCTAGAGGCATTCTTTGCGGGGGAGAGGTTGGCAGCCATGCTAAAGTGTCTAAATCTAAATGTGCAAGTCCTAACTTCTGGGAAAGATACTTTGCTAGAGTAGATTTCCCTGAGGCTGAATTACCAAATATTAACACCTTGCTCAATGATGTATCCTATAAAATAGTTAAAGAGAATTAGTTAATAACTCTTCCTGTTGATTTTAAGAGCAGAAATAGTAGCAAAGAACGATCTATGTTCCTGGCTTGTCTCGATACTAAGGTTGACCAATATTACTATTTCTGCGCTTTGAATAGATATTTTCTTGTGATGTAAAATAGCCGATAGTTATATTCTACCCCATAATAACTTTCGCCATATTCAGATGCGGGTGCTGTGGATTATACTTAATTCCGTTGTTCGGTGAAAAACCGTAATGCTCTGCCAGCGCTGTTACAAGCACGTAAGTATAGAAGTCGCCTATGGATGTATCGCCACTGAATTTGCCAGCAGCATCTAAGAGTTTTTGCTTGTTTTCTGATAATTCTAGACCGGTTTTATTAAAATTTTTAAGGTCACGTATATCGCTATACATCCACGCGACAATAATTGTATTTCCTACTGCTGTTGGTGCAAAAAGACCAATGATATTTGAAGCAATAGCCAGAAAATCACGACGGACAGCTCTATAGTGTTCGCTCCAACTGGTATCCACCGCCCCAAGATTTTGTTTTAGACTTTTAAGTGCAAGTATAGTGGCCACAATTCCATTGATCTTTGAGGGTATATCATGGATGGATGAGGCTAAAGAAGAAGTTGAAATGCCAAGGTTAATTTTTCTGTCTTTTTTGAGAGCATTATTTTTCTCAATTTTCTTGTCAATATTGTTTGTAAGGTGTGCTGTGGAGCAAAGTCTTTGATAATCTACAACCGTTAACAAAAAGCTGTTTTTCATCGAGTCAAGCTGTGAGATTTCACTAGCTGGCACTTTAGAGGTTAAGTATTCCCTGAGAAAGGAGTGAATAGCCAAAATACAACTAACTTCACTGTTAAGGTGATTCCAATATATCTGACCTTCTATAGAACGATCGCGGCCAGCAACGTAGTTGTTGCTGACATCTCTCTTGATAATTTTACCCCATACATCATAGCCAGTAGAGCAAAATTTAATCATTTGCTGGATTTTTAAGTCGGTGAAAATATCTGGAGTCATATGCAATCCCTTGATAAAATTAAATGTTCAGTATTTTCTCATTATTATTAGTTCTTCAAGTGTAAGAAAATTACTTAACCAAAAGGTATAGGAATAGCTAGACAGGTTGTGAGTAAAATTTGATATTAACCATATTTTGAAGAGGCTATATACCAAATGCCTTTACCTATAGCTACCCGTTACAAACCGAGCGAATACTAGCATACTCACTTCTCAAGCAAATTACCTCTTGGCACACTGACTTTAAGGGCTGGATTACTGGCTTGAGATGGAGGAATCTGAAAAGAGCCAGCTATGAAGACTTACACCTAATTGGCACCAATGTACACACTGCAGCGGGACTTCAATATCTGTACTGACGTTTTAGTTAGCCTCTTTATGAGGCAATGATGAAGTGGAATGTACCAGATATGGAAAGCTTGGCACCTTATGAATCTTATCATATGTCGGTCTGATACCCCTGCAGGGTATGATTTGAACGATGTTTCATTGAGTTGCAGCACTGCAAGCGCAGCATTCTTTTCATAGCGGTATTACAAATAATACGATATAGCTGATCCTTTTGGATCTTTCAGGGTTCGAAATGCTTTATTGGATTAATATCGGTTTAGCCTAAAGTTAACAGTTTACTTAACTTAGTAAATCAAACCCAGAGCTCTGTCGATTGACCAATATGCACTAACTACTCCAACTGGATAAATAATATACCCTGACTGTGCGAAGATATGTTTATAAAAAAATGAAACGCTCCACCTTGAAAAGGTCCACTTGGTCAGGAAAATTGAAGCAATCGTGACTAAAACAAAGAGTATCTGCCCAAGCTCTACACCTATATTAAAGCTAAACAAAGCGATGATTTTCTGACTTTGTGGAAGACCTAATTCTGTTAATGCACTGGCAAACCCGAACCCATGTAACAACCCAAATCCACCAGCTACAATAGCAGGATAACGCCAGGTCAAAGTGTTTTTATTACCCCGCTCAATGGCGTATACAATTTCTGCGGCTAGAAACATAATGCTTAATGGAATCAAAACTTCCACAACATCAATTCTAATGGAGAATAGATTTAAACTTGCGAGCCCCAATGTGAGGGAGTGTCCTAATGTAAATCCACTAATAGCGACTAAAATACTCTTAAGACCTTGGGCAATAAATACTAAACAAAATACAAAAAGCAAGTGATCATAGCCCTCTAGTATATGTAGAAATCCAGCTTCGATATACTGTTTAACGCACTCCCAAATGGTTAATTTGTAAGGCAAGTCTATTACTAAGATCTTTGGGCCATTAAAGATGTTGATTGTATCACCCTTAAGTTTTTTATATTGAATTAAGCTTGATAAGGCAGGGTTAGCAATTGGATATGAGATTTTTAATTTAAGGGTGTTCTCTGCTTTTTTAAAATCATGCCGGTGGGAGGCTTGACATAGATAGCTCTTAACATGACGCCCAGAAAAATCTAATGTAGTTGAGTGCCTTTGGCAAAAATTTCCTGTCAAACTTACTTCAGGCTCAGTACCTGGTTGCATAACTGGCGGTGTTTTCCAGCGAAGGATGTATCTGCTTTCCGAGATCTCTTTTAATTCAATGTAAAGCGGTCTTCCATCATGAGCAAAGCTTAGATTATTAAAGATTGTACCTAGTAACGAAATTATAATGGTTGTAATGGTCTTGTAGAGACTTCTATTTAGCATAGATTGTGTCCATAGGCACATAAGGTAAGGAGTTGTCCCACTCAACTCTATACTCAGCCAGCAATTCTTTAAATTTCATTTTTTTATTCACTTCCAATTTTTCTCGTCGATAATCCTCTAGAATTAAGGGGTAGGCCTCGCTAAGGCTGGGTAGGCGACTTTTTTTGTGATCGCTAACCAATATCAGGTGTAGACCATAAGGGGACTCAAGCGGGCCAGACCAGGTGTTTAGGGGCAGGCGAAAAACATTCTGCGCCAAAGTTTTTCCGAGATGGCTAGCTACTAGTTGAGAAGTTCGTTCTACATAGTTTCGATGGAAAAGAAACCTATCCCCATAGAGGGAAGATTTTTCAAAAGGGATTGATTGTTTTAAAAGTTGATCCAAAGTCTGCTTGGCGGTCTCCTCTAAATTTTCTTTAGAGTAATGCCTCGCATCAAAGAAAACATGGGTGAAAGTAATTGATGCTTCGATACGATATTTTTCTTGATTAAGTTTAAAGTAATTTTTCAAATCTTCATCTGTAATACTTATTTTGCTAGAAAAGCCTCCAGTTACGTAGTCCAATTTTTGAATAAGTCGTCTTCGTATAATTTGATCATGTTCCTGTAAACCTAGATTGATCGCTTCTCGATAAAGTATTTCTTCCCTAATGTAATCATCAATCAAGTTGAATTTTTCAGTTTGAGTTAGGCTTTGCCAATAACGCCTAGCAAATGTTTGGTTGAATGTTTTTTTCTGAAATTGGAGGTACTCAATGATCTTGTCTTCGTTTATAAGTAGGGTGTATTGTTGATTGAATCTATTATCTTTGTTTAGAAATTCTGCAGCGATGAATAGTATTAATGCGATAATGAAAAAGTGTAGCAGGGGTTCTTTTCTTAGTTCTTCAAACTTCCACTGCATTTAATGTCCTCCATTGATATTTATTGAGAGTTTCTATTCTTCATCAGAATGGATTAACGAAATTAACCATCAGGACTCTTTAGTTATCGGTTTTATTAAAGATATTAGGGGGTATACCAGATAGGAGAGGTGTATGCACGCTCCTGGAGAACCGCGGGCCCTTCAGGTGGTATCTGAATACTTCCATCATTAATTTCTTTTGAGGCTACGGCATCGTAGAGTGAATGGCGTGGAGTAGGGATCTGCAATACTCGAACATAGTAAAAAGCGCGTACATTTACATCAAAATCTGGGTCTTGCCATAAAGTGGATAATTCAATAGAACCAATCTTATTAGTATATTGTCCTGTTTCTCGATTTACTGTATCACCCACAGAATCTAATTTCCCTTGGTTGTTAAGAGTACGTTCCCCAGACCAAGCAACATTGAATATTTTTTCATGGCTTTTTCCTGTCGTATCTAACCAGGATTTAACAACTTGGATTCTATCCAGATTTGCTCCTTTGGGATCTTTAACCGCACGTATGAGTAGCTGAATTGGTTTGTTAGCTTCTTGTGGTTTGGTCAAATCTCCTCCCATAGGTACGCCATGGATGTATCCCAATTCGGCGATATTTTCAGCATCTATGGCGTGCTTAGGGAAGTTCCAACCGGCATAGACACGTACCTGTATTCTAGGTCCGGTAGTGGCATACACTTCACGGCGTTTAAACGCAGCGAAAAGGCTTTCTCTTGTATTTTCTTTTGCCCAAGCGGCAGCGAGTCCAGAAGCAGACATATTCCAGCCAGTAGCCTTGGTCCCGCCAATGACAGTGTTGGTACGCTTACTAGTTGGTATGGAATCATGGGCAAATTTACCCCAGAAATTGTTCTCCTCTGCAGTAGACATACCAGTATGTGAATCCGTGGACCCTATAAAACCCAACTTATAAGGGTTTGCACCAATTTTATCCTGTATCTCCAGGCCAGTACGCAAGGCGGATCTAATGAAGTCACCTTTAGCAATACGGTAAGCCTCTGGATCAGCTTGTAAGTAAAATGGATAATTTTCGAAGTCGGCGAAGGGATCTCGCGGTGAAAGTTTTGAATGGGTTTCTGAATCCCCCTTAATTTGTGTTATTTCGACTAAGGGCTCCCAGCGCATACGTGTACGCGCATACTGTGCATCAATTGGCTCACCGCGCAGTGTGGTTTCTGCGAACATGTAGCCTTTGGAAACATTGGAGTTATGAGGGATGGCAATAAATTCACTGCCAGTTCGTTGAGAAGTCTCATCTAACCAGTACCATAAATCCTCTGGATATTGGCTCTGGTCAGACCCAAAAGGAAGATACTGCTTAGCCTTTTCTGCACCATCTGGGGACACCACGACCCGGTGTAAATTAGCCCCGGTTGGTGTTGAACTCCATTCCCAGCCTATAAAGCTGGTGAAGGTACCTGGGTTATTGTGACGCTCTGCGGCGTCGATTATATCGTTCCAGGCGCTTGTCCGGGTTTTATTCAAATCTCCAAGCACTGGTTCCGGGGGCTGGTTAGCTGGATCCTGGACAGGATCAAGGTAGGTTTCCGAGTCTAGTGCTTTAGCTGGCAGCAGCTCATTGAAAATATCCATACCCTCATTGATCGATACCTTATAGCGAATATGCTGCTTGGCAAACCAGCGCATCATCGACTGATAAAAGGACATCTCGCTATCGAGCTCATCTGTTTCATTAACCACTGCTCTCATAACACCCAATCCTTCAGCGTGATCCGATACCACTAGAAAATCCAGAGGTGTATCGATACGTACTTTTGCATGGGTATAAGGGTGAATGACCGGTTGCCCCTTTGCCCAGCGGTAAGCGGTATCCGGGGTTGCCGAATAATTTTGGCTTAAGAAGGCATCAAATGAGTATGAGGTATGAAGGTGCATATCTCCCCAAAAAAGCTGAGTCGGCTCATTGGCAATAGCAACATGATGCACAGTGACTACTGCCAGCCCGGTAAGATACACAACTTTTTTTATAAGACTTTTCATGTTTTTAATCGTTATAGTCGTTAGCTTTTTTAAAGCATAGACTCACTTAACATGCCAAGATTGTTAGGATAATCTTGACAGGCAAGGGAATGAGTCAGTGGATGCTAATCGATTGGCTTATAGGTTTCTTTGCCGATAAGGCCAATTTCTTGACTAATTAGGACATATGTGTAAATGGCTGAGTATGGACATACGACCATTGCAACGTGGGTATTACCCATTATTGAGACCTTAAAACCATATTGTTCTGCCCAAGAAATCCTACGGTGTGCAGAAATTGACCCAAAATGTATTGAGGATGCAAATCAAAGAATACCTCTAGGCAATATGAAAAAACTATGGGAATTCGCCGAAGCTATCTCAGGTGATGATTGTATTGGATTGGAAGTTACTAAGTACGTCAAACATACAAATCTTCACGCTCTAAGTTATGCTCACTTGTCGAGTAGCTCCATTAGAGAGAGTTTATTGAGGTCAGCACGATTTTCAGAGGTGGTCACCACCGCTATGAGAATCAATATACATGATGAAAAGAAGCAAGTTATAGTCTCTTGGAAAAAAGTCGATGACTTTATTTATGAGCCAAGTATTCATGCTATAGATGCCTTTATGGCCTTGCTAATAAAGTCCATTGGGAAGATATGCCCAGATGTCCATCAACACTTAATATCTATTAATCTACAAAGACCGAGACCTTCCGTTCTTAAATACCATCAACGGATGTATGGATGTCCAATCAAGTTTTCGGCTGATTCTTGTGAGATTAGATTTAAGCAAGAGTTTGTTGACCGGAAGCTCTCTTCAGGAAACAATGAGTTAGTTAGCATTAATGAACAAGCCTTGATAAATTATTTAGAGCGATTGCGGAAGAGTGACATAGTCAGTATGACTAATAGAGTTCTTATTGACCTGATGCCCTCAGGAGATTTTTCACAAGAGGCAGTGGCCAGGGAGCTTGCTATTAGTTGTCGTAGCCTACATAGAAAACTCAAAGAAAAAAATTCCAGTTATCAGATCATTCTGGATAAAATACGTAAGTATCAAGCAGTTCAATACCTTAAACAACATGAGCTCCCTATCACTTTAATTGCCTATAAACTAGGTTTCTGTGATACTAGTAGTTTCTCTCGAAGCTTCAAAAAATGGACCGGACAATCACCGCGCGAATTCCGGAATAATTTTAGTGAAAGTGTCTCTATTTAAATTGGTATAGGCTGAGTGCGAGTATGATCTTCCAAAGAGACAGCGGCTATATTTGAGTTTTGTATATGTGAGATTAATTGAGTCCAGATATTCCCTTGTTTGGTGTCGGTGACCCTGATCTTCTTGAGGCTCCTATAGATAGGCCTTTGCATATTGAGCTATTCAGGCCAATCCATTTTCGGCGATCTTTGTTGTGCGAATATAGTGTGAGGATCTATTACTATATGGGCAGCTAGTCGGTTATCTAGAATATTAAGCTCGTATTTCTTGTCGCCTATTACCGTATCTTTGGTAGTTCGATGGTCTTCTTAGTTTTAGTGTTTACGTCCTGGGCGATCCAATATGTAGGATGGTGTAGCACTGACAGACTCTGTGGAGGATAGATGGAATCATATCATCTACTATTTACTAGGGTAGGGTGGATAAATTTATGGCCATAAAGTTTTAGCTTATATATGATTTACTACTGTACTATGAAAAGTCACAAAAATATAGGATACTTTCTAATCGTAAGTGAATGTCAAACACAAACCTGCGCTAACAATCAGTAGTATAAGGCAACCGTTATGAAGCTGCCCCATACTGTCATTTCAGCCGTTAGAAGCTAATTGTCAGAGGTTGGTCTTAGTAATGTGCTATATTTGGATACTTAAATGCTTAAGCTTTGATATTTCTTTGTTTGATACCATTTTAGTTGTTTCGTAATTTTCCCAAATTCGATTTTTTATAAAAATCTACGAATAGCTATGGTTAATGTGGCAGAATAGTGAGGTCTGTCAATTCAATTCATAATTTTTATATCGTGTTATGCGTCCCCGCAAACTTCCGTACTTACCCAATCGTCTGCTTCGCTTAATGGGTATCCCTGATATCTGTATATCCCACCTTCACCTAGGCCTTTATTCTCAATAAGATATTTTACAACAATATGGTAATCCCGGTATCTTTGTTGCTCTTTACTTTCAGTGAGTGCAGAAGCGCAAAGAGGGATAGTAGATTCTCCGCGAGCATATTCAGCCACACCTTCCAACTTCCATGTATCTACCTGAAAGTGTTGTATGCCCAACTCCCAATATTGCTCGATATGCTTAGCTTCATGCTTAATTACTCCGTCTATAGATGTCTTTGCATTTTTTACCGCCGTTTCGTTGATGTAAGCAACACCGATGAAAGGAAGTGTAAACCCTAGAGAATCACCAGAGATAGGGTTAAGTAGTTTAAAAAACCAAGGGTTTTTAATTACATATACTTTATCTTCTGTGTCTTGAGAAAAAGTAAAAGCATGAGCTGAAAAAGCTCCGTGTACTAGAAGCCATATCCAAGTGAGTATATTAACGATTGATTTCAAAGTTTTTCTAATTTTTATTTTCATGAATTCTATTTTAATAGGTTACGCTTTATGAAGCGATTTTTAAAAATTTGTAAGGCTTTTGGTGCTAAAGCATACTGGAGTTATATGTTGCCTGAGCAGCGCCACAATAAGTTTTGATCAGCACTATTACTAAACTCAAACCACTATGCTTTAGACAGGAAGCCCGTGATTGAATGAAAAAAATCAAGTGTTGGAAGTCATTATTGAATATTATTTTATGTGTATAATCTGTAGTTAGGGTTAATTCTTGACATTAATATCATATCCATGTATCGACCATTTTTAAACGTGCTCAAACGCTTTACACCCTCTGTTTCAAATCCAATTTTTTCATATAGAGATTTTGCTGATATATTATCAGCATGTACTTCTAATTCCACGCGTACTAAATTCAGCCAGTTATCAGCCTGATTAATTGCCTCTTGCATTAGAGATTTCCCTACACCTTTACCTTGACTAGCAGGGTGAACAGCAATAGCTACTGAAGCAGTGTGTTTTCCACGTGCTTTATTTGTTAGGAATAAAGTGGCGTGTCCAATTACTTTCCCATCTATTTCTGCAATCAGAGTGTATTGATCCGGTGACGAGAACAGGTTTGAAACTTGTGAGGAACTCAAAAATGGAGGCTGTGAAGTATTCGCTAATACCTCACTAAAGCTGTAAATTTCATGAAGATCTTTATGGTCTATTTCTTCTAAATGTCTTATTTTCAAGCTACACCCTTATTGTAAATTGGATTGAACGCATTGCGTTCGGTTTAGGGGTGGCTGAAGCATAGCGCAGGAGCCCCCCCTGAAAGTAGACGCCACCTTATATTCACCTTATGCGGCTATTCTTTCATATTCATCTGGGGTTTTGAACCCAATTGAACTATGTCTTCTCTTCAAGTTATAGCATTTATCAAGGCACCAAGATAAGTTCGCCCTAAGGTCCTTAACCGACTCAAAGTAAAACCCTTTGATACTCTCAGTTTCAGTGTCTGGAAAAATGATTCTACATACACATTATTATTCATAAACCCTGGTCGATTCATGCTTGGGTCAATACCTGGTTCTTTGAGTCGGTTTTGGTATGCATAGGCACCGAACTCAGACTCACGGTCGTTGTGAAATATTAGATCTGATTTTATCGCTTCTGCGACAGAAAGCTTTATTTAGCGCTGATAGTGTCGATTCAACAGTTCGAGTATCCAACAATTCCCAACCCACTACTTTTCGGGAGTAAAGGTCAATAATCACGGCTAAATATTGTCATTTCCTATTGATCTTCAGATAGGTCACATCACTTGCCCATGGGAGTCTGGTTTCGTCGACATACCATGCTCTCGTTGTATATTTTCAATCTTAATACAAGGGTTTTCAGGTGACGGGCGTTGACGATAGATCTTTCCTGCTTTTCCCACGACTTCAATCTCTCGCGTAAGGTGCTCAACGCGTTTGTGATTTGCTCACTCACCATTAGCTTTCAGATCTGTGCTAATTCTTGGGCTTCAATAATTACTATTATGCTGCGTGTAGATAGCCTCTATACACCCTAGAATCCGTTTACTTTCTATGTCTGGAGTACTCTCATCACTGTTAAGCCGCTTATAAAAAACTTGAGGTTTAATATTTAAATTTCTACATAAGTACCTGACACCAAGGTCTGATCGATTAAGAGCTATGAACGTTCAGGTACATTTCCCACTTTTTTAGGAGATCATTCTCCTTTTGCAATTTCTCAACCTGCTTTTTAAGCCGTTTTATCTCTTTATCATCAGTTTGAGACTGAGTTTTCGTTATCTTTGTCATACTTATTCTACGACTGGGCTTCTCGACCAGCTTGCCTTCTCTACTTTCCTGTCGCCATCTATACACCATTATTGGATGCAAACCAATAATGTTAGCGATAGTAGTCGTATCTACTTTCAGTTGATTAGTGAGAGCTACCACTCTAACTTTGAGCTCTGTTGAGTATTCAACAATCCGCTCTTCACTCAGTATTTTCGGCATTTTTTCCTATCCTATTCAAAAGGTAGGCGTCTATTCCATGGGGGGAGGTTTCAAAGCCGTTCCAGTCATGCAAAGCATGGCGACTACAGCCGCTTGTTAGGATCTTGATTCGCAAAACTCTCTCTCATGAACTCTATTACACCAGTAAAGAGAATTCTTATACCACAATTTACTGATGCGGCTCTCAGGGCCTGCATAAGAAATTAATGGCTGATAAAAAGTACTATGTAGAAAAATAGCGGTACGTGCGATTGTATAACCTGGTTCTACACCAACTGTATATCTGGCCATCAGAGGATATAAACAGAAGAACCCAGCTATATAGAATGAAGCAATCCACACAGTTAAGTAGGCGAATATTCTGTGCTTTCTCTGCATTTGTGGGCCTCCTAACGCCCACGGCATGGGCGGCTTGCCTTATGCGCGTTTTGTGCGAAAATGGGAGCGAAGCGACCGCGCAAAACGTGCATAAGGTAAGCCGTCCCGCAGAGGCCCGAAGGGCCGGAGCTTCACTGCCCATGATTGTTATGTTTGATCTCGCCGCGTAGCCTCTAAATATACAGTTCTTTGACGATAACTCTCTTCAAATGCCACCAGCGACGCTAGCAACCCGGCCAAAATAATCCCAAAAGCTGCGTAGACAGCAAACGAAAGCATATATGGCACGGAGACACCAAAATACATTCCAGGAACAATACAGATCGGGACTAAAGCAAGTACAGCAGTTGAAATGAAATGCAAAATTTTGAGGACTGCAAGTAGCGGCTTCAGATTTTCGCTTCTAAGATTTTTATAGCTGAACATTTTGCTTTCCTTGGCTTTCTGCTACCGAAACATAACGTTGCCAGCAAGTGCAGCCGAAGCGGAGCGTAGGCTGTCCAGCCCAGCCTCCGGCTGGGCATTCTTGCCTGGCCTGGTTATAGTTGGCGCGCACTGAACGACCTACTAGCTCTCTGCCAGCCAACTTTGGCTGGCCACTGCCCGATAAATTTACAGGGAAAAATACCATACTTTCTCAACCAGTTAACTATCTGATTCGCACTCTATGATGGCGTAGCTGGCTTGCAGGGCTTGCTGACTTAAAACGATGGCACTGGAGCGAAACTGCGGTACCAGATTACAGGAAAACTCTCAGGAAAAGAGTGCTCAGATAGAGATTGATGCTTGCAGCAGCTACAAAACATCTAAAAATTAGACCGCCACAATAACGCCCACAACAGGGGCGGCCGAAGCGTAACGTAGGCCGTCCCGCAGAGGCCCTGTCAGGGGCCGGCGCAAACTGCCTGTGAATGTTAGGGCTGATTTTGCACGGCACTATCAGCCACCTTAATTAATACCACCGGGGGTAACCTTCTTGCTTGATCAAATGCGAACTTCTCTGATTCAGTTAGAAGAAATTCTTGGTTGCGATACTTTACGTAAAAGTATGATTTTTCATCCATGAACTCACTTTGGAAGGTGATTTGGTTTCCATGTAAGGAGTATGAACCTCTATAGGGCCTGTATGGCGGGTTATTAAGATGACAATTTGGGTCACTTCTATCGCATAGGATGTCGGTGGTCATTTGGTGAATAAAACCACCTTTGTTTACTTCTAAGATGTGCCCGCCAAATAGGCCTAGGCCTATCGTTGATTCGCTTTCATACTTGCCATAAATTTCACTTCCTAGAACTGAGCTAGAAATTAGCAAACACATGGCAGCAACAATTCTTAGCATGATGCTGCCCTAACGTCGCAAACACGCGCTTGACGCGTGCTTTGCCTTGTTAACCCCACTCAACAAAACTCTCCCCTTGCTCATAGCCTTCTAGCAAATTCAACATCAGAGTTCCATTTTTCTGCACCCTTGATAAAAACTGATATATAACCATCTTTAATGCCAGTATTAATCAGAACCGCAGTCTTATTACACGTGAATAAAGTATATCTCTCATTGATTTCGCAATCGCAAGACAACGCACCAATCTCTTCATTGAGGAATGAAACCACTTGCGTTGTTTCATTTCCTTTCACGTAAACTTCTATATCTTCCATTTTAGTCATATGGGTTAACGTTGCCAGCAAGGGCAGCCGAAGCGGAGCGTAGGCTGTCTCGCGGAGGGCCGCAGGCTCGGAGCAAACTGCCCGGCATTGTTATGAGTTTCCGCGACTTCAGTGGGCACCGTATTCTCCCAGGCTTGGAAAAGCGAACGTAGTTGTAACGAGAGAAAACATTACTAAGGATTTTATTAAAAGCTCTACTCTTGATCTACGCCAAACTTCGGGTGAACCTTCCATGTTGCTCCACTCTCCCGGCATATCATCATCTAGCGTGACCAAGTGACCGATCACAGCCCACACCGATAGACCGCAAAGTGTATAGATGTACGCAACACCCGCAAAAATTGACAATCCAACTACAACGACAAGGATAAACAAGCTTGATAGAAATATATTTATTTTCTCATTCACAATGAAACCCAGTCATTCGGACTCATAACGTCCTGCTAAACGGCAGCCGGAACAAATTTCAGCAATTTGTTAGGTGTTTCTGGCACGATCTACCCTCTCGATTAACTCAGTTACAATGGGATTTTTTGAAAATGGGTTTAGCCTCATTGGGGGATTAAACGCCAGCTCTTTGCCTATGGCACCATCTGAACGGACATGTAAGATAATCCTTTCTGGTGAGCTCATTTGGTTGTAGCTAATGTTAACAATATCTTTGAGAAGAACTTTTTGCTCCTTCCCTCCTTTTCGGAAGAGTAATGAATCACCATCATCATAGACTTCGTCAGCTAGATCCCAGAGTAGATTTTTGAAGAAGAAAAAGCCAAAGGCAGCCATGAACACTGGCATGACCAAAAACATCAATGACTCTTTGGTTGCCCCAGCTATTAAAGAGGTGACCAAAAATAATGTAAGAAACCCAAACCATATACTTGGGAAAAGCTTCTTAAAATAGAATGTTGTTCCAGATATTTTCTTCATGCAATCTCTGATACCTAACAGCGTATTCAAAAGCAGCTGCATTATATCTCCATTCATATATCCCATCATCATAGACCGCAGGCATAGCGAAAAAAACCAGAAAAACTCAGTCTTTTAGACATAATTAGTACAAACGTCAGAATGTGGATATAAGAAGTTGCATAGTTATCTTGTTATTTCGTGGCTTTTGATATTATTGACAATGCCTTAAAAGTCAGTGAGTTGGCTGGTTGCTCCGGTGGATATGTGCCGCTGCTTTTGATCTTGGATACATCTAGAGAACAGCGCCGTAGCTACATTGTTTTAAGCATTATTGCCATTTAACAGTGACATTTTGGGTTTGGCTAAATAGGGTGGGGCTGTGAGCGCTGGGGAGGGGGTGGTAGGTGATTGTGATTTTGAAGTAAAAAAGAGCGGGCTTTGCCCGCTCTTTCAGCTCTTAAGGCCTACTGCCCCAAGCTAAACAGTTGCGTATTACCGCCAGTGGCAACGGTATTTATAGTTTTGGTTTTTTCGGTGGCAAAGCGGAACAGGTAGTGGGGGCCGCCGGCTTTGAAGCCGGTGCCGGAGAGGCCTTGGCCGCCGAAGGGGTTTACACCTACCACTGCGCCTACCATATCGCGGTTTACGTAGCAGTTGCCTACGTTCACACGCTTGAATACCGCGTCGGCGCGGCCTTCGATGCGGGAGTGCAGGCCGAAAGTGAGGCCGTAGCCGGTGGCGTTGATACGGCGGATCACGTCCTCCAGTTCTTCGGCTTTAAAGCGCACCACGTGTAGGAAGGGGCCAAAGACTTCGCGCTTGAGCAGGGAGAAATCTTCAATTTCTACCACTTGCGGGCCGAAGAAGGTGCCTTGGATGGGTTTTTTGTTTTCGTCGAAGGCAAATAGCGGTTTTGCTTCTTTGGCCATACGTTCCCGGTGGGTTTCCAGCAAGCCCAGGGCTTTTTCGTCGATCACTGGGCCGATATCGGTTTCCAGTTTACTGGGGTCGCCAAGGGTCAATTCTTCACAAGCGCCTTTGAGCATATTGAGCAGGTTATCTGCAATTACGTCCTGCACACACAAAATACGTAGGGCGGAGCAGCGTTGGCCTGCACTCAGGAAGGCGGATTGAATTACATCGTCCACTACTTGCTCGGGCAGGGCAGTGGAATCTACGACCATGACATTCTGGCCGCCGGTTTCGGCGATCAGCGGTACGATCGGGCCCTCTTTAGCGGCCAACTGTTGGTTGATCAGGCGCGCAGTTTCGGTAGAGCCGGTAAAGGCTACGCCGCCCAGGCGCGGATCTTCGATCAGCAGTTTACCCACGGCGGCGCCGGTACCGGTAATCAGGTGCAGTACCTTGGGGGGAACGCCGGCGTCGAGCATGATACGCACGGCGTGGGCGGCGATGATTGGGGTTTGCTCGGCGGGCTTGGCCAGTACGGCATTACCGGCGGCGAGGGCGGCAACCACTTGGCCAGTAAAGATGGCCAGGGGGAAGTTCCAGGGGCTAATGGCCACAAATACGCCGCGACCGCCAAGGAACAGTTGGTTCTTTTCACCGGTAGGGCCGGGCAGCTCGGTGGGCTCAGCAAAGTGTTGGCGCGCGGCATTGGCGTAATAGCGGCAGAAGTCTACCGCTTCGCGCACTTCACTAATGCCGTCGTTGAGAGTTCGACCCGCTTCCAGGCAGATAATGGCTGCCAGTTCGTTGGTTTTCTTCTCATAGAAGTCGGCGATACGATCGAGAATCTCAGCGCGGCTGTTGCCACCCTGTCGGTCCCAGTCGATCTGCGCTTCGGTGGCGGAGGCGTAGGCCCGCTCAATTAAATGTTTGTCGGTATTGGCGGTATGGCCGATTACTTCGCCGCTGGCTGGGTTATAGACCGGCTCTTCAGACTTGCCCATTACGCCATCAACAATAGGGCCACCGAGGAAGTGCTTGCCCTGTTGTTTTTGTACTTCTTCCAGCAGGGGTTCTACTGCGAGTGGGTCGGTCAGTTCGATGCCGTGTGAATTTTTCCGTGGCAGGGCCTCTGCGCCCATATAAATATTCTCCGGTACAGGAATTTGCGGGTGGCGGAGTGGGTTGCAGGCTTCGCTTAAATCGAGGGTATCCTGCACCAGTGTTTCAATGGGTGTGTCTTCATCCATAAAGCGGTTCACAAAGGAGCTGTTGGCGCCGTTCTCCAGTAGGCGACGCACCAGGTAGGGCAGCAGGTCGCGGTGGGCGCCCACGGGGGCGTAAACCCGCACGGGTACACGCTTGCCGTGTACGGCTTCGATCTGTGCGTAGAGCAGGTGACCCATGCCGTGCAGGCGTTGGAATTCGAAATTGGTGCGCTCGCCGGCCATCTCCAAAATCAGGCCCACGGTATAGGCGTTGTGGGTGGCGAACTGCGGGTAAATCGCTTCTTCCGCGTCCAGCAGTTTTTTTGCACACACTTGGTAGGACAAGTCGGTGTGGCATTTGCGCGTGTACACCGGGTAATCGCTCAAGCCCATTTGTTGGGCGTGCTTGATTTCGCTATCCCAGTAAGCGCCTTTAACCAGGCGCACCATCAGCTTGCGGCCGGTGTCGCGGCCCAGGGCGATCAACCAGTCGGCCACATGGGGGGCACGCTTCTGGTAGGCCTGCAAAACAAAGCCGAGGCCCTGCCAATCTTTCAGTTCCGGGTCGCGGGCCAGGGCTTCAAAAATATCCAGGGAAATATCCAGGCGCTCGGCCTCTTCCGCATCGATATTCAGGCCCATATCGTATTTGGCGGCGGCCACACACAGGCGTTTTACCTGCGGCAGCAGTTCGCTCATTACGCGCTCGCGCTGCAATACGCTGTAGCGGGGGTGCAGGGCGGAGAGTTTGATAGAGATGCCGTTAGCTTCGACGACATCGCGTTTACTGTTGTCTTTGCCGATGGCTTCGATGGCCATCATATAGGCGTCGTAATAGCGCTGGGCGTCGGCCATGGTGCGCGCACCTTCGCCGAGCATGTCGAAGGAGAAGCGGGTGCCGGGCAGGTTTTCCTTGGGGCCGCGCTTCAGGGCTTCTTCGATGGTGCGGCCCAATACATATTGGCCGCCCATAATTTTCATGGCCTGCATCATAGAGGTGCGCACCATGGGTTCGCCGATGCGGCTGATCAGGCGCTTCATCCAGTGAGAGGGGCGCTCGGTAATATCCGGGTCCAGCTCGACCACGCTGCCGGTGAGCATCAGCCCCCAGGTAGATGCGTTCACGAACAGAGAATCTGACTGGCCACGATGGCTGGACCAGTTGCCGGAATGCACTTTCTCGGCAATCAGTTTGTCGGCAGTATCAGCATCGGGAACCCTGAGGAGGGATTCCGCTAAGCACATCAGTGCCACGCCTTCTTTATTGGAAAGGCCGAACTGCTGCAGGAAGGCATCGAGAGTACCGCGCTTGCTGCGCTGCTGGCGCGAGTGGCGCACCAGCTCGCGCGAGGTGTTCAGAATTTTCTTGCGTAGGGCGTCACTGGGGCGGGGGGCGGCCAGGAGCTCGCTAACACATTGGTTTTCGTCGGCGTGCAAATACTCGTGTGCCCGCTCTCGGGCATTCTGGAGATCTCCGGCGAAGTTTGTCGACATATCGTCTCCCAAGCTCTATATCTAGGGTCAGAATAAAAGACCGGATTATGTGCGAAAGTGCTTAGAATTAATCGCCATTTTGGCGACGGTTGTGGTTAAATATCACGCCTAAATGCGTGATTGCCAGTAGGGTATTTTGTAATGTCTCGACAGTTGGAAGATCTGGATCGTATCGATCGCCAAATACTGCGGATTCTTCAACGGCATGGCCGCCTGCCAAACGTAGAGTTGGCGCGCCGTGTGAACCTCAGTCCCACCCCCTGCCTGGAGCGGGTCAAGCGCCTCGAGCGAGAGGGCTTTATCCGTGATTATGTGGCGTTGCTGGACCCTCTCAAGGTTCATGCCGGCTTGGTGGTATACATCCAGGTGACGTTGAATAACACCGCTACCGAGGCCCTGGAGGCCTTTAACCAGCATGTGGCAGGCCTTGAGGAAGTGCAGGAATGTCATATGGTGGCCGGCGGCTTTGATTATCTTGTGAAGATTCGCATTAAGGATATGCTGGGTTACCGCCGTTTTCTCGGTGAGAAGCTGGCCTCGGTACCGGGTGTACGGGAAACCCACACCTATGTGGTGATGGAGGAAGTAAAAACAGATACTGCCGTGGCGGTACCTGATCCAGAGCCTAAAGGTAAAACTACCAGGCGCTAGGCCTGCGTTTGAACGGTCAAGGATGGCCGAAACGCTCACCACTTGGCAGATAATAAACAAACAAGGTTGCCGAGACGGTGGGGGAGAGAGCACTCGTTAGGTATCTTTCCGGGATAAGCTCGAACAGGGCTACACACCTAAACACTTCCCAGCACCGCAAACCTTTCTATTGATTGCAGATTTCCCAGGGGAAAATGGCGAATTGGCAACCAATGTCTGCCAGGATTTTATTATCCTCAACATTATGAGTGAGCGGTGCCCTGTGCCGCCCATCCAACCGCGATAACGATAAAGTAGGTACTGTATGGATTTTTCACTGAGCGAAGAGCAGCAGATGATTCAGGATGCGGCGCGTCAGTTTGCCGAGAGCGAACTGAAGCCCATCGCCGCAGAGCTCGATAAAACCGGTAACCGCGAGTTGATGCTGGCCAAGCTGAAAGCCTTGGCTGAACTGGGTTTTATGGGGATCAATATCGATCCCAACTACGGTGGCACTGGTGCCGGCACCATAGCTTTCAGCCTGGCGATTACCGAGCTCGCCCGCGGCTGCAGTTCCACGGCTACGACCACTTCTGTTACCAATATGGTGGCCGAGGTCATCCAGGCCGTCGGCAATGAAGAGCAGCGACAAAAGTATTTACCCAAGATTTGCAGCGGTGAATATGCCGCGGGTTCTTTTTGCCTGACAGAACCGGGGTCAGGTTCCGATGCCGCAGCCATGCGCACCCGCGCCGTGAAAGACGGTGACGAATATGTGCTCAGTGGCAGCAAACTGTTTATCAGCAGTGCTGAGTTCGCTGGCATTTTTGTAGTTTGGGCAGTAACCGATCCCGAGGCGGCCAAAGGCAAAGGCATTAGTTGCTTCCTGGTGGAGGCTGGCACACCGGGCTTGATTATCGGTAAGGCCGAGGAGAAGATGGGACAGAAGGCGTCTGTTACCAATGAAGTATCCTTCGACAATTGCAGAATCCCCGCCGCCAATCTGTTGGGTGCAGAGAACCGCGGTTTCCGCATTGCCGCCGGCGAGTTGGCCGGTGGGCGCATAGGTATCGGCTCACTGGCGCTGGGCATCGGTCTTGAGGCATTGGACTGCGCTCGCAGTTACATGCACGAGCGCGAGCAATTCGGCAAGAAGTTGGCGCAATTCCAGGGTTTGCAGTGGCAGCTGGCTGATAAATATACCGAGTTGGAAGGTGCTCGTTTGCTGTTGTTACAAGCCGCATGGCAAAAAGATGCCGGTCAGGCATTCGGCCCTGCGGCCTCTATGGGCAAGCTGTTTGCCAGTGAAAAAGCCAATGAGGCCTGCTACCTGGCACTACAAATTCACGGTGGGGTGGGTTATACCCGCGAGTATCCGCTGGAGCGTATGAGCCGCGATGTACGCATTACCACTATTTACGAGGGAACCAGCGAAATACAACGCCTGATTATCGCCCGGCATCTACTCGATGTGCGTTGATGGATTTATGTAGCCAGTGACTTGTGGCCCTGGGGAGGTGGACTATTTCCGACTTGCCCAGTGCCCCTGGAGCCGCACCTTATAGTGTCCAAGCCAGGACACCCTGGCTGGCCCCGCCCTTCATAGCGGGGCTAGTGACTAACGACCTTCCTCTGCCAGCCTATAATCCTTCCTATTCTCTACAGAAGAGCCTCTTCTTCCACTTTGCTCTCAACCATTATTTTTTACTAATCGGCAGATCCACTACAGGGTTTGGCGCAATTTAATATCGGGTGAGAAAAATGAAAAAAAACCGAGGTGCTATTGCTAGAAATGGCGCTCTGATCTTATTTTTTTTGTTATTCATTCCCAGTTTACTGTTGGCGTACGAGCCAAAGCCTGCCAGCGTAATTACAAAAAAAGCAAATCAGGCGGTACTGAAAGAGTTGCCCTTTGTCAATCGGGAGGATTTTGCCAATGTAAAAAGGGGATTTATTGCCCCACTTTTGAATGACGGTATTATCAAAAATGAAAAAGGTGATCAGGTATGGAACCTGCAGGCCTTCCAATTCGCCAATGACCAACAAGCCCCTGCCACAGCTAACCCCAGTCTCTGGCGCCAGCTTCAGTTAATCTCCCAGGGCGGTCTCTATGAAGTGATACCGCGAATTTACCAGGTGCGCAGTGCGGATCTCTCCAATATCACTTTTATTGAGGGGGATACTGGGGTCATTGTTATGGACCCCTTAATCTCTACGGAAACCGCAAAAGCCGGGTTGGATTTATATCGTGAGCACCGAGGGCATAAACCGATAGTGGCAGTGATTTATACTCACAGCCATGTCGATCATTACGGCGGTGTGCGTGGGGTTGTTAATGAAGAGGAAGTAAAATCTGGCAGGGTGAAAGTGATCGCGCCCAAAGATTTTTTAATTGAGGCGGTCAGTGAAAATGTGTTTGCCGGTAATCATATGGCGCGCCGTGCCAGTTTTATGTATGGCAACCTTATACCCAAAGGCCCAATGGGTACTCTGGGGTCGGGCTTGGGGCTGGAAACGTCCACAGGTACGGTCACTCTGATTGAGCCTACCGATACGATCAGTAAAACTGGTGAAACAAGAAAAATTGATGGCCTCACGTTTGAGTTTTTGATGGCACCGGGCTCCGAGGCCCCAGCAGAAATGCACTTTTATATTCCCGAATTAAAGGCGCTTACTGCTGCGGAGAATGCCACTCACACACTGCACAACCTTTACACCCTGCGCGGCGCCAAGGTGCGCAATGCCCGAGCCTGGTCTCGCTATCTCAATGAGACACTTCAGCGTTGGGGGGGGCAGGCGGAGGTGCTCTTTGCTCCACACCACTGGCCCACCTGGGGGCCGGAGAAGGTCGTCAACCATTTGAAAAAGCAGCGCGACCTGTATAAGTACCTCAATGACCAGACCCTGCGATTGGCCAATCATGGCTATAACATGGTCCAGACTGCCGAGTTAATGCAGCTACCCCCAGAGCTTTCCCAATACTGGGCCAATCGTGGATATTATGGCAGTGTCAATCACGATACCCGAGCGGTCTGGAATTATTACCTTGGGTTCTTCGATGGAAATCCAGCGCGGCTCTATCCAATGCCACCCACGGCGGCGGGAAAAAAATACGTTCAATATATGGGGGGTGCGGCCAATCTCATAAAGCAAGCCATGAAAGATTATGAGGCTGGAGAATACCGCTGGGTGGCGGAGGTGCTGGACAAGCTGGTTTCCGCTGAACCCAACAACCGTGCTGCCCGTGACCTGCTGGCGAATGCGCTGGAACAGATGGGTTACCAACAAGAGAATGGTACATGGAGGAACTTTTTCTTAAGTGGCGCCAGGGAGTTGCGTGATGGCATAGAGCGATTGCCAGTGCCATTAACTGCCAGTGCCGATACCATTCGCAGTATGCCTACGGTGCTTATTTTTGATTATCTGGGAATTCGATTAAATGGGCCCAAGGCCACCGGGAAGCAGATTGCTATTAATATTAGTTTGCCGGACATACAGGAAGCATACTCTCTTGTGCTTGAGAATGCTGTGCTCAACTACGGCCCCCCAATAGAAAAGCCCCAAAGCTTCGTTACTATTAATCGCAATGATCTCAACGATATTATCCTGGGGGTATCCTCTATACAGGAAAAACTGAATGAAGGTGCGGTGAAAATTGATGGGGATGTGGGGCAATTAAAGGTATTGCTTTCCCTTATGGATAAGTTTGATTTTTGGTGGAATCTGGTTACTCCAGAACCTATGAATATAAATACTCCAGCGGAACAACCGTAAACTATTTTTCTCTGGCTGATATTAGAAATTATGGGGTTTCATTTTCGTTGGTAACTATAAGTCGGAATGCTTATGAAAAAGGGCACTTTGGCGGAAATGCTTAAAGGATTTGGCTCTATAGAGGAGGTTGCTGGTGGGTTTGAAATAACAAGTCTGCAATCCCTGCGGGTATGGGCGATGGTGGCACTGGTAATGCTTCATAAAGTATTTGTTCTGCCGTGGCAGGGGAAAAAGAAAAAACGATTGCTTGATGATCTGGATTCGCTTAAAAACCTGACCGTAACTATTTCTCGAGATAAGCTGGATAGGCCAAAGGAGGGGGGCTGTTTTCTCAATAAAAAAGATTTAGATTTTTTGAGAAAAATGGTTGTCTGCCTCCGTTTCAGGTTATTTCTAAAAGTGAGGCAGAGCAACTTAGGGGTGAGCTACTGGACGAGTTTTCATGTGATTTTCATGGGAAAAATTACATGAGCGAAAAAGTTAAAGACATTGCTGAAAGGCATGATCAGTGGTCGATAGAGGTGGCCGGGCTTTATCAGGCATTGAGAATAAAGTCACTAAGAGCACTATTTCGCAGGCCGCAAATAACAGAGCGCCTAGCTAGCTTGTTGGGTGATGAAGTTATGTGTTGGCGGAGCCAAATGTTTCATAAGTTCCCTGGTGCAAGGGGGACGATATGGCATCAAAATGCTACTTTCCGAGAGACAGGGAAGTATGCCAAGTTACAGCCAAGCCAGAAGATGGACCCAGCTGTTATCCAGTTGAACGCCTGGGTGGCGCTTACAGACTGCACGGAGAAAAATGGTTGTTTGCGTATATTGCCGGGGTCAATGGGCGACGCTCGGATGGATTATCTCTATGGTTATGTTCAGGGCAATCAAATCTTTTACTTGTCATTGTTGCCATTTTCTATTTCGCATTTATATGCGTTGCTCAAAATAGCGCTCTATGGAACTATTTTTGTAAAGAGTACACTACTTTTTCGTACAGCAGTTGAGCTGTTAGGTGAGGACTACTTTGATAAGTTTAAAGTTGTTGACCTCCATATGAAGGCTGGTGAATGCCTGATTTTTTCCTCCTTGAATATGCACGCTTCATACCCAAACACCAGTAATGATGATTCACGGTTTTCTGTTGTGGCTCGCTGTACACCAAATCATGTTAGGGTGGCTCCATCAGGAGTTGATGTGTATTCAACGGCAGAAGGGTTAGTTGAATACAAGCTTCCAGACGTACCCAATTTTCAAGTATATGGGACAGATAGTTATGGCTACAATAAAGTAATGGACGACTAAGTTTTCATTCTTGAATTTTGTATAAACCTTCGTTTATTAGCTTCGCTAAGCACCTTGCTACTCCACATAAAACTGGGGCATCGCTTAACGATCCTCTCTTGTTTAATGGGTGGCCATATCTTCTGTTATGACAGTGTTAGCTGTTTCTTTTTCTAAGTTTGCGGAAGCCTTTTTTGATTGAAAGGTAAGATAAGAATCCTTAATAGGCTCCTGTAGTAAAATTTTGCAATCTTGTTCGTAATTATTCAGAAGACGCCACGGGTATTTATTACCCTGGCGGGGAAGTGCATGATTTCCTCTTCTGACATAACCGGAACTCAGGCTACTCATCACAGAGTTGTTTTCAGCGCAGGCCTCGTTATCTTCCGCCAAACAAATCTCATACTGATGTTCATCCATATAATTGATTAAACGGCAGATGTAGCGGGCAGAGATATCTGCTTTTAGGGTCCAGGGGGCATTGGTATACCCAAACACCCAAGACATATTGGGGACACCTTCCAAGAGCACAGCTTTGTAAGTGAGCTTCTCACTGATGGGTACTTTCTTGCCATCAATACTCAGCTGCATACCTCCGAGCACTTGGATATTTAATCCGGTAGCTGTGATAATGATATCCGCATCGATCTGTTGCCCTGATTCCAACTCGATACCCTGTTTGTCAATGGCTTTTATCTCCCCGGTTTCTACTGAGGCTTTGCCTGATTTTATTGCTGCAAAGAAATCATCATCGGGCACTGCGCAAATACGTTGATCCCAGGGGCTGTAGCTCGGTGTGAAGTGACGCATATCAAAGTCGTTGGGTAGGCTTTTGCGAACACCCCGCAGGAACAGTTTGCGCATAAAATGTGGCCAGCGTTTAGAAGCCTTAAAGAGCCAGCGTTGTATTTTTATATTTCGCCAGCGCGCAAAATTAAACACCCAGGATTTTGGTAGGAACTTTAGTAACAGTGCCGAGAGTTTATCAAACGCGGGTACGGAAATAACATAACTTGGAGAGCGCTGTAACATGGTGACATGCTCGGCTTGATCAGCCAGGGCGGGTACCAGGGTAATAGCGGTGGCACCACTGCCAATCACAACAATTTTTTTGTTTTGGTAATCCAGTTTTTCCGGCCAGTGCTGGGGGTGGATGTAGTCACCCTGAAACTGTTCGGCACCAGGAATTTTTGGGAGATATCCCTGGGAATGATCGTAATACCCGGTACATGAGATTAAAAACTTGCAGCTGTAGTAACAGGGCTTGCCGCTCTGAGTATTGCTTCCCTGCAGAATCCATAGTTCTTTTTGGCTATCCCAGTTGGCGCTGTGGAGGTCGACATTAAAGTGAATATCTCTACTAACTGCATACTCGTTTGCAGTATCAATGAGATATTGGCGGATAGAGGGTCCATCAGCCAGTACTTTCAGTCCCGGCCATGGGCGGAAATCGAAGCCAAAAGTGAACATATCTGAATCCGAACGAATACCTGGGTAGCGGAATAAATCCCAGGTGCCTCCGATTTGAGAGCGACGCTCTAGGATGGCAATTTTCTTGGAGGGGCATTCGCGGCGCAGGTGGCAGGCGGCTCCGATACCGGAAAGCCCGGCTCCAATAATTAGCACATCAAAGTGAAGTGGTTGCAAAATCATCATCCTTTTTGTGTCTTTAGACGCAATAGACTGCGTAGATGTGAAGCTTTTTTATTGCTACATTGCGACAAAAAATTATCTTGAGGCGTCAGCTGGCGCCCTGGAGGAGCAATGGGTAGTTTGATACGAGCCAGTGTGCTTACGGGGTATAGCGAACTGGCATCGGAGCTTGGAGGAGATGCCCGTACATTTCTTACGGAATTTAGTCTTCCTGAGGATATTGTCATATCGGATAGCCGCTTGCTGTCACACTTGGATGTAGCGCGCTTGCTGGAGCTAACCGCCGAGCGGTTACAGTGCGCTGACTTTGCCCTTCGTCTGGCAGTAAGACAGGGTGTCGATCGATTGGGGGGGATTGCGGTGATAGCCTGCAACTCCACGTCGGCCAGAGAGGCGATTCTGGCGGTGGCTAGGTTTATGTCATTGCACAGCCCCGCTATTCACTTGCGGATTGAATCGGTCCCTGGTGGTACTTTAGAGCGCCTGGTATTCGATCAACTCGATCCGGCTTTATCGTGCTTTCACCAGGTCCATGAGCAAACCTTGGGGAATGCGCTGGTGATGTTGCAAATGCTGATGGGCGCGAATGTGGCACCGCAGCGAGTCCTGTTGCCACATGCCGCTCTGACCGATCCCGCCGATTACTTTGAATACTTTTCCTGCCCGGTGGAATTCCTTTCCGGTTACTGCGCCATGGAGTACCCGGCACAGCAGCTGGATACTCCGCTCGCTTGTGCCGATCCGGTTACCAAACGGTTGGCCATCAATTATTTAGAGCAGCAGTCTGTTTCTTCTGATGCCTCTCTGAGTACACAGGTTAGGGACTTGATGCGGCAATTGCTGCCTACTGGCCAGTATCAGGTGGGGGTGGTCGCGGCCCACTTAAGCCTGCACCCACGTACTCTGCAGAGACGTCTGGCAGGTGAGGGTTTGCGCTTTGATGCCTTGTTGGACCTGGTACGCAGGGAGATGGCTGCGGAGTACTTGGCAAATACCGGGCTGGCTCTGGGACAGATTACCGGGCTGCTGGGATATGCGGAGCAGAGCACTTTTCAGCGCGCTTGTCGGCGGTGGTTTTCGGATACGCCGCGTAACTACCGTCGCCGGCTGGCCCCTGCCGATCAATAGTCTGTGGGCTCAACCTCTCCTGGGCGCCAGGTCTTCTCCAGCCAGGGCCCTAGGGGGCCATAGAGTCGCAATATCACAAAAAAACCCTTACCCGGTACTGTCTCCAGCCAGTTGTGTTCGAAGCCCTTGGGGGCTTGGGGACCAAAGTAGATATCGTAAGAGCCGTCGGAATTTTGTTTGATCCCTTTGCTCTGACTGCTTACCGAGGGGAATTTCTGGCTTGTCTTGAGCTGTGAGCGGGTCTGGCTGTCGTAGATATTAACGGCCCAGAAAGCGTTGACAGGCACCTCCGGCGGTAAGTGCAGTTTGTACTTCTTGGCACCATCGAAGGGCTCCTTATTTTCATCGACAAAGGCGATGGCGTAATCAGAGCCCTTGCCGGGCTCAAGGGCAATCATTGCCGGACTTACCCCAGTGTAGGGGTAGAAATAGCTGACCCGTGCATCGCTATTGATGGTTTTGCCATCGGGGCCATTAAAGAAAATATTCTTGCCGGGAAATGCCATTACCCAGGCGCTGTCGGTGCCGGGGTAGATCTTGATATCGGCAAGGGATTTGTCGGTGCGGGGATACCAGACGATAGAGCGGGCGATGCCATTGCCGATGGCAACGGCATCGGTAAGGATCTTGGTCATGCGTTCATCGGGGCTAAACGCTTTGCCTTTTTCGATACCAATAGAGGCAAACAGGCCGCGGGTTTCCGGGTTCAGCATGCCAATCCATTCGTACTGAATGACTTCATTGAGGTGTTTATAAAATTTGTAGTTGTTGGGATGAATGGTATTGAAGGCCTTGCCCGAAGCGCTAATGAACACCATCGGCGGGGGGGTTCCCTTTCTGGAGAGGGGGTAAATCCTGAGGTGGTCTTTGACACTTTGGGCGGCGGCTTCCAATGGCTGTTCCCCTGGTGAGCGCATAAATACCCATACTCGAAAAGAGCGAGGGTAGACGGGAAAATACCCAAAGGGCAGATTGCCTTTGTAGTCTGGCGGAAGAACCAGATATTTACCGCCGCGCCCTTTATCTGGCCCGGAGCGACCAATGTCCTCCACATAGCGGAACCAGGCATCATTAAATGCTCCCGAAACCCCTGGTGGTGAATGCAGCACAGTGGGGCCATCGCGCTTGAGATCCAGAAAGGCGAGGGTGTAAATCGTCGATGTGTTTCCGGTTAGAAATAGAGATTCAGAATTCATCAGCCGATCAAAGATTAAAACCTCATTGGCGGCTTTAGCTCCCAGCTCACGAGCGCCTTTCATTAATCCGTGCACCGAGGCCCCTTGAATGCCTTTTAAGAAGCTATCTACTGCACGCATATGATCCAGGTAGTCGTAGAGTTTCTCTGCCGTATCGGGATAAGGGGCGCCATCGCGAAACTTGAGCAGCCCAATGCTGCTTTCTACTTTATCTGGTGTACTGATGGATTCTACAGACTCCCTACTCACATCAGCGCTTAGGTTAGGATGCAATAGCGCAATGAGGATTAATGGAGTGAGAAAAATCATCCGCGAGGTTATGTTGGATTTTTGCGGCTGGTGGGTGAGCGGCAATGGCCAACTGTTCAATCTCAATTCCTCTTTGATTTTCTATGACAGCTCATAAGACTGATGCAGTAAAAACTCGGGCTGCAAATCACATAAATCATCTTTATCGTTTACAACTTCTGTAGCGAGATGCATTGACCGGAATGCGGTTCAAAAAACTATCGACGCAAGCACATCCTGGGAAATATTTAGTGACTGATGGTTCAGGTTTTTGCGGCGGCTGGAAGCCAATAAATCGGCTTCTGCTTTGCCTATATTGTTTCCAGTGAAACTATTTGTGCCGCATGAAATTAAAAGCCAAGTGAATCCCGCAAGACTCTTCATGATCAAAACCAAGCTTTGGTCTGATTATATTAGCCGCTACTTCTAAAAGCCTTTTTTGGCTTAATTTTCCACCAATTCTTGTTAAGGATTTGGCCATTAGCCTGACGGAAGTGTCGCCAATAACTCCCCAAAGAGCGCACTGGAATGGCTGTGTTGGTTCTGAGCTCGTGGTGCCTGATGCATTTAATGCCGAGAAGCACAGTAAATAATTTTATTGTTAGATGTTTAATGTAACAAAAGGTCAACAACTTAAAGATATAATGTCAATTTTAAAGATTTAGGTTGTTCATGTGGCTATTGGGAGTGGTGAGATACTTTAGAGATAAGCCTCATTAATAATGGAAATAATTTGCACATTAATAACTGATTTGCGGAATTCAAGGTGTCACTAAAAAATAGTTTCCCTTTGCTGCCCACCAATAAAATTATTTTTCTGCTGAATGTCCTGTTCAATAATAATCAAAAGTCAACATAAAAAAAATTTAGGAAATTATGACTTTCCTGAACTGCATGAGCCGGAATGAAAACTTCATCACAGGATTTCAAGATAATGCTTGTCATTATGGAGAGCTCACTTTATAAAATGATCGTGCCATCTAGGTAGCTCCAGTTTCTTTTTTGGGGGGAAGTCGGGAGCTATAGAATAATTTTTAAAAAAAATATTTGGACTAATGATGTTCTCGCTTGCCGACCTGTTCGATAGGGTTATTAGTGGCTTCTGGAGTGGAAGCCTTGAAAATCTGACTGGGGAAAACTTATCAAATCAATGCTGTGAGAGGGCTCTGTCTCTTTTGCAGTTGGCCGATACTCCGTTGGTCCATGGAGACAGGCTGGTAATCAGAGCGCAAAACGATATTCCTACAGTGGCAACAATGTTGGCGGCCTGGCACCTCGGTTTGGTGGTGGTTCCCGTCAAGGGTGATGCCTCACAATCCGCAGTGAGTGCAATAGCAAGCGACTGCAATGCCAAGGCCATTGTGGAAGGTGAAAATGTTATTTCGCTGGCTACTTATCGACCGCAGCAGCGATTATTTGAACTCAGCACACCTGTCAGGGTGACAGGTGTTGACCTGGCCCTCATTATCTATACCTCGGGAAGTACCGGTAAGCCAAAGGGCATAATGCTCACCCACCAGAATGTGCTTACTTCTCTGGATTCACTCTCGCAGTATCTTCGCTTGGCTGAGACGGATCGCATACTCTGCCTTTCACCATTGTCATTTGATTACGGTTTATACCAGGTGTTGTTTGCCCTCAAAACGGGGTGCTCAACAATTCTTTACGATAAAACGTTCAACCCTCTTCATGCTTTGAAAGTAATATCTGATCAGAAAATTTCAGTGTTACCCATTGTTCCGGCGATGGGGGCTGCCTTGGCGAAACTTTTGACACTGGTAAAACCTGATCTTTCTGTACTTCGCGCTTTAACCAATACTGGTGGGCACCTACCTGAGTATGTCATTCGCACTTGGAAAGAATATTGTCCGGCGCTCGATGTTTTCTCAATGTATGGTCTCACTGAGTGTAAAAGGGCCCTTTATCTGGAACCGGAACTTTGGGAGCAGAAGATGGGGTCTGTGGGTAAGCCTATTCCCGGCCTAGATGCTCGAATTTTTCTGATGAATGCCGGTACCAACGCCTATAGAGAGGCCGAGGCCAATGAAATTGGTGAGCTTTTCGTGCGTGGCTCCGGAGTTATGCAGGCATATTACGATCCCTGTGCTCAAGGGGGGGCACAAATCTTTAATGGTCTGTACCGGGATGATAACTGGCTTGCTACTGGCGATTTATTTAGTCGGGACCAGGAGGGTTTCTATTACTTCAGGGGGCGCTCCAAGGATCTGATCAAGCAAGCAGGTTTTTGCCTTTTCCCCAAAGATTTGGAAGCCGTAATTGATACATGCCCGTTGGTACACCTCAGTGTAGTGCTCGGTTCTTTAGATAAGTTTCAAAATGAGGTTGCGGTTTGTGTAGTTGAACTGCAGGAAAACACGCCTGAAAATCAACAGCAGCTCAAAGTGTGGTTGAAAGAGAATCTGGATGCTGATTACACTCCGAGGGAAGTGCGATTTGTTGAATCAATCGACCTAACAGCAAACGGCAAAATTGATAAGAAAAAACTTGAACAAGAGCTTCAAGCATGAGTTTTCTCAGTTGGAAATACTGAGACTATTTGGTCGGCGGGCAGCGTACTAGCTTATTAATAAATAATATTTTAGACCGGTAAGTCGTAAATACGGCTGAAATATTTGTGCCCTATATAAGAATGAATTTAAATTTATCCTGGTGATATCATGAAAGCTTCATTGGAAAAGCTCGTTGCCCAGCTGAGCCAGCAAAGGCAACACTTTTCAACACCGTGCTATGTCTACTCCCTAAAAGATATTGCCGATAACTACCAAAAACTGAAAGGCCGCCTGGGAACATCTCTCATATATTCCCTAAAGGCGAATAGCTGCCTTGATCTTGTCGTACGTAGTGGTCATGTTTTTGAAGATGGAGTTGAAATTGCCTCTGTGGGGGAGTTGAATCTTCTCCCTCGAGGTGAAAGCCCTCGCTATATCAATAACCCTTCCGCAGATAAAAGTTTCCTCAGAGCGGCAATTGCAAGTAAGTGCACACTGGTGATCGATAATCTATCCCAGTTAGAAATCGTTAAGGAGTTTCAGGGGAAGCGTCCGATTAATCCGCTGATACTTCGTTTGAACCCCAGTACCTTGGATCAATTTGAGAAGGCTCCGGTAACCACGAGAAGAGACCACTTTGGCTTTGGTTGGAGTGATGTTGAAACGGCCTTGGCATTCTGTAAAAAACATGAGTTGAAAGTTGCTGGATTCCATGTGTTCCGAGGATCCTATAATTTCGCAAAGCTCGCTTTTAATACTGCGCAAGCAGCTTTGCAAATAGTTGAGAAATTTGAGAGGGAGCTAGGCTATGCCATTGATTTAGTTAACCTTGGCGGTGGCTTTGATCTGAATTGGGAAAGTATTGATTTTAATTTTGAACAATATAGGGAATTACTTGGTGAATTTCCCTCTCACATAAAAATCGCCCACGAAAGTGGGCGTGCTCTGGTTGCCAGTGCGGGATATTTTGTAACTCAGATTCGCTACGTGAAATCGATAGAAGGGCAGCAGTACGGAATCTGTGATGGCGGCATGGCGCAGAACTTTCTTTTAGCGAAAACGGAAAGTACTTTTAAACGCTTCAGTCAGCCACTGATATTGCGTGGCGATGAAATATTGGAATTTGAGAGCAGTACAGAGAGCTGTTTGCTGGTAGGTACTTCCTGTAACAAGGAAGATGTGATCGGTGAAATAAAAGGCGGGCCTGTACAGCCTGGCGACCTGGCTGTTTTCAGCAATTGCGGAGCCTATAACGCGAGCTATACCGTTGCTCCATTCCTGAGTTTACCTTCTGCTAAATCCTACCTCATGGAGTAACTTATGGAACTGCAATCTATTGCCGGCAGCTTTGTAATCAATCAGCTTTCTTCCGTTTCTCCAGTGCCAGCTTCACTGCAAGGGCTTCTTGAGGAGGCCTGTGTGCGTCTGTTCGATGCTTCAATGATCATTGAAGACCCTCTGACAGAGCCTGCCCCTCTTCGAGAGCCATCGGTCAAGCAGCCACTAGAACAATTTGAACAAACTTTTGTTATTGATCAAATTATTGACAAGGTGCGCGATGAGGGGTTGGCCCACCATTTCCATGAAATGATAGGACTGTTTGGTTCCATCATGATGAGTCTGACGGCGACTGAAGATCAGCTGGCTCAAGTGAATAACTGGGTGGAGCAGGGGATTTTTGGTCACTTCTTGATGACAGACCCCGGTGGCCCAAGCCTGCAGAGCTGGAAGACTGAGATACAGGATGATGATGGTGTTTTGCAGCTTAATATCAATAAAATTCATGGTATAGAGGCACAAAAGCTAGGGTTTGCCATGGTTGTTGCCAAACAGGCAGCAAGGCCATTCCCAGTTACATTGATGCTGCCTCCTGAACTCTGTGCTGAATTGAAGCAGTCATCTGTTGGTGAGCCCTTCCTGGATGGCAAGCTGCAACTGGGGAACTGCCGTGGTCGTGTCTCAGTTACTAAAGAGATGCTGCTTAGCAAAGGTGGTCTAGGGAGTGTTAATCGCTTCCTGACACTTGTGCGTCCCCGTTTTGTGAAGTCTCTGATGCACTTTGTGCTTTGGTTACGAGATCAAGGGGAGGTTGAGTTGTCTGTTGCGGATCAGGAGATTGTCGAGTATCTGATTTATCTCTGTAATGAGCAAACCTCGGCCACCATCTTCTCAATGCATAGTGTGAATAGAGTGCTGGCAACAAAATTTGCCAGTAACGAATTACTTTTGCACTTGGTATCTTCGGGTAAGGTACAAAGCAAAACTCGCCAGCGGGATTTGCTGGCGTTCACCAAGATGGAAGGAAGTTCCTACCGCTGCTTTTTCGAGATTTATAGTAAGGCGAAAGGGCATCGGCTATGAGCTTATACCTGAAGTCAGCGGCATTTACCCCCATAGAAAATATTACTTTTGCAGAGAGTGGAGGCTTGCAAGAAGCCTTCGCACAAATCGGTGAAATTATATCAGAACAGAGTGCTCGTGTAACAGAGGTTATTCCAGAGGAGGTAAGGGCTGAGATTAACCGACACTTTCTTTGTTCAACCATGATTGAGCTACCTTTTACGACTGGGGCCGTTAATACGGACGATTTAAACTCTCTGAAAAATCGACCAAGTATTCCTGTGACCAGTTTTGTGAACACTTATGAGTGTGCATCCTGGGGTTACAGCCTGCGCTATTACTTGCGACAAAATCCAGCTGTACGTTATGTACTAGTCAGTATTCTGGATGCCAATGTGCTGGATTTAAGCTTTTGGCAGAGTAATGAAAATTGGGGCAAGAGCGGCTTTGGTTTATGCACATTGCTCTTGGAAGTCGACTCATTCAGAGTGGAAGATATTACAGCCGGTTGTGCGGTTACCTATAACACAACACCAGAGTTTGCAACAATTATCAGAAAGATGGCCAGTGCTGGGAAGGATCTAACTTTATCTTTGCCATTTTTCCCAGAAAACATACGACAAATATTTACCCGTTTACTCAGTAGTTTCCAGCAGCTTCCCGATCTTCATGAAAGGTGGGGGCACTGTTTTGGTAGTGATCCCTGGTTAAACATTATTAGCCACGGAGTTGAGGGTAGATTCCAAGAGGAAGAGAAGCTATTGGTATGTTCTATTGCTCTCAATGGCTATTACTGTACGGCTGAAGTTAGGGTTGACCAGGGTAGCACTTTTTACTTGGCGGAGGCGGTATGAGTAAAGTGATAGAGCTTTCCAGTAGGTTACTGCGCAATCCCTATCCGCAAACCCCTAAACTCTGCGCAGCCCAGACATTGCCCTTGAAAGGTGAATCCGATTTTCTAGCAATTTCTCAGTTACCGGTGGGTACAACTCCAGTACTTTTAAGCTTTGCTGAGCACTATCAACTCTTGGTTGAGCTATTGGAGTGCTTGGATCAATCTGGGGTTCTGATCGAAACAATCTTGATGAGAATGCAGATGCCTGCTGGTGGAAGAATGCCAAAAGTATTTCTACATGAGCGCGTCTTAATGTTGCAGGATATTCAGGCTGAGGAATATATCTTACAAAGGGAGGGCAAACCGTGTCTGGTTATTGAGGATAACTTGGTACGACACCCTCTGGAAGCAGGCAATAATAGTATTCACATCAGGATATCTGCTACAGAGAACTGTGAGAAATTAGTTTCTTTATACTCTGAAAAATTATTGGAATTAGGTTTTGGTGCCATTGAAAAAATGGCCAGGGAAGGAACCGCATAAAATGTATATAAGAAGCCTCTGGGTTGATCATAAAGGGGAAACAGAGCAACTGTTGAACTCCCTAAACCATTACCTTTCGGGATTGGATTATATCCCAGAGCTTGTATATATCGTTTCAGCCGGCGAGGCTAATGTGTTATTGGAGCGGCCGGTTGTTGAGTTTCTAGTTCAGCTGGAAGAGGCTGGGCATAACATTCAATTTGTAGGTAGTGCATGTACCAGTTTTCATGCTGCGCTTTTAAGTTATTCCAAACGTCATGAAGAAGACGCCCTAGTTATAAATTTAGAGCTGGGTAAAGAGCGGCAGCAGGAATGCCTGGATGCCCTGGGTATAGGAATAAAGCCTGGGCAGGACGGTTTGGATGTGATTACAGGAGTGGCAGTTTCCTGGTTATGTAGGCATTACCAAGAACGGAGTTTATGCCAAATTTCCAGTTGTGATATTTTATCGCAAGCGCCATCACTCAATGGGGCGCCTGAGCTGGTGCAAAACCTCAAGAAATTAATGGCGACTGATCTGGACAATTCCTGCCGTGTAGTGTCCTTTGATATTCAATCTCGCTGGGCGAAAGGATTGCTGAAAGGCTTTTCTCATGAGGATAAAACTCATTGGCTGCCTAGTGTTGAGCTTGATGGGCTTCACTATCTTAGTATTAAGCCTCTTGCGGAGATTGATAAATATTGTTTGAGAGACGAAATTGAAGGTCTCTGGATAATCACTCTTGGTGGCGGTGGTAGGGCTGGTTGCCTCCGGGTACACAGAACCCCACAAGCAAATGGACAGCTGCTTTCCCGTCTGGTGAACACAGAGACCGTTTCTCTTGAAGAGGCTTATCAGGGTTTTAATGCAGCACAAAGTCTCGAAGATGCATACGGCCAGGATCACCTTCCTCATGTTCGCGGCGCCATGATTTATCCCCAGAAAAAATACCGGGGAAGACATAATCAAATATTTCACTGGGTGCTGGGTTCCGGCAGCTGGCGGTCACTCTTGGAAAATCAAGGAGCCAAACATGGGTAGAAATATCTATAAGTCTGATTTGCGGGAATTTAAATTTCTTATTGAAGACCAGTTTCATCAGGCCAAAACACTATTTGAGCACCCACGCTATAGTGATTGCTCTGCTGAAATCGTAGATGATGTTCTGCAGCGTGCGAAAAAATTTGCTACTGAGGTATTGGGACCAGGTTATCAAGAGGCTGATGAACAAAGTTGCCACTTGGTTGATGGCAAGGTACAGCTGCCTTCCTCTTTTCCGGAGATGTGGAGTCGTTTTAAAGAGGAATGGGGAGACTTATCTTCTAGCAGTGGCGGTCAGGTAAGCGATCTTCCGCCCTTTATAATGCAAATGCTGTTAGAAATGTTTATGGGGGCCAACCCCAGCTTTATGACCTATGGTGGTTTTTGTTTGCCATCTTCTACCCTGGTAGAAAAATATGGTTCAGAAATTCAAAAAGCACTATTTAAGGACAAATTGGCTACTTCTGAGTGGACTTCTTGCCTTTGTTTGACTGAGCCACAGGCTGGCAGTGATGTTTCCCTGGTCGATACCAAGGCCGCGCGGCAAGCAGACGGTACCTATTTACTCACCGGTGAAAAGTACCTAATCAGTGCTGGTATGCACGACCTAACAGATAATACCTTGTACTTTGTGATGGGTAGAGGGGAGAAGAGTGGCTCGGGAACCTATGGCTTGTCTTGCTTTATCGTACCCAAATACTGGGTTGAAGAAGATGGCAGCCTAGGAGAGTTTAATCATGTTGAATGTATCTCCCTTGCTGACAAAATGGGTTTTAAAGGTTGTGCCAATACTCACCTTACCTTCGGCAAGAATGGCCAATGCCGTGCATATTTACTAGGTGATCGGGAAAATGTTGGATTATTGCAGTTCTTGACCCTGATGAATCAGGCAAGAATTAGCACAGGGGTTTATGCCCTGGGAATGGCTTCTTCGGCTTACTACAACGCTCTAGCCTATGCCAGTAAACGCATTCAGGGCAAACGTTTTCATGAAAGCTTCAGCGCTAAGGCAAGCAGGGTCAATATTGTTGAGCATGTAGATGTGCAGCGCATGTTACTGGAAATGAAATCCAAGGTTGAGGGCTGCAGGGCCTTGATCGCCAAGCTGACCCTATCTGAAAGCTTACTTAAGACATTCGAGGGGGATGAGGCTAAGAAAACTGAGGTTGCCTATCATCAGGGGCTGGTAAACCTACTGACTCCCGTGGTGAAAGCCTATATCAGTGATCAGGCATGGCGCATTTGTGAACTGGCCATTCAGACCTGTGGTGGCCAGGGTTACCTGAAAGAATTGGGTATTGAGCAGTATGCTCGGGATATCAAGGTACTCGCCATTTGGGAAGGAACTAATTATATCCAGAGCCAGGATCTTATCCGAGATAAGTTAGGGCTGGGCAACTCCAGCAAGCTGTTTCAAATTTATAAGAGTGAGTTTGAATCATTTATTAATAGAGCGGGTGATTTCCCCAATTTCAAAACCGAATTTAGTCGCCTTCAAGAATCCTTCGAGCACTTGGAGACTGTCCTGAAAACCGTACATGTGTGGGTCAGGACCAAAGAGATGTTCAAAATTCCGGCTTACAGTACTCGTATTCTGCACATGATGGGGGACATTACTCTTGCCTGGTTGTTGCTAGAAGCTGCCTGTAGTGCATCCAGTCGCCTGAGTAAAGGAGAGGAGGATAAAGCTTTCTACGAGTCGAAGGTCACTAGCGCTAAATTCTTTATCAGGAATGAATTACCCAGAACCAAGATGGTGATGGACATTATTCAGGATCATGATTCATTTTGTCAGGTTGACTCTCCCGTATGGGATTCTCTTCTCACTGGGGTGGAATCGCTGTGATGAATGCTTTCGATCAAATACAAAAAGAATATGACGTTGTCATCATTGGCGGAGGCTGGGCCGGGTTGACTCTGGCTCGGCAAATTAGACGCGGTGGCCAGGATGTTTCAATTTTGGTTGTAGAAGCCAGTGATAGTTTCCGTGCAAAAGTGGGGGAAGCTACTGTTGAGATGACCGGCCATTACTTTATGAAGCAGTTGGGCTTGGTTAATTATCTTTATAGGAACCACCTTCCGAAAAACGGTTTGCGCTTTTTCTTTGATAAACCTGATCACAGCTTGTCTCTAACCGAAATGAGTGAGCACGGAACTACTAGTATTCCGCCTCATCCAGCTTTCCAGCTGGACAGAGCTCGCTTGGAGGCGGACCTGGTTGAAATGAACCGGGAAGATGGTATTCAAGTTCTGATGGGTGTGAAAGCCAAGGGCCTCAGTATTGAGTCTGAGGATAACCGTCATTCCGTTCAGCTGTCTGTGGCTGATTGCAACACTGAGATTGCAGCCCGCTGGTTAGTGGATTGTAGTGGGCGCAATCGCTTTGCAAAGAAACATAAAAAGTTAACACGCCAAGAGAATGTACCCGAGCACTTCTCTTCCTGGGGACGCTTCAAGAATATCCGGGATATTGACTCCATGGGAGATGAATCTTGGAGAAAACGGGCTTTTGGCCGTTTCTTATCTACCAATCATTTTTCCGGAGATGGCTATTGGGTGTGGTTTATTCCACTGAGTGGTGGCTACACCAGTGTCGGAATTGTCGGTGAAAAGGATAAGTTTGAAAAACCACCCACCAAGCGTGAAAGCTTCCTGGAATTCCTGATGAATTATCAGGCAATTTCAGAATTGTTAGATGGCGCTGAGCTGGTGGATTTTGAAGCTTGGGGGCAGCTTGCCTATCGTGCGGATGAATTTATTTTCCCCGATCGTTGGGCTACCTCTGGTTTTGCCTCTATGTTTCTCGATCCGCTGTTCAGTGGTGGTGGCGATATGATCGCTTTGTTTAATGATCATATCTGTAAATATATCCTGATGGATCTCGCTGAACCTGATAGAGGTAAAGCCCAGAATTTACTGAATCAGGAGCTAGCCATTGCGAATCAGACCGTAAAAGAGTTTTATCAAGGCCTCTATGCTCATGTGGCCAATGTATACCCGGTTATTGATTCTGCTGAGCTCTGCTCACCTCTGTTGGCATATAACACTGCTGCTTATTTTCTGGAAATCGCCTGGGACTATATGTCAGGCAGCTACCTGGATCAGGAGTACTGGCAGCGTAAAAGTTACCTGCGCCGAGGTTATATGGCATTGGAGCTTATATTGCAGAGGCAGTTGATAGATACCGCGAAAGTTCTTAAATCGGAAGGTCGTTATTACCGTAGGAATGATGAAGGATTTTTTGAGTCTGGAGCGGATCATTACAAGTATTTTGTCTACCTGATGGGTACTGCTGGTCGGGATGGTTGGCGCATTGATTTAAGGGTAAAGCTGTGGGTTGAGATATTTCTCAAGGTGATTGAGGCCAAATTGGATTTCCCTGGGCTAGCTAACAAAATGGTAGTTCAGCAAAGTATATTGTTGCCAGATTTATTGGGGAGGCCCAATTTAAGCACTGCCGACAAGGGGTGGTTGCTGGGGAAAATTTCTGAAAAATTCTCAGAAATACTGTCAGATGAAGCGGAGCGCCCTGTTCAAGTTAGAGTCACGGAAGGTTCTTTTCATACGGAAGCACTGGAAATTAAGGATTCTTCGGGAGAGCTAACTATAGATGAACTTGACAAGCTCGCTAAAAAAGCCAAATCGCTCTGGTCTCAAAATCAGGAATACATTGCGATGCCAGGTATGGTACCGGTTTTCTTGGCATTTGCACGTAGCCAACCCGACAGCATTATGGATTCTGTAATTGATCAGAGAAAAGCTATGGGAATGGATCAACAAGCCTCAGAAAGTTCTGTAGTGGAGGCGTTGTGATTCAAGAGTTTTTCAAAGCGCGTGATAGTAAAAATCTGGCATTTCGCTGGCTGCCAGCAGAAGATACAGAGACCGCGCTTATATGTATGCACGGCAGCACTTTTAGCAGTCAGTGGTATTTAATGTTTGGGCGAATGCTACACAAACAAGGAATGACCATCTGCTTACCGGATTGGCGAGGGCATGGGAAAAGTGAGGGGCGTCCTGGAGATCTGGATTATCCGAACCAATTACAAGATGACCTGCAGGATCTGATAGCGCACCTCAAGGAGAGAGGAGTTCGCCGTTTTGTACTCGGTGGGCATAGCGCCGGCTCTCTTGCCTCTCTGAGATACCTCGGAATATATGGTACCAAGGACATCGTGGGTTTTTTTGCTATAGCACCACCGCTAACCCAGGCAGAAGAAACTCGAAAGTATGATATTGCCACTTCAGGACTTGAGTACTTTATCCGCTATTTTCGTAAACGGCGACACAGCAGACCAATGGCGGGCCCAGAGCAGCAAAATTTGCCCAAAATAAATCTTTGGAAATATTGGCTGGCGATGCTTATTCCTGCATTCAGGCGGATGCCTGTTTTAAGCTTCCCTCCAGTAGGTTCAGCTGCTGGTAATCAGGGTAGGGTACTTGATTGTAGCTTCAACTTACTTAGTGCTTACACTATTAAGAGATATACCGATCTATTCGCCAGTATTGATATCCCGTGTCATATCACCGTGGGCCAGTACGATGAAGTAGTCGATGCACATACCTTATATACGGTAATGAATTGGTATATCTCACCTAAAGTAGAATCCTATTTAACTGAGATTCCCAATGCTACCCATATGTCAGCTATCTCAGCTTCGGCTAAACCGATCTCCAGCTGGCTCGATAAGGTGGTAGAGAGGCGATTGGAGGCTGCTTTGTGAAACAAATGGTTTATGAAATTTCTGGGGTAAAGCCTGTAACACTAGCAGTGGGTGCGGAGTTCTCTGTGTTGGACTTATACCCCGATAAATATAAAAAATTATTGAGCACATCAGAGGTTAAGCATAAGGGTGTTATCCAGAGAAGTGATCGTAATTGCTTTCACATTAAAGTTGCAGATTTGTTCAATTTGCCCCTGTATTACTTTACCCTGAATGAGCAACTGTTCATCAGTGCGAAATTGTCCTCATTTTTGGCCGTAGGTGCAGATAAAGTCGATCTGAACTATTTGGTTGAGCTTGAATATTTCGGTTTTCCTACTGAAAGAAAAAGCCTGCTGGAAAATGTCAGAATGATTTTTCCGGGTGATGAGGTGACGATCACAGCTGAGTCATTAATCTGGCTGGATGATACTCTTGCTACAGAACCTAATTTGAAGGCTGCTTTGGTAAAGCCTCAAAGCAGAGGGGAGGCCTTATACAATCTTCTCCCCATGGTGGCTTCACAATTATTTACACCTTTCGATCATGTGTTCTTTGCTCAAGTGTTTGAGCAAGTAGAAGCTTGTGAAGAGCTTTTGTGCGAAATTAGTAAAAATAGCCTGCCGCGAAAATTTGGGTTTAATCGTCAAAGGTCAGATATCTTTAAAGCGGCGCACAAGTCCAGAAAGGTTGAAGGTATTGATCTGAAAAACTATGTTAGAGAGATTAATGATCAGCTTGAATCGAGCTGGGAAGCTTCTGGTAAGGAACAGGATAGGGATGTCTACCTGGCAGAGTATTTGTATCATCCTTTTATTCTTTTTCATCTGAATATTCTGGCTGCAGAGTTAGGTAAGGAGGTCAGGCTTGTCGACGAGAGTAATTTGAAAGAAAAGGGTGGTCTGAATCAAATTTTCTCTTTGGATGATAATCCTATAGTTAATGTTTATGAGTCTTTTCAGAGGGTGTTTTTTTACGGAAACCGATGGCTTTCACGCATCTGGTTTTTTATACCCCCTATGATTAGCGCCAAGATTATTAAGCGGCAACAGAAATACTCTGAAGGTGAGCAGCATGTATGTATATATGCTTTGACCCTAGATTATTTGTTGCGATTCTATCCCTTGAAAGTTGGTAATGTAACTGGAGATTAGGTATGTCTACAGCAGTCGTAGAGAGCAAAGTACAGGAACTCTGTGAGCAGATCGCTCTTATGCTGAATGTTGATTCTGTTGATGCGGATACCCCTATTGCTGAGTTGGGTGTGGATTCACTCAATATTGTTGAAGTGATATTGATTTGTGAACAGCTTTATCCTGGTGTGATGAGCCCAGAAAATCTGGTTTTTGATGAGCACACTACCCTAAAGGAAATGGATACACAGTTGCTCGAAAATTCAGCTGAGATTTAAATCTTTTTTAGGGGGTAGCCCATGTTTAAGAAAATGCTAACAATATTAATAAGTAGTCTTCTGATTGGTAACATTATTGCCTGGTTTTCAGGGGCTGCTCCCATTGACTTCAAAAAGATAGACTATAGCAAAACTGAATTTGAACAATTGGAGTTTCTGACAGCTGAGCTGGATCAGAATCAATCTGACCCTGAATTAATGTTGCAACTTGGGCAGCTGTACAGCTACCACAATGAAATAGATAGAGCGGATAATTTACTGGCAACCGCCTACCAACAAGATCCTGAAAATATGCTGATTAAAGCAGCCTATTTTTCCAATGAAGGTAAGTTGGCTGGTGCCATGTTCGATCCGGCCATGGGGTTGTATAAACTTTATCGTCTGCGTCAAGCGATGAATCAAGTGGATGAAGCGGCGCTACAAGCTAGCTCTGACTTTAATGTGCGACTGGTTCGGCTGCTCACTTTTTCTTTTGTTGGTGAAGTTAGCGGTCACTTTGAAAGAGTGTTTGAAGATGAAGAATGGTTCATAGCTCTGATAGAAAAAGATAATGATGCTTTACCTGGGGAAGTCAAACAACTTGTGTATCTGGCTCTCGCTAATGCCTACAGGATTAAAGGGTTGGATAATAGTAATGAACTTAATATAGCTCTGGATTATTACCAGAAAGCAGAAAGTTTGGCTGAATGTCCTTCTACCATGCTGGATGCCTGTGAGCAGTTGAGTCAAATGGTTATTACTTTGGGCGAAGCCTAATGTTGGTTGAATTGCGCAATGTATCCAAACGCTATGCTATGGGTGATATCTGGGTAGACGCCCTAAAAGATATCACTCTTTCCTTGGGAAAAGGCGAATTTCTCGCTGTGAAGGGGCCTAGCGGTAGTGGTAAGAGTACTTTGCTTAATATTTTGTCGGCTCTTGATCAGTGCGATTCCGGCACTGTTCAGGTTGGCGGTGTCAATATCGGTAAATTGGGAGAGCACAAGCGTTCAAAATTCCGAAACCGGCACATTGGCATTGTATTTCAGTCCTTTAATTTGATACCAGTGCTTACTGCCCTGGAAAATGTGATGTATCCACTGACTCTCAGGGGAGTGAAGGATGCCAAAGCAAGGGCTCTGCAGGCACTGAAAGATGTAGGCCTTGAAAAGCAGGCTGGGCAAAGACCAACCCAGTTATCGGGGGGGCAGATGCAGCGGGTAGCTATAGCCAGGGCGATTGTCACACGGCCTGATATTGTATTAGCAGATGAGCCTACGGCAAATCTGGACTCGAAAACCTCAGAAACGATCATGGCGCTGATACAGAAGTTGAATAGAGAGCAGGGCATAACCTTTGTTATTTCAACACATGACGATTATGTAACTAGCCTGGCATCCAGAGTGATTACTATTTTAGATGGAGAGTTAGTGAGTGATCGCCTTAGTGGTGACGTTCTGGCCAATGGGTATGATAAATCCAGTATTACAAGTTCGGGGGTTGAGGTATGAAAATACTTAGCACACAGGATTTTCTGAAGGTACTTACAGCTTTCTTTTTTCTGTTTGTCAGCCTTCCAAAGGTGATTGCTGAGGAGTACATACCCCCTTCAGAGATCCCCTCTTCTAACCTCGAGAGAGTTCGCCTGGTTGAAGATTTAAATGAAGAATCCACACCAGAACAAAAGAAAATTGCGTATTTGGCCGAATTGGCATTGCTGACTTCCTCAGGGGATACACGAGTTGAACAAGTGGAATCCCTGGAACAAAAAATGACCAAATTGAAGAGCACGCTGAACAATGATCCAGAGTTGAGTGCCGCTCTAGGATCGGCAATTTCCTTTCGATCTAGTTTCTATCTCGATCAATTAGCAAAGCTATCCTTATTTTCAAGGCGGGGAAATCGCATGATGGATAGGGCAGTAAAGCAGGCCCCTTTCAATCTTGGGGCAAGATTGCAGAGGGGCATCAGCTGCGCAAATATGCCGGCCTTCTTGAAACGGGCCCGCTATGCAGTAGAAGACCTGGAGTTAGTTCAACAAAAAATTGGTGGTAAGCACGGTGATGAGTTCCAGGCATTTGTCGACTACTACCTTGCACAGGCCTATGAACGTAATGATCAGGCAGATAAAGCCAGAGAACTCTGGACAAGGTTGACAGCTTCAGAAACCGAGTGGGCGAAAAAATCTCGCCTGGCCCTGGAGAAACTTTAGTTATGACTCTGGGTTGGAAGGTAGCGCTGTTAAATATTCTTAGAAACGGTCGACGCAGTATAATCACCCTTGCGGCGGTTATTTTTGGCTGTACCAGCTTGATTGTGTTCGGTGGTTTTGTTCAGTCCATGTACGATGGCATGCGTGAAAGCATGATTCGCTCGCAGCTAGGGCATATCCAGATTTATGCCGATGGCTACAACCAATATGGTAAAGCCGAGCCAGAAAAGTACCTGATATCCTCTGCCAGCTTAGAGCAGATTACCCAGCTAATTGAAGAGAAGAGCCAGGCTTTGGTTGTTGCACCGCGACTGAATTTTAATGGTCTTCTGAGTGATGGGAAGCAGTCAATTGCAATATCGGGTATTGGTATCGATGCTGAAAAAGAGGTACTACTTTCCTCTGCAATCCATATTGTAGAAGGTGAAGATCTATTTCCTGAGGATGTTGCTGCTGCGCATTTGGGAGAGGGGTTGTTCAACTCCCTGGACGCTCAGGTAGGGGACTACCTAACATTGCTTGCAAGCACCCAGGATGGAGCAATAAATGCGGTAGACATTCAGATAGCCGGTGTGGTGACCACTGGCGTGAAGGAATTGGATGATCGCTTACTCAGAGTCAATTTGCCCCTTGCGCAGGAATTACTTTATACCTCGGATCTAACCCGGCTGGTTGTATTGCTTGAAGAAACTGAACAAACCGATCTGGCTGTAGACGCCTTGCGTAAGGCATTTAAGCAACAGAATCTAGGGCTGGAATTAAGAAGCTGGTGGGACTTGGCGGCTTATTATCATCAGGTTGTTGGCCTATTTAATGGAGTGTTTGGTTTTATCACCGTAATTGTCCTGGTGATTGTAGCTCTAAGCATATCCAATACCATGTTGATGGCTGTGATGGAGCGCACCCGAGAGATCGGGACTATTCGAGCCATGGGCGGGACACCTACGCAGGTAGTTGGCTTAATTCTTTTAGAGTCTGTGTTTTTAGGTATTATCGGTAGCCTCATAGGATTGCTTATCGGAATTCTTGCGGCAAAGGGCATTACTTATGCCGAATGGATGATGCCGCGGCCGCCAGGCAGTACTCAGGATTACCCGATAAGGGTATTTGTGGTTAATGAAATTCTTATCAAAACCTTTGCCTTGGGTTTTTTGGTCTCCTTAATTTCTAGTGTTTATCCAGCAGTAAAGGCTTCCAGAATACCGGTAGTGAATGCGTTGAGATTCACTTGACGGTAATGCAATAGGTTTATAGATGTAGGGTAAAAAGATGAAAAGAAGCCGTTTTATTTTTTTTGTTGGGTTTTTATTCTCCCTAGTCGTGCCAGCAGTGGCTGAGGTAACGGCTGAATCCCTGGTGAATCGATTAGATGAAGTTAGGGGGTATAAGGATCAAGGATTTGTTTTTAATATTACCAATATCAGCTATAAGAAAGATAAAGAACCTCGAACTAATACGCTCAGTGTTAAAGTGTTTAACGATAAGTCTTTGATTCACTTTGAATCTCCCGCTCGTGAAAAGGGGAGGGCCATGTTAAAGGAAGGTAACAATATGTGGCTCTATATTCCCGGAACTCGCCGAGTTATTCGTATTGCACCGTCTCAGCGGCTGATCGGGGAAACCAGTAATGGAGATGTTGTTGGGACTAATTTCTCCAGAGACTATCGTGCAGAAATTATTGGAGAAGAAACCCTCGAAGGGCAGGATTACTGGTTGTTGGAGTTAACTTCAACGGCTTCCGGTGTGGCTTATGCAAAAGTGAAAGTGTGGATGGAAAAGACAGAAGGAAACCAACCCTTTAAGAGTGAATTCTATTCCCGGTCAGATCGCCTACTGAAAACAGCTTTTTACAAAGAATATAAAACCTTTGGCGATGAATTGAAATTACATAAGCTCCTTCTCGTGGATGCCCTGTTGCAGGAAAACTATACCTGGATGAAATTCGATGATTACCGTCTCAAGGAATTGGATCAGGCTATTTTCCAGAAGGCCTCATTGGGTAAACTGAATTAATATAGAAAGACCATGGCGATGCCAAATTTAACCCAGCATAAACTGGCCATAATCTTAAGTGTCTCTGCCTCAGCTGCTTTAGCTAGTGCGCAAGAGTATAAAGATCCTTTCTCTAATGAGCTCTCTGAGAGTTCTAAAACACAAGATCTTTCATCCAGTAATAGGGAAAGTGGTTATTATTGGAATTATGATATTTCGGCTATTGCCTATCAGCAGCAGAATAGCGTGCGGGAAGACCAGTATTTTAACCCTGGAAATCTACAATTTAGTGAAAGAGAATCTTTGCTAGCACTGGATTTCAGTAGTCAGTTTTTATCGGGGCCACAATTTTCTACTTTTACTCGCCTAGCCTTTATTCAAGACTATAAGGTGGATGACGGTGGCGCCTCTTCAGAAGAGTTCAATGCCTACCTATTGGAGGGCTACTTATCTTCGTACACATCTAACCGGAGATTGGGTATTAATATTGGCAGGATCAAACCTCAGTGGAGTAATGGTTACAATTGGTCCCCTGCCAACTTACTCAAGCCTGTCTATGACCGGCCAAATCTGGATACAGATGATCTGACCCAACAACAGGGTTGGGATATGGCGCATCTGGATCTTCGCTACGGTGACTGGAACGCGGGTATCTACATTGCTGAAGTGGAAGATAATCTGGATCGGAAGCTGGACCATCCGTTTGCTGACCACGAGTATCAATATGCATTGGTTCTGAATAGGGAGGGAGATCTGGATACCAGGTTGGTAGTACACCAGTTGGACGGTGGAGAGCTGAATGCGGCCCTGGGTTTGAGTGCATTGGCACGTGATAATATTACTCTACGATTTGAGGGGGCCTGGGAACATCAGCGCGAGCTGCCAGTGGCTAGTGATATCTCCTATGGAGGTCTACAGGATCACGGTTACCTAAAAGCAGTGCTAGGTGCTCAGATGAGCCTTAAAGGCGGCTGGGATATTACGGCAGAATATCTATACAACGAACATGGGTATGAGTCAGAAGAGTGGGACCAGGTTATCGAACAAGTGGATCTTGCCAAGCAAGGTTTACTGTCTGTTCAGGCGCCAGCTGCCTTTAATTTCCTGATTGATAGCTATGAGCTGTTATCGGTGGGGCAGTTGCGCCGGGAGTATTTGTTTTTTATGTGGGGTAACACCCGGATTGAACGGAAGTTTCAGTATCGCCAGAGTATTCAATACAACATTGATGATCAGAGCCAGTATCATAACGTGGAATTAATCCAAAATTGGACAGAGCATTTCAGCACTAGACTTCAGGCCCAAGTGTTTAGTGGCTGTGAGAGCTGTGAGTTTGGCCTAATTCCGAATGAGCACTTGCTCCGCTTAAGTTTTTATTACGATTTTTAGTAATCTACTAATTGTTTAGCTTCAACTAAAACAATAGAAGGCTTTTGGGACTACTGATCGCTTCCAGCAAGGAAGTTTTCATATTTTTTTGCTCTCTCCAGGTTGCCGGATTCCCGATTAATGGAGATTAAAGCCCGGAGGATATCTATTGAGGAAGGGAATTGCTCAAGCCCCTTCTCAAGCGTTGCCAGGGCTTGTGTAGAGTTGCCGGCGGAGTGTAGTGCGATCGCATAGACATATATATAGCGGCTATCAGTCTGTTTAGCCTCAGAGGCTTGTTTGAGATAACCGATAGCCTCTGAGTGGCGTTTCTGTCGTATTAATGATAGCCCTAAGGAGTGTTGTATTGCTGCCTTCCTCTCTGCTTTATCCAGAGCGTTTCGCAGCACTTCTTCTGCACTTTTCTCTTTTCCCTTTATTCGATAAAGGTCTGCCAGATTAATGTATGCAGCTGTGTAATAGGGCGCTTTACTTATAGCTCGATGATAGAATACTTCTGCTTGCTGAGAGTTATCACTCTGTTGATGTAGACCCGCCAAGTTGGATAAGGATTCTGGTCGATCACTGTTAAACAATTCTGAGGTTATATATTCCTGAAGTGCCAGAGAAAATTGCTGGCGAACCTGAGCAGGGTAATTTCCCAGGGGTAAGGTTGCTAGAGCATTGGCGGCCAAAGAGCGGGTGACGCGTTCTCGCTCGTAGAGTAGAGGTATTCCCAAGGCAGGTCGTAATTGCTCCGGTATTCTATCTAATGACTGTGCCAGTGCCAGACTGAGTAGTGGTTCATCGCTTTGTGCTATGGATTGCAATAATTGTACAGAATCGCGGCTGAGGTATTCCGCCAGAAAGGTTATAGCGGTTGCTCTAGCGATTGCTGGCTGTTCTCGGTTTAGGATCAATTTACTTAATTTCTTCTCTGCATCCCATGCTCCTGTAAGGCCTGCGTGTAGAGCCTCGCCAAAGTGGTTTGTCTCTGCTGGGCCAAATCGCTTGCGCAGAACTTCAGCAGCCCACTGATTGCTTTGATTCTTATGGCAATTGATACAGGCATTTGGTGTTTTTAATTGATCTGAAAGGTCTGGACGGGGGATGCGAAAACTGTGATCGCGGCGGCTATCTACCTGCATAAAGTTCTTTGCTGGCATATGACAATTGATACATCGCGATCCGGGGCTGTTTATTGGGTGAAGGTGATGATCGGTTTGAGCGAACTTCTCAGATAGATGGCACTGGGCACAAACCCCGTCGCCACTGCTACGTAACTGTAAACTATGGGGCTCATGACAATTGCTACAGGTGACGCCTGCGCTATACATTTTACTTTGTAAAAAAGAGCCATAGACATAGACCTCTTCGTTAATTTGACCATCCGCATAATAGAGAGGTGGTTGTAGTAGGGCGAGGTTATAATGATCCAAAAATTTACTCCCAGCAGTTGCGCCAGGTGAGAATGTCGCGCGCCTGGAATGGCATTGCGCACAAGTTTGTATTTCTTTGGCGACCTTGGTTGATTTGCTTGAGGCTATGCCAGTTTCAAGGTTCATTTTCCACTGGTTTGTATTTATCCTCTGTAATTCATGAGTAAAGCCAAAATTTTGAAGGCTCTGTTGTTGATTCTGAGCCCATTCAAGATGCTTGGAGGCGGGCCCATGACAGGATTCACAAGCGATATTTATCTCAGACCAACTGGTTTGAAATGTATCGGTTTGAAGATCGTAATTTTTTTGTAGATTAGTAGAGTGGCAATCCGCACACATAAAGTTCCAGTTTTGATTAATACCACTCCAGTGTAGGTAGTCTGTATGTTCGATCTTTTCATTAGGGTATAAATGGAACCAGCGTTGACCACCATCTACTGCTGGGCGGTTATCCCAAGCGATACTGAGCACCTGTAGCCTCCCGCCGGGAAATTGAATCAAGTACTGCTGGAGAGGAGTTACCCCAAAAGTGTATGAAATGGGGAATTTTTCTAGAATACCTTCAGTTCCTTCGGTCTCGACAAAAAAATTTCCTTTGCGCTTGTAAAAGGTTGTAGTTACTCCGCCGTGGTCAAAGGTGGTTCCATCGAAGTTGCCGAGGACAGTGTCTTCACTGGCTGGCATCATGGCTTGCGCGTGATGGGAGTCTTTCCAGGCAGTGCTTTCTTTTTGGTGGCAGTTTTGGCAGGATGCTGAACCGGTATATGTTGCGTGCTCTTTCTCCGAATGATTTATCTGATGGGTAGTGGTTAAGATAGATTCGTTTTCATCAGTTTTACCCATTTCGGATTTTTCATTGTTATGCCCGCCACATCCAGCTAGTGGTAATAGAGCGAGAACAATGAAAATTATGTAAATTTTTCCAGCTATATTTATCATATATTTAGTTTTATTGACTTTTCTGTTGGATTGATCTGGCTTTGACAAGCCAAGATTAGTTCATTGTGTGCCACTTCAAGCAATCCATGTTTACTTGAGTCTCTTAACCTAATGGCTTTCTCTCAAAGAAAATTGACATTTTTTTGCTTGCTGCTTCTGATAAATATTTTTTTTTCCAGCACGGGTGTGAGTGCAGATCTTCCATCATGGAATAATACGTCAACAAAATCTGCCATCGTAAGTTTTGTAAAGAAAGTGACGCAAGAAGGCAGTTTCGACTTTGTTCCTCCAGAGCTACGTATTGCTGTATTCGATAACGATGGCACTTTGTGGGCGGAAAAGCCTGCTTACGTTCAGTTACTTTTTGCGATAGACGAGATTAAGCGATTGGCACCTGAGCACCCGAAGTGGCAGAAGGAGCAACCTTTTGCCTCCATTCTAAAAGAAGATTTTCACAGCTTATTGACCCTTGGCAAAGCGGATAGGTTAAAAATAATCAGTACGACTCAAACAGGTATGACAGATACGGAATTTAATAAGGTTGTAAATTCCTGGCTTACTGTCGCCAAAAATCCCCTTACGGGAAAGCCTTATCGAAATATGGTTTATCAGCCGATGCATGAATTGCTGAAGTACTTGCGTGCAAATGGCTTTAAAACCTATATATCTTCAGGTGGTGGAGTTGATTTTATTAGGGCACTCTCAATGAGCTTCTACGGTATCCCGCCGGAACAAGTTATTGGTAGCCGTTTTAAATTACGGTATGAAGATGATGATGGTCATCCTCAAATCATTACAACGGATAAACTTGACTTCGTGAATGATGGTGTAGGTAAGCCTATTGGCATAAGCCAGGTTATTGGATTCCGCCCAATTTTTGTTGCTGGAAATTCAGACGGTGATTTGCAGATGTTGGAGTGGTCTACTTCTGGTAAAGGGCCTCGTTTTGGCATGTTAGTTCACCATACCGACAGTAAGAGGGAGTGGTCTTATGATAGTGGCTCTAATGTAGGGCACCTGGATAAGGCTTTAAAAGCTGCCAAACTCTATGGGTGGACGGTTGTAGATATGGCAAAAGACTGGGCAGTGGTTTTTCCTCAGTCTAAAATCACCACACCTGAAAAGGAAATATCTGAAACACCGGTTGAGGATGGTGGTTAACATCTATCTTTCATGCCCTTAAAATCATTGCCGCAAAACCTTCTCTAATGAACGCTTTAAACAAGTTTGTCTAATCTTGTTGTATTGCCCTTCCTAAAAAGCGTGAATTTACATCTATTGGCACCAGTAATTTTTAAAAGGGTTTTGTTGTCAATAGAGGTTTGTTTGTCGCTATATGCACTCTCTATAGATGTTAAATGATTTATGAGACCCAATATGTTTTCATCCACTCTGGTATTCCGTCGATTGTTCATGGGTGCAATTGTATTGTGTTTTTTGCAATGGCACGTTATTGCTCAGCCTCAGCCTCAGCCTCAGCCTCAGCCTCAGCCTCAGCCTCAGCCTCAGCCTCAGCCTCAGCCTCAGCCTCAGCCTCAGCCTCAGCCTCAGCCTCAGCCTCAGCCTCAGCCTCAGCCTCAGCCTCAGCCTCAGTTGGAGGGGCAGGGGCAAACTCAAGCCCCACCGGAGCTTCAAGTTCAGGACATCCCGCTTACAAAGCCCAATATCCTGGTAATTTGGGGGGATGATATCGGTATTTGGAATATCAGTTTTAATAGCCGAGGCATGATGGGTTATGCCACGCCCAACATTGATCGATTGGCTGTTGAGGGGCTGTCATTTACCGATTACTACGGCCAGCAATCTTGTACGGCCGGAAGGGCCGCTTTCCTGGCAGGTAATGTGCCAGTGCGTACTGGAATGACCAAAGTAGGGCTCCCAGGAGCCAAGGAAGGCTGGCAAAAGAGTGATGCGACAATTGCCACGGTTATGAAAAGCCTCGGTTATGTTACTGGTCAGTTTGGTAAGAATCACCAGGGTGACCGGAATGAACATCTGCCCACTAACCATGGGTTTGATGAGTTTTTCGGAAATCTCTACCATCTCAATGCTGAAGAAGAGCCAGAGAATCGCGATTACCCCAAAAATCCTGAATTCCGCAAAAAATTTGGCCCACGCGGAGTGATCAAGTCTTATGCGGGTGGCTCCATTGAGGACACAGGCCCGCTCACTAAAAAACGCATGGAGACAATTGATGATGAAACTCTAGCTGCAGCTATTGACTTTATAGAGCGTGCTCATCAGGCCGGAAAGCCTTTCTTTGTCTGGTGGAATGCTACTCGGATGCATTTTCGTACTCATGTGCGAGAGGAGCATAAAAATCTGGCTGGACCGAACAGCAACGAGTATATGGATGGCATGGTAGAGCATGACATCCTGGTGGGAAAATTACTGAGTTTACTCGATCGTCTGAAAATTGCTGACAATACGATTGTATTTTATTCCACCGATAATGGACCACACTTCAATACCTGGCCTGACGCGGCCACAACTCCCTTTCGCAGTGAAAAGAACTCCAACTGGGAGGGGGCTTATCGGGTACCAGCTTTTGTTCGCTGGCCTGGAAAATTCCCAGCTGGCACTACCCTGACGGGTATCGTTTCCCATGAAGACTGGCTGCCAACACTGGCTGCCGCCGGCGGAAACCCTAATATCAAAGAGCAACTAAAGCAGGGGGTAGAATTGAACGGTCGCCGCTACCGCAACTATGTCGACGGTTATAACATGTTGGATTACTTTTCTGGTAAGGCCAAGTTGTCACCACGAAAGGAATTTATATATGTTAATGATGATGGTCAAATAGTCGCTATGCGTTACGAGCCATGGAAAGCCATTTTCTTGGAGAATCGTGGTAAAGGTTTTGAAGTCTGGCGCGAACCTTTTACTGAACTACGTATTCCTTTACTGTTTAATTTACGTCAGGATCCTTTCGAAAAAGCACAACATAGCTCCAATACCTATAATGATTGGTTTATTGATCGTGCATTTGTATTGGTTCCTATGCAGCAGCTCGCTGCCAAGTTCCTGAGCACCATGAAGGAATACCCCCCCAGTCAAGTTCCCGGCTCTTTCAATTTGGAAAAAGTACAAAAACAGCTAGAGGCTGGAGCTTCGGGTAGTAACTGAATTTTCATAGGGCGCTAAATTAGGTCACAGGGCATGAAAAGGTGATGAATTACTCTCTTAATAGAGAAGGAGGGTCGGAAGCTCAGGTCTATAGTAATCGCTTTAAGTCAAGTAAAGCACATAGATGATTTTTCCTGGATGCACTTTGATGCGTAGCAACAAGCTGTTGTAATTAACAACGCTCTGGTTTGATACAAATTGTCATTCAGGTTTAGGGGGGTCAAGTATAGTTGCTGTGGTTTTAAAGGTAACCTAATGATTTTGCCCTTAATCTAAAACAAGGCGTTTCCCCAAAGTTTGAATAGTGTTCAATTCTTAAAGTTAAAAAGTTATTTTAAGTTATCTTTCCCCTTGTTTTCGGTTCTATCGTACCTTATCTGCCTGATCAAAAGTTAAATTAGCTTACTTCCTTTATATGCCTGTATAGTGTCTCAGGTGCCTTATCGGCGTCTCTGTATATGAAATTTACAAATGGAATTTGGTGATATGTATAAATTTATAATATTGATCGCTTCAGCGGCTCTATGGTTGCCCCTACAATCAAAGGGTGCTGATAGTGCTCCACAGCAAGCAAAACTTTTGTTTGAACAGGCCGTTTCCTCAGATACTGTTCCTGGTATTAGCGTGGCCGTTGGCGATACTAACGGCATTCAGTGGGCTAAAGGGTTTGGGTATTCAGATCTTGAGTCTAAAGTTCCTATGACCAAAAAAACAAAACTCCGTATTGGAAGCGTTTCTAAGGTGATTACTGCGGCTGCTTTGATGCGTCTGGTAGAGCAGGGAGTTTTAAATTTGGATTCAGAGGTAAGACTTTTGGTGCCAGACTGGCCTGAAACCCACCCAGCGATAAGCTTGCGCCAGTTAACCAATCACACCGCTGGAATTCGTGACTACATTATTCCGCATGAATTTCTCTCGAATGTACAATACAACAACACTTTAGAAGCTTTGAATATTTTTAAAAATGACCCTTTGCTTTTTGTTCCCGGTTCGGATCAGAGTTATTCTACTTATAATTGGACTCTTCTGAGTGCGGCAATGGAGTCAGCAAAAGGGGAAACCTTTAAGGAGATAGTTAGCACTGAAGTTTTTGAACCTCTAGGATTGAAGAGAACTACCTTTGATGATGCGGCACCAATTATTCCAAGTAGACAGGGCGCTTATTCTTTTTTTACAGGTGTGCTTATAAATTCTCCAGAGGTGAATAGTAGCTATAAGTATGCTGGCGGTGGAATATTATCTACGCCAAAAGATGTGGTGAAATTTGCGCTTTCTCATCTGAAGCCTGGTTTTCTGCAGGAGGAATCCATTTCTGCGCTATTTACTAACTCTAAACTTTCAGATGGAACAGAAACCAATATTGGTATTGGTTGGTTTCTTGGGGGGCAAGATTTCTTAGCTGGATATAACTCGGAAGAGTATGCGGATATAAGGCGTATTCTCCAAGTACACCCTAATTTGCTATACCACACGGGGCTAAGTATAGGAAGTACAAGTGTGTTGATACTTTGTCCTGAACACCAGCGGGCAGTGGCTGTTATAAAGAATGTGGACTTGGAATCCAGTGCGGATCTGGTTGCCCTTGCCCTAAAGACCCTAGATCTCTTTCATAGTAATGAGCAAGTAAAATAGAAGACTCAACTCTCTGCGTGTACCTTAAGCCGGCCTCGTAGTCTCTGGATTGCGAGGTATCCCCGATCCTGAGTTGAAATTAATTGCTGTTCACCCAGTATTGTATTTATATACAGTATTTGATAGGTTTGTAGTAGATGGAGTGCTGACCTGTGGAGAGTTTGAGTTTAAGAATGAATTTTTAGTCATTGCTACTATGCATCTTTTAGCTCTGCAGTTATTGCATCCCATTGAGAGATGGTTCTATCTAATGCCTTTTTGTCTTCTGTAGAGTTGTTTTAAGTTTGATTGATTTTCTAAATTTCACTTAGTACCAATTGGAGGGTTTTATGCCACATGTAACAATTACAACAGTTAAAGAGCTAGTTGATGAGCGTGTGAAGAAGGAGTTGCTGCAAAAAATCAGTGATATTATGGTGGAGGTCGAAGGCGGCGGAGATGAGAGTTTTAGGCAGCATGTGTGGGTTTCTTTAGACTTGGTTGAGGCAGAAAACTGGTCGTTAGGTGGGCAAATCTTAACGAAAGAGATTGCCTTGCAAATCAAAAAGAAAGCAGATTCTAGCAGAGCATTGTAGAGTATTTCCTCCTGATACTTTTATCCTGCGCTTAAAATAAGCTTAATGTGATAAATAGGATGGTACTGTCCACAGCATATTATTAATTTCTGACTGTAGATTATTGGAAATGGGATTGACGAGATGATCAAAGCGATAGATATCGGTATTCCTAATGCCCTCGCTTTCAGGGTATCTGATTCAATTACAGAAAGTGATGTTTCTGAGACTTTGGCTCAAGCAAAGTTGCTTGGTGAGAAGTATAAGAGGATCACTATCTATGAGGAAATTGAGTCATTTAAGGGGCTTGAGTTCTCGGCAGTGCTAGAAAAATTGAAATACTTGGTTAATGTTGGTATTTCTAATATCTCTGCGGCAGCCATTCTGACGGATAAGCAATGGCTACAAAAGATTGTGAAGGCTGAAGATAAGATATTTAGGAATATAGATATCCAGTGCTTCTCTTTGGAACGGCGTGACGAGGCGGTTCAATTTCTCAACCGTTACAGGCCAGAAAAACTCGATTAACTCAGCAAGAGGTAGTTGTGGAATTTTTCTTCGGTTTGGGGCTCAAAGCAAGGAAATTACTACAGGGAAGGAGCTACCCTTAGCTTTAAGGTGAACCCCTTTAGTTGTTCATCCATGCACTTAGCTGTGTATTGGAATACAAGTAACATCAATAATTGATAAAAATGAGGTAGTTATGGTCGTTGAACAAATTCCCGGCTTTGATTTGGTGGGGCTCTGCGCAAGAACAAAGAATGAGAATGAGGCGGATGCCTCTACTGCGCAAATAGCTCCCCTGTGGGAGAAGTTTAGTACCGAGGCAGCTCCCAAGTTTACGGGAGCTCCCCAGATTTATGGGGTTTATACCAACTATGAGTCAGACCATAGCGGGTTGTTTGATATCTATGCTTGCTCAGATCTGCTTTCAACAGATATGTCCGAAGATTTCAAGCCGATACATGTGCAATCGGGTAAGTATCTGGTGTTTTCCGCCCAGGGGGAAATGCCGCAGACGGTTATCGACATATGGGGTGAGATATGGAATTACTTTTCTTCACCGGATTGTCCTCACCAAAGAGCCTACACCACAGACTTTGAACATTACCTGAGCCCAAATGAGATAAGAGTTGCCATTTCAATCAAATAGTGGCCTTGGGGGTTCCTAAGAAGACTGTGCCTACAGGTTTAGGGCCCCTCTATCTTGCTTCGCTTCTACAAAGAGCTTTTGCCGAAAGGCTTTCTGACGGTTGAAAAATGATCGCCTGCTTTACCAAAACTTCAAAACGCCCAGATAGACAGCATGGTCACTATGGACATGTCCTAGCGCCAAAATAGACAGTACTACTATTGCTGTCTCGGTTCGCTTGTGCACTAGGTGCTGGTTGGTGACATCCTATTTCCCACCTCTTCGATACTTTGTCTTTGCAGGTACCAACTCTTCCTCCCTCAAGTTTTCTAACCACATTTTCCTAACTTCCTCTTGAGAATTCCCATGAAACTATGGGGCTAGGAGGGAAATACCGGTGGGCAGCACACTTCTCCTTACAGGCTTCGCAGTTGTTTATTTCTTACTCTCGTTGTTCCTGGAGTCGTTTAGTCTCAGCCCTGTGAGCATCGGTAAAAAGCAAGCTAGCATGATTAAAAGGCACTTATCCTGATCCCAAGGTGCAGAGGGTAGGCCTTGTTAAAGTCCATAACACTAGATAGTCTTTAAGCCCCCTTAGACTGGCGGGTCTGTGCAAATAAGTGGCTCCCTTTGCATTATTCAGTAAGGTTGGAAGCTTTTTGCGCAATATGTCTCGTCTATCACCGCATTGAAAAAGCAGGTTTATGAGCAACAACGAAAAGCGTCCCTTATATATCCCGCATGCTGGCCCCTCTCTACTGGAAATGCCACTGCTAAACAAAGGCAGTGCATTTACCCTAGAGGAAAGGCTTGAGTTTAATCTGGCGGGTCTCTTGCCGACCAATGTAGAGACTATTGAGGAACAGGCTCGACGGGCCTATTACCAGTACCAACAGTGTAAGACTGGCCTGGATAAGCATATCTTTTTGCGTGGTATACAGGACGATAATGAAACGTTGTTCTTTTACCTGATTGAGCATCATATTGATGAAATGCTGCCGATCATCTATACGCCTACCGTTGGGGCGGCCTGTGAGGAATTCTCTAATATTTATCGCAACCATCGAGGTCTGTTTGTTTCCTACCCAGACCGAGAATACATAGATGATATCTTGCGCAGTGCCACTAAGGAAAACGTCAAGGTTATCGTCGTTACCGATGGTGAGCGTATCCTCGGTCTCGGCGACCAGGGTATTGGCGGTATGGGGATTCCCATTGGTAAATTGTCTCTATACACCGCCTGTGGTGGTATCAGCCCAGCTTACACACTTCCGGTCACTTTGGATGTTGGCACCAATAACCGCACTCTGCTCAGTGATCCTATGTATATGGGTTGGCGCCATGAGCGTATCTCTCAAAAGGAGTACGATGAGTTTTTAGAGCAGTTTATCGAGGCGGTGAAGCGTCGCTGGCCCAAGGTTTTGGTGCAGTTTGAAGACTTTGCCCAGACGAATGCCATGCCGTTACTGCAACGCTATAGGGATCAAATCTGCTGTTTCAATGACGATATCCAGGGTACCGCCGCTGTTACCCTGGGCACTATTTTGGCTGCTTGTAAAACCTGGCAGGAGCCCTTAACAGCCCAGCGGGTTTTGATTGTGGGTGCTGGTTCTGCCGGTTGCGGAATTGCTGAGCAGGTGGTGTCCGCCATGGTACAGGCGGGGCTTAGTGATACGGATGCGCGCTCGCGTATTTTTATGTTTGATCGCTATGGATTGGTCACCTCGGATATGAAGGGGCTGCATGACTTCCAGGCGGCGCTGGCTCAGTCACCGGATATCTTCGATGGGGCGCCAGAGTCAGACCTGCAAAGTCTGATCAGTAGGGTGAAACCAAGTATTCTTATTGGCGTATCCGGGCAGGGTGGGTTGTTTAACCAACAAGTAATTGAGGCGTTACAAGCTGGCCATGAGCGCCCACTGGTGATGCCGCTTTCAAACCCCACCTCCCGCGCGGAGGCGACTCCTACGGAAATATATACCTGGACTAAGGGAGAGGCTCTGGTGGCTACCGGTAGTCCTTTTGCTGCCGTGGAAATTGATGGGCGCCACCATCCGGTTGCTCAGTGCAACAATGTGTATATCTTCCCTGGTATCGGTCTTGGGGTGATCGCAGCCAATGCCACGCGGGTTACCGATGGCATGTTGATGGCAGCTTCCAACGCCCTGGCGGAGCAGGCACCAGTGGTGAAGCAGGGGGAGGGCGCACTGCTACCGCACTTGGATGATATTCGTGAGGTGAGCATTGATATCGCCAGAGCTGTAGCTGCCCAGGCACAGCTTGATGGAGTTGCCCCGAAAGTGAGCCACGAGCAGTTAGAGAGGTCTCTCAAGCGCAACTTCTGGCACGCAAACTATCGCAGCTATCGACGCCGTTCCTTCTAATCACCCTTAAAAAATCTATGCCGGGTACTTTTTACCCGGCTTTCTTTCCTTAAGCCAACTGCTCCCCAGAGTAGAAAACTTCCGGCCTGCGCAGAACAAGGTAATCCTCCCATTGAAATCCGTTGCTTAGGAACTCGATCGCCGCCCTTACGCCGGACAGGAACAGGTGTTCGCAGTGTTCTCCTGGCATGGCGAAATCCAACCAGTGGGGATGCTCGCCGTTGGTCATAGGTTCTATAGCGATCTCTTTCACCAGCGTGTGGTATTCCGCATTTAGGCTGGCCCGCACATGGTTGTCGAGCATGTTACGGCAGGTATTGATTAGCCCCATGGCAAAGCGCCCCACCTTGTCAGACTTGGGTTGATAGTGGTCCACTTCCAACTTAATGCCAAAAGTGGGTAGTTTGGGGGTACCGACTGGCTTGTGGAAGATATCAAAGGGGAAGTTGGATACCAGGCCACCATCCACAAACTGAATTTCTTTAGGAAAACCATTTTTAAAGAACAGCCTGGGATCACCAATTCCCTTGATACTGCGCCAGTTCTCGGCCACTGAACTGCATTCATCCAGCTGGGGAATATTCTTCACTGTATAGGGTTTGAAAAAGCCCGGCACAGACATGGAAGCCCGTACGAATTCGGCGGGATTTATCGCATCCGGGTTGCTAAAGTAGAGTGGGGCCTTTGCCGGAAAAACAGCCCGTGTCTCAGTGGTAATATCCGCTGCTACCAGCGCCACTTCTGCAGCGCCCACCTGATGATCTGGTTCTCCCCGATAATGGAGAGTGGGAAACTGGTTGATACGCTGCTTAAGTTGCGCGGTATTGGTAATGCCCAGCTGGCGTAACTCTTCTTGCAACCATTGGCTAAAAGCGTCGCCAGGATTGAGGCCCTTATCTCGCAATAGCTGTTTGCAGGTACGCAGGGAGTCGAATGGGTGTAAGGCCAGGCTACTAAACAGCCCTTTGCCTTTGAGCAGGCGCTGCACCGTTTTACGCGCAAAGCGCTCACCATCTTCAAAGCTGGCAAAGTCCGCCTTAGCCATAATATCCAGTAACTTTGCACTCTTAAGTGAGCTCGGCGTACCGGCAGCGGCTAAAAATAGTGCATTGATGGCACCTGCAGAAGTACCTGCAACCTTGCGAAAGCGAATACCGGCCTTCTCAAGGACGTAGGTGTAGCCCACCAGGGCAATCCCTAGCATGCCACCGCCTTCCATCACCAGGTCGACATACTGGAGGCCGTTAGAGTCCTGCACATCACTAAATGACTTGCCTTCGATCGATGTACGCGAATTTTGCCAAAGGGTATCGGCTTCGGAGATGGCGCTGGTCACCCACGCTGTGTTACTCATATGATTTTTCCCTGAGGTGGCAGTAGGTTCCATACGAAAGTTGAAATGATTATTGGCTAAAAGAATGGGGCAGGGTATCACCCAGAATCAGATTCGCCATAGCATCCAGTTTGTTTTTCGTGCCTTCCCACTTGGGCATCACTAGATCCAGTAAGCGGTAAAATCTCTAAGGCAGTGCTTTTACTAAATGAGGATACAAAGGTGGGCGTGCACGGATACGGTTTTCGTTGCTACGGTGGCCTTCATCGATAGGCGCAATCAGGTCTGCACTGAAGGTGAAGTAATCCGGTGATTCGATTTGAGATCCGGCTGGAAGCACAGCGCCTTGTCCCTTGCCTGTAGTACCATAGTCAAGGGCTTGCCAAAATCTGCGGTATGCCAATGTATGCCACCCACCTTCGCTGCCAAGCTGCGCAATAAGCTCTATTAGCCGTACAGTGCCAAATACCTGCCAGTAACGTACAGCGATCCTACTGTTTTTATCGTTGAGTCGAGTACGGTAGCGGGATCACCTTCAGCAGCTGTTGGAGCGACGGTTAGCTGATCAACAGTAGATCATTGGATCATTGTCACCCAGGACCAGCTCTCTGCAGGCAGTGCTTTGTTCCGTGCTGGGCTGCACACTATGTCAGTTAAGTGGTCTATAGATTTTTGTGAAAGTGGCCAATTTTCACCAGCAAAATGAAAGGTCCACTGGCGCCAGCTCTTGGTGCAGTATTTACGAGAGCACACCCGGCTCAGATTTCTATTGCGGGCTTCGTGACTTCGGAGTGAGACAGAAACTTAATCCTGACTGTATAGTATGGCCAGCGCGGGGATCTTCACTGCGTATTCTTTTCGTAGTTTCGGTACGGCTATGTAATCAATTCCACGATAATAGATATCTCCAAAAGGAAATCTGTTTCTTATTGAGATAAAATTTTTTCTGGGCTGTTGAGAAACTGAGAAAGCGCTATTGCCAGTCCGCTACTAACGAGCTTGTGTTATAGGTGATATAGGTTAGAGGCCTGTGAGGTTGCAGGCTTGTTTAAAGTAGTGGGCAAGTTGTTGTTTCTACTATCCAGTGGTTTTGGGGCTGGGTAGACTTTGGTGTGAGTGACTGTGCGTAGTTTCCGAGTACTAATGTCACGGCTAGAGCATTAAACTTGTTATTAATGCGCCACACCCTAAAAATGCGAGAGGTTCACTTTTTGGGTTGGGCTGCCAAATAGCTAGTGAATAATTAATATTATCCACTAGCTGAAATTACTGACTACTAAATTGATACACCCATATTGTCTTTAGTGCCGACACAATATCCAAATATTTCGTGGAAATAGAGGCTTTTACATTCAAAGTTGGATGCGATATGGAAAGTGTCATTTGGGAATTTAGGATCGTAGAGTCCCAGGTTGCTTTCGGTTCCCACACAGTAGATATCACCTCTTGGGTCACCGGGCCTAAAGGCAATCCAGTCCAGTTTCCAGCCGCCCAGATCACCCTGATCATCCCACTTGTTGTCAATGGGGTTCCATTTGCCTACGTTACCTTTTTCACCAACACACCACATTTCTCCGGAGTTATCGAAGGCAATCATTTTTAGGTCCCAGGGCTTTTCAATGTCCGGTTCCTCCCATGCTCCAGTGGTGGTATTCCACTTGGCAAGATTACCTTTAGTTCCAACGCTCCACATTGCATTTGACTTGTCAAATGCAATCATTTTGGAATCCCAGGATTGGTTGTACTCTTTTTTGTCAACGAGGCCAAAAGTTCTTGAATTCCACTTTCCGATGTTATTCGAAGTTCCCACACACCACAGGTTATCTTCTCTATCAAAAGTGACCATATTTAAGTGCCACGTTGAGAGGAATCCTCTGTCTTTAAAGTTCATTTCCATGATTAATCTCCTTTGGGTTTTTGGATCGGGGCTTTCTAGTGCTTCGGGGTACCAAAATCTGAAGACTTAAAGTGAATTCATTGAATAATTAATAAACCAGCTGGAGCCTTGGTAACATTTTTGTTGGCAGTTTTCAGGAAAAAGTATGCGTAGCCTTTTGAAAGGATAAGTTTTTTATTTACGCTTAGTACTTTCCAGTAAAGACTTACCATGTGCCGGCTTATTTATTTTCTATTCGCCGGGTACGGTCTATTCAATGGCGGCTATTGCTGCAAAAAGTGAGATTGAGGCCTTGTGGCTGGTTATATTTCTGTCCACTAAAGGGCAGAACTGAAGGGTAGAATTGGCCACTCGGCTTGATAAAAACCTCCTAATCAGTTGTTTCAAACGATCTTAAAGCAAAGGTCTGTAATTTAATATCCTCTCCCGCTAAAAGGGCGGGGATTCCTACAGGTGGTTGGTGCCATCTTGGAAATGGTCTTCCAATAGAAGAAAAGTTAGAAAAATAAAATAATTGCGGGATCCCTAGATGTCGGGGATGGTGATTCAGCTGCCGGATGGCGTCAAGGGCATTTATACCCTTCTATCCTGAGCGTGATGCAGCGGCTTAGGCTGTGGGAGTCACTACCGGATAACTCGTGTTGGCGACAGACTCTCCTTGATTGTTTTCTGCGCTGCTGTGGTGGGCCTTCGGTATGGCTGGGGTAGCTAATCTATAGAGAGTCCTGTTCGCGGAAGGACTGTTGAGGCGCTAATGACGCCAGAGCAGTGGCTGGGGCTTGTTAGCAGGGAGAGGAGGTCAAATATGATTCGGCTTAGTGCATGTATCTTGGCGAGCCTGGTTCTGGGATTATGTGGGAGTTTGAGCCTGGCCGAGACGGAGCAAAATAAAGGAAGGTATCTCGGGGCCTTTAATGACCCGGTGGCTTATTGCCGAGTCGTGGTCAATGCCGATAGCCCGGAAGAACCCTATATAGGCCCGGCAAAACCGCAGGTAGTGTTATCGGGTATTTACCAGGCGGCTGGTATTTCTGCCGGTGCTCCGAGGGATTGGGTTGCGGGGGGTACTTTTTGGCGTTGTATGCATGGCGGAGTCTATGCGTGTTTTGTCGGCGCCAATCTTCCCTGTGAAGAAAAGGCGGACACTTCGAAGGAGCCAAGTGAGGCAATTGCCGCTTACTGTAAGAGCAACCCTGCGTCGGAATCTATACCAGCCGTTGTAACTGGGCGGGTGACTATCTATGCATGGCACTGTGAGAATGGCGTTCCAGAAATTACCGGCCAGGCGCTACAGGTTGATGAGCGGGGTTATATTGCTAATTATTGGTATCGGATGGATCGATCAGGATAAAGAGTAATTTTCGCGAAAGTGGTTTGCCTTATGGTAATGGAGGGCTTCTGCTACTGAGGTGTAAAAACATAACGCCGCAGTGAAATGCGAGCAAACTATTTTGGGTTTAGCGCACTTGGGGTTAGCGTACTTAGTGTTAGTGCCGGAAAGGCCCTAGGGGAGGGGGTTACTCCCCCGCTGCTTTTGTGGCCTCTAAAATCTGCAAATTTTCCCCTTTAGGCCTGCTCGTTATCCAGTTTTTTCGCGAGCTTGTGCCCTTCATCAGAGTCCCCAAGTTTCCAGTAGCTGGAAATGTAAATATGGGTTTTGGGGATTTTTTTATCCTGCTTAAAAAATTTTCGTAACTGACGCATGCTATTAAATTCGCAGGCGGCCCAAATGGCGGCTTGGCCTGGAAGTCAGGGCAGTGCCTGAATCTTAGGAAGCAGTAGTTCGCCGGTGGGGAAGGAATTTACCACCCAGTGCAGTTGCAGGTTTTTTGGACGTTTCAGTGGCTGAACATCTGATTCGCTTGAAACTTCTATCACAGCATATCCGCTGGCCTCATCAGGTAGTTGGCCCAGGTTAACACTGATGGCGGGTAGTGCGGTCATATCGCCAGCGAGTAAAAACCAGTCGGCCTCGGGGTTGACCAGCTTCTTGGGGCCTGGTCCTCCTATCAAAATAGAGTCTCCGGGTTGTGCATTGGCCGCCCAATTTGAGGCTGGCCCTTCATGTTCATGCAAAGCGAAGTCGATATCGATTTCTGTCTGCCGTTGGTGCCTGATGGTATAGCTTCTCATCAGTGGGCGTTCACCTTCACCCTGGGGGAAAATCAGTTTTATATAGGCGCTTTCCTGGTCGCAGGGGAAGGATTCCAACTCTTCGCCACCCAGAGTGATACGTAACATGTGTTCTGAGACTTTGGTGGAGCGCAAAACGACCAGCTCTCGTGTGCGTTTTTCAGCCATAGTATTGAGGCTCCTTAATCTGAAGTAGGATGTTCGGTCAGGTTCTCGATCATAACGCTGGCGATATGGGCAAACGCCTTGAGTTCTTTTTCGCTCAGGTTGTGAGTCATTACAGCGATAACCTCTGTTTCCAGGTTATGCACTTTTTCAAGAATCTTTTTTCCTGATGCTGTGGGAGCAAGGAACTGACTGCGACGGTCATTAGGGTTGTCTGTTTTTTTGATAAGTTTGGATTGAACCAATTCATTAAGAACCCGTGTAATCTGGGCCTTGTCTTGATTCATTCGCAGTGCAATTGACCGTGCGGTACTCTGCGGATACTTGCAAATTCCCTTGAGCACGCGTATATGATTTACCGGAAGGTCAATTCTTTGCTCCTGAATACTGATCCGCAGCTGCTTTTTGTAAGCGTGGATTAGCTGGTGCAGGGTTTCGTTGACTGAGTAGCTCACAGGGTTGTCGCGTTAACTTGATTGATATTGTCAACTTTATTTTAGGTGGTTGATTGTGTCAACTAAATCGAAGGGTATTGTTTTGGGGCGAAAGAAGCTTTTCGGCAGGGGAGAAATTAGGGGTGAGCTTTGCAAAAACTTTTGCCTTTGGGCGCAGAGTATTGAAAACTAAAAAGCCGACTAAAGGGGAGGGGGAGCCCCTCCCCAAGAGCGAAAGGAGTCGCGCTTACCAGGTTAAGCTGATATCGGTTCCATCAAACTTTACGTCTGAGTCATACACATATTTCAATGTGCCCTTCCAGAAGGAGCCGTGCCACTCCCAGTCGGCATCGTAGCTGACCTCATTGAGCACCTTTTGACTAAAGGCTTCAAAGCTGCCATAGCGCTCCTCGCTACCCATAATCACTACCCAGGTTTGTTCGTTCCAGTCGCAGCTAACGGTGTTGGAGTCGCCGTTGCCGCAGGGATAGCGCACGGCGATATAGCCGTCGTCTTCCTTGCCGAATTTCCAGTTACCGCTGCGCTTCTCCTGCTCGAAACCTTCAGGCCACTGCAATGCTACGTTGGAGCCGCCGGAATGGAACAGTTCGATTGCCGGATAGGGGTTGTATTGGATTACGGCAACATTGTTCACCTGCTTAATCTTGGGGTGGTGATCGTTTTGCATGGTGCTGTTGCCATCGCCAACCTTCGCCCAGACCGATTGGGTGCCGGTAGTGGCGATCCAGGGTGTTTGCTGATAGCCCTGGCGACCACCCCAGTAATTCTGAATGGAGTGCATCATCACACCGCCATCCTTATACATGGAAAAGTTAGCGCCAGAGAGCACGGAGCTGCGGCTGAATACCGCTCCGGCCTTGGCGGCAGCAGGGGCGGCAGCTTCTGAAAGCCCCAGGAACTGGTCGAAGGCCTTCAGTCCTTCATAGCCTTCAAGTTGATATTTACTGACGAACCAAGCGGTATCGGCAGCTACATCCGGGTGGAAATAAGCCCCCTGACTCCAATAGAAAGGCACGCGCTCTTCGCGGGGGAAGTCAGCATAAATATCGTTTTTGGCATCGCCGAGAGAGTGGCCTACCGAGTAATTCATATTCAGGTCTTTACCGAAATACTTGAAGATGTCATCGGTAATTTCCAAGCCAGAGGTGGCCAGCATTACACCTGCGGGGCTCGGTGTTCTCACTGATTCCTTACCGAGACCCGTTAGCAGGTAAATGATGCGGTTGATGTTGCCACCGGAACCGTTCCTGCGGTAGCCATCATTACTGCGGCCTGCGGCTGAGAAAAGGATGCCCTGGTCGTTGGTGACCAGCAGTATGTCCTGCAGCAAGCGTTGCGCAGCGCCCGTAGCCAGCTCGCGAATTTCTGCATCTTCAGAAAAATCGACGAGGTTAAGTAGCGCAGATAAGGTGTAGGGGTAATAGACCGGGGAGTAAAATTCATAGAAACCATACTGGTTTTTTACTTCCAGGTAGCGCTTTAAGCGCTTGTAAGTTCTGTCGTCTTCAAATGCACCGTACTTTTCCTGTAGAAGATACTGGGCAGATGTGTACATGATCATATGGTTTTCAGAGGCGAAGACGTGATCCCCAGTGCCGCCTTCCTTAAACCAGAAATGGTATCCGTCCAAAGCAGCAAAGAGTTCATCTTTAATTTCTGGGCGGAAAAATAGGATACGGATGAGTCTGGTAAGGGTGAAGTCTGAATTCTTCTTGCCGCCATTACGCAGGACATCCAAATTCTTATTCAGCGCCTCCCAATTGAGCTCATCGCCGGTGTATGCCTGTAAGACGACAGCGGTATCATTAGTGGAAGAAACGCCCTCTTCAATATATTGCAGCTGCCTATCTTGATAGGCGCTCTCATCAAAAGACTGCGCATTGACACTGGCTGAATGTATCGCCAATCCTAAAAAAATCGGGTACAGCATTCCTACTACTGGTACTTTCATCAGTACTTGTTCCTATTTTGATTTTGATTTCTGGTGTTAAACACCATAAATGTACCACTTGTGTATTACAGGAATTTATTGGATTAAACGATAGGTATTTTCTCTCGCTGAAGGTTGCCGATTCGATCAGCTGGGTCCCTTGGTTCTCACTTTTAAAATATATTTTTACTCAGGTTTCTTTTGGGGCTGATTGTTTATTTTTTATGTCTTAACAATGAATTTTAGTGCTTGTTAATTGGTACGGTTTGGTATTAAAAATAAGTTTGCTATTTGCTTGGGGGTAGATGGTCTATTACAGGTTGGTGGGTTTTGTAATCTTTTGAGGACTGTGCAGGAGGGTGCGAATAAAAGGCGTTGAACGATTGCTACTTTTTGCTGCCGTAAAAATTTGTGGTAGTGGTGTTAGTCTGTTGATAAGGAGCTTGGCTTGGACGTCTCTAATTTATTCAGGCGTGAAATCTTGGCGCGGATTTAAGTTTGCTACTTTAAAGTCAGCGTTTAAGGTTTAGGATTCTACAGGTTCTGGGGCAAAAAATGAAAAAACTACTAATTTTCTTTGCGGCCGGCTGTTTGGGTGCTGTGGCAAATAGCGTTGTGGTCTGGTTGTTTGGGGATTTTGGAATAACCCCATCTCTCGGTGTATCTATCACCCCTACATTATCTGCTGAATGGCTATATCCCAGAGTGGTATGGGGTGGCATTTGGGGTCTGTTTTTTATTCTTCCTTTCCTACCATCAAAGCTGTTGTTGAAAGGAAGCATCTTGAGCCTACTCCCCACGGCGTTCCAGCTTTTTGTGGTTTTTCCTGTGATGGCCGGTAAAGGTATGGCAGGGCTTGAGCTGGGGGCGCTTACCCCAATTTTTGTAGTATTTTTTAATTGGATCTGGGGGATTGTTACCGCGCTCACCATAAAGTGGGCTGAGTAATTCTACTTGTTTCCTTTTTTGATCAGTTTACATTAACAGGATTCTCTTGGCGGCTTTCAAGCCCCGGCTGGTCGTTGTTGAGGGCCCCTCCAGCCAGTGATCAATAATGCGGTAAGCAAGTTCGTGTCTTTGCGGGCCGCTTCTACTCTCAGTTAATTCCCCCAGAACCCAGTGATTGTGTGCTATCCAGGTATCCCGAGCGATAGATCGAATTTGTGAGTCGGCCTCACAGAATAGGGGCAGCGCCGTACTGAGATTGCTGGGTTGTTGTAAGGTCTCCCTGCTAATAGGTGGTTGCCCTTGGGCTTTCCACCAGTCTCGGGCGCCTTCGGGGTCGTGTCCAAAACGTTGTTTGAAAGATTGGGTGAATGGGCTGAGGAAGGGCCAGTTGCCCCCTTTTATTATTCGCTCAACGATTTCTCTGGTGGTTGCCCGGTCGCCAAAATTCTCCGGATCGTAGAGCACACGGTCTTTAGCTGCGGCATGTATTGGGCTGGTGGCATCGGCGGTAATCTGGGTATTTGCCGGCAGGGCAGCTGCGGCAATCGGCAGCAGTGATGGAGCACCGAGTCCCAGGCAGTGAAATCTTTGCAAGGGTATGTTGTGATCCTGGTAGCCATCTGTAATGCCTTTAAGCACTTGTGCCAAGCGCACATAACGGCGTGGTACAGGCCTATCCAGTTTGAAAGAGGCTCGGTTGAGCACAAAGAAGTCTGTCGCATTTAAATCCCCGCAAATACTGGCCAGTCCTATGGCAGCTGAATGCACCCCGCTTTGTGCGGCCAGCCGACCGGCGTCCCGGCCGGTGTTGTAATCCATTGCGCTCAGTACTGCATAAACAGTCAAGCCTTGGCTTAGTGGGTGTTCAGCGATTTTTTCCCATAGTCTCAGGCTCTGACGATTGCGCGCGGCGATACGCTCTGGTCGCCAGCCGGTAATTTCCCGCTCCAGGTCCAAAGCCACCAGGCAGGTAGTGGCGAAGTCCTCCTGAGCGATCAGGTGGGTGGGATGCATTAACAGCTGGCGCTGCAGCAGGAGACTGGTATCAATGCTATTTGAACGCTCATTACAGTTGGCAAGTACTCTCTCCGCCAGTGTATCTGCCAATATGCGCAAATCTTTTGGGACTTCATTACCGCGGGGCAGTTGACCCAGTTGACGGCGCAGAGCTTTTACCCGCAGGGTCACTTGTCGGGCTTCTTCAGAGAACTGCGAGATGACCGCATCAATCAGTTGTTTGGTGCCGTTATCGGCAAACAGGGGCAACCCTCTACGGCGTACTTCTGCCGCCATTTGCAGGTTGGGATTGGTAATCCGGTGGGCAGATAGCAGGTAGCCTTCGGCGGTAATCATATGGTTGGCAAAGGCATCCAGTGTCTGCCGGCGTAAATTGGCGATAAATCGCATGGTGGTCATTTGCCAGCAAAAGTCTCCTCAAATCAGCGCGTGGGAGCAGGCTTTGTATTCATCGAGTAGTGCGTGGGCTACTTCCAACTCAATTTCGAGCTCCAGGGCTATCTGTTCGAACAGGTCCCAGGCAGCGAGCACGTCTGGGTGAGTTTCAATGCACTCGGAGACTGCGTGATCCATTGGCTCTATGGGAAAATCCATTTCATCCTTTTGATGTAAGTTGGGCAGGCTGGGTATCGCTGTCTCCAGGCATTCGCTGCGCACTGCCTCTTTGGCGGCGTGCCACTCCGCTTTTGCCAGCTGTGCCATCGCCAGAAGTACATCTAATTCCGCAATCTGGTCGTGGACTCTGTCCAGTTCTGTCATGCATCCATCATCTGGTGGCATAGTAGCCCTCCTAAGGACGAATTAGGGGCGTAAATAGTAGCTCTCCGGCCCCCAAGGTGGCCTCAGAGTGCTCATCAACTTGGTGGGCACCTAGAGACCAGTAGAGATTGGCGTTGCTACGCCAGGGCTGGAACCAACGGTTGGCGAGCCTTATAAAGCTCACTTCGAAGCTGGACTTACCAATCTCGGCCAGGGCCAGGGAATCGACCTCAACGGCGGGTTTACCATCGAACAGGCTTGAGTGATGTCTATAAGTGCCACTGAGTCTGCAGAAAGCGCCTGGACAAATACCGGCATGTGGTAGGTGAGCAAAGCGCACCACGGCATTTGCCTCGGCATTACTGGAGGGATCTTTCAATATCAGTTGGCTTAATAGCATGCCGCCCTCCTGAGGTGGGGAGGTGATCTCTTCGACAAAGCCCCTGATTTCAACAAACTCTCCCTCTGGACTGGCTTCTAGCTTCGACAGTTCTATATTTTTACCGTTGGGAAGCGTTGTCGAAAAAGGCATGGTGTAGATATTTTTCTGAAGGTTTTTGATCTCTCTATCGGAATTAAGTCCCTCGCAACCAAGCGCAAGTCGATAACAGGCAGCCTGGCTAGCGATGGCGATGCGGGTGAGAAAGTGCGCATCCACCGCGAGATCGCCAAGCCTCTCCGCCAGGCCGCCACTACCACGTCGCAATATTTCGGTAATTGTGTTGTGTATTACAGCTTGAGCGCTTGCGAACTGGGGGAGTTTGCTCTCAATATCTCCGGCCAGAAACAAGCACGCCTGTTTGATCTCCACTGATTTTCCAAGAAGTAGGGCGCTGTAAATACGCTTGTGGCCACTTTTAAGTAGGTTGGAAAATACTTTTATAATCGTTTTAATGGAATGTATATTGCGCTTGGAAAAGTCGGTACTAGCTGCTTCAGTATCTAGAGCAATATTGAATTGAGCATGTGTTAGCGCGAGTAGCCCTCGACTTAGGCACATGATGACAGCATCAGCGGCACTGTTTAATCTCAGGGCCATTGAAGATGTATTTTCTGGAAAATAAGCCTTTAACAAGTCTATATTTTTTATCTCCCCATTAGCTAATCTGGCCATGGATTCCTGCAGGTTAATTCTCTCGTCCAGGCCTGCAATTTTTTTGCGTAAACGCGTGAGAGTCTGTTCTGAGAGCTTATTACCAGCTAATTCTTCTGCTTTAACGAGAATCTTATTTAACCGATCTTCGGGGTCCATGCTGCGAATTCGCCGCTCAAGGTTTTCAGCCCATTGGTTTCGACTCTCGCCAATAGCAATGCCACGCAGCACAAACAGAAACTCTAAACCCATACGGTGATGCAGAGTGTGCAATTGGTTGGTGCTTTCTAAGAGGCCTTGAAGATTGCGGTACTCACCATAGCCCAACCCTATGCAGAGTCGTGCCTGTTGGTCTAGTTCTTTCCATGAGTGAGATAATATCGGCTGTTGAAGAGTCAGGGCCTCGCGAAAGAGTTTCAATAATTCAGTAGGCTGTTTGTTAAAGGCAGGGAGTAAATCAAACCGGGCACGCTTTAAAGCATTTTTGAGTGGGTAGGGGCTTTCATTGGCCATTGGCATCGGTGTCTCCTGGATGCGATGGGTGGCTCAATATTTACTATTGGCGGAATTGCAACCTTTTCTATTTGGCATGTTATTAAGCATAGTAAATTGTTGAGCGGATATACTTTCGGCGGCTTATTTGCTTTGATGCTTACTTGGGGTTGGGGCTTATATAAAGATAGGTCGGTCTGATTAAGTTTAAAATTTTAGGTTTTCAGGGGGTATTTTAAACACCCTTTAATTCAACGATTTTATTGGGTTGAAAAATGGGTGCGGTATTTATAGTTCTATAGGTCTGAGCATATGAGCTTTCCGTCAGGCATACTGTTGAGAAATCTATCCCTTATTTCAATTTTCACTGGTTATTGAGGTGCTCATTGCGCTGGGTTTGGCGCTCTTTATTTGAGATGTGAATATAAATATATTTCTATTTCCGATTCATTATAAGGGGTGGCATATTGGTTACAGTTAAAGCTTGCTATATTGGGCTGCGCCTAAATCAAGGTGTTTCTTGGAGATCTCAGGTTTCATCTTAAATATTCATTAAGAGAGAAATAAATATGTCACAGGTAAGTGATGACGTAGATTTGGTGGCGGAGAAAAGTTCCAGTCCAGTGGTGGTGAAACTTTCATTAGCAAAAGCTTTCAAGCATAGTGCTCAATCTATTCGCGAAACTCAGAATACGTACAAGCAGAATGTAGTTGCAATAAACACTCTGGTGACTAGCGTTTTGTCCTCAAGCTTGCCTACCTTAAATCAAAATCCGCCGGATTGGAGTGAGTTTGTAGCGGCCTATACACAGGCCAATACCGACGCGCTTGATTGGGTAAATAATGTACTGGCCAGGCTTCTGGATGTGCCCAGTGAGGTGCAAAGTTACAACGGTATTATCAGTCAGTTGTTGCAGGATGCTTTAACCCAGGCGAATACACTCAATAGTGACCCAGGTAATACATCGGCTCTTAATATATTGAAGAACGACCTGGATTCAATCACCTCTCAGCTGGGTATTGTTTCGACCTTTATCAGTGGCGCAGTTAAGGCAATTCAAGGGTTTCAGGATAAATTGCCTGATATGGCGACTCAATTGCAGTCAATTGCCGATAAGTCTGTTCAGGATGCGCAGGCTGATGAACAACAAATTGCTGATTTAAAGAAAGATATCAAGAATCTTCAGGCAGATATCAAATCACTGACAGCAAGCATTGTTGCTCTTGGTATTGCGGATGCTACCGCTATTTCTTTGGGTACTGTCGCTTCTATAGTAGCCTTCCCTGAAGGCCTGTTGACCTGGTTTGTTATGGGGCCAGTAGCTGCAGTGGCAAGTACCTTTATTGCTTTGGATGCCGCCAAAATTGTTGCAGATCAAAAGAGCATCCAGGATAAGCAAGCAAAAATGGATCTGGTAACTGCAGATGTATCAACTCTTCAGATGTTGTCGCAAAGCTTTGGGCAGCTCGCTGAGGAGACCCAGCAGGTTGAAGATAATTTGCAGGCTGTATTGCAAGAGTGGCAAACTCTTGAAAGTGATGTATCTGGCGCCATTAGTGATATTCAGACAGCCATTTCTGACGAGGAGGGCGCTAATTTCTCGGCCGTAATCAATGACCTCAATGATGCGATCACTGAATGGGATGATGCCTATTCCCAGGCGGGCAGCTTGTATCTTGAGCTTAATGTGAATGATGCAGACCTGACAATTGGTATGAGCTCAGATCAAGTTCAGTCTGCTTTTGCCAGTGGCAAAGCGGTTGGAGTAATTCAGTACTACAACAGCCTCTAGAAATAGATAACTCACTATTGATTCAAAGGCTTATTTCGAGGGAAATAAGCCTTTTTTATTTATCAATTAAAAAATCTATCTATTTTTCCTGCTGTTATGCTTAGAGTTATGAGGAGTTGGCTTCTACTCTTCGTAGCGGATTTCAATAATAAAATAAGTCTGCCATTTCTCCCCCTGGCGAATCTCTATCTCATCGTCGAGTCTGCGCCCAAGTAGTGAGCGAGCTACGGGAGAATCCATAGAGATCAAGCCGGCTTTTACGTCAAACTCATCTGGCCCGACGATTCTATAGCTTATAACTACACCTTCTTCATCTTCCAATGTGACCCAAGCACCGAAGAAGACTTTTTCCCGGTCTTCAGGCACCTGATCTACTACGGTGATCTCCTCCAGGCGTTTGGTCAAAAAACGCACACGGCTGTCTATTTCACGCAGGCGCTTTTTACCGTAGATATAGTCGGCATTTTCCGAGCGATCGCCCAGTTTAGCGGCATCACTTACCGCCTGGGTGACTCTTGGGCGCTCCTCCTCCCATAGATGCTTAACTTCGGCGCGCATACGTTGCGCGCCCTCCGCAGTGATATAGCGGGAGCCGCGCGGGCGCGGCGGTCTCCATCTTCCCATGGTTTTACTGGCTTCCTCTCAAGGTCTGGGATGATTGATTACAGATTTTCAATGGTAATTCCGGGGCCGGCTTCAGCCAGGGGAAAATTGAAAATACGGCTGTAAAATTCCAGCTCTCCCTCCAGGGCCATTTTGATGCTGTCTCCACCACGGAAGCCGTGCCCTTCATTGGCAAAGGTGATATGGGAAACCGGAATACCGCGCTCTTTCAGGGCTCTCACCATAGTTTCCGCCTGGTTTGGTGGTACTACCTTGTCTTCCAAACCTTGGAAGAAAATCACCGGACAACTCAGTTGCTCCACATGATGAATAGGAGAGCGTTGCTGATAGATTGCTTCGGCGGATGGCCAGGGGCCGACTAATTTGTCCAGGTAGCGGGATTCAAACTTGTGAGTGTCTTTAGCGAGACTGCTCAATTCACCGATTCCATAATGACTGGCCCCGGCTTTGAAAGTGTTGTGAAAAGTTAGTGCTGCTAACACGGTATAACCGCCTGCGCTGCCACCTTTGATCAGCAGCCGCTCTGGATCGGCCAAACCCTGATTGACCAGGTATTCGGCGCCTGCACAGACATCTTCCACATCATAGATGCCCCACTTATCGGTAAGGCGGTCACGGTACTCGCGGCCATAACCGGTGCTACCGGAATAATTCACATCCAGAATGGCGAAGCCGCGGCTGGTCCAGTACTGTACTTTCAAATTGAGGCCGGCAGAGGTGGCTCCAGTGGGGCCGCCATGGCTAAAAACAATAAGCGGAGGTTTTTCGCCCTCTGGTGCCTTAAAGTCCGGGTTGTGCGGGGGGTAGTAAAAACCGTGTACCTCTCGCTCATCGACATTGAAAGTAATGGCCTGGGCGCTGGAGAAGAGTTCGGCAGGCAGTGAGCGTTTGTTACTGCTGGCGATTGTCTCAAGGGCCTCACTTGCCAGATCAAAAGAGATTATTGCAGGGAAGCTGTCTCTTGCGGCGGCAATCATAATCGCTTTGCCATTTTCACAGCGCAGGCTCTCGATATCACAGTAGGGCTGCTGGATCAGCTGGTGTTCACCAGTAAGGGTATTTACGCTGGCCAAATACCAAAGGCCATTCTCGGTGTAAGTACAGAGAATTTCCTCAGTACTGATAAAGCCATAAGTGGACATTCCAAACACCCACTGCGGTGTGGCGAATTCAGCCTCTTTTTTCCAAAGCGGGGTATCTTGTCCCAGCTTGTATAAATTCCACCAGTTATTGCGGTCGGAGACATAGTAAAGCTGCCCCAATGGCGACCACTGGGGTTGGAATATGGATTCATTATCTCCGCCGGCCACTTGAGTGATCTCAATGGCCTCTCCTTGCTCACTCAGAGTGGCCAGGCACAGTTCGGTGCCATCCCAAGGCAGGTTAGGGTGATGCCAGCGCAAGAAGCTCAACTGGTCTCCGCTGGTGTTCAAGGTTGGGTTTGAGTAGAAGTCTGCGCCTTCAACCAAAACCCTTGGGGGGGTAGTCAGCGGAGACTGTAGGTCGATGGCGATAATTCGTGCACGTGCTTCCTGTCCCTTAGCGTGGCCACTGTCGTCTTCTTCAATACAAATCAGACGATTTCTTTTTGTGTCGAGGTGTAGGTCCGCATAGCGGGATTCACTTTCTGGAGTAATAGCCTCAGGCAGGTCGCTGCCGATCTCCATCCGGTAAATACGCTGATCTTCCGCAAGTACAAAGTACAGGGTGTCGCCGTGGACAAGGTAGCTACCACCGCCATATTCGTGCGCCTTGGAACGAATACTCAGTGGGGTGGGGGTGAGATCGCGCCGGCCATTTTGCGGGCAATACTGCACCAGAACATTACGCCCCTTTTCTGAAGGACGCGACTCTAACCAGTAGTAACGCCCATCCACCAAGCTGGCTTCTGCCAGGCGAACACTGCCTTCAACCAATAATTCTGCGTTGATTGCAGATTTCCAGCTGCCATAAGGGGTGGAGTTTGTTATGGAGTGATCACTCATCGGATACCGGTTTCCTAAATTAGATTTTTTTGCATTCTGCCGGGCCTGTTTTAGCGATACAAGGTGCCTTTTTACGGGTTAAAGCCTGTGTTAGTCTTTGGTGACCAAGCAAGCGCTTGGTGGCGGGGTTTGATACCTCCTTCATTAACCCCAAAGTATGGATGCGGCTCAGGGTATTTCGCGCACGGATGAGGCGCAGGTACTGAGAGCATGGCAATCAGCGGAATTCAGCAAAGCCTAGTGTGCCGAACCTAAAGCGGCCCAAATAAAGATAATTCAGGAGAGCCTGCGATGTCCGATGAAGTGGTAATCACCTGCGCCCTAACCGGGGTGCTCACCAATCCGCAACAACACCCGGTTCCGGTAACGCCGGAACAAATGGCAAACTCAGCCCGCGAAGCCTTTGATGCCGGGGCTTCGGTAATGCATGTACATTTTCGGGCTCAAGAGCCGGGCAAGGGGCATCTTCCAAGCTGGGAACCGCAAGTGGCGTTGGAAATTGCCGATGCAATCCGGGCTAAGTGCCCCGGAGTTATTTTAAATTTTTCCACCGGCACTATCGGTCGGGACCAGCGCGGACCTCTCGAGTGTGTGCGCGCAGGTAAGCCGGAAATCGCCGCCTGCAATGCGGGCAGCTTGAATTACTTAAAAGCCCGTTCCAACGGCACCTGGGCCTGGCCGCCGATGGTGTTCGATAATCCGGTGGACAAGGTGGAAGAACTGCTGGCGGTATGTCGTGAAACGGGTACCAGGCCTGAGTTTGAGTGCTTTGATGTAGGTATTGTCCGCTCCGTTGGTATGTATGCCGATGTGGGTATGGTCGATAAGCCCAACTATAACCTGGTGATGGGGGTGGCTTCTGGTATGCCAGCGGATCCCGAGCTGTTGGAGTTGCTGCCTAAATATATGCGTACAGATAGCTTGTGGCAGAGTACTGTGATTGGGCGTGAGGAAATCTGGCCGGTGCACCGCAAGACCGCGGAGCTTGGCGGCCATTTACGCTCTGGAGTAGAGGACACTTTCTATTTGCCTGGTGGCGAGCGTACCTCTGGCAATGGCCAGTTGATTGAGGCTTTGGCCGTGATCGCAGAAGAGAGTGGTCGTAAGGTGGTGTCTCCAGAGCGGGCGCGGGAAATCTTCTGCTAATTCTTTTCAGTGCATAGACCAGTGGGCCCTCAGTGTCACTGGTCTATCTCTCAGAGCCCACCTTCTGTCGATTTTTCCCCATTTTATGCCTGCTCTATCTTGCTTGGGCGCCAAGAGCCGAGAATTCCTTTTCGCCTCCCTTTCCAGCTGGTCTGGATTTTTTAAGCGCCGTAGAACCGAGTGACTCTTACTTTTCCTGCAAAAGGTCCGCTTGGTTACCTACCCGTTAGCACTGTAGCGGCTGCTAGTCTTTAGTGGGGATAGCCGTTTCCAGCGGTTGATCTATGCATAAATATAGGCTGTGCCAGGGAGCGGTGGATGCAAGAGTTGTTGGACCGAATAATCAAGGCGATTGATTGGGCCAACCGGCTTTTGTGGGGGGGGATTGAAGGGCAGTGGTGGCTCGGTGTCCTGATTATCGCTTTGCTGCCTATTGGCCTTTACTTTTCCATTCGCAGTCGCTTTATTCAATTCCGCCACTTTGGTCATATGGCGATGGTAATGGTGCGCGGTATTCATAAGGATCATCCGGGCTCAATTTCCGCGTTTCAGGCGTTTGCCACCAGTGCCGCAGCACGGATTGGCACCGGTAGTTTGGCGGGTGTTGCCGTGGCAATTACTGCTGGGGGTCCTGGGTCGGTTTTTTGGATGTGGATGGTGGCTTGGCTCGGTATGGCCACCAGCATGGTCGAAAATACCCTCGCGCAAGTTTATAAAGAGAAAGGTGAGCAACCTGGGACCTTCCGTGGAGGACCGGCTTACTACATCAAAAAAGGCCTAGGCCCTAACTGGAAGTGGCTTTCAGTAAGTTTTTCCATCTTCTTACTGATGTGCTACGGCTTTGTCTTCAACTCCATTCAATCGAATGCTATGGCCACGGCCCTAAACGACGCCTGGGAAATCAACCCCATGCTGGTCGGGATTGTGGTAGCTGTGATTGCGGGCATTATTGTGTTTGGTGGTATCCGCTCTATCGCGCGCTTTGCCGGAGTGGTAGTGCCTTTTATGGCTATCGCCTATTTAACAGTGGCGTTTATGGTTTTGCTGATGAACCTGGGGGAGTTGCCCAAGATTCTGGGTACGATATTAAGGAATGCTTTTGGACTGGAACAGGCTGGCGCAGGAGCACTGGGGGCGGTAGTTTCCAATGGAATAAAGCGTGGGTTATTTGCTAATGAGGCAGGGCTTGGCTCTTCACCGAATGTGGGTGCAGCAGCGGATGTTAAGCATCCACTGGTGCAGGGCTATGTGCAAATGGCTTCCGTTTTTCTGGATACCATTGTTATCTGTACCTGTACCGCGGCAATTATTTTAGTTGCTGATGTGTATATGGTGGGCAATGTGGAGGGAGTTAAATTAGCTCAGGATTCTCTGTCTAGCGTGGTGGGTTCCTGGGGAAGTGGTTTCGTGGCGTTTGCACTGCTGTTTTTTGCCTTTACTTCGATTATTGGTAATTACTATTACGGTGAAACCAATATTTTTTATCTTTACCATACTCCCACTTCTATATTTTGTTATCGGATAATTTTTTTAATTTTTATCCTGTTTGGTGCCTGGGTTTCCTACAGTGGAAGTACTGAGAATTTTACCTTACTCTGGCGCATGGCAGATGTGGCGATGGGATTTATGGCCTCTACCAACATATTGGCTATTACCTTGCTCTCCGGTGTCGCTTTCAAAGTGCTGGGAGACTATGAAGCACAGCTTAGTCAAGGAATTAAGGAGCCGGTGTTTGATGCGAGAAAATACGATATTAAAGGGATAGATCACACAGTATGGGATCGGAATTGAGCTCGCTGCCCACTGAGTTGTGAGTACTGGCTTTGTGGGCAAATTGAATAAAAAGTTGTATTAGAGAGTAGGCTTTTGAATTGCCAAATAAAAAATAAAGCCAATTTGCACCATGGCCAAAAGAGCCGCAATGATGCGTGTAGGTTGAGGCATGGATTGGCGCAGTGCGAAGAATCCGGCAATCACATAACCGAATACCAGTGCAACCTTTACTGCAAGCCAATGGAAGACAGCCGGATTCCAGCTGCCGATCACAACCAGCGCTACAGCTGCAGATAACAGCAGGGTATCATTGGCATGGGGCATCCAGCGAAGGAAGGTTTTTCTCCAGTGAGGCTTTCCTGTGAACTCCAACCCCATTCTCAACAGAAAAAGAGAAAGGCTAAGTACTGCGGCTGTGATATGGGTATGCTTAATCAGTGTGTAGGTAAACATCTATAAAGCTAAAGGGTTGTTTCAAATTAAATTTCTTAGTCATGGTGTAAAAGTCACCAAGTTTGCTAAGAGTGCAACTAGAGCCGCTGCTGATAATAGCGGCTCATCGCGATTCTGTACATCAAAAAGATAGAAGGGTACTTTTCTACGTAAGTAATTGAACCCTATCCATATTCAATATTTATCAGTTAGTGGTGAAGGGGCAAGCGGCTCCATGTTGACATTTGGATAAGTTGCTGGTGATTTGCACTCCGGTGATGTTCTCTAAGGCTTACCTCTATTTCTTTTTAATCTTGGAGTGTTTGTTGCGTTGCTGATGCAGGATAGTGTGAGAGTCTGAGGAGATAAGGAGTAAAGAGGTAACAGGCTTTTATTAAGTTTGAAAAAAATCAACCGAGTAGATGCTGGGTGTCAAAGATATTTGTTTGAGTGACCAGTGAGCTTTTGTAAAGCAACTTGCTTTCAATAGATACTTTGACTTTACGATTCAGTCCTGTTTCTATCGCACGATTACAGTTAGCCTACATCTGTTTGGTGGATATTCTTGAACTCTCTCTCATGGTGAGTAGACTGAACAATTCGAAATGGCCGGTAAATACGAGTTTTACTCGAGAGGCAGTGAGAGAAATTGTTTACGGCTTAGTGAAAGCTATTTTTCTTAAAGGATATGTCGATATGCTAAAGGCAGAGTATCGTGAGCGCGGCCCTGTGCCGCAGGATGTGATTGAGGCGGTTCCGTTTAATGAGCCGGAACTGGAAGAGGGGCAGGTATTACTGGAAATGCTGGCTACACCTATCAACCCCTCAGATGTACTCACGCTGACCGGTGAATATGGCATGTTACCGCCTCTGCCTGCCATTGGCGGGAACGAAGGTGTTGCCAAGGTAGTTAAGCAGGGTCCGAATGTGTCAGGCCTTGATATTGGCCAAACTGTTCTGTTGCCCGTTGGCAGTGGCACCTGGGCCACGCACATGGTGGCAAATGCTAAGGGACTTATTCCTCTGCCAAATGAGGTAGATCCCATACAGCTATCCATGATTACCATTAATCCCCCAACGGCCTACCTCCTGCTCAGTGAGTTCGTCGATCTGAAAGAGGGAGACTGGGTGATTCAAAACGCAGCAAACTCTGCGGTAGGAACTTATCTGACAAGTTTGGCAAAAATTCGTGGTCTGAAGGTAGTCAATGTAGTTCGCAGATCCTCGCTGATTGAGCCAATGCTAGAAGCCGGTGCCGATGTGGTGCTGGTAGATGGTGATCAGGAAGGGGAGAGCCTAGCCAAGAGGGTTAAAGCTGCAACCGCAGGTGCTGAGATTCGCTTGGGTATAGATGCCGTTGGGGGAATGGCTACTGCTAGACTGGGTGAAGCCCTTAGCGAGGGTGCCACACTAGTCAACTATGGTGCCCTGAGCGGTGAGCCATGTCTGCTCGCTCCAGGGGTGATTATCTTTAAGGATATTACTGTACGCGGATTCTGGCTGGCCAAGTGGTTTGCTAATGCTTCACCTGAGCGGCAGCAGGAAGTTTTTGGAACCATTACGAGCCTCGTTGCCCAGGGTAAGCTTTCTGCACCGATTCATGCAACTTATCCCCTTAGCGAAGTGAAGGAAGCCGTTAAAGTTGCTGCGGCAGGTGAGCGTAACGGTAAGGTTCTTCTAATTGGTGAGTCGCTACACGTTTAACTTACAAGACATCTTCTGGTAAGAATAACGTCACACTGACTTATAGGTGCCCTTTTAGGGCACTCTATAGTAGGAGTTGCGGGGTAGCTTATTAACTTCAGGCTATCCTTATTTTACACTCTAATCAGCTAGTTAATTTTTTTACCGGAGAAAATAAGAATCTGTATTTTATAGTTTTCGCAAATAATAATGTGTAAATATGTAATCTGTTCTAGGTAAGCCCGCTAATTAAAATACTTTACCAGCCGCTCAGATCTTCTGTATCTTCTCCCCAGGAGCTTGTAGTCACTCGCTCTACAGTGCCGGTAACAACCTGGCTGCCTTCTTCCATTTTGGTAAGCTCCAGGTTATCCATAAAGTCCCACAAAGGAGATTTGCTAATGCGCAAGGCTTTTTCACTGGGAATATGATGTGGAGGCCAGAATTGGCTAGGGGTGTATGCAATATGTAGAAGATGCTTGTCTGATATGTGGGTATATAGGTTGAAACACCAATTTAGACTTTGGTTACCGTCAATAATTTCGTACCAGTTTCTGCCCTTGAATTTGTATTCTTTAATTTCTTCTATGCTCCAGGCGCTAAAAGCGTAATTGAATCCAGAATCAAGGAAATGGCCCAGATTATCTTTATGCTTATTAAATATAAATTGCTTTAACTGGTTGTGATCAGAGAGGTCGAAGACTCCAGATTTGGATGGTTCCCGTATCTGGATCACTCGAATCTCAAAGCAAGCAGTGCCAATAATCCAGGCATCTTCTGATCCCACATCTACACTGCAGCCGACATTGATTGAATGCAATTCAAACCAAATGTAGGGGCTCTTATTGCCCCAAAGTGGCTGTCCACCATAAAATCTTGGATAGCTATCTTCTTTGTTGATTGGCGTAGTGTATGGGGCATAATGATTGCCTCCATAAATATGCTTTACTAACTTTCCTGTAAAAGACAGGTGCCAGCCGCCTAAGTCGTAGTGGTGTACGGGTAGCGCATTGAAGGGCAACCAGTAAATATCATTGAGTTGCTCAATAATAGGGTGGCCTAGATCCAGTGAGTCTACCTTAGCCATACTTAACCCCATCCATCTTTGAAGTTTCTTACAAATCTTATAGCCGCGTCTGAGAAAGTACGATTATTGTCAATGCTATTCATATATTTATTTTGATAATAATTGCTGCCCCCCTGTATCATTTTGTCGAACTCAGACCAGGGCGCATCCATTTTCTGGAGGCCAATCACCGCGTTATCTCCATCCTTTACTTGGTGCACCTTACTGGCTATATCATCCAGGCTATGCCTGTAACTGGTCTTTTTCGTTTGTGCACCTACGGCTTCAACTTCCCGCATCAAAAGCCCAATATTTTCTCGTGGGTTAACAAAATAAAAACAATGCTGTTGTAGCTTTTTCCCTCCGGCTATCTGGATAAACTCCTTCAAAGTACGGTGAAGCATCTTGGCACCCTCTCCGAAAACATACCAATGATGCTTTAAAGTTTGATCTCTCTCATCCCAAGGTAGCGATTTATATAACAGGCGGGCAAGCTCTCGAGGTCCGGCGTCTGGCCCAGAGAGTTTCTGAGTCGCCGTTTTCCAGACTCCAAGCTCATCGACGAGATAGCTTGGAGCATAGTAGAGTGAAAAACAGTCGTTTAGTTGCTTTTGGTTTGCATTTCCTGTGGTCTTTAAGTAGGCACCATATTCTTTTGCGGTAGATAACGCATCATATTTAGTACCATCAAAGAAAGCGCCAATTGCGCCAATTACGGTGGGAATAGTGTCATCTTCAATGGATTCAACTCCCCATCCTCCCCTTCCTAATTTCGAGAGATAAAATCCTGCTGGCAGAGACTCCCCTCCGGAAATTCCGTTGGCTCGCTTGAGCTCTGTGATATAAACACCAGGACCTCTATTATGACTATTGCCCTCTTGATACACGGTATAGCTAACCTGTACAGCCCCTATATTTTCGCGGTGTTGAAAGCCATTAGTTTGGTTACTTTCGGAGGTGATTCCAGCAGCGGTACTGCTGAGCTGATTCATTTGGTTTGCTGTTTTTCTGCCCGCCTCCGAGTTGATATCGATCAAATCAATAAACCGAGGAAGCAGTTTTGGATCAATAAAGACAGGCTTTCCATTTTGCCCTTTAGTGGTTTCGTGGAAAAAGATAAAGCCTGTGTAGTCAATATTGTGAGGGTTAGTCATATACTCTCATCCCTGATAATCATTCACCATAGCGCTAAGGCGCTAAATCCATTGCGCGATCATATCATGGAGTGACTTGAAATCTGCCAGTCTTGACTACTGCCGATAAGGGTTTTTGTGTGATTTATTTCACATAGAGAAAATGTGGTACGTGTGTAATATTTTGGGGTTGTGGGTGATGAGTTGAGAGCCTTGCTTAGGTGTAATTGGCTGTAATTTTTTGTGCTGAGAATAACCTTGACACAGTCGCCTGAGACGAGGCTGGGCGTGTCCTTTTTGGTTATGGCTGTTGTTGGATCACTTGATTTTCTGCTGTCTTAGCGATTTTTTTGTGTTTTGCTATACGTATTATTGCGATCCATAAATGATTTTCTAGTGTTTTCTTTCAGAGAAAATTTTCTGTAAGTCCTATTCTTTTCTCGCTTTATAGCGGTTGGGAGGGAGCAACTGAGGCGATGCTCTTCAGTGAAGTTGTTGATCTGAATTTTGTGGTTGGCTCTTAAATCCAATTGTTTGAGTTCATTCTTGGGGTAAGAAATATAGCCCTCTTTTGTATGGTTTTATTTCGCCTTTTGGTTGGTGGTTTCAGTAAAAAAATATAAATTATTTTAGCTGTGTTGAGTGAGGGGCTTGGCCTGCTTTCCAGATGCGATTATAAGTATGGGTTTATATTCGGGTCAGTTGTATGCTGTATATGGGTTGGCACTATTAGCATGAACGTGGCGTATTTAAAGTCTAATTAATTTTCTTTTGAGGGGCTTTCCTGTCAGGTAAAAATAGAAGCTTTTGTCCCTTATATGCCTATCCAGTCAATCAGATTTGGTTTCATTCTATGATTTGATTATTTGTTTGATTAATATCTAGAGGTTCCGACTTGGAATGTATGCCTTTCGCAAGGCAAGATAACAATAAAGTTACTATAGTGACACAGGTATATCATGACAATAAAAAAACAAATGATCAAATTATCCCTTTATGGGCGGCTAGTAATTCTTATGGTGGGCCTTTTTCTGGTTCCGGGCGTCAAGTCGACAACAGCTCAGGGTGTTATACAACTGTCCCTGCAAGAACAGTTAGATAAAGATGTGCCTTTCAACCATTCGCAATGGGTGGGTACTCACAACTCTTATAATGCGCGGGAGTGGGACAGTGCCTACTGGGCGGATCCCAATCAGGATATTTCAATCTATGATCAGTTAAACTCTGGTGTGCGTGAGCTTACTTTAGATGTCGGCAATTACGGAACATTTTTTGGGGAGAATCAGCTGCGGTTATGTCATGGTGTCTGCTTTGGTGGTGAAAAAAAGTTTCGCCGTGGGCTGGAAAGTATTGTTCGTTGGTTGGAAGAGGGGAATGTTCAGTCAGTCATATTGTTGAAACTTGAAATAAATTCTGATCATTATGGCCAGATAGCCAGTCAGTTACGTGCTGAGTTAGGAAGCTATCTTTATGAGGCGAGTTTATCTGGAGGGGGATCTAATCGTTGTGCCGGTCTGCCGGTGGATTCCTTGAGTAAGCAGAATGTGTTGGATTCTGGAAAAAATATAGTCGTTGTAAATACGGATTTAATCTGTCCACAATCAGGGAGCTTTAGGTCTGTGGTACATCTCGGTCTGCAATATCAGGGGTTCTACAAAGACAAATTTAGTAAACCTACAGATCCCAATACTTGTGAGTTAATGACAACCTCGGCAAGTAAGAAAATGACGCGGTTACACGATCCAAGCACTCTTTATGGCATTGGTAGTGGTGGTAAAGGGCCGCAAGACAAGGAAATCACTGAGTCTAATGTAAAAAGCTATCTTTCCTGTGGGCTCAATATATTTGAAATGTTCTGGTTCAATGGTGATGGTAGTGCGGGGCATCTTGAGCCCGAAGACCTACTCTGGTCTTGGGAAAGTACGGAGCCGAACAACTGGAATGGCAATGAGCATTGCGCTATTTCAAAGGCGAACGGTCGTTTTAATGATGTAGCGTGCTCCAAAAGCTATCGCTTTGCTTGCCGTGATGAAGGTGACTGGAAGATTACTGCTGCTGATGCGGACTGGTCTCAAGGAGAAGTGGCTTGTAAATATGAGTATCCGGGGTCAGTTTTTGATGTTCCATTCAATGGCTATGACAATGCACGCCTTATGAGTGCCAAGATCGGAGCTGGGGCTTCCACAGTTTGGCTAGCGTATCACGATCTAAATCAGGAAGGCCTTTGGCAAAAGGGTGTGAACAAACAATAGAATAATACTGCTGCTTCACATAGGAGGAAATCAAGGAGAGAGGTGGCCTTAATGATGAAGTAATATTTACCAAGTATTCTCGCAATTGTTGGGGGGCTGGGTTTATCGCTTGTTCTTTGCTGAGAAAAGTGCAACACAGCCCCGAATTTCTATTGAATATTCTGAGAATCTACTTTGCAGGAAATTCTCCAGATCTTTCTGGCTGTCTAGGGTGTTAGAAAATATTCCTTTCTTGTTGTAGAAGGTCATTAATCGTTTGGCGATTGCACTTTTGTAAACACCTTCATGTAAAATTGTAGAGCCAAAGATAGTGCCATGATCTGAGAGTAGTTTATTAAGATAATCTATGGCAATAAGCTTTTCTGATAGTCTCCCCGGTAAGCAATGGAATAAATAATTAACAGAAATGGAATCAAATGGCTCTATATCATTAGTCATTTCACCCAGTACGTTTGTGTGAAATAGAATAGGTTTGTATCTTGCAACACGCTTTGCTGAGATATTCAAGCAGTTCTGGTTTAAATCCATAAGTGCCAATCTGATATGAGGTGAGGGAAAATGACATTTATCCATAAAATAGCCAGTGCCGACACCCACGTCCAAGTGGTTGACGCTTACATTTTCATCAAATTGCTGAAGAATTATTGGTGTAGGGCAGCGCCAAATAAAGCGATTTGATAAAAATAACACCCAAAAATCATATAGCCATAACAGTGTCTTGGAATATGCGGCTTGGCCCTTCCAGACTTCTTTACTTATTCTCATGATACTCTCCAAGCTACTGGGGTGGCCGATAGCTGATAAGGTTGCTCCTGATTGAGGATGTAAGCGTTTATCGTGGGAAACCCGCCAGAACCTTTTGATTGATCTCCTGAGTTTAATTATATGAATCGTACATTTGTGGCCTTTAAGGTCAGTATCCTTGCCTCGGTTTATGTCTGCGCCATCTATTGATGGATTGGTTGAACACAGTGGGATATAGCAAAACATGAAGATGTTGGTATGAAATGCTAATGGATTAATAGGTCATATCAAGGGAAAACCGATCAGTTACTCCAGGCGTAAGTGGCTACAGATTAAAAAGAGTAGGGAAAATGAAGGTGAGCGATTATATGACAAACCACGCCGGTTATTGGCCGGCGGTGGTGACATATGGCGTTAAGCCTGGGTAGTGAGGTATTTTAGAATATCGATAACTTGTGCAGGGCTCTGGGCCCAGGCTTGGGCTGAACCATCGACTTCTTTCAAGGCGTGAACCAGGGATTCATCGTGTAGGGTGATATAAGGCTTTCCCAGAGCTGCGCAGTAACCGGCATCGAATGCGGCGTTCCACTGCTTATATTTTTCTCCAAAGCGAATGATGGCCAGGTCGCAGTTCTCAATAGAGTGTTTGATTCGGATGGCATTGACCTTGGCCGATTTATGATCACGCCAAAAAGAGTTGGACTCTTCACCAAGGCCATCACCCGCCGCATCACTGGCATCGTGATCAGTCACTGCGGATGAAAAGCTGATATCTAACCCTAGATTTTTGCAACCCTCTATAATTTGGGTTCTCCAGTTAGAATGAATTTCACCGGAAAGGTACACTTTTAGCTTCATGGGGCCGCCTCTTGGGATAATAAGCACTATGTATCGTATAGTTGTGGCTTATTTTACATGATGCTGCAGTGGATAGGAAAAGACACGGTATGGGCTGCAGCCTCTACAGTGAATGTAGGGCTGGCCCTAAGGCCAGCACATTGAGCTTAACTTTAAAGTTAGAGTTTTTGCTTGATAAAGGTTACTTTATCTGGCGTTTTACCAGCTGGTAGCCGGGTAGAATGCATTTGGCGGAGTAACCAGTTCCCATCTACCTTGGCTAGGACGGCACTCTCCAGCCAGATAACATCCTCGCTTTTGTTTTTCTGGGTAAAGTTGGCTTTGTTCCAATAATTGACAGTCAGTAATTCGCCTTGCTGCTCGTAGTTGATGATGCTGAAGTAATTCGTTCGGGTGTAACCAGCGGGCTTAACTACATTAACAAGATCCTCTATGGTCCAGATCTCCCCATGTTCTAAAAGGATGAATGAATCAGTAACCGTACTTCTCATTGCCTGATGATCAAAATTTGACATGGCGGCAAAAAGTTTGTCGATGGTGTTAAAAGCTTCAGGCCTCTTGTCGGCATAGCAGCTGGCGGTGACGAAGAGGAGTAGCAAGCCGAAGAAAGTTCTGGTCATAATGTGTATCTCCCTATACTCGTGCATTTTGATGTAAACCTGTGCAGGTCTGCAGTGATTATATCTTTGCAAAGCAATGGCCGGTCAATACTGATCTTATGTGGTTGGTATCTTGAGCTGTATTGTTTAGGAAGGCTTCACCCATATAGGATCCCCTTTAATTCCTGTTATGTTCATTTGGGGGCTCGGCAGGGCTTTCGTCGGGTTGATGAGGTGGGTTTACTAAGGGGCTACTAAGCCGGCCGGGATACCGCTAACTCCAATATCGCCTGGCATTGAGATTCGATGGTACTTGAGTCACCGGGGATTTTTTTTGCACTCCATTGCAGTGCATGCCAAAGTACACATAGATATTTATAGATTAGCCGCCAATGGTAAAGGCGCTGTCTGTCATCTCCATTTGGTGGGCGATGGAGATAATTGACCAGTAGCTGTTGTTGCTCAGAAGGGGAAAATTGGTGCTCCTCAACCAAAGCGGCAAGGTCATAAAACTGATCTCCCATGGAAGCATATTCCCAGTCGATTGCGATTAGCTCCCCGCTGGTACTTTCGATCAGGTTTTCTTTGGTTAGGTCATTATGACAGAGACCGGGAGTATCACTTACAGCCTTTAAAGCGCTAATACTGCTGGATAGTTCACGGTGTAATTGTTTAAGAAGTGGGTAGAAATCAGCTTGAGTATTAATCGATGACCAATAGCGGTCTATTTTCTGATCAATATCCAGGTGGTTCTTAACCGGCGGGAGAGAGTGAATGCTATTAAGTCGTTTGGCAAGCCGCTTCAAAGCGCTGGGGCCCTCTTTGTGCCAGGGCTGGCCTTGAATAAACCTTGTTACCAAATAGTGATATTGAGGGTCACAATAGACAAGGGGAGCACAGAGCCCGGCGCGAGTGGCCTGGTTGAGGACTTGGGCCTCTGTTGCCCGGTCGAGATCCAGCGCTTGGCTAAGTGGGGAGTTATGGCGAATAACCAGGAGCTCTTCCCCTGATGAAACTAAATAGGTTCGATTGGTCTGCCCACCTGCCAAGGTCTGTATAAACCTAGGTCTGGACTGGCTCCACTGATGCCAGTCGCAGGGAATGATGTCGCTTGGGCTTTGGCGCATAGGTATAGATAGGGCGATATTGCTACTGCAAAGCGGCGGAAGCTTGTCTTCCCGTTAAAGAGGTTAGTCCGGGCTGATTTTGCTTATTGTAGATGGATTTCCACTGGAAAAAGCCAATAACAACCAATACCACGTAGAGCAAAAAGAGGAGCGCAGTCAGGTACAACCCTCTATCCAGGTAAAGGTAGATGGAGGCCCCATCCACTACAATCCAGTAGATCCAGTTCTCCAAAACTTTGCGGGTCACCATATAGGTGGTGACCACAGCTCCCAAAGTGGTGAAAGAATCGAGATAGGGTAGGGCGGCACTGGTAAAGTTATCTAGCAGATAACCGAATACTAGGGTTAGCAGGAAAACACCACTAATCACCATCAAGTGGGTTTGCAGTGGCCAGCGATGAATTCTTAAATCTTTGTTTTTATCCTCGTGATGACGCCATTGCCACCAGCCAAAAATCGCCATGCCCAGGTAGAACACTTGCAGTGCTGATTCCATTAGCAGGCTGACATCCCAAAATAAAACTAAATAGATTGCCGTGCTGATAAAGGCAGCATACCAGCAGCTGATTTTCTCGCGCATCGCCAATAACAGGTAAGCAAGGGCGAGAACAACAGCTGCCACTTCCCAAAGAGACATGGCTGCAATTGAGGTGCGCAGAATTTCTAGGAACTCTGAGTTAAGCATGGGGTTTTGCCGGGGCTAGGTCGCCATCAATAAATTTACAAACAAAAATAGCGCGTCCAAACTGCTCATAGGATTTGCGCATTTCTATTTTGAGAACATCCATTAGCAAATCATATTCGCCAAATACCTGAGTGCTCATAGTGTTAGTGATTACTCTCAGGCCTGAATGGCTATTCAGGCGTTCAATAAAGGCTCGAATACTGGGTATGTACTCATCTTTGAGAGGGTACATGCTGATTTCTGCGGAGAGCTGCATAGCTTTTCTCATTATTCGCCGAGAGCCAGGGGGTAACTATCCTTGGCTCCTATCTATCCAACCCGATTAAGTTCGTGAATTATCAGATAGCTATGTATCTGATGATTCACGGGCGTTAACCATTGGCTATTTGCTAAATTACAAGGTGTCCTATTAGAAAGTATAAGTACCGGTTATCCCGGCAATACGTGGTTCACCCTGTTGATAATAAGCTTCTGAGGTATAGCCATTAACTGGGTTATTTCCGAAATAAAAGCCTCTGGTATAGTAATCCTCACCTGTCAGGTTTCTACCCCATAGAGAGACTTCCCAGTTATCAAGCCGATAGGTGAGGCGGGCGTTAACCAATTCGTAGGCCGTGGATTTTTCATTGTGGCTATTAGAGAAGTAAAACTCATCCTTGCCTTCCAATTCAAGACGCAGTACCCAGTGGGTAGTGAGATCAATCTCGGTGCCAGTGAAGAACTGATAGCTTGGCGCATGAGCGACATCACGTCCATCCAGATTTACCGGAGATAGTACCGTACCGGTTTCTTCATCCTTCTCTGTATCTACGTGGGTACTGCTTATAAAGTTTTCAAACTCGGCGTTTAGCCAGCCTGCAGAAGCGAAGAGGCGCACAGTATCCGTGGCTTGGAAATTTATTTCCGCCTCAAAGCCGTAAGTTTCACCACCTGCTGCATTACCCAGGTATTCCCTAAACTTTTTACTTTCTGGATTAAAGAGTGATTGTTTGGCTTGAACATCGCTGCGGTCTTGGTAGAAAGCTGCTAGCTGCGCCTGTAGGCGGTTATCCAGCCAGTTGCCTTTGGCGCCGAGTTCGTAGTTAAGCAAATGCTCTGTATCAAACTCGAACATCTCCCTGTAAGTTTCTTCATTACCCGCGAACTCTGCGATGATCGCACCGTTCACACCCCCTGCCTTATAGCCGCGTGAAACGGTGGCGTACAGTAGCGTGTCTTCAGAATAATGATATTCCAGGGTTATATTTCCACCCCACAAATCCTCATTGCTATCTGCCTTAGTGGAATAGGAATCAGAATAATCCGCGCTGCGTTTTTCCAGGCGAAGCCCGGTAATCAGGTTGAGAGCGTCGGTTAGTGTGGTGCTCAGCTGTCCGTAAACAGCGCTGTTTTTGGTATCAAACTCACTGCTAAAAAAACTGTATTCCGTGATTGTGCCTTTAGTTTTTCCTGAAGTCTGCAGGAGGTCTTCTTGCTCATTACGATGATAAACCCCCAGTACCCAGCTAGTGCGCCCCGCAAAGAGTTTGGAGCTTTCAGTGGAGAGCAGGCGTAAATCCAAGCTGGTGTTGTCTTTGTCCCGCTGGTAATTGTCAGTTTGGCTGTATTCCCAAGGGTGAAATCCGATATAGCTCCAGTCCTCATCGTATCCGTATTCGGTATCGGAATTGGCATGGCTTAGGGTGGCTTCAAGAGTGAAATTCTCGTTACCAGACCACTGCCCAGTTAAAGCGCCAGCCCAGCTTTCCTGCTGGTCCCGACCGGGCTTGTCGGAGAGGGTCTTGCGGGTATTGTATAGAGAAAAGGCATCGTAGCCGTTATCGGCGTCAAGGTAGAAAAGGGTGAGGCCGAGTTTTAAATCGTCACTGGGAGAATAGGCCAGCTTACCGCGCAGTACGGATTCATCAATATTGTTGGTGTCATCACGGCCCAGGTACTGATTTTCCATATAGCCGTCGGACTTTCGCTCGCTGGCGGCTATACGGTAGCCAAGCTGCTCAGTCAGGCTGCCGCTGCCAATGGCGGTAAGGCTACGACCACCGTATTCACTCAACTCGGCGGAGACTTTGCCCGTTGTTTCTGAAGTGGGCGCGGCACTGCGCATATTGACCAGGCCTGCTAGGGCATTGGCGCCATACAAGGTGCCTTGCGGGCCTCGTAGAATCTCGACTTGTTCTATGTCCAGGGTGTTGGCGGCCAGGCCAAGGCCTGTGAAGTCGATACCATCAATAACCAAGCCGACTGAAGGGTTTACTGGGTCGATAAATTGGCTGCGTTCACCGATACCGCGAACCTGGATAAAGCGCCCCCGTGAGGCGCCCGTAGAAAAATTGACATTAGGTGCCATGTTCAGGAGTTGGTCCAGGTTGCCAGCTCCGCGCGCCTCAATACTGCTGGTGCTGATTACACTGACACTGCCGGGTAGATCTAGCAGGTTGGTATCACGTAATTGAGCTGTCACTACCACTTCCTCAAGCCCGCCCTCCATGGGCTTAGCGGCCATTGCTAGCCCAGCGGACAGGCCAGCCACAAGGCCGATAGATTGAGCAATCGGGCGGATTGTGAACAGTTTTTTCATGGTTCTCTCTCGAATCAACACTAATGAAAGAGACCCGGAGAGCGACGAGGGGAGGGCTTTGGCACGCCTACCTATTCCTACGCCGGTATTAACCGGATCAGGTTCAAGGGTTTGCTTAAGGTGATCTTCTTGATCCCTTTGCATCTCAGGCCTTGGCCACCCCTTAGGTTTTTGCGGGCGCGATGATAGCAGATGTTTCGCCTTTTATGGGCAGGAAGGCGTTTTTGATTGAGATTAGGCCGCCTGGCTATGGGGGGCAGAAGTATTGGTATTAAAGAATATCCAATATAATTTTAGTTTTCGGTTGCCAGGCTGTGGCTAGATTTAGGGTTGGAGTAACAGTGAAAAATTGTCCAGGTTGTAATGAGAAGCCTATCTCTCTGATTGGCTGGTGTAGTGGTCTCAACTCGATAAAATGTGTCTGTAAAAGCTGCGGTTTGAATTTGTCAGCAAATTTTGTCACTTGGCTTGTACTGTTTGTCATTGTTGTAATGATGGGTGCAGTTGCTTATACCGCATTAGTTCACTTCGATGTACATTTTAAGCAGGACCGGTGGTTGCTGATTGGTTTGATCTCTATCCCTGTGCTTATCGGATCGTTGCTGGGGTATTTGGTTGGTGGCTACAAGGTGCAGAAAAGGGGCGGTAGGTAGAGTAGGGTATATGCAAGTATTCATCGTGTGGTGACTTCCTACGTTGAAGGGGCTAATAGTGGCATTTCAAAGGCAGTGTCACTCTCTTGAATAGTAACTTTTGTCCATTGCCCATGGTAGATTGGTAGAGAGAAATTGATGGAATTGGTAGTACAAGAAAAATTAAAAGCACTTGAAGCTAAGAAAGGTATAGAAATTTTATATGCCTGTGAGTCTGGTAGTCGGGCGTGGGGCTTTGAGTCGCCGGATAGTGATTGGGATGTACGTTTTATTTACAAGCGAGATCTTAACCACTATTTGACACTTGGGACTCCTAGAGATGTTGTAGAAGTGCCTTTCGATAAGACCTTGGGGGATGAGCTTGACCTTGTTGGCTGGGATATCAATAAAACCCTAGGACTGTTAAGGGGCAGCAATCCGACATTAATCGAGTGGCTGTTTTCACCAAAAGTGTATTTCAAACGGCAAGAGGTTTTGGATGAACTTCGGAGCCTGGCGCTCAAGTGTTGGCGGCCGCGGGCCTTAGCGCATCACTATATCAGCATGGGGTTTAACTGTTATACAAAATTTGTGCAAGAAAAGGACGCTGGTGTTAAGGAAATTAAGGTTAAAAAGCTGTTATATGTAATACGCTCAATTCTGAATGCGCTTTATATAAAAAGATTTCTATCGATCCCTCCAGTCAACTTTATGCAAATGTGCGAAGAATTACTAGAGGATGATCAAGAGGAATGGCTATTCAAGCTGATAGTCAGTTTGATTGAGCAGAAAAAGGGGTTGGATGAAGGCAGTTTTGTGATTCTAGATGGTCAACTTGATGATTGGATTAATGCCAAGCTGGATCGCGGAGTGGCTAACTCAATTGAAGAACGACCTAAATTAGATTTACAAAGTTTTGATAAGGTTTTTCATTGGGTGCTTGGTGTAAATCTTAAGTAATATTTCTTTAAAGCTTGGGGCCTGGCTGATTCAGCTTGGGTAGTGGATATTTTATTCTCGGCTTCTCAATTTTATTTTTTGCGAGCTTAAGTTAGTTCATTTTTCAAAAAATCAACAAAGACTTTTGTTTTGGCTGGCATAGCTCTACCGCTTGGAATTAGGGCGCTTACCGGTGGTCCTGGCACTACTTTTTCAGGGAGCAGTTGAACAATTTTACCATTCCGGATGGATGTAAATGGATTGGTTAAACCTCCTGTAGTTTTCTCAGTAGATATTGCTTGTATTGTAAATGCAACTCAAGCATCAAGTTTTCTTCTTTCTATTTCACGGGAGGCGAGCTTTTATCATGACTCTCTTTTAAATAATGGTTTAGAAATTTCTGGGTACCATTACATGGTCTTACAGGTGAAGGGTAATTTTCACCTTGAGGCATTTTTAAAGCCATAGTATTCATTAGATGTTCATGCTGCTTTCGATATTCTTTCAGTGAACTTTAGGGAGATCCCCTGTTTCAACTTTATTCACCGGATGGAAGGAAGCATCTTATGACTGAGGCAGAGAAAAGGCAGAGAGCAAGAAGTCGCTGGAGACATTTGCGTTCTACATTGAAAACGCTGGGGCTTTTAGGTCGCTCAAGGGGGGCAAAAATGGTAGCCACTCCTTATTGGCCGGAAGTTCATCATCCCAACCACCAGGCGACCCATGGCCGTAATGGCAATGTCCGCTATCTCTCCGACCGGGATAGGCAGAAACATCTGGCCACATTTACAGGAAACATGCTGGTTATTCCTCCGCAAAGAAGGTTTGAGCTGGGTATCCTGCAAAACACTGCGGGCAACATAATTTATGTTGTGGATTCACAGCGTAATTTCTATGTCGGAAGAAAAAACTTAGGTCATTTCCATCATTCCTCATTTCTGGCTGGTGGGTCGGTGTTGGGTGCAGGAACCATTGTGCTGGGTGCTGGTTATCAAATACTTGAGGTCAATAACCACAGTGGTCACTACAGGCCAGGTGCCCGGGAATTGAAGCGGGTGGCGCTTGCTATTAGTACGCTCGGTGGGGATTTGAATCAGATACCATTTCGTGTATCGGGGGCTGGGCCCGATGTTGTTTATGGTAATGGGTTAGCACTTCTCGACGCGGCGATCTAGTTGGTTTGGTTGGTGCTTAATAGGGGGAAGCTGGAAAGGGCTTGGGTCGCCCTCGGTTTTCTGTATATGAGATTTGTGAGGGGGTTCAGGCAAGGTATAAAATTGGGGAAATAGAAGAGGACAATGCCGGGGTAGAAGCAGTGTGCCCTTGCCAATGTGGACAGGGGCACACTCAGTCGAGTATCGACCTTAGAAGCGTCTGCGGAACATTGGCAGAGGTTGATCTACACCGGACTGATAGCTGTCCCCAAAATCCTGTAGGGATTCTTTCAGGCTGGTGAGGGATTGGTTGCCTTCAAAGGCGTAGGCGTTAAAGCCACAGCGCTGCAGGTAAGTGAGCTGGTCGCGCATAAAGCCACCCACCGCACGCAGCTCCCCTTTAAAGCCAAAGCGCTCGCGCAGCATGCGGCCGGCGGTAAAGCCGCGGCCATCGGCAAATGCCGGGAAGTTAACTGCGATCAACGGAAAATTATTCGCCTCGTTGCCGATAAGCTCAGCACCTTCGTCGCTGTCTATCCAGACCCCCACTTCTGCACTGCGTTCTGCCAGGGCCTCCCGATGGGCTAACCACTGGCGCAGCGGTAGGATCAGCTTGCCGGAGGGCAGGGTATTTGGATCAATGGTTTCCTCTTCCTCCAGTTGAGGTAGTAGCTGCCAATCATTGGCGCTGACCTCACCATTGAGAATTAGCTCGGAGGGGTTGCCCGGCTGTGGGCCCAGCTTAACTGGCTTTGGCATAGACTCTCTCCTTGAAGGGCTGCAGGCCGATGCGGTTATAGGTGTCGATAAAGGGCTCTTCTGTCTGGCGCTGTTCGATGTAGAGATCGAGGATCTTGCCGATCACCCCGGTAACTTCTGCGCGAGAGAAGCTGGGGCCCAGTACCTTGGCCAGACTGGCTTCGTTGGAAGCACTGCCGCCTAGTTGTATCTGGTAGAACTCCTCGCCTTTCTTGTCCACACCGAGGATGCCGATATGGCCCACATGGTGGTGACCACAGGCATTCATGCAGCCGGAAATGTTCAGATTCAGATCGCCCAGGTCGTAGAGGTAATCCATATCGTCGAATTGGCGCTGAATGGCTTCGGCGACTGGGATCGACTTGGCGTTGGCCAGGGAGCAGTAGTCGCCGCCGGGACAGCAAATCATATCGGTGAGAGTGCCAATATTGGGTGTGGCAAAGCCGTGTTTGCGCGCCTGTTGCCACAGCTCGTACAGTTGGTCCTGTTCCACATCGGCCAATACCACGTTTTGGTCGTGGGTGGCACGGGCTTCGCCGAAACTGTAAGCATCGGCCAGATCGGCGATGGCCTCAAGCTGGCGGTCGGTGACATCACCAGGGGGCACACCCGTTGGCTTGGTGGAGAGCTTGATAGCGCGGTAACCCGGTACTCGGTGAGGGTAAGTATTGCGCTCCAGCCAGCGCGCAAAAGCCTTGTCGCTATCAGCCTGCTGCTGCAGGGTCGCCTCGCTGGCTGCACCATCAAAGCTCTTGTAGTCAGGCTCGGTAAAGAAGGACTTGGCCCACTGCAGAGCTTCTGGGGTCAATTTCTCTACCCCGTCTTTAATGTGCTGCCACTCTTCTTCCACACGGCGGCCAAATTCTTCGGGGCCTAGGGCTTTCACCAGAATCTTGATGCGCGCCTTGTATTTGTTATCGCGACGGCCCAGCTGGTTGTATACCCGTACAATCGCTTCCAGGTAGGAGAGCAGATCTTCCTCCGGCAGGAAATCGCGGATGGTTTCGGCGATAACTGGTGTGCGGCCCTGGCCGCCACCGACAAGCACCTGGAAGCCAATCTCTTCGCCGCGCTTCACAATCTGCACACCGATATCGTGTACACGAATCGCAGCGCGGTCCTGCTCGGAACCGCTAACCGCGATTTTGAACTTGCGCGGCAGGAAGGCGAATTCCGGGTGGAAGGTGGACCATTGGCGGATCAGCTCGCAGTAGGGGCGGGGGTCGGCAATCTCGTCGAGAGCGATGCCCGCATAGGGGTCAGAAGTCGTGTTGCGGATACAGTTACCGCTGGTCTGTACAGCGTGCATCTCCACTTCAGCCAATTCGGCCAGAATAGCTGGGACATCTTCCAGCTGGGGCCAGTTATACTGCAGGTTCTGGCGCGTGGTGAAGTGAGCGTACCCTTTATCGTAGTCTCGGCTGACGCGGGCGAGACGGCGCAGCTGGTTGCTGTTGAGCAGGCCGTAGGGCACGGCGATGCGCAACATGGGGGCCAGTCGCTGAATATAGAGGCCATTTTGCAGGCGCAGTGGCAGGAATTGTTCCTCACTCAACTCGCCGGCGAGGTAACGTTCCGTCTGGCCGCGGAACTGGGCAACGCGATCATTGATGATGGCGCGATCCCGGTCGTCGTATCGATACATAACAGCTTGATTCCATTGCCTTTGTGCGCGGATGGTGGAGAGAGGGGCAAGCCCCGGATGGTTCTCCGCTGGCGCCTAACATACCAGTACGCTTATGCAATAAATAACAATATTTTCCGCTATGTCTGTAACCAACAGTTATAAGAGGGTACCGCTGGCTTAGGAGAGCCGGCAAGTAAGCGTTTTCTGTTCCCGTTGATCATATTTGATTGCGGGTATCACTGTAGATTATAGCGACAACGCTTTTCTGAGGGGTAGCTTGGATAACTCGTGTGAAGCCAAGGAGTATCACAGGGGAGGACAACTTTGATGCTCACCTCTACGATCTTTGATAATGGTCATGAGCTTGTTATGGAGGTTGCTGGCCAAAGGATCTATGGGGGAGCAAGTTCAGTTATACCGGTTCGGGATTGCTGTAAGTCTAATTTTTTTGGCCGGGTGGCTATAGCGGCTCTCGCAGGATTACATTACTGGGAGTCTCCTCGTGTATTCTCAGCGAGAATGAATCCATCATCGTTCATAGCAAGAGGCTCGTTTTGAAGTTGATGCAGCTGTACTGCGCTTATAATGAGCGTAGATTGTGGGTGTAGCTTCGACTCTGATGATGGAGTTCTTGCAAGATGGTAAAGAAATGGTGTTAGTTCTTCATTATTGAGGCCCCGTTAATGCTCTCAATTCACTTGCCACCTTCGGATCACGTTTGATTAACATTTGGTGAAGGCAGGGCGGGAAGGATTCAATTGGTTGGCACTGATGTCGGTTAGGGGTAGCCTCTGCAGGCTCACCGGCGTTAGAAAAAGCCCCTTTCAGTTTACAGAAGGTTTTTTGGCCGGCATTGAGGCTTCCTCAGGCATCCGGTCAGATAGAAAAGGTGGGGAGACTGCCGCCCCTTATTGGCCTGGCTTCCCCGCGATACGTTTCCTTTTACTTCCTTCAATACTTCTTTTCTGAAGACGTATTTATTTGATTGATACCTTCGTCTTAATTATCGCTCCTGACAATTTTGTAAAAGGGAGGGGCTTTTGTAAATTCAGCCTGATAAATCCTTCGTGCTAGTATTTTTTTGCTGAAGGGTTATTTCATTTTGTGAGGCCTGCAAAAAATTAGAGCTGTTTGTGCTGCGGGGTTTCACTGAAAAATTATTCTTCAGTTCTCCAAGGGAATGCAAATCTGGCACACGTAGGAAGGCACACTCAAGATTCTCTGTTTGGGGGCAAGTTTTGGGGGTAAAAAGTGTGGAAGCGGTTTATTTTTTGCATGATGTGTCTTGTTGAGGGCATGAGATGTTTGCCTTAAAAATTACACGGCCAACAAAGCTCGCGTAAATCATAGCGAATAGGTGATGAAGGTGAGGCTTAAGCTTGCTCCTGAGCTTAGGATAATTCCAGGTTAAGAAATCAGATAACAGAAAAATCAACCTGACAATACGATATATTTATTCTGCATACCTGACTTAATTGACAGCGGATGCCCTATTGTTAATTTTTTTTGAAGTTGATTTATATGTCAGTATACTCGCGCGCATTATCCCCGCCTCAATGATCGGGTGTGGTTTTTTCCAGTAAAAAGTAAAGAGCATCTCCGCTGTGTCAAAGGATTGTATTGCGCTAACTCGTGCCTGGTTGTCTGGGCTTATTTTTCTTTGTTTATCTTCTGTGGCTTTGGCGAACATATCGGGCCCCACATCCAGTTCTACAGGAAAATTTACAATATCCGGAATTGCACGTGCCCAGTTTCTTACTGAGTACAGAAATGGTCTTGCAATAAGAGATATTCCCGTCAGCGAGGGTTCGATATCAATTGCTGTTTCATCCTCAGGAACCTATAAATATGAGGGTTGGTGGCGGTTCTGTTTACTTGATAAGCCAGGGCCGGGTCCACTTGCGTTGAGTCTCCCCAATCCCGGTCCCGGCTTGCCTGACCCTGGCCTACCTGATCCCGGTCAGCCCGATCCCGAACCCGATCAGCCTGAAGACAGTTGTGAAGCATGGGATAGCAGGAAGAACTCCATCGGCAGCCATACAGTTGAAGTTACTTTAGAGCCTGATGCCACGCCCCCGGGCCCTATTTATTTTCCAGCTATCAGTACTTTGCCTGATGTTAGCGAAGACATTAAGTTGGGCTATCCTACGAGCCTCTTCAGAGTGGCCTGGGGCGAAGCTTCTGAAAAGCCGAAAAGATATGAGCTTTGGCGAAAAAGTGGGGAAAGTACCAGCTGGCAAATGGAGTACTCTGGTCCAGATCTTTATAAGGATTTTACTAATCTGTTAACCGACACCTATCAATTTCGGGCTCGAGCCTGCAATTCTGGTTGTAGCAGCTATACAGATATAAAAAGTATCACCTTAGTTGAAACCCCATTTGAAATGTCTGCGACAAGTGATGGGGATGGTGGAATATCTGTTAGTTGGTGGCCGGTTAGGGGGGCCGATCATTATATTCTTCAAGAGCAGAAGGATGATGGTCCCTGGGTTGAAGTTTACAGTGGGGCAGAGAATCGCAAAACCCTAACTGGCCGCCGTTACGGTAGGTTTGGATATAAAGTTGCCGCGGTCAAAGATGGTACCACTGGAGGGGCTAAGGCTACTTGGATCACCGTAGAATGGGTTCCTGTTTCTACGCTTCCGAATGTGGGCACGGTACCGTCGCCTACCGATTCCAGTGTATTGGCCTCCGACCGGGTTGGAATATTGCCTGGGGAATTCCGTGTGAGTGAATCTGGTGCGGCTACTTACACAATTCCTCTTCAGGTGGGCCCGTCATCAGGTGGTAGTACTCCGGATCTCAGTGTGACTTACAGTAGTTCCGGCAGCAATGGTTCTCTAGGGGTTGGCTGGGGTATCAATGGGTTGTCCGTTATCACCGCTTGCCGCAAAACTCTTGAAGAAGATGGTGCTAATGGCAGTGCTTTTGACCGATTCTGTCTAGATGGCCAGCGTCTGAAACTGGTGTCGGGACAGTACGGAAGTTTCGGTAGTGAGTATCGCACCAGCATCGATAGCTTCGTACGGGTAAGCTTGGTTTCAAGCTCTACCGGCAACGGTCAGGGCTTTGAGGTGTATCGAAAGGATGGCTCTATCTCTTATTACGGTATGAATGCGGATGCGCAACAGGAAGGTGCTTGGTACTTGAATACCCAAGAAGATAGCGTTGGCAATCGTATTGAGTACACCTACCTGAAAGATACCGCGCTCGGCGAACACCTGATTGAAACGGTAGATTATTCCGCGAATGGTCACTACTCAACACTGAATCGGATTCAGTTCCACTATGATACGAACCGTAACGATAAGATATACGGTTACCGCTTCGGACAGAAGATAGCCGCAACTCGCAGACTCACAGCGATTAGTTCTAGCGCGGACTCTGTGGAGTTGCGCCGTTACAATTTCAGTTATCAGGAGAGTGCTACCGGGCGTTTACTGCTAGAAGAGGTGGAGGAGTGTGTAAATAGTAATTGTCGCAAGCCGACAGTGTTTACTTACGCAAAATCTGACAGTGATGGCTTAGTTAATGGTCTTGCCAATCCTGCTATTTTCCACTCTGGCTTTGAGGGTGGTAAATATGGCGATGTGAATGGTGATGGGCGCACAGATTTTGTATTTATTCGTTACGATGGTAGCAATGGAAAACGCTATATTCGTATTGCGCTTGGAACAGAGCAGGGTTCACTTGCTATCCAACCAGGACAGATGCGCATTCGATCCAACGAGCGGAAAGAATGGCACCTGTTAGATTATAATAATGACGGCATGGATGATTTGCTGCATACGCCAATATCTGACAGCTCTTCCTATTGGGAGGTGAATTATTCGAACGGTTCAGCGTTTAGCGTTACAGATACGCCTACTGCAATTACCTTCCAAAAAGATCAAGTAGGTCAAATGCATGATTTTAATGCAGATGGGTTGCCGGATTACATATATTTTACAGGAGGTAACGCAAACCTTTTCAATAATGGGGAAGCTAAAATAAAAGTTAGAGAGCTGCAGCGTAGCAGTTCAGGGAAGTTGTCTTTTAAAAAAAGTGAGGTGGTAAGGAGCCTATCCCTCCCCAGCTCTACTCCCCCTGGAGGTAAAAATTTCCTTTACTCTGGTCTGACACGAGTGAATGTGCGTGATAAAGACATTGTTGCAGATTTTAATGCTGACGGTGTTGCGGACTTAACCGCAGTTGTATCAACCCACTGGCGTTGTACTGAAGTTTCTATAGATTGTTATGAAGGAATTACGTCGCAAACGGATTATCATTTTGTAGTGCTGATGTCCGATGCCAATGGTAGGCATTCTACTGTTTTTTCACGTAAATTATATAATAGTGGTGGCTCCACTGAGCATATGGTGAGCGATCTCAATGGCGATGGCTTACCTGATTTACTTTTTAGAACTAATAATACAGGTACCTGGGGAATTTATCACTTTACTGGTGAGAAATTTATTTCTGCAGGTTCTCTGCCTGCTATCGTAGATGACAATATTCAGTTGTATGATTGGGATATGGATGGTCTGATCGATATTCTCTACCCTAATGCTAACGATAAAATAAATAATGAATACCAGTATTTATATGCACTCCTCAATAAATCAAACGGCTTTGGTACTGGATTCAAGACTGGGTTAATACTTGGTGTGGATAAGAATGATCACAGTCACTATATTATGGATGTGACTGGGGATGGTCGTCCTGAAATTGTTGAAAATTGCGCTAACCGGGATGAAAAAGAAAACCATTGCGATGATATGCGCAGCCGCTCAGGCTTCTTTAGTAGTTCTGGCTCTACAGATAAATATGTGCGTGTCCTCAAGCCTAAGCATGGCGATAAACCGGTTGATATTCTTGAATCTGTTGAAAATGGTTTCGGCGTTAGAACAGAAATTCAATATTCGCGCCTTAATGATGACAGCTCTAATGTCTACACCCGCAAGAAGGGTTCCTTCAAACTAAATTACGGGCGTGGTTCACCTGTTTTTGATCTGTATTCACCGACGTACGTGGTGAAGAAAGTGACTTCTGATGCGCCGGCGGCCAACGACAATAACAATACTGTAGAGGCGCATTACCACTATGCAGGTGCACGTATGCAGAGTGGTGGGCGTGGCTTCCTTGGATTTGAGTCAGTCACTACCTATGATCCACAGAATAAGGTGAAGACTACAACACACTACCGTCAGGATTATCCCTTTATCGGAATGCCTTCACAGACGGCCAAGGTGATTGAACCGAATGCAAGCAATATCAAAAATCCGGCTACCTGTAGTGAATCCAGCCTGAAGTTAATTAATTGCTCTATTAATACGCTTAAATCGGTTGAGCCGGTATCTGGTAAAACAGTAATGCCTTATATCAGCCAAGCACAAGACAAGTCCTATAGCCTGAATGGTGATTATCTGGGTAAGGTGGTGACTTCCACTAACTATACGGCTGCTAACGATATCAAATATGGTAACGTCAGCTCGGTGGTGGTTAAAAACTACGACGCCTCTAACACCCTAGTGCAAAGCAAAACCACAAGTAACAAGTACAATAATGTAGTCAGTAGTAACCGCTGGCATTTGGCTCGCCTAAGTGAGAGTAGCGTTACTACTCAACGGTATGGGAGCTTGGCTGCACCACAGATCAAGCGCACTGTACATTTTGGTTATGACGACCAGACTGGCTTGTTAACTGATGAGTGGGTAGCCAAGGGTAGTGCACAAGAGTTGCATACCCACTATGAGCACGATCGCTTTGGCAATCGCATTAAATCTATTGTCACGAATGCGCTTGGTGAAAGCCGCACCAGCCGCACTGCTTATGATAACTATGGCCGCTTCCCCATCAGTCAAACCAATGCTCTTGACCAGACGGTAGCCCGGTATCTGGAAATAGATGCCTATGGTCAGCCGCGCGAAGTGTTAGATATTGGTGAGGTGGCTACCATTTATGCTTATTCCGAATTTGGAACTCGCTTCTTTGAGTACCATGAGACAGGCAGTTATAGCACTACCCTGAGCGCGCTTTGTGCTGACAGTGGTGGCTGCCCCACAATAGCTGGGGTGCCAGCCCACTTTAAAGTGACCACTACCGGGATAGAGCAAGCCAAGAGCGTGACATACCACGATCGCTTGGGTCGCGAGATTCGAAAGCAAACCCAGGACTTTCACGGTAATCCGGTATTTGTCGATACTCAGTACGATGCGCAGTCCCGCGTTAAAAGGATCTCTGAACCCTATAGCAGTAGTAACTCCCCAAGCTGGACTACTTACTCTTACGATATTCTAGGGCGTACCACCAAAGTGGACGCTCCTAGTGGCCAGTGTGATAGCACCATTACTTACAATGGCCTGATAGAAACCATCAAGAACTGTGCTCAGCAAACCAAGGTTACCCAGAAAAACGTCCTCGGTGAGTTGGCTCAGGTTACCGATAATATCGGCGGTAAACTGCAATACAGCTACTATGCCGATGGCAATCTCAAACAGGTGCGCACCCTGAACAGCGGCGGCGCTGAAACTTCGGCAACTCGCGTTGATTACGATTATCTTGGTCGCAAGAGTCGCATGGTGGACCCGGATAAGGGCACCTGGACCTACGGTTACACAGGCTTTGGTGAACTGGCATGGCAGAAGGATGCCAAAGGGCAGGGCACCGCCATGAGCTATGATGCCCTCGGCCGCATGGTGACTCGCGCCGACTACACTAGCTTCGATAGCAATAACCAAACGGGTACCCTGCAGAATTTTAGCCGCTGGTTTTTCGACGAGTACCCCGGTTGTAACTCGATCAAGTTTAAGGGTAAGTTGGTGGCTGTGGCCCAAGCTCCCGTTGCTATTAGGCCTGGCTGCAATGTCAATATGGAGGACGTCAGTTACTTAAAGCTGATGTACTACGATAAATACGGCCGTCTAGGCGAGACTGTTACCGGGCTCGGTGTACTCGATGGCGAGGGGGACTTTTATGAAAAGGTCACGTACGATCAATACGGCCGCATTAGTGGCAGTTTCGATGCGAGTAATCAGCAGCTGAGCAAGGGCGAGGGCTACTTGCGTGGTGTAGAAACGGTTTACAACCCATTTGGTTTTAAAGTGGGTGTGCGTGATGTAACCGCCCCTGCAGATAGTGGTTATTATTACCGGGTTAAGCGCATGAACCTGCGCGGCCAGGTGGAAGAAGTATTGCTCGGCAATGGCCTCACCACCACCTATGCCTACGATCCACAACATCACCGCCTCACCAGTATCCTCACGGATATCAATCCCGGTGTCGGTCAGGTGCAGAATCTGCATTACGACTGGAATGCCATCGGCAACCTGCTCTCTAAAACCGACCTCAGTGGCGATGGTAGTTACAGCAAGGACCTGCAGGAACGTTTTGAGTATGACGGCCTCAACCGCCTTCGCTATGCGCGCCTCTATCAAGCCGGCAGTCAAGCTGCCACCCAGGAGGTTCGCTATGATGATGCAGGTAATATCACCTATAAAACGGGCGTTGGTAGTTATGAGTACAATGGCCCACGCCCCCATGCGGTAACCAAAGCCGGTAATACCACCTATCACTACGACGACAACGGCAACATGAGCAGCGACTCGGGCAGCCGTACGCTGGACTACACCATCTTTGATAAACCCAGCCTGATCACTAAGGGCAGCCACGATACACGCTTTACCTACGGCCCGGATCGCAGCCGCTTCAAGCGCGTGGACGATAATGGCAAAGGCACAGTGACCACCTTGCAGATCGGCAGCGTTGAGAAAGTGATTGAGCGCAGCACCTCCGGTGCTTATATCAAGAGCTTCTATCGCCGTAATATCGCAGGCGTTGCTATTGAGCGTGTCGAGCTGAATGCATCTGATGAAATTGCTGGAACCAGCACCCAATATTTGCACAAAAACCTGCAGGGATCTCTGGATGTTATTACCGATAGCACCGGTCAGGTTGCCAAAGATACTGCGGGCAACAAGCTGGTTTATAGCTTTGATGCCTGGGGTAAGCGCCGCAATGCCTTAAGCTGGGAACAGATTGCCGGCGCGCCTGCGAATACGGTTAGCGCCCTCAGTGTGGGAGCCTTTAATCACCTGAGTAGCAACCGCGGTTATACCGGTCATGAAATGCTGGATGAGGTGGGCCTAATCCATATGAATGGACGGGTCTACGACCCAACCCTGGCCCGTTTTGTCTCTGCGGACCCAATGATTGATGGGGTCACCTCGGTTCAGGGCTACAACCGCTACGCTTATGTGCACAATAATCCGCTGACTTACACGGATCCATCTGGGTACAGTTCCTGGAATAAGTTTAGAGATGCTTTCATTAATAGCCGCGATATTCATCGCTATATGGCCGGCAAGCCATTTTTGAATGCAATTGCACAAGTTGCCATTTGTGTAGCTTCTAATGCTGGTTGTCCGGCGGCATTAGCCATGTACAACGCAAATCAAACCTATCAACTAACAGGAGATATAGGGTTAGCTTTCCGCAATGGTGTCTTTGCAGCAGTTTCAGCGGCAGCCTTCTCCGGCATGCCCAGAGGATGGAGTCCGACTAATATTGCAATCCGTGGAGTAACCGGAGGTATATTGGCAAAACTGGGTGGTGGAAAGTTTGCCCACGGTTTTGTCTCGGCGGGAGTCGGTGGTGGATTTGGGGAAAATACGCATGTAGCCGTTAAGATGGTGGTTTCAGGGCTGGTATCTGAGGCTACAGGTGGCAAGTTTATTAATGGGGCGGCGACTGCTGCATTCGCAATAATAGCTAAAGCAGTTTCTGAGGAAGGCTTTGGCCAATTTAAGACGGACTCTCAGCTGTTAGAGGGTTATCGAGAAAGTCTAAATAAATATGGAAGTACCAGTTCTTCATTTGAGGTTTCCGAAGATTTAACCATTGATTACACGATTAGTGGGCCAGACGGGTTTTCAAAAACTGTAAGTAATAACCTTGCTCGTCTGAATAAAACTGAAAAAGGTCGACAGATTTTAGTTGGTATTGCTAAGAGTGATACAAAACTAAGCATTTTCTACAATCCGGGGCAGAATGCGGCAACACAACGTAGGTTTTGGGATTTTTCTTGGGAGGGGACAACAGTTGCCTATGATCCTAACTATGTTCGGGCACCAGCAGGCCTTTTTGTGACAAACTCTGGCAGGCCAATTTCACCACTAATATCGCCAGTACATTCCCTGGCCCATGAGTTGATTCATGTTTGGCAAAATTCTTCCTGGTCTAATGTCGTCCCACAAGTGAGTGGGGTGGTTGTAAGTGAAAATCCATGGGAAAGGCAGGCTTCAAACCATATGAACTTACTGCGTGCAGAGCAGCGCTCAGGATATATTCGAGTTAGATATTAAAAATGATAGAGAATTGCACTATGCCATTTTTCATAAAGTATTTAGGTAAGTTGGTGATTATATTTTTCCTGGCTATTTTGGGGGTGGTGGTTGGTAACTTTGTGGGGCCGGATGCAGCAATCTCTCCCTTTTTGCCTACTAGTGCGGATAGGCAGTTTATGGAGTACACAGGAATCCTTACGAATTTTTCTCTTGGGTTTTTTACGGCTGTTTTTAGCTTCTTGGGTTGCATCTTGCTGAATTTATTGTTGCGGCAAGGTTTTGCCGTTTCCTTAGGGGTGTGGTTTACCTATAATGTAATTTTGCACTTAAGGATGCATGCATTACCGGAGATAGATGCCCCCTTTATTTTTGCATTTCTTGTTGGGCAGTTGGCAGTCTTGGGGGTATTGAAGCTTCTTGAGGGGAGCTGTGGAAACATTGGGGATGGCTACATTGATAGATTAAGGTTTTGAACTTTGGGCGAAAAATTCAGGATAAACCTACATCGAAAGAAGCATGGTTAAAGTCTCAAAAAGACCTAGTTGCAACTCTTTAGCTTTATCGCGTTCCGAGGCCAAGCGCTTCATAAGCCTCGCTGTGCTTGCAGGGTAGCTTCAAGGTTGCAAGCGTCTTTTTGTGAAATTTCCCTATTCATGCTGGTTTTCTGAAGTATCTGAATCTCAGGCTTCTTCTTTGAGAAACCTAATCGAACTGAAGGGCTGAGCTTCGAAGGCATAATTAAGAATATATGGATTTTATTCTTAACTGTTTTTATTTCCCAGGATCTTTAAGTAATATTCTGGACTTTAAAACCTCTGTGATTAGTTGGGATGGTTGAGTATTTCTGTCTAAAGTTAAATTTCCATAGATTGATGTTTCATATCATTGCATGCTGAGATTAATAGATGAAAAATTTTGGTGTGCCTCCAGTTGGGTAGATGTTTTTGCCTGCTGCTGGGAGGTGGCAATGAAATTCTAAGGTTAAGGAGTGTTAAAAGTATTTCTCCGGATACTTTTAGTTGGTTGTGAGCTTATAGGCTCAAGAACGAAAAGAGTAAGTGTTTATCCAGTTTGGTTACACGGCTTTTAGTTTGCAAAGTGTTTGGGTGGAGGAGAAATTAGCTACTCATTTTTATGGCGTTAATATGGTTGAAGGTGGGTAAAGGAAAGCAATAATAGTTTCGCAAGCCTTATGTTCAATATCAATTTAGTGGAATAAAAATCCTAAATGGGGGGTTAAGTATGGCAATTTTAGCCATCTGTGCAATGCAGACTTCCATTAGGTCAGTCAAACCGTCTCCCAGAAAGTCCGCTACGATGATGTCGGCAATATCACCCAAAAAACGGGAGTTGGTAGCCATGAATTCAATGTCCCACGCCCCCATACGGAAACCAAAGCCGGCAAAACTAGTTGTCAGTACAATATCAACGGCAATATGAGCAGTGACTCAGGCAGCATTAGCTGCCCCCTCCGTCTTTGATAAAAAACCAGCCTGGTGATTAAGAACGGCCATGATACACGCTTCTACTACGGTCCACTGCAGCTGATTCAAGCGGCTGGACGACAATGGTAAAGGCACTGTAACCACCTTGCAGATTGACAGCGTAGAGAAATGGTCGAGCGTAGTACCTCCGGTGCAACTATCGAGAGCTTCTCCGCCGTAATATCACAGGGATTGCTATCAAGTGTATCGAGCTGAATGCATCCGATGAAGCCGCCAGTAAACAGGATGAACGCAAAGATCTCCAAGGCTCTTTGAATCTCATCAACGATAGTAATGGACTGGTAGACAAAGATACTGCTGGTAACAAACTAGTTTAAAGATTTGCTGGCCCGAACGGGTACCAGAATACACTGATTAGGAAATTGAAAAGATTTAATTTCTGTGTTTATGAAGATGAAAAGCTTCACTCTGTTTAACAATTCTCTTATCTCCCATATTGAGATTGCTCATGTTTGTTTGAGTAAAGGTTACACATAAGAATCAAGGCTGTGTAATTTGGATTGAGGCGAAAACTTAAATTAACTTCATAAAAGGAAATGTTATGCCATTACCAAAAGATATAAAGGAGATGGGAGCTGCTGTTCACCCTGTTGGTGATTTTGATTTGCACTATCAAAATCCAAAGCCCCATGAAAATGGTAGCCGTTCAATTTTGACGATGAATGTATCGGTATATCTTGAGCTTGGTTATCAGTCTAAGCACGATAAAATAGTGCATGGATATTGCAGTAAAAACGATATACAACAAAGAAATACTGATGGCAGCCAGATTTATTATAAGGATAATCCTAGTGCGGATAAGGTGCTGAGTACCTTTTACAAAGCGCGTGCAGAGACTGCTGCAGTGATAGTAAAAGATTACTTTGTTGGTCAGTGGTTAAATGGAAAGACACTTCAAGAAAATAAGAAGATGTTCCCCTCTGTGCAAAGAGATGAGCAAGACGATGGTTATCACTATGATGTTACATGTTACTACACTCCGGATACTACTTATGTAGTATTTCATTGTCATCCACCGAAAGATATCAGGGTCGCACTCTAACTATCCTTAAGTGAATTGCAGCCTTAAGTAATGAAGTTCTGCCGTTAAAAATTATGAAATAGATAATGTGGCCTTCAAGGGGATGGTTCTCTTGGGGGCTATATTGTGAATATTTCTAAAGTATTGTATAGCATTTTACAGGTGTGCAATTTATAGATGATATTAGTCGTTTTGTGAGTTTTTGCAGATGAAGTTGTAATAGTTGGTATTCGTGAGTGTAGTAAGGGTCGCTCAGCTGATATCTTGAAGTTGTACTTTTAATATGAGCTGTATTTCTGTAAGTCTTGCCCTCTGCATTTTAGGTGTTTATTGGTGCCGCTTTTGGTGTTTAGGTATTCCGCCCAAATGTTGATGGGATGGGACTTATGCCGGTAAAGGCTTTGGCTTGGGGGTGGGGGATAATTACTCTCTTTTAGAGTGGTAATTAATTTTCTGCGTAAGCATGATTTGTATGATCTGAAATTAAATTGATGTGGATCAAGGCGTTTAATTAATGAGTGTTTTTGTTGATTTTTATGAATATTTTTGGTGGCTAAATAGGGTTTCTAAATCTGAACGATGGTTTCAATTGGAATATAAAGACAGTTTGTGCATTTTAGTAAGGCGCAAAATTTCCCTTTGAAAAGCTTATACGATAGACTCCGCGACCTGTTTTTGAGGTGGAAGCCTCGTGGTTAATTACATCGGAGTTCAGAGTGTCCAGGGATTGGAAGGCTATTTTTAGCATTTTTACATTTGTATTTTTTTACTTTTCTTTCTCTGGTCTTGCCTTGGCCGGAGTCATATCCGGAACAACCAATAGTTCCACGGGAACTGTCAAGCTTACTTTCTCTAAGGTTTCTCTTGCCTCAAAGGCTGAGTTTAGAATTTATAAGAGTGGTTCGCTTTATCGAACCTATAGCGTAAGTCCTAGCGGAGGAACAAAGACATATAATTTGGGAACTGGAACTTATCGTTTTGATTTGTGGGCTGGGAATGAATGTCTACAATGGGGTCGCAATGGGCACTGCTATGAACCGGGTTTTTTCTCTAAAAGAGGTAGCCATACGGTCAAGGTAAGTATTGCTGGACCAGGCGCTGTTACTTTACCTAAAACTAGCAAAACTGGGGGGTTTAAGGTTAGTTGGGGTAAAGCATCAAAAACTCCAGATAAGTACATATTGTGGGAGCGAAAGAACGGTGGAGCCTGGAGTGATATTTACTCCGGTGGGGGTCTTTCAAAGACATTGGCTGGTCGATCAACGGGTAAATATGAATATAGAGTGCAAGCATGCTTTACAGCGTGTAGCAGCTATGTGTACTCTCAGGCAATAACCGTTGCTAGAACACCAAGCTCGGTTACTGTCCCCTCTAAAAGTACAAATGGGAGTGTTGCAATCTCGTGGAATGCGGGTTCTGGTGCGTCAAAATATATACTGCAAGAGAAGAAAAACAGCGGCTCATGGGTCGAAGTATATAAGGGAAATCTAACTAAAAAGACGCTAACAGGTAGGGGAACCGGTATCTATAGCTATCGGGTTGCCGTGATTCAAGGGAGTTTGATAAGCTCGTATAAAACTTCATCAAATGTCACTGTTTCCCGGGCTCCAGGTGTTCCTAAGAATCTTGTTGTTCCCGGTAATGATTCTAACGGGGTTTACAAGATCAGCTGGGACTCGGTATCTGGCGCCTCAAGGTATAAAGTTGAACAGACGGGTGATGCTACAGGGAGCTGGAGCCAAACAGGAATAAGTAAAACAATCACTAAAACAAAAAACGGTAGTTATTCCTATCGTGTGAGGGCATGTAAAACATATAATAAGGTTGAGTCCTGTAGTGGATGGACAAGCAAAAAGACAATTAATCTAAAGTTACCCAACATTGCATTGCAATCAGTATCCAAGTCTGGAAAGGTAACTTTAGTTTTTAACACTGATTGGCCAAGGGCCGAGCGTTGTGAGTTAAAGCGAGATAATGTTACTGTAAGTAGTGCTAAATTTAGTTCTGGGTCAATATTTTCTGAGACTTTGAGTGCTAGTGGGACCTACAGCTATCGATATTCATGCCAAACGTGTTTATTAGGTAGCTTTCCTAACTGCCCGGAGCCTGATTTTGCAGGTTATGCATCAGTTTCAGCTACGATAGTCATTGTTCCCAATAAGGCTACTCTCTCGATAAAAAATAATAAATCTTACAATGGTAATGCCAGTTTAAAATCCAATAGTACTGGGCCGATCAGCTCCGTACGTTGGCAGAAGCGAAAAAAAGGCACTGCTTGGCCCTCTGATAGCTCTTACAGCACAGCTGGAGCAGTGGATTTTACTGCTACAGGTTTAACAGATGGAAGCTGGGAGTTCCGTAGTAAAAACTGTAACTCTTCAGGTTGCAGCGCTAGTTGGAGCGCTACAGCAGGCATTACTGTTTGGAATCAGCCTCTTCCGTCTGCCCCCGTTTTGGACTCTATAGCCAATAGCTCTAACGGTAGTATAAGTTTGAATTGGAGTGATCGCTCCAATGAGTTTGTATATCAGTACAAAATTTATGAAGGCGGTAAATTTTTAAAAACTGTTTCTACTAGTTCCACTTCTCCATCCAAGGTTACAGGTACACAATTGAAGCGGAATGATGGTGTTTATAAATATCATCTTGTAGCTTGTAACTTGAGGGGGTGTTCGGGAACGGGTAACTCTAAGTCTGTTATTGTGGCTAAAAAGCCGGGTAAGCCTAGTGGTTTAAATTTATCTCCGCTTTTCTCCCGAACGGGAAGTGTTGACCTGAATTGGGGAAGTAGCAGTGGCAACTTGGTTCGTTATGAAATTTTTTCAGGTACAGCCACTTCCGTGGATGGAACTATTTCTTGGAATAACTCTACAGTAATCAAACATACAAACCTGGATAATCTGTCTAAGTCTTTTAGTCTTGATGGTGGATTCTTTGCTTATAAAATCCGTGCTTGTAATCAGGTTTCTAGTTTTTCTAGTTGCTCTGCTGCAGCAGTAACAGAAGTTGTGCAGGTAGAGCTTTCATCTCCTCCTGTTTCCGTAGATACACCACCACACAAGGCTACTGCCCTAGCGAATACTGATCCTGCGGTATTGGCCTCAGATCGTGTAGGTATTGTGCCTGGAGAGTTTCGTGTCAGTGAGTCTGGTGCGGCCACCTATAGCCTACCGATTCCAGTTGGCCCCTCATCGGGCAGTAGTGTGCCCAGTGTTAGTGTTAGCTATAGTAGTTCTGGGGGGCATGGTCCACTGGGTATTGGTTGGGGCATTAGTGGGCTCTCAGCAATAACCGCTTGTAGAAAATCTTATGAAGAAGATGGAGTGAATGGCAGCCAGTTTGATCGATTCTGTCTCGATGGTCTGCGCCTAAAATTAGTCTCATCTGGCCAATACGGTGGTATTGGCACTCAATATAGAACATCCCTGGATTCTTTTCTTAGGGTCAAGGTGGTATCGACCGGCGTCGGTAGTAAAAAAGGCTTTGAGGTCTATCGTAAGGATGGGTCCATTTCTTACTATGGCCTAACAGATGATTCTCAGAGTACCAATGCTTGGTATATCAACAAGCAAGCAGACAGTGTCGGCAATCGAATTGAATACTCCTATCTTAAAGATAGTAATGTTGGTGAACACCTCATTGAGTACATAGATTATTCGGGTGGAAGTAATGATATTCTCGTTAACCGAATAGAGTTTAACTACGATACTAATCGTTCAGATAAACGCTATGGCTATCGTTTTGGACAAAAGTCCGCTTCGACGAGACGATTGACCTCAATCATCTCTACGGCAGAGTCCGAGGAAATACGGCGCTATAAGTTTTCCTATAAAAAGAGTGGGACAGGTCGATTATTGCTCGAAGAAGTAGAGGAATGTGTAAAGAGTAATTGTCGTAAACCAACGGTATTTACCTATTCAAAGTCTGATGGTGCTGGTCTTGTTAAAGGGCTTGCGAATCCCAATATTTTTCACTCTGGCTTTGAAGGTGGTAAATATGGCGATGTAAATGGTGATGGACTTACAGACTTTGTATTTATTCGCTACGACGGTAGTCATGGAAAACGCTATATTCGAGTTGCTTTAGGCACGAAGCAAGGGTCGCTTGCCATTCAGCCCGGGCAAATGCGAATTCGTTCCAATGAGCGTGAGGAATGGCACCTCTTAGATTACAACAATGATGGTAAAGATGATTTACTGCATGCGCCAATTTCCGACAGTTCTACATATTGGGAAGTCAATTACTCTAATGGATCTGGGTTTAGTGTAACTGATACTCCTACAGCAATTACTTTCCAAAAAGGTCAGTTGGGTAAAATGCATGATTTTAATGCAGATGGTTTGCCCGACTATATCTATTTTACTGGGGGTAACGCTGATCATTTCAGGAGTCAATCACCTAACCTTAAAATCAGGGAGCTGCAGCGCAGCAGCTCGGGTAAGTTATCATTCAAAAATAGTGAAGTAGTAAGAAGTTTGTCTCTTCCCAGTTCTACCCCGCCTGGGGGAAGAACTGGCTTATATATAAATCGAACTAATGTGAATGTGCGCGATAAGGATATCGTGGCTGATTTCAATGGTGACGGAATTGCAGACTTAACTGCGATTGTGTCAACTAACTGGCGTTGTACCGAGCCATCTATCGATTGTTATAATGATATTACTTCAAAGACCGATTATCATTTTGTTGTGTTGATGTCCAATGTTAATGGTGGGCATTCTACTGTCTTTTCAAGGCAAATATTTAATAGTGGTGGGTCCACTGAGCACATGGTGAGTGATCTCAATGGTGATGGCTTACCTGATTTACTCTTTAGGGTCAGCAATAAAAGTGCCTGGAGTGTTTATCACTTTAATGGGGTTAAATTTATAACCGCAAAAGCTCTACCAGCCATCGTAGATGATAATATTCAGTTATATGACTGGGATATGGATGGTCTGGTCGACATTCTTTACCCGAACGCTAACGATAAAATAAATAACGAATACCAGTATTTATATGTGCTCCCCAATAAGTCAAATGGCTTTGGTACAGGAGTCAAGACTGGGTTAATACTTGGCGTAGATAAGAGTGACCACAGTCACTATATTATGGATGTGACTGGGGATGGCCGCCCTGAAATCGTTGAAAATTGCGCCAACCGTGATGAAAAAGAAAACCACTGCGATGATATGCGCACCCGCTCAGGGTTCTTTAGTGGTTCTGGTTTTACAGATAAGTATGTGCGTATCCTCAAACCTAAGCATGGTAATAAACCAGTTGATATTCTTGAATCTGTTGAGAATGGTTTCGGCGTTAGAACAGAAATTCAATATGCACGCCTAAATGACGACAGTGCTAATATTTATAATCGCAAGAAGGGCTCCTTCAAGCTAAATTATGGGCGCGGTTCACCCGTTTTTGACTTGTATTCACCGATGTACGTGGTGAAGAAAGTGATTTCTGATGCGCCGGCGGCGAATGACAATAACAATACTGTAGAGGCTCATTACCACTATGCAGGTGCGCGTATGCAGAGTGGTGGGCGCGGTTTCCTCGGTTTTGAATCGGTTACCACTTATGACCCTCAAAACAAGGTGAAGATAACAACCCGGTATCGCCAAGACTACCCTTACATAGGGATGCCTTCACAAACGGCTAAGGTAATAGAGCCCAATGCCAGCAATATCAAAACTCCGGCTTCCTGTAGTGAATCCAGCCTTAAGCTGATTAGCTGTTCTATTAATACGCTTAAATCGGTTGAGCCGGTATCCGGTAAAACAGTAATGCCCTATATCAGCCAAGCGCAGGATAAGTCCTATAGCTTGGATGGACATTATCTGGGCAAGGTGGTGACTACCACTAATTACACGGCTGATGTTGATATCAAGTATGGCAATGTCAGCTCTGTGGTGGTTAAAAATTATGATGCTTCAAATAACCTTGTTCAGAGCAAAACCACAAGTAACAAATATAATAATGTGGTTAGCAGCAGCCGTTGGCATTTGGCGCGACTGAGTGAGAGCAGCGTCACTACTCAGAGGCAAGGTAGCTTGGCTGCACCACAGATCAAGCGCACTGTACATTTTGGTTATGACGCCCAGACCGGCCTTTTAACTGATGAATGGGTAGCCAAAGGTAGCGCAGAAGAATTGCACACCCGTTACGAACACGATCGCTTTGGTAATCGTATTGCGGCTACTGTGACCGATGCGCTTGGTGAAAGCCGTACTAGCCATACGGGTTATGACAGCTATGGGCGCTTTCCGACCAGTAAGACTAATGCGCTTAGTCAAACGGTAGAGCAGTATTTGGGAATGGATGCCTTTGGCCAACCAGGTAAAGTATTTGATATTAGTGGGGTGGCCACCAATTATGCCTACTCTCAATTTGGTACTCGCTACTTTGAGCATCATGAGACAGGTAGTCATAGCACGACCCTGAGTACACTCTGCGCTGACAGCGGTGGCTGCCCTACGGTCGCTGGTGTACCGGCGCATTTTAAGGTGACTACTACCGGTATTGATAAAACAAAAACGGTAATGTACCACGATCGTCTGGGCCGGGAGATCCGCAAACAAACTCAGGACTTTCATGGTAAATCTGTATTTGTAGATACCCAGTACGATGTGCAGTCCCGTGTTAAAAAGATTTCCGATCCCTATAAAAGCGGTAGCTCTCCGCGTTGGACCTCTTACTCCTACGATATTCTAGGACGCACCACCAAAGTGGATGCACCCAGTGGCCAATGTGATAGCACCATTACCTACAATGGTCTGAGAGAAACTACTAAAAATTGTGCACAGCAAACTAAGGTTACCCAGAAAAATGTGCTCGGTGAGCTGGCCCAAGTCACTGATAACATCGGAGGAAAACTTAAGTATGAATATTTTGCTGATGGCAACCTTCGACATGTTCGTGTATTGAATAGCGGAGGCGGCGAAACTTCAGTAACCAGTATTGAATACGATAATCTGGGTCGTAAGAAACGCTTGGTAGATCCGGATAAGGGCACATGGACCTACGGCTATAACGGTTTTGGCGAGTTGGCTTGGCAGAAGGATGCCAAGGGGCAGGGTACCACCATGACCTATGATGCCCTTGGCCGTATGGTGACTCGAGCCGATTACACTAGTTTCAATTCCAGCAGCCAAACAGGCAAGCTACAGAACTTTAGCCGTTGGTACTACGACCAGGATCCTGGTTGTAATTCCAAATACCGATTCGATGGCAAACTGGTGGCCGTAGCCCAAGCTTCCGTAGTTATTAACGGTAGCTGCAATACAAATATGGAGGACATTAGCTTCCTTAAGCTAATGCACTACGATATTTACGGTCGCCTGGGTGAAACTACGACGGTGCTGGGTGTACTTGATGGCGAAGGGGATTTTTATGAGAAGGTCACCTATGACAAATACAGCCGTGTCAAGCGTAGCTTTGACGCCAGTAATCAGCAGGTAGCTCGCCAACAAAATTACCTATATGGCATGGAAACTGTTTATAACAGCTATGGGTATAAGGTGGGTGTGCGGGATGTGAAGGCTCCTGCCGGGCAGGGTTACTACTACCGTGTGAAGCGCATGAACCTGCGCGGACAGGTAGAAGAAGTATTATTGGGTAATGGCCTCACAACCACTTATGAGTATCACCCACAGCACTATCGCCTCACCAGTATCCTCACAGATATTAATCCTGGGGTAGGTCAAGTGCAGAATCTGCATTACGACTGGAATGCTATCGGCAACCTTTTGTCTAAAACCGATCTCAGTGGAGATGGTAGTTACAGCAAGGATCTACAGGAAAGTTTTGAGTACGATGGCCTGAACCGCCTGCGCTATGCACGGCTCTATAGTGGCGGTAGCGAAGCTAGCGTGCAGGAAGTGCGTTACAACGATGCCGGAAACATCAGATTTAAAAGTGGGGTTGGAAATTATAGTTACGATAGTGCTCGACCTCATGCTGTGACAAAAGCTGGAAGCCTTAGTTATGAATACGATGAAAATGGCAACATGGTACGAGGTTCAAATAACCGCATAAGGGAATATACGGTATTTGATAAGCCAAGTTTACTCACCAAAGATAGTCATAAAACCCGCCTTTATTATGGTCCCGACCGTAGTCGCTTCAAGCGTGTGGACGACAATGGCAAAGGTACTGTGACTACCTTGCAGATCGGCAGCGTCGAGAAAGTGATTGAGCGCAGTACTTCCGGTGCCCATATAAAGAGCTTCTATCGCCGCAATATTGCGGGGGTTGCTGTTGAGCGAGTACAACTAAATGCGTCGGATGAAATTGCCGGCACTAGCACTCAGTATTTGCACAAAGACCTACAGGGCTCCCTGGATGTCATTACTGATAGTAAGGGGCAGGTTGCAGAAGATGCTGCAGGTAACAAGTTGCTATACAGCTTTGATGCCTGGGGCAAACGCCGCAACCCGTTGAGCTGGGAGCGTATTGGTTCTGGCCCCTCGAATACGGTTAAGACTTTAAACGTTGGTGCTTTTAATCATTTAAGTAGTAATCGTGGTTACACAGGTCATGAAATGATGGATGAGGTGGGCCTTATTCATATGAATGGCCGGGTGTACGATCCCAACCTGTCACGCTTCTTAACAGCGGATCCGATCATTGATGGTATTACTTCGGTCCAAGGCTACAATCGTTATGCCTATGTGCACAATAATCCGCTGACTTATACGGATCCTTCTGGGTATAGTTCCTGGAATAAGTGGAGAGACTCTGTAGTAAAGCCGGTGGTCGCGGTAGTGATTGCTATTTACACTGGAGGACAGTCTCTTGCAGCGTTACAGGCTGGTCAGACTGCGGCTGCGGCTGGGTGGGCCGCTGCCGGCGGTGCTGCCGCTGGAGCAGTACAAAGCGGTACAGTTAAAGGTGCCTTTTTTGGTGCTTTCAGTGCAGTGGCATTTATGGGGATTGGTAATGCTTTTCAAGGAGCGAAATGGGCAACTCAGGGCGTTGTTGGGAAAGGAGTAATGGGCACTGGTCTGAACGGCTATGGTTATGCTGCAAAAGTCTTTGCTCACTCAGTGGCAGGCGGCCTTTTGTCTGAAGCTCAGGGAGGAAAGTTTAAGCATGGCTTTGCTGCAGCAGGTGTGGCTCAAGCATTCTCAGGGGCTGTCGACTTGATTGATGCCGGAAATACTGGCTTTAGTACTGCTAGGGTTGTTGTCGCAGCTCTCTTGGGAGGAACCACTTCAGTTGTATCCGGAGGGAAGTTTGCCAATGGAGCTATAACAGCTGCTTTTGCTCGGGCTTTTAATGAGGAGTCTCATAGAAGCGAAGGAAAAGGAGAGGATGGCAGTTGTGCAAGCCCATCTGATGGAAATTTAGTAGCCAGTTGCTATGCCACTGGGGGCGGTAAACGTATTGAGTATAAAGGGGAGACGGTCAAACTGTGTGAATATAGATGTACTGTCACATTTAAGGGTTCAAAAACAACAATAACTGATATTGGGACTTTTTCTGTTGATCAAGCCGAAAGCCTTACTTTACCGAATTTGCGAAACGTGAATGCTTGTGGCGTACCAAACATAGAGGTTGGAAGTGATTCCCTAGGGTGTTTTGGTCAAGTGAAAGGTATTGAAAGGATGCCTGGACAGTCTTTAACGACTACCTCTAAAATTATGACTTCATTCCAGGTTCAACCGATCCATGGTGATCTTTATGAAATCTTGAAGTCCTATCATGACTTAAGAAAGATGGATGTTATGCGTGTAATAGATGAGAGGTCAGAATAGGGTTGTAGAGCCATGAAAATGATATGCGGCATTGTATTTTTTATTTCTTTTGGCTCATTTGCGGCTAGTGCAGGGGATGTCGGTGAAGTTAAATGCGATAATTATCCTGCAGGTGAAAATATATATAAAATTTGCTTTATAAATGTAGATGGAATCAATGTTCCTCATGGAAAGTATGAAATCATTAATGAGAAAGGGGTAGCCGTTCTTGAGCAATATTACGAGAGAGGTGAGGAGGTGGGTTTTTTAATTAATCGTGCAGATGATGGTAAAGTTTTGAAGGTTTGCTATTTTTCTCGCGGTAAAAATGAATCTGAATGCATAGAGTTGTAGTTTCTTTATTTGGCGAAAACCTATTGGAATATACAGGATGGCGTCCTGTTAAATTTTAATAGAGTTGAAATAACGTCGTGATAAAAATTAATTTTTTTACGGCAGAGTAATTATCTCAGAGCTCTTTTATATTAATTAATGCATAGGTAAGGCATTGCCTCTGGCGGTGAGGCTTGACAGGGCTCTGCCGTTTCGGAGCGCAGAATGAAAAATATGGCCTCCATGAAACGGCAAGTTCTATAAAGGAGGTCATGTGCGAGATTGACAATTCAAAGCTCACGTGAAGTATGATTGCAGGTACCACGTGGTATTTGTGCTTAAGTACAGAAAGAAAGTATTATTTGGAACGTTGAGACGGAGGTGGGAGCGATATTTCGAGACTTATGCAAGGGTATTGAGTTGGTCGAGGGGTGCGCAATGAGGGATCACATTCATATATTGTTAATTATTCCTCCGAAATTGAGTGTATTCTAATACGGTTGGGTTTTGAAAGGAAAATCTGCGTTCCAGATATTTCGGAAGTACAAGCATGTACAGAGAAACTTTACAGGAAGACACTTTTGGGTCCGGGGATATTGCGTTAGTACAGTGGGCTTGATGGGCAGATAATTCGAGAGTAAATCAAGAATTAAGATGCTGAAGAGCGTCGTTAAGAGCAGATGCAGCTGGCGGGATTGTAACTAGCCCCCTTTGGGGGCTTTCACCATACCACCCGCTATGTGGGTGGTTGCTGATTTTGAGAGAATTCTTTTATCTATGTTCGATTTTGCTTGAGTCTGATGCCAAGATTATATATGAGGAGGTTGTTTTGCTCATGCCGGCATCTAACTTGCCACCAGGGGGCTAATCGGAAACGTCATCTAAAAACCAGTGCTGGTAGCTATAAGTATTTTAGCTCAGGCTTTAGTTATACTCCCTGGGTGGGTCAAGTTAATCTGCGTGATATATTGATATATATTGGAGGCCTGATATGGGTTCCCAAAATTTTTATTTATAAATAGGGTATGCGTAGCATTTCCGATTTAGATGATTTTCGGTTTAGTATGGAAATTGTCGGTGCGTTGGCGAATATAGTTAGCGCCCTCAGCGTGGGAGCCTGTAATCACCCAAATTGCAATTGCATTAATATCGGTCATTAAATGCTGGGTAAGACAGACCTTGTCCCTATAAATGGACGGATCTACAATCCAACCCCGGCCCACCTTGCAACTGCAGACTCAATTTGCTCTACTTGATATGCCGCTGCCTGCGGCTCACCTACTTTGAATAACAATAATTTGTAATCGGAGAAATTCGATGAAGGAAGAAGTAGCTGTTACCCCGGAAGAAGACAATTTCGCAGATGCTATCGCCGCTGTAGCTCTGGTCGCTATCTTTGTTGCCACCTGTATTTTCTGGGTTGCTACCCGCTGACCCATTTGATGTCCCGACCCGGAGCCGAGCCGTACCGGGTACTTCTTCGTAAATTCCTCTTTATAACCCACAGCAATACCTTCCATTGGGCTATCTGCTAGGGCTGAAATCTATTTATGCAGAAATTTGAGTGATCAAGCGGGCGAGGAGCCCGCTTTTGCTGAGAGATTTCTAGCTGGAAAAGAGCTTTAGCCCATATTGCCCAGTACGGTCTTTACGATCAGTATCAGGGTTAAGACAAACAAAATGGTGAAGACAATTCCGGCGACAACAAAGTGCATCATGCTGCCGCTTTGAAAGTCCTTCTCTCGGTTCTTGTTGCTCTGAACTCCAATGGCCCCTGCCAAAGTGCTTAGTACAATCTGGCCTAGTCCGGGCTTCCTTGCTCGTTTCTTATTATTTTCCTGCATGGGGGGATCCTCACTCTTCGAGATTTGGGCGCAGCCAGCGCTCCAGTTCCTGTTCACTAATTCCTTTGCGCTTGGCCAGGCTTTGCAGCTGATCCCGACCGATTTTACCGACATTAAAGTATTTGGCCTGTGGGTGGGCGAAGTACCAGCCGCTGACTGCGGCCGCTGGCATCATGGCGAAATGCTCGGTCAGGCTGACCCCGGCATTTTCTTCGGCGTTCAATAAACTGAACAAAGTAGCCTTTTCTGAGTGGTCTGGGCAGGCGGGATAGCCGGGCGCCGGGCGGATACCCTGATAGGCTTCTTTGATTAGCTGCTCATTGCTCAACTCTTCGTCTGCCGCATAGCCCCAGTATTCCTTGCGTACTTGGCGGTGCAGGGTTTCAGCAAAAGATTCTGCCAGTCGGTCCGCCAGGGCCTTCACCATAATTGCGTTATAGTCATCGTGCTTGGCTTCGTAGTTCTGTGCCAGTTCGTCGGCGCCAATGCCAGTGGTAACTGCGAAGCCGCCGACATAATCGATATAGCCGGAATCCAGAGGAGCGACAAAATCTGCCAGTGAACGGCACAGACCATCGCCGCCCATCTTTTGTACCTGTTGGCGAATATGATGTAAACGCGCCAGTTCATCACTGCGCGCTTCATCTTTGTACACGATGATATCGTCGCCGATGCTATTGGCGGGCCACAAACCGAACACAGCGCGGGCGCGCAGCTGCTTTTTGGCAATCATCTCTTTCAGCAGGCGCTGGGCATTGTGGTAGAGATCGCTAGCAGCCTCGCCGACCACTTCATCCTTGAGGATAGCCGGATACTTGCCCGCCAGATCCCAGGATAAAAAGAAGGGTGTCCAATCAAGCGTATCGAGGAGGTTCTCCAGGGGAAAATCTTCGATAACGGTAATTCCCAATTTTTGGGGTTTTACGGGTTGGTAATTTTGCCAGTCGAATTCAGGGGCGTTATCTCGGGCTTCCGCATAGGTCAGCCGGGTGTCGTTGCGCTTTCTATTTGCGGTGCGGGTGCGCACCTTTTCATATTCCGCGCGAACCTTTTCAACAAAGGCGGGACGCAGTTCATCGGAAATCAAGCTGCTGGCGACCCCCACAGCGCGCGAGGCATCGGCCACATACACCACCTGATTGCGATTGAATTGGGGATCAATCTTTACTGCGGTGTGGGCCTTGGAAGTGGTGGCACCGCCAATCAGCAAGGGGATATCGAATTTCTGGCGTTCCATTTCTGCGGCGACATGCACCATCTCATCAAGGGAGGGGGTGATTAAACCGGATAGGCCGATAATGTCACAATTCTTTTCCCGGGCGGTTTGCAGAATAGTTTCTGCGGCCACCATCACGCCGAGGTCGATTACCTCGTAATTGTTACAGGCCAGCACCACACCGACGATATTCTTGCCGATATCGTGCACATCGCCTTTTACCGTGGCCATAAGGATACGGCCGTTGGGCCGGCTGTCCTCGGTTTTTTCCGCTTCGATAAACGGTTGTAAATAGGCGACGGCCTGCTTCATCACCCGTGCCGATTTCACCACCTGGGGCAGGAACATCTTGCCCTCGCCAAACAGGTCGCCAACGATATTCATACCGTCCATCAGCGGACCTTCGATCACATCCAGGGGGCGACTGCTATTGGCGCGGGCCTCTTCGGTGTCTGCCTCGATATAGTTGTTGATGCCTTTTACCAGGGAATGGGCCAGACGTTCATTGACTGGCAGCTCACGCCAGCTGAGGTCTTCCTTGCGCGTTGTGCCGCCGCCTTCACCCATATATTTGGGGGCGATATCCAGCAGGGCTTCGGTGGCTTCGTCATTGCGATTGAGGATGACGTCTTCCACCTTTTCCCGCAGTTCTTCAGGCAGCTCGTCATAGACCGCCAGCTGACCGGCGTTGACGATGCCCATATTCAGGCCGGCTTTGATGGCGTGGAATAGGAATACAGAGTGGATCGCCTCGCGCACTGGGTTGTTGCCGCGGAAGGAGAAAGAAACGTTGGAGACGCCCCCACTGATCTGAGCACCCGGTAGATTCTCACGAATCCAACGGCAGGCCTCAATAAAGTCCACCGCGTAGTTGTTGTGCTCCTCGATGCCAGTGGCAACGGCGAAAATATTGGGATCGAAAATAATATCGGTGGGGTCGAAACCGACTTCCCCTACCAATACTTCATAACTGCGCTTACAGATTTCGATTTTGCGCTCAAAGGTATCCGCCTGACCCTGCTCATCAAAGGCCATCACCACTACGGCGGCACCATAGCGCAGGCACAGTTGCGCCTTCTCAATAAACTCCTCTTTGCCTTCCTTGAGGCTGATTGAGTTCACGATGGGTTTACCCTGAATGCACTGCAGCCCGGCCTCGATCACCTCCCATTTGGAGGAGTCCACCATAAAGGGCACCTTAGCGATGTCGGGCTCGGTGGCTGCCAGGTTGAGAAAACGGCGCATGGCGGCGTGTGCATCGAGCATCGCCTCATCCATATTGAAATCAATCACCTGCGCGCCATCTTCCACCTGTGCGGCGGCGACCTGCAGGGCGGTATCGTAATCCTCTTCCAGAATCAGTCGCTTGAAGCGGGCGGAGCCTGTCACATTACAGCGCTCGCCCACATTGACGAAGAGGGCGCTTTCATCGGCGACAAAAGGTTCCAAACCGGAAAGGCGTAAAGCCGGTTTGATTTCGGGCAACTGGCGCGGAGGGATATCGGATACCGCCTCTGCAATGGCGCGGATGTGTTCTGGCGTGGTGCCGCAGCAACCGCCGAGAATATTGATAAAACCACTGCGGGCAAACTCCGCCACAATCGCCGCGGTTTGTTCCGGGGTTTCGTCGTATTCGCCAAACTCATTGGGCAGGCCGGCATTGGGGTGCGCGGAAACATAAGTGGCGCAGGCGCCAGATAAAGCCTCTACATAGGGGCGCAGTTCGGTGGCCCCAAGGGCACAGTTAAGGCCAACGGAGATGGGTTTTGCGTGGGCGATGGAATAGTAAAACGCCTCGGTAGTCTGGCCGGAGAGGGTGCGGCCGGAGGCGTCAGTAATGGTGCCGGAGATCATAATCGGCAACTCGAAGCCCAGCTCCTCAAACAGCTTCTGCATGGCGTAAATGGCCGCCTTGGCATTGAGCGTGTCGAAGATGGTTTCAATCAGGATCAGGTCACTGCCGCCCTCTATTAGGGCGCGGCCGGCTTCCACATAATTGTGTACCAGCTCATTGAAAGTCACATTGCGCGCACCCGGGTCGTTGACATCCGGGGAAATACTGGCGGTACGTGAGGTAGGGCCAATCACCCCGGCCACCCAGCGGGGGCGCTCTGGGGTGGAGAGGGCATCCGCCGCGCGGCGGGCTACTTCTGCTGAGGTTCGATTCAGCTCTACTACAAGATGTTCCATGTCGTAATCCGACTGGGACAGCTCAGTCGCATTAAAAGTATTGGTCTCGATAATGTCGGCGCCAGCTTCCAGGTATTGCCGGTGGATCTGTTCGATCAGGTAGGGACGAGTAATGCTTAATAGATCGTTATTGCCTTTCAGGTCCCGATGGAAATCGGCAAAGCGAGCGCCGCGGTAATCTTCTTCCTGCAACTTTTCCCGCTGGATCATGGTTCCCATAGCGCCGTCGAGAATCAGGATGCGCTGAGCGAGCGCGGCTTTGAGTTGCTCCAGGCGTTGATTGCGGGACAGCGCAGACATTGACCAATCCTTAATTGTCTATGGCGGGAAAGGCATCAATCTTAGCACACGGATACCTGTCAACAGGGGCTAAATTGATGGATAAAAAATACCACGACACAATAACCGGTAAATTTTTACTAATGGCGTGCAATTTCTATCTATAGTTTGGCCTTCAGCAGACATAAAAACTCAGGAGAGGGCCTGGCTCGCCAATGGTACAAAAGGTTGTACCAAGTGAAAGTCTGGCTCAGTGAAGGAGATACATCGTGCAATCAATGGATAAGAACCGCCGGGTTGTATTGGCTTCCCGGCCCGAAGGGGCACCGAGCGAAGACAATTTTAGTATTGAGGAGTTAGGGGTGCCCGAACCCGCTCGGGGTGAGGTGTTGTTACGAACGGTTTTTCTTTCCCTGGACCCCTATATGCGCGGCCGCATGAGTGATGCCAAATCGTACGCAGAGCCGGTACCCCTGGGGGGCGTTATGGTGGGTGGCACAGTAAGCAGGGTGCTTGTGTCACACCTAGATGATTTCGAAGAGGGAGACTGGGTGCTGGGTTATTGCGGATGGCAGGATTATGCAATCTCAGATGGTGAAGGGTTGGTGAATCTTGGTAAAAATCCCAGCCATCCCTCCTATGCACTCGGTGTTTTGGGTATGCCGGGTATTACCGCCTATTACGGGCTGCTGGAAATTGGCCAGCCAAAAGCAGGAGATACTCTGGTTGTCGCTGCAGCTACTGGCCCTGTGGGCTCCACTGTAGGGCAGATTGGTAAAATTCAGGGGTGCCGGGTAGTTGGTATTGCCGGTGGAGCAGAAAAATGCCGCTACGCGGTAGAGGAGTTGGGCTTTGATATCTGTCTCAACCACCGAGCAGAGGAGTTCCCCGAGCAGTTGGAGGAGGCCTGTCCAGACGGTGTGGATGTGTATTTCGAAAATGTGGGCGGAGATGTATTTGATGCGGTTTTACCACTTCTCAATGACTTTGCCCGGGTTCCCGTGTGTGGGCTGGTTGCTCACTACAACGCTACGTCATTGCCTGAGGGTCCGGATCGCCTGAGCTTGTTGATGCGTGAAATCCTTACCAAGCGCCTTAAAATCCAAGGATTTATTATTTTTGATCAATATGAGCGTTTCGGCGATTTTATTATTGGTTTGAGTCACTGGGTTGGCGAGGGTCGCATCAAATACCGTGAGGATCTGGTTGAGGGGTTGGAAAAAGCGCCCCGCGCCCTGATGGGGTTATTACAGGGGGAGAATTTTGGCAAAGTCGTGGTGCGCTTGGGTACCGACGATTAATTGCAGAACTGAATCAATAACAGGCACCAGGGAGGTCGCCGATGAAAATTTTAATGGTTTTGACTTCACACGATAAGCTGGGCAATACCGGTAAGAAGACTGGTTTTTGGCTGGAGGAATTTGCTGCGCCTTACTACGTCTTCAAAGATGCCGGGGCGCAAGTCACACTGGTTTCCCCCAAGGGAGGGCAACCACCGCTAGACCCCAAAAGTGATGAACCAGATTTCCAGACCGATGCCACCCTGCGTTTCCGCCAGGATCCGGCAGCCCAGCAAGCGCTTGCCAATACGGGCAAGCTTGCCAATGTGCAGGAGGCGGATTTCGATGCTGTTTTTTATCCCGGTGGTCACGGCCCCCTTTGGGATCTGGCAGAGGATAAGGATTCCATTTCCCTGATTGAGGCGTTCTATGGGGCTGATAAGCCGGTGGGTGCTGTGTGTCATGCACCGGCCATTTTTCGCCATACCCGGCGCAAAGGCGGCCATCCCCTGGTTTCCGGCAAGAGTGTCACCGGCTTCAGTAACTCTGAGGAGGAGGCGGTGGGATTGGTGGATGTTGTGCCCTTTCTGGTGGAGGATATGCTTAAAGATCGCGGAGGTAACTACTCCAGCGAAGATGATTGGGCACCCTATGTGGTCGTGGATGGCAAGCTGGTCACTGGTCAGAACCCCGCTTCTTCGGAGGATGTGGCACAAACCCTGATGGGAATGATCCCCGTTTGAGCCATTTTTTTGGGGGGTGTCCGGGGCCGCCACCCTCCCGAAAAACACACCGGTTTCACTTGGGCGTTTCTGAGAGTAAAATACCCGACAAAGAAGCTCGGTTATTTGAGAAGGCTTATGTCAGAACTGAATGTCACCATCACTGAATCCGCGCAGGAGTACCTGAAAGAACTGCTGGCCAAGCAGGACTGCGAGGGAATCGCGATTCGTATGTTTGTCTCCAATCCAGGTACTCCCAGTGCCGAAACTTGCATTGCCTACTGTCGCCCCGGCGAGGAGGAGGCAGAAGATGTGGTGATGGAGATGAACGGCCTCAAGGCCTACTTTGAAGGCCGCAGTGTGCCTTACCTGGACGATGCTAGGGTTGACTACTCCTCCGATAAAATGGGTGGCCAGCTCACCATTCGCGCGCCCAACTCGCGAATGCCGAAGATCACCGATGACAGCCCAATAGAAGACCGTATTAACTATGTACTCTTCAATGAGGTAAACCCCGGGCTGGCGGCTCACGGGGGCCAGGTGAGCCTGGTGGAGGTCACAGAGGATAAATTTGCCGTGTTGAAGTTTGGCGGCGGCTGCCAGGGTTGTGGCATGGTGGATATGACCTTGAAAGAAGGGGTTGAGAAAACTCTAAAAGAGAAAATCCCCGAACTGGCCGGTGTTAAAGATATTACCGATCACACTGATAAGTCTCAGGCTTATTATTAATAGTTGGGTCCGTATGCTCTTCCCGGAGAGCTTTAAAAGGCGAAGTAATACTTCGCCTTTTTTCTTGCTTATCTGAACTGGTTAGTTCCTTTCTTATGATTTTGCCTCCCTTCTTACCTGTCGCTGCACCCCTTATTAACTTCTGAAGGCGCCTGGGCCGCCCCGGACTTTGCCTGCCCCGTATATATTTTAAAGACCTCTTGGATTTGTAGCTGGGGTGGTATCCACGCTCAAAAGGGGTGTATGGCGCCTTGTGGGCGCTCTGACTTCAGTGGCTATAGCGGGCAGGCCGGGATAGAGTTCTATGTTCGATCAGGTGGTATTCGCCGGTGGAGGAGTGCGCTGTACCTGGCAGATTGGGTTTTGGCAGTCTGTTGCAGACAGGATTCAACTTAGACCCAAGGTGGTGAGTGCCGTCTCAGCCGGCGCCCTGGTTTCCAGCCTGATATTGATGGGCAAGTCCTTGGATGCAGTAGAGTATTTTGCCGAGGCCTTCGAGGAAAATCCCAGTAATGTTCACTGGGGCAATCTCTTTCGTAAAGACCCGCTATTTCCCCATCACCACATCTACCGTAATGGTATGAACCGACTGTTTGAGGGTGGTTTTGAACGCCTGCGAGAGGCTGCAGAAATGCGAATAGCAGTCAGCCATTCGCCGGGCTGGTTAAATGGCTCTTTAGCACTAATTATCGGAGTTGGTATTGATTACTCCGATACCTTTCTCACTCGTTCTCTGCACCCAAACACCGCCAAGCGCCTTGGTTATCGACAGTCCTTTTACTCGGTAAGAGACTGTAACAATGTGGGAGATCTGCAAAAACTGATCCTCTCCTCCTCTTGCACGCCACCTTTTACGCCCAGACAACAGGACGGGGGTAGAGAGGTTCTGGATGGCGGTATCGTAGATAGCGTGCCGGTAGGTGGGCTTAAGCCGGGGCCAGGCCAGGTACTGATTCTGTTAACCCGCAATTACCCCCAGTACCCAAATCATTTCAGTTGCCAAAAGGGTGAGCAACTCTGGACCTATGTGCAGCCGAGCCGGCCCTTGCCGGTGAGCGTCTGGGATTTTTCCAATCCACAGAGTGTGTGGCAGGCCTTTGATGCGGGTTATGCCGATGGGGAGGCATTCCTGGCGGCATATTCTCCAGAGGGGAGCGCCAAGTGAAGAATTGGGTTATTGCTAGGTGGAGCAATTAAAGGGTGTTTGATCAGGTGGTATTTGCCGGTGGGGGTGGCCGCTGTACCTGGCAAATTGGGTTTTGGGAAGTGATTGCCGACCAGATAAAGCTCAAACCGAGAGTGCTCACAGGGGTTTCTGCGGGGGCCATGATTGCAGGTTTGATATTGATTGGTAGAGCAACTGCTTCGGTGGATTACTTCTCATCGGTATTCAATGCGAATCCTCGCAATGTGTATTGGAGAAACCTTTTGGGCAAGGCGCCAGTGTTTCCCCATTATGAAATCTATAGGGAAGGTATCCAAGAGCTATTTAGCGACCGCTTTAAAGACTTGAAATCCGCCGCGGAACTCAGGGTTGCTGTTTCCCGGCCACCCAATTGGCTGCCAGCATCAGTGGCATTGGCTGTTGGAGGGGCAATTTATTATTCCAACAAATATTTGCACCGCAAAATGCATCCAAAAGTGGCGCGGCGGTTGGGTTACAAACAGGATTTTTTCTGCGCTCAGGAATGTACTGATATCGGAGAATTTACGCAGCTGATCCTGAGTTCATCGTGCACACCACCATTTACGCCAAGGTTGAGTTTGGCGGGGAAAAAAGTTTTGGATGGTGGGGTAGTGGACAATGTACCGGTTGAGGGCATTGACCCTGGTGAAGGGCGAGTGCTTATTTTACTGACCCGTCGCTATCGGGGCTTTCCCGATTGGTTTACCCAGTCTCAAGGCAGGCAATTGTGGACTTATGTGCAGCCATCACAGTCGCCCCCCATTAGTGTTTGGGACTTCACTAATCCTGAAGGCTTGATCAATGCTTATGAAATAGGGCGCCGCGATGGACGTATATTTATGCAGAACATGTTGGCTGAGCGGGGTTTTTATACGGGCTCGCAGAAAAAGTAACCCGGTATTTTAACCGGCATAAACAGTTGCCAAGAGATGATTGCTACAGATTAGATTTATTCAACGGGGGAAGTTCGGTAAGTGCCGGCTCAGGAAGAGCGGTACAGTGGTAACAGGGAGCTTTTCAATGTTTGATCAGGTAGTTTTTGCCGGCGGTGGCGGCCGTTGTATCTGGCAGATTGGTTTTTGGGAATCTGTATCTGGTGAAATCAATCTATCCCCCAGAGTGGTGAGTGCTGTGTCGGCGGGTGGTCTTGTGGCGGGCTTACTGCTGATCGACAGGGGCCCGGAGGCGGTGGACTATGTTCGCTCAGTTTTTAGTACCAATCGCAAAAATATCTATTGGGGTAATTTATTTAGGCAGGAGGCGGTTTTTCCTCAATACGCTATCTGCCGCGATGGGATTCGACAGCTGTTTGAAAACGGGCCTCAGGCCCTGCAGAGTGTGGCTGAGCTGCGTCTGGCGGTTAGCCACCCGCCCGCCTGGATGTACGGCCCTTTGGCGCTAACTTTTGGTGCAGTTATTTATTATGCCGACAAGGGATTTACCCGCAATCTGCACTCCACGGCAGCCACTAAACTTGGCTTCCGCCAGAATTTTTACCGCGCTCAAGATTGTAAGAATATGGATGAACTGGAACATCTAATTCTGAGTTCCTCTTGCACCCCCCCATTTACTCCAAGGCTCCATCTGAATGGCAGGGAAATTCTGGATGGCGGAATCGTGGACAATGTGCCGGTTGGCGGTTTGGATAGCAAAGAGGGCAGGGTGTTAATTCTGCTAACCAGTCGCTTCCGTGATTTCCCTGACTGTTTCACCCAGCGTCAAGGTGAACAGCTATGGACCTATGTGCAGCCCTCTAAAACGTTGCCGATTAAAGTGTGGGATTTCACTAACCCGGAAGCGGTTAACAAGACTTTGGAGATAGGTCGAGCTGATGGTAAGGCCGTATTGAGAAGGCTTAGAGAGGGCTCACCCCTTAGTGATGACCTAATCGCGCTTTAAGTTAATTTTGCTGATTAATTTTAAAAGTTGGGTGGCTCCGCGTGGGAGTAAAGGGGGCTGCTTTCTTGGTGGAAATGCCTGGGATGGCAGTGCTGAGGCCTCTGGTTGCACTAGCCTGCTGAATCCATTAGCTTATGCAATTAGTTGCATATAAGCTTTGTGCGGCGGTGCCCTAAGTGGAGAGCGGCTTTAGGCTTTACAAGGGCAGTTTGCCCATTGAACAGGAAAGGATGCATGTTTGATCAGGTTGTATTTGCAGGTGGCGGCGGTCGCTGTACCTGGCAGATTGGCTTTTGGGAGTCTATTGCCGCAGAAATTGGGCTTTCTCCCAGGCGGGTAACCGCAGTTTCTGCTGGGGGGCTAATGGCAAGCCTGATCCTGATGGGGCGTATTGAGGAGGGTAGGGAGCACTTCTGGTCGGCTTTTGCCGCCAACCGCAAGAACGCTTATTGGGGCAACGTGCTAAAGAAAGAGCGGGTGTTTCCCCAGTACGGAATTTACCGCAATGCCATGCTGGAGTTATTTCGCGATGGCCTTGAGCCCCTGAGTGCGGCCGCAGATCTGCAGATTGGTGTTGTACACCCACCGCGCCTTTTGCCTGCTGGGTTGGCGTTTGGGGTGGGGGCTTTGGCCTATTACACCGATAAGCACTTATTGCGCAGTCTTCATCCAAAAATAGCTCTGGGCCTGGGTTTCAAGCAGAACTTTTACCGCGCACAGGATTGCCAGAGTGTGGAAGAGTTGGTGGAGCTCATTCTTTGCTCATCCTGTACGCCGCCTTTTACACCGCGTTTGCGTCGTGCAGGAGATCCCGTGCTCGATGGTGGGGTCGTGGACAATATCCCCGTGGCTGGGCTGGATAGTGAGGCGGGGCGGGTGCTGATACTGCTCAGCCGCTGCTACCCCCGCTATCCAAACCGCTTTACCAGGCGCCACGGAGAGCAACTTTGGACCTATGTGCAGCCCTCGCGACCGCCTTATCTCAGCGTTTGGGACTACACCAACCCTGAGTTGGCACAAAAGACTTACGAACTCGGCCGTACCGATGGCCGGGAGTTTTTACAAAAACATATGCTTGAACAGGAGATGCTCGATGAGCAATACCAATAACCCAATAGCGGAGTCAATCGCCCTGTGGCACGAGATGGTTGCGGAGCGGGACCTCAGTCGCCTGCCCACTATCGTTGCGGAGGATGCGGTTTTCCGCTCACCGGCGTTCTTTAAGCCTTACCACAGCTCTGCGGCGGTCTGCCTGATCCTCAATACAGTGATGCAGGTATTTGAAAGCTTTGAATACGATCGTAGCTTCACCACCGAGTCAGGTCACGACTTGGCTTTGGAGTTTAAGGCCAGCATCGGTGACAAGAGCCTTAAGGGGCTGGATATCATTCGCTTTGATGAGAATGGCAAGATCGTGGAGTTTGAGGTGATGATACGTCCCCTCAACGCCCTGCAGAAGCTGGCGGAAGAGATGTCCGGCCGACTGTCCCAGTATGTGACTCAGTACAAGGACTCCCAGCCGGCCTGATTCCCAATTTCCACCCATCCAGTTGGTGATGGGTGGAGTTTTAGGCTCCATGAAAGTGAGGTTTACGCTTATTCCTCGGTTTCGAGGGAATCGAAATACTCAAAAACGTCGATGCCATCCATATAAGCACCATCGAAGCCCGCATCTACGATCCTGAAGATATAGGAGCTGTTGTTGCCATAGATAATGTCCTGCCAGCCGGCTTTCCAGTACTCCACGTAATAGTTGCCCGATTCATTGGGGACTTCGTCCAGTAGCCAGGCCGGCGGATTGGTGGACCAAGAGTTTTGCCAGTAGTAGCGGTTACTCTGGGCCATGCCAATATTGACATAGGCCATCAGCAGGCGATCTCCGCCATTGTTCTTCTTTTTTAATTGCTTGATCTGCTCTTCGGTATAGGGCTGGTTATCCTTAAAGAATAAGTCGATGATCAGCAGGTCGTAGTCGGTTTCGGATAACTTGTCCACGAATTCCTGGGGTGTGGAGAAGCCTGTAGTATTGGTGATATTAAGGAAATTTTTGACATCTTCCAGCTTATCAATGTCGTCGTTGTTCACATTGAAAGGTTTTTCCGGGTAGGAAGGAATATTGTTCAGAAGCGTATTGTCGGCGGCGAAGGAGACGTAGCCGGCGTTTTCGTTCTCCTCGTAAGACTCTTTAACCTTGTCTTCGCTATAGGCGTAATCGGTCACCAGGATTTCACGGCCTTTCTCTTTGGCCAGGTTGAGATAGTCCTGCAGGCGCTTGCTTTCAGTTTCGCTGGTGGGTTGGTCTACATTACCGTTCTGCCCAAAGAAGACCGCCTCCTGGGCGATACCATCGGTAGAGTTCACATAGGCGTCATCTACCGGGCCATTGGTTCTGGTATTGGTGGTGATCAGCTCAATACCGTTTTGCGGAACGATAATAAAGTCTCGCTCAAGGCCCTTTGCATACTTGCTGATATCCTCCACAAACAGGCGCATTTCTTCATCGTAATCGATATTTACGGGAATAATGATGTCGGGTAAATCATCACTACAGCCAAGAAAGAGTAGTGGGCTGAAAAATAGCGCTAGCTTCCTATGCAAGGTCGTTCTCCAACTAGATGTAATAGTTAAGCTTAGATGTTTTGTCTGTTAGTAATCTATTGGCAGAAAAGTACAGATATTGTTCCCCATTGGCAAACGCCAACTTAAATTGCTGCAATCTAGTGGGGGATTGCTGAATGCGAACTTAACAGGGCTGAAAAACTTGATTTGGGGCTCTTAGGAGCCCCTGGGGTTATCCATTCTCTTTTTAGTCTTGTTGGTGGCGACCGCTGTACGGGGGTCATCTGGCCAGTAGTGCTTCTGATATTTGATACGCAACTCCTTTTTGACCTCTTCGTAGGTGTTTGCCCAAAAATTAGCCAGATCGCGAGTGATCTGTACCGGGCGACGAGCAGGGGAGAGCAGGTGAATCATTAGCGGGTATCCCCCACGCAAAACTGCGGGGGTTTGTGCCAGGCCGAAGAGTTCCTGTAAGCGCACAGCTAGGATTGGTGGGGATGCTTCGTAATCGATAGCAATGCGTGAGCCGCTGGGTACGGTGTAGTGGCTGGGAGCCAGCTCATCAACTTGCTGAATATGGGCCCAGTCGAGTTGTGCGCGCAGAATATTGAGCAGGTCCAGCTGCTTGAGCTGCTCAAATTTATGGAAGCCATGTAGATGCGGTAATAGCCAGCGCTCAAGGTCCTGCAACAGCGTATCATCACTCCAGTCGGGCAGCGGAGTGCCTTCCAGTGGTGACTTGCCACTTTCCTCCTTTCGCAAAAACGCCACCCGCGCACGAAATTGTAGGGCTTCTTTACTCCAAGGCAGTAGAGAAAGCCCTTTTTGGCGAATGGCATCGAGTAGTGCCCGGCTCAATAACTCTGCTGGAACATCTCTGACGACTTGCTGCTGCAGCACCAGTTTGCCCAGTGTGACCTGCTCCAGGGCTTCGGCACGCCCGGCGGTATCATCCCAGCGAATAGTGGTATTTTGCTCGATTTGGTCGGCAAAACAGCGCTGTAAGGCGTTTTTTGAAATTGGAGCGGCCAGCTGTATTCTCGCATCGCGCCCCAGTCCATCCAGTTCGGCAACCACAAGGAAGTCGCTGAGAGCCAGGGCGTCTTCGTGCGAGAAATGTGCGCCTCGGCCGCTGCAAAGCAGGTAGCGGCGTGCACTATCTTGGCGGCTTTTGGCAATTCTATCCGGATAGGCGAGCCCCAATAGCACCCCGACTCTATCGGCCTGGTCAATGCTATCGCTGTTACGAGGTTCTTGCGGCTTGAAATCCTTTAATTGCCCCTGCCAAGTGTTGGCCTGCTGGCGAATACGTTGCACCGCACCGCGGTCGATATTTTGCCCCTTAGAATGGGCCTGTAGTGCTTCGATACGCTTGCTGATGTCTCTATCCCAGCGTGCTTCTCCCCGGAAGATATCCCTCTCTGACAGTAGGGCCGCGAGTAGGCAAGCCTGTTTTGATAGATACCAGTCGAGGCTGCGAAGCATCATATGGGCGAGGCGTGGATGGCAACCCAGGGTGAGCATGGCGCTGCCATGTGGAGTGATGCGCAAGTCTTGGTCTAGTGCGCCCAGTTGCTTTAAAAGTGCCTGGGCTTGGGCTAGAGGACCTGTGGGGGGAAGGTCCAGCCAGCTCAGGTCGGTGGGATCACTGACTCCCCACTGGGCTAATTCCAGCGCCAGGGGGGCCAAATCGCTGCGTATTATTTCGGGGGTGTTTTTACTGCTGAGGCTGCGTTGGCGGCCCTCGCTCCACAGTCGCAGGCAGAACCCTTCGCTGAGGCGCCCGGCGCGGCCGCTGCGCTGGGTGGCAGAGGCTTGTGAGATTCGGCAGGTCTCCAGCCGATTCATACCGCTGTTAGGATCGAAGCGAGACTCTCGCATTAAGCCGGAATCCACAACGATGCGAATCCCTTCAATGGTTAGGCTGGTCTCTGCCACATTGGTTGCCAGTACCACTTTGCGTTGATCGGGAGCGGCCGGTGAGATGGCCTGATCCTGCTGTTCGCGGGTTAAGTCTCCATAAAGTGGGGTGAGAATAATACTATCTGGTTTGAGATCAGCCGCAGAGGCGAGTTGTTCGCGCAGTAACTCCTCCACCTTGCGAATCTCGGAAACTCCCGGAAGAAATGCGAGCACACTGCCTGACTCTTTGCGAAGTGCTTCGAGAATCTTGCGACTCATGAGCGCGGGCATAGAGCGGTGATCATCGGGCTCCTCCCGCTGGCCAAGGTAATCGATATGTACGGGGAAGCTGCGCCCCTCACTACTGACCACTGGCGCACCGCCGAGCACCCTGGCTACCGCCTCGGTTTCCAGGGTTGCAGACATTACCAATAGTTTTAGGTCTTCTCGCAGATATTCCTGGGATTGCAGGCACAGTGCCAGGGATAAGTCGGCTTGCAGGCTGCGCTCGTGAAACTCATCAAAAATAACCAGCGAGGTTTCTGACAGTTCCGGATCAGACTGCAGCAGCCGGGTAAGAATACCTTCGGTAACAACCAGGATACGGGTTTTCGCACTTCGCCGCCGTTCCCCGCGTACCTGGTAACCCACAGTCTCGCCTAGCTTCTCTCCGAGCTGGGCAGCCATACGTGCCGCAGCCGTGCGCGCAGCCAGGCGACGAGGCTCCAACATAATGATATTGCGTTGCCCTAACCAATCGGTTTCGAGCAGGGCCAAGGGAACAACGGTAGTCTTGCCTGCGCCAGGAGGAGCTTGCAGTACCACATTGTTATGTGTATCCAGTGCTTTGAATAACTCTGGTAGGGCGGAATAAATTGGTAACTCTGGCATAGCAGAGAATTATAGAGAATTATAGAGGATTAAGGGGGGTGAGTGTATGGGGCTATTGTACTTGTACAAAGTAGTAACTATTCGGCACTGAGTACTATTTGTACCTGATAACTACTTAATAGGCCCCATCTTTGCTAAGAAACTGAGTGGTATTTCTGAAAAGTAAACTAGCTAGTAACCCAGTGAGAGATAAGCAGAGAAAAGCGATCATTAACGCATGAAATCCAGAGTGAAATGATGCTTGCCCCCATTCCAAAACCTGAGAATGTACCGAAGAATCTGGGAAAATTCTTGTTATTTTTTTAAGAGGTTGAGCTCCAGTTATAAAGGGGAGAACATCCAGCATACTAACTTGGTGCTCATTGGAGAGAGTTTCTTTTGAGAGCATTGTGAAAGTTCGGACACTGACAGTGCTTACTATTATTCCTGTGAATGATATTCCTGCAGCATACCAGAGGTAGGTGTTAGAGATGAACAGCCCATAAGCTGCTCCCTTTTCATTTTTTGGGGCACTTTGAACTGCTGCAAGATTGGTTGAGGAGTACATTATTCCGGCAGTAATACCCATAAAAACCATGCCGAATATGAGGTAATGCCAGGACAGTTTATCTGGCATCAATATTAGTGATAGAGCAGCTGTTAGACAGGTAAATTGGGCAAAGACGATGGAGGGGATGGGGTTGAATTTATTATTGAATATTCCAGTTGCAATTGAGGAAAAGCATAAGAATATTGTCATTGTGAGAATGATGAGGCCGACCTTGGCAGCTTCATAGCCAAGTATATTCTCTAGGTATAAAGGTAAAATAAATAGGAAAGAGCCAAATATCATTTGAAAGCATGCGCGAGTTATAAGTAATCCTTGGAAAAGTTTGCTTTGGAGTAGGTTCAGGTTTATCAATGGTTGGGGTAGGGTTCTCTGCCAAAGGAAAACAAAAATTAAGATTACTAAAGAGGATATAAGAGGTAGAATAAACTGAAAGCTGGCTATTCCTTTGTGAGGTTCAAGGTTAAGTGAAAGTAATATTAGGAGGTAGGCGGCTAGAATAAGAAATCCTGATTTGTAATGAATATAAATTTTTTTGTTTTGAACGTCTCTTTTTGCGAAAATTTGCAAGATGATGAGACATAGCAAACATACAGGAATGTTGATTAAAAAGGCCCATCTCCACCCCAGATGGGTGACAATAAAGCCGCCTAGAATCGGGCCTATAGACTGAGCTGCAGCGGTAAAGATTACCAGTAGGCCAACGGCTAGGCCTCGTTCAGACTTTTGAAAATGACTTTCCGCTAGCACAAAAATCATGCCGAAAGAGGCTGCCATGCCAGACCCTTGTATAAACCTGCCGGCGATTATGGTCTCAAGGTTGGGGGCTGCACTGGCAATTACTGATCCTAGAAGAAAAATGGTTATGCCCAGCATGAGGGTGTTTTTATGACCAAATCGATCTCCAAACTTACCCGTAGTAATGATTAGCCCGCCCATGGCAATAAGATAAATATTGTTAACCCACTGCAGCTGATAGATTTTTGCGGAAAAATTTTCTCCTATAGTAGGGATCGCAAGGTTGATCACGGTGACATCAATATTGATGATCATTAGGCCAAGCCCAAGGCCGCTTAGTACCCACCATCGATGTTGATAAGGAAGTTCCGTTTGCTTACTCATGCCGTCCAATTAATCATGATTTTAGGGAAAGTGAGGGGATCTTTTTAGCTTGTAAGTAAAATATCTCAATAAATGAAGATGTATCTGCTATCAGAATTTTGGAGTGTCTTTAGTTTCTCTAGAATCTCATTATGTATGGTAATTGAATGCTTGATATTAGAAGTTATAGCTTTGTTATAGGGGAGCTATTACTTATTGGGTTGGACAGTAACAATATATGACAGTGATGTTCATTATTTGCTTGCCTACTTTAACCTATCAAATTTTAGGGGGCATCTATTGTTGATTAAGTTGATCTGAAATCTGAGAGGAGAAGGGTATGGGGCTAAATTTAAGGCGTGTAGTAACAGGGCATGATAATTCTGGTAGACCTATTGTGGTTCTAGATGACAGCGGTGAACATATATCTAGCTGGCGCTCCAATATGGAACAGCAACAATTCTGGACGACAGTTGAGCTGCCCATAGAGATTGACTCGGAGAATAGTGATAAGGGCGCACGTGAGGTTGGCACCGTGATACCTGGTGGCTCAATCTTCAAGGTGGTGGAGTTTGGTCCTGGGGTAACTCCTCGTATGCACCGTACAGATAGCGTGGATTATGCAATTGTACTCTCCGGAGAGATCGACATGGAGCTGGGGGAGGATACGGTAATCCACTTATCGGAAGGTGATGCTTTAATTCAGCGAGCTACCATTCATAACTGGGTCAACCGGGGAGATAAACCCTGCAGAATTGCGTTCGTATTAATCAGTGCCCAGGGTGATACTGCTATCGGTTAGCGACGGACTATTAAAAGCTAGGGGGAAAGGATATGCCACCCATGAGTCAAATGAAGAATTATTCATTGTGAGCCTATCGGAGCAGGCTTGCTATTCATTAGAAAGACATCTCTCTGGGCATCAGGGGGTGCAAATATTCAACGCTGAAACTGGGCTAAATTTGGGGCTTGGAGAGAATAGGTTCATCAATATCCTCAGTGTGCCCCAGTGCAGCTTCAATTCCGGCATGTACTCCGAGAGCCGCTGTCTCTCTCGACATACTGGGGGTGCCGATGTTTTCTGCCAGCGCGGCTACTTGAGGTAATTGAGGAAGGTGTATCCAGCCTGCGCGAATATCCAGCTGATTGGTAATAATATAGTGAAGTACCCCGTACATCAGGTGGTTACAGCAGAAGGTGGCGGCAGTGTCGGAAATATCTGCGGGAGCGCCGGCATTGCGCATGGCTTTTACCATGGCGCGAAGCGGTAGATTACTGCGATAGGCCACCGGGCCATTGGGTATGGTGGGCTCATCCTGCATCTCCACCCCGCGGTTATCTTTAAGGCGGTAGCGTGTTGAGTCATTATAGTTTTGTGCAATTCTCTCTACAGTGATAACTGCACGGCCGGCATATTCACCGAGCATCATCACTACTTGTGGGCGAAGTTCGTTAATAGCTCTCGTGACGACCTCGATACATTCGAAAAAATTGTTTGGCACAAGTAGGCCACAGACTTCAGCGCTGCCAATACGGGTGCCATCCAGTACACGCATCACGGATTCGGCCGGGTTGATTGGTGTATGGCCAAAGGGTTCAAATCCAGTAACAAGAACTTTTGTCATGGCAGTTTATTGTTGATAGTAATTCGATGAGATCAGTATCTAACTAAATCCCCGAATTCACATTTGCCAGATCCGGGGTTTTAGTTCCTAGGGTTTACTTGATCAGCCCCAGCTCCTCAAGGAAAGAGTATTTATCCCAATCCACCCAGCTTTCTACCATCTTTCCACCTTCGTAGCGATCGGTATGGGTGCCTGTCCAGCTGCTGGTTTTATTGGTGGCCTCATACTGCATGAATTTACCTGTGTGAGTGGCCGTTACGCGCCAACGGGTACATACATAATCACCCTCTGCAACTTGCAGTAAAATCTCCATTTTTACGTCGGAGAAGCTATTGTGAAACTCCTTCACTAAGTCTTGCCACTCTTCCAGTGTTTCTGTTGAGGTACCTCCAGAGGCATCTGGCATTTGGTGATTTTTGTAATTGGCAGATAAATAATCTGAGGCTTCATGTGGGGTATTGTCCCCCCAGAGCTCAAGTAACTTTTTAGAAGTTGCTTTATGGTTGGCGGACATAGTGCTCTCCAAGATTGTGGATGGCGACATTTGTGTTGTTAGGCAGGGCAAGCATAGTGTAGAGAAGGAAAAATGCCCTATTGAGGCTGCTAGAAATTGTCCTTTTACACGGCTATTCGACCAGTCTTCCGATTGTGTATCGTTTTGATATTGTTCGACAAAGGTTTCAGAAAGGTTCAATCAACAAGAAAGGGGCCTTGCGGCCCCTTTAGTTTGCTTCACAAACTCTATTGATAGGTCATCAGTTACTCATACTGTTAGCGGTAGTTACTGATGCACTGATTGTATTCGCGGATGTAGATCTTACCACCATTCGCATGGTTACGGTTCGCCTTGTCTGCCGCGAAATTCATGCAGCCTCTTACTTGGTCTTGAGTCAGACCGTAGTAGCGAGGCGTAGGCGCACGCCAATAGTAGTTAGGGCGAGAACCGCGCCAGTAATAACGAGGCTGAGAACCGCGCCAGTAGTAACGGGGCTGAGAGCCGCGCCAATACATATTTCTGGGCTGCTCATATTGACGGATAGCAGTGGGCGGATTTACTGGGTAAAAATAACGGCCTTGTTCATTAAAGGCATAAAAGGTATTTCCGCTTTGATAGTAAGTCTTGCCGAGTATTTGTACTGGTGAAGAGCCGGCAGGTAGCTGAGCGAGACGCTCTTGGGCTACACCGTACCCCGCAAGAGAGAACAGTAAGATCATTGAAAATAAATAGCGCATAACGTTTTCTCCTTCTCCCAACTTGGCAACAAGTCTACTCAAATGTGTGTTGTGTCCCAATGCGCTCTATTGGAAGTTTCGGTTGCTTCACCACTAGTTTTAAAGACTACAACGAAATAAAGGAAAATAAACCAATAGTAAAGTTTTCTGATATATTCTTGGGGTGCAAAAATTGCTCTAATTGATGATGTTTTTAGGGAATTTAAATTCTACTACATGGCAAAGGTAACAACAGAGCAGGTAAAAGTGTTTATCAGTTGGGGGGTATGAAGTTGATTGTCTTTTGGTCGTCTAGCACTGAAAAGGGCTTTGCCATGAGATGAATGTATTTTTTTATTTTCAGTTTCGTGGCTGTGGAGGGGGGAATTCTGTGAGTATTAATGATACCTGTTGTGTTTAACCTATATAAGGACACTTGTGGGGCCTACTTTGCTGGAGGTGCGGATGTCTTCCAGGGAGTGATGTTTGCCATGCAGAGCAGGGTTGGCTAGTGGCTGGATAGGGTTTTTACTAGGTTTTATTGCTTCATCGGTTGACTTGGTGGGATTGTTGCTTTGAATTTGGCTGGTTTTGATAGTTCTTAATCTTTTATCATAGTGTATCAAAGCGTATTGTTGAGCGCAGATGAAAAGTCACCCAGCCCAGCTATTAGTCGCACGTAAAAGATGGAGGGGTTTAAAAAGTCTTCTGAATTAAGCTCCTCATTTACTACGGGTTTGGTAATAGCCTACGGGTGTTTTCTAAACACATATTGTATTCGCGTATATAGACTTTTCCGCCCTTAGCAGGATTGGCATTAGCCTTGTCTGTTGCCATATTCATACAGCCTGCAATTTGTCCTCGAGTCAGCCGCGGCCCTGGTTCCGGACGAGTAGAACGAAAAGATAGGTTTCTTGGGCGTTCATATTGGCGTATAGCGGTAGGAGGATCTACCGGATAGTAGTGACGTCCTTTTTCACTAAATGCATAGAAGTTACTGCCACTTTGGTAGTCAGTTTTTCCGAGAATTTGTAGTGGCTGGGCGTCAGCTGGAAGTTGTGCGAGTCGCTCTTGAGCAGTGCTGAAATTGGCAATGGAGAATAACAATAGTACCAAAAATAAAAAATGCATTCTGCGACCTCCCTCGCGCAACCTAGCAGAATTTTACTTTAGTCAAATGTAAGCCCCAATGTGCGTTTTAGGGCTCCTATCTGCTGTGAGAAAGATAATTTTAATGCGACTTATTAAAGACATTTTCACTTTTCTACAAAAGTTTAGCAAATTAATCTATAGGTGGTTGTATAAAGGGGGTAAAGGTCTAAATTCGGAAGCTTTTGGTTTCATAATCTGTCTGTTAGCGCTTCACCCTGAGTATCACCAAGCCAGCTGGGTTTATGTAAAAGGTATAGGTTTGTCGTTGAGATAAAGAGAGGTTGTGACTGGTGTGGCTTTGGCTACCGTTTGTAGCGACATACAGGCTTGCCGGCAGCAGTGGGCAAACTCCACGAGTTTTTCCTCGGTCTCATCACTTTCTATAATCAAGTGAATCTCCACCCGGTCACCCTGACCAAATACCTTTTCGGATTGAATTCCACCAAAGTTAAGAGTGGTTGAAAATTCGGTCTTTTGCTCAAGCCTTACCTGCTTAAGTTGAATATTAGAGAGTTGTGCCAGCATCTCTATATGAGACATCATGCAGAGTGCCAACCCTGCAGAAAAGTACATGATGGGTGATGGAGCGCTACCCCGGCCTCCAACCGCAGTTCCTTCATCACATATCAGCTCCCAAGTTCCTCCATTAGGTACATTCGAGAAAATAGTTGCCTTCTTTAGGTGATGTCCTTGGGGCATTTGTTCCACATTGATATGGGCATGAAATCTTAAAAGCTCCCCCTGTTTCACTTTGTCCAGGTGAGGTGGGGGAAATGTATCTTGCTCAGCGTCATCATTAAGCTTACGAACAATGGTTGTCGAGGACATATCCCATTCTACGGACTCCATAGTGGGTACCTCTTAATGGTTGTGGGTTGGCTTTGAAAGTGCCAGATGCTGAAAAGAGTATATAAATGTCGGTAGTTTAGAGTTTCTGCTGAGGGCTCCCCAATTGCTGGGGGAAAATCAGGGTGTTTAAATGTGATGTTTTTCGCAGAGCCTTTAGGAATTATGGTATCTGTCTAATGATCTTAGTCAAGCAGTGCTAGGCCTGTCCGTTGTTCTAACTCATAAGCATAGCGTTGAGCTTCTTTTAATTGCTGGTAGGACCTTGCAGTAATGCCCTCATTAAAAGTCGCGTATTTGAAAATAAGCACTACCTGATAGCTGGTATGGCCACTTCTGCTCTCTTTAGAGTGGTAAGAGTAGGAAACTATTTTAATACCTTTGAAAATCGTGAGAGGCTTTTCTTCTGTCCAGTTGTGCCAGAGAATTCGATTTTGAGACACGTATTGCCTAGTTTCAAAATCAATATAGTGATCTTTCTTGAACGAAAAAGTGATTACGGCGAGAAGGCAAAGTAGGGTGGTGGCAATCCAGGAGAATACAGAGCCAGTATCTAGGGCAAAGCTAAGGCTCACAAAGAGCCATATCAGAACAAAACCACCCAGTATATAGGTAAGTATTTTATTAGACTGCAGTTCCATTTAGCTGCTTCTATTCTAAAAAATTTATTCTTGATCAATATTTATACAGGTTTGGTTCCCTGCCTATCTGGAAAACTGGGGGAAAACCGCTTCCTATGCCCTGTTTACTGTGGGGAGGGTACTCCTACGGCGTCCCATTGTCAGCCTTTCTGAGGCTTTTGGTGGTTAGGAGATATCTAAGCTCGCCATGAGGGCGCTTGGGAGGGGCTGGCAGCCAGTATTAGAAATAAATAGCTGCCAGTTAGAGAAAGGGGGGGCACAGCCCCCTATAAAGGGGGGGCACAGCCCCCTATAAAGTCACATACTTAGAAAGTTCTACTCTTCAGTGGCTCTCGCAATTGTTCGGCCATACCCAGTAATAGGGACTCGGTAGTTTCCCAATCGATACACTTGTCGGTAACAGAGACGCCGTATTCCAGGTCATTCAGATTGGCGGGAATCTTCTGATTACCGGCTTTCAGATTACTCTCCACCATAATGCCAATAATTGATTGATTACCATCAAGAATCTGGTGAGTCACGTTATCTACCACCAGGGGCTGTAATTCGTGATTTTTATTGGAGTTGGCGTGGCTGCAGTCGACCATGATATTGGGGGTAATACCGGCGCTACGCAGTTCCTGTTCACACATGGCAACACTGACCGAATCGTAATTCGGTTTTTCATTACCGCCGCGAAGCACAACATGGCCATAAGGGTTGCCGGAGGTATGAATAATGGCAACCTGACCGCGCTTGTTGATACCGAGGAATCTGTGGGGATTAGCGACAGATTGCAAGGCATTAATCGCTACTTCTAATCCGCCATCGGTACCATTCTTAAAGCCCACAGCAGAGGAGAGGCCGCTGGCCATTTCCCGGTGGGTTTGGGATTCGGTAGTACGTGCGCCAATGGCTGACCAGGAAATCAGATCTTGCAGGTATTGGGGAGAGATTGGATCCAGTGCTTCTGTCGCGGTGGGCAGCCCCAGTTCGGCGACATCTAAAAGTAGCTTGCGGCCGATATGAAGGCCTTCCTCAATCTTGAAGGAATCATTCAAGTGGGGATCGTTAATCAGGCCCTTCCAACCAACTGTGGTGCGGGGCTTTTCGAAATAGACTCGCATTACTATCAGCAGGGTATCGGAAACCTTATCTGCCACCGCTTTCAGGCGCTTGGCATAATCCATTGCAGCGTCCACATCGTGAACGGAGCAAGGTCCGATAACCACCATCAAGCGGTGGTCTTTACGATCGAGGATATCACGCACGGCGCTGCGCCCTTTGGCGACGGTCGCTTCGGCTGCATCGCTAATGGGTAGCTCTGCTTTCAGCATCTCCGGGCTGATCAGGACTTCCTGGGAGACGACATTCAGGTCGTCGAACTGCTGTGTAGTCATAGCGTCTTCTGATTACTCTGTTCCTTAGTGCCGCTCTGCACCTGCAGGCGGATGACTTATCCTACTGTGCCGCAAAGAATAGGGCGAGGGTTTCATTTGCAACCAAATATTTGGCCTGATTTTGGGATGTACATTTGAATTTTTCCTATGACAGTTTGGCACTTCAGGAGCGTTTAGAGGAAGTCGCTTAGGAGAGTTTTGGCGTGGAAGAAGTGATGATTTGGAGCTTCATCAGTTGAGTACAAGCCTACCTATGAGTACCCAGTGATTAAGAGGTGATCAATGGGCCTTCCTTTCGGGGTTGTTCATGCTGAAAGGAGCTAGCTTATGGTGAGCCACTCATTATGTGAGAAGTTCAGTTTTACAGAGGTAGGAATAGCATTCCAAGTAACCACCTTGATAGATCTAATGCCAACTGCTTAGGTGGCTTAACTCAGGGTAAAAAATTTAGTCTGTAGCTAAAACTACTTATATAACCTGTGCAGGAGAGTTCAGAAGTACCCCTGAAAATGAGGGGCAGTATTCATGGCGAAAGCTGATTTCCCCGGACTGCAACTTGTGTCAACAAAGTACTAGGAAAGCTTAAGATGAAGAGGGGTTGATCTCTAAGGCTTAGATGACCTTAGATGTTGCGCTCATCCCTGAGCTTTACTTTTATAGACTTTTCAAGTCTGTTGATGTTGCAAAGAAATCGTTAGTTACTCAAGAAGCGCCAATAAATAAAGTAAAAACTAAAACCTATCATTAGGCACAGGCAGGCATAAGTATAAACTAAGTACCACCCTTTTAAGTGATACTCTCTTGGTACCCATTTCCCGTTCATAACAAGAATGTTGAGTAAAGCAAAGATTGGAGCACAAACGAAAGATAAAGTAGTTACAAAGTCGATAAGGTTTTTTAACTGATCAGCAAATAGGGAGATAATAAACCAGCTTATAAGGCTTAGTATAACAAGGGTGGATACGTAGACTCTATTTTCTGGAATCTTGATGCTATTCGATGATCTCAAGGCACTTCGCCAAACTTGAGGAAAGCCATCGGAGACTGCAAAGGTGGTTGAGAAAAGCGCGACAAAACAGATAATGCTGATTGTTAAATGGCTCCAGTCACCAAGAGATTCGGTATAAATATTGATTAGCTGACCAGCAAATATGCCTGCAGATTGGGATAATTCAATATCTTTCCCAAACATTACTAGTGCACCTAACCATACAAATACAATCGCTAATAACAAACTGGTGAAATAGCCAACCTTAAAGTCAAATACGAGAGATTTCCTGGCATACCCTCTATCTGGTTTTTCCTTTATCCTTCGCTCCGACCAAATAGAGTGCCAAACAGAAACTTCAATCGAAGTTGGCATCCAGCCGACTAAGGCGACAACAAATGCGATGCTCACAGCTGGTGCTATATCGGCTGTTAAATAGGATTTAGAGGGAAGAAGCCCATATTGACTTATTGCAGCAATGAGTGTGATCAAGCTGGCAATAGCCAGTATGAGGACCATCCACTTTAAGCTTTCATTCAGCCATTTAAATTGGCCAGCAATCAATATTGCACAGGTAATGACCAGAATGATGGCAGACCACTCTGAAACATTTAGGATATCGCCAAATAAATTGAGCGCTAAAGCAGCGGTGACAATCGTAACTGCAGCTTGAACAAAGAACATTGTTAGAAATGTGAGAGCCATATAACTATAAAAACCAACTCGACTGTGTTTTTTATAGCCTTCCAATAAACTCTCGCCGGTGACAGCTGCATACTCTGGACCGATTTTGAAAAAAGGGTATTTGACTAAATGAGCTAGGAAAATAAAACCAATCAAAGCGAAGGCGTAATCTGCTCCTGCGCGAGTAGACTGCACGATATGAGACACGCCAATACTGCTTGCGGCCCAAATAATTCCAGGGCCTAGGTTTGAGAAAGTGCGTTTAAATACATCCATTAAATCAGAACTGCTCGGAATGATGTTGCTCAAAATAGCTCTTAGCCACATCGATAAAGGTTTTAACCTTCAAGGAAAGCTCGCAGCGATGAGGGTAGAGCGCAAAAATAGTCAGTGGCTTTATTGTGAATTTAGGTAAAATCTCAGTGAGTTGGCCAGAGTCGACATAAGATTTGACAGAGTAAAAAGGCGCTTGGATTACTCCTTGTCCTTCAGCAGCTGCTTCATTCAATAGCCTCCCATTGTTAGATTGCCAAGCCCAGGGGAGTTTGATTTTTTTTATCTCTTCTTTGTCTTGAAATAGCCAGTGATCCCCTCGTATGCTGTGGTTAAAGAAAAGTAATTGATGCTTCTTTAATGATTCCATGTTTTCAGGGAGCCCATTCTTCTCAATGTAAGAATCACTTGCCCAGAGTGCTAGCTTAGTTTTCGCGATAGATTGGACGATATAGCTAGAGTCGGGTAATTCTGGTGCGATTCTAAAAACGAGATCGATTTTATTGTCGAGTAAATCGAGTGGGTCATTGCTGAGGTGAAAATCCAGAAATACCTGAGGGTATAGCCTGCGGTAATTGGCAATCAATCCTGAAAAATATTGACTGCCTAGCTCTATGCTGGTCGATATCGATAGCCTGCCTCTGGGCTCTTGATTATATTCTGACATCGCCTGGTCGACGGAGTGGAGTTTTTTTAGTATTGGTGAAATTTGCTTATAGTAATCATCGCCCGCTTCGGTTATTGATACTTTGCGTGTATTGCGCATCACCAACAGGCAGCCAAGTTCCTCTTCTAACTGCTTAATGTACTTACCAACCATTGCTGCGGAAATGCCGAGTTCGCGAGCAGCAGCTGCAAAGTTTTGCTTTTCGCATACCAAACAGTATGCCTCAAGGGCGTGTAACTTGTTCATTGACTCCCCTGATGGCTAGTCTTCTTCTCTTCTTACGGTGGGCGTAAACTGGAGTTTACCGATAAGTATAATAAACCAATAGTTTATACACTATAAACTTAAATGACATTTAAAGTGCATCCCAAATGACGCAAAATTTTGCTATTAGGTTAAAAATCCCCACAGTCTTCTTTTAGATAAGTACATGAAAATAAAACAAATTTTTATTCTAGTGGCTCTATGCATTGCTACCAACGGCGTTGTATTCGCAGAGGATAGTAAGCTGGAGCAAGTCTTGCTCATTAACGCCAATATAGTGGACGTTAAATCGCTCAAAATTGATGAAAGACAGTCGATTCTTATCGAAGGCGATAAGATCAAGAGAATCTCTTCAACGAATAAGCTCTCCAAAGTGAGGGGGGCCAGTGTTGTCGATTTAAAAGGGAAGTTTGTAATCCCCGGCCTGATAGATGCGCATGTCCACCATGCAACAGATCCGGATAGCTGGGATAAATTGTCAATCACTACTGAGCGACTTCGATACCTGCTTCGTGGTGGCGTCACTTCTGTGAGAGATATGGGCGGTGATGCGCGAGCCTTGGCCTACTTAAGACGTCAAGCAGAGGTCGACGCCATCGCTTCGCCAGATATCTACTTTTCAGTCATTATTGGTGGGGAATCCTTCTTCTCGGATCCGAGAACCATTGCCTCAGCTAAAGGGCGTACACCAGGCCACACAACATGGATGAGAGCGGTAGATCATAATTCAGATATGGACTCAGTAATGCTCCAGGCCATAGGCGCTGGTGCAACAGGCATCAAGATATATGCAGATGTTGAGGCCGAGACAGTGCCATTGCTTGCAAATGCAGCCAAAAGACATGGTTTAAAAGTCTGGTCGCATGCTTATATTGGCCCCTCCAAACCTTTGGATATTGTCAATGCTGGTGTTGAGACTATTTCACATGCCTCTGATATGTCCGCTCAGTTAGTTGATAACTTCAAGGCGTGGCGCAGGAAAACTGCTGAATTCGATGATTCAACTTGGGAAAAAATGCTACAAAAAGATAGCTATTTAGATCTTTTTGACGCGATGAAAGAGAAAGGGACAATATTAGATGCGACGCTTACAGTATTTGAAAGAAGAAATGACTTAAACGAAAAATACAGGCAGCTTGATCAGCTCAGTACACAAATGACACAATTTGCCTATCAAAGCGGCATTACCATTGCTGCTGGCACGGATGCATTTAGTGACCTTGAAAATGACACTACACCGATGATTCATCATGAGCTAAAGCTGCTCGTAGATGAAATCGGCATGACACCTCTCGAGGCAATTCAAGCTGCAACTTTAAATGCTGCGAAAGTGATAGGGATAGAAGGTTCTGTCGGTAGTATTGAAGAGGGAAAGAAAGCAAACATGGTTGTGCTTTCAGAAAGTCCCGAAACAAATATTGAAAATAGCCAGGCGATAGCTCATGTAGTAAAGAACGGTCGTTTTATTTTTATTGGTGACGATCCACAGTTGCCTTTCTCTTCTTCACGTGAAATGAATGGAACCATTTGGTTATCCGGGCAAATCGGTAATCATCCTTCAACTTTAACCTTGGCAGGTGAAAGTCTGGAAGCTCAGATGCATCAAACAATGAAGAATATTGGCCAGGTTCTTGAGAGCAAAAACCTGGGCTTTGACGATGTAGTTAAGTGTACTTTGATGCTCGCTGATATTGATGATTGGCCAGCGGCGAACAACGTCTACATCCAGTACTTCAGTGGGAAAAAACCAGCGAGGAGTGCTTTTGCAGCGAGCGGCCTGGCACTTGATGCCAAAGCTGAAGTGGAATGTATTGCTTCACGAAGCACTGATTAATTCTGGAATGGGGATCTTATGAGCGATATAAATAGAAGAGCACTAATTAAATCTCTAGTATCAGGTGGCGTTGGTTCATATTTGGCTATTAACTCGGGTATATTAAATGCTTTTTCTGGGGGTAATGCAGGAAAATCAACGTGGAATTCATACGGTTCATCGATTGTAATTGATGGTCTCAGCGTAGCATTCTCGCTCAGGGAGCCAGTCTCTGAAGAAGCCCTGGGAATATTCAAGAGCTCGGGGATTAGTGCCTTGAATATGACAGTTCCCTATCCAGGTGATGACTATTCCGAGACTTTAAAGAAGGTTGAAAAAGCCAAGTCCATCATCGAGCAGAACTCAAACTACTTGCGCTTAATTCAATCCGCATCAGATATCCTGAAAGCGAAGCAGGAGAGTAAGCTCGGTATCATAATGGGATTCCAATCAACTGAAATGTTTGATGAGTCACTTTCAGGTATTTCAGAATTCGCCAAAATGGGCGTTAAGATAATGCAGGTATCCTATAATGGTCCTTCTATCCTTGGCAGCGGTGGTCTCGTTAAGGAGGATTCAGGGATAACTTCCCTTGGCAAGAAAGCCATAGAAATAATGGAGGCTGAGAAAGTTCTGATCGACCTCTCGCATTCAGGAAAGAAGACAGTTTCCAGTGCTATCCGTCAATCAAAAAGACCGGTTGTGATCTCTCATACTGGCTGCAACGCAATTTACGACCACCCTAGAAATAATGACGATACAGAATTAAAAGCTGCTGCAGACACCGGTGGCTTGGTTGGAGTCTACTTAATGCCATTTTTGGAAGGTGGCGAGCATGAAATAAAGGCCGATGTGGTAATAGAACATATACTGCATGCCTATAAAGTATGCGGTGAAGATCATGTTGCCATAGGTAGTGACCAAGGCGTAGTGCCGGTCAATGATGGTCCTGAGTATAGAGAAAGTATTCGTAAGGAAGTTGAGCGTCGTATTGCGGCTGGAATTTCGGCGCCCGGCGAAACACCAAATCGTCCACCCTTTATTCCGGAATTAAACTCCGAGAGACGGATGGAGCTTATTGCCTATAAGTTAAGCCAAAAAGGAATTCCTGATCGAGTGGTAGAAAAAATAATTGGTAAAAACTGGTTGCGTGTTTTTGCTACCGTATGGAATTAAAGGAAGGTGAGATTCAATGGTTAAATATATAAAGTTTGATGATGTTCTATCTCGACTGGTTGTTTGTGTTACGCTTCTCTTTTCACCTTTGCTTTTTGCTGAAGAGCTTAGCACTTACTCAGAATTTCCAAAAGATTCAAAGACTGAAGTAATTCCTTTTCCGATCGAATTTGCCTCAGATATCACCTTGAATGGTATTGAAGAGCTTGTGTTTCTGCCTGGCATGTATAAACAAGAAAAAGAAGATTTTTTTAGTTATGCTTTTTCTTGGACTCACAAGCCAGAGAAGAAACAAGTTTTTGGAAAGTTCGAAATCCAGAATTTTATAGCCGCCTACTATAGGGGGTTGTACAAAGCTGTCACTGAAGGCAAAGAGTATGAGCCTACTATTACAATGGAGTGGGTTGATGGCAAGTATACTGGCCAGATAAAGTGGATTGAGCCATTTGTAACTAAAAAAGAACAGGCCCTCTACTTTAAAGGGGATCAAGTTAACTGTAAAAAAACGAGTGAGCTTCGGTGGTACTTTATTGTTTCTCCACAGAATTCCTCTCACCCTGTATGGAGAGAACTTCAGTCGATAAAACCCAAAAGCTGCTAGTGATAAAAATCAAATGTTATCAATCCCTATAAAGTATTTTATTTTGGGGGATCATAGAAAGCGCACAGCTTAAACTCATCTGATTTTCAGAAATTTTTTTGGTCTTTTAGGTGAATAGGCCCTAAGTGTTTCTCTGCTTTGGGCCAGCTCCGTTCGTCATACGCAATGACTTGGCTGTCTGGGGTAGCAACCTAGTCGGCAATTTATTAGTATCCGGCTATCAGAAAATTCTTTTTTATATAAAGTATCCCTTATCTTTAAAGAATCTACACTACTACCAGTATTCAAAGGCTGGGGGATGGCTATCTATCTCTTTACGAGAAACACACCTGGTTGGGCTCATAACATGGTTCGTTTTTCCTAACAGCAATAGTCGAGTAGATTTTTTTCTCCAGGTCTTAATGCAAAAGCTAAAGTAGTAGTTAGGCGTTGCTTTCAAAGCCCTTTTGATTGCTATTCTTAGCAAGTCGATATGGTTAAAAGACCATTTGAAGCGCGGGGAAAAGAACGAGATGAATATTATTGTTATGGGCGCCGGAGCCCTCGGAAGCTACTTTGGAGGCCACCTGGCGAGGGCAGGACACAAAGTGCTCTTTATTGCTCGAGGGAGGCAGCTGAAGGCACTTAAAGAGCGTGGTTTAACGGTGCTGCCACTTGAAGAAGAGCCCTTTACTATCCAGGTTGATGCTGCGGAGACTACGACTTCGGTGGGGGAGTGGATCTAATCCACTTCTGCGTTAAGACCTACGATACCGAAGCAGCCATAAAGCTTATCGCCCGTGCTGTAGGTGAAGACACAAAGGTGCTTACCCTGCAGAATGGTGTCGACTCCTTGGATTCCCTGAACGAAGCCTTTGGGCGAAAAGCTATTCTGGGCGGTATCTCATGGACTAATGTGGCGATCGAAGAGCCTGGAGTTGTGCGGCACAGATATCCCGGCCCACTTGTCTTTGGTGATCCAAATGCAACTGGCTCAAAGCGCACCCAAGTGCTTAAAGATACATTTCTACAAGCTGGGGTTGTCGCTAAGGTCAGTGATGATATCACTCGGGCTATTTGGGAGAAGTTCCTGTTCATCTGTGCGGTGAATGGAATCACAGCACTCACACGATTGCCTGTGGGTACGCTTCTAGCCTGCCATGCCTCTCGCGAGTTATTTGTTGACATTATGTGTGAGGTTTATTCCTTAGCACGGCGAATTGGAATAGAGCTTTCGGAGGATACGGTTGAGCGTACAATTAGGCATATGGAGAGGGAGTTGCCTCCTGGAGTACTCAATAAGACTCTTGGTTCGATGTACTTCGACATAGCATCTGGAAGGCGCCTAGAGCTTGAGTCTCTAAATGGTGCTGTTGTGCAAAGAGGGAAGCAGCTGAAGGTAGCAACACCGGTTAACAGTTTTGACTACGGGGCATTGAAGCCCTGGGCCAATGGCGAGCCTATGCGCAATGGGGTATAACAAGTTGAGCAAACACCCCGTATATAGCGCTTGATTCAAACGTTTCCTCCCATTTCCTTGATCAGTGTACAAAAACAAGCCGTTGCTGAGTCGGATTCGGGGTTACTTCATAAAAACACAATCATGGACTTCTTGGGTTAATGGTTTGGAGTAGTTGATAGCTCCCGTTTAACCAGATACCGCCAATGTGGTCATGTAGTGACCTATCTCGCCCTCCCCATTACAACCATGCCTCAATGGTCTCGCGTATCCGGAATCCCCTGGAGCTACCGGATCAGTGTGATGTCATTATCGAAAACGATTGTTATAGTAATAATATTAGCTGGAGGGGCCTGTGACTGTGTTCCTCACCTAGAAGGTGGCTTCAGCACGGACCATAGGCAGCAGGTAAATGAAGGGGAGGCATCCCCACAGAGTAAAGGCACGTTCGTAACAACTAGAGGACTAGGTTCTGAGGACTAGAGAAGAAGCATTTCAGCTATTGGACAATCTGGATGCGCCCCAGCATCTCATTAATCACGTTACATTAGTTGGTGAGGCGGCCGATCTCCTGATTAAAAAGTTTATCGAAATGAAAGTGAATTTCGATCCGGACTTTGTCCGTGTTGGTGTAGTGATACATGATATTGGGAAAATTATACATACCAATGAAATGTATGGCCCAGGATCACAGCATGAACCTGAAGGTGAAAGGATATTACTATCAAAAGGTTTTACACCAGCAATCGCTTGATGCTGTCTTTCTCATGCCCGTTGGAGTGATATGGAATGTACGATAGAAGAGCTAGCGATAGCGCTCTCAGACAAGTTGTGGAAAGGCAAGCGCGTAGAGGAGCTTGAGCTCCAAATAATAGACCGAATATCACATATCTTAGATGTGGAACGTTGGGATATCTTCTCCGAATTAGATTTATGCTTTGAGAGTATTGCTAGTGAAGGCCTTAAGCGGTTACAGCGGAGTGTCACTAGTGGATAGATTATTCGAGATTTCTCTGAGTAAAATGGTACGTTATTTTCTAATAAGAAGCATTCAAAATTGACGTCACTTTATTAAGAAGCTCCAAGATTATAAATTAACAGCCAATTGATTTATCTCTTTCCTTAAATCCTGATATGGTTACCGGGAAAAATGATACACGTGTTGGCAGAAGCCAGTGATTATCTACTGCTTGATATACTTTTGTAGGATGTGGAAACCGAAGCTAACAGATCAAGGGGTTATTGTCGAGTTGATTGTTTTGAGTAGTCTTAAGTCATGATAGCCGAATTACTGTGAACCTTACTTAAAAAATAGAAGTTTTTGGGTTTATTTTTGGTTGGGCTTTGAACTCATTTTTAATTGGCACCGTATTCTTTAGACTCGATAGTGAGTTGAAATATAACTTGCATCAAGTGTGAGGGTGAAATGATACTCGTATTAAAGAAAGATTATGAATAAGGTGCTGGGCACCAAGGGAAGATTGTAATGTGCAGCAAAGGAAAGTTGGCTGGTTGGGCGTTATCAATATATGCTTTTCTATCACTTATAATATATATTTTTGGTTTTGCTGTTTTCTATTTTTTCTTTTTTAGTGAATTTCCTGAGTTGTTATCGTGGGCATTCATAGTTCTTTTAGTGTTATTGATGTCTATCAATTCTATTGGTCTGGCAGCAGGTATAAAGTTGATCCAAGAGGATAGAGGGGCATACAAAATAGCTATCCCTTATTCAATATTCTGCTTACTCAATTTCCCTGTTGGCACAGCGGTCGGCTTTTTCTGTCTGTGGGTATATTATGAGAAGAACGGTTAAGTGATGGTGGGTAGATATTTTGTAACCAGCCTCTCTGTGGTGAAGAATCTATGTATTCTTATGTTGAGTGCTTAATATTGTTGGCCACATTTATGGAGTCATGATATGAAGATGAACTATGTGGTTCTCGGTAGTAATGATCTGGAGGCATCAATAAGGTTTTACAATTCACTTTTTGAAGATACGGGATTTGAACAACTATTCTCTAATGAAAGGATGACTTTTTGGCGGTACAAAGAGTTTACATTTTCGGTGGCAGAGCCCTTTGATGGGGAAGAAGCTACGAATGGAAATGGAACAATGATTGGATTTAATGCTGAATCAAAGAAAGAGGTGGTAAGACTATATGATAAAGCGGTTGAATTGGGTGGCACCTATGCGGGTAAACCAGCTCAGCGGGGCTTGAAATTTGCCGCATATGTAAGAGATTTAGATGGGAACAAAATATGTTTTTTTGAATAGGATATTTCAATGAGGTGGGTGATTTTTACTTTAGGATGTCTGCTTTTGGTGTGATATTTCATAGAGCTATAACTATCAATTGATAGAGTTTGATAGGAAGCGTCATGAAAAGAAGAGAAATGCATAGTGGGCTAATGGCAGCTTTTGTTAAAACTTAATTCTACTAAAATTATTCTTAGTGCTACCAAAAGGGAATGAAGATAAAGCCTATGCTATTAAAATTTAGAGTATCATGGAAAGAGCTGTATGAATAACGTCAGGGTTTCCGAGCTAGATTGGTTAAGAGTTATATTGATTTTGGCAGTATTCCTACATCATGCATTAATGCCGTTTAATGGGGATAAATGGCATATCATGAATGCGGAGTCTAGCAAGCTGCTTGATGATGTTATGGTATATTTTGAGCAATTCAGGCTGCCAACACTATTTTTTATTGCTGGTGTAGGAAGTGTATTGTTGCTCCGCAAAGTCTATCCATCTCAGTTTTTACGAGATAAATTTTTCAGATTGTTTATTCCTTTACTTGTAGGGGTGTTAATTGTTGTGCCGCCTCAGAATTATATTGAGGATATTGGCCAATATGACTCATTTTTGCAGGCCCTTCCTCAGCTTGCTCTTAAGTTTGATTCAAACCATCTATGGTTTATTGAGTACTTGGTCTTCTTTTCTTTGCTTGCAGTACCGTTTTATTTTTTTCTAAGGTCACAATGGTCAAATTCATTTAAAGGATTTGTAGAGTATTTGTCGGATACATCAAGTGGTCTATTTGGATTAGTTTTGGTATTGATTGTAATCAGAGTGGGTCTGAAATTATATTTTCCTGATAATGGTCATGGTATAGGCAACCCGTCTTCCACTTTGTTTTATCTTTATTTCTTCTTTGTCGGTATGTTTTTCATACAGTCTCGGAAGGTTTGGGCATCATTAGAGAAGTATCGGAAGGTAAACTTTGTGTGGTTGCTGGTCAGCTCATTCATTTTTTATGCTTATTACTATTCTCCGGACTTAAGCGAGTATTTGTCGTTGCAAGCTCGTTGGTCAATTTGGTGGTTTGTAGGTTGTTTGGTCGCCTGGTCAGCGTTATTGACCCTGTTAGGTTATGCTCAGCGCCACCTAGCAAGCACCCCTAAATGGCTAAAATTTAGTAATGAACTGATATATCCATTTTACATTTTTCACCAAACGGTCATCGTTGTGCTTGGTTACTTTGTAATTAGCTTGTCAATGTCTTTGACGTATAAAGCTATGGTACTAGCTGTTGGTTCTTTTTTGATAACTACAGCTATATGCTTGTTAGTTGTATATCCATTCAACGTAACTCGTAGACTCTTTGGGCTTAAGCCTAGAAGAAGTAACGTAAGTGATGATATTGTTTGCAATAAAAGAATTCACGGGACTGTCAGGTAATCGCAGTGTAAGTTTGAGAATTGCAGTTTCTAACTGATAAGGCATGATTGTTATAAAGAGTAGATGGAGTACCGTGATGAGTTTTTCTAAATTTATTAGGAGAGTGGTCACATAATAATTTATAGGACTACTTTGGTTGAGGGCATCTGTCTCTAATCAGCTACTTTTAGCACCTAGTATTGTAGGTGAGACGTATGTTTTAATGTTTTGGATGTAGCTGGTTCTGAGAGTTAGTATTAAAATCTTAACTTCCCACTGATGATAAAGCTGTAAGTGGGCTCTGCGATGAGGGGGCTTACTGGAGGAGCGTGGTGGTCCCTTAGACGGTAGATGTACTTAAATGGAAAAGAGTAGCAAAGAAACTCTTGCAAGTTTAATTGGACTACGGAGTTTGCCTGGCCATGAATGGTAATCCTCACTACAGCAGAACAGCTCAATATATCTGGTACAAAAATCTAACCTAGAAGATGGCAAGTAAGACTATAGTATCAATTTTACTTCAGAGTAAACCCGGACTACTCAACGTCTCACTCTATCATATATTGATTCGGAAAATTGCTCTTCTTAAATTGATAGTTTTGATTAAGTAAACTGTAAAGATAGCAGTTACTTAAAGTGAAAATTGGAATAATTTTTTAATAAAAAATAAAATCAATGTTATATTCTATTTTTGAGAAGCTTCTTTGTGCAAGTTCGTTACAAAAGGATAGGGGTAAAATGAAAAGATTAATACTTGGCATATTTCTACTGATGTTGAATTTAAATGTGTCTTTTGCTGATGTGATAGAGGATAGGCAGAGGCGTTACAAAGAAATTTTGGTGGAAAACGTTAAAATAGATGAGCCTGGTGTCGCCGTTATTGTCAGTAAAAAAGGAAAGGTGATTTTCCAGGGAGCTCATGGCCTCGCAAATCTAGAGCACAATATACCCTTAACAGCTAATAGTGTATTTCGCTTGGGTTCTATCACTAAACAGTTTACTGCAGCAGCAATAATGATGTTGCAGGAACAAGGTAAGCTTTCAATAACGGATAATATTCATAAATATGCACCTGATTTTCCAACTGAAGGGAGTGATGTAACCATTGAGCATCTTTTAACTCACACTTCTGGTATTGCTAATTACACTGAAGATGAGGAGATTTTTGCTAAAGAAATACAGTTGCCGACAACCATTGACGATATGCTAATTCGATTTGCCAAGCACCCGATGAAATTTAAGCCAGGCGAGCAGATGCGTTATTCGAATACGGGCTATGTTCTTTTGGGAAAAGTTATTGAGGTTGCTAGTGGGCAATCATATGCTGATTTTATCGATGAAAATATTTTTAAGAAAGTCGGCATGAAATCTAGCTACTATGGTGGTTCCAAAGTTATCCCAAATAGGGCTAATGGTTATGATACATCACCTGATGGCGTAGTTAATGCTATGTATATCGATATGATGTGGCCTCATGCTGCTGGAGCACTTTTATCTACTGTGACAGATCTGGATATATGGTTCAAAGCTTTACGAGATGGCGAGGTACTTTCCAAAGAAAGTTATCAGAAAATGATTGAACCGTTCAAGTTGAATGATGATTCTATGTCAAATTATGGCTATGGGTTGGGCATCGGAAAACTTAATGAATATGACATGGTAGCACACAGTGGTGGTATACCAGGTTTTACTACTGATGCATTTTATATTCCATCTGAAGATTTGTACATTGCCGTCTTAAGTAATCTAAGTAGCCGTAACCCAAGTTTAATTAGTAAGTTATTAGCAGCTGAAGTTCTTGATATACCTGTGCCGAAGTTTAAATCAGTCGAATTAGATGAAAGTAAAGTTAAAGGGCTTCTGGGTAGCTATAAGATTGATGAAAATTCCGTTAGGACATTATCTTTGGAAGATGGAATTTTTTATTCTCAACGAAGTGGTGGTCCAAAATACGAAATTATTCCAATGTCTGAGAATAGTTTCTATTTCGAGAATACTTTGACCTATATGGTTATTGAGCAGGATAAAAATGGTAAGCAGGTCATGAGTTTCTATAATGATCTCGCCGTAAAGCCCCAGCAGGCAGTCAAGTTGTAGAAATATTTTACCCCCTCTTAAAAGAAGGATAGAGAGGGGGTAAATTGCCGCCATCAGGTATAAGGATAATATGAAAGTTGACTTAATCTTTCTTTATCGTGTTCATGTGTAATCAAATATGGGAAAGCTTCTTATGGATAATGCTCCCACTGCTACGATAGGTATACTCTTAATGCCTATTCTAATAACAGGAGGGGTAATCCCAGAAACTCATGAAGATTCTTGTAGTTTTGTTTCGCACAGTAGAATTAAAGTAGAAGGCTCGACTGAAGTCGCTTGGGCAATCAACTGAAATGGCTTGGATAAATTAAAAGAAATGTCGGAATCACCCTGTAAAAAATCAAAGAGTAATATCATCATATTCAGTAACCATATCTGAAGAATTTGTAATTCAATCTATCAATTGAGAATTATGAAAATACACCATTTAGAAATTGTTACTCTAAATGTAGATAAAGTATGTGCAGCATACGAAGCTGCTCATAATGTCTGATTTGATGATGCTGATGAACTTCTCGGTGGAGCTCGAACATGTAGCTTAAAAGATGGCAGTATCGTCGATGTGCGTCGACCTTTACGAGAATCATAAGAGCTCGTAGTTCGCCCATATTGGCTTGTTGAGGACATAGAAAAAGCCATAAGCTTTATTAAAGCTCAAGGGGCAAAGATTGCGGTTCCACCATTAGAGATACCTGGTAAAGGGATATTCGCTATTTATATCAATGGCGCTGTTGATCATGGATTTTGGCAAGTTTGACAAGGGTAATTTTATTAGCCATCGAGTAATAGCTCAAAAATTGTCTTGATTTTATTACGATGATTGAAGCTAGGTTCACTCTCTACAAGCCCTACAATCGATCAATTTTTGATCTCCATATAAATCATCTTTGTGGTAGATGAGAAGGAATTTAGGGGACGTGGATTCTCTCTCTAACAATTATTTTAATTCTTATCTTAACTCAATAATCTATATGCAAGTATTCCGCTAGAGAATGATTAAAGTATCTCTGGCTCAGCTGGCTTCAGATTTAAGCATGTGATCAAAGCATTGGGTCGACGGTTCGGTACTTAATCTAATTATGAAGCCTGGCCTGAGTAGAATAATTTTTACAAGATCGCCATATATCCCTGCTTAGACAAATAATACAGTTAAATACGCATTTTGGATGCATGTAAATTTTAATAAGGAAACCTTTAACTACAGTTTAATCTGGCAAATTTGGGGTGACTAAAAGACCTTGGTTTCAAATGGTTCTTTTTTATATGTTATAATGGATTTAGATTTTAGGTTTAAATATACGCCAGTTGAAGGGCTTTACGTTTTACGTTGGGCTTTTCATTGTTCTGAGTATTTTTCATTAAAACATTATATTTTAAGGTTAAATCTATGTCGAAAGTTAAAGTAGAGTGGAAAGTTATTTTACTCTCCGCTTTCGCTGGGGCTTTCTTAACGGGTATATCCCAATATTTACTTTTAAATGCTTCATATGATAATGATATTAAAAAGGCAAAATTATTGGTAAGGCAAGAGCTCCTTATGAAAGAGCTAGAAGAGCGTAAAAAAGCATATAAAGGTATAAGAAAAGCTGTCCTGGAGTTTCATAACGCCAGGTCTGAAAGAGATATGCTGGTTGCTGGAGTTAAAATTAATGCCCTTAAGCCATATTTTGAAAGGGTATATAGATCTCAAGCAAGTGTTGAAGCTTGGCGGGAAAAAATGATGGAAAAAATTAAAAATAAGGATAAAGAAGCCTCTGACGATTTTTTTGAAGAGATGGAGGCGGCTTTTCATGCAGATTTAAAAAGAATTGAAAGTCAAATACTTGAATAACCTTTAATCAGCACATCCGTCAATTAAATTCCCTATGCTTCTGAACCCTGATTTTGAAGACGTAAGCTAATGATCTAGCTTAAGGTGTTATTTTAATGATAGATTTAACTTAAACCTGTAGCTCTAAATTAAATATAAAATGTGATCAGTAAAATACTGATTTATACACCCTTAAATGAGCATGGCTTTTCATACTTCATTTCGACGGCTTTTTGTTCACGATATTGACCGAGTAGTGAGATTCCTATTCCGGCCATGATAATAATTCCTCCAATAATTTGAGCAAAGTTTGGAATCTCTTGAAGGATAACGAAGGCGAAGAAAGTGCCTGCTACGGGGGTGATGGCGGTAGCGATAGAGATGTCGGCAGAGCTGGCCCCTCCTTGGAGCCCTTTAAACCAGGTGATCTGCCCAAAAACAATAATGACCGCCCCATATACAAGCATCCACACCCAGAGGAATGGGGAAAGGAGGTCGTTAAAGTGGTTGGCTCCAAATACAGAGAGGACAATGACGGAGAAGAGGATCACACCTGCAAGCATGCGGAAAACTGAAAAGACGCCAATAGGGACGCGATCAAGCAGTTTCCGACTGACCTGAACGGCAATGACGCCTAAGAGTGTTGCTACAGCGGTTAAAATTTCTCCAGCTTTGGGGAGGGTTTCTAGGAATTGGTTCATTGCTGGATTTCCAAGATTCAGCATTTTCATGCTCATTGGATCTTCCATCGGAGGTTGATGTAGCACAAAAATTGCAATAACACCAACCGTTACCACAAGGGCGCCCACTATTGAGAACCCTGTTGGCTTCTCCCGGAACATTAAAAAAGCAAATAAGAGTCCTAAGGGAGCATCTAAAGTTGCGATTAAAACGACATTAGTCACCTCTGTGATCATTAGAGCAATAAAAAAGAAAGCTGGGGCAAGAACACCAGACATCAAGATGAGCACAAACATGTAAAACCAGTCTTTGAAAGGGTACTGTTTTAAGATGCTGAGGCGCCAATCTTTCCTATAGATTATCAAAAGGGTGATACCCGCCAAGAGATTTCCTGCGAACAAGAGGTTGCAAAAAGAGATGGGATTGTTTCCATTAATGAGATGATGGGCACCGAGCTCCCCAATTTTCGCAACAACAGAGTTGGAAGCGGCAAAGATAAGAATCGAAATCCATAGCCAAAATCGGGTACTTTTTACGGTGTGCTGATTTTCCATTTTCAATCCCCTGAGTGCTATGGCAAGCTTAAGCGGATTTACCTCGCCCTTTGCCAACTACGACTTATCTGATAGTGAAGGTGGGTCATTCTAATCTGGATTAGTTTAGACTAAATCTCATAATCGGCTGCCTAAAAGCAGTTAAAATTAATCTATATATCCACGTCAGAGTGATTTTTCTGGTCAATGTTTGAGGCAATGTTACACACTTTCCACCTGCGCTCAGTAAAATATTCGAATTTAGTTCGGAAAACATGATTGTGAAATCTGATTGAGCGATGGATTTTATAGGCGTAATTTCATCTCTTATGCTGCATCGTCAAACAGTCAAGAGATGGATATTTTTAAGAGCTGAAAGTTTTTATGAGTTAGTGACGCTAATGGATGTTCGACTGCCTAAGGTGGTAGATCTCTTCTCGGTGGATAGAGTGAGGTCTAGGGCTTGGAAGTCCATAACCACTTGATCGTTTTTCACTTCCTGCACTGTGACTGAGACATTGTAACTAATTCTTAGTTTTGGACGGTTGAGCGCTATGGGTTAACCGGCTCGTTTTCTGCTAACACTCAAGATCAAGGTAAGTATTCTAAGCTGGGGAAGCTTGGTAATAAATGGTGCCTGTAGTCTCATCATGGTGAACATAAAGGTAGAGAGTATCGAGTTGTGAAAGGTGGGTGTTAGGTTCCCAGTGATTAGGGAATTCTTCCAGAGTAATGAATATATTTTACTCTTTTATCTCGAACCAACTTGGCTAGCTGGTTCTTCATGCTTCGTTTAACTTTCTTCTTCAGTCAATAGCCTTGGTAGTTTATACTTTGCTGGTGGGTAGCCAATGGTTACTTCGACTGTATCTTTGTGAAAGGAGTGCTAGATATCAAGCCGTTTCATCTATCGTTCGTTGTTCCAGACTTAGAAAAGGCAAGGGAGTTCTACGTAAATCTACTTGGCTGTACTGTAGGCCGAGATACAGGAGAATGGATTGATGTAATATTCTATGAGCATCAGATTACTATACATCAAGAAAAGGATGGAATGGTAGCCAAGCCTATAGATCACTTTGGCCCATTACTTGAGAAAAAACAGTGGAGTGAAGTATTAGCTTTACTCAAAGACAGTTCGATTCCATTTGTACTGGAACCACTAGTGAGAGGCAAGGACTCTGAAGATGAAGCTGGTAAATTTGTAGTTAAAGATCCGGCGGGCAATTTACTTGAGTTTAAGTACTACAATAATTTTTCAGCTACTGTAGCTGGTAATGATAAATAAAAAAGACAGATAGTAGCTATAGCTGTGTATTACTTAGCAAGTTAGTTCGACAATCCAGGCTTGATGCATCTTGCAGTCTAATCAAGTTCAACCTATTTATCTTTACTGAAAATCAATTCGGGGTGTTTCCCGACCAGGGAGCATTGTGAGCGATGCCTGGTGCCTGGCGGCAGAGTAGGTGATGGGCTTATAATGGGGAAGGTGGGCAATAGGCTTTTAAAGATTGACGGGTCTCTTCAGTTTATTCAGGGTGCTCGAATTACATATTAAAGGATGTAAAGTTGGCTAGCTGATTTTCAATTTTTCTAAGTATTCTTCCAGCCATTAGTCTAGACGATTTTTACTTCTGTTTTGTAGGTCTCCAGGGGTACATGTTTTCAATAGGGTTGCCATATTCGGGTTAAGATTGAAGAAATAACTTTACTAATTATGACGGCAGTCCAACTTCTTTAATTGTGGTTATTAATGCCTAGCTTATCAGCGATTAGGTAATCTAAGCTAAATCGACCAGGACCTGTAGTTATTAACCATACAAATAAAATAATATATAAAACTTGGGGTAGGTAAATAAACCAGCTTAGCCAATCCAATGGTCCTATGCCTTTGGGGATTGCATGCTCAATTTCAACAGTGGTGATAGCAACAATCATTACGATAATTAGTATAATCGCAACAATTGAAGAAAAAAGCCCTGCTATTAATAGTAAGCCACCAAAAAATTCTACAGAAGCTAAAAATATAGCCATAAGTTCATGAAAGGGCACTCCTATTTCTTTCATTAAATTTATTAGGTCTGCATGTCTCTCAGGTACAAATAGCTTGTTATACCCAGATACTGAGAAGAATAACCCCAATGACACACGTGCTACCAAGATAGGTATCCATTCCCAACTATGAGCACCAACAAGTATTTTCTTCGTCAGTGGAGAATCTTGTGTAAACATAAGCGCCTTCTTATATAGCTGTATTCTAACTGTCAGTTTTAATTTTAAATGCTTCGTATGCTTTTAAAGTCTTCTTTGCAGTCGGTACCAAATATTGGAATATTTTCATTCTCACCTTTTTCACTCTCACCTATAGGTGCGTATATTATAACGTCTTTTTTATTGGGGGCTGTTTGCAAGCAATTACCTCTGTCATTAGTGCTGCATCGCCAATAAATTATTTTTGTTTAGGTATTAAGCATAGCTAAAATGGCTGGCGCAGACGGAAATTGCCTTACTCGTTATACATCGAATCGGCATGATTGCACATATCCTGAATGCCAGCGACCTATCTTGACTGCGCACTCATTTCGGGTGCGAAAGCTAGAGAGATATTAAAAAACACGACAAATGCAATACAATCCGCAATGCTTTCACCATCTTAGTCTATTCAAATGTCAGGGCAAATCAAATCGATGATTGACCTTTTCCGCGCCATATGACGTGTTTGTGGTTAGGTAGCCCGCAGAGCTCCTTATCCAATGGGAGCTTTGGTGCTATTTCTAATTTTTGCCGGGACTCACTCATGGATAAGTGTGGAGATGGATCAGAATATCCTGTAGTCCTTTTGCAATCGTGGTGAATGAAAAATCGGTCAGGAACAGGAAGCAGTGAGTGGCTATATCAAGGGAAGAGATTTTAATGGGGAGAAATGTACAAATGAAAAATGCCGCCTGGCTTAATTCAAGAATTAATAAGAAGCTCGGATAAAAACAAGAGCAAAAAAGCATACTCTTTCTTATTTAAATATTTGCCCCTTTAGCCTCCTCTTCTGTAACCGAAATAATATTCCCAGCTGTTATTCTTTACCGTTTCGGTATTTTTTACCAATCTCTTTCTTTTCTACCGGTGCTCAAACTGCGGTGGGCATTCCTTGATGAGTTCGCTTGGAAAGTGGCTTAAAGCCGGAAGGTAAGGTTGGGGCCTGGGTTGTGTTCTTTGTATAGTAGGTATGATAAATTTTGTAAATGTAAAGATGCATAATATAGAGCAGCTATTTTTGAATTAACTGTTAACCTCTTTAAGAGATCATAAATTGAATATTAAAATTCGTAATGAAAGTGGTGGAGATGCTGAGACAATCCACCGAGTTACAGTCCTAGCATTTCGGGATGCTCCACATACTAATCACACTGAGCAGCTTATTGTGGAGGGTCTTCGCAAGGCAGGTGCATTATCTTTATCTCTGGTGGCTGAGTCAGATGGAGAAATTGTAGGTCACGTTGCCATTTCACCAGTTAACATTTCTGATAACTCGACCAACTGGTTTGGACTTGGGCCGATTTCAGTACTACCTGAGTATCAAGGAAGGGGAGTTGGCTCGAAACTTATGGGGAAAGCTCTTGCAGACCTTAAAGAAAAGGGGGCAGAGGGTTGTGTAGTACTTGGGGATCCTAATTATTATGGGCGCTTTGGCTTCAAGGTGATCGATGGATTGGTTTTGCCAGGGGTTCCAGCAGAGTACTTCCAGGCACTGTCATTTGGTAGCAATTTTCCGCAGGGAGAGGTTGTGTACCACGAGGCATTCTCGGTTCAAGGTTAAGAATCGGCTACACAGCGACTGACTTTCTACCGTTTTGCGGCTCTGGGCCGACGCATGGCCTGAGTCAAGCACGGTTTATACACCGTTATTTGCTAGGGTTGTCTCTATAGAGATTATTAAGGCTCTTTTTGGGCCTCCTTCCTTGGAGAATCTACTTTCAACGCTTCCCATTGCCTGCTTTCGCTCGTTTCCGATACGTACATAGATCTCTTCTTCGGTTGATAGTCTTGGCGATTTATATTCTTATTTGGCGGGTGCCTAGGTTTACCATTCGAGTTTTCCTACAAAGTTGAATTTACGAGTCGTGAACCTCTACAGCCAAATCCGCGTAAGAAATCCACGATTATCAGCTCGATTAACCTTAGATCCGTGGCAACCACATGCCCATCGTAGCGGCAAAAATACCAATGGCCATAAACACAGTCAGAGGTATCAGGGTACTGACAAAAGCAATCTGAGTACCTTGTGCGGTTCCACGCTTTTGACAGTGAAAATACCATTCCAGCATGGCCAGCGGGAGCAGGTATTGGCCGAAGCCCAGTGCATACAGGAATGGCCCGGTAAAAGATTCCCAGTCGACCCCCCAGCCGCCGGTGAGCATTGCCCAGCCCATCAAGGCTACACGAAAGAACCACACCGCACTGGCAGCCATAAATAGGCGTAAGGCCCAGCGACGGTGCTCAGCAAAGCGTCTGGCCATCGCGGTACGCACCGCCAGAAAGGCAAACGCCAAAATTAGTATGCCATCCATGGTGATGCTGATTTGCGACACTAAATTACCAATAGTGTGCCGCGTCCAGGTCATGTAGAGCCCCGCAATACTGGCGATGACGGCAGTCAGCAGATAGCTGCGTCCCAACCAACGATGGAAGTTGGGGGCATGCCGTCGCACCGAAGGGATCAGCTGCAGGGGCCCACTGCCGATTACAATTGCGGCCAATAGCACGTGACTCACCGAAGCGAGATTACCCAGTGTATCTCCCTCGCGGAAGCCTGCCGGAAGGTGCAGTCCTTTCAAGCCGTGCACCCCCGATTCGGCAATGGGTGGGTAGAAGACGGCCAGGATATAGGCAAAGAAGATCGCATGGCCGATGGCCGCGATGCAGAACCAGGTTTTTACCGACAGGTAAACGGCCCGCCGGGTGTCGAATGATCGCGGCAGTGTTTGGCTGAGTACAGCGTCGTTCATGGGGTTTCTCCAGGCGTTTATGGTACGTGCTTGGGCTGAATGTGCCTGCCGAGCATGTTCGGTTTTTTCAGGCACACGCACATCGGCCACAGGCAGGAATCTGACCTCCCCCAAAAGGTGGAGATGCGACTGCTCCCGCCTCCCCCGAAAGCCCCATGACAGCTGGTTGCGCCTGGTTTAGCATGCGAAAATGAAATCGTCGTCCCTAAATACACCTGCGCCGAATCCGCTCAACACCAGCTCGGAACTACCCAAGCTTCCGGTGTGGCAGCCCTTCCGCGGGCCATTTGAACGCTGGCCGCACCTGACTGATCTGCTCATCGCCTTGCTCATGTTTTTGCTGACGCTACTGATGTGGTCGCGCGACGAGGCGCGGGAAGTGCTGGCCATGCAAAATCTGGGGGATGTTATTGCTTTCCAGTGTGCGTTCATTGGCTCCTTCGCTCTGTTGTGGCGTCGCACACACCCCTGGCAGGTACAGGCCGTTATTCTCGGCGCAACAATATTGCTGGAACTGGGTTTACCGGCGGATGGCATCGTTGCCATGGCGGTTTCGCTGTATAGCCTTGGCCGCTACGAGGCCAACACCCGGACCAGTTTTATCGGAGTCATCGCAACGCTGGTTTTTGTGGCGATTGATCAGGGTATTCCGGTTCAACCAACTGCGGCAGGCACAGTAACGGTGATGCTGGTATGGGCGTTGTGGTATATCGGTCGTCGGCTGCGTTTTCGCGGCGAATATCTCCGCTTACTGGAAGAGAGAGCTGAGTATTTGGAGCGCGAACGCAATGCCGAATCTGAGCGTGCGGTAGCGGCCGAGCGCACACGAATCGCCCGCGAGATGCATGATGTGGTGGCGCATCAGGTGAGCCTTATGACCGTGCAAGCCGGTGCCGCCAGGGCCATCAGCCGCAATAACCCGCAAGCCGCCAGTGAGGCCATGGCTTCGGTGGAGGCTGCTGGCCGTCAGGCCATGACAGAAATGCGCCATTTACTTGGCGTACTGCGCCCGGCCAGTAGCGACACCGCGCTCACGCCGCAACCGGGTCTCAATGATTTACCGGCTCTGATTGAAAAGGTCCGGCAGGTGTTAAGCGAGGTCGACTACGAAACCCACGGCATGCTGGAGAATGTACCGACCAGCGTCGCTCTCACCGCCTATCGTATCGTTCAGGAATCTCTCACTAATGTCATCAAGCACGTTGGAGCCGCTGCGCGGGTTCAAGTGAGCCTGCGCGTAGACCATGAGACTCTAGTGATTCGTGTAGCCGATGATGGCAACACCACTGGCGACCGGCCCATGGTGGAAACAAATATTGACGAGCAGCCTGGCGGTGGGCACGGCATTGCAGGCATGCGCGAGCGCGCGGAATTGCTCGGCGGCCATCTGTATGCCAGCGCAGTAGATGGTGGTGGTTTTGAGGTATATGCACAACTACCCACAGGAATGGTGAAAACATAATGTTGCGAGTGATGGTGGTGGATGACCAGGCTTTGGTACGGTGTGGTTTTGCGCTGATCCTGAACAATGAGCCCGATATTGAGGTGGTCGCCGAGGCGGGTACCGGCATTGAGGCAGTTGAAGCCGCACGAGCGCATCAGCCGGATATCACCCTGATGGATATCCGCATGCCGGAGATGGACGGGCTGGAAGCCACGGCACGCATCCTGGAAGCTAGTGATGCAACTTGCCGTGTCATTATTTTGACCACGTTCGATCCCGATGAATACGTGTTTCGTGCGTTGAGGGCAGGGGCCAGTGGCTTTGTGCTCAAGGATATTCCCCCGGAGGCACTGGTGCAGGCAGTACGCACCGTAGCAGAGGGCGGTGCCATGCTTGCACCGGGCATCACTCAACGCCTGATCAGCCAGTTCGCACAGAAATTGGGGGCAGGGCGCAACCTGTCAGAACGCCTGGAACGCCTCACTACCCGCGAGCGTGAGGTACTGGAGGCCATCGCCGCTGGCAAGAGCAATGCCGAGATTGCCGAAGCTCTGTTTATTGGCCCCGCCACTGTGAAAACCCACGTTTCCAGCTTGCTCTCCAAACTGGGGTTACGCGATCGTGCACAGGCGGTCGTGTTCGCTTACGAATGTGGCCTGGCCACCGTAGGGGAGCGCGATGTCGGTTTCTAGGTCAACACGCGCTTTGCAACGCAATGCACTGTATCGGCTTGCTGCCATCGGCGCAGTAATTCTGGGGCTGTTCCTCACCCTCGGAGCTCAAGGTCACTTTACAGCCGTTTGGCCACTGGTAACCAGCGACGGAATGGGTTTATCCCGTCGCTTGCTGTTGATATTGCCCGGCATGATACTTGCCGGCACCGCGGTGTTGAACTTCCTGCTCTGCAAACCACTCTGGCAAGAACGTGGTTACGGCCTTAACGTTACACTTGCGGGCAATCTGCTTGCTATGAGCTATTTGCTCTACCTGTTGTTACGCGGCGTACCCAATCACCCTATTGGCGTTTTCCTCGCATTGGAGATGTCTTTTGTACTGCTGCTCGTAGTAACAAGGGCGGGACTGGTCTGGCCTGCGGTAGCAGAAGCGCCGGTTGAGAAGGGCATGCAGTAATGTATACGCTCGGGGATTGCACTAGCTACCCGGCACCTTAAACCCCAAGCTTGTTATTAACTTGCTAGCTTCTTTCTGAAGTCAGACAAATCGATTTCTCTTTGTACTTTTGAAGCCCTGACCGGGTCGTTTTTGGAAAACAACTTCACCCGTCAAAATAATTTTGATCACCACCAAAACTTTCAAAGTAAAACACCTGTCCGCTAGTATTATCACGAAGTGAATCGAAAAGAATCTTCCCGGTAAGTGCATTGCTTTTTCTCCGAAGCTCGATCGATAACTTCCTGCATAAGCTTTGCTGAAACAAAATCTACCTGCTTGATGATTAATGTTTAGATCAGCAGATCCTTGTTCAGGCTTCTATCAAAATCCTTCCTTAAATATGTATACCCGTTACAGAAGGCTTCTTGATCCACTGTATCTTTTTGTGTGATCAGGTTGATGAGCTTTGGAATTAGGGAGTAGCATGATATATAGATGTTACTTTTGAGTTAACAGTTATGTGCCTTAGGTAAATTACGAGTATGGGTTTAAGAGCGACTCTTTATCAGATCACGAAGGAACAATATCGAGAGACCGGTCAAGGTAAGAGCTATGTTGATGGAATAGATGAGTCTGTTACGCCTCTATCACTTGGTAGGTCTTGGGGCTGCATCAGTTATCTGATAACCCAAGATGAAAATGCATCATTTCTAAATACCGGCAGGCAATGTGAAGATGTGTGTGAACATTGTGAAGCTCACTCACCTGAAGCTATTAGTGAGCTTGCAACGTATTTAGATGAATGTGAGTCGTCAGCGATTATGCAGCGTTATGATTCACACACTTTGCGGCACTTAGGTGTATATAAAGCTGATTACCCCAAAATAGATATTAGTAACTACCTGGTTCAGTTTACCGATTTTGTTCGGTCCGCAAAAAATTTGGGTAACGGAATATTAGTGGTAATATGCTAGCAGAACACAACAAATTTATCTTAGTGTCTTTTGTTACTAAGCTTCATTTTAAGGTGGTCACGCCATAGTACCTCAAACTACATTTCATAACAAAAGTCCTATATAGCCACGTCAAATGATCCATGGAGAGTAGATGAAATCATTCCTCATTAATCTAATCGGCTTAGTTGGATCATGGTATTTGATTGATCTTGCTTCCAAGAACCCGCTTAATTCTACTTTTGCCCCGTTTGTATTTGCAGCTTTTTTTATATCCAGTTTGCTATGGTTTATTGTGAAGTTTGGAGTGACTCAGCGATCTGGCTTTGCTGGTGACTCCGGAGGTGGTGATTCTGGTGGCTTTAGTGGTGGAGATGGAGGGAGTGGTGATGGTGGGTGTTAAATCAATTAACAAGCCTATATTATCCGTCGCTATCGAAGCCGGAGTGTTCAGCCACCGCAAATATGAACGTTATGCATCAATAGAAGAGAATTATGAGTACTCATAAATTTGTTTGTTATGAATATTTGCAAGCACTCAAGTGAGATCCAACAGATAATTCAATGGTTTTGTGCTCCTCATGTGGCGCTGAGTGCGTGTATCTTGGAATGAAAATACCCATTCCCCAAAATCCAAACCATAAAAAATGAGAAGAGCTTAGGGTTCAATTCCTGAGTATAATGTTTAAAAGGCGGGTGTACTCGACCTTCGGCGGGTCCATGCTTTGGTTATATTTTTAGGTGAGTTGTGATAGAGGCAATAATTTCAAATTTTCGGTATTTTTTATATAAACCAAGTTATTTGCAATCCTTTGTACGTTTGCCATGTTTTGTAAATCAAACGGAAGTTATGCCAAGTATCAAGTCAATATATTTGTTCTCTTAATTCGGTTCGTGGTGGCAACTCTCCCTATTGGGTGGATGTTGCTTTGGCTCAATTACTCTGAGTCTGGCAGAAATGGGGAGCCAGGATTATCATTATTTTTTATTAACTGGTATAAAATATAATAAGAAAAGGAAAAATGACAGATAAATAGGCATTTGCTTTTGACGTAGTGTATTTTAATTGGTACCAACATTTGACCTAAAACAGACTGCTGAGCAGATCTTCAGCGTTTGTGTTCAGTAACTTGAAACGAGCTATGCAGCTTATCGAACCAGTAGTTGAATACATAGGTATATATCACGATGTAAATCACCATGACTATCTCAAGCATAAATGCTTCTAGGATAGTCAGATTAAAGCTCCAGGCGATTACTGGCAACGTCAGTACCAACATACCCCCCTCAAACAATAACGCATGTATGGCTCTAACGATAAATGTCTTTTCTGGGTTTTTACGTATATTCAATAAGTACCAGTCAAAGGCGTGATTGAAAATCATATTCCAGACCAACGCAAATAGTGATAGTCCAGCAGCAATTGCCAGCGACTGGTGTACCTCCAAATCAAACATTGGAACCACTAGTAAGCCACCCGTGAGCAGCAGAAAAAACTCGTAGGAAATTGCTTGTACTAAACGATTCTTCAATGAATAAGTCATCAATCATACTCACTCTGCTTGAGAAAATATGCTTGAATGATATATAGTTAAGTTAGATGGGAAAAGTTAGATACCATATATTAAATAGATAGATTGAGTGAATGGCAGTTTCTATTGAACAACTGGAAGCATTTGTAGCTACTGAGCAGGCTGGCTCGTTCTCAGCGGCTGCACGTAAATGTGGAAAGGCACAGTCGGTAATCAGCTCACTGGTATCGAACCTGGAAGTTGACTTGGGAGTCAATCTATTTGATCGAAGTCAACGATACCCGCGATTGACGGACGCTGGTGAGTCACTGCTGGAACGCGCACGGAATCTTATCGAGCAACGTGAGCGATTGATGGCGATCGCACAGGGGTTGTCTCTGGATGTCGAGGCCCGGTTGACGTTGGCTATTGCCCAGCATGTTCGTATTAAAAACCTGGGTGGACTCTTTCAAGAGTTTGAGACCAAATATCCGCATGTTCAAATTACGCTCAGAGCGGGAAGTGTTCAGGATGTACAGACCTGGGTTGAAGGGGATATAGCCCAACTCGGGATTATTACACAACTGGAAGAAGTGCCCGCTGGATGCGATTTCAGAGCCCTGGGCCAACTGAAGCTTACAGGCATCGCCTGCGTTGATCACCCGATTGCGAGACTCACTGAAGTTACCTGGGAAGACCTGAAACAATACCGACAAATCTTATTGCAGGAGTTTGAGATATCCAGCCAAACTCGCTGGCTGGTGTCTCCCGACGTGTGGAGTGTGTCACGTGTCGATGATGCACTTGACCTTGTCGAGGCCAATTTGGGCTGGGCAGTATTGCCACTACACGTGGTTGCGAAGGGGATAGCGGCGAAAAAATTGATACAGCTTCCCCTAGTATTTGAGCAGGAGAAAGAGCTGTCACACGGTGTAGATATTATCTGGTCCAGTAAGCGTCCACTGGGTCCCGCAGCCACTGATTTGATGAAGTGGCTGAGCACAGAGGACGCAATACTGAACAAGGATCAGTCGCTATGAAGCGTTTGACAGATCTCGGGCAAAATCTGTGATAGTTGTATCTGGTTTACCTAACACCTGCCAGGTTTTTTGACTCACTGGTTGCTCCTTTAGCTGTTCTACGTAAGTCAGCATATGCTCCATGAATACTGCCTGTTCTTCGGGCAGTCCCATTTCTGCAATGGCGGCGATAGGGAGGAGGACAATTTCTGTCCCCGGAGAATAGCCTTCGACAAACTTCTTGGCTGCTTCAGGCAAAGACATCCCCTCAGTACCTTGAACCGAAAAGCTCTGGTTGTAAGCCATCTCATTCCCGATAGCATTACCGATCATCTCTGCCAGATCTGTTGTATTGGTGTAATAGATAGGGTGAACATGATTACCGATGATAGCAAATTGGCCGTTCTCAATGAATGTAGGAAAAGTATCCAGGAAGAACGAACAGAAGAAGAAAGTGTAATCAATGCCTGAATTTTTAATGGCCTCTATACCTGGTTTACGGATTATATTGGTCTCATACTCTAGGCCCTTGTCTGCTAATTCGGGGTGTAGATAATCAATACCCGCAATCTGCATAATGTGCTGCACACCAGTGACCTTTGCAGCCTCAACGATATTAATCACTCCTTCACGTTCAGTGTGAAAGGGTAAGCTAGGGTCAAGTGACGTAGTATTCAGGGTAATATAAAGCGTTTTGGTACCAACCAGTGCCGAGACCAAGCTCTCTTTGTCCGAGACATCTGCTTCGACAAGCTGGATACTCTCTGGGAGGATAGTGCGAGCGTTAATTACGTCCCTCACGATCGCAGTTACCTTTACACCTTTTTGATCCAGTTTTCGTGCTACCTGACGACCTAAATGGCCTGTGGCGCCAATAATCGTGATATTTTTCTGCATGATTCAACCTTTAAAGTAATGAATGAAGTAGCCCATACTTTGCCTAAGGTCTAAAAAATCTTACAGTTATGTACCATCTATCAAACAGATACTACGAAAGCTTTCACTGCATCAACGTATCTAAGCGACCGACAGGTTTTAGGGGGTAATTAACTTAAAGTGGGCCATGACTGACGATTCTTCAGTCTAAATACTAAAATATTGCCTGCATCAAATTTGAAATTATGATATCGCCTTCTGATTAAATGATCACCTAATTCAGTTGGCGGGTGTCATTGGGTATTGGTATTCAGTTTATTTTGCTAATCCATTTCTTATTAATGTATAAGCATTCCAAGTGTAAGAAAAGACGTGACACTTAGTGCAGTGCCAAATGAGATCCAGGAAATGAGCTTGTGTTATGAATCTACTAGCACGTTTCACAACACCGAAGGAGTTAGGATTTAGATTGTTATCTAATCCATCTTTTAAATGGCCGCCAACTATAATTGATCATTACTTATAGATATTATAATAAAGTAAAAAGATAATCCTGCTGATACTAGGTTTTAATCATCTAGCCTGTATGCGATAGATCAATGCCGATTTCATGGTCTTTGATAGCGGGACCATGGAAAATAGCTATATCAAAATAGTAATTGTCAAGAAGTGCAACTCTATTATCTTTTTATTTTATAAGACCATTAGCTTTGTTAAATCCATAATTTTTTCAAAAGATTTTATTTTGCTGCATTCTTTGTATATATTATTGCACTTGTTGGCTTCGGGAGTGGGGAATATGTTAAAAAATTTATTCTTTACTTCTTCAAGTGATAAAGGATTGTTGGCTGATCCTTTGAAGTCAATAACCTCTTTGTCATAACAGCTTCCATCAAGCAGTACAACTTTAACGTTAGCGCCAAAACAATTGTCCGTATATTCTGGATTTTGATACAAACAAATAGAATCCATGATAGATAATATTGTTTCATCTTTAAATAAATTTTCATCATACTTTATGGAGGTAGGAGAGCCGAAAGTGAAAGTGAGAGCTACAACATAGTATATAGATAGTTGGGCGCTTAGTGAGTCAGTTATGTTTTTGTTAGAGCAGTGATCGATTGTAAACTTGCTAACCCCAATTTTTATACTACGTATAGAGTTAACATTTATAGGGTGTGCATTAATCAGGTGTTCCACTGCTTCTACAGCACCATGAAGAGCGTTGCAACAGTTGTATTTCTTTATTGCTGTTTCCATGAGCAAAAATTTCTGCCCAAGATGATTTAATATGATATTAAAATTTCGCTCCTTGCTAAAATTGCAAATTCCATGTTTTCCTTCGATGACTGTATGAGGCGCTGTTATATTTATGGAGGCATAATACGCAGATTCAATACCAGCGCCAACAGCTACTGAACATAACATCCTCTTAACACTACCACCATGATCAGCCCACTCCTGTACCCCTCCACTATAAGAAGCAGCAATACAAAATGCATTTAGAAGCTGTTCCTCATTTAATCTCATGAGCAAACCAGCAGTAATGGAACTCGCCAATGGCCCGACAACTGTAGGGTTGTAAAAGCCATAAAAATTGTCATCCCTGAATGCAGCTCCAAGGCGAACAAAAATCTCCAGTCCAATGCAGTAGCTATAGAATACATCAGCGCCACTAGCATTATACTCTTCACCTATAGCTAGGGCTGTTGATAGAATAATGGTGGAAGGGTGAACGATAGCAATCATTGATGTCTCATCAAACTCAGTTTGATTTGCTAGAATAGAATTTATTTTTGCGGAAATTACTGCGAAAGATTTTTTATTGAAGCCAATTATAGAGGATTTATTTGAGTTTTGAATTAGTTTCTTTCTCTCGTATAAAGATATGATATCTTTGGATATGTCAAATTTTGAGCCTGCCAGCATTACCCCTATACTATTAAGTAATAATTTTAATGTGTGAGTCTCTACCTCCTTTGGGAAAACTCTATTTTTATATTTTTTAATTGAGAAATTAACAAGCTCCCCTGAAATTTTACAATCTAAGTTTTCTGGATTCATAACATAATTCCTTTTAATGTTAAGAGTAAAAAGTAAATTGCCACTAATGGTTATCTAACCGGGTGAGATGAAGTCAAATATCATTTGGTATCACCAGCCTTTCAGGCTGGCGAGGACCTGCTGCAATGCCACTGCTCCAACTTAAAGGCTGAGAGCTAGGTTACCATGAACCACTTTAGGGAGAACCCCTGAGCCTTCAAAGTATGTATTACCCCTGTTGGCAATTTCCTGAAGGATTGGCAAGACGACCTTGCCTTTTTGTGTTAGCAAGTACTTATATCGCTTAGGTTTTACTGATATTGTTCTTTTGCCAACATTTCCTCTGTTTCTAGCATCTTTAATCTCTCTGCTAGCCTATTTGTTGGTATTTTATCAGGTGAATCAGTGAGTTCGTTATAGGTTTCTTTACCAAATAGCAAGTCTCTTAGAGTAACTAGCGTCCATTTATCGCCAAATACATCCAGTCCGTTCACGATAGGGTAATCGGAACGGATAAGTTGATCGTCAGGGCTCATACACGCACACTTATACATAAAAAAAGAAATGGTAGACTAGTGACTTTAACTTCGTAAGTAATGGTGGAAATTCATGCCCAAAATATCCGGAGAGTGTTTGTACCGTTTTATTAGTTATAATTGCTCCGAAGAGCCTGTAATGGCGGGGCATGGCCAATGTACAGATTGCCAGAAAGTTAGTGCCGCAGGGCACATTTCAGATATTGCTGTTCCTCGCGGAATTTAATCATAAACGGTGATCTTGCGTTTCATGAGAAGCAGGCGGATAGTAGAAATACAGCAAGGAGGGGTTTTTGTCCTCGTTGCGGTTCGCATAATTATGCAGAAAACAGTGGTTTGTCGTGGTTAGAATTTGTCCATGCCGGAAGTCTTCATGATTTGGAGCAATTCAACCCTACGATGATCGTATATGAAAGTAGCGGCGAACCTTGGGATTATATGGACCCAGATTTACAAAGATTGAAAAAGTGCCAAAGATGTGATTGTAGTCACTCTGGCTAGAGGCCTACAAGACAGTTCGAGCGATATCTAGTGGGTGCTTATAGCGTTCCTGCTTGTTTGAGATTGTTATTAAGCGGCGTTTTATACAACGTTTGAAGATTTGTATTTCTAAGAATAAGCCTGCATAAGATGCCATAAATGATTTACCCCTCGAGAGAACCAGCCAATGAGAAATTTAGCCATACTGATATTTCAAACTCTTGACGGTGTAATGCAAGCACCCAGTATACCCGAGGAAGATTTTTCAGGCGGCTTCCGTCATGGAGGTTGGGCAAAGGATTGTTGGAGTGATGTTATGGAACAAGTTGTAAAGGAGGCAATGAAGGAACCGTATGACCTGCTATTAGGGCGTAATACATATAATTTATTTGCCTCAAATTTTGCCAGTGCCGAACCTGATAATCCAGCAGCAGGCAAACTAAATATGGCAAAAAAATATGTGGTGACATCAGGTACTGATGATCTAACATGGAATAATTCATTCAAACTAAAGGGCTCTAATGCAGCTGTAGAGGTCGCCAAAATTAAAGAAATAGATGGGCCCCTGTTACAGGTACACGGTAGTTGGCAATTAGTGCAGTTACTTCTTAAGCATAACTTGGTAGATGAACTTAGACTTTGGACCTTTCCAGTAGTTGTTGGCGAAGGAAAACGCTTATTTGAAAGCGGTGAAATTTCGGCGAAATACAAGCTCATAAAATTTGCGACGTGTTCTTCAGGAGCCTTTATGCACTTCTATCAACCACTAGATCGCAGTGCAGTATGAAATTATACTTAGATAGACACTCACTCACTCGTATGGTCTCTGATGCAAGGCAATATATTTCTCTTCGGGTTGAGTAATTTTCGCAGTTAACGCAAAAGTGAATCCACAGAGTGACCAGTGATGCAAATGGCACTCGACGAGATTAAAGAGCATATTGAGCTATTTACAAACCAAATGCAAAATGATGGTTTAATCGACGATGAAGATTTTAGGTAGAATACTTCATAGCATATCTCATCTGAATAGATTGTAAATGACAGAAATCAGACTGGTAAAATCGATCAAGATTTGCACAATGAGTTGTCTGAAACCTCAATCGATTTCATCCCTTTAGGTTAAAAGACATAACCGGTCAACACATCAGCCGGTAAATAATGCAGTTACTGACTTAGGTGTTTGTGCGATATCTGTATCTTACTGTCTAATACAGTTTTATCTTCTATTGATAGGACTCGGCTGGAGTTTCCTTCCTTGAAGAGTTTGTTCTCAACACACTTCCAGTGTCTAGTTCTTGTTCTTTTTTACGCTCACGTAGATCTCTTCTTAATGGACAGGGAGAGATTTGCGGTGTGTATGTGTACCAGTACCCATGCTGTAAGAGTGCAGCCTTTAGAAGAGAGGCCTGGTAATTTGTTCTTTGGGGAGAAATAAAAGAGTGTGTAGGGATGGAAAGTGGCTTCTTGGTCCTATTTATTTTAGTGTATGACCAGGCTGATAAGCTTTGGAATGATAGAAAAGCGTGATATATAGATATAGTTTCTGAATTAATTGAAAAGGTATTTGATAGTGTGGTTCTAAAATATGTTGCCTAGTAAGCGTAAGGTCATATGGATCTTCAAAAGGGATTTAAGACGTAAATTACAAATAATTGGGGTAATAAGATAAAGTATTTAGCCTCTGAGGTAGCTAATAGTATTCAAAGCCACTATCCCAAATTATCTAAGTATCAAATGTACGCAACCAACAAGCAGCTGTTATTCCCTTGCCAGACAAAGAGCTGGGAGAACAAGTTGGAGCGGCTATCGTATATGCAGACAAGACGCCAAGCCTACAAGGATTGCGCGACTTCTTAACCGAGAGGGGCCTGGCCACCCTTAAGCTACCAGAGCAGCTTTATGTGTTACCGGTTACCGCAGTCGGTAAAGTTGATTAGAGGAGCTTCTAGAGTTCAACTCTTAGCGCCTGTTTTAATATCCAAGTTGTCGATTTTAATTGACTAAAAATTATTAATTACATTCATCAGAGGTTCAGAAGTTAGTGAAAATAATACTATTGATATAGAGCTGTACGGCAGACTTTTACTCAATTAATTAACATTCAAGAAAGGAAGCTTTGGCATGGAATATCGTCATAGAAAATCAGTATTTGCTCAACCTCTCATCTTATTCACGCTATTAGTCTCCAACAATGGAAATGCTGTAGATACTAATGCTTCAGCAATTTATCTTGATAGTCCGGGAGTATACAAAGAGGTATTTAAACCAGGTAAGAAGCATACTATTGATCGTATGATTAAAAAGTATATGCTGGACTATAAAGTTCCAGGCATGGCCGTAGCTATAGTTACCAATCCAGAAAAGCCTGTTATATGGTCTAAAGGCTACGGTGTAAAAAGCCTTGAAAATAATGAAAGGGTTACCAGGAATACTTCATTTTGGCTGGCATCCATCAGTAAGGTAGTTATGGGTACTGCTATGGCCATAGCGCAGGAGGACGGCTATCTCTATTTAGATCAGGAAATTCAAAACTTACTGGGTGAAGATGACTTTAACATTGACAATCCAGACTCCTTACCTATCACCATCCGAGACCTCGTAACTCACAGCTCGGGAATTAAAGACAGTCTGGCTTACCGGTGCAGCTACTATATCGATCATGGTGACGGCACTCATACAAAGTTGTTTAACTTAATAGAGCCTGGGTTCTGTCCAGATAGCAGCCCAATTACACTGGATGGATTTCTCGGTGCCTATTTGGACAGTGAGGGGGAATTTTACGATTCCAGTGGTAACTTCACGGGCTTACCACCCGGGCAGGACTACAAATACTCAAATATCGCCGCAGCATTAGCAGGCTACTCAGTAGAGCTTAGCACGGGCTTAACTCTGGCTGATTACGCAGAGCAAGAGATTTTTACCCCTCTTGGTATGCACAATACCAGCTGGAGTTTCTCCAAGTTAAACCAGAGCAATCTGGCAAGCCCTCATACCACAGTTGATAACACTCTATCTTCAATTCCATTTTATGAACTTGCAACCTGGCCAGATGGTGGCCTACGGAGTAGTGCATTTGATATGGCGAGATTTTTAGCTGCAGTAATGAACGAAGGAGTGTTAGCTTCACGAAAGTCTGGCATCAAGATCCTCGAGGCAGAATCAGTTAGTCAAATGCTGACGCCTTCCCAGAATGGTTTTGGGGTCTTCTGGTATTCTGACTGGCTTTGGAATTATGGGGGTAAAGACCATATTCTAATCGGTCACAACGGAGCTGAGCTTGGATATTTTTCCTACCTAGTGTTCAACCCAAAGGATAACGTCGGAGTAATCTTATTGGCTAACACTGATCGTGGAGATAAGACAGAGAGTATTGAAAAATTAATTAAAGACCTCTTTGAGGCGACTCAAGGACGGTGATAACCTGTTTCAGGGCTCTAAATATTTCTAAGGGGGAATAGAATCCCCCCTTAGAAATACGACGTTGATTTATGTCATTGCAAAGTGCATGGCGCTTAAAAGTGTAGGAAACACCTGCCTGCCAGATATCATGATTTTTTAAGTCAAACTTAACATGTTTAAACACGTTTGCATCGTAATCGCCCATCTTGCCAATATTGTGCAGTATCTATTCAGGACTCATATACAGGGAGTCCGTAAGATAATAGCGAAAGCCCGCGCCTACGTGAAAATAAATTTTACTGAGTTTTTTCGACCTTTGGAAACTACCACGCGAATAAGCTTTATCAAAAGTATAAGACCAATCCAGCCGACCAAAGCTATAGCCACCGAGCAATTACATACAATCTCTGTTACAGTTTCTGGACAACTCTAATACTCTTGCAATAGAGAACAGATCTAGATCATACTTTTGAGTGATATTGTACAGTTCTACAACTAAAACCTCTCCGATAGTAAGTGATCTTACCAGATCGTAGGTAAGGGTTGTATTTAGAGTACTGGGATGGCATCGCTGAATACTGAGTCATGGAAGGCTCAAAGGGCTGTGTCATCAACAGGCAAATACGACTATTCAACAGACGACTGCCTTCTTGCGAACAGTACCGATATATTATGCGGTTGCACCCATCCCAACTCTCTCAAATTGGATATTCCAGGGTAGCAGTGCCTCATTATCTTCAACGGATTGGTGGTATTGAAATGCCGACGTGTACCTTTTGTACTCATACTTCACCTCGCTTGGCAGTTTTACCATCTAGGCTTAGTGTTCTGAAGGATTAGACCACTACAATTCGAGCTACTGACTTTTTGTCTTGTAGAGCTGACGAGCTTTAGAGTTGTGGAGAAGCGTGATATATAGATGTTACTTTTGAATTGACAGTTAACTTTAAGGCGTATGAACCTAATTCTTGAAAGAACAGATCAGGTAAAATTCTTCACAAACATGAAGGAAGTTTTCTCTGCTCTCAATATTTCATGCCATGATTATGATTGGTTTGTCAGCGACATAGAAACTAATGGTTTGGTTATATCAGAGGGTTGGCACTCTGGTGTTGAGCTAGAAAAAATAATAACTAGCAATGATATTCAGTTCATTTGGGCAGTATTCAGCGCTTTTCCTATCGGCACCCGATTTGCGGTTGCTGAGCCACCGTACGTTGATGGAAACCCTAATTACTGGAATGCCTCTGAACCAAAACCTCAGATAGAAAAAGCAATTTTTGAAATAGCCTGCTGGGACAGTAGTGCCACCATATTAATAGGGGTAAATCCAACGATGGCTAAGAGCTTCAAATCAATATACACAGATACGATAGAGCTAAAGAATGCGGCAAGATAAGGAGCTTGATAAGCTTTGGCATGGCGAGAAAGTAAACGCTATGTTTCAGCTTTACTCTCATGCCATGTGTGTGAAACTTAAAGGATATAAAGTTGACTGAATTAGCAGAAGGTTCTTGCAATTGCGGAGCCGTAAATTTCAGAAGTAAGGTAATTCCCGAAGATGTATATATTTGTCATTGCTCTATTTGTCGTAAAGCTACAGGTGGGGGCGGAATAGCCGTAACGGTGATTCCTAATGAAAGTTTTGAGTGGGTTTCTGGTCAATACCATATAAAAACATGGATAAAGCCAAATCATGATTGGCAAACAAGTTTTTGCTCAGAATGTGGATCATCCTTACCTGGGAAGAACGATGAAAAGGCCATGTATGTTCCTGTCAGCTTGCTTGACACAGGCTTTGAAAGGCTGAAAGTAAAGCAGCATTTATTTTTGGATTCAAAAGCCGTTTGGGAAGAAATTAGTGAAAAATGGTGCACCTAACAAGGTGGTTAGGTTTATTTCGAGGGCTGTGCAGAACGTTTAGAGAAACCTGCGGTAACACTAGACCTTCCTCAAAAGATATAGAGCGGAGGAACAGCAGATATACTGATCTATATCTTTCTTTGCACACCTGTACCAACCAAAGATAATATCTTGACCCTCTGTATCATGGGGCTGATGGGCTTTGGAATTAAAGAAAAGCGTGATATATAGATATTGCTTTTGAGCTAACTATTATGTCTTTTACTATTCAGAAATAAAAGGGAATTATTCATGAAAAAACTGGGTATTATCACTCTTTTTCTAATACTCGGCATTTCTGTGAATGCCGGAGCGAAGACTACTTCTTCAATTGATCTTGAAAATGTAGTTAGAGCTGTAAATGAAGCACAAAATAGAGCAATGCTGGCGACTGCATCTATCAATGATTTAGATGAATTGTTTGATATGTATACAGATGATTTCGTCTATGTACATGAAGTTTACGGTGGAACCTACACAAGAAAAGAGCTCTACGGCAATGCTGCTAAATATATTACTACCAAACACTAAAAGCTTACCGAAGGTAGATATAAAATTTTGAGGGTTTTACCTGGATTTGGTGCCGCAGCGGTAGAAAGACTCGAAGTTGCTAGCGGAAATATTCATCTGTCAGTTTTTGAATTTGAAGGTAATAAGGTTTCTAAAATTATCGAGTACTGGGAATGATGGTTAGCCTGTTGCCATCATCGGAATATCGAGTCGTTCCTAGGGATGAAGTCAAAAAGATAATCCAGTTTAATATGTCGCTGTCTGGTAGGGGCTAGCCTTTAAAAGGTTTGAGGCTCTGTTGGGGCCTCCTTCGTTGGAGAATCTGCTTTTAACGCCTCCCATTGCCTAGTTTTCTTTCCATTTTGATGTGAACATAGTTGTCCATCACGATGGTCGGGGAGGGGTTTGGAGGTGTGGATACCTATCTTTACTTGGTTGCCTTTCACTTTCAGTACTGTGACTGGGACACTTGTTTCAACTCTTGGATCTTCGCCGATGCGGAGCATCAGGTTCTATCTGAATGTTTCCCGTTGATACATAAGCTGTGGGTGTGCTTTGGAATTATAGAGAAACGTGATATAGATGTTGCTTTTGAATTACCTGTTAAATTTCTATCGGAGAGATAGTGGAAATAAAAATTAGAGCTGCGGATATTAAAGATTATGAAAGAATCTCAGAAATATTCGATCATCCATCTGTAGTAAGTCAAAGCTCTCAGCATCCTTACCTTGGACATGAGAAGGTCAGTTGCCTATTTCAAGAGAGAACGGAAAGCTCGGTTGTGCTGGTCGCTGAGGTCGAGAAAAAAGTCCAGGGTTATATTGGAATAGATCTTAATAGCAAGCCTAGAGCTAAGCATGTTGCTAGTTTTGGTATGGCAGTACATCCAGACAATCACGGAAAAGGGCTAGGTAGTCGTCTTCTAAAGGAAGCAATTGATCTATCTGACAACTGGATGAATATTGTTCGACTTGAGTTAGATGTTTACACCGATAATGAGCATGGAATATACCTCTATAAGAAGTTCGGATTCCAAATTGAAGGCGAATCTAAATTCGCATCCTTCAAAGATGGTGACTACATAGGCCTGTACCGGATGGCCAGAATCAGTCCAAAATTTAACAAGGTGCTCAGGAGGGACGGCTAACATTATGTACTTTAATACTGGTATCTATGCTTCCTCTTTCGAACATAAGTACACAGTGTTAGCCGTCCCTAAGTTTGACATTAGACATTTTTGTTGCTCGATCCCCCTCAAGTGCTTAGATACTTCATGCTACCAGGTGCTTTTTTTGAAGTCACATTTGGCCTATGGCTATTGATCAGGGGAATTAGAATCAAGCCGAGCTCAATCGATGTTCCAGATTTTTATAAAGGTAATGTCTAGGAAGGCATTGCAGCAAGACCGCCATAGTCATAAAAATTTTGTGCGACAGTCGAATCTTGCTGCCAAATAATGTTTAACTTTTACAGAGGAGATTTGGTAAGGGTTTCCTCTATAGATGTTAATCTGCTTTCAATACCTTCTTTGTGATTCCTTTCAGTTTCAGCACCGTAGATGAGACATCCGTCCCAATTTCTGAGCTCTTGCGAGTTCGGCGATTTAGGATCAACATGTTTGTTTTCTTATGATACTCATGCCTTGGATGGGTATTCCCTGGTGAGAAAGCTTCGTAAGTAGTTTTTGGCTCGGAGTAGATAGGTGTGCAGTATAGTTAGCACGAAAAAGGAAGTGGTTTCCTATCTGATTTACCAAAATATTTAAGATAAGTAAGTTCTTTATGCCAAAAAAAGATGGAATAATATTAGAGTCTAAAGAGTATGAGATTGCTTCAGAAGGTATTAAGGAAACCTATCAACATGCTTATAGTTTGTATAGCTGGGCAGTGGTTGAACAAGTCAAGGAAATTAATGGGCAGTTTATATTTTTGTGGATCAAGCATTAGCTTAAATTTTTACAGCTGAATCATTGGAGCTAATAAATTTTAAAGTTAAATTTTTAGATACAATAAACAAGCATATATAACACATCCAAGATACATTTAGGTCAGAATATAACCTCTGGCTTTTTCAATAAAAAACCTTTTTCCATCAATATATCGTTTGAAAAGCGCCTTTGGCTGGAGCTCCCCAATGGTGGAGTAGCGCTAAGGAAAAGAGGGTTAGGTATAAACCTCGGTTAACGGCCTAGTCTATATGGCATTGAAGCCTTGGATCTATCGCTGGCCCGTGCCCAACTCGTGGGTCATTATCAGATACGTTGAGCGCGCTCACACCGGGTGAGGGGCTGGGGAGAGGTTTAGCTGCCAAATAATCTAGATACGTCAGAGAATCTTATAAATCTCATATCTCTGCTTGGGGTAATATTTCTAGAATAAACGAAAGACCGTTACTATAAGGGGTGCTACTGGAGCAAAAATAAAGAATATGGGCATCTTGCAGCACATTTTGAATACATCTCTGTAGACTTGCAGTCGGGAGTTTGCGTTATAAGGCTTTGCATGGGGCCTATTCAGCCAAACCGGCTATTCACTAAGCCCAATAATACGATCAGTATCAACCTGCATCTATATTTCGCAATACTATTGAGTAACCCTTTAATCGGCGTATCTACACTGGTGACTTGGTGATTAATTTATCGTAGTCTTGACTGACAACTGATTAGCACCAAATTTACTCTGAGCTAATCAGAAGTTCCCTAGGATTTGAAATGGAACTATTGCCAAACGAAACTGTGACACATAATAATTAAGGCGGTGACAATCCTATGTTAAGTTTTGAATTTAATACTACAAAATCGATTATAAACGGCCCTGGCGGGTTAAATAGAATTAGTGAGATATGTGACCAACTAAATATCACTAAGTTGTTAGTGGTCACTGATCAAGGTATTGTAAATTGTGGTTTGGTTACGAAACTGAAGGAACAATTACATAGTAAATTTGCGACCATTATCTTTGATGGAGTTAGTGCTGATCCTAAAGAGCAGATCGTATTCTCGGCAGTAGCCTTAGCAAAGCAGCATAATGTTGATGGTGTAATTGGATTTGGTGGTGGCAGTTCAATGGATACCGCTAAAGTTGTTGCTGTAATGATGGATTCTCACCAACCTCTAGAACAGCTATATGGGCTTGAACGAGTTCAAGGAGGTCGCGTACCTTTGGTTTTAATACCTACCACTGCTGGCACAGGTTCAGAAGTAACACCCATCGCGGTTTTAACAACAGGAGAAACCACCAAAGATGGCATCGTCTCTAAACAATTATTACCAGATGTTGCCTTATTAGATGCACAATTAACTCTAGGGTTGCCAGCTCATGTGACTGCTGCAACTGGCATTGATGCTATGGTGCATGCCATAGAGGCATATACGTCTAAGCATAAAAAAAATGCCTATTCAGATATGCTAGCTAAGCAGGCGTTGCTATTGCTATCAAGAAATATAGAACAGGCCACACATCATGGCGAGGACATAGAAGCAAGACAAAATATGTTATTGGGTGCCTGCCTTGCAGGACAAGCTTTTGCCAATGCACCAGTTGCCGCTGTACATGCTCTAGCTTACCCATTAGGGGGGCATTTTCATGTACCTCATGGATTAGGTAACTCGTTAGTATTACCGCATGTAATGCGCTTTAATCAGAGTGATACAGCCAAGCTCTATAGTGAATTGGCGCCATATATTTGTGAACACATAAATACGTCTCAATCAGATCAAAAAGTGTGTTCTGATCTCATTGTCTTTATTGAGCGGCTAATTGAACGATTAAAATTACCCCGGGCCTTAAAGCAATTAGATATTGGCGAGCATCATTTAGAGATGCTCGCCACTGATGCAATGCTACAAACTCGCTTACTAATTAATAATCCGAAACCTCTGTCTCATGATGATGCTCTCCTGATTTATCAGGCTGCTTATGAGGAGGCTTTGTGAGTAAGCAGGCTGTGTTACGTACAGATTATTTTTATTTTGAAGAGTTAACTACCAGATGGATGGATAATGATGTGTATGGGCATGTAAATAATGTAGTTTACTACTCATATTTTGACACCATTGTGAACAGCTTTTTGATTAATAAGGCTGAATTAGATATTAAAACCAGTGAGAACATTGGTTACATAGTCAAATCTGATTGTAATTATTTGGCCGGTATTTCTTACCCTGAAAAAATACTTGGTGCTTTTAGGGTTAATAGAATAGGCAATTCTTCGGTGGAATATGGTGTCGCGATTTTTAAAGAAAATCAAGAAAATGCATGTGCGCATGGCTCTATGACGCATGTCTTTGTTAATCGCCATACCGAACAGCCGACAAAAATTTCTGGTCAATTGCTCAGGGCGTTACAAAGTGCATCATTTGGTGCTGGTTAACTTTTTAGTCGATAGGGTTGGGGGTTATACTTTTTAATTGGTTGGTGTCCAGAATTACTCTTTACACTGATGGCCTATTTTCGTTCAGCCGGTTATGAAGATGAATGGGAAAAGGTAACTGATAAAATTAAAGTATACAGATTGCAGTAACGCTAACTATGTCTTGAACTCAGTTGATCGTCCCAGCTAGTGTTGGTTTTTCACTTATAGAGGGGGCTGCTTTCTGATACATATGAAGGTAACTATAGAGCTGCGACTTGGCTATCTTTGGGATAGTGTGCCCTCAGAGATACCATTATGAGGATAATGGGGAGGAGGTTTGGATGGGGCCTCTCCATCGTGAATCTGCTCCCACAGCCTTTCAGTGCCTACTTTTTGTTCTCTTTTGATACGCGCATAGATCCCTTCACGATAGGGGGGGAGGGATTTGGGGGCGTGGATGCCTATCTTTACTTGATTTCCTTTCACTTTCAGCACTATTGTGTGGACGATCGTTCCAATTTTTAAGTTTTCGTCGGTTTGGAGTGGTGGACGTGGATCAGTAAAAGGTGGGGGCTAAGCACTCGGAAATTGGGGGTTCGCTTCAAGCTACTGAGTTACCTAATTGGATTCGCTATGACTCTAATGGTAAAGGGGATTGGGTTTGCGGCTGGCTATGGCTCGTCGTTAAGCATTGACGTAATATCGCTTACCAACATGGGATTGATACTTATGGAGTGAGTCAATGGGTCTAAATGTTTTGAGCTTTACACGGGATGATGCCATAGGGCACGCAAAACTACACAAACGTGCCAATCAAGTCTATATGAAGAGATTTGATGTGGATGTGGTGCTTAGGAAAGGAAAGCTTGATAATCCGCAGATTGATAAGGTTAGGTATCGTGAGGACCATCGGCCAATGATGGTGAAAAATAACAGAACGGGTGAAGAAAGGCCCAAACGAAACGATATCGTAACCTATCGGATGCCAGGCTCTTCAGAGCCGTATATTTTGGCTAAATCGGGTGGGGTATCACTTTTCGATGGTATCAGTAGTAAAGTTCCATTTAGAGAGGGAAAGGATGCCTGGTGGATAATTACCAAAGATGCGAGATTGGAACCAGGGTTGATTATTGCAAAAGATATGTTTCCCGATGCAGAAGGCAATACCCACTACTCGATTGAAGCGGAAATCGACATGCCTGTTTCCGAGTATTTTGAAAAGCTTGCTGCCTTAAAAAAATATATGAGAGTCAAGTGATGTCTTATAACTACAAAGATTTGAACTACATACGAGAAGCCCTTGCTTGCTACGAAGAAAAATTGTGTGATGTTGATATTAATGAATGTGATGATGAAGAAGCTGAAGAGCTTCAAGAAGATATTCTGTACATGGGACGTTTGAGGGCGCTGACCGAAAGAATGATTGACGAGTGGGAGAATAAGGGCCCCACTTTAACTTCAGTCTGAAGGTTAGGATCTATAGTAAAAAGATTACAGTAGTTAAGGCCTCCCTTGTGTAGGGAGGTCATATTAACTAATTACCTATAATAAATATAGGTGCAGGTTGCAGTTGTCCTTAACGCCCTTTACTGCCAACTTTCCGCTCCTTTTCGAAACGCACATAGATCTCTTTGCGGTGTACGGGGAGAAATTTGAGGGCGTGAATGCCTATCTGTATTTGGTTGCCTTTCATTTCTAGAGCTACGACTGAGACGCTTGTTCTAATTCTTAGATTTTCGTCGATTTGCCTCTTCAGGATCAACATGTTTGTTTCTTGCTGATACTCAATCCTTGGCTGGGTATTCCATAGTGGGGAAGCTTGGTAAGTGATGTTTGGACGCGCCATGGAGTGAGGTGCAGAGGCGGTGGTCACGGAATAGAAAAAGGCGGCGCTACAACCTGTTGAATTAACTCCGTTTTTCTTTAATACGATTTTAACTAAGCTAGCCGAGGCCTATAGCTCTAGCTCTCTACACTATTTGTTGGATGCCCAACAATTTTTATAAAATCTAATCTTAGATGCTGCTTGCTTTAATACATTTTCATTGGGGAATATAAATTTGTTTTGGGTGCCTAGCATTTTTCCTATCTACCCCCTTTAGTCAATGGCCGAGGCGATTTATACTTCTATTTGGTATGTTTCCATTACTGTAAAAACAAGGAAGAAACATGAAAGTATGGAAAATTATAATTTTAATATTATTTACAGGGGGCAATGCTGCCTGCTCAATTACATCCAACCCTCCAATCACTATCGAGCGTGCAGAGCAATTTTCTAATTTAGTGGAGTTTGTTGAAAAGGAAATTGGTTCATATCAACTATTTGATGAGTGGAAATCTCAAGTAGAGTCGCCGGGTGTAATTAATTATCGGGCTTACTTTACAGTAGTTAATACTAAATCAATTAGAAAACCAATTGATGATGTAGGTGGCTATTGTAGAGTAAAAGGTGGAAAGTTCTATTCCATTGGTTCCAATGAAATCCAAGTTTTGCGAGATAATGGCGTTAGGGCAGCAGTTACATCGGCCGCTTTCGCCAAGTCTTTAGGCGCCTCTGATGAAATTGCTATGCGATCAGCAAGTATTGCTACTGAAAGACTCCATAAGTTTTATCGAAACTCAGGCTTAGCTGAAGATCAGCAAATAATCTCTGATTTGTCAAAGAGGGGTTATTTAGGTACTGTGGTATGTAAGCTAGAGGATATAGCGTGGTCAATATCGGTTGTACCTACCGCATACCACCCGGGAGATCCAACAAATCAGCTGACTTCAAGTCACCTGGATCTGAACATTTCAGTAACGGAAATCTGAGTTCAGTATCTGAGGAACCTATGAGCGGATTGTTTTGGGCGTAGCATCAATGTTGCTCCCGCAGGAGGTGCCAGCTCAGAGACCGGCAGCTGCATCTGAATGCTATCGGGCAAGGTCAAATCAACAGAAGCCTGAAAAGCCGGTATAGTCACCGGGATCAACTTGGGTCGTCGCTTGCTCTGCTTGTTGTGCCAATAAGTATAGGTTCTGGGTTTCAGATCGTGTTGTTGACAATATACTGTCTGGGAAAATCGCTGTTGTTCCTGGCACTGATATGCTCCTCCAAAATTCGGATTTTCTCTGGGGTTCATTGAGAATTCCTGATTATTGAAAATCAGGAGAGTAGAGAAAAGTTGGCTGATTTTTAGATGAGGTTGCTTGATCGCTTACAAGATTTGGGGGCATGGATGCCTATCTTTTCTTGATTGCTTTCCATTTCCAGTACAGCAGCTAGGATATTTGTTCCAATTTATGAGCTTTCGTCGGTTCGGTGCTTTATGGCCAACCTATTTACTTCCCTTTGGTATTCAAGCCGTGGGTAGGTACGGCCCCTATTTTTTGCCTAATTTGGAGAGGGTAGGATTTTGACTGGACAAATACACCAGCCTCAAGTATTTAATTAATCTATCTAGGTACTTTGATTGAGTTGCTTTTAAAGCTATAGTGAGAGTGGTATAAATAAGTTTAAGGCTAATCAATATAATTAAGAGGGGCGAACTATTAAGTTTCTAGATAGTGCAGTTATTTTAGCTTGTATTACAGCATTTCTTTACTCGGCTAGCACGGCGTTTACACACGGATTCTTTCAAGTTTTAGATTTGGATGGAGAGATCCTGGACAGAAACTTTCATCAAATTCTATATCATGGAATGATTCTCAATATATGGACCATACTATATGTTCCGTTGGCGGCGGCAGGCTTGGTAACTTTTTATTCATTGTACAAAATTTGTCTTAGTGAATATGTAAATAAAGATACTGCAAACGCAAGGAATATAGTTAATTTTAAAAAAAAGATCAAATTGCCGACCAAAAAGAATAGGCCTCTTGTTTTAAAATATGAAAGAAAATATAAAAATTCATGGTCCATCCTCATTGGGGCAGTTATTTTTATCATGGGGATGGCTCATTTTGAAAAGAAGGGTGTGCAAGAGGCAAGACAAATTTTGCAAAGTATCAAGACTGATAAAAACAGTAGAGTGATAGTGCAAATTAACGGCGCGAAAAAGGAGCTATTGTACCTTTATTGTGGTTCAAGAAACTGTGCCGCTTTTAATAAAAAAACAAATGAGATTGTCTACTTTCCACAAAGTGGGCATAGTTATGTCCGGCAAAAAGAAATTTAATAGATGGGCATGAACTGTCAATGGAGGCTGTGCTGCTTCAGTTGGCCCTTGGGTTTAGCAATCTGAAAATGGGATGGCTAGACAATACAGGAGCATTAGTTACAGGCATGAGCTAGCGGAATCGGTTCAAAATACCACTTAAGAATCAGTTTAAACTTCTATTGAGCAAGTACGAGCGCCTCCTTCCTTGGAGAATCTGCCCTTAATGTCTTCCATTGCTTGTTTTTTGTTAGTTATTGAGTTGTACATAGATCTCTTCACGGCGGATAGGGGGGATACCTGTCTTTACTTGATTTCCCTTCACTTTTAGTGCTGTGATCGAAACACCCATTCCAATTATTAGGTTCTCGCCTGTTTGGCGCTTTAGGATCAGTATGTTTTCTTCCTACCGATATTCAAATTGTGGGTGGGTATTCCTTGGTGGGGAAGCTTGGTAAGTGATACTTGGTGAGAGAGTGGGGTGGGGCGGGGGCGGTGGGCGCAGAATAGGAAAAGGCGGGCGCTAGGCTCAAATGGTCATTCGCGTTATCATTACCCATCCATATCAGGCTTTCACTTATTAATGTCCATGATTGGTCGGACCGCAATGAACCAAGAAAATACTGCCTTCAGTGACGGCTAAAGGCGGATCTCAACAAGCAGATTTAAGGAGAAGAAATGCAACCGTCACATAAGGAAACGTTAGAACGGTATGATGTATTTCGAGCGCAAGCAAGAGATATAGCAAAAGAAAGCCTGCCCGGAAACCTGAAGGGCGTTCTAAATGTTGAAGGTATAGATTACAAAACCTTAAATGCGTTTAGATTTTATAGAGAGAGCCCCTAAGAATTGTCCATATGCCGGTGAAATGTTCAGTATTTCTCTATTGGCGTATGAAATTTATGGGGATCTAATTGGTGCAAAGAAAATTCGCATCATGGAGACTATGAATGACAAGCTCATAAAGTACTATATGTCTCATGGTGGGTTTAAATTGGTTGGTTCAAATAAAGGTAATCCACATTATCTGGTAAGAGACTTATGAACGATAAAAAAAGATACGAACAGGCAAAAAAGAAAGCCGAAGAGAGGGCAAAAGAGTTGTTTAAGCCACTTCCTGAAGATATTAAGGAAGAGCTTGAAAAAGATAGCACTTTGGGCTCACCGGAAAACCTAATAGATCGTAGTGATGAAGAAGAATAGATCGAAAAACGACCACAGTCTTCTGCGAACTAGTTATACCGCTTGTACACTCCAATTTGTGTTGTCTTTTATCTTTCTGTGGAGAGGTGACTTTTTGTAGTTGAGAAGAGGGTTGTATAAGTTCACTGCCCTTTACCACGAAGATAGCTAGCTATTAATAGCGCCTTTATTGATGTGTAGCCTCCTTCCTTGGAGAACCTTCTTTCAACCCCTTCCAATGCTTACTTTTCGTTCTCTCTCGATACGCACATAGATCTCTTCCCGATGGACGGGGAGGGATTTAGGAGCGCGGATGCCTATCTTTACTTGATTTCCTTTCACTTCTAGCACTGTGACTGAGACATTGGTTCCAATTCTTAGGTTCTCGCCTGTTCGGCGCTTTAGGATCAACATGTTTGTTTCCTAGCGATACTCAAGCTGTGGGTGGGCATTCCTTGGTGGGGAAGCTTGGTAAGTGATGCTTGATGGAAGAGTGGGGTGGGGCGCGGGGACGGTGGGCGCAGAATAGGAAAAGGCGGGCGCTAGGCTCCCATGGCTTGAAGAATTGCTCCAAGCTGCTGATTGTGCTCGACTTTATTGAAGACGAGCGGGTTTCTAGCGTAGTATGCATACAGCCATCTTGATAGTCTGATTATCAATTTGGTTAGCTGGCCCCTGGTGTTGCAGCACCTTGGGTCAGCGCCTTTTCTCTATTCTTACTTTACGTTACCGTTCTCCTGTTGAAGAGGTGGCTCTTTTTAGAAAATTCCTGGATCTATCTTTAGGGTAGGTTTTACAGAATTTGCCTACCCGCAGCCCCAAGTTCTGATATTTATCACTCAATTCTACGCAGAATTGATCCTTAGAAAAACCTAATAAATTTCAATAAGATAATTTTGACGCCGATATTTCTCTATTTGTTCGTTTAGGAGCTATCAAATTTCTATTGTGTAGCTAGTATTTTGTGACGTTCTTCTTCAGGCAAAACTCGAAGATTTGTACTTCAGTTTGCTGAATGAGCAGGGGCGTCTTTACGCTTTGACTCTAGCTTTGATCTGAATGTGAATCTATTTAGAGGAAAAATCCCTAATAATAGTGATCCAATCCTGTATCCAATTTTGAAATGATTTCTTCTATCTAATGGCTGGGTTCGAAATGAAGATATCAACACCTATAAAAAGGATTGAGAGTTATGGGTCGACTGTAAATCTGTTGAAAGCAAAATGCTGTGACGGTTCCGGGGCCCCAACTGGAGATGTATGTCCATGAATCATACAAGGAGAATAGGGACAACTAAGTTTGGTTTAATTATAGCTGCCCTTATATTGTATAGCGGATTATCAAGTGCAGAAGATATATCATGGCGGGAATTTTCAATACCTTTAGATGACAGGTGGTCAATCATCGAGAAAGCGCATGGACCATTACTACTAAAAAATAATCAGTCCGATGGTAGCCTGCACATTATTCTACACAAGTCTAGGAATATTGACGACAATATATCATTAGGATTGGCTAGAACTTTAGAGGTTCATCAAGCGCATAAAAGGCCAATGAAGAGGGAGATTATAGGTAGCTTTGAAGGATATCAGATACCTATTAGCACATCTGTAGATTGCAAATACAGTTGGAACTTGAAATCTGAACCTGATCTATTGCTTATCGTTTATTACGAAGTCGATTGTGAAAAATTGGACATGGAAAGTGTTGAACAGCTGATAAGAAATATAGACTACAAAAAGAAATCAGGAGACTTATCAACCCACGTTGCAAAATGAAAGATACGGATTGATCAAAGAGCTGTAAATATCTGGGCGAACGGCTCGTACATTAAAATAATGATCGCCCTCATTAGGGTAAAAAGTGTTGTGACCGTACACTGATAGCAACCCTTAAATAGGATAAAAATAATCTGGAAGGAAAGGCTTGTAAACTAAGCTTGACCTGACAGAGCACCTTCTGAAAAAACGGCAACAGTCAGATCAAGTCTGAATTACTATATTTCAGAACATTTCCCGGTCTATTGTCTTACGTAGACCGGGAAATGTTCTGGCGCTGGGTTTAATCTGCCTTAATCCAACTCCACCAACCTCTGCATCAACGGAAAATACAGCGCACACCGAATATTCCGCTCCCCCCGCGCATAAAAGAGCTTGCGGTAATTCTCCAACTGATTCCGATACTGCTCCAGCTGAGCCACAATAAACTCTTCCTGGCTTTCCTCACCACTGGGCTCTGTGGTTTTGTAGTCGACAATCCAGCGGGTACCTTCATTGTCGATAAAAGTGCGGTCAACAATGGAGCGTCGTAACTGTCGGCCACCGCTGTGGAGTTCAAGCTCGCAGGCAGATTCCCTTAGTGAACAATCTAAGAGCCAGCGGCCGGTGGGGCAGCTGAGGCTGTTGCGTACGGCGATTTCCACTTTTTCTGCGGCGCGGTCTAGGCTGGTGGCGGATAGCCCCAATTGTTTCAGGCGCAGTTGCCATAGGGGGCGTTGGGCTTCCAGTTTGCTGGGTGTCCAGTCGTTGATATTGGTCTCGGCAATGGTGGCGAGGGTTTCGTGGGCTACGGTGCCGGCGTGTTTTAACCAGCGCAGGGCTACCTGGCCCAGTTCGGGAATATTGTCTTCTTCCTCGGTTTTGGGTTGGTAGTCTGGCATGCGGTATTGGGCCAGCCATTCCTGCCGGGGCATGGCTTGGGGTTGCCATTGGTTGGGCAGGCGCAGTAGGTAGTCGTGATCTCTGCTGGCTTCGTCCTGGTTTAGCAGGGGTTCTTCCGCTTCCAGCCAGTGGCACCAGTCGCTTTCCTGGTGGTGCAAAACACTGGGCCAGATACCGGCGAGTAGGGCGGCGCTGCCGGGGGCTTTTAGGTGGCCCTTTTTTTCATCCCGGTTGATGCAGGCCAAAAGATGCAGCGAGCGGATGGCGCGGGTGCAGCCTACATACAATAGGCGGGTGCCTTCCAGGCGCTCGCGTTCGCTGTTGTCGTGCTTCAGGTATTCAAAAACCGGGTCGCGGCCGCCGCGCGCATTTTTGGGGGCGAGCAGGAAGCGGCTTTCGCCTTCGCGGCTAAGCCATTCGCTCCAGCGCAGCAGTTGATCACTGCCGGGTTTGCCGCCTTGGTCCAGGCCTGGGATCAGTACGTGTTCGAATTCCAGTCCTTTGGATTTGTGAATGGTCATCACCTGCACTTTGGCATCCTGGGCGGGGCGGGCGTAGAGCTGTTCCAGGGCCAGGGTGAACTGTTGCCAGTCAGTAATGGCTCCGCCGGTATCGAAGGCTTCTAATAATTGCAGAAAATCCTGCACATTATTCAGGTCAGATTTTTGCGCTACGGTGGCGGGGCCGCCCAGTTCCAGCCAGAGGCCTTCAATCCAGGTGCGCAGGGGTTTGCGGCCGCGCTGTTGCCAGGCGTGCAGCAGTTTGGGGGCCACTTGGGCCAGGCGTGTGCGCCCTTCATCGCTGAGCAGGGCGATATCGTCTACTTCCTGCAAGGCCATTAATAATGGGCGCGCGCTGGTATCGGTTACGGTGATATCCCCATTGCCCCAGTTGGCCAGGGTGTAAAGGTCTGGCAGTTGCAGTCCGCACCAGGGAGCGCGGAGTACGGCCAGCCAGCTGATTCGGTCGCTGGGGTCGAGCAGGGCGCGGGTGAGGCTGAGTAAATCCAGCACCACCATTTTGCTGGCGAGTGGCGCCAGCTCTGGGGCCTGGAAGGCGATATTGGCGGCGCTTAGGGCCGGCAGAATCTTTTGTAGGTGTTTTTTCTTGCGCACTAGAATGGCGATGCGGCTTTCTGGATCTTGCGCTTGTAATTGCTGCACCAGTTCAACCGCTTGAGTGGCTTCGCGGTTGCGGTCTTCGTCATCAATGCAGCCATAAAAATTGACCGAGGGTTCGGCCCATTTGCTGCCTTTAAAAGCTTCGGATTGCAGATAGCGCACGGCGCCGCGACCGATATTGTCCGCTTGCGGAAAAGCTCTTTGGAAAGTCTCGTTGACCCAGTTCACCACTGCGCTTTCGGAGCGGAAATTTACCTGGAGATCGAGGGCTTCCAGAGGGACTTCACCGATACCGCGTTTGCGCGCATCCAGGAAAATACCCACGTTGGCATTGCGGAAGCCGTAACAGGATTGCATGCCGTCGCCGACAATAAATAGGGTGCGGCCGTCTCCCTGCTGCCAGCCGGCAGTGAGTTTTTCCAGCAATTGTAGTTGGGTGTGGGAGGTGTCCTGGAACTCGTCCACCAGAATATGCTGGGTTTGTAGGTCCAGTTTTAGGGCCAGGTCTGTGGGGTTATCGCTATCGCCCAGGGCGATCAATGCGGCTTGGGCCACTTCGGTATAGTCGGTGGCGCCCAGCTGTTGGAAGACCAGCTTTAATTCTGCGACTAACTTGGGCAGTACCTGGGCGAGCCCTTGCAGCAGTTGCCACTGGCTCTGTTGCAGTCCGCTGGGGAGCTTGCCCACTTCCCGCAGTGCGGAGAGTAGCGGTTCGTTGCCGGCCAGTTCTGCCAGCAGGTCTTTCATGCGCTGTTTGTATTCTTCGGCGATGGGGCGTTCGGGATCTTTTTTATCCGGCAGGCCAAAACCGAGTTTTTTATTGATGCCGCCGCCTTTGCGCAGATCACCAGTGGTGGTGAGGAGCAGGCTGCCGAGGGCGAGCCAGGCGGGCAGGCCGCTGCTGTCTGTGCTGGGGAAATCGTCCAGTTCGGCGAAGAGGCACAGGCTGTGGCTGGGGCTTTCCTTTTGTAAATTGCTGCCGGCATAACTGGCCAGCTCCAGCAGTTCCCCGGCGACACTGCCGAGGGCTGTGGTGAGGTCTTGCAGCTTTTCTGCCACCAGTTCGTCGATGACAAAATGGAAATAGTCCTGGGCGCCGTCGAAGTTAACGCTCAAAAGTGGGCCGAGCCATTGCTCGCGCTTATCCAGCAAAATACGCAGCAGTTTATTGAGTTGGCCCAGGTCGTTGTCCAGGTGGAGCAGTAGCTGCTGTAGATCTGCGTCTGGGGTTTCGCCATCGAGGTGTTTGAGCAGGTTCACCACTGCTAGCTCGAAGGCGATTTGGGTGCACTCCAGGGGTTCACCCGGTGCGCCCAGGCCGCTCTCGATTGGCAGTTGGCTGGCAAGGCTGCGGCAGAGGCCGTCGATGGTTTGAATACGCAGGCGCTGGGGTGTTTGCAGTAGCTCCCATTCCAGTTCGCGATCCCGCTCCAGCAGGGCGCGGGCTAAATCCCAGGTGATGGCATCGTGGGGGTTATCTGGCCGGGCTTGGTCGCGGGCACTGTGCAGGGCGTCGATCAGGCGCTCGCGCATTTCACCGGCGGCTTTGCGGGTGAAGGTAATGGCCAGCACTTCTTCTGGTTGCTGGCAGGCGGCGAGCAACTTTAATACGCGCTGGGTGAGCAGGCCGGTTTTACCGGAGCCCGCCGGGGCAGACACGGCAAAACTGCGGCTGATATCCAGGGCTTGGCTGCGAGCGTCGGCATCGATGGGGCGGCGCAGGGTGGGAGTGGTCACGACTTCGTTCATTCGGTTATTTGCTCCCTTTCCGGCCAGCGGTTTAGGGGCCAGAGTTCACTGTTGTTATCGGTGGGGCGATCAAAGGCGAGGGTGGCTACACCACTGCGATATTCTGCGGCGAGGGATTCCAGGCTGTAGCGCCAGTGCTCCACCAGATTGCTCCAGGTGCCGTAGGGGGATTCTTTTTCGGTATCACCCACGGCTTTAATGCCGTTGATGGGGTGCTCAAGGTCTCCGCAGCCATTCCATTTGCAGTCGCCGTTGCGCACCTGGCCGAAGGCGATGGCGTGGGCGTCCGGTTGGAATAGGGCGTAGAGCGGCAGCTGGGGTTCGCGGATACGCTGGGTAAGCCAGTCGCGAATACTGGGGACGCCAGTTTTGTAATCGATTACCAATTGTTCGCCGCTGGCGAGTTGGTCCAATCGGTCCAGGCGCAGGTTAAAGTGCAGCCCGCCGATTTCCACGGCTTGTTCCCATTCGACTTTTTCTACGGAGAAATTGGGCCTGTCCAGTTCCACGGATAGCCATTGTTGCAGCAGGCGCTCCAGGCGCTGCTTTTCCATGGCCCAAAATCCGATCGGCAGGTGATTGTATTTTTTGCGCACACTGCCGAGGGAGCGCTCCACCGCGCGTTCGATTTGCGCTTGGCGTTGCTCGTCGTCCATAGCTTGCAGTTGTGTGAGGGTGCCGCACTGTTGCCAGAATTCCGCCAGCACCTGGTGCACCACATTACCGCGCTCGGCGGGGCCGAGGCCGATATCCGGTTGGGTAAAATTGCTGGCGCCGAGGCGGAAGCGCAACTGCGCATTTAATGGGGACAGGGCCTGGGCCTTGAGCACCGAGGCACCGCCGCGCACCCGTTCGCATTCGGCGGGGGTGAGTGGCGGTAGCTTTTTGTCTTCGATTTTTTCCAGCTGACAGGCTTGCGCCAGTTGGCTGTAGTGATTGTGCAGGGCGCCTTCGGCAAAGTGCTGGGCTTGTTGCGGGCTTTCAAACAAGCTGCTCAGGCCTTGCTGCACACCATCTTCTTCGCAGGTGTAACTCACGACGATATCGCCGCTGGCATTCTGCAGGTCGGCGGTGAGTTCGCGGGCCAGTTCCAATTCCCGCTCGGCGCTGGCGCGGGGCATCTTCCAGTGTTTTTGCCATTGAATTGGCAGCAGCGGATTGGGCGCCGGTGCCGGCGGCCATTGCTGTTGGCCGAAGCCGACCAGGCGCAGGTGATCGAAGGCGAGGCCGCCAGCTTCCAGTACCCCGAGAATTTGCAGAGGGCCATCGCGGGTTTCCGCCTGGAAGGGGGTGCGGCTGGCAATCTGACGCAGCAATTGCAGGGCCTGGGTGAGAGTAAGGTTGCCACCGCAGGCACTGAGTGCGGCGAACTCCTCCAGGATGGATTCCCACTGCATCAGCTGCTGGTATTCCTGGCTGTCCGGGTTGCGGCTGCCGGGCCAATTTAATGCGCTAAGTGTTTCGGAAAAGCGCGCTGCCCAAATTTCTGCGGGCGCTCGCTGCCAGCGCCGGGCGCGTTCGGCCATTTGTTCCAGCTGGCGGGGCAGTTGCGGCGATTCCAAGTGGAGGACTTCTGCGGTGCGCTCGGCCCAGTAGCGCAGGGTTGCGCCGTCGATGCGGCGCAGTTCCAGTTTTTGTAAGCGGCGGAACAGGGCGCTGCGCAGCCAGGTTTCACTGTCGTCACCCCAGAAGGGGCTGAACAGGATGTTTTGCAATTGGGGGTAATCCCATTCGTCTTGCAGCAGCGATAGCAATTGTAGGGCGGCGCTGCCGACCGGTGTCTGTGCCAGGGGCGTACCGGCGGAGAAGTTGAACGGCAGTGTGTAGCGGGGTTGCTGTGGGTCCAGGTATTGGGGTTCGAGCACGCGGGAAAATACCGCTTCCACCTGGGCGCGGCATTGGCCCAGATTGTTCACCACTATACCGACGCTGTGGCCGGGGTTTTCGGCGAGCTTTTGTCCGGCCCAAAGGGCTGCCTGATAGAGCTCTTCATCCAAATCGGCACAGGCGGCTACGGATAGTTCACTCTGCTGGGTAAGTCCCGGCCTTTCATTAACGGCTGTTGCACCTGCGTGAATCAGAGCATTGGCGAGGGGCGAAATCTGGGCGAAGCCGGCGGTATCAATTTGCGCGACGGGTTCCAGAATGCCTTCCTGGAATGCGCGCAGGATCAATTGATCGCGCTGGTCTGGGGTGATGGCGCTGTGGGCCCGAAGCTCAGTAGCAAAGGCCTTGATCATGACGCACAGCGGCAGTTCGTCGCTGCGCATAGAGAGTGCGAACTGTTCAAGTAGAGGAGTTAGCGCTTCATCTATTTGCGAGAGATCGGAAATCAGCTGCCATTGGAGTAGCTGCGCCAGGGCGCTATCGGCATCCCGGCACAGTTGCTGGCTGTTGAGCAGTTGCCGGTCCAGGGATTCATCCAGGGCGCGCTGCCAGAGCAATTGCCGTTGCTCGCGATTCAATACCTGCTGCAAGGCGGGCTGCCAGTTGCGCTGTTGCAGCTGGAACCAGAGTTTGTCCAGCCAGCTGCGCAGGGACTCCACCGGCGGCGGCATCCAGCAGGCACCGGGCGACTGCTGCGCGGCAAACACTTGTTGGCAGCGGTTTCGCAAACGGTTGTTGGGGGTGAGCAGCAGTCCGCCGGGGGGCAGCTGCGCAAATATTTCGAGAGAGGGGAATGCCGGCTTCAGCATGAATTCGGGTACCGGTTAGGGCTTGTTATTCGGGGAACGGTCGCGGTTTGTGACGGAGCTGTCAACCCAAGTGCGCAGTTCTCATCATTTTGGCGATCTTAGGTGTTGGATGCGAGGGGTTCGGCAGCTGGGGCGAACTCGCGGAAGGCCCGTTCGATATTGCCGGTTAGGTCAACCGTGCTGGTGATCAGGCGGCCAGTGTTTGGGGCATCCGGCAGCATCAGCTCAAGTTCTTCTAGCCACCAGCGCACGCGCCGGGCGATGGCTTCACCGGAATCCAGCCATTGGATTGATCGTGGAGCGAACTGGTCCAGTTCTTCCCGCAGCAGGGGAAAGTGGGTGCAGGCCAATACGGCAATATCCACCTGGTCGCCGCCGGCGGTGTGGAATACGCGGTGCAAGACCGGCTCCAAATCCTCTGCGGTGATAGCTTCGCCGCGCAATTTGCTTTCCGCCAGATGCACCAATTCCGGTGCGGGCACATTAATTACCCGGTTGCCGTTGGCAAATTGCTCGATCAGCTCGCGGGTGTAGCGGCGATTGACGGTGCCTTCGGTGGCAATCAGGGCAATAGTGCGGGAACGGCTGGCAGCAGCGGCGGGTTTCACCGCAGGCACAACACCCACTACGGGTTTCTGTAGGGATTCGCGCAACTGGGGTAGGGCCAGGGTGCTGGCGGTGTTGCAGCCCACCACTAAAATATCGGCCCCGCAGTGCTCCATCATGGCTTGGGCCTGCTGGACGATGCGGGGGCGCAGCTCCTCTTCGCTTTTATTGCCGTAGGGGTAAAAGCCGTTGTCCACACCCAAATGCAAGGTCAGGCCCGGCATCAAACGGCGGATCTCCCGCGCAATGCTGATGGCGCCCACGCCGGAATCAAAGATCAGGGCGCTGGGGGCTGGGCTATCTGGGTGGGCGCTGTGTTTGTGCATGCGTTCTGGAGTACCAACATCGAAACCAATCCTCCAAGAATACCTCAAAACCCTTTGTAAGTTACTGCTGCGCCACGCATCCTCGGCAGGCTTCATTGGGGTTAAGAGTACTTTCCCTGGCCAAGCTGTTAGAATGGCCGCCTCGCCCACGGCTAGTAGTGGGTATGTCGATTGCGGGCGCTTGGTCTGAGCAGAAGCCTGCTTCACACTTCTATTCCGGGTCTGGGAGTACCTCTATATGCCAGCGTTCCCGCTGCAATTAAACGCCGATCACGTGCTATTGGCGGCTATCGCCTTGTTGATTTTGCTGGGACTCGCCTTCTGGGTGGGCCGTTCTGCTGGGCGCAGAAGAATCCTGCAAGTGCAAGCAGCGCAGCAGGAGGCGGTAGCAGCTCAGAGAGAAACCTTAGCGGCGCAGCAAGTCATACAGGCACACTTGGATACCAGCCGTGAGCGGGAAACCCAGTTGGGTGAAGAGGTGGATACTTTGCGCGGTGAGCTAGCGGCTAAGTTACAACAGCTCACCCGCAGCCAGGTACTGGTAGAAAAAGGAGAGCAGGCCCTGGCGGAGCAGCGCAAGCTGATGGAGCAGATGCGCGTTGCTATGGGGGAACAGTTCGAGAATCTGGCCAACCGGATTTTTGAGGAGAAGCAGCAGAGCTTCGTGCGCCGCAGTGAAGACAGCCTGCGCAAAAGTCTCGATCCGCTGGAGCGCCAGCTGGGGGATTTCCGCAAACGAGTAGAGCATGTCTACGATCGCGAAAATGCCGAGCGCAACAGCCTGCTGGGGCAGATCAAAGCGTTGCGCGAGCAAACCCAGCGCATTAGCGATGAGGCCCTGAACCTGACTTCGGCCCTGAAAGGGGACCGCAAGATCCAGGGTAACTGGGGGGAAGTGGTGCTGGAGCGGTTGCTGGAAGAGTCCGGCTTACAGAAGGGTCGCGAGTACGAAACCCAGGTAACCCTGACGAGCGATGGCCGCAGGCGCCAGCCGGATGTGATTGTGCGCCTGCCGGAAAACAAAGACCTGATTATCGATTCCAAGGTCTCTTTGGTGGATTACGAGCGCTATAGCTCGGCGGAAACCGATGAGGAGCGCACTCAGGCCCTGAAACAGCATGTGAATTCCCTGCGCGCCCATATCACCGGCCTCAATAAAAAAGCCTACGAGCAGTTGGAGGGTGTTCGCACCCTGGATTTCGTCTTTATTTTCGTGCCCATCGAAGCTGCCTATATGTTGGCTATGCAGGCGGACCCGGATTTGTTCCGTTTCGCTTATGAGAAGCAAATTGTTCTGGTAAGCCCCACCAGCCTGATGGCGACCCTGCGCACCGTCGAGAATATCTGGCGCTACGAGAAACAAAACAAGAACGCGGAAAAAATCGCCGACGAAGCCGGCAAGCTGCACGACCAGTTTGCTATGGTGCTGGAGTCACTGGATGCTTTGGGTGATCGCCTGCGCCAGGCCGATGACGCTTATCAACAGACTTACAAGCGACTGGCGACAGGCCGCGGTAATGCGGTGAAACGTATTGATAGTCTGCGTAAGTTGGGTGCCAAGACCCGCAAACAAATTTCTGCAGACTTGCGCGATAAAGCCGAAGAGTCTGCGCTCAAATCACTTCCCCAGGCTGAACTGGCACTGGACGAATAAATAACGATGGAAAATCTGGCTTTTGCTCTGCTGGTTACTGGCCCGATCTTTTTAATGATCGTGGGTGGTTATCTGCTCACACGGCAGGGCATGCTGCATCAGCCATTTATTAATGATGCTACTGCATTGGTTTTCAATGTAATGCTGCCGGCGCTGCTATTTAACAGTATTTATAGTTCCACCGTGCAACCATCCAAAGAAATCCCCTTGATCACCGCAGCAGTTTTGGGGACTTTCGCTATATTGCCGTTCTCCTGGTTACTGGCCAGACCAATAGCAGTGAAAGATAGAAGCGCGTTTATCCAGGGCGCCTTCCGCGGCAACGTAGCTATTGTCGGTCTCGCTTGGGTGGAAAAAGCCTTTGGCACTGTTGGGGTTTCTCAGTCGGCCGTGCTGGTGGCAGCACTCACCATCCAATTCAATGTATTCGCGGTGATCCTGTTCGTTTTTTACGATAAGGACAAAAAATTTGGCCTGGGTATGTTACTGGCTGAGCTGGGTAAGAATCCGCTCATCATCGCTGTAATTCTGGCCATTCTTTTTAGGGTAGCGAGTATTCAGTTGCCAGAAGTGGTACTCGATACGATTCAAATTCTGGCCTCTGCCAGTTTGCCTATGGGGCTAATTTGTATAGGCGCCAGCATGAAGTTTGGCCAGCTGTTGCGTAGCTCCCCAACGGCCTTAATGTCTTCATTTCTGAAACTAGTGGCTGTGCCGGCGCTCACAATAGCTATTGGCTGGGGTATGGGGCTGAGCCCACAATATCTCGGCTACCTGTTGCTGATTACCGGCTCACCCTGTGCGATATCGGCATTTGTTATGGCCCACTCCATGGGTGGTAACAGCCAGCTGGCGGCCAATATTGTTGGTCTCAGCACTTTGCTTTCTGTTGTATCTGCCAGCATTGGGCTGGCTTTGCTTAAGGTGTATATCTAATGACGGAATTTCCCATCTGGTTGCTGGTTATTGCGGCTTTAATTATCTTCACCCTCGCCGTTATTGCCGGCTACTACCTGCGCAAGCTCTCTGCAGCGCAAAAAAAACAGGCCGAACAACTGGCTGAATTGGAGCAGGCCGCACAAGAGCAGCGCCAAAGAGTGAACGATAGCATTCAGATTATTGCGCGTTCCCTACTGGATGATGGAGTAGGGCTTACGGAAGCTTCTATTCGCATCCGCGTACTTCTGGATGCGCTTCAGGTGGAAGATAGTGTGCGAGAAGAGTTTGTCGCTTTCTACACCATTGCAGAAAAAACCAGCCATATTCCAATTCTAAAAGAATGGAAAGCACTCCCGCGCAAAGAACAATTCCAGTATGAGTTGGAGATGGCGCAGGTGGAAGCGGACTATAAAGATTTCGCCCTAGATGCAGCTAAGCGTATTTTGGGTCGTACTTTTTGAACTCAAAAACTGACAAGTGATTCATTATTGAAAAGTACTCAGCGAGCAGAAATCTGCTCGCTGAGATTAGGTGAAGCCTTTCCTCTAAAGCCAGTCTAAATCGCCACCTGAATTAATTTTTTATTAAATCTCATATTTGTGAAAATTTATCCCAATTAGCTCACCTGCCATTAATTGTAAAAGCTAGCGTAGATATGTTTATAAGTGGACATCTAGCCGGCTTTTTAGCCTAATCCGCTCAAGGTATCCAAAGCCAAAATCAGCTTCGTCTGTTCGCAGCCCTTGAAAGTGGGCTAACTCATTGATTTTTAATGAAATTGGCAGCTTTATCTAAAGTAAAGAAAGCGGATATGTAAAGAGCCGGTGTTATCTGTCCGCCTGGTGACTCTATCGTCGATAGCTTTCATTTGCTGAAGGGGTTTTCTTTTTAGCTTCTGTGTATCTTCCGGTCCAGGAATGCAAAGGAGAGTGATTTTTTAAATTTACCAATAGAGCTTTGATATGAGCAGGTTGTGTGTATTTATATTGGTTTTATTTGGGGGTGGCCCAGTCTTACTCTCCGCAAAAGAGAGTTGTGAAGAAAAGCTAGAGATTGTGTCAAAAGTTTGCGTGCAAGTGGCAGAAAATGCTTATAGTGAAATGCTTGAAATAACGCTAACCCCTGGTTTTGATGCGCTAAATAATTTGGAGGTTTATCATGCGGGGGGCGAAGAAGCCCTTTTGAAGAGCTATGATTTGCGTATTGATTTCGCAGTGATAGGTGCTAGTGAAATGCTGAATATGAAAATTCCTGAGGATGATAAATATCATTTGCACACTTTTCTGTCGCGAGTAAAAGATTATCGAGAAAAGTACCCTAGCACTGCAGTTGGTACAAAGTACTCACTAGAGGCAAAGGAGGTTCTTGGTAAATATATTCCTCCGGAAAAGGATTTGGGTAAAGAAAAGCAGAAAAAAATTATTCTTGATAGACTCCGCGAGTTGATCGGTAGGGATCGTGTTGAGTAACGTTAACTATTTCCGGCAGTTAAGTAGAGGCTCCGATATTTTTGCTGGAAGCCTTATATATATGTTTTGTGGTAGGTTCACTCCTATTTGCACGCATGAAGTATCCAGGGCTGGCTGCTGTTGCCAGCGACTCTAGGGGTATAAATTGATGGTTTTTAAATTTGTACAGCTACTTATTCCGGTGCTCATGATTTTGTTTGGGTTTTTCCTGACATTCATTTATCTGAAGCTACGTAAAACATTCAGTAATTGGCCTGTGGTAGTTGGAGAAATAACGCACTCCAGATTATTGAATCAATTGGATCTCAATGGAAAGAATGTAACTGAAGCAATAATTGCATTCAATTATAAATTTAAAGGGAAGGTGTACAAATCTGAAATGCCAGTCTTGCGGGGTTATGATCTGTTTCCAAGTTTAGAGTATGAAACTTACCTTACCAAGAAATGCCGACCAGGGGACGTTGTTGAGGTTAGGGTAAATCCAAAGGTAAATGAGTTTGCATGCTTAGAGGTGGCGCCATTCAGCCGGCTAAGTGCGATTTTGGTGCCGTTAATGCCAATTCTGGGTGTTGCTTTAATTGTTTTATCGAAAAATAATTATTTTTCAGAGTTATATGAATATTTGTTATTGCAGTATGATCTGGCTATGTATAAAGCACAAAACACCTAAAAAACATTACATCATGACTTCCTTGGTGGAAATCTTTTTTGGATGCTGCGTTTAGACCTCAAGGGCTGTTGAATTTTAGCAGTGCCTGGGATTGGTGTTATACGTAAATTGATATGAGTGCTCTATTATATCTGAGGTAGGAGGTTATTCTTCAAATTTTTAAGTCAGTGAAGTGTGCATCCCATTGAATGGGAATCTGAAGATATTGTAAAGAGTGGGCTAGGAAGCTTATTGCGCAATATTTATTGTTCAGCGGGTGTCTTCAGTAATAGAGTATAAGTTGCTCAAAACATTCTGGCCGCCCTTTATTAGTGTATTATGATTGCTGCAGAATTAACCATGAAAGAAGTTGAAAATTACACCATTCAAGAATTACAAGAAGCCATCGATGGAATGGATCAGGAAAAGTATCCGGAAAAATATATTGAGATTCAATCTGAACTATCCAGGAAAAAGGTGAAGGTTCAAGAGCTGAATGATCGGATAGTGAAATTGTCTGGGGTGACACCTTTGCAAAGAACGATGGATGAAGGTCAAAACACATTTACTTTCAAACGTTGCTTTTTAGCATGCTGTTGCAGTATTGGGCTGTTATGGTTGCTTCTTGGCATTCTAGGATTTTTTGGTTTTGGAACAATCATCGCAAATGGTGAGCAAGTACACGGTATTAGTGCATTGGTTTCCGCAGTGCTTGGTGGTGGTATTAGCTGCCTAATCTTTGGTTTTATGGTTTGGTTGGGTGAGAAGGTCCTTCGAATTTTCGAAGGCGCATGAAGTAATTCGCAAGTGAGACGATTTGTCATTAAGTTGGAATAATAAAGATCGAAATGGAAATGAAAAATATATTTTACCTGGCTGCCATTTTTTTAATGGAAGACGCTGATAAACTATATTGGGTTCGGTTTTCCTTATTTAATCGGCTATCTTGATCAACCTTCACTGAGTTGGAAGTTCTGGGTAAGTTATCCAAAATCGGAATATCAATATTTGTTGTCGATATTATCTGGTGCACAGACCTGCCGGGGTCGGGCAGTCAAGTTCTGGTTAACGTTTATAATTTATTTGGGTGAAAAGTAGTGAAAATAGAAGCAAGACAAATGTTTCAGTCAAATGGGTTGATTGATGATCTTGTCCTATATGCTAAATCAGAGGATTACTTACGGCTCGCTGATATTGTTGGAATAGCTATTAGTTCAAATAAGCCAATGCTCATGCTGTCTGAGTCAGAAATATCAATCGAGATTATATGTGATGAAACAAAAGAGGAGCTTTTTACGGCTCTTCAGAACAGGGCTAACGACTACTCCTCATTGGATGATTGGAATAGCCGGAACATTTTAAGAGTATACGGGAGTGGTGATATCCTTGCTAACTTTCAGCAGTTTCTGGTCAAACTATCTGGGCGAAATCCCGGGTACAGTTATATCAGTGAATACTCAGAAGACTATAGTTACTCGCGCTATTCACCTGAGTGGAGGCTTCATGTTGAATCCTGCTGATAAGTTAATAAATATCGTCACCCGATAGCATACACTTTAGGTTGTTAGTTCCCAGCTATGGGCGTCTGAGGTTTTAAGTATAAATTAGATTATGAATGATATTTTGCTTGGGGTGATTTTATTTGGTCTTCTTGTCCTAGGTCTGTTTGGGGTCATTTTTTTGATTCCGCTTTGGTTAAAGGCGTCAACTGAGTCAGAGCGAGATCCCAATCATCTTTACAGTATTTTTTGGGAGGAGGCTGGCTTTAAGGGAGAAAAAATTTCATCCGCTTCAGGGTGTCTTTTCCCCTTCATTGTTTTGGCTAATCCTAATTTCGATATTGAGGGGTTGATTTTATGTATTGTTGTTTCGGTAGTTTGCGGGCTATATCACTCTTCTGTTTATAGAGGTTATGCGATAATTACCGGCAAAATGAAAGTGGCTGGTGCGGCAGCTCTATGTATGCTTACTGCCGTTAGCTTTATGGTAAGGTATCAAGAGTTATCAAGCTTTTATATTATCTTCTGTGTCGCTTCAATTGGTGCTGCTTGGGGTAGTTATGCTGTCTACAGACGCGCTTACCTAATTCGATTAGAAAGGGTGGTATGGAGAGTAAAAAACCAGACTAAGCCGCCTCTTGTAAGCTGAGCCCCATATGAATTCTACTAATAGGCGAAGTGGTGCAACCTATATCTGGCTAAGAGGCCGCAGGAGTATAATATAGACAGCTAAAGCGACTCTCATTACATCTTTATTAGGCTGGGTGGTTATCATTTCTGATACAGAGGTCTATAAATGGTGATGATTCACGTTTCATAAAGGGTTGCTCTATATGAGCATAAAACCGTCAAAGATATTACTGATAAATATATTGATTACTGGCGCATTTTATGTGGCCGGTTTTGTCGCATTAGGCAGCTCGTATCCAACTATCGATTCTAGTGGTGAGCAAATAGTCCATTGGTTTTTAAATAATGGATCGAATGCTCGATTTTATGCTTGGACAGCCGCTTTCTTTTCTCTTGGCCTCGCTATCTTTGGTGGGCAGGTTTCAGCTCTGTTACCAAAGCCGAGTAGGTATATCTTTCTGGCAGGTGTACTAGGGTTTGCCATCACAGCTCAGGTACAGGCTTGGCTATGGGCAGGATTGGCACTGCATCCTGAAGGATTAGAGCCTGCAGTTGCTCGCACACTCTTTGACATATCTTCTTATTGGGGACCTTTGGTGAATGGGTCAACAACTGCGATGGCGGTAGCGTTTCTTGTTGTAGGGTTTGATAAATATGTTGAGATCCCGCGTTGGCTTACATGGCTCAGTATCATTTTCTTTGTAGAGCAGGCAATTGAGACGATTACTGTATTCGGTCACAAAGGCTTTATAGCCCCGGGGGGAACTATGAATGTCTATCTAGGAGGCCTTATAGGGTTTCTATGGATTGCAGGGGTTGTACGTTGGGCGATACCACGCATCAATCAGTCCTCTTAATATAAAATTAGTAGTCGCAGTTTTATTTCGCTTATGTGCTGCACTAGGAATACCTGATGCGAATTTTCAGCATTGGGCTGTATGAAATTTCAGGTAATGTAAGGGCTGAATCTAAAAGATTAGGAAAGAAACTTAGCGGGGGGTTCCTTTGGTATCTATGAAAACCTTCTCAGCCGTAAAAATTCTACTCTAAACTAATCGGTCAGGGTTCTATAGATTTTTTCATATTTACATTATCAGATTTCGATTGCTACATTCGTTTGAGAGCTGCAATCTGTTATGGTGGCTAATTGATAAGGTATGGCAAGGCATAAATACTAATAGGTTGTAGCAGACCTTTGGTTTTCAATGAGATAGTAATGCTACTTGCCAGTCGCCCAGTTACGGATATTAGAGGCTCAAGTGTAAAATGACACCAGCAATTTCTATGGCCAAGAAGGCTAAAATCTCTCATAAAGTACATGAATACACGCATGATTCATCGAGTGAATCATACGGATTGGAGGCTGCTGAAAAATTGGGGGTGCCCGAGTCTAGGGTCTTCAAAACACTAGTTGTTAGCCTGGAAAACAAAGAGCTGGCCGTTGGGATAATTCCTGTTTCATCAATGCTCAGTATGAAGCTCTTAGCAAAATCTGCTGGCGCTAAGAAAGCCACAATAGCTCCAAAATCAGATGTAGAAAGATCAACTGGTTATGTGTTAGGAGGTGTTAGCCCATTAGGTCAAAAAAGGCGACTTAAAACCATCATTGATTCTTCGGCTAGAAATAACGCTACGATTTATATTAGTGCGGGCCGCAGGGGGCTTGAAATAGAGCTGGCTCCTGATGACTTGGCAAGTCTTGTCAGCGGGGTTTTTTCTGAAATATGTCAGTAATTCCATATCTAATTGTATTGAGTGATTAAACTAGCAGGGGAGTGATTATGATAAAAATACAAGCTTTCAAGGGCTAAACTTAGCAATTCCATACGTTTCAAACTACACAAGGGGTGTGCTGGTAATGGGGGTTGATACACCATTGCGAACAATAAAGCTGAAAATACTATGAAAGCTATCGAATATCTAAAATTTAGCGAGGTTAATCCGCACAAATTTCTGCCTATATTAAATAGCCATAAGACAAGAAAGCATTTGATTGAGCATGAGATATTTACACTTAAAACAGTAACAGAATGGATGCATTCAAAAATAGAGGTAGATAAAGAGGCAGGTTGTAGAGTTAGAGCCATTATTGTTGATGATGAATTAGCTGGTTGGTGTGGGATTCAACAAGAATGTGGAAAGTATGAGATCGCGATTGTCATTGATGACCAGTTTTGGGGGGTAGGTAGAATAGTGTTTCAAGATCTAATGAGGTGGGCGCGGGAGCTTAATCATGATGAGGTATTAGTCAACTTCCATCACACTCGTCCTATTTATAAGTTCTTGGAGAAAATCGCTGAGGATATTCATGAGTCTGAAATATATGGCAGTAAATTTACAACGTATAAAATTAAATTGAAATAACATTGTTCAAAAATCAATGTTGATAGACACTAGAAAATTTAGTATTCAGGATGATTCGAACGTTCATTGCTACAGACTTTCCAAGAATCTTGGAGATCTATACTCTCTCTAAGTTAGATGAGCTTAGATTTGAAGCTGTGGAATTTGAGTTTCTACCGTTGGAAAAAGATGCGAAGAGGCTGTCAGCGCTAAGGGAGTCAGATATTTACGTCTACGAAGATGAAACAATTCTTGGCTATGGCGCAATGTTCTAGCAAGAAATTCAAGCTCTGTTTGTATGCCAGAGGGGAAGGGGTAGGGAAGTCGATGCTTGAGTTTCTGCTAGCAAAGGTCAGTGGCCAAGCTAAGTTGTTCGTTGCAAAATCTAATTGGCCTGCAATCAAGTTTTATCAAAAGTTTGGATTTGAAACAACCAAAGAGTTCATTGCTGAATACAATGGTACGCCGGTGCAGGTTATCGAAATGGTTTGTTCAAATAAGAAGTGTTAGCATCTCGATGTTTATTACTCCGACCTTACAGGGCTCCCAGAGGTTGCCCTAGCTTTACCTAGGCGATGGGCTAGCTCTTTCTAAGGAATCAAATATGACTGGTAGATTTAATTATTTGGGATTGGCGGGAATACTTACTCTGATCGTTGCAGGGTTGCATGCTGGTTGTATTCTGTTTGGTGCGGAATGGTATCGATTTTTAGGTGCCGGAGAGGCAATGGCTCAAATGGCTGAAGCTGGAGATTCTTACCCTACAATAGTTACAGGGATTATTGTGAGTGTTTTACTAGTTTGGTCTGCCTATGCTTTTTCCGGGGGTGGCCATATATTCAGACTCCCATTATTACGCACAGGGCTTACACTTATATCTCTAGTGTTGCTTGTGAGGGCGCTCGGTTTTTACTTTATCATGCCAGCTTTTCCGGATAACTCATTAACCTTTTGGCTTGTTAGTTCAGCATTGTGTTTTACTTTAGGTATTACCTACTTGCTAGGCTTGCATCAGTCATGGGGACGTTTATCCAGCAAAGCCTAACAAAGCCGTTAAGAATCGTCACTAAAAATACAACAGTAAAAAGCTGAAATATCGCTTAATTTGCATGGTCCTTTTGCTCGCAAATAGGAGTAGTTTCTAGAAGACTTACATAAATATCTGATGTAGCCAACATAACTGTGCTATCTCAAAGAAGAGGGTATATTGGGTTGGATGTATCTTTAAAAGAGTAACTCATACCCTGACTTTTTAAGTTCTTTGTTAACGAGTCTGCGTAATTTGGCTGTGCACCTGCGGTTAGCCCTCTGGTTATATAAGCGGGATATCGTTCGCAGAGAAGATAGTCCGCGGCTACCAATGCCGTCGATAACCACAAAATGGCTATTAATCTCATCCCATACAATATTAACCGTACGTAAGTCACGAACGACAATAAAGGTCTGCTCTAACCATTTCAGTAGGTCAATAAGGCCGTCGATATGCTTCTGGTTGAACTCCTGACTGGTGATCAATTTATGAAGAGTATCAGCTAACTCTCCAGTGTGTTTTTTGACGGCTCTTACAGTAATCCCCAGCCCTAAGTTAGTATCCACAAATCCTTTAAATTCTTGTACAAAGTGCGTATCTTTTACCTTACCTTCGCGCAAATAGATGTGCTCGGAAACCTCCTTTATGTATGGCCAATAGTAAGTAAGTCGGCGTAACCGAGTGGAAATGGAAAACTTGTAATCCATTGTTCTTCTAAACTGATCACTGATTACTTTAATAAGGAGATCATCTGATTCCGGGTGAGGAAATACTAGCTTCTCATTTCCCTTTGCGATGGCTTGGTCTAACCTTAACTGCATGTCCATAGTGCTTGCTCAAGAAAACTAGTCTTTTTTATTTTGTATTCCACTTTGAGGTTTGGTAGCCGATCAAAGGGAATGACTACTTAATTATAGTTAATATTTTATTTTTCTCTTGCGAAATGTTAGTTGAGAGAAAATGGGTTTAGCTGCTGTGCTGATACTGGATGTAAACTCTAGTGGACTTTATTTGTATAGGTACGGTGGTTTAGCAATTGGTAGTTAGGGAGTAAGTAGATGTATGTTTCTGAAGACTAAGAGAGTCTCTGAATAATTTCGTGATACCTCTGACTTTAAATCAAGATGTGGCTTTACTGGATCTTTCAAGCAGTCGCAATGCTGAGTATGAATGGCTCTGCAAGCACCGTAAGGGCTGGCCATGGAGGCCACTGATGTTGCGTGCACGAAAAATAATCGAAAAATCTGAGTTGAGAAAGTAATAGAGTGTGCTAAGCAACACGTTTGAAGGAATATGTTTTTATAAATTGAATAGAGGTTATATGTGTGCTTAGGGTGCTATTTTTGGAAAGTTGTCGTTAATGGCTATGTGGGCTTACTTATTGCCGGTGAAGAATAGCAGTATTTTCTTTAGGTTTAATGAAATCAGATAATGCTCGATTTTTGTAAAGATTAACTTATTCTCTTAATTATCCACTACGATGATTTTCTATCTTAAATTTGCAAAAATGTGAAACAGTCTAACCGAAGCCTAATGACTATTTCTCACCATTGTTGACTCTATCAGCTAAAAGAGTCATACACTTTATCTTTGGGGTTTATCTATCAATACCCTCGCTTCGCCGATACTTCGCATTTGGGGTGTTGAAACTCATTTTATTTCAGTGCTTACTATAAAATAGAAAATTGAAGTTTTCTTTTTAGAAGCCTTTTTAGTTAATTTTATGTTGCGGTCTTATAAGAATGATTAATGTAAAGAGAGCGGGTTTGGGTGCATTGGTAGTTTCATCGGTTCTTATGGGGTGCACTGTTGCCGATAACCAAACTGATGTGGCAGGTAGTGAAGCTGTAGATGACTCAGCACTACTCCATGACCTAGCGGATCAATATGCTGAGGTTTATTTAGAAAACTTCCAACCATATGCTTACTTCTCCGATATGGAGCTGGACAGGCACAACCTTTTCTTAAGTAACTCCCCCGCGAACTCTGCCTCTCTAGCGGCCTCTGAGGACAAAATTCTCAGTAAATTGGCTGAAATAGATCTGAATGGGCTAAAAAGTGATCAAGAGAAAGTGTTCTACTTCAAGCTGAAAGAGCGATTGGAGTCGAATGTTGGCTTAAGGGTCTGTAAGACTGAACTCTGGTCTGTTGATCATATGTTCGGTCCCCATATTATACTTGGCTTTTTGACGGAGGTTCAGCCGGTTGAAACTGCCCAAGAAAGGGCAGATGCGATTGAGCGTTGGCTTGACGCGGCTCGTTACTATGAGCAAGAAATAGCCAATCTCCGCCGTGGGTTGGAGCAAGGCTACTCCGCACCTCAGAGTGTGGTTAAGAGAGTCATTCAGCAAGTTGATGGTTTGACCCAAGTACCCATTGATGAGCACCCTTTCCTGAGTTTAGCGAAGAAAGCTAAGGACCCGGCATTTGAGGCAGCATTTAAACAGGTGCTTTCAGATCACGTTATCCCTTCAATGGTGAATTATAAGAATTTTCTAGAATCCACTTATTTACCTGAAGCCAGAGCCGAGCTTGGCATCCATGCGATTCCTAATGGCCGTGAATGCTATATGGCTCAGTATCGTTCTTATACGACATTGCAGAGAACACCAGAAGAAGTTTTTGAGTTGGGTTTAAGTGCTGTCAACGCAAACAAGAGCGAAGTGGTTCGCTTAGGCAAGGCGTTCTATCAAGTAGATTCCTATTCTGAGGCAGTGGCAAGGGCCAGTGAAGATAAAACTCAGAAATTTAACAGTGCTGATGAAATGCATCAGTTTTTTGAGGGCTTGGTAGATAAGTCTAGAGATTTAACCGTGGACTTTTTCCATGAAATGCCTTTGATAGAAATGGAAGTGAAGGCCATCCCTGAACATGAGCAGGGTTCTGGTCGCAGTGCACACTATATTCCGGGCACTAAGGAGCGAAAGGCAAGATTTGGATATGACCCGACAACCTATCAGGATGAGTCATACGCTTCTGCAGAGAAGGTAACTATCCATGAAGGATACCCGGGCCATCATATGCAAATTGCTCTCGTACAGGAGCAGGAAAAGTTTCATAAAATAGAAGATGCCTTGTCTAACTCTGCTTTTGCTGAAGGTTGGGGCAGGTACTCTGAACATCTAGCGGAAGAAGCTGGGATGTATCAGTACGGGTCCACCAAAATCCTTAGGCGTGCTTGGCCTGCCCGAGGTATGGTAGCGGATAGCGCAATGCATGTACTCGGTTGGAGTGATGAAAAAGTTGCGGAGTTTTTGCAGGATTCTGGCGCTTCATTTGCGAAAGGCCCGAGGACTCTAATGGACCGAATGGCAGTAATGCCCGCCCAGCTTACCTCTTATGATTCTGGTGCCCTCGAGATTTTCGCCTTGCGAGAACTGATGCAGAATGAACTGGGTGAGGACTTCGATATTAAGGACTTCCATGAGATTATTCTGAGAAATGGCAATGTCCCTATGGCCGTACTGAGTGAACAGGTAAGGGACTTTATCGAAAAAAAGAAGAAAGGTTAATTTAGGATCTTTACTAACTCAGTCCCACACCCATGCGGGACTGAGTTATAAATAGGCTTAGCAAGAGGCTTTTATCCTGCTCCTCTAAATTCCCATCTGCCTGGAAGCCAGATCCCGCATTATTTCTTCAGATCCGCCACCAATCGCATTCACCCGCACTTCACGATAGATACGCTCAATCCGACTGCCACGCATATAGCCTGCGCCACCTAACACCTGCATCGCTTCCCGGGCGCAGAATTCAAGGGTTTCTGTGGCTTGGACTTTGAGTAGAGCGATATCGGCTACCTTGAGCTGATGTTGTTGCTCTGCCCAGGCACAAAGGTCGAGATAGGCTTGGGTGGCATTGATGCGTTGAAGCATCTGGGCAAACTTGTGCCGAATCACCTGATGATTGGCGAGGCGCTTTCCGAAAGTTTGGCGCTCTTGGGCCCACTCAATGGCGTCCTGCAAACAGACCCGGCTGAATTCTACACAGGAAGCGGCAATGCCCAGGCGTTCGCGATTGAAGTTGTGCACTATGGGTAAGAAACCTTGGTTCTCACCGCCAATTAGATTGCTCGCGGGCACGCGCACCTGATCAAAAAAGATACTGGCCGTATCAGAGCACCACCAGCCCTGCTTTTTATCGAGCAGCTGCCGGCTAACCCCTTTGGTATCCGCAGGGATTAAGAGCAGGGAGATACCGCCGAAGCCTTCTTCACCAGTGCGCACGGCAGCAGTAAACCAGTTAGCGCGCATGCCGCCGGTGATATAGGTCTTTTCGCCGGTAACGATATAGTCATCCCCATCACGCTCTGCGCGGCACTGGAGATTGGCTACATCGGAGCCTGCGCCTGGTTCGGTAATTGCCAGGGAAATATGCTTATCACCACGTAATACCGAGGGGATAACCTGATCTTTTAGGGCCTCGCTGCCATAGTGCAGTAATGGGGGCAGGGCAATGCCGTGGACCATTAGGCTGGCGTAGAGTCCACCGGCGCCGGGGCGGGCTAACTCCTCTGCGGCAACAATCATATGGAAGACATCGGTTTCGATGCCGCCGTAGTTTTCCGGATAACTCATCTGCAGAAGGCCAACTTCTGCCGCTTTTTTCCAAAGCTCGGCGGGCAGTTGGCCGTCTTCGTCCCATTGAGTGATATAGGGAGTAATCTCACGGTCGACAAAGCGGCGCAACTGGGTGCGCCATTCCTGATGACCTTCGTCATAAAAGGGGCTTGCCATACGGGAGGCATCAATATCGTACATGCTGATCTCCTTTAGGAAGTGGCGTCGCTGGGGATTTTGGCGGTTTCAGTTGGTGTGTCTTCGATCTGCACCAGCAGCTGGCCACCGCGCACCTGGTCTCCTTCACAGGCGCCCAGTTTAATTACGGTACCGTCGCGGTCTGCGCGCAGGGCGTGCTCCATTTTCATGGCTTCCATTAAGGCGATGGTGTCTCCCCGCTGAACGCTTTGATTGGGCTCAACCAATACCTGCACCAGGCAACCGTCCATAGGAGCCGTGATGCGGCCACTGCCTTCGTTAAAGCTCGATTTGGCCGGGGCGTGGGTGATATCGACAAAATGGAATTGCCTACCGTCTAACAGGAGATGCAGATTGCTTTGGTTGGCTTGGAACAATCTCTTTTGGCTAACGCCATCCAGCAGGAGTTCAGCACTGTAAAGTCCACTTTCTTTTTGTGATTTCTTAAAATGGACCCACTGAATCAGGAACTGCTGTTCGCCTACTGAGATTTGGTAAGAATGATCTACTAACACCAGCAGCTCACAGTTTAGAGTTTGTCCTGAAATTTCCAGTCGGTAGTTGGTCGGCACGCTGTTGTCGCCACTGCGCCAGTCACTGCGGCCGCTGCGCCGATCCTGAGGGTTGGCTTGGTGCAAGTGATTCAGTAATGCGGCTTGGGCTGCAACTACTGCTGGAACCGATTCTGCGGATGTCAGCGTGCTGTTTTGGTCGAGAAAACTGGTATCGGCATCGCCAGCGATAAACTGTGATTCGGACAGGATCTTCTGCAGGAAATGGATATTGTTTTTAGGGCCGATAAATTCCAGCTGGCTTAGGGATTGGGTTAGCTTGCGCCGAGCTTCTTCTCGATCCTGCCCCCAGGCAATTAATTTGCCGAGCATAGGGTCGTAAAATGGCGTAATTTCGCAGCCACTTTTCAAGGCGTGGTCGATACGGATTCCTTGCCCCTTTGGCGCCTTCCAGTGGAGCACTTTTCCGGCCTGGGGTAGGAATTGTTGTTCCGGGTCTTCGGCATACAGGCGGACTTCAATGGCGTGCCCCTGCTGGGTGACTTGCTGCTGGGAAACGCATAGAGCTTCGCCGCGTGCTACTGCCAGTTGCCAGGCTACCAGGTCAAAACCGGTTACCATTTCTGTTACCGCGTGCTCTACTTGCAACCGGGTGTTCATTTCCAGGAAATAGAATTCGCCGTTGGGGCAGAGTAGAAACTCTACGGTGCCCGCGCCTAGATAACCGCAGGCTCGCGCGGCATCGACTGCGGCTTGCCCCATTCTTTCCCGCAGCTGGGTGTCGACCGCTGGGGAAGGGCACTCTTCGACCACTTTTTGATGGCGTCGTTGTACGGAGCAATCTCGCTCCCCCAGGTGAATACAGTTGCCATGACGATCCGCAAATACCTGGATTTCGATATGGCGAGCGTTGACCAGTGCCTTTTCCAGAATTAACTCGTCGCTGCCGAATGCACTCATGGATTCACTGCGGGCAGCGCGCAGCTGGGAGGCCAGTTCGCTGTCTCCGTGAGCCAGGCGCATGCCGCGCCCACCACCACCTGCGGCGGCTTTTATCATTAACGGGAAGCCAATGCGCCGCGCCTCGGCGATCAGGGTATCGTCGTCCTGGGCACCCTGAAAGCCGGGAATACAGGGTACGCCGGCAGCGGCAACAAACTCCTTGGCTTTGCGTTTGTTGCCCATTAGTTCTATGACTTCGGCACTCGGGCCAACAAAACTCAGTCCATTCTCTTCGCAAGCGCTGGCAAATTCCGCATTCTCAGCGAGAAAGCCGTAGCCGGGGTGGACGGCAGTGGCTCCGGATTTTTTAGCTGCGGCGAGAATTTTTTGGATATCCAGATAGGACTCCGCCGAAGTCTGCCCGCCAATGGGTACGGCGATATCGGCAGTCTGTGCGTGAAGTGCATAGCAGTCCGCATCGCTGTAGACGGCGACTGTGCGATAGCCTTCCGCTCGGGCAGTACGCATAATTCGCAGTGCGATCTCGCCGCGGTTGGCGATTAACAGGGTCTCTGTTGTCGACATCAGTGCTGCCACTCCGGTGATCGTTTTTCCAGAAATGCACGGGCGCCTTCGCGCCCTTCATGGCCTTGAATTGCGCGGGAAAACTGCTGTGCGGCGCCGTCGAGTAGTTGGCCGAGTGCAGTTTCATCGCTTACCCGCGCTGCATCCAGCAAGATCTGCTTGGTCGTTGCCAGGGCGCCGGGTGCGCAGGCATTGATTGCGCCCAGGTGTTCCTGCAGCGCGCCTTCGAGGGCTTCGGAATTATCGAGTAACTCATGGATTAACCCAATTTCCAAGGCCTGCTGTGCGTTGACTTTTGCTCCGCTGAGGGCCAGGCGTCGGGCCTGGGAGAGGCCGACCCGTGCCACGACAAAGGGAGCAATTTGTGCAGGCGGTAAACCCAGGCGGGTTTCCGGAAGGGCAAAGCGGCAACTGCGATCGGCAATGGCAATATCGGCACTGCAAGCGAGCCCAAAACCACCGCCCATTACGGCACCTTCCAATACGGCAATGACCACCAGGGGGGTGCGATTAAATCGCTCCATCAATTCGCCGAAGCGGCGGTTGAGGTGGAAGAACGCATCGCTATTACCATTACTCGCGCCCTGTTGCGCATTGAGCATATCGGCAATATCCCCACCGGCGCAGAAATTGTGTTCTGCACCGCGCAGCACCAGTGCTCGCACCTGCGGGTCTTCTTCCGCTTCTGCGAGCTTTTGCAGCAGCTCATCTACCATTTGCAAACTGATGGCGTTGCGCTGTTGTGGCCGGTTTAGCGTGAGGTGGCAGGCGATGCCAATGGTTTCATCAATGATTGTCTGCATAGCCTGACCTTATGCGTTGGGTTTACGCTTGCCGGGCAGTATGCCCATCAGCTTACAGATAATGCCGAGCATTACTTCATCCGCGCCGCCGCCGATAGCGGTGAGGCGGCTATCCCGGTAAGCGCGGTTGATAACGGTTTCCTCGATATAGCCCATGCCACCCCAGAACTGCAGGCACTGATCGGGGATAGAGCGGGACAGGCGGCCAGCCTTGAGCTTGGCCATAGAGGCGAGGGTAGTGACATCTTCACCAGCTACATAAGCTTCCACCGCACGCCAGGTTAATGAGCGCAGGCACTCCACTTCGGTCTGCATTTCCGCGAGGGCAAAGTGAATGGTTTGATTGTCGATCAATGGTGCTTTAAAGGCCTGACGTTCGCGCACATAGTCGATGGTGCTGCTCACGCAGTTTTCCAGGCCTTTTAAATTGAGTGCGGCGCCGGCGAGGCGCTCCTCCTGGAATTGCAGCATTTGCAACAGGAAACCGGCACCTTCATCGCCGATACGGAAATGTTTGGGTACCCGCACATTGTCAAAAAATATAGGGGCGGTTTCTGATGAGCGCATGCCCAGTTTGTCGAGCTTTTCGCCGATGCGTACCCCTGGCGTTTTCGCCGGAATAATGACCAGGGATTTGTTGCTGTGGGCTTTGCCCTCACTGGTATTCACCAGGGTGCAGAAAAAGTCTGCGCAGGGGGCGTTGGTGATCCACATCTTGCTGCCGTTGATCACATAGTCGTCGCCATCGCTTTTGGCAGTGGTTTTAATCGAAGCAACATCGGAACCGGCGCCCGGTTCGGATACAGCGATTGCGCCGATCATCTCTCCGTTCACGGCGGGAATCAGGAACTGCTCTTTGAGGTCCTGGCCGCCGAAGTTGGCCAGGGCAGGGGTACACATGGAAGTCTGTACCGAAATCGACAGAGGCACGCCGCCACAGTGGGCACCGCCCAGCTCCTCCAGGAAAACGGTTTCATAACTGAAGTCGAGACCCAGACCACCGAAGTCTGTGGATTTGCTGATACCTAGCAGGCCCAGACCGGCCAGTTGTTGGAAAATTTCGCGGATGGGAAAGCGGCCGGCCTTTTCCCATTCGGCCACGTTGGGATTGATTTCCTGCTGTACAAAGTTTTGTACGGTGCGCTGCAGTTCCCGGTGTTGATCGCTAAATATCATTATTATTTTCCCTGCCTTGAAGTGTGAACCCGGTGATGGTGTGAATGGGCAACTGCACTTCCTTGTTGCCCAGTTTTTTCGAATTAAAACCTAGCTACGCCAAAGGTATTTTTGTTGAGTTTGCTCTGCTCGGCCTCATTGCAAACTTCTAACAACATACCCAGTAGTTTGCGCGTATCGCGGGGATCGATAATGCCGTCATCCCAGAGGCGCGCACTGCAGGCGAGAGCATCGGAATTGCCCTGCATAAATGCGCTGGTATCGTTTTCCAATTTGTCTAATACCGCCTCATCCACATTGCCGCTGCGTTGCATTTTTTGCTCGGTGACGATGCGCATTACCTTACCGGCCTGGGCTGCGCCCATCACGGCGGTGCGGGAATTGGGCCAGGCAAAAATAAAGCGGGGATCGAATCCGCGACCGCACATGGCGTAGTTGCCGGCCCCATAGGAGCCGCCTACGACAATGCTGAGTTTTGGTACGCTGGCATTGGCCACGGCCTGAATCATTTTGGCGCCGTGCTTGATGATGCCGTTGCGCTCCACCTCGGTACCCACCATAAATCCGGTGGTGTTATGCAAAAACAGTAGTGGCGTGCCACTCTGTTCGCACAACTGAATAAACTGCGCGGCCTTGTTGGCGCCCTTGGGGGTGATCGGGCCGTTATTCCCAATAATTCCCACAGGGAAGCCTTCGATACGAATATGGCCGCACACGGTTTGTCGATCGAATTCCGGCTTGAAATCCAGCATGGCGGAGCCGTCGGCGATACGAGCCAGTATTTCGCGCACGTCGTAGGGCTTTTTGCTGTCTGCTGGAATCAGGCCGAGCAGGTCGTCGATAGGGTGCAGTGGGTCTCGGTAATCTTTTTGTACTGAGCTTTTAATGGGTGAGGGTAGTGCGGCAACAATCTCTCTTGCTATGCGAATACCATCGGCGTCGTTCTCTGCTAAGTAATCGCCACTGCCGGACTCGGTACAGTGCATTTCCGCTCCGCCGAGGCTTTCCGCATCGGCAATTTCACCGGTGGCTGCTTTCAGCAACGGCGGCCCAGCCAGGTACATGCCGGTTTGCCCGCGCACCATAACGACATAATCTGACAGGCCGGGCTGGTAGGCGCCGCCGGCAGTAGCGCCGCCGTGTACCACAGTAACTTGCGGAATACCGGCGGCGGACATTCGCGCCTGGTTGGCAAAACCCCGCCCACCGGGAGCAAAAGTGTCGCTGGCGTACATCAGGTTGGCGCCACCACTTTGCGCCAGGGCGACTACCGGCAAATGATTTTCCAGAGCGATCCGCTGCATTCGCAGGGCTTTATCCATCCCGGCTGGTGAGATGGTGCCGCCTTTTACGGCATAGTTATCAACCCGAACCATACAGCGTCGACCACTGATTTGACCGATGCCGCAAATGGCACCGCCACCCGCACCGGTACCGTCCTGGTCGTCAAACAATTTATAGCCGGCGAGGGAGCACAGTTCAACAAAAGGGGCGCCGGGGTCGAGGAGCAAATTGAGGCGCTCCCGTGGCAGCAGCCAGCCCCGTTCACGATAGCGGGCCGCCTTACTTTTTTCAGCTTGAACCGGGCGTTGCTCAGCTTCACGAAACTGGTTGATCTGTTCCAGCATGGCAGCCTGGTTGTCATTGAATTCTGCCGAGCGGTTGTCGAGCTGGGAATCAATCGGCTGCATTAGAGCTTGCCCTCCGCTTCCAACTCTTCCACAACTTGGGGCCGGCGTTTGCGGTGGAATCCATTAAAGCGCTTGGAGTTGTTGGCGGCTTGTGGCTGCCAAAGAGGAGAGTGGTGCTTGAGGCTGGAGCCACCATCGATACGCAGGGTTTGCCCGGTAATATAGTTGGCCGCATCGGAGAGTAGGAAGCACACGGCCCCGCTAACTTCCGCTTCCTCTCCCAATCGGTAGAGGGGGATACTGTCGCGGAAGCCCGGTAGTAGCTCGCGCAGGAATTTGGGGTCGTAAGTATCAAAGCCGCTGGAAAGAATATAGCCTGGCGCCACGGCGTTAACTCGAACGCCAAAAGGCGCCCACTCCAATGCAGCGGTTTCGGTAATATTTTCCATGCCTGCGCGAGCGGCACCGGAGTGGCCCATCATTGGCATGCCGCCGGCGTTATCTGCGGTGATATTTACGATACTTCCGCCATACTGTTTCATCGACTGCACAAAGACTTCTCGGGACATTAAGAATCCACCGAGCAGGTTACTGCGTACAACAGCATCGAAGCCTTTTGTGTTGATCTGCTCAAGGGGGGAGGGGAACTGGCCACCGGCATTGTTCACCAGCCCATGAATTTGGCCTCGGGCCTGGACAATTTGCCCAACCGTTTCCTGAACACCCTCTTCATCGCGAATATCCAGGCTGAACAAACTGCACTCGCCACCATCGTTATTGATTTCACCGGCAACCCTTTCCAGCTTGTCCAGTTTGCGCCCAATCAATACAACATGGGCGCCGAGGCTGGCCAGTTCGTGGGCGATACAGCGGCCAATACCACTGCCGCCGCCGGTGACGATATAGGTTTGCTCGCTAAAGCTGCCTGAACGCAGCTGGCTTTGATAGCGCATGAAAGTTTCCTTTTCTTGGGCCTGTCAGGCCTGTTCAATTTTTATTGTTCTTGTTGGCGCTTGCGCCTGCGTGTGGGAAAACGCAGAATAGCTTAACGCTACCAAGCAAGCGCTTGGTATTCAAGGGTTGGCGCCTTTTTGATTGTGTGATTGTTAGGTTGCCGATTAGTCTGCAAAACAAAGCAAAAAAGAAAACAAAGAATTGGGAGTGTTTCGTGCAAGAGGGCGCACAAGTGGTGGTAGAGGTGCAAGGTGCTATGTCGCCACAGCAACTTATTGGAACCCTGGTAAAGGCAGGAGAGCTTACAGACCCGGCCTCCCCGCGGGGGCGTTTGCTCAATGCTGCCGCGCGCCTGTTTGAGCAAAAGGGCTTTTCACGTACTACTGTGCGAGACCTGGCGGCGGAAGTGGGCATTCTGTCTGGCAGTATTTTTCATCACTTCTCCAGCAAAGAGCAGATTCTCTGCGAGGTGATGAAGGAGGTAACTATTTTCGCCAGTGCTCGTATGCGTAGTGCGGTGGAGCAGGCCGCGTCACCTCAGGAAAGACTGCGGGCCTGTATTCAGTCTGAGCTTGAGGCGATTCACGAGCGGGCGGTGCCGGGCTTTTCCATCTTGGTAATGGAGTGGCGTAGTCTGTCAGATAAAAGCCAGAAAGAGGTGTTGTTGCTGCGCGATGAGTACGAGCAAATATGGCTGGATGCGATCAATTCCGCCCGTTGCCCAGGCGGGGATGCCACAGTGGTGCGCCGACTTATGGTTGGTGCATTGAGCCATACCTACAGCTGGTTTAAAGCCAGGGAAAATGGATTGACCATTCCCGAGCTCGCCGATCGGGCCTATCAAATCTTCGCGCCCAAATCCTAAGCGTTAACAATACGAGTTACTGGCAAGGTGCCGTTAAAACTGTGCACTTTGCCACCTTTCCTGCCAATTTCTCTCTTTTGAAGAGTTTCCTGAGAACTGGTGCGCACCTGTTTTTCTCCGAATCTTTTACCCTGCGCGCAAGATGATAAGAATGTGACAATAAGTGTCACTTGGTGACAGGAGAAGGGAATGGCGGGCCAGGATTTATACCAGGTGGTTTCCACGGGAAGGACACTCCACGCCAAAGAAGCAGGGGCTGTGACTCGGGATATCGCCAAACTATTTTCGGTTCCTGAGGCCCAGGCTCGCAGATTACTGTTAAAAGGCTGGGTGATTAAAGACAGCCTGGCATCGTCACAGGCCCTGGAGTACAGGGCCAAGCTGCACAAGATCGGTCTTCGTGCCGAGGTTTGCCCTGCGGGAAAGTTCGATAACCAACAGCTGATTGCAAAAATCAAAGTGGCCCAACGGCGCAAGGCCAATGCAGCAGAAAAGATGCTGACAAGTACGGCCTCGGCAGGTGCATCCAAGGCTGGGACTGCACGAGAGCAAGAGGTAGAGAAATCCCTTTCGGTGAGCAATGCCAAAGGAAGCGTTGCCCCCCCTAAGGATTCCGAAAAGGTCAAACCTCAGGCAACAGAGCCTGAAGCCAATGAAAAGAGGCCGTTCTTCAGCAATAGAAAAACGCAGCTGGCTACAGTGGGTTGGCGAGTGCTATTCGGATTACTCCCTGCTTTAACGGTACCCACAATTTTTATCGGCTTGGCAGCTCTGTGTCTCTATGGTGCCGGTGCATTGCTCTGGCAAACTCCCTTGGCAGTTTGGCAGGGGGAGTTAACTGGTGGCACTTTACTCATCAGTCTAGGGGGGACGGCAGTCTTTATTTTTTTATTGTTGCTGGTCGCTTTGCCTTATTTTTGCTTCCCTCGAGAAATGCGTTCAAGGCCTGGTGAAGTCCCTCTGAAGCAAGCGGACAACCAAGATTTGTTGCCCTTACTTGGGCAATTGTCTAGTGCAACGAAACTGCCCAGGGTGCAGGAGCTGATAGTCAGCCCAGACGCTCGTATTTATTGCGAGCCCAGGTTTTCTGAGGTAATGCGTCAGCAATTGCGGTTAAACCTGGGCCTGGCCAGTGTGGCTTCCCTTAGTGGCCGCGATACCCTGGCGTTAGTGGCACGCAGCCTTGGCCTTTATCAGGGAAAACTCAATGGGCTACTGGCCTGGCTGGTGTTAGATGGCGTTAGGCGCTTGGAGCTGATGCAGTGGGCACTGGAAAATGATCGAAGTGTGCTGTACCGAAGCGGGGAACCGGGTCCGCTAAAATCCTTGCATCAATTACTGGCAACTTGTGGCCACTTTCTGTTGCCATTGATTGAGCGGCTAGAAAATCTGCACCGTATTGTCACTCGGGGTAGCGCACGCTATTTGGAATGCCGGGCTGATCTCTGGGCTGCCGACTTGATTGGCAGTGGGGCTTTTGCCGAATTTGCCGGGAACTGGCATCGCCTGGTGCATGCCGACCTAATGGTTGCCGAGACTGCCCGCGAGGCCTCGGCAGTGGGGCAGTGCTTTGAAAATATCCCTGCCGCTGTAGCCTGGACACTGAACAATCTGGATGAGGAAACCAGTAATACCATTGAGCTTGCGATGGCTCAGGCCAGTGATCCCTGGGATGTTTTTGAGGCGGCGGATCTACAGCGTATTGAGGTGGTTCAAAAGCGCAATATTAGTGGGCGTCTTCAACGGGAGCTTGGCTGCATGGAGCTTTTTGCCGATTTTCCCAAGTTGGCCAGTGAGGTCAGCGGGGAGGCTGGTGCGTCGGACTGTCAGGTTGTGGAGAATCGCCGATTACTTTGTGCCAGTCGCGAAGCGGAGGAGGCGTTACAGATCCTGGATGTTTATTTTAACCGTCTGCCGCCGCTCAACCTGCTGCCACTACGCAGGCCTGCGACTCAGGAAATGCAGGCGATGGATTTACAGGCCAGTATCAATTGGCTAAGAAGCAAGCTCATTGAGCTGCGTGAACTCCGGGAACAACGCGAGAACACACGTCAGCTTATGGTGTCGGTGCAACTTGGCGCGGCGCTGATTCGGGCCAAGGTGCGTATCGAACCACAGGAATACTCTCTGAATAGCGCAAGCCTTGCAGCGGCGCAGGAAGCATCGGCGTTAAAGCGGTCTGAGTTGGAGGAATTCGAGCGTCAGCTGCAGAAGATCTACTCGGTGTTTTACCAACGGTTGTGCTTGGCTTTAGTCGCTATGCCGGCACGGGAGCGCCAGCAGGCAAGGGGAATGCTTAGCCAGTTGGCTGCTTACGACGCGCTGGCCACACACCTCGAGCGCCTTGCGGGGTACAGTACCAGCCTCTCTGTATTCTCACGCCGCTTATCCCCAGGTCTTGCCGAGCGGGAGTTGGTACAGAAATACCTGGCCCTCTCTGCTCGGGAGTTGGATGCGACCTTTGCCACAGTGGAGTCTTCTGAGCTATTAAAAGCCCAGGGTTTGGATAGCGCACTTTGTATCAAGGCAAAACGCGAGCCATTGCAACAGCTACCGCAGCGCCACCAGGAGGCATTGGCCGTGGTGCGTACTATGGAGTCCCGCTGTAACTATGCAAGTACGGTAATTCTGGAGCGCTATCAAATCCAGCTGGCGGCGCTACTGCAACGTTGTCTGCATAGAGAAGGGCAGCTGGAAGTGAACCCTTTACGTCTCCTGCAAGCGGTTTAGAGCCTGTTGGTATTCAATGAGTTGTCGCCAGGCTCTATCCGCCGGCAAGCTTCACTTTGTAGTTTTTGGATTCCAATAGCGCTTTGATTTCCGCGCGCTTGTCGCCCTGGATTTCGATCACACCGTCTTTCAGGGCACCACCGCAGCCACAGCGCTTTTTCAATTCCGCCAGTAGTAACTTCAGCTCACCATCGGTGCCGTCCACGCCACGCACACAGGTAACCCCTTTGCCCTTGCGTCCTTTAGTCTCTCTTTGGATGCGCACAATCCCATCACCCTGGTGACGCTTCTCTGCTGCGGGCTCTTCTTTGATACGACCGCGGTCGGTGGAATAAACGAGACGGTTCTCCTTGGCCATGGTTGGGCGCTCTCCAAAAAATTGTTGCACAGGGTAACTGGGGCGCGATTGTGCCCGAGGCGTGGGGGAAGTCAAAGAGGTCGCGGCTGAATATCTGGATGAGAGTGGAATAGGGGGCGACCCACCAGCCCCCAGCAGGTAAAATTTGAGCGCAAATCCTTGGTAGCTGGTAGAAGAGGTTGATCCATGGCGTTGACTGGACGTCGCAAACTGCTCAATGAAGTGATCTTTGGCACCGAGACGCCCGCAGGGCGCAACTTTGATGTGTTTTTGATCTGGGCAATTTTAATTAGTGTGGGACTGGTACTGCTGGCTTCAATTGGACCAATAGCTGACCGCTACGGCACGCTCCTGATCACATTGGAATGGCTGTTTACCGGGCTGTTTACCCTGGAATATGCCGCCCGTATCTATTGTTCAGTAAACAGACGCAAGTATATTTTCAGTTTCTACGGTGTTGTTGATCTGCTGGCAATTCTGCCTAGCTATCTGGCTCTTCTGTATACCGGTGCAACCTACCTATTGGTAATCCGTTTGCTGCGGGTGTTGAGAATCTTCAGGATATTGAAGCTGGTGCGTTATTTACAGGATGCCAACCTGCTACTGCGGGCCCTGGGTTTGGCCCGGCGAAAGATCCTGGTGTTTTATTCCAGCGTACTAGTGATGTGCGTCATCTTCGGCTCATTGATGTTTGTGGTAGAGGGGCCGGAAAATGGATTTACCAGCATCCCCACCAGTGTTTACTGGGCCATTGTAACGATTACCACGGTTGGCTACGGGGATATCTCTCCGCATACGCCACTGGGTCAGGCGATAGCGGCCATGACCATGTTGATTGGTTATTCAATTATTGCTGTACCCACCGGAATTTTGACTGCAGAGCTGGCCGGTGAGATGCATCGCGAACGCAAGCATCACCGCTGCAACAACTGCGGGCGCAGTGTCCATGATCCAGATGCTGAGTTTTGCAAGTTTTGTGGTTACCGGCTCGAGCCGTCTTTACAAGTGGAAGAGGTTTGATTTGATTGCGGGTGCCTCACAGAGGCTCCCGCTAACCCTAATTTTTGCGGATTACCATTCGTCGGGTACACGTACCGCGACCACGTCGGCCTTAGCGCAGAGGCGCCCGTCACTGCTGAGTTCACAGTGCAGGATAGTTTTCTTGGGGCCACGCTCGACAATGGTGGCTTCCAAGAGTACTGGTTGATCAATAGCGGCGGGAGCCAGGTATTTTATGTCCAGCTTGCCGGTGGCGAACCAGATCTTGTCTCCGCTACCTACCGTGCGACCAGCCTGCAGATAGCCATCGGCGATAGCGGTACACACAGTGTGGCAATCGATGACTGTGGCGATAATGCCACCGTTCAAATACTGGGCGGGTCCTGCATTGTGGTAAGGGCTGGGAGTGAATAGACAGCGGGACTTATCCGGCTCTACCCAATAGCTTTTAATACGCAGGCCTTGGTCATTGTCCGGCCCGCAGCCAAAACAGTGGTTGCCTTGAATCTGATCCTGAATGGCGATTTGCTCAGTCATAACTATCCCTCGCTGTGGACGCGCATAGTAACGATTTGCGCCAGGGAGGGGAAGAAACTAACCTTGCGGACCTGCAATAGAGTTACCCAAATTATTTGGACCTAGATACATGGAAATATACGGCTTTTGCGCCCCCGGTTTTGAAGCCCTGTTCGAGGCTTTCGCAAAGAATTTTCGCGAGTGTGGAGATACCGGTGCCGCCTTCGCGGTGCGCCAGCATGGCGAGTTGATCTGCTCCCTGTGGGCGGGCAGCGCCGATCGGGATGGGGAGCAACCCTTTACCGAAGAGGCTCTGGTCAATGTGTTTTCATCCAGCAAAGGTGTACTGGCACTGCTGGCTATGCAGCAAGTACAGGCTGGCAAACTGGATCTGGATCGCCCGGTTGCAGACTATTGGCCGGAATTTGCACAGCACAAAGAATCTGTCACCGCGCGACAATTACTTAGCCATCGCAGTGGTTTGGTCGCTTTTCGCGAGCGGGTTAAAGACAACCTTATTTACGATTGGCAAGCGGCCTGCGATGCGGTTGCCGAAACAGCCCCCTGGTGGGAGCCGGGTAGTGAACAGGGGTATGCGCCTTTTCTCTACGGCTGGAGCCTGGGCGGCCTGATCGAACGGGTTGCTGAAAAACCTCTGTTGGAACTTTATCGGGAAATGCTAGCCAAACCCCTCAATCTCGATGGTGGCTTTGGTGCGCTGGGGCATAGTTCAAGCCGAATTGCCGATGTGAGCCCATTGAAACAGCCATTGCCGGAGTTGCGTGAGAATGCCATTGGCCGGGCAATTAAAGAGGATCGCAAAGGCCCCGTGGCCATGGCGTTTAGCAACCCCGTTAGCTTAATGATGGGCACCAATAGCCCCGAGTGGCGCGGTGCCCTGATTCCTGCAGCCAATGGCCATTTCAGTGCGCGGGATCTTGCTGCAGTTTATGGGGACCTGGCGGGGGGAAATCCAATTACCCTGAGGCAAAAATGGGTCGATGAGGCTTCCCGAGAGCAGAGTCGTGGGCGGGATAAAGTATTGCAGGCCGAGGTGAGTTTTGGCTGTGGCTTTATCCGTAGTACTCAGGCGGCCGATCTGCGTTTTGGTGGAAAGCAAGGTTTTGGTCACCCTGGTGCTGGGGGCAGCGTCGGCTTTGCCGATCCGGAGCAGGGACTGGGGGTGGGTTATATCACTACACGTCTGGGGCAGAGCCTGTTTATGGATCGGCGCGCGGTTAGATTGGTCGAGACTCTGTACGGATTATTGAAATGACAGAAGACGTTTTAAAACTGATGGAGCGAATCGATGAGCTGGAGACTCGCTTGGCTTTTCAGGAAGATACGATTTCTCAATTGAATGATGTCATTGCGCGCCAAGATGCGGATATTCGCTCTGTAGTAGCAAGAATGCGTGAGCTTGGAGAGAAGTACAGCGCGCTGACCTTTGAAATGCAGGCTGGCGGCAAGCCAGTCGACGAAAAACCCCCTCATTACTGAGGAACATTAAAAGCAGGGCAATAAAGTAGGCGGGCACGCCACTTGATTGCCTTAATAATATGCTGGCGCAGAAATACAAATTTGCCGGCTTTGATGAAATTTATGTCGACAGGCATCGCCAAAATTTATTGAAAATAACTCGATGTCACTTCGGCGCTGCCTTAAGTATTAAAGCGTCTAAAAAAGTTTGTATTGTATCGTCTTTGCTATTGACAAACTTTTCCACACTCAATAGTGGGCTAACTGACGCTCTAGTATTTATCGGCCCAGCTGGTACATAATTTCTTACGTCGCCTATAACTCGTTGTTTTTAAAGAGAAAACTAGAGAGTTTAAAAAATAAACAAATCGCTGTAAGCGAGTGTCAATGCCGCTTGGCGGGGACCTTCGTTTATTAATGCACAAAGTTATCCACAGAAGCTGTGGAAGAAGTTTGCAGCGTTTACTTTTTGTGCAGCAACTTAGTGCGAAAGTGCCGCAAGCTGGAAACTCGATGCTTGCAATGGGGACTGGTCAATAGAACTGGTAATGGCTTCGCCGTAATCTTCACATAATTTGGTTGGGTTGATTCAGCCGCCGGTCAGCTTTTAGTTGGATAATGCCGGCACTGTGATGGAGCACTGGGTTCAGTGCGTCCCGATACCCATTTATTAAAAGTGCGTTAGGAGAACCAATAATGAAACATTGGGTAGCAATTCTCGCTATGGGCTCACTGGTAGGCTGTTCCACCCTGGACCCCTACACCGGTGAAAGCAAAACCAGTAATGCCGCCAAGGGGGCCGGAATAGGTGCCGTAGCAGGTGCTATTGTCGGCGTGGCAACAGCGAGTAAGAAAGACCGCAAGAAGGGAGCTCTGACTGGTGCTCTGGGCGGTGCCGCGATTGGTGGCGGTATCGGTTACTACATGGATCGCCAGGAAATGGCTTTGCGCCAGCGTCTGGAAGGCAGTGGTGTGCGAGTCCAACGTGAAGGGGATAACATTCGCCTGATCATGCCGGGCAACATCACTTTTGGTTCCAATCGCTCAGATATTCGCACGGATTTTTATGACACGCTCGAATCCGTAACGGTAGTTTTGCAGGAGTTTAATAAGACCGCCATCCGCGTGAGTGGCCATACCGACAGTACTGGTTCCGACGTGTATAACCAGTCCCTGAGTGAACAGCGGGCTAACTCTGTGGCGAGCTTCTTCAGCCATAACGGCGTTTCTTCCGGCCGCGTACAGGCTGTTGGTTATGGTGAGCGCTACCCGCTGGCCAGCAATAGTTCTGAGTCTGGCCGTCAGGCCAACCGTCGTGTTGAGTTGGAGTTACTGCCTCTGTAAACACTTTGTGCAGCGTATAAACGGCTGCACTGTCAATCACTGCGTCTCGATAACCCCAAGCCCAGGTGGAAGTCTTGTACGCAGTGAAGTTGCTTTCCTTTTTCAACTAATAAGATTCCAGTTGAAACCCTTCCCTCTGTATAAATCCTCTCCTTTCGATTTCTATTAGGCACTGAGTTGCACAAGGTTCTAGCGGACACCCTGGACGTTTTTTGCACCCATATAAGTTTTGCTCCGACAAATGATTCCGGTGCATAGCTGAAGGTTAAAAAAACCGGCGAATGGCTGGTTGGCTGTGCTATCTCTACATCTACTAATAAGTAAATAGTGGAGCAAAGCCGTGCGTCATCGCCTGTTCAAATGGAAATCCTTATGGGTTTTTGCCTTGGTGCTAGTGGCCATCCAGGTTTTTGCCTGGCAGGAGGAAATGGCGGAATCCAGCACTAATCTGGAGGTCCGATTTGGCGCGGCTGCCGTAGTGGCACAGGTGGAGGTCATAGGTATTCACCGTGATGTAGACAGCGCGCTGTCGGAGCCGGGCGTCACGGCGATTTCAGGCTATGTCTATTCCGCGGTGCCAGGCCAAGTCTGGAAAGGTATTGTGGCGGACCAAATTACCTTTCGCCTGGGATTGGAATATTGCGACAAGAAGCTTGAAAAGGGCGAGCGCTATCTGATTTTTGCCAGGCTCGATAGCTACGGCAGGTTGCAGTTGCAGAGCTGTGATTCCGCGGTTGTTGAATCGGAGGCTGAGGCACTGTTGGCTGAGCTCAATGAATTCAGCTCCCAAGGCTGATTTCTCCAAAAGGCCACACTCATTAGAATATTCGGTTGTAAGTCGCGGGCCAGTTACAGCAATCCAGACTCTTCTGCGTAACCCCCGTGCCTTGAAGAACCCTCATGCCGGGTTATTCTTATCATTATTGGCGCCACCTTCTTTGGCCGATTGAAGTTGAACTTCCTTTGCTTCGGCGTCAAGAGGCTGCAAGGCCAGCGATTATCGCGCGGAAGTAGGTTCCCAGAACCCTGGGGGCTGGCCAAGCAAGAGCGCAATTCTTGTAACTGCCTGGGGTCGAGAGGTCGATATATGAAGAAGCTATTGATTCCACTGATCATCCTGCTGCTGATCATCGGATACTTTATGTCGCGTAGCGGCGAACATAAGGCCAAGGAAGCCTACGATTCGATGAACACTCCCAATAGTGAGCAGATGAATGACAGTTCCAAGCCACCTGGCAGCGGAAGTGATTCAACTGCTCCCAACAGTACTACCACGCCACCCGACGGTATGGGTAACCCCGATGCACAGATGCCACAGGGCTCTGGGCAGACAGACCCAACACCACCTGGGGGGAGTAGCTCCAGCAGTGGGGAAGGCCCGGATACTATGGGGGCTGGATCGACAGGGGATGCTGGGGATGCTGGGGATGCTGGCGCCGCGGGTGCTCTTCGTGGGCCTCCTGGTGAGCCTGGCGCAGAAGGGGACTCTGCAGATACGCCTAATGCAGGTTCAGATACCCCAGCGGGCAGCGTAGCGGAAGATGCTGCCAATGAGGCCCAGAAAGCTGTGGAAGGTGCAGACAATATGGATAGCACTACACCGGATGGCGATAGTGAGATGGATCAGGGCGTGGACAACAACGAAGACCAGCCCTAGTAAAAGGATTATTAGATACTCAGTTAATAAGGAGATATTGCGGGCCACCTGTTGAGGCGGCCCGCAACCTGTGCAAAATGATCGAACATAAGTGGCTACAGGGACATACCGTTTTACAGGTTCGGCCGCGTGGAAAATTTACCGCAGAGGATTTTCATCAGCTGGCAGAAAAAATAGATCCGATTATTCGCGAGCAGGGCAGGATAGAGGGTTTACTGATTGACGCTGAAGATTTTGCAGGCTGGGAAAATTTTGTCGCGATGGTCTCGCATTTTCGCTTTGTACATAATCACGAGAAGCATATCCAGAGGATTGCGGTGGTGTCAGACAACCCGGTTCTGAAATTTATGCCGCACCTGGTTTGCCATTTTATCAGTGCGGAGGTTCGGCCTTTCCCCCTTAATGATTATCCTGAAGCCCTGGCATGGTTAAAAAATCCGGGTTAGCATCGCGCACCGTTTAACTGTTATATGGAGTGCCGGTGAGCCCAGTCTTGGCCATTATTGCGACGACTTCCGCAGACCTGCCCAGCGCCCAGGAATTATCCAGTCAACTCAACCTTCCCTGTTTGGGTGTTGCTTCCCCCAGCGAAATTAATGAGGTTCCCCAAGTATTAGCTTGTGGAGAGCAGTTGCAACTCTGTGCGACAGGGCGCAAAGCACCGGGGCCAGTCTCTGTTGATTTCGTTGGTGGGGCTTTAGCACATAGGCGCAAATATGGTGGGGGTAAAGCCCAGCCGGTTGCCAAGGCTGTGGGTTTGCGCCCTGGTTTTTACCCTCGCGTATTGGATGCCACTGCCGGGTTGGGCCGTGATGCTTTTGTCCTGGCGACTCTGGGCTGCGAAGTGAAGATGCTTGAGCGCAATCCGGTTGTGCGCTTGCTCCTTCAGGATGGCTTGAGGCGATTGCAGGAGGCTGCCACTGCCGACCCGGAATTGGCCGCCATTGCTGGGCTTTTATCTCTGGCCGATGATATTGCACCGGCCGCAGACTGGTTGGCTCAGCAGGCTGAGGAATCTTGGCCGGTTGTTTATCTGGACCCCATGTTTCCGACCCGGGGCAAAAGTGCCAAGGTAAAAAAAGAGATGGTGGCTTTTCATCATCTGGTTGGAGAGGACCTGGATGCGGACGATCTGCTAGAGCCAGCACTCAGGGCCTGTTATTACCGCACCGTGGTCAAACGTCCCAAGCTGGCACCATATCTTGCAGATAAAAAGCCAATGCTTTCTTTTGAAGGGAAGTCAGGGCGTTTCGATATTTACACCAAGCACGGTGTGCCGGGGTAATAGGCGGATTTTAAATAGAGTTGGCACCTACTAGTATTTTTGGATTTTCTACACCTTAAGTCATTGTCTAGCTTATCTACACTGGCAGATAGTCATTCGCTAAGTGCCTAATCCGATAGAGTGGAGGGGTAGCTGTGAGGCGTAACATCGACGAATCGCAGCAGCCAGATATATCCAACCGTAAAATATTCTCTGCCAGCGCTCTAGGCTTTCTCACCGCAGCAACGATCGTAACCAGCCTTCGCAATTTGCCCATGATGGCGCAGGAGGAGATGACGATGTTTTTCTACATCGGCATTTCCGCCCTGTTATTTTTGATTCCGGCTGGACTGGTGGCAGCCGAACTGGGCAGTGCTTTCTCCGACCGCACCGGCGGTGTTTATACCTGGGTGGGAGAGGCTTTTACGCCCAAGATGGGTTTTGTCGCTATTTGGCTGCAATGGGTGGAGTGTGTGGTCTGGTATCCCACCGAGTTGGGGTTTGCCGCAGCCGCTATTGCTTATGCGCTCGGAGAGCAGAATCTCGCCAGTAATACCTACTATATCGGCGGCTTCTGTATCGTTGCCTACCTTATCGCCACTGCTGTCGCCCTTTCCGGAACCAAGTTTCTGGTGGTAGTCACCAAGTATGGATTCCTGGTGGGTACACTAATGCCTTGTTTGATTCTTATTGCCTTGGCAGTGGGCTGGGTGGTGATGGGAAACCCCTTGGGCTGGGAAACCGCTGCCGACCCGGCTGTAGCCGTAAGGGAAGATGGGCAAGTACATCCGCGCTGGTTTCCCCATATTACCGGTCTCGGTGCTGTAGCCTTTCTTGGAGGGATACTGCTCTCTTTCGCTGGAATTGAGGCCCAGGCCAGCCATGTCTCAGAAATGCCCAACGCCCGCCGTGGTTATCCGGTTGTTATTGGCATTGCCGCTGTCGTTTCTTTTCTGATCTTTACGCTTGGGGCGCTCGCCATTTCTGCCATGCTTCCCTATCAACAGATATCAATAGAGACGGGATTATTCACAGCGTTTGGTCAGGGGTTTTCCCAGTTGTTGGGTATCGGTTGGCCGGTTCAGATTCTGACGGGATTGATTGCTTACGGTGCCCTCGGGGGAGCCCTGGCTTGGTTGGCCGGTCCCAGCAGAGGGCTATTGGCTACCGCCCAGGATGGCATGCTGCCCCCCTGGTTTCAGCGGGAAAATGCTCGCGGCGTACAGAAAAATATCCTTTACGCCCAATGCTTGATTGTCTTGCTCATCTCATCGATTTATATCCTGGTAGATAATGTATCGACCGCCTTTGTTTTGATCTCGGTTATGGCGATAAGCCTGTATATCATTATGTACTTAATGATGTTTGCTGCGGTTATCCGTTTGCGTTACACCCAGCCAGACCTTCCCAGGGTTTTTAAAATTCCCGGTGGTATCACCGGCGTTTGGATTACGGCAGGCACTGGCATGGCTGCAGTTTCTTTTGCGCTGTTGGTGTCCTTTTTTCCTCCTCAGCAGCTTTCAGTGAGTGACCCCAGGCTGTATGTAGCTTTGGTCTTTTCCGGAATTGTTATTACGGTGACTATTCCACTATTTATTTTCTACTGGCGTAAGCCTTCCTGGCGTAAAGAGGGTGGGCATAAGCAGCAATCTTTTTCAGACATTAACGAGTGACAAGGAGGTCGGTCGTGAAGCAAAAGTCGCCATTCGATATGTTTTTCGATGAATACAATGAGGATATCCCCGAGGATCATTTCCCCAGGGGGAGTATCTCTGCGCATGCGGCGGAAGCGATTGTTACCAGTGAGACCTGGTCTGATGCCAAGCCGGCCATGAATCTTTCTTCTTTTGTCACTACATTTACCGAGCCAGAAGCTTTCGATGTCGCTAAAAAACATTACCTGAAAAATTATATCGACCACGATATGTATCCGCAGTTATTTGCTATGGAAGCGCGTATGGTGCGCTGGCTGCATCAACTGTGGAATGGGCCTAAAGGAGTGGAGCCCTATGGTGCTGCAACTATAGGATCCTCTGAGGCCTGTATGTTGGCGGGATTGGCTCATAAATGGAACTGGCGCAAAAAGAGAGAGAAGACAGGCAAGGATACTTCCAGGCCAAACCTGGTTACCGGGGCCAATGTTCAAATTGTCTGGGAAAAATTTATGCGCTATTTCGATGTGGAACCGCGCATAGCAGCCCTAAAACCTGGGCATTACCGCTTTAATAGCGTACATCTGGATGATCTGGTAGATGAAAATACCATCGCGGTGGTGGCGATTGCCGGGCAGACTTTCACAGGAGAAGACGACGCTTTTCGCGCTATCCATAACTGGTTAAACCGCTACCAGCAGAAAACAGGCCATGATATCCCAATGCATATTGATGGTGCCTCTGGGGGATTTGTGAACCCGTTCTTATACCCCAACTATCAATGGGATTTTCGCCTGCCGCGGGTAAAATCTATTAATGCGTCGGGGCATAAGTTTGGCTTGGTGCCACCGGGGCTGGGCTGGGTGATTTTTCGAGAGCGTTCTGTTTTTGATGAAGATCTGATGTTTTATGTCAATTACCTGGGGGGAGAGATGCCCACGGCAACTTTGAACTTCAGCCGGAATGCATCACCGGTTGCCTACCAATACTACAACTTTATTCGTCTCGGTTTCGAAGGTTATAGAGATATTATGCAGCACACTTTGGCGAATGCGCAGCTATTACGCCATCGTCTGGTAGAAAGCGGCTACTTCGAAATTATGAATAAAACCCAGCGTATTCCTGTAGTGTCGATGACCCTGAATTCTAAATATACCAATTTCAATGAATACGATATATCTGACAAGGTACGTGAACGTGGCTGGGTGTTATCCGCTTATTCCATGCCGCCTAATGCTCAATCGGTAAATTGCTTGCGTATTGTAGTGCGCCCACACCTTAATCTGAATGCGATTGAAGGCCTTGCTGACGATATTATCCATGCGTGTGAGTGGCTAGAGCAGCATGGGGGTAATGCCACTCCACCAAAATTGCATGATCCTCATAAGGTAGCGGCGAGTAAATGTTAAGGATTTGATTTATCTCTGTAATGATTGTTCAGAAATCAATGAATAAAAAAATAAGGCGACTTAAATTGTTCTGTAGAGAGGAACGAATTCAACGGTAAATCCTATGGAAAGGTGTGTGCTGAACAGTGACTTGCAGGAACCGGAAGGCCCGGTTTGTTTACCTGACGGCCAGATATTCGTTGCTGAAATGTCGAGCGCGCGGAATTGTGTTAGTCGCATTGATATATGTGGAGGATATCATCAGGTCGGCCATCCCGGCTGGCGCCCCAATGGTATGGCGATCGATGGCGATGGCAATTTTTGGATAGCGGGAGGCGGGGGGAAAAAGCTGGTATGCATGAGGCCCGATGGGACAGTCCTCAATACTTATGGGGGGCCTGCAGAGCGCCCCTATCTTTGGCCCAATGACTTGGTATTTGGTCAAAATGGTTTGCTGTATATGACAGACTCCGGCATTGATCCGGATAGCTTTGTTGAGGGGCAGGCAATCCGCCCTGACTTCCGAAAGTGTGGTTATGATGGGCGGGTATTTGAAATTGAACCTCGTAATGGCCGCGTATTACGCTTAGTGGATACGGGTTTGTTATTCCCAAATGGCATTGCATTTGATGCCGATGACTTACTGTATGTGGCAGAAACCCTAACAGGAAATATCTACCGCTACTATCTCAGCTCCTCAGCCCCCGGTGACCCTGAGCTATTTGGCAATGTTAACCTGGGATCACCAGAAGAATTTATTGGGCCTGATGGAATGGCTTTTGGTGATGATGGCCGGCTTTACTGTGCCGTATTTGGTCAGGGTGATGTGAGCGTTTTAGATCACGATGGCAGGGTGGCTGAGCGTATTCCGACTTGCGGGAAGCGCCCCACCAATATCGCTTTTTGTGAAGATCAAAAGGGTGGGGCGGTGGTGACAGTTTTAGATGCTGGTTGTTTGGAATGGCTGGGCCTGCCCTGCCGAGGTAGAGATTTATATCACCCCGAGATACGAACTTTACTTGGTTAATACAAAAGAAAATGTAGGATTACAATAGCGCAATGTTCAGAAGCCGTTTCATAACTTCTTTAGCGTAATAAACATGCAGTCGATATAGAAAAAAGCTCTAGAAGCCAAATAGGGATCTCACCTAACGGCCAAGCAGTAGTAGTTTCCGAGCCATACATAAGTTCGCTCAGTTTTCCAGCGTCACATATGCCTTCGAAGTTATCTACCATCTTATTTCGAAGGCTTTCTTCTATTCCTACGGTGAGGGCAATTCAGGTCAATTTTACGGTGGGCGAAGCTATTGCGTAAGGGGGCAGAATCTGCAGCTTGGTCGTACACTAGGCGCCGATATTTTGTATTTTTATAGATGACATTGAGAAGTGGATGTAATAAATTTACTCCTGCTGGTGAGGCCGAAGTAACGGTGTATCCCAATGGAATACCCTTGTCATTGACCACCACCGTCCACTTTGTACCCTTGCCTGCTTGGTTTTTCCAGTTTCTGCTCCTTTTTTTGCTGAAGCAAAGCTGACATCCGAAAAACTTCTTCCCAGTCAAGCAGGGATCTTTGATCGGGCTGTCCGAGAAATTTTTGCCAAGCCTCCAGCCAAGCGCCCGGTTCTTCCCAAACTGAAGCCTTCTCCAGCAAGTACTTTGCGATGGGTAAGGTGGGGGAAAATCCTTCCATCGGACTCCTTAGCGCAAAATTCATAAGATATCTTCAAAACATGCAGGGTTATCAATGGGCTCGGGGCCATCTATTTCACGTTTTAGCTGGGGAAGGCAAGGTACAATCAACTCCAATTGAGCGTCGGTTAATTCTCACTTAAATCTATTCACGTTTGCTGGTCTTATTATTTCATGAGACCGCAAGAATAACTGATTTCAAGATATTAAGCAGTGTCCAGTAGTAGTTGGCTAACCTCTCCTATATTCCTATTGCAACTGCCATACCTAGTGGTAGTAGAGGACGCCTGCAGGATGATTGTGTTTTATACAGACAGGCCACTCCCTAAGGGAATCTCTACCAGCTGAGTATCCTTTTGGGGCGATGGTAAATCAAACCTTAATGTGAGTACGGCTATCTAACTCAAGCAGTTGTATTAAATTTTATGGATATATACGTATCAAATGCATATAATATATTAGTTAGGCATGATTGGGTTTAGGATATTTTTTAATGAAGGTCTTTGTCAAAAAAATTAAGCGATCAACTTTTTTTTCGAGAAAAGATGAAGGAAAGTACATAGTTGAATTTTCATTTCAACTATGTGCAGATGATTCTCGTCACGCTCGATCAACAAATGCAGGTAAATCCAATGTAAAGTTAGGTGGAAATTCTGCTCGTTTTTTCTTTCGGGATGACCTGGAGCTCCCACACCCTGACTTATGCGCTTTAGCAGCACTTAAGATTATAAGCCCTTATATCGGCAGTACTTTAGTTATGGATAGGCCGGTATCATATAAAATGGCTCAAGCGATAAAGAGGGCCTACCCAAATATAGCATATGTCAATGCTGCAGACGTTAAGCCTAGACAAGCAATTAGTGAATCACCAGCAGTATCATTTTCTGGAGGCGTGGATAGTGTCGGTGTTGCTTCAGTTTTAGAGGAGGGCGTACCGCTAGTACTTTTAGCTAGAGTTTTTCATCCCGATATAGGCCCATTTGAAACTTGGTATAATACATCTTCAAATGTCAAGACTTTAGAAGCCATGCCAGCAAGATTCAAGAAAATTGTAGTTTATAGTGATTTTGAATTTTTGAGCACTAATGGGCACTGGTGTATTTATCCCGATAGTTATGCGTTTACAATTCCCTGTATATTACTCGCCGACAAATTGAATTTGTCTCATATTTTGACTGGAGATATTTCATTTGCCTTTACAGGAGATGAAACTATTTATAATAAAGATCTTACTACTCGGCATGGTACATTATTTGAGGCTGTATCTTTACCATTGGAGTATCCCTGCAATGGGTTGGGAGAGCTTGGAACGTTGAGGCTGGCGAATCACTATGGTCTTGATGATATCCCAACTAGTTGCCAGTACGGTTTTTTTAAAAAGCCTTGCATGAAATGTATTAAATGCTTTAGAAAGTCATTATATGCTTGGGCAATTTTCAATAAACCTTTGTCGGATAAGCAGCTGTCTGTTTTCGATATGTGTGCTCCAGTAAAAAAACTGGCTCAAGATGAGAGCAGGAATGGTTGGAAGATCATGCCAACTTATAAATATGTCTTCAGTAAAATTGGTAGAAAATTTTCCGGTAATATTGGAATTATTCAGTCTAGGGCGGAAAAGATAAATTACGATGTGGGTTTTGTAGATAAAATATACCCGGGCGCTTATAACTCATCCTCTGCGAAAAATAGACCAAAATTTATAGTGAGGGCGCTGGAGAGAATTGAAAGAATTGTTCCGTATATGTCTCAAGCAGATGAGCAAAACTTTAAGAAGATGGATTATAAAAAATATGTAAGTAAGGGGTGAGCAGAGGGCAGCAAGCCAATGATGGATAATTTTTAGCAGTCAATTCTTTTTGGCTGCTGGGCTCTGAGTATTCCAATATTTTTTCGCCAGATTTGGTAGAAGTTTATCATTTTCTGGGGTATTGAAAATTCTTTATCATTTCTTTACGGTTAACTGAAAAGAGTTTATCTATGACCAAACCTACTTTCTAATTGGATGCCATCATCAAAGCTTTGGGTGAAGGCAAAGACCTCAATGGCAAAGATGGCATCTTGACCTCTCTGATCAAACAACTCCTTGAAGTTGTCATGAAAGTGGGGTTGGAGGAGTACCTTACCAATACGGAGCGGAGCTTTACAAAGGTACCTCTGAACTTCAAGTTTGGCGTGAGCGTGATCTGGAGGTGATCTAATTCATTTCCTAGTTTGATGCTATCCACGACATAATCAAGGAAAATAGTCGCTACCCCAACAAGCCCATTTACGTGAATCTTAGGCTCAATATCGAAGGATAGAAGGAGCTGCAGGGGCTCTACTCATCAGACCAAGAAGGCGCACATGACTGACTGACAGCTCTACCAACCCCTGCAATCGTGTAGTTAAAGATATCCTAATAGTTTATGTTGGTGGTCTGTAGGGTTTTCCAGAGGCCTAGTGGGGGGATCTTTATCTGATGGTGATTAGGTTCTAGTGCGGTAAATGGCCGACTCTCTCGGCTTACTTTAAGTATCCATAATACAGCCGCACACTGACCTAAACCACTAATGTGGAAGAGGTTGTCCATAGGGATTTCCACAAGTTGACTAATACCAAAGGCGGTTTCGCCAATGAGGGTAGCTGACTGAGGCTTCTCTACGCCGTTTTACTAAAAGCCACCGAATGCTGGGTACTCCCGATTCAATATTGGAGTTCGATTGCAGTAGTTGATGTTTCACTTCCCTGATTGTTTGGAGAAATGTATCAACCTGTAAGGCTATTATAATTACTGACAAAGAGTCCTGAGCGCTAGCAGTTATTATTTTCTGCTCTGTCTGGTGATTATTCTTCTATTGATTGCCTTGTTTAATTTTTATTGATTGTTTGGGTGATGTGAGTGTTTTAGATCACGATGGCAGGGTGGCTGAGCGCATTCCGACTTGCGGGAAGTGCCCCACCAATATCGCTTTTTGTGAAGATCAAAAGAGTGGGGCAGTGGTGACAGTTTTAGATGCTGGTTGCCTGGAGTGGTTCGGCCTGTCCTGTCGCGGCAGAGAGTTATTTCATCCAAAATTATATACGTAATAGATTTTTCGTTTAGATGTTACGGTGTGATAAAGGAAAGCGAGCATGCAAAATTTAATACTAAAGTTTGCTTGCCATGAATTATAAATTGTTGGCTTTACCAATCTGATCGAACTGAGCGAGTCTAATTGTGCTCATAGTGGGGGGTGCTTAACAAACCAGAGAGATGGTTAGTTTTATAATTCAACTGAAAGAAATATATATTTTACTCTAGTTTTATGGGGGGTAGTTGAAGAGTCCTGTTCTGTTGGTGAGTGTTGTAAGTAGGTAGTATCCGTTTTTAGTTGGTGTTGAAATTTTGTAAAGGGTTTGGTTTCACGTTTTAGTTGTATTGTAATAGAGGGCACAATTGGATTCTTTATGTTGTTTTTTGTTGTTATTCTTGAGTCGAAAAGAAAGCAGTTTGTTGTGTTTTCTCGGGGTGAGATAGTGCCCGTGAAGGATACCTCACCTAAGAGAATGGGTTTGATTATTTATATCCGTATTCAATGGCGTAGATGTGGCAATAAGCATTGCTTGACCCACTCCATAAAACATCAGTAAAACCACGAAGGTTAATCGAGTCGCCGCTATGATAAGCTGCCAAAAGCATGCTTATGCTTGAAGAATACCCGATATCATCAACTTTAAGCCAATAACCTCCACTACAAGAACTTCCGTTGTTCTCAAGTATAATGCTGACGTCACCATTATAATAGGACGTTATTCTCTGTATTTGGGAAGTTGGGGAACGTTCAATGCCGGCAAATGCTGAACTGGCATATAAAGTAATCAGAGTTAATAAGAGTGCTCTTTTCATGAAGGGTAAAGCTGTAGTTAGTTTAATGTGCGGCGTTTGCCAGTTGATGGCGCTGATTATATGGGTTTGTGTTTTCTGGGAGAAGGGGGTGTTAAAAATAATTTCATTGCGCTTGAACTTTCGCTTTTTTTTGAAAGTATTTTTAATGTTTTTTTGTTTCTTTTTTTGCTTTTAGTGAGCTTTTCCGTTTTTATTATTTTTATTTGTTGGGATATTTTTCTCTGCAGGTTTGACTTGTCAGTTTTTTAAGGGGGTGGTTATTTTTTTGGGTTTGTTGGGTTGGTTTTCAGTATGTATACTTCGCGCGCAATTTGGGGTGGCACGCTAGATGGGGGTGTTGCTCTCAAAGGTAGGTTTTTCTAGGTTTTTTATAAAAAGTTTTCCTATAAAAATGCATTTATAAAGTGCGGTTTCTAGCGTGCTTTATGTCTTCAATCCCCGGTGATGCCTTTTAGAGATGTTTATGCGCACTTCGTTTTATTTTTTATTGGTGCTCTTTGTCACTTTTTCTGCTCATGAAGCTGTCGCTTCGGGGATTATGAAGAATGGATATACGGTTTATCGTGGGGATGTTAATGATGACGGACGTGAAGACCTTTATTTTGAGTACAATAGACCAGTAATTCTTATACATGGAGATATTGCTTCTCCTCTGGTAATGCCCCAGCTGCCGAACTTTGTTCTGTACTTAAATCGAGGGAGCGAGAGCTATAAAGATCCGGTTGAAATAAGCCTGACAGAACAAGAAGTCGCAAATCTCGATCAGCTTGAGGATAGTCTTTCAGTATTTGGGGACTTCAACGGTGACGACGCAACAGACTTACTATTTATCGATACCATGCCACTGGTTATACATGCCCAAGGGAATGGGCTACCAGAGCTTGTTCAGACCCTGTCGGTTGAAAACCGGGATGATGAAATTTCTTATGCGGCGGCCATTCTCACCAGTGTAAACCCTGACTCTATTGTGGTGTTGGATGAAAATAATGATGGTAGGGCGGATATATCTGTAGGAGACTTTATGTTTCACGCAGATGAATCTGGGGTTTTTGGTAGCTATACCACTCCAACCACAATTCAAGCGCCCAATATGGCTGGAACCTCTGGAGGCCAATTCCGGGTTAGTGAATCCGGTGCGGCAACTTACTCTTTTCCAATAGCAACGGCTACTGGTACAGCTGGTGTTGTACCAGAAATCTCCCTGAACTATAGCAGTAGTGGTAGTAATGGTTTAGTCGGTAAAGGGTGGGCTATTGGAGGTCTTTCTGGAATTTCCCGCTGCCGTCAGACGCTGTCAATTGATGGAAATGTGGGGCCTATCAACTGGACAGACTCAGACAGGTTCTGCCTTGATGGTCAGCGCCTAATAACAGTAAATGACTCTCAATATGGCGCTGTTGGTGCCGTATATAAAACTGAAATGGATTCCTTTGTCAAGGTAACTTCACTTGGCGGCAGCCTTGGAAATCCGAACCACTTTATGGTAGAGCGCAAGGATGGATCAGTCAGTTATTACGGCGAGAGTGATGACTCTAAGCAGCTTGTAGGAGGCAATGTACTTACTTGGGCACAAAATAGATTTGAGGATAGTGTCGGTAACCACATTGAGTATCTGTATGATGGGGATTCAGAATCAGGGCACCGTGTCAGTTCAATTCGATACGCTTATGGTTCTGGCTTCTATGAGGCGGATGTAGAGTTTGTTTATGAAGATCGTCCTGAGCACCTTAGAGGCTATACCGCAGGTTATGCACTCAGTACTACTAAGCGCCTGGATAAGATTATCTCCAGTTCTAATGGTAGAGTGATACGCGAATATAAGTTGGGTTATAAGCCGGTTCTGCCATTTATTCCCGGTGAGAAATATAATGACAGAACCTCATTGCTAACTTCATTACAAGAGTGTGTAGATTCTAACTGTCTTCCTGCAATCAGTTTTGAATGGCTGCAAGCTCCATGGATGCAATACGGAACTCAGTCAGAAGCTATTGATTTTTCTCCTACCAATAACCGATTTTTGAGCGATTATAAGTACGCTGACTTCAATGGAGATGGCAAGCAGGATATCGTTTGGATTGAGGGGTACAATGACGATGGGAGTGATACTGACATTCGTGTTAAATACGCGATTTCTTATGGCTCGAAGTTCGTAAAACAAAATTTCACGGGTGGCTTGTTTTCTTCCGAGTATTTTACCAGTGCCAATGTTGGTGAGGGTTTTTCGATACGAGTGTTGGACTACAACGGCGATGGTCGGCATGATTTGGCGATCTACAATCCACGTACTACCAAGTATGGAATTCCAGGCAATTATTGGCATGTTTTTTTAAGCCGTTATGATACTGGAAGTAAGCGTTGGAAATTGGATTCCAGACCAATAAGTACGGGTAGATCAAATAAAGATGCGATCTTTGCTGATTTTAATGGTGATGGACTGGCTGATTATATTTCTGTCAGCTATAGCAGCAGTACGGGTGCAAGAGTACTCGTTAGGCTGATGGAGCCTTCAGGGGATGACGTTTCATCTTATAAGCATTATAAATTCAGTGATGAATACACCAGTTATCCCTTAAATATTTCTGGTGCTAACAGCATGAAGTCTAGCGGCCGAGTACCCGATACTTTAGGGGACTTTAATGGCGATGGAGCTATGGATATTCTGGTGGCAACTTCCGCTGGATTTGAAGCAGCAGTATTTGATCAGGAAGCGGGAGAGTTTCACTCAATTGGCCTTTTCTCTACAACAAATACTTCAAAAAGCCCGATAGCAGTAGATATTAATGGGGATGGCCTAACGGATGTTGCCTATCCAGGAAACTCTGGTGGCTTGTTTGGTCAACTAAGTACAGGAACTGGATTTGTTAGTTTGGGATACTTGGGGGGCAGTAAGGGAACTTTTGTTGATCTAAATAATGATGGTTACCAAGACTTTGTTTGGCCGGTTTCTTATAGTGATTTTATTTATGTACGTTTCTTTGATCAGAACACCGGTACTTTTGTTGACACTGATGACCGTAAGACTTTTGATGCTATTTTTCCTTGTACCTCGCAGGCAAAAGAACTCAATATCGCCTGTGGTGATCTGAAGGATAACGACTTTATTTGGTTTGCTGATACTAATGGGGATGGCGAGCCAGATTATCATCGCTATGAAAGTTCCAGTGGTAAAGTATATACCCGCCTGGATAACTCAAAAGATTCGCAATACAGCAATACTCCACGTAATGTAATTCATAAGATTGATAATGGGTTGGACAATATTACCCAGATCACTTATGAAAATATGGTAGATGGAGAAGTCTATTCTCGTTTGGATGTAGCTACATCAGGAAGTGTGACCGATTTCTACTCTGCATTAAATGGCGAATGGATACTGCCAAGCGGAAGCCAAACTTTAGGTAAAGACAAGCCTGTACTGGATATTTTAAGCCCAATGTATTTGGTGGCTAAGGTAGAAAGTTCTGCCCCTGCCGCCGCTGCAGCACCTGGTTCTGTCGACCAGTCCGCCCTCAGCTCGGTTTCTTACCACTACCATCAGATGAAACTCCAGGCTGCTGGAAGAGGGATGTTAGGCTTCCAAAAAGTTAGCACCACTGATAATCAAACTGGTGTAGTAACAGAAACCACCTATCGACAAGATTTTCCTTTTGTAGGTATGCCCCTACAAACAGAAGCTCGCTCAGCAGAAGGGCAACTGCTAAGCCGAGCGAGCAACAATTGGCGTCTACAGGGCTGGAATGGTAGCGGGAAACCTCTGCCGTCTTATCAGCCTTATATTTATCAAGCGGTGGAAGAAACTTATGACTTGAAGGGTGCCGGTAGTGCGCAGGGAGAATTGCTGCAAAGTGTTACCACAACAAACAGCTACGATACCTATGGCAATGCGCTCAGTATTGACGTTGTCACTAAAGACGGCATCTCTGGTGACCAGTTTGCTAAGAAAACGGAAAATACCTATGGCAGCAATGTTTGGGAAAAAGAAAAGGGCCGTCTAACTGCAACAAAGGTGACCAGTTCCCGCCCAGGTATGCCCAGCCATATCCGTGAGTCGGCCTTTAGCTATTATGCATCGGGCATACATAAAGGCCTTTTAAAAACCGAGGTTATTGAACCTAATAAACCAGAGTACAAGCAGATTACCGCTTATGAATATGACAATTTTGGCAACGTTAGTAAGAAGACGGTAACTGCCCCCGGCGAAGTCGCTCGCAGTGCAAGAACGCTGTATGACCTCTCGGGCCGCTATGTGTTTGAAAGCTACAATGCCCTCGATCACCTAACCGAAAGGGTAGTATCCCGCAACCACTTTGGCGCTCCGTTGGAAGTTAAAGGGATGAATGGGCTGGAAACCGTGTTCGCTTACGATGGGTTTGGTCGTGAAACCATTAGCCAGAGCAATACCGGCGCGGATAAGCTGACGGATTATGATCGTTGTGTTATCGCCTGTCCGGCCGGTGCACAATATATGGTGACCACTCATAGCAGTACCGGTAGCTGGAGTAGGGAATACTTCGACGCACTGGGGCGCTCTATACGGACTGAAACCAAGGGCTTCAACAGTAAAATCTATACCGATAAAGAATACGATAATCTAGGCCGCGTGAAGTTTGCCAGTGAGCCTTATTTCTCTGGTGATACCCGCCTATGGTCCAAAATGGAGTATGACCTGCTCGGCCGCCCAAGCCGTGTCACTGCGCCAGATGGCTCAGTGTCCAGCATCACCTACAGCGGCCTTGAGACCATCACCACGAATGATAAAGGCCAGCAAAAAACTGAGATCAAAAATGTTGCTGGGGAGCTGGTAGAAGTCATCGATGCGATTGATGGCCGCCTCACCTACGAATATGACAGCCAGGGTAACCTGTATAAAGCCAAATCCTGGGGTAAAACCAATGCTGCAGGTGCTCATATCGACGAGGGCGACGGTCTCAGTTATCCCATTGTGGTTACAATCGAATATGACGATCTGGGCCGAAAAACCCGTATGGACGATCCCGATAAGGGAGAGTGGCACTACGAATATACCGGCTTTGGTGAGCTGAAAAAACAAACCAATGCAAATGGACACACCGTAGAGTTAACCTACGACGAATTGGGCAGACAGTCCACGCGTATTGAAAAGTCTAAAGGCTCTTCCGCCCCCACTAGCGATGTCATCTGGTTGTATGACAGTGCAGCCAATGGTTTGGGCCTGGTGGAAATGGTTATGGACAGCGTCTCTGGATATCAGGCGGTGTATGAGTATGACCAAGTTGGCCGAAATCATATCCAGGCGGTGGACTTTGATGGGGCTGGTACACAACCCTCTTATGTCACCACCACGGTATTTGATGGTCATGGCCGTGTCGAATACAGCTACGATGCGCTCGATAGTATACTCGATGGTGGCAAATCAGGGACTCAGAATTTCTACAATACCTATGGATATCTCTACAAGGTAGTAGACTTGGCCACCGGGGACTTGATTCAAGAGGTGAAAGCCCAGACCGCTCGCGGCCAACTGAAAGAGCAGCTATTGGGTAACGGCGCAACGTCTAATTTTACTTTCGAAGCTGCCAGCGGCCGCCTAACAAAGCAGACCTCTACGGTATTGGGAGCCTTTGGTATCCAAGATATCAGCTACCAGTGGGATACCCTCGGCAATCTCACCAGCCGTCACAACCAGAGCGGAAGCAAGGATCTGCGTGAGAGCTTCTGCTATGACAAGCTCAACCGTTTGATAAAAACCCATATTGGTAACAGCAATGTCAACTGTAGTGGCCTAAGTACGTCCGAACAGGATATCCGCTACAACGCTATCGGCAATATCACCTTTAAAGCCGGCGTAGGGGATTATATCTATGGTGAAAATGGCGCTGGCCCCCATGCGGTGACAACCGCCGGAGGCGTTAGCTATAACTATGACCTCAATGGCAATATGACTTCGGATGGTTTTGATGGTGGCCGCACCATCAGCTACACCACCTTCGATAAAGCCTCCCTGATAAAAAAGGGAAATAACACCACAGAGTTCCTCTATGGCCCGAGCCACAGCCGCTATTACCGCAAGGATACCAATAGCAGTAATGGCGAGGTGACAGAGACCTGGTATATCGGCGGTATCGAGCGTATCCAGAAGTCCAGTAAGCCCAATGAGATCGAGTGGAAGCGTCACCTGGTGGGCACGGCGGTCTATACCGTAAAAACCGACAAGGAATTCAAGGTACTCTCGACTGATAAGCTGTTCCTCTACAAGGACCACCTGGGCTCCATGGATCTCATTACCGATAAGGCCGGTAAGGTAGTGCAGGAAATGTCCTTCGATGCCTGGGGGCAGCGCCGCAATAGCGCCAACTGGAATGCGTTATCCCTGACTGCGCTATCGAACTTCGATCACAGCCGCACCACCCGTGGTTACACCGGCCATGAAATGCTGGATGAGGTGGGGCTGATTCATATGAATGGCCGTATCTACGACCCGCGTCTGGGGCGCTTTATGCAGGCGGACCTTATTGTTGATGGTAAGTTTAATACTCAAGGCTACAACCGATACAGCTACGGGAAAAATAGCCCTCTGAGTGGCGTTGATCCAAGTGGCTATGGATTTTTCTCAGAGGTATTCGATGACATCTTGGGTATTACTGAGAGTTCAATTCTTAATGCGGTTGCTCAAGCTGCGGCTTGTTATTATGGAGGCCCAGCAGGTTGTGCTGCCTACGCAGCGGCATCTGCTAAAGGACATGGAGCATCTTGGGGGGACGCATTTAAAGCAGGAGCTATAGCTTATGTTTCGGCCTACGCGTTTGGAGAAATTGGTACTGGTTATGAAGCTGGTGCTATTTCCTTGGGTGAAGCAGCTCTCTATTCTGGCTTAGTGGGCGGCACAATGAGTGTTTTGCAAGGTGGAAAGTTTGGGCATGGTTTTGTTTCTGCTGGAGCAATGGCAGCTACGGGCCCACTAATAGGAAATATAGGCAACAGAGCTGCTCGCGTTACTGGCCGAGCTATATTGGGTGGTACAATTTCTAAGCTTACTGGTGGTAAGTTTGCAAATGGTGCAGCGACAGGAGCATTTCATGAGGCGGTTAGTTCAAGGGCATCTGATAAAAATATCTCTGATGATGATTTAGTGGGGAAAATGGTTCCTGAAGTCCAATGGAATCAACTTGATGATGCAGCTGCATATCAATATGCCGCAGAAGGGTTAGCGGCAATGGAGGGGGATTTGAATGTCGATCAGGGGGCCCTTCGAGTTGCCCAATATAGGTTGGGTGCCCATCGAGTTATATCAAGCTTGGCTGCATCTACACTAACTTCTAAAGAGGTTTCTTGGGGAGTGTTTAACCATAATTTTTATCGCGATCAAAAATATATTGCTATTGGTGGTGCTGGCGTTTTGTGTGGAGGTTTTTTCTCAGCCTGTACTAGTGGGTTAAGTTATTACGGTTATGGCCAATTAGGAAAATCCACTTATGATTTGGTTACTGACCCTTCTGCCGGTAATGGGTATCGTTTTGGTGTAAATGTTACTAGAGAAGTGTTTACAACAATGGCACATCAAGGGGCACCAGCACCAATCAAACCTATCATTTGGTTTAATGCAGCTGTTGGTGAGGCTGCGGGGAGGATTCCAGTTGAATAGCCATAGAAAAGTTCGGGAATTTATTTTAATCTTTAGTACTGCTTTAGCCTTAGTTCCTGTTTGGTTTGTAGGGATAGTCGAGGTCGAGATTTGGGTTTTGTTGCGAGTAATTTTGTTGTTTTGTGCATTGATGCTCGGCCTAAAAATTTATGATCTACTTGGTGTGTATGAACTAAAGGTAAGGCTCGTAAGGTATGGTTTTTTATCTTCTGCGCTTATCTCAGTAATTTCTTTTCAGTTTTTAAGGGGAGGGTTTGCTGGGGCTTCAGAAAGAGAGTGGTTTGTTGCGGTTTCTTTTTTGCCGTTAATCACTGTTGTGCTTTTGCAGAAAATAGTTTCTTTTAGGGGGTTGGGTAAGGATGAGTAAGGAATAACTGGGCTCAGAGTAAAATGTTGGTGTTATATGTCTCTTTGTGAGAACAATAGGGCTGGGAGTAAGTGGTCGGTGCTGATTTGACTTTCGAAAATGTCTTTTTATAGGGTATTTTGATGGCTAGGTCTTTAATAGTTTTAATAGTGCTTCTCTGCGGCTGTTCTCAGGCATATTCAGATTCTGAGAGTTCAGATTTGAATGGAAAGGTATCTGGTTTTATGGGAGGGGCAGGGTCAACTTTAATAAAATTGATTCCGGAGATGCGCAATTACTCGAATGGTGAGCCTGTCTATACTGATAAGTTTTTGTGTTCTATAGATCCTGATACAAATGAGAGGGGAAAGTATTTATTTATAAAAAATTCTTTGCTCTTGATAATAGGAGAGGAGTTTCCTTGTGAGCGAGGTATAGATGCTTATAGGCGATACTTTACATTAGAAGATGACGCTCTTTACTGGGTGTCCTTGGCGTCAGGAAATGAAATGTTTCTCAATTATTTTGAGAGGTTAAACGGTGTTTGTAAATTACGTGATCGGTATCCTGAGTCTATACGTTTTTTGAAGCATCGCACTCATACTAGTATCGCGAAAAGGCTTCTACTTCAGTGGAAAGAATGCGATAGGTAATGGATAAGGCTGGGAGAATGAATGCTTTAAGTGGTCTTAAGTGCTGGCATTGTATGGTTATTCAGGAGGATTATATAGTTGGGAGTAAGTCGTGAATGCTGACTTGGCTTTCGAGAATCAATTTTTGATTAAGATTGGTTTGAATATGGGGTAGGATATTGTATTGGTTAATGGTTTTTAGACCTTGCTTTAAAAAATAACCTTTTTGTTCTTTTCAATTCCTTCGGTTAAGTCTTCAGTCACTTATGATATTGGTCCTTTGGGTAGGGCCTGTCCTGATGGTGCATCTATTAAATTATGATTCTTAAGTGGCTCCTGTAAAGAGTATTATGAGTGAATATTAAGAATTAAAAATTAATAAAGGTGATTTTTACGTGGTATGGGAGTGTTTTAAAGGTTTAAATCATCAATTAAGATTTTCAAAAAATGTTGGTGTGAATGGTTTCGAGCTTATTGTATATCATGTATAGAAAATAGAGTTCTTCATGATTTTGGATGGCTAACTCTTATTTATAGGGATTATAAGCTCTCTAAACGAGCTAGGAGATGTTCCCTCCCAACGCTTAAAAGCTTTACCAAACGCACTCTCATCCGCGTACCCAAGTGCTACGGCAATTTCTAGGTTGGTTTTTTCGCCCTCTCTTAACCACTGCTTCGCATAATAGCTGCGTACCTCATCCTGTAGTACACGGAAGTTAAGTTGTTCTTCTTGTAATTTTCGCGCTAGGTGCCTTGGGCTAAGGCAAAGGCGCTGTGCGACTTGCTCACGTGTTAAGTTTGGAGCTTGCTGCAGCAATAGGGTTACTTTCCGGTGCAGGGATTTCTTTGTAAGCGCCTGTAGGAGGGCTTCTGCCTTTGGCTTTAAGCAGGCCTCCACTTCTTTATCTGCGGCGATTAATGGCAGCGACAGATCTTTAGTGGGAAATTGGATTGCCGAAATCCCTGCATTGAACTCAACGGGTATTTGTAACAGTGCCTGATAGCGTTGCTGCAGGGCAAGGCTAGGCGCAGGGTAGGCGAGCAGTAGTTTGAGGGGCTGAAACCTCTCACCGGTTAACATTCGGGTTTGCGCAATACAAGCAGCGAGCACCGTTTCTACCCGGATTTGCGCAAAATTCAGGAAGTTGGGGTGATAGCAGAGGTTTACCGAGAATGCATCGCGTCGCAGTTCAAAGTGCCCACCTTCGCCCAGCAGTGGGTGGTAACTAATCAATTGCTCTATCGCCTCTCCCAAATCTTTTTGCGTCATCAGCAGGTAACCAACTAGGCCGATTTGGTTGGCCTGCATGGCAAGCCCGAGCTTAATACCCAGTAGAGTGTCGGGGTAGCTATTGATTACCGACTCCCACAGCCGCTCCTGCAGATGAATAGAGATGCGTTCCTTCTGGTGTATTTGGGACAGGATTTTATTGGTTTCCCCCGGTATAGGGAGATCCATGCTGGCTAAAGCCTCTAGTAAAGCTTTGGTATAGCTCAGATTAACGCTTCTGGTGTCGGTCAAATCCATTATGAATGTCCCAAAATAACCAGTACCTGCCCGATAATGACGATCCTTAGTGTGTTTGTCACGATATATTCCTTCTGGCTCGGCTCTTAAACAAGTCAACAGGGAGGGGCAACTACCGTGAAACCTTACGCCGTAATTGGTGCCGGTCCTATGGGGCTTTGCACCGTTCGAAATTTACTCAAATGCGGTATTCCCTGTATTGGCTTTGAGTCGCACAGTGATGTGGGTGGCTTATGGGATATTGATAACCCCACTAGTACTATGTATGAGTCGGCCCACCTTATTTCCTCCAAGAAAATGACTGAATTCGCTGAGTTTCCGATGGGGGAGAGTGTTGCTGACTACCCAAGTCATCGGGAGATGCGGGATTACTTCTGCTCCTATGCGAGAGAATTTGGCCTTTACGGCCATTACGAGTTCGACACCGAAGTTTTGAGATGTGAGCGCAGTGGAGAAAACTGGCTGATTACCACTCGTAGAAAGTGGCAGGAAAGAACTCGGGAGTTTAGCGGATTACTCATTGCCAGCGGCACTTTGCACCACCCCAATCAGCCTGCACTTCCAGGCCAATTTAGCGGGGAGTTGTTACATTCTGCACAATACCAGTCCTCTGAAATCTTTGCTGGAAAAAGAGTCCTGTTGATTGGTTGTGGCAACAGTGGAGCGGATATTGCTGTAGACGCAGTCCATAAAGCGAAAAGCGTTGATATCAGCCTGCGCCGAGGCTATTACTTTCTGCCGAAGTACATAGCCGGTAAGCCTATCGATCAGCTGGGCGGCAAGTTTCGGTTACCTCTCTTTGTTAAGCGGCGCCTTACAAAAGCGCTGGTCAAATTCTCTTTAGGCAGCCCATCTCAATATGGTTTGCCAGAGCCCAATTACCGACTCTTTGAATCCCACCCGGTAGTCAACTCCTTACTGCTGCATCATATTGGCCATGGCGATATCAACCCCAGGTCTGATATCAAATCGGTGCATGGGAATAAGGTGAAGTTCTCAGAGGGTGGATGTGGAGAATATGACCTGATCGTACAGGCCACCGGTTACAAGTTGCACTATCCGTTTATCGATAGCAGTGAACTGAACTGGAGTGGTTATGCACCGAGCCTGTATCTGAATGTATTTCATCCTGAATCCGATAACCTATTTATGATGGGTATGGTGGAAGCGGCTGGATTGGGGTGGGAAGGGCGTAACAAGCAAGCAGAGCTTGTTGCCCTTTATATTCGCCAGTTAATTTCTGGTGCACCGTCTGCTAGTAGATTTAGGAAAATCATCCAGCAGAGATCGGCAAATCGTGTAAACGGCGGTATGCGTTATCTGGATCTTGAGCGCATGGCGTATTACGTACATAAAGAGGCCTATTTAAAGGCACTCAGAACGCATAAGGCAGATTTACAAAAAGACCTGCTACCGCGAGAGGAGGTTTTTCATACAAATGGATCAGAAGCGACTTCCTGATAGGAGCCTCAGAATGAACAAGCGGGTTTTAATTACCGGGGCGGCGGGATATATCGGTCATCAGCTTGGGGAGCAATTGAGGAAGACTTTCCCTGTGATCGGGATGGATATTCGAACTAGAGCCGCGAGTTTTCCCATTCTGGCGTGGGATATTTGTGATAAAGACCTTGGTCAGTTTATTCAGGCGGAATCTATAACCCATGTGATTCATCTAGCGTCGGTAATGGCTGCGTGTCGTGATCATGCCGCTGAATACCGTATAGATGTGGAAGGCACAAGGAATGTATTAGAGGCCTGTCTCTACGCTGGGGTTGAACATATCACTGTGACAAGTAGCGGCGCCGCCTATGGTTATTATCCGGATAATCCACCCAGGCTCGAAGAGCATCATCCCTTGAGGGGGAACCCTGAATTTGGCTACTCCAATAACAAGCGTAAAGTAGAGGAGTTGCTGGCTGAATACCGTGAGCGGTATCCGTATCTCAAGCAACTGGTATTTCGCGTGTCTTCCGTTTTAGGTGCCAACACCAATAATAAGATCAGCGCACTCTTTAGCCGAAAAGTACTTCTGGACCCCGGTGGGCATAATTCCCCCTTTGTCTTTATCTGGGATCAGGATGTGATCCGCGCACTCACGCTTGGTGTGAGTGCTGGGAACAGTGGCATATTCAATCTAACCGGTGATGGCAGTCTCAGCCCCAAGGAAATAGGTCAAATTCTGTCCAAACCACTGATGAGACCACCAGTATGGCTGATAAAAGCGGTTCTCTGGCTGGGTTACAGCCTCCACCTAACGGATACCCACCCAGACCACGTGGCCTTTTTGCAATACAGGCCGGTACTGGATAATCGCCGTTTAAAAGAAGAGTTGGGGTTTATTCCGGAGAAGACTTCAAAAGAGGTTTTTCACCTGTTTGCAGAAAGGGCACTCGGCATAGTAGCACTCTCCAGTAAAACTCCCTTGTCTGTGGAGGAGAGTTGAGATGGACACAAATCAGTCGGAAAATTTACAGAAGACTTTTGTGATTACAGGGGCTGCCGAAGGCTTGGGTTGGGCGATTACCCTGTGCCTTGCAAAAAAATATAGAGCTGAATTTGTTCTGGTTGATATTTCCACTGAAAAACTTCGCCAAAGAGAGGCCCAACTCAGGGCTATCGGTGTTCGAGTCAGGATATATACCGTTGATCTATCAAATTATTTGGCCGTAGAGGAGCTGGTTGAATCCTTACGGAATGAGTGCTCGAGAGTTGACCTGTTGGTAAACAATGCCGGCATTACACACCGAAGCCTCTCTACACAAACGTCCAGCGCGGTTATTCGCAAGGTGATGGTGGTGAATTACCATGCACCGGTAGAGCTTACTCAAGGCTTGTTTGCGGGGCTAAAAGCGGCCTCTGGCTGTGTGGTAAATATCAGTTCAATGGCTGGATGGATGCCGGTATTGGGGCGCGCGGGCTATTGTGCAGCCAAGAGTGCATTGCACCAGTATTTCGAGGTATTCCGTGAGGAAGTGCGCAACGATGGAGTTAGTGTATTAATGGTTTACCCAAGTTTCCTGGCTACAACGATTGAGCAAAACGCTTTAGCTGGAGATGGTGGGCAGGCCAAGCACCAAAGGAGCACGGTGGGAGCGGTGCGTAGCCCTGAGTGGATGGCCAATCAGATTATGACGGCATTAGAAAAGGGCAGGGAGCGTTGGTTTCCGAAAGATATAAGCCTGATTGGAGCCTACTTGTACAGGCTGGCCCCGATGACCTTTCTCAAACAGTTAAGAAGGCGCTTTCGTATGGAGCTAGGTACCACTCCCTAAGGTACAACTCCCTAGTGGGAGCACTCTAGGACGCTGAGTGAACTATAGCTTAGGAGGAAAATCTTTAAAGTAGGCCATTTATAATACAGCTATTGAGTTATCTGCTTCATTCCTTCCCTTAATTTCTATTTTTATAGACAAGAGTTAGCTTTAGGTGCTACTATCCTGATAGCTGGTATAAACGCCCAGTTTTTATTTTAGTTCAACTCGTAGTTTTAGTCATAATCCTTCGTTCTGTCTCTTTTAAATTCTCAGTTTTTGCCCGCTCGACCAACAGGTCAACTATGATCAATTTATTTTCTCAGGATATTTATTATGTCTAACACAACGACTGGTACTGTTAAGTGGTTCGATGAAGCCAAAGGTTTTGGTTTCATCGCACAAAAATCCGGCCCCGATGTTTTTGCGCACTTCAGCAATATTGCCAGCAGTGGCTTTAAAACATTGCAGGAAGGGCAAGCTGTAGAGTTTACAGTGACCCAGGGTGCCAAGGGCCCTCAGGCAGAAAATATTATTTGCCTCTAAATTTTTAAGTCTTATTGCTTTTTAGTAATGGCTTGTTTGTCGCCCTTTCGAGCTTTGCTCGTAAGGGCGATATCGTCTAAATTGTATATATAGTTTATTCTATTTCTTCAAGTAGCCAATCAAGAAACACACTAACCTGCTTGTTATTTATATTGCGGCCTGGGATTACTGCGTAGTATGAAAGCCCTTCAGCCTTTTGCTTTATAGCTGCGCTTTTATACGGCACCAACCATTCGTTCTGTAAGGCATTCTGAATCAGCAGGGAACTGACTAAAGCAATCCCCTGGCTAGCCAGTGCGGCTTGTATAACGTGATGCTCCTGATCATATTGACGAATGGTAAGGTTTTTTTTGAAGTTGCCAAGTAAGGATTTCCAACTGAATGGGGTTAAAGATTGGTTGATCCATTTGGTTTCTAATAGCTGCGCCTGCTCGAGGTCGGTTATGTTTGATAAGTAGTTCCGCGTAGCATACATACCCACTGATTCAGTAATAAGCTTTGTGGTATTTTTGGCTTTTGGATCAAATTTACCGTAGCGAATAGCTATATCAATGTGTCGGTCGCGCTCAATATCATCTATCTGTTCACCGGTCGAAATGGATATCTCGATACCAGGATGCTTCTGATAAAAGCGTTCCAGGTGGGGAACCAGCCACAGTGCAGCAAAAGATGAAGTTGTACTGACAGCAATCACACGATTTGAATTGGCTATTTCACCTATGGTTTCGACAAGTTGCTGAAAAACTCGTGAAGTTGTTTCTGCGAGTAGCCTTCCTTCTTCTGTTAATTGTATTGCGCGGGTTTTACGCTCAAACAGCTGGCTGCCTAGCGTTTCTTCCAGGCTTTTTATCTGATGGGATACTGCTGTAGGGGTAATAAAGAGTCCCTCCGCAGCTTTCTTAAAGCTACCGAGCCTCGCAGCTGCATCAAAAACCTTTAAGGAATTGAGGGAGGGTAGGTTTGGATACATGGACTACTCTTCCTTATAAATGAAATTAATTCATCTATAAGGAGAAATATCTCATTTGTCAAGAATGCTTATAGACTGCACTATCGCTGGACCAAATGATGAATTTTTCGAGGTCTAATAGATGAAAACTCTTCTTCATATTGAAGCCAGCGCTCAGATTTTTGGGACTATTCAGGTACCGGAGGAGTATAGGGACATACCAAAACACTCCTCTATCTCCAAGGCCGTTGCCGCAAGTTTTGTGAAGCGTTGGCTTGGGCTAAGACCAAAAGATAAACTCATCTATAGGGATGTTGGCCAGACCCCGCCAGGATTCATTACCCAGGATTGGATTGCCTCTGTATTCACTCCAGAAGATCAGCGCAGTGAAGAGCAAAAATCGTTGGTTACATTATCGGATACTTTGATCAATGAACTCGACCAGGCGGATGTCATAGTAATGTCCTCCCCAATGTATAACTACGGTATGCCGGCGGCTTTAAAAGCCTGGTTCGACCAGGTGATACGTATTAATAAGACCTTCACCTTTGACTTGGCCCGTGGAGACTATCCGCTTGAGCCCATTATGTCGGGAAAGATGCTGGTGCTAATTACTTCTGCTGGAGAATTTGGCTTTGCAGAGGGGGGAGTGCGCGAGAACATGAATCACTTGGGGCCTCATATCAGGACATTGAGCCATTACCTGGGGGTCGATCAAGTATATGAAATCAATGCGGAATTCCAGGAATTTACGGATGAACGGCATCGAAATTCGGTAAACCAGGCCTTGTTGCAAAGTCAGTCATTGGCCGAAGAGCTTGCGACTAAACTCAAAAGTCAACTTACTCACTCTCATTCAACGCAGCCCAAAGCGCTCGCCCTAAGAAAGCAAAGTATTGCTCAAATACAAGATTGAACTGCTGGCGCTGGTGTCCTATCGGGAAGAGGCCAAGCTAGGCCTCTTTACTGGCCTTTGAGCCCGCCATCAGAAGAGTCATAAAAAGAAGATGTCCTTGGCCGACCATCGATTCTATTTCGTCCCCCAAATTTTTTAGCCCTATGAAATAAACTTCAGGGTTTGGTCAAGCGCTTGCTCAGTATTACAGCGTTGCACCTCTAAATGATGAACGCCACTGTTGTGAAGCTTCTCCTGAATTTGAGCTAGCTCCTCATCACTGGTGAGGTGAGGATGTCTGGTAAGGCGTACTTGCATTGCTGTTCCCGCCTCGACGAGTAGCTCTACACATTGCCAGGGTGCTGTACCGCTACCATCTACCCCGGTAATGGCAGGGTAATTTTCCGGCAACGCTTTTATATCCAGCCCAACCCAGTCCAAGCTGGGGATCAAGCGACTCAGTTTCCGAGGGTAGATCCCGGCAGTATGTAAACCTATCTTAAACCCCAGGCTTCGGGCTTGGGCAATGGCGGCTTCCAGTGCCCCCTGGGCAGTTGGCTCTCCGCCAGAAAATACCACCGCATCCAGCAGTCCTTGCCGGCTGGCGAGGAACCCCAATATCTGGTCCCAGTCGTAGGCACTGGGCGCGCGGGCCGGCAACAGATCACCATTATGGCAGTAGCGGCAACGCCAGGGGCACCCCTGGCAAAAGACCACCGCGGCCAATTCACCAGGGAAGTCGATAGCGGTAAATGGTGTAAAACCGCCAATGCGCAGCTTTTCAGCCATAGCTATTTGCCATTACCTGCAACAAAAAAGCGGCGCTCCCTGTGTTCCGATTGTTTGCCTGGATTCCAGAAGGAGACCGGGCGGTGATAGCCCATCACCCGGCTCCAGACTTCACAGCGGGTGCGCTCTTCATTTTTGAGTGGTGAGGTTGGTTTATTCATGATGTCTCTCCTTGGTGGTTGGTTTTAATCTCTGCAGCAAGATTGCTCACGAGCGAGCAGAGCCTCATCGCAGCGGGGACAGAATTCGTGTTCGCCGCTCAGGTAGCCGTGTACTGGGCATATAGAAAAGCTGGGAGTTACTGTGATATAGGGCAGCCGATAATTTTTCAGGGCGCGCTGTAATAAGCGGCGGCAGCTATCGGCATCTGGCAGTTGTTCACCCAGGTATAGGTGCAGCACAGTGCCGCCCGTATAACGGGATTGTAAGGATTCCTGCCGGGCCAACGCTTCGAAAGGGTCATCGGTAAAGCCGACTGGTAGCTGGGATGAGTTGGTATAGTAAGGTGCTTCCGTGCTGCCAGCCTGAATAATATCTTCATAGCGCTTTTGGTCTTCGCGGGCAAAACGGTAAGTAGTTCCCTCAGCCGGTGTGGCTTCGAGATTATACAGGTGGCCAGTTTGTTCCTGGAACTCTGTCATTCGCAAACGAATATGGTCGAGCAACTGCTCGGCAAGTTTTTTACCGGTATCTGTGACGATACTTTCACGGTCTTCACTAAAGTTTCGCAGCATTTCATTAATGCCGTTAACGCCAATGGTAGAGAAGTGGTTACGCAGAGTGCCAAGATATCGACGCGTGTAGGGAAACAGGCCGGCGTCCATATGCCGCTGAATCACTTTGCGTTTCACTTCCAGGGAATCCCGTGCAAGTAGCAGTAGTTTATCTAACTGGGCGAGCAGGAGGTCCCAGTCCCCCTTATACAAATAGCCCAGACGTGCACAGTTGATCGTTACTACACCGAGAGAGCCGGTCTGTTCCGCGGAGCCAAATAATCCATTGCCACGTTTAAGCAGCTCTCGAAGGTCCAGTTGTAGGCGGCAGCACATGGAGCGCACCATGTTTGGACTGAGGTCTGAGTTAATAAAGTTTTGGAAGTAGGGCAGTCCATAGCGGGCAGTCATAGTAAATAGCCGCTCCGCATTCTCGCTCTCCCAGGGAAAGTCCTCACTGATATTGTAAGTTGGAATTGGGAAAGTGAAGACCCTGCCGCGCGCGTCCCCTTTACTCATCACCTCAATATAGGCGCGGTTAATCAGGTCCATTTCCACCTGCAAGTCACCATAAGTGAATGGCATTTCTTTGCCGGCAATCACCGGCAGCTGGTCTTGCAGGTCTTGAGGGCAAACCCAATCGAAAGTGAGGTTGGTAAAGGGAGTCTGGGTGCCCCAGCGGGATGGCACATTCAGGTTAAAAATCAGCTCCTGCATGCACTGGCGTACGCTGGCGTAATCCAGCTGATCCTTGCGTACAAAGGGTGCGAGATAAGTATCGAAGGAGCTAAATGCCTGGGCTCCAGCCCATTCGTTTTGCAATGTGCCAAGAAAGTTAACGATCTGCCCAACTGCACTGGTCAAGTGGGCGGGCGGTGCCGACTCCACTTTGCCGGGAACTCCATTCAGCCCTTCGTGCAGTAAGGTACGCAGTGACCAACCGGCGCAATAGCCGGCCAACATATCCAAGTCATGGATGTGTAAATCACCATCCCGGTGGGCTGCACCAATCTCCGGGGAATAGACATGATTTAGCCAGTAATTGGCAATCATTTTACCGGCACTATTTAAAATCAGGCCGCCGAGAGAGTAGCCCTGGTTGGCATTAGCAGCGACACGCCAGTCCGCCTGCTCCAGATATTCTTCAATGGAAGCCCCAACATCTACCAGAGTTTGTCGATCATTGCGTATGCGCGCATGTCGCTCCCGATAGGCGATGTAGGCCCGAGCAGTATCTATATAATCGCAATTGATTAATATTTGCTCGGCAATATTTTGGATTTCCTCAATATCGACTGGTGTCACAGCATTAAAGCGATGATTAATCACCTTCAAGATGCCCTGGGTTAGCCAATCAACTTCATCTTCACCAAATTCACCAGTAGCCTGCCCGGCCCGCACAAGTGCCGAAGTAATACGTTGAGGATCAAAAGCCACAGCGCGACCATCTCGCTTTCGCACCAGAAAACTGCTTAGGTTTTGAGTGGGAGATGCGTCACTTTCAATTTCTGGGGTAGAGGTACTGGTCATGGGCCTTCCTTCACAGATTGTGCGGGAAGGTTATAGAAGTGCAAGAGAGGAGCGCTTGATCTGGATCACTATATATGGTGTCTACTGATAGCTTTTAGCACATTATATTGTATCCATTGGCTGGGGTGCCTAGCTGAAAAATATTGTGTCTTCAAGATGTCGGCACTGGGGTAATGGGGTAAGGGTATAGGATTTTCAGGTAGTTCGTATAAGAAACAATCTATTTGGTACTTGGCGCTAGATATCGATATGTCATTGATATTTTCATATCAAGTGATTGGCACTATTAGAAAATGATTAGAATGCAGAGCCTTTGCTCTTTCTGAGGGGCTTTAAGGATGTTATTTTTATGTCAATATTTTATTTGGCTTCATTTTTTCAAAAACCAAATATGATAATTATGCGAGTTTTCTTGGAGGGGGTAGTAGATATGCCTGGTTGTGATTTGGGGAGTGTCAGTGAAATTTGGTGATGCGGTTAGACGTGTGGCTTTAGCCTTCATTCGAGAAAAACAGTTACCCGAAAGTGTTTGGTATGGAGATCGTATCGATTTCACATTTACCTCATTGTTTTGGGGAGCGCTTTTGCTTTCAGCCTCAATTGTACTTTCCCCATTAATTTGGTTACTTCTCCAGCCCGTGCTTTATTTTATGTCCCAGGATATATCTAATCCTGTGGAGAGATGGCTCTGGCTTCTTCTGCTAGTTGTATTTATGGTAATTGTTAGGGTGCTTGATAGCTTTGTTCGGAAGGCAGATAGGAAACTTAGAATTTCATATGATGACTTGGGTTTGGGAGAAAAATTGATCTATTGGTTGGCTTCATTAGCTGCATTCAGTTGGATGTTTTCTCCTGGATTGGTAACAACTATGGATAGACTGTTTACAATGTTATTATGTATGTGGTATGTCTTTTTTTGTTCTATTCTTGCCGGTATGTTTTAGAGAAGTAGTAGCGATCAGATATGTTCACTAGCTGCCTTGGTTGTTAAGGAATGGAGAATTGGAGCTAAAATAATTAGGGTCAGAGTAAAATATTTACACCAAATTATATTTTTCCATTAAGTGGATGAGCAGAATTCCCAGTTGCCGCCCACAGCTTGCTAGCCCCATCCAGCAGCTGAAAAACCTTTATCTTTGCAGCGGCTAAAGAAAGCAACTCAAAAATAAAAATAAACCTCCACTAATTGACCTCAGTGAGAAAAAGATCGTTCTCCTGGTTCTATTGGCCATCTCTTGTTTGTTACAGATAGGAAGCGGAACGGCGAGAGAGCAGGTGTTGCTGAAGCCTGGGTTGCTGCGTGAGAAATAAAAAATCGCTCAAAAATAACTGCTGTAGATTGATCCAGGCTTAGCAGAAAATGGCAGAAAGAAAGCCTCGACAATCTCAAAAGCCGCACCCCAGTGCTTTCGCACCTTTATACAGGCCAAGCCCACAGCCTCTGTTAATCCCGGCGGTTGCCTAAGGCAAGTTTCACCGATATATCTGAAAAAGAGCTTGTGCCCAAAGGGAAATTCTATTCGATGAAATTTAAACCTGGATATCTATAGATTGGAGAGCTGAAGTCCAAGCCATATTTTGTTTTTGCATGCACTTTCGTGGAGCCGATCATGAGGAGAAAGAGGGGGCTATTAATAAAGAGTGATACTTATTCCAATGATAGTTGAATCATACTCCAAACTATCCCCTTTTCCTTATGAGCCAATCCGATTTGAAATTTCCTTCAAACGAATAACCTGCTGAACATAGAGTGGTAACGCAGATACCTTCCCAATAAAGTCGAAGACGTACATTAACAGGGCAACGATCAATCCATAGTTCACTAGGCCCCCATCGATTGCTGCTATGGGAGCGTAAACAAACAAAGCGACTATGCCAGCCCACAATATAAAGTAGGTGCCTGTTTCCAGGTCGCTCAATTCAATATTCCACTGCATAAGGCGCCGGAAGTGGGCTTTCGCGTGCTCAACATTTGGCTGTTTAATCGCATCAACCTGATATTCCAGTTCATTATTATAAGATTCATTCAGTTGGTAATTGGTATTTCCGATTACGGAATAGATCAGGGTAATCAAAGCTAGGAGAGCCAGGCAAGCGAGAAAGATATTGAAGTTGATGGCGCTAATAATAATGAGTAACCCCACCGTGCCAATAGTAACGGTAATAATTTCCGGTAGGCTGTTTTCAAAAAACTCGACAATTTCAGTTAACAAACTGGAGCGCGCAGTAATAGTCGATACAGACTGTTTCTTTGCTTTTTCACGGGCTACCATTTCCGAAGTAACTACTTGATAAATATGTGCGTAGACTCTGGTATCGTAAAATCTTCGGGCGCTTCCTATAAGAATAGAAATGCTACCTAAGGTTGCCAAAAGATAGATGCCATTGTAGGACTGTTCTAATAGACTATTGATAGCCCAGCCGATGGCAAGTGGAAAAAGTAGTTCGAGGAGTGTTTCAATAACGACCAGCGATAGGGTCAAGGATACTCGCCACTTAAATCGGGTAAAAATCGAAAGTAAAGAATGTTTGTGCTTGCCTTTCGTATAATCATCATCTGTTGATTTTGAAACAGTGGTAACTGGCTGAGTCATTTAACAACACTCTCAATGCTTAACGAGCAACGCCATTGCAAAATGTGTGAAACGCTAAATCGGCCAGCGTATCATGATCTATGGATTCTGCATTTTTTGTTAGCCAGGATGTATAAAGCAGCCCCTCTACCAGGTTTACCACCCAGGAAGTAGGAAGTTTCTTGGACAGGCTGCCTTCAGATTTTGCGTATTCCACCAATGTCGCGATTTCACTCTCTTGTTTCTCATAGATAGCGGTGAGCTCTGGGTCATCTTCATCAAAGTCTCCCAACTTCATTAAAAACTCCATTTCGGCCGACAGCGGAAAAATCGCTTTGAACATCAGGTGGAAAGCTTGCAGAGCGGATTCAGCCTCGCTTTCCAAGTGTTCGGTGGCTTTATCAAATGCCTCCAGGCAGTGAATCGCAACCGCCTTAATCAGCTTTTCTCTCGTGTCATAAAGGCGGTAAAGGGTAGTGCGCCCAACTCCGGCCGCCCGGGCAATATCGCTAAAGGATGCCTCCCTATTTTTGCTCAGGAGTTCCATACTCGCCTTCATGATCGCAGTTTGTGACTTCTGAATACGCGCATCTAGGTGATCAGCCATGGAGTTATTACCTGAACTTTATGGAACATACTTGTATCATAATCTGCTATTAGTTATGGTTCAAGTGTGTTCCATAAAATGTAAGTTGCCTAGGCATGATGAAAATGGCGGGAATCTGGTTAAAGCGGCGGGCTGCAGGTATTGTTGCCACCAGCTTGCTGGTCTTGGTGGGGCTATGGCTTATGGCTGAGCAGCAGCCTGCAGCCATGGTGGAGAAGTCCAAAGAGTCTGGCCTTACTGTTACTGTCGTGGAGGCAGTGCCGGCGGATGCTCAGCTTGAAGTCAAAACAACAGGCATAACACAACCCCGCTGGGCGACTGAGGTTATCGCATCAGTGAGCGGGCGTGTCACCCATATTGCTAACCACGCAATGCCGGGCAGCCTCATTAGGAAAGGTGAAATACTGGCGTCGCTACAGGATACTTTTTACCAGGCTGAACTCCGTGCTGCTCAAGCCAGAGTGTCAGAGGCTGAACTCAACTTGGCCGAAATACTCATGCGTCAATACGTGGCAAAACGCGGGGATAAAGCGAAGTCATCATTTGGCCGACTGGAGCCGCATGTCAAAGCCGCAGAGGCAAATCGAGAAGCGGCGAGGGGAGCTCTCGCATCCTCCCAGCAGAGGTTGGCTGATACACAAATTAAAGCGCCTTTTGACTCGGTGGTTATTGCCGATTTAATCCATCCTGGTCAATGGATAAATGAGGGGGATGTACTCTTTCGAGTAGCAGCCAGTGACTACCTGGATGTCAAAGTTGAGCTTTCCGAGCAGACCTGGCAGCGCTTAAACGGCCTTCAGCAAGGCCCCTACAAAATCACAATAGAGGCGCCTGATGGACAACAATGGCAGGCCTCGGTCCGTTACCTAAACCCAATTATGGATGCGGACACCCGTCAGCGCAGCCTTATGCTGCAGGTGGCTAACCCCTTTCAGCGCGAGACCCCTTTGCTTGCTGATCAACAGGTCGATGTAGTGTTTGGAGGCAACATACAGAGCTATGTTGTCAGTGCACCAGCATCGGTTCTTACAGAAGATGGGAAAGTATGGAGCGTTTCTGAACAATCCCTACTTTTGGAAGAGATAGAACTACTGGATATGCGGCCGGATTCGGTTCTATTTCGTTACAAGAATCGGCCCCACCAGAATCGTCAGCTTGTTCGCTTTCCTTTGACCAACTTTTTAGAAGGTCAAGCGGTTGCAATGACTATCCACTAAGGCCTGCATATGAAAACACTCACACGTTGGTTTCTGGATAACCCGGTTGCCGCTAACCTGCTCATGGTATTCATTTTAGCTGCAGGCTTGCTGACCTTTCAAAATCTGCGGGTGGAAAGCTTTCCACAAATTCCACCTACAGAAGTCGAAATCTCCGTTGTCTACCCCGGCGGTACTGCCCGCCAGGTCGATGAGAGTATTACACAGCGTATTGAGGAAGCTATTAGTGGTGTTGCGGGAATAAAGCGCATAACCAGCCAATCAAGCCAAGGTTACGCTTTATTGGTAGTGAAAAAAAATACTAATGTGAACCTGGATCGTTTGATTGAAGATATTCGCAATCAAGTTGAAAGTATCGAAGGGTTTCCCGTATTGGCGGAACGGCCGCGTATTTATCGCAGTGAATATACGAATCTTGCGGCGTTTGTCATGGTCTACGGTGGTGACAATAATGATTCGCTTCAACAGGTATCCTCACGAGTAGAGCGAGCGCTTAAGAAGCATCCTGCTATTTCCAAAGTGACATACCTGGGGAAAAGAAAGCAACTACTGGCTATAGAGCCAGACCCCAGGAAACTTCAACGCTACGGTTTATCTCTTGAAAACCTAACGGAACGTATTCGCCAGTGGTCAGTGGAATATCGCAGTGGTGAATTAAGAACGGCCAATGGCAATATTGTGCTGCAGGGCAGTTCCCTGGCTGACAACTTGGCGGAGCTTAGGAATATTCCCATTATCACTAAATCGACGGCACGAGTGAGACTCAGTGATATCGCTACGGTTAAGCGAGATTATGAGCAAACCGACAGTATTGTTCGATATCAGGGGCAACCAGCAATCGCACTGATGGTATCCACCAGCCAAAAAGACAACCTGTTTCATATCCATGAAGCCACACAATCAGTATTAGAATCATTGGAATCGACATTACCCAAGAACCTGCAGTTGGATGTAATGGCTGATATGTCTCCCTATATTTCCGAGCAATTAGACTTGCTAAGTTCCAACGCCTTGCAGGGATTATTAATCGTCTTATTGCTATTGGTGCTTTTTTTAGATACGCGGCTGGCCTTTTGGGTTGCCTTAGGTATTCCCATATCCCTGGCTGGTGCGATTACATTGATGGGTTTTCCTTCCCTGGATTACAGCATCAACGATATCACTATATTCGGTATGATTTTGGTACTGGGGATATTGGTAGATGATGCCGTTGTGGTCGGTGAAAGTATTCACCAGGCGAGACAAAATACAACTGACACGAAAGAGGCTGCCTGGAAAGGGGTTGAAGCCGTAGCCGTGCCCACAGTTTTTGGCGTATTGACTACAATTGCGGCCTTCTCACCGATGTTATGGATTGAAAATGAATTGGCAAAAGTCTTATCAGGATTCTCTGCTGTAGTGATATTTGCATTGATATTTTCATTAATTGAGAGCAAATTTATATTACCCGTGCATTTAAGCTATCCAAAAACGCATACTCAAACTAGTGGCACAATAAAACGATGGATTGAGATTGCCAGAGAGAAATGTAACCGTTTATTAAATCAATTTTCGGATAAGATATATACTCCGCTTTTGTCATTGAGCCTGGCAAACCGGAAAACAAGTATCAGTCTATTTGTCACCTTTTTGCTGCTGGCCTATGGCGCTATGTTCAAGGGACATATCGCTTCAGTATTCTTTCCCGAAATTCCAGGACGCTATGCCACGGTTAAAGTCACTATGCAGCATGGAGTTGCAAATACTTTAGCGGAACGCAACACCGATCAACTTGAACAGGCCATCAAGCGCACCGCAAATAGATTGCAACAGGAGTATGAACTTCCGGAGTCACCTGTTAGCAAGTATATCGTGTCAAAGGACGGCACCAAGACCATAGAGTTGACAGCGGAATTAACACATGATGCTCTGGCCAGAGTAGAGAGCAACCGCTTTTTAGAGGAGCTGCGGCTGCAAACAGGTATCCTGGAGGGAAGCTATGCAGTGAAGTTTAGCCTTACGGAAGAGCCGGCGGGGGATACTGCCATTGCGGTTTCTGCCAGCAATCGAGATCAGGCGAAACAAGTGGCTGGCCGCCTCAAGGCTCTACTCGCAGAGTTACCCGGTGTGAACGATGTCTACGATGATAGCCAACTAGCCAAAAGACAGCTGAAAATTACGGTCAATGAGCGGGGAGCCAGCCTGGGAATTGATCAAAGTCACCTGGCAGTGCTGATAGGGGGAGCATTCGGCCAGATTGAGATACATAGGCTGTTGGATAAAGGGGAAGAGACATTGGTATTGGCTCGCTTACCTCAAATTCAGACTAAAACAATCGAGCAGTTAAAAGCCACTCCCATTAACCTGGGTAACAACAGCTACGTAACCTTAGGTGAAATCGCCCAGCTGAAGTATGAGCGGGAACCGGAGGTAATTTATCGGCGAGATCGCGATGAAGTGGTCAGCATCTACTGGCGTCAGAATCGCTCTGTCAGTTCACCGGAAAAAAACTGGGAGCGATTAAAAGAAGAGCTGGTGCCAGAACTGGAGCGCCTTTATCCGGGTGTCCAAATTAAAGCCGTTGGTGAATTTGCCGAAATAGTAGAAGTACAGGCTGGATTTAAAAAGTCCATGTTGCTGACGCTTTTACTTATCTACGTTTTGTTGGCGATACCATTAAAATCCTATTGGCAACCAGTGATTATTATGTCGGTGATTCCAATGGGCTTTGCGGGGGCAATTATTGGACACGGCCTACTGGGCTTCCCAGTAAGCTTATTATCCTTATTTGGAATGATGGCAATGACTGGGGTAGTGATTAACGATTCCCTAGTATTAATGAGCCGATTTAATCAGCTCTACGCGCAGGGTGTGCCAGTAAAAACAGCGCTACTTCAGGCTGGGAAAAGTCGCGTAAGGGCAATTTTCTTAACTACGGTGACTACTATCTGTGGGTTGCTACCCTTATTAGCCGAAACCAGCGAGCAAGCCCAATATTTAAAGCCAGCGGCTATATCCTTAGTGTTCGGGGAGCTATTTGCTACACCGATTACTCTAATCCTGATCCCTTTGTTGCTTTCTTTTAAGCAGAGCAAACTTGCTTTGAAAAGCGATAGTGCTTCTTATCCTGGACAGGTCTCGCTTAGGTGACTTAAGCTGTAAGGTTAAGCTGATGAGTGGACGTTTAGGAGCGAGCGCCGGCTAGACGTTCATTTATTTGATGCTAAAGCCTCCAGTTTTTTGCGGAAGCAGGTGCTCGGCTGTCATCAATAAGCAATTCGGGAGTGCTCATACTGAATAATATCACCCATTTTTAATAGAGCTTTATGAGTGTAGAGCACACTTCTAACGCAATTTGTATATAGGTGACAAATATCGTCAGAAAGGCACCGATATAGGCAGGCTTTAGTTTCTTCATTTTTTTAAATGCGACACAGAAAATTATTCACGAAAAAATAAAATTCTTTTCGTATTTTCATTTCGTGACTCATTGGAACTTAATTCTTAATCCTTACCTAACACACAAATCAAAAAATAAGATTTCAGGCGATTATGGACAAGTTATTTAGCAAGAAACTATTGGTGCTGGCATTAACTGCAGCTTTGGCTGCGTGTAGCGGCGGAGGGGGCGGTTCTTCAGACTCTGAACCTGAGACACCAGCTGTGGGTGATGGTGGCAGTAATAATGGTGGTGATCAGGGTGGCGATAACCAAGGAGGTGATAGTGGTTCCGGCGATACTGGGAGCGATACGCCCCTTCCCGATAATGATCCCTCAACGGTAACGGTTGGAGATGTTTCTACTTCCGATCTGGGGTTTGCCACAATAACTGCTACAGATATCACCCTGCCTGATGCAATGGTAAACGCCCAGGAAGTTTACCAGCTTGCACACTATATTGGCCGAACAGATAGTGAGCAAGATGAGGAGTACATTGATATTCCAATTCGTAGCTATACGGCAACTTGCGCTACGGATACTGATAAGCCGCGGATGTTCGTGTCCACTACATTATCAGAAGGGTTAAAAGCTTCTGATCCAACATACGGTTCTGTTTACGAGCTGCAGTATAACCCCGAAACCTCAAGCTTCGATCAAACGGGTAATACTACAATCCTTAAGCAGTGCTATGAAACTCATGGTATTACTGCAAGTGTAGACTGCTCTAGAGTCGCTGTTTTATGCAACACCGAATATAAAGCAAGTGAGCGTTACGATGTTCAGAAAGACCTTGTAGAGGAGTATGGTACTACTTGGATGAAGATTGAGGACAATCTCGACGCTGTTGCTGGTACTGATAATGAGAAAAAGTACAATGATCAGATTTGGTTAATGGAGTGGGATGATAAGCCCTTATCTGAGAAGCCTGATGCTTACGTAGTTAATAAAATGCACGGTGGCACTCACTTAGGTGCTCAAGAGCTACTGTATGTTGAAAATGACAGTAAAGGGCGCACCAATTATGCATTCTCCGTCACTGCGCGAGTACTTGTCAGCGGCTCTCACTATTCAGCTGGGCTGACGGTGATCGAGCGAGATGATTGGTCCTTGAAGATGTCCGGAAGTGATAACAGGGGCTGGGACTGGGCATGTGGACATGGGCATGTGCTTAATATCCGGGCTTTCTATAATCCTGGGAATGAAATGTTTGGGGCACTTTGTACCAGTGACGGAAACGATTACCACCCCTCACCAGGTTTGAAAGCGATTGCTATTAAAATGGAAGATAGCGACTCTTTTGAGGGTACTTATAATCACGTAGTCCCTACTACAAGTGCGATGATCTCCAATGGGGGAGGGCACACAGTTGTTCCAGTGGATGCGAACACGAATCTCTCAGTGGTTGTTTCTCCTAAGTACATTGAAGATGAGAATATGAATATGTTCTTACAGGATGTACTTGGTATAGATACTAGTGGCGACGGCCCCTTTGATGACCAATGTGCGGCTGAAGACTATAAAAATTGTTTCTTCGCGTATCTTGAAGATAACTACTATGGTGGCGATTACCCGCTGATTGCGAGGCAAGGACTCTATTCTGGTGGTGCGCTGGATACATCATCCTTAACTCGCGTAGGCATCGCAAAAGTTGATGGCCGAGGCAATATAGAGGGGAATGGCTTCAAGTGGCTGGCGGAAGATTCCGACTGCCAAATTAGTGACCCCCAGCTCGTCGACTTGAAGAATGGCCGCTACTTGTTTGGTTATGCACAGTTCCAGTGTATTTCCGATAACCTTCCCTACAATCGCAGTTACAACAAGAAAGGCGAGGCTATGCGTATGTTGGTACCTAAAGCCTACTATGTGATGGAGATTGACGCAGACCTCAATGTACTTGAAGGGCCAGTAAAACTCACCGATTATGGATGGGGTGGATTGGATGAGCCGATGTATCTAGGTAACGGCAAAGTGGCCTGGAACTATATCAAGAATCCTACCTTTGAGAATTATATCGGCGGTCAGCAAAACGTCTGGCAAGCGATTGTTTACCACTCTAAAAGTGTGAACTAATCCAGCTATTCATCTTTATACGGGGGTAGGCTTGCCTACCCTCGCAATTTCTGATGCTTATAATTGCACCGCTTTAGTGAGTTTAAAATAATTAAAGGCTCAAGTCTTATCTATTCAATGTGATTTTAACTTTCCACTGCAGTCTTAGTATTACATCTTTCAACTACATCATAGATTTTTTTAGATAGCTCTTTAAGCATATTAATTTGAGGCCTTTCTGCATTCCTGTTGGTGAGAATGACAAGTGCAAGCCCTGTTTCAGGAGCAACATAAGCGGCCGTGTATACCCCAATATTGCCACCCCAATGCCTTAAATAGGAGCGCTTTTTGTAGTTATAGCTATTCCATGCAACAAGTTGACTTTCCAGATGGTCTGGAATGCCACTCATGGAGCGCTCAGCAAACATCTCTTGAAGCACCTTTTGGGAGGAAATAGTCTCCCTCATAAATACACCTGAATTAGCAACCGCACCGAAGAATTTTGTCAAATCTGATACTGTTGAGCGCAACATTCCTGCCGGATATCCGGGAGTACTACTTTGTGCAACTGCGACAAGCTGGCCATCAGAAAGGGTTTGATAAGGCGTTGCGACTTCTAACCCAGACGTATCTGCTATAGTCCAGAAAGTATGATCCATTCCCAGTGGCCCAAAGAAGTTTTTCTGAGTCCAATCTTTTAAATTCAATCCAGATTGTTGCTCGGCCCAGTTGCCCAACAAGTTGTAGCCCATATTGCTGTAGCTCCATTGCTCCCCGGGCGGGGATTTCAGGAAAGACTTATCTGCTGAATAATATTTGCCACTCTCTAGAAGGACATCTTCCAGCAGCTCGGAAAGCTTCATTGCTGAATCTTGCCCGGGTGTTCTGAAATCCACCTCATAATACATACCATCCTGTATGCTGGATGTATGTGTAAGCAATTGGAGTAGGGTGATTTCCTTTGAGGGGTGATGGGGGTTCGCTAGGAGAGAGCCTGGTTCAAGGGCCACAGAACTTTCTAGTTCGAGCAAGTGCTTATCAGCAATCTCCATTACCGCCAAAGCTGTGATTGGCTTGGTTACAGAGGCTATCTGGAAAATAGTGGAGGGAGTAACCGGTGTTTTGTGTAACTTGTCAGCAAAGCCAAAACCTTCTTCATACACCAATTCTCCCTCTAACGCTGCTCCTATCGCTATCCCCGGTATATCGGCCTCAACTCTAAGAGCTTCAATATCCTTTGAAAGGTCTTGTAACTGAACAGAGCAGTTTGTTTGAGCTAGCGCTCCCCAAGACTGTAAGAAAAGAGTGAAGATGATCCATTTTGTCCGCATTACTATCCTCCATAAATATATTTATAAACATGTTTATAAATATATTTGAAGGTTATGGTAGAATCAAGCATCAATACTCTGCTGATGAGCCCCAAATTAATTTGAAAGATGGATGAGAGTTGTCTTTTATGAGCCCTGAGAATTACTTTATTGGCAAGACTGCGGAGACTATCTCTACTCTTATCACCAAGCAGTGCGAGATAATTCTCACGAGAAATGGTGTGGAAGTTCCGGTTAAATCTTGCTCAATCATCGTGACTTTGCATCGATTGGATGGATTGTCATTGAATGAAATTGCTCGTGAGACAGCCTCCTCCCCTCAGCTGATTAAGCAGAAACTTCCGAAGTTACTTAAGCTCTCACTCATTAAGCATGAAGATGACTCAAGTGATAAGCGAAGGAGGCTTTTCTTTCTGACAGATAAAGGAAAGTTGCAGGTAGAGAAAATACTTGAAACATTTCAGGAGTTAGAGCGTTCATTGGATAGGCTCAATAAACATCTGGGGTTCAGCCTTTTCGAAAAGCTCGAGGAAATAAAACGGGCACTTACTGAAGTTCCACTTCATTCAGATGGAGAGCATTCTATTAAACAATAAATTGTCTTGAGGAAGTGGACTGGTCTACTAAACCTGGACCCCAATTTGGGTGGTAAGATTGCTGTGAAAACACATCTGTTCAAAGTGTAGACAACGTTGACCTTTTCTCTTGAATTTAAGGTCTGGTAGTAGATCTGGGCTATAAATAGCTGAAGCGGCCTGTTCATTGGATATTAGTACATCGGCCATCTGCCTGTTGGTTGAAGCAACTAGAAGTAAGGTGTGGGGAAGCATATCTGCAAGTAGGGCATTTGTCACTGAGCAATAGATCTCTCGGGAGTTTGAAGCCCATATCGGTTGTCTAGAAAGGGAGAGGCATGAAATAGGCTACCGTTCACTTGATATCGGACGAGATAAACCGTACTCGCTGATAGGCTCGATTGAGTGAGCGGGAATTCTTTAAGCTGGTCTGCAAAGAGTTTGAAATACCCTGATTATGCTACTACGAATATAGGAAAAGGAAGGTCATCCGTTGATGTACCCAGAGCGCAGCTTTACTCCAAAGCCATTGAGGTATTCGAGGGCAGTCGTAGTTTTGCAGGAAACTGTACAATTGAAAGTTTACTTTATGAGTAGTGGATATCAATCGAGCGCTTAAAAGCCTGAAGGCTAATGTGTAAAGCGGCTTTGGTTTGTAAACAACCTAGACCTCATGATCATTAGAAAGCAATAGTCGAGCACTTGGATATACTGAGTGAACTTGATCGCCGGTTTAAAGTGGAAAAAATTAATCATGATTATTATGGTGATGATACTTATATCGAGGCTGGTTCAATCTGGTGTTACCTAGCTAGCGTCATAGCTTTTATATGCTCGGGTAGCGTTGGATGAGCCCTCCCTGGTAAGCCAGCCACTAACGATAAAAGCGCTGGAGATGGCTTGAGAGCAGTAAGGAATAGCCGGTGAGGTATATTTCACTCGGATCAAGGCAATCAGTGGATGAGTCATCAGTTCTGCCAACGGTCTTGGCCTTATGGAATGATCCAGAACATGGGTCGATGTGGGAATTCCTGAGAGAGTGCACAATTAGAAGACTGTTTCGGAATCTGAAAAATGAATGGATACCTTCTCTCGGTTACATGTAAACCAAGTCAATACATCACTCATTACTTGATAACTTACAACAACTGGTAGTGCAGCTACCAACTCAAGTAAGGTATGTCGCCTGCTAAAGCGAAGGAAAACTTAATTTGCTATCCGAGAATCGCTGATTACTACAGTCTATTTAGTTTACTTGGTAAATTGGCGTATAATAATTTGCTACAAAACTATCAAGGTATAAATTAAGCTTAGATCACTTTATGATCGATAATCTCTAAAGCTGAATTAGTCTAAGGAATTTTTGGGTATGAATTTAGTGGAGTGCGCTGCGTGTGGGAATGATATATCAAAGCAAGCTATAGCTTGCCCGAATTGCGGTCATCCAAGTGCATCTAAAGGGTCTCAAGCGACCGCTGGGAAGGACGTTAAATCTATTGGCGGCATGCTATGTGTGGGGATATTTTTGTTTCCTTTGATTTTTTCTTGGGTCACCCTAAAAAAAGAGTATTCTAACACTATAAGAACAGTTTCCTTTCTTTGGATGTTAATTGTCTTTTTATATATGTGGAGTATCCCTACTGATGAGGGGCAAATATCCCCCGCTGCAGCCGAAGTTAGCTCTAAACTGCAAAAAATACCAGAACAAGTTGCTGCCGAACAAACTGAATGTCGTAAAGATTTGAAGTGTTGGGCTGAAGAAAACTTCATTTCAGCAACGGTACACTGTAATCGGTATATTGAACAGCTTGCAGAATATAGTCACAGATGGACTAATGCCTGGTTGGAGCCAAAATTTAGTTATTATCGTTGGAAAGATATAAGTGCGGGTGTTGTCACTTATATCGGAGACAAAATACAGTTCCAGAATGGTTTTGGAGCTTTTCAAAATCATGTGTACGAATGCGATTATTCCCCAACTTTTGAGTCTGTAATAGACGTTAGGGCAGAACCAGGAAAAATATAGATCTATTTGAGAAGTCAATGAGTTTAAAGGTGATTATTATTTAGGTTGGTCCTAGGTTAGTTTAGTATTCGTACTTTATTTTTTCATTATACATTCTGAGTATTGCGGGCTCAGTAGTGCTTACCCAGGACGCCAAAGAGTCTATTATTAATAATTCGGCAAAGTAGTAGTTTAACTCTTTAATCTTCGTTCAAAATGCTTGTAGAGCCTAAATGAGGCTTTGTAGGCATTTTTTGTTTTGAGGTTGCCATTTTCCCAGGGGTGGATTTAGTAAAATGTAACTCCAAATTAATTTAGTGCATTAGTAGCTGCAAGAGATAGAGGGGAAAGAATTGAATTAGGGAAAAGTGATGATTAAGCCTTAGAAGCTATTTAGTTACTCCTATAATGAAATTGATATGTGGAGAAGTCACGATAAGAGGGTAAGCAGCCCTCCTGCCGAGCGACCCAAAAGGGGCAATTTCCCAGCCATGCAGATGAGATCTTTACGACTCAGCAGGCTATCCAGAAGAAGATCAGAGGAAGAGGCTTTGTTGCACACTAAGCGATGAGTCTTTTTTTATAGGATAAATCAAGTAAGGGATGTAATAATTTTACACCTCTCAATTAGGTCAAAATAATAGTGCCTCCCAATTGAACCCCTAAGCATAAATAGAGTACCGAGGCCAAACCCAGCCCCGGCATAAAGAAACCCATCAGCAGTTGACGGCGTTAACGGCCAACCCGCCCAGAGAAGTCTCTTTGTATTTGCTCTGCATATCGATACCGGTCTGGCGCATGGTTTCGATCACGCTATCTAGCGGTACGATATGGGAGCCGTCACCGCGTAGGGCCAGGCGTGCGCCGTTGATGGCTTTTACCGCGCCCATGGTGTTGCGTTCGATACAGGGCACTTGCACCAGGCCGCCGATGGGATCGCAGGTGAGGCCCAGGTTGTGCTCCATGCCAATCTCGGCAGCGTTTTCGATTTGCTGATTACTGCCGCCTTCCACGGCGGCTAGGCCTGCGGAGGCCATTGAGCAGGCTACGCCGATCTCACCTTGGCAGCCTACTTCGGCGGCTGAGATAGAGGCGTTTTTCTTAAATAGCATGCCGATGGCGCCGGCAGTGAGCATGAATTTCACCACCTGCTCTTTGAGTTCTCCGTGCACTTTCGGATCGTGCACAAATTCCACGTAATAGGCGATCACTGCGGGAATAACACCGGCGGCCCCATTGGTTGGGGCGGTAACGATACGTCCGCGAGCGGCATTTTCTTCATTGACGGCAAGCGCGAACAGGCTCACCCAGTCGAGGATGGCGAGGCCGCGATTGCGCTCTTCCGCTGTTTGTTTGCTCAACTCCTGATAGAGCTCGGCGGCTCGGCGGCGTACCTTCAGGCCGCCGGGCAGAATCCCTTTTTGTTGGCAGCCCCGCTCTATGGAGGCTTTCATCACTTTCCAGATATTCCACAGGCGGTCTTTGACTTCCTGCTCGCTGCGAAATGCTTTTTCGTTTTCCATGGCCAACTGGGCAATGGTCCAGTCGTGCTGATCGCAGATCTTCATCAGCTGTTCGGCACTACTGAAATCGTAGGGCAGCAGCGTGGCAATTTCTTCTTTGTGAGCGAAGTCTTCTTCTGAGAGAACAAAGCCGCCGCCGATGGAAAAATAACTGCGCTCGAATAGCAGTTCTTCGCCGCAATAGGCTTGGCAGGTCATGCCGTTGGAGTGTTGCGGTAGGAACTCTTCCATATGGAAGAGCAGGTCGCGATCGCGAACAAATTCTATTTTGTGGTCACCATTTAGTGTCAGCGCTTGTTCGCTGTGAATGGCGGCCATCTTTTCATCGATACTATCGACATTGATGGTATCGGGGGTTTGGCCAAGCAGTCCCATCAGTACCGCCATATCGGTGCCGTGGCCGATTCCGGTCAGAGCCAGGGAGCCGTAAAGGTGTACTTGAATGCGGTCGGTTCTTGCGAGTTGGTCGCGGTCGCGCAGGTCCTGAACAAATTGGCGGGCGGCGACCATTGGGCCCACCGTATGGGAGCTAGAGGGGCCTACGCCAATTTTAAACAGTTCAAATACGCTAATACTCATATAAATTCTCTGCGCTGGGCCGCAGATAGTCGCGGCCTTCCCTTAAGGATATAGTTGCACCATTTGGGGGCGCACTTTGCCCTACAAGGCGCAACAATCAAGATGGCAGTCGCTATTCCGTACAAAATTCTATTTGTTACGGCTTTTGCGGAATTTATGAGTTTCCAAATTGTGGCTGTGAAACAAGCTATGGCGCTTCCGCGACCAAAACAGCCCGTTTGGGCGCGGGGTGACCTTCTACTGTTTTGTCCGGTGATTGCGGATCGAGAAAGTCGGCCAGTGATTCAAAGTGCATCCAGTCGGTGCGCCGCTGTTCCTCCAGGCTGGTGATATTCAAGTCTACTGTCCTAGGATTGCGAAAACCGCACTTTCGCAGCCAACTTTCCAGTGTGGCGCAGCTGGGAAAGAACCATACATTGCGCATTTTAGCGTAGCGGCCCTCTGGTACCAGGCAATCCCCGAGCCCGCCATCAATCACTAAGGTCTCCAGCACCAGTTGTCCACCAGGGCGCAGGGTCTCGCGCAACTCGCGCAGGTGGTCCATCGGCGAGCGGCGGTGGTAGAGCACACCCATTGAAAAGGTGGTATCGAAGGCGCGCAGATTTGCGGGCAGGGCTTCGATGCCGAGTGGCAGCAGGTCTACCGGCTGTTCGTCGCCGAGATATTTTTTCAGGGCGTAAAACTGCGCGACGAATTTTGCCGAGGGATCTATGCCGATCACCCGCCGGGCCCCAGCGCCATAGGCGCGCCAACAGTGGTAGCCGTTGCCGCAGCCAACATCCAGTACCAGTCTGTTTTCCATAGGAGCGAGGTGCGGCAGCACCCGGTCCCACTTCCAATCGGAGCGCCACTCGGTATCGATAGGCAGGCCAAATATTTCCCAGGGGCCTTTGCGCCAGGGGTGTAGTTTTCTCAGTTCCTGTTCCAGTCGCTGCAATTGCTGAGGCGAGGCGTCGCTGGCCTTGCCGATACGCACGCTATTGCTGAGCTCGATGCTGGAGGGAGCGATATTCGGTAGGGCTTCGACAGCTGCGCGCCAGTCGGGCAGGTCGCCCCAGCGATGAGGGCTAAGGTTTTCGGCTACCTGTTGAGGAAGCTGAGCCAGCCAGCTGCGCAGCTCTGGGATATGTTGCAAGCCTTGGTAGAGTTGGGTGTAGTCAATCACGGGTAGTTACTTATCGGGGCTGCCTTTGATGGCGATCAGGGAGGCAAAGTTAAAACATTGGAACCAGACATCGACGCTAGTGAAGCCGACGCTCTTAAGACGAGAGCGGTGGGTGTCTAAGGTCTCTGGAATCAGCACATTTTCTAAAGCGGAACGTTTCTGTGCAATTTCCAGTGCGCTGTAGCCATTGGCGGCCTTGAAAGAGTGGTGTAACTCAATCATCAGTTCATTGTGGTCTTTATCGGCGAAGTCCACTTTCTCGGAAATAATCAGGATGCCGCCGGGGCGCAGTCCCTGCTGGATTTTGCGCAGGATTTCCTCGCGCTCCTCAACCGGAATAAATTGCAGGGTGAAATTCAGTACCACAACGGAGGCGTTTTCAATCGCTACGTTTTGCAGGTTGTCGCAAATGAGTTGCACGGGTACTTCACCGCTATCCGCTTCGAGTACAGTGCGCGCCTGGGATACCATCGCTTCGGAATTATCTACGGCAATGATTTCGCAGTCTGCTGCGGGAATACGGTGGCGCATGGCCAGGGTGGCGGCACACAGTGAGCTGCCCAGGTCATAACAACGGCTGCCCGCTTGGGCATAGCGTTCCGCGAGGGTGCCGATCATGGCCACGATGGTGGTGTAGCCGGGCACGGAGCGCTTGATCATGTCCGGGAAGACTTGCACCACCTGCCGATCAAATTCAAAGCCGGCCACCTGGCCCAGTGGGTTTGCGTAGATATTATCTTGTTTGCTCATCGGGACTTCGCTTAGGGATCACGGCATGGATCCAGGAGAAATGATTACTGCCGAGTACTATTTGTCTGCAAGCGGGTAAAACCGGCGCCCCGGCAGCTAATACTGCCGGGGGCCTCTCAATTACAGTTTTTCTTCTTGCAGATTGAGCTTCGCAGCCGCTTCACTGCCCTGGGGGCCGGTGACAATCGCGGTGCTGGCTTTGGACGGTTCCAGGTAAGTGGCACCAACGCGCTGCAGGTCTTGCAAAGTAACTTCGGTTACCCGCTTGCGGAACTGTTGGCGTACTTCGTGGCTGCGTCCATAGAGGCCTGAGTGGAAGTTCTTTTTGGCCTCACCGGCGGGGGAGCCGGGTTTATCCAGGCCGCCGATCACACCGAGGATCGATTCCTCCACTTGCTCTTCTTTGTGCTTGCCTTCGGCCAACCACTGCAGAGAGGCATCGAAGTCTTCTAGAGTTTCTCCCATACGCGGATCGCGATATGAGTAAAAGCGGAACACCCCGATATTGCTGTCGTGTCCGGCACCACCGCCGTAGGCGCCGCCCTGTTCGCGAATCGTGCGGTGCAGGAAGCCATTGCGCAGGAAACCGCTCAATACGGACAGCGGTGCGGCATCCGGGTGCGACATGGGTACGGTGGCGTAAGCTTTGGAGCAGAAATTCACCTGGCTGTTGGCCACCCAGAGCTCCTGTACCCGTCTGCGCTCGAAAGGTGCGTCCGGATTGGCCGCAGCCGTGCTGGATGAAGAGATAAGTGGTGCCAGTGCTTGGCTGAAGTCACTGAGTTTTTCCTCTTCGCCAATAAGCAAGAACTGGCGCGGGGCGGCGAGGATTTTGTTGTGGATTGCCTGGAAGTGCGCAGAAAGTTGCTGCAGGCCATCTTTCTCATCGAGCCCTTTGACCATGGCTCTCAGGTTGCGCAGGCCAAGCAGTCCACCGCTGGCGTGGCTCTCCCAGGCTGCGCGATTGTAGCCAGCACTGGCGGCTGCCATGGCGAGGGCATGGCCGTTGCCGACAACACCCTGTTCGCGGCGCGCCAGGGTCTGTTGCAATAATTCTTTGATACGGGCGTGCTCATCGAAGCGCACCTGCGCCATGGTGGCCTGCATCAACTCGGTGAGTTCACTCTGGTTTCGAGAGAGTGCCTTGCCGGAGAGAATAAAGTGGCCGGACAGGTGATCGAGGTTGTCGATGGCGGTGCGGCTGCTGGTGAAGCCATGCAGGGCACCGGCGACACGGGTCTGCCACTGCTGGACTTCCAGGTAGTCTTTATCGGCGAGGCCAACCTCACTCAATACCTGGCAGTAGTAGGGCAGTAGTGCCTTTTCCTCTTCGCTAAATTCGGGCAGGGCGCACACCATTTGTTGGTAAACCAGGCCATTGGTGCCAGCGCTGTAGCGGGTGAGTTTTTGTTCACCGATCTCAGTGATTTCACCCTCGACATCCGGCATTTCTGCGGGAATATCTTCTACCCCCACTTTGGGCAGGATGGAGGCATCATCTTCGCGATTCTGGCGGTCCGTGAGGGCCTTGGCAGTTTCGACTATTTGCGCTTTTTCCTGCTCGCTAAGGCGCGCTTTGATCTGTGCCAACTGCGCCTTTTCCGCCTGCTCTTTACGCCCGGCCAGTTTATCGTCCGGGCTCATTACCAGGCGCACGCGGTGCTGGTTTTCCAGTAGGAGTTCGCGCGCTTTATTGGCGATAAACATCGGGTCTTTGATCTGATCGCGCAATTTTTCCAGGGTAGTGTCGATATTCAGCAGGCCAACCGCATCACCGCGGTGAGTGGCGCCGGTGAGTGCGGTAAGGATCAGCTGCAGGCCATAGGGGTAGCCATCGCCTCCAATTTCGCGCTGCTGCAGTTCCAACTGATGCAGACTGGCAGCTACTTGCTCGTAGGGGATGCCTTTCTCGGCAACTTCTTCCAATACGGCGAGCACTTGTTTTTCCAGCTCGTCGGCGCGCTCGCGCTCGCTGCCTTCAATGCCACAGACAAATACCAGCTCCCGCTGGGAATCGTCCAGCCCGATAAGGGGGGAGGGGGAGGTGCCGAGGTCAGTGGTCTCGAGCAGTTTCATCAGTGGGGAGGCGCTGTTATCCAGCAGCACGCCGGCGAGCAGGTGTGCAGTGAGTGCCTCTTCCAGATCGGTAACGTCGCCGAGTAGCCAGCTAAGAACGATATGGGTTTTTTCTTCCAGTGCTTCACCACTAAGCGGGTAGTGCTCTTCCACCTTGAGCGGGGCGTGATAGCGGTCTTCGCGGCCCACTTCGATCGTCTTGTCCAGCTTCTCAAATTTGTGCAGCGCTTTTTCTTCGAAAGCTGCCTGGTGTTCGGCGGCGGAAATATCGCCGAAAGTCATAAAAATGGCGTTGCTGGGGTGGTAGTGACTGCGGTAGAAATCTACCAATTCCTCATAACTGAGTTTGGGGATATCTGTAGGCTCGCCACCGGAGTTGAAGTGGTAAGTCGTGGAGGGGAACAGATATTTACTCAGGGTGTGCCAAAGCTGCGAGCTGACCGAGCTCATGGCGCCCTTCATTTCATTGAACACCACGCCTTTGTATACCAGCTCGCTGCTGGTGTTTTCGGTTTCGGCGAATTCCAGGCGGTGCCCTTCCTGGGCAAAATCCAGTGGGTCCAGTGTGGCGAAAAATACCGCATCCAGGTAGACATCGAGAAGGTTATTGAAATCCTTGCGATTCTGGCTGGCAAAGGGGTAGGCGGTCCAGTCCGAGCTGGTGAAGGCATTCATAAAGGTGTTGAGTGAACGCCGAATCATCATAAAGAAAGGGTCGCGCACCGGGTATTTGTCACTGCCGCACAGTGCGGTGTGCTCAAGAATATGGGCCACACCGGTGGAATCGTGAGGCACAGTGCGCAGTGCCACCAGGAAAACATTTTCCGCGTTGTCTGCGGCAATGTGCAGGTGTTGGGCACCGGTGGTGGTGTGGCGGTATTCCTCGACACGTACGCCGAGGGAATCGATATCTGCGCTGGTAACCAGTTCAAATGCAGGATGTGAGTTGTTCAAAAGACAGCTCCCTGGAGTTATAGAAAATTTTCTGGCCGGCCTCTGCTGCCGGCGAAAGGGCGCTATTCTACCGCTTGCACACACCGGAAAGACAGTGTTGACAAGGATGTCAGCAAGGCGAAGACTTCACCTACCGAAGCCCCGGCATAAATGTAGACGAACAGGGAGATAGAGGTTGTCCTGGTTGGATATCGCCAGCGTCACTGGCTTTTTAATCACATGGGTCGGTTACACCGTCTTTGCACGCAAGAAAGCCAAAGAGACTTGGTGTCTCACATCATCATTACAGTGGTACCGGGTGGAGTGGATGCTGCGTATGCTCGATCGGGATATGCGCATGGCAGATACCGCAATCCTCAGTAACCTTGAGCGGGTGATTGGTTTTTTTGCCTCCACTAGTATTCTAATTTTGGCGGGCCTGGTGACGGCCTTGACGGCGAATAAAGCTGCCATCGAAGTACTCACCAGCTTGCCTTTTGCCGAGCCCACCACGGTTGAGCAGTTCGAACTAAAAGTGATGCTGCTTATCCTGATTTTTATTTTCGCCTTTTTCAATTTCACCTGGTCCCTGCGCCAATACTCGTTTGCCAATGTGTTGATTGGAGCCGCACCTCCGCCGGAAGCGGGTGAACTGTCGGAGGATGAGCGCCTTCGTTTTGCTATCAGCACCGCTAAGGTGATCGACCACGCCGGGCACAGTTATAACTACGGCCTGCGCTCCTATTACTTCTCCATGTCGGTGCTGGGCTGGTTTATCCATCCGCTGCTGTTTATTGCCGGTTACCTTTTTGTGGTTTGTGTCTTGTATCGGCGGGAATTTATGTCCCGCGCACTCAACTCGATTTTGGCGGCGCGGGAGGGCGGCCTGGAGCGACAGCAGAGGAAGAAGTTCAGTGGAAAATAGTGAAATTGTGGCGGCTTTTGACAAGGTGGCCAAGCTACGGGGCTGGGAGCAACTACATACTGCAAAGAATCTGGGGGTGGCACTTTCGGTAGAGGTGGCCGAGTTGAATCGGCATTTTCAATGGTGCGAAGACGCGGATATTCATTCGCTGATGCGGAGTGAGAATGCTAGAGAAGTTGCTGCAGAGCTGGCGGATATCCAAATGTACCTGTGTAAGTTGGCAGAGGTGCTGGGGGTGAATATGGATTTAGCGCTGCGCGATAAGATTGCGGAAAACGAGCGCCGCGCGATAGAAGTTTTAAATGGTGGGGCTCCATGAGTGAGGCAGGATTCAGCGACAGGAACTTTGACGACCTGGCGCATCGATTTCGCGATCGTATTTATGGCGGCCTCAAGGGGGATATCCGTCTGGCGGTGCTGAATCGGGATTTAGCTGCGATCGTCAGCCGGGAGTCGCGCACCTTAAAAATCGTGGATGCAGGTGGTGGCCAGGGGCACTTTGCCATGGACCTGGCTGCTGCGGGGCATCAGGTGTACTTGGCAGATATTTCGGCGCAAATGCTGGAGCACGCTGCCGCTGAAGTTGAGGTGAGACATTTACAAAAGCGGGTAACCCTTTTGCATAAGCCCCTACAGGCGTTGGCGCAGATGAAAGCGTTGCAGGGCGCGGACCTTGTGATTTGCCATGCAGTGCTTGAATGGCTGGAGGAGCCACGCTTGGCCTTACAGCAGCTACACCGTTTGCTCAAGCCGGGTGGCCATTTGTCCCTCACTTTTTACAATCGGCGCGCGCTGGAATTTCGCTTGTTGCAGCGTGGCAGTTTTCGCCAGCTGGAGCGCAATATTGATGAAGACTATTGGGGTGGGCACCCCGGGAGCCTGACACCACAAAACCCACTGCTATTGGAGTGGGTGAGTGATTGGCTGCAGGAGGCCGGTTTTGAGATGATCTGCCACAGCGGTATTCGTTGCTTTCACGATTTTATGACGCCTGCTATTCGTGACAAGTTACCCGCTGCGGCAATCGTACAAAAAGAATTGGAGTATTCTCAGACCGATCCTTATCGCCAGTTGGCGCGCTATGTTCACCTCTTGTGTCGTGTACCAGAATAACCTTGCCCTGATAAAGAGTTACGATCAGAGCGTATTCAGCAGCAGTTCTTTGGCGGCATTTACTCGTGAGGCTAGATAGTCGTTGCCGCCGCGATCCGGGTGTAGTTTTTGAATAAGCTTGCGGTGAGCGCCGATAATTTCATCGCGTCCGGCATTGGCGCCAACGCCTAGAATTCGTCGCGCTTCGTGTTCACTCAGAGGCGGCCCTTGGTCGGCCTGGGCGGCTTTTTGTTCCTGATGGGGTTCCTGTTCTTGTTGTTGGCTTTGATTTTGTCGATTGCGCGCATAACGCTCGAACAAGGGGGCCAGCCAGGGCATTAAACGAGTGAGTTGATTGAGCAGGCGGCCCAGCACCGGTAGGATCAGCAGGACCATGGCACCGACCCAGTGCAGCCTTCCGCTGACGGCTAGTAACACTACGATGACTGCTGCACCCAGTAGGGTGATAAAGAAAATCTGCTTGCGCCTATCGCCTTTAGAGCTGGACTTGATTTTCTGCCAGGCATACCAGATGCCGAGTAAGATCAGTATTAGAAGAATTAAACGTGCCAATGGCGGCTCCTTAGGTTCTGCACTTGCCAAGTTTGTGCCCAGGGCTTAAATATCTTTTCGATCCCATGGATTGTCAGGTTAACATGGCTCGCCTCAAGCCTTTCCAATCTCTGGGCGGAATGAGGGCTTGTGGCTATCCTGTTTGAAGAAAATTTCAGCACTTGAGATAACAGTATGCAATACGACAAATTCCAGATCCCGGATGCGGATCAGATTTTGCCCGGCCGACCACAGCCGATGGAAATCACCGGTATCCATCATGTCAACGGCAATTCAATCCAGGAGCCATTCCCCGAAGGCATGGAAGTCGCAATTTTTGGCATGGGATGTTTCTGGGGTGCAGAGAAACAGTTTTGGGACATTGACGGTGTCTATGCCACTGCGGTGGGTTACTCGGATGGTGCCACCGAGAATCCAAATTACGATGAGGTATGTAGTGGGCGTACCGGGCATGCCGAAGTCGTTAAGGTAGTGTATGACCCCAACAAGGTCAGCTACTCGGAATTACTAAAAACTTTTTGGGATATGCATGATCCCACCCAGGGAATGCGCCAGGGCAATGATATCGGTTCCCAATACCGCTCCTGCATTTTCTGCACTCACGAGGGGCAAAAGAAAGAAGCGGAAGCGAGTAAAGAAGCGGTGCAAGCAGCCTTGAACGAAAAGCAGCGCGGTGAGATTACTACCGAAATCAGCATGGCCCAGCCATTTTATTACGCTGAGGAATACCACCAGCAGTATATGGCGAAAAATAAAGAGGCCATCTGCCCAATATTGCGCAACCCCATGTACGATTGAGTCAAATCCGTTCGGCCAGAGGGGCGGTAACCACCGCCCCATAATTCTGCCTGCCCAAAAATCTCATTTTATTTCTTACTCAGCTTTTTCATGGTCTGTCATGTCAGCTCATGGTGCGTTTATTGAGGGTGCTGCTTTCCGCTTTATTTCCCTTGCCGTTGATGCGCGCACCAGTCACTCCAGCTGCCGGGATAGAGCAGGGAGTCCCGGCGTCCGGCAAGTTGTTGGGCAAAATAGTTCACACAAGCTGTCACCCCGGAGCCGCAGTAATTCAGAATCGGGCGTCCATCGGAGCGAGCGTCCCATAGTGCTTGGAGTGCTGCAGTTGACTTCACTTTACCTGCATCATCGGTCATTTCGCGCCAGGGTTGGTTAATCGCACTGGGAATATGGCCGGCAATAGGGTCTATGGGTTCGTGTTTTCCGGCGAAGCGATCCTCATCGCGGGCATCGATCAGCTGCCAGGGTGCATTGCCCAGGGAGGCCTTGAGGGTTTCGTAGTGCACCAGCAGGTTATCTTTGGGGTTTGCTTTGAAATTACCCTCTGGTGTGGTGGCGGGTTCACGGGTCTCTAGCGATAGGCCGGCATCGAGCCAAGCCCGCATGCCCCCATTAAGAACCTTAATATTGGTGTGGCCAAAGAAGAAAAACAGGAACCAAGCTCGTGCGGCAAAGCCCAGGCGATTATCATCGTAGACAACGACTGGCGTATCGGCGTTGATCCCCAGTTTGCGGGCGAACTGTTGGAACTGGGCGTTGCTGGGCATAGGATGGCGCCCACCTAATTGATGGGTAGGGGCCGATAAGTCCCTATGCAGGCTGGCATAGTGGGCTCCGGGAATATGCCCCGCTGCATACGCCAGGGCGCCACTCTCCTTATCGGCGAGGTCATAGCGACAATCCAGAATCTCTACGGTTTTGTTAGCGATGAATTCCTGTAAGTCTTCCACCTCAATAAGCGAAGCGCTGCGAACTCTGTCCATGCTGTTTCCTGCTGTCGTTCAAAGACACCAATTGATTAAGGGCTGCTTTCTGGGGCCTGTACTCCGCTGGAAGGAGCCTCTGTCTGTTCATCTTGGTTCTGCCCCTGCTGTTCTTCCTGGATCTGATCGGCCAGCTCCTGCTGGCGGCAGATTTTGGTGGGCTCGGTCTGGTCGCTTGTCGGGTTATCGAGAAAGCGTGCTGCCGCTTTTTCGGCACAGCTGCTGGCGGAAATAATATCGTGAGCCAATTGAGGGAAGAGCAGCCACTGGTGATTGGGTAGTGCCTTGCGCGCTACATCTACATCTTCGGCTGATAAAACAGGATCTAGGCCGCCGTGTAACACCATAACCGGCACGGGAGTGGCGATGGGTTGTGATTCCAGCAGTGGTGCGGCGGGAATCGCCCAGATTCGGCATTGTAGTTGCAGCAGCTTCAGGTCTGAGCGCACGGCGCCACCGAGAATACCGGTGTCCTCGGCGCTTTCGCGGGCCTCGTCGAAATCGACAAAGGGGGCTTCCTCATAGCAGAAATGGCTGACTCCGGCGGCATCGCCAAAGTAGGGGTCCAATACGATCTCCATAAAGTGCCCTATGGCCTTTTGTGCGGGCTTCAGACCTTTATCGCCACTGTTTTCCAGGCCCTCAATGAGTTTTGGTAATTCACTGTAAAAGTTCTCGTTGTATAGGGCTTGGAACAGTACCCGCAGCAAGCGTTGGCCTGTGAGTACAAAGGGATAGGGCTGGTTGGAATAGCGGTGTTTGATGGAGATCGTGCGCGGTTCTTCATCCAGGGTTTGCACCAGATTTTCCAGGCGGCGGCGCAAGTCTGGGTAGCGGCTGTTGCATTTGGCATCTTCAATACAGTGCTTGAGGCCGCGCTCGTAAGCTGCCAGTGAATCTTGTGCCAACTGTTGGGTGTAGACAATATTAGGAAAGACGGCGCTGTTGAGTACCAAGGCGCGGGTTGAATCGGGGAAATCCCGCGCATAGGTGAGGGCATAGCGAGAGGAGTAGGAAACGCCGTAGAGGTCGAGTTTATCGATTTTTAACCGCTTGCGGAGTTCATCTACATCCCGCGCAATCACCGAGCTGTTGTACTGCGCCATATCTGCGCCCTTGCTCAGGCGGCTATAGCAGCGCTCCATACTGAAGGCGAAGACTCGCGCTTCTTCTTCCGGGGAGAGGTTGCGTTGGAAAGCTGTCTGCGCATCTTCGATAAATTCGCTGCAGGTAAGGCGCGGCCTTGCCATGCCGGTGCCGCGCGGGTCTATCACAATCAGGTCGCGCCCATCCTCTACAGTCATGGCGGCGTAATTCAGCCACAGCCAATCGCTGGCGTTTTCCGGTTCCAGGCCCATGCTGGCACCGGGGCCACCCGCCCCGAGATGCAGCAGCGGGGCCTTGTTTGGCGCTGGATTTTTGGCGCGAAAGCGTATAACCGGGAAGCGGATTTTGCGCCTTTCTGGATGGGCGTAATCCTCCGGTACTTCCATCATGAAGCACTGAGTGGCGGGCCAGCTGTCGTCTGTTTTGAACCAGCAGGATCTGGGGTATAGGTGGGTATAACTTCTGGGCTTTTTCGCTGCGGGGGAAGTTGTCCCCTGTTCAGACCGATCACAGGCACTCATCAGCAGGCCGATCAAAATGATGGAGGCGGTCAGTGGGCGGAAGTTTCGCACTAAGAGTATTCCTGTGGGCCGAAAAAGTTCTGGGTTTTGTAAATTGAGTCGCTCAATGATTGCCAAATCGGGCAATGGGAGCGGATAGATTCCATCGCAAGGCCGCTAAGCGAATTGACAAGGTCACCACTACAGCGATGGCAATCACCAGATCCCCCGGCAACTTACCACTGGCATCCAAGGCAACTAATACAGCGGCGCCGGTAAGAGCTGCTGTGGCATAGATCTCCCGGCGCAAGAGCAATGGGATATCGCCGGAAAGTACATCGCGAATTACTCCTCCGAAGGTGGCGGTCATCATGCCCATTACGATCGCAATAGTGGCGGAATAGCCAAGTTCTAAACCTTTCTGCGTGCCGATTACTACAAACACCGAGAGGCCGATAGCGTCTGCCACCATCAGCAGGCGCATGGGTACCTGTAGATAGCGTATCAGGTAAAAACTAATTACACCGGTCGCGACAGCAATCCACAAATAGTAGGTGTCCTGCAGCCAAAATACGGGGATATTGAGGATGATGTCCCGGATGGTGCCGCCTCCCGTAGAGGTAACACAGGCGAGTACTACTGCGCCAAATAAATCCATCTGCTTGTGACCTGCAGCGAGTACGCCACTAAAGGCAAAGACTGCGATACCGATCATATCGAACCAATGCAGCAGCTCATCCATATCATCATTACATCCTGGAATTGGCGGGCAGGGGAGAATAGCACTTCTATTTAAGCAAAGGGAATCGTCTACTTTGCCGCTGGAGAGAAGTGTGAGGTCGTGCAGAGTGGGGCATTAGAGCAATTCCGTTAGCGGTTGCTATGTTTGGCAAAGCGGGGAGTTGTTTTCTTCCGCTCCAAAAATTTTTACCCCCCTATAAACGCTAAAAAGAGAGCCTGCTGAAGTGGCAGCGAAACGGGCAGAAGCACAGGATGGATAACTCTTAACATGCCAATTCATAGCATTTTAAAAGCACTGGCTTGTGTATTCATCATTGGTATGGCCTATCCGATTGTTAAGTTGGCTCTCAGTGATGTTCCCCCTTTGATGCTCACGGCGATGAGATATGCCTTGGCGTCTATTCCATTTGTTTGGTTTTTTCCTTTTCCAAAAACCTCAGTATGGAATGTTGTCCTGATAGGCGTATTTTTACAGCTTCTCACTACGGGACTGGTTTACTTGGCGATGCGCACTGATGCGCAGGCAGGAATTGCCTCGCTGCTGGTGCAGTCACAAGTGATTTTCACCTTAATTTTCAGTATCTGCTTTTTTGCGGAAAAAATAAGTTGGCAGCAGCTTGTGGGTCTGTTGATAGCGGCCGCTGGCTTTACATTGTTTTTCATTGATGCTGATAAGGGAGGGGCCACAACGCAGAAAGGGTTTTTGCTCTTGATGGGCTCGGGTATGGCTTGGGCCATTGCTAATCTGGCTTTGAAAAGAATGCGGGGAGTAAATTTATTCCATCTGATGGTCTGGGCATCGCTGGTGCCGCCAATTCCTCTATTCGTATTGTCCTATTTCTTGGAAACTCGAAAGCCCATTCAGCATTTACTGGAGGCCTCGTCAATAGCCTGGGGTGCGATCCTCTATCAAAGCTTATTCCTTACGTTGCTTGCTTATGTTTGGTGGGGGGACTTGATTAGGCGTTATTCAGCTGCTTTTGTTGCCCCCTTTGGACTGCTGGTACCGGTATTTGGTTTGATGGGATCCTGGGTGATTTTAGGCGAATCGATGGATGCGATGGAGTGGGGTGCATCTCTATTGGTTTTTATCGGAATTGCTTTTTGTGTGATTAATGTGCAGGCGATAGAGGCACAGGCCAGGCAATAGCAGTGCGCTAAAAGGGAGAAAAGTTTACTGCGAGCGCGCCACCCGCGTATGCCGCGGGTGGCGCCCGGTGAGGCGTTAGACGAACGCCTGTAGGCCGGTTTGGGCACGGCCCAGAATCAGGGCGTGAACATCGTGGGTGCCCTCGTAAGTATTTACCGCTTCCAGGTTCATCACATGGCGAATCACGTGAAACTCGTCGGAGATACCATTGCCGCCGTGCATATCGCGGGAAATGCGGGCGATATCCAGGGCCTTACCGCAGTTATTGCGTTTCACTAGGGAGATCATGGTGGGGTCGAACTGCTTGTTCTCATCCATGATGCGGCCAACGCGCAGGGAGGCCTGCAGCCCCAGGGTGATTTCGGTTTGCATGTCGGCCAGCTTCTTCTGGAACAGCTGGGTTTGAGCCAGTGGGCGGTTGAACTGCTTGCGGTCTAGGCCGTACTGGCGCGCTGCGTGCCAGCAGAACTCACCGGCACCCATGGCGCCCCAGGAAATACCGTAGCGGGCGCGGTTCAGACAGCCGAAGGGGCCGCGCAGCCCGCCAATTTCGGGGAATTTGTTTTCTTCGGGTACGAAGACATTGTCCATCACGATCTCGCCGGTGATAGAGGCGCGCAGGGAGAACTTGCCCTCGATCTTCGGCGCGCTCAGGCCTTCCATACCCTTCTCTAGTACGAAACCGCGAATGATGTCTTCGTCATCTTTGGCCCAAACCACGAATACATCGGCAATGGGGCTGTTGGTGATCCACATCTTGGCGCCGCTGATACGGTAGCCGCCGTCTACTTTTTTGGCGCGGGTTTTCATACCGCCGGGATCGGAACCTGCATCCGGCTCGGTCAGGCCAAAACAGCCAACCCACTCTCCGCTGGCCAGTTTGGGCAGGTACTTCTGTTTCTGCTCTTCGCTGCCGTAGGCGTAGATCGGGTGCATTACCAGGCTGGATTGCACGCTCATTGCGGAGCGGTAGCCAGAGTCCACCCGCTCGACTTCGCGGGCTACCAGGCCGTAGGAAACGTAGTTGAGACCGGCACAGCCGTAGCCTTCGATGGTGGAGCCCAGCAGGCCCAGCTCGCCCATTTCGCTCATGATTTCACGGTCGAAAATCTCGTGGCGGTTGGCCTCCAAGACCCTCGGCATCAGCTTGTTCTGACAGTATTCGCGTGCGGCATCGCGCACCATGCGTTCTTCGTCGGTCAACTGCTGGTCCAGCAGCAGGATGTCGTCCCAGTGGGCGAGTGGCTGATGTTTACTCATGGCTAGTCTCTTCTACTTCTTCCGTTATTAATCGGCACTGGGGCTTGTCGCCAATCCGGCAAAAAGTTGCCGAATCTTGAAAGGGACATTGGCAAGCATCCCGCGGCAAAACCCAGTGACCATTCAGTTTATTGTGGCGCATCATACCTAAGTAGCTGCGATGGGGCACTCCTAACGGCAGCAAAATTTAGACTGGTTTGAGCATGGCTGTGTAAACAAGGGTAAAACGCCTTGCGAGCTATTTTTGTCGGAAGATAATGGGCGCAATAATTCTCTGTTTTTCCTGTTTTTAAAAACTTTTCCGGTGATTTTTCTTGGGCTTTTACCGTGTTTTGGCAATTTGTGTTCCACTGCTGGCCAGCTGTTCCTCTCAGCCCCTTGAGACTGTCGAGCCGCAGGATATTTTGTCTCTGCCGCAGACATTCAGCGCCTCGGGTACTGAGGCGGCCGATGTCCGGTGGTGGCGAGGGTTTGAAGATCCTCAGCTCGACCAGCTGATAGAACTGTCTCTGCGGGATAATCCCAGCTTGCAGGCCAGCTATTGGCGCCTGCGCCAAGCTGCGGCGACGGCCCGTGGAGCCCGTTCAGGGCTGTTCCCCCGAGTGACAGCCCAAATAGAAAATACCGAGCAGCGCTACTCCTCTGGGGAATTTACCGACCCTTCCAACGAGGGTAACAGCTGGAGTACCCGTATCGCTGCCAGTTATGAGCTGGATCTCTGGGGAAGCGTGCGCGCCGGAGCCAGCGCGGCTGAGGCAGGGCTTCAGGCCCAGCAGCAAAATCTACAGACCGCCGCTCTGAGCCTCGCGGCGGAAGTCTCCTCAACCTGGTTGCAGCTGTGCGAACAGTGGGGTCAGCACAACCTACTGCAGCAGCAGCTGGAAATTAATCGGAAGTCTCTCAGGGTGCTGGAGTCGCGTTTTGCACGCGGGGTCAGCGATGCCGCCGATGTGCTGCAGCAGCGCCAGTTGGTGCAGCGCTCTGAGCAGGAGCTGGAACAGACAGGCGCCGATATTGAAGTGCTCAAGGTGCAACTGGCCACTTTACTGGGCATCAATCCGGATCAGTTGACTGGATATATCCACAAAGAGGCGAGTCTGCCGTTTTTGCCGGCCCTGCCTGATACGGGCATCCCATCGCAACTGTTGCTACGGCGCCCAGATGTACGGGAAGCCCAGCGCAAGCTGGTGCAGGATTACCACCTGGCGGATCAGGCTTGGGCGGATAGGCTGCCCGTACTGAGTCTATCCGCTGTGGCCAGTAACGGTACCAGCCTCATCAGTGATATTACCGAGAACTGGCTGTTGGCTATCGCCGCCTCCCTGGAAGGGGTAATTTTCGATGGCGGTGCGCTCAGTTCCGCACGGCAGCAACAGGATGCGGCTTTGCAGGAACGTTGGGCGCTATATCGAGAAACCGTGAACCAGGCACTGTCAGAAGTCGAGCAGGCCCTGATTCGCGAAGGTGCCTTGAATCGGGAGCTCGAACACCTGCGAGAACGGAAGCGGTTATCTGACCTGATCGTGCAGCGGCGCAACCGTGCCTATACACGCGGTGCTGTCGATTTTCTCAATCTGCTGACGGCTACCACCGAACAGCAGAGCCTGGCTCGTGAAGTGTTGTCTGCCGAACGCCAGCTGCTGCAAAACCGAGTCACCTTATATCGCGCACTGTCCGGGGGGCTGCCGCAGCAAGATCTGCCCGAACCGGAGCCCGCAGACCTGGAGTTGTACTTGGAGGGAAATAGTTGATGTTGAAGAAGTTCAATCCGCGCTCGCTCATACCTGTGGTTTTACTGGTGTTGGCGGCTGTGATTGCCGCCTGGATGCTGCGGGAGAAACCCACAGTCTCTCGCGGTGAGCGCAAGATGCCACCGCAGGCTGTGGATGTGGCCGTGGCAGAGCAGGGGAGTTTCCCCATGACTTTAAGCGCCCTGGGAAAAGTGACCGCGCGCGAATTGGCGGAGTTGCAGCCTTTGGTAGACGGGCAGGTGGAGTGGCTCGACTACGATCTGGGGCCGGGCGCGGTTCTACCCAAAGGTAAAGTGCTGCTGCGTATTGATTCTGAGCCCTACCAATTGGCCCTGAAATCCGCTCAGAGCACCCTCGCTGGCCGGCGTGCGGAGTTACAGCAGGAGTTGGGGCAGCAGCAGGTGGCACAGGAAGAGTACGAGCTGCTCGGCACTGCTCTGGGAGAAGCCGACCGCGCACTGGTATTGCGTGAACCCCAGAAAGCTGCGGCCGAAGCAGCCGTGCAGTCGGCGGAGGTCGAGGTGGCTCTGGCGCAGCGCAATCTGCGCCTGACCGAAGTGCGTGCTCCTTTTGACGCATTGGTGGTGGCGCGTAATGTGGATGTGGGGGATCGGGTATCCCCCGGGATTAATCTCTACAGTTTGGCCAGCGCTAGCCGCTTCCAGATTGCTGTTGAGGTACCTGCTAACCAATTACACCGTCTGGATAGTGGCGATGTTGAAGTCCGCATTTATGGCAGTCAGTGGCCCGCCGGCAGTTTCCGCCAGGGAGAGTTTGTTCGGGTGATACCGGTGCTTGAGGAGCAGGGGCGGCTGGCACGCGTACTGGTGGAATTGAAAGATCCTCTCTCTGTATTGGATCCCTCTCAGCCGCAGCTTTTGCTGAATGATTTGGCCAGGGTGGAAATTGTCTCACGAGCTGAGGAGGCGCTGGTGCGAATCCCCCTTACGGCCCTGCAAGATGACAACCTGGTTTGGGTAGTGCGCGACAATCGTACCAGTATTAAGCCGGTTGAGGTTGCCTATACCAGCGGCGATTTTGCAGTGCTCGATAAGGGGCTAAATGGTGGCGAAACACTGGTTACGACTCGTCTGATCACTGTTACTGAAGGTATGCCGGTGCGGATTGCCGCAGGCCCCCGTTCGGTCAAAGAGCTGCCCGCCGATGCTGCCGCTTCAGCCAGTGAGGCCCCAGGTGCCGGAGCGCGACGCCGTGAAACTGGGGGTGACAATGACTGAAGGCAAAAGAAGTGATGCGACTATTGATACCCGCCAGGGCGCTATCGCCTGGATGGCGCGCAACCATGTAACCGCCAACCTGTTAATGCTGGTCCTGATTGTGGGCGGGCTGGTTTTCTCCCTGGTGGTGAAGAAAGAGGTTTTTCCTGAGTTCAGTCTGGATAGGGTGACGGTTTCCATTTCTTATCCCGGCGCCAGTCCGGAAGAGGTGGAGCGTGGTGTATTGGTGGCCGCCGAACAGGCGGTACAGGGTATTGTCGGCATTAAAGAGATGCGCGGTGCGGCCAACGAGGGTAGCGCTTCACTGATTCTGGAACTTGAGGGCGATGCGGATGCCAATCTGGTTTTTCAGAATATTCAGCAGGCCATTGATTCGGTGACCACCTTCCCCGGTGATATCGAACGTCCACAGGTGAGTCTGGCCGAGCGCAAGCGCGATGTATTGGACCTGGTCCTGCATGGCAATCTGGATGATCGCAGTTTGCGCGCCCTGGCCATGCAGGTGTACGACAAACTGGAGGCGCACAGCGGTATCACCCAGTTGGAGGCCCAGGGCGTTCGAGATCTGGAAGTGGCCGTTGAGATACGTCGCGACGATTTGCGGCGCTATGGCCTGACTCTGACAGAAGTTGCCCAGGTGGTAAAAAACGCGGCGGTGGATATTCCCTCCGGCAGTGTTAAATCCAAGGCCGGCGAAATCCTGGTTCGGGTTACCGAACGGCGTGATTGGGCGCGCGAGTTCGGCAATGTGGTGGTCACCCGTGGCAGTGGCGGCGGCCCGGTGTATCTGCGTGATATCGCCAATATCAGCGATGCCCTCGAGGACGAGGCGCGCAATATGGTGTTTAACGGGGAGCCCGCCGTCAGTATCAAAATTTACCGCGTAGGTGAGCAGACACCGATGAGTGTCAGCGAGGCGGCGCGGGAAGTGATCGATGAGGTCAGAGCCAGCCTGCCGCCAGGAGTGACGCTGACCATTCGCGATGACGACTCGGAGATCTTTAAAGAGCGCCTCTCTCTGCTGTTGAAGAACGGATTTATCGGCCTGCTGCTGGTATTTGTGGTACTCGGTGCCTTCCTGGAATTGCGTCTGGCATTTTGGGTGACCCTCGGTATTCCCACCAGTTTCCTCGGTTCACTGCTGTTTCTGCCCGGGCTGGATATCTCAATCAGCATGGTGAGTATGTTCGCCTTTATTATCGCCCTGGGTATTGTGGTGGATGATGCCATTATCGCGGGGGAAAATATTCACGAATGGCGGCAGAAAGGTTATAGCAATTTAGAGGCGGCTATTGCCGGTGCTCGCCAGGTAGCGGTACCACTGACCTTCGCCATCCTCACCAATATCGTCGCCTTCATTCCCTTAATGGAATTGCCCGGCTTTATGGGCAAGATTTTTGGCGTAATTCCTTTCGTGGTGGGTTCGGTATTTATCATCTCCTGGGTGGAGGCGCTGTTTATTTTGCCGGCGCACCTGGCCCATTCACGTCGGGGTTATAAGAGTCGGCGGGCCCGCCGTTTCGCCGCTCGACAAAAATTGTTGGCTCGTGGTCTGGACCGTTTTGTGCAGAGGCGTTTCCGTCCCTTTTTGAACCTTTGTGTAGCGCACCGCTACAGCACCATTGCCATCGCTATTGCCATCTTGTTGGTGATGGCGGGCTATGCGGCCAGCGGGCGTATGGGCTTTACCTTAATGCCGCGAGTGGAGCGGGACTCTGGCCGCTTTGCGGTAACTTTCCCTACCGGTACCCCTCAACAGCAGTTGGAAAAAGCCAGGACGCAGATTATTGATGCCGCCGACAGGGTGCTCGAACAGTACGACCGCGATCGGGTTTTCCTCGGCAGTCGCGGGATGATTGGGGACGATGCGATTCAGGTGGATGCCTATTTTGTTGCGGCGGATCAGCGCAGTTTTTCTACCGGGGAGTTTGTACGTCAGTGGAGAAGGGAGGTGGGGCCGATAGCCAGTTCTCTCAGCGCAATTACTGCATCCGATCGCGGTGGGCCTGGTGCCGGTTCCTCTCTCACTGTGGAGCTTCGCCACACGGATACGGACATACTGGAACAGGCCGCATTACGCTTGGCTGGTGAGCTGGAGAAATTCCCCAATGTCAGCGACATCGATGCGGGTATTTCTCTCGGTAAAACCCAGCTCGACTTGACCCTGACGGAAACGGCCAAAAGCTTGGGCGTTTCTGCGGAGGAAATTGGCCGCCAGCTGCGTGCCTCCCTCTATGGGGCTGAAGCCTTGCGTCAACAGCGCGGGCGCGACCAGGTGAAGGTGATGGTGCGCCTGCCGGAAACTGAGCGGGTTACGATGGACGATATACACAATATGATGATCCGCGCCGGCAATGGCCAGTGGCTGCCACTTCTCGACCTGGTCGAAATTGAGCAGGGGCGGGCCTACGCCAAAATCAACCGTCGCGAAGGGCGTAGGGTGACCACGGTTACTGCTAATGTGGAGCCCAGCGATCAGGCGGCACTGGTGATTAACGAGCTGAATATCAGTGTGATGCCGCAACTGAAAGCGGAATTTCCCGGCCTTGGTATCTCCTATGAGGGACGTCAGGCGGATGAGCGTGAGGGACTCGCCTCATTGGGGATGACATTTATGCTGGCTATGGCGGTGCTCTACCTGTTGCTGGCGATTCCGCTGAAGAGCTATATACAGCCATTAATTGTGATGATTGCCATTCCCTTCGGTGTGATCGGCGCATTGCTCGGCCATTTGGGGATGGGCTATGGCCTCAGTATGGTGAGCCTGCTGGGTATGGTGGCGCTCGCCGGGGTGGTTATTAACGATACTCTGGTGATGATCGAATACAGCAACCGCTTGCGCAATGAGGGTGCTGACCTGGAAACTGCAATTAAGCGCGCAGCGGCGCGCCGTTTTCGCCCAATTGTGCTGACTACGGTTACCACTTTCTGCGGCCTGATGCCGATGATTTTTGAAACTTCAGTGCAGGCGCGCTTTATGATTCCGATGGCGATTTCCCTCGGCTACGGAATTCTCGCAGCTACAGCTATTTCTCTTTTGTTGGTTCCCTGCCTTTACCTGATGTTCGGAAAGGATATTCCCTTACTGTTGGAGAAGGCGAAAGTAGCGATTAAATCCCTAGTCAGGCCTGCGCAGGTTTAATCCCTGCGCAGTTCGTCTTTGGTGGCGATAGGGTTGGGAAAATTCATCACCACGATATAAGAGGACACCAGGAAGGTCAGGATGGCGGTGGCCTGTATCAGGTGCGAGGCTTCGCTGCCGATTAGGTTCTGGCTAAAGGCGAGTAGGGCGATCAGTAGGGAGAATTCACTGATTTGCCCCAGGCGGAAGCCGATATCCCAGGCCAATATTTTGAGTTCACTGTGGCCACCGAGTAGATAGCGGAATACCACTGGCTTGGCTAGCAGCACCACCACGGCAGTTACCAGTGCAGGAACCAGAATTTCCGGTAGCATTGACAGTTTGAACTGGGCGCCAAGGCTGAAGAAAAACAGGATCAAAAAGAAATCCCGCAGGGGCTTCAAATTGAGGGCTATGTACTGGGAAATCCGGCTGGCGGCGAGGGTGATGCCGGCGATAAATGCGCCGATCTCCCGTGACAGCCCCAGCGTTTCTGCCAGTTCCGCCATGCCCATGCACCAGCCCAGCGCCATCAAAAACACATACTCATGAAAGCGGTCGAAACGGCTAAATAGTGGCAACAATAGGTATTTCACCACTACCCAGGCAAACGCTACTAATAAGGGCAGGGACCCGAAAGATAGGGCTACTTGTCCCAGGTGCATATCCCCACTGCTGTCACTGAGCAGAATCATCAAGCAGACGATGGCGACAAAATCCTGAAACAGTAACAGGCCCACCATCAACTCCCCCAGCTTCTTGTGGTGTAGTACCGTGGTAGGCAATAACTTGATACCGATAATGGTGCTGGAAAACATCAAGGCCATACCGATCACCCAGCTCTCCATGGTGGTAAAGCCAAACAGCTGACCGATAGAAAAACCAATACCCAGGAAGATGGCGCAACTGATAATGCCAACAAAAGTAGCCTTGCGCAGCACCGAGACCAATGCCTGGGGCTGCATATCCAGCCCCAGCAGGAACAGCAGGAAAATGATACCCACGTTGGACATATCTGAGAGCAGGCGCAGGTTATCGATGACCGCAAGCCCAGATGGTCCCAGCAGTACACCCAGGGCGATATAGGCGACTAATAAGGGTTGGCGGCCGAAGAGTGCCAGGGTGGCAACTATCGCGGCGCCACTAAAAATGAGAAAGAAGGATTGGAAGAGGGAGCTGTCCGCCACAAGTCATCCTTGAAAGTGAGCGAGGTCTCATCATTATCCACAGATGGGCGAACAGCTAAACCCTTATCACTCCTGGTTTTCTGAGGGAATGGGCAGCTCAGTGGTGCTTTTGATCTGCTCCAGGGCGAAATTTGAAATGATATCGCTGATGCCTACGTGCCTGATCAACTCCTTGTAAAAGCGGTCATAGGCAGAAATATCGCTCACTACCACTCGCAGCAGGTAGTCGTAGTCCCCGGCCATTCGGTAACAATCCACCACCTCCGGTAGTTGTCCTACATGCTTTGAGAAGGCTTCTGCCCACTCCGGGGTATGCTGGTCGGTTTTTACCTGGGCGAACACCGAAACTGGCAGGCCCAGAATTTCCGCATTGAGCAGGGCGACCTTGCGGCGGATGATGCCGCTTTTTTCCAGCTTCTGCACCCGGCGCCAGCAAGGGGTCTTTGTGAGTCCCACACGCTCCGCCAGCTCCTCAATAGAAAGGCTGACGTCCGATTGCAGAATAGCGAGCAGGTGTCTATCAATCGCGTCAAGTGAGGACATAGTGCTACAGCGCTCCCTTGGCCTAGGGTCTTGTGTCCCTGTATCGAAGTAGAAGCCCTCACTGGCATTGCCCTGGCGGTGGTTTGATGTTCTGGGTGGTTAGAAGGCTGGCAGGTAGTTTGCCTCTTCCTTTTCCACCTGACGTAACGATAGGCTCATGGGAATTGCGCCGGTAGTGGAATTTTCCCCAAGTGCAACTTCAATGAGAGCACTTTGTGCAAATAGGAAGTGGATGCGGGTATTGAAAGGATATGGGAGAGAGAGTGCCGGGCGCTGTGGTAGCGCCCGGCAGATAACTTTTAGGCGGCATTCTTCGGCGGGAAGCGGGGCTCGAACAAACCAAGCTCAATGGCTTCGCGCACCATGGCCATCAGGTCAATTTCGGTAAGCTCCTGCAGCTGCTGCAAATTGTTCAATACATAATAAACCGGCTGCACAATGTCGATACGATAAGGCGTGCGCAGTGCGTCGATGGCGCTGAAGTCGAAGCGCTCTGGTTCATTACTCAGTGCATAGAGGGTTTCCTTGGGAGAGGAAAGGATACCGCCTCCGTAAATACGCAGGCCGTCTTCGGTGCTGAGCAGACCGAACTCCACGGTGAACCAGTAGAGTCTCGCCAGATAAGCACGCTCTTTAGGGGAGGCTTTTAGACCTAACTGGCCATATTTCTCGGTAAAGTTGGCGAAGGCCGGGTTGGTCAGCATGGCGCAGTGGCCAAAAATTTCGTGGAAGATATCCGGTTCCTGTAGGTAGTCGAATTCCTCAGGGGTGCGAATAAAAGTGGCAACAGGGAATTTGCGATCGGCGAGCAGGCCAAAAAAGGTTTCAAAGCCGATCAGAGCGGGTACACGTGCCACTTCCCAGCCAGTCTCCCGGCGCAGTACAGAGGATATTTCCTCAAGCTGGGGGATGCGATTGCGGGGCAGGTCGAGCAGCTCAAGGCCGTGCATATACTCATCACAAGCGCGACCGGGCAATACTTCCAGCTGGCGCTCTATCAGGCGCTGCCAGGTTTGATGTTCCAGCTCGGTGTACTCGATAAAGCCCTCGGCGTTGGGCTCTCGGGCCACGTACTGGGTGCTCTTCTTGGCTGCTTCTTTTTTCATGATTTTGTCTCCTGCGGCCTGCCAGTCTCTCCAAGTGTTGAAGGCTAGTGGCCCTGCCGCTGAATCCTTGTTGTTATGTGTCACCTCTATTTTTAGTCAGAGGCCTGCCTTTAGGGGAGGCTTAGCGTGGAGGTATTGCGCCCTCCAATACAAACCTCTTACACTTTTTGTAAAGAAAACTTTACAGGTGGGCTGGTGAGAGTCGAAATAACCTGCGCTAATCGTGTCGGTATTTTGCATGAAATTATGCAAATATTTGGCGAATATCGGATTAATGTAACCTCTGGGGAGCTGGGGGGGGACAGTGGAGATAAGGTCTACCTGTTGGCGCCAGGTATGCTCACAACCCAGTACCAGGCTATTGAGAAGTCTCTCTACCGTGTTCCCGGTGTCCAAAGGGTCAGGCGCATCTCGCTGCTACCCTTGGAACGGCGATATTTTGAACTGGATACCCTCTTACAGCACGTGACCGATCCAGTGCTCAGCGTGGACCATGCCGGCCGGGTTATTGCCGCTAACGTTGCTGCTGCGCGCGCCTTCGGGGTCAGTCTCGATCGGGTACCGGGTTTACAGTTACAGCGTTTTCTACCGTTGATGCAGGTAGCCGAGTTGCTGAGAGATTTTGCGGTGCCCCGTTTTGGGCTCCCGGTTGTGGTACGGGGACAAAATTTCCGTGTGGACTGGTCACCGATAGCCTTAGATAACACTGGTGATGTGGACTCTTTGGCCGGTGCCGTGTTGCGTATGCAACCTGCGGAGAAAAGTGAGTTTGCTGCAGGACTTCCACGCCCTGTGGCGCTGTGGGATTTTGATTTACGCCGGGAGACTTGCCTGCAACTGCAGGACCTCTCTGAATTGAATTCTCCTTTGCTGGTTTGTGGCGAGGCGGGGACCGGTAAAACTACTTTTGCCTGTGCGGTGCATTATTTATCACCCGCTGCTGCCCGTGCAGATTGCCACCGTATTGTGCCCCAGAATGGGAAAATGGAAATCCCCAGGCATCTGCGCTCAACTGGAACCTTAATTTTGGAGGATCTTCATCAGCTGGATGGCGAGGCCCAGCTGACAATCGCCCGCCGTTTGCGCGGCCTGCCACTTTCAATACGCTTAGTGGCCACTTGTTCCGAGCCTCGGTCATTGGTGCCGGCTCTAGCTCAGCACTTTAGTGCGCTCTCCTTGGTCTTGCCTCCTTTGCGCAATATGCGACCGGGGCTACCACGATTTGCTGAAACACTTTTGCGACAGGAGTTCCCCGATCAGGAGGCGCCTGTTTTGGCGTTGGAGGTGCTCGAACTGATTCGCCGTCATGACTGGCCGCAAAACTTCAATGGTTTACGTGACTACCTGGCAGCTGCCCTGGGCAGCTGTAAACGTCGTGGCGCCAGCACAATAGATATTGAGGACCTTCCGGACTTAACCGTGCCGGCGAGTTTACCCTGGCGGGAATGGGGCAGGGGGCTCAGCTACAAAGAGATGATGGAGCAGCTGGAGCGATCATTACTCAGTGAATTGTTGGTGGGGCGCTCCTCTACTAGAGAGCTAGCCAAGGAGTTGGGCATTTCCCATACCGCTGTGGCCAACAAGCTGCGTAAATACGGCCTGTCGGCCCACAAAAAGTAGGCGAGTTCAGCGTTCAATACGCCCCAACAGCATATCCTTAAACATCACAAAGTCCCCCATAAAACTATAAAAGGGGTACTTAAAAGTGGCAGGGCGATTGTGTTCAAAAAAGAAATGCCCAATCCAGGCAAAACCATAACCAGCCAACGGTGTAGCGGCAAACCACAGCATATTGCCTGTGCTGATCGCTGCGATCACGGTGGCAAATACGAGGCTGGTACCAATAAAGTGCAATCGTCGGCAGGTTAGATTGCTGTGCTCTTGCAGGTAGAATGGGTAAAAGTCGCGGAAAGATTCGAATTTTTGGGCTTCTATAGCAGCCATGCTATGCCTCCTTATTTTTATTGCTCCCGCAGTGTAAGGCCAATTCAATAGTCTTCCAAGCTGGGCGCATATCGGAAATATCTGTTAGTCTGCCGCAAAAATTTTCGGGGATGCACCCCGTATTAGTGAAACGAGGAAGTTATGGCAGGACCGCTCGCGCATCTCAAAGTACTCGATCTCAGTCGTATTCTTGCAGGCCCCTGGGCCGGACAGGTTTTCGCCGATTTTGGCGCCGAAGTGATTAAGGTGGAGCGCCCTGAGCGCGGTGATGACACTCGTCACTGGGGCCCTCCCTACCTCAAAGACGCCGAGGGCAATGACACCGCCGATGCTGCGTATTACCTGAGCGCCAACCGCGGCAAGAAATCGGTCACTGTAGATATCACCTCGGAAGCCGGCCAGGACTTGATTAAACAACTGGCTGCCCGCTGCGATATTCTTCTGGAGAACTACAAGGTAGGTGGCCTAAAAAAATACGGCCTGGATTATGAAGCTATCAAGGCTATTAATCCTGGAGTGATTTATTGTTCCATTACCGGCTTCGGTCAAACCGGCCCCTATAAAAACCGCGCCGGCTACGATGCCATGATTCAGGGGATGGGCGGATTGATGAGTATCACTGGTGTGCCCGAAGGGCAGCCAGGTGCCGGGCCGCAAAAAGTGGGGGTGGCCGTTGCCGACCTGATGACGGGCATGTATGCGGTTTCCTCGGTGCTCGCCGCTGTAGTACACCGCCAGCAGACGGGAGTGGGGCAGCATATCGATCTGGCCCTGCTGGATACCCAAGTGTCCTGGCTTGCTAATCAGGCCCAGAACTACCTCACCTCGGGTAAAAGTCCCGAGCGCCAGGGCACAGGCCACCCCAATATCGTGCCTTACCAGGCTGTGCCCTCGCAAGACGGCTATTTTATGTTGGCGGTTGGCAACGACGACCAGTTCAAGCGTTTTTGTAAGATCGCGGGTATAGAACAGCTTGCAGAAAATCCCGCTTATGTCAGTAATTCCTCACGGGTAATAGCCCGCGATGAGCTGATCCCTCAAATTGAGAGTGCCACCCGCAAGCAGAACTCTGCCTGGTGGTTGGAAAAACTCAGCGAAGCCCATGTGCCTTGCGGACCGATCAATACTCTCGAAGAGGTCTTTGCCGATCCACAGGTGCAAGCGCGAGGTATGGTGGTGGAGCAGGATCACCCGCAAGCCGGCAAAGTAAAAACTGTTCGCAACCCGGTACTCTTTTCCGTATCTGCCCTCGATTACCAGCAGGCTCCACCGGTATTGGGTGAGCACACCGAAGAAGTGCTGCGCGAGTTACTGGGAAAAGATGAGCAGCAAATTGACCAACTGCGCCGCAACGGCGTCGTGTAGTTAATACCTGGGCCCGGCAAACATATTTTACCGGGCTTAAATCACAATATTGAGTCAGATTTAACTGGGGAGGCAAGGAAGCCCGGCTCTTAAGACATGCTGTGAATAGATCGTGATTGGCTCGTAAACGGTTTATTTTTTGCCTATATCTTATAAAGGAAATAGCACAGGGAAGCGTTATGCAATTGGACCATTTCAATATCACTGCACCTTGGAGTCAGCTGCTGCAGGTGCGGGACTTCTATACAAAAGTCCTTGGCCTCACAGAGGGAGAGCGACCAAACCTTAAAAACAACGGATTCTGGCTCTACGGTAATGGCAAACCGATTGTCCATCTCATGGAGGGAGAAGTCTCTGAACAACAGGCTACAAAGCCCTATTTGGACCATATGGCTTTCCTTACCGAGGATCTTCAGCCGATAAAACAACAGTTGGATTCGTTGGGTGTTGCCAGCGAGCAGAGGGATGTACCAGGCCGTAGACTAAGGCAGTTGGTATTTTTTGATCCGGTGGGGATCAAGGTGGAGGTGAGTGCGGAGATTTAAGTATACTTAATAGCTTACCTGCTTGCTTATAGGGTATGATTTTCATGCTTTAGCTTTTCTGCGCTTACATGGCTCCTACCTGCCTATGAATTTGTCCAATTCTTCTTGATAGTTAGCCTGCACGATCATCTGTAATGATCTGCTTGTGTTCATAGAAAATAGCTCTTCATAATAATTATACTCAATAGGCCATCTCCAGATTGGTTTAAGGCCGCAAAGCCATCTCGAGATCTGCAATCCCATCTTTAATTAAGGGGCGGAGGGTGCCTTTTCTGTCACCACTTTATGTATGGTTTGGTCATTTTATGGTCACTGAGCCTGAAAGGTTAATAATCTGTTGCTTGTCTCCTATAAGTATATTTAAGGATATTAAGAGTGAGTCTCTAATTTGCCCATAAGCCCATAAGTAGCTTCAGTTCTGGTGATGGATTGAGGGTGTCTATTGTGACTTTTCCTGAAGTTATTCTTTTTTTTATCATTTTTTTTTGGCTTGATAATTTTTTGATATATATGTAGATTGCCGAAATTCCTCCCTTATAGGGAGTTAATAAATAAGTTGATAAAAATTAATTTGGGGCTTGCCTTTCCTGGGATCTTTCTCTATGCGTCTCATTCTTGCTTTTCTGTGTTTGATTATTGGTGGGGTATTTCCTGTAGTTACAGTTGCCTCTACTGGCGTCATGGATAAGGGGTATAAAATCTATAGTGGTGACATTAATAAAGATGGTTTTAATGATCTTTATTTTGAGTACCACCGTCCCATTATTATGCTGCATGGTGAAGTGATTACCCCGGTAGCAATGCCTGAACTTCCAAGTTTTGTGATGTATGGAGCACTTATTGGAGGGGGGCATAATTACACCTCTCCAGTTGCTACCACATTGAGTGATTCTGCAGTTAACGCTTTAGAATTACTGGATGGAAAAATTTCCCTAACCGGCGATTTTAATGGTGATGGTGCATCTGACCTTTTGGTGCTCTCATCTACGCCGCTAATTTTGCATGCGAATGGCAATGGTCTTCCTAGCCTGGCCCAGTCTTTTCCCATTGGAAGCAACACTTCAGAAGTGGCTGTCATCCTATCTAGTGCCAACCCGAACTATGTCACGATTGAAGATATTGATGGCGATGGACGTGATGATATTTTAGTTGAGGGTGCTATTGACGCTTCTTTACTAGCAAATAGCTCTGGTAAGTTTGATAGTTATGGTGCCCCCGTAGTAACCGGCAGCCCCAATATGGCTGGTGTGACAGGAGGGCAGTTCCGGGTTAATGAGTCTGGTGCAGTGACCTACTCAGTACCACTTGCTGTGGCAACTGGTACCGCCGGCGTTGCCCCGGAAATATCTCTCAATTATACAAGTAATGGTGGCAATGGTCTTTTAGGTAAGGGCTGGTCCATTGGTGGTTTATCAGGAATATCTCGCTGTCGTCAGACCCTGTCTATTGATGGAAGTATGGCCCCGATTAAATGGACAGAGTCTGACCGGTTTTGCTTGGATGGACAGCGACTATTAAAAACAAGTGGCTCACAGTATGGGGCGGTTGGCGCTACTTATAAGACTGAGATGGATTCCTTTGCCAAGGTTGTTTCCATTGGTGGTAGCCTTGGTAAACCAGATTATTTTAAGGTTGAGCGCAAGGATGGTTCGGTAAGTTATTATGGCAATAGAGGCGATGCAAAATTACTAGCCGGCGGTCATACATTAGTTTGGGCTCTGGGACGTTTTGAAGATAGTGTCGGTAACCCTATCGAGTTCCACTATGAAGGGGATGCGAGTTCAGGCCACCGTATCCAGGAAATTCGCTTTGCCTATGGTTCTGGCGGTTACGATGCTGAAATTGAATTTAAATATGATGGTCGTCCTGATTACTTGAAAAGTTATACGGCCGGCTACGAATTTAAGACAACGAAGCGTTTACAAAAAGTTGTTTCCAAATCCAATGGCTCTGTAATCCGCGAGTATACTCTCGGATACCAACCTGTCCTGCCTTTCGGCTCGGGTCAAAAGTATATGGACAGAACTTCACTTCTGTCCACCTTGCAAGAATGTGTTGGTTCCAGCTGTCTTCCTGCAATAAATTTCGAATGGCTGCAAGTTTCTTTGAAGCACAATGGTAGTGGCCATGAAACCATTGATTTTTCTCCGGCCTCTTCGCGATTCCTGGTTGACTATAAATATGCCGATATTAATGGTGACGGCAAACAAGATATCGTTTGGATTGAAGGGGATGCGGACGGGGATGACACCGATACACGGGTTAAATACGCTATTTCTAATGGTGTAAAATTCACCCTGCAAAAATTTGCGGGCACTCGATTTAACCACAAAAACAATCATGGTATTTACTTTACCGGCACTAATGTCGGTAAGGACTTTGCGATCCGGGTTCTCGATTATAATGCTGATGGTCGTCAGGATTTAGCGATTTTTAATGAACGTGGAGCCTATAACTATACTGGTGGAAAATGGCATATATTTCCCAGTCGTTATATTAATGGCGCTTGGCGATTAGACTCAGAAGGGATTAGCACTGGGCTGGGTGATAAAGATGCGATCTTTGCCGACTTTAACGGTGATGGGCTTGCGGATTATATTTCCGCTGCCACCGATGGCAAAGTCAAGGTGCGCCTACTGCAGCCGTATGGTGCCTCGGTATCTTCTGATCACTACTATAAATTTAGCAGTACAGAAAAAACCTATCCGCTTAATGTGAGCGGAGCTACTATTGGCGATCCGGATAAGCGAGTCCCGGATACTCTCGGCGACTTCAATGGCGATGGTTCTATTGACCTGCTGGTGGCAACCTACTCACAGAGGTATGGTTGTGTCACGACCGGTACTGGCGGTGGCAATGATCCCCCCAGGCACGAGCCATTCTTGCCAAGGCAATTGCTAGGCGGCCCAGACAGCTGTGGAGTAAATCAACAATGGCGCTTTTTGGGCACCTATTTCGATGGCTATCGAGTAGCTGTATTTGATAAGCAGACAGAATCTTTTAACTCTCTGGAGCTGTTATCCTCAAGTAACGATTCGAAAACGCCGATTGCAGTAGATATCAATAGTGATGGGCTTACTGATGTTGCTTATGTTACCGGCACTGATAGTCTGGTCATCAAGCTAAGTACCGGTAACGGCTTTACCAGCCTTGGTTTTTTTGCAGGCGGTGAAAAAGCAAATTTTGCCGACCTAAATAACGATGGTTATCCAGATCTGGTATGGCCGGACTTTAATACTGGCTATATCAAGGTGCGTTATTTCGATCAGAATAGTGGCACTTTTGTCAGCAACGCCATAAATTGGAAGTACATCGGCAAGGATAAAAAGGACTTCCCCTGGTTTGCCGATACCAATGGTGACGGTCAGGTTGATTATCATAAGTATGATCAGTCCAGCGGTAAGGTGTATACCTATATTGCCAATGACAATTATCCAGAGGAAAGAAATAAACCTCACAATGTTATTCATCGCATTGATAATGGCATTGGCAATATAACGGAAGTCACCTTTGAGAATATGGTGAATGACGGTGTTTACTCCCGTCTTGAAATGTCCACCAGCACCACGCAGAAATGTGTAACTCATATCGAGGATTTAGAGCGCCTGGATGCGCGATCCTCTGTGAATGTTAACCGCGAGACGATCTGCTACCCAGTGACGGTAGGCAATCCAGCCTCTCTTTACAGTGCCCTCAATGGCAGCTGGGTTTTGCCTTCAGGAAGCCACACATTAGGCAAAGACAAGCCAGTATTAGATATCCTCTCCCCCATGTTCCTGGTTTCCAAGGTGGAGAGTTCCGCGCCGGCTGCGGGTGTCAACCCGGGAGCGGTCAATCGATCTGCCACCAGCTCGGTGTCCTACCACTATCACCAGATGAAGTTACAGGCCGCCGGCCGCGGTATGTTAGGTTTCCAAAAGGTGAGCACCACCGATAACCAGACTGGGGTGGTGACAGAAACCACCTATCGCCAGGACTTCCCCTTTATCGGTATGCCGCTTTACACAGAAACCCGTACTTCCAAGGGGGCACTTCTGAATAGGGCATCCAACAACTGGCGCCTGCAGGGGTGGGGTGGCAGTGGCACACCTTCTAGGCCGTACAAACCCTATATCTACAATGCGGTCGAAGAAACCTATGACTTAAAAGATAACGGCAATAGTGCTGGAGAGCTGCTGCAAACGGTTAGTACCACTAACAGCTATGATGGCTACGGTAACGCTCTCACTATTAACGTGGTGACAAAGGATGGAGCATCCGGCCAGCAGTTCGTCAAAAAAACCGAGAATGTGTATGGCAGTACTACCTGGGAAAAAGAGAAGGGCCGCCTGAGCCATACCAAGGTTACTAGCACCCGCCCAGGGATGCCCAGCCATGTGCGTGAATCGGCCTTTACCTACTACACCTCTGGAGCCCACAAAGGGCTGCTGAAAACCGAGATCATCGAACCGAATAAGTCGGAATTTAAGCAGGTCACCAGCTACGAGTACGACGGCTTCGGCAATGTCAGCAAGAAAACACTCTCTGCCGCTGGCGAGACAAGCCGCAGCGCCAGAACGGTGTACGACCCCTCCGGTCGCTATGTCTCCGAGAGCTATAACGCCCTAGGGCACCTGACTGAGAAGGTCGTCTCCCGTAACCACTTTGGTTCCCCCCTGATAGTGGAGGGCCTGAATGGTCTGATCAGCTATGCCTCCTACGACGCCTTTGGCCGTGAAGGCTACAGCTGGAACAACGCCGGTGCGGATAAGAAGACTCTATATGAACGCTGTACCAGTGGCTGTCCTAGTGGCGCCAAGTACAGAGTGACCACCAGCAGCAGTACCGGCAGCTGGGGCAGGGAATACTTCGATGCCCTCGGCCGTTCCATGCGCACCGAAACCCAAGGGCTGCACAATAAAGTCTATGCAGATAAAGAGTACGATAACCTCGGCCGGGTGAAATTTGTCAGCGAGCCCTATTTCTCTGGGGACACTCGTATGTGGACCGAGACCCAGTACGATCTGCTCGGCCGTCCTATCCGGGTCATCGCCCCCGACAACTCGGACGCAACGATCACTTACGCCGGTCTGAAGACCATCACCACCAACGACAAGGGGCAGCCTAAGACCGAAGTCAAAAATGTCGCCGGTGAGTTGGTGGAAGTGATCGACGCAATGAATGGTCGCCTCACCTACGAGTATGATAGCCAGGGCAACCTGCACAAAGCGAAATCCTGGGGCAAGACCAATGCCTCCGGCAGCCATATTGATGAAGGCGACGGCCTCAGCTACCCCATCGTCGTCACCATCAACTACGACCATCTGGGTCGTAAGAAAAATATGGATGACCCCGATAAGGGCGCCTGGAGCTATGAATACACGGGCTATGGCGAGCTGAAAAAGCAGACCAATGCCAATGGTCACACCGTCGCCTTCACCTACGACAAGCTGGGTCGCAAGCTGACGCGTATGGAAAAAGCCGGAGGCAGCAGTCTCACCAGCAACGTAACCTGGCTCTACGATACCGCCCAAAATGGCCTCGGCCAGCTGGAAATGATCAGCGACAGCGTCACCGGCTACCAAGCCGTGTACCAGTACGACCAGCTGGGTCGCAACCATGCCCAAGCGGTAGACTTCGATGGGGCCGGCCCTCAGCCCGCCTACGTCACCACCACGCTATTTGATGATTACGGCCGGGTAGAGCGCAGTTACGACGCCCTCGACAGTCTGCTAAGCACCGGGCAATCAGGTGTGCGCAACTACTACAATGGCAATGGCTACCTGTACAAAGTGGTCGATCTTGCGACTGGAGACCTGATCCAGGAAGTCAAAGCCCAGACCGCCCGCGGCCAGCTGAAAGAGCAACTATTGGGGAACGGCGCCACCACCAGTTACAGCTACGAAGGGAGTACTGGTCGCCTGCTCAACCAGACCTCCAGCGTACTGGGCACCTTTGGTATCCAGAATATTACCTACCAATGGGATACCCTCGGCAACCTCAGTAGCCGCCACAACCAAAGTGGTAGCAAGAATCTGCGCGAGAGTTTCTGTTACGACAGCCTCAATCGCCTGATCAAAACCCATATCGGCAGCAGCAACTACAACTGCAGTAGTCTCAGTAGTGCCAACCAGGATGTGCGCTATAACGCCATCGGCAATATCACCTATAAAGCCGGGGTTGGATCCTATGTGTACGGCGAGAATGGAGCCGGTCCCCACGCAGTGACCACTGCCGGCGGCGTGCGCTACAACTACGACGCCAATGGCAATATGACCTCGGATGGCTTTAACGGTGGCCGCACTATTCGCTATACCACCTTCGACAAAGCCTCCTGGATCAAGAAAGGTAATCACACGACTGAATTCCTTTACGGGCCCAGCCACAGCCGCTATTACCGCAAGGACACCAACAGTAGCAATGGCGAAGTCACGGAAACCTGGTATATCGGCGGCATCGAGCGTATCCAGAAATCCAGCGCCCCCAACGAAATCGAATGGAAGCGTCAACTGGGCACCGCCGTATATACGGTCAAGACCGACCTGGCCTATGCCGTACAGTCCACCGACAAACTGTTCCTGTATAAGGACCACCTGGGCTCTATGGACCTGATTACCGACAAAGCCGGTAATGTCAAGCAGGAAATGTCCTTTGACGCCTGGGGTCAGCGCAGAAATACGGCCAACTGGAATGCGCTCTCTCTCAGTGCGCTGTCCAACTTCGATCACAGCCGCACCACCCGTGGTTACACCGGCCACGAAATGCTGGATGAGGTGGGCCTGATCCATATGAATGGGCGGATTTACGACCCGCGCCTGGGGCGCTTTATGCAGGC